>CP170178.1:0-3040071 GCA_042296865.1 Bathyarchaeia archaeon | reverse complement strand
GCTGGGATTTGAACCCAGGATCGCATACGCCCCAGGCATGTATCCTGAACCATGCTAGACGACAGCCCCATGACCCAACTTTCTTTGGGTTTACAGCCATCTGAGTCGCTTGTCAATATTTAAGTATTCCCAACAACCAAACCCCTGTCTAAAGGAGTTCAATGTGTAAACTATGCAAGAGTAAAGCTACGCTATAGACGATAAAGAAGAGAAAACTTCTTCAAGGATAAATGAAAACTTGAGCTTTTGGACTGTAAAAAAAAGAAAGCGAATTTTGATTTTTATGCTCGCTTCTTAATCAGAATTACTGTTGCCAATACAATGGCTAAAATGATTGCTGCCCCTATTCCTATTGCCGTTGTCATCAATGTATTGTTGATTGAGTCAAAACTGATTGGTGATGAAGTCGCTGTCGCCTCGGGTGCGTTAACTACTGTTGCGTGTGTTTCTGCCCAGCTGCTGCCGTAAGAGTCATCGCCCATGAAAGTAGCTGTTATAGCGTAGTCCCCCGCCATTTCTGGCGTCCAGGTATAACTGAAAGTGCCACTCATATCGCTTGTTACGTCAGCAATGTGTACAGCATTACCATTAGGGTCAATAGCATCAATTGATATTGGGACGCCAGTTACCGTTATATTGTGGTATAAACCGTCAATCGGTTTCTGCATATGCAAGTATTCCATGTAGGTCGCCATTGAATCCTTAGAGACACAAGGCGTGCCTTGTTGAGCTGGTGATTGATCTAAAATGGTGCCGCTTAAAATGACGCTTTGTCCCTTTGTTATCGCTGTTTGCGGGGCTGAAATTGTTGTTGCACTTTGACCTTTGCCGAAAACGTACAGGTAGCCGTCGTATGCGTCTCCAACTGTTAGGTATCCGTCTGCTACTGCGCCTGCGGACATATAGCCGGTAATGTTCCAAATGCCTTCGCCTGTTGTAATGTTTATGCAATGCATTTTCCAGCCTCTCGTAATGGGCAATGTAGGGGAATGTTCGCAGTTGAAAGTGAATATTTTTCCGTCAGCAATTATCGTACCACTGCTGCCTCCGCCGTTCCATGAGAAAGCGTAGACTGGTTCACCGTTCTCGTCAATGTAGGGGGTTTCAAATGGGGTTGCAGAAGCTTTGTATTTCCAAGCGATCTTGCCGTCTGTCCAGTTGTAAGCGTAGACGCCATCATATGCTTCGCGGAATATTAGGCCATAAGCAGATTGTATTGTGTAGGCTCCAAAACCAGATGCCGACCAAGGATAACTCATTTGTTCGCTTTGCCATACTTGAGTGCCTGTAGCTAAGTCGTACGCTAAGAAGTATCCTTTTTCTGTTAACACTGCAAGCTTTCCGTGATCTGCAACTATTGCGCTTGAGGCGTATTGTGATTCATCGACTGTTTTATTCCATAATTGTTCGCCTGTAGATAGTTTGTAAGCGATTATGGTCATTTGTGTTTGGACGCCTGTTGAAGTTGCGGGGGTAACGCTGGATACTGTTGCGCCTATCCCAACGTTATAGTCGGTTATTGTTGGCAGACTGCTTCTTGCGTAACTTGTATTGCTCATTATTCGGGCTGTGAAGTTGCTTGTGGTTCCTGCTGTGGTCCAGTTGATTAATCGGTAGTTCGGACTAGTATTGTTTCCAATGTTTTGTATAGCTAAAACGTACTCGTTCATGTAGTATGTTCCGCCAGTGCCTGTTAGGGGAGAAATCGAAATGTTAGTTAATATGGCGCCAGTTAACGGGTTAATTTTCAATAGGTAGCCGTTACTTATTGTCATAAGCTCTGGTGCGGTGCCTGAACCTGCAGTTGCGCCTGGAACAGCTGGTTGACCTGAAAGCGTTGAATATGTTGAGGTGTAGGAAACAATAGTCGGCGTGATTCCACCTTGGGATGTAGGTATAGCGTAATATTGTTGTCCAGTGCGCAGGTCATAGCATACGGCACAGCTTGTTGGTACACCATTGATTGGCACAGTCATTGTCTGATAACATCTTCCAGCATAAACGACGCTTGGTGATGCGGGTGTAGTAAGCAAACTCGATATTCCTCCAGGACCTCCAACTAAACCATCTATAGCATCTAGCCTCTTCCATACTATGTGTGCACTGTTTGGCGCTTGAACCCAAGGTGTAAAGGTATAGCGGTCACTCCAGTGAGGGTTTGTGTCAGGGTAAAGTTGATCCCACATTGTGCCTCCGCCGACATAGCCTGTAGCGGGGTAGCTACCTGCGATTGGCCACCATTCACGGTTTTCTGGCGATATGGGTCTTGCCCAGTAATCAGTTGGTAACGCTGCTGGCGGCCATGAATAGGCCATGTCTGTTTGCACTGTTAGGTTCTGTACTGGTGTAGAACTGGGTTTGTAGTAGACAGATTCTTTAAAGTTAGTGACGCCACTGCCCATTACAGCGCCACTATAGGTTGTATAGTTGCCTGCGGGGAAGTAGCCGCCGGGAAAGTCGAATTTGATTGTCCATGTACCGGTTTGATCTACTTTGTAAGGGAACCATGCTGTGCAGTCTGCTCGGTAAGAATCAATCTTGACAACATCGGTTGTTCCGTCTGGTTTTGTGAATGTTACTGTGTAGTCTTTGAAGTATCGACTTACATGCAGTGCCGGGTTAAGCCAAATGTTCACTAATAGTTCTTGGTTGACGCCAATGGGGTTAGGGGTGAAACTGAGAAAAGCGCGGGTATCAACTTCTACATCTGCGGTTACGCCGCTTTGCAGTGTTCCAGGCATTGAACCACCTTCTTGGAGGTTAGTGTATGTAGTAGCCGCTTTGACTGAAGTTGTCATAAGCATAGATATGCAACTAATCATTAACACGAAAGCAATTGCAAAAACAGATATTTTTGGTATATTTTTTTTCATTTTTTTTATTTTTTCTCCTAAATTTTAATAGAAACAAGAATCTACGGCTAAAGGATATAACGAATTATTACTGAAGGCTTCAGTAACAAAGAATTTATATTTTGAACAATATACTAACCCAAAATGGATTTACAGAATCAAATAGAAACTTTAACACAACTAGGTTTAACGGTTAACCAAGCGAAAATTTTTATTATGTTAGTTCGATCCGAGCCGTCTACTGTAACACAAATTGCTAAAGCAACAAATTTAGCTAGAGAAGTTGTGTACAAAAATATCCCTAAGCTTGAAAAAAACGGGTTAATTACAAAAGTAATAGCTGCCCCTTGCGAATATAAGGCGATCTCGATAAATTTAGCTTCAAAAATTCTCTTGGAAAAAAGAAACAAAGAAACATTTGAAGTTAAAACGAAGGTAGCCGAGTTAGTCAGCCAAATGCAAAAAAGAAATAGCGAAGAGAGTAAAATAGAGCCGCACCTTATCGCAGTTACAGGAAAGGAACATCTTACGAGTTTTGCTAAAAAGCAAGTACTGACAACAAAGAAGAGTTTAGAGACAATGATATTATATTCAAAATATTCTTTTTGGTTGGACACCAATTTTTCGTTATTCAGAAAACTTTTAGCGAGAAATGTCAAGATTCGAATAATTTTAGCGTCATGCACAGAGGTAATTCATGATAAAAATATTGAACTGCTTGAAAAGAACCCAAATTTTAAGATTAGGTACATTCCAGATCCAATTCAAGTTGGAGTTGGCATAATTGACGACAGAGATACTCTGATTAATACTTTACCTAATAACATTTTTAGGCCTTCATTTTATTGGTCAAATAATCCAGGAGTTATAGCTTTAAGTAAAAACTATTTTGAAAAATTTTGGAATTTAACAGAATCCACCCCAAAAAAAAGCATAAAATGCAATTATACATAAATTTATATATATAAAATAAACACTTCAATAAAACATGAATTCAAAAGAGGTTGCGCTATGCAGCATCTTTACGGCGATTGCTATAGCCTTAAGCCAAATTAGAATACCCACAATAACGGGTTTGCCTTCATTCTATTTTTGGGAAATACCAATCGTTATTGCAGCTTTACTCTATGGCTTTAAATTAGGCGTTTTAGTTGCAGCGTTAAGTGCAATCGGTCAAACACTAATCTTTCCCAGAGCTCTGGGTTTCTTGTTTCCCTTATGGAATTTTAGCATCATGCTAACTACTTTGATAGGACTTTTCTTGGCATATTCTTTACTAAAATGGAAAATTTCAAAGAAAGAACAAGTTGCACCTTTAAAGGTAAATTCAGTTATCTATTACACTGCTTTAGCGCTCATATTAAGGCTAGCATTATCGCCGTTCATAAACTATTTTATGTATAAATTTATGATGCCAATAATTACTGGCCAGATGTTTTCGGACATTACTATAATAGCGTTGATGCCTATCTTGCTAGCTTTTGACACGATACTCACGATTTACACTATTCCAACAGGTTATTTGATTAGTAAAATGGTAAATAATAACTTGAAAATTGGAAACCAGTTTTTATGACTTTAACACTTGCTTGTTGGAGATTCAAGACATATTAGAGGTTCTATGTTGAAACCATAGAGGGGTTGGCGTAAAGTGAGCACAGTTGTAGTCTAATATTCAATCAATGCAGAAAACCTACATGGGTCTACATTGTAACCAACCTATTTGCAGCCTATTAGAAACTATATGCAAAAACCTATAGGGGGTAGGTGACTATTGGTTGAAAAACAACCCATTAAATGGTGAATTTGAATAGAAAATAAAATTGAAGACAAGAAGTTTGGAAACCCTTGTTACGGGTTTTCGCTAAACAGTTTTTTGATTGCACTGATTCTTGCTTTCTGCGCCAATGTGTCGCTTGTCACTATTGTTAGGGCTTCTTCGGGGCACCATTTAACACATTGAGGTCCTTCTGGTTTTTCTTTGCACAAATCGCATGTGTAGACCGTTTTTGTTTCTGGATGCAACATCATCGCGCCGTAGTCGCAGGCTTCAATGCACCATCCGCAACCGTTACATTTGTCGGGGTCAATTTGGATTGCACCGTTTTCTTTTGACTGGGAAAGAGCATCTCTTGGGCAGGCAGCGACACAAGCGGGTTCTTCGCAGAGTCGGCAGGTAACAGCCATGTTGGCTACTTGGTTAACGCGGACTGCGCGGATGCGTGATTTGATTGGGTTGAACGCTTTTTCTTTGCTGTATGAGCAGGCGTATTCGCATACTTGGCAACCTACACATTTTTCGGGGTCAGCTGAGACGAATTTTCTGTTGTGGACACTTACCATTTTTTAGTTCTCCTTTTCTTTAAGGATGTTTCCGAATTCTCCAAGGCCGAGTTGCTGGAGTTTCTCGGGGGTTGGCACACCTTTAAGGTTCCAACCGCGTGAAGTATAGTAATCGTCAAGCATCAGGTCAAGCTCTTCCTGAGTTACCACACAGCCTTTTACTGGACCGTCATCCTTGATTGGAAGATTCATGGTTTTCCAAGGTAACGTGTCGTCTTTTCGGGTTAAACCTTCACGGATGTTGATAAGTCTTGCAAGGGCTTCTATCCGTTCACCTGCAAGTTTTAGGTCTTCAGCGGTGACGTTTTGACCGGTAACAGCACTGAATAGGTTAGCTAAGTCTTCAGCTTCCTTGTACAGGGTGCCTTTAGCGTTTTTGCAGATTATTAAGGAATCTATTAGATTATAAATGTCTTCAAGTTCCTTAACAAGTTTTCCGCGTCCAACCTCAGCTTTTAAACGGTCAACTTTGCCGGTTAAGTCAGCTACAAAAACTCCGCTTCTACTGTGGTCTGCTCCACGGAAAGAAACAGCTTCAGCTAAAGCAGTAGTTTTAAGGCATCTTAAATCGTAGCCTGTTACTTCTAAACCTTTAATGTGTTGAGCCAACTTTTCAGCCTCGCCACCGATTTTTGCCGCTGCAGCTTTAACACCGTCAGCAAGCATATCGCCTATTCCATCTCGGGTAGCGATGCGTTCGATTAGTTCTATTACTGCGTCTGCGTTACCAAAATGAGGGTCAACACCTTCAAGTTGGACATGGTCAAGGAAACCTTTTTCGTGGCAATCCATGATAAAACCGATTACTCCACCTACGCTTTGGGCGTCTAAACCATAATAAGTGCAAAGCTCTGCTGCCCTAATTATTGCGTCAAGCCTATCTACGCCAAGGTTTGCTCCAAGCGCCCACAGGTTATCGTATTCCATGCGCGCCATTGAACCCTTATAGGGGCCATCTTTGATTACGGCTTCATGTTCACAACGCATAGCACACGAGTTGCAAGCAATAATTTTTGCAATGTAACGTTCGTTAAGAACGTCACTGCTGATTCGGTCTGCATATTCAAAGTGGGCGTTGTTGTAGTTGCGTGTTGGGACGCAGTATAGTGCGTTTTGGATCATGAGGTTTTCTGTGGAACCCATGGTTCGGTATTTTTGGGAAGCGGGGCCTTTCATGCGTTCATGAAAATCTTTAACAATGTTTAAAAATTCATCGGGTTTGTCGACTTTTACGTCATTTGTTCCCCGAACAGCAATGGCTTTAAGGTTTTTTGAACCCATAACAGCGCCAAGACCAGTACGGCCCGCCGCACGAGTCTTATCATTAATAATGCCTGCGATTCTGGACAGTTTTTCGCCGGCAAGACCAATGGATGCAACGCGAACGTAGTAATCGCCGATTTCTTCTTTTATAGCGTCTTCTGTTTCTCCAGGCGATTTTCCCCAAATGGCGCTGGCATCAAGTAATTGTATAGAGTTATCGTCTATCCAAATGTAGGCAGGTTTTTCAGCTTTGCCAGTAATAATTATAGCGTCATAGCCTGCACGTTTTAGTTCAGCGCCAAAAGTGCCGTGACTGACTGATTCACCAAGCAGGTTTGTCTCCGGCGATTTAGAAATGAAAGCGTGACCATTCCCACCTGTCGGAAACATTGTACCTGAAACTGGGCCAACAGTTAAAACAAGCGGGTTTTCGGGAGATAACGGGTCAACGCCAGCTTTTGAGTTAGCTAAATAAAGTTTCATGCCTAAACCGATTCCGCCGATATATTTTTTAGCGGTTTCGTCGTCAAGTTTTTCCACACGTGTGCTTGCGGTGGTTAAATCTACACGTAGTACTCTTCCTGCGTAACCGAGCAAACCTATTCCTCCAACGAATTTAGACATATAGTTAGTAAAAAGTATATTAATATAGTGGGTAAATCTGGTTTTTGAATCCTGAGTTTAAGTGTTTTTCCGATAATTTAGTGATGAGTAAAAAAGAAAGTTGGGTTTATTCTGTTTCTTTTGATTGCTGGCTTCTGTTTTCGCCTGCAGGTTGGAACAGTTTCTTGATAGCGCTAAGTCTTGCTTTCTGAGCCAACACGTCACTTGTAACAACAGTTAGGGCTTCTTCAGGACACCATTTAACACATTGTGGACCATCTGCTCTGAATTTGCATAAGTCACAGCTGTAAACAATTTTGGTTTCTGGATGCAGCATCATTGCACCATAATCGCAAGCAGCAATACACCAGCCACAGCCAGTGCAGTTTTCCTTTTCTATAATGATGTTGCCTGTTGATGATTGTGAAAGTGCATTTCTTGGGCAGGCGGCGACGCAGGCTGGTGTTTCGCAGAGTCGGCAGGTGACGGCTATGTTGTTAATTTGGTTTTCACGTATTACGCGTATACGGGATTTCGTTGGATTGAATACTCTTTCTTTGCCGAATGAGCAGGCGTATTCACAGATTTGGCAGCCTACACATTTTTCGGGGTCGGCGGATATGAATTTTCTTTCATGTAGTTTCGCCATGTTTTAGTCCCCTTTGTTTTCTATTATGCCTAAATAATCTTGTAAGCCTAGCTCTTGAAGTTTAGCTTTTGTTGGAACGCCTTGTTTGTCGTAGCCGCGGGCTTGATAGTAATCGTCAAGCATAAGGTTTAGTTCGTCTTGAGTTACAACTGCACCTTTTGCTGGACCGTCATCGCTGACTGGTTGATTCATAACTTTCCAGGGTAACGTGTCGTCTTTTCGGGTTAAACCTTCACGGATGTTAATGAGTCTTGCAAGGGCTTGTATGCGTTCGCCTGCTAATTCCAGTTCTTGAGCAGTAATGCCTAAACCTGTAGTTGAATTGTAGATTTTGGTCATTTCTTCAATTTCTTTATAGAAAGTGCCCTTAGAGTTTTTGCAGACAATTAATGAGTCAATTAGGTTAAATTGGTCTTCAAGGTCTTTAACTATTTTACCTCTGCCAGCTTCAGCTTTAAAGCGGTCAACTTTGCCTCGAAGGTCAACAGTGAAGGCGCCGCTTCTGTTGTGGTCTGCGCCTCTGAAGGATACTGCATAGCTTAGAGCTGCAGTTTTAAGGCACCTAACATCGTAACCAGTGACTTCTAAACCTTTAACGTGTTGAGCAAGCTTTTCTGAGCCTTTGCCAATCTTTGCAGCGGCATCTTTAACGCCGTCCGCAAACATGACACCTACGCCTTCACGTCTGCCGATTTTTTCAATGATTGCAAGCATTGCACTTGCGTTGCCGAAGTGGGCGTCGATTCCTTCAAGGTCTTCATTGGTCAGAATGCCTTTTTCATGGCAATCCATTATGAAGCTGACAATGCCGCCTGCGCTTTGCGCGTCTATGCCGTAGTAGTTACAGCGTTCAGCGGCTTTTATGATCTGGTTTAGTTTGTCTACGCCGCAGTTTGGACCAAAAGCCCAAAGGTTATCGTATTCTATGCGTGCCATTGTTCCTTTGTATGGGCCGTCTTTGATTACGGCTTCATGTTCACAACGCATAGCACACGAGTTACAAGCAATGATTTTTGAGACATATCGTTGGTTGATGATGGTGCTGCTGATGTGGTCAGCTTCTTCGAAGTGTGACTCGTTATAGTTGCGTGTTGGAACACAGAACATTTTGTTTTGATGTGTAAGGTTGTCTGTTGAACCCATTGTGCGGTATTTCTGTGCAGCTGGACCTTTCATGCGTTCATGGAATTCTTTAACTAAACTGAAGAATTCGTCAGGTTTAGAGATTGCAACATCATTTGTTCCGCGGACAGCGATGGCTTTAAGGTTTTTTGAACCCATAACAGCGCCAAGACCAGTACGGCCCGCCGCACGAGTCTTATCATTAATAATGCAGGCTATTTTTGAGAGTTTTTCGCCGGCAAGACCAATGGATGCAACGCGAACGTAAAAATCGCCGATTTCGTTTTTAACTGCATCTTCTGTTTCCGCCGGTGAAGTACCCCAAAGTTTAGCTGCATCACGTAACTCTATTGAATCATCGTCTATTAGTAGGTAAACTGGTTTTTCAGCTTTGCCAGTTATGACTACGGCATCGTAGCCTGCACGTTTTAGTTCTGTGCCAAAAGTGCCGTGGCTTACTGATTCGCCTACGCCGCCTGTGACTGGTGATTTAGAGATGAATGCGTGACCATTTCCGCCTGTTGGGAACATGGTGGCTGCGAGTGGTCCCACTGAGAGGACAAGCGGGTTTTCGGGACTAAACGGGTTTACACCTTTTTTTGAATTGTTTAAGTAAAGGTGCATGCCTAGCCCGATTCCGCCGATATATTTTTTAGCGGTTTCTTCGTTAAGTTTTTCAGTGTGATTTTTACCGGTGGTCAAATCGAGATATAAGATTCTTCCTGAGTAACCGAGCAAACATTATTCCCCAACGAGTTTAGATGATTGAGTTTCATTTAAAAGTATATTAATGTAATGGGTTCTAAGGGTAAAAATTCATGTCTTTTTTGATATTGCAACATACTTGACAGCATTTAGGCGTTAGGAAAAGTGGAGCGGCAAAAAATTTGCATAACAACAAGAAACATTTACAATATGAAGTGTTAAGTAATGTTTTGTTTAAACGAAAATCTAAAAGCAGCATTTTAACGTAAACTTTTCCAGCGATACAGTTCTCTTTTTTCAGAGAACTTAATTAATATTAGCAACATGTTTAATGAACCCCTTGATGCCAAATGTTGAATCCTGACTGGAAATACGAAGAGACAGTTCAAAAAAGAGTCAGAATCATAAAAGTTGACGCCCCAAACCGCCGAGTTGACGTTTTCGATTTAGACGCTGGTTACCCATTAAACTTTAACGTTGACCAGCAAGTGAACTTGGAAAAAGTTAAAAGAGCCAAAATTTATCAAGCAACCGTAAAAATTTACAAGTCAGAGTTAACACAAGAACTTGAAAGACAAATGGTTGAATCCGCCTTAGGCAACCCTCAAGAGCTTAAACGAATTCAAGCTATGAGGGCTTTAGGGTCTAAACCGACAAGGTTTGATTTAATCGAATTAAAGCATTAAAACAAATCCGTTTATTCATTGCAGAAGAAGGGAACTACTCCGTTTTTTCTTTACTGGTCTCATGTGCTTCAAGCAATTGACTAACAATTTTTTGACGTGCCTTCTGAGCCAACGTTTCAGTGGTAACATACTGCAATGCACCCTCGGGACACCACACTACACATTGAGGCTCACCCTTAAAATCAGTGTCAGTGCAACTATTACAAGTGTAAGCAACTTTTTTGTCTAGATGCAAATTCATAGCTCCAAACTGGCAAGCACCAACACACCAACCGCAACCAGTGCACGCATGCTCATTAACACGGATAATTCCGGTGCTTTCTTCCTGTGACAAAGCGTTTTTTGGGCAAGACGCAACACAAACGGGGTCTTCACATTTTCGGCATGAAACAGCCACGTTAGCCAATGGACTCATGCGGGTGACCCGAATTCGTGACTTGTTAGGGTTGAAGGTTTTTTCGTTAACCATGCTGCAAACGTATTCGCAGAGGCTGCATCCATTGCATTTTTCTGGGTCTGAAACGACAAATTTTCGGTCTTGATGACGATCAGCCATGGTTAAGTTGCCTCCTGAGTTCGAAGGGCTTTTAATGCGCTTTCAGAAATGTAAGATATACTGCCTAAACCAGCCTGTTTTAAGCAGTCTACGGTTGGAATTCCGTCTGCTGTCCAGCCACGGGCAACATAGTAATCGTCAATACCTAACTGTAACTCGTCATCATCGATGACAGCGCCCTTCTCTGGGCCTTCGTCTAGAACTGGGCAATTCTTAATTTTGTATGGAAGGTCATCTTGGTTGCGGGTGCCTTTGCCTTCCAGCATGTTGAATAACCGTGCAAGGTTCTCTATTCTGTCGCCGACCAGCTTCAACTCTTCCTCAGTGACTTGAATGCCTGTTGCTAAAGTGTAATAGTCTGCTAAGTCTTTCCAAGTGTAAAGCTGGGGACTTAGCTTGTAGAGAATTAATGAGTCAAGAACATTGTAGAGTTGACTTTGTTCAACAAGCATGCTTCCGATGCCGTTTTCGATTTTGTGGCGATCAACTTTGCCTGTAACATCCAACATTTCGGCGCCGTTTCGTAAGTGTCCATCACCGCTAAACGCTACAGAGAAGCCCAAAGCCGCATTCGTTAGCGTTCGCAAATCATAACCCGGCAACTCCAACCCCTTAACGTGGCACGCATACTGGACTGCTTCACCACCGATGGTTTCTGCAGCCTTCGCCACACCTTCAGCGAGAACATTGCCAAGCCAACCGTCACGTTTACCGATTTTATGAATCAACTCGATTAAAGCGTCAACGTTTCCAAACCGCAAGTCAACGCCCTCAGTTTGAGCACTCGTAATTATGCCGTGTTCATAAAGGTCCATTGCAAACGCGATAGCGGCTCCAACAGAAATGCAGTCCAAACCGTAGTCGCTGGTTAGTTTTGTTGCTTGCACTATGGCGTCAAGACGGTCAATTCCACATAGTGGACCCAAGCTTAAAATGCAGTCAAAATCAAGCTGCGCCATTACATCCTTAAATGGTCCGTCAGGAACCACAACGATGCGTTCGCAACTCATTCCAAAAGTTGCGCAGCCACTGGTTTTCTTAACGTAATGGTCGTTTAGGTATTCAGCGTTGATTTTTTCAGCGCCTTCAAAAGAAGCGTTATTCCAGTTTCTTGTAGCTAAAGCTGAAAGCGAATTTAGCTTCAACAAGTTTTCTGGAGAAGATGACTGGTATTGGTTGGTTTCTTGACTCTTTGCACGTTCATAGAGGCTTTTAACGAACGGTGTGAAGGCTTCAAGGTTTGCAACGTTAACGTCATGTGTGCCCCGTACAGCTACTGCTTTAAGGTTTTTGGAGCCCATAACAGCGCCAAGTCCAGTGCGTCCAATAGAGCGATACTCGTCACTTATGATTGTGGCAAACCTGCAAAGTTTTTCTCCAGCTAGACCAATGCCTGAAACGCGAACATAGTAGTCGCCTATTTCGTCACGAAGCTTTTGCTCAACTTCTTTGACTGATTGCCCCCTGAGGTGGTCAGCGTTTCGGATTTCGATTTTGTCATCATCAATCCATAAGTATGACAGGCGGGGTGCTTTGCCTTTGATAATGATAACGTCGTAACCTGCACGTTTGAGTTCTGGACCAAAAAAGCTTTGAACCTGCCCCTCGCCGACGCCCCCTGTTGCGGGCGATTTAGAAACTACGGCGTAACCGTTTCCTGCAGGACCTAAAGTGCCACTTAACGGGCCAGTGCAGTAAATTAGAGGGTTATCTGGGTCAAACGGGTCTCTGCCAGGTTTTGAATGATCCATAAGCAGGTTTATGCCTAAACCTACGCCGCCAATGTATGCCTTCGCTGTGTCCTCGTTAAGACTCTCAGTTCGAATTTGACCAGAAGTGAGGTTAACATGCAAAATTTTGCCGGCGTAAGCATTCATGTTACCAAATGTCCCTCTTTAAATACCAAAAAAGTAGGGGAACAATATATTAACTTAATTCCAAAGATTCGAAAAATATCCAAGCAGAAATAAACATTTTTTTAACCATACCAAAAGCAAAATGGTTAGCTTAATTTTCGTGTTACTGGAAGCAAAACTTAAAACCACACAGACATCTTCAAATCACCAAACAGGTGCAGCCAATTGAACCACACTCTCAAACTTAAAAACCAGTTTCTGCAAGACACCGCTAATTTTCTAATCCTTAATGCAACAAACATAACATATTTCACAGGTTTTGATGGAGCAGCGGCACTTTTGATTCCCCAAGACGGAGAAAGCACCCTGTATGTTTCAGGAACCAACTTTGAACAAGCAAACCATGAAGTTAAAGACGCTAAAATTGAGAAACTGAAGCGTGGAGAAAACCTTTTCCAAAAAATCAGTCAAACCACCAAAATTACTATGAATGCCAAACTTGCAGTTGACAGCATAAGCATTGAAAACTGGAGAGTTTTAGCCAAAACAGTCGGCGATGAAAACAACCTTGTTGCAGCTGGGGATATAGTCAAGAATCTTAGGGCTGTAAAAACGCTTGACGAAATTGAGCTTATCCGAAGAGCCTGCATAATTGCCGATGTCGGTATAAACACAGCTTATGAAATCGTTGAACCTGGCGTCAGCGAACAGGAAGTAGCCGCTGAAGTTGAGTATGCCATGCGCAAACAAGGTTCAAGCGGAACAGCCTTTGACACCATAATCACTTCAGGCGCTAACTGTGCTTTTCCCCATGGAACATGCAAATGCCGAAACATCATGGACGGTGACTTAGTAGTAGTGGACCTTGGCGCAACAGTTGGCAATTACCGCTCAGACATAACACGAACCATCACCGCAGGCAAAGTCACCAGCAAACAGCAAGAAATCTACGGCACCGTTAAAGCCGCGCAAGACTTAGCAGTTAAAGCCATAAAACCCAGTGTAAAAGCTGTTGAAGTAGATGCAACTGCACGAGCCATCATAGCCGGCGCTGGTTTCGGGGATTATTTTGTGCACAATTTAGGTCACGGTGTAGGTTTAGAGGTTCATGAAGCCCCAACTTTAAGCCCTGACAGTAAAGACGTGTTGGAAGCTGGTAACGTGGTTACGGTTGAACCAGGCATTTACATTGTTGGTTTTGGGGGAGTTCGAATTGAAGACACGGTGCTCGTTACTGAAAATGGGGCTGAGAAACTAACAAACGCTGCCTACACGCTACAGTCCCGAAGGTAAAGTAAAACCTAAATTTTTGTTAAGCTTCCATTTCTTTGAAGGCTTCTTTTTGATTCGACCAGCAATAGTTTTGATCGACATGCTTAACGATTTTGTCACAGGCAAACTGGAAATAAAACGCGCGAAAAACATCATCCCAGCCCTGCAACGGTTAATTGTTGCAGCACACTTAAACAATGTTCCAGTCATATACAGCAATGACGCCCATTACCCCCAAGACATCGAAGTCACCCGCAAATGGGGCGAACACGCCATAAAAGGCACACAAGGCGCAAAAGTAATCCCAGAACTTACACCTGACCCAAACAAGGATTACATCGTAGAAAAACGCACTTACAGTGGCTTTTACGAAACAGGTCTTGACGGTGTACTGCGTAGCCTTTACAATGAGGAAGGCGCAAGAACCCTAATTTTTGGCGGCTTGCACACGCACATTTGCATAAGGCACACTTCGGCAGACGCTTTTTTCAGGGGCTACCACCTTATTGTTGCCAGCGACGGCGTGGAAGCATTCACAGCGCTGGACCATGAGCAGGGACTAAAATATTTAGAAAATGTTTACAGCGCCAAAATCCTAACAGTGAACGAAATTATTGAAGACTTTGTCAAGTCCACCATAAGCTAAGGCAAAGTAGCATTCCAGTAAATCACACGTGAATACGCCGAGTAATCAAGTCCAGGTGTATCGTAGACTATGTCAAACTGCAAGTTGCTATGAGTCTCCAGCCATTGGACGTTTTGTAGAATTTGTGGTGACTTGGCATCTTCAGGCCATATGCCCCAAATTTTGTCTTCGGTGATGTAGCTGCTGCGTCTCATGCCCCACCCGTAATCCGAGGGCAGAACCAGCACCGTGTTTGCTTTTGCTGTGCCGTAAGCTGCTCGAGAGAAAGAGTGCGTGTACTGCCAGAACTGTTGCATCGCCGATAAATGAGTTTCTGAGAGGATGCCGTAAGGGTTACCGTCGGGGTACGTTGGGTAACTAAAGACTACAACGTACTTGGCGCCTGCACGGTAAGCAGAAACCATATCATAGTAAACTTCGTTTGCACTTGCCAGATACGGCGGCGTGTCGGTTTTGTAAGTGATTATTGCACCCCAATCTTTGCCTTGCATTTGGGCGGCGCCTCGGCATAATGCTATTTGTCGGTTAGTGCTTATGTTCCAGCCTAGTTCCGCAAAAACAGTGTCGTAACCGCCAAGGTAATCCCACCAGTACAGCAGAAAATCAGATGTAAACAAATGTAAACCTCGATTTTTTGCGTCAGTCATGCTGGTTGCGTTAAGAGCCTGACCATACTTTACGCCGTTAACAAAACGCGCTGCAGCGTCAGCGTAATCTGAAGCATTGGAGAAAAACTCGTTATCTTCAACCTGTTTTCCGCCAAGTTCATCCCTTAAATATATGCCCAAAAATTTGTCTCCCCACCGTTGACTTGCCTCATCTAGCCATTGTTGATGCCAAGGATAGATCACGCGCGAGATAAAGTCAAAGTAAACAACAAATTTTAACCCTGAAGCAGCCGCGTAATCGCAGACCATGTTTAGCGCGGTTTGGTTTGTGGTTACGTTCCATGAATTGATTAGAATTAGGTTGGTGTAGTCTTTGACTTTGTCAATTAACGGCAATGCTTCTTCTGCGTGTATGCCGCCGAAGGAGACGCCAAAATAGAATTCGTCAGGTTCACCCTTACCAACGCCCACGTATAACGTTAGCACTGGCAAAAAAGCGGCTAACGCTAACAGGAAAACCAAAAGCAAAGCCCAACGTTTCATCACATATCAACTTTCAATGGTCATCAACCAATTTTAAACATTACCCAAAAACGTTACAGAAAACCCTGAAAACAAAAGAGCAAAATACAACAAAAAACCTTACCCTATTGTTGTTATTTATGGCTAAAATTTTGATAGTTTATGATTCAAGAACTGGTCATACCGAAAAAATGGCGTCTGCCGTCGCTAAAGGCGTAGAGAAAACAGGTGCAGAAGTCACCGTGAAAAAAGCAAACCAAACCACGCCCCAAGACCTGCTGGCTGTGGACGGCATCATAATGGGGTCACCCGTGTATTTTGGGCAAATGTCAATGAACCTTAAACGTCTCGTTGACGACTCGGTTAGCGTATTTCACAAGTTGGAGGGTAAAGTTGGCGGCGCTTTTGCCAGCAGTGGCGGGTTAGCCAGCGGCGGAGAAACCACCCTGTTGTCGGTTATTGAGGCGATGCTTATTCACGGTATGATTGTGCAGGGTAA
Organism: Bathyarchaeia archaeon; assembly: GCA_042296865.1. Taxonomy (GTDB): domain Archaea; phylum Thermoproteota; class Bathyarchaeia; order Bathyarchaeales; family Bathycorpusculaceae; genus Bathycorpusculum. The sequence goes on along the minus strand of CP170178.1, from coordinate 3,023,889 downwards.
ATCAGAAGGGATGCATTACGGGGTTTCCGTTGGAGACCAACCCACACAAGAAGACCTTGCTGAATGCGAAACGTTAGGTAGTCGAGTGGCAGCGTTAACCTTGAAGCTTTACCCTTAACTTTTTTGGTCATCACCCGTTAGTACTGCGCCAATTATTATTCCAACGCCTAAAGCGGCAAACGCAACGGCGAAGGTTTCATGATGCAAATCGCTTACTTGAAACCATAAACCAAAACTAACCTTTTGTTCATACAGAATCAGAAAAGCCGCGACAAAGAATACTGCGGCAACAAGAACGGCGACCCACCGATTATCCACTAAAAAACCTCAAAGAAAGATTTGACTGCAAGAGTTTAAACCTAACTGCCAACAAACGCTGCACTGGAAAACCGTGTTCTCTGTAAGAACAATCGTGTTCTGTAGAGAGAAATATATTGCCACTTCACCGCTATCTGAAACGGTGAAAAACCCTACATGCAAATGATAAAAAAATTAACCTTATCCAGTATACTCACAGTCTCAATCGAAATTTGTGCAGTAACACCTTTGGCTTTCTTAATTGCGCCGGCAACTGCACAATCAACAAACCAAGCGACAGCTGGTGTGTATGAATGGTGACAGACGCACGTAAGTCTGCAGTTTTAGTGTTGATGCTGTGTTTATGTGTAAACATCTTTATTCCAATTGCCACTGCAAGGGATGCTTTTGCACCTTCATGGCTAAAAGAAGGCGCATACATAAAATACGGGACCCAAATTGTAAATTCTAACTCATCAGGGTTTATGAGTTTTTTTGATTTATCTAATCCAAAGTTTGCTGGAATCAATTACACGCTACCAGCTCAAAAAGTAGATGCAGTTCTTGAGACTAAAAGTTCTAGTTTAGTGTGGCGGTGTGTAAGTGTTAATGCCACTATGGCAAAGTTGCAGGTTACGTTAGACTACGTTGGAAATGCTATCAGTTCTTTTGAAAATGTGACTATCCAGCGTACGGTTGAGGTTTATGTTGATCTCTACACTAGGGGCGTGTATAATGTTGATGGGGTGTTTTTAGGTACTACGCATTTGTGGTTGCCTGCAAACCCAAATAATGGCCAAGAAATAACCATATGGGAAGAAGACACTGAAATAATCACGTTACCAGTAACCATTTCGGATCAGACGTGGGGTCAAACTGTCCAGGGATTACAATATTTTTTTCAAACAGGTTCACAAGTTACAATTAAGAATAACCCTCTGATGCTTGGTTTAGCTTATGATTTGGATACTGGCCTTTGTGTGAGCGGCATACTTATGTGGGATCCTATCTTCGCAGCAGTCGGCATTTCCCAAGGTACCGTCGGGAGGGTTTCTGAGACAAACATTGACTTGGGACCTGAGCGTTCAGCAATAAACTGGATGCAAATGCTATTTTACGCCATAATACCCGTAGCAATAATTTTGCTAATCGCCACTTTAGTAATTAAACGCAAGAAAAAGAAAAACTAACATACAGGAGAGTCAAAAAAGGGGGGCTTTGATGGAAGAAATTGTTGTAGAAACATTTAATCTTGTGAAGACTTTTGGAAAAATATCTGCCTTAAATGAGTTAACTATGCAAATTCCACAGGGTATTTCTGGGTTTGTAGGAAAAAATGGCTCAGGCAAAACCACAACCATCGGTGTCCTCTTAGGATTAATTAAGGCTAACAAAGGCCAAGCCACCGTGTTTGGTTTGGATTGTTGGAAAAATTCTTTCGAAATAAGACAAAAACTAGGCGTCATGCACGAAACCAACGCATACCCCGGCAACTTTAGCGCTAGACGCTTTCTAACACACGTAGCAAAACTCTACGGGATAACCCAAATCAATCAAACCATAGACGAACTACTTAACGACGTAGACTTAACTCACGCACAGGATAAACCCATAAAAACTTATTCTGCAGGCATGTTCAAACGACTAGGCTTAGCCCAAGCCCTAATAGGCGATCCGAAATTGGCAATACTTGATGAACCCACCGCAAATATAGATCCTCTGGGGCGCATTACGATTTTAGAAAAAATTAAAGAAATGCACGCAAAACACGGCACCAGTTTTCTCATATCTACCCATATACTTAGTGACCTAGAAAAAATCTGCAACTATCTCATCGTAATCGACCAAGGAAAAATCACCGACCAAGGGTACCTGAATAACCTGACCAAAAAGTATTCGGCTAACGTTTATAAAATTGAAGTATCAAACCCTCAACAATTCACAACAGTGCTCCAAAAACTAGACGCAATCGACAAAGTTTGGATTGAAAACGGTAAAATATTCTGCAAGGTGAACAATCCTGAGGTATTTTGTACAGAAATTCCAAAAATAGCCGCCGAACTAAAAATGCAGCTAAAAGGTTTCCAGCAAACCTTAGGTTCACTTGAAGAAATTTATACCCAAACCGTTGGCGAAAAACGATGAACAAAACACCACCAAAGACTTTTTCTCGACTATTTCTTTGGGAAATCGAAAACTGCCTAAATCTGCCTGCACTTGCTTTAATTGTTGCCTCAGCAATACTTGCAGTTTTAGTTCAATCAAAATCCATCACAGGATTCAGCCATAATTACAGCGATTTATCTACTGGCACAAGCACTATTTTTCTGATTTTAACCCTTGTTACGTGTACTTTGTTCTCACACAGTTTTGCAGGTAGCTTTGGAAGAGGCGACCTAAAGAGAATGTTGTCTTACCCGGTTAAGCGCTGGCAAATTTTCGTATCAAAAGTGTTTGCCCTTAACCTAATAATTTTTGGCACATATGCATCTGCATACGCAATTAATCTTTACATTAACGCAATAAGTTTGATAGAACCTATGTTTTATGTGTCGTTATTTACGATTTTTTTACAGTTACTGTTTGTCTGTGCTGTTTCAGCAGGTATTTCTATGATAGCAAAAAATGAATTAATTTCTATTGTTGTTTCTTTTCTGTTAATTTTTGGACTTGATAACGCATTTTATTTTGGTAACATCTTTACTTCCATTGGCAGATTCATCAATATTTTTGGGTATTTTGAACAAGTAACGCACCCTGGCGGTCATAGTGTCTCATCTGTAGCAGTTACGTTTGAGCAGTTCACGGGGTCAATAGCGTTTCCAGTCTTAACTGCTGTTGTTGTGCTGGGGATTGTTTTTGTGTATTTTACTCGTAAAATGGAGGTTGACTAAATGAAAAACAAATTCCAACTACTCACAACAATTGGAATAATGCTCTTAGTCATTGGCTCCTCTTTTCTAGTAGGAACCATTTACCGAAGCACCTACACTTCCGGAGGCGAGACAGGTGCTACGCCAAATACTACTGGCCCCATACTTAGAGGCCCCTTTTCGTTGCCACCACGCAATTACCTAATAGAACTAAACTTAACGTACTATGATGCAATGTTTAAGTTAGAACCAATTGCGTCTGTGGATTTTTATCTCCTCGACTCCAAAGGCAACGAACTTTGGCTTTCAGAAGGCGTTATTGAACCTGTTTGGTCTGCTAAAGACGTCTCACCTACAGGCACCCTATCTATGGAAATCCCATATAGAGGTGACTATTACATCCTGTTGGTTAATCCGGACAATTCAAACATTGCAGGACGCATTTTTCCAAAATCGTATGGGTATGAGAGGGATTTGCTGTGGTTTTCAATAACAACATTGGCTGCAGGTTTAGTCATTACTGTAGCGTCTAAGGTAATGTTTCAAAGCAAAACAAAACAACCGTCTACTACGGCAATGTTAAAAAAAGACAACAATACTGGCAGTGACCCTGCTTTGCTGTCACAAAACGTTGTATCGAGTGTTCCTTCTACCAAAAATGTGGGCAAGTCAAGGGTTGGGGGCCAGTTGCGCAGGCTTTTGGTTTGGGAGTTTGAGGAATGTTTTGCGTTTCCCATGTTAGAAGTTATACTGGTGATAGCAGTTTTGACGGTTTTGACTCCTGCTATTCTGGAGGTTTCTCCAGTGTCTAGTTATGTTAATCTTACTTCAGGGATTCAGGCAATTTTTCTTTTCCTAATATTCATTACTGGCGTCCTGTTCTGCCATAGTTATGCAGGCGGCATTTCTAGGGGCGAGACAAAAATGGTTCTTTCATATCCAGTGCAGCGAAGTAAATTGTTTTTATCAAAATTTATAGCCCTCTTTTCTGTCCTCTCTGTTGTTTATATTGGCGTGTTTGCGTTACAGATTCCTCTTTTAACGCTTAATCCTTTTGAACCAATGTTTTATGCTTCATTACTACTTGTGATGCTTCAACTTTTTCTAGTTTGCACTATATCTACCGTTTTGTCAGTAGTTACCCAAAATGAGGTGCTCTCAATCTTAGCCTCTGCACTTCTGCTTTTCGGAATTGAAAACCTTGCTTCCAGCGAAAGTCTTGTTACTTTTACAGGCCGATTTACAACAGGGTTTACTTTTATTCGTCAGTATGTTTATGGCGGTTTATCTTCTACACCATTGTTTGATGGATTATTCAGCGTTTTTGTTGTGGGCGGTATTTCGGTTTTGTTGTTTGGTTTTTCATTTGTTTATTTTACACGTAAAATGGAGATTGACTAAAGAGGTATATTGCAATGAAAAAAAGTTTGAGATTGGGTTTGGTTGTTTTTCTGGTTGGTTTGTCTTTATTGGTTGCTACAGCAGTTAGAAGTAATTCGGTTCCAAAAAACCTGAATTTTGGTAATGACATAGAAGGGGAAACTAGCGGGTGGGTTTTGTACCCCAGTTTTTTAATGTTTGACCGAGAGTTTAGCGTTAATGTTAGGGCGAATAATACTGTTAGCGTATATATTTTGGATGATGCCGCTGTAAAACAGTGGAGTATTGACAAGTCAGTTAATGCAGTTTGGTCGTATGAGGATATTACTGAGGGTGTTTTTAGTGAGCAAACTGCTGGCCGGGGTGGTTTTGCTGTTTTGGTTCATTTACCAGAAGACAATGCTACAACTATTAAGGTGACTTTGACTTTTTCCGGTTTTGAACAAGACTTGCTGATGTTCTCGTTAGCGATAGCGGGTGTGGGTATCCTTTCGTCAGTAACGGTGTTAATTATTAATCTAAGAAAACAAAGGAACCCCTTGAACAGCCACCAAACCTGACAGAGTTTGATTCCATAAATTACCCCTAAATACCCCCTTAAAGTGTTCTCTGGGAGAACAGTTTTGTTCTATAGTGAGAAATATATTGGCATTCAGCTGCTATCTTGAGTGGTGAAGAACCAAAAATGCAGTTTGAAAAGAAACTAATCCTATGCAGCATCTTTGCAGTCGCAATCGGAATAGCAACGGTGACGCCTTTAGCGTTTTTGATGACGCCGGCTACAGCACAATCAACTGATGATCAGCCCCGTTTGTCTTTTAACATGGCATATGCTTACGTTCGTAACGTGTGGGATAACACCACGTTAACAAACGAGACTTATGGCTGGGCATTCTCATTTGTCTTTGAGACGGCTCCGATTTTTGGTTTAACAGATGACTCAGTTGCTTACTATGAAACGTTTAGAGCAGAATTGTCTTCAGATGACGTGTCGATAGGAAATATATCATTGAGCGCTATGGCTACAACGGGCATCAATGGTCCACCTGCCAATTTGACGTTCTTTCTTGACAACTGGTACAATTATACGGCTTTTGAAACAGAAAAGGGTCCAGTAGGCAGAGCAGGACCGTACAATGGAACAGCTCAAAACTTCAAAAACGGTTATGATTACAACTGGAATCTAACCACAGGACAACCACAGTCACTAGTAATGAAAATCTATCGTGAAAACTCTATAATACGAACTTTGAATTCAACACAGATTTATTCTGACGAAAACTCTGAACCAATAATGCAACTAAAATTAATACCCTACCGTGACGGCTATCTTTACAACACAGGTATTCCAATGCAGGAACTGGACCTGATTAACCCGTTGTTTCCAATGGAAAAAATGAAGAATTAAAGGAGTCACAGGCAATGGCTGGCGCATCAACTGAAACGTTAGAAGGCAACACTTTAGCAGTTTACGCGTACATTGTTCACGCTGACAAGCCCGTGGGGACACGTGAGGTTACCCGCGGCGCAGAACTTAGCAGTCCCAGCGTTGCGCATCGGCACCTGCAGAAACTTGAAGGCATGGGGTTAATAGAAAAAACAGTTTACGGCGACTACATCCTAAAAGAGAAAACAAGCATCAACGGGCACGTTTGGGTCGGCAAAAACCTCATGCCCCGCCTGATGTTTTATTCCCTCTTTTTTATGGGTGCATTCGCCGCAGAACTGAGTATACTTTTGCTTAGTTTGGTAATTAAGGATTTAGTTATTCAGTCAAGCTTCTACTTTCTGGTTGGCATGACGGGTGTGGCGATGGTGCTGTTTTTTGTTGAGGGGACGGGTCAGTTTAGGAAGAACAAACCTAAAAACTGTGGCAATTAAGCCGTCTGTTTGTTAACTGATAACTGTTTAGTCGTTAATCTGGTTCTCAGTTGGGGCGGGGTTGGTTAGGCAGGCGCAGTGTTTCCTGTCATGTTGGAGCTAAAGTGCAGGTTTGTTGGCGTGTTAGCTGTAACTTTTTTATGTTTTGTTCGGTTTTCGGCTGGATTTTAGTTCCATCTAGATTATTAAGCGTGCTTTTGATTCTGTTAAAGCAGCGATTTTTCAGTTAAAAGCTGAGGAGAAATTTTTATGTTGCGCCATAGAAAAATGATTTTAGCCTGGACGGTTGTAGGTCTTGCTATTTCACTTGCAGCCTGCGCGATAGGCGCCGCTTATCCATACGTAAAACACATCAACGCTGCACCCGTTGCCATCCAAGGAAACGTTGTCACAATAAAAGGCACTGTTGACATTTACTTCTGCGAAAGAGCCTGGGAAGAAATCGGCTACAAACCCGGCAACTTCAAATATTATGATCGATGGTGGCACGAACAAATAGGCAACACTTACTGTTACATGGGAGTCCGAGCCCAACTTGTCTACATCGACTGGACCCTTCTACACCACTACTGCGACCACGACCGCCTAAGCTACGTGCTAAAAGTAAAAGTCCTAAGCTTCTAAAACCAAAACCCAGCCCGCCAACAAACCCCTTTTTTAGAAAACAAAAATGTCCATGTGGGCCCGGCCGGATTTGAACCAGCGACCAACAGATTATGAGTCTGGCGCTCCACCGAGCTGAGCTACGGGCCCAAACAACAACTATCTTAATACTCGTATCCCAGAAAACATTTAAACATTTTTCCGCACACCCCAGACGAAACCAAGCATCCAAAACATAAGCGGGTAACACAAAAACGTGATTGAGACTAACCCATGTCTAGGCAAGCTTTATTTTTAAAATTTTTATTTTTCTGAATGAAAATAGCAAGAAATAGAAAGGTTTTAAATGTTAATGCTACAATCTTTCTGACGACATGCGTAACCTAGTACAGTTAGAGGTAGATGCCACAAACATCGCTGGCGCAAGAGAACGATTTCAAAATTTAATTGCCCATATTGTACGGTTCAAACACAAAAAATCGATGGAAATTCTTGCAGGAAGAGGTGATTGGGGCATAGATGTCCTGCACGGCACCCTGACAACAGGTAGTTGCTTAGTTTGGCAAGCCAAGTATTTCATTCGCGGGGTTAACGCTCATGAAAGAAATGATATCGAAGAGTCATTTCAACAATTAATCGAAAAATCTGCTGAAAAGGGTTTCACAGTTAATGGTTGGACTCTTTGTATCCCATGTTTGTTGACGACAGATTCTATAGTATGGTGGGAGACCTGGAAGAAGCAAATTGACAATCAATTTAAAATTACAATAGATCTAATGCAACTTACCGATATTGAGGAATTTTTTATGGCGCCTGAGACGCGATTTATAATGAGAGCGTTCAATTTAGACGAACGACCTTACGAAAAGATGGGAGAGCGCCATATTGTAACTTTATCAAACGAAGAAGCTGTTGGATACGATGGGTCATTATTTATAAAAAAATTAATTGCTGCGGGAATAATTGAAACAATGGCTGCACGACACCAGTTTTTTAACGCAGAAATTATGCACAGGGAAATCATCGATAAGGGTGACCCAGAAGAGATCGATGAATTAAACAGATTAGAAAAGAAAATATGGTCTATGTGGGAATTCAGGTTTAACAGGGCACTTAAAAGCAATGACCCAGAAACAGAGACCATGAAGGTGTGTTTCGATTTGCAAAAAGCAATCGAAAAATTGGATAAAGGCACACTAGATGCACCTGTGACCCTAGCATCTCTTGTACATAAGTTGGGTGTCATGCATCAATTAGCGAACGTTTGCAGAGTTGGTTGGACACCTAATTTTCATGAGTTGGATATTGGAGGTTCAACTTAAGATGGTATCCGATGTACCCACCGTTTTTAGCCCAGAAGATGATTTGATATTTAATTCTTCTCGATTGCTAGTTTTCTTTGAGACATTTAGTAACATAAAGCCATTAAATGGAATCGATAGAGAGCGCCTCTGTTACTATGATTTCTTCGCATCAAACCCATTTATTATCACTAGAAAGCAAGATCCTTTATGGCTCAAACTTGAGATGACTGGTCTTGACCCCTTCAAACTCGAGTACCAAAGTGCTTCTCAGCGTTATTCAACAAAGCGTGAATCAATAAAGCAATATCTTGCCTTACTAGTTGCCAAAGGCTTAATTACTGTAACGAATGAAGACAGCCGAATATTGTACAGCATAACACCAATGGGTAAGGAAACAGCCCAAAAAATAACAACTTTGTATGCGATTACGTACAGAAAAAGCGTCCGCCTAATATTAGATATACTTGGAAAGTTTACGGATTCAGAATTATGGACGCATGCGAGCAAGTGGTTTGAAGCAAAAACATTCCTGATTGACCTGTATAATTTAGTGGATGACGCAGATGAATAAACTAAGAATTAACAAGCTCGTAGTGAAAGGTGTGAAGAAGGACTATGAAGTTACTTTCAAGGATAATCTTAACATCATTGCTGGCGAAATTTCAACAGGAAAAACATCAATTTTAGAACTGATAGATTATTGTTTCGGAAAAAAGGATAGCCCTCAGTATCCTGAATTGTTAAAAAAAGGTACAACAGCTCTTCTTGAAATCCAGATAGATTCAGATGTATTTACAATTCAAAGACAATTATTTACTCCTCGGCTAAAAGCAATAATTCATTTTTCCGAAATTTCAAACCTTACTTCTGATCACAAAACGATTGATGTTAGCCCTTTTCAAAAAACCGGCGAAGAGTCAATTAGCAGTTTTGTTCTATCAAAAATTGGCCTTAGAGAGATTCAACTTAAAGAAGCCCCTACAAAAGCTAAATCCGATGCTGATTATCTGAGTTTTAGAGATGTCCTATGGCTCTGTTATTTAAAACGGGAAAGAGTAGGCGGTGTTGATTTACTATTCGAAAAACAACACATGAAACAACACAAGCTTGTTCAAGTTGTGGATGTTATTTTTAATCTCCATTCAGAAAAAACGGTAGCTTTAGGGAAGGAGCTTAATGCTATTCAATCGGAGTTAATAGAGAAACAACGGACAGAAAATACACTCTTAAAATTCGTTGAATCCCAACAAATTCCCCCCTTAAAATTACTTGAAGAAAAAAAGAAAAGCTTATTGGAAGAATCTATTGCAAGCGACTCTAGACTTAGAGAAATTGATAAGACAATTTCCGGTAGCTCGCAATTTACAAGGGACTCACAAGAAAAAGTGGTAAACCTTCAAAAAAATTTACAGGCCATTAGAACAAAAAGGCGAAATGATGAAAAAAATCTACAAAGAGTGAGTCCTTTAAGAGCCCAGTATTACGAAGATATTGCAAAGCTCGAAATGTTAGCACAGGCTAGAGAGCTTATTAATCCCATAGCTCTAGTTTTATGCCCAAGATGTCTTTCGCCCATAGATGAAAAAGATGATATAGCTATCTGTCCATTATGCGGAAAACCTAAGGATCAAACAAATAACACGGCCATTAATGTATCCAAAGAAGTCGCAGCAATTAGGAAAAAACTATGCGAAATCGAGATTTATATTATGCATTTGCAACAGGAAATAGAATCCGATAATAAAAGGGATAAAGAATTAGCTGAAGAGTTATCAAAGGCTGGAGCTGACTTAGATACCTCCATAAAGAATTTTGTGTCTCCTTATATTAGTGAAAGAGAGCAACTAGTTGTAATTACAAGCGTTAATGAAAATGAGCTAAAGCATGTTGAAACACTAATTAAATTACGTAAAGACATTGAAGTAGTAACAGAAGCTATCATTAGATTAAAAATTAAAGAAAAAGAAATTGAAGACACATTAGCAGAAGAAAGAACAAAAGCGATGACCAGAACAGAATTGATTTCATCGCTAAGCTCAACCTTCAACAATCAGCTTGCTACTGTTAATTTTCCAAAGCTATCCGATGCACGAATTGATGAAAAATTAGTTCCTTATGTTAGAGGACTAAGATACAATCTGTTATCAAGTGAAGGCGCAATTAATCTTATCTCAATTTGTTGGTTTACCACAATATTTAGCGAGTCCATGTCAAGGGAATTAAACCATCCAGGTTTCCTAATCTTTGATAGCATACAATCAGGCATAGGCATGGGTAAACAAGCAAAAGAAATTGAAGCTGAATTTAAGGACGAAAAAATAATTGCTGGTTTGTATAAACTTCTTACTGATGTTTCAACGATGACCAATTTCAGTCAAGTTATCGTTGTCGATAATCATCCGCCTGATTATATGTCTAAGGATGTAATAGTTAGATATAGCCGAGACCCCTTGAAAGCCCCATACGGTTTCATCGATGATGAGACTGTATAACTTGTTTTTTTCTAGGCATTTCTTTTTTCGGTTTTGGTTATGTGCTTTGTTTAGGTCTTTTTAATCTGTTTTTTTATTTGTGAAGATTGTTTATTAGGTGTGTTTTGGTTGGGGTTTTGTTGACGGGCGTCTTTAACGCTTTAGGGCCATGCTAGTGCCCAAGTGCATTTTGCTGTTCAATGCTTTTCTTTTGCGGTTCAGTGCTTTACTTTTTATACCAACCTATTAGGATGCAAATAGCAGATCTATGCAGAAACCTATAGGGGGTCGGTCTTTTTCGATAGGGGTAGGCTCATCCTGCACCTTTCTGATTTGAACGCTGTAAATTACTAAGGGGGGTAGGTCCTATTGACGGAAAAACGCTTCATTAGTATGTTGAAAATCAGGGTTTTTGGCTGATTGCTCCTTTGGTGTATGGAATGAATTCGCGTACCTGTTCGATGCTGGTTTTGCCCAATTTCTCCTTGTCCTCTTTGCTTAGTTTGAGGGTGAGGGTTTTTAGCACCATCTTGAGCAGGTCTTTACCGCTGTAATCGCCCGGCACCAAAACAACATACGCCTTCGCGCGGGCACGCACTGAATCCACGCTACCACCAACAAAACCTGCCTCGCCCAAACCGTCCACAACCGCACCAATTGCTGTGCGGAGCGGCGTGTTGCGGAACCAGTTGCGTTTGCCAACAACAAAAAACGCGCCATGCGGCACCGACTCGCCTGATGGACCGCTTTTGCTAAGCTGATCAACCTTAACCCAGTACACGTCTGCTGAACCAACATTTTCACGCCAAGCACGACAAAACGCCGCCGCGTACTCCGCCGCTTCCCGCAACGCCTGCTCCGAAACCTCTCTTCCTTCCGCTTTTATCACCACGAACGGCGACCCAGTGATTTCAGCGTGAAACACAACGTCTTCTTGCTGCGTGTACTTTTTGATTAAAATCTCGTTTGTTACAACGTCTTTGCCTGCAACCACCAAAAACCCGTCGCTTGTTGTGAAGTAACGGAATTTCTCGAACCATTCTTTGGATTCAATTTTGCGTTTGGCAATCGCTTCAAGCATCTCCGCCGGCTTCAAACTCCTCAACTGCTCGGCTTCCGCCAACTCCCGCTCAACCCGCGCCAACTTCCTCCGAGAATCCTGCAACGCCGCCACGGTTCCCGCAGACTTCTGCTTCGCCCGTTTACCACGCTCATAATACTCGTTCGCGTTATCAAAAATTGATTGCCGCACACTAAAACTAAAACGCAACCCATCCATCAAAAAGTTGACCGCCACGTTTTTAGCATCAATACCTTCAATGAAAACCTCAGGCGTCTTCCCCGCCTTCTTATTCGCTAATACCTGCCCAAAAACGCTCCCCCAATCCGCGCCCTGCTGATTCGCCAACACAAGCTTATTCGCAAAAGCCTCCAGTTCACCAAAGTGGGCGTAAATCGTGTTGCCAACGGTTTTGTCGCGTTCAGATTTTGCTTCGTCCTCGGCGAGCGCTTTTTCCTGGTCAGTAACCATGCGTTTAAGACGTTTCTGCTCAGACTGCAACTTTTCAACTTCAACACTTGCCAACGCCTTCTCCGCCGTTTTAACCTTCAAAAAGAACTCGTCAAGCGCCCCATTAAACGAATCAAAAACTTTAAACCCGTAACCCTCATAACGCCGCAGACGAAACGGAGCAACATCCAAGTAAGCCTCATCCGCCCCCAAAACAATACACGGTTCAAACTTGCCCTCCGCTAAACACGCAATAAAGCTCTGCAAAACCCCAAACACCGCCGAAACTTGCGGGGCAGTTAAATCTTTACAATGAACCGCCTTATCCACACCAGCCCGAAGCAGAACCTCCTCAGCATAAACACCACCCAAACCAACACCACGCGCAAGAACCCTAACCACCTCAACATCACCCCCAGCAGCAAACGCCGCCTCCAAACCCGACCCCGAAATTTTCAGCGGATTCAAACCCAAAGCAGGCGGAAACAAAAATTTTTCCCCATGCAAAACGTTACGGTCCCGCATCCGCTTAAAAAACAACGCCTGAATAATAACGCCGTCAGGATTAACCAAAATCAAGTTCCCCTCACCAAACAATTCCACAACAAGCCGCAACAAACCCGTTTTAGTCCTAAACCCCAACACAACAACACGTTCAAACTCGTACTGCTCTACACCATCAAGCCAAGAATCCCTTAGGTACTGACGCAGCATCATACAAAACGCCGGCGGCTCACTGGGACTTTCCTCAGCGTAAACAGTTGAATGAATACGGCGACCAGCCTCAAGTACCAAACGAATCGGCGGCACATTAGCCTTGTGAAGTTTAAAAACAACAGTTTTTTGGTCAAACTGATATATATTATTCACACGCGAATCACAAAGCAACACCTTGAGCTCTTTCACCGCGGCTGCAACATCGAAACTTGTAAACTCTTTTTTAAACAACACAATACACCATTAAACCAAACAGATTGCATATACAGTTTAGCCTATTAAAAAAAAGTTTAGTCGTTAAATGCTGTTTTGCCACAAATCGTTTAAACGTTTAATGTCAGCGTAAAAAGCCTGTTTTTCAGCGTTATCCTGAATTTCAACAGCTTTCTCAGTAAGCTTGTTCAAAATTAAAGTTTCAAGCAAACCAGCGCCGGGACCAAAAATGTTTTTTAACGCTCGATCAAAAGCCACAGTTTCATCAGGGTACTGAGACGTTTTTAGGTTAAACGTGTTTTCTAGATGGTACTCAATTGACTGTTTTGGTGATTCACCCAGAGAAGAGAATGTTTCACCTATAGCTTGTAGTAGCACTTGTTTAAATTCGATACATGCCATTATTCTGCTCCTCGATTGTAACGTTGCCTTTAACCCGAGATACCACTCAAAAGGCGTTTAGGACATAAATCGGTTATGAAACCAAAATCAGTATTCACAGGGGCTATAAAAGTTAAAAGTAACAAACGCCATTTTTGTTAGAGAAATCATTTATAGAAGGCTCATTTTAATTAACATTAAAGTTTATCTTTAGAGCAAGAGGAAAAAGGAAAATGAAGCCAATCGTTACAATTTACTGGCTAAGAATGGTGTTAGGAATCACCGCTGGCGCAATAAGCGCAGCCTTATCAAGGTACCTAGAAACCACCGGCATGGAAGGAACAAGCATCCTGCTTTACTCAATATCGCTTACATTACTTATTTACTTGATAACTTTCCGTTTAATTAAAAACAAATTCCAAAACCAAGTTGAACCACCTTCAAAAATAACCATGACTGGTATAGGCATGTACTTCTTCGCCTGGATAGCCTTCTATGTGCTATTCTACACAATAATCCTAGTAGCCACAGGCGGAATAACTTAAAAATAAAATGATTTATTCCTTTTTTTCGTCTTCTGCTAAAGCTTCAATTTGAGGCTCAACTGCTTCTGTTTCTTTCTTTTTATTTTTGACTGAAACCTTTTTTTCACCGTTAAAAAAGTTTGCAATTGTCGCTTGACTTTTATCGCTACGAACAGTCTCAATAACTTCGGTTACTTCAGTTTTTACAGCGTTTACACTTGCAGGGGCTGATACATCCATTCGAGTTAAAATTCGCATGCAATCTGCCCAAGCGGAAAAGTAGCCGCGGTCGAAATCGCCGTGAAGTCCACTACGCATGTTATCTAGGAACTCTCGCCTGTAAGTGTGAAGGCTTACTTTGTCGGTTAAATCCAGCTTGGAAAAAAAGGCGTAATTGTCGTTGGCGTTTTTTCTTGAAAGGTACATTCCATACAGGGCACGGAAGTATCCTCGGTTCCATTCGGTTTTTTGAAGTTTCTGTTTTACTCTTTCCAGTTCTCGTTCAGCTTCAGTGAATTGTCTGCCGACTATTAACTGGAAATAGCGAGTTACTAAGGCTTGAGGTATAGGCATACTTAGCGACCACGGGATTTAGTTGCTTTCTCTTCTTCAGATACATCTTCTATTCCGTTTTCGGTAACTTTAAGGATTTCCTCACCTTCAGGCAAATAAGGACTTGAAACAAGCCTTGCGATACGTATTGGACCATGAGAAGCGCGACGCAGGTAAACGCGTGTTTGGCTAGTGTGACCAACTATGTTGCCTCCGATGGGGTGGATGGCGTCACCGAAGAACTGGTCAGGTTTTGCCATAACTTGGTTTGTAACCACTGCAACTGCGTTAAATGCTCGGGCTAAAGCTGTGAGTTTGTGCATGTGCTTGTTTAGTTTTTGTTGGCGGCTAGCAAGCATTTCTCTGCCTATGTATTCGCTGCGGAAGTGGGCTGTTAATGAGTCAACAATAATTAGTTTGATGTTGTTTGCCTTGATTATTTCGTCAGAGTTTTCTAGCAGGAACATTTGATGGTCTGAAGTGTATGCTTCAGCGTAGATTATGTTTTTTACCACCTGTTCCGGGTCAAGGCCTAAATGTTTGGACATTTGAACGATTCTTTCAAGCCTGAAAGTGTTTTCTGTGTCAATGTATAATGCGCCTCCGTTAAGTCCGCCTTTTTCGATGGGAAGTTGAACGTTTACGCATAGCTGGTGGCAAACTTGGCTTTTTCCGCTGCCGTATTCGCCGTAAAACTCTGTGATTGTCTGTGTTTCTAAGCCGCCGTCAACGATTTTGTCGAGGGCTTTGCTGCTTGTGGTTAGGCGGGCTACGCTTTGGCGTTGTTTTAATAATTGGTCCGCACGGATGAATGATACACCCACGGATGAGCGTGCTGCTTGTATTACTTGTTGAGCTTTTTTCTCGCTTACGCCTACTGGTTCAAGTTCTCGGATTGTGGCCATAGCGAGGGATTCTACTGTGTGGTATCCGAGTTCACGCAGTTTCTGAGCTGTTGCTGGACCGACTCCTGGTAGGTCTTCTATGAACTCGTATTTTTCGGTTGTTTCTTCCTCTGTTTCTTCTTGCGGTTGGTCTGTGTCTTCGGGCATTAATTTCACACTTTATGATTCATAAAGTGTCAGGTGTATTTAAAACAAGCGAAGAATAGACGCCCCTTAACCGTGGGGGGGCAAGTTAAAGTGAAAATGAAATTGTGCTGGTTTGTTCTTCTTTGGAACTGGATCTACCAGAGACCTGTGTTCTTGACTTTGCTTTTTGAACATACTTTTGAGATGGATTTCAAGGATACTGACCTACCCCCTATAGGTTCCAACATAGAATTTCTAATAGACGGCAAATAGGCTCACACGATTACAATGAACACCATGAACCCAACATATGCAAAAAAGGTAACTTTTCATGTTTCAACAACTAAATTGGCAGCCTTATTGATTCACACCCACATAATTAAATTGTATGGCATAACCAAAAAAGTGGCGTTGAATTGTAGCATAAACTGTCACCATACGGATAAAGCCTTAAAACTCTAAGCTGCATCTCTACAATACCAAGAGGAACATTACTCATGAAAATCATCTCGGGTCCAGCTTCAACAGAGCTTGCTGAAACCGTTTCAAAAATTACAGGCTACCAAAACGTTCCAGTAGCCTCAAAAATTTTTCCGGACGGCGAATCATACGTTCGTTTAGATGGCAATGTTTCAGGCGAAAACGTGGCAATTATCCAAACTACATGTCCGCCTGGGCAGGACGGCAGGCTTTTTCAGTTGGCCTTTATGGCTGATGCGGCTAAACGTGCAGGAGCAAACAAAGTCACCGCTGTAGTTCCATACCTTGCTTATGCTAGACAGGACAAAATGTTTCTTTCAGGCGAAGGCATAAGTGTTGAAACCATTGTGCGCATGCTGGGAGCATCAGGCATAGACAACTTTTTGACAGTAAACATTCACTCAGAACCAGCGTTGACCAAGTTTCCGTTTCCAGCAAAAACCGCCAGTGCTATTTCGCTTTTGGCAGAGTATTTTGTGGAAAAAGGCTACAAAAAAGCCTACGCTCTCTCACCAGACAAGGGAGCAATGTACATTGCTAAAGAAGCCCAGTTGGTTTTAGGTGGCGATGCTGGTCACCTTGACAAGGTTCGAGACCGTTACACTGGTCAAACTACACAAAGCGGCGAAGGCTTAAACGTGAAAGGCCAAACAGTGATAATCTTCGACGACATCATCAGTACAGGCGGCACTATTGTTGGTGCAGCAAAAATTCTCAAAGAAAAGGGAGCTGAACACGTTTTCACCGCCTGTGTTCATCCGCTGCTTATTGGTGATGCGGCTAAACGTATTTTGGATGCGGGTGTTGAAGAAATCATTGGAACCGACAGCGTTCCAGGCGCATACAGTAAAGTCAGTTTGGCACCGTTAATTAGTAAAGAACTTAAAGGCGCAAATTAGAGTGCCTAAACTTTTCTTTTTGCTTTCAGGCGAAAACCCGACTATGCCAGCGTCGGAAGCAAAAGCAATCCTTGAAACCGAAGGCTATCCCTTCATAGTCACAGAATTAATGGATCAAGTACTGCGTTTAGAAGCAGAGGAGGAAAGCGTAAAAGTCCTGCCAATACGCTCAGCGTTCACACGACTCTGTGCTAGGGAACTGTTTGTTTCAAATGCAAACCATGAAGACATCGCTAAAACCGCAGCGGAAGTAGACTTCAAAAGTGTACTTAACTCTGGGGAAAGCTTTGTTGTGAGGATAAATCGTATAAAAAATTATGCTGACCAAGCATTAAACACGATGGAGCTTGAAATCAGGCTTGGACGCCAAATCCTCAAATTAGCACCTGAAGCTAAAGTTAACTTGAAAAACCCAGACAAAACCTTCATCGGCATAATCACGGATGAAAAGCTTGTTTTTGGCTTAAAACTCACCGAAGTCAGCAGCAAAACATTCTCAGAACGTCGTCCACGCAAAAAACCCTTCTTCCATCCATCCGCAATGCCATCCAAACTCGCCAGATGCATGGTAAATTTGGCACATGCTAAAGTTGAAGGAACCATGCTTGACCCGTTCTGTGGCACAGGCAGTTCACTTATCGAGGCAACCTACATTGGATGCCACGCAATAGGTGTAGACGCAGCGAAACGGATGGTTTATGGTTGCCGTAAAAACCTGCGGTTCTTTAGCATTGACGCAGAAGGGTTGGTTTTAGCTGACGCTCGTAAACTGCCCTTTTTTAAGGTGGACTGCATGGTTACAGACCCGCCGTATGGACGAAGCGCAAGCACGCTTAAATCAACCACAAGGGAGCTGGTGCATGACGTTTTAAAATCTGCATATAGCCTGTTGCCGGATGGTCACCGTATTTGTATTGCTTCGCCTAAAACCTTAAACATTAAAGCAATCGGCATAGGCATAGGGTTTAAGCATGTTGAATCCCATTTCGCTTATGTACACAGCACCCTTACAAGGGAAGTAGCAGTGTTTGAGAAGGTGCCAAAAACTTGAGTATGAGACTCATCTTTCTGGGAACAAGCGCGGCAGTACCAACATTAAAACGCAGTCTACCCTCCACCATACTTCAATGCCCAACTGAGCAGTGGATGTTTGACTGTGGAGAAAACACTCAGCGACAAATGATGGCTTCAAAAATCAGTTTCCACAAAAAAACAAAAATTTTCCTCACTCATCTTCATGGCGACCACGTGCTGGGTTTGCCGGGTGTGCTGCAAACGATGGCGTTGATGGACCGAAAAGAGCCCCTTCAAGTTTATGGTCCACTGGGGATTAAGGATTTTCTGGTTTGCTGCCAACAAACACTAAAATTTGGGTTAACCTATCAAGTTGAAATTAACGAGATTGTAAAACCCGGAGTAATCGTGGAAGAAAAAGAATACTTTTTTGAAGCCATAAAATCTAACCATACAACCGAAAGTTACAGTTACATGTTTGAAGAAAAACCCCGCCCAGGCAAATTTTTCCCTAAAAAAGCCATCACATTAAACGTGCCAAAGGGTGAATTGTGGTCTAAACTACAGACCGGCGAAACCGTGACGTTGCCAGACGGCAAAACTGTAAAGCCCGGCGACGTGATGGGTCCAATGCGGCAGGGAAGAAAAATTGTTTACACCGGAGACACAAGGCCGTTTGAAGGCTTTGCAGATTTTGCAGAATGCGCAGACGTGCTAATTCATGAATGCACATTTGACGACTCGTTGGCTGAAAAAGCAGTTGTTGATGGTCATTCAACGCCGTCGCAAGCCGCGGGTCAAGCTAAAGCTGCAGGTGTCAGAATGCTTGTGTTAACGCACATCAGCGCAAGGTACCCTGATGCAGCTTTACTGTTGGAGCAGGCTAAGAAAGTTTTTGAGAACACAGTGCTTGCAGAGGACCTTTTAGCGTTAGAGTTGCCGCTGAACGAGGCATCTAATTCAGAAGCGCCTTAAGCTTCTGTAGGCTTTCAGGTACATGGTCAAAGGATTCAATTACTACGCGTTGGTCGTAATCCAGTTTCTTTAAGGTTTCAGCAAACCAGCCGTAATCAATCGTGCCGTACCCGACGCCAAGGTGGTCGTCGTCTAAGCCTTTGTTGTCGCTTGCGTGAATGTGAACGATTTTGTCGGCGAGTTGATTAAAGAATGGTTGTATTTGGCTTTCAAGATGGGCATGTCCAAGGTCTAAAACGATGCCAATGGGTAAACTGGTTTCTTTGTAAAAACGATGAAAATCTTCAGGGCTCTTCATTACAAACCAGTATTTGGCAGGCAGGTTTTCTAATGCTATGTTTACGCCGAGTTGTTCTGCTTCAGCGTAAAGTTCCTGTATGCTTTCTGTGTTTTGTTTCCATTCCGCGCCGGGGTAAAACTGGGTTATGCCTGTTCTGGCGCCTGGATGGAAAACCCAGAGTTTAGCGTCTAATTCGCGTGCGTAATCAAGCGATTTAGTTAGCCGTTTCATGGAGGCGTCAAGTATGGTTCTTGATGGGGAAGCAATGTTTATGTCGGCAAACGGCGCGTGCACAGTAAATTCTAAGTCGTAGCTTTTAGCTGCTTCCTTAAGCAGGCTTACGCGTTTCTTGTCTAGTTCGTGGGCGCCGTCATCAAGAACTTCTATGTAACGGGTGCCTTGGTTTTTTAACTTTTTAATCATGCGGTTGAAGGGTTCACCTAGACTGTAGAGCATTGAAACGCCGACTTTCGCTTTAGACATACAACATTTCCTCGATGATGATTCTGGTTAAAACCTGTACCAACCTAATTAACTTTACAAAAAAACTAGTAAATTGTTTAAAAGGAAATAAAGAAAAAGAAGAAAAAGGCAACTTGATAGTTTGCTTAGTTTTTGTGTTTTCGGCGTGTTTGAATAAACAAACCGACCAGTACTGCAGCGATTATGACTACAACTATGGCTAGGTGCAGGTTTAGGTTGCTTGTTGCAGGGTCTTGAATGGATGTTAAAGTTGCCGTTGGTGTTTCTGTTGAAGGAACATCATCTGAAGTAAAGTCAATCGATATTTCATGCTCACTAAAGTGTGTGGTGAACCAAACGTAATAGTTTTCGTTGTCATGCGTATAACCTTGGTTTTCAGCCTTTACGCCGTCTATGTACACTACTGGTTTAGTAGCGAAAGCAACTGAAGACTTTGGAATTGTAATGTTGCTAAACCCAACCGTTCCGCTTTGACCAGTAGCTGAGAAGGATATTTTGGTTGTAAGGGATGCTGTAGAACGAGTTATCTTTGCATTTGATAACTGTGACGCAGTGATGTTTCCGAACAATTTCAGTTCTGTATCTTTGCCGTCTAAAGTTTTAGCATAGAGGGTTGTGAATGATTGGTTAAAGTTTGCAATTATTGTTCCAGGCCCATTAATTGTGGCTGCTGTCGCGGCTGATGATGGCGAATTGATAGTTATTTGCTTGGTGCTGGTCCATGAAGTGAATGAGTAGTCAGCGTTTGCAGTGCATGAAATTTCAATTTTTCCTGCTGACATCCAAGTCACTGTTGAGGGCATGGTTGAACCGCTATTTGTGGGGTTAGCGGTCACTGTTACTTTGTACTGAGTTTGCCAGTTTGCGGCTACAGTTTTTGGTTCATCCATTAGTATGGAAACGGGCGCTTGGGAAGATGAAACGTCACCGCTCCAACAGTCAAAAATGTGTCGTGTGTCTGTGCCAGAGGTAACGGTGGTTTGGCTTACTGTTGCAGACGCGCTTGTTCCTGCGGTGTACCAGCCGCTGCCAGATACGCTTCCTTGAAGAGTTGTAACTGTTAGCAGGTATTGTGTGCTGTAGGTTCCGGTGACTGTTCCCGCGCCTGTCACAGTTAATGAACCGCTTTGTAGTGTTGAAAGCCCAGTTGTTGAAGACCAAATGTATCGTGCACCATTGCTTACTGATAGTGTTTGGTTGAATGAATAGGTGTGCGTTGAACCATGCATCCATGTGAAGGTTTTAGGAAGATCCATTGCTGTGTAGCCTACGCCGTCAACTGTTAGAACAACACCTGCAGCGGTTGAGCTGACACCAGTCAAATCAAAAACTACTTGGTAGCTGTTTTGAGTAAAGTTGGCTGTGACAGTCTTGTTTCCGTTCATAACGATTGTTGTGTTTGTTGTACCTGATGCGTCACCGCTCCAGTCGTTAAATGCCCAACCGTTATTTGGGAAAGCGTTTAACTGTACTGTGTCGCCGTAATGGTAGGTTGCGTTTTCAGGTGTCTTGGTTACTGAACCATCACCGACTGTTATGATAGTTAAAGTATACTCATCAGCGGCAAAGACTGCACTTATTCTGTGATCTTCCTGAACACTGGTAAACGTGTATGAAGCTACTGAACCAACAGATACACTGTCAACAATAACGTCAACAATGTGATAACCGATATCAGGTGATACTGAGAAGCTTTGGCTATTGCCATCAATTACTGCAATTGTTCCAGGTGTTATGGTTCCGTGGCTGCTTTGAATAACGGTTATGATATGGCTGTTTAATGCAAATGTTGCAGTAACGGTCATGTTTCCAGTAACGATTAAGGTCGTGTTGGTGTTGCCTGAAACGACACTTCCGCTCCAGCCGGCAAACAACCAAGGGTTTGTACATGTTGCAGCGATGCTTACGTTGTCTCCATAATGGTAAAGGGTTTGATTAGCAGGGGTAACTGCGCCGTTGCCTATGGTAATTATTGTCAGGGTGTAATTGTTTTGAGTGAAGGTGGCTGTTACGGTTTTGTTGCCATTTAATAGGAGTGTTGTGTTGGTTGAGTCTCCTACTGCTCCACTCCAACTGTCAAATGTCCAGCCGATTTGATTGATTGCTTCTAGGTCGATTGTTGTGCCTGACAGGTAACTGCTGTTTCCTGGGGTAACGGTTCCTTGACCAACCGTAATCATAGTTAAGTAATAAGTGTCCTGAGTAAACGTTGCAGTCACTGTTTTGTTGCCAGTCATTGTAATAGTAGTATTCGCGGTTCCTGAAGCGTTACCAGTCCAACCTGCAAATGTCCAACCTGCAGCGTTAAATGCTTCTAAATCAATAACGGAGTTAGACAGGTAGGTTTGGTTACCGGGGTTAACAGTTCCTTGACCAATCGTGATCATAGTTAAAGTGTAACTGTCTTGAGTAAAGGTTGCAGAAACAGTCTTGTTACCATCCATAGTAATAGTTGTGTTTGTTGAACCTGAAGCATCACCAGTCCATCCAGCAAAAGTCCATCCAGCAGCATTTATAGCCTCTAAATCAACAATTTCGCCTGAAAGGTATGTATGGTTACCAGGTGATACTGTGCCTTGTCCAGAAGTGATTATAGTTAAGTTATAGATGTTTTGAGTGAAAGCTGCAGTTATAGTTTTGTTGCCATTCATAGTTATTGTTGTATTCGCTGAATCTACTACCGAACCTGTCCAACCGCTAAAAGTCCAGCCTGCCGCATTGAAAGCTTTGATGTCAACTGTTGTACCTGAAAGATAGCTGCTATTGCCGGGAGTAACAGTTCCTTGTCCAATAGTTATCAAGGTTAGGTAATAGGTGTCCTGAGTAAAAGTGGCAGTGACAGTTTTGTTACCGGTCATTGTGATGGTGGTGTTTTGTGAGCCTGAAACGTCACCAGTCCAACCTGAAAATGACCAACCTGCAGCGTTGAAAGCCTCTAAGTCGATGACGGTGTTGGAAAGAACTGTTTGGTTGCCTGCACTGACTGTTCCTTGACCAATGGTGATCATGGTTAACGTGTAGCTGTTTTGAGTGAATGTTGCTGTAACAGTCTTGTTGGTAGTCATTGTTATGCTTGTGTTTGTTGTTCCTGAGGCGTCTCCAGTCCAACCTTCGAAGGTCCAGCCGGCTGTATTGATAGCTTCCAAGTCAACCACCGTGCCTGACAAGTAACTTTGGTTACCTGGAAGTACAGTACCTTGCCCTGAAGTAATTATGGTTAAGGTGTAAGAGTTTTGAGTGAAAGTGGCCGTTACAGTCAAGTTGCTAGTCATGGTTAATGTTCTGTTCTCTGAACCAACTGCCGCACCTGTCCAACCGCCAAAAATCCAACCCTCGGAATTGAAGGCTTTAATGTCAACTGTTGCACCAGAAAGATAGCTACTGTTTCCAGGAGTAACAGTTCCTTGACCAACGGTAATCATAGTCAAATAATAAGTATCCTGAGTAAACGTTGCCGTGACAGTTTTGCTTTCAGCCATTGTAATAGTTGTGTTTTCTATGCCTGAAGCGTCGCCACTCCAACCGCTAAAACTCCAACCAGCAGCGGGGATAGCTTTCAAGTCAACGCTGGAACCTGAACTATAAGAGGCGTTGCCTGGAATGACTGAACCTTGACCAACAGTGACTATAACTAAGTTTACCAACGGGTTTTCAGTGAACGTTGCAGTTACAACTTTGTTGCTATTCATGATTATGGTTGTGTTGGTCGTGCCAGAGGCGTCTCCGCTCCAGCCTTCAAAAACCCAGCCCTCGTCAGGAATAGCCACTAAATCCAAGGTTGTTCCTGCAGCGATAGAAGTTTGGTTTCCTGGACTGACGGTACCATGACCCACTGAATTCATTGTTAAAGTATACTGATTAGGGACACCGAAAGCATATATCGTGCCACTCATCATTGGTCCGCCCATTCCGCCCTCATTGACCGCATAGACTATACCGTCAGCAATTACTGGAGAACTTGAGCCGGGCATGATGCTGAAAAGCGAGTAAGACCAGATTAAGTCACCATTTGTCGAGTTAAGAGCATGCAGTTGGGTTAAGCCTTGAACGTAAACTACATCATTTGTAACTATGGGCGATTGATATAGTGCCAATGTTTCATATGACCATAATTCTGCGCCTGTAGTAGCGTTTACAGCATAAGTAAATCCATCACCATTTGAATTTAAATACACGACACCATTTGCCATAGCGACTGAGCCCCAAACAGACTTGCTGATACTCCAAATCTTTGCGCCCGTCGTTAGATTCAAGGCAGAGAAATTACCATTCGAGCTGTAGTATTGACCTGCATAGACTACGCCGTCTACAATACAGGGTGCCTCGTTGCTGTATGAATAGGCTGTTGAATAATTCCAGATTTGGCTGCCTGTTTGTACGTCTAATGCATAGAGTTTTCCATCTTCAGAACCAAAGACGACAATCCCGTTGGAAACTGCAGGAGAGAAATTAACTCGCCCATCAGTTTGATATGACCAAAGCTGAACACCAGTAGTTACATTTATTGCATATAATTTGTAGTCAATTGAGCCTATGTAGAGTACTCCATTTTCAACTGTAGGAGAACTCACTATTCCTGCATCAGCGGTAAAAGTCCAAATGGTGTCGCCTGTTGTAGTGTTGAATGCGAGGACTTCACCAGCGCCTGTACCAGCGTATAAGATGCCATCAGCTACGGCGGGTGACTGTGGACAATAATAGGAAGAGCCTAAATCGTAGCTTCTAATTAAGGTGCTGTTGTATGCATCAAGAGCAAATATGGTGCCTGAGAACTTCAAATAGAGAACACCATCTGCCACCACAGGTGTTGCGCAACCAGACAGAGACTCTCCAAGAGATGCTACCGATTTGGACCACAATACGTCATTTGTTAGTGGTCCAGTAGAGCTGGAGTATCCGGTATGGGTTACGCCGTTTCCAAGCATCCACCAATTATAGGGTATTGCAGATAAAGTTACTGTTTGCTGGGTTTCTGCTCCGTTTACAGTGATTGAACCTGAAGTGACTGATGCAATGTAGCCTGTTGGGGTGTTAATTGTGTAGTCGTATGTACCGTATGCAATGTCAGTAAAATCAATTGAATTATCATTGCTTGTTTTTGTTATGCCATCTAAAGTAACTGTCCAACTTGTTCCAGAAGGCAAACCAGATTCAGTAAATGTAACTGTAGAGATCAGGGTATTGAATGCGTATACTTTGCCGTCACCTGACGCAACATAAACTGTTCCGTCAACAATAGCGGGGGATGACCATATTGCACCATCGGTAGCATATGTCCAGATTAATGAACCATCAGTTGCATTTCTTGCGTACATTGTTCCTTCTGTGTCGCCAATGTAGATAACGCCGTTACAGTAAGCAGGCGAAGAAACGAACATGGCGCTACTGCCTCCAAGATGTACATCCCACAGGTACGGGTCGCCTGTTGCTGTAGCATTTAGGGCGTATAATCTGCCTTCATTATTACCTACATATACAATTCCTTTAACTACAGTTGGTGAAGAACAAACATGACTCCATGTGTTAATATTCCAGATTTCGGACCCATCAGATGCGTTCAATGCAAAGACTCTACGTGAGTCATACATGCCAAAGTAGATTACTCCATCAACAACTGTTGGAGAGGAAGACTCGAAATAGCCAGATATGGTTTTTTCCCAGATAAGGCTACCGTCAGTAGCATTTATGGAAAAGAGATTATTTTCTTGGCCAAAGTAGACAGTGCCATCAACTACGGTTGGGGATACGTTAAGGTTTGAGCCGCCTACGTTATAACGCCAGATTAAACTGCCATCAGTGGCATCCAACGCATAAAGATACTGATCATCAGAAGCCACATAAACAACCCCAGCAACTACGGCGGGGGACGATTTAACTGCTCCACCAGTGGTATATTCCCAAATTATTGAGCCATCCACAGTGTCTAATGCGTAAATGGTTCCGTTTCCGGTGCCAATGTATAAGATGCCGTTAACTATGGCTGGTGATGAAGTTGTTATTTCATTTAGATGGGTTATCCATAATGTGGTGTTGGTGAGTGGCGCTGAGGTGTCTGCGTATCCCGAGTGCAGTGCGTCGCGTCTGCTCATGTACCAGTCAGATGATGTAGATGAAGCAAAAGTTACGGGTTTAACGACGCTCGCGCCTGCGACTGTTAAGGTTGCTGAGGCTTGTGTGCCTATTAAGTAACCGTTAGGTGTATCAATTGTGTATGCATAGCTTCCGTTGGAGCACCCAGTGATGGTTAAAACTGGTGTGGATGATGAATATTGGACACCATCAAAAGTGACTCCCCAAGTGGTTCCTGAAGCTAAACCGGTTTCAATGAAAGATACATTGTAATTTTGCAAAGGAGTGAACGCTACGTAGATGTTTCTTGTTTCACCAAAATTAAGGGTAAAGGTGCCAGACAACGTTGAAGAAGATGTGTATCCAGCGGGCACATACACTTGCCAATTGTATGGGATGCCATCAACCCATAGCAGGGAAAGGGAACTACCCGTTGATGAAAAATTGCTTCCGCCGATGTTTACCATCCAAGTTGTCCCTGTCGCTAAACCTGTTTGGTTAAACACTATCTGGGTGTTAGATACAGCCGCTGCGGGTTGAGCGGTGTAAAGTGATGCAAAGCAGGATAGCAAAATCATGCTTACAAGTAGTTTAGTTAAAGTTTTGGTGGCGTTCATAGTTGTCACTTTTTAAATGTGAATGGAAAAGTTTTGTATATTATCAATTATAACGATTGAGTTTTTGAAATATGAATTATGAATAGTTAACAAAATATGTACAAACTTTGTATAAGTTAAAACTGGTTTCGCACGTAAAAAATGGCAAAAACTGTTTGTTACCTAAAACTTTCTTAACCACTCAAACCCCAAACGGCCAGTAGCATGGTGCTGAACATTCCGCATGCCAAGCGACAACTCCACGAACTCTCGAACAGTAGTATACCTGAACTCCCACGTTGGCTCACCATAACGTAAACCACCACACATAGCGTCAGCATAAACATAGAGGCGGTGACCACCAAAATCAAAAGCTGCCTTGTTGGGTTCACCATATTTAGGTTCAGTTAAAACTTTAAACGGCCAAATCTTGCATGCTTCGGGTTTCATGTTTTGAAGCCCACAATAGTACCTGTTTACCTTGTTACATAGGAAACTGCATGTGCCATCGCTAAGGCGCTTAATGTAGAGCCTGTCCAACCCAGTTACGGTTGTTTCTACCCCGAACAGTTTAACAATGTTTAACCATTCAGGAAAATTAATGACAACAGAGTAGAGTTTGCAGCAGTAACCGCAAGCTTTGCAACGCCAATCCGCAAAGTTTTGCCATGGAATAAACTGCATAGACTACACTTCAGAGCTGACTCAAAAAGTACTGGCTAATTAAAAACGTTCCTTTACAGCCATTAAATAAACTATGGTTTTTTGTACAAATACAAAGTGTGAGACGGATAACCCAGTTGAGGATTTTCACAAAAATTCTCTATCCGCTCTGGTCTCCAACCGATAATCTCGTAATCGTGGGAAACTACACGGACACCCTTTTTTAGGTCGCTTTCTAGTTTGGGACGAATCTTTTCATTTGCACTGGTGGTTAAATACAGGTAAACCACGTCAGCAGAACCCAAATTAACGTTAAACATGTCACTGTTAACAATAGTAACTCGGTCGCTTAGGTTGTTCTCGTTAATATTGCTCAAAGCTTTCTTTGCCAGGTCCTCACGTAACTCTATGCCAACGCCTCTAGCGCCAAAACTTTTAGCCGCCATAATAACTGTTCGACCATCTCCAGCGCCCATGTCAAAAAGTACTTCACCAGCTTTCAAATCAGCAATTTTAAGCATTCTTTCAACTACAACCATTGGGCTTGGAACAAAGGGGGCGATAAACATTTCTTTTTTACTCCTAAAAAAGTGGTTTCTGCTTTGTTAAGCGACGTAGGTCTCCTTTTTGGGCATTGGACGTTTGGCTTCGCCACATTTTACGCAGCTTTGAGCACATAATTCAAGATATTTTTCTTCATCGTTTGAACCGATTGCTTCGGCAGCTTTTCGGCACATTTCACTTGGTTCGCTGCAGCCTTCTTCTCGACATAAACCTGAAATGTAATTGCAGATTTCCTGCACGTCTTTAGGTTCAAGGACTGCCCTGTTAGTGCGTACAAGCAAGCAAAGTTCTCTTGCCATAACGCATGTGCGGACATATTTTATTCTTTGCAGAACTTCGTCGCGTAAGTTTTTTCGGCTTATTTCCACTTATAATCTCCTATCATGCAGTTAAGCAGAACAAGAAACTATGGTTGTTACACATTTTAAAGCTTGTTGTTAAAAACCAAAGTACACACTTTGCAAAAAATCGGTGTTAACTAAAGCGCTTGCTTAACACTTTACGTTCCGCTTCCAAAACAAGTTCAAAATATTTATCCGAACAGAACGACTCCCTTTCCAGAACGCTGGATACATCAGAAACCGTGACACGCCTAGCACTTAAAGCTACAGCAGCAGGTTTACCATACTTTTCAATTAACACAGCGGTATGTTTAGCAACCATCTGCATTTTTTCTTCAAGTTTAGAAAGGTTTTCACCTTTCTTTTCCAGAAGCGGTGCTGCACGTTCTTCTTCAATCTTAAGCATACCAATCGCGTAGGAGCCACAGTTGGGGCATTTAGGTTTGTCAGGCAAATCTTTGATGCGAATCATTTCCATGTAGTCCCAACAGTTAGTACAGACAAAATTGCCGGTTTCATTAAGAAGTCTTGCCCTGGCAGATTCAACCAGCACAGCACGCATTCGTTCAGGCGGAATAAGGTCAGTTTTCATGCTCACCCGCTCGATGCCCACTCGCGCTATGGGTGTTGCGGCGCCGCCGTTTTCTACCACTTGAAAACCTATTTCGCCTAAATGCATCCTTTTTAGAACCATAACTAACCCGTCAACGTCAAGGTCTTTACTGAACACTTCTTTAAGACCCTCCTCATAAATTGGGGTGCCCTCGAAACTGGTAATCAGTTTTTGGATGCTAACGTTACTAAAATCTGCCCACTTCTTCAAGGCTCCAAAGCGACGGGCAACATGTATAACACGCCTTTTAAACAAGCCAGTCTTGACTGTAGAACGTTTCAGGGTTTCTTTAACGCCTGCTTCAGGCATCGCATGCATTTCACCGAAAACTTCTACGATTTGTTGGGCAGTCATGGAACCTATAGTTTGCACGAAGATGCGGTATGGGTCATGCTGTACGATGATGCCGCGTCCAAGCTTTTCAGACAAAACTTGTCCCAACAATTGAGCAAGGGCACGGTTAATCATGGAACCAAAATTTGAATGAATTATGGTGAATTCATCCCAATCCTCAAACACCAACCTGTTCGGCGTGGGCACCAAAAGGCCACCAGTTACCTGCTCAAGGGTCTCAGCCAGTGCATGCAGAATAGTTTCTTTATCTGCGGGGTAACGTTCAGCAAGAAACATGCTAACCTCTTCCGCTGAGAAACCTGCAAGAATCTTTTCCTCAACAACCCCACGAATTTCAGCCAGTTCCTGCGCTACCTCGTAAGGTACAGGGATTTCTTCACCTATCCAGCTCGGGATGGAGCCTGTTGGGTCTTCAACGGGGCGCACGTACACTTTGTCTTCTGTCGTGTGAACTATGTTCCATGGACTGCCGCGGATGATGAATTTGGTGCCTGGTTTGCCGTATTCAGCCATGAAAGCTTCATCCAGCACACCGATGGAGGTGTCGGTTGATTCATCTATTACAATGAACTGTTTCTCAACTGGAATCATTGAAAGGTTGTCAAAGTAGTATTCAAAAAGCGCCTTGGTACGTTGCGGTTTAAGAACAACATGGTCCTCCAACGACGCCCAAGCGAGCCGTGGGAAACGTGAATGCATGTACTTAATTAATTTCTCAATGTCTTCCATTGTAAGGTTTTGGTAAGGCGCGGCGTTACGGATGAGTTCAAGAATGCCTTCGAATTCCAGCCGCCGATTCTTCATAAGCAACCCAGCAATTTGATGGGTCAGTACATCATACGGTTTATCAGGCAACTCTACAGGTTCAAGCTGTTCTTGCAATGCCCGCCGTGCGATAACCATGGCTTCCAAAGTGTCATCGGAATCCATGCCGATAATGACACCTTCAGAAACATGACCGTAACTGTGCCCTGCCCTGCCTACCCTTTGAATAAGCCGTGAAACCTGCCTAGGCGACATGTACTGGATAACTAAATCGACACGTCCAACGTCTATGCCCAGTTCAAGGCTGCTTGTAGCGATTAACCCTTTGAGTTCCCCACGTTTAAGACCAGTTTCGGCAGCAAGACGCGAGGATTTAGCAAGAGAACCATGATGAATAGAAATCGGAAAATCTATGTCCCAGACTTTAAAACGAGAAGCCAAAACTTCAGAAACCGAACGCGTGTTAGTGAATAGCAGTACTGACTTATGGGTATCCATGTAGTCGCGGATTATGCGCAGTCTTGCAGCTACCTCTGGATGGGTAAAAATTTTGCCAGCGAACCGTGAATCTTCATCGGTTGGGCGTGGATAGATTACTTTGAGGTTAACCATTTTTGCAACTGGGGTTCGCACGATTTCTATGGGGCGTTTGTCTCCAACAAGAAACTGGGCAACCGTTTCCGGTGTACCTACCGTGGCTGATAAACCGACCATCTGAAAATCTTTGCCGATTAAGCTTCGAACACGTTCCAAAGCGATGGAGAGTTGGCTGCCACGTTTGCTGTCAGCTAATTCGTGGACTTCATCAATTATTACCCAACGCAACGCCTGCAAATGTTGCCTTAGAACCCAGCCTGAAAGAATCGCCTGCAAGGTCTCCGGCGTCGTAATAAGGATGTCAGGGGGGCTTTTGGATTGTCTTGAACGTTCCTTGGTTTCAGTGTCCCCGTGTCGCACCGCAAGTTTGATGTCTAAATTGTTACACCACCACTGCAAACGTTCAAGCATATCACGGTTTAACGCTCGCAAAGGCGTAATGTAGAGGACTTTTATGCCAGACGTTTTCTGCGCTTGAAGAAGCATGCTCAGCACTGGCAGGAAAGCAGCTTCGGTTTTGCCTGTTGCAGTGGGAGAGATTAAAAGAACGTTTTTGCCGTCTAAAATTTTGGGGATTGTTTTTTCTTGAGGTTCGGTTGGTTTGGGGAAGCCTTTTTGTTCCACTAGGCGCCTGACGGGTTTTACGAGTAAATTAAAAGCGTTGCTAGAAACTTCTTGCACCGATATTGCCTCAAGATGTTAAAAAGAAATCATTTTTGTGAAGTAAAAAATGTTTTGGCATAAGTTAGATTAAACTTCGGGTTGAGATGGTTTGCTCTTATGTTTTGTATCTTGCGATTCATTGTTTAGTTTAAGGTATAATTCAGGTTTCATTAAGCGTAGAATCAACATGCTTTTTGTTAAAGGTTTTTTGTTTTTCTCACAATGATGTCTAAAAAGCATGTTTAACAAGACATTATCTAGCCGAAAATTATGGAAAGTTTTTTATGTCTTAGGTGAAAAATGAACCGTATTAACACGGAGGAAAAAATATGGCTAAATGTCCAAAATGCGGAACAGAAAATGCAAAGCCAAAGAAAACATGGAAAATGGCTGGCAGACCAGATAAAACTGGAAAGCGCATGCAGCTAGAAATCGGATTGTATGAATGCTCAAAATGTGGAAATACATTCCGTGAAGTATTAAGCAAAAACAAAGTCTAACTTTCGTTAATTCCTTAATTTTCTTTTTTTGAAAACTAATCGAAGGATTTTATAGTAACTTCAACACGTTTGTTGGTAAACGGAAGGCACAAGTTGGCAGCATCATTAAGAAGACTTTGGAAAAATGAAACCTTCAAAACAGCCATTACAATAGCTTTAATTCCGATACTTGTAGCCGGTTTCTGGTTTGGATTACAAGCTGGCCTAAACACGAAAATCTTTCCTTTATTTACCGTAACAAGTGAAAGCATGTGCATTCCCCCAGGTCCATGCGACACCTTCTCACACACCTTTGAAAGAACTTTACATGTAGGCGACCTGCTGGTAATTCAGGGCGTAGACGCAAAAGACCTAAAAACCGATTACCCAAACAGCGACATCATAGTCTTCCGTGACCCTTCCAGAGCAGTAGATGATCCAAAAGCAAACATCGTTCACCGAATTACAAGCACCGTTGAAGTTAATGGCACAATTTACTTCTATACCAAAGGAGACGGAAACAATTACCCAAACGTTTGGCCTAACCCAGTTGAAAACACCGACCACTGGTTCCCAGCAGCAGATGACCCAAGCAGCGCCTATAATGGAGCAGTTTCTCAAGATTACGTTTACGGCAAAGTTGTAATGCGTATTCCATGGCTTGGCTCATTAGCGTTACTTTCTCAACAATTCAGCATTATACCCATCATTCTGATCTTAATCATAATCGTGCTGGTTATTCTTGAATTTGTGCTGCCGTTGATAAAGAAAAAAACTACCTCAACACCAATCAACCCAGCATCGAGCATCTGAATGCAATAGTTTTTTTGAGTTGCAGATAAGATAGAATCTTTAATCAGTTAGAACTAACTTCCTACCATAGGAAGAACATACAGTTTGGCAGCCGCTAAATTGAAAAGGTTATGGAAAAACGAGTACTTCAAATCAGTCATTACAATAGCTTTAATTCCCATACTTGTAGCCGGTTTCTGGTTTGGATTACAAGCTGGCCTAAACACGAAAATCTTTCCTTTATTTACCGTAACAAGTGAAAGCATGTGCATTCCCCCAGGTCCATGTGACTCTTTTGCCCACACGTTTGAGCGAACATTACACGTTGGTGATTTGCTAATTATTCAAGGTGTAGACTCAAAGGACCTTAAAACTGATTATCCAAACAGCGACATCATAGTCTTCCAAAACCCAAATTTGCCAGCGGATGACCCACATGCAAACATTGTTCACCGCATCGTTAAGTATGAGGACATTAATGGTACACGTTACTTTTGGACTAAAGGAGATGGGAACGGTTACCCAAACGTTTGGCCGCAGACGCCAACATCAAGCATTGACCCGTGGTGTCCTCTTTCAGAAGATTATGTTTACGGTAAAGTAATAATGCGTATTCCATGGGTAGGCTCGTTAGCATTGCTTTCTCAACAATTCAGTATTATCCCGATAATTCTAGTCCTAATCATAATCGTGCTAGTACTGCTTGAATTTGTATTGCCACTGATAAAGAAAAAATCCAGCCAAACAACCAGCAACACACCATTTGTGGCAGAAACCAGCAAAAACTTATTGACAGAATGATTAATCAAACAGAACAATCTTTTACCTTTTGAGGAAGGACACACAGGTTTGGCAGCGGCTAAAATGAAAAGGTTGTGGAAAAACGATTTTGTTCAGACCGCTGCTATTATCGGCTTAATTGTAGCAATCGTTTTAGGACTGTTTTTTGGTGCACAATTGGTTCTTGATACGCCTTACCCAACCTTGACTGTTGAAACAGGAAGCATGTGTATTCCCTTTGACGGCAGCTGTGATGGTTGGTCACACCCGTTTGACCGCACGCTTCACGTGGGCGATTTACTGATTGTTCAAGGCGTTAATCCAGCAACGTTAAACACAAACTACCCTGACAGCGACATCATTGTTTTTCATGAACCAGGCAACTCTGACAGGCTAATTGTTCACAGAATCGTAGCTGTACAAAATATTAATGGCACGCTGTATTTTCAAACCAAAGGCGACGGGAACGGTGCACCAAACTATCTTTGGCCTACTATTCCATCAGTTAGTGAGTATGATAAATGGTCTGGTGGACATGGAGTTTCTGAAGACCTAATTGTGGGCAAAGTAATTGGCAGAGTTCCCTGGGTGGGGCTTGCCACGTTGTTTCTCCGCCGTAACCCTTATGGTTTGCCGTTGGTAATTGCTGTTGTCTTGTTGCTTATCGTATTGGAGTTTGTTTTGCCGGTTGTTAGAAAAAAACTCGTTCAACAGAAAACAGTAAAGCAGCTTGCATAGATGTATTTATAAAGTTTACATTTCATAAAAGGGACATTAAGCCAATAACAGAGGGAGGGAAAAATAACGCCGCAAGTTAAAGCATCTATAAGCATAGAAAATGTTGTAGCTTCCGCCACGTTAAACCAGAAAGTTGACTTAAACTCTGTTGTAAAAGGCTATCCAGGCGTAGAATACCGGCCTGAAGAGTTTCCCGGCTTAGTTTTTCGTCTAAAACGACCAAAAACTACTACGTTGATTTTTAGTTCTGGAAAAATGGTTTGTACAGGCGCTAAATCTGAAAAAGAAGCCCGTCGGGCAGTCATAAAAGTGATAAAAGAGTTAAAGAAAAGCGGAATAATAATAATCAGTAAACCTGAACTTAAGATACAAAACATTGTTGCCTCCGGAGTTTTAGGCGGCATGGCTGACCTTGAAAAAGCAGCTTACACATTGGAACATACGATGTATGAGCCTGAGCAGTTTCCTGGCTTAATTTACCGTATGGTAGATCCTAAAGTGGTTATTTTGTTGTTTGCAAGCGGAAAACTTGTATGCACTGGCGCTAAGAAGGAAGAAGATGTTTATGTTGCTGTGGAAAAACTGCATGTACTGCTTGAAGAAACCAACTTGATTTTTTACGAGTAAGTTACTTCTTTTTGATTTGTTTGTTTATGGTTTTGAGGCTTTCCTCGTCAATAGCGCCTACGTCATAGAGCCTGTTTGCGATTTCACTCATTTTCAGCAAAGGTAACAGTTCAACGCCTGCTTCTTGGAGTTTTTCTTTTCCGCCTTCTTCACGGTCCAGAAAAGCAACCGCTTGGGTGACTACTCCGCCTTCAGCTTTTATGGCTTGGGCAGCTTTTTTAAGAGTGACGCCTGTGGTGACTAAATCGTCGATTAACAGGACACGGTCGCCCGAAAACAGCACTCCTTCCACGCGGCGTTCTCGTCCCTGAAGTTTTATGCCTTTACGTACGTACAAAAGGGGCTTTTTTAGGTTGTAAGCGATTTGTGAAGCAAAAGGCATTCCAGTTATGGGTACGGCGGCTATGCGGTCAAAATTTTTTAGTCCTATCTGGCTGGTTATGGTTTCGGTGTAGAAGTCAATTATTTCCCTAAACACGTCTGGGAAGCTGGGTATGACTCTTAAGTCCACATAGTATGGGCTTGCTTTGCCGGTTGAAAGTTTGAAAACGCCAAATTTTACGGCGTCAATTTTGAAAAGAATGTTTGCCATGATATCTTGTTTTTCTTGAAAACTTTTTTGCAAACTTTTTCACTTTCCTTTTTTAGACACTTGATAAATTTTGTTTATTTCTGGAATCAAGCATGCAGTTCTTGGCAAATCCTTCTTAATTAGTTGCTGGAATGCTTTCTGGTTAGCAACAGAATTAGTGTGGTAAGGAACAACTAACGGAGGTTTTGTTAACCAAGCGATGTCAAAACCGCTTTCAGGTGAAGCCCCAACTGTGATGCCGACACTGCAGAAAACCAAATCAAACTTTTCATCCTTACCCAACTGAGCCAGTTCTGGGAACGGGAGGCTGTCGGCGGTGTGATAAATTTTTATGCCGTCTTCGCTTGTTATTATGTAAGTGTTAGGGTATCTTGCGTTGTGATTGCATTTGGCTGCTTTGATTGAGACTTCGCCAACTTTGATTTCATCCCCGATGCGTATTACTTGAAGTTTATCGATTGGTATGTGGGGTTTTAGTCGGAAAGCGGAAGCAGGGTCAGCGATGACTGTGCAGTCTGTGGCTTTTTGGACTTCCTTTACGAGGCTTGAGTCAAGATGGTCATAGTGTTCATGCGTAAGCAGGATGACGTCAACGTTTTTTAGGTACTTGGGTTTCACGTCAACTGGGTCAATAGCGAAGGTTTTGGTCGGCGTTTTTAGCAGTATGCCAGAGTACTGGTTGAACCACACAAAGAGTATAGCGTTTTTTTCTGGAATTTTCTGTATCGACATAAACTGTTTGATTCCTCAATGGCTATAATATTGTAAATGGTTTAAAAGGAATTGCTTAACACTGCTAAAACCGCTACAGTCCAACAGAACGAATTTAACATTGCTAATGACGTGTTTTTTGGTCAATAGCACCTACCCCCCTTAGTAATTTACAGCGTTCAAACCAGAAAGGTGCAGGATGAGCCTACCCCTACTGGAAAAGACCTACCCCCTATAGGTTTCTGCATAGAACTGCTATTTGCATCCTAATAGGTTGATATAAAAAGTAAAGCAACAGAACAGCATTGAACAGCAAAATGCAGTTTGGGCGCTAGCATGGCCCATTAACGTTGAATTATCTACATATCACGCTCCAATTGGTAAAGTGGCATCAGAGCGTGCCCTATAAACAATTTCCGCGTTAAAAAACCCTTAAAATAAACACATTAAAAACTCGACAATCAAAAACCAGCACCAAACATTCAGCAAACTAATGACTTGTTTTCTAACCAAAACAGACCTACCCCCCTACAGGCACAGTGCATAGATTGAATATTAGGCCCCAAATAGGACTGCGCAGTTAAGCTCCAAGAATCTTTTCGACTTCCACCAAATGCGCCGCCACCCTCTTACCCTTCTCACTCAAAGAATAAAGCGGCGCCCCCGAAGACATGTCCACCGCTAAAAGCCCATTATCATCAAGAAACTGCTTAGCCGAATAGAATGCTTTCTGTCCTGCAACTGAGCCTTTGAGGATTTTTGTTGTTTTTGAGTTTGGGTTCTTGTTGAGAAACAAAATCAGCCTGATGACAGCAGTTAATTCATCAAACTCGTCGATTTTCAAGGTTGGCTTCAGCTCTTGCAGTTTATTGCAACCTTGTTCTTTTCGCCTATTAATTGTTTGTACGCCTTGAGGATATGCCTGTAGGATAAAGCTTATAAATGCAAAATGTCTCCTTAAGGCATATCCCTAAAACATACAAAATGGTGATGGTATGAAAAAACAACAAACAAACCCCACCCCACAAAATAACCCAAACCCAACCGACAAACTCCCCGAACCACTCAAAACAAACTTCAAACAATACACATTCAAATGCTCCCCAACAATTTACCAACTCAAGGCTGCAGCGGCACTAAAGCTTTGGAAAGACCGCGGCTATCGGGACATAACGTTTGACGAACCCATGCCCTATGGAGGCAAATCGGTTTATGTCAAGGTACTGGTAAGAAAAGAAGACAACACCATGATAGGCGTCGAATGCGCATCAACCCTCAGGCTACGACGACTAAGTGCAAGAATTGAGCTTCTTCGGGCATGCCTGCCACAAGACAGCTACATCATTGCGGTTTTCCCCGAAACCACAGGCGATTGCGTAACGAAGGCAACCAACTTTGCAGACGAGGTATGGTTAACAGGCAAAAACGGTACGGTTAACCAAATGATATTTAGCACCGTTTTTCACAGAAAATGAGTTCATAGAATTCCATTCAAGAAGGAGACCTAAGCTGGGCATCCATTCTTTGGTACTATGTTGTTTAGCGTATTTAAAGTCCAAATTGCTTTCATTAAAATGTTATCAAATACTTCTTGAAGCGTTTTTTCTTCTCCAATGCCGCAATCTTTTTGAATTTTGAGATATTTTTTCCCTTTTAAATGGGCGACTCCACTAGAACGCAAACTTTGTAGTTCTCTTAGATATTGTATCATACCAGAAAGGAACCGCCCGTTTGATTGTAAAAACAATTCAAGTTTATCAATACCCTTTGCGCCCTCTTTCGATAAAGTGGAATGCTTTGATAGTTCATTTTCATTTAACGAGTCTATCATTAGCTTAGTGAGCGATAGCACCTGCTCATCAAATTCTTTTTGCTCGTTTGTGAGTGGGATTCTGAGTGTTCTAAAATGGTATTCATCTTCCGCAGAAAGTGACAAAAATATTTCCCAGCCGAATTTTTCTTTCCAATTATTTTTGACTTCAACATATCTTTTTTTAAAAAATAGGTCACTTCTTTCTGGGTCCGCAAATTTAGCTTCAAAGTTTCTTTTCCATGCAGTATAACTAATCTTTCCTTTTATTGGCATATTATGATGTCGCCAATGTAGTTGTTCATTATATGATAGGTGCACTAGGTCGCCTAGAAAAACTACTACAAAATCTGGGTTATTGTTATCCATTCTTAACATCCATAAATTACCACATTGCAAGCAACCATCACTAACAAAATACTTTGTAGGTTGATTGTAATATTTAGTCAAAACTTCCTTCCGAAAAAACACAGGTGTTAAATAATTTGGTGCTTTTGGATTTTTTCCAAAGAAATTCGATAGTTTTTTCTCATCGCAAGTAAATGTTAGCTCATTTCCATTTTTATCGAAACCGATTATGAAGTCTGCACATTTTTTACATTTTTTTGTATCAAAATCTGGCGAAAAATTTTTTGCCCCGTAAATAATCTTTTTCCCATACATCCAACTTTGAGATTTAATTTTAGGGTCTATATGATCCTCTTCATCGTAAACTATTTTTGAATAAACATATTGCTTTTTCTTAACATTTTGTCTACTCTCTTTAAGCCCCTGTTCTGCTAAACTTTTATCTGATGATCTGAGATAATCAAATAAAATCACTAAGTCCATATTTTTAACCGCTAAAAATTCTTTTAGAAATTTAAGTTTTATGTTTATTTGGTTTTTTTGTATAGTAACTACTTCTTGTTCATCTCCATTATCATCAATAAACAAGAACTTATGATCTTTTTTATCCTCATAGAGATTGAAATAATGTCTAAACTCCTCTAGAACTTCCCAATAACCCTCTTTTATGCCGCCAAAGCTTCTCCAGAAAATCAATGGTTCAGCATCTTCGTTACCAAACCTATGATATTCAAAAACTTTTTGACCATTTTCATAATGATAAGCAAAACAGGGTCTTCCATCACCTATTTGTAGGTTCCATGATGGGTCCTCTATCAATCTATTGGATTCACTTAATGGTATTAAAGCACAAAATGTGTTTTCATTGCCCTCGCTGTTTTTAGACCAAACAGTAATCCATTCACCTTCACCAAGGCTTTTTAATTGTTTAATTCTATCTGAAAAATCAAGGTCTACAGGTTGGTTCATTGCAAACACGCTTGAAACTTTGTTAGAAAAGGCGTGAATATGAATTTTTTGCATTTCAACGATTTATTGTTTATCTTTCAAGTAGCCTAACGCTTTTTTTAGGTATACTGTATAGTAACGATCGCGGGTCGTTTTTTTCTGTGAATGCTTATATAATTTTG
Organism: Bathyarchaeia archaeon; assembly: GCA_042296865.1. Taxonomy (GTDB): domain Archaea; phylum Thermoproteota; class Bathyarchaeia; order Bathyarchaeales; family Bathycorpusculaceae; genus Bathycorpusculum. The sequence continues at coordinate 2,984,789 of CP170178.1, read as the reverse complement.
GTTTTACCTTTTAGGTTAGGCTTTCAGTATGACCTCTCAACCTTCATCTATGTGCATTTTTAACACTTTGACACGCCAAAAGGACTTTTTCACTCCCATTAAGCAAGGCGAAGTAAAGCTGTACACTTGTGGTCCTACCGTTTACGATTACGCCCACATCGGCAATTTTCGCGCTTTTGTGTTTGAGGACTTGCTGAAAAGGTGGTTGCGGTATCGAGGGTTTAATGTTGTTCATGTTATGAATTTGACGGATATAGATGACAAAACCATCAAAGGCAGCCAGCAAAAGCAGATTCCGCTTAGGGAGTACACGGATTTTTACGTTAAAGCCTTCTTTGAAGACATAGCCAAACTGAACATTGAACCAGCCGACCAATATCCCCGTGCCACAGACACTATCCCTGAAATGGTCGCAATCATTAAAACCCTGCTTGAGAAGGGCGTGGCGTACCGAGGCGAAGACGGCTCCATCTACTACGCCGTAAACAAGTTTCCAGAATACGGCAAACTTTCCCACCTAAAAGTCGGCGAACTCAAAGCAGGCGCACGCGTAAGCCAAGACGAATACGCTAAAGAGGAAGCCCAAGACTTCGCACTCTGGAAAGCATGGATTCCCGAGGACGGCGATGCGTACTGGGAAACAGAACTTGGCAAAGGACGCCCCGGCTGGCACATCGAATGCAGCGCCATGAGCATGAAGTATCTGGGTGAAACCTTTGACATTCACTGCGGTGGAATCGACAACATGTTCCCCCACCACGAAAACGAAATTGCCCAGTCAGAAGCGGCGACGGGCAAAACGTTTGTCAATTACTGGATGCATAATGAGCATTTGCAGGTTGAAGGCAAGAAAATGAGCAAGCGCCTGGGCAACTTTTACACCTTGCGCGACCTGCTTGGGAAGGGTTATGACCCAATCGCGATTCGTTACCTGCTGCTCTCAACGCATTATCGGCAGCAATTCAATTTCACCTTTGAAGGTCTCTGCTCTGCCAAAAGCGCAGTTGACCGCCTCAAAAACTTTGTCCGCCGACTCCACGACGCCGACGGCACAAGCAGCAACGGAAAAGTTGCCATGCAAATTAGCCGTGTAAAGCAGTGTTTCGGCGACGCTATGGATGACGACTTAAACATCAGCATTGCGCTTGCAGCCCTTTTTGATTTTGTAAGGGAAATCAATAACCTGCTTGACGCTGGCATGGTCAGCAAGGAGGAAGCATCTGAACTTGGCGGCTTAATGATGCAGTTTGACAGCGTACTCGGAGTCATTGGCAAGGTAGAGGTTGAAGAAGCATTGCCCAGCGACATTGACGAGTTGGTGCAGAAGCGTGAAGCAGCCCGCAAAGCCAAAAACTGGAAAGAAGCCGACCAAATCCGCGCCCAACTCAAAGCTTTAGGCATTGTGGTTGAAGACACGGCGCAGGGCGTGCGCTGGCATAAAGAGGGTTCTTAAACGGTTTTGCCGCCCAAATTCCACTCTTTTGTTGAGTACTTGTCTTCATAGAGGATTTCTGCGAGTTCCCGCTCATACGGCGTTAACTCGGATTCTTGGAGCTGAACTTTCAATATCGCTTTAAAGCCCTGCTTGAGCGCGTTGGCAAGCGTGTCGGAGCTGATTTTGTGTCCAAGCTCCTGCTCGACGCTGGTGATTCTGGGGCGGGCGATGTCGGCGGCTTGCATGCAGGACGCGCTTTTTAACTTGAGGAGCTGGAACATCCTGTCAACATCCACGCTTCGCAGTAAAGTGCCGTGTTGCAGTACGTAGCCGCGAGAAAGCGTTTGGCTGCTGCCCGAAATCTTTTTGCCACACACTGTAAGGTTGGGACAGTTTTTTGCGTCTCCGCTGCTGAAATCGGCTGGGACACCCAAAAGCCTTAGCGCGTCGGTTACTGCTTCGTAGATTTTGTAGTAGACGGCGGTTATGTCGCTGGGGTTGCCTAGGTCGGTGACTTTGGCGGTGACGCTGTAGGTGACTTCGCCTTCAAAATCGTGATAAACTGTGCCTCCTCCGCTGCAGCGCCGTACCACATCCACGCCTAACTTGTGGGCGGTGTCAAGGTAAACCCAGTCTTCGGCTTGCTGGTTTCTGCCGATGCTCACGGCGGATGGGTTCCACCTGTAGAGGCGTAGGGTGTTGGGGACTTTTTCGGCGACGCGCGCTTGCAGTATGGCTTCGTCGATTGCCATGTTCCATGCGGCATTGCGGGTTTCAAATGGGAGGAGACGCCAAGTTTGCATAATCGGTCACTTAGAGTGAATACGATTAGGGGTTCAGGGTTAAAAGTGTAACTTACCCTTGCTGCTGTTTTTCGATTTGAGCTTTAATGGCTGCAATGTTGCCGTCCACCTGCTCGAGCCACTGCCTGTTCGCTGCGGGGTCTAAACCTTTACAAGCAAAGATTTCTTTCGCCTTCTCTAACGCCTCCAACGCTGCTGGCAAGCAACCCAACGTCGCCAAAGCCGTGCCCTGATTCACCTGCGCCATCAAATACCGCCCCGTCTCCACAGCGTCCAGCTCGCCGATTTGGTCAAAAAAAATCAGTGCCTTGTTGGCGGTAGCAAAACTTTCCAAGTGTTTGCCCTGTCGCCCGTAAGCTGCGGATAAACTCGCATGAACGCTGGCTGCGAAGCGGCGTGTGTCAAACTCGGCAGTTTCTGGAAGTAGGCTGCAGAGGCTTAAGGCTTTTTGGCTGTATTCAACTGCGCCTTGGTAGTCGCCTTGGCTGAAGGCTTTGTTGGCTTTTTCTTGCGCTGCTTGCATGTCACGGATTACATGTGCCGTCTTCATCTGGTTGCACAATTGTTTGTTGTTTTTCTTTTTAATCAAGCTTTGTTTAAGCTGCCGTTTTTAGTGTTGTGCACTTGCTTTTCTTGCCATTGTAGGTTAAATATTAATTAGCCTGTTTTTTGTAACCTCTCTGTAGTGAAAAAATTATGGCTGGAAAAGCAATCATTGTTATGGGTTCTGAACGTGACTTGGACTTTTCACGTGACATCGCCAAATACCTAAAAATCCTCTCTATCCCCTACGTTTTCCGTGTTGCCAGCGCCCACAAAACCCCCGACAAAGTCCTCGAAGTCATAAAAGAGTTTGAAACCGAAAAAATCGTTTACATTACCGTCGCAGGACGTAGCAACGCATTAAGCGCGTTTATGGATGCCAACACCTCTAAACCCGTCATCGCTTGCCCACCGTACAGTGAAAAGTTTGGCGGCGCAGACATCTACTCTTCGCTTCGTGTTCCCAGCGGCATTGGGTCCGTGGTTACAATTGAGCCTGAAGGTGCAGCGATTGCTGCGGCTAAAATTTTTGCGCTGGATGACGCGGAAATTCAAAAGCTCATATGTGAGTATCAGCTTTCTAAGAAGAAAGAAGTTGAAAAAGCTAACGATTCAGTTGTAAAATTGAAATAGTCGAAGTGTATCTTCCTCTTCTCTTAAGTTTCAGTGTTTGAACACCTGAAGAGTGAAGACTATGAAAAATGAAGTAAACATTCCCAAGACCATGTCAACTCAGCATCCTGACAACGTAAATGTGCCTGAATGGTGCAAAGCCCCCGTTATTGACGGTAACGCAGAAGTGTATGAGGCATATTACGCTTACGAAACTTTGGGTTGCCAGGAAGTCATGTGGGACTCTGAGGGCAAAGACGTGGACACGCGTGTGCTTCGCAAGTTGATGGACAAGCACTGGAAATTCTTTGAAACTCACCTCGTCGGCAAAGACGAATTCTTAACTTACCGTATTCCTAACCCAAAAATTGAAGCCATCGAAAAAAAAGTCGTCACCGAAACCCTGCAAAACATTCCAATGGCGTATGATGCAGCGACAAGTTTTTACAAGAAAGATTTTGCGCCCATCTTCGAAGTTATTCTCCCATTTACAACGGATGGTAAAGAACCAGTTTGGCTCTACAATTACTACAAAAACGCTATTGTGCATGACGAAGAAGCCATGCTTGATGACTCCGCAAAAGCTAAGGATTGGATAGGTGAAACTAACCCTAAAGCAATCAACGTTATCCCGCTTGTGGAAAACTTCCAAAGCATCTCCAACGTAGACACCATCGTCCAACCCTACATTAAAGCAGTCAAACCCAAACACATGCGTGTCTTCATAGCTCGCAGTGACCCCGCCCTAAACTACGGTTTAATCTGCGCCGTTCTGTTGTCCAAAATCGGGTTATTCAAACTTAAACGTCTTGAAAAGCAGGAAGGCGTCGCCATCCACCCAATCTTGGGCGTTGGTTCCAAACCGTTCCGTGGACACCTCAGCCCAGACAATACTGAATGCTTCCTAAAAGAATACAAAGGCCTCTCAACCGTAACCATCCAATCCGCAGCACGCTATGACTACCCCCTTGAGCAAGTGCAGGAATTCGTAAAAACCCTAAACAAGTGCCTACCAAACGGCGACCCTGAACCAATCAGCGCGGAAGAAGAAAAACTGCTTGAAAGTGTGCTGGAGAAATGCAAGAAACAGTACGAATGCGTCGCTGAAGTCTTAGCGCCATTGGTTAACTGTATTTCGCCTTATGTGCCTCAACGTAGGGCAAGGAAACTGCACATTGGCTTGTTTGGTTACAGCAGAAGCGTCGCAGGAGTCAGCTTGCCCCGCGCTATCCCGTTCGCGGCTGCATTGTACAGTATTGGTGTTCCGCCAGAATTCATAGGCGCTAAAGCCCTTGAAGACCTAACCGAACCCGAATACAACACGTTAAGCAAGCACTATGTTAACCTGAAACATGATTACTGCAGCGTAGGCGGCTACGTATCTTGGGAAAACATTAACATGCTCATGGAAATGCATCCCCGCGTCGCCAAACGAGCAGGCATGAACGTCGACACACTACGCCTCGCCCTAACCCGCATCCTTGCCGACCTCAAAACCGTAGAAGAAAAAATCGACACCAAACTCGGACCACGCACCTTAGAGCACCGCAAACACGAAAACTTCACCAACAACTTCCTAATCAACTACCTACAAGGCGAAGAAACAGAAGCACGCAAAGCCCTAGTCGAAGCAGCAAAAATACGGCGTTGCCTAGGCTAAAAATAAACATTTTCCTTTTTTGGAGCTAACTCATTACTTACAACTGTGTTTTTCTTTTTGAAGTTCGCCGCCAAGGGATATCTGTAAAATCGTCGCTTGCGTTATCTTTGTTCAAGGCGAATAATCGAATTATGTCTGTTTTCTTTACAGATGAAAATCTTGAATCCTCATTAAGTAGTCGCTTCAGCGAAAAAACGTCTGTATTGTATTTTTTGGACTCTTCTATTTGAGCTGTTGTTGGGTCTTCTGGCAAAAATGCAATCTTTGTAATGGTGTTATACTCGCCAAATTCTTTGATGAACAGATTTTTCTTCGCTATCATTAGCCTTGATTGTTCATCTAATTTTTGTATCTTTATTCCTTCGTAGCTTGACATGCAACTTATCAAAAACAAATTTTTGTTTTTGTCTCTTGCAATTACGTCAATCTCATCATCGCCAAGAAGTTTCTGATTTTTATATCTCCAACGGATGATCGAGTTTTCGGCCAAATAATAATAAGCGAGTAGTTCCAGTAGAAAGCCCTTGAAAGCCTGAATTACCGTGTGCTGGTGCGCAATAATGGCGGTGGCTGAAACACTTTTTAGTATTTTCTTTTGTTTTTTTATTTCGCCATTTACGGGAATTTTTATACTTGTTGTATCAAAGTCATCCGTTACATTCGAGCTATAAAGTTGCAAATAATTTAGTAGGTCTTTTTTACTGATGGTTAAATCGATGACTTGGATATTGGGCAAGAGTTTTTTTATTATGCTTTCAGCGAATTGATGCTCCGAACCTGAAAAGCCTGAATAATCTCCGCAACAATCGTAAAAAATAAGCCATCCTGAATAATCGGCTATTGATCCAAATGCATCAACCAGTATTGCATAGCTATAATCATGTTGATTTTCTCCCGTTGGGCACTCAACTGGATGAACAAATCTGGCAATAATTGTTTTGTCAGGATTATCAAACGCACGTTTTAAACGGACATCACCTATTAAAAGTCGCGAAAAAGCTGCAACTCCATTAAAAATCATTCCTGTCATCGCTTGAACAGGATACCAAAGAATTTCTTGCTGAAGCTTTTCTTCTATTGACAACATTGGTTCAGGCACTTTGTCAAACAAACTTTTTTCCCAAATATCCACATTGATTGGCTTCGTTATATTGAAGTATTTTTCAAACCCAAAGGTCAAATCGAATTCCTTTTCTATTTCTGCTACAATTCTGCGTGAAGTCTCGAAAGTTCCATCCAACTCGTACCAATTTTTTGTGTATGTTATTTCCTTAATCAATTTATTACATTGGGCTTGCACATTTTCTTCGTTAAGGAGTTTTTCCCAAAGAAAACATAAAGTAGTTTTGTAACCGTTAAAAACTTTCAAAGCATATTGTTTTTCAAGGCTATTTTTAGGTGACAAGCTAAAAAAATAGCCAAGCGGGTTTCTGCCTCTTCGCGTGTCGTTAAGAAAAATTAAAGTGTAATTTATTGATAGTCGTCTTATTACTTTGTCTAAGCCAAATGTTGCGTATTTACTGGTTAATTTTACATGTTTTGTCGATATTTCATCAATTCCTTTTATAACTAAGCTTCGGATACTTTCAAAATTAGTTTCTAAGGTCTTAACGTTTGTTGACTTCCAAACTAGCTGAAACAATTTGTATAAATTCTTTATGAATATTACTTTCTGGCAGTTATTTGTGATTTTTTCAAGGGATACTCCTCTGTTTATTGCCCTTCCAAATGTCATGTTGCTCTCAATATTTAGGGTTGAGCTTCGGCTTATGTTTTCGAGCATCCCTCTAGAAATTGTTTTTAAGAAAAATAGATATCCTTCAAAGATATCTTCTGTCATTTTTATCTTATTTTTAATGAGATAGCTTCCGAATTCTTTGTAATCTACTATTTTGAAAATGTGGTTTATGGCAAAAATTGCACTTAAATCGTTGCCCTCTAAGTCAGATAATTTGTCCATCTGCTTATTCCCTTTTAAGCAAGCATTATGGGTGTCTTATTGAATATAAATTAACTTAGCGCCTGTGTTTTATGGCTCGGTTTTTCTTTTTTTCAGCCATGCTTTAGCGAGTTCTTGTCCTTTCTCTGAGTAAATTAAGCCGACGATTTTGTTCCAGTCGAAGCCTTCTCTTTGGTTGTAGTGTGGGTATTCTTGGGGTGTGAGCATTACGAGTTTGTCTGCGTCGTAGAGGGTTTGGAATGCTGTGGATGGGTTGTCTGGGTGGTCGTGGTGGGTGCTGATTATTAGGCAGACTTGGCGGATGAAGCTGTCTTTGCAGCCGAGTTCTTTGAGCAGTTGGGTTGCGATGGCGGGGCCTTTTTCGTATTGGTCTTTGATTGTGCAGCCGCCGATGTCATGCAGGATGATTGAGGCGTAGGTTAACTCTTCAAGTGGGGGTGCTACTGGGAAATGCTCTTTGGCTATGCTTAGGACGCGTTGGGTGTGGGAGACGCCGAAATCGTTCTTTTCAAGAATTGGCGTGGCAAGTTGCCAAAGTTTGTCTAAATCCATATCCGGGCACCTGTTGAATGTTTAGGGGTTTGTTTGGATAAAGCTGTTTCGATGCCTAACCGTTTTTGCCTCTACCTGATACTGCTTTCTTTGTTGTTGTGGATAAAGTGATATAAGGGAAAATTTAGTATTTCACCTATCAAGCAATATCTTTGAGGAATCACCATTGGGCAGCGTTAAAGATTTACAAGTAATAAAACCAGCCACCCGCGACGCAATGGGTTTGGGTAGGTTTGATTTTTCTGACCGTTTTAGCGTTTTTGATTGGGGAGAAATGCCTGACCATATCGACGGCAAAGGCGCGGCACTTGCGGTTATGGGCGCTTACTGTTTCGAGCAACTTGAACGGGTTGGCGTACGTACACATTACCGCGGATTAGTTGACGAGTCTGGCAAGGCAGTGCGTGTTGGTGAACTAAAAGACCCATCAAACGTTATGGAAGTTGCCCTCGTTAATGTTTACCGTCCAACAATCACCACGGAAGGCGGCAAAATCGCTCGCGATTACAGCATTTACACGCCTGACCTTAAAAACTGCCTAATCCCCCTTGAAATCATTTACCGCAACGGCTTACCCGAAGGCTCATCAGTCTTCAAACGCCTCGCACAAGGCAAAGTTACGCTTCAAGACCTTGGACTTGACCATCAACCGCAACCCGGCGAAACCTTAGAGAAACCAATCTTTGACGTAAGCACGAAACTTGAAGAAACCGACCGTTACATAACATGGACTGAAGCCCAACAAATCAGCGGTTTAAACAACGCCGAATTGGCAGATGTCAAAACGGTGCTGCTAAAAGCAGACGATATCATTACGCAGGCAGCTAAAAACGCTGACCTTAAAAACGAGGACGGCAAAATTGAACTCGCTTTTGATGCTGACCGCAAACTCATGGTAGTTGACGTTGTTGGCACACTTGACGAGTGCAGGTTCACTTTTGGCGGAGTGCACGTTAGCAAAGAAGTTGCCCGCCAATACTACAAGAAAACCAGTTGGTACCTTGACCTTGAAGAAGCCAAACGTCAAGCTGAAGCCGAAGGCATCAAAGACTGGAAAGCCCTATGCAAGTCGCAGCCGCCAAAGCTTGACCCAACTCTTAAACGGGTTATTAGTGAAATGTACATGTCTGTAGCTAACGAGATGACTGGTCTTGGTTTGTTTGATTCTCCACGGCTCAGCGATGTTATTAACGAGTACAGAAAATATATGGGTGAACAGTAATGAGTACGCAAATGCAGAAACAGATTCAGCAGGTAATTGCAGGGTATGACCCTGAAAAGGTACATATCGGCGTTTTAGGCAGCCACAGCGCCCTTGAAATCGCGGCTGGCGCTAAACAGGAAGGCTTCAAAACCGTCGTTGTATGCCAAAATGGGCGCGAGAAAACGTATGCCCGCTATTACCGCAACATTTTTGACAAATTCATTTTCCTTGACAAATTCCAAGACATCACACGCCCCGAAACAGTCAAGGAACTCACAGATTTAAACGCCGTCTTCGTACCCAACCGTTCCTTTAGCGTGTACGCAGGTTACGAGTCGATAGAACAAAAATTCACTGTACCCCTGATGGGCAACAGGTACCTACTCAAAACCGAGGAACGAACCGCGCCGCGGAACCAGCTTTGGCTCCTAAAAGAAGCCGGCATCCAACTACCCCGCGCCATCAAAACACCGCAGGAAATTGATTGCCCAGCAATCATCAAAGTTCCCGAAAAAGGACGAGCCATTGAACGCGCCTTCTTCTATGCCTCCAACTATGAAGAGTACAAGCGTGAAGCGCAGAAACGGCTTGACGCAGGCATAATCACGCAGGAAGCGCTTGACCAAGCAATCATTGAGGAATACGTGATTGGCGCCAAATTTAACGCAAACTACTTCTACTCACCCTTAAACGATGACATAGACCTTTTGGGTTTTGACCGTCGCATCCAAACCGACCTTGACGGCGTCCTCGATTTGCCCGCTCAGGAACAGCTTGAACTAAAAATTCCCACGCAGAACATCGAAATTGGGCACCAAGGCGTAACCATGCGGGAAAGCCAACTGGAGAAAATTTTTGAAGCAGCCGAAAAATTCGTAGCAGTCTGCCGCAAAGAGTACCCCCCGGGAATGATTGGCTTATTCGCCCTGCAAGGCGCCGTTACAAAAGATTTGGCGTTCCGCGTTTTCGACGTTAGCCCACGTGTCCCCGGTTGCCCCTGCGTTGAACCCACGTCGCCTTACATGAAGTACAAGTACGGCGTTGAAGTTGGACCAGGCAAACGTGTCGCAATGGAAATCAAACGGGCGCTTCGCAAAGGCCGCCTCGCTGATGTGGTTACATGATAGAAGCCCAAGACATCCAAAAAATCATTGACAAATATGACCAGTCCCGGCTTGCAATCGGCACCTTGGGCAGCCACTCATCGCTCAACATCTTTAAAGGCGCCAAAGAAGAAGGCTTCCGCACCGTCTGCATCTGCAAAGAAAAAGACGCCATCATGTACCAAAAATACCCCGTTGTTGACGAACTTATCATTGTTAAAGACTTCACGGAACTGCTCAACGAGAACCTGCAAGAACGCTTGCGGCAGCTTAACGTGGTTTTGATTCCCCACGGCTCCTTCACCGCTTATTTAAGCACTGAACAGTTAACCGACAACCTTAAAGTGCCCATGATGGGAAACCGCAAACTCCTCCACTGGGAAGCAAACCGCAAAAGTCAAGAAGAATGGCTACGCCAAGCCGGACTGCGTCTGCCAGCCGTTTTTGAATCTCCAGATGATATTGACCGCCTCGTGATTGCTAAATTGCAAGGGGCAAAAGGCGGTAGAGGCTACTTCCTTGCTAACTCGCCAAAGGGTTTTTACAAGAAGGCTGACGAAATGGTAAAACGCGGCTTAGTAACCCCCGAGGACCTAAGCAAGATTCACCTGCAAGAGTACGCTTTAGGCGTCAACGTGTACCCCAGTTACTTTAGCAGCATACTAAACAGCGACGTTGAACTTCTCGCTATGGACCGCCGCTACGAATCCGCAGTTGACTCTATAGGCAAAATCCCCGCCGCCGAACAGCTTGAAATTGACGTTGCCCCAACATACACAGTCGTTGGCAACTTCCCCATTGTGCTACGTGAATCCTTGCTGCCAGAAATCATGCGCATGGGCGAAACGGTACATAAGAAAGCAGCTGAACTTGCGCCGCCAGGAATCATCGGACCCTTCTGTCTTGAAACAGTAATCACTGATGACCTTAAAATTTACACTTTCGAAATTTCGGCGCGTATCGTTGCAGGTACTAACGTTGGAATCGGCACTTCACCTTACGCTTACCTGCGGTACGGCGAAAACATGTACATGGGCAGACGCATCGCACTTGAGTTAAAAGAAGCTGTTAAACAACAACAACTACAAAACGTTGTAGCCTAACATTTTTAATTTTTTCAATAAAACGAAACTCTAAATCTGTTTTTTATGACGACATTTTTGCGCTTTCACTTCGCTGGTTTGGTGTTCCATTTTGGAACACAAGTGTACCGTGAGCAGAGCTAATAGACACTTACACCCATTGCATGAATCTCAAAAGAGGAACATCTTATGTTTAGGTCTCAAAGTGTCGCTCGTGAAACTGCAATTTTAGTCTTGCTTACTCTTTCAAGAGGCGCTAAATCCCGAAAGAAAATACTATTTTCGCTTCTTTCAGGTCCAAAGAACTGTAATCAATTATCAAGCGAAATAGGTTTGGATTGGTGGGGCGTCCAAAATCATTTACAGCGTTTGCTTAGCGAGAAATTAGTAGAAAGTCTGGATTGCGGCAAATTAAGTTATTACGAAATTACTTCAAAAGGAGAAGAGGCGCTAAAGTTAGCAAAAAAAGCGCTTAACATAAGTTGAGGGTGAAATAAAGGTGACTAATGAACCTATTTTTACAAAAAATCTTGTTAAAGCATTTGGAAGTAACTTTGCTTTAAATGGATTGGACCTGAAAGTGCCAAGGGGCATCTCAGGGTTTATAGGCAAAAATGGTGCAGGCAAAACGACGACTATCAACATACTTTTAGGTCTTTTAAAAGCTGATAGTGGCGAAGCTGCTGTCTTTGGTATGGATTGTTGGCGAGACTCATATGAGATTAAGCGTAAACTGGGTGTCATGCATGAAGTAAATGCCTATCCCAGTAGCTTTACTGGTAAGCATTTCTTGGAACATGTAGTACGCATTTATGAGCTATCCCAAAGTCAACAGCGCATTAAAGATTCACTAAGAGATGTGGGTTTAACTGATGCTGGTGATAGACCAATTGGCACGTATTCGGCTGGTATGCTTAAACGGTTAGGCTTAGCTCAAGCGTTAATCGGTGACCCAGAGTTTGCCATTCTTGATGAACCCACGGCTAACATTGACCCATTGGGAAGAATTGCCCTCTTGGATCACATCAAGCAGTTGCATAAAGATAAGGGTACAAGTTTTCTTATCTCAACCCACATTCTAAGCGATTTAGAAAAAGTATGTAACTGGTTGTCGATTGTAGATTCAGGTAAAATTGTTGACCAAGGCACCATCAAAGATTTGTCTGGAAAGTATTCAGCGAACATTTACAAAATGGATGTTTCAAGCCCAGGCGTATTTTTGGATAAAATATGCCAATCAGGTAGTGTTGAAAAAGTCTGGATTGAGGCTGGAACGGTTTATTGTAAGGTTAAAGATGTTGGCATGTTCTATACGGAAATTCCCAAAATTGCCGCTGAACTTCAACTACAACTGAAAAGCTTCCAACAGATGCATTGCACTATCGAAGAAATTTATAAAGTGACGGCAGGAGCAAATGCAAATGAAATTTAAAACTTTTCGTGGATTAATCGGCTGGTCTTTTGAAGAATATTTGCGTTTTCCTATGCTGGAAATCGTAATAGCTACCGCAGTTATAGGTGTACTAGCGCAAGTAACAGTAAATGTTGCATTCATAAACAATTTTGATATTCTTCACGATATGACTGGTATTCTTTTTATTTTCTTAACGTTTAGTGTTTGTGCAGTATTTGCCAGAGGTTTTGCAGGAAGTTGTTCGAAAGGTGAAGATAAACTTCTTTTATCATATCCTTTGAAAAGGTGGCACTTGTTTACTTCAAAATTTATTGCCCTGTTTTGTACGTTTATCGTTGTTTTCTTTGCAGCATACTCAATGCACATTTATCTTGCAGTTTTGAGTCCATTAGAACCACTTTTTTATGTGGGGCTATTCGGCTTGGTTCTTCAAGCTTTACTAGCCGCCACAGTTACTATGACTGTTTCAATGTTCACTAAAAATGAAGCTGTCTCCATATTGTCTTCAATTCTGCTGTTGATAGGTATTGAAATTGCAGCTGGCAGCGGGAACTATCTATCTGCTCAAGGAAGACTAAGATACATAAGCGCTTACTTCAGTCGACTCGTTCGTCCTGATGTAGTTCCTGCTGATGAATCATTGTTTAATCCTACAACAGGGGGCGTAATAATGGTTATTGCTATTCCACTGATTATCTCTTTGGTTTTGCTTATCTTGTCACACGTTTATTTCACCCGTTTTATGGAGGTTGATTAGAATGAAAAACTGCGTTCGAGTAGGTATAATCATTTTTATTGTCGGATTTTCGCTTCTTGCAGGCACTTTTTACAGAAGCAATACAACAACATCTTTTAGCGCTGAACGAATTGATATGGCGCCAAACACATGGTCGTATTTAGATCCAGATGATGCAGACCAAACGCTATCTGAATTTTTCGAGTTTCTTTTGGTTCCAAGAGACTTTCAATTGACAGTGCAATCAACAGAGCCAATCGATGTTTACATACTTGATTCCGAAGGCATAAGACAATGGAACGAAAACAAAACTGTTGACCCTGTTTTTGCTTTCAAAAATACAAAGCAAGAGATATACAACTTTGAACTCTCAAAACGAGACAAATACACGGTAGTAATCTATAATCCTACAAAAGAAAACGTTACCAGTAGATGGGCCATTTCGGTTTACAGTATTGAGAAAGATTTACTGTTTGCGTCTGTCATAGTTACTGTTGCGGGCTTAGTAGTTATGGCGGTTTCAGTAGTGACGACTCAGAAAAAGCCATCAGACTTAAGGGGTAAACGTTCATTTCCTTAAGTCGATTTTTTCTAAAACTTTGATTCTTGGTAGCGATCATAAATGAGAATGCATTAAAAAGGATAAGTAAATCTAAGTTTTAAGCAGGCGATTTTGAAAACTAAAAAGAAGGTACAACGCTTGAAGTTTTCAGCTGTTGTTTTTATTGATTGCTAATTGCGGCTGCTTTACGTTTTTTGTTTCGTTTCCAACAAACAGTTATGAAAATGCAACTGAATGCGCCTGCAATAACTAATATCGGAATGAGCAGGTTAAATTCAAATGTTTCTGTTACTGGACCTAAATCGATATTTGTGTCAGATATAGTGACGCTGTTGAGTATGCCTGCTTTAAGCGCCTTTAATGTGGGTTCATTCCATAATAAGCCGCGAATCATTAGTCCAGTATCCGTGTCATACCTCGCATTAAAGACAGCTTCATTGTTATTGATTGTGCCGTTTCCTGTAACTTTAAATGTCTCCTGGTTTCCTTGAGGTGTTTCACCAACTCTTCCAGTTTCAGCTTCGCCAAATATCTTGTCTTGCGATGTATCCCATAAAATTACTTCAGAGGTTGGGTTTGATTCTTGCCAGAGTTGTGTGGTCCCAAGAAGATTTCCGTCTAAACTGTATACTGATCGATTAACCGCGTCAACTAACGCTTCTCCAGACATCGTGGTGACACCGTCTATTTCATTAAATTTTAGTGTAAGCTTCAGTTTTGCTGTGTTACCCGTTAATTCTATACATTCCCAACTGAAGGTTCCATTTTCATAAGTCACATAGACTGAGGAATTGTCAGAAGCCCGCAATCCTTTATCAAACGAGAATTCAACAAAAACACCCTTTTCAATCCAAATCGGCGCAAAAACAGATGACTGCGCAAAGCCGCAACTTGCAAAACATGACAACATTATAATAATTATGACAGTTGCCGTCAGCATGGACAGTTTAAGATTATTCACTATTATACATCTCTCTTTTTTATTTCAAAGCTTCAGTTCTTGTTCCTTTTAAGGAAAGAACATGTATCCGTAATGCCTGTTTACAGTGGATTTCTTAAGATTTTTTTCAATTTGTATACAAATTGTATATGTTCCAAAGTTGGCTTGTTCTGCGTGTAAACTTTTTTCGATGTGGGTTTTTATTGCTTATGAGACAAAGTTGATGTCTACACACTCTTACATTCACATGCACATGAGCAGACGCATCGCGTTGGAATTAAAAGAAGCGGTGAAACAGAAGCACCTACAAGAAGTTGTAGCTTAACTTCCAATTCTTATTTTAGTAAAGCGTTTGGTGGATTAGAGTTTTCGAATATGCCAAAAGGGTTACCTTCAGTGTCTACCGCGTAGGCAACATAGCCGCCTCCAGGCACTGCACCTTTAGGTATTATCACTTTGCCGCCTGACTGCCTGATTCATTCAAAGTTTCATCGATTGAAGAAACATTCACAATGTTAACGGTTGTCTTGAGATGGGTGTTTTCATGAATAGCACCGTTAATCCCGGTTTCTCCCGTTTCACCATCTGTGTTAACCAAAAAGTACGGTATTGGTCCTTGCCATTTCTCGATTTTCCAATCAAACACTTTCTTGTAGAATTCAACTGCACGTTCAGGTTTCTCCGCTGGAATTTCAAAACGCGACACTCTGGGCATTTTTAATCACTCTTCTTCTAAGGAAAGAAGGAGCATTTAAAGTCTTTACAAGCAAGGTTTTTGTTGAATAGAACTTTAATCTGTTTGATATAGACTTTTTTTCTGTTGTCTTGTTCCATAATAAGCTAAAACCTTCTTTAAGCACCCTTTTGATGAGGAAGGAAGGCTTTGGCTCAGTCTGAGGAGAACGGTTACTTATTCATAGGTGGGGTTCCGCTTGTTTACAGTAAACGTAACATTGAACGGCAACAAAAAATTGAAACGTGGCTTACCCTTTACCAGTTAACTGAAGAATTAAAAACCGCAAAACAGCAGCTTGAAGCCGCCACGATACCCAGCTACATCCGTTAAAGACACGCCTTAAGCACCGCTTCAAAACAGGTTCTAGACCGCGCCTTCTTGTAATCCCTCAGTGCTTCAATGATTCTGTTTAGGTCTTTTTCGCCTAAAACTTCAGCAACCAGTCTTGGGACAACACCGTTGCCAACAAACAGGTATTGACAAACGGCGGTAACGTTTGAGGCGTGGCGTTGGGTGCTGGCGGTTTCAAAATCTACAATAAACGGTTTTTCCGTTTTGGCCATAAGTATGTGTCTTGGTGCCTTGGTAAGTTCCCCATGGTCTAAACCTACCAGGTCAAGCCGCCAACATTGCTCCAAGACATCCCCCAAAACCCTGCGAAAAAACGTTTTTTCCTTGTGCACTTCAAGGCAGTTAACCAACAAATCCCCATCAATCAACTGGGAAAGCAGAAAATTCTTAGTCACCGCTACAAACCGCGGACCAACACCGACGCTGTTGGCTTTTTTTAACATTTCAGCTTCATGAAAAAAGTCGTCTCTGCCACCGTCTAACCTGCGCATCTTTAACGCTAACCGTTCACCTTTGACATAAGCGATGACTACTATGCCCACAAAGCCTTTGCCCAGCACAGGAACATTCGAGGCTGAACCACTGCCAGAATATTCTACCTCCGAAACACCAAGCCCCCTTAGCTCCAAAATCCTGTTTTCCACTTCTGATGGTTTCGCATGTGGATAGCAAAGAATCGACGCATAAGGCTCCTCTGTTAAGTTTTCAATTGGCATTTTTGCTGGCGGCTTCATAGGTTTTTCTTCTCTTTGGGCAACACAGTAAAAAGGCTCTGAAATATTAAATTTTAATAAGTGTCCAATGTTTAAAGGGCTTTAATGCAGGGTTTACTTGATGCCGCGGTTTAGACAAGTCACACAAATCCAAGAGTTAATGGGCAATAAGGAGGCGATTCGTAACATTGGGATAATCGCCCATATTGACCACGGCAAAACCACCTTGGCGGATTCTCTTTTGGCGGGTGCTGGCATGCTTTCGCCGTCGATGGCTGGCACGGCACGGGTGCTGGATTACTTGGAGGAGGAGCAGAAACGTAAAATCACCATTAAAACCGCCAACATTAGCCTGCTCTACAAAACCCTTGCAGGAAACTATATCATCAACTTAGTTGATACACCGGGGCACGTGGATTTCACCGGCAAAGTTACAAGGGCGCTTAGGGCAATCGACGGCGCCGTGGTTGTGGTGGATGCAGTGGAGGAGATTATGGCTCAAACCGAAATCGTAACCCGACAAGCCCTTGAAGAACGCGTTCGCCCAGTCTTATTCATCAACAAAGTAGACCGCCTCATCACTGAACTGCAACTAAACGCTGAGATGATTCAGAAAAAACTTGACCACTTAATCAGCCGCTTCAATGACCTCATCGAAGTCTACGGCGAAGCACCCTACAAGGACCAATGGAAAATCAGCCCCCGCGCTGGTAACGTTGCTTTTGGAGCGGCACTGCATGGTTGGGGATTCACACTGGACATTGCCAAACAAAAAAGCGTAAAATTCCAAGACATAATCAACGCTTACCAACAACATAACTATGAACCGTTCAAGAAGACGTTACCAGTTCACAAAGCTATTTTTGAAATGACCACAAAAATCTTGCCTAACCCGCGCGTCGCCCAAGCTTATCGTGTTGAAACCATTTGGGATGGGCATGTGGATTCAACTGTTGGGCGTGCCTTAGCTGAATGCCGCGATGAAGGAACCGCTGTCATGTGCGTCACTAACGTTGCTGCAGTACAAGGCGGCGGCTGCTTGGCGACTGGCAGGGTTTTCTCTGGCAAACTACAGAAAGGCTGCCAAGTGCATCTTGTTGACGCCTCAGTTGAGGCTGAAGTGGGCGGGGTCTATGTTGACATGGGCTCCTTTCAAGAAGAAGTCTCTGAGATTTCAGCAGGCAACTTAGGCACCGTGTCTTTACCCGTGATGCTTAAGGCTGGAGAAACACTGGTTGACTCCGCCTTTAAGGAGGGTATGACCCCGTTTGAAAGCGTTAATTATGTTTCTGAACCTGTAATGACCATTGCGGTTGAACCTAAAAATCCTCAACAGATTTCTGAGTTGCTTGTAGCTTTGGAAAAATTGGCTTCTGAAGACCCTAACCTGCACGTGACAACAGACAGGGTGACGGGCGAGTACCTCTTAAGCGGCATGGGCGAGTTGCATTTGGAGATTGCGACTAACCAGCTCAAACGTGATTTCGGCTTGGAAGTTGAGGCCTCCGCGCCAAGAGTTGTTTACATGGAAACGGTATCCAGCCGTGGAATCGTTGCCTGCGCTAAAAGCCCAAACAAGCAAAACAGCTTCAGCATACAGGTTGAACCTGAACCTGAAGGCAAAAAGATGGCTTCTGAAGAAATGGGTAAACTACTGTATTTTGATGAGAACGGTAACGCGTTTATGGATTGTAGCGGAAAAACTGAGGGCGTTTCTGGAGCGGTTTTGGAATCGTTAATTGGGGGGTTTGAATACGCCTGTAAAGCTGGACCCCTCTGCGGTGAACCTACGCGGTTTGTGAAGGTGAAGTTGGTTGACATGCAACTCAGCCTAAACCAAGAAAGCCCCACTGAAGTTATGCACGGCGTCGGCAAAGCCATCTTTGCATCCTTTTTAACCGCTAAACCAGTCTTGCTTGAACCCGTCTACGCCACCACAGTTTCAGTTTCCTCCGAACTTGCAGGGGAATGCTCAAGAATCCTAACCACCCGCCGAGGCAAAATCAAAAACTTTGAACAAAAAGGCTTACTCACAGCCATCAAAGGCTTCATACCCGTAGCTGAAACCTTCGGCTTCTCAAAAGAAATCCGCTCAGCCACTTCAGGACGGGCAGTATGGCAATCCATCTTTGACCACTGGGAAAAAATTTTAGAACGACTTGCCCAGCAGACCATAGCTGAACTGCGCAAACGTAAAGGCTTAGCAGCGGAAGTTCCTAAACCAGAAAAATTCATGGAGTAACCCCTAAAATGAAGCTTAAACTTGATGCACCCTTTGACTTGGACTTCTCCCTATGTTGCGGGCAAGTGTTCCGCTGCAAAAAAGTTGGCGGCTGGTGGTACGGAGTCTCGGGCGAAAAGGTTTTCAAGATTCGTCAATGTGGCGTTGAACTGGAGTTTGAGGGCGTTGACACGGTTTTTGTTAAGCAATTTTTTGGTTTAAATGACGATTTAGCCCAGATAACCCAATGCGTCAACAAAGACCCCTACATTTCAGCCGCTCTGCAACGTTTTGAGGGTTTGCGAATTGTACGCCAGAACCCTTGGGAATGTTTAATCAGCTTCATCTGCGCAACTTACAAAAGCATAGCCGCCATCGAACAAATGCTCGCAAAAATCTCCCAAAAATACGGCGAAAAACGCTGCTTTGATGGGAAGGATTTTTGGCTGTTCCCTTCGGTGGAACGGTTGGCAACTGCAAGCGTGCATGGCTTAGAGGAGTGCGGTTTGGGTTACAGGGCAAAGTATGTGCAGGCAACGGCTCAAAGAATCCGTGACGAAGCAATAGATTTGGAAACCTTCAAACTTCTGCCGTATGCTGAGGCAAAAAAGCGGCTTTTCGAGTTCTCGGGCGTCGGTTTGAAGGTGGCGGATTGCGTGTTGCTGTTTTCGCTGGAGAAAATGGAGGCTTTTCCCGTTGACGTGTGGGTTAAACGCATCCTTTTGAACCATTATGCTGACCAACTGCCCCAAGACTTAGTTAAAAGACTCCAAAGCCACGATTCCCTAAGCAACGGCGAATACGAAAAACTCAATGTTTTCGGACGTAACTATTTTGGCGTCTACGCAGGATACGCACAAGAGTACCTGTACCATTACGAGCGGTCACAAAAAGTTAAGTGACCTTTTTACTATTTTTGCGAATCAAAATTAAGACAGTTGCTATAATGCAAATCATGGCTACTACTATGATTGCAGTGTAAGGCGGCGGTGTGGTTTGCGTATTTAGGTTTGTTTGCTGTTGTTCCCCAATGTCTGAAGTTTCAATGTTAAACGGGTTTACAAGTGGATGTTGATCAATATTGTTTTCATTTATGTAAAACGGTGTATCCCAATCGCTTGCGTTTACAGTTGCATTGGGATATCTTGCTTGGTAGTCGCTCCAGTAATTGCCGATTGAATCGTTGTTCCAAGTGTTTCTTTGTCCAGGTAGCAGCTTGTAGGATAGCAGGTCGCTACTCAGCTCCATGATCATTGGAATAGACACTTGCAGACCCTGACCCAAATTGTTGTCTATAAAATTGTTAGCGTAAATCTGGTTGTCTATTTGTGACCCGTTAAGCACAAGTCCCCACTGAAGGTTTTTTGCAATTTGATTGTTAGTTATCAGGTTGAAGCAGGCATTATTACTTTCGCCGCCTCCAATGGTGCCTTCAACAAGTATGCCTAAACCGTTCTCAGTTATGTTGTTACAGTAAACTGTGTTGTTTGAGGCGCCTTTAAGTTCTAAACCGTAAATGCTGTTTTGGATAATCTGGTTATTTGTGATTGTGTTATTATTGCATTGGTCAAAAAACAGGGCTTTAGTGTTGCCTTTAAACTGGTTGCCTACAATAAAGTTTTCGTCGCAATAAAGTTCCATTTGTATGCCTATTGTATTGTTGACTAGTGTGTTGTTCAATATTTGGTTGCCCACTGAACGCAAAGCCCTAACTCCTACTTCATTGTTGTTGAAGGTGCAGTTGATTATTGTGTTACAAAACGATTTTTGATACTTTCCTGCCGAATTCAAAGCTACTCCGCAAGAGTAACCGTTAACTTGAAGGTTTTTCAAAGTCAAGTATGTACCGTTAAACGTTACGCCTCGATCAAAAAGGCTTTGATTATAATTTAACGAATGACCTGCACCGTCAAACACGACGTCACTGCATAAAACCCAAATTGAACGGTCAATAAGGTCACCTGTTAAAGTGTACGTGTTTCCTTCGCGCCTGACAGGTGCTGAAGCAGGGGTTATAGTTCCGTTAGCTTCTATGTAGATACCGTTTGGGTCACGCTCAACTGGAAAAAGGCCTTCCATACCGCTAAGGGGATTGGCAACTGCCCTGTAGGGTAAATTAAGATTCACCATTGAAACTATCAACACGACAGTAAAAAACGCCGTTAAGAGAACCTTATGATTGTTTTCCTTTAGCATTACTTCTGGTTTAAGAATCAACTGTACTTAACATTTGCGTTTATTTACTTGGTTTTACCGATTTGCCAATTTTAGCGGTTTAGTCGTTGCCGATATTTTTCGTAATCTGTCAATGCACGGGGGTATTCTTGGGTCATCAATGGCGAGGTTATAATGAAGTCTGCTGAAGAACGGTTGCAGGCTGTTGGAACATTCCAAACCACAGCCATACGCAACAGCGCTTTAACGTCTGGGTCATGTGGCACCTGTTCTAAGGGGTCCCAGAAGAAGATGAGAAAATCGATTTTTCCTTCCGAGATGCATGCGCCGATTTGCATGTCGCCGCCTAATGGGCCGCTTTCAAGAACGGTGATGTCTAGGTTTAACTCTTTTTTGAGTATGGCGCCTGTTGTGCCGGTTGCATAGAGTTCGTGTTGTTGAAGTATGCTGGCGTTGTGTTTTGTCCATTCTAGCAGGTCGGCTTTTTTATGGTCATGAGCGATTAGTGCAATTTTTTTTCTGGGGTATATTGTTGCGTTTTTTAACATTTTTTGTTCCTCTGTTATCGATTGTTTTGAGGTTGAATTCTATTGTATTAAATGATTTCTACCGATAATTAGTAGTTTAAATAGTTACTTTTTTGGGAAACTGTTTATTTAGTTTGTCGTGAGATACAATACATCGGTGAAATGTCAAGTTTGGGAGCCCTTAAAAGCTTAGCACAAGGCTTTCTAATAACAACCAGCCTAGTCTGGCTTTACAATATTGCTGAATTAACCAGAACAGGCAACGGAGCAATCGGCATACTCTACCTACTAATAATGTTGATACCCATAATCAGCATCATACGCCTCCGCAATAAAACCTGCCAAGCCCAAAACGGCGGCGATTCCACCAGAAAATGGCGGGAAATCATCTTTTCCTTCCAAGGCGTCGCATTGTCCTGCTGGAGTTTTGACCTACTTACAACCTACTACGCCATCGACGTAACAGGGATAGCTGTAGAAATTAACCCGCTTGGCTGGCCTCTTGGCATTTTAGGTGCGTTTGCCTATTATGGTCCAACATTGGTGCTTTCTTATTATTTGCTGTTTAGGGTAAAAGAGAAAATTTCCATGTTTGCTGCGGTGCCGATGACTACGGTTATGCTTTTGATGGGGTCCATGAACCTTTTTGCTGGTGCTGAAAATTTGAAAATTTTCGTTTACACTGTTACAATAAACCCAACCGTTTACTATGGATTGCTGGCTTTGATTGTAACTGTTAACTTTACGGTGCAGTTAGCCTTAAAAAGGATGGTTGCTCCTCAAAAAATCGCTTTTTAACCTCTTTCTTCTTAGTCTTCGGGTGATTCTCTTGTCTCTACAAGTTCAGTTTTAGGCATGTGACGAAGAATCTTTTCTTGATCAACCAATGTTATGTCGTCCTGTTGTGCTTCTCGTAAGTCGTTATCTGTCATTTTGGCTTTAGGCAATTCTTAACCTCCAAAAAAGTATTGAAGTCTTTGGAATCTAAGGGTTTGTTGCTGGCAAAGAGCTACTACAAGTGCCTACTTAAATTTAAGAAAGAAAAACAGAAATTCTTGTTCCCACTCTAGGTGTGCTTTCCACTTCAATTTTTCCTTGATGCGCTTCCACGATTCTTTTACATATAGAAAAGCCTACTCCCATACCCTTGGCTTTGGTTGTGAAGAACGGGTTTCCAAGCTTTTCTACAATTTCTTCTGACATGCCGACGCCGTTATCTTTGAAAATAATTACGGTTTCATGGCGAAGTTTTTGGGTTGTAATGTTTAGGGTCCCACCGTTTGGCATTGCGTCAATAGCGTTTTTAATTAGATTGCTAAAGACGCGTTCTATTTTTCCTGTGTCAACGTTTAACCCGAAATCACTGCTGGCGTAGTTGATTATGTTTATGTTGCTTGGGACAGCAATTGTCGCTAAAGCCTTAATGACCAGTCGATAGGGGCTTGTTTTTGTTTTCTCCAGTTTTATTTCGCTTGAATATTCCCATAAATCGCTGACAATCTTGTTAGAATAATCTACGCAGTCATCAATTACTTTTAGTAAACCCAGACCTTTTTCGCCTATTTCTTGACTGTAATTGCGTTTTAAAGAGTATGCAGCACCTTTAATGCCTGTTAAAGGGTTACGTAAATCATGCGCCACCATTCTGGAAACTTCATTCATGGTTTCAAGTTTTTGGTTAAACGAATCCTTAATCACTTCAGCGAGGACAGAAACTTCATCGCTGTCACCTTTAGGCGACGGTTTAGCGTTTGGGTTTTGTGAATAAGTGCTTTTAACGGAGGTTGCAAGGTTTGTTAAGGGTGTTATTATCTGTTTTTGAAGGATAATTAATACGGCTGCTCCAAAAGCGATTGAAAGCGCCAAGGCTGCAGTAACAAACAAGTCTCTTGTAACTAACCCATGTTGGTAGGTTTCTCTGGGTTGGTTAACTTGTAAAATAAGCAGTGGGTTACCATGTATGCAGTTAACTAAAGTGTAGCCTGAACTTACTTCGAAAGAGTCTGCCTTAACTATGATTTCTTGAGGATTTCTAGTTAACGCTTCAGCAATTTGTTCACCGTCAACTTTTTGATTAAATTCCTGTAAAGTGTAAAAATTGAAATCTAAACCCGTAATTTCGGATAGCTCCATCATTTCTTTACCGTCAAGATAGTTGCCAAATAACATTCCGCCTAAAATTGGGCCTTCCTTTTGGCTAGTGACAATTGGCGAGGTTGCAATCAAGGTTATTTTGCCATCAAGAAGCATTACGCCGATTTTTTTGTCATCGATATCTCGAAATGTCCAAAGAGCAGTTTCAGATGTTATCTTGTTATCGATTTCTTGGCTGATGTCAATTGGGGCTGTATAGTTTATGTCATATTTTTTGTAGTAGAGCAAGTTTCCCATATTGTCTTCTACGGCAATTATGTTCAGGTTCAGGTTTTCAAACGCCGGGTCAAGATTAAGATTGGCGTATTCTTGGTTGCGTGTTTGAACAAAACTGTATGTGTCATCCCAAGCTGAATAATCAGTAACCATAGATTGCAGTGTTGCGAGTCTAAACTTTATGGTGGCTACTGCCTGATATACGCCCTCTAATGTTTGGTCTTTTTCGATTTCTTCAAAGCTTGGCATAATTAGGTAAGTTGCTGTTAAATGAAGTGCGCCAAATACAATTGAGCACAAGATAAAGATGGCGATTATTATTTTCGATTTGATTTTCATGACTTGCTGCCTATGCGGTTAACTGCTTTGGTTTTTTGTTACTTAAATCATGTGTAGTGCAAATCAGTTATCATAATTATTAACAAGCAACGTTTAACTCGAGAGCTTCGGTGAGAAAAAACAAAAAAATGAAAAAAATATTCCATAATCATAAAACAGCGTTTAAAGATTGCATCAAACATAAACTTTAAAAAAATACTTTATGCTTAAACCGGTTCATCCGGGTTAATGAGGATTTTCATTTCAATAATATCGGAAAACTCTTGCTTAATGTTTTCTTCTATCTCCCTAGCTGTCTTAACTGCATCCCGAACCGTTAAATCTGCATCCAAAACAACTTGAGCATCGCCGATTAAGTAGGAACCAACCTTTCTAAGGCGTATGTTTTGGATTTGTTTAACATTTTTTGTTTTTTTGCACGTTACCTCTATTTCCGAAAGCGTTTCAGGGTCATCAAACGCGTCCAACAGTACCAGTGAAGATTCTCTTAGTATCGGGTAAACCATTGTGAAAACGAACAGTGAAATCACGATACCAGCTATAGCGTCCATTTGAGTGAAATTAAACAGTAAGCTTAAGGCTATTCCTGCAAACGCTGTTACTGATGTTAACACGTCTTTTATCGAGTTTGCTGCATCAGTTTTTAAGGCTGTGGAGTTGAATTTTTTTGCGGCTCGTCTCTTGTAAACCAGTAGGAATGAGGATACAGTTGCGGCACCTAACGCTACAACCATTGATACTTCGGGGTTAATGATGGGAGTTGGGTCAAGAAACTCTTGGTATGAAGAATACATTAAGAAGCCTGCCAAAACACCCATGAAAATGGCGGCTGTTATGCTGCTTAAGGTTTCAAACCGGTGATACCCAAACGGGAATTTGCGGTCTGGCTTTTTTCTTGAAATGCGAAGGCCAATCCAAACAATCAGTGAAACGCCTGCGTCGGCAAATGATTGTACGCCGTCTGCGATTAAGGCTACGCTTAACGTGAATATGCCTGCGATAACTTCAACAAAGCCAACCAAGAGTTGAACGGCAAAAGACCGTTTTGCTACTTTTCCACTTTTTAAAAGCTTGTCAGTTTTAGTTTTATAATTCAAAGTCTTTTTATCTGCCAAGATACCAAACTTGGATAGAAAAATTTAAGCGTTTTCCCAAAACAAACGGTAAATTACCTTCTTTAGGGTTAAACTTGAAAAATAATGATGTTTTTTGCCTTTTTAGGATAGCTTTTTTGTCATTACATAGGCGTCTTCGCCGTCAGAATAGTACCCGTTAATGGTTCTGCTGACTTCAAAACCAAGCTTCTTATACAGTGCAATGGCTGGCTCGTTGGTTACTCTGACTTCCAAAAACCCCTGTTTAGCTTTATAATACCTCATACCCTCTAAGGCGCCGTTGATGACTGCTTGAGCGACACCCCGGCGTCTTGCCTGCGGCAAAACTGCAATTGAAACCACGTGTCCTTTGCGTATTAAACCGCCCAGTCCAATGTTAGATAAGCCAACTTCGATTCTGCACATGATGTACCCGAGAAGTTTACCGTTTTCTTCTGCAACAATGAATGTTTCTGGAAAGCGTTGGTGCAGGTCAATAAAGAAGAAGTCTGTATAGTTTTCTGGTAGGCAAACACGGTTAATTTGCATTACGGCTTGCAGGTCGTTAGGGACGAATTTTCGCAGTTTGTAGGATGGTTCCATTTTGTCGCCTTCAATACGATTTTAGGTAAGTGAACTTAAAGGTTGCGCTCTTTGCGGTTAATCTTTTTCTTGCTCAATGTCAGTTCTAATGGGCTTTTAAGGTTTTACTTCTTCTGGCGCTTTATATTCAGGCAACGTGTAGCTTCCAAGAGGCATGGTCCAAACTCTTGAGGCGGAACCTGACAGTTTGAAGGCTTCCGTTAACGCGTCATTTACTGCTCGGGCGGTTTTGAGTTTAAACACGTTTGAAGCGTAATAATCAGGCAGTGAAGACACCAAAATAACTGGATGATTCTGAAGCACTTTCAGCAGATAGTAAGCTTTGTGTCCACCCATGGCAAAGTTACGTTTAATCTCCTTTTCAGTGCTCTTCAAGTCAGCAAGCCGAGTCATCCAGTCATAAAACACTTGGTTTCCATGACCTTCAGGGCACTCCGCAACAAGAATAATAACACCGCCTCTTTTCACAGCGTCTAAAGCGTTATCAATTGCTTTGTGTGCCTGGTACAGGTTAATGTCTGCTGGGTGTCCACCGGCGCTGGCAACAACGATGTCGGCTCTGCGGTCAACTTTAACTTTGTACATTTCATCCACAAGTTTAACCGCCTCCAAAAACGCCTGCTCCAAATCGCCGGCGAAAGCTTTGACCATTTGTCCTTTGCTGTTTTCTACAATGTTAACGATAAAGTCAACTTTTGCCATGCGTGCGGCTTCAGTCATGTCCTCATGCACCGGGTTGCCTTCCAAGACGCCTGTTTTAGCGTTGGCGTTAAGCATCATGGCATGGTTGTACTGCACTGTCTCGGCGCCAGCTACTCCAGGCAAAACGCTTTTTCTTCCTCCGCCGTAGCCTGCGTAGTAATGCAGGTTAACGTCGCCGAGCAAGATTTTAACGTCTGCTTCTGCGAAAACTCGGTTAAGCAACACTTTGTTTCCGTGTGACTTAGTAGTGCCGATATAAACAAGGTCAGGGGCTTTAGCGTCATGGTTGATGGCTTTAACGCGTTTTAGAACTTCTTCGCCTAAAAGCATGGTGAACTCTTCAGGCTTCACTGCCCTGTGGGTTCCACAGCCAAAAATGACGGTGACGTCTTCATCTTTTACGCCTGCAGCATTTAATTCGGCAAGTACTGGTAGTATCATGATTTCGTTTGGGTTTTTGCGTGTGGCATCGTCGACTACTATGGCGACTTTGTTGTCGGGTTGGGCGATTTCGCTTAACCGTTTTGTGCCTAATGGTTCTTTTATGGCGCGTTCAATTTCCGCTTTAGGGTCTACTACACCTGATTTTTGCACTGGGTCAATTGAGCCTAAAAGGTTTCGGGCTGGGACTCGAACGCAAACGTCAGTTTTTCCGTAGGGAAGCCAAACATCTACCATGATTATCACGAAACTGGTTATGTTACAATGTTCACGGCGGAACAGCTATTAAGCCTTATCAGAAACAGGAACCCAAAAAAAGGTTTAAGTGAAAAGAAACACGTCATCAATGTATACTCTGACTGATTTGCCCGTGTTAAAGTCAACGCCGAAAGTTGCTATGTCAGCGCCGTATGAGAGAACCGTTGTCTGCTGCGCTTTAAGCACGTCGTCCACATACAATTGTTGTAAACCGTTCACGTTTCTAACAAGTTCTACTTGATAATATGTGCTTGAATTAATATTGGAAGCAGCAGTTTCAAGGTATATCTCACCATTAACGAATAGTCCCCAGTAAAGTTGACCGCCCACATTCTTGATTACTATTGCTACTGATTCGCCGTTACCGCTGTTCGCTAAAGCACCATAACTAAGCCATGAACCATCAGTGTCAGCATAACCTTCAACAAAGCTGATTTGGAACCTTAACGTAACATTTGCTCTATCAGAGAAAGTCTTGTACCCACAACTGTAACCGTATTGGCTTGTGCTAACAAAATTTGCATGATAAATTCCCGTTTTAGGATTAGTTGTTACTACATCCGCAGAGTAAACTCCGTCATAAAGCACACCCGTGCATTCACTAAAGTTACCTGACTCAAAACCAGTCGACCAAGAATAGTCTGCAGTAAAAACTGGCGTGAGCGTATGGTTTAGGCACATCGGTACGGTTATCGGGTTATCTGTGGCTGCGTTTAGGCCGTCAAGAATCCAGTGGTCAAATGAGTAGTCTTCACTTGCGTTTGCAGTAATTTCTGCTAGGATTCCTGCTGTGTAGTTGTAAACTCCTTGGAGTGGAGTTGTGCTTCCGCCTGTGGCGCTGTTTATTGTTAGGTAATGTGTGTTTCCTTGGTAGGCTATCATGTGGTCAATTAAAACTTGCCCTGCAGTTGTAGGCGAGAAATCGCTAAAGACATACATGAATGGTCCATCTGGACGCAGCCAATGCATAACATAGTGTATTCCTGCGTTATCCATCACAGTCATCTGCCAATCTACCACGTCGGTGTCCGAGGAAACCGTATATTCAGCGCCAAACTCTCCAATAAAGCACGGATGATTTTCGGCAAG
Organism: Bathyarchaeia archaeon; assembly: GCA_042296865.1. GTDB lineage: Archaea > Thermoproteota > Bathyarchaeia > Bathyarchaeales > Bathycorpusculaceae > Bathycorpusculum. The sequence continues at coordinate 2,956,564 of CP170178.1, read as the reverse complement.
AGACACAATGCCTGACATTGCGGCTGCTACTTGGTTAAAAGTGGTTGGTCTTGGGTAACCCAGATGGTTATAGGCGTTATAACAATGCCACAGCAGACCAAAGCCTACATCCGCAGGGTCATCAATTTCAGTGTACTCGTCTACCCAACTGGTGTCTAAGCCTCCGTTGCCCCAAGTTAAAAGGAACATTTGATTTGCACCGTTATTTCTGGCATTTGTTATGCACTGTTGTGTTACATTTTTGAATTCTTCAAAACCGTCTTCTGCATAGGGTTCATTCCAGACCTCCCATATTACGCTTGAATAATTCTTGTAGTAATCTGTTAGTTGGCTGTGCCAATTTACAAAGGCTGTTGTGTTCGGAATTATTTGGGCTGAGTAATTGTTGCAGTAGGGTGGATACGGCAGAGGGTCTTGCTCGCATCCGTCTTGCCCCCAGTACCGCACTTGGTAGGGTGAAATGATGCAGTATATCCCCCTATTGGAAGCTTCTGTTATCATGTATTCCATGTGTGAACGTATGCCGTCAATGTTATACATCCAAAGTTCAACGCTTAATTGTATTCTTAACATGTTTGCTCCCCATTCAACCATGTTATTCAGCTGGCTTTCAACGTAACTTGTGTTCCATCCAACGCTTGAAAATTTGAAGCCCCACTCAGTCATCCAGTTTCCGTTTCCACCATCGTTGAAAGCACCTCCGCCTTGGCACCCGTGCAAGTGAATTATTGCGTCTTGGTCATTTTTGATGTATTTGCCGTCAACATGTAAAGGGCTACAAACTGCCTCATTCTTCTCTGGGGTTTCTTCTACCAGTAAAGGGCTGTAAAAAAGAAGAACACACATTATTATTGTCAATATTTTCTGAAATAAATGTGAAAGAAAATTCATTTTTACCTACTTCTTTAAACTGTATAAAACAATCAATGTTAACTAGTGAGTGCTTGCTTATAAAACCATCGAAAACTTGGATGCTTGCATCTAAACGGCTTGTTTGTTGCTCTTTTTTTTAACGAGCGCTGAATCCATCTAATCGCTCGTTAAAATTACGTTTTTTAAATCAACTTTACGCTAATTTGATAACTATATGCTTAATAATTGTATTATTATTCACTATTATTTGGAGTGAGCGTTTTTTTGTCACTTACCAAGAATAAACTTATCCGTAAATGCCTTCTTTTCTTAGCCATCCTTTCATCAGCAACAATAGAACTCGCAATACTTCTCACTTTCCTAAACATGTACAGCGTAATCGCAATCGAACTATACTGGACAGGACTCATAGCACTTATTGCAGGATTTCTGGTTTCTATTGCCCTAATGCAAACCATTGTAGAAATAAAATGCGAACACTACGATAACCAACTAAAAGCGCCACAAACACCAAAATGACTCCAAAACCCTTAAGGGGCAGGTGCTATTGGATGGAAATTTGTTAATTAATATGTTAAAAATCGGTTGTTATTTTTCGTTTGTTTGCTTAATGCGTTTAACGCGTTACTTTAGGTTAAGTGTGCTTTTTATGGTTTTTAGAACTATTATCGATACCTCTGGCGTTATTTCATAATAATTTTGGTTTAATTCTTTGATGACTTTTTGGATTTTTCCTAATTCTATTTTTTTGCCCTTTTGGAGTTCAACTTCGAGTGCTTTTAGATGTTTTTCTATTTTTGATTTGTTTGAAGTTGAGAGTCCTGTTTCCCTAACTCGGTAGCGTGCTTGCTTGAAAACTTCGGTCATTTCATCAAAGGTCGTTAGAAAAAGTTCTTGCGCATTTTGGGGATTGTCATTAGTGATTTCTTTGATGCCTTCGGGAGTAATTTCTGCGAACACCCATCTAGAATCTTCGCCGCCTCTAAGTGTGATTAGTGCCTTTTTTTGTAAATCTAACATGTGGCGTTCTAGTTGGCTTTGTGTCAGTCTTGTTGTTGCTTGTATTATGGCTCTGTCCAGGCCAGTTGTGTTTGGGTTTTCTGTTTGGTGTTTGTTTAGTAATTGTAGAATTTGGGTGTTTGCTTGGTCGTCAGGTGTTTGGGTGAACATTTTTTCGCCAGTCTTGATATTTATTGGTTGACAATTTAACGTTTATGGAGCACGCAATCAGCTCATTGAATTTTTGAAGGTGAGGTAAACTGCTCTTAATATAGTGGAGTATAAACAGGCGGGTCATTGTTTGCTAAAAATATTAGTGATTTTATTTTTGCTAATTATTAACGTTTTTTTTAAAAGGCATAATTTAGGCGCAAAATTGTTTATAGGGCATTTTACTGCTTTTTTGACGGTTAGAACATGAAGGTTGAATTGATTTTTTATGGGTCATGCTAGTGCCCGACTTTGCATTTCGCTGTTCAGTGCAGTCTTTGCTTTACTTTTTACACCAACCTATTAGGATGCAAATAGCAGATCTATGCAGTAACCTATAGGGGGTCTACCTTTCCAAGGAGGGGTAGGCTCATCCTGCACCTTTCTGGTTTGAACGCTGTAAATTACTAAGGGGGGTAGGTGCTATTGGCTGAAAAACACGCCATTAGTATGTTGAAAACCTTAGTCAAGGAGTGTTTACTTGGGCAGGTAAAGAAGTGTTTACGAAAACCTTTTAATCACAACCTAAACCCAGGGTTAACTATGACACGCCTGAGCAAAATCTTCACCTGCATTCTAATCGCAGCCTTGGCAGTTTCAAGCGTAACACTGGTGAATATAGCTCATGGCCAAACTTCAAGACCTAAACCAGTAGTGCCAGAATTTACCATTAGATATATTGAACAGCCGTATGTTGTGCCGGCAACTACTACTGTAGACCCGTACACGGGAGAAACTGTTATTACACATGGAAGTTACTGGGCAGAAAACAAGTCAATCGAAATAACAATCAAGAATCAGCCACCTTACAATGACAATTTCAATAACGGGTTGTATAAGGTTCAATATAAAGGGCATTTTGAAAATGAAAAGCAATGGAAAACGTTTTATCCAAAAAATGAATACGCTGATTTAGGGTTTATTTCTCAGAAAAATGGAGATTACAGGATTATTTCAGTTTCATTTGATGATTTTCCTGAAAGAGGAGAGATCGATTTTCGAGTCATGTCAGCTATAGGGTATTTTGAGTATTCACCGCGTGGGATTTGGTCTGAATATGTTGTGTTTAATGGGGAAGAAAGCGATTGGAGCAACGTAAAAACAGTGAACGTCGGCGAAACTGCAGCCCCCTCAAACCCAGCCGTCACCGGTTGGACACCCCAAAACCCCATATCAGCAGGTCAATCCACTTGGCATGTAAGCATTGTTTTTGGGTTTGACTGGGAAAAGATTGCTTGGTTAGGCACTGTAGGAGCGATTGTTGTTTTGGCAACAGTTTTAATTGCGATTTGGCGAATACGAAAAAGCAGCAATCAAACAACGCCTGCTTAATGCCCCTTTCATGGGACAACACTAGTGCTCTCTTTCGGTTTGTTGTTCTTTTAGAGACTATTGAACTGATTTTGCGCTATTAGCAGGTTTAAAACCTGTGTTATTCTCTTTTCATTGCCAAGGCTTTTTGGTCTTTGGGCAACTTTTCAATCGCGTACCGCAACGCCGTTCGGGGCATAACCGCCTTGTTCCTAAGCACATACGCAAGCACTTCGTTGGGGTTCTTTTCCGTTTGGGCTTTGAGCAGCCAACCGTAACCCTTCTGCACCAAATCATCGCCATCCGTTAACAGCACGTCACAAAGCTCAAACGTTTCCGCCAGAAACATGCCCTTTTTTGCAGGAACAATCAGCGTGACGGCGGCGGCACGTCGGAGCCAACGGTTCTCAGACTCCGCCCAACCCAAAAGCTCATCCACGCATTCGGGGAAGCACATCATGAAGTCGCCGACCGTGTGGTTGCAGAAGCTGTCGCATTTTGCCCAGTTATCAATGCAGCATTCAATCCAAAGCCTGAAAGTTGCTAAGTCTTCGCGTTCAAACTGGTCGGCCAAATGGGGCAGCCACTCTGCGGCAACAAAGGCTTCCTCCATGACGCCTGATTGGAACAGTTCATCGCACAAGGCAAAAATATCCTTTTTCGGCAGAGCTTTTACCTGTTTCCAGTGTTTGGCGGCGATTTTGCCTACAAGGTCGGTTTTTACGCCGTAGAGGTTTATTGCTTCTTTGAAGTAGCGTTTGGCGCCGTCTTTGGTTTTTTGGTCAGCGTTGGCTTGTAAGTCTTGGCGGAGTTGCGCTATAAGTTGGTGGGGGTTCATAACTGTAGATAGTGTTGGTGGGGGATAAAGGGGTTGCCCCCCGGGTTAAGGGGGCGGGGAAGGGGGGAACGGGTAAGCGAGAGTTAAAAAAACGGGGTTAATAGTCTTCCATCTGGTATAGATCCAAGTCGATGTCGAGGACCTTTGCGGGTTTTACGCCACATTCCAGATCGTAGAGTTGGCTGGTGATGGTTTCCAATTCTGTTTTGATTGTTGTCATTTTTGGTTTCACCATTTCAAGTTTTTTAGGTTCAACCACAACTTGGTCGATTTCGTGGATGCAGCTTGGCACGCAAAGGTGCAAAGTGTTATCCACAAGTTGCGGAGTAACCGTGATTTGTGCGTCATCAAGGTTTTCTTCAAGATGACACTTCAATTCTTTAGTCAACGCCTTTTCTCCTCCAAACTTCAGCGCTGATTAAGTCCCGTATCGCGACCCGGATTGCTTCAGCGCGGTTGGGGTAGAACCGCTCGTCCACAAGCTGGTCTAAAGCTTTAATATAAGTTTCAGGCAAGTATAGGGTGATTAGTTTCATGTGTTCTCTCGCTCCCACTCTTTGAACACAACTTAACAGCATTTTGTAAGATATACCGCTATATATTATGCAGTAAATATGCACATAACATGTTGGTTCCACACCTTATAAAGCAAAAACAAGCAAGGAAGCACATACCTGTCAAAAACAGCCATACACAACCTCCAAGTTTTTATTACTAAATGCACCATCATACAGCACCAAACCCCGTGACAAACATGAAAATCGCCATCAAAACCTACGGCTGCTCAGCAAACACAGCAGACACCGAAACCATAACAGGAATCCTAACCCAAGCAGAACACCAAATCACCACCGACACAAAAGCCGACATAATAATCTACAACACCTGCGCAGTAAAAGGACCAACAGAAAACCGCATCATAAATACCATAAAACAAACCCCAAAAACAAAAAAAATCATAATCATCGGCTGCCTACCCAAAATCAACCTAGAACGCCTACAAAACGAAACACACTTCGACGCCGTTGCGGGACCATCAATCGGCAAAGACATAATTCAACTCGTAAACATGGTGGCAAACGGCGAAAAAATCCTCTACCTTAAAGACACACAAGAAAAACCTCAAATAACCCTACCCAAAATATTCACAAACCCTACAATCAGCATTCTGCCCATAAATTTTGGGTGTCTGGGTTCATGCGCTTACTGTGCTGTCGTTCTCGCAAGGGGTAAACTGCGAAGCTACAGTATCTCCGAAATAGTTGAACGGGTCAAAATCGACTTGGCAGCCGGTGCTCGCGAGTTTTGGGTTACTTCGCAGGATACGGCGGCGTACGGGCGGGAAATTGGCACAAACCTTGCAGAGTTGCTTTTGGCAATCGGAAACGTGGAAGGCGACTTTAAAGTCCGAGTTGGCATGATGACGCCCAACATGATAATGGACATGCAAACCGAATTGATTGAGGCTTATCGGAACCCAAAGATTTTCAAGTTTTTGCATTTCCCAGTGCAAAGCGGCGATGACCAAGTGCTCAAAAAAATGCGCAGGTTCTACACGGTAACTGAATTTAAAGCGTCAGTGGCGGCGTTTAGGGCAGCGTTTCCAGATTTGACGTTGGCAACTGACATTATCGTGGGGTTCCCCGGCGAGTCAGAGCAGGCGTTTGAGAATACGCTTCAACTGTTAAAAGACATAACGCCTGATGTGACAAATGTGTCAAAATTTTTTGCCAGACCCAAAACGTTAGCTGCACAAATGAAAGAAGACAAAGTGGCGCTTGAGGAAGTTAAACGGCGAAGCACAGTCGCAGCAGCGTTGGTTAAACAGTTGTCTTACGAAAAAAATAGGCAATGGAAGGGTTGGAGCGGCGAAATCTTGGTTGACGAAGCAGGCAAAGTTGAGGGGTCGTGGGTTGGCCGAAACTTCGCCTACAAACCTGTTGTTGTAAAAAGCAGCCTGTGCTTGTTGGGTAAAACTGTGCCTGTGCAGATTGTTAAAGCAACTGGAACCTATCTTATCGGCGAAATCCTGTAACCCTATTTAAATGCTAAAGCAGAACGCTTAAACGTTTTATTGTTCAGCCTTTGAACGGTTTGTTCTAAAGCGTAGAATTAAATCAAAAAGGTTTCTTACAGTACTAATAGAAAGCAAAATTGAGGTAAAAGGCATGAGTAGTAAAGGTTTGGCTGTGGGAACAGCAGTTGTCCTGCTTGCGTTGGTTAGCTGTATAGCGTTTTATTCAGTGACCACTGCGCTTCAATACATTAATCCAGTAGCTGTTGTGGGCGCGGTTGTGGTGCTTGTAATCGGGATGGCTTGGTTCAAGAAGTCAATATCTTAACAGTAAACCAAACTTTTAAACAAAAAAGGAAAGGCTAGAACGTTTTAGTTTTTAGCATGCGCTCCAATGCTGGTTTGAGTTTTTCGGTTTCTTGCTGAATCTTCTGCACGCCTAACGCTTTTCTTTGCTGGTCAATTTCTTTAATAATTTCAGCATAACGGATACCTTCAGCTGCAGAAACATATTCAACACGGAGCCGTTCAGGACTCATGCCCAGCTTGGTTAACATGTTTTTGAGTATGTCGGTTCTTGCTTTCATTCGGTAGTTTCCGCTAATGTAGTGACAATCATAAGGCAAATGACATGCGCCAATCATTACCACGCCAGCCCCAAGCCGCAAAGCTTCAAGCACAAATTTATTGGAGACTCTTCCACTGCACATTACACGAATAACACGTACGCTTGCTGGGTACTCGCATCGTCCGATTCCAGCTAAATCTGCACCTGCGTAACTGCACCAGTTACAAAGGAAAGCAAGGATTTTTTCTTCAGGCTTATCTTGCAGGGCAGCCTGGATTTGGGCCATTATTTGGTTGTCTGTGAAGTGCATTTGTGTGATGGCGTTTTGTGGGCATTCAGCGACGCATGTTCCGCATCCGTGGCAGCTGGCTGTAATTATATATGCAGGTTTGCCTTTTTCGAGTTTTATTGCTCCGTAGGGGCATTTGTCAACGCAGATGCCGCAGCTTATGCATTTGTTTTGGTCAACTGTGGAGATGATTGGTTCGATTTTCCATTTTGGTTTTGAAATGATGTTTGCTGCTCTTGATGCGGCTCCGCTGCCTTGTGATACGCTGTAGGGGATGTCTTTTAGGCCTGCGCATGCTCCAGCGTAAAATATGCCGTCTGTTGGTGCATCGAGCGGTTTTAGTTTGGGGTGTGCTTCCATGAAGAAGCCGTCTTGTCCACGTGAAATGTTGAGTATGCGGGCTAATTCTTCTGAACCTTTTTTGGGTATTGAAGCAGTTGCTAACACTACCATGTCAGCTTCGACTTCTATGGGTTTGCCAAGCAGTGAATCTTCGGAGTGCACTGTTAGGTTGTGGGTTTTTGGGTCTTCATCGATTCGACTTACTCTGCCCCTGATAAAGTTTACTCCATTTTCTCTTGCGCGGTCGTAGAATTCTTCGTAGCCTTTGCCTGGGCTGCGTATGTCCATGTAGAAAACGTAGACTTCCACGTCTTCCTTGTACTTCTCTTTAAGTTGAACTACATGTTTTAGGGTGTACATGCAGCAGTAGTTGCTACAGTAGGGGTACTTGTTTTTGTCTCGGCTGCCGACGCAGAGGATAAAGGCGATTCTTTGGGGTTTTTGGCCGTCTGATTGACGGATGACTTTGCCGCCTGTTGGTCCAGCAGCAAGGATTAAGCGTTCAAACTCCATACTTGTAATAACGTTTGGGTATTTGCCGTAGCCTAAAAGGGGCATGTCGTATGGTTCGTAAACGTCATAACCGGTGGATACTATGATTGCGCCAACTTCGATTTCGACTTCTTCTGGTTTTTGGTCAAAATCTATTGCTTGGCGTTCACCGCATTTTTCGGTGCATTTGTAGCATTCAATGCAGTAGTCTCGATTGATTGCGTAGACAAGCGGGACTGCTTGGTCAAAGGGTACTGAGATGGCTTTGCGTGTACCAAGGTTCATATCCCACTCGTTTGGGTATTCGATGGGACAAACGTCTTTACATTCACCACAACCAGTACATTTCTCGGGAATAACGTATCGGGGGTTTTTGCGGATTTTTACTTTAAAGTTTCCCACGTAACCGTCAACTTTAACGAGGTCACTGTAGGCAAAAATTGTGATGTTTGGGTGTCTTGCACAGTCCACCATTTTTGGGCCTTCGATGCATATGCTGCAGTCGAGGGTTGGGAAGGTTTTGTCAAGCGCCGCCATGTGTCCGCCTATGCTTTGTGAGTTTTCGAGCATGTAAACTTTGAAGCCTTGCTCGGCTAGGTCTAAGGCTGCGTTTATGCCTGCGATTCCACCGCCGACGATTAAAGCTTTGTTCGTTACGGGCACTTCGATGGTTTTTAGAGGCTGCATTAAGCGGACTTTAGCTACTGCCATACGTACAGTGTCTTTTGCACGTTCGGTTGCTTCTTTGGGCTTATTTTGATGACACCATGAAGAGAATTCTCGGATGTTTGCCATTTCAAAAAGAAAACTGTTGAGACCCGCCTCTGCGACGGTACGTCGGAAAGTGGGTTCATGCATTCTTGGTGAGCAAGCGGCGACTACGATGCGGTTTAGTTTGTTTTGTTTTATTGCTTTTCTGATTTCTTCTTGACCAGGATCTGAGCAGGTGTAGCGGTTTTCTTTAACGAATACTACGTCGGGCAGGGTTTTTGCGTATTCAGCTACTGCGTGAACATCTACGGTTCCAGCTATGTTTAAGCCGCAGTGGCAAACAAAGATGCCTATCCGTGTTTCTTGAGTGTTTTGTGGGCAACTCATCCTTCTAATTCATCCTTTAATCGTTTAGCCACTATGTCACGTTTCTTTAGGGAAGCTACCGCTTTTAGCTCTTTTATTTCAGCTTGTTTGCTGGTCAATCGTTCCAAGGCTTTGTTCCATGCTCCCGAATGAATGTGCTCATGAGCAACTTTGGTACGTTTCAATGTCAATGCTTCCTCTACGGGGCAAACGTTTTTGCAGGCGCCGCAATAGGTGCAGTGTGTTTCGTCGACTGCGATTTTTCCGTTTGTGTCAACGGTTAAAACACTAGGTATTGGACAAACATCAACGCAGTCATGACAACCAGAAAGGCATTTGTCGGTATTTACTGCTATTTTGCCTTCAAAGATTTTTGTTACTTTCAGCGTCCTTGGGGGACACTTGGATTCGCATAACTTGCAGGTTGGGCAGTATTCTTTTTGGATGTCTACGGCTACTTTGACGCGGCGTTTTTCTGTTGGCGATAGATCGTTAATGTTTTTGACTGGTTTTCCATCAAAACCAACTCTGGAAACCTTAACTATCTTTAGTGGGCAGACTGTTTCGCATTCGGAACAGTTTTTGGGGCATTCTTTAGTGTCTAAAGTGATGATTCGGTTAATTTTTGGGTAGCTTTCTTTTGCTATCAAGTTTAAATCGTGTGAACCGTTTATGGTAACTTTTATTGCACCATAAGGGCATGTTACGTCACATACACCGCAAAAGTTGCATTTAGATAAGTCAACGTCAACTTTGGGTTTTGAGGTTTTTTCGCCAGTTTTGGGTTGTTTTTCAACTTTAACCGCTTCTTTTGGGCAGGCTAAACTGCAAATTTGGCAACCGACGCAACGGTTTTTGTCAAGTGTTAACTTGTAATTTTTAACGTGTAAAGCCCATTCTAACGTTAAAGCATCTGGTGTTTCCTGCTTTGAACTTTTGTATGGCGTCCACTTTACCCCCAGAGAATATTCAAGGCTTACTGTAAGCCTAACATTTTATTGTGTTTCATTGGACGCGCTTTTGATATAAATATTGCTTGATAAAATTTCAAGTTGAAACATGAAACCATTAAATAAAAATTTTTTTCAAAAAAATAAGCGTCTGAAACAAATATACATCAATTTTATTATTATGAACACAATATTTGTTTAAAAAGGCAGATATTAGATTGCTCGATTGAATGAGTGTTAAACACTTTTTTCTTTTTGCTTTTTGGTTCTCTAAAATAAAGCCATAAACCAACTATAGCGACTAGGACGGAGATGGTTAAACCGACGATTTGACCGATTGAAAGGTTTTCAGAAGGTGTACTGGATGGTTCTGTTGAGTCGGGAGCAGCGTTTCCAATAATTGTAAAATTAGTCAGCACAAGTATCATTAACGCGAACCAAGTCAAACGTTTGCCCATGGCTTTTACCTCAAACCCTCTTGGATATTTAGAGCTAAAAATTTTCTCGTCAATATTCTTTGACTAAAACAGGCGATGAATGGTCAAGCTTTCTTGACTAAACCCAGCTTTCAGTTTGCTAAACCAAAAAAGTTGCAGGAGGCAAGCTTTTTTCAACAAGTTTTATACATAACTGCTTTGATAGTACCGTAAAGTGGTACAGTTGGCTGGCACTGAAGAAGAAATCTATTCAACTATGTTTACCTCGCTAAAACATCCTGCACGCCGAAAAATCCTACGGTTACTTGCAGCTAAACCCATGACTTTTATGGAGATGGTTGACACCATGGGCGTCTCCACTTCACATCTTACTTACCATTTGGAAAGCCTTGGTGAATTAATAACTAAAACAGAAGATGGGCAGTATAGACTGTCAGGTTTTGGACAAGCAACGGTTGGAGCCATGAAAAGCGTTGAAGAAGTCCCTGAAATCCAAGTTAAAAGACGGCTTGGGTTACCGTTTAGGTGGAAGATGCTTTTTGCGGGGCTGCTTGTTTGCATCGTTCTTTTGGCAAGTTTGACGACTGTAGCTTTTTTTAGCCTAAACCAAGTGACTGGACGTCAGCAAGTGCTTGAACAGGAAAATCAGCAGTTGCTTTCTTGGGGTGTAGGAACAAACAAGGTTGCCAGTTTACTTGGTGATGTTGCTCAAATTGACGTTAAAAGTTATAAAACCAGCCTGCTCAGCAACACGCTTGAGTACCGCGCTGACATTGGCGCTGCTGAAGAAGTTATACGTTACTCACTTACCAGCAGTTCAAGCAACTTGGACTGTTACTTCAGGTTTAGAAACAACCATTTCAGCCGTTACCAGTTAACCACAATCGAAAGCACCCCAACTCAAACACAAAACCAACCCAGCAGCATAATTGAAAACGCTAAATCCACACTCAACCGTTACAAACTTTATTCTGGCGACGTTTACCTTGAAGACATGGCGGGGCTACTGGAAATGGCAAGCAGTTCAGGCAGCACCGAGTTGACTCAGGGCAGTTTGAAATTGAAAATTGTTGATAACGGCGATGGCAATGGCAGAGTCACATGGACCTACACGGAGCAAGGCATAGATTACCCCTCCAAAAGCCTAGACATGGTGTTTAGGAACCGTGTTTTGACCGAGTTAACTGACGGTTACTTCCTTTTCACTATTGGCAGCACAAATCTGGATGTGACACAGGAAGAAGCAGTACAAATCGCCAAAGATTACGCCAAAACCCTAACTTGGACCATCGACAACCAGCAAATCACCGGTTTCCCAGTTCTAGACCAGCCGGTTTCTGTTCAGCTTGCACCTCACCCCCGTCCAGGTTCAACAGGGCTGATTCCTTACTGGTACGTTGTGTTGCGTCTTGACAGAACCTACGCTGGCGGAATTAACACCTTAACGCTGGGCATTTTTGCAGATAACGGAGAAGTAGTTAACATACAGATGCTAAGCAACTAAAAAATCATAAAATACCATCTGAAAAAGCATTTCACTATGATTTATTGAGAAGTCAGTTCAAGAAAAAAAGGGGAGTTACCGCTTCTTTTTCCTCTTGAAAAGAATCGCGGTTGAAGCCACGACAGCTATGCCAGTTACTGCTATGGTTGCTAATAATGGAAACGTGTTTTCTGGTTTTTCCTGCTTTGAGACATCAGGCTGTTGCAGTGGAACTGTGGGTTCTTCGGACTCGTGTGTTTCTTGCGATGGTGAAGATTGAGGTAAAGCAGAATGTTGAGGTGATGGCGAAATTGTTGGATTGCTGGATGTAGTGGGATTGTCATCATTGGGAATGCTTCCTCCAGCCATCACAAGATGACCATAGAAAACTTCGCCAGTGTCAGCCCAAATATTGTAAGCAACACCGTAGACGCTTCCAGGATAAATTTTGTCAAACGTTAAGCTAACTTCCCAGTAGGGATACAGTACAAGCGGTTCTCTAGACATCGATAGCAAACCTGCGCTTGTACGGTCTTCAAGTATTGTAACATTCGCCACTTCGACCACAGAAGTATCGCTGACGTTTACTTTCCAAGAAATATTCCTTGCACGCTCCATCGCAATATTAACAGCGGTTTCTCTTGAAATTTTCACTTCAGTGCTGCCTATGCTGTATACATGGAAATCGTCAGCTAAACCTGCAAAAGCCCCATTTCGAATCCCCACATACAACGATGGGAAATTGATACCGTTGCATATGCGTTCCCATTCGAATATTCCCTCAGTTACTTCACTCACAGACAAAGTTATTTTTATGTTCTCAGTTGTTTTTGTAGTGTTTTCGAAATTATTTATATTTCCTAACGCATCTCTTAGCTCGGTTAAATCTGAGAAGTCCGTAAACTCTTGATATCTTTGAAGGAAGTCGTCGGCCATTTCCAGAATATTGGCGGATGGTTGTTGAGTGTATATTGGTGAGCCTTTTATTATGTACATGTTGCAGAAACCTAAAGTTCCGTTTTTGAAAGTGTATAAAATTTCGATTTTGCTTTCGGTGGATTCAAGGGTGCATTTTCCAGTTTCCTCCAGAAGACCACCCAAATCAGAAGGATAGTCTACAGCACTATTAATTGTCGCTACGTATTTTGTAAAATCGAGCTTTACAACATCAGATAAAAACGCCAATATTTTATCTTCGGCTGACAATTCAATAAGACTTCCAGAAGCTGAACTTGTTACCGAAAAAGTTGAGATTAAAACAATAATTGCAACGACGGCACAGATTTTTTTAAGATTCAATTTTTATCAACCTCCTGTTAACAGGTAATTGTTGCTATTGCCGAAAAACCTCATACTATAGGTACACCAACCGAAACGATCTACCCGCGGATTCAAAAAAAGAGGATTTATTGCTTCTTTTACGTTTGAAAAGCATCGTGATTAACAGTATGGCAACTATGCTAACTACTGCCGCCGCTGTTGTAAACGTGTTATCAGTTTTTTCTGGAGTTGAAGTGTCAGTCGGTTGTTGCAACGGAACTGTATTCTCAGGCATTTCATTTAAAACAGGTGGAAAGGTTAACTCTACCACAGATGAATGCTGAGATGCCTGTGGAGACTGAGTAGACGTGTTTGACGAACTGAAAGTGCTTTCGTCTGAAACGCTGCCTCCAATCATTTGTAGGTTACCGTAAAAGACTTCTCCTGTGTCTGCCCAGATGCTGTAGCTGACACCATAAACGCTACCTGGATAAATCTTATCGAAAGTTAAGCTAACTTGCCAGTAAGGATACATCACGAGAGGTTCTCTATTTGAAGTCAGCAGTTCTACGCCAACGTGATCATCCAAAATTGTAACGTTTGAAACTTCAATGATAGACGTGTCACTTATGTTAACTTTCCATGATATATTTTTTGCACGTTCTCTTGCTATGCTGATAGCCTGTTCTTTAGAAATTTTTATCTCTGTGCCGCCATTTTTTTTGTAGCGATCATCGCTAAATGCAAAATCAGTCGAGTTAACTTTGAAGCTGATTCCAAACGATGAGTAATCTGCTCCATTGAATGTGTTCACCCAACGGAATCTTGTACTCGATGAAAATTTTGTTATCTCAAATCTTACGTTGTCCAAAGTAATTGTAGTGTCTTTCACCTCATCCACAGTTGATAACATATTCCTGAAAAGCTGGAATGCCGAATCACCACTATACTTCTGATAGTTTTGCAGAAATGCCTCGGTTCTTTCAATGAGATTAGCCGAAGGTTGCTCCACAAACAAAGCTGTACCGTTTAGTGTTTGCAAATTAAAATACGATATAGTGCCATTAACAATTGTGTAAATTACGTCTATTTGACTTCCGTTGCATTGAAGGCTGTATAGTCCTTCTTCCTTAGGGAGACCACCCAAATCCGTTATTGACCCAACTTTTAGCGATAACGAATACCTTGTCATATCAAGCTTAGCTACATCAAGCAAAAAAGATGACATCTTTTCTGAGGTAGAACTCTCTGAAGATGCTTCACAATATTGAAAGATTGATACGCATAGAATTATCGAAAATACAAAAATGCATATTTTTTTCATTTTTTCTCACCCTATGGACAAGTAGTTGTTTCCATTGCCAAAAACTCTCATGCTTGATACTCTAGTGCAATTTGCTGGAGGCGGAAGCCATGCTGTGTATCCTTGGTAAAGGGCAGTTTCAGAAAAATAGTTTTCTCCACATGCCTCATATGCAGCATAATCAAGTGCCCCGTTTAGCCAACTGTTTGAGTTGTGCCAGTTTGCAATAGCCTCACTCGCCAAAGCTGTTCCGTAAGGTAATAACGAAAACGTAGGGACAATTACAACATTAATTTGTCTCTTCAATTTAATTTCTCAAACATTTTTTTGCCAAATATTGGCTGTTTCAAAAACTTTTATGCTTATAATAAAGGATTTTGGTCAAATATTCTTGACTAAACTCAGTAAAGCATTCTTCAAACCTTAACAGTCACGGCAACATAACACTTCAAAGCTTCAGTATCCACAAACTCCAGCAACCGCAAACCGGCAGCTTCAAAGTGGTCCAAAAAAGCAGTCAACTCAAAAGCCTTTTTGAGCCCTGTAACCACGATTTTGCCACCTATTTTTGTTTGCTGTTTAAATTCAAGCAGCGTCTCTTTTGGTTTTGGCATGTTTTGAAGCACCGTAAAACAAAAAACCGTATCAAAGACGCCGTTTTTGAAGGGTAAATGGTCTGCGTCTGCCTGTACAACATGTACGTTGGTGAAGGTTTTGGCTTGGGTTTTGGCTTTTAGCAGTAAATTGTGCGTTATGTCAACGCCGACAACTATTTCGGCTTTGTCTGAGATTTGGGAAAAGAAGAGCCCACTGCCGCATCCAACATCTAACACGATGCCAAACGCGGTTGGGGCGTGTAGGGCTTTTAGTGCCGCTTTGTATTTTGCGTCTTGCTCGCTACTGTATTGCGCGTCATAACTGTCCCAAGTTACATCGTAACGTTTCATTACTGAACGTTTTTTGTTCCAGTTACTCAATCCTGTTCACGCAGGATATGACGCGGGGGGCTGTTTTTAAATTATTTGGGGGAAGAAACGGCGTTGGTGGAGGAGGGCTTGGTTGTTTCCTCCAGTACTGGTGCGGCTTGGTTTGGTGTTAGTGTTGGGACTTCGATTTTTTCGCGTTTGCTATACCATATTGCGGCGCCGATGATTGCTGCAAGGATTGCTGATACTATCATTGAAACTACTGGTATGCTATAGCTTGTGCCTGGAATTGCTATTACCATCATGTCTTTTAAGCCGATTATGACTGGTGCGAACAGCAGTGAAATCAGGTTGATTACTTTAATCATCGGGTTTAATGCTGGTCCAGCTGTATCTTTAAGTGGGTCACCGACTGTGTCGCCTTGAACTGCTGCTTTGTGTTCTTCTGAGCCTTTGCCGCCGAAGTAGCCGTCTTCAATCTTTTTCTTTGCGTTGTCCCATGCACCGCCAGCGTTTGCCATGAAAACCGCAAGTAGTTGGCCTGTCAGGATGACTCCGGCAAGGAAACCTCCCCATGCAGGTGCACCAAGCAGTACACCCACCAGCAACGGTGACAGGATAGCGATTACTGCTAAACTGGCAAGTTCACGTTGGGCTGATGCAGTGCAGATGGCAACTACGCGGGCATAGTCTGGGGTTGTTGTGCCAGCCATTACGCCTGGTCTGCGGAATTGAATTCGTACTTCTTCAATGATTTTCTCAGCTGCTCTGCTTACAGCGCGTATGTTCATGAAGCTGAACAGGAAAGGCAAAGCTGCACCGACAAGTAACCCGACAAACACTAGTGGGTCAACTGCCATGTCGAGACTTACGCCTGGAATTGTTTCAGTAAAAGCAGCAAACAGTGATACGGCAGCTATAACCGCTGAAGCTATGGCGATTGCTTTTGTTATGGCTTTTGTTGTGTTTCCGGCAGCGTCAAGGTCTGCAAGTATCTGTCTGGGTTTGCCTTGAAGTCCCGCCATTTCGCCGATGCCGTTTGCGTTGTCTGAGATTGGCCCAAAAGTGTCCATGGCTACGTTGTTTCCGGTTAACGTTAGCATGCCGATACCTGCCAATGCGACGCCGTACATTGCAAACAGTACGCCTGAACCGCTAAAGATGATAACAGATATGACTATTGCGAAGGCAATTACAAGGGCTGTCCAAACTGTGCTTTCAAAACCTAAACCAAGGCCACGCAGGATAACGGTTGCTGTTCCAGTTTTGGATGAAGCGGCAACGCTTAATGTTGGTTTATTATCAGCGCATGTGAAGTAGTTAGCAAGTTTGTTGAAGCTGATAGCTAAGATGATGCCCATGATGACTGCGATAAACACGCGAATGTCTTGAACGTAAAATACTGAAAGCAAGAAGATAGCAACGCCCGTAATTACGCTTGAAAGGTCATACGATAAATCCATAGCTTTAAACGCGTTACCTTTAGTGAGGCGTTCAGGCCAAGCTGTAACTGCGTAAGTGCCCACGATTGTGCTGATTACACCGATGCCGCGTATTAGAAGCGGGAAAACAATCCATTTATAATCAAAAGGCGCTAACGCCAAACCCAGCAGCAAGGCAGAAACCATTGTTACCTCGTAAGATTCGAATATGTCTGCTGCCATGCCTGCACAGTCGCCTACGTTGTCACCGACAAGGTCTGCTACGACTGCAGCGTTTCTTGGGTCATCTTCAGGGATGCCTTTTTCAACTTTGCCTACCAAGTCTGCGCCTACGTCTGCAGCTTTAGTGTAGATTCCTCCGCCGACCCTCATGAATAACGCTAGAAGGGTGCCTCCGAAGCCAAAACCTAAGAGAACTTCTGGCGCGTTTTGCAAGAAGATTAGGAAAATTACTGTTCCACCAAGAAGGCCTAAGCCGTCAGTGAGCATGCCTGTGATTGTTCCAGTGCGGTAAGCGATTTTTAGTGCTTCCTTGAATCCTTTTTTGGATGCTTCTGAGACGCGGATGTTTCCTTGAACTGCCATGTTCATTCCGATGTAGCCGACCATTGCTGAAAAGAATGCGCCCATCAAGAATGCTCCAACCCTGCCGACTGTTATATCCAAAGGATAATCAGCTAAGGCGGCTGACAGATACAGGAAAATGCCCAAAATACCAACAAAAATTATTATGGAACGAAGCTGGGTTCGCAGATATGCGTTTGCCCCAGACTTGATGCCGCTCCAGACTTCGGTGACTTTGCCAAAGCCTGTTGGTTCTTTGAACACTTGCCTTGCAAGGATAATTGCGTAGATTAAAGCGGCTACGGCGACGCCGATAACCGCATAAAGTCCATATGTTTCCCACAACAATAATTCAGTTCCCATCTTTTTTCTCCCACAATGTTTAATTTAAAACCTCGAAAGGCTTTTTTCAGCGCTATAAGTATTTAATACTTTTTATTGCAACAAGTGAATATCATTCGAACATTCGCTAGAATTATTAATTGTTCACAAATCAACCCCTAAACATGTTGCCGCGCAGAGGGCTCAACAAATTTTATGTACTATCTAGTTGTCTATTACAAACCGAAGCCTAATGCAGCAACCAAACAACAAATTCTCAGTACTTGTTGAACCCACACTTGCAGAAGCAAAAACTTTAATTGAAAAAGCGTTTACCCAAAGAAAAACCCTAATCGTCACTGGCAACTGCAAAGTTGACTATGTGGGCAGGGCAAGTTCGAAACCCCAATTAGGGGAACGTCTCTTAATCATCAAAGGTGACGGCAGCCTGCTCGTACACCGACCAACAGGGTATGAACCCGTAAATTGGCAACCGTCAGGCAGCGTTTTTCATGCACAAGTAAAAGACGACATGCTTGAAGTTCACGCTGTACGCCAGAAACCCAAAGAAAACGTTAAAGTCCAATTCACAAAAGTTTACTCAGTAACCAGCATATTGCTGCTTGATGCAGGCGACTTTATCCTTAACGCCAGCGAAGAAGACATGCACAAAGCCATTCTTCTCCGTCCAGAGTTGATTGAGGAAGGGTTTAAACCGATTAGTTGGGAGAAAAAAGTTGAACCAGGGTTTGTGGATGTTTACGGCATGGACAACGCAGGCAGACTGGTGGTTGTGGAAGTTAAACGTAAAACCGCAAACAAAGAGGCTGTCCTGCAACTTGCAAAGTACATTGAAGCCATCAAACTAAAAGCTGACAGGCAAATCCGCGGAGTCCTCGTAGCGCCGAATCTCGGCAAAGATGTGCAAAAGCTGCTGGTTACCATGGGTTTAGAGTTTAAAGAGTTAGACCCCAAAAAATGTGCCGAAATCCTAAAGAAGGTGGAGCCCACTTCGAAGCTGGAATCGTTTTTTAACGGTTCAACTTAACTTTTTAATGGTCGTAGGGTAATTTTGTGAATTGGTTATTGTCAATATTTTCGTTTGAATTGAAGGATTCAGCGGGTTTCAGTTTGTAGGATACGCTGTTTTCTGTTATTGTATTGTTTTCAGAATTGTAAAAATTAAAGCCAATCTCAAAATTGTCAAGAGCATTGTGGGTTATCATATTATTGGTTGAGTTGAATATTTGAATGCCATAGTCACCAAAGTAAGTACTAAAGTTGTTACTATCAACCTGATTACTGTTTGAATTACCCTGTAGCAGAACTGCACAGTAAACATTGGAAAAATCGTTATACTGTACAGCATTATTAGGGGAATTCACAAGGTTCACCCCTTTAATTCTACCATCGAGGTTGCCATTGCCCGCCTGAGAATTGTTTATGATTTGGTTATTTTTAGAAAACTCTAAGTCGATACCTATAGGAAGCATAAAGCCCGATGCATGGAATATGTTCTGTGTAACAGTATTGTTATTTGAAATAGCCAACGCTATCATTTTTGAGTTATTTTGTTCTAAGAAGTTTGCTTTTACTAATGCATTGTTTGAAGCTTTTAGGCAAATGCCGAAATTCTGGTTATGCTTTAAAGTATTGTTAACGATTCTGCAGTTGTGTGAATTGAAGAGAAGTATACCTCCGTTGCTGTCTGTCACCGTGTTATTTGTAAATTCACAGTCATTAGTGAAGAACACTTGTAAGCCATCGTGTAAAATCAGGTTTTCAATGGTAACTTCGCGACAGTTTACTAGAATTAACAAGCCTACGTCAGGATAACTAGCGGGATCAATGGTTATGCCTTTTTGGTTGATTAAATAGTACACTTTTTTGCCGTCATTAGTGTTAGAGTTATCGACAGTATTAGAGGAGAAGGATTGAAAAGTTGTACCGTCTATGCTAAGACCGCATACATTACTCGATAGTTCGTTGCCTCGTAAAGTGTTGTTAATAGAAGAATCAAGCAGTATACCACACCAACCATCATGTAGTTTATTGTCAATAATCATGTTTGCGTTTGATGATTCAACAAGTACACCATAATTGTTTGAGAAAAACTGGTTAGCCACTATTTGGTTTTGTGAACCTTGATAAATCCAAACGCCCTTACCAGAATTAACCAATGTATTGCCAGTGATGTTACAGTTATTTACCGATAACAGGTGTATACAGGCAACGCGTCCACGAGAATCTGAAGTTACAAAGCCGTCTTCTGAAATTCTTGCTTTAAACCCAATGATAGTGACATTATCACTTTTTACTAAAAAAGAGGGGTCTCCACCTGAATTACCGTCCACAATAGTGTTTTCACTGTTTTGACCTTGCAAAGTTACAGGTTTGTCAACCGTTACACTGTCCTTATAAACGCCAGAACGCACAAAAATAAAATCGCCGCTTTTTGCATTAGCAATAGCTAAACTGATGTTTTCATAATCGTCAGGAACAACAATAGAAGCTTGCGCAATTTTATCGGAGAAGTCAACATTATTTTGATTACTGAAAAAGCCAGTATAAACTAGCACAAATAAAACAAGGCACAAAAGGGTTACAACAAACAGAGCAGCTATCAGTTTTTTATGCACAAACTAACCTCTGGGATGTCTGAACTAACAAACCTTAAAAAACATTCCCGAAAAGTTTTCTGGACTAAACAATTTATTGGTTTGAGCAGATTAGCCATCAATCCCAGTTTGAGTAAAACAACATTACAGGGGTAAGTTTTAAAAAATCTGGCAAACTATAATTTGCTTGAAAAAAGCCATGCCCGCCCCCAAGCAGTTTACTTTGCCTTTTGCTACTCAATCGGAGAACCGAAAAGAACCCTTTAGCAAAGAAGCAGAAGCGGCAGCAATTTTTGCACTCTCAGAGCTTGAAAGAAAAGCGGGTGGGTTAACCAGCAAACAAGAAAAAACTGTCTACATAACAAAGGTTGGTTACCCTATTTGGGTTATTGTCCGGGGTAACGCCACGTACTTGTTTGATGGTTTAAACAGAACAAGTTATGTCTTGAATTACTTTGAAGCGTCTCAGACAGATTTTGTGCTTGAGGATTTTGAGGCAAGTTTTAGAATCCGAGAAGAATACCTCAAGTTTTTGGGCAATTACCAGAAGAGTTTTCAGCAGACGTTAAACAAAAAAGAGTTGTCTTGTGAAGGTTTAATTGCCGATAACGCGTTGCTTAGCGAGTTGAATACTTACCGTAAAGAAGCCACTGAAGTTTATGGCCAATCACTTGGTTTGTTTTCACCTGTTTTGAGAGAAACGGAAGTCACATCGGTTATTGACCAAATAGAAACCCTTCAGGCAGTGTTCAAGGAGAAAACTGAAAAAATAAAACAGCTTACCGAACTGGTATCTAAAACATCCAAAATGTACACTGAAGGACTTCATTTTGAATCAAAAGCTGCCACCGAAGAAATTGAGGCAAAAATCAAAGCTCAAAAAGAAATCATCAACCCCAAAATCGAAAAACTAACAAACGAATACAAAAAGCAAGTCGAGCGTTTAGAAAAAAACTTTGACAAGGAAAAACAGCCCCTTAAAAAACAACAGGACCACATAGAAAAAACCATAAAAGAAAAAGAAGCAGCCCTTGAACGTTACAGTAAACAGGCAAAAACTCAAGCAAACAAAAGCAATAAACGCTCGGAAAACAGTTTAAAGAAAAAAATCAAAAAAGAAAAACGAGAACTTGACGAGTTTAAAAAGCAACTCAAAAACGTTGAAAGGCAGCTTAAAACGTTGGCGGAGCAACAAGCAAGTGAAATTTTCAGGTTAAAACGCGAGTTTGACGAAAACGTTCAAGTTGAACGCCAACCCATCACGGCTCTCGAAGCTTCACGGGATGAAAAACAGGAGTCTTTTAAGCAAGAAATCGTTAAACTTGAAAAGTTAACCCAACCCGTACTGGAAGAACTGGGCAAGTTTGTTGCTCAGCGAGAGAACATCTTATCGAATATGGCACCTTTAAGCATTGAATCGGACCTTAAACTGAAAAACAACGCCTTATTGCATATTCCATTCTACATTGCAGTCTACGGCAGGGCAGATTCTGAGGCTAAACGTTACTTTGTTTTTCCGCCAGCCCTCGTCAGCAGCTTAGGTTTTTCAGCTAAACTTAGAGGAGCATTCGGCATGGCAAAAATCAGAAACCTGTTCAGTGAACGGTTTAGATCACTCTATTTTTTTGCTGAAAAAATCCGTTTAAACGCTTCTTTAAGCTCAGAGTTTGAAGCACAAATAGCAGCTTTAGCCCAAAAAAGCAACATATTAAACGAGCAAGCCCCGCTTAAAGATGGTTTATTTTTGCTTAAAGATGAAGGTTGGCTTTCAGAGCAGGATTACCAGAACCTTATTTCAACCCTACAAGCTGTCTCTAGGTGACAAAGCAACGTCTTTTCAAAAAACTTAATTGCACAAGCCTATTCCATCTATTAATAGTCTATTGGCTTGTATTTTGACGGGTCAAATTAACCGATGACTCAAACTGACGAGTATCTTCTGAAAGTTTCAAACTTAAACGTTAAGCTGCAAAACCAAGCTATACTTAACAACATAAGTTTTAACGTTAAAAAGGGCTCTACAATAGCGATTCTGGGACCTAACGGTGCAGGAAAATCCGTGCTGCTACGCACGCTACTTAACCGTTTACCGTACACTGGCAAAGTGGAGTGGACAGAAAAAACACGCATCGGCTACGTGCCTCAAAACGTTTCAGTCGCGGATGTACCGATGACGGTTAAAGAGTTTCTTTCTTTTGGAAAGGATGTTGATTTAGCGGAGTCGTTAAGGCTTGTCAGGATAACGGATGAGGGCATCTTAAACAAACGGTTAGGAGTCATTTCAGGGGGTCAACTGCGCAGAATATTGATTGCGTGGGCGCTTAACGATAAACCCAACGTACTGTTTCTAGATGAACCCACTTCAGGCGTTGACATGGACAGTGAAGAACCCATCTACCTCATGATTGACGAATTAAAAAAGGCAAAAGAAATGACGGTTTTTCTAATCACCCACGACATCCACATAGTACAAGAATACACCGACAGCCTACTTGCAATTAACAAGTGCCTCACCTTTTTGGGGCCTTCATCTGAAATTTCCAAGCCAGAAACACAGAAGCTGATTTACGGTGAACCCGTATGCGTTGAAACAATCAAAGGAGAGAAAAAAACATCATAGACCCAATAACAATTTACAGTTTGATTGTTGCAGTTTTTGTCGGAGTCGCCGCGGGTTACCTGGGATCGCTTATGGTTTTAGAAAAAATGGCTCTTGTAGGCGACGCCCTTTCTCATGTTGCCCTGCCAGGTTTAGCTATTGGAATAATCTTCAACTTTAACCCGTACATTGGCGCGTTTGCTTTTTTGTTTGCTTCCGCCGTGGTAATCTGGCATATTCAGCGGTCTACAAAAATCAGTTTTGAAGCCCTAGTCGGCGCCATGTTTACGCTTGCCTTAGCTGTTGGCATACTAATGTTTGGAGAAGACATTGAAGCCCTTGAAGAAGCCCTTTTCGGAGACATCTCACAAATCACGCTACTTGGAACCATAGCGGCGGCGGCTATTTCAGTTGCAGCCATACTGCTAACTAAACTGATTTATAACCGCCTAGTTTTAGCCATGATTTCTGAAGACCTAGCCGTTTCCAAAGGCATCAACATTGCCCGAACAAACCTGCTGTACCTGTTTCTGGTTTCCGTAGTGGTGGCTGTGGGTATTCAGATTGTTGGAACTTTGCTTGTAGGCTTCTTGGTGATTGTGCCGGCGATAGCAGCAAAAACGTTAGGTTCGAACATGGCAAAATATGCTGTTTTAAGCTCAGTTTTCGGTGCGGTTGCCGCGTTTTCTGGGGTACTGTTGTGGAGCGTGTTTGGGTTGGGTTTGCCTTTTCCGGGGCCAATGGTGGTTTTTGTGGGAATAACTATTTTTGCGGTTAGTTTAATTATTAACTGGAGATACAAGTTAACAACTTAGGGGACATGTATGAAACGGTATAGTGGTAGAACTGCAACCGCAATGATTCCTTACCCAAACGACAAAATTTTGTTGATTAAACGTGACACTTTGCCGTTTAAAGGGTTCTGGGCACTACCAGGCGGCAGGATGGATTCGGGTGAAACGGTTGAGCAAACCTGCATCCGCGAAGTTAAAGAGGAAACTGGTCTTGAAGTTGAAATTATCCGTAAAATCGGCGATTACCATGAACAGGGTTCAAGAGAAGGGGTCGATTATGATTATTATCCAGCGTGTTTTGTGGTGAAAGTCGTGGGCGGTCAAATCAGTAAGCAGGAGTGTGAAATTCAGGATGTTGGGTTTTTCAGTTTGGACGGTTTGCCTTGTCCGCTTGCGTTTGAGCATGACCAAATGGTTTTGGATTACAAGAAAACGCTTAACCTCTAACTAGCCTCTGTTGTTGTCTGTATATTGATTGTTAAGTAAAAATATTTAATTACCCAACAATGCATATGTGCAGAAGGAGAACAATAATGCCAAGAGCTTATGTATTGCTTAACGTGGAATCCGGCTCTGAAGACGCAGTCCTAAAACAGTTACGTGACATCAGCATCGTTGAAGAAGCCTACGTGTCCTACGGCGTCTACGACTTGATTGTTAAGGTTCATTCTGAAACGATGGAGGAAATGAAAGAAACCATTTCTCACAAAATCCGCAGCATCAATCAGGTCAGGTCCACTTTAACCTTAATCATGGTTGAAGAGTAAACCATTTCGCCCCTGACATTTTTAGTTTATTTTTCATTAAATTTTAAAAGTATTAGCGGATATATTGCTTGTTGATTAGCCTTGACTGCAGATGCGGAGAGAGTAAAAAAGCCAAAGCTTCCTAAAAACAAAATTCTCAAGAAAGCTTTAAAAAAACAGAAATATTAAACAAAAAGTTAAAAATTTTCGGCTATATTAGCCGTGGCTTTAGTCTTTATTTTGGGGTTGCTAAATATTTAAGGTGGAACGGTTTAACAACTAACCCAGATTTAAGGTCAGAATGGAACGTTTGACTTTCAACTATCCAGTCAGCAAGTTCAGAGTCGTGTGCACGGATGAATTCTGAAAAGCCCGGGTAGTCTTCGTGAAGTGAAAGCACCACTGCGTCCCAGCCCATGCCGCGTCCATCTAACACGAGAACGACGTTTGGCTGTTTTAGGTACCAGTCTTTTAGTTTTTTAAGTGAGTCTTCTTTGTCTTGTCCTGTTTTCTGTTTTAGTTTGCTTTTTAGGAATGTGAAGGCTGCAATTTCGAATCCGATTTGTCCAAACTTCGGAATAACAGTGTAACCTTCGATAAAGTTTTCTTCAAGCATTGCTCGTCTTCTTGTTACTGTAGGCTGTGAAACGCCTAACGCTTTAGCCAGTTGTCTGTCGCTTCGGTGTGAGTCCTTCATTAACTCGAAGAGTAGCTTGTAATCTATTGGTTTTAGGTCTTTCATCGGAATCATCATCTTTTTATTCGTATGCATTTTTTGCCAGAGTATATAAACATCATTGTTTTATTTTGAAGAAAAAGCCACGGATTTGGGGCAAATAACAACAACAAGGCTTATCAGAACTGTAGTATTAAATTCAATCAAGTGAGCCACATCATGCCTAAGCATTTAATGCATCACGTTCATAGTGAAGTTTGCGAATTATTACAAAAACTAATCCGAATAGATACAACCAATCCACCAGGCAACGAAACAGTAGCAGCACAATTTTTAATGCACGAACTAGAAAAAGACGGGTTTGAAACCGAAATAATCGAGTCAAAACCCTCCCGAGGCAGCCTAATTACCCGCCTAAAAGGCAAAGGTTCAGGCCCAAGCTTGCTGCTGCTTTCCCACTTAGACGTTGTCGCGGCTAACCCAGCTGAGTGGAGTGTTCCCCCGTTTAGCGGCATAGTTAAGGACGGGTTTGTCTATGGCAGGGGCGCACTTGACATGAAAAGCATGACAGCCATCCAAGTTATGACGCTGAAACTGCTTAAACGTGAGGGCTTTCAACCCAAAGGCGACATCTTGCTGGCGGCGACGGCGGATGAGGAAAAAGGCGGTTTTGACGGCATCGGCTGGCTCCTTGAGCATCACCGTGACAAATTCATGGCTGACTACGTCATAAACGAGGGCGGCGGCGCCACGGTTCCCACAGAAAACGGCAACATCTTCACCATAAACACCGCCGAAAAAGGCATAATCTGGTTCAAACTCAAAGCCAAAGGCAGGCCGGGGCACGGTTCCATGCCAAACACTGCAGTTAACGCCATCACCCCAATTAACAAAGCTATTGAGAAACTGTGCAGTTACAAGCCTGAAACCGTTTACATTCCAACAGTAAAAACCTACTTGGAAAAAATTTTAGAAAAAAATCCCAAACTAAAAGAGCCTTTTGAGGAATTGTTGGCGCATCCAGAACGGAGCATGCAGATTCTTGACGACTTAGCCGCACAGGGCGAACCATTAGCTGAAGAAATCCGTCCAAGAATCCAAATGACGCTAACCCCAACCATCGTGTCTGGAGGCGTCAAAGCCAACATTGTACCAAGCGAGTGTGAGGTCACCTTTGACTGCCGCATCCTGCCCGGGCAAAAGGTTGAGGATACGCTGGTGCTGGTTAAGCGGTTGCTTGCGGAGGCTGGGCTGGAAGTTTTGGAGTTGGAGTTTTTGCAGGTTCATAACGGCACCGAATCCCCCATGCAAACGCCCCTGTACCAGACCATAACTGAGGTTCTGCGCGAGTTTGAACCAGACTGCAGTGTAACCCCCACCCTAATGTGCGGAGGCACCGACTCCCGACTCTACCGCGAACAAGGCAGCATCTGCTACGGATTCCACCCAATGCACACCGAACCCCCAATCAACGGCAAATACATCAAACGCGAACACGGCATAGACGAACGCATCTCAATAGATAACTTGGTATTTGGCACAAGCATCCTGTACGAAACGGTAAAAAGATTCATGACCTAAAGGGGTTAACGTGTCGGTTAGGGGAATTTGCTGCTACTGCACCGTTCCACACGTCGGTTTCGGCATGGAAGTAGAACGCCTAACCGTCTAGATACTAAACCTAGACAAACATCATCAACGCAATACCCTTCCCAAGAACCACAAGACGATTCTACCCATAACTTATCGTATTCTTATTTTTTATCGAAGTTGTTAAAATGTTAAGTCAAAAGGTTATTGACTTATTTCGTTCGGCTTCGATGAGTTCTCTTTGTTTTATTCTCGCTCTAATGCGGATTTCCTCTTCTTTGGCCCATGAGCTAATAACGCTTTCATCATCTTTTGCCCAGGTCTCAATAACGCTTAATTTATACTTTAAATGATCACTTTCTTTACCAATATAACCTTCAGTATACCAATTGTCTAACAAAGCTTTTCGTATTTTAGGAACTGAACTATATTTTAGTATTAATTCCCTAGCCATTGGATGAAGTTTCGGTTCAGCCTCTCTAAGAGGGATCATCCTAGCAATAAGTAAGGGCGCATTATTCGGATTTTCATTAAGCCATTGTCGTAATTCTTCTTCAGGAAGAAGTGAAAAAAGCGAAACGGAATTATTATCGCCAAAACTAATACCACCCCTGATTAATTCCACCATACGCCAAGAAGCCATCGTATCAGAGTTTAAGACTTCTTTAATTTTTAACCAAGTACCTTGCGGGTTACTTTTAAGAGCCTGACGCATGTATTTTTTTAACTCTTCATCTATATGATAATTCCCTGAAAGCTGTTTTAAAGCTAATTCTACAAGGATTGGACCAGCGTCAGGAATTCTCTCTGTTAATTTTTTTACTAATTTATTCCAGTAATGTTCCTCCATAGCATCTTTATGGCGATAGGTTTTTTGTAATATATCCAATATAACCTCTTTTTCTTTCATAATAAAGGATTCATTACTTTCGATAAATTGGTCCATTATGCCCAATATCGCTGAAGCTGAACCCTCATCACTTAAGTTATTAAATTCTTTCAAAAAATCTGCAAAAATCTCTTGGTTGACATTTCTGAACCACGCACCATAAGTCAATACTTGGATTTCATCAGGTCTTATTTTATGTTCTTTTAACATATTTAGGATAAATTGTGCATCCCAATCGCTTGAACCAGATCGCCAAATTAGTTCTAAAGTAAATTTAGCCTGTATCTGTTCATCGTTAGACCATGCAATTAGGACTTCTCTATACAGCTCTGTATCTCTACTTTTTAATGCAGATAAATAACCACTAAAAAAAAGCAAAGACCCCTGTGAAATGCTCCCCTTGAGATCAAGTAGCCTTTTAAGCCATTTGTTTTCTATGTCAAATTCGCCTAGGGTTTTTCCAAAAAGGTAAGTTTGAATGCCTTGTGTTTCCATTAACCAAGGAAGCTCTTTATCCAATTTTTCTGGCGATGAAATTGCCG
This sequence comes from Bathyarchaeia archaeon, assembly GCA_042296865.1. Classification (GTDB taxonomy): domain Archaea; phylum Thermoproteota; class Bathyarchaeia; order Bathyarchaeales; family Bathycorpusculaceae; genus Bathycorpusculum. Next base: position 2,928,411 of record CP170178.1, on the reverse strand, counting down.
TTGCGGCTAGTTCCCTGATTTTATTATGAAGCGCCTTATCTCTATCATCCAGCTGATCTTCAAAAACATTAGCCTTGACATATCTAACCAGCAAACTGTGGTAACTATCATTCACTATATTATCCCTAAATCTTTCAATTTCAGTTAGTATTGAGCTTGGCATTTGTTTGCCGTCAAAATAAATTATCGTTTCAATGTTTCTAATTACTTCATCCTCTAATTCTGGAAAGGTCTTCTGTATGAAACAAAGCCTTTCCAAATACTCTTTAGAGAATCCCACAAAAACCAATTCACGAGAATTATCTAAAATTAATCGAGCAGCTAGCAACTGAATCTCGTGTTGGGGCAATCTAAACGCTTTATCTATAAGTGCAAAAGCGGAAGAAACAGCATGCTTTATGTCACTAACAACCCTTGGGTTCCATTCGGGTGGAGGAACTACTGTACCCTGTTCTTCGGCACCACCTGACCTAATGGCATGCGTAAATTGTAGACTTGCTCCAATTGCTTTAAGCACTATTTTCTTTGTAGCCTCATCTCCAACTACAAGAGCATCATCTAAAACTGAGAATCTTTCCCAAATAGGAACTTCAGTTCCTCCAAGGTATGTTTGAAACAAGGCTATGAAAGCGCCTGTAGCGTTATTTGACCATTCTTCGTTTTCGGCAACAGCTAATCTCAACAGAAGTTTTGACGAGTCAGCAAAAGTATCTTTCCACCAAGCTATCTTTTGTAAAGCCCAAATTACATTTCTTCTTCCTGCTTTAAACTTCAATAAATCATCTATAGATCGGTCACTGAAAATTTGGTTCAAGATGTACATTGAAAAAGAATGGTCCGCTTTGGATAAATTAAGAAATATTTCTGAACCATGTGACGAATTCAGGGTGTCATAATTAAATTTTGACAGAAAACTTTGAATCATATTTTTGGAATAAGAAGTATATCCTGATTCAGCTAGTCTTTCTTGAAATGCTCTCTGCACCTCGGGATTTCCTAGTTTATCGAAGAAATCTTGAATAGACGAGGTATCCATAGCTTGAAGCCATGTCGAGGAGAGGTTTATCGCCAATGGAAGAGGGGTAACATAACGATATCGACCTGCCCTAGCGACTAGTTTGCGATTTTCCTGGTTAGCTACTATCTCTCTTGCATCGGTCCAGTCAATATTAAGTAGTTCACATACTTTTCTTCCTTGAACTGCAAGGTCGTCATCCCATCCAATTCGTTTAAACAATGACAGCGCTGTTAGAACCTTTCGAACTGCAGGTACAAAGAAAGGACCTAAACTTCTTCCCACAATAATTCTATCTAAAACCTCATTTACACCTATTGCGTTTAAAGTAGATGCGGATAAAATATCAGGATGAAATGCAAAGTTTTCACCAAGCATTATTAGAATTTCGGGAAAGCCTTCTGAAAATTCAACGATTTTTATTCTTGCGTTTTCTGGTAATCCAGGAACTGTTTTTTTAATTAACTCTTCTGAAGAGGTTTTGTCAAGGGGATTCAAGATTCTATGAAAGTCTTTCGCGTCTCGGGGATTATCAATATCACGGTCGAGTGTTATTAGAGTAAACCTGCCACCAATAGATTCAGCTTCTCTTGCAAGTTGGACAAACTTTTCATGTGTGCATTCATCAATTACTAGTATTAATTTGGTTTCAACATTTCGAGAAATCCAATTTAATCCAGAGTTCAGTCCATCTGGCGATTCTAGGTATAGAACAATTTCCTTTAGATAATCTATATTCAAACATTCATAGGCTAGTCTTGTTTTGCCAACCCCCGATAAGCCAACTAATCGGATTATCGTTGTTCTAACTGCATTTTGGTTTTTTTGAATTGCATCTCGTACGTTATCAATAATCTTGGTTCGCTCGCCACCTGCCACGAAGGGTTTTAGACCAATTAATTTTTGCCATTCCGAAAAATCTTTGAAAATATCAGCACCTTGTTTTAGAGAGGCAATCACACTTGGAAGACTGGATGACCAGTCGGCTATTTGTCCTGAGGAAAAAACTTTGACTTTTGCCAGAGGGTATCCTTGATTTTTAAATTCTTCCTCTATTGCATTTTTTCGGGCTTCTAAATCAGTTGGTACGTAGTCTTTTCCACCGATGACTAAAACATAAGTCTCATTATTATCGAGCAACTTCTTAATTCTTGGTTTCAACGTTTTTTTGGCAGTTAAAACCTCCTTAGAAGCATCGGTTATCGAGAAAGTACTTGCTTTAAACTGCCAGCCACTTTTTCCTTCAGGAAGCCACGGATGATCATTTGGAACATCAATGCCTAAAAAAGCATCTAATCCTCCGTCAGGATCATTTATGTTTAGTGAGAGAGTTAATTCTGATTGTTTCAACCGTAAGATTGTTAACTCGGTTCGTAAAATCTTTTTCATTAGAGCTGGTAAGGTGAACTGGTCTAATCTTTCAATATCATCCGCTGAGACCCCAAAAAATTTTATCATACATACCTCAATCCAGCTGTTAAGTTACCTCTTGAGTATGGCTATTTCTTGTTTAAATAGCTATTACATTTTAAATTGAGCTTTTTGAAAAGGGAAATATTATTACTACATTTTAAAAGCCCCATTTTAGTCGTAAAATTGTTTATAGGGAGTGTTTTGCTGGTGTTTTGGTTGTTAGGTTGTGATTCAAAGAGTTTAATGTTTGAAATCTTCTTCTATGGGCCATGCTAGTGCCCGATTTGCATTGTGCTGTTCATTGCTTTCTGCTACGGTTCGTTGCTTTAAAAAGTAAACCAACCTATTAGGATCCAAATAGAGATTCTATGCAGTAACCTATAGGGGGTAGGTAAATTTTGAGCCTAAGCCTCTTTCTATTTGGAGCCTAATATTCAATCTATGCAGTAAACCTATAGGGGGGTAGGTGTGTATTGCTTTAGATTTGCCCCAATCGCGGGTTTACATTTTAGAAATCCCTTAGAGGGGTAGGTGCTATTGGTTGAAAAATTGGTCATTAGTATGTTGAAAATCGGAGGGTTTGCCCCTGGTTTATGGGGTGACTTGTCCCCAGATTTCGATTTTGTGGCTGCCCGGAACCATGAAACTGGCAAACTCGGGAAAAACCTCTGTGTTTAGCTCTTTGTCTTCCATCAGGCGTGCCCAAGTTTTTTCGAGGTCGGCGAGGTTGTCGTATTGCCAGATTTCGAGTTGTTGGCAGTAGTGGTCGCCGAACATTTGGCTTAGCATCTGGTGGCTTTTGACTTCTTTGTAAAGTGTTGGGCGATGCTGCTCAAGCCAAGCGAGGTATTTTTTGGTGTATTGTGCGAATTCGCCTATTTTTTCGGATTTGATGACGTATTTTTCAAGCATGAAAATCGGCATGTTTTTCACAGGTCAAGTTTGGTTTTTTGGTTTTTAAATGGTCTGGATTCTGGGTACAGACGTTTGATTCAGACCCTGAGATATCCGCGTTCCGATTAAACCTTAAAAACCCAAACCGCCAAACAAGCAACCGTGAACCCGATGCCAAAAAAAACAGCCGACCCCTACCACGCCGCAATGCAGCAACTAATAAAAGACGGTTTATACCAGAACCAGCAAGAAATAATCAAAGACGCCCTAAGACGCCTATTCCAACACTACAACATCCAACTGTTAAATAAAGAACCAGAAAAGCTGCCCGTAACCGCTTAACCGTTTATTCTTGCTCTTCATCAACTTCGTCTTTAGCTTCGAACGGAACCTTCTTTTCTGGAGCCACCTTCAAACCGTGATACTCATACATGATGCGTAGCGCGTCGCGGATGGCTTCGTTTCGACTGTTATACACGCCTTTTTCGATTAGCGTGTTTAGTAGGTCGAGGTAGCGTTTGGTTAAGCGGATTGTGATTCTTTCCCGTTTGTTATTGTCTGACATCCTGTTTTTCCTTTCCTTGTTAGATTGATTGTGGCAGCGTAAAGATAAGTTCTTGGCAGACAAAAGGCGTCAATTCGTCCCAGCCGCATCCACCGCGCAACCGCATCTGCCCAAAAGCACCCGAAAACCGCTCCCACGCGCCAACACCTCACAATTACCAAACACTTCAACAAACAAACCCGGCAACAACTTTGAACCAATCTTAGAACGAATAACCATCTCAAAAACACCCCCCGCCCGCAACACCTTCGGCGCGCCTGTTATAATCGCCTTCACCGTCTCCATCCCAGCACTCACCGGCGGATTACTCAAAACACAATCAAACCACAACCCCAAAACCGGCTCATACAAACACCCGTAACGCACCGTAGCATTAAAAACATGGTTACGTTCAACATTTTTCTTCGCCAAAGCCACCGCACGCGTATTCACATCCGTCATGCACACCTGCAGTTTAGGATTAAACTTCGCCGCCACTATGCCAACCGCGCCGTAACCGCAACCGATATCCAGCACCGCGCCAGAATCGGGAAGAACCATCGATTCAATAAGCAACTCCGTCCCCGTATCAACACGCCGTTTGGAGAAAACGCTTGAAGCAGTAACAAACTCAAAACGTCTCCCCCGCAAGTTCGCCAGCACTAAACCGTAGTTGGCGTCGGATGTGGGTTTTGCAGAGTAGTAGTGTTCTGCTGGTACGCGTTTATTCTTCGTCATTGCTTCCGGTTTTCCAAACCTTCGGGTAAGTCCCCCGCGGCATCAACACGCGTTCAGGGGCTGCAACCACGCCGTGCTTAAGCTCCAAAATCCGCTCGGTAGGCTCAGTAGCTTTTGAAAGCGTAACGGCTTCACCTTTAAGCGTCAACACCGCAACCAAACTGTCCTTAACAATACCCGAATCAACCGACACAACACCCGGGGCAGTAAGACTAGCGCCATGACACAAAGCATCAACCGCCGAATCCCGCACCACAATTTTCGGAATCAAATCAAGCGCCGACTCCATCGGCTCAATAAACTTGTGCAAAATCGCAGGATCCTTCTTAACCTGATACTCGCCAAACCAGTAAGCAATATCATGCAAATTCACATGAGTCGGACTATCCTCAGTAAACGGTCCCGCCCGCGAACGACGCAGCTCCTGCATATGAGCGCCAACACCCAAAATTTCCCCCATATCAAAACAGAGTTTACGAATGTACGTTCCACCCTCACAAGCCACCTTAAAAAGCACGTGACGCCCATCCATTTCAATAAATTCGTTATAATAAATGCGTCGGGTGCGGATTTGACGTTTAACCGATGACCGCAAAGGTGGACGCTGAAAAATCAAATCCTCAAACTCAGCCAAAACACGGCGAACCTTATCCTCTTGCACGTCACCATGAAGCTTCATAACACACACGTACTCTTTACCCGTGTAAAGAAGCGCCTGCACAACTTTTGTAGACTCCTCAAGCGTAACAGGCAATACACCGGTGACTTGCGGGTCAAGTGTTCCCCCGTGACCGATGGCTTGAAGTTTTAAGATTTTTTTGGTCCAAGCAGCAACTTCGTGACTGGTTGGCCCAGCGGGTTTGTCAAGGTTGATAACGCCGTATCGGATGTACTCCTCTGCGGGGCGTTGCTGGGGTTTATGACCAAACTTGGGGTTAGTGTGGTCTTCTGTTTTTACCATGGTTTCACGTTTGGTTTCCCATGGCGGGCTGGTTCGCGGCATTGGTTAAATGTGTCTCCTTGAATTGAAAGAAAAAGATGTTGTTGAGGTAATTAAAGTTTGAATTTTAGAATTAAGCTTTCATCTGCGCGGTTTTGCCGGCGGCTTCTAAGGCTTGGGTTACTTCCTCGTCTGAGGCGCCGCGTTTAACGTCGATTTTGTCTTCAAGTGGCGCAACATGGTTTAGGTTTACTCTTCGTCTTTTTATTCCGGTGAGTTTTTTTGGTCCGGTTACGAGGATGAAGCTTTTGTCCATTACATCGATGACAACGCATTTTTTGCCTTGTTCTCGACCGGCTTGTTTAACGCATATTCTTCCGACTTCTATAGCAGGCACTAATCTTTAGCCTCCAATTTAAACGAATAACAAACAAGGCTATATAAGTTTGACACAAAAAAGCTGAGCATAACAGTTGTTTCTTGGTTGTTTTAGGGTTTGACTGGTTTTTGTTTAGTTGTTGTTGCCGCAAGGTTCCCTTAGCACAACAACTTCTAAAGCTTAAAGCTGTGTAACCTGAATTGCGGCATGTTGATGCAGTGGTTTGCTGTTTGGTTGTGCAGTAAGCTACAAGCAGTTGCACTCTTTTGCGGCTTCAAGTTCATTCTGTAACGTTTTTTCTGACGTCAGTTTTTCGCATAGTATGCTGTTGTCGTCTTGGCAGGTTAACGTGTACCCGTTCTGCTCCAAGCTTCTAAGAACGTTTAAGGCTTTTCCAAGGAAGCTTAAATCTACTTTGCTGCAGGCGGGGCACATGTTGACCACGATTTCGATAAAGAAGACTGGGGTTTGAGCATGTTGGGGTAAGCGTGCACCGACGCCTATTCTGTACCGCCCCGTTTTAGCTATCAGTTGGTATGCTTCTTTGTCTTCTGAGGCTTGCGCCATCTTCTGCAGGTTGTTGGTGTCTATTTTTTGGTTGGTCATGTTTCATCAGCGGTTAGATTTTGTAGTATTTGCCATACAGGACTATACCGACTGCGAGGATGCCGATGCAGGAAGCCGCGATTATGGTGAAGTCGAGAAGGATTGTTAGGCTGTTGATTGCGGCGCCTCTTAGGAACAGCGAGGTTAATGCGTCTGTAACGTAGTAGCTTGGGACGAATTTGCCGACGGTTTGCGCTGCGCCTGAAAGTGAAGCGCCAACAAAGGTGCCAAGGAACAGTTGCGGGAGCACAAAGAGGAAGCTTAAGCCTGTTGCTGCACTGGAGGTTTTGGCTATGGTGGCGGTGATTAAGCCAAAGCCCACGTTGGAAACGCTGAACACTAAGACGATTAGGAAAGCAAACGTGTAAGCGTCCATGCCGACGTTTGGTCTAAAACCCATAACGTAAACCATGACAAACACGAGCACCGCCTGCACCAGAGCGATTAGCATGTAGGAGATGACTTGTGAGGTCATAACTTCGGTTGCCGATGTTGGGGTTATGCGGATGCGTTTCATCATGCCGTTTTCTCTGTCCTGTGTAAAGCTTTGGGCAACCATCATGATGAGGAAAATTGAGGCGAACGTGAACATGCCGGGCGCGATGTAAGTGAGTGCGGATGTTTGTTGGGTGACTTCTACTAGTTGGGCGGTTTGCAGTTGGATGGGGCTTTGTGGCAGTTGTGTTTGCTGGTTTGTCATGCCGTTTAAGGCTTGCTGAATTATTGGGGGAACTGCTTGTGTTGCTACCATTGAGCCTTTGTCAAGGTACAATGGCAGGGTTGTGTTTGTCCAAGCCTCTGGGTTGTTTGGTTGTGAGTAGTAGGATGTTAGGCTTTGGCTAAAGTCTGCGGGGATTACGATTAGGGCTTGCATTTTGCCTTGGCTTAAATCTGCCTGTGCGGTTTGGTTGTCAGTGTAAATGCTTAGGTTAATGATTGACATGTTTGAAAGTGTGCCTGTGAAAGTGTTTGACCATTCATTGTTTACGTCAAGGTTGACGACGCCGATTTGGTAAGTTACAGTTTGTTCGCCACCAAAGCCGCCGCCAAACGAAGCGCCAAACGCAACAACAAACACGATTGGGAACAAGAAAATCATGAACAAAACAGCGGGTTCTCGTATGGTCTTTAGCAGTTCTTTTTTGGTTAAGGCGAAGACTCTTTGGAGCTTCATTTAGGCTTCCTCCCGAATGTTTCTGCCAGTAAGTTGTATGAAGACTTCTTCGAGGTTTTTGACGCCGCATTTGCTGATGAGTTCTTTTGGAGTGCCTAAAGCGATGAGTTTACCATTGTCAATTATGCCTACGCGGTCACAGAGTTTTTCTGCTTCTTCCATAGCGTGAGTGGTTAGTATGATGGTTTTTCCGTTGCTTTTCTGTTCTTGTATTACATCCCAGACGGCGTGACGTGACTGCGGGTCCATTGCAACTGTGGGTTCATCTAAGAAAGCGATTTCTGGGTCATGAATCAGGGCGAGTGCGAGGCTTAATCGGCGTTTCATGCCGCCGCTGTATTTGCTTGCTCTGCGTTTGGCGTCTTCTTTTAAACCCATTTTGTCAAGCAGCAGGTTGCTTCGAGTTTTTAGGGCTGTTTTGTTCATGCAGTGCAAGTTGCCGAAGAGTTCAAGGTTTTCTGTGCCTGTCATGTAGGGGTAAATGGCTGTTTCTTGTATGCATACGCCGATTTGCTCTTTGACTTTGCTCGTGTCCTTTTGGACATCGCATCCAAAGATTTGGGCTGACCCGCTTGTGGGCGGAATTAAGCCGCAGAGGATGCTGATTGTGGTGGTTTTTCCTGCCCCGTTTGGACCAAGCAACCCGAAAAGTTCGCCTTTCTCTATTTGGAGGCTAAGACCGTCTAAGGCGGTTTTGTCGTCATATTTTTTTGATAAATTATCTAATGTTATTGCAGTAACCATTCTTATTCACAGAGATACCTTGGGCGTTTGTGAATTTAGATTCTTGTTCACTAGGTGGTTGAAAAAAATGCGCTGGATTTGGCTATTTATTCTCTTTTTTTAACCTGTTGATTCAAAAAAGGGCAATTCACATGTAGTGGTCTCGCCATGTTTCGAAAACGTAGCCCGTAAAGATAACGTTCGGCACTACTGACTGAACACCCTGTTCTTGTTCGATTTTTTCCCGTAAATCTTTGACTCCTCGGCTGGTGGGGCTCCAAGTCATGAAAAGGTAAGTGTTTGGAATATTACTGAACCCCCAATAGAACAAGGTGTTAGGGTAATTTTTTCCTAAAATCACGTTTGGCGTATTTTTTTCTGCGTCAGGTTTAAGGTGTACATGAAATGCGCTTATAATGTCGTTGGAAGCGTCAGGATACCATTCTATTGACAGTTCAATTAAAAAGTTTTTTACCAGTCTATCAAGTCTGCGCCTTACGGTTTTTACTGAAACACCAACTTCTTCAGCAATGTTAGCAACAGGTTTTCTTGAATCATCTTTTAGGCTGCGTATGATTTTGTAGTCGAGCTCACAAAGGTCTGTGGCTAAGTTAAGGCTTTTAAGGTTGGCAGGTAAGGGTGAACTGGTTATGCTCACTGTTGGTTCGGGTATACTGGCGTTTTCTTTAACAAAACATGCGAGTTCTTCAAGTTCTGCAATGTGTTTAAGGTAAGCGCCAACATAGAGAACGTTTCCACCTGCTACCGCTAACCAGTAAATTGAACCGTGTTTTTGGAGTTTAGGGATTAAATCCCGGATATTGTCGGCTTTTGTGATGCCTACGATAAGGATGTGGATGGCGTTTTGGGTAAGTATGCTTGGTCTCGCGGTGAATTTGCGTATTATGCCCATGTCGATTAATGTTTGGATGCGGTTGTGGATGGCGGTTACGGAAAGGTTAAGTTTGTCTGCAAGTTCCCGGTAGGGGGTTCTTGAGTTTGAAAGCAGCATCTGGCAAAGGATAACGTCGGTTTTATCCACTGTTTCACCAATTAAACGTTATTTTAGGGTATTTTTACTTAAAGACTTTAACGGTGGAAAACCAATTATTAGTTGATGATGTATGAAAACTAAACTGTTTGCTGCCGCCGTTTTGCTTGTTGTCTTGTTTGCTGCTTTGGGTTTGACGGCTTTGTTTCTGTCAGCGCCAAATGAAGGCGAAATTCGTGTTGCCTGCGTTGGTGACAGCATAACGGAAGGTTCCAATTACGTGGCTGATTTGTCTAAACAGTTGGGCGGCAACTATTCGGTTGGCAACTTTGGCGTAGGCTTAGCTTCCGTTTCGTTGGCAACAACCAAACCATACATGAACCAACCAGTTTTCAGTCAAGCTAAGGATTTTGAACCTGACAAAGTTGTGATTATGTTGGGAACAAACGACGCCATTACATGGTACCAGCCAAACATTGGCAACTTTAGCAGCGACTACAAACAACTCATAAAATCCTTCCAAGAACTACCAAGCAAACCGCAGATTTACCTTGTTGTGCCGCCGCCGATTTTTAATGACAGTTTAGGGCCAAACAGCACCATCCTTGTGGAGCAGATTATTCCGCAAATACGCCAAATCGCTGCTGAAACAGGCTTGCCTCTAATCGATTTTTACGATGAAATGGAGGCGCATCCTGAGTATTCCTCGGACGGCGTGCATCTTACAGTGGCAGGTTCACGGTTTGTTGCCGACAAGATTTTTGAAGACATAAAAAGACCCGTAAACGTCCGTTTTTCAACATACTAATGGCAAATTTTTCCGTCAATAGGACCTACCCCCCTTAGTATTTTGCAACTTTGAAGCAAGAACGGTGCAGGATGAGCCTACCCCTACTGGAAAAAACCTACCCCCTATAGGTTACTGCATAGAACTGCTATTTGCATCCTAATAGACTACAAATAGGTTGGAAAAAAAGCAAGTTAGTTTGACCGGTTTTGGATTTTAAACAGGAAAAACCATAACATCAAACCAATTGTGGTGGCGGCAATCATTGGAACAGCAGCCTCTGATAGGACCTGCACTGCCAAATCCCAAAGCAGAAACACTGGCAAAAGCGCCATCGCAAACGTCTCCAAACCTAAACCAAGCAATCCAGCCTTCACCAACATGTTTTTTCCTGAAATTTTGGCTGAAACTAAACCGCTGATTATGCCCACTAAGATTGTAGCTATGGTGCAAGGCAAAGCTGAGACTCCGCCAAGAGTAAAGCGGTGCAAACCCCCGATGAGACCAGCAAGTAAACCAGAAACCGGACCACCCGCGACACCGGCAATTATGACAGCGAGTTCGCGCACATTAATGGTTATTCCGTCTGGAAGTTTAACGCCAGTTAAAGTTGCAAAAATGGCTAGTAAACCGAATAGTAAGCCTGCAGCGACTTTGAAGATGTTTGAGTTTTTTGATTGCAATTTGAATGGTTTGAAGTTGAAGCATACTAAGGATACCACGATCAGTAAAGAGGCAGTAGCCAGTAATGCTAAAGTGTTGATTAGATAGGTTGTGTCAATCATTTGTTTTTACTCCATTAATTTAATTGTTATACTGCTTTTGCCAGTTAGACAAATAAACCCAAAGCACCAATCCAATTGTTGTAGCCGAAATCATTGGAACTGCAATTTGAGACAAAATACCAACTGCTACATCTAATGGTTGAACCAGCACCAAAATAAGCGCCATGGCTACAGACTCCAAGGAAAAACCAAGTAAAGCAGCTTTTATCAGGTTGTTTTTTCCTGAAATTTTCATCCAAACTAACCCGCTGATTAAACCAATAGCAATGGTTGAAATTGTGCATGGTAAAGCTGTGGCGCCGCCGACGCTGAAACGGTGCAAACTGCCAATTAAACCAGCAATTAAGCCTGAAACTGGACCGCCAGCAACACCGGCAATCATCACGGCGAGTTCTCGAACGTTAATTATTGTTCCATCTGCAAGTTTGGTTCCCATTAAAGTGGCTAAGATGGCAAGCAAACCAAGCAGCAGTCCAAGGGCGACTTTGGCAATCTTTGGTTTTACTGAGAGAGCAAACGGTTTAGCGTGTAGGCAGATTATTGCTGTTACTATGATTAGGGATGCTGTGCTTAGGAGCGCAATCGTGCTTATGATTGAGGTGTAAACCGTTTTTGTCATCCTCACCTTAGTTCAAAGCGTGCACTATAATCAGTCGCCACTCGGCGTTGTAGATGCCGATTGTGTTCCAGTATGCTTGCTTGTTTACTACTTTACCTGAAGAGTCAGTGATGTCTTTATCAAAATAGCTGTATGTACCGTAACCTGATTGACTTGCTGCAGCTTGATGTGTGAAGACTTGAACTTCTGGGTAATCAGCGTAAATTGGGTCAGTTAACAAGTTTTTGCCTTGCTGAGCAGGGTCTGGATCAAAAATTAAAGTCCCGTTTAACTGCATTGACCACATCGAAAAGACGCCGTCTGCGATGACTGGCTGAGCATATTTTTTGATTAAATCATAGGGTTGAATTACGATGCTTAAACTGCCAATTAACTGGCTGTTTGAATCAAATACGGGTCCAACCAGTACAACACCGTAAAAACCCTCAACAAGCAGTATCATGTCACTCATGGCAGCTCGCATGGTCTGATGCATGTAAATATTCTGTTCCTGACCGCGAATGTCTTGACCTTCAATGTCTGCATAACTAGCAGGTTCAACAGCCAACAAGACATCGTTTGCGTCAGCCGTTACAGCGTTAACAATCAACGAGTTATTAGCCACAAGCGCCGTGAGCACTGATCTTGCCTGTGTACCCGTTAATCCGGTGACGGAAAGCTGATTGCATGCATCAAGAAGCGCAGCATCAAGGCTTTGCAGTTCACCATTTATTTGAGACTGCACCGTGGCAAGCTTGTTTTGCATTTCAAGCTCAAGGACTTGCTTGGTTAAATCAAGATTCTGAGTGTACTGGATAACGTTTGCGGCAACCGTTACTATTAGGGCGGCAGCCAAGATTACTGTTAAGAGTCTTGTCGTTTTCATTTTATTCACCAAGATAAGTGTCTATTGTGTAAACGGCTTTCACGGTTACAGTTGAGTTTTGTTTCAGGACAAACTCGCTTAAACCCACGTGTGAATCAGTGTTGCCCCAATCGTAGGTGTAACCAAGTCGCGTCCAAGGGTACCGTTGGGGAAAATACGAGTAAACTATGTTGCTGTTAAACCAGTCTTTATACTCTGCAGTTGTGGACGATGGAAAATCAAGTTGAGCCGTTTCATCGGTGATTTCGCTGTCAGGAGTGGGCCTAAACAAGGCATCAGGAGAAACCCACATTTCAACAAAACAGGTGTTACTGCAATCAGGCGGCAAACCCAAAAGCTGCAAAGTTCTAAGCGTCAAGTTACAATCAACACCAACATTGTTTTGGAAGAAGTTTTGGATTTCAGGCACAACTGTAACCCATGTTTCCCCCCATGAAGTACAAACTTCTGCACCGACGGGGTAACTGGAGGCATACTTGGTTAAGGTGACAACCAGCACTGTTCTGTTGCCATCTTCGCCCTGCCAAACCAAATCAGTGTTTGAGTCAGCAATCGGGGTAAGGTTGCTGCTGACTTCACAGGGGTGTGCAATCATGGCGTCTTCAATGGCGTTTTGGTACATTTCCTCAAGGGTTAATTGAGATGTTGCCTGAAGGGCGCCATAAACTTGAAAGGCTCCAAAGCATAAAATGGTGCCTAATATGAAAGCTGCGGCAAGTTTGAGGCGGTTGTTTTGTTGTTTCATTTAACCAAATCGTTTAGTGAGTATTATGCCATAATATATAAAAATTAGAAAGTTTAAAACCAGACTCAAAATAAACAAAAAAGAAAGATAAGAAAAATACTAAAATGAAATCAGCTTCAAAAAAACTTTTTACGTGTTTAAACCCGACTTTTTTTATACAAGGGCTTTTTTAAGTTTAAGAATTACTGGGGGAACAAACGGGTTAACCAGTTCCCTCCAACCATTCAACGCCACTTCATACTGTTTACTCCAGGTCTTTTTCCACAATCTTTCTCTTCTTAGAAACTCGTCAACAATGATTCCATCCTTAACGCCGACTCCTACTACGACTGTGTGAGGAAAATTTTCCACTCCAACCTGATCAACAAACCTTGAACTGAAATTCTTCAGTAAACTCCTAAACGCTTCGGGGGTAAATCGCCAATAATCAAATGGGTAATCATGTATGGGAAAATTCGTTACAGAACTCATAACAAGGGTTCCACCTGGCTTTAGAACCCTGAAAACCTGTTCAACCGCTTTGAACGGAAACTCTACATGTTCAAGTGTATCCATTAAAATAACGGTGCCAACAGACGATGAAGGCAAGTATATCGTGAAGGTTAATAATCACGTCTACACCTAACCCTTGCCTCATATCAGCTCCAACATATTTTTTGTTGGGAAATAATGGACGAAGATCTGCAAGAACCTCTAGCCCGGGTACTTTAAAGGAACCAAATTCGTATAATGGCTCTTGGATGGGTAAAGTTTCTGCACATATTTTACAAAATTTTTTATCAATTCACGCATTTTCATTTTCTCCTTCAAACATCATTTTCGTTATCAAGAACTTGACAAAAACAAAACATGCCCTAACATCTGTGGATGACCATGAGTCAATAGTTTTGGTAAAGATGCCCATCCTTTAACAGGTAATCCTTCACTGTTGGCAATTTATCGTACAGGTCTGTCGTCGTCATGATCACAGCCACTTTTCGATCCACGCTTATCTTGCTAAGCAAGTCGACAAGCAAAATCGAATTCTCATCATCTAAGCTTGATGTTGGTTCATCCGCTAACAACACGGTGGGCTGGTTAACTAAAGCTCGAATAATCGCCACTCGTTGCTTCTCGCCGCCACTTAAGCTTTCAGGCGAACGTTCAGCTAAAGATTCTAAACCGAAATATCGTAAAAGCTCAAAACCTCTATCCTGCCGAACATGTTTTTTTAGACCAGCTAGAGCCATTGGCAACTCTATATTTTCCATAACCGTCAATGAAGGCAACAAGTTGAAAAACTGGAAAACCAGCCCCAAACGGTTAAGCCGCAAATCAGCCTTCTCAGCCTCCTTGAGCGAGGAAACATTTTTTCCAAACAAACACACAGAACCTGAACTTGCAGAAGCAAGGAGCCCAATGATTTTGAAAAGGCTTGTCTTTCCAACGCCAGATTTGCCGCGGATTGAAACAAATTCGCCCGCTTGCACCTGTAAGTTAACATCATTTAGGATTGTTGTGGAACCAAACATTTTCGAAACACCAGCTAACTCAACTATTTTATCAGGAACCATACAAATTCACCATGTCATTAGAATACACGTGGTTAAGGCCTGAAAGCTTAGCCTCATAACCTTCGGGAAGTGGCAAAACGGTGCCACCGTAAATAACATACCCGTTAGTGGACATTTCAGGATAAACAATCAAGAACTTAGGAGCCGCACCGTCTTGACCCAGAAAAGACAATCCTGAAGAAAACGCTACTGACACGTTATAGTAGTCTTTGAGCAGATAGGACATTTTTGCGTCTCCTGCAACGGGTTGGTTGATGTTGTGGGTTGAAATCCAGTTGCATGCGGCAGTTTCAGGATGGCGGTAAAGCCAAAAGTAGCCCATGTAGGGTTCCTGTAGGGAAACTGAAGCGTAAACGCTGTAACAGTTCACACACGAAACCGTCAGCACAGTTGCAGCTAAACCGACAGCAACGATTTTCTGCTTAGAAGTATTCTGGAAAAAAGAATGAATTTGGTCAAATGATAAACCAAAAAGAAAACATAAAGGCAGAATCAAAAAATTAAGCAACCTAACAAGCAAAGTTACCCCCAGCGGGGAATTACCGAAAACCGCGTAACATTCAAAGCCAACAAGCGGAACAAGCCAAAAAGCAGGCAGCAGAAGCCAACGGTGACGTTCACTCAAATCATGTCGGATAAAAAACAGCAGGGGAAACAGTACAAAGTAGGGGCATAGATAAAGCAGATAATGCAAAGGTAACACTGGTGCGCCTGCGACAATTGAACGTTCAGTAACAAAAGCTGCAAACAGAACAGTAAAAACAAAAACTGCAACAGAAAAAACCAAACGTTTTCTAAACGCCAATAAATGCATGGTCAAACTTGGTTTTACAACATAAAACAGGACCAACGATAATACAAGAATCTGATAAGCACCAACAGTAAAGACATCATTAATTGTAAGAACTATAGTTAAACCTGCAGAAGCATACAATCCGAAGTAACCCAGCAAAGTTACTGCAAACATTAAAAGTAAAGAAACGGCAGACCGCAGAGAAAAAGAAAAATCCGTTTTCTTGCTGAAATACAAACCTAATGTTAAACATGTCAAAACGCTTAACGCAATAAAACCTGTTAAATGATGCGTGAAAACCAAAGCCACAGACGCCACCCCGAAAAGCATGTTACGGCCAAATGAGGGTTTCATCAAAAAAGCCAAAAGCAACACTGCAAAAAGTGGGTTTGCAAAGGTTTCCTTGGTTACCCCTGACGTGAAAAGCACATAGGGGTAAGCAGTGGCGATTAACGCTGATGAAATCAAAGCAATCTTCAAGTTACAGGTGATTTTGTTGACCAAAACAAAAAATAATGGAACCGTCAAGGCGCCGGCAAAGGGAACAGCAACAGCCATCACCATCAACGGCGAGACGCCTGTTACTTCCGAAACTACGGCGCCAAAAATGCTGCTTGCAGGCCAAAAACTGTTGTAGCCATCAAACACTGGACTGCTTAAAGAAACAGGCGTGTACTGTAGGAGTATTTCGCTGTTTCGAATTAAACTCCAGCCGTCAGTAGAAAACGGCAACCCACTAATCAACACTGGGTAAAACCTGATTAAGCAGGCAACCGCAAACACAAAAACAAGCAAGTAAACGTGTTTTTTCATTAGAACCCGCTACGCAAAACAGCAACTGAAACAAGCAGCCAAACCAAAACAAAACTCAACCCAAACAACAAAGGGTCAAAACTTAAAGTTAACCCATGAGCTAAAACCCTCAAAAAGCCGCCGCTGTTAAGCCAACCTAACAAAACGTAAGACAGAAATGCACCTAAACCGCAAGCCACCAAAGAAACAGGCAACAGCTTTAGGAAAACGTCAAATTTTAGAAGACGTCTTGAAGCACCCAAATACCGTAGGGTTTCTAATTCAGTTTTATGTTGACTAATCAAAGTTTGAGTGGCTGCAACCACCGTGACACTGCACAGTAAAAACACAATTATGGATAACATGGATAGGGCTTCTTTGGTTACGCCGTAACGGTCAAGATAACTTTTCATTAGGTTCTGGGTGCCGCTAACGCTGAGTTGTCCAATGTTAAATTTTATTGGTGCCCAAGAGATGATGTTTTGGTAGTTTGCGTATTTGTTGGATGAAGAGTTTGTCGAGGCTGAACTGGTTGTTTGCGGCTGACTGTTTTGCGCGGATTTAGCTAACTCCTGATACACATCAGCAGCGGTTAGGATATCAGGGTTTATTTTAGTTCGAATCAACGTTACACGATTATAATCGGCAAACCTTAACCATTGACCAACATTAAGCAGCACCAAAACCTCATCATCCATAACAGACCCCGACACGAAAACACCACAAACCTTCAACTGCAAATACTTGTCAGCTAAAGAAGAAAAAACCAAAAAACCCTCCCCAACACGCAAGCCTAAACGGTCAGCAACGTTTTTACCTAACATTGCAAATTCAAAACCCGTTTGCGAAAGAATTTCGCCATCAACAAATTCTGCAGTGGTCATTTGGAAAAAAATTTCAGGCAAAACCCCTCGAACAAAAACCGTTTGGTTACTAATTATACAGGGTGTTATAGTTTCAGGGCTGCACACTAGTACGCCTTTGACTTGGCTTAGGGGTATTGACAGGTAAGCCGGGATGGAACCTGTAAAGGGTGTTCGGCTTTGACGGTCATAAACCGCAACTATGTCGCCCTCTTCACCTAGATAGGCGTTAAAGCTGTTGTAAAACCCAAGAAAACTCTGTGCAGTCAACAAGAAAAGCGTTGAAACCAAAGACAAAATCAAAACCAAAACAATCAAACGCCTAAAATGCAGGTAACGAAAACCAAATAGCTTACTCAAATACGAGTCACGCCTCTATAAGCAGGAAAAAAGCAGCCTACCGCCGAAAACACCACGGAGAAAAGCAGTATTTGCCCAACCTGCACGGGCTCAAGAAAAGTGGTAACCTGCACGTTTTGCCAAAACCACCGAAGCCCAGCAGAAGCAACCTGCGTTCCAACCAAACCAACCGCCAAACCCAAAACAGAACCAGCTAAAGCAACCATCACTGAAAAACTAAAAACCCAAAAAAAAACTCGCCCCCTTTTTGCGCCAACAGCCTTAAGCATAGCCAACTCGTAATCGGAATCAACAATTAACCGTGTAGAAACAACATACGACGTTGCAGCAACCACAAAATAGACAGATATGGACCATACAGCCAAAAAATTCAGGGTTTCCCCCACAGACTGCTGCAGAAACATGCTGGTCTGCTGAACCTTAACCACTTCCACGTTAGAAGGCAAGGCTGCAGACAAACGGTTCAGAGCTTCTTGCAGGTTAACATTACTCTTAAAGGTGAATTCAACAAAAGACAAATCAGCGTTATCTGCCAACGCGTTTGCTGTTTCAAGAGGAACAATCAATTCACTATCCAGCTGCGTTAGAGTTCTAACTGTGCCAGCCACTTTAAGTTTCAATTCAACGCCGCCAACACTTAAGCTTACTGTGTCTTTCGGGTTTACAGAGCAGACATCAGCAAGCAGTACACCAAAGTTGACTTCTGACTTAGTTTTAGCTACACTACCATTCAAGGATGCCCCTAACGTTTTCAAGTAAGCATCAACATCGTCAACTCCTCTGATGGAAACATTAAACACGCCTGAACTTGTTAGCAGTGAGCCTGAGAGGATTTTTTGATAACTACAAGATTTCAGATCTGAAAAATTTAACGAGTTAACTATTTGATGGTTTAAACGGCTGTCTGAGAGGGTTGCACCGTTCTTGTTTAGCAGGAGGTACTTGTTGCCTACGCTTGCAAGTTGCCCCACTTGGGATGTTTGGGAATTAACAAAGTTAACAATCGCCGTCATAGAAGCAACAATAGCTACCAGAAGCGCTATCGCCAAAACCGCAGCAAAAGCACCGTTTTTACGAAAAAGCAGCCTGTAACATAGATAAGACATTTTAGAAGCCTAAGATTTTAAGCGATTTTATGGATGATTATGTGAATATTCATTCTGCAAGCGCCATTTTTTGCCAAAGAAAAAGTATACTACAGAGGATTCAGTTAAAGGGTAACCGCTGCGTTTTTGTCATATCCATCTTTTTTTTGGAAAAACAAGAACAAAACAGTTCTTCTTACCATAAATTACTGCATTTAACCCAAATAATTCATGCGGTATATAAGCTAAAAAATGTCGATTAAACGAAAGTTAAAAGTGCAGCAGTCGTTTGAAACTTAGCAGTTTTGATTCGATTATTATAACAGGCTTTAAGATTGCCCAAACTGGTTTTAGATTACCGAACATGATTCTGAAATTCTCTAAATCGGAGTTGTCAATAGCGCCTGTTAAGGGTAAAATCGCAAAATAAACTAGGAAAAAAATTGAAAAACTAAGCAGTAAACTGGTAAATCCGCTTATTGCAGTGGATATAAGCAATACTACAGGTATTGCTGAAAGGAAAGAGGAGACGTAAATACGAATAGATTCTTTGAATTCTAACTTGACGTGAATTTTGACAGCGGCAGCGAATAACCCATAGAAAACAGATAACGCGTTAGAGACTAAAAACGCCAAAATTATTCCGATAACACCATAAAACATTGCAAGCATTGGAGCTAGGGGAAGAAAAACAAGTAAGTTAATCAAGCTATACTTGAAAACAATTTTTGTTTCGCCAACCCCGTTGAACAGATAAGTCAATACAGCTGACCCTAATCCAGTTAAGAGAAAGTTTAAGCTGTATATTTGAAAAAAAAGGGGAGCCAAATTAAAACTTGAACCGTAAAGAATATAGAAAAGTTCCTTAGCTAAAAGTGACAAAAAAACTACCGTTGGAACAATCAACAAAGCAGTATATTTGGCAGACGTTTTGAAAATCAGTTTTAGATCGTCACTATGTGACTTTACTTTTGAGAAAGCTGGAAAAAGGGCATTTATAGGAAAAATTAAAACGTTTAACAACGATGAAAGTGTTATTGCAATGCTAAAATTACCTATTTCAGTGTTAGATGCAAAAAAGGCTAAAATAATAGTTTGGTATTGTCCCTGAAATAATGTTAAAAGTGTGGATAAAAACAGAGGAAAACCATAACTTATCATAACCCGAATATTTTCGAAAGAGTCTTTAATTTTTCCAGTATTTGAGCCTAAACCTTTGTAGAGTTTCATGAAAACTATACAACCAGTAATGCTTGCAATTAGATAGCTTGTAATGTGACCAATTAAAGCGCCTACAATACTAAAGCCAGCTACAACTAAAACAGTTGATAAAGCAGTCTTCATTACTGCCTGAACATTCATCGTTAAAGCGTTGCAGTGCATTTTATCCAATCCAGTGAAGGAAGAGTTAAAAGCAACGAAAAGCGTCTGAAACAAAACTAGAAAAGAAGCCAACCTTATGTAAGGCCCCAAATCAGGTCTACTTAGAAGATATATTGAAAAAGCGTCTGAAAAAAATAAGCATACAAAAGACATAATTAAACCAATCAAAAACTTGAAAATTAAACCAGATTTGAGTAAATTGGCTGCAAGCTGACTATTACCTTCAGCCTTCAGTTTAGCTGAAAATCTTGTTAAAGCAGAATTTACCCCAAAATCAAGCAACCCCATCAACAGAGAAGGTACCACAAGGGCAAGAGAAAGTAAACCATAAGCATCTGGCCCAAGAAACCTGGCGACAACTATTGAACTTACAGCAAGAATAAAAAGCGAAAGAGTATTTCCTGCAAAGAGAAACAAGCCTCCTTTAGCTGAACACTTAGCTATCTCGAAAAGTTTTGTCAAAGCCGTACTGTTTGAATATATAATTCGGCAATTTTTCTAATATCATATTCCAAAGATGTAGATACAGCGTTTTTAGACATAAAAGTCCAAAGGGTTTTATCTGAAAAAAGCCTAAAAAGTCTATCAGCCAGCATCAGATGGTTTTCTGGGTAAGAGATGCGATATCCATTCCAACCGTCGACTAATAGCGCGTTAGGTATTGCTTGTGAGCCAACAACAGGAGTTCCCGACGCAAATGCCTCAAGGGTTGCATAAGAAAAGGATTCATACAAAGAAGGCGCCGAAACAGCAACAACTTTAGAGTATAACGATCTCAGTACATTTTTAGGAACTATCCCTAAAAATTTTATTTTTTCAGAATTTATGTCCTTAACAGCATTTGACTCGGCAGGTTTAGCGCCTGTAATATACAGTTTAACATCAACTATTCTGTTAGATAGCTCCTTGAACGCTTTCAAAGTAGTTGTCAAGTTTTTTACGTTTCTGGTACCCACATGGAGCATGGCTTTTTCTCTACTCTGTAGAGGCAAACAAGAGTATTTTCCAGTGTCCAGCCCAATTGGAATTATTTTTGCGTTATTAATTCCAAGTTTTTCTTTAAGTTCTTGTTGAAGAGGGTAAGATACAGCAACCATAGAACCAATTAACCGATACATAAAAAATTGGTAACATCTCTGGCTGAAAGGGTAAAAATTCGATGTTCTCAAGCCATGACAAATACACACTTTAGAACCAGAAGACCAAAATGGAACAGTACCATTAATGATTGTTAAAATAGGGTTTAATTTCCTTAAAACAGAAGTTCCTCGGAAATGCCAAAATAGAACCTCTTCAAAATTATTTCTAAATTTGGTATTTTTTAAGTAATGAATTACGGGCATGTTTTCAACATCAAATAAAAAAGCTAACTTGTCTGAGCTAAACGTAGATTTTTTACAACCACTTATAATATAGACTTCATGACCTGCCGTAATCATTGCTGAAGAAAGCTCAAAAAGGAATGTGTTAACACCATCCTCATTAAAAATAGAATCCGCTCGAGTTATAACCACTTTAATAGTTTTAAGCTCCTTGTGGAATTGTTTGGTTATTCGGTAAGTCTATACAAAACAGTACCCCAAGAAGCTTCTGACGCATCAAATATTCTCAGTAAGTTGTTCTTGTTAGCTTAGAAACTGTCAAATCAACAAAACGTCTGTCGTACAGCATAGTTTTCAAAATATTGGTTGATGTTGCTCTTGTAAATTCATCGTTACACCACTTTTTCATTAATATAGTGAACCATAAAGCGAGAGGCACACGATAGGGTAAATTTATGTTAGCATTATCAACTTTTTGATTTAACTCCAAAGCAAAATCGAGGGCATATTCACAGTTAAGTTCTTTGGCTAAGCTAAAACTTTTTGGTGTTACCCAAGTCTTGATTGTAAAATAGTCGTTTAAAGTATAAAGCTTTTCTTTGTATATTGCATGCGCCGCTGCCATTAACACTTCAGCGTATTTTTCAAGAGTTATAACGTCAAAACCGTGAAACTCTAACTTTGTAGTATGCCTTAAAAGTACATCGCCAGCTAAGTAAATGACATTACCTATAGTCGGATGAACATAAAGGTCTATAACTGAGCTACCCTTAATCAACGTAACGCAATATTGTTCTTTAACTGCAACATTGTAACCTAACCGTGAAATCTTCTTAACAAATTCTTCTACATCACACAGATTTACTAATATGTCAATATCCGAAGGCACATAATTCATTGGTTTTAAAAATTTAAAGAAAGCGTAGTTTGAACCCTCCAAAAGGTCAGAGAGAACATGAACAGTATTGATTGTAGTGTTAATTGCCTGTTCTTGCGAAGCTCTTAATAGATTGTTCCAGCCGGTCACTCTCAAAAAATGCAGTAAAACCTTGTTTTTCACTGCCAAAAAGGTTAAAGAATTACAATTTGATTCGGAAGAATTTTTACCTTCAAGAATATTAATCAACTGCATTGTTAAACTCGAAGAGCCATTACTTAAATTAGACATTGCTTATATGGCTCGTTCAAGAGTTTGTTTTACAAACGCAAACAGCATAACCGCAGATTCGTTTACACTTTTATTAGTAGTATCCAATGTGTATGCGTCAACAGCAGTTGCCAGTTTACAATACAATTTTTGTTGATTCCTAATAAAAACCGGACTTGTATCAGCCCTTCTTCGAACAAGTTCAGAAAAATCAGCAGTGACGTAGACTCTGACCGTTGCCTTGAAAGTTAGGGCAATAAGAAAATGGGCATCTAAAGATTTAAGGTAACCCTGATTGTTTGTAGTAGTAGCGACCCAAGCTACAAAGTCAAGCAGATAACGCTCAGCTATAACAGTATACCCAAACGCGTTTGGCAGCAAAAACTTTGCCAGCAGAACAGGCAACATTGACACAAACTCTATAAGTTGCCACAACCGCCTTAACGGTTTAGGAACAGCTATTTTATAGTAAGGGTTATCTGATCCTTGAAAAACTTTGCATTTAGAAAAGAATAGTGCAAGTACGGATGCCAAAGTGTGAGTCCCGCGCATCCAAGAAAGTTTTACCTTGAATTCATCATCTTTAAGTCGCTCAGCTAAAAACCTGGATAAAGTGGTTTTTCCTGAACCGTCAGAACCAAAAAAACATATTATCGGCATTGCATCAAAAGAGAATTAACTTGAATGGAACTCGATCTTAGTACGAGAATATTTTTCTCAGAGGCTTAGAAATAGGAAGTGTAAACCGATGAAGCAAATTTTTAATCAATTTAACTTGTATTGGGTAAACATAAATGTGAGTTAGTTCAACCGTGGATACACAATTAATTTTAGCACCATTATGTCTTCCAATAATACGGCATGAACCTTCCCAAGTGCCATAGCCTATCCTTTGGTTCTTTACAATTGGAAAAATGTAAAGATCAAAATCGTATAGTGGAATGGTTAAACGCCAACCACTCGACAAATAGGACTTAAGGAAATATTTTTGAACAAAAAGTGGAAGCTTTTTGTAGTTTACTTTCCAGTACCCAAGGTTCTTCAACTCAAACTGGTCAGGGTCATCAATATTCACAAACGTTCCATCTTTAAAGACGACAGTTAGAGACTGGCATAATCGACTTTCTTTTTCACGGTCAAAAATCAAATACAACATAATTTCAGTATTATCGTTTAACTGTAATGCAAACCATTCCCATCCGTCAAAACCACTGATATCCCATGAACCCCATTGCCGGTCAATCCAAGCAACGCCAGAAATCCTTTCGGTAACGCCGTCAAAGGTAAAAGTACCATTGACAGCTAAATCTGTAAAAGAATAATAATATGACTTTCCACCATCGCCCATTGTTACAATTCCTCCGTCACCATGCACAACTGGAGGTTTATTTGCTGTCAAGGTAACGTTTAATTTAAAACGATTACTTGTTTCGGTAAACAAATCATAACTAAAAAGCAAGCCATCTTTCTGTCGCCAATAGTCTCGGTCACCATTCTTATTCCAGTAAATTAAATCCAACAAGTCTCTCTTTACTGTGAATTCACCCTTTTTCATTTCCCAGAAAAACAATTTGGTTTCTTCATCAGTAATTGATGTTTGTCGATTACAGAGACCCTCTTTATGAAGGTAAACCAAAGTATAACTGAATAATTTTTTGCTTTCAGTTATGAAATGAAACGTTATATACCACCAATCAAAAGGGGTACCCTTAAACCCTTCGTCTCTTGGAAAAGTGATTTTTCCGTTTGTATAATTACGCATTATAGAAAAACTACTGTTTTTAATGATTAATGCTCTAAGGAATCTGATTTTTGTTTTTGAAAAAAGAATCTATAGTAAATGTACTGCAAGGTTAAAACTCTGAAAATAAAAAGCACAAAAGTCACAATGCAAGCAAACAGAAAAGTAAATAGTAAAAATGGAATTATAAGATAAAGAAAAGACAACATCAAGGCAGCTATTAAGAACTGCTCGCCACGTTTTTGCCCAACCACTTGAACCCAAGTTTTTGCCCCAGATTTTTTGTCAGCAGAAATATCGACAAGTTGATGGTTTAACTCGTCTTGAAAACCTATAACAAACAGCCAACCCATAAAAAAAAGGATATTCAATGGTTGGGCAGAAATAAAAAGTCCAAAGATGAGAAACAAGGCTGAACGGGAGCTAATATCTGCCACTAATATGCCCAAAATACCTCTTTCTTTAAATCGAAGAGGTTTAAGCGAGTAAAATGTCGCTAAAAAAAAGATGAAAACGGACAAAACCATTATCAAGACTCCCCCAAAAAAAATTGGGATAAAAAGAAACCCTACAGTTAAAAGACTGATTATTAACGAAGATTTTTTCTTTGAATATTTCTGGATATCTTTGAGTTTACCAGCAGCAATATCACTTTCTTTATCACCAATATCATTAATGACAAAACCATATGTAAGTAGAAAAACCTGGATTATAGCGAAAAAAAGCAGGTGAAGCAAGTTATTTTCACCCATAGGCGTAACTATTAGAAGCAATAATGCAGAAGTTAGGTTTTGTTGGAGTGTAGGAACCCAATACATGAAGCGGGTAATATCTATAAGAGTCAGGATTTTTGATTTTAATCGATTAGGAAATGTCACGTTATAGCCAGCGACAGGTCAATTAAGCATTAGTTGAGTCAGTATAAAGGAAGTTCATTATGAGATTACTTGTATTTTCAATTGTTTTATCATTATTATTGATAAACAAAAAAGATGATGAAAGTTTTTTTGAGACAGAGAAAAGCAAAGTTCGCTGCATATTTAGATAGTCAAATCTTTGAAAAGGACTCTTCCTGTGCACCCAACGATTTTCCAATGTGTCATTTGAGGCATCTAATAAAACCGTGTGAATAGGTTCGCCTAAATAGGTTAGTTTAGAAAATAAGTTCAAGAATATTGGAAGACACTTTTGATTAACCCCCACAAAGCCGGCTAACGCAACATAATCAGCGATAGTAGCAGGAATATATTCTTCAACTATCAAGATGTAACCCAACTTTTTAGGGATATAAACAACAAAAAGAAAACGACAGTAAATACTCACAACATCTAAGGCGACAATTAATTTAAATAATTTTCTAAAAAGCTGAGGCCTTTTTTCTACTAAAATTTTTATTAAACTACTATCTTTTTCACTTTGCAGACTTAATAATTTGACTAATAATAATTCTAAAAAGTATGCAAACAAATGGCCACTTTTGAGGGAAGTTGTCGTCACTTTATAGTTATTTTTTTTAAGCTTTGAAGCTAACAATTTCATATGGGTTGATTTACCTGCCCCCACAGTGCCCACAAAAACGATTACACCAGATAAAGACAAAATTAAGACTCGCTTAAGATGAAAGAGAACAGCAGTTGAATAATTTGTTTAAAACGGACGGTATTTAACGTGTAGAACAGACGCACAACCTCAAAGTTTTAAGAAAAAACATCAAGAAATTGACTGCAAAGCAAGCTTGTATTAAACCTCTTTTGGATATTTTCTCTCAAACTTGCTCCAATATCAATAAGAGACTCATCAGATAAAGACAACACAGTCTCTATCCTGTCAACAGACTCTTCTGCAACGCCAGGTTCAAATAGCATTTTTTCTACATATGTGCCTTGAACTATTTCAGGTATGCCCCCAACCCGTGACGCGATCGGGATGGTTCCGCAAAGCATAGATTCCACAATTGCATAAGGCAATGGTTCCTCCCAAATTGATGGAAAAAGCAGAGCGTGACTTGTAGAGTGAAGATTTAAAAGACTCTCATGCTTTAAATGCCCAAGTAACCTGTAAGCGCCTGAAAAATTCTTATTCAGATTCTCGATAACCTGTTTATATTGTGAATTTTTATAATCTCTCGACAATAGAAAGCGAGCGTTACTTTGAAGCTGCAAAAACTCGTAAGATGCCTTAAGAAATACGTGGAATCCTTTGACATAGCTGTCACCGCCTATGTAGATAAGGGTTGGACCATTAGTTTTCTTCTTAATCAAGGGAATGTCTGGCAGAGGATTGTATACCACTTTGAGTTTATGCTTTACTCCAGGTAGCCTATCTTGCACTAGCGCTGCTTGTCTTTTAGAAACACATATTATCGTATCAGCTTCGCTTACCCATGTCCTGCATAACAAAGAGGTAGGCATAGAAAAAAATGAACCAAGCATTTTCATGCGATCACTGTGCTCTAACAATTCATAAACAACTTCAGCTTTAAGATCAGAAACAAAATTGTCCTTTTGCCCATACATTATTGTTGAGTTAAAAATGACAGATTGATAATCGTGTAGATGGGTCACAGTTTTTTTCTTAAGCCTTTTAGCAAGTGGAATCAGAGGAAAACAGTATGGAATATAGATTATGTCAAAATGTTGCATCAACTTTTCAAATCGACGGATGACTAACGGGTTAGATAGCCTAAGCCAAAGCGCCATTCTATTTGAAGCTGTTAACGTAGGATCAATTATGTACTTTATGCCCTTAATGATAACAGGATTTTTACTTCCAGTGACAACGGTAATGTCTAAATTGGCGTATTTAGCCAAAAGCTTGGTAGTCAAGTAAACAGCTAAAGTGCCGCCGCTACCCTCTGGCCAAAAAAGTTCAGATATTACTAGTAAATTCATCTAACGATCAAACACTGTTAGTTGACTGTAACTTGTGTACATTAAGAATAGAAGAGTAAGCAACATAGGGAACTGCCTTCTTCATCGCTGACTCTACTGTTTCACCTAAACCTTTAGACACCAAGGAATAAGTAAATTTCTCGGCTATTTTTTCAGATGCTTTCCCCATGGAGACTCTTAATTTTTCCGAGTCCAAGATTATTTTTATTGCCCTGTAAAGAGCCTCAACGTTTCGTTCAGGTACAACATAACCGTTTATGCCGTGCCTCACCAAATCAACGGAACTCCCGACAGCGGTTGTAGTGACTACCGGTTTCCCTAAAGAAACGGCTTCATTCACAACGATACCCCATATTTCAGGCATACCTATAGTAACTGAGGGGCATACAAAAACGTCGCACGCTAAAAAGTAGGCAACTTTATCGTCTTCATTAACAAATCCAGCAAAATATACCTGATTACATAAGCCTAAGTCTTTACACAATTTCTCTAAATTGCCGCGCTCTTCTCCTTTGCCAGCTATAACTAAAACAACATCCTTTTTCTCTTTAGAAATATCTGCAAACGCCTTTATGAGGAAATCCACCCCTTTCCTTTTAATGAGCCTCCCAAAATAAAGCACAATTTTCTTACTAAATTGAGTTTTAATTTTTTCCGCTAACAGAACATGTTTAACCTGAGGCTTTAAAAGTGAAGAATCAAAGTGCAGGACTTTTATTTTCTCGCTTGATAATCCTGCAATTCCCCAAAACTTTTTAGACAGACTACCTGAAACCACTAAAACAGAAGTGCCCGCTACAAGTTTTGCAATAGGCCAGAGAACACGCATAGGTAAAGTTTTCTGCCAGTACCAATGTTCATCAAGTACAACTAGGGGCTTTCTAAGTAGTTTGCTCACAAAAAAAGTCATCACTGTTTCCACCCCAAACATGCCTGTTATCAAAAGGTGAGGTTTATTTTTGATTATTTTGATTGGCAAAGCCAGCACCCATTTTATAAAACTGCTACTTAAGTATAGTTGTCTCATACCACAGGTAGTTTGCTCATTGTAAACAAGAGGGATAACTTTATGCTGTTTATTCATCAATTCGTCTAATAGTAAAGGAGACCCTTGGTAAGCTAACGCACTTGCTACGGGAGTTATCACAGAAGTTGCGGTTATCCTGTATTGATTATGCTTCAACTTAACAGTTAAACCTTTGAGGTGACTTGAAGGGGCATTGTTAACTTTACAACTTTTCCATCAGTTGAGAGATAATCCAACACAAAATCCATAACTTGTCTGTTAACAGTACTTCTTGCTAATGAAGCGCATATGCAAGCAGTAAAGCCGGAGACATTACCATCGTGGGAAAAGATAGAATTCAAGCATTTTTTAAACTGTTCGATCCAATTTTGGTCTTCGATAGTCAACCAGTTTTCATGTAAAACAGAATCTCTAAGCAGAGAATATATTTTGCATAATTTAGCGGGTTTTTCGCTTATGGCGATAAAATGATGGTAAGTAACTATAGATAGAATTGTTAAATGAAGTCTATTTGTAATAACAATGAACGGTTCTTCTCGAAGTTTAGCTAAAAGGGATGAAACACTTGTACACAAGGGACTTATGCTTAACTTATCAGCCACCAATCTATATATTCGCCAAGATTTTTCTTCAACAATTAAATAATAAAAGCAAAACATTGTTTGAAATATTTGCAGTATATCAAGGATACTTTTGATTGCTTGTTCAGGTATTTTGTCTAAATTAATCAAAAATTTTTGCCGAATACTGCCAAAATTGAAAGGACACATTTTTATGTAGCGACTTATCGATGAATTAAAAAGTAAATCAGAACCAAAATAAACACCGACATCAAGCGATTTATTTAGTAAAGTAAAAGAATCTTTATCTCGTGTAGTTATTAAAAAGTGCGTTTTTCTTGAGGTTAAAGAAAGCAACATGTTTTCAAGAAGAAACAAAAACTTGAAACGGATATGTTTTGAGATGCCTAAATAAACAACAACATTAGGTTTAATCAATGTTTGCAAAAAGCAATCGTTAAGAAAATACAATGTGCTCCTTTTGAATAAATTTCCAGATTCACCGGATGGAACCAGAACAATATCGGCATTATGTTTTTCAATCAAGTAATTTTTAAAGTGTATCAGAGCTTTGAAATCTTTTTTCTTCCAAACCTCGTTAAAAACTGAACATGTGTCATAATATTTTGAGTATTTTAAATGAAAGGAACTACAAGTTTTTATTTCACAAATTGGTTGAGAAGTGTAAACAGTTACTTCTAATTCACCAACCTGTTTCTTATGTTCAGCAATTGCTTGTCTAAGCAAATCTAAAGTACTTTCTAAAAGAAACCTATCAAAGATACTTACCGATGCTTCTGGACAAACTACCGCTATTTTACGCACCACCATTCCAAATGGTACTTCGCTTGTCGCAGGTTTAGACAAGTTATTGCACTTCAATAAAATACAGCCAATCGTTTGAATAAACCCGATTATAATGATTTTCTTCCTCAATAGCATGTTGAACAGCACTAATCTGGTCCTCAATGGGTGTATCTGTATCATATTTTGAGTTAAATGTAAGAATGTATCTGGAAAAAAGCAGTGTATCATATGAACTAATGAAGTTAATAGCTTCAGTTAAATTAGAAAAAGCTACTCTATTACCAATGCTATCGATATACAAGTCAAGGCGATCAGCGTAAATGTACCTAATCGCATCAGTCATGCCAGGACCACCTCCACCGTGACCAACTCCGACTCCGCCTAACTTACCGCTAGAATTATTTACGGGTTCAAAATTTGCGACAAAACCAATCATTGATATTTCACGAGTTGGGACTTGTACCAATGTTGAAACTGAACCCCATTTCGTCAGGGGTGTTAACATTACACAAAAGATGACTAAGCCAACCAAGAGAAATTTGAGGATCAAATTACTGGTTAGCCTTACAGTATTCCTGCAAAGGTATTTTCCAATGATAAAAGCTATCGCTAAACCAGCCCAAGGTAATAAAAGTGATATCATACCGATCGGCCATCCAATATAAAGAGTAGGTATAGACGCCACTGTAATAACGAATAAACCCGCGGTTATAACTGCCGATTTTGGGTTAATCAAAAAATTTTTGCCCTGTTTTAATGCAATTAAGAGCATTAACCAAGCAAAGGCAACAATAAAAAAAGTCTCAAAAAGCCTAAGTTGCCATATAATAGAGTATTCTTCTGTATATGTGAGGGATTTTGCGAAGATATAAGTTTGGGGACTTTCTACAAGAAGCTCGCTTACACTACTAATTGCCCTATGTATACCACTCGTCACGGGAACAAAATACCTAAAAGAAAACCAGGAAAAATAAACCGTCAACAGAAGTACAGGGAAAGTTTTTAGTTGACTCATTTTTTCTTTTTTTGCAACAGAAAATAACAAGACAGACAGTATAGCAATACCCAAAAAAATCAGAGATATCCCCGGATGCGTTAACACTAGCACTGTATAGATCATAAAAAGCATTAAGGAGCCACTTCGTCGTGTGTTATTTTCGAACACAAGCAAAAGCGCATATACGCCTAAAATAAAAAAGGGAGTTGAGAAGCTGCCTCTATATGCGCCAAATTGAGATAAAAGCAGAGAACTTACAAGCAAGGTTCCGATCACGTTTACCTTGTTATTATTACATAATTTTTTTAACAGTATATAAGTAAAAAGGACAGTGAGTAAAAACTCAAAGAAAGGAAAGTATGGTATAATAAACTCCATTTTTATGGAGGATATCATAGAAAGTGTAGCCGTATCAATGCTTGGTGCCACAGTTTCAACTGAACCTGTATACAAAGGCAGATTAAAGTTAGAATATTTAAGAATGTAAGACCATTGACCTGCGTGATAGATTTCTCTGAAAATTGGATTTGTGTACAAAAAAGCAAAAAAAGTATCCATATATGAAGCAGCTCCGAAAAGTAAAGTAAAATTTAGCAATGCATTATGCAAATCACTAATGCTGAACAGAAAAATTGATAACGCCAAAAGACCAAGCCCCACCCAATAAACTGAAGATAGATTCTCAAAAATGAGTTCTGTTCCAGGCTCATCAATCCTTTGTGATGAAGCTACATAACTAATTAAGATAGCAATACTCAAAATCAATGAAAAAATAAGCAGAATGTTTACAGTTTTCGTGTGTTTCTGGCTAATCATTTTTCATCAAATTAAGTTTAAAAGCATTGGCGCTAATTTTGTGCTTTTTTGGTAATTAAGCATAAACTTGTTCCAAGTTACTTACTACACGGTCTAAAGCAAAAGTTTTTGAAAAATCTTTAGCCTTAAGGGACATTTTGGTTCGTAATTCATCGTTTAACAAAAGACTGCGTAAAGCTTCAGCTAATTTTGCGGAGTCATCAGGTGTTACAAGTAAACCTGTTTCGCCGTCAAGTAATAATTCTGGTACTGCACCAACGTTTGATGCTACAACGGGTATACCTAAAGCTTGAGCTTCTAGCAAAACATTTGGAGTATAATCCTTTAAAGACGGCAATACCAGAAGTTTGTTTTTTGCAATTAAGGAAATTTTTTCTTGTTCTGAAATTACACCCTGAATTTGCACAAAATCATTTAAACCATTTATATTTATTAAGCGCTCAACCTGCATAGCATACTCAGCGTTTCTGGGACCAATTATAGTCAACTTTAAGTTACCAACATCAGCGCTTATAAGCGACAGAGCTTTAATCAAAACATGAACACCCTTTCGCCAAGTTAGTCGCCCAACAAAAACTAAGCCGTTATTTTGTGGAACGGTGAGCGGCAAATCAAACAAGTGTGAAGGCACAGCTGGAAAGCGCAATTTGCTTACCTTATGTTCACTGACACCTTTCTTGATTAACCATTGAGCTTCATGGTCAGTATGTGCAATAAAAACGTTAATCTTATCGCTTAAATGCACCAAATGATTTATTACAACTGGAAAAACAATTCTCGCGGAAAAATGATCCAATTCAACAACGGGATGATGAAGTTCAGCTATGACTTTGTAGTTTAATTCATCTTTCCATTTTATCACTTGAAAAAGGTGAGGATGCATGTTGTGAACATGAACAACATCAGGGTTTATATTGCAAAGCACTTCATGCAAGCCTGTTAGAAAACGAGCATAACCTATTTTAAATTTTGCAGGTTTTAACCTGTGAACTTGAACGCCGTCACGTTGTTCAATTCCATACGGGGCAATTTGCAAAGCTGAAGTGACATCAAACGGTGAAGTTATTACATATACATCATGCCCTCGATTAACTAATTCAGTGCTTACATTACGCACAATAGTTTCTACACCGCCAATAGAAGGCGGCCATGGATAATACGAGCAAATTATTGCTATTTTCAAACTTGCATCGACGGTTATTCTAAAAATTTTTGAAATATTTTTAACATTTTTTCTTTGAACACTTTTTCATCAAAATCTAAAGACCTTTGAGTTATCGCGTTAATATTATAAAAATCATATTTTTCAACAACTCTTTGGATCATACTTGCTAACTCTACAGGGGTAGCATAACCTAATCCATACTTGCCGTTTTGAATTATCTCATTCCAAGGTCCATTTAAACCTCTACTCACTATGGGAACACAACCAGCCGCCATAGCTTCTACTACAGATAAACCAAAAGGTTCGTTTTTAGCAGGATGTACTAATGCTTTAGCAGTTAACAGATTATCGATAACCTCATTTCTTTCAGCGTTTACACGTAAAATAACCCTGTTTTCCAAACGGAGTGTTTTAATGTAATTACGCAAGTTTTCTAAAAATGCTTGATCGTATGCAAAACCCATCAAAATAAGTGTAACCTCAAATTTATTCCTTAAAATTGACAAGGAACGTATTACATTATCGAAACCCTTATCGGGCTCAAATCTGCCCAGACAAACAACATTATTTCTCTTTTCTACCTTCTCATTCTTTAGAAGGGTATTTATTTTTGTAGAAGCAACAGGCGGGTAAACTAATCGTATTTGATCAGGGGCTAAGCTAAAAGTTTGTGCAGTATGTTTTTGAGTTGTAAAAGAATTGGCGATTAATAACCAATTTCTTGTAGGAATCCTAACGGTGGGATAAAATATTTCAAAAATTGATCTGTGAATATAACATAAAATCCTACCGCTAATCCTTTCTCGATACTTATTTGTCAGGTAAAATGTAAATTTTAAACGGGCTGCATGCGAGTAATGAATGTAGCAGATAACTTTTTTGTTCCATAAACATTTCGGCACATCATCCGAAAAAACATAACCATCGAAACTTTTTTCTTTAATTTTTTTAGCCATGTAGGCAATTGTATAGGGATGAGGCAAAAAAGGGGGTAACTTGATAAACTGTATATTGTGACAATCGACATTTTTTCCAAAAAAAGCGTTAACAGCCGTAAGACCATTGGGGTTTGAGGTTACAAGGGTTAATTGGTGTCCTGCGTTTTTCAAAGTCTCCAAAATAGACAACATGACTAAGTCACCGCCACCATTATGAGAACTAAAATCATAAACTACGGCTATTTTCAATAGGTCACTTTAAGAATTTTTACGTGTACTAACTAAAACTTGGTGGGGGAAATCCGTTTAAAACGTGCGTTGATTGCTTTTTCTATGCCACGCGCCCATGCACGGCCATCTTCACCAGCAAAAAACAGCATTGGAGCAAACACAGGTAACAAAGAATAAAACAGACGTATGAAAAGTGGAGGTTTGGTATATTTTAACACCTGGTAAAGTCCTAGAGTTGTCCTAGTTTTGTAAACTTCTTCCAAGCGGGCATTAGATGATTTCTCAGTTGTCACGTAAGTTCTCGTAGAAAAATGTGCACGATAACCGAGTTCAAGCGCCTTAAAAAGAATATAAGAATCTTCAGCTATACAAGGCGGTATTGGAAGCACTGCATCTAAAACATCCCGCCGTAAAATCATAAGATCGCCATTTGCAGCTATATGAAACCTACTTCGTAAGGGGTCAATAAGTTTGTAAAACTTCAATTGCGGACCATTTGAAACAGATATCCTGCAGTATAAAACGTCTATCCCCTCATTGATACTATCAAGAGCTTGTTTAAAGTTAACAATTCTATTATCAACGTCATTAAAAACTATAACATTAAACTCAATAGGGACAAATTGGATTCCAAAATTGATTGCATCCCATTTCCCCAAAGTTTCCCGGTAAATTACCTTAGAATGCTCCACTTTTTCGCCGCAGATTATGATAAATGGTACGTCCAGCTGTTCTAATTCAATGATTTTTTCCTTAACCATAATTTGGTTTCTTGCACAAACTATAAAGAACGGACTAAGTTTTGAAACAACTGTCAAGTTTACAGAATCACTATTTAAAAGAACAAGGCAACAAAAGAAAATATTGACTAAGATTTGCCAAACTTTGAGAACTACTGAAAAGGTTTATTATAGGATTACTTCGAGTGCTTTAAAGACTACAATTAATGCAAAAATAAGGAGCAAAGGTATTATGCAGACGTTCAAGCGTTTTCCTAACGCTTTGAATTTTTGCCGTGTATCAGCGTTGATGAATTCTTTTACTCCTAAGAGGGATATTAGGAATAAAGTTGCTAATACACCAATGGATGCTTCTCCAGTGAATGTCACAATTGTTGTTACGGTAGAAATCATGGCAGACAACCGTGTACTATTTAGGCGTCAACGAGTTTATAAGGGTTACTGTTGAAGGCATAATGATAAACAAAAGCACATTAATCAAACCGTGAGACAAACTAACACCAGCTAAACTACCAGTCTTAAGCACTAAAAAACCAAAAAACATGCTTATCGCAAACACAAAAACCACGTCAAGAATGTTTAACCAGCCAATATGAAGCACCATGAAAATCATGGACACAGCAATTAGACCTGTTTTTGAACCAAACACCTTAACGGCATTATTCTGAAGAACCCCTCTAAAAACGAGTTCTTCAGCAAAACCAGTCGCAACTATAAACGCTCCAGCTAAAAAGACAACAGCAATAGCAGATAAACCATCTATTATTGGAGCAGGCATTAGAATGAAATATTCAAGGATACCAAAAGGAATGCCGGTCAGCATTATCGCAAACTGTGATGCAGGTTTTTTTATGTTAATCCCCAGATCAACGGGTCTTAAATTTTGAATTTTTATTACTGCAAAAGCGGCAATCAACACTGGAACGCCTGCTATCAAGTACCAAGCATAAGGGGGAAAGTACGCCAGAGGCATAGAGAGGCCGAAAATTCGAAGTAATGGAGCAATAGATAAACTCAGAAATAAGTTAGATCCGTTGTTCTCTTTTTGCCAAAGAACTGACAATACTATCAGTGATAAGAAAAGTATTGAATGGATAATAAGACCAAAAGTTGGGTTGACTAAAAAAGTCGTCATCTCTGCAAGAGTTATTAAAAAAAGAAAAGTAAGGAAGATTCTCAAAGCGCACGTTAATTTCATGCTTGCGGTTGCACGTTTATCCATAAATGGCAGCTTCGATAGACTTCAGTCAAGTTTTGCTTATATAATTGAAATTGCAGTCGTAGTTTTTCGCCAATAACTTGCGGTGTAAAAGAATAGGTTTGGTTCCAACTCAAGCCCTGATCTAACGGTATATCCCCTATTACATCAAGTGTCTGATTTTCAAATTTAACGACGATTTTGTACGTCAAATTTTCGAATTCATGGTTTGTTATACCAAGCGTAACCACACCGGTTTCTCCAAGCGTTAGATTTACAGGATAATCTGCTAGTTCACCGTTTGAACCAAGCACATAGAACTCAGTAAACTGTTCACTTGTTTTGAGTGCAAACACAAAATA
Organism: Bathyarchaeia archaeon; assembly: GCA_042296865.1. GTDB lineage: Archaea > Thermoproteota > Bathyarchaeia > Bathyarchaeales > Bathycorpusculaceae > Bathycorpusculum. The sequence goes on along the minus strand of CP170178.1, from coordinate 2,892,422 downwards.
AACAGCTAAACCTACGACCGCCAAGATTACTATCAAAAAACCTACAGCAAGTATTTTGTCAGGGTTATGTACCGTGTTCCAGGTAGGCAATTTAGGGGTTACAAAGATAAGTTTTTGTTCAGCAGGCAATTTTGCTCGCCTGTAATTTGTTAAAAGGGACAAAAGCAATGTTAGAATAAATATTGAAGTAACCATTGGTAAAAGACGGATACCCCATGAAGAATAATTCATAGCTAAACCAACCAATGGAACAACTGCCAAACTTAAGCCTACACTTAAAGCTAAACGTTCAATATCACCTAAATCCTTCCTTAATGGAAACAATAAACACATCAACACATATCCGGGAAAAAATAAGACAAAAGGAACACCTAACAAAGTTCTAAGTGGTGATTCTGGAAACCAAACAATGGTTAAGATGAGTATAATTGATAAAGCGTTTATTGTTAAAAGATCTTTTTCCATTTTCCCTAATGCAGTAATAGTTGAGTTGATATTCAAAAATTAGGATTCCAAAAAATAAATATTGAAGGAGCTAATGGTAGCAACAACATACTTAAAGCATTCAATATGTGCATATTCATTTTGGAATATATCGAAAATGCTCCAATATTTACGATTGGTTTTATAACTATTTTTAGCAAGAAAATTATTTGGCATATTTTTCTACTTGATAAATGATTCTTTTTTCTGTGCGTTTTAGAAGCAGCACGGTTGTGGTGATTGCTATTGCTTGAGATGCAAAAAGAAGCAATGTTATACCAATTAACGCCCAACCACTGTGCCATACTCCAAAGGCAAAATATCTAAAGGCAACCCAGCTTAGCATACATACTGCTGGAATAATTGATAAAACGGAAAATGCTGAAAAAAGCAAAACCGGATTATACTTTCTGGCCAAGCCTACAACTGCTAAAAGAATTTGGAATCCGTTACGCCATGAAAGTTTTGCTTTGCCGATCCTGCGCCTGTAACCGATGGGAACCTCTGTGACCGCGTGTTCACAAACTGTTTGGGCGGCGATTTCTACTTCTGTGGCAAAATTATTTGAACCTAACTCTAAACTGCACGCCACATCTCGGCGTAGAAGATACATGCCTGAACAGATGTCTGAAAGATGGGTATTCATCAAAAGGTTGAATGATTTTGTTATTATCCAGTTTCCTAAACGGTGGATACGGCTGATGTTTTTTCTGTACCGTACTCCCAGGACTTGCGCGTAATTTGCTCCAACCATTAGTAAACGTTGAATATCCTTTGCGGGATAAGTATAATCACCGTCTAGAATTAGCATGTAAGGGGTTGAAACGTTTTCGATGGCTGTTTTTATGGCGCCGGTTTTTCCTTTGCCGTGCTGTTGAAGGACAGTTATTCCTTTAGTTTCTATTATCTTCAAAGTGTTATCTGCTGAGTAACCGTCAACGACAAGTATGTTTTTGTAGCCTTCTTGAGTTAATTCGTCAATGACTTTGCTTATGGCTAATTCTTCGTTTTTTACAGGAATAACTATGGTCACGTCGTTTTTGTTTATCAGCGTGGATTGGTGAATAACCTGTTGGCTTTGCTGTGGGTTAATTGTTAAGTCGTCCTTCATTTTTTGGCTTGATGATGGTTTTGTGGGGCGTCATCACGACAAGGGAAAGGAGAAGAAACTACCGCTCAACCCTTTCACACCATCAACAAAGCTGTAAAGTTGGCTTGGGCTTGTGTTCATAGTTTAGTGCTTATCCTAAACATTGGCAAGTTGTTTTGGTCGATAACTGTTAAGTAACGAATGAATGTTTCATCGTTAACCCATAGTTTGGCTGTTTTGTTTCCCCAAGCTTGCGCGGTTATGCTGACACGGCGGGCTAAGGGTGCACCATACGTTATCATGCCGTAAGGGATACGGCCTATTAACGCTGGAATTCCGCCGATGGCGTTAAGCAATTTTTCAGAAAGTTCCGTCATGAGTTTAAGCAGGAGTGCGCTTTGGATCCGGTCAACAGTTTGGATCACTGCATCGATGAAGCGGCGTTTGTCTAAACTTAACACTCGGAACCATGAATTGTTGCTTCTTATTGATTTTTGTTTTAGTTTTGAAAGGAAATGTTTGCCGCCTTCTTTTAGCATGTTAACTATGTCAAGGTGTTGAGTTTGAATACTGCCTAATTTTTTTGCTTGCGATAACTTTTGTATAATCATGTTCTTGCCTCAGTTTAGGGTGGATGCCTGAGCGTTTTTTGTGGCGGCTTTTTTTCTTACAGGGGGTTTTTTGGAGGTTTTGGGGCGTGCCTTGTTTGTCTTGCTTGTGGGTTTTTCGTTGTCTCCAGTCTGTAAGTGTTCTAAAATGCCTATACAAACGCTCAAGCAGTCCTCGCAAAGGCTAAAACCGTATTTTAGGATGAGGATTTGTTTGGTTTGTTTGCAGATTTGGCATTGACCTGTTTTGGTGCCGATTAGTTTTATTTTTTGGGGGCGGGTGAATGGAGGTTTTGAGGTTTCTTGCATTAGGATTCACCCAGATTTGACTCGGTTTTTGGCTGGTAGGTTGTGCAGTTTTGGTAATCGTTTGGGGCGTTGCAGAATTTTTGATGTTTTCGGCACCATGCAATGTGGTTGGTTCGGTATGTACATCTTTTTAGGGTTTCTAATGTGTAGAACTGCTGTTTCATTTGGCGGCACCCTTCCTGCTTGGCAGACAAACGGTAACTATTTGTCAATACAAGAGGTATATAACATTTACCAAAAGAACCGAAGCCACAAAAACAAACAAGAAACCACCAACAAAAAACAACAAAGACAAGAAACAAAAAAGAAACAGCCAAACAACACCCAACCCACCGTAAACATTTAAATCCAGCAGAAAGCAGAGAAAAGGTACAAACCAACCTTCAGCAGTTGGTTCAAATGCGCCGGGGTCTCCTAGCCCGGCAGGGAGCAAGCCTGGAGATACCACTCTTCAGGGGTGTTTACCTGTAAGCTTGTGGCCTTTCGGGGCCGCGGGGGTTCAAATCCCCCTCCCGGCGCCATTTTCTAACGTAAAAATTTCTGGACCATAAAGCACAACATCACAAACAAGGCAACATAGCAGTAGCTTCACAATGTGTGAGCTTGCCTTATATCCAGTAAACCCCAAATAGTGCACATGAAAAAAACTTGGATAACCCTTGCCCTAATCCTGTGCATTACAAGCCAAATAATTGCATTATCACTTTTTCATCAGGTAAATGCAACAGAGTTTTCAGGCAACAATGCCGTTGTAACTGTTAGCAAATTGAATTATGTTGAAGCTATCGTTAAGTTAACAGTGAGCCCAAGCCCGGGAAGCAACGTTGAAATTGTTTTTCCCAACGGCCAAACCGTCAACTTAACCAGACCTATCAGTTATGGCTCCAACTCACAAACGTTTACACAAATGTTTAGTTTTCCGCGAACAGGTGATTTAACAGGCAACATTGGAACCAGTAGCGGAGAAATTTCTCTTTCAACAGACAACCCTTTGAGTTTAGTAATAAACACTAACATGAGTGATGTTGAGAATTACCGGTCGCCTTTATCGCATACGTCAAACGTTGATACACTTGTCTTCATCATCTATGGAGATGCATTCGTTTCTGTCGATTGTTATGGGGTGGCATTATGAGTGAACAAACAGTAGTCTCAAAAGTTGAGGAACTAATGCAGTCACTTGACCAAGTTAAAAGATACAAAGCACTATCCCATCTAATGGTTGACTTCATAGTTATTGTACTGTCATCTGTTGCGGCTTTTTTCGCTTTAGAAATAGCGGTCAACTTTTTGCACTTATCAGGGGCTTTTGAGGGTTATTTTGAAGGGCTAACAACGCTAACAACAAGGTCTTTGATGAGCACTAGCCAAAACAATCTTTTTGCATTTCTGATTCCAGGATTAGGGGTACTAGCGGGCGTTGCGTGGGTAGATCACAAACTAAAGAAAGTCGAAGTAAACACTTGGAAGAGCACTATGCAAGAAGGCTTTCCCGGAGCGCTCAAGCTTCTGCAAGACTTAGATTGGAACGCCGTTCTGCAAGACATTCGCACTTCCAAAATAGTGTATGCACTTTACTCTGTAGCAAAAGTGGTCGGCAACTGGATACTTGCAGCTTTAATTCTCATAATTCCCGTAAGTTTAGGCCTTTCGTTTATCCACACTACCTTAAACATGTACCTCTTTGCATTCCTATCACTAATCCTTGCACTTGTCCTAAGCAGAAAGAATTTACAGAAAAAGTATCAACAAATAACCTCCTTAGACGCTTTGCTCTGGGAGTTGCGGTGGTTTAATAGTGAGTTCAAAACAGCCGAATTCCAAACCTGACCTTTACGTAGTTGCACGCATAATAAGCGTCCTAAAAGACAGGGGCAACACAAAGAGGACGGAGCTTGCATGCGTTACAGGCGTTGCTTACGATAGGCTCCAAAAGTATGTGGAATGGATGAGCCACGAAGACCTGCTAAAGGTTGATGCGGAGGGCAATGTCGCTTTAACTAAGCATGGACTGGAAACCTACGACAATTTGGTTAAGTGGATTCTGCGGTATGTTGGAAAATTAAAGTTTCCAAGGTTTTAAACACTCTAGCCTAATGTTCAATCATTGCAGAAAACGTGAAAGGGGACTACTTTGGTCACCAACCTATTTGCCACCTATTAGAAACTCATTGCAGAAACCTATAGGGGGTAGGTGCTAACCGCCGTTCTTTAAACATAAACCATACATTGAGCAAAAAAAAGTTAACCCAAGAGAAGGATTAAACGGGTACAGAACATCTAAATGAACAATTACACGGGGAAACAAGCAAGTTACATTCTTGCAGGATACCTTTAAACTCTTCATCATTTATGGATGTGCTTCTACCAGTAGCGTAGATGTTTTTGATTTTGCCATGAACTGCCGCCACGGTTTCTTTGGCGGGGTCAGTACCTGTGAGTTCAAAGATTTTGTGTTTGATCATGGTTTTTCCAGATTGTTTTCCAACGCTTAGGTGTCTCTTGTTACCTACTAGTTCTGGCGGGTACGGTTCATACGTCCAAGGATTACTAAGAACAGCATACGTGTGGATACCGGATTCATGCATAAACCCGTGTTTTCCAACGATTGCCTTGTTAGAAGGAACTTCAACCCCGACAGCTTTACTGATAAAGTCTGCAGCTTGCGTTAATTTTTCAGTTTTGCCCTCAAACTTGCGAAAGCCATAATGCAGGTAAAGGTTTAACAGCATTTTTTCGGTTTCAGCGTTTCCAGCCCGCTCGCCTATTCCAAGAAAGGTTGTGTTTATGTAAAGTTTATCCCATAAACCAGAGGCGGATTGAACCGCGGCTAAACTGTTGCCTACTGCGTTGCCGAAATCGTCATGCATGTGAATCCCCAACGTTTTAATGCATGTTTCTTTTTTGAGAAACTTTATCTTCTGTGGAATGCCAAACGGCAAAGGCGCAGCAGCATCGGGCAACCCAACGCCGACGGTATCACAAACACGGTAGCATTCAGCACCAGCATCAGCAACGGCATTAACAAACCGTTTTTCAAATTCCCAATCTGCTCGGGTTCCATCCTCGCCGTGAACAAAAGTGCGCAAACCATGAGTTTTAGCGGCATATTCCACCACGTCGACAACGTTGGCGAGCAGTTCCTTGGGGGTTTTGTTTGGCCATTTGGCTTGCATGTGAAGAAAAGAAACGGGGTGAGAAATGCCCACTTCCTGGAAGCCAAGGTCGATGGCGCTGTCTACGTCGGCTTTTACGGCTCGACACCATGCAGAGAGTCGGCAGTCAAGTTTGAGGTTCATGATTTGCCGTGCAGCTTCTTTGTCAGGTTGCTGGTAATGGAATAGTTCGATTCGTTCTGCACCGACTTCACAGAGGAACTGCGCGGTTTTTGCTGCGTCTTCGGGTTTAAAGGCGACGCCTGCCATTTGGGCGCCGTCCCTCAGTGTGGTGTCGTCGATGATTGGGTCAGTTTTCAGTGGGGGCATTTTGAAGTAGAAGTCTTCAAGCCTCATCTTAACGCGTCCTTTAGAATTCTTTGCGGTCCATTATGGTGTTAACGATAGTGTCAAGCAGTTGTAGTGTGCCTCGGTAACCCATCATGGCGCGTCTTTGGTAGCCGAAGCGGTCAGCCTGCGGGAAACCAACTCGAACCAGCGGAATGCCTTCAGTTTTTGCTATGTATTTGCCTTTGTAATCGCCGATTAACAAGTCAACTTTTGATTCACGGATTTTCTGGTGCAAATCCAGCAGGTCACCGCCCACGATAATGTTTAGTTTTTCTGGTTCGGCATCATACTCTTTTGCAATCGCTTCGATTTCGGGTGGGAACGTTTTGTCATCAAGCGTGCTCATCACGTGAACTGGCTGCATTCCAATTTCATAAACAAACCGAGTGAGACCTGCTACAATATCGGGGTCGCCAAAAATTGCCACTTTAACGCCAAAAACCTGCATGCTACAGTCAGCGTAAGCGTCAACAAGCAAGTCACGTTCATCCATCAATGCGTCGCCGGGTTTTTTACCGGTTTGTCTTGTAACGTTTGCGAGGAATTCTTCGGTGTTTGCTATGCCAATCGGGGTGGAACCAAGAAATTCAGGGATACCGAAACGTTCCGCCATAAAGTTAGCTGCACTTTGACCAGCCCGTTTGCACATGACAAAGGTACCAAACGAGTTGGCGCAATCCGCGATTTCTTCTATGGTTGTGCCGCCTTTTGGAAATTCTGGTTTAGGCAAACGTAGGGGAGCGTTTAGGGTTTGGGAAATGTCAGTTAAGTAGATTGCTTCTACATCCATCAACCGTAGCATATGCTTGATTTCCAGAAGATCGCCGGGGTTTATCATGCCGGGGATAATGTTGATTTTGTTTGTTCGAAGAGGTTTCTTTTCTGCAAGCTGGGTAACTATGGCTTTGACTGCGTTATCGTAGCCGGTTACGTGGTTGCCAATGTAGCTGGGCGTGTTTATAGTAACAATTTTTGCTTGGGCAGCAAGGTCAGGATGTTCTGCACGGAAGGCTTTCGTTATGCCGTGGATGTCATCGCCAGTTGTTTCACTTAGGCAAGTGGTTATTACAGTTATTACTTGAGGGTGTTTACGTTCAATGATGTTGGCTAAGGCTTGTTTCAGGTTAGCGGCGCCTCCGAAAATCGTTGCTTTTTCGTGCAGTGAAGTGATGGCGACTTCGATTGGTTCCCGGAAGTGCCGTGCCATTAAGTTACGTGGGTACGTGGAGCAGCCTTGTGAACCATGAACCAAGGGCACACTGCCGTGGATACCAAGAGTTGTCCAAATGGCACCGATTGGCTGGCACATTTTAGGCGCGTTAACTGAAACGTTTCTTTGGTGAGTAATTACAGTCATTTACTGCGCCTCCGGTTCTTTGCGGACAAATTTCCAAACTGGAGAATACAGTGCCTTGTACATGTCTTGTGCGAAACGGACGAACCCGCTAAACATCATGTAGCCGCCTTTACTGTCGTAGTTGTGTCCGTTGATGAAGGGTATGCCGTACTTGTATGAGAGGTATTTTTCTTTGGTTCCTGAAATGAACAGGTCAGGCTTGTATTTGACCATAGCTTCTTCCAATTCAACAGCGTTAGGGTTGTCAATGATCAAGGTGCCGTTTTTGACGCGGCTAATGATTTTGTCGTAATCATCTTCGTGCCCAAACGTGGTAGCGCTGACAACTATGTCCATGCCAAGTTCCTCCATCGGTTTAACCCAATGCCAACTTCGCGGGCCACCCTCATACATAATAATTTTTTTGCCCTCAAACTTTTGCCGATAAAAACTGATTTGGGGTTGGGTTTGAGCTAACTCTTTTGCGATGACTTCTTCAGCCTTTTCTTCTAAACCAAAAAACTTGGCGATTTTACGCAAGTCATCAGCAGTCTGTTGCAAACCATAAAAGTCTACTTCAAGATGAGGCGTACCCCATTTGTCCTTCATCATTTCCGCAATGTACTTGGCACTTCTGGCGCAGCGGATAATGTTTAGTTTGGCTTCATGCATTTTGGCAATATCATGAATCGAAGCATCACCGGTGAATGTGCAGACAACTCGGAGCCCCATTGCTTCAAGTACGGGTACGATTAGCCAGTCGTCGCCTTTAATGTTGTATTCGCCAATCAGGTTTACGTCGTAGGGTGTCTTGTCTTGTAAGGATTCGGTGCCGACCACTTGGTCAAAGAGGGTCTGGTTGCCTACATGGTGACCAATGCTTTGGCTAACCCCGTGAAACCCAGGACAGTTGAAGGCTACTACGGGTTTACCGATGGCTTTGCTGGCACGTTTAGCCACAGCGTTCATGTCATCACCGATTAAACCGGCAACACAAGTAGCGTAAACAAAAACTGCTTCTGCTTGAGGAAAAGCGTTGTTTGATTCAATGATTGACTCGTAAAGTCTCTTTTCGCCGCCAAAGACAATGTTTGACTCTTTGAGATCAGTTGAGAACATGTTGGCTGTGTGTAAATCAGTTTTTGCAATGTGTGGTCGACTATCCCAAGTGTAGTAAGCGCAACCGACTGGACCATGCTGGAGCTGTATAGCGTCTTTGACTGGTCCACCAACAACTCCTCGGCAACCCGCAAAAGCGCAGCCACGCTCAGTCATGTCTCCAGGAATGGTGCTTATGTTGCAGGCTACACAGGGTTTTTCTGTGTCTGTTTCCGCTTTTAGGTAAATGTGTTTTTGTCTTTCTGGAACGTTTTTATCGCATTCAGGTAATACAAACGGCATTTAGTTTCCTCCAACTTCTTTTCCTGGTATGCCTACAGCGTCAGCGCGACATTGTACACATTTGTGAAATTGTACCAGTATTTCTCCACAAACATTTCTTACCATGTGAACTTCTTTTAGTGACGGCGCTGGTATGTGAGCAAAATTTCCCATCGGAATAAGAGGCATAACATTCATGATGTATGCACCCCTTTTCTGAACAGCCCTGGCAACCTCAATGATATGGTTTGAGTTTATGCCTGGAATAAACACAGTGTTAACTTTAACAGCCATACCCAATTCGGCAGCTAAACTTAAACCGGTAAGCTGATTCTTGCTTAAGACTTCAAAAGCTTCTTTACCATACAAAGTTTCTCCCGTATAGTTTACAAACGAGTAAATTTGTTCACCAACTGCCGGGTCAACTGCGTTTATGGTGACGGTTAAAGTGTTAACGCCAAGGTCTTTGAGGGCACATATTTTTTCAGGCAGCAGTAAACCGTTTGTGGATATACAACGCGTTAAATGAGGAAATTCCATCTTAACAAAACGCAAAGTTTCAAAGGTTGCATCGCTGGTTAAAGGGTCACCGGGTCCAGAGATTCCTACTACACGCAGATTAGGATCAGCCTTTACAGTAGCGCGGACAAGTTCGATGGCTTCTTTTGGAGTGACAAGTTTGCTGGTAACGCCGGGTCGGCTTTCGTTTGCGCAGTTAAATTTTCTTACGCAAAAGTTGCAACCGATATTGCATTTGGGTGCAACGGGCAGATGTATTCGAGCGAATTTGTGGTGCGCATCGGAACTGTAACAGGGATGTTCTTTCACGATTTGGAGGCACCGCTGTTGATGCGTAGTTTTAGAAGTTATCATGTACTTGCACCTACCCTGTTAGTCAGAGATTCCGAATTCACGCATCAAACTTTCAAGCTCATCAATAGACATGGGGTTTGGGATTGTGAATTCTTTGTTGTAAACGATTTTTCGTGCAACGCTTCGGTAAACATCTGCTTGCGTAGAAAACTTGTCATAGTCAACAACGGTTTTTCTGTTAATTTCAGCGCGCTGCACAATGTTGTCTCTTGGAATAAACTGCAACAGTTTACTGTTGATACGTTTAGCAAACTGTGAGACCAACGCTTCTTCGTTGTCACATCTTCTCGAGTTACAAATTATTCCCCCAAGCCGTGTGTGCCCAGCGTCTGCAAACTTTTTAATTCCTTTGCAAATGTTGTTTGCCGCATACAACGCCATGTATTCGCCGCTGGCTACAATGTAGATTTCTTTTGCGTAACCTTCACGGATGGGCATAGCGAATCCTCCACAGACGACGTCGCCTAGCACGTCATAGAATACGAAGTCTAAGTCTTCTTTGTACATGCCAAGGTCATGCAGTGTTTGGATTGAGGTTATGATGCCTCGTCCGCCGCATCCTACGCCTGGTTCGGGTCCGCCTGATTCGACGCAGGTTACGTTGCCGAATCCGGGTGTTGCAATCATGTCTGGTGTGCATTCGCCGCCGCCGTCTCGTAGAACGTCGAGTACTGTTGGTTGGCGTTTTCCGTGTAGCAGTAGCCTTGTGCAGTCTGCTTTGGGGTCGCATCCTAGTAGTAGGACTTTTTGTCCCATTTCAGCTAATGCTGCAACGGTGTTTTGTGTTGTTGTGCTTTTGCCTATTCCACCTTTTCCATAAATTGCAATTTGTCGCATGTTAGATTCCTCGTGATTGCTATGGCATTCGCTTGGGGATTTAAAAGACTATTTGTGAAAGGTTCACAACCGTTCATAAATATACATAAAAAATATACATATACCCAAATATTTATCAAATATTCAAACAAATACCTCTTAAACACAGCAAAAAATAGCCAAACGTTAAAAAACCCCCATAAACCACCAACACTAACTCAGCAAAAACACGATAACAAAACCCACTTTTAAACATTTAAAGATAAAACAAGCCAAAAACAACAAAAAAGGCAGGCAAAGGTAAACAAACACCCACCCAAAGTTTACATGTTACTGCTGCTTGAACTTGAACTGCTACTGCTCATGTACTCTTTAATTGCCGTTGCCGGCATCGTATGAGTATCAACCACGCCATCCATTGCACGGATTTTATCGCCGACAAAATGCAGCGCGTTATCGTTGCTGTCTGCTTCAAACCAGATGGCTATGTCCCAGTTGCCAAACACATTGTAGGAACCTGAAATGTTAACGCCCTCCATTGGAGTTTGTGAAAGGTCTGAGAACGCGTTAAAGAAAGCGTTTGTTTTCATCGGGTTAAGCTTAATTAGAACCAAAAATTTCTGCATATTTTTCTGCATAAAAAATTCACCAGTTTCATAAATGCGGCGGATGCGCTTAAGATTGTGTGGTTGTAAGCAAACAGCAACAGTTTCTGGTTTACTGTAGAAGGGATAGGGCTGTTTTTATTTTTGCTTGGCATTGGACGCATTTTTCCATGAACGCTTCACGTGTCAATGGACCAATGGAGTCACAGCAGAAGCGGTGTTGTGAATCGTTTGTGAAGCAGCAAACCGGGTACTTGGAGGATTCTTTAAAGGCGCCACAAATTATGGATAGTTGGGCTGCGGCGTTGCTGGATGCTTCCAAATCGGGTTCAGCACCCATGTTGGATAGTTGGTCTATTAAGTGGTCTAACCGCCGTTTAATGCTTGTCGTACCCTTTCCCCACTCAAACAAGCCCATTAGCAAAGGCAAAATAAAAGCTTAACCAACAAAAAGATTATTGCGCTTAAATATACTTCAAAAGAATTGCAGTTCATCAGGTTCTAACAAGAAATTGTTGCAGTAACCGATAGGAAACATGTTGAAACGCCTATTTGGATGCTACTAGAGGTTCTATGTTGAAACCTACGAGGGGCAGGTAGAAAAGAGCCCTATTTGTATCCTAATATTCAATCTATGCAGAAAAGGTAGAGGGGGGCTACCTAAACATCAACCTATTTGCAGCCTATTAGAAACTATATGCAGAAAACCTAAGGGGGTAGGTTTTAATGGTTGAAAACTTCGCCATTAACATGTTGAATTATCGTTCTTTTCTTCGCAGGTAACCTGACGCCCGCATGGCAGCCATTGCGCCTTCACCAGCAGCAGTGACCACTTGCATGCCGCCACAGGTGCAGTCGCCAGCCGCAAACACGCCTTCAATGTTAGTTCTCTGCTGCCGATCAACCATTATGCAACCGTTTGAATCCATGGCTACGCCGGCGTTTCTTACAATCGCGGTTAAGGGAACGCTGCCTAATGCGATAAAGACGCCTTTGACTTGCTGTTCAGAAATACCGGCGTCGGTTTGGATTTTGACTGCTTTCACTGTATGTTCTCCAGTTATGGCAGTTACTTTACCTTGAAGGGTTTCAATTTTAGGTTTACTTTTTAGGCGGCTTAACAGTTTGCCCTCGATTTCCAAGTCGCCTTCATACACAAACAGGACGCTCTCGGTTATTTCCGCTAAACTTAACGCTTCAAGCGCAGCCTCGTTGCCGTTTCCAACCACCGCAACTTTAGCACCCCTAAAAAAGGGGCCATCACACACAGCACAATAGCTGACTCCGCGTCCAAGAAAGTCCTCTTCTCCGGGAACATGCAGTTTACGTTTCTGGGTTCCCATAGCCAAAACCACCACAGAAGCATCATAAGTTTGCTTTCGAGTAGAAACACGCTTAACATCGCCAGAAAGTTCTAAACCAACAACTTCCTGAGAAGTAACAACTTCTGCACCTAAACGTTCAGTTTGCCGCTGCATTTTTTCAGCCAAATCACTGCCTTTAATGCCTTCGTCAAAGCCGGGAAAGTTTTCAATCATCGGCGCAGTCCATGCTTTTCCGCCTGCGATTCCACTTTCTAAAACAAGCGTTTTTAGACCAAGCCAAGCCGTATAGATGGCGGCGGTTAAACCTGCAGGCCCCGCACCTATAACGAGGATTTCATAAGGTTTAGTTTGCATAAAAAGTTCCTTCTGGAAATTCAGTTTAATGTTTAGTGTGTGGTGGGTAATTAATGTTACAGCAACCGCGTTTGAATTGGGCTATTGCACGGGTTTTTAGATGGTTTTATATGGTTTTTTGTATACTACGTGAATACGGCTAAGCAATTGAGGACCATTATGGGCAAGTATAAACCGCTGTTAAACCGTGCTAAAGAGGGTTTCAATAGATGGCGAATAGCATTCCTAATTTTCGCCGTCGTCTACGCGGTTTTTTTACTACTTGACCTGTCAAAATCGGCGGTACAATGGGATGAAATTAACCATTTAAACGGCGGCTCCTTCCTGCTCAGAGGCGAATACCAAACCTACATGGGGCTAAACTCGTTCTACCCGCCAATGTTTGATGTAATAACAACCGTGTTTTTTAGAGTTCTTGGCATCAGCGTTTTCTCTGGGCGACTTGTAGCAGTAGTGTTCTCGCTTCTGTCACTGTGGGTTGTTTTCGAGTTCGCCAACAAAATGTTTAACGAAAAAATCGCTTTACTATCAAGCGTATTGCTTGGTGTTATGCCAGGCTATTTTTGGCTTTCACGCATGGCAATGATTGAAACCATGCTTGTCTTCTTTTTCACGCTGTCGCTGATGTGCTTTTTCTTTTATCTAAAAAACCGCAAAATCCTCTGGCTGACTCTTGCAGGTTTAGCGTTAGGTTTAGGCTTTCTCACAAAATATCAGATGCTAATTGCTGGCGTAGTAATGCTTGTAAGCATCTTTGTTCTTGCCCGTGACCGCCTTAAACTAAATTTGGCTAAATTCACCATTGTCGCCATCGTCGTTATCGCCGTTTCTATTCCATGGATAATCGTTGCATATCAAACGTATGCTTCAAACATGCTAAACGAGTGGATATACGCCCTACAAATGGGTAACCCCCAAAAAGTCGAGTACGGCACACGCTTTTCCGTTCCCGCCTCGTACACAATCTTTTACTTTATAGAAATTGTTTGGCCATACATTGACATCCACCCAGTTTCACTGCTGCTTTACGCAGTAAGTTTAGTGGGGCTTGGCTTTTTGGCTTGGCGAAAAAAATTCGAAGACAAGTACCTGCTGGCTTGGTTTGCAGTAGTGTTTGTTTTCTTTACTTTGATTCCTAACAAGCAGTGGCGGTATGTTTTGCCGCTGTTCCCTGTTTTAGCAATCGCAGCAGCAAGCCTAATCAGTTTTACCTACCAAAAAATGAAGAAGACTCTAAAAAGCAATGTTTCAGTAAACAAGAAGACTCAAACAAAAGTTGCAGCTGTTTTGTTTACCGCGTTTTTGGCAACAGGACTGTTTGTCAGCATATATGACGCCCAACATTGGGTAGCTATCGACCAAATTTACATTCCAGTAAAAGAAGCCACAGACTACGCTGCAAGCAAAATGAGTGGAAACGAATCCATTATGCTGGTTTGCGCTTTTAACCTGTTTAACCAAGACATGTTCCGTTTTTACCTTTGGGCGGACAGCACTAAACTCAACAATCAAGTGCATCAGTACCCTGAGCAGCCGATTGACACATACCCTCCAGATTTTAACGTGACAGAATTTGTGAGCCTTTGCGAAAAGTACAACGTCAAATACATAGTCCTTTACGACCACGGCGCAGACGCAACATTCTACAACAGCACCCTAACCACAAGCAACGTTACAACAATGATTTATGAAACCCACAGGTTCGGAGACCCACAGGATCAACCCTTCTTTGGAGAAATGCCGCATAGACTGTTCCTTGTACCATTTAACAAAAATCAGACCCAAACAGGAGCCTAACGGGTTTCTAAAACTTCAAACCCCGTTTTCGGGTCTTTTTCACGCCTAGCAGAGCTACCAATTAACTCAAACATTACTACTTCGCCGATAAGCCAAACTTCCACACCCGCCCGCATGCAACCCGTAGTGGCGGCGCCGCTTCTGCCGAAGCTTCCATGCATATGCAGTTTAGGTTTTCCTTGAGGGTCACAGAAGATTGTGCCTACACCGCAGCCTTCATGAACACCTTTAAGCATAGCGGTCATTGGTTCAACTGGCAGGGCGTCGCCGTCTTTTGGTCCAACAACAAGTTTGCTTTTGTCTTCTGCGCCTCCTAAAAACAGGCATAACGCGCTTTTGACGCCCTGTTTTTCGACAAAGGCTTCCAAGGTTTCATGTACGATTTCGCCGTCTTGCAATCTTAGGATAAATATTCGTCCGATGTTGGCTTGTGAGTAATCCAAACTTTTTTGCTCCTGCTGGCTTGAACTGTTAGAAATGGTGGACAGGTATAAAAGAATTAAAGTTTACCTGTAACTTTTCAGGTAACTTAAACTTCCCCTTAGATTCGGGCTATGTAAAGAATTTCGTTTGCTTCTTCTTTCCTTTTCTTTAAAGACGCCTCTTGACAGCTTGCAGAGATAACAACTGCATGCTCAGATTCGGCAGTTGAAAGACTACAGTCTGAAAGGTATCTTACCTTGGGGTTGTTTTGAGACATATCCTGCACCTCGCTTAGAACTGACAAAATATCAGTATATGCATTTAAAGATTGTTATGATTATAAAATAAATATTCTTAATAGATAATTTTTACAGAAAATTTTTATCGTCTAAAACGGTCATTTCTCCACACGTCAGCGCTGTCACTGTAGCCGCGACGCTCCCAAAACCCCAACTCTTTGCCACGCGTAAACGTTAAACGTTCAACCCAAAGAGCACTTTTGTAAGCGTATTTGCTTGGAACAACCAACCGCAAAGGAAAACCATAACCTTCCTCAAGCACTTCACCGTTAAGCTTGTAAGCCAAAAGCACATCAGCAGTCGCAAGTTCTTCCCGGTAAAGAGAGGTTGTGTAGTTGTCGGCGCAGGTGAAAGTTACAGCTCGAGCAACAGCGCGTGGTTTAACTAAACGTTCGATTTCTTTGATGTTCACTCCTTCCCAGCGGCAATCAAGAACACTCCAGCCTTCTACACAGTGAAAATCGCTTACTGACACTGTCTTGGGTAACGCTAAAAACTCTGTCCAGCTAAAAGTGGCTGGTTTTTCTACTTCGCCGTCGACGGTTAGTTTGTAGGTGTCAAGTTGGATTTTTGGGTTTTCGGTTGTGATTCCTGGATGGTCAATGCCCCAGCGGAGAATCTTTTTTATTGGTTTTTGGTCTGGCGGCAGTTTTTCTTGTTTAGAAGTCACGTTAAAAACCATGTGTTATGGTGTGCTGAATGGATAATAAAGTTTCTTAGGTAACGAATTTTGTGATTTGCGTTTGAATGATTATTACGCACGATATGGAAAAGAGGAACTTTTGTATCGGTTTAAGATTTTATTATCTTTTTTGTTTTTGTTATATAATTTTTGAATATTCTTTGGAATTCCATGTTTTAATTTCATAAACAATATAGTTCTATTTAGCAGTGTGATGTCTAACGATTCAATAAAGGAAGAGAAATCTATGAAAATTGGAACTAAAATGCTACTATCCTACCTTTTAATTGTAGCACTATTTGCCTCTATCGGCACCGCCATGACTATAACCACCATGAAAATGAGCGAACTACAAGACAACGCACTCAAACAAGTAGAAATAGAAAACTACGCAGTAGTTTACCAGAAAGGCATTGACCTTCAAAGAATCAGCTTCTTAGAAGGCCAACTTCTGGACGTCACTAATGCACAAGCTGACCAAGTAACAGCTGGCGCTTTAATTGCCGCCACCGAAACTTACCTGCTTGAAAACATTCCACAAGGCACTGAATTATATGCTGAATTCAAGAAAAGCTATGACCTCATGCATGACGTCATCAACCCAGCAGACGCTATTGTAGACGATATTATCATCAACCAGTTAACTGACCGCTATGAAGAAGTCCCAGCCCAATACATGATAATCCAAGAGGGTTACACGAAGGTTTCTGAAAGCATGACAAACTTCCAAGTACTCGCTTTAGAGGAAGTTGAAGCAGCAACAAACCAGGCGAAGGAATACGCAAACTTTAGTGTACTACTATCAGCAGTGGGCATCACAACAATCGCTGCAGTATCAATCATCATGGCAATAGTAATGGGTAAACGCATCACAAACCCAGTAAAGAAACTTACAGACATCGCAGGCAAAGTAAGCATGGGTGAACTTGAACATGAAGTCAAAATTGACAGCAAAGATGAAATCGGAGATTTAGGCGAAGCATTCCAACGTATGATTAACGCTTTCAAAATGTCAAACGCCATGAACAGCATGACCGAAGAGGAGCAAGCGTAAAATGACAATTGAACAACAAGTTCTAGAAGTGCTAACCAAACAGATGGGACCAGCAGCCAAAGGATTCCTTGACAGGCAATGCAGAGCACACCTTAAAAAGGAACCTTCAACTCTACAAAAAAGTGACCTTGAAGAGTTGGCAAAATGGTGTCAAATCGGAACCCAACTAGTCTTGGGTGCACCAATTGGAGAAAAAGTGAAAACAGGCATTTTGGCACTCAAATAAACCAACTTTTCTGTCTATCCTCCTTAATCACCCTTTTTACTTTTTTATGCATTTATCCAAAGAAAGCGCTCAACTGTTTTTGCTGCGGTTGTTCTTTGCTGAAACCAGAAACCCTAACACCTACTCGGCGAATATTCAGCGGTGACTCAGCAAGATACTTCTCGAGAAGCATGCGAACGTTTCTTTTTATTACTTCTTTGCCTTTGCTGGGCTGTTCAAGGGTTACGGAGCGGCTTTTACTTGACAAGTCAACGTTAACAACATAGATTGAAACAGTTTTGAAACTATACCCTTTTTCAGTTACTTCCTTGTAAACAGTTTCAGTTAACTCATCAGTTCTCTGTAGAATATAACCTAAATCTCTGGTATCCTGCTTTAACGTTCCAATTTTGCTTATGGATTCAGCTTCACCCTGCTGGGCAACAGGCGAATTATCAACAGCGTTTGCCGCATTATGAAAATAGATGCCTAAAATTTTACCGAAGACCTCAATCAAGCGTTGAACATCAAACGCTGCAAGTTCCCCAATGGTTTTAATCCCCATTTGCTCCAAGCGAACACCAGTTTTTTTGCCAACACCAAGCAGTCTGTCAACGGGTAAGGGCGCCAGAAAAGCTGCGGCATCCTCAGGCAACACGACAGTTAACCCGTCAGGTTTTTGGTTGTCACACGCGATTTTGGCAACAAGCTTGTTTGGACCAACACCAATAGTTAAAGAAATACCAACCTCAGTTTTCACTTCCTGCTTAATTTTTTGGGCATACTCACGAGCTTTCTCAAAACTGCCTCCAACTTGTTCAGTAACATCCAAGTAAGCCTCGTCAATGCTAACTTGCTCAAGGCTGCCAGCATACCCTCGGAATATCTGCATTATTTTGTCACTTATTTGCTCGTAATACTCGTGGTCAACATGGAAGAATACGGTGTCGGTGCCTTCAAGTTTACGTTTAGCCATGAACAGGGGCAAACCAGATTTAACGCCGTACCTGCGGGCTACGTAGTTGCTGGTGGAAACGGCGCCGCTTTCCTCGGTTCGTCCAGAATAAACCCCAACCACGACAGGCTTCTCTTTGATTGAGGGATTTCGAAGTTCTTCACATTGGGCAAAAAAATAGTCAAAATCGGCAAGCATTACAACACGGTTCTGAACCATTACCCCAACGCTCCTTTAGGTTTAGGCAGCAACCATGACCCGTCACAGGCGGCAGTGTTTAGACGTTCCAGTCCTTCACGGCAGCAACCAAACTTTAACCCTTCAGCATCAACCAAATCCCGCACGCCCTTCAAAATTTTTTGACGCATGTCACGGGGTAAAAGGATGTTTCCGCCTACCCGTTCGCCCTCTTTGAAGTAGAAGGGTTTAAGTTTTTCTGCCACTTCAGGCATCGCTGTTGTCAACCGTTTCCAATTGTCTGGTTTTACTTTGTAGGTTGAACTGGTTACGTGTTTGACTCCCATGGCTGCAAGGGTTTTGATTAGTTTTTGGGGTTGATCATTTACAAATGGGAAGATTGGGTCTATACGTACCGAAACGGGTATGCCTTGACTGATAAGGTCTTCTGCCGCGCTTAATCGTCGGCTAGGCGGGGGCGCATTGGGTTCCAGTGTTTTGGCTAGTTGGTCATCGTCTGTGGTTATAGTAAAAGCGACTGTTGAGGGAACCCTTTTCAGCAAGTCATCATCGCGGACGACAAGGTTGCTTTTGGTGACGATTTGGATACGGCAGTTGGCCTCAGCTAAGATTTCTAGACAACGCCGAGTTAAGCCTGTGTACTGTTCGGTTTTCGGGTAAGGGTCTGAACTGTTAGAAAGCGAGATGATTTCGCCTTTAAGTTTAGGTGCTTCGTGCTTTAGTCGTTCAAGTAGTTCCTTTTTTGGTTTGCACTCGCTAAAGCCGGGGATGTAGCTTGAGGCGTAACAGTAGACGCATTTGTGGTCGCATCCCGTGTATGGGTTGAAGGTGAATTTTGGGGGACAGGTGCATAGGCCGCTTTGCCAGGGGTCAAAACTTGAAATCAAAGGCACGCTATAGTCACTATTGAAGTATTGATTTAGGGTAAACAAAAACTATTCGTCTCAGAAAAGTGTTAGTCAAGAAAGTTTGACCAAAAAATTGTGTGCATGAACAGTTTTAATCAAGAAATCTTGACGAACAAGATTATATGCTGTAAAATTTAAAGGACTTTCAAGGGTTCAGGTATGAAAAGACAAGCAGAAATAACCGTAATGCTTCTTTTACCGCTCTTGTTATCCGTGATAATGACAGCACAATTTAATCCAGCAACTGCTACTCAGCAACTCGAAACCCTTCAAGGCTGGAAAGTAAGAGATTGCGGCGGATACTGTTCAGAAACCAACGGAACCATCAGAGTTTGGAGCGATAAACATGATGAAGGCGTCGCATTATACAAAGAAATTTCACCTCAAGGCGATTTTGAGTTTTCCCTTCAAGTTAATGCTGCAAAGATTGATGGTTTTGGAATTTTCATCGGTAACAATTCATTTTTTGACTATGGCAACCGGAAAGGTGTCAGTTTTGAGTTTCATCACCATGGAGCAGATGGTTTTCTGATGGCAAGACGTGTTTGGACTACAAATTGGGCAACGGGGCAATTTGAGGACATCTGGGATTATCACATGTTCACTTACGGGAGAGAAAACGTTTGGTACACAATGAAACTAACAGTTAAAGCTGAACCTTTCACTGTCAAGGGTGAAGTTTTTGATGAAAATGGAACTTCGCTTGGAGCTTATGCTGTGTCTGACATGAATGACTTAACTTTTAAAGAACTCCAAATTATCGGATTCATGAATTGGTGGGGAGGAGACTACTATGTCAGAAACATCTCAGACATCACAACTATAACCAGCGACCCAAGTTTAAACGTTAAAATGGCATCTCAAATTTCAATTAACCCAGAAGTATCAGCTACCACGCTAGGCGTCCCCTTAAACATTAAAGGACAACTGGTCGATTCTAACGGAGACATTTTAGCAAATGAAATCGTTGTTCTCTCGTACGCCTTCCAAGGCATCAACGAGTGGATACCGATTAGTTCAACCTACACAGATACAACTGGCGAATACAAAATCCAATGGATCAACACTGCAACAGGATACTTCACGTTAAAAGCAGAATATATTGGAAACAAAACGCTTTCAGGCTGCAGCAACACAACAAACCTAAATATTCTACCCTATGAAGATAACAAAACGTTTTTTGTACAATCAAACAGCACTATTACAGCTTTATCCTTTAACAGTACAAGTTCAGAGCTTGCTTTCTCAGTAACAGGCCCCTCTGGAACCCGTGGCTACACTCAAGTATTTTTGAATAAAGACTTAATTTTGGACCCTGAAAACTTTATGGTTGCACTTGATGGGAAACAATTAGAACACATCATAGCTCCGTTGGGTGATTCTTGGCTTATAACAATTTACTACTCACATAGCACTCATGAGATAAGCATGCAATTTCAATCTAAACCCACAGACACACTGAACCAGAACGAGTTGCTCTGGATGGACCTTGCAGTTGGAGTGGCATGTATAGCATTAGTTTCTATTAACTATTCTAAAAAATAGAAAAATGTGATAGTCAACACTCATAATCACGAATCTTCAAATGATCCAACTTTTTTATTTTTTGTGATTCAAAATCAAATTAGCAACGGAAAAAGTTTTAAACTCAAACGGTTTTTCAAAGCTTTGGAGAGGAAAACTTGAAAAAAACTTTACTCTTCGAGTTTGACATTCCAATATATAAAAAACGTTATGTTGGAATATCGAACCTACAAAGCAGTAAACAGTCAAGATAAAAAAGCACTTGAGGTAAATTAAACCTAAGTTGCGGTTCAATTAGCTGTATTGCTCACTTTTTGGCGGTAGGTTTAACCGTTTTTTGGTAAGAACAAACTGCAAGAAACTGCAACAAAAACAATTATCAAAGCCAAAACAGGATATTCTGGAACTTCATCAAACCATGAGAACTCCACAACCAAGTCACCTAAAAGCGGCTTATCATACTCAGAAAACATGACAACAGAAACCACTTTAACATCACCAGCCTCTTTTAAGGTGTAATTAATGGGGTTCCATTTGGAGTCCGTTTCTGTAGTGAACGCTTTAACGTCTGTAACGTTGGCTTCTATGCGCACAGTAAAGTAAGCTGTGGAATTTTGGTTTTCAGGTGACAGGTAAGGGCTAATGTTTAGGTCGTAAAGAAAAAGGTGGCTACCATTGACCGCTTGCAGGGGATGTTCATAGTGAATGCCAAGCGTAAATTCCTTTGTAACTGGACTAATCGTTGTGGCAACCATTTCCCAATCGCCGATTGCAGTATGATGCAAACCGAATGGCTCCGTTTCAGTGTAATTGGTAAAAGTCAATTCTTTATCGTCAAGATACATGTGGATGTTGGTGGTTTGTGGAGGTGTTGGGTAAACCATGGGAAGCAAGTTGGGCACATCGCCTTTGATATACATGGGGTATGTGCCGTCAATTTTAGCCCATAAACAGCCATCTATTGAAACAATTGTGTAATTTACGTATTCAACTGGCATTGAAATAGTAAAGCCTGAACTTTCCTGCTGAGCCATTGAAGGTTGAATTGGCAACAGGCAAAGCATTGAAAGGAGGCTTAAGATGCAAATTGACACGTAAAGCTTGTTCAGATCAGTCAACTCAATCAAACATCATTTTAGCCTTCATTTATTAGTTATGCAAGTAACAGGTTTTTGGAACATTTTTACTGTTAACTGAGAAGGTGACGGTTTAAACACAGTTGAATAGTAAAGTCACCAATCAATTGAGACATAACCAAAATGGCAAGGCTCATGCTGGACGGTCGTCTTAAATGTTGATAGAATTGAGCATACAACATTAAGCTTTGAAAGCCAAGAAAGCAAAGGAACCATTTAAAATAACGCCAGAACACTAATTCTCCAAAGGCGTAAACGCTGAATCAGTTTTACATGCAAAATCGTCAAAACTTAAACGCAGAAGCCGATTCTTGCATTTGGAGTCTTTGCAGCCGTAAAGCAGCAAATTAGGGTTACTATAATTAGCAACCAAAATCTCACTAACACATTTGCAATCCGCGCACTGTTTAGCTTTCACCGTATCGTTAAAAACAACACCTTCGACGAGTATAATGCTGGATTTAGCCTTAAAAGATTGAAGCATTACACAAAAACTCTTAGAAAAAAGCTGCCACAGAATGTTGACAAAACCTTAATTTTCCGAATAAAAAGTGCGAAAACCAAGTTAAAACATTATGTGATTACAAGTCAAAAACAACAATAGAAAAAGTCAGGGGTGTTTTTTGCGCCCACTGGTAATCCACCAGATGAGCACAATTATTGCTGGAATTGCAAAGATGGCAGCTATCCAAATCAGTATAGTAACGATTGAGCCAACCACGTAGTCTAAGGTGAAGCTTGAGATAGGAACATACCAGTTGCCGTCCACGTAGACCTTGATGGCAAATGCGATGAACAGGAACAATGAAACTGCACCGCCTGCGTCCCTTGAACGATTATGTTTTTCAGACTTGGGCTTGTCAGGTTGATTTCGCCACCATAGCCAGCCAATGATTGCAGCAACAGCCACGGGGATACCGATTAGCACTAGTTCCCAAAAGACTGCATGCAGAATAAACAATACCAAGTTGTTCATTGTCCACACGTTCAGCACCGATGGGACGAGCCCTGTTGTTTGGGCTTCTCCGGTGAACCAGACAAAGACGTAAACTGCGCCTACAGCTGCCAATATTGCCGCTGCGATGAACACCACAAATATGGCAACATGTTTTCTAATGAAATGATTCCAACTATAACCTGTTTGAGATTCAAATTTTTCAGCCATTAAAGTACTCTCCTTTTGATGTTTAGACTTGTGTGCCGTTTTGGTTTATAGTGTTTGCCTGTGTTGGCGGAGAGGGTGGAGTGTAAGCGTTGTTTTGGTTGTTGTATTGTTGGTATCGACGGCTTTTCATGGTGAAGAAGGCTATTGTAGCAATTATCCAAGCGACCAGTATCAAGAGCCAGCCTACAAGAATTATTGCTAAAATGGAACCTATCCAAAGCAGGGTACCAGCGGTTCTAAACAATGGTTCACCTGAATGATCCGCAAGCGCGTTAAATGTTGTTTTTAAGTGTCTAGCAGCAAGTATGAAGAACACAAACGCAATCACTAAACCAGCAAAGAATGCAATAAAGCCAACAGCGAAGCCTGCAGTGAACACGAAAGGATTGGTGAATTGCGTTGCCGACCATGCGCCAGCCACAATAGCACCAACTGCTACAGCAACCGCAACTACTGCGACCACGTAAAATTTGATGCCTGTTAAGGCTTCACTGTAAATTTTTTCGTCTTGATAGTAGCCTGAAAATTCTTTTAGGCTCCTTAGAAGCAATACTAAACCGATTATTGCCAGGATTGGGCCGGCATATGGAATGAAGAATAGCCACATTAGAATTGACCCTTCACAGGCCAAAGTTTTACTGTACTCAAAGTTTACGTTCATGATTTTACGCCTCTGAATTTCTAATACCATATTGTTAGGTTGAGATATAGCCCTAACATTTAGAAGACCTCTTCATAAACAAAGAAATGCAACTCTAAGGTTTAGAGTCGCCAAAAACACGAAAAACTACCATGTAAAGCTCTGGTGCAAGGGCTTAATTTATTTCTATCTTTGCAGTTAAAGCTGTACCGAGGATGCAATTGAAAAAGTCACGGAGCATAAACTCAGAACTGCAGTCGCCCCGAACAAAGTTGCTCTATTTCATTTACTCCGCCTCTGGTAGCAGAATCAAAGCTGAACCAGGAGTAAAATCAAACATCAGCTCCGCACTTGGCTACAAGTCAGATGGGCACTTCCATTATGATTGGAACTACCTGATAAACTCGGGCATGATAGAGGAAAAGCAAGGCTACTTCACCGTGACTGACACGGGCAAGAAAGAGTTCGCTCTGTACGCGACTGCATCCATGAACAACTGGATAATCGTTATCATGGGAATAGCAATTCTCGGCTTCACCGTTGGCATCAACTTTGGAGTTCTGCCAAAAGAAAGCATAGCGTTTTTTGGGGCAGCCCTGATTCTTATCGGCGCAGTCTTTCTTGTAATCGGCAAAAACAGCAAACCAAAACTCCCACCCAAAGCAACAGACTTACTAAAAGAACTAAACAAACACTAAAGCCAGATTTTTGCTAATTGGCGGCGTATTTGGAATCCTATTAGAAACTATATGCAGAAACCTAAGGGGGGTAGGTGCTATTGACTGAAAACCAAGCCAATAGCATACTGAAAAGTATATGCAAAAAATAACGGAAAAGGAAGGGTGTTGGTTTCAGCCTTTCCAGGTAAATCTTAGTGCTTGCAATTCTTAATTGTAAGGTAGCCTATACCCAAGACAATCAAAGCAATTGTCCACCAGTCAATAAGGGAAATCCAGCTTCTGTATTCGGGGGTAAACAGTGCAATGGCAAGAAAAATTACAACGTACATGCCCGCAATGATTAACGCTACACCAAACCCTTTCGTGTTAAAGTACAGACTTTTTTTCTTGAAAAGTGGCATAAAAACAATCAACGATGCCACGCCAGCTACCAGCAGGGTTAATGCTGAATTTAAGAATCCAATTAAGAAAACAGAATTAGCAAAGTTTAACGGTAAAGCGTAAAGCGCTAAAAGGAAATGTTTAGACCAAAGAGCAAAAATGAAAGCAGTTATTGCAAGGGCACCCCATTTTGCCACTTCCTGGATGCCAGTATTCCGTTTTAGCTTAAAGTAAAGCATAAGAAAAATGGGGGTTACCAAAAGCATTTGCAGTAAGTATGAAGTGGCTGCCCCGTAATTTGCAAAAGCCCCGCCCTTAACGTACAGGTAGACAATGAAAACTATGTTAAACACGTAATAGATTCCTTCAAGCAGGACAGCCTTTCTAAGAAAAGACCAAGAAACAGTTTTCTTCCACACAAGCACAACCGCAAAAGCCAACAGAAAGCATGCACACACAAAACGCAGGATAACGCCAACTTCTCCTGTTAATTCGCCGGCAAGATGGAACAGTGGCATCAGTGAACCGGTGTTGTAGTAGGAGGCTGTGTCTCTAAGGAAAATTCGGCAATCAGCCGCGAAAGAGTTTAAGAATATATTTAAGATAAAAACAAAAAAGACTATTACTGTAATCAGAATGAATGCTGATTTAGGTTTAGGCAGCCTACTCAATCCTTATCCCTTGTCAACTCAATATTCTCACGGTTTTTTTAAAAGCTTAACCCCAAATTAGATAATAGAAACCAACCTATTTGGAGCCTATTAATGGTTATATGTTGAAACCTATAGAGGGTAGTTCCTTACAACACTCAAACAAGCCACAACTGAATTACTGCATAAAACGATTCAACAAAAACATCAAAAAAAGGGTAAGGCAAAAGCCTTGTTAAGGAAGTCTAAACCAAGGGTTATCAGGTCGCAGTTTATTACCGTTCACAGAATCCCAATGGTTAACTAGTACATCAGGAAAAGTCAAGTTTCTGTCAGCAAACCCAAAAAATCTGTACAGCCATTGCCAGAAAGTACAGTTTTCAGCATCGCGTTCCGCATAATGCAGATAGCCAGTATCATCCATGTAGTTGCCGTCAAACCTGGTAAAAGAGTTGCTGCCTTCAGCATCACGTTTATAGTAGTAACCGTCATCGGTGTTGTAATAGACTTCTTCACCCTCTTTGTCCCAACCAACTAGCTGCATTTCACTAAAAGGCAAAGGTGCATACGGAATAATTCGCTCGCCGCTGGGTCCAATAATTGTGCTTGAAAGCTCGCGTGCCCGTGCAACTCGTTCTTGACCAAGTCTACTAACTTGTTGGTAATAGTTTGTTTCTGACTCTAAAAATTTGAGCATAGCACCTTTAGCGTTGGATTCAGGCAATTCTTTTGTCACAATAGAGAGTACTTGTTTTATTTCGTCAACTTGTGCCAAAGTAGCATTTAACGGTTTTTCGCGTTCAAACGATAAAGAATGTTTTGAACGAATAGCGTTTAGTTGGCTAGAAAAATTTTCTACATTCACTTTAGACAAATTTTGAGTAGAAGCTTTATCCATAAATACCACTCCATAAAACCAATATCAAAAATCTCAATCAATCACAATAAAAGATTTATCCACAAAACCGAACACTCAAAAAACAAAACAAACATAACATTAAAAAAAACAAAAATTATGACAGTTACTCCATGCACAGGCTAACATACGACACACCACAACACATGTGGCACATTTTAGGTTTCACGCAAATATCGCTCAAACACTACCACTGATTGACAACTTAGGCGATTGGTGGCCGCAGGCTGAGCTAGTCGACCGAAGTCTTCTAGCTTACACCCCGGCTCCATCAAACCCATCTTTTATGGGTGCCTTCGTCCAGTGAAACTGGAATGGCTGCCTCTTTTCGGGAGAGGCTTCGAGCTTAGATGCTTTCAGCTCTTATCCACAACAGCGTGGCTGCCCGGCGACTGCCTTATCAGACAACCGGTTAACTAGAGGCTACAGCGTCCCGTTCCTCTCGTACTAGGGACCCTTTCCCCTCAGGCAGCCAACACTCCCAGCAGATAAAGTCCGACCTGTCTCACGACGGTCTAAACCCAGCTCACGTTCCCTTTTAATAGGCGAGCAGCCTCACCCTTGGCCCCTTATGCAGGGCCAGGATAGGAAGAGCCGACATCGAGGTACCAAGCCGCGGGGTCGATGGGGACTCTCGCCCGCGACGAGCCTGTTATCCCTAGGGTAATTTTTCTGACACATCCAGCCCCCACCAACGGGGAGCATGGATGATCGCTAAGCCCGGATTTCTCCTCTGCATCCCTTACTGTTTGGGATACAGTCAGGCTGGCTTTTGCCCTTGCACTCTACGGAGGGTTTCTGTCCCCCCTGAGCCAACCTTAGGGCGCCCTTGATATCTTTTCAAGGGCGTGCCGCCCCAGCCGAACTGCCCACCTAGCGTTGTTCCAGCCCGCAAGGGGCCGGTGAGAAACACGGTTGCAGAAAGTCGGTGTTCCATTGTTGCCTCCCCCACGTCCCGGAGAACGCAGGATCGACGGCTCCCGACTACGCTCTGCATCCACAACCGTATTCCAGCGCCAGGCTGCAGTAAAACTCCACAGGGACTTCTTTTCCCGCTGGGAGATCGTGGACTGTTCGTCCACGTTATGTGGTTTCACCGGGTACTACGCGGGGACAGTGGGGCCCTCGTTGATCCATTCATGCACGTCGGAACTTACCCGACAAGGCATTTGGCTACCTTGAGAGAGTCAGAGTTACTCCCGGCGTTTGCAGGCCCTTAGCCCAGTTGGACCCAGGTTTCAGGTACCTGTACTGGCCAGGATTCAGAAGCCGTTCACAAGCTTTCGCTCTTGCGGCTTCCTGTGTTTTTATTAAACAGTCGAGACCCCTTTGACACTGCGACCTGCTCTCAAAGCACAAGGCTGAAAGAGCAGGCACCCCTTATACCAAAGGTACGGGGCTAATTTGCCGAGTTCCCTCGCATTAGTGTATACCCGAAACGCCTTAGGTTTCTCGCCTAGGGACACCTGTGTCGGTTCTAGGTACGATCATAGAGGATCCTTCTTAGTGTGTTTTTCAGTGGCTCCAGAGATCAACTGAACCTCCCTAAAACGGGTGGCTATTCCAAATTTCGCCTGGTTCTCGCCATTACGGCACTCCCCAGGTTTATAAAGTTAAACAAGGCGAAGACCTTGCTCAGTCTACCCCGAAACGTCAACACTAAGCTTGCGTTGCCGCGCGTACCTCTATGGTTCCGGAATTTTAGCCGGATTCCCTTTTTCGACATAATCGGTTAAGTTATGCCTTAGGATCGACTTACCCCCGGCTGACGATCGTTGCCGGGGAACCCTGGCCCCTTCGGCGGAGAAGATTCTCACTTCTCTTTGCTGTTACTACCACCGGGATCCGCAATCCTAATCGGTCCACTGGACCTCACAGCCCAGCTTCTGCCCAACTAGGACGCCTTCCTACCAGCGCAGCCAAAGCTGCGTTCTAAGGTATCGGTAGCTGGCTTAGCCCCGTCAATTTTCGGGGCCGTCAGCCTCGGCGGGTGAGCTGTTACGCTTTCTTTGAAGGATGGCTGCTTCTAAGCCTACCTCCCCGCTGTCTGAGGCTGACGACGCCCTTTGGTTTGACATTTAGCCAGCATTTGGGGACCTTAACCTTAGTCTGGGTTGTCCCCCTCTCGGTCGTGGAGCTTACCCCCACTAACCCGCTTCCTGAGGTCTTAAGTGCGGGTGGATTCGTAGTTTGAAAGGAAAGTGGACCCTTTCGGGTCCTTGTTTCCCAATCAGTGCTCTACCCCACCAGCTGCCTCGCTCAGGACTGGGCTCAGGCCCACTTCGGAAGGAACTAGCTATCACCAGACTAGATTGGTCTTTAGCCCCTAGCCCCAGGTCTGGGGAACGAATTGCACGTCAGAACCCTTTCGAGCCTCCACTAGGCTTTCGCCTAGCTTCGCCCTGCCCAGGGCTAGATCGTCTGGTTTCTAGTATGTATCGCTATGACTCCAGGCATTTTCAGACCTTGCGCCTCGCTCCTTGCGGAGTTGCGCGCGTATTGGTTTCCCTGTGCTTACGGACTGTTGGTCCTTAGGCTTGCCATAGCAATAAACTCCCCGGCCCGTGTTTCTAGACGGAACGTGTGACCCTGATCCCCTTTCTTCGTACTGCCACTTCACAGTGGTTTCCTTTGGAAAGGATCTACTCTTTTGGGCCACACACGTCTGTTACTGTCTGGTTTCAGGCACTTTTCACCCCCATTTCGGGGTACTTTTCAGTTTTCCGTCACCGTACTAGTGCACTATCGGTCTTGAGGCGTATTTAGTCTTGGAAGTTGGTGACTCCCAACTTTCTGAACCCAAGCCAGGGTACAGTAATCTGGGTATCCGAGCATAATTCATTCTGGTTTGCGTTTACGGGGCTATCACCCTCTTTGGCGGGTCTTTTCAGACCATTTCAACTTCGCCAGGGAAGAAGAACTCAGACCCTTAACTCTACATCTCCCGCAAGTTTCCCTGCGGGATTCGGTTTGGACTATTCCCATTTCGCTCGCTGCTAATAAGGGAATCCCGTGTTGGTTTCTTTTCCTTCCCCTACTAAGATGCTTCCGTTCGGGGAGTTCCCGCTCCGTGAAGGAGCATTACTAGGAAGTCCCATTCAGGTATCCTCGGTTCTAAAGCTGCTTGCGCTTACCCGAGGCGGTATCGCGGCTTGCCGCGCCCTTCTTCGGCTCTCAAGCCGAGCCATCCTCCAGACAGCGTAACATGTTCAGGCCAATGGTAGTGTTTGTTTGGCGTTTGGTGAAAACCTAATTGTTTTCTCCACATATACTACTATATTTTTATGTTGTGTTGCGCGTCGTTATGTTAGCCTATGCATGGTGTCATTGTGAGCGTGCACATGTTCGACTTTATGTGGGCTCTTGTCACACCCTTCACTCCACACGTTTTAGGTGGGGAGTTGCATCTATTGATTCGCTTTTTATGGTTCGCCCATAATTGCTGAATTGCATTAGAAGCGACTATCAGCAATATAAGTGTATCGTTTCAGTTAACAATGTTTCTTGACGAAACACTATATGCCCTCCAAAGCTTCGATGACCATCACTAAATGACGCTTTGCATCGTTTTCAATGGAAAGTCGTTCTCGCTGAATTATATAACGATTGAAACAACGGATAAAAGGATTACGCATAAGAAAAAAATCGCCACCTGAAAAGCCAATTTCAAAAAAATAACCAAATCCAAGCAGATTTTAAAGCCGCGCAAAGCACCACCCCACCAGTTTTAACCGATAATTCAACTAAAAACATGCTGAAAACGCGCGAGCCACAAAAAACTTGGGCAACCCCCGATAATTCAGCCAAACAAACATTGGTTTTCAACATACTAATGAGCGTTTTTTCAACCAATAGCACCTACCCCCCTAAGAGATTTGCATTCTGACACCAGAAAAGCGCAGGATGAGCCTACCCCTCCAGTTTTTACCTACCCCCTATAGGTTACTGCATAGAACCGCTATTTGTATCCTAATAGGTTGGTTTAAAAAGTAAAGCAAACAAAGACCGCAAAAGAACAGCAACGAAAAGCAGTGAACAGCACAATGCACTTTGGGCACTCGCATGACCCATCCAACATGCCTAAAGCATTTATCACACTCCAACCACTAAAACACCAACCAAACGCGCCATTTAAACAATTTTGGCGTTAAAAAAACCAATAATAAAAAGCATAACAAAGAAAGACTTTTGCGCCAATAGTTTCGCTTTTTAGGTTTGCAGGATCAGGTCAAAGCCAAAGACAGCGTCTTTACCGAAGCATTTTTCCAGTCCTGCAAGAACTCTCTTGAAGGCTTTTAACTCGTTTGGCGTAAGCTCCCTTTTGACCCGGTCTACATCACTTTGCTCTAAATGGTAGACGCGGCTCATACCATCTAACAGGTTAACCCTAAAATACTGCTCAAATAGCTCAACCTCTCTGCCAGTAAAGTCATCAAGAATCTTCATGTACGTTATCTTATCAAGCCAAACCATAACCAAACCCAAACCTACAATATAATTAACGCTTATGTCAAATTCCTACCACACAACAGGCATGTACCCATAGTTCAAAAAACCCCTTATTTCCTGAACGTAAAAGGGGATTAAATTTATAGATCATGCACATATACGAGTAGCAACTGGTCACAATGGTCACAAAGGCGCTAAAAAAGAAAGAAGTAGAACTAGGATTCATCCAGATACCAACAAAAGCGAGAGCCGAATTTTTCCAAGACATGAAAGCGCCTTTCGAGACAAAACTCAACAATTATCCTGCAAAAATTGACAATCAATGGAGACTAAAATGTTCCGAGTTTTTGAAGAACAAATTTCCTGTTTATTCAGAAATAGAGTTGTTGAAAACTGATGATGGTTTCTTAGTTAAACTTAATGGAGAACACGAAGAAGCTGAGGTAAAAAAACAGAATTCACCAGCACCACAGCTTGATTTGCAAAATCAAGTTCAAACCAATGCTACTGTGCTCCAAGGAGATTGTATAAAATATCTTAACGAAGGAAAAATCGGTAATTTACATCTAACCTTTTTTGACCCGCCTTATCTTCAAGGTAAAGAGTACCGCTATTTTGACGATAGCCAATCAGAAACCCAATACTGGAACTGGGTTAAAGAAATAATTGAGAGTGTTTACAGAGCAACCGTTGATGGCGGCGCAATTTATTTCATGCATAGAGAAAAAAACGCCGAAAAAATTTTACAAATTATGAGAGAGGCTAGTTGGAATTATCAGAATCTAATAATCTGG
Source organism: Bathyarchaeia archaeon (assembly GCA_042296865.1). Taxonomy (GTDB): domain Archaea; phylum Thermoproteota; class Bathyarchaeia; order Bathyarchaeales; family Bathycorpusculaceae; genus Bathycorpusculum. The sequence goes on along the minus strand of CP170178.1, from coordinate 2,860,881 downwards.
AAGAAAAAAACTTCGGCTGTCCCAATTGAAACTCGTTTTTCAAAGCAATATCAGATAATTGTTTATTCAATTAAAGGCAAACGCCCCAGAGTATTTAACAAGATACGAATCGATCCACCGCCGCTTCCAGAGCACAAGTACAGACATGAAAACGGCGTTTATTTGACAGATGTTTGGGATGACATAAGAGAGTTAACTTCGGGTTACTTCGCGGGTGATGAAGCAATAAGAGACTCCAAGGGGAACAGAATGCATGTCCAACAAACGCCCGTCGCACTTTTGTTAAGAATAATCCTTTCATCAACCATGCCAGGCGACACAGTTTTTGATCCAACTGCTGGTTCTGGAACCACTTTAGTTACAGCCAAACAACTGGATAGAAATTCAATTGGCATAGAGATTGATCCAGCCCATGTAGAATTAATAAAAAAGCGGATAAGCACTATAAGACAAGCTGACAAAATAAGTCACTTACGAGAATACCACCAATTTACTCCTAATCTGAGCGAAATTTGGACGAAAGTAGAACGCTCAAATGGACAAAGTAAACTGACTGATTAGACATGCAAACACGTTAGCGCTGAAACAATTATAAACAAAGCAAACCATTAATTCAAGAGGCTCCAACAGTGACTATTAACTTTGATTTCAGCGACAACGTGATAACGCAAATTATCGAGGAAATAAACACCGCTAAAGAATACATTAGGATAGCGATTTTCCAGTTACATAATGTCGAAGTATTCGAGGCTTTGCAACGCAAGCTGGATGAGGGCGTTAAAGTAGAAATATTTACTTTACCTTTTGACAGTCTGAAAGCCAAGGTTAGAGCCGAAACTGAGAAGAATTTCCAAAAAATAGCTGAAAAAGGGGCTGAAATACGTTTTAACCAATGGGGAGAGGGCAATCCCGACAATACTAGAACAGCGGTCGAGGGCTGGTATTGTTTTCACGGCAAGTTTATTGTTACTGACCAAAGCGCCATAGCCTTATCCGCTAACTTTACTAATAAACAAGAACTTGACGCTATCCTGATATACAGGAATGATCAGTTAAAAATCAAGGAATTCAACGATAAGCTTGATTTTTTAAAAAATCTTTTCATAAATCCTAAAGATAGGTTTGACGGAGAAATAAGAGAACTGATTACTAAGGCAGTTAACGGCGATACAGACAAAATTTTCGCTCTTCCCAAAAGAGTCAATGCTATTCATGAAGGACATTGGATACGAAAATATCCCAATTCACTAATCGTACCAGTTACCACACTTGAAGAGAAACTCTATCTCACCCCTTTCGATGGAAAAGGTAGGGAAATTTTCAGGAGAGCAATTGCAGAAGCCGAGCAGTTTATCTTCCTTTCAACCGAGAGTTTCACAGATATGGAATTTGCCAATTCTCTTATTGAACTATTGACAAGGAAAGCAATTGATGTAAAAATCGTTACAGGAACTGAAAGTCGAGATTTCAAGGAAAGAGTAAATGAGTTATTCAAAGGACTTTTGACTCAGACAATTGGCTTAAGAACCACAGAAGGCAATTCTCATGCCAAACTTATGATTACTGATAAAGCATTAATTGTGAGTTCAGTTAACCTAAACAAAATGAATCTTGGTTTTGAGGAGGGTAAGAACTTTTGGAGCGAAAACACAGAATCGATTTATCTTTCAAGAGACCCAAGCTTAGTCAAAGAAGCCAAGACAAAGTTCCTTTCTGTTTTTGACTCAAGCCTAAATGTAAGTGAGGTTTTGAAAGAAAAAATAGCTAAGGAAGTAAGTGATCTATATGAAACAACCTTCAATTTGCGTGTTGAATCACAGACTAAATTGTTGTTTGCTGGACTATTGCTAAAACAGCAGATTTACGCAAAGAGGTTTGTTATTAGAATCGGTAAGATAGCAAAAAAACTGGTTTCCTTTAGCGGTAAATCGGTTGTTGAAAAGAATGATTTACTTTGTGCTTTAGTGCTATTCTATTTATCGGAGTTAGGAAAACAAACGGTTGAGAGTCTTCAAGAGAGGCTTAGTGAGATGGACAAAAAAATAAACGTTGCTTCGCTCTTAACAACACTCATCAATTGTGGCTTAGTCGAAAGGGAAGATAATTACTTTAAACTTAGAGTAGAAGCAGCGCTTGAATAACACTTCATTTTATTGATTACGGTTTTTTGAGTTAAATATTAATTTGATCACCTTAGTGTTTGAATTGTGAGAATATGAATTATGGCAAGTTCACGATAAAATTGAAAGAGCCGTTCACCTCTGAAGAAGCAGAAAGGTTAGAGGAAAGATTGCGCTCTGCCTTGAGAGATTGGAAAATTGCGGCATCAATTGAGGACAGCATAACGGGCAATACAACATTAACTGACGACAGAGAAGACGATTAAAAGGGTTAGCACTTGGATGATCCAGAATGGGTAAATTGGGCACATGCTAAGACAGAAAAGGTCCTAAAAGAGTTGCCAGAACTTGGCTTGCTTAATGATAGGCTTCTTTCTTTGGGTGGTGATTGGGTGGCTCTTCAGCCTGAACCTGACCTTGAAATGCTCTTAGAAAAAGGACAACTCTTCAAGGGAAAAGTGGTTATGAAACCTATGACAGCCTGTAAGTGTCATAGAAACTGCGCCAAAATCTGGGGAGATAACCTAAAAACCTACCGTATCGCGACGGGTTGGGCGTTAAGTGATGATGGCATTTGGCGACAACATACATGGTTAATGAAAAACGCGTTTATTGTTGAAACGACAAGTGTTCGAATTTTATACTATGGGGTTGTGCTTGATGTGATAGCGGCAAACAGTTTTTGGTTGGAACATATTTAAGTAAATTCAAAAGAGGTGTTTTTGAGGAGTTAACTTTATTTGGGTAGGTTTTTATGTGTTGGTGTAAAAATGGTTTGCATTGCCTCGATAGCTCAGCCCGGTAGAGCGGCTGCCTTGTAAGCAGCAGGCCGCGGGATCAAGGCCCGCTCGAGGCTCTCAAAAAACCATTATAATTATTTAGAGGTCTTCGATATCTTTTGTTCGGATAGCGCATTTACATTTCTTAAGCAATTCCATGTCTTCAGTAACTAGCAGTAAACCCTCTTTCTCTGCAATACACGCATATGTCGCATCATAAAAAGTGAGGTTTCGCTCTATGGCTATTTTTAAAACATCGCTTATGCCACTAGCACTTATCTTTTTCAGCTCGGATAATGTGTCCGAAAAAGTCTTAGCCGCAAGTTTATAGTCAATCCTGCCGTCTTTAGCTTCTTTCCAAAGGGTATTGCCTATTTCAAGCTCTGTTAAGAAACTTACCACACATTGTTCCGAACTGAATGTTTTCTCAAAAAGTAGCAGAGGATACAATGAAGAGGCATCAAGAAGGTATCTACATTTCACGCCTTGTTTCTTTGATATCTTTCACCCACTCCTCAACTGTAACGCTCCCCATTGCGCGGCGGAGTTCTTCTGCCCGTCTTTTAGCTTTAGCTTTCTTTTCCTCTACCAGTTCTTCCAAGAGTCCTTCTACGGCAGCTTTGATGTCAATACCCATCTTTTCAGCTTCGTCTTTTAGGCTTTTTTTGACTCTTACAGATAAAACCTCTGTTTCCGTAACATTCACCATCAATATTTGTAAACAGTTATCAAAATATGTTTACAATAGTACAAGAGTACCTAAAAGGGGTGGGATAAACCCGTTCAAAAATCTTAAAATTAGAAATTTACGGATTTATTCTTCTTCGGCTTCTTCTAACGCAGCTTCTTTTTCTTCAGATTTGCCGCTTGGAACTTTATCAGTTAGAAGCCGGTATTTGCGTGCTTGGGTATCCACCATTTCGTGTTCAAAAAGCTTCTTAAGCGATTTGAAAACTTTTTTGCTTGGTTGACCAGATTTGTCAGCTATTTCTTGAAGACTTAATTCTTTTCCTTCAGCTTTTAATGTTTTAACAACTGCTTCGTCAACTTTGTTTAGTTTCATCATTAACCACTGCCAAACTATAGTTTTCTTTTCACTATAGACGCAAAGCCTTTTCAATTTTGCGGTTAATGTGGTGAAAAAAAGAAAACATATGGATGCTAATCTACTGAAAAAGTTATTTCTTGATTTTTCTTCTTAACGCGCTAATGGATGTAACATCATTTTCTTTCAGCACTGAACCAACGGTTTTATCTTGACGGTAACCAAAATGCTTCTGAACATCAGGTGCAACAGAACCTATTCTTGCATCTGTTCGATATTGCCTAATTCTTCCATCACTATCTCTACTCCTTGCCATAATACCGCTCCCTTGAAAAGAGTTATTGAAAGCAAAAAATTTATTCTTTTTTGTTTTAAAATTAACGCTAGTTTTTTTGAAAATATGGACTGCTTTAAAAGCAACAGCAACATTAACGTTTGCTTGAGGAAAATTGACTCGCGAATTCATACTATTCTCACGCATAGGTCAAACAGACCCAAACTTTACCAGCCTACATGACGCTGGAAGACTAGACATTGCACACGAATGCATCGTAAGCAGCCTCTTCTTGTCTCATGGTCTACGCAGAAACGTCACTTTCCACGCCAGTCTTAACGGTCCACCAAACCCGCCAGTGCACATCAAAATCGACGGCGAAACCCTCTACGACGTCCGCACAGACATGGAAACATGGCAGGGCATAATTAGAAAAACGTTGGCAGGCAAACAACATCCCGGAATAAGCAAGGATAAAACCAGTTTTGAAGCGTTACTTAAAATGAAGGCCGAAGTTGAAAAACGCAGTATTTACGTGCTTGAAGAGGGCGGAAAAGACCTAAAAAATGTGGAGTTTGGGGAGAATCCAGTGTTTGTTTTAGGTGACCACGTGGGGTTGCCTAAAAAAACCGAAGCGTTTGCGTTGCGATTTGGAGAAAAAATTAGTCTTGGAAAAACGCCTTATTTGGCGGCGTCATGCATTACTGTTATCAATTACACGTTAGACCAGCAGGTTAAAGCTGAGTCTTAAAATGCTCATAGCCACGCGGTTCAAGGAGCAGTTTTTTACCGTTGACCAAGTGAGTTACCTGTTTTTCCGATGTTACTTTACCGATGGCAATTAAATTGCCGCCGACAGATTCAACAGCAGCTTTCGCCAACGCCCATTTATGTGGCTTAACAGTTAAAACCAACTCGTACTCTTCACCGCCATACAAAGCCAAATCCGCCGCATCCATCCCGTTTTGCTCCGCAAACACCGCCGCTTCAACTGCAATAGGCACCGTTTCAACAGCGAAACCTACACCACTCATCTGCATCAATTCATGCAAACTCCACGCTAAACCATCACTACTATCCATGGACGATGAAACATAACCGCAGTTGGCAAGCGCTAAACCCTCCGCCAATCGTGCATGAGGAGATAAAACCGCATCCTCCAACACACGCACTTTACTGGAAGCCTTGCAGCCATCGTCAAGCAAAAGCCGTAAACCAGCAGCCGATTTTCCAAACATGCCCGTGACTGCCAAAATGTCGCCTGCTTTTGCCCCAGTCCTCAGCATTAAACTATCCTGCTTGGCTTTACCATACATTGAAACTGAAATGATGAGGTCGCTTGCTTGTCCTGTGTCGCCGCCGACTATATGTAAACCGTATTCTTTTGCAGCCGTGTTTAAGCCGTCGCCGATTTGTGTTACCGCCTTTTTTGTAGCCAAATTTTTAGGCAAACCAAGCGCGACAAGGGCGGCGGTGGGTTGTACGCCTTTTGAAGCGAAATCGCTTACGTTCATTACTATGGCTTTTCGTGCTGCTTGGTAGAGACTCATTTTAGGAGGTACGTCGGTTTTGGCGACAAGCATGTCGGTTTTAAGTACTGCTACTTCGCCGTTGCCGATTGGAACCGCTGAAACGTCGTCTCCGAAGGGCACAGGCATTTGGGGCATTAGTGTTAAGCGTTGGCGGAGTAGGTTGATGATTTCGTGTTCACCTAAAGCGTCGGATGTAACCATTAAGCAAGCCTTCTTTTACCTGAAAAAAGGGTGTTCAAACAAATAAATACGCCTCAAAAAACCCGCAGACGGGATAACCAACATTTAAAAGCCTTTAAGAATACTGCATTATCTTCAGTACAGTTTGGTTGGGTTTGTGCCTCGATAGCTCAGCCCAGCAGAGCGGCTGCCTCGTAAGCAGCAGGCCGCGGGAGCAAAGCCCGCTCGAGGCTCCATCCAGCAATTGCGACAATTTTGTAAAAAAAGTTTAAGAACAAAATTATGGGCTTGGCGCTTGCGGTTTAAAGAAACTGTAGCTTGTTTCTGTGATGTTGCCTTTTTGCCATGTTCCAGTCCAAGTCACTTCGGTTGGAGTTGCAACGCCGGTTTGCGTGTAATTGGCACTAATAGTGTGTATTGGGTCGGGAACTACGGGGTACTGGATTGTCATGTTCCAGCCTGCAGCCCCCGGAGCAGAAGTTAAAGTGGTATAATTGTATGTTTCAGAACCCACCATAAGCCCTGTTCCCACGCGTCCACCTGTCCAAATCAAGTTTTTAATGAACGGAGCGGTTTGGTTGTGGTTGATTTTTATGTAATTCATTATTGAATCACGTATCTGTTCAGTAGTTGGATTTACGTTGGAACTGTAGCCAGTTTCGTTTATGGCGCCGTTTTGCCATGTGCCATTCCAGTATACATTGTAGGGTGTTTGGACGCCTGTTTGTGTGTAGTTGACGTTTACTTGGTATATTGGGTTTAAAATGACGGGATTGCTGATTTCAACTGTCCACCATGCACCACCCATCATACCGTGAACCGTAGTGTAAACGTACTGTACTGCGCCGACTAAACCGGTTTCCACTTTTCCACCTGTCCAGTTAAGGTCCAGCATGAACTGCCCCGTTTCCACATGGATTGCCTTAATGTAACTCATCACGTCATCGCGCACTTCCTCTTGAACCGGTGCCTGTAAATCGTTTATGTTTGAAAAGTAACCTGTTTCGGTGACTGACCCGTTTTGCCATGTTCCGTTCCAAGCGATGTATACAGGGTTTTGTACACCTGTTTGGGTATAGTTAACAGTTAAACTGTAAAGCGGGTTAGGAACAACGGGGTAATTGATGGTTACTGTCCACCCTGCACTTCCAAGCGCATTTGTAAGTGTAGTGTAAACATATTTTTCTGCGCCCACTAAACCTGTTTCTATTCTGCCGCCTGACCAGTTAAGCGCCTGCATGTACTGAACGGTTTCAGTATGATTGGTTTTAATGTAATTCATTGTTTCGTCTCGAGCCCTCTGCTGGTCAGTATCTGTTTCTTCTTCAGAAGGCGGAGGGGTTTGGGTAGGCGTTACAGTAGGGGTTGGGGAGGCGGATGGAGAAGGCGCTATGGTTGGTGTTGGGTTTTGAATGTTAAAAATGTTGTAGCCAACTATGCTGCCGATTACTATTACTGCTATGACTACGACAATTATTCCGTACATTAATGGTCCGTTTATGAATTTTGGCAAGTTGTTCACCAGCTACTTTCCTTTTTGAAAGGGTATTTAAACTGAGGCTTTAGCGGTCCTAAAAATTTTTGTGTTGAACAAAAATAACTGTCATAACAGCTTAAAACATGATGTCCCTCGGCGCCTGATGTTTAGAATAACCAAAAATGTTTTTTAGACCCTAAAAAGTGCCGTATTAAGCCTCAAATTACAAGAATCACACTTCTTTTTTAATTTAATGGTTTACTACACCTAACCATCATTGTTGACAAGGAATTTTTGGTTTGTAGACATGTTGTTCGTGTAGGCGGAAACATTTATTAAATCTTACATGTTCCGATAGCGTAAGGAGAATAGATGCGTGCGCTTATTCGGCAGAAACAACAGCGACAATGACGGCGGAGGCAAACTGAAATGCCCATACAAAGGCTGCGAAAAAACCTTCAGCAAACCAACAGTAATAACCGACGCCTCAACAATTCCACGTCAAACACATTACGCTTGCCCGCATTGCATGTCAAAACTTGAAATTGTAACCCAAAACATGAAAATAACCGAAGTTAAAGCCATGGATTACCCAACAGTGTTTGATTCTCCAGCTAAATGTGCACATTTCAGCGGCGGCTTGGGTGGCGGCATGTTCTCTGTCGGCGCGTTGCCTGATGAATGTCTGGTTTGTCCTAAAGCGCTGCAGTGTAGTCAACGAAGAAAATAAGCACTAAATTAACAATTTTTGGTTTGAAAAAGCGTCAAAATGACCTACCCCCCTTAGAGATTTTCTTAGCCCCCTCTACCCCTACTGCATAGTTGAATATTAGGCTCCAAATAGGCTGGCTTAACATGGGAAAGATAGGCAGTATAACGGTGAAATTTGCTTAGGCATCAAGGTTGTGATTGGATTGTCGGCGGTTTTTGTCTTTTTTCTGTTGCTGATTGGAATAGGTTTTTATTGCGCATATGAAATTATCTTTTCAGCAACTAAGGTTTGGGGCTCTCGGCTAGCTTGGTCTAGGCTTGTAGACTTGGGCTCTATAGACTCCGGTTCAAATCCGGGGAGCCCCACCATTCTTATTATTTTAAAATGATAGTTATGGGCTGATTTTTTGTTTTTTTAATTTTAAAAAACGGATTGAGCGGTTATTCAACTTTTTTATGTAGGTTTTGGAAGCTACCAACAAGTATGAAAAATTATACAAAACCCACTTATACAACTAGTAACACTATTTCCTTGAGGCATTAGAGTGAAAGCACCCGAAGGAAAACACATTTTCGGAATGGTCAAAGTAGGCGAAAAAGGCCAAATCGTAATCCCAAAAGAAGCAAGAAAAGTCTTCAACATAAAACCAGGCGACTCACTCATGCTCATCGGCGACGAATCCTCGGGACTCGGAATCCTCACAAGTAAAGAACTAACAAAAGTATTCGCCGGAATCTGGGAGCATGAACAGAAATGATTGCCATCCAAACCAGAGAACTAACAAAGAAATATGGTATCAAAACAGCAGTTGACTCGTTAAACCTCTCAATTAATCAGGGCGAACTGTTCGGGCTACTAGGAGTCAACGGCGCAGGGAAAACAACAACCATAAAAATGCTCTCCTGCCTAACTCGACCAACGTCCGGCGACGCAACAATCCTTGGGCACAGCGTACTAAAAGGCACCAATAAAGTCAAAGAAGTAACAAACGTCTCGCCCCAAGAAACAGCGGTTGCACCCAACCTGACCGTTAGAGAGAACATCGAAATGATCGCAGGCATCTACGGAATGAACAGTGCCACCGCAGACGAAAAAACAGTAGAAATTATGAAAACAATGGACCTCACCAAGATTCAGGATAATAAGGCAAAGACGTTATCTGGGGGTTGGCAACGAAGGTTAAGCATCTCCATGGCTTTAGTTTCAGGACCCCAGATCCTGTTTCTTGATGAATTAACATTAAGCCTTGATGTATTGGCGCGACGAGAACTATGGTCAACTATCACCAGCCTCAAGGGCAAAGTAACGGTAATATTGACAACTCACTACATGGAAGAAGCAGAAGCACTCTCCGACCGCGTTGGAATAATGACACATGGACAACTCAAAGTCGTGGGCACACCAACCGAGTTAATTACTCTTTCTGGAAAAAACAGTTTCGAGGAGGCATTCATAAAATTCGCTGCACCTGAGGAGGTATTACTGTGAAAGCACTCGTCTTCGCTGGCCGCAATATAAAAGAAATTCTTAGAGACCCAATGAGTTATGTCTTCTGCCTTGGGTTTCCCATAATTATGTTAGTGGTTTTCTACGGGGTTTTCTACTCAGAAGAAGCTTACTGGTTCTCTCTTGAAACATTAACTCCAGGTATAGCTGTATTCTCGTTGTCTTTTTCTATGCTGTTTATGGCTTTGCTTGTTTCCAAAGATAGAGCAACTTCTTTTCTAAGCCGCCTATATGTTTCGCCCATGAAAACCTCCGATTACATTCTCGGCTACTCGATCCCCGGCATAGCAATTGCAGCAGGTCAAGTTGTCGCTTGCTATTTAACTGCCGCAATCATCGGATATATTGTTGGAACGCCGCTCAACCTTGTAGGAAGCATATTAGCAATAATCTCCACGGTTCCGGCGATGATTATGTTCGTAGGTTTCGGCATCCTCCTAGGCAGCGTATTCAGCGATAAAGCAGCACCCGGCGTCTGCTCTATACTAATCACCCTGTCAGGTTTCCTTAGCGGGGCATGGATGCGCATTGACCCCGGTACCGCTCTTAACACCGTTGCCAGCGTTTTCCCCTTTCATCCAGCTGTGTCAATTAGTAGAGTTGCTTTAAGCACCAGCGGAGTTACGTTTGCTAATTTCGAAGGTTATCTTGTGACTGTCTGTCTATACGCAGGGGTGGTTGTTATTTTGTCGGTGGCTGCATTTAGAGTAAAAATGAGAAGTGATAACACATAAACCCCTACTTAGCTTGGGCTCTATAGACACCAGTTAAAATCTTGGAGCCCTATCAAGGCAATCATCGAAGTTAAAATATTGTTTTAACAAAGGCAAAATCAGGCTGTTTCTCTACCATTAACAACATTGGCTTAAATAGTTCCATTGTTGGTTAAAGAGGATAATTTACGGTATGACCATTGAACAAAACCTGCTTACACCACCGCATTTTTGAATTAAATTATCCCCATAAAGCCAAAGTAATCAACCAGTTTTCGGCGAATCCTTAATGGATGTTCTCCGTTTACCACTTGAAGAATTAGGCAAATTAAGCTTTTACAACCTACTCCATCATAAAACACTTGAGCGGGCCAGTAGGTCAAGCATTTACAAAACCAAATGGGCAGGCCTAGACGTAGAAACAATCGTGTCCTACGAGGAATTCTCAAAACTACCATACACCACAACCAAAGAAGTACGGCAAGCAATTTACGAGCAGCCCATTGACAAGATTTTGTGCGGAAAACCGCTACATTGGTTCTCAACCACGGGCACAACAGGACTTTCCAAATGGTTACCGTACGGACGCAGAGACCTTGAAGCGTTCATGCTGGTCCGTGACAGAATGTATAACATGCTGCCAACAGACGGCGACCTGCGCTTGGTAACCGTGACGGCGCCGCCGCCGTATATTGAGGATGGCTTGGCAATCCTTAACGCCATGCGTGGAATGGAAAAGGAAAACAATCTTCAAGGCATCACCATTGCGTTAACGCAGACGGATGATGAAGAAATTTTCAACTTCACTTTTGATACCAAACCAAACGTTATGCTTGCGTTCCCCAGTTTAGCGGCGCGATTGGCAGAAATTATTGAAGAAACCGCTCCTGGCGCGATGAAGAAACAGTTCAGCGAGCATAAAAAAATCAAAAACCTGTTGCTTTACCTAATCACCAGAGTTAAGAAGGTTCATCCAAAAGACCTCTCCAAGTTCCGTTGGGGACTCTTCGGCGGCGAACCACTTGACCCCTACCGGGAAGTTTTAACCAGAATGTACAGCATCGAACCATACGAAATGTACACGTTCACCGAATTCATGCCGCCCGCTGTAGAATGTCGTATGCATAAAGGCATGCACCTGTGGCTTGACATTTGCCTCCCCGAAATTATTCTAGAGGAGGAACTGGAGAAAGAACGCGCTGACGCCACTTACGTGCCTAAGGCGATGCCGCTTTGGAAAACCAAAACGGGTCAACGTGGTGAATACGTGCTTACAACTTTTGGTGAAGCCCTGCCGTTGGTCCGTTACAGGTTCGGTGACTTAATCGAAATAGTCGGCATGGAGCCGTGCGGTTGTGGAATTACTCATCCACGCATAAAAGTGCCCAGACGCTCAGACGTTTCGGTTGTCAGTTTAGGGGCAATTCGATTTCCTTTCAAACAGCTTGAAGAAAAAGCCCTGTCAAAAACCAGTCATGGACAAGCTAAACGTTGGCAACTAGAAATAAAACGGGAAGGACACAGGCCACATATTATAATTCGGCTTGAACCCAACCAGGAAATAAGAAGTCACCAATTGTTCACAGAAGAAATTGCACGCCGCGTAAAAGAGATTGACGTAATTAAAACGGGGCTGGACAACAAAATCCTTGCACAACCCAAAGTCATCGTTGAAGGATTACTGCTCAAAGGCAAGCAGGCAACATGTGATGGAAACATAATCTTTGAGGGCGAATAAACATGACTATACTTGAAACAGAAACAATCCAGAATGGGCAGCAGTTTACAGTTGAAGAAGCATTAGCGCAAGAGGTAAAACTCAAAGAAACACTCACCAAAGCAGCGCAATCACCCCTTTATAGCAAAGCATGGAAACTAGCCCACTTTAAACCAGAAGAATTCCGATGTACAAGTGACTTAAACAAGATACCTTACCTGACAAGAAAAAGCCTTTTTGAAGCCACCCGCACAAAACCCAACAACACCTGTGTTGGACCAATCGGAAGCTGGTTTCTGGGGCACGACAGTTTTGACTCGCATGAATGGTACCCTTACAGTAACAAAGACTTTTTAGGCATTGAATCTGCGCTTTCAAGATTAAGTAGCACTGTAGGGTTGCAGGTTGGTGATGTGGTTCTGGCGGTTGTTGATACTCCTCCAAGGATTTCGTCGTTTATTCCGTTTCTTTGGACACGCAATGAAGAGTCAAGAGGCTGCGGTTTAGAGTTCATTAACGGTTCCTTGGAATGGTATGACACTATGGGCATGTCTTGGATAACATTTATCCAAAAAAGGCGTCCCACAACGATTTTAGCTTCAAAAAAGAACGCCGTTGCCCTATCAGAGAAACTGCAGGCGATGGGCACCTCTGTTAAGGATGTTTTGCCAGATTTGCGCGTCAACATCTTTTTTGGGGAAGGCTCAAAATACCAGCTGAAACATTACGCGTCATCGGAAACGTTTGAGGTTTACTCGCCGGTTGAGCATATGGCGTTTTGGTCAGAATGCAAAAGCCATGACGGAATCCATGCTTGGCTGGACAGCGCAATTCTTGAAGTGCTGCCGGATGAAGAAAAAGAGGCACAACTTTTATGCGAATCAACTGTGGGCTTTGAGGGCGAGTTGGTGATAACCAATTTTTCGGAGGCTCTACCATTAGTGAGGTATAAGACTGGCAGGCGAATCCGTGTTGAAGGCATCGGCAAATGCAGTTGTGGAGCGGAACATCCAAGAATCAAATTATTAACAAAATAGTTGGTTAATTAATGGTTAGGAAGTTTATGCTAATGAGGCTTTTAGGTTTTTTAGGTACCCGCAAAGTGTGAGTTCTTCTTCTGCATGCAGGCGGTACTTGGTTTTTGGGGTTTTGCTGTGCAGTTGGCTCATGATTTTTAGTTCCACAAGCAGGGAAGATTCGCCGAACATGTCTTTAAGTGCAGCCACAAAAGCATCGGGGTTTTCTGAGATTTCCTGCAGGTTAATTGCATATTTCTTTTCTAATTCTCGATAAATGTTTTGCTTGCAGCCCAGTTGAGAAAAGGTTTCGTCTATTACTTGGGTGAGTATGGTGTTAAATGTGGATGTGTTTGCTGGTTTGGTGTTTTCGGCGTCCAAAGTGATTATTATGCAGGTTGATTCTGGGTTTATTTGTGTTTGTTTAGACTGCATGTTTTGAACCACTCGTAAACTCCTTTTTCAATCGTTAATCGTAATATAACACTTGTTTTGAGTTTCGATATATGGTTAATAAAAGACACATACCCTAAAGCAGCCGTTTTTAGGCTACTTGACGGGCAGCGTTAACATTTTAGAGTTACCAACAGGCTTAACTTCAACAGTACCTTTGGCTGTGTTCTCAACTGACTGCAGAGTTCTACAAATCAGACCCAACGAGTTTTCTGTAAATTTAAGCATGGTTTGACCTACAGTTGTAATGGTGAAAACCTTACGCGGTTTCTCCGATTCCATATTCCATTCGCTTTTAAGATAACCTTTCTTCTCCAAGTTAGCTAAAAGAGGATAAACTGTGCTTGGACCAAAATAGATACCGAAGGTTTTGCGGATTTTAGTAATTACTTGGTAACCGTGCATCGGCTGCTGGTCAATTAATTGCAACGCAATCATGTCAAGTAAGCCTTTAGCAAGTTTTGTTTGAATTTCTTTTTGGCAGTTGTTTGTCATTTTTTTCGCCGCTTTGTTTTTTTGACAGCACTTGTGGTGATGTCGTATGTATTTCTAATCACTAAACAGGCATATAAAACCTCAGACATAACCAAAGCATACCAAAATACGCCTAAACTGTAGGCCAAAACAACAAAAAGACACCACCAACATACAAGAAAACAAGTAAGAAAGCAATAAATCGCCGAAAATAAACTGTACAACAATAGTACAGCAATCAAGAATATGACCATACCTAAAACATGCCTAAAACTGATTTGTTATGCGGCGGGCGCTGTAACCTCATTTAACCTATAAAATTTTAAAGAGAAAAGAAAAAGGTTGTAAAAGTTTAGGTCGCCATTTTTTTAAGCGAATGCATACTCCAATAGAAAACAACAACAGCGATGACGCTTGTAATTATGAAGCCTTCAAGTATGCCCATGCTTTGGAAGTTACCCACGAATAAGTCACGAGTGGCGTCTACACCGTACGAGAACGGGTTAACTTTTGAAAGATACTGAAGCCAAAGTGGTGCAAGCGCTAACGGCAAAAAAATGCCTGACAGCAGTGAAACTGGCAAGGTGATGGTGTTCATTGTTGGGGCAAGTGCATCTTCAACCTTGTAAATAAGCGCAAACGAGTAAGATATGCAAGACATTATTGTTCCTATCAAAGCGTAAAGCACCAAAGACAACAGGAACCCTGCAGCGTTCACAGTTAAACCGAACGGTATTGCAGCTAACGTTATGAGCAAGCATTGCGCAAGCAAAACCACAACGTCACGCAGGACTTTTCCCAGCATAATCGCTGAACGGCTAACTGGAGTAACAAGATACCGTTGAATCACCCCCGAACGGATATCATCAATCAATGGGAACCCAACAAAAGCGCATCCAAAAATGGCTTGCATAACCAACAAGCCTGGAATGAAAACGTTAGCGGTGCCGCCACCTGAAAAACCAGGCATGCTACCTAAACCGCTCAGCAGAGGCATATACAAAATAAGGTACATCAAAGGTTGAAACAGGTTAACGAAAATAAAAACTGGACTTCTAAGCGTATGCTGCATGTTAGTAACAAACATTAACCGGATATCACGAAGCAGCTTCAATGTTTTTTAGCATCCTCCCTTAATGAACGCCCAGTGTATTTTAGGAAGACATCGTCAAGGCTTGGCCGTGAAAGTGTTACGGCTTGAACTTGCATGCCTGAACCGTCAAGCAACCGCAGTAAATCTGGCAGGGTGCGCTCGCCGTCTTTAATGGTGAGGTAAACCGAGTTTTCAGTAACTTGAAGTCGCTCCAGCCTAACATGCTCATTAAGCAGCGCCTCAGCTTTACGGGCAACCTCAGAGGAATCGAAACTGAAAACGATGGTGTCTCCACCGACAGAGCTTTTTAACTCGTCAGGAGTTCCTTGAACAATTATTTTGCCGTGGTCAATAATTGCGATTGTATCACACAGTTTGTCAGCTTCATCCATGTACTGAGTAGTCAAAAAAATGGTAACGCCGTCGGTTTTGAGTTTCTGTATTTCAAGCCAAAGATACGCTCGACTTTGAGGATCAAGACCAGTAGTTGGCTCATCAAGCAGTAACAGGTGTGGATGATGAATCATGCCCAATGCAATGTCTAAACGCCTTTTTTGCCCACCCGAATAAGTGGATGCTGGTCGGTCAACGTAACTTGTCATTTGAAACCGCTTGGAAAATTCTTGGGCAGATTTTTTGGCGGTTTTAGCGTCAATACCGAAAAGCTGGGCTTGAAGAATCAGATTCTCCGTACCTGTGGAAGCTAAATCGGCACCGCCAGCTTGACTAACAAAACCAACATTCTGCCGAATCTGTTCTTGCTGGTCAACTAAATCGTAACCTAAAACTTTTGCTTCACCACTGCTTGGACGCATAAGTGTGGACAACATTTTTTGTGTGGTGGATTTGCCTGCGCCGTTTGGGCCAAGAAAACCGAAGATTTGTCCACGCTGCACAGTTAAATCGACGCCTTTTACGGCTTCAACCTGCTTTTTTTCGCCGTGCTCTTTTGAAACAAACGTTTTGCGCAACTGTTTTGTTTCAATGATTAAATTATTATTCATATCGACTGCGAATTGCTATGCTGTATATATAGGATTTCTTGGTTTTGCCAGTTTTTTGTTTGTTAACTAGGCTAGTTCTCGTGTTAAACGGTAAACTTCGAACAGTGGCTCGTAAATGATGCCTTCGTTTAAGCAGTCTTTGAGCAACTGTTCTGTTTCATGCGGCGGGGTTTTTGCTTCTTTTAAGATGTAGATTTTTTTGGCGCCTGGTTCACGGCTGGAATGGTACTTGCGAATAATGCGGATTAGATCGCGGTATTTGACGTTAAGGGATGCAAGGTTTTTTTGGCTGCTTATTTTTGTGGCAAGCAGGTCTTCCCAAACCTCGTAAACGTATTTAAAATTCCACTCAAAAAAGTCCCTAAACACTTTCCCAGTCAAGTCGGAGCCTGCAACGTGAATGTCGTTTGCGCGTGCATAAGCCAAGGATTGCCGCAATACAGATTGGGGTTTAGCGTTGTAGCTGGCGTTTAAAAACCCGTACTTGCTCAAGTGTGCATGGTCAAGTCCGTAGCTGTCAACTAGGCTTTCTAAACCCTCAACAATCTGCTCCTGTGAAGATGCCAAATCGTTAATGACAGGAGTTTTCATGTGGTTAACCATCATGAACTTGAGGGCGTCGAACTGGTCAATTACTGGTCTTTTACGGTTTATGCTTGTATCTTCCGGAAGCACCGTTGGAATGTCACTTAAGCTGCAGGGCGGGTCCTCGATGGAAACAGGTTGACTGTTTTTGCTATACAGTGACATAGACAATTCAGCGTCAAAAGGCAGTTTACTGTTTTTATGATTTAGCAAGTCAGCGGTTTGCGGCGTGAGGGGTTTGTCGGCGTCTTGTGAAACGAAAGCGTACTTGTAACGCAATTGAAACCTGCCGTAGGGTGTTTCAACCCTTTCCGGAGCGCCCATGTCCTGAGGGATGATTGCTTTTAGTTCACGTACAATTTTGGCGGGCAGGTTTGCTTTGGTGGAGTCGTACAGTGTAATGTTTAATCCGCCGAGGCTTTCAAGAAAAGCAGGGGAACTAATGGCGGAGAAAGCGATGAAGTCACGGATTTGCGGCTCTAAACCTTCAACCCTGGAAGTTAAGCCTTGCCTAAAATTTTTGTAGTCAAAATTGAGTTTCGGTAACTCCATGGCAGGTTTGTCGTTTGCCCAATCGTAAACTTCAATAATTAAGTCGCTGCTGAAACGGCGCGACCGAGCTGTTAGCGGCTTGTAATTTGCCATTTTAGCAAGCCCCGAAACGGTTATACACTCGTTTTCAGCTGGGCAAGATTGTGAATAATTTATACATGTAAGGTAGGTTTGATTGGAAAATGGTGTAGGCACCAAAACGAATACGGCGCTGTCAACCCATTTTACGTAACCGCTAACGTTGACGTGCTCGTTGGGTTTTATTTTTGAGTATTCTGTGATTCTTTCATGCTCAAAAGGCAGCCATAGAGCACCTGATTCTCGTTGCCAAAGCTTTAAGCGGAAATATTTTGAGGATGAACTTGACATGGGTTGACTTCCAACTCGGTGTTAGAACACAAGTATAAGAAGTGAATGCTTAAAGATTTTTAGCCAAATTAAACACGCAAAAACCAAGCGTTAAAGGATAAAAAATGAAAAATAACAAAAAATGCTTAAGAAAACCATGAAAGAAAAATCAGCCATTTAAACTGATTCAACTGACTGGATTTCTGGCACGCGCTCTTTAACGTATGCTTCAATGCCGTTCTTAAGCGTCAACTGAGCCATTGGGCAACCTACACAGTGACCGACAAGGCGAACCTTTGCAACGTTGCCTTCGATTGCTACTAGTTCAACGTCGCCGCCGTCACCTTGTATTTGAGGTCTAATATCATCGATTGCTTCTTGTACACGTTTTTTGATTGATTCAGCCATAAAGCTTCACTTTCCAATGTACAAGAAAACAAATGATTTTAAGGATTTCTAATAAATTGCTCTGTTTTATAGAGAAAAAATTAAGAAGCAGTAAAAAAGTTTTGACTCTATTGATTCTAATGGGTCATTGCAATCGGCGGCATCAAAACCCTATCAATAACATGAATAACCCCGTTGTCAGCAATAATGTCAGACTTAATGATTTCCGCCTCGTTAACCTTAAGGTTTCGCCGCATCTCCCACAGAGAAGAATCAAATTTTACAGCGTCGCCCCCAATAGTTATTGCATCCTTCATCCGCAAAACATCTTGAGAAAGCATTCTGCCGGCGACTACATGATAAGATAAAATCAGTTTTAATTGTGGAGCATCTTTAAGCAGGTTATCAACTGTTCCAGGCGGCAACTTTGCAAAAGCAGCATCGTTTGGAGCAAAAACCGTGAATGGCCCCTGATTTTTCAGTGTATCAACAAGTCCCGCCGCTTTTATAGCTGCAACAAGATTGGTAAATGAACCCGCTGCAACCGCGGTATCAACAATATCAGGCACGTAAATTCACCTCCAAAAGATACAGAAATCAAGTTATAAATCGTTTGAGAATACTTAAAAATTTGTGACTACAAAAGTAGACAACTTTAGAGGCTTCGACCCTTCATCGTGTGACTGAATTTATCTTTTAGCCTGAATTACACAATTCTTTAATCAAATCCAACAGAAGAGGCTTTTCATACGGGAATTGTATTGAACCCTTGCTTGTCCTGTACGGCGCCAATTTTTCTTTGAATGTTACCATTGCTGAGGTTTTAGGGTAAAACCCCGATATGGTTTTTAAATCCAGCTACCAAACCATAAATTTGCCTTGCTTTAAAGCGGGCATTTGATCATTTATTACTTCTTCTGCTTCTGGCGCAACTGTTTAACTGCTTTTCTTACCTGCTGGAGAAGAATTTGAATATTTGCAGGTTGACGAGCAGCGTTTATCCAAACAAGTATAAAAAAATCGATAAGAGCAGTTTTTCAGTCAGCAAAACAATTAAACTAGCACCAACCTTTTCAGTAAATCAGGTCAGAGTGGATGAAAAAGCAATTGTTCATTGCAGGTCCAATTCTTGGCATGGAAAACAACCAAGACTACTACCGAAACACCATCACAGAAATCAGCCACAAACTCGGCTTTGAAGTTATTGACCCGTGGAAACGTGAAAAATGCCTCTACAAGGGAGCAGAGGAATGTTGGTGGAACACTTATGAAACCTACGATTTTGTTCAACGCGACTTAGAAGACGCTGACCGATGCGACATAATGGTGGTTTACCTACCCAAACTTAGCGCTGGTGCCTGCATGGAAATGTTTTACGCCAAACGTAAAGGCAAAACAGTCATCGTTGTTTCAGACATGGAGCATCTTAGTCCATGGATAATTGTCCATTCAGACGCAATAATTAGAAACCTTGAGCAGCTTGAAGAAACGCTAAGCAAACTCAAATAGCCCTTCATTACGGCGTTTATTGCAAGTTAGACAGGATTGATGGACTTAACGATTTTTCTTGAAGAAAAGAAAAGGGTAGCATTGCTTAATACACCTTTTTAAAATGAACACTTGAAGCATTAAATTTATATGACTTAGCGTTTTTTGTGCGGTGCTCATGAGTAAATACAGCGATGGCGCCCAATACTACCTTTTGGTGGCAGTAGTCGGTTTAATTGCAGCATCTGTTTCAATTGGTTTTTACTTGCTGTACCAACAAATTTGGAGTGTAACACAGCAAGCCTTAGAATACTCCATACTCATCATTGTACCCTTATCCTTCTTAGCCATCGGCTTACCGTACATCATCGTTAACCGCTTTGCAAAAACCAAAACAACCGGTTCAGGCACACACAGCGTACTTGAAGCATACCACCTAACAAACGGCGAAATCAGCCTCAAGGACACCATCGTTAAACCAATAGCGGGCATGCTTACAATCGGGTTAGGTGGAAGCGCAGGACCAGAAGGCCCCAGTTTACTTGCAGGCGGCGGAGTTGCTTCAGCCCTGTCAAAACGGTTCCACATGCCCGCAGATGTGCGCAGACGCTTGTTTGTTGCTGGAGCAGCGGCAGGGTTAGCAGCAACTTTCCGCACGCCATTAACAGGCATTCTTTTCGCGTTAGAGATTCCTTACAAGAACGATTTAGACCGGGAAACCTTTATTGAAGCAGTCGTTTCTTCGGTGCCGGCTTACTTGCTATCAATTACCGTTCTTGGTAGTGAACCCCTTTTTGGTATAACATTAAACGCAACCATATCATGGATGGAAATCGCTTTGTCACTCCTACTGGGCTTAATTTGCGGGTTATACGCAATTCTTTTTACTAAACTGTTCAGTTGGACAGGAACACTGGCATTAAAAATCAAGCAAAAATACGGAACCAAAACAGTCATCACTACAGCCGCACTTTTACTAAGCCTTTCAGGCGCGGTTTCTCTTTACACCATCGGCATAGGATTAACCTTTACAAGCGCAATAATTCAGACAACATCGCTCAGTTTAGCTTTGTTGGTTACAGTTGTCGTGCTAAAAACTTTCATGACAGCGTTTACGCTAAACTTTGGAGGAAGCGGCGGCTTATTCTTTCCCTCAATAGTTATCGGCGCAGGCATCGGCTGCATTTTTGCACAGGTCTTCAACGCTAATTACCCAGTAATGTTTATCGCGGTAGGTATGGCGGCGCTTTTAGGGGGAACACACAAAATACTGTTAACCCCAATTGCGTTCATTATGGAAACCTTAGGCGGCTTATTTGCTATTCCAGCACTTTTAGCCAACGGCGTTAGCTATCTCGTTTCAGGAAGATACTCATTCTATTCTCTCCAACCGAGGACAAGATTGAAAGCTGAAGAGTTGGCCCTCGAACGGTTCTTTGTTAAAGCCGAAAAACAAGCACCAGAAAAATTGCAGATAACCTTTGCTTCAGACGTCATGACACGAAACCCCGTTTCAATACGTAAAGGCGCCAGCGTAAAAGAAGCCTTAGAACTGTTTGAAGGCACCAAATTCAGGGTTTTCCCAGTTGTCGACGACGCAAACCATGTAGTTGGAGCAATTAATCTGGAAGATTTAGGGTACGTTGACGTTTACCGGCAAACAATGAGCATATCGGACACTGTGATGCATAAACCCACTTTGATTCAGCCCCAGACTAACTTGAAAAACATGGTGCAAGTAATGATGGAGAAACAGCAAGACCACATTTTTGTTATTGACCAAGACTTGAAACTTATCGGGGTTATTTCAGGAATTGACGTTAACAAGAAAATGATTGAACTAATCTCCACTTAACACTATACAAGGGCAAATCAATAATACTTTTAAGCAGTAAACCGTAAACAAGAACCAGGTAAACCGCAATGAAACAAAGAACACTAAAGCTTACACCAGAAGAACTAATACGAGCAATCCAAGGCAAACCAGCCAAACTCAACCTACCCGAAGACTTAGAGCTCATCGACATAAAATATGACGCTTTCAGCAAACAAGTAACCGCAGTTGTCCGAAGCGACACTTTTGAAGATGTTGCTGAAGGCCAACCAACACCTGAACTTTCCACGCAAACACCAACCCCGCCACAACCGTCCGTGACAGCCGCAACTCCAGTCTCGGTTCCAACTGCAACCCCAAAAACTCCTCCCCCCACACATCCAACGCCACCCATTGCGTCACCACAAAGGTCTCTGATTCAAACGTTGACAGCCTCAAGTCAACCGTCTTCATCAGCGAGTATAGGTACAGGAGTAAAAACGCTTGGACCTAAACCTGAAGCAAATCTTGACACTGGCGGTTTTGAAGACGAGTTTACAAAAGAGCAACGCAAAGTCCTGCGATTCGCAGTTGACGGCGACTATGTGATTGTTAAACCAACCCAGTTTCTAAAAACAGAATGGGAAGACATCAACGATACCGTGAAAAGCATAGGCGGCAAATGGGTTAAAGGCTCAATTATTGATTACTGGGTTATCCCTAGAAACCAGAAAAAAGAAACCAGCGAATAAAAATTACCCCTTCTTGTTAACGCTTTTTTCTCCGCTTTTCGACTGCTCAAGATAACGGAACGCCACGTAAACACCGAAAGCATAAATGCCAAAAGAAAAAATGCCAATCGAGAAAATTCCAACCGAAAATATGCCAACTGCAAAAATTCCAGCCGCGAAAACTCCAATCGCAAACGTGCCAGCAGCAAAAACCCCCGTAGAAAACTGGCCAGCAACCAAGTAAGCATACACGAAGTCGCCCGCGCCAAATAACGGTAACCCACCGAGGTTGGTAACGCCGGCAAGATAAAGAATTAAAGCGAGAATTAATAGGACAATCGGCAAAATGCCTGTGACTAAACTGGTTTTATCCAAAAAGGAAGCCTTCAAAAAATAGGAAAGAAAAATGTTCTCTTTAACGTATGTGACTGAAGCAGTACAGCCACAATAAGAGCCTAAACTAACAAGTTTAGTAACTGGTAAGTTAAACCGCCGATTAGTATTGCCGTAGCTATGTTTGAAAGTGAGATTGCGGTTGCCGCTTTCCACCCGAATTCTTTGCCAAGTATCGCCATTGTTGAGACACAGGGAATATACAGCATCGCTACCAAAGCCATAACGACCAGTTGCACAGGGGTAAAGCCTACTAGCAAGTTGGTTGTGCCAAGTATCGCGGCTGCACCTAAAATGATGAGTTCCTTTCGAACGGTACCAAGCAGCAGAAGTACACCAGCAAACGCAGGCAACCCAAGCCACAGAACCGTTAAGGGGGCAAGTGCGTTACTTATCGGCGTCAATACGTCATAAACGTATAACGCTTGAATCAATGCACTACCAACGATGTAGATAGGAAATACAATGTAAATGAGCGTTTTAGTGCGAGTCCAAACCTGTTTTAGAACAACTTTCATAGATGGCCGCTTGAAACTGCTCATTTCCATAATTAGCCCAGTAGATTTTCCAGGAACAGCCTTCATAGCGATTCTGCCCATAGCAAAGATTATGACAATGTTAACAACATATAGCAGCAATGCCCATTGAATGCCGACAAACAAGCCAACCATGCCGAAAAGCACGATGGTTCGGGCAGAACAAGGAGCAAACGTTATAGCAAACGCAGCAAGTAAGCGTTCTCGGCGGGTTTCCATGATTTTACAGCTGTGAATAGCGGGAACACTGCAGCCGTAACCGAGGATAATTGGAATTAATGCTTTGCCATGTAAACCTATTTTATGCATTACACTATCCATCATGAACGCTACCCGAGTTAGAAGCCCTGAATCTTCAATTAACGCTAACAACAGGTAGAATGGAATAACGAAAGGTATAATCAACGTTAAACCCGCGCTAAATCCACCCCAAAAACCGTTAAGAACTATGCTTAACAGCGGTGAAGATGCGGACAATTCAGGGTCTACCGGCTGAATTATGCTTAATCCTTCAGCAATTAACCCCGACAACCAGTTACCAACAAAAAAAGTCCAAAGCAGTAAACCAGCAATCACGCCAATAGCGGTCACGTAGCCGAACACGCGGTGAGTAGTGAACCAATCCAGTTTTTCAGCAAAAGGATGCCAAATTTCTTCCTGATGCAACGTTGAAGCCGCAATAGAACTTGCAAGCGCGTACCGTTCTGAAGCAATAATTGAGAAGCATTTTTCTTGACAATCTTTCTCTAGCTCGGCAGAGACCAGTTTTGACTGCAGGATAGCGGTTTTTGATTTTTCAGCAACCAGCTTTGTGATTTCAGCGTCGCCTTCAAGCAGTTTAATAGCTAGCCAACGTGAAGGATAATGCAGGTTAAGATTTTCTTTTTCTAATGTAACTTGAAGTTTTTCGATTTGCTCTTCAAGGTCTTTTCGGTATTTTAACTGTTTAGGTTTAGGCTTAACTGTGGCAATCTTCACGGCTTCTTTAACCGCTTCATAGATACCTTCGCCCCGAGTAGCAGTAGCAAAAACCACAGGAACACCCAACGTTTTGGATAGCTTGTCTTGGTCGATGAGTATACCTTTGCTTTTAGCGAGGTCTATCTGGTTTAAAACCAAAACAAGCGGCGCATTCATTTCAAGAAGCTGCAAAGTAAAAAACAGGTTCCGCTCTAAAACTGAAGCGTCAACCACGTTAATAACGGCATCAGGCTTTTCCAAGGCAACGTAGTCTCGGGAAACAATTTCTTCCATGGAAAACGTGGAAAACGAGTAAATACCCGGTAAATCGATTACTTTGATTTCGTACCCTTCAAAACTTAGAGTGCCTTCTGCGCGGTCAACGGTTTTTCCTGGCCAGTTGCCAATTATCTGGTTAGAACCGGTTAATTGGTTAAAGATTACGCTTTTACCAACGTTTGCGTTTCCTGCAAGAGCAAAAGTCAAGTGCTTGCTATTCTTGGCAGACGTTGACGGTTTAACTGTGGATTGTTCACTGTTTGGAACTGTTTTTGAGTTAGTTGCCATAGATTTGAGCCTCCTTTTACTCAGGGGTTGGTTCCACTTCCACAAACACGTTGCAGGCTATGTCTTGCCCCAACGCCAATTTTGAACCGCGAACAGCCACTTCTACTGGCCCATCCATAGGCGCAACTTTCATAACTCGGATACGTGTTCCAGGCGTAAGCCCCATATCCAAAAGCCGCTGAAGCACCTTATGCTCGCCCCGAATGAAACTGATTTTGCCGTACTTGCCAGCCTTTAACTCGCGAATTGGAGTTAGATTTTTATCTCTTTTTCCAACCTGTTCAAAGCCTTTCTTGTGAAACTGAATACATTCTTCACAGCTTGAAAAAGGTAAGTCACAGGCAGGTATGGTTTTGCCGTCGTCTGGGCAGGTGTCTGGATGCTGAAGAAAACGACACAGGGATTCTTCTGCCTCGTCAGAGAGAGCATGTTCCATTTGACAAGCTTCATAATGCACTTTGTCTTTTCCTATATGTAAAACGTTTGATAGGAAGCTTTCGAGTAGTCGGTGTTTGCGGGTTATTTTTTGGGCTTCTTTGATGCCTTTGTCTGTAAGGATGCTACCATGGTATGGGGAATATTTAATGTAGCCTTCGTCTGATAGTTTTTTGAGCATTTCTGTTACGCTGGCGGGGGCAACGTCTAGTTTTTGTGAAATGTCGGTGTTGTTTACTATGTCGCCGTTTTTGGATAGGCTGTAGACGGTTTTTAGGTAATCTTGGGTTGATTTTTGCATTTATGGCGCTCCCTATTTTTTAGGTACACCTAAATCTTCATGTTTGCCACCATATAAACTTTTAGGGCACCCTAAAAAAGTTTGTACAATAAAACTATTTAATACTAGCCAAACAACAAAAATCCTCAACCCCAAACCCTCCAAACACCACACACCCCCAGTAACGGCTAAATACTGCAAACTCCAATCCGTTGGGTAATCAGCTGGGAACCAAAACAATGAAAGACCTGCCAAACATAATCCACGACTTAATAGAAGCAACAAAAAAACATGAACAATACCGCGACAAAGAATGCATAAACATGATCGCCAGCGAAGGCATAAAATCACCCGCCGTATGCCAAATGCTCGACATGTCCCACGACCTCGCCACACGTTACGCAGAAGGCGAAAACGACCGCGAAGGACACGTAAAAAAACGCTTCTATCAAGGCCAAAAATACATGAGCCAAATCGAGGATTATGCAACTGACGCAGTAAAAAGCCTCTTTGGCGCCACTTGGGCAGACGTCCGTTTAATCTCAGGCACCCACGCCAACACAGCCACGTTTAAAGGCTTATCGTTAGCTTCAAAAAACAACAAAATGGTTGTAACCCCACTAAGCTGCGGCGCCCACATAAGCCATGACTACACTGGCTTGGCAGGCAGCATTTTGGGCATTGACAACATTAACCATGTTTATGACATTAACGAGTTTAACATTGACCCAGACAAGTCAGCGTATGTTATCCGCGCAGCCAAACCAGGCATTGTAACCTTCGGCGGCAGCCTATTCTTGTTCCCGCATCCGATTAAGGAACTTAAAGAGGTTTGCGACGAAGTCGGCGCGTACGTAGCTTACGATGCAGCGCACGTGTTAGGTTTGATTGCAGGCGGTCAATTCCAAGACCCGCTTCGTGAAGGCGCAGATTTCATCACTGCATCAACCCATAAAACTTTCCCTGGTCCTCAGGGCGGCGTCATCATGGGTGTTCCAGACACTCCAGCTAAAGAGAAGGCTGTACGAAAAATCCAGTATGCTGTGTTTCCGTTAACTGCTTCAAGCACTCACCTTGGCAGGCTACCCGCGTTGGGCATTGCTTGTCTTGAAATGAAGTT
Organism: Bathyarchaeia archaeon; assembly: GCA_042296865.1. Taxonomy (GTDB): domain Archaea; phylum Thermoproteota; class Bathyarchaeia; order Bathyarchaeales; family Bathycorpusculaceae; genus Bathycorpusculum. The sequence goes on along the minus strand of CP170178.1, from coordinate 2,834,591 downwards.
ATTTGGTCAAGAATTGGCTGCACAAATTGTTAAGAACGCTCAAACCGCAGGTCAGTACCTTTATGAAAACGGTGTCAAAGTGGTAGCTGAACACAAAGGCTTCACACGTTCTCACCAGATTGCACTTGACGTTCGGGGTTTTGGCGGCGGTAACAAAATTGCGCAGGAGCTTGAAGACTCAAACATTATTCTTAACAAGAACCTGTTGCCTTACGATGATCAAAGTGACAAAGAGAATCCGGCTGGTTTACGTGTTGGCTTCCAAGATGTTACACGTCATGGTATGCGTGAAGGCGACATTAAACACCTTTGCGATTTAATGCTCGACATAATTAAGGGTAAACGTACTCCTGAACAGGTTAAAGTGGATGTTATGGCGTTGAAAAAGGAGTTTAGCCAAGTAAAGTATGGCTTCCAAAGCGTTGAAGAAGCCCTAAAACATGTTAAAGCTTAACCTTCAACTTTTCTTTCTTTTGATTTTCAGGTTTTCTTTTCTGGTTTTAATCCTAAACATTAATTAGTTTAGGCATTGTTTTTGATGCTGAAAACACATGGATATAGTTTACATTCTAATGTTTGGCGTAGTGATTGGTTTTTTTCTGTTATTTATTTTGTTGCCAAGGTATGGTCCACATTACAAGTCAAGACTTGTTTGTCCTAACTGTCGAAAAGTGTTCAATTTTCATTGGATTCCGGGAGCCACCTTAACTTCGCTACGGTTTGGTAACAGGCGCCGTCTTAAATGTCCCTACTGCAACACGGTAAACACGTTTGATATTGTTTCAACAAGGGTTAGCCAACCAAAAGTTAAGCGTAAAGCGTAGAATCCGCAGTCTTGTTTTCAGAACCCTTTATTAATCAACAGTTACAATCAACCTTTGTTAACTCTCTAAAGGAGACCCTTGGCAGTGAAAGTACTCTTAAATGATGGTTTAGAACCACAAGGTCTGAAACTTTTTCAAGAAGCAGGAATAGAAACAGACATAAAAAAGCGGGACTTAAACGGATTGCTCGCTGAAATAGGCCAATTTGACGCTTTAGTAGTAAGAAGCGCCACCAAAGTTACACGTGAAGTTATTGAAGCAGGCGCAAAAGGAAAACTCAAAATCATCGGACGCGCAGGAGTAGGTTTTGACAACATTGACGCGGCGGCGGCTTCAGAAAACGGCATCGTCGTGAAAATTGCGCCGTATGGCAGCACTAACGCGGTTGCAGAGTTGGCGGTTGATTTAATGCTCTGTGTTTCACGTAATACGCCTCAAGCGCATACTTCTCTTAAGAATGGGGTTTGGATTAAAAAGAAGCTTGAAGGCAGAGAGCTTGCCTACAAAACCCTGGGCATTATTGGTTGCGGCAGAATTGGTCAGAAACTTGCCCAAATCGCCAAGCGGGGTTTTGAAATGGAAGTTGTCGGTTACGACATTTGCCCAAACCAAGAAAGCGGGATTAAATTCATGTCCAAAGAAGAGGTTCTTAAAACCGCCGATTACATCAGCATTCACACAGGCGGCAAAGACATCATTGTCGGCGCCAATGAGCTTGCCATGATGAAACCCACCGCTTACATCATTAACACGTCGCGTGGCAACAACATTGACCAAGCAGCCCTTTACAATGCGCTTAAGGAGAAGAAGCTTGGCGGTTACGCAACAGACGTGTATAAGGAAGAACCCAAAGCTGAAAACGACCCATTCAACGACAAACTAAAAGAACTCGACAATGTCGTCTTAAGCAGCCACTTGGGCGCGTCAACGGTTGAAGCTCAAATAGCTACATCCACTGAAATCGCACGCGTTCTCACTGGCTACCTTTTGGGCGGCGACTTTTCCAACGCGGTTAATGCAGGTGAAAGCATCGAAACCGAAGAAAAACAGGTTTTCACCCTGTTCATCCACCACAAAGACGTCCCAGGAGTATTCGCAAACATTGACAAAGTCCTTGCCGACAACAACATAAACATCCGCGCAAACTATAGCCGCCAAATCAACACTGGCTATGCAATCAGCGTTTACGTCATGCACCAACAAGTCACACCAGAAATCGCAGCACAACTAAAAGCAGTACCAAACGTCTGCAACGTCAAATTCTAAACGGGCTTTTTTCAGCCCTTTCAATTTTTAATGATTTTCAACATACTAATGCGCTTGTTTTCAACCAATAGCACCTACCCCCCTTAGTAATTTACAGCGTTCAAACCAGAAAGGTGCAGGATGAGCCTACCCCTCCTCGGAAAGGTAGACCCCCTATAGGTTTTTGCATAGATTTCCTATTTGGATCCTAATAGGTTGGTGTAAAAAGTAAAGCGTGAACCGCAAAAGAAAACAGCAGAAAGCAATGAACAGCGAAATGCATTCGGGCTAGCATGACCCATTAAACGGTTTTTCCGCCCAAATAGGTACAACCCAAACAACCCATATAAGCAATTTTGGCATTTAAAAAACCGAATAAAAAAAAGCCAAATAAAACGTCTTTATGGCTCTATGATTTTTGCTATTTCCATTAAATGCTCTGCCATTTTGTTCCCTTTCTCGTTAAGAGACAGAACAGGCGAATAAGGCAAGGTTTCTTTTTTGCCAATAGCCAAAAAATTGTTTTTTTCCAGCCAATCTTTAACAGCATAAGCTGAGCCTTGGTCTACGTCTGCGTTCTTTATTATTGCGCTCATGCCCGATTTTGGGTTCTTGTAAAGGTAAAGTGTTACCCTGATTGACGCTGTTAACTTGTCAAATTGTCCCAATGGCGTCAGGGGCGCGGTGGCTTTTGTTGTTTTTTTAGCAGACATTGGTTGGTCAATGCAAGTTAGCGTTTGTATTTTATCTGTGTTGTCAAGGTTTTACCATAAAATAGTAATTCCATATAATAGATAAACCTTAAATACGAACGCAGTGAATACCCAGATTAGGTAAAAGCATAATATAGGAAAAACGTAGAGGGGAATTAATTGGAAAAAATACCAGACGAACTCATAACAAACTACAAAACGCAAACCCGCAAAGGGTCACCCATAATAGAACACCTAAAGATTGCGGCAGCGTTAAAGCTCTGGAACAACCGCGGCTATCGCGACGTGCGGTTTGATGTGCCATTAGTTTTTGGTGGCAAAACGGTTTTTGTCAAGGTCCTTGCAAAACATGCAGACGGTGTTGTGGTTGGGATAGAATGCGCGTCAGTCGTCAAGCTTTGTTGGCTACGTGAACGACTTGCACTGTTGAAGGCTTGTTTGCCATCTGACAGTTACCTTATTGTTGTTTTCCCTGAAACCGCTGGCAAACGGGTCGACAAGGCTACCAAGCTTGCTGACGAAGTTGGGGTCACAAACAAAAACGGCAAAGTAAAACAAATGATATTCACAACATCCTTTTACAAAGAATAAGTAAACATATCATCTAAAGAAGTTAGCGTTCAACCCAAAATGGCCTTAAAAAACAAAAACCCTTGACGCCTTGGGCCGATCGTGCAGTTTTCTAATGGGCGACAAATAGCCAATACCGCTCACCATTAACTTTCTATTTCAAAATGGGCAAAAGAATCAAAATTTCTTTCTTGCATTACTACAGGAAGAGGTAGCCTGCTAGTCGCCGCGGTTGCAGATAATATTGTTTTATTAATAGCTGTTAAATAATTTGAAAAGGATAAGTGGGTTGATGGTTATGTCCTCTGAAACCGAGCTTAAAGAGATTCGCAGTGTGCTTGTAGAGGAACCTACCAATGATGATTTAGCGGCAATTAAAAAGTATGAAGCTGCAAAGAAGCATAATAAACTGGCGACTTATTCTTTATCGGTTCTTTTATAGAACGTTTTTTGGAGCCTGCGGTTAGTTTATGTTTTTGGACTAAACTTTTGCTGGTTAGTTCACAAACCTTTACAAAAAACGATTTAACCGTGCATTAGCGAATAGCGTGTAGGGTTGAAATTGAACAGAAAAGCTTTAGCCATCACCTTAGCCTTGACCGTTTTTGTTTCCGCGGTTGGTTTTGTGGTTTACAGTCAACTGGGCAGTCTTCAAGCACAAGTCACCGACCTAAAAAACCAAAACACTGAATTGCAAACCCAAAACAGCACCCTGCAGGCGCAGCTAAATGCGCTTCAACGGCAGAACGGGGAACAACAGGACCGACTGAGTGACCTTACGGGGCAGTTGGCGTTTGAGAGGCATCTTAAGGTGGAGATTTCTGAGGCTTTTTGTAGTCGTGGATGGTACGCTTTTGGCGGTGTAACGGTTAGTTATCCAGCGAACGTGACAGTTGTGAATGAGGATGTTGTGCCGCTTTTTGGTTTAACTGCCATTTTCATGTTTGTTGATAAAGACAATGGTCGCCAAATTGGTCGTGAATGTGTCACCGAAATTGAGCGGCTAGACGTTAAAGAAAACTTGGTTGTTAACGGCAGTGTTTTGGTTGAGCTTAACGTTAATGTAGATAACGCGGTCTGCAAAATCACAGTCGCCAAAGGAAGCATCGTCATAGATGAAGTAACTCAGGACCTGACCTAAATGTAGCCTAAAAAAGTGTATATTGAGGTTTGCCTGTTAACCGATACACATGAAGCTTGGCGTACTATTTTCGGGTGGCAAGGATTCTACACTTGCACTACATTTGGCAGCGGAAAAAGAGCAGGTAGCCTGCCTAATCACCGTGGTCTCCGTCAACAAGGAGAGTTACATGTTTCACACGCCCAACGTTGATATGACGCAGCTTCAGGCGCAGGCTTTGGATTTACCGTTGGTTTCGGTTGAGACGGCTGGACGCAAAGAGGAGGAGCTTTTGGATTTAGAACGGGCGATTGCGCAGGCTAAAACTCAGTACGGCATTGAAGGCGTGGTTACGGGCGCTGTGGAGTCAGTTTATCAAGCTTCAAGAGTGCAGCGGATTTGCAATCGACTGGATTTATGGTGTTTTAACCCTCTTTGGAAGCATAATCAGCGGGCGCTGTTGGAGTCGTTGCTGGAGCAGCGTTTTGAAGTGGTTGTTTCTGGAGTTTTTGCTTACCCGTTGGATGCGTCGTGGCTGGGCAAAAAGTTAGACAAAGCCATGATTGAGCAGCTTTCAGATTTGTCTGAGAAGTATGGCATTAGTGTTTCTGGGGAGGGCGGCGAGATTGAAACCACCGTGCTGGATGCCCCCCTGTTTAAAGAGAAAATTGTGGTAACCGAGTCAGATGTGGCTTGGAATTATGATTCGGGCGTTTACATTATCAAGAAGGCGGGGTTGGCGTTGAAATGATTCTTGTTGTTGACATGAACTGGAAGCCTGATTCGTTAGCGTTTAACGAGTTCGTCCAATCCATCGTCACCGTGGTTAAACCGCTTGAAGACTGCACCGTTAAGCATTACTTGAACCTTGACCCTTTGGAACTTGAAAATTTCAGCAAAGTCATCCTTTCAGGAAACACCCTAAAAGACCACCAAGCCCTAAAACATCTTGACAAGTTCAGCTGGATAAAAACGTTTAACCATCCAATCCTTGGCATCTGTGCAGGAATGCAAACCATCAGCCTCATCTATGACGTGCCGTTGATGCCTTTCCTACAAATCGGAATGACAGAAACCCAAACCCTAAAAGAAAACCCCTTGTTTGAGGGCAACTTTAACGTTTACACACTGCACAACTTTTCCGTTTCACCATCCGAAACTTTTGAAGTTTTAGCTCAGTCGGGCAGATGCATTCAAGCAATAAAACACAAGCAAAAACAGGTTTACGGCGTGTTATTCCATCCTGAAGTCAGAAACCCTGATGTCCTAAAAAGGTTTTTAACCATAAAATTGTAGGTCAACGAACAGTTTTTGCACGGTTACTCGACGCGTAGGTTAAAACATAAAAGAGACAGTTTACCCATTTATTTAGAAGGAGTTTTTAGTTTTGGTTAATCAAGTACCACTAGAGAAACTGCGTAACAATTTTGACCCTAAACTTTTACAGTGTGAATCAACCAGAGACCTAAAACCGCTTGGCGAAATTGTTGGGCAAGAACGCGCCGTTAGAGCGTTAAAGTTTGGTTTAGACATAAAAAATCATGGTTTTAACATTTACGTTTCAGGTTACCCTGGAACAGGAAGAAAAACAGCAGTAAAAAGCTTTGTTGACGAAACCGCTTTGACGCGGCCAGTTCCGCAGGATTGGTGTTACGTTAACAATTTTGGCAACCAGTATGAACCTAAAGCCATAAAGTTGCCCGCGGGAAAAGGAAAAGACTTCCAAAATGACATGAAACAGTTTATTGAAAGCATCAAAACCTCTTTGCCGAAAGCTTTTGAAAGCGAAGACTACGCAAAACGGCGAGAAGCAACCCTGCGCGGTTTAGAGAATCAACGGAAAACAATGATTGATAGTCTAAACGCAAAAGCCGTAAATGAGGGCTTTCTGATTCAAAGCTCCCCCGTTGGGCTGCTGCTTATCCCAATTCTGGACGGTAGACCGTTAACAGAAGAAGAAATCCTTGCCCTTCCACAGTCAACAAAGGAGCGTCTGCAGGAAAAGCATGACAAACTGGAAGCTGAACTACAAACCACCATGAGACAACTAATCGATATGGAACGCCAAATACGTGAAGCGGTAAAAAAGCTCAATCGTGAAGTTGCCATGTACGCTACTGGTTCTCAGATTGAGAATTTAATGGAGAAGTACCGTGAAGTAACGGAAGTTACTGATTACTTAAAAGAGGTTCAAAACGACATTTTAGACAACCTTACCCAGTTTATTCGCAGAGGCACCCAGCAGGAGCAGCTTCCTTTCCAGTTACCGTGGGCAAAAGAGGAACCCTTCAAAAAATATGAAGTTAACGTTATTGTGGATAACTCGAAAACTAAAGGAGCCCCAGTACTGGTGGAGTTTAACCCCACTTATCATAATCTTTTGGGCAGAACAGAAAAAGAAGCACAATTCGGCGCTTTAACCACCGACTTCACCATGATCCGCGCTGGAGCATTGCATAAAGCAAACGGCGGCTACCTTATTGTGCAGGTTGAAGATTTGCTTAGAAACCCGTTCTCGTATGACGGATTAAAACGTAACATTAGAGACCAACAAATCACCATTGAAGAGCCAGAGGAACGTTATGGATTTATCAGCGTTAAAACCTTAAAACCTCAACCTATCCCTTTAACCGCGAAGGTTATCCTGATTGGAACTCCATACCTGTACCAGTTAATGTTCACCCTAGACACTGATTTTCGTGAACTTTTCAAGGTTAAAGCTGAATTTGACACAACAATGAACCGCAACAACGACAACGCTCGGCAATACGCAGCTTTTGTCTGTATGCTCTGCAATAAAGAAGACCTTAAACATTTTGACAGTTCAGCCCTAGCAAAAGTAATCGAGTACAGTTCAAGACTCGCAGAAGACCAATACAAGCTTTCCACACAGTTCTCACTTATCAGCGACTTAGCAAGAGAAGCAAGCTTCTACGCCTCACAGGAAAACTCGGACCTTGTAACAAGCCAACACGTAAAAAAAGCGATTGAAGAAAAAATTTACCGTTCAAAACTTATCCAAGAAAAAATTCAGGAAATGATTAAACGTGGCTTCTTCTTAATCGACACAGTTGAAGATCGTGTGGGACAGACGAACGGTTTGTCCGTGGCGGGTTTAGGAGACTTCGCGTTTGGAATGCCGTCACGTGTAACAGCAAGCATTGGGCTTGGCAGGGAAGGCGTCGTGGATATTGAACGGGAAGCAAAAATGGGTGGCCCAATCCACACCAAAGGCGTACTGATTCTAAGCGGCTACATTAACGACAAATACGCCCGCGATAAACCCTTAAGCCTCTCGGCGCGGCTGGTGTTTGAACAGAATTATGAAGGCGTTGAAGGTGACAGCGCATCAAGCACGGAGCTTTACACGATTTTGTCTGCGCTTTCTGGGTTGCCGATTAAACAGAACCTTGCAGTTACAGGATCAGTAAACCAGAAAGGGGAGGTTCAAGCTATCGGCGGTGTTAACGAGAAAATTGAAGGGTTCTTTGAAGTCTGCAAACTTAAAGGATTAACTGGGCATCAGGGCGTGTTGATTCCTGAAAGCAACATTCAAAACTTGATGCTTAAAGAAGAAGTCTTAGAAGCCGTGAACGAGGGTAAATTCAATATTTACTCCGTTAAAACCATTGATGAAGGCATTGAATTGTTAACGGGTAAAAAAGCTGGCGTACGCCGTGAAGATGGTTCTTTTGAAGAGGGTACGGTGAATTATTTGGTTGATAAGCAACTTGGGGTTATGGCTGATCGGCTTAAGCAGTTTTTGCCATTCGGCGAGGAAAGACGCGTTAATTCTTAAAACTGCTAACTTTTCTTTTTCTTTGTTGTCGTATGTATTTTGAGTTAAGATTTTAAGCAAGTAACCCTTATCTTGTTATAGCGAGCAAGGGGTTATTTGGGTTTGAAGTTGGCAACATTAAACAAGGTTAAACGAAACAAGCCGTTGATGATTTTGCTTCTTCCATTGGTAGCCTGCATATTTCTTGTAGGATGGGTAATGTGTGTGGCAGGCCAAACCAGTACTGCAGCGCCTCAAAAAGCTGGGCAGACAAAACAGTCCAAAGACCATGTTACAATCGGCGCCATTCCGTTTGAGGAAAGCCAAGAAATCTTGGCACATTAAGGGTAGAAACTAAGCTTTCCCCTCATTTTTACTTCACAAGCATCAGAGCTTCCACGCTTGTTGTTGCACCAATACAGTCACAACTCCATTTATACCTGCAGAATAAATGTTTATTTGCGAGAGAAATAGCCATCCAAGAGATACACCCACGCTTGGCAGGTCAGCTGTTACGCAAGCCGCATGACCGGTGGACCTAACTGCTCGGGGCTTTTTTTGGTCTGCGGGTTGGTACGAGGGGCGACCTGTCCAAGTCTCCTTTTGGTCCATGCAATTCATGACTTTTTAAGTGTTGTTTTTGTTGATTGTTTATTAAGGATTTGTTACAATGCTACTGTTTGGTAGTTAACGGTGAGTTACAAAGAACGCATGCATCCAAAAGTCAGCAAAGGCGAAATCAGCGTTTTCTCAGCCTTAAGCTCGGCAGGATTAACCACTGGCATGGTAACACAGCAACCAATCATTCTAAAAGCAACTATACCCGATTTCTGTTGGGTCAACATGAAAAAAGTTGTTTACCTTGACGGTCGGCAGGTTCACAGGAAAGACAAGCAAATCCAAAAAGACGAAGAAATCGTGGAACTGCTTGAACTGCAAGGATGGGAAGTTCTACGGATTCCTTATGACCCGCCTTTAACGCCGACGGAAGTTAAAGAAATCGTTGACACCATAAAACGTTTCATCGGCAAAGAAGAAGCAGAGTAAAGCGGCAAGGTTTTTCTTGCTTTACGTGCTTTATGTTTAATGTGTTTTTATGTCTCAAACGGAAGTTTACGCGCAACTTAAAGACTGGCTTAGCAACGCAGACCGAGTGGTTATTGCAGGCATCGGCAACCCAATACGGAGCGACGACTTTGTGGGAACAAAAATCGTACAGCAACTCCAAGGCAAACTGCCAGATAATGTGTGCTTAATAGAATGCGAAACAGTTCCTGAAAACTACATTCTTGACATTGAAGCCTTCAAACCTTCACATGTGCTGTTGATTGATGCAGCGATGCTAGAGTTGGCGCCGGGGGAGGCGCGGCTGGTTTTACCTGAAAACGTATCGGGGTTTTCGGCGGTAAGTTCACACGTTTTGCCTCTAAGGGTTTTTAGTGATTACCTTAAAGAGTCCACGTGCGCTAAAATTGCGATGCTGTTGATTCAACCGAAAAATATAGAGTTCGGTGAAACCGTTTCGGCAGAGGTTGAAGCTGCAGCGGTAAAGTTAGAAAGTTTATTGTTAGAGTTGCTTGTGAGGCTTTAGCATAAAGGTGTGCAATTTCTTTTTATTAACGCCCAAGCTACAGAAAAGTTGGAGCGTTCACCTTATTGAGCACTAAAATTGACTTTAAAAAAGAACTCAAACAGTTGTATAACCCCTCAGCTAAAGAGGTCAGCACTGTTGACGTGCCGGCATTGAACTTTTTAATGGTTAACGGCGAAGGCGCACCCTCATCCCCTCAGTACATGCAATCCATCGAGGCTCTTTTCACCGTTTCTTACACGCTCAAGTTTATGATTAAGAAGGCTCAGGGCATCGATTACGCGGTTATGCCGCTGGAAGGGCTCTGGTGGATGGACAACATGAAGGAATTCAGCACAGAGCGCAAGGATGAGTGGAAATGGACAAGCATGATTATGCAGCCAGAATACGTGACTGTCGTAGACGTTAAAGCCGCGGTTGAGCAGGCACGCAAAAAGAAGGATATGCCAGCAATAGATAAAGTAAGATTTGAAAGCTTCAAGGAAGGATTAGCAGCACAAATCCTCTATACGGGACCATACGCAGATGAAGGCCCAACAGTAACCAAAATCCATGAATACATCCATAAAAACGGTCATGAACTCAGAGGAAAACACCACGAAATCTACCTAAACAACGCAGCCAAACTACCGCCTCAAAAATGGAAGACAATCATTAGGCAACCAATGAAGTAAAAAATCTGAGCAAAACCAACTGCCTGTCAAACAGTAAAATAATCATAAATGTAATTTATAACTGAATTTTTTTAAAAAAAAAGAAAAAGGAAAATTTTGTTTTTTTTAGCTCTTATTTTTTCTTTAGGACAAGGAATCCAACGATTGCAACTGCAACTATAATGGCAATTACGCCGCCGAGGATTGCTGGTAGAAGTGTGTTGTTAACTGTGTCAAAGCTGATGTCTGTGGTTGTCGGAGCTACAGTTTCTGCTGCTTCCACTACACCAAGTGCAGTTTCAGCATAAGAACTACCATAAGAGTTTGAACCAACGAATGTTGCAGTAATAGTGTACTCACCTGAAATTTCTGGAGCCCAGAAGTAGCTAAAAGATCCGCTCATGTCGCTTTTTACTGTTGCAATATGTACTGAATTACCGTTGGGGTCTATTGCATCAATTGATACGTCAACGCCTGTCACTGTTGTATCTGAGGGTATATCCTTCTGCATGTAAAGGTATTCCATATAAGTGCTCATTGAGTCTTCAGAGACACATGCGGCGCCTTCTTCACCTGATAAATCCATGACTGTTCCTGTAAGCATAACGCTGTCCCCTAAAGTTACTGCAGTTTGTGGAGCGGATAATGTGGTTGCACTTTCGCCTTTACCGAAAACGTACATATAACCGTCATAATTGTTAGCTGCTGTCAAGTAACCGTCTGCTACTGCACCAGGGACCATAGCGCCCGTACAATTCCATATGCCTTCGCCAGTGTATGCATCAACACAGTAAATCTTCCAACCTCTAGTGATTGGTTCTGTAGCTGTGTGCTCTGTTGTGTATGTGTAGAGTTTTCCGTCAGCAATTAAAGCGCCTGCATTAAATGAGTATACACTTGTACCGTTCTCATCGGTATATGCTGTTTCAAAAGGAGTAGCTTCAGCTTCAAAGTACCAAGCGATGTCGCCTGTATCCCAATCGAAAGCGTAAATACCATTGTAAGACTCACGATATATCATGCCGTATGCTGATTGTACTGAGTAAGCACCGAATGCTGGTTCAGCCCATGGATAATCCATTGCTTCGCTTTGCCAAACTTGTGTTCCAGTTTCTAAATCAAATGCTAGGTAGTAGCCGCCCATTACTAGAACTGCAACCATTCCATGATCAGCTACACAACATGTTGTGCTGTATACTGTTTCATCAAGGGTTATGTTCCATAATGCCTCGCCTGTTTCAATGCTGGCTGCTCTAACTGTTGTTCCGTACCAGGAACCTAATGCTGATGGAGTAATCGGTGAAATGTATGCTGCAATACCTGCTTCGTAGTCAATTGTTGTTCCCAGAGTTGACCATGGATAAGTGACGTTGCTTATAACCCTATTAGCGAATGTTGTACTTGTTCCTAGTGTTGTCCAGTTGATCAAATAGTAGGAAGAACCGATCTTTTGTAGGCTTAGCACGTATCCGTTCATGTAGTAAGTGTTTGAAGTGAATGCTGGAGTTGAGAAGTTATAGCTTACTGCGCCTGTCCATGGATTGAATTTAAGGAAGTAGCCAGAAGTGCTAAAGTAGTCAAGTGTTGCAGATGATGCTTGGGATCCTGCGCCTGGAACTTCAGAGGTGCCGTTTGCGTATTCAATTACTGTTGGTGCTGTGCTTAATGCGTATTCCCAGTATAGTTCGCCTGTTCGTAAATCATAGCATTTCCAATATGTTGTTGAAGTTGTTCCAACTCCAGGCTTTGTATATGATTGATAGCATCGACCCTGATAGATAATTGATGGATTACCGCCGTTGGTATAGTAAGAATCAGTTCCTGAATCTCCACCTACTAGGCCTGAGATAGCTGTTTGTTGTCTCCATAAAATATGTGCGCTCTCTGGTGCTTGGACGTATGGAGTGTACCTGTATGAAGCGCTCCAGTATGTGTTTGTGTCTTCTGCCCAATTATCTTCGTCTGCAGCTGGACCGTGCCATGGATAGTCACCAATGTATGTTGCCCATTCTCGGTGTTCTGGCGAGACAGGGCGCGTCCAATAATCATTTGGAGAAGATGATGTGTCTACCCAAGAAGAAACAATGTCATCTTGTACACTTATTGTTGTTTCGGCAGTTGAGCTTGGTTCATAGTAACAATCCTCTGTAAAACTCACGTAAGTATTGCCTGCTCCGTATAACATGACTGCGCCTGAATACTCAGTGTAGTTTCCTGCTGGGAAGTAGCCGCCTGGGAAATCAAACTGAACAGTCCAGTTACCTGTTTGGTCAACCTCATACACAAGATAAGCGGTAGTGTCTGCACGGTATGAATCAAGGTTTATAACGTCCTCGTTTCCATCTGGATCAGTGATTGTTATAGTATAATTTGAAAAGTATCTGCTGACATGTAATGCTGGCGTAATCCAAACGTTAATTAGAATGCTTTGTCCAACTCCCACTAGGGATGGTGAAACGCTTAAGTAAGCTGTTGTGTCAACGGTTACACTTGGCGTAATGTCATCATCAAGTTCACCGGGTACTGATGCTCCTTCTTGCACGTTAGTTGCTATAGTGCCTGCTGGAAGAGTTGTTTGTGCTTCGACTGTGTTAGTGTTGTTAAGTGTTGTCATAAATGTTGCGCAAATTAGAATTGCAATTATTGTTAAAATTTTTGTTTGTACTAACTTATTTTTCATTCTTTTTCCCCATATTTTACTATAAAAGTTAGAAATCGATAAAAACAATAAAATAATTTGCCAGATTAACACCAACTTAGCACCCAATTATTACCCAAATCTAAACTAGTTAAACAAGTAAGCGAAAACAAACCAACTATTCGAGCAAAAAAACTTTAACAGTATTGACATAAAAATTAGCCATTAGCACCCTACCCCCTATAGGTTTTCTGCATAGATTGAATATTAAAATACAAATATGTTCGCCAATAGGTTGACCAGCTTAGGGTTGCTGCTGAATTTTTTTAACCAATTCCGCAATTTGGCCTCGGAATTTTTCACGCATTTTGGTAAACCGCATGGCTGCTGAGGGATGAACGATTTCAAAATACTCTATACCGTCGACTCGGGGGGTTTCTTTTGCGCTTGCTCCAAGCAGTACCACGATTTTGGGTTTTATGATGGCGATTTGCTGGTTTAGGTATGGCAGGCAAGCGGCGACTTCGTCAGGGTAGGGTTTGCGGTTTTCCGGCGACGTGTGCTTGACTATGTTGGTTATGAAGACTTGTTCCCGTTTTATGCCGAATTCGGCGAATGTTTTGGTCAAGAATTTTCCAGCTCGACCCACAAATGGGCGTCCTGTTTCATCTTCTTCAGCGCCAGGGTTTTGCCCGACAACTATGATTTCTGCGTCAACGGGCCCCTCGCCGGGAACGCCATTTTTCGCTGTTTGCCATAGTCGACATTTTTTGCATTGTTGAACTTGTATGCTGATTTCTTGGAGTGACATTAGCAATCAACCGTCTTGTAGTTGCATATTGACAATCACACACCCTTAAACAATTCGCGCACCCAACTAGGTTTGAGTTTTTCAAGCCAGTTTCTCAACGGTCAAGCGCCAAGTTTTGCCGTTTTGTGAGGTTTTTTGTTTTGAGTGAAGAATCTGTTTCAGAGTCATTAATGGAAAGTGTGACACGTGTTTTGTTTCGTATTGGTTTAGTGTTTGAACCCTTAGCGCCAACAGCAATCACGCTTTACCTAAACCAGCGGTTACATCGTTACAAGGAGGCAGGAGTATTATGCGATTACAAGGCCCACACGAAACGGCTTGGCAAATTCCATTACAGAATCATCATGGACCTTGACCTTACAGGTAAACAGGCGTTACATATTGTCGGTAACATTTTCCCTAAACAGTTTAAACGGTTTAGGAGGTGGTTCCATGACTGAAACAGTAATGCCAGCGAAAAGCGGAAAACTGAAACTAACAATCGAAATGGAAGTCAACGATGAACTAATGGATGTCTTGAAAGAAGCAATGTCCAAAGCAAGCACAAAGATACCGGAAATGATGCGAAGCAGCGAAAAGAAAGAGTAAAAGAAAGCACAAGTTAATCGCCCCTTTTTGACTATTTTTTCATAAACATTTTATATCAAACAATCCATTGTTTAAAAGAGTGCTTGCTTATGAAATTCTTAATTATCCAAAAAGTAAAACGTGAAATCCCCATAGAGCGATGGTCACGCCTGTTACCGTTACAATTCCAATATTTTGATACATTAGAAAAAACCCAAGTTTTAGAAACCTATTATCACCTGATTGGTCAGCAGGGCAGCATGCTAATCGTCAACGCCGAATCCGACGAAGCACTCTCCAAAGTAATCGGGCAAGACCCAATGTTTTTTGAATGCGAACGAGAAGTTTACCCCTTAACCACACGGCAAACCCACGAAAAACAAATTAAAGAGCTCTTTGGACAACAATAAAGAGGCATTGGCATGGTTTGTCATGGCGGATTTTCATTGGATGAGGCTAAACGGCGTTCATGGTACGACCCTGAAGAAATACTGCAGGCACTTCAACTTGAAGAAGGAATGACGTTTGCAGACATTGGCTGCGGCGAAGGCTTCTTCACGTTTATGGCCGCTAAAATCGTGGGCGAAGAAGGCCACGTTTACGCTGTTGACGTTGACCCAGCCGCGATTGAAAAAATCAACAAAAAAGCCAAAGAAGAAGGCTTAAACAACATAACTGCAATCGTGGGCAAAGCGGAAGACATCCTTCCCTGCAGAGGCTGTGTTGACATAGTGTTTTTCAGTATGGACTTGCACGATTTTGAACACCCTGAAAAGGCGCTGTATAATGCACGTGAAATGCTGAATCTAGAGGGAACCGTTGCGGATTTAGATTGGAAAAAAGAAGAGATACCGTTTGGTCCACCCTTGGATGTAAAGTTTGATACGGAAACGGTTTCGCGTTTTATGCGTTCACAGGGTTTTATGGTTCAATGCGCTTTTGACGTGGGACCGTACCATTACTTGGTGATTGCAAGAAAGGGGCTTTAAACTTCAGCCCTAATGTATAATTCCAGCAAGTCACGGGTGAACCGTTGCGGCTCATCCTTGTAAGCTGAATGCTTCGCGCCTTGGTAAACTATCAGTTTAGAGTTAGGCAGCTTGTCAGAGAGGGTACGCATGTCCTCGCTGGCGATGATGGCGTCCTCAGAACCCCAAATAATCGTTGAAGGAAACCTAAACCCACCGTAAGCCTGCACCAAATCTTCTGAAAGCGCCCTTGCGGCACCAACCAGCACCAGTCCCTTCACCGGGAAACGCTTGGCAAATTGAAGCGCCATGTTACCGCCGATGCTTGCGCCAACCAAGACTGGTGGGACTGGCCCGCCGAAAACGTTCTCAATCGCATCGTAGGCGAAGGTTACGTTTTTTTCTGGGTCACGGGTTTTTGGTTTGCATTGGCTTTTTTCTCCGTACGGCATGTCCAAGGCGAGGTAGGGCACGTTTTTTTGGTCAAGCGTGTCGGTTATTCCGATGCGGTTCCAGATTTCAATGTTGTAAGATAAACCGTGAAGGAAAACTATGGGGACACCTAGCACTTTGTTTATGAGTGCTGGGCATTTGTAACCGTTAATGGATATTTTTTTTTCAGTCGTAAAAATTGCCTCAATCAACCCTTACTATAACAAAGGGTCTTAAATCTTATAAATTTAAATTCAAGTGCTAACTCTTTTTATTAGAAAGCTGTCAGCCATGACTTTAAAAGCCCTATATGTACCACCGCAAGCCATACAAGGAGAGGATGTACCAGCCCACATTTTGTGGACCCCTTCTTCAGATTTTTGTACTTTGCTTGTAAGTATCCCCAGTTCTTTACAGCTTAAAGAAATTTACAATGTTCTAGACGCAAGCATTGAAAGAACAAAATCAGGAGAAATACGAATTAATAAATTTGAAATGGATGGATATGCGGGCTTTTTATTTTCAACACATAATCTTCCGGAATACTCAAAAAAAGAGAAAATCACTTTTCGTTTTTCTAATAGCAATGGAAAAAAGACAGTCGAGGAAATGAAAGAAATTGTCCTTTTCAGGCCACAGCTTGAACTGGGCAAAGAACCACCAAAACTTCTGTTGATTGACCCAGAGAGAGCAATTACCTCTGAAAAAATAAGACTAAAAAAATTAGGTCAAGGAACTTTAATAATAAATTTTAAAACCTGCGAAAATAGTGAAATACAAAAAAAAGTTCCCGATGGCGTGAGCGAATATTTGGTATCTGTCGGCAAGGATTTAAATATAAATGTTAAAGAAATAATCGAAATTTTCCCAGAACAAAAAGAAAATATAGAAAATTATTGCAGATTTTTAATTAAACCATGGAAATCTTATGATGAATTAAAAGAAGTCAAGAACATTGCAATACAAATCGGAAAAGCTGTTATGAATAACGAAAAATTCAGTGAAGCATTTACTCAAGCACTCGGAAAGGCATTTTTAAAAAACATTAAGTTGCTTACTTTGCCTGAAAGCCTGCTAAAATATTTAGATTCTGTGTTAGCGCATAAAGTTTGGCTAGTTGAACCCTGGCAAGTTATTCCAGTAACTAAAGAGGCAAAAAAGTTAATAATAGAAATTCTCCCGACAAACCTGTTATTGAACGATTACGCTTCAATTAGGCTACCCGAAATTATGATTCAAGGTAAAAGTGAGGGGTTCATAGAAATCGCTCGCTTATTCGAATGGAAGTGACCTTATGCTACCAATTAATGTTAGCCCTAAAGAGGCAGTTGAAACTGCAGAAAAAGTGGTTGATATCGGACAGAAAATAAGCAAAGCTCTCGATAGTGTACACGCATTAAAAAAAGAAGGTCAAGGTATTCGAATTAACGTACCCGAAAGACTTTGCCAATATGATACCATAGTAAAGGTTAGAAAGAACGGCATAGTATCAAAAAAAGTATCATTTCAACTTAATGAAGTGGATAGCATTATTGGCACTTGTATGCCATCTCTTCTTCCAATGTCTATTATTAAACTATCAGATACAAATAACAATACTCAATATGTTATTCCACTCGATTCTGTTCCAGAGTCCACAGACTACATAATGCTTCAGTTTCAATATAGGGTTCTTAACCCAAATTTTATGGCGAACCTTGTTCAGACTAACGTTAGCACTGAACCTGCTGAACACGAAGACAGAGATGAATACTGGATGCAAGCCGCAATAAAATTTCCCCATATATTGGAAAAAGCATATCGCCATTTAATTTTAGAGGGAACAGAGTTAAACGTTGACATCGCAATAGACCAAGAACTTAGAACTTCAATTCCACCATATTTATCAAAAGGATTACGCAATATAAAAAACGTATTATCTCAGCCTGATAGAAATTTGGCTATAAAAGCTCTTATAAAATATATTGAGTCTAGAAGAAAAATCGGTGACGATATTTATTCACTTGTAGCACAGGTAAATGATTTATTTGTTCCGAACCGTTTTAAAGATTTTGTGGAAGTTAGTCCACCGTTTAGGTATACAAATGCAAAAAAGGGGTCTGAATTTTTCGACTTTCCGGGTCAGATGTTTCCAAAATCTGTTACAGTTATTTCAAGAACTGACTTAAATTTGAATAACCCTGCAAAAGAGGGAAAAATAATTTATAAAAAATCAGATATGTGCGCTGAATTGGAAAAATTTTTTAAATAGAAATCATCCTCAGAAAAACTAATACAGAGATATGTTGATTATTTCTTTAGGTGATTTTGTGGCGGTTAAAGTTGGCGATAAAGCTCCAGATTTTACGCTTCCATCCCAAATGGGCGACAACGTAACCCTGTCCGAATATTTAGGCAAAAAGAATGTGGTCTTGTATTTTTACCCAAAAGATGAATCTCCCGGCTGCACCAAAGAAGCCTGCAGTTTCCGTGACAACTACCAAGAATTAACAGGTTTAGGTGCTGAAGTTTTAGGTGTCAGCGGTCAAAGCATAGAATCCCACAAGTCATTTGCCACCCATCACGGTTTACCCTTTATTCTACTAAGCGACGCTGAAAACAAAGTCAGGGAGCTTTATGGTGTTCCTTCAACCATGGGAATCCTGCCCGGCAGAGTAACCTACGTTATTGACAAGCAAGGTGTTGTCCGCAGCATTTTCGTAAGCCAAACCCACGCTGAACGGCACGTTGAAGAAGCAAAAAAAGCATTAAAAGAGATTACGGCGCAACAAGCCACGGCAACCTAAACGGGGAAACGCCGTTTTGCTAAACATTTACAACTCGTTAACCAGAAAAATTGAACCCTTCCAACCCAAAGAAGATAAACAGGTTAAAATGTACACTTGCGGACCATCAACTTACCAAGCGCCCCATATCGGCAACTACCGCACGTTCCTGTTCGAAGACATCCTGCAACGGTACCTTGAATATTTAGGTTACAAGGTTACACGGTTAATCACGTTAACTGACGTGGAAGATAAAGCCATTGAGCAGGCAGTAAAAGAGGGACTTAGCGTTGCTGAATTGTCAAGCAAGAATGAGAAAATATTTTTTGACGATTTTAAACTGCTCAACATTAAACCTCCCGACTTCGCCGTCAGGGCATCCACGGCTGTAGACCAAGCCGTTTTGTTGATTTCTAAACTGGTTGACTGTGGCGTTGCTTACTATTACTGTTACAGGGGTGAAGACAACGTGTATTTTGACCCCTTAAAGTTTGAAGGATTTGGCAAACTGGCGCAATTGGACATGAGCAAATGGCCAAAAAAACGCCGCCGCTTCCACAAAGACACCTACCCCGGCACGCCTTGGAACATGGGCGACTTCATCTTGTGGCATGGCTGCCCCAAAAGTGACGTCTGCTACAAAACACGGGTCGGCGTTGGTAGGCCAGCATGGAACGTTCAGGATCCAGCGATTGTGACTAAGTATTTGGGTTTTGAGGTTGACGTGGCTTGCGGCGGAGTTGACAATTTGGTGCGGCATCATGATTACGTTATTGCAGTTGCAGAGTCGGTTTCAGGTAGGCAGTTTGCGCGGTACTGGCTTCACGGCGCCCACTTGTACGTGGAAGGGCAAAAGATGTCTAAAAGCAAAGGCAACGTGTATTACCCTAAAGATTTAGTGGCAAAAGGGTACAGCGGCGAACAGGTAAGGTTCTTTTTGATTTACGGTTACTACCGGAAAACATTGAATTTTACTTTTGAAAGCTTTGCTGCCATAGCCAAAAAACTGGATGACTTTAAAGAGATGGTTGCAAAACTGCAAAAAACCCAGCCTAAACCAAAACTGTCTTCAGAAGCGGTCAAAGCACTTTCAGATAAGATTATTTCTGGTTTCGAGGCAGCGATGAATGATAATTTAGACGTAAAATCAGCCTTTGACAGTCTATACGAAACCATCACTGAACTCGATGAGCTTAAAGAAGAAATTAGTGTTGAAGATAAAAATGAAGTTGCAGCAAATTTGCGTCGGGTCGATACTGTTTTGCAGCTTGGTTTAGGATTCTGCTAATTCGCCAACGTATTTAACGCGTTCAACGTTTTCTGGACCATGAGGCGCCATGTCCATGTCTTCGGTTAAGTCTTTGCCTGCTTGATGCATGCCCATGTGTTCGCCATCCATCCACATTGCACTGTCAGTGGCTTCGTAAACTTTTCCTTTAAACGCAAAATATGCTGGTTTACCGTTTTTGCCGTTGTTTTCTTCTAATTCTTGTTTAGAAATTTTTCGTTCTGCCAAAAAAATGCACCTTTCACTACTGCTATTAAGCGCGCAACTGGGTTTTAAACGTTAAGGGTTAACCTGCTTAAAATCGTAATGTAGGGGCAATATTTGTTTGGTAAACCGCCTTCAGGTTAATGGTGCCAATCCCAGTGTTCAAGTTCATGTTAATGTTGCATGCAGATGGATAATTGTTTGACTGAATCGGCGACTGGTTGCCGTTAAAATTCTGCACGTCAACGTTTACTTCGCCAAGACCTGTGTTTGACCGAATTCTCGCAGCCACTTCACCGTCGATTAGCATCTTGATAAGATTCACGTTACCCGTGCCAGTGTGACCGTCAACTTGCAAGTTACCGTTAAACTTCTGCGTCTGAGTGATATCCATTTCCACGTTGCCAGTACCTGAACTTAAATCAAAAGTGACGTTCCCGTTAACACCTACCTGGTTCATGCTAAACAGTACATTGCCAATTGACGTTGAAACCGTTAAACCACCGTTGACAACGACTCCTTTCTGCAGTTTCAAGTTAACGTTGCCAGTTGTTGCTTCAAGCTTAAGCGAACTGATTTTTGCGTTGGAATCAGCTTCCATAGTAACTTCGCCTACAGTTGAACGCACGTTCAACGTTAAGTCTACTTGGGGGTTAACGTAAATGTTGCAGACAACATGCAGATTTCCAGCGAATGGGAAACTGTTTGGCGTAGAAACTTTGGCGGTAACCATTTGAGTAGTGTTCGAGGTGCTGTTTTGAACCGTGAACGTTACAGGCTGGTTTGAAGCAAAAATGCTGGTGCCTCCAGTAGCTGAAACATCCATTAACGCCATGCCGTCGGTAAGGTTAGTGTAAACGTGAATTTCACCTACGTCAGCATCAAAATCCAAGTTTAACTTGTTTAAACCTGACTGCCCAATACGGTTCTGATCGCTATAGTTAACTGGATTAAGCGGCATTGCAGCTACAACAGCGATGACCAGCGCGAAAACGGTAATAGCTATTATAATCATGACGGGGATAAACAAGGGATTTTTCCGCAAAGGTTGACTCTTGGGGATTCGCGAGGGTTCTGGGGGTGGCGGCGTCTGAACGGTTGGAGAAACAACTGGTGTTCCACAGTTAAAGCAGTATTGTGCGTCGTCAACGAGTTTTGCGCCGCATTTTCGGCAGTAAGGCATAAAGTTGACCTGTTGTAGAGTTATTTAACGGACAGAATTTAAGCGTTGCCAAAACTAAGGAGGTTTTACGGTTAAAGTTAATTATTGTTTTATAGTAATTTTAATAAGGTTGAGACTTAACGATTTGTTGGAGACTTTAGTTTGCCAGAAAAAGTTCTTGTTACTTCAGCGTGGCCATACATTAACGTGACACCGCACCTTGGAAACCTAGTTGGTTCTGTATTGTCCGCGGATGTCACTGCACGGTATTACCGCCTAAAAGGCGACGACGTCCTGTTTGTCAGCGGCTCCGACGAACACGGCACACCCATCGAAGTTGAAGCCATAAAACAAGGCATAACCCCAAAAGAGCTCACAGAGCGCAACCACGCCAAAGTTGCCGAACTATTCCGCCGCTGGGACGCCTCATTTGACAATTACACATGCACAGAAAGCCCAGTCCACAAAGAATTTGTCCAAAAAACGCTTCTTGAAATCCAGAAGAATGGTTACATTTTTGAACAGGAAACTCAGATGCTCTACTGCGAGCACGATCAACGGTTTCTGCCTGACCGTTTCGTGGAAGGCAAATGTCCCTACTGCGGCTGCGAAAAAGCCCGCGGCGACCAATGCGACATATGCGGCAAACTTCTTGAGCCCACGCTGCTTGTGGAGCCGTACTGCGTAATCTGCAAAAACAAGCCAGTAGTCAAAACCACCAAGCACTGGTACATTGACCTCTCCAAACTGGCAGACCCCCTATGCGAATACATCAACACTAACAAGCAATTGCCAGCAAACGTGAAAAGCTTCAGCCTAAACTGGATTAAAGAAGGCTTAAAACCCCGAGCCGTCACCCGCGACGTCAGCTGGGGAATCCCTGCACCGTTTGAGGGAGCAGAAGGCAAAACCATCTACGTTTGGATAGAAGCCGTCCTCGGATACGTTTCCGCAACTATTGAGCAGTCTCAACGGCTCGGTCAACCTGAGAAATGGCGGGAGTTCTGGCTAAACCAAGCTAAAACTTTGTATTTTGTGGGCAAAGACAACATTCCATTTCACACTATCATCCTACCCGCCCTGCTGCTGGCGTCGGGTCAAGGCTATAACCTGCCATGGAACGTTTCCGCAACCGAGTTCTTGCAGTTCCGCGGTCAAAAAGCCAGCAAAAGCCAACGAGTAGGCATCTGGATAGACGAAGCCCTCGAAATGTTTCCTGTGGATTACTGGCGCTTCTTTTTAATGGCTACACGTCCCGAAAGCAAGGACACCAACTTTACATGGAGCGCGTTTGCAGACAAAATTAACGCTGACCTAAACGACACGTTTGGCAACTTCATACACCGCACACTCTCGTTTATCACAAGCAAATTCGACGGCACCATTCCAGCCCCTACTAAACTTGAAGCTGATGACCAAGCGGTTCTTGACTGCATTAAAGAAAAGGTTGCGCAGGCCGCTAAAGAGTTTGAGGCAGGATGGCTGCAATCCGCCGCGACAACCCTCATTGGAATTAGCCGAATCGGTAACCAGTACCTAAACACCAAAGAACCCTGGAACCTAATGAAAACCGACAAGGAGAAAGCAGGCACCATCTTTTACGTCGCCGCCCAAGTCGTCAAAGCAGCCACCGTGGTTTCTGCGCCATTTATGCCCAGAACCGCTGAGCAACTCTGGCAAATCCTGCAGTTACCCGGTAACGTAAACCGTTGGAGTGATGCCACCGTGCCGCTTGAAGCTGGACACAAAATCGCCAAACCCACGCCGCTTTTTCACAAGGTTGAGACAGACGAAGCAAAACTTGACGAGCAACTGGCAGAAGTCAGAGCGAAAATGGGAACCCAGCCGAAGTGAGGCATAAGGGATGCAAATTCGCGCTGACCTCCACGTACACACAACCTACTCCAAAGACTCACTCATCACACCAAAAGACCTCATCCACTACGCCAAAAAAAACGGGCTTAACGCGGTTGCCGTTACTGACCATGACAGTTTTGATGGCGCAGTAAAAATCGCCCGTGAAACCAAAGATTTCTTAGTGATTCCCGGCATGGAGGTTTCCAGCAGTGAAGGCCACATTGTAGCTTTAAACATCAACAAGTTAATCCCTCGAGGCTTAACCGCTGTTGAAACCGTACATCGCATTCACGATGCAGGCGGAGTCGCAGTTGCCTGTCACCCGTATGTTTACTTTAAGGGTTGCCTGCGGGGCGCTGTTTGTGGCGAGTTTGACGCTATTGAAGTGATTAATGCAAGAGCGTTTCCGTTTAAGAACAGTGTTAAGAAAGCTGCTGAAGCCGCTGAAAAGTTTAATCTTTCCCGCGTGGCAGGCACGGATGCGCATTATGGTCCCCAAATCGGTTGTGGCTACACAGTCATCGAAGCGGAGGAAGCCACGGTTGAAGCTGTTGCTAAAGCTATTGTGGAGGGGCACTGTGAACCTCACGGGAGGCAGGTTCCGATTGTGGTTGATTTGCAGTTGCAGATTCAAAGGCTGCGGCGGATGGTTAAAAAGTTTAGCGGCACCTAAGAGCACCCCTTGTTTTATGTTTTAACGGTTTTTGGACTGTTTATTTTGGGTTTTTTCCTCTTTTTTACCGTACAGTAAATATGTGGGAACCGCTACGCCCTAAGCAGGGGAGAGATGTTAAATTGAAAACTAAAATTGTAATAGTAGCTGTGGCTTTAATTGCAGTTATTGCAGTTGCAGGGTATGCTGCATTGTACTTTAGCACTTACAATAACCTTGTCAGCCTTGACGTGTCTGTGGATGAGAGTTGGGCACAGGTTGAACAGGAACTGCAAAGACGCTATGACCTGATACCTAACGTTGTAACGGCGGCTAAAGCCTACATGACCTACGAAGGCTCAGTTTTAGAAAACGTTACACGCTTACGTGATCAATGGAACAATGCAGTAGCAGGCGGAAACGTTGACGAAATAGACAGTGCAACAGGCGCATTGGAGTCAGGTGTATCCCAGTTAATCGTAACCTTCGAAGCCTACCCAGACCTAAAAGCCTCAAGCATAGTCCAATCATTAATCATTGAATTGGAAGGCACAGAAAACCGCATATCCACCGAACGCATGCGTTACAACGAAGCCGTCGGCAGCTACAACACCGCCATCAAAGTGTTCCCCGCTAACCTTTGGGCAAACGGTTGGGGTTTTGAAAGCAAAGCATTCTTCGAAGCTGAACTTGACGCATACACTGCGCCCCAAGTTAACCTTTAACACTTGAGGTTCCAGCCGGGTTTGCAAAGCAACCGTTTAATCCCCATTTTCCTACTTGTCCTAATTGCAGCGCCAGTCTTGTTTGCTTACCCATGTCAAGCTCAAATTATCGATTACGATTGGGTAGTTAACATTGAAGACTACGCTTACACTGTAGACCAGAACACCACCGCTGAAATCGTGGTCTGCGTTTTACCGTCACTTTACGGTCACGAAATCAAGGACAGTTCAGGCAACGAAATCCATGACATCGTCCAGTTAGGCGTAAAAATACTAAATGATTATCCCTTGGAGGTTTTGGATGGGGAACAAACTGGAATTGGTAAAAGCGGCAAAGACAACGGTGTTCTATTGTTGGTTGCGTTGGAAGAGCGGGAGTGGCGAATTGAGGTTGGTTACGGTTTGGAAGGCGACATAACCGACGTAGAAGCCAACTTGATCGCGCAAGAATTTTTGGTCCCAGAATTCCAGCAAGGCAACTACGGCGCAGGCTTATACGACACAGTTGTAGCTTTAGGCGAACAAATCCCGCCGCAAACCCAAACAAACAACCTTCCAACCAGAGGAATATATTACTACGAAAGCAAAGACGAACAAGTTGAGACTTCACCGCCATTTTGGAACTGGTACTTTTACGGCATGCCAGTATGGCTGATTGTGGTTTTGGTTGTGCTTGGCATTTTTGTGCCAGTTTTAGGTGGAGGAAAAATCGGTGGTGGACGCTCAGGCGGCGGCGGAGCAGGCGGCAGATGGTAAAGGCACTTATGGCTTTGAGGCTGTAAAATCTGCCCCGTTCTGTTTGCAAAGTTTCTTGACAAGGTTGCGTCCCATAGCTGCACAACCTGGCAACCCTGCGCCTCCCACTGAGAAACCAACCATGTAAAAGTTTTGTAGTTTAGGCAGGGTTTTTGGTTGTCCACGCATCATGCCTACTGCGTCAGAGAAACCCCAGTTAGACTCGAACCCTTGTCCTACGCCTGTAAAGCGTTCGGTTGTCATTGGGGTTGCAATGTCTACAACTTCAATTTGCCCTTTGATACCGGGGAACCGTTTCTCCAGTAATGTGATAACGACGTCTGCGACTTTTTGTTTTTCGGCTCGGTACTTTTCTTTGTTGCTGTAAAGATGTTTCCAGTAACTGTAGTTTGTGTTTATAAGAACTTTAATTACGGATTTTCCCGAGGGTGCAAAGCTTGGGTCGTAACCAAACAGTTCCAAATCCAGTTTACAGTGCTCACGGTCAGCGATTGTAACAGGATTTTCCAAAAACAGCACCAACGCACGCGGCTCTTTTGAAAGGTCACGGTTAACACCCAACGAAACGTGGATGCCCATTACCATGTTTTCTTGAGGCTTGGCGTATTGTTTACGTATCTTGTCATCCAAATACTTGCCGTCAAGCAAGCCAAATATGGTTGTATAGCCAAACGCATCCGAAACCACTATGTCTGCACGATGCTCGGTTCCGTCCCTAAGTCTGACACCGACGGCTTTGTCGTTCTCAACAAGAATTTTATCTACTTTTTTTCCGTAATGGATGACGCCGCCTAGATTGAGGTACCTTTGTTCGATTGCCCGTGAAAACTCTAAGGACCCGCCGACTGGCACGGCATAGTTGCCGCTGGAGCAGTTACCAATCATGTTAAGGTGAATAAACATGGGTGTTTCTGTCCAGTCATACTGGATGGTTGGGAAGGCTTTGCGTAGGAATGGGTCAGTGAATTTTTCAGCGTATTTTGTCATGTTTGCGCCGTATTTTGTGAGAATGCTTGCCATTTTTAGGAATCGTTTGGTAAAAGCTGTACCATTCAAAAGTGAGGTATCTAAAAAATCAAGCTTTTGAAAACTCTTTGCAGCTTTAATGTATCCTTCTATTGCCTGCTTGTCTTGAGGTGCAAGTTCAAGCATGTGCTGCCGCAATCTGTCAAGGTCAACATAAACAGTGAAGCGTTTACCCGAGTTGTCTTCGACTTGACACATGTCTTCAGGAAAAATCAAGGGTCTTACCGGAAGGGCACCAAGTTCTTCCCACATACCATAAAGGAGCCCGCTAGGTTTGCAGCCTGCCAAATGATGGATGCAGCCGTCGAAAACGTAGTTGCCACGTTTCCAAGCTGTGCATTGTCCGCCGGGAAACGTGTGCATTTCGAAGATTTGCGTTTGATAACCGTTCATTTGGGCATAGCAGCCTGTGGATAAGCCGCCGATGCCTGCGCCTATGATTAGTACATTTTTGCTTGTCAAATTTTAACCCCAAAGCTTACAGGAGCAATTAATCAAATAATTGCAAATTAAATTTAATTGTGCAAAATCCAAAAAAAGCTAAAAAATGGTTGCTACTTTTTGTCAGGGATTTCGGCAACCTGTTTGAGAATTGTTGAAGCATCAACTCGGAGGTCTTTAAACGCTAACTCTTCAGGACTTAATCCCATGGCTAAACCGAGCAGTTGCGGGTAATGCAGTATTGGAATACCGTAGACTTCGTTGAAAAGCTTCTCTATCCGAAGCTCGTTGGTGTCATACATTATGTGGCAGAACGGGCAAATGGTTATCATTGCTTGGGCTTCAACATCTTTTATGTGGGTCAGTTTGTCTCTTGCAAGCGACAACGCAACCTTGTCACTCACGCCAACACTGGGTGCACCACAGCATTCGGTTTCGTCAACGTAATCAAGGCAGGTGGCGCCGGTTGCTTCAATAAGCATTTTAAGCGTCTGCGGATCTTCAGGGTCATCAAAGTCAATGTACTGTTTAGGACGCAGAATATGGCACCCGTTGTGTTCAGCAACCTTTAACCCCGTAAGAGGCTTGGTAACTGAGGCTTTAATTTTGTCCACTCCAACGTTTTCTTTAAGAAACTGCAGTAAATGTTTGGTTTCAATTGTGCCTTTGAATTCTAAACCAGCTTCTTTTAGGTGCTCGTTAACTTTCTGTTTTTGTTGGGGGTCTTCTTTTAGGATTTTGTTAACTTTCTTAAGCGTTCCCGCACAACCGGGGCACAATGTAAGGATGTTTAAGCCTTCTTGTTCTGCCAAAGCCAAGTTTTTTGCTGCCAAAACAAGCATAGCCTCGTGGCTGACAGGGTCAAGTGGAAGACCGCAACAGTTGAATTGAGGCATCTCAACCAGTTCAACGCCAAGTTTAGCCAATACTTTGCGAGAGGAAATCTCAAAACTGGAAACACGGTAAGGAATAGCGCAGCCCAAGAAAATCAGGTACTTATTGCTGTTTGACATCAGCGTTTTCTCCTTTTTGGATTCTGTCAACAATTTTTATGCCTTTGAGAACTTTGCGAACATTTTCTGAATCGCCTTTTGGCAACGGCGGAAGCCCTTGTGATTCACGTTTTTTGATGCGTAACTCGGGAATCTTGTAAGCGTAGCCTGACTCGAGAACTGACCCGAATTGGTCCTTGAAAACTTGTGGTATGCAACCGTTTTCTACTGCCAAGTTTCTGAAAACCCGAATGACACTTGCGACTTCAACATCTTGCGGACAACGGTCGGTACAGGTGAAGCAGGCAGCGCATAACCAGAGCGTGTCACTCTTGAGCACGCGGTCTTTTAGGCCAAGCTGTGCCATGTGAATTAGGGTTCTTGGACGGTAACTGTCGCTGAATCGTGCAACAGGACAATCGCTGGTGCAGGTTCCACATTGGAAGCATTTGAGGATGTTTTCGCTTCCATGCATCTTTACAAGTTCATACTTGAACTTTGGGTTCAGCTCTGAAGCTTTTATGGGCTGTTCCCCGTTAGAAGCTTGAGTTGCTGGCGTTTCAGTCATAAAGTTTTCACCAGACAGTCTAGTATAATGTAAACTGCGTGATTACAACTGAAGGCAAAACAAAGTAGATAAAGTTAATTTAAGAAAAATAAAGAAAATCCCTGTAAACCCAAGCAAAAGTTAAGGCTGCTTTTTATGGTTTTTTGGGTCACGAAGGTTCTGCACTATCGAATCATACGAAAAACCCTGCTCTGCCTGAACTTTCTGCCGCGTATTTATCTCTGACACTTTGGCTTCGCATTCCTTGCTGCTAAACTCAACACTGTTGCCAAGCTTGTAAATAGTTCTGCCAAGCCTGCGTTCGCCAATAGTTTTAGTGCATCTACCCATTCGCAGTCACAATTTTAGGTTAATTCATTCTAAGATTTAGATGTTTGGACGAAAAACCTTGACAATTCGAGGCAAAGCTTTTCCGTCAAAACTTGTTCTAAAACCGTAAACATTATCCCAACTGTGAACCACTTTTTCTACAAGGTAATTCCTGTTAAACTTGCTTGATAGCCCTGTTAAAGTTAACATTACACCGGGTTTTATATCAGGCAAACCGAGACATTCTGCAATACAACTAACATTACCCACAAAGGAAGAGGCTAAAGACGTACTGGCAGCTTTTTTTGAACCCTGATTTTCCATGGTTGCGATGAAATTATTAAGTTCTACCCCAAATTCAAGCCCAAAAACGGGGGCAGGCACCAATGGTTCAAAGGGTTTACCTTCGCCTGAAACCTCAATCCTTGGTGCGCCACTGGATGAAAAAACCGTTTTTACTAAG
Source organism: Bathyarchaeia archaeon (assembly GCA_042296865.1). GTDB lineage: Archaea > Thermoproteota > Bathyarchaeia > Bathyarchaeales > Bathycorpusculaceae > Bathycorpusculum. Next base: position 2,805,473 of record CP170178.1, on the reverse strand, counting down.
CATATATCACCAGAAGCTACGGTTTCAAACGTATCGCCATAGCCCATCTTGATTTCAACGGGTTTATTTGATTCAAACATTGAAGAGTTTACCCATTTAACCTGCGGGTCGTCAAACGTAAAGGCGAATTTGGAAGCTTCTCCAGTCGGCAACTCAGCAATGATAGTAGCAGCGGTTATGCCGTATTTTTGTTGTAGGTTTTCATGGTCAAGAAGGATCTGGTTTTTTGGCGTCATAAAGTGGGAATACTTTTTTGATAAATCTACAGGTGCCAACACGATTGCCTCAAGCTGTAATATGGTATTGGGGTTGGCTTTAATAAAAATAAAAGGTGAAAGTTATTTTGCGTAAGCTTCCACTAGGTCACGTGCAGTGATTATTCCTACAAGCTTGTCATCTTTCATTATTGGCAAACGCCGTATCTGCTTCATGCTCATGGTTGTTGCTGCCTTGTGAACACTTGTACCCGACGGAATCGTAATTAACTCGGTTGATGCACGTTTACCAACACTTGATTCTAAACCATCAACTTCACTAAGAAAAGTGTTAAGTAAGTCACGTTCAGTAAAGATTCCGGAAATTTTTTCTTTTTTAGTTACAAGAACGCTTCCAACACGTTTTTCACCCATAGTCATAGCGATAACACGTATAGGAGTGGACTCGTCAGCCGTGATTACTTCTTTAGTCATGAAATCGTCAACCAACGCTTCAGTTTCAGGAATATCAGGCAAACTACGAATCAAATCAGACGCCGTAACTATTCCCATCATTTTCCCACAGTCAAAAACTCCCAAGCGACATTTTTTCTGAATCATCACTTGCGCTGCCTCCTTAATTTTAGCACTGTAGCAAATTGTGGCAAGCGGGTAAGACATGTTATTTTCCACAAGTTCCTCTATTGGCTCTTTGCTTTGCGCGAACACTTTGGATAACAGGTCTCTTTCTGTTACAATGCCGACGGGGGTTTCATATTTTTTAACGATCAAGCTGCCGATGTGTTTGCTGCCCATTATTCTAGCCGCTTTATCCATTGACTCTTCAGGCGCTATTGTGAAGACTTTGGGAGTCATGATTTCTTCTACAAGCTTGTAGCGTTCTAAATCACGCTTGTACTGTTCATATGCACTGTCGAGGACGCTTGGGAACTCTTTTTTAGAGTTTTTAATTATTCCCATAAAATTCTTCCTCAATAATGTACTTCACACATTACCTAATTAAATATATCAAACAATCAAGTTTATAAAATAAACTCTAACAGCCAAACCATAAAACCGAACATGGACTAAACAGTAGCAGAACCCTTTGTAAAAACATTTAATTCACAGGAAACCTCAGTTTGTTTGAGGAATTTTATGGCAATTTACATTATGTTGTCCAACCTTACTTCGGAAGGAAGAAAAACCATTAAAGAACGCCCTGACCGCATCAAAGAAGTAAACAAAGAAATCGAAAAACTCGGCGCCAAAGTGCTAGAACAGTATGCCACAATTGGCAGATACGATTTTGTTAACATTATAGAAGCTCCCGATAATGACACCATTTCTCGTGTCTCAATCGAATTGGGTTCAAGAGGAACAGTACATATTATGAGCATGCCTGCAAAACCTATTGACGACTTTTTAAAAATGCTCAAAAAATAAGCAGTTGTTAAGTTTTTCTAACACCGAAAACGAGTTGACGGCATAAAATTATCAAGAAAATGTGTATACACTTTTAGATTAGAATTATTAGCCAGCCTATCAAAAAACTAAGCAGAGGAGCAATTATCCAGCCTGCTACGATAATAATGAAAGGTTTCACAGACATAAACTTGGCTTTGTATGAGAAACCTGTTCCGAAAACCGCTGCGGCAGTTGTCTGCGTATTAGATAAAGGAATATTTAGAAAAGCAGCAATCTCGACTAGAATTGTGGAAGTCGCAAGAGTAACTACGGCATTGGAGTACCGCATTAAATAAAACTCTTGAGCCATCCTGCGAATTGAACCTTCAGCAAGATAGAAGGAACCAACAAGTATTCCGCCTACAGCAACGGCTACAGTTACCAAGTTAAATCCTGCTGTAGCCACAATTAAGCCTAAAGTGTTGGCTCCCAGCGCAAAAGCTGTAGTGAAGGAAAACACAATCAATAGTGCTTTGTAGAAACGGATTCTACGCCAAATATTAGTCACTGCACGTTTGTTTATTATTCGTATCATATAAAAAGAAATTATCGCTGCCACCGTGGGAGCCACAAACCACATTGAAACAACCTGTGAAAGGTAAGTTAAACTTGTTGTGATGCCTTGAGAGAACGCTAAGCCTGTAAGCAAACCAACAAGCGACATACTCAAAGACAACGGAACCCTGGCCAAATGCGCAATTCCAAAGATAACAGTAGCCGACAGCAAGGCGGCGATTTGAAGTTCAATTGTTGGATTAGGCAACAAAATAGCCACTGACTTTGACATCCCTGAACCTTGCACAATTAACCCTGCAGAGAAACCTGCAAGCCCCAAGAACGCCCCAGTACGTTTAGAAATAATTCTTGCGCCAACTGCAGGGCCAACACAAGCGGAAAGGTTGTTTCCCGCCACTAATGCAACGGCAAGAAAAACCAAAATTACCAGCAGCACTTCCAAAACCAAGACAGTCTCACTTCAGGATGGAAGTTATAACTGAAAGTATCAAATCTGAAAGGTCTTCACACCCGTCAAGGATATCGTCAAACTTGTGTAGCAGTTCGCTGTAATGGTAAAATTGCAGGTAATGCATCCGTGGAGCTTCATGATAGAGCCAATCTAAGCCTTTGTCTTTTATATCGTCACCCTGCTGTTCCAAAGCTTCAATTTCTAGCCTAAGCTTCAAAATTTCAGACAAGTCAGAAAGAAACAAAGCCTTTTTTACTTTAACCAAGGCTTGACCTGCTAAACCCAACATATTTTTGAAAAGCGCTATCCACTCAGCTTCTTGCGGTGCATCAGAGTAAGGAAACTTGGCTTTGCACATTCGACTAAGCTGGCGACTTTGATAGTAATAATTATCCACAATATCATCCGCGACACTTACACTTTCTAAGAGGCTATCAAGAATGTTTGGGCTAACAGCACCTGTAGTTATGTCCGCGTTTACCTTAAAAGCGATATCGTCAGATTTTTTCTCAAGCACCCGCACTTTTTGCATACTAAGGTCAAGTATTTTCTCGTTTTTGCAGTCACCAAGCATTTCAAGTAGTATCTTGTTTGTTTCTTCAGCAACTGTGATTATCTGAGCTATTTCGCCGAAAATGCTTTCTTCGCCAACTACAAGGAAATGCCTGAACCTTTTCATGCATTATTCTCCAATTATCTCATGTTTCCTACAATAAAGAAGTATTATAAAATTTCCAATTCGTTTTGGTCATTACAGTCGTTGGAAATCTGTTTTTACAGTGTAAATTGAGGTGACAACTACCTAGTAGAAGCCACCCATAAAAGAGTATATTCTAACTTGATCCTATCCCTGCGCCCAAGCCCAGCTTTGATATTTTGATAGGTAATTCCGTATGCTATCATAAAGATTGAACATTGCTGCTCTGTTCCCAGAAAAAAAGGATAGTCTGAGAGAGTTACGTTTAATGCCTAAGACTTTATGTTTTTGTTTGCTGGAATTATATAATTACCATGTAAGAGTAAGCGATGGTTTTGCAGTCTCAGGCTCATTTAATATAGCTCAGGAAAGCGGTGTATACCGGAAGCATACAACCATTATAAGAATAATCGCCAAAAACTGCGATAACGACAGATGGTTATTCATTTACAGTTTGCTATGCCGTGATTAAAGCTCTCATTTTAGGACCAATGATGCTTGAATTATATTCATCCTAAAAAGCTACCGAATTGTCGCTTTATTGAAAAAAATTTTGTTTTTTTAGCTAATTTTTTTCCTTATTTTTAAAATCAACGCTAAAGCTTAAAAGTAGTAAGCAACTATACCCTAATTCACTAATTTAAGGAGAATTAGAAAAAAATGCAAAATTTTAGAAAAAAGACAGCTTTTACAACTCTTTTAATTGTGATTCTTGCAGCATCCTCAATTACTATGCTATCGATACCAGCCCAAGCGCAAACACAGCTACCAGCAAGCGTTACTAACCCAACGAATTTGCAGGAAGGCGGCTCAATACCTGGACCTTTAGCATCTGGCACGACAGCCGAAGTAACTATAAAAACGCATGCATTTCTAAGCTTCCGACCTAACCCAGTCGGACAAAGTCAAACAGTTCTAGTCAACTTATGGCTTAACCCCGCAACACATGCAAGCCGCTATCTAAGTGACTATAAAGTAACCATTACAAAACCAGATGGATCCACAGAAGTAGTTATGAAAGATTCCTATAAAGCAGATACAACGGCATGGTTCGAATTTGTTCCAGACCAAGTAGGCAACTGGAAACTCAAATTTGAATTCCCTGGCGGCTACTTCCCGGCAGGAAACTACACGGCTGACCCCGGCGCAGTAATGGGTTCAGGATTTTTCAGTTTTCCAGGCTCATGCTACTATGAACCAAGCTCAACCGCTGAACAAACACTAGTCGTAACAGACACGATGGTTCTTCCATGGCCAGAATCATCATTGCCAACTGATTACTGGACTCGACCAGCAAGGCTAGAAAATAGGGAGTGGTGGCCAATTCTTGGCAACTATCCAGGCACAGGCTACCAAGGTGGCGGAACGGTATGGGACCAACTCTATCCTGACACCAACCCAGCATGGAGTAGTTCATACAATTTCCACCCTTGGATTCAGGGACCAAACACTGGACACATAGTATGGAAACGCCAAGGAGCCCTAGCAGGCTTAATTGGTGGACCAGCTGGACAATTAGGAATGACAGGCAGCCCAGGCACCGTGAACGTGATCTACGCAGGAAGAGCATATGACAGTTACGTTAAACCAGGCACAAACGGAACAACATATTGGCGATGCACAGATCTACGCACTGGAGAAGTATGTTTTGAACAACCAGCGGCAACTACAACAACTTCGTTCTTTGGCATGATTATGACGAGCGCTTTAACACCGAACATCTTAGCTTACACTACAGGCGGAATGTTGGAAGTGCCAGGCGCAGCAGCAGGCGAAACCTATTCAGTAGAGCTAATTGCATTAAGCGGTGGCCGACTGTACAAATGGAATCCCTACACGGGAGCTTTAACGTTAAACACTTCAATTTCGCCCTTGACCAGCGGCACTTTCTACAACCAATATGAAGGATATGTCCTTAGCGTCCAAAACATCGGCAACATGACCAATCCCAACTACCGCTTAATCAACTGGACTACAAAAGGCTCATCGACCAATTTCGCCTCAAGAATATTGAGCAACACCTCATACGCAAGCTCCAGCTTACCATCACTAATCGATTGGCAGGCAGGTTATGGAGCGACAGTATCAGCAGTGACACCTCCACAAGTCGGTGCATGGGTTGGAACAAACGTTGTAGGCTATAACCTATACACTGGACAGTTACTTTGGAATAAAACCGTTGAAGACACATGTTACAGCATGACAGTTTCTGCGGCTGATCATGGCAAAGTCGCAACCCTAATGATGGGAGGCTACTTTATGGCGTGGGATTTAGCCACAGGCAATTTAGCATGGAAAGGCGAAGCAATGGATTACCCGTGGAGTGAACCAGCATTCGGAGCTTACGCTATACAATCAGCATATGGTATGATATTCCGTGAAGCTTACGATGGCGTCTACGCTTTCGATTGGGATGACGGAAGTATCGTTTGGCATTATGTTGATTATGCATTAAGCATGTATGAGAGCCCATACACAGACAAAAACGGCACAACTGTTTACTCAATAAATACCGGCGCCACTGTTGTTGATGGAAAACTGTACACTTACAACACCGAACACACTGAAAGTTGGCCACTAACAAGAGGCTGGGGACTTTTATGCATCAACGCAACCACAGGAGAACTAATATGGAGAATAGCTAACCCAATGTCTGTCGGCGGCATAGCAGACGGCTATCTTGCAGCATCCGACTCACGAGACGGCTACCAATACGTCTTTGGAAAAGGAAAAACTGCGACAACATTAACATCTCCAGACATGATAATTTCAAAAGGAAACGGTATAGTAATCAAAGGCACAGTACTAGACATGTCACCAGCACAGCCAGGCACCCCATGCGTTTCAGCAGGTTCAATGTCAACACAAATGGAGTATCTACATTTAGCGTACCCGATTGGCGGAATTTGGGGCAACCAAACAATAGAGGGCGTTCCAGTAACGTTAACTGCTATTGACCCTAATGGAAACACAGTAGAAATCGGCGAAGTTACAACCAACGGTTACTACGGAACATTCAGTATAGACTGGACACCTGACATGGAAGGAACCTACCAAATCATTGCAAGCTTCGGCGGCGACGACTCATACGGCAGTTCATCGGCTTCAACCTCGATAGTGGTAGGTGCAGCAGCGCCAACATCATCCAGTCAACAGCAGGAAGTAACGGTTCCAGACTACACAATGACCATTGTAGCTATGGGCATAGCTGTTATGGTTGTTGTTGCAATAGTCGGGGTTTTACTGTACAGAAAGCCTTAAGAAAAAAAGCACTAAATTAACCCCTTTATTTTTTCTTTTTAATGAGGTTAACAACGTAAATACATCATACGTTATTGCAGTATTCTTCTATCTTTTCTGACGCTTTTTTCGCAGAAGCTATAGCTTCAATAACGGTTCTTGGACCAGTTACAACGTCCCCTCCAGCAAACACCCCTGATTGTGAAGTGCAACCAAATTCATCAGCCTGCAATAGCCCCCGCTGTGTGACCTTAGCGCTACCAACACTTACTACGTCTGAACCGGGACCTTGACCGATAGCAATGATGACAGCATCAGCAGGTAATTCAAACGCAGATTTGAAGTCTTCCTTGAAGCTTTCAGAACCGTCTTCAGCCACGATTTTGTCTACTTTTACGCATTTGACAGAATTATCCATTATGCGGACAACTTGACAGTTATGGAACAGTTTTACGCCGTCAATTAACGCCATTTCCAGTTCTGCTTTATCTGCCGTAACATCTTCGGGTCCCCTATAGTTGAGAATGGTGACTTCAGCATGCTGCTTTCTAATAGCGGTTCTTGCTGCATCCATCGCTACGTTTCCAGCGCCGAGAATTACAACGTTTCTGCCAAGTTTGTAAACGTCAGGAGACCTCAAGTAGTCAACGGCAAAATGCACGTGCCCCAAAGTTTCGCCTAAAAGACCAAACCTGTTAGGGCGATTTGTGCCAGTACAAAGGAATACTGCGTCGTAACCGTCCAGAAACATGTCTTCAGTACAGAAGTTGGTGCCTATACGCGTGTTAGGGCGAAATTTAACGCCTAAAGAATCAAGAATTTTATAGTAATAATCAAAGATGCTTCTGTTTAACCTGAATTCTGGAATGCCATAACGCATGGCCCCACCAATGCTGTCCATTTCCTCAAATAAAGTTATGGAGTAACCTTTCTGTGCTAAAAGGATGCTCATGGTTAACCCTGCTGGACCAGCACCTACAACAGCAACTTTTTTGCCGTTCTTCTCAATACGGGGCGACCGATAAGTTTCTAGGTAGAAACGAGAAATGTATTGTTCTATTTTGAAAAATTCTATAGGTTGACCCTTTTTGCCCAGTATGCAGTGACCTTTGCAGTTTCGGTCATGAGGACAAACAATCGAGGTTATAGCGGACAAGGGGTTGTTGTCAAAAAGCAGTTTGCCAGCTTCTTCCAGTTTGCCTTCAAGAAACAAGGTCATAACCTGCGGAATAGGTGTTGCAGCGGGACAACCTTTGGCACATAGAGGCATCTTGCATTTTAGGCATCGTTGAGCTTCAGACTTTATTGTTGACATTTAACCGCTTTGCTCCTTTTTGGGCGTTTAAGGTTTGTTGAGACTTTGCAAAGCGTCCTTTTCATATTCGTATATCTTGAAAATCTGAGAGAAACCAGAGATTTCAAAAACCTCATGTACATAAGGTTTCATTGAGGATAAAACAATTTGGCCGCCTTGTCTTTGCAGGGTTTTAGCGGAGGACAGAAGAACCCTAAGTCCAGCGCTGGCTACATAGTCGGTTTGAGAGAAGTTGCAGACTATTTTTTTGGCGCCTTTTGCAATTAACTCTTTTAATGTTGTGTCAACTTCGCCGGCAGTGCAAGCATCGAATCGAGGCACCATTATTATGATTGCTGTTTCTCCTTCTGCCTTTGTTTCCATGTTTTTTCACCGGTAACTATTTTTTTATATATTTAGCGATTGTTAATAAATTCATATCATCATTTCTACGATAACTGACTTCGTCCATAAATTTTTTGATAAAATATATTCCCAAACCACCTATCTTTCGCTCATTCAAACCACTTTCGGTATCGGGTTTTGGCAGAGTAGTTGGATCAAAAGGATGACCCCAATCCAGTATCTCCACCACAAACTTGTCAGACAACTCAGACAACCTGCAACGAATCAAAATCTTTCCAGCACTCTTGTTTGCGTATGCATGTTTAATGATGTTTGTGCAAGCTTCATCAACTGACAACTGAACTGCATACACTTCTTTTACGTTTTGAATGCCACAATGCTGCATTGCTTCATCGATAAACACGCTTATGCTAGGAAGACTTTCAAGTTTGCTCTCCACAGTGAGCTCAAAGCTTTCCTTGGGGTTTTTCAGGTTTTCTTCTGACATAAAGCTTAGGTCCCCTTGATAATTAGTAACGTAATGTCATCGGCTTGCGGCATATCGCCTGCATATTCGTTTACGTCAGCTAAAATGTGCTCAAGAATCCCTTGAGCTGAAAGGCAAGCGTTTTTCTGAATAATCTGTGTAAGCCGCTTTTCTCCAAACAATTCATTCTGAGAGTTAATTGCCTCTGTAACGCCGTCGGTAAACATGACAACAACGTCACCTTGCGCGATTTTTACGCTTCTGGATTTGTACTCTTGATTTTCGACGGCTCCAAGCACGATGCCTGTCGGCAGGAGCTTCTCAACTGACCCGTCATGGCTTCGAAATACCAGGGGGGGATTGTGGCCAGCGTTAACATAGGCTAAGGAGCGGTCCTTCTCGTTAAGCAATCCAAAAAATAGGGTTACAAACATGCCGGATTTTGAGTCTTGGGTTATTGTGTTGTTGGAACTGTAAATTACTTTTGCAGGGTCGTGATGCCAAAGAGCGTTCACTCGAACCACTATTCTGGATAAAGCCATAAAGAGGGCTGCCGGAACTCCTTTTCCAGAGACATCTGCAACCAGCAGTCCATGCATACCCTTATCAAGAGTCATAACTTCATAGGGGATTACGTCAAAGAAGTCTCCACCCACCTCCTTTGCCATAACAGTGCGAGCTGCAATATCTACCCCTGGAATCTTAGGGACCTCTTCAGGTAGAAAACTTTTCTGTATATCTGCAGCAATTTGAAGTTCAGCGTTTGAACGGGCAAGCCGTCCCTCAAGTTCACGGCGTTCGGTTATGTCGCGGATTGTTTCTATAGCTCCAATAACATCACCATTGTTTGGGTCATAAAGGGGGCTTGCTTTAGCCCAAAAGTAAGCGCCGCCCGGCTGAAAATCTGGAATACAGACGTCAGCGACAAGAGTGTCTACTTTTCGTTCAACAGTATTGTATTTCTCTTTTAACTCTGAGTCGGGCATGAAAATCAGGTCAGCGAGCATCGGTCGACGTTTCTTGTAGAATGGAAGGGCGTACTCGTAATTGCCTTTTCCAAGCATAGAGTCGGCAGGTGTACTTGTCAGCATTTCCATGGCGCTATTCCAAGCGATAACTTTGCCTTCCAAATCAATAACAAATGTAGCGTCAGGTAGAAAACTAAGGATATCTGCAAGGTTGCGGCGTGACCGAATAATCTCCTCTTCTGCTCGTTTTCGGTCGGTTATGTCGCGAATTGTTTCGATGGCACCAACGATTTCTCCTTGTGAATCATAGAGCGGACTTGCCTTAGCCCAGAGATATGCACCGCCTGGTCGAAAGTTAGGGATAAAAATTTCAACAACAAGACCGTCACCTACTCTTTCAACTGAGTCATATTTCTTTTCTACGTCTACTTGTGGCATAAAAATCAGGTCAGCAAGTATGGGTCTACGTTCTCTGTAGAAGGGAAGGGCATATTCATAATCGCCTTTGCCAAGCATGGAATTCCTGGGAATACTGGTCAGCATTTCCATGGCGCTATTCCAAGCGATAACTTTGCCTTCCAAGTTAATGACAAAAGTGGCGTCTGGTAAAAATTCAATTATTGCATCACGATATCTTTGCCCATCAGCGTTCATGTTTCACACCTAAAGAATGGTTATCCAAGATGAAGCATACTACTTGCCAAATCAAACGCCTAACTATAGGTTTCCTATTATATAATACTTAAAAAACTCTAAAAAGAGAAAAAGGGCGGGTTTATTTTGTTATTTAAGTTCTTGTTTCTTTTTGTGTATTGCTGCTACCGTTGCTGCAACGCTTTTGTCTTCTACGACCAAGATAATCTGTGAAGTGTGAGGGGCAAAGATTCCACGTTTAATGTTAATTCCTGAAATAGCACCTATAGCCAAGGAAGCGACTCCCGGAGAGTCTTTCATGCGGTCACCAATAAGCGTAACCACGCCTAAACCGTACTCGATTTTTAGGTGCTCATCAAAACCCTTGATTTTTTCCTCATTCTTCATAATAAAATCTGAATCCAAAAACAAAAAGTCCCTGATGCGTTCACCAGTTTCCATGGTTTCAGCACCTAGGTCCATAAAGTCATTTCTTCTTTCCCAAATACGCAGAGAATCCTCAAAAGAGTGACTTTTCTTGTCATTCATCGAAAGTATTGCGCAGCCTGATTTGCCAGTTAAACACTTGACTATTTCGTCGCCTCTATTCTGTGCTTCAATAACAGAGATTTCAGAAGGCGAATCAATGGGAACAATAGTTAATGGTTGCTCGAAAGACCTTGCCAAAGCTATAGCGGGGCCCATAACAATTTTCATACCCATCATAGAAGCCTTGTGCGCTTCATTGTAGGTTAATGCTTTGACGTGTTCGGTTTTTTGTCCACGAACCACCTTTGGATCCGCACTTTGTATAGGTACATCCTTGTAGAGCAACGTTTTAGTCTTGTAAACGTCTTTAAGCAGGCAGGACACAAAGACAGCGGTTAAGTCAGAACCGCCTCGTCCCAGTATGGTTTCAAGACCATCAGGAGTCACGCCAAAAAAGCCTGCTAAACAGACAACTTTACCCTCTTCAAGAGGCGCCATTAATGAGTTTAGGCGTTTTTGACTTAATGCATAATTAGTTGCGGCATCTTCAAAGTTATCATCGGTAACTACGGGCCAATTTTCAACTGGGATAGTGCATGGGTCTAAGCCACTGCTTTGGAGGATATATTTCATCAGTGTGGCCATACAGAGTTCGCCGCCTAAAGTTAACGTACGTGCTTTAATGTTGCCGCTGAAACGTTTATTAACTGAATCGAGAGTTTTCGCTGTCAATGCCCTATAAACGGCGATCTCTTTCTGAGCCTGCCTTAGCAATTCACCCTTAACATAAAGCTTAGCTAAGCCCTCATAAACATCAAAAACTGGTTCTAACGGTAAAGCGCATTCTTGCGAGTATGATTCACCAATTTTTATAAGCATATCAGTGCAGCCCATGGGTGCAGAAAACACGGCGATTGGGCCTACAGCATCTCCTTTTTTAATTTCTTTAATTTGCTGAATAATTTTTGGAATTCCTTTTCCTTCCACATCAAGCAGGCTGCCGCCGAATTTACCTACTGAAAGAGTCTTGAAAGCCATTCCCATCCTTTAATACGAATTCTATGTAGTTCTTATCGATTTAATAAATTTTAATTGTTAGGAAGATATTTTCTGCACATACATTGTGTGATAAATTCAGAATAACTGTTTCAAAATTTAAAAATTGAGAAGAATGCACTGATTCAAAAGGCAATATTTTTGGATGTTTACAGCGTGGGAAGTTACATAAGGGTTTTCTGAGCAGTATACGTTTCTGCACTTTTTGGCTAAACTGTTTTCTGAGCGGTTTTTCAGTAAAATACATATAGTGTTAACTTAAACTTCTCATCGGCTATGTACATGATACCGTACAGTTATGCTTGGAGAGAAATGTGCAGACGAAAGCATCGAACAATCATAAATGTAATAAGCTTTGTAATTATTGTTGCAACGTTAGTCGCAGTTGTCACGACCGCTAGAGGCTGGGAAGCCACTACTGCTCAACCTTTAAAGCAAATTGGGACTGATTTGATTTTCATTTATTCGGCGCCTGTTGTACCCTCAGGCACTGGCTGCTACATTGTTAACCATTTATTCTCGTTCCCATTTGAGCAAAGTAAAGTGCATGATATTGAATCTATCGAGGGTGTTGAACGTGCGGTTCCAGTCCTAATGCACAGAATGGGCGCAATCGTACTTGTAGGCATTGACCCTTGCGAGACAGAGACTAACGCTGTTTTGCCTGAAAACTTGTTAGAAGGACGTTACTTGACCACTCAAGACAAGAATGTAGCACTCGTTGACGTGGAGTATGCTCGACTGAATAATTTGACTTTAGGTTCCACGGTTGGTTACATGAAAGCAAGATTTGAGGTTGTTGGATTAGTTAATGTTGATGCAGGTAACATTTTAAAATCGCATATTTACGTGAATTTGCCGGTTGGACAAAAAACTATTCCAGACAACAACACTGAATTGGTGAATGTCGCTTTACTCAGCGTATGTGACCCTCGACAGGTAGATAAAGTTTCAGAAGGGTTAACTGAACAATTTATTGGTTCAACTGCAATAACTGCCAAAGATCTCGCTACAACATCGTCAGATGTCATAGCAATAGGAGAGGAAACAGCATGGAACATTTCTATCGCATTAGCTATAGTTGCTGCTCTGTTTACGATTCGATCGCAGATTGCTGCTGTATCAGAGAGGAAACGAGAGATAGGAATTTTCAAGGCAATTGGCTGGAGCAGATCTAACGTAGTAAGCCAAATCTTTATTGAAGTTACAATTCAAGGAATCATTGGCGGCTTGGTTGGCTGTACAATTGGCGCAGGATTTGCTTGGTTTTTCCTTTCAAAAATAGGCGGAGGAACCTTTATTGATCCAGTAGTTTTAGGAGTTGGTTTCTCCGTAGCAGTGGTCAGCGGAATAGCAGCAGGTGTTTATCCTGCTTGGAAAGCAGCGAAATTGTCCCCGACAGAAGCGCTTAGGGCAATATAGAAGGAGGCAAAAATTGCATATGAACAATATTATAAAAATCGAGAACCTTTCGAGAATTTACCGTTCAAAAAGCGGTGAAGAAGTAAAAGCCGTTAATAATATTGACTTAGAGGTGCCTGAGGGACAGTTCGTAACAATATTAGGCAGTTCTGGAAGCGGAAAAACAACGCTGCTTAACTTGCTGGGCGGTTTGGATAAACCTACAGCAGGCAAAGTAATCGTAGATGGAACCGACCTTTCAAAACTAAAAGAAACCGATGCCGTTAAGTTTAGACGCGAAAAAGTCGGTTTTGTGTTTCAAGCGTTCAACTTGATTCAAACACTTACTGCACTTGAAAACGTGCAAGCCGCATTAGCACCCACAAGCATAAGTGAAACAGAAAAACTTGACCGCTCAATGAGCCTTCTTGAATCTGTCGGGTTAAAGCAGCGAATTAATCATTTACCAGTAGAACTTAGCGCTGGAGAACAGCAACGCGTTGCTATTGCCAGAGCGTTAGCGAATAAACCAAAAATTTTGCTGTTAGATGAACCAACAGGCAACTTGGATACTGCAACGGGTAAAGAAATTATGGAGATATGCCATAAAAACAGTAAAATCAACGGGCAAACGGTAGTTGCGGTAACTCACGCGGGGTTCGTTCAAGAATTCACTGATCGCTTGATCTACATGAAGGATGGAACACTACAAACGGGCAATTAAAAAATGAATACCCGTTACAGGTATGTTGCTTGGTTTACGTTAATCCTTGTTTTGTTCTTTTCATTGATTGCAGTGGGGTTTGTATTAGGTTTCCACCACTAATCTTTGGATTACCCATAGTTTGGTGGCTCCTGCTTTTTGTTTTAATCAGCTTTGCACTATATAGAGGGTTTTTCTTCTTTAAGGCAAACAGGCAAATTTTTGTTAGGAGCAATATTTAACACGCTACTGTTAGCATGGATTGCATCCACAGGCTTTCCTTTTTAATATCAAAAGATTAACTCTACGAAACAAGCACAGAAAATGACATTACAAATTACGCAGGGTGATTGGATTTTTTGTTCACGAAACTCTTAAATGAAGTGAACCGACGACCTTCTAGCAAACCGTTTTATTTGATTCATATATTATTTTGAAACTTTATAGTATATTCTTTTTTTCATTTAAAACTTGCTCACCATACGTCCATTAGTCTTAAATTGTCCACATAGAGACGCTCTATCATAAGAGGAGGAAAAATGAAGAATTTAAAAAATATTGAAAAATATGTTATTTTAATTATATTATTAACATCGATTATACTTGTAAGCGTTCCAGTGAATGCACAGCAGATTATCCCGCCAGTTATTGACGTGCCTTCTGGCGAAACCCCCAAATTATCCATTGATACAATTGCTTATTTAAGCATCCGACCAAATCCTGTAGGCGTAAATCAAACTGTTCTAGTTAATATCTGGCTTGAACCACCAACGCATTATTCACGTTACTTAGATGGCTTAGAAGTCGTTATAACAAAGCCTGATGGTACAACCGAGACAATCGGTCCAATCACTACTTATCAAGGTGACTCAACCGCATGGTTTGAATACATAGTGGATCAACCCGGTACATGGAAATTCAAATTTGACTTCCCAGGCAATTATTGGACTGCAGGAACAGTACCCCCAGGTTTCGGACAAAGCAGTCCACAATTTCTTGATTCAGCATATTACAAACCATCATCAACTAAAGAAGTTGAATTAGTCGTGCAAGAAGATCCGGTTTTACCATGGATTGAAACGCCATATCCCACAGATTACTGGACAAGACCTGTCTCTCCCGAAAACAGAGAATGGGTTTCGCAATTGGGCGACTTTCCCTATATTGGCTACATGAAGAATCCGCCGGCAGGAACCAATCACCATGCAAGTAACTACAAGTTCACACCTTACGTTGAAGCACCAACTACAGCCCATGTTGTTTGGAAAAGACTGGGCGCTTTATCTGGCTTAATGGGTGGTGACATGGAAAAGAGACTGTTCGGAGCAGGTGAGGGCACCTACGCTGGTACTCCAGCAATAGTTTTTGAAGGCAGGTGCTATCAAGCAGTTACAAAACCCTTTAACGGTGTAACGCAAACGGTAATAGAATGCTATGATCTACGGACAGGAAAGATGTACTGGGAAAAAACCGATATTCCTGCACCTACGGCAATTACGTACATAGGCGGTGCTGAAGCAGTTCCTGGCGCAACGCAATCTCAAGTTGGCACAGGAGCAAATTTGGTAGCGATTAGCGGTGGTAGGCTGATAAGGATTCATCCATTTACAGGCGCAGTTGTTTTGAACATCTCAATTTCTCCATTAACCACTGGCACTATTTACCGTGACCCATTCATCTTGACGGTTCAGGACCTTGGAGCCCAAGCAGCTAATGCAACTGGTGGACGTTACCGCTTAATCAATTGGACCATGGCTGGAACAGGCACCAACTTTACTTCAAGGATAATGAGCAACATTTCTTGGCCTTTTGCTAGTATAGGCACATGCGACTATGATTCAATGGTAGCCGTAACGACACAAGGGATAACACCCGCAGGCGCAGGCATAGCGATGGACGCATACATTATAGGCGCCAGTTTAACATCTGGAAAAATATTATGGAACGTTACAGCGGGCGCTGGCTTTGGAATTTACAGTGCAAGCACAGCATGCGCAGATCACGGAAAATTCGCGGTTCGCTTTAATGATGGATACTGGCACTGCTGGGATTTGAATTCAGGAACGAAGCTTTGGAAGAGTGAGTTATCAAGTTGGCCGTGGGGTATCTGGGGCGGATATAGCGTTGCTTCAGCTTACGGTTTGCTATACTACATGCAGTATGACGGCATCGCAGCCTATGATTGGGATACAGGAAAAATAGTGTGGCATTACTCATCAGGTGACTCAGGTTATGAGACGCCATATAATACTTGGCCTTTCTTTGTACGAGGCATACAAATAGCTGATGAAAAAATCTACATTGGCAATGGCGAACACTCGCCAACTTCGCCCCTTCCAAGAGGCTGGCGACTTCATTGTATAAACGCTCTTACAGGTGAAGGCATCTGGAATATTACGGGCGGCGGCGATGCAGGTGCTATTGCGGATGGATACCTTACATATGACAATCGGTATGACGGCTACATGTATGTCTATGGCAAAGGACAAAGTCAAACAACAATTCAAGCACCGTTAACAGCGATAACTTTAGGGCAAAGCCTCATGATTACTGGAACAGTTATGGACCTATCTTCTGCACAACCCAACACGCCATGTGTAAGTGAAGAATCGATGACTCAATGGATGGAATATCTACATATGCAAAAACAGATACCTACCGACGTCACAGGAGTCCCTGTTTCCATAGATGCAATTGATCCTAATGGCAATTCAGTGCATCTCGCTGATGTCACCACAGATATTAGTGGCTCCTTCAAAACCTTATGGACTCCAGAGATAGCAGGAGAATACGTTGTCACTGCCGCCTTCATTGGCGATGACTCATACGGTAGCTCGTGGGCAGAAACTGCAGTAGGCGTAGTTGAAGCATCAGCAAACTCACCAACACCGACACCAGTAAGCTTTGACACCATAAGTAATACAACAATAATATTAGCTGTTATTGGCTCAGCTGTTGCCATCATTATTGCTATTGCTATCGCATCGTTAATGATTCTAAGAAAGCACCCATAAATTGTTTCAATTAAAAACCTTTTTTTCTTTTTTAATAACAAATCAAAAGAGCAATGCTATCAACAAGCAAATACTTGTCGAATTTCATATTCTCCTTAAATTCCTAAAGGCATAGGGAAAATTAGGGGAACTAAAAAATCAAGTTATGTTTAACAATAGTTGATGCTGAAAACTGCTCGACCTTTATCTTCATAAACCTCTACTAAAGGAGAAAAACCTCTATCTACTAACGCAAGCCAGATGTGACTGGCACAGATGCCTATTTCCACGTTTGGATGCTCCCATTTGAAGTGTTTATACCCCACAGGCATTGAGACTTTTATGGTTTTAAAATCGTTTTCGAAGTTAAAAAGCCACATTTGTGAATTGGCGGTTGAGGGTGCTTTTCGTGCAAGATCAAGAGCATACAGTACGTCATCGGAAAGATGAACCATATCATCTCGGATATCAAGTAAGTCTTTGACCTCTTTTCTTTTGAAACTGTAAGCGTTTTTTGTGATTCTATCCATTAAACGAAGACCACTTGATTCATAGTAGCATAAGGGGGAAATACAAATAGCCCGCACACCATCAGTAACATCTTTAGAGTAACCATACCCTTTTGGCGCCTCTTTCAACTGGCTAGCGTTTTGCAAGTGAGGCATCAGCTTTTCCAGTTCAAAGAGTTTATAGTGTCCATACCAGCAGGTTGAAACGCCAAGACTTTCAGCAAACAAAATCAGCAGTTCTCCAACAAAACCTGTTTTGGCTATTGAGACAACGTCTGTTTCAGACAGAAACGCAACATTATCTGGGGGAGACTTCATTGACATGTAAAGGGTCGTGGTTGGTTCAGCTTTAAAAAACCGGATTCCAGTAGAACAAGCAAACGGCAGTTTAACCGTTTTGGAAAAATCGGACAGTTTTGTTAACGTTTCGGGTTTAAGGGGTTCCATTTTGAAACTTCTTGCTGATCTGCGAGTGTCTACTGTTTTACTTAAGTTATATGTGATAGAAAATTTGGACACAGTAACTTACCCGTTTTTGATTTATACCGATTTATAAACAGTAGGGCAATTGATAGATAAGCTTTCTTAAGAATATATGAGCGGTTAGTTGATTGGTGCTGGTTTGGGAATTGAATCAATGTTTTCTTCCTCTTTTTTGTAGTTGAACTTGCAAGGTAGGTCTCCCTGATTCAAGATCTATTCCTGATTGGAGAGCTCAACGTGTTCGATAAGCCATCAACGTCTTCTTGAGATATTGATGTTGAGCAGTTTAAGCTGTATTGATATGTCGACACATCCAGACCAATCGTTGGAATGATTACTTCCTTATAGTCGATAACGTCATCAGGTATTTGTGGCTCTTTTGGGGAGGCTTCAAGGTGGATACCCACAAGTAAATGAGTCAAAATGGTGCCATTGACATACGTTCGCTCATCAACTTTGGTGTACATTACTAAGTGAACATCACTTAATGATTTGATTAAGTCTTGAGGTGAAGCTATCCAGTTGACTGTACCATTAAGAACCATCCATCCCTCAGCACCCTTACTGTACCCTTGACTTTCAGGACTGCTTACATTTATGTAGAGCTTTAATGATTCGTCGATTCTAAGACTCAGGGGGTAGCCAACTCCAACATTTTTGTTACAATAACCATTGGGAATATTATGTAAAATAAGTAAGCCCAAAACTAGTGAAACGACGAGTAGCATTATGCAGCTTACAAGTAACCATTTCCTCATATAGTCACGCCTCCTTTTAAGGTTAAAATGTCTTATAAAGAAGATACTTCAGGGTTACTGAGTCTGGGAAAGTCGTCAATTCTTTCTCTGGTTCTTTTTGAAATTAACGATTATCTATTTGTTGAGGATTGGAGCGGGGGATGGAAAATTGAACCCAGCTACTTATTAATCTTTTTTCATTATGTCAGTCCAGATAACGTTATAGTTTGTGAAAGTTGAATAATCAATTTCAGTACAGCTCATGGTAATGGAAGAAGAATCCGAAGGAACTTGATACAGTAACGTTCCAGTGTATGTTCCATCGTTAAGAACATCAACTGTTTCCCATTGGTTAAGTGAATATGTATTGGCATCATAGGTATATTTGACGTTATTTGTAGTTAAAGCGAAATTACTTGGGTTTGTATTGAATGTTGAGTACCCGTTATTTTTAATTGTCATGCTTACTTTTACGAATATTTTGCCAGCGTCAGCTTCTTGTGTATAACTATAGCTACCAATGTTATACGGAAAACTTTGCATTGTTGTTATAGTGTAGGAGATTGCTATGTTCTTACTCGGTGTGACTGGGGTTGTTGCAGTTGGGGTAATAGGAACTGTAGGATTTGGTGAATTATTCGGTTGATTAGCAAACGTTGAACTTATAACAATTATTAACACTAAAAATGCAAGTACAACAAAAACAACAATTAAATTTTTTGTCATTTGTTTCATTTCTAAGGCACCATCTGCATCGTCCTTAATAGAAAACCTATTTACTGCTTGTTTGCTTTTAAAACTTAGGGTAATAAATTTGTGTAGCTTGTAAAAGATTTTAAAAGTTATGACAGCCCTTTAGAATCACATGACAACTAAAAAAGAAGGTTAGCACACCCTCGCGATTGTCTACAATAAGCACTTTCAATTATAAAAATAAAAAGAAAGTACCATAACATCGATTTTGAAGAATTAAGGAAAGAAATACCCTTAATATGAGCAATGGAAAAATGTTGCCCTTTGTGAAAAGTCGGGATAACTCAAGAACTAAAGGGTAAAGAGTTAATTTGTGAAAATACCGCTAAAAAGCCTTAACTTGTGAAACTAAGAGCTGGGGATGGGAATTGAACCCATATAAAGCAGCTCTGCAGGCTACCGCCTCAGCGATTCGGCCACCCCAGCACCGCAATCAGCACATATGTTAAATAAAAATATTTGCGGCATGTTAATTACTTTTTTGGATAAAACAAGCAGCCGCTTACAGGTTAAGCGGATTTTTTGAAAGCCAAACCTGAGAAGAAAGCCACTGTTTTCTCGCCGCACTTTACCGTTACATTGTATAAACCGGTGGTTTTACCGTCTGAAACACGGGTTGCCTCAGCGATTAAATCGTCACCTTCAACTGTTGGACGCAAAAAATTGATACTCACTTGAAGCGCCACTGCTACATTGTCTCCAAAGTTGCATGCTTCGGCAAAAGCGTAATCTGCCAAAGAGAAGATTGCGCCGCCGTGAGTGAAGCCTAACCCGTTTAACTGATTTTTTTGAACTTTCATTGAAACCTTAGAATAGCCGTCTTTGACTTCAAGTATTTTTATACCAAGTGTTTCAGCGAATAAGTCTTTGCCTTTCACTTTGTTGTTGCCTCTTTATCCTGCAACATTTTAGCAATGTATTTGTAGAGTTTTCTTATTTGTGGTTCAAGACCTTTTGGCGAAAAAATAACTATGACCAGCAAGATTACGCCGATGATTATGAAACCTAATGGTGCACCTACATTGCTGACTTCAGGAAAGAAGCCTCCTAATGAAGTACGCAAGACCTCGACAACGTTAGGTAAAGCGAGAAACTGCTGAATAGCGACAAGAAATACGGCGCCAATTATTGGACCTGCAACTGTTCCCAAACCTCCGATTACAGTCATGATTAACGGCGAAAAAGAGTTAGCGGCAGCAAAGACCGAGTTGTCAATGAGACGTATAAAGTAAGCGTATAAACCGCCTGATATGCCGGCAAAGAAGGTGCTGATTACAAACGCTATTAGTTTGTATTTTGCAGTGTTTATGCCAATCATTTTTGCTTCTGCTTCGTTGCCGTGGATTGCTTTGAAAGCCATGCCAATTCTTGATTTTGTGACTATGTACATTGCGCTGATGGATATTGCCGCGAAAGAAAGTGCTAAAATGTAAAATGGAAAGCCTCTTGTAACAAGCGTTGTTGTTGGGAACCCGTTTATGCCTTGAGTTATCGTGTCAAATTGGCTTGAAAGTGTTGCAATGATAACGGAGAAGCCAAACGTTACCATAGCTAAATACCATGCTTTCAGTCTTACACATGCTAAACCAATCAGCAACCCAATCCCTGCTGAAATAAACCCGCCTATAATAAGTGACACAATTTGAATTGTAACAGAAAGAGGACCAACAGATAATTGTGTTGTACCTAACATGTTTGCCATTGCAGTTGATATTGAACTGCCAATTATTGCCGCCGAGAAACCGCCCACACCAAGAAATATGGCGTGTCCAAGTGAACCTTGCCCAGAGTTTGCAAGGAAATTCCAGCTTGCAGCGTAAATTGAAAAGATGGTTATTAAAGTTAGAACCGTAAGGAAAAAGTTATCGCTGACTATTAATGGTAAAACTGCGAGAATAACAAAAACGGCGGTCAGTATTAGGAAGCGTTTGGATTTTAGCAGCTTTATTAATTGTTGTTTTTGAATCAATGCTATTCTCCCTTTTTGCCGAATATTCCGTTAGGCCGTATTACAAGCACTACAATGAGTAGCGCAAACGCGATGGCGCTTCCCCAGATTCCGCCGAGAAACAGGGTTGCAAGCTGTTCAGCGATGCCATACAGTAAACCCCCGACGATAGCGCCTTTAATGCTGCCAAGTCCACCCATAATAATGATTGCGAAAGCGACGATTGTTGGCAATGCTCCAACCTGGTAATCAAACGAGAAAATGATTCCGTAAAGCCCACCGGCTACCGCTGCTAAAGCTGCTCCGATTGCGAAGGTTATCATGTAGATTTTTTCCACGTTTATTCCCATCAGCATGGCTGTAGTGTTTCTTTGGCTGGTGGCACGCATGGCTAAACCGATTTTAGTTTTCTGTATTAATAAACCGAAAACTGCTAAAGTAGTAATTACTAAAAGCACGGCGACTACTCGGTCGTAAGTTATGGAGATGCCTGGTAAAGTGAAGCTCATGCCGTTGAAAGGGCTGATGATTTGTTTTGGGTGTGGACCCCAAAGAAGCATAGCAACGTTTTCAAAAATGTAGATTAAGCCTAAGCTTACGAAAATCTCGTTTAACTTGTCAGTGCCTAATACACGGCGGAAGGTTAGTCTTTCAACGCCGACGCCTAAAAGGGCTACAACAATTAAGGATACTCCAATTGCCACGTAAGCGTTCAAGCCTAAAGATACCGAAATTACCCAAGTTAAAAACGCGCTGATCATAAGCAGTTGACCGTGGGCAAAGTTGACCAGTTTCATGACGCCGAAAATGAGATTCAATCCGGTTGCCAATAAAATGTAAACGCAGCCGATGGCGACACCCCACACTAATGTTAGGATGATTGTTGTCGCCGTAATATCCATGTGTTCTTATCGTCTCTCCCTTTGAGCGGTTGACATAATTTAGCATGTTAACTATTTAAAATATACGAGAAACAAGGAAAAAGAGGGAAAAAGATTTTATGGTGTTCCAGCTTGGTAGCCGTTTGGTAATGCAAAATCTGCTTGTTTTAGACTAATTCCGCCGGCCGATATTGGTGACCAAACAATGCGTGATTTAAGTGTGTTGCTGGCGCTGTCCCAATAGAATTGCTCAATGAATGTTACTGGACTAATCTCGTGGTAATTGACTTCTGTGCTGAAACGTATTCTTCCTGATTCTGTTAAAATTAAGCTTTGTGGCAAGTCAATGTTTTCTATAGCAGTTCTAACTGCGGCTTTATCAAGAGTTCCGGCATTTTCAATTGCAGCTTTAGCAATGTAGAATGCATCGTAAGTATCTGCTCCCATCATGCCAGGATAATCACCGTAAAGTTCTTGGAATTTTTCTGAATATGACTCTACTGCTGGCAGGTATGAGGGATTCATGAATGGGTCAAGCTTTGATTCAAGTAATTGTCCGTTTCCTGTTTCGCCTATAAGATTGTAGAATGCTGGGTCTTGATTATTTTCAACGGCGATGTAAACGGTTTTTAAGCCCACATCATTCCAGCCTTGTTTGATGATAAGTGGTGTTTTGTCGGGATTGTCTACTACGAATACTGCGTCAGGATTTGTTGATTTGACTGCTGTTAGGTCGGTTTGGTAGTTGGTTGTTGCTGGGTCATAGCTTCTGTCCGCGACAAGGTCAATTGGTAAGGTAAGGTTTTCTATCCAGTATTTTGTTGCTTGTTGAACGCCTGTTCCAAAAGCGTCATTGCGGTATAATATAGCTAGTCTAAAGTTTCGGTCACTTGCTACAAGCGGCTTCATTTCTTCTGCAAAGAATTGAACGACAGTTTTGCTGTAGTCATATGTAGTAGTGCAATAGTGGAATATGTAGCTCATTCCTTCGGCGTCGCTGATGCTGTAGGTGCCTTGTGGTCCAAAGCCTCCATAGTTTCCTTGTGGGCCACGTCTTGTTACGAGTTCGTTGGATGCTCCAGCGATAATGTATGGTACTTTGTTTTCGATTGCTACGATTTCGTTGGCTAATGTGCCTGCGCTGCCGTATCCGCCGATTAGCAAGTCAACTCCGTCGCTTTCTACCGCTCGTGTTACAGGTGTTACTGCGTTGCCAGGGGCATCATTTACTGTGTCAGCTTTGACTAATTCAATTTTGACTTTAGTGTTCCACTTAGCAACGTAGACTCCGCCTGCAGCGTTAATTTCGTCAACAGCCATCATAGCCGCGCGTTCCATATCCTGACCTATCGGCGAACCTGAAATTGGCGCAACTAACCCTATTTGGATTGGTCGTGAATCAGGTGACGGTGATGATGTTCCTAATGGGCCTATTGCTGCGTAAGCGGCAACTGCTATAATAACAATTATCGCTACTGCTAGTATAATACCTATTTTCTTTTGCATAAATTGCTCTCCCTATGGTTAGCTTTCTTATTCTATGCATTTAGCTAATAAAATTATCCCAAAACACTGGCTCTACCCAACTGAAAAGCTACCAAATTGACATCAAGATACTTTGCTTTCAGTTTATTTTCCATCGCCTTCTCAAAATATTCTCTTTTAACAGGAATCTCGGGTAATGCAGACAACGCACCCAAAAGCACCGTATTTACAACTAGGTTGTTACCGACTTTTTTGGCAATGCCGTTTCCGTCAACCTCAAACACCGTTTGCGCGTTTGATTTAATGAGTTCAAGCAGTTGTTGGGCTGTTTTTGGCTTAACACCTTTAACAAAATTACTTGGAGGAATATGTTTAGTGTTAACAATAACTGTGCCGTTGGGTTTTAGCATTGGAAGCATACGTGCGGTTTCAAGAATTTCAAAGCCAATTATTGCATCAGCTTTGCCTGTTTCAATAAGGGGCGATTCTACCTTTTCCCCGATTCGAGCGAAAGCAACAATTGAGCCTCCTCGTTGTGCCATACCGTGAATTTCAGCTTTAGCCACGTCAAAACCGTCAAGCATTGCTGCTTCACAGAAGATGTCACTTAAAACCACGACGCCCTGTCCACCTACGCCTGTAAAGACAAGGTCAAGCTTCATCAGGGCTTCCTCCTTATAGCGTCATGCGGGCAGACTGTTTCGCATACACCACAACCGTTGCATAAGAGGGGATCGATTTCTGCTTTGCCACCGTTTTGTGTGATTGCTGGACAGCCAAAGTTTGTAGTGCACACGCCGCATGAGCAACATTTTTCGGTAACTTCCCGAGGTTTACCACGCTCAGACAGCAAGGGGCAGGGGCGTTGGGAAACAATAACAGATGGTCCATCGTACGTCATGACTTCCCGGATGGCTTTTGTTGTAGCTTTGATGTCATATGGGTCAACGGTTACGACTTTGTCTATTCCAACACTTTTAGCGATTTCTTGAATGCTCACAACTTTTGCTTCGTTGCCCATTGCAGTTTTTCCTGTAGCTGGCGTCGGTTGATGCCCCGTCATGGCGACAATATGATTGTCTAAGATGATAACGCAAACGTTGGCTTTGTTGTAGGCAATGTTTAATAGCCCCGGCATGCCCGCATGGAAAAATGTTGAGTCACCAATGACAGCGAAAACTTTGTCCTTAACGCCTGCGTGAATCATTCCGGCAGCCTGCGAAATACCGCCACCCATACATAAGCAAGATTGAACCGTGTTTAACGGCGGCAAAACTCCAAGGGTGTAGCAGCCGATGTCGCCTGTAACAATTTTGTCATTGGATTTTCCCACATATGAGAGAGCGGTTTCTGGGCAGTATTTAACGCATTTAGGATCGCCGTTACAGGTGTCGCAAATCATTACTTTTCTTTTGTTTGGATCAAGTGTTACTGCGCCATACTTGCAAGATTCTATACACCAACCGCAGCCGGTGCATCTGGTTTCGTCTACAAGAATTGTTCCTGTTTTTGCTGATTTTAAAAGCGCGTCATGGGGACATGAAGCAACACAGGGTGCATCTAAGCAGGCTCTGCAGGTGACAGCGGTGTTGTTAATTTGGTTAACTCGTGTTGTTCGGATTCTTGATTTTAAAGGGTTAAAAACCTGTTCCTTTTCGAAAGAGCAAATGTATTCGCAGACGGCACAGCCTACGCATTTCTCGTTGTCACAGGCTACATGCTGGTTAACCATGTTAAGGGCGTAATAGAAGGCGCGGTGCGTACAGCCAGGGCAAAGATTTGGAGGTCTGGGCGGCAAATCCATTGCAGCCATAGGCAGAGCTTTCTCGGTTAAACCCAGTTTCGCAAAGGCTTCCCGTACACGGTCGGGTGTGTATTCGCCGATTTCGCCAAGACCAAGCACTGTTTTACCTGTTACGTTAAGTTTTAAGCGTTGAATGTTTTCTTCAAGGTAGGGTCGCAGTTCTTCGATTACTACAAGTTGTTTAACTTTTGAAGCAAAGTTTTTGACGAGTTCAGCGGGAAAAGGATGTACAAAACCAAGTTTGAGCCAAGAAAACTTTTTTGTTTCAAGCACGCTTCGAGCGTAATAGTAGCCCACCCCACTGCCGATTATGCCAATTTCAGAATCGTTGTCTTCAATCTGGTTAAACTTTGAGTGTTCTGCAAGCTGTTTTGCTTCAATCAACCGTTCCTCCAAAACACGGTGTTGACGAATAGCGTTAGCGGGAACCATTACCCATCTGGAACCGTTCTTGTCAAAAACGACGTTACGTTTAAGCTTTTGAAAGTCGCCAAGGCGCACTTTAGCTTTACCATGTGCTACTCTGGTGGTTAAACGCAGAATAATTGGAAGATGAAGATATTCGCTTATATGGAAAGCTTCACGTGCCATATCCAAGGCTTCTTGAGGAGTACCGGCATCCAAAAGAGGCAGCTTAGAATGCACCGCAAAGTATCGTGTGTCCTGCTCATTTTGGCTACTATGCAACGCTGGATCATCACAAACCACAATTAACAAGCCAGCTTCAACACCAGTGTAGGCAAGAGTCATAACAGCGTCAGATGCAACGTTTAACCCGACATGTTTCATGGAGACAAGAGCTCTTGCACCAGCCATGGATGCACCAGCAGCCACTTCAGCAGAAACAATTTCGTTAACACTCCATTCAGCGTAAAAACCTAAAGTTTTCGCTGCCTGTGAGAGGGTTTCCAAGATTTCAGTAGATGGCGTTCCAGGATAAGCGGCTGCAACTTTTAGGCCAGCTTCAACGGCGCCTCGTGCAACTGCTTCGTCACCGTTAAACAGCACGAAGCTGCCCGGTTTATCTACTGCAATCTTTGAAGTCATAACCGAATCCTTTTACATTTTGCCTTTACGTAGGTCTAGTACTCTTTTTGCTTTTCCCTCTGTTCTTGGCAATTCGTTTGGTTTAACAACCTCAATGTCGGCGGATAAGCCGGTGATTATGTGTATTCTTTGCTGGATATTGCGTTTAAGTGCATTTATGTCAAGTTGTGGGTTCTTTTGGGATGCTTCGGTTAATTCAACTTTAACTTGGAAGGTATCCAATGCTCCGGGGCGATCAAGAACGATAAGGTATTGAGCTGCAAGTTCAGGAAACTGCATCACAGCGTATTCGATTTGCGATGGAAACACGTTTACTCCTCGAATAATCAGCATATCGTCTGATCTTCCTGTTATGCGCTCCATTCGGGCGTGTGTACGTCCACAGGCGCATTTTTCTCTTATAATTTTGGAAATGTCACGTGTTCGGTAGCGGAGAACTGGCAACCCTTTTTTTGTTAGGGCAGTAAAAACAAGTTCGCCTTCTTCCCCGTCAGGTAGAATTTCGCCAGTGTCAGGGTCAATGGTTTCAACGATAAAGTGGTCTTCCCAAACGTGTAAACCGTTATGTTCTGGGCATTCTACAGAGACGCCTGGACCGCAAAGTTCAGTTAACCCGTAAATGTCGTAAGCTTCAATGCCAAGCTCTTTTTCAATTCTTTGCCGTATCTGGTTTGACCAGGGTTCAGCGCCAAAAACGCCTAGTTTAAGTTTAAGGTCTTTTTGTGGCACAACTCCCTCTTGAAGCATGGTTTCAGCCAAGTAAACTGCGAAACTGGGTGTACAAGCCAAAACTGTTGCATCAAGGTCTTTCATGAGTTTAATTTGACGTTGCGTCATACCTCCGCTGGCGGGGACGATTCGTGACCCAAGCTTCTGAGCCCCATAATGAAAACCTAAACCACCCGTGAACAATCCGTAACCATAAGCAATGTGGATAACATCTTGGGGTCTTTCGCCGGTTGTGTAGAGAGACCGAGCCATTAATTCTCCCCAAACTTCCATGTCACTTTTAGTGTAAACGCCCACTATTGGGTTACCAGTTGTTCCGCTCGAAGCATGAATTTCAACAATCTCATCTGGTTTAGCAGCAACCATTCCATATGGATAGTTTTCTTTCAAATCAGCTTTAACAGTAAAAGGAATCTTTTTTAGATCATCAAGCGACTTGATGTCGTCAGGTTTTAATCCTACACTATCAAATTTTTTACGATAAAAAGCGCTGTTTTCATAACAGTGTTTAACTTGTTCCCTGAGTTTCTGAAGCTGATGCTCTCTGATGTCTTCAGGCGACAGGGTTTCAATTTTCTGGTTCCAGTATTGACTATTGCTCGTTTTTGTTTCCCCTCTCTTTAAAGACCTAGATACACTTCTTTTATGTGACCATTAGATAAGAGTTCTCTACTATTGCCTTCCAAAATGATACTTCCTTCCTCAAGAACATAACCTCTGTCAGCAACGTTTAGGCTATCATGAATGTTTTGTTCAACCAGCAGTACTGTTACGCCTTCATCGTTAATAGTGCGTACAGTGTCTAGTACTTTCTCGACAATAATTGGCGCTAAACCTAACGATGGCTCATCAAGAATCAACAGTTTTGGATTACACATGAGACTTCGGCAAATCACCAGCATCTGCTGTTCACCACCGCTTAACGTTTGAGCCAAAGCTTTATGCTTCTTTTTCAGCACTGGAAATATCTGGAAAACTCTTTCTTTGGCATCTTTAATTTTATCTTTTCCCTCAACAGTGTAGGCGCCTAACATCAAGTTTTCTTCTATGGTCATTGATGGAAAGATTTCTCTACCTTCAGGAATCATAGTTAAACCTTTGCGAACTATTTCGTAAGGTCGAAGCTTTTCGATGTTTTCACCTTTAAAAGAAATATTGCCAGACTTGAGAGGCAATAAACCCATAATGGTTTTCACAAGAGTAGTTTTTCCAGCACCATTAGGGCCGATAATACTTACTATCTCTTTCTCATTAATTTTGAATGAAACATCCCTTAGAATCTGCACCATACCGTAAGCAGCTGAAACATTCTTTACCTCTAACATGTTACTCCTCGCATAGTGAAAGCTTCTTACCTAAATACAGTTTAACAACATTTTCTTGGTTAACAACTTCGCGCGGTTTTCCTTCACAGATTTTTTCGCCGTGATTCAACACTGTTATAGTGTCACACAGGCCCATAATTACTCGCATAACATGTTCAACAATCAGTACAGTGACGCCTTGCTTGTTAATTTGCTTAACAATATCTATGGCTTGATCGCATTCTTTTGGCGTTAAACCAGTAAGAAGCTCATCAAGCAACAACATTTTTGGGTTAGTAGCCAAAGCTTTTGCTAGCTGCACGCGTCTAAGTTCAATAACGTTAAGGTTCTTTGCTGGAGTTCTAAATTTGTCGTTACCTATACCTACAAACTCTAAAAGTTCATGCGAACGTGCAAGCGAGTCAACTTTTGTTTGGCTTTTTTTCTCGTTGAATAATACGCTGATTTGCACGTTTTCAGTGGCTGTCATGTCTGGGAAGGATTGGACAGTTTGGGCAGTTTTTGTTATGCCTTTAATACAGACGGCGTGGGGTGCAAGTTTAGTGATGTCTTCACCGTTAAAAACGATTTTTCCTGAGTCTGGCTTGTAAACGCCACTTATCGAGTTTAGTAATGTTGATTTTCCTGAACCGTTGGGTCCGACAAGTCCTGCAATCTCGTTTTGTTTGACAGTTAAGTCTACTTTTTTTAATGCTTGCAGTCCACCGAACCGTTTAGAAACTTCTATGCACTTTAGCATTCAGTTCTCCCCAAGGCAGGCGGGGTATTGTATAAGTTTAAAGAAATATAAAGTTTGGCTGACTCTAAAAGAATTAACATTTTTGGCGGTTAATCTTAAAATATAAATACAGTTTACGCTTACTTCAGAGTAAGGTGTAAACGTTTGCCTATAACTCAAGTAAGCGTCTTTCTAGATAACAGACCCGGTTCATTATTTGAAGCGATGTCTCAACTTGACCGCAACCAAATCATGGTTTTTGCCCTGTCAATTGCTGACGCAGGCGAATTTGGTTTAGTAAGAATGATAGCTGAAGACCCAAAGCAGGCAGCAGAAATTTTAGAGAACGCTGATTTTAACTTGGCAAAATCTAAAAAGAATACTGAAGTTTCAGCTATTATAGTAACAAAAGGCAACAGTCTTGCTAAAGTAACCAAGCTTCTGTGTGAAGCAGGTATAAACATTGACTATGCTTATTCCTCTGCCGTGCATGTTAACGATGAAGCCGCGTTGATTCTACGCCCCAGCAATATAGAGAAGGCTGAGCAAATTTTTGCTGGAAATGGCATAACGGTTCTTACGCTTAGCCAAATTAAGCAGTATTTCCGTTGAGAATAACAACAGGTTGTTCCCCGTTAATAATGAATAGTCAATCAACATTTTTTCTTGATTTTTTCAATATTTTACTTCAAAACAATGAAGCTTTGATACATAACCTTTAATTTACTCCACATAATGGTTTTGACCCTTGAAGGATCTAACATGGTTACAATAAATCTCGACAAGATTTTCAATCCTAAAAGCGTAGCCATCATCGGCGCCAGTGACACAGAAGGCTCAGTTGGCCATGCAATAGTTAAGAACTTCACACAACTGGGTTACACAGGCAAAGTATATTTTGTTAACGTAAAAAAACCTGAAATTCTGGGAGTAAAAACTTACCCGTCAGTTGACCAAATCCCAGAACCAATCGATTTAGCAATGATTGCAACCCCCGCAAAAACCGTTCCAGACGTTATGGAAGAATGCGGAAAAGCAAACGTCAAAGGAGTAATCATTGTTTCAGCTGGCTTCAAAGAAATTGGCCCCCAAGGCAAAGCTTTAGAAGATAAAGTCTCAGAAACCGCAAAAAAATATAAGATCAGAGTAATAGGACCAAACTGCATTGGAATAATTCGCCCAAGAAACTCTTTAAACGCGACATTCCTTGATAAAATGCCTAAACCAGGAAAAATCGCGTTTATCTCTCAAAGTGGCGCTTTGGGTTCAGCAATCCTTGACTGGGCAATGACCGAAAACATTGGTTTTAGCAATTTCGTCTCCATCGGCTCCATGCTTGACGTGGATTTTGGCGATTTAATTGACTATTTCGGCAGCGACCCTAAAACAAAAAGCATTCTCATGTATGTAGAAGGGATAACTGAAGCTCGAAAATTCATGAGTGCGGCCCGACATTTTGCAAGAACTAAACCAATAATCGTTGTGAAATCAGGCAAATTCGCAGAAAGCGCAAAAGCCGCTGCTTCTCACACAGGTTCACTTTCAGGTCAAGACGACATTTATGATGCAGCCTTTAAACGTGCAGGCGTAGTCCGAGTAGATGAAATCGCAGACTTATTTAACGCTGCAGAAGTTTTAGGAACTCAACCGCTTCCTAAAGGGAAACGTTTAGCAATCATCACAAACGCTGGAGGACCAGGAGTTATGACTACAGACGCGTTGATTGCACAGGGTGGACAGCTTGCTCAACTTAGCAAGAAAACTATTGATACTCTTAATGCTGTTCTACCGCCTTTCTGGAGCCATAGCAACCCTGTTGACGTTTTAGGGGATGCTAAATCTGACCGTTACAAAGCGGCGCTTGAAGCTTGCCTTAACGATGACAATGTAGATGGCATCGCTATTGTAATGACACAACAGGCAGTTTCAGACCCTATTGGAATAGCTAAAAGCATCGCTGAATTAGTGCACAACAAAACCTATCAAACTAAAACTATAGTCACTTCGTTTATGGGTTCAGGCGCAGTTTTGGAAGCAAACAACATTCTGAACACTAACAACATTCCAACTTATTCGACTCCTGAGCAGGCAGTTAAAACATACATGACAATGTATCATTACCAACGTAACGTTGGCTTGCTTTATGAAACACCAGAAGAATACCCAGGAGACGTTTCGCCTCCTCAGCGGCCAGTCAGAGTTATTCTCAAGAACGCTGCAATGGAAGACCGTGAAGTTCTAACCGAAGATGAAGCTAAAAAGATACTTAAATACTATAATTTCCCAGTTGTCCGAACTGAAGTAGCAAACACTGTTGACGAAGCAGTAGCTTACGCTCAACAAATGGGCTTCCCAGTTGTGCTAAAGATTCTGTCGCCTCAAATCATCCACAAAAGCGACGTTGGCGGAGTCATTTTAAGCATTCATAACGAAACAGAAGTACGTGAAGCATTCGACTTGCTGATTCAAAGAGCAACTGCACATGACCCGTCAGCGCACATTATTGGCGTAACAGTGCAACCCATGGTTGAAAAGAAAGGTTACGAAATCATCATCGGCGGCAAAACAGACCCAGTCTTTGGCCCTACGGTACTTTTCGGCATGGGCGGAGTCGGCGTTGAACTCTTCAAAGACTACTCCATTGGACTTCCACCATTAAACTCCACATTGATACGCCGCATGCTTGAAGAAACCAAAGTTTACCGACTACTCAAAGGTTACCGTGGTTCAGCACCAGTTGACCTTAAGAAACTCGAAGAAACCCTGCTAACGTTCTCGCAGTTGCTTGTTGATTTCCCACAGATTAAAGAAATCGACATAAATCCAATGCTGATTAGCGAGAAAGAAGCATGCATCCTTGACGCAAGAATCGTCATCGACAAAGAAAAAGTCTGCAAAAAACACAATCCGCATGAACATATCGTTATTAGTCCTTACCCAAAAAAACATGAACTGCTTTGGACCTTGAAAAACGGTCAAGAAGTCCTATTAAGACCAATTAAACCAGAAGATGAACCTCTGTGGCTTGAATGGTTCCAAAGCTTATCAGGAGAATCAATACGCTACCGTTTCTTCCAAATGCTAAAAGACACACCACACGAGGTTCGAGTCCGCTACTGCAACATCGACTATGACCGTGAAATCGCTTTGGTAGCAGAAGTCATTGAAGACGGAAAACGAAAAATGCTCGGCGTAAGCCGCGTAAGCATTGAAACAGACGGCAAACACGGCGAAATGGCATTCATCGTAAGCGACCAATGGCAAGGCTTAGGGTTAGGAACAAAAATGGTGGACTACACCTTAGACATAGCCAAAGAAAAAGGCGTAGAAAACATTTACGCAATCATGCTGCCCGACAATTACCGCGCTTTGAGTTTAACCAAAAAAATGGGCTTCACGATCGATTACCTTGAAGATGGCACTATCAAAGCAGCACTCAATCTCAAAGAAGAAGACATTGATGTTCGATGCACAAGAATAGAAAAACCCGCACAAAAAACCGTTGCTTCCGAAGCTGCAACAGCACCTGAAATCAAGACCGTTGCGGAAATAAAGGGCGCTTCTAAACAGTCACCTGACAAAGCCGCAGCTTAAGCTCCTCTATAAAGCGGTATTAAAGAAACAAAAACGGCAGGAAAGCGCCAAGCAGAGTTGCTTACACTTAACATGCCTTTTTTCTTTTTTAAATGAAAGGGTTGTTTTGGTTTAGGTAAAGTGTACTTTTACTGCATGTGTTGAGCAGGATATGCATGGGTCATAAGCTCTTACAAGCATTTCAAGGGCAAGTTCGATTTCTTTCTCTGACCTACATAGTATCGTGGGCAGTAAGGCTTTCATGTCTAATTCAATGTTGGCGTGGTTTTGGTTGGTTGGAATGACACAGTTAGCTTTGGTGCAGTAGCCTTTGTCATTGTAAGTGTAGTCATGAAATAGTATGCCTCGTGGGACTTCAACTGCGCCTACTCCACATCCAGCCTTAACAGTAATCGCTGGTTTATTGTATTCAGGTTGACTCTTCAGACCCACTGCCTCAACTTCATCGATGAGTCTAATCGCGTCTTCTATGCAATGAAACACTTCTACGAGTTGGGCTATGTTGTTCATGTAAGGGTTGTGGCAGACGGGTTTAAGATTGAACATTTTTGCCGCCTGCTTAGCTAATGGCAAGAGTTTGTCAGCGTTAAGATTGAATCTGGCGAGTGCACCTACCATGTAGGATTCACGGACATGTTTTGCGCGTTTAGCAGTAGATATGGGAACAACATATTCGTTGGTGTATGAAAGATACTCGTTTACTGGCGCAGTGCCCGTATCGGTTGAACCAATTTTGCCGTTGTAAAATGCGTATTCGTCGGGGCTGGTTAAGGCAACAAACTCGGTTTCCCGTGAGAAATCCGGGAACTTGGAAGCTACAGCCTTGAAGAGTGCAGCGACTGCTTGAAGGTCCACAACAGAATCCTTTAGTTTCTGCCTAAGCAACACTAGTTCCTTCATGGAAGGAATCTTTGAGAAGCCACCAGGTAACAATCTTTGCGGATGAGTGGTTCTGCCACACAACAAATTCGACATCTCATTTGCAAGCCGGTGTAAGCGAAGGACAGTTTTTACTTCCATCGGGTTTGTGGTTATAAGCGGAATCACTGAGCCAACGTCCATCAGGTCAGGCAGCACCAGAAAGCCAAGGTGTAAAATGTGGCTTTGCAGGGTTTCTGCATGCAGGGCTAATTTTCTTAGTTTTAGGTCTTGACCGCTTATTTCTATGCCCATAGCTGCTTCAGTTGCTTTAAGTGAGGCAAGCGTGTGCCCGATTGAGCAGATTCCGCAGATTCGTGAGGTAATGTGGTGTAGTTCATTGTAGCTGCGTCCCACAACCATGGCTTCAAAAAATCTTGGCGCTTCAGGGATTGCCCATTCACAGCGCTTTATTTTTCCATCTCGGACATTAACGAATATATTACCATGTCCTTCAACGCGTGTAACATAACGCACTGCCAAATCATAATTAGAGGTATTCATTTTTTCCGCTCCTGCCAACCAAAGTATAACCTAAACTTACTGACCGCATCATCCACTGTTAAACCGTTTTTAATTAGAACTTCCTTCTGCGCGTTCTCGTTAGGGTTGTCGACCAAGCCGCGGCAGCCCCAGCAAATTGTGCCTTCGTTGATGCAACATGAGTTGCAGCCCGCCCTTGTTACTGGTCCAACACAGAATTGGCCTCTCTCAAAAGCGCAAACATTCTCGTTTTTCTTGCATTCAGCGCAGACGGGGTAGGTTGGTATGTCAGGTTTCTTTCCCAGCAACAACGATTTGACAACACTAAGAAACTCTTCTCTATTTATCGGACAACCATGAACGTAAGCGTCCACGTTTATTACGGCGTCTATTGGCCTTGCAACGTACGCATCAAAAAGCTTAGCGTTTTCTCCATACACCGTTTTTTTTACGTCTTCAAGTTCGCGGTAGTTTCTAAGCGAATTAATGCCGCCGATGGTTGCGCAAGAACCTATTGCGACAACTATTTTGGCATTCTTCCGAATCTGCTTTAGCCTGTCTTCATCTTGTAGTCGTGTGCATGAACCTTCAATGAACGCTATGTCATAGTTTTCGCTATGTTCCTTCATGACTTCTCTGAAACTTACGACTTCCACCTTGCCAATAACTTCCAGCAATTCTTCTTCTAGGTTAGCTATTTGAAGTTGGTCGCCTTCACAGCCAGCGAAGTCGAAAAATGCTACTTTTGGCTTCATTATAGTGCCTCCGGGATACCTTTAATTTTTGAATAATTAAAAACTGGTCCATCCTTGCAGACGTAGATTTGGTTGATTTGGCAGTGACCACATTTGCCGACGCCACATTTCATTCTTCGCTCAAGAGAAAGTATTATGTGGTCGTCTGAAACGTTTTTGCCTTTTAATTCTGCAATAACAAACTTGTACATTATCGGTGGACCGCATATTATTACAAAAGTTTTTTCTGGGTCAAACCTTACCTCAGGAATCAACGTTGTGATTACGCCGATGTTGCCTGTCCAAGTTTCATTTTCTGGGCACCAGTTAACGGTCGGCTTAAAGTCCACATCATTTCTCTGGGCTAGAGCAAGAAGTTCATCGGTGAATAGCAGTTCTCTGGGTTCTTTGCAGCCATATAGCAATGTGACTTGCCCATAATCCCTTCGGTTATCTAAGACATAGTTGAAAAGCGACCTTAAAGGCGCCAAACCCAACCCGCCAGCCACAAAAAGCAAATCTTTACCCTTTAAGAATTCAGCGTCAAACCCGTTTCCAAATGGCCCCCTGATTCCCACTTTGTCACCAACATTTAGGGTATGCATCTTATTTGTTACGTTACCGAGTTTGCGTACGCAAAGTTCAAAGGTGCCGTTTTTTGTTGGCGGCGACGAAACACTGATTGGTGCTTCGCCTATTCCGAAAACGGATACTTCAACGAATTGTCCAGGTTTATGACCAAGCACTGAGGCATCGTCAAGTTTTACTTCAAACAGTGTCTCATTTGCCGTCATTTGATGTTTCTTTGTAATTGTTGCCATTTTCGGGACATAGTCTATGTTGCCCTCAGTTTGGATTTTAACATCAGGCACTGCTACAGGTGTTACTTTCATTCCAGTGCTTACGCTTTCATGGTACATATCATTGAATAGGGTAACTGGATTAGCGATGTCTGGAAGGCAGTTTGAAGAACATCTACCGCAGCCGACGCATGAGATGAAGCCAAAGCGGTCGTAAAGATATTTGCCTTTTTTGAAATATCGGTGACGGTATCGGGTAGGTCTTGTAGGACGAAAGTTTTCGCCTGAGGCAATTTTAGCAAAATCTTGCAGCAGGCACCCGTCCCATGTTCGAACGCGTTCGCCTCCTTCAAGAGATAGGTCTGGGTTGTCTTTAACGTCAAAGCAGTAGCATGTGGGACAAACAAGAACGCATGAGCCGCAAGCAAAGCACTTTTCGGATTGTTTTTCCCAGAATGCGCTTTTATCATAGTTTTTGCTAAGCAATTCAGGGATTAGTTCAGGCGGAAAATCAAGTTTTTGCTGTGCCATCGCCAGTATTTCACGTTTTTTCTGTCCTACAAGCTGAATGTCCCTTGCAAACGCGTTGTAGGCATTTTTGGCGTATTTTTCAAGGAGTTGCTCGCCTTTTTTTGAACCGATGTTAATGGCATACCGGTTTCCAAGGTCTGTTAACATAAGATCGTAACCGTATTCGACGGTAGCACAGCCCATATGGGGAGCAAAGCACCACTTTGACATGTTTTGGATGTTAATACCTATGATAATTGAGTTCTTGCGTTTCTCAGAGTAGTATGGATCTGATTTGGTTTCAGCGAAAATTTCATCCATGTGAAGCAAAGCTACAATATCGTAAGGGTGTACCCCGATGAGAACCATGGGCTTGGTTTCCGTGGAGCTTTTGGCTGAGAATCCTTTGCCGATGTTATAAGTTACAAGCGTTTCTCTTTGAGGAAAAAAATATTTCTTGGGAGGCAGAAGCGTGACGTCGTAGTCTAATCTTAATTGGTTAGCTGATTCTAGTGGTCCAAAAGCGAATTTTTCGCCCTTAGCCTTTACGCCTATCACGTTTAAGGAATCATCACTGATTAAGGATTTTACGAAATCTTCAAAGTCTCCTTTTGAAATTACACGCATTTTTAACTTATCCCTTACTTAATCCACATTGATTTAATTGTGTAAACTGCATAAATGATTTTCCTGATACACTCTAAGTTAATGATTGCCTATTTTGATTCGAATGCTTTCAAAAAAACTTGACTCTCACAAGTAATTGGTTTTTTAATTGTGTAAACGTTCTTAAAAAAGAGCCATATGCATGCAACTGTCAATAAACAACATAAATTTTCCAACTCAAATCAAAACTTATTCAACTTTTTAGCACTTATTGAACACTTGTTGTATTACTTTCGCGAATGCTGATTCTAACCTAAAATTGCCCTTGAAATGTTGAATCTTGCCTCCTCTACCCTTTTATATCAGATACAAGGTTTGCCTTATAGTATCGAAATTGTTATTGGAGGCTTCACTGTTTGGCTACAAGCGACAATCGGCGAGTACTACTTGAGAAAGTTCTAAAAGAACATAATTATCAAGAAAGCGCACTCCTAGAAATTCTTCACCGAGCCCAAGAAATTTACGGTTACCTTGACAGGAACCTGCTTATGGACATTGCTGGTTCATTAGACTTGCCTCCAAGCCATGTTTACGGAGTAACTACTTTTTACAGTTTCTTTAAGTTAAGAAAACCAGGTGAACACATCGTAACGGCATGTTTAGGAACAGCCTGCTACGTGAAAGGCGTAGAACAAATCGTAACTGCAATAGAAAAAGAGTTTAGCCTTAAAAGAGGCGGTTCAACAGCAGACGGCAAACTTTCCCTGCTTTTTACACGGTGCATTGGAGCCTGTGCAATGGCGCCAAACATTGTCATAGATGACCAAGTTATCGGTAAAGCAACCAAGGAAATAGTAATTAGGAAAATAAAAAACGCTCTTGGAGGCATAAAAGACGAAACTGTCTGATATACAAAAAATCGCTGAAGAAGAAAACGAGTTCCAAAGAGCCTACAAGTACCGCATTAACGTTTGCTGTTCAAGCGGTTGTGTACCGTTTGGAGCATTCAAAGTGCTTAAAGCCTTCGAGGATGCGGTGAAAGAGTTCGGCTTAGAAAACATATGCAAAGTTGCCCGAACGGGATGCATCGGCACATGCTCGGTTGGTCCAGCAGTACTGATTGAACCTGGAGATCACCTGTATCAAAGCGTTAAACCTGAAAATGTCCGGGAAATCGTGCGTGACCACATCGCTTTAGGATTACCAGTTAAAAAAATGTTATATAACAATGAGAGTTACTTCCAAAAACAGCAACGCTTAGTACTTAGAAACGCGGGTAAAATTGACCCCACACGAATCCAAGATTACATTTCAGTAGGCGGCTATATGGCTCTTACAAAATGTCTTGCAACCATGACGCCACAGGGAGTAATCTATGAAGTTACAAACAGCGGTTTGCGTGGCAGAGGCGGCGCAGGTTTTCCAGTGGGACAAAAATGGAACCTAGTCGCAAGGGCTCATAATACACCAAAATACATCGTTGCCAACCTTGATGAGGGTGACCCTGGAGTCTTCGCAAACCGCACTCTTGCAGAAGCTGACCCACACGCAATCATCGAGGGCATGCTGATTGCTGGCTACGCGATTGGCGCCGAGAAAGGTTACATTTACATTCGTTCAGAATACCCGATAGCAATTCAAACCCTGCAGAAAGCGATTGCTCAAGCTAAATCCATGAACCTGCTAGGCGACAACATACTTGAAACACCATTCAAGTTTGACCTAGAGTTACGTTTCGGTGCAGGCGCTTTTGTTGCAGGCGAAGAAACAGCAATTTTGGCTTCAGTTGAAGGAAGAAGGGCACAGCCTCGCCCCAGACCACCGTATCCAGCAAATCAGGGCTTATGGGGTAAACCCACTTTGATTCAAAACGTTGAAAGCTTAGCTAACACCCCGCTTATCATTTTGAATGGTGGGGCATGGTTCAAAAGCTTTGGTTTACGCAACTGCACGGGCACTAAATGTTTCTCCCTAACAGGGGAAATCAACAACCCCGGCTTAATCGAAGTCCCAATGGGCATTACTCTACGTGAAATAGTGTATGACATAGGCGGAGGAATTCCGAACGGCAAAAAATTCAAGTCTGTACTTGTTGGTGGCCCATCAGGCGGATGCTTACCTGAAACCTTACTTGAAGCAGCAATTGATTATGACTCGTTAAAGAAAGTTGGCGCCATTATGGGTTCAGGCGGCATCGTAGTACTTAACGAGGATTCATGCATGGTAGACACAGCCCGCTATTTTACCGATTTCTGCATTGAGGAGTCCTGCGGCAAATGCACTCCCTGTAGAGCGGGGCTTGCACGTATTAAAGAAATATTTGACAGAATCACATCTGGCAAAGGCGAATTAAGCGACATTGAAGTTTTAGAGAAGTCGAGCGACTACATCAGCAACGCCAGTTTATGCGGTTTGGGACAAACAGCACCTAACCCAATCCTAACGACTCTTCGGTATTACCGAGAAGAATACCTTGAACATATTATCGACAAAAAGTGCAGGGCAGGAGTCTGCTTTAAAGATAAAAATGCGGAGGAATAAAAATGAGCGTAACCTCTAAGGTATCCCTAAAAATTGATGGCGTTCAAGTTTCAGTTCCTGAAGGCACCACCATACTAAAAGCAGCTAAAGATAACGGAATCCTAATTCCCACACTGTGCAGCTTGGAAGGGTTAACTCCTTATGGCGGCTGTCGCCTGTGCCTAGTCGAAGTTACGGGTACACCGAAACTGTTTCCGGCATGCACCACCCCGGTTAGCCCTGGCATGGAAGTCACAACTAATTCTGATAGGCTAAAAGATTACCGCAGAATGGCAGTTCAAATGCTCATGGCTGAACGAGTCCATATTTGTTCAGTCTGCGTTGCAAACGATCATTGTGAACTGCAAGCATTAGCTAACCAGTTAGGCGTTGACCACGTGATGTATGAACGCAACTTTACACGTTCACCAATCGATTCATCGCATGACTTCTTGGTTATCGATAGGAACCGATGTATACTTTGTACACGTTGTCTGCGCGTTTGTGATCAAATTGAAGGCGTTCACACTTTGGACTTAAAGCTGCGTGGCAAGGACACGGAAGTTATTATGGATCTAAATGAGTCTTGGGGCAACTCTTGCAGTTGTACCAGTTGCCGCAAATGCGCCAAAGTCTGCCCAGTCGGAGCCATCTATATTGAAGGTGAACCAATCACTCAAACCAAAGACCGTGAAGTAGCCGAATTCATCACGGAGAGGAGAAAACGCAGATGATCACGAAAAATAAGACAAGAGTTGCGACAGTTTGGCTTAGCGGTTGCTCAGGATGCCACATGTCTTTTCTTGATCAAGACGAAAGATTAGTAGATTTAGCAAAACAGGTTCAATTGGTATATAGTCCGATAGCAGACGTTAAAGAGTTTCCAGAAAACGTTGACGTAACCCTTATTGAAGGCGCAGTTGCAAACGAGGAGCAACTTGAAAACCTAAAGAAAGTCCGTGAAAGAACACGAATTCTTATTTCGCTTGGTGACTGCGCTGTGACCGGCAACGTTACGGCGTTACGGAATTCTTGGGATAACAGTGACGAG
This sequence comes from Bathyarchaeia archaeon, assembly GCA_042296865.1. GTDB lineage: Archaea > Thermoproteota > Bathyarchaeia > Bathyarchaeales > Bathycorpusculaceae > Bathycorpusculum. Next base: position 2,764,904 of record CP170178.1, on the reverse strand, counting down.
GCAGTGCTGGAACGTGCTTACAAAGCGCCTGAAGATTTGCAGGCTGCAGTGCCAAACATGGTTCCTAAACTGCTTATCAAAGCTAAACCGCTGCATGAAATTGTTAAAGTTGACTTCTACATTCCAGGTTGTCCACCGTCAGCTGATCTGATAAATTATGTATTAACTGAACTGCTGTCCGGTAGGGCTCCCAGCATGGAGGGCAGAGCAAAATATGGATAAAACACCAGAAAAGAAAAGCATCCTAATCAGCCCAGTTACACGAATCGAAGGGCACGCTCAAGTAAACATAACGTTAAACCCAGATGACACAGTAAAAGAAGCACAATTCAAAGTTGTAGACTTCCGAGGATTCGAAAAATTCACAGAAGGCAGACCATACTATGAAATGCCAGCAATAACCAGCCGAACCTGCGGAATCTGCCCTGTAAGCCATCTGCTCGCATCCGCCAAAGCCTGCGACGCAATCGTAGGCGTAACTCCGCCAAAAACCGCAATCATGTTAAGACGCTTAATGCACATGGGACAACTTATCCAGTCACACGCACTAAACTTTTTCCACTTATCCTCGCCTGACTTGCTGCTTGGCTTTGACTCTGACCCAGCAAAACGCAACATTTTCGGCTTGATAGAAAAACAACCTGATATTGCTATGCAAGGCATAAAACTGCGACGTTTCGGTCAAGAATTAATCGAGAAAGTTGCCGGCAAACGCATCCATTCAAGCGACTGGATTCAACCGGGAGGCGCCAAATGGCCCCTATCAAAGGAACGCGCTGATTACCTGAAAAGCAAGTTGCCAGAAGCATTAGGTATTGCTCAGAACACGTTAGCCATGTACAAGAAGATGCTGGAGGGTTTTGACGAGGAAGTTGAAAACTTTGGCAATTTCCCTAGTTACTACATGGGTCTGGTTACTTCTGAGGGTGGTTTGGAACATTATGACGGTAAGCTGCGTATAATGGACAAAGACGGCAACGTAGCAGCTGAATGTGTTGACCCACTTCGGTACAGAGAGTTTATCGGTGAAGCAGTTGAACCGTACACTTTCATGAAGTTTCCATACTTCAAAGCAATCGGTTACCCAGACGGCGCATACCGTGTTGGACCACTGGCACGACTAAACGTGGTGTCACATTGTGGAACACCTTTAGCTGACGTGGAATTCAAGGAATTTAAGAAACTTGGCAAGAACGGTGTTGTTCAAAGCACGTTCCAGTACCACTACGCAAGGCTAATCGAAACCTTGTTCTGTGTTGAAACAGCCAATAAACTTCTTGAAGACCCAGAAATCCTTTCCGAACATGTTGCTTCAAGAGCTATGGTTAACGATTACGAAGGTGTAGGCGTCGCAGAAGCACCAAGAGGCACCCTTATTCACCACTACAAAGTTGACCCTCAAGGCAGAATCCTATGGAACAATATGGTCATTGCAACAGAACACAACAACATTGCCTACAACATGGCAGTAACCCAGGTAGCCAAAAAATATGTTAAAGCCCAACACCTGCAAGAAGGCATGCTTAACCGTGTCGAAGCAGTCATCCGCGCATTTGACCCATGTTTAAGTTGTGCAACCCACGCAGTTGGGCAAATGGCGCTCGACGTTAAACTTTTCGATGCTAACGGAAACCTGCTAGACCGCCAAATGCGGTAAATACAGGCTTTTTTATAAGCCTCAGATTTTTTTCATACATTTGAAGTAGCCAGAATTGAGAATGTGTACTTGTTGGATAGTTATTCACTGAACAAATGAGAAACAGCTCTAAACCCTCAAAACGTATCTTAACATTTAAAACTCAGAAGTTTTATATTCAAAAGTTTTTCCATTTTCTTTTAGGTGCCAAGCTTGAGAAAACTTTGCGTCGTTTTGATTATGGCTGTTTTAGTTAGTAGCTTGTTTCTGTTTGAGAATGTTTATGCTTCAACGTCTGTAATTGGCATTATCACCACCGATACCATTTGGACTAAAGCTGGCAGCCCCTACCAGTTAACGGGACCAACCGCTGTGGGTCAAGGAGTTACGTTAACGATTGAGCCCGGCGCCAGTGTAGACTTGGGGGATTACTACTTAGAAGTTAACGGAACCTTAATTGCCAAAGGAACAAGCAGCGAAAACGTGGTGATAAGCGCCACTACCAAAATGGGCACCTACTATAACAAGAAAATTTTGTTTTCAAACCCCAGCATAGACTGGAACGAGCAAACAGGCGCTGGTTCCATAATTGAAAACGCTGTCTTGAATTGCGTTTCAATTTGGATAAACGATGCATCCCCAAAAATCGCAAACAACCACTTCAAAGACACCTCCTACAATATTCTTCTAACAGTAAACGGGGGTTCACCAGTCATAACGGGCAACGAGATGGTTTTCAACGGTAACGGCTTTGACTGTCCGAGCGGCTCGCCAACTTTTTCAGGAAATGTGCTTACCAATGGGGGTGGGCTTGGAAACTGGGGAATTAGGGCTCGTAACATCGTTATTTCAAACAACATTATTTCAGGGCTTGATAGGGGGATTATTGCTTATGAAAATGGAGCATTAACCATTACTGGCAACGCAATCTCTGGCGCCTCATTTGGAATTGACACTTTAAAATGTCCAGCAACCATTACAGGCAATTCTATAACAAACTGTGGTACCGCAGTCCTGTCAGGAGGCACTGTAACAAACAACCTAATTACAAACAATAAATATGGAATTAAAGAAGCCACTGATTCCTCAGCCATACATTACAACAACCTAGTTAACAACTTGGTGAGCGTTTACATTTCAGGCAGCCACGACATCGACGCAACAAACAATTATTGGGGAACAACCAACGAAACCGCGATTGCCCAATCCATTCACGACAACAAATTCAACTACAACCTGGGAACCGTGAATTTCAAGCCCTTCTTGACCGAGCAAGTCGAAACTGGTTATGTTGAACCAACGCCTATACCAACTACTTCTTGGTCAACACCAAGCCCCACGCAAACCTCGCTGCCTCAATCAACAACTTCAGCCTCAACGAAAGACCAAAACAGTTTCAACATAGAATCCAACAGTACAGTCTCAGCATTCGCATTTGATGTAAACATCCCTCAAATCAGCTTCATAGTAAGTGGACCAGAAGAAACATTTGGCTACGTCAAATTAACAATAGCTAAAACGTTCATGCCAAACTCCAGCATAATGGTATACTTGGATGGCAGCCAAATCAGTTACGATCTGTCCTCCAACAGCAACTCTTGGATTGTAACCTTTACCTATCATCACAGCAGCCACCAGATTATTGTAAACTCGTCAGAAAACCCTGAAACAACAGGCATTCCAAGCGGGGTTTTGAATACAGCAACAGCTTTAACCGCGGCAGGCATAGCAGTGGCAGTGGTTTTGCTGTCTTGGAGAAAAATGAAAGTCTATTAGAGAATTCTTCAATTAATGAATAGTTTTATTTTTGAAGATTGTTAGTATCCAAGTTGCTACAACGCACATGAACCCTAAAGTTGTTAGGGCAAGTTGCATTTTGCTGTTCCATGTTCCAAAAACATGCGCCCACATTGACCACCACCAAACCAGCGTGTCTGGCGGCAGACTGTCGGACCATAAAACAAAAAACAGCATATCCTGCAAGCCGCAAACTGCAAGCACAGCAATGGAGATAAAGATTGCAAGAGCGATTCTTTTGGTTTGACGATTTTTTTCTGAACCTATATAGTAACAAGTAGCCAATGATAAGCTGAAGGCTAAATAAACCAAATTGTAGGTTAACCAGTACATGTTTGCCCAGTCATAAGAAAAAACAAGACCATACTGGTATAGAGTCGAGTGTACAATGTAATCAATTCTTGACATTAACACAAAAAACATGCCAATTAACACCGCGAAAAAGAGAGCATTTACTCTCTTCAAAAAATAGTCACCACCCAAAATAAGCAGTCAGCAGCATTTCTAGCTGTGTGACTGTTGCTAGGCAACCACACATTCTTAAGCAGTTGAAAAAGGTAGGTTACAGTAGGGATGACATGTCTGCCTCTTGGAGTCGTTCAGACTCAGCTGAATGGAATTACCGTGTAACAGACCACAGACTGATAAATGTTAAAGCTAAAAACGTTAACGTACATAAAATGGCGGTCATAGACGTCTTAACTAATTTGCCGTTCACTATTGAAGTTAAAGAAAAAGATGTCTTAGAAAGTTTATCAACCGAGAAAGAGTACCTTGTTGACCTCAAAGTTTACTCATCCACCAACGTTGAAGACGTAGACGCCCAGTTTACCAACTTTTTTGAAGTCTTAGACGTTGACCAAAAAATCGATGACTTCATCAACGCTTATTGGATTTACCCAACAAAAATCCGTTTCGAACTCGCCGACATAGAAGGAGCTTAGGTTAGGTTGATTGTTCCAGTATATTGCTCTTTGCCGTTAGAAACTTGGCGGTTTGAAAAGCAACAAGCACTAAATCGGAAATTTCTGCAAAATCGAAGGGCTTTTCTTGCCGAATAATCAGGCATTTTAGCCTTCAAAAGAGAGTTAGGTTAGCGGAGCATCATTTTAACGAATTTTTCAGGGTCAAAAATCTCCAAGTCCTTATACGTTTGACCTACCCCAATGAACAGTATCGGTTTTTGGGTAACGTAGGTTACGCTTAAAGAGGAGCCGCCTTTAACGTCAGCGTCAACTTTAGTTAAAATTGTTGCGTCAATGCCTATTGCCTTGTTAAATTCTTCAGCTTGCATTACCGCATCGTTGCCAATCAAGGAGTCAACCGTGAAAATCACCAAGTCTGGCTTCACCACACGTTTAACCTTGATTAATTCATTCATCAGGTTCTGGTTAGTCTGCATTCTGCCAGCGGTATCGATTAAAACAACGTTAATTCCGTGAGCTTTTGCATGGCTGATCGTGTCAAAAGCAACCGCTGCTGGGTCAGCGCCGTAAGTGTGTTTAATTACTCGCATGCCTAAGCGGCGTCCGTGTTCTTCAAGCTGCTCAATCGAGCCTGCCCTGTACGTGTCTGCACCCGCTAACACGACGGAGTAGCCTTTGTCACGTAGGAACTGGGCAACTTTAGCGATGGTGGTGGTTTTTCCTGTGCCGTTAATGCCGACAAACATTAAAACGAATGGTTCAGCCTTCTTTCGTTTAGCGTCAAGCTTCTCCATCAGGTCAATACGGTTATCGGTTTCTAAAACCTCAAGCAGAACCTGCCGCAGATTGTCTTCCACAAGTTTTTTACGGTCATCTAGCCGTTTAATTGGAACGCCCGTAAGACGTTTTTCCAGTTCATCACAGATTTTGTCTGCAACCGGAAAAGCCACGTCGTTTTCGGCTAAACTCATTTTGAAATCTGATAAAATAGGGTTAAGGTTCTCTGCTTTAAGCTCAGTCGTGGTTACTTTAGAAACTAGACCTTTAAAGCCAGACTTGAGCTTATCAAACATACTCTTAAGCGTTCCCTTGTCTTACAGTGGAAAGTAAACTTTCCAGTCTTCCTCGACCAACATTTATGCGTTCAGCAACCTGAGTAAACTGTGTCTGAGCAGACTGAAGTGTTTTTTCAAGCTCATCCAACCGTTCTTTAATGGTTGCTTTCGCGTCAGTCAAAGATTTCTCCACGGAAACACCAGCGCCTAATCCAACAATTACTTTGTCAGGGTTTGCAAGTTTCACTTGCACGTAGGAGCTTCCGCCGATTGGCACAAGCATTTCTGCGTTTTCTTTCTCTTGCTCGATGCCTTCAAGGGTTGCGTTAGCGTATGTTAGGTCAGTTAATGCAGCGTTTATCATGCTGATTCGTTGTTGCAGAGTCTCTGCTGTTTGTTCCAAGTAACGCATTTCTACGCTTAAACGTCGAAGCTCTTCTTCTTGACTGCTTCTAACGGTCAAAACGTTTACTCCCCAAGAACTATTTTCTTAAGGACATCGTTTTCAATTTCGTCTGTTGGAACTTCGGTTGACGCTGCAATTTTTATGTGATATCTTTTTACCCGGTGTTTGCTGCCTATCTCTGCGTAAACTTTCTCTACTGCGTGCTCGCTTTTTTCTGCTAAGACTTCTTTAGCGAACGGTGTTGCTAAGTTAGGCTTGTTTATTTCGCCGGTTACTCTGAAAACCTTCATTTATTCTACTTCCTGCACAACATCCAGTGCATTCCCAATTATAAACATCTCGGGTCCAGTTGTCATGGAACCAGCAACAGCAGCCTTACTATTAGCAATTAAGCCTGTACCAACGTATGGGATACCGCAGTTTATTGTGCCCACGTCAACTGGCACTTTGAAGGCTTGCTCGAGAACCTTGCGTTCCTCATCTTTCAAAAGCGGGTGAGCTAAGACGCCTTTGTTTGTAACAGTAGCTAACGACCCCACGTATGGCAGGCCAGCGATTTCCGTCTGCAAAACTTCCACGCCAAGCGTTTCAGTGATTTTTTTGATTTCAGTCTCTTTGAGGCGGGGGTCAGCAACGGCGCCTTTATCATTTGCCAAAACCAAGTTGCCGTACGCGGTTTTCTTGGTTTCCAAGATTGTGATGGTTCCGTCGAATACGCTGCGGATTTCGGTTAATTCTTCTTCACGTACTGAGTTAGGCAGCAGCATGCCGTTAGAGTTTGCGCAGGTAAGCGCACCAGTTAAGACTGAGCCGGCTACGCTGGTGTAAGCTAATTTTACTTTGAGCCAATCAGCAAATTCTTCAGCTTTACGTTTTGGCACCATGCGTGGAATCATTACTATACTTTCTGTTGCCAGCGAGTACACGCCTATGCTGGGGCTTCCAACTATACTTGATAAGTAAACGGTCAAACTAGATCAATTCCTTAAACTGTTTAAACGGTAAACCATGCAAAGCATTTACCCAATGTATTAGTTGAGAAAATACTTTGCAAACTTTTTTCCGCCTATACTTCGAACTGTAAATTTCAAGATTCAAACATTTAAATCTTCGCGGAAAGGTAAAGCATTTTTAGGCTTAACCCACAGAAAGACAATCAACCTAAAAATTCAAAGGCATCTTAATGAAAACCAAGCAGGCACCTTTGAAATCGTTTTGCTCAAAACTGCAGAAAGAAACCAACGCGTCAACCATAGAGCCATCTTCTTTGGTTTTTAGGGTTAAAGTTTGTTGTTGAGAGGTTTTTTGTTGCCTGTTTTTTTCAAGCACACTATTTAAGATGCCAAGCTGATTTTGAGCGAAAAAATTTTGGATTCTTTTACCCACGATAGTTTCCGCTTTATCGTTTACCATGTCGGCAAAAGCCTTGTTACAGTAAAGAACCGTGCCGTCTCCTGAAAGCATAACGGCTCCCTGAAGCATCTGTTCCACAAAAACCCGGTACGACTGCTCTTCAGATGTTAAAGTGAAAACTTTGTCACCGTCAACTGTCGAAACAACGATCGCATCCGCAGACCCCTGGCAAACGCTGGCTAAAGATTCTTCCAACGCCTGCAGTCGTTCTTGTAAGTGTTCAATTTCCAGTTTTAACTTGCGGATTTGGCTTGTTTCGGTCATGGTTTACTGCCTCTAAGGGTTGTTTTTGGTGCAATGTTTAAACCGCAAAGTATACGGTCTTGGCTGGTTAGGTCTCCAGAGATTCTTCGGGGTGGCAAAGGCAGTTTTTTTATTAATGTTGGCGTCGTCATGATTTGCGCTTCGTTGGTAACTTTGGGGTTTTTGAATATGTCAAAAACTTGCAGGTTGTGGCTGGGGAACTGTTGGTTTAGAACTGTTTTTACTGCCTGTATTGTTTTTAACGATTTACTGGTCATACCGCATACAAACAATTCGAAAACGTACTCGCCACTAACAGGTTCAAAATTGCTGTTCAAAGCGGGTATGCACGTTTTCAATCAGATCAACCTTTGGCAGTAAGAACATTAAACGTGCAATATAGTGTTTGCCAAAAAATTGTATAAATTAAAAGAAAAATTAGAGCCTATTTAGGCTTCTGCTAAGTGGACTGTGACGTTTCCGTCTTTGTCCTTGGTTAGGCGGACGCGGATTTTGCGTGGCGGTTTCTCGATGCCTTTGCCCCAGATTTTCTCGTTAACCTCTTGGGTTACGATTAACTGTGGCAGTTCTTCTTCTTCCTCGTCCTCTGAAACTGTAACAGCCATCTTCATGTGTTTGGTAACGAAGATTTTAACCAACTGCATTGCGCGTGGAGCACGTTTCTTTGGTGGACGAATCAAGGCTTTCTGAAGTGGAATAGTGTATATTCTTTCTTCTACGATGTCTTCGTCTTTCTTTTTCTTTTTTGGTTTTTCAACTTTAGCTTCTGCTTCAACTGGTTCCTGTGTTACTTCTGCAGGTGCGGCTTCTTGTGTAGTTTCTGCTTCTTCGGGTTCTTCGAGTAACTCTTCGGTTTCTTGAACTGTTTCTTGTTCTTTAGCGTTAACCATTAACTGTCAATTCTCCTATGCCTTTATTTTCTTTGTACGCCAGTTCCGTCTACTTTTAGGGGTCATCCTGACTTTACCGTCAGTTCTAGCAACCACCCATGTTGGAACAGACGATGATTCCTTTGATGCTTTAGCTAATCGGCGTTTTTTCGCTGTTGGTTTAACTCTTGCCATTCTCTCATATCCTTGTAATTTTAGTTTCTCGCTTTCGAGATTGAAGCTGCAACAGGATCTGTTTAAGCTGCGCATCAGACAACGGTATAGGCAACTTGCCCATTTGAGCCATCTGAATCAGCTGCAGTTCAATTTGCTCTGCAAAGTCGGCTTTTACCATTTTCAGGTTGTTAAGCCGTTGTCTTGCTTCAGGAGACAGGATTTGCCGTAGCAACGCCTGTTTCTGTGCTTCAATTTTTTCTTCAGCTTGAGCTTGCCTTTGCTCGTCGCTTACGCGATTCTGCATAGACAAAAGTTTTCGTTTCCGAATATTCTCAAGCTCGTCATCTGACATCTTGCTTATTCGCCTTGATACTTCTTGAGCTCAGGGACGGTTTTTACCATTTCTTTTGCTAAGTCGCCAGCTACTTCTTGGAGAAGTTTGCGTCCTTTTGGAGACATTTTTCTGCCTTCTGGGCGGCTGGTAACGATTAATTCGGCTGCCTCAAGCTGTTGTAGAACTTTGCGGATGCTGCTTCCACCGGCTTTCTTTACACGGTCTGGTTTGCTGCCGCGGTTCTTTCTTCCACCATAATCAGCCCGAAGGTCTTCAAGGCCGATTGGTCCGTGAACGTAAACTTTGCGCAGAACAGATGCGCTGCGTACATACCACCAGTTTGGATTCTGGGGTTGTTTTTCAACGTGCATGCCTGTTTTAGCTACGCTTGTCCATGACAATGGTTGAACTTCATCGACATTTTCCCTTAAGTATTTTGCTAACCGGTCGATGAATGCGGATGCGGGTACGTCATGAGGAGTTGTCAAGATGCTCTTGTCCCTTTTAGTTTTTCCTTGCAGTAAAACAGTGAAGCCTAATATAAATATTCTCTGAACAACTTGTAAACTATTGTACAGTTTCTCAAACTATGGCTACCACAACTTTTGCTTTATCGCTGAATCGGGCGAATACTTGAGGCGAAACCGCATTTTACTGCTTAAACAAGCATATACCAAAGCCACTATAAAGGGTTTTTCCAAATCCCTTAACTGCCTTTCTTTTTTGGCGTGCTTCTTCATATTCCTGATGCCTGCACGGTTAGGAAACGTTTGAGAAGCCCAACGAAGACCAGTACCCTTCATTTCACGGTGCCTAAAAATTGGTTTCTTAGCTGCCTTAACAACCTTTTTTGTCTGCTTGCGTTTCCAACTGCCCACAACTTTATCGTTATTCACAGTCAAGTCCTCTCCAGACAACGCTTAAAAAATCAAATGGTTAACTGTGCAAATAAGTTTTTGGTGCCAAAAAAAGGAGATTTTGGAAAAAATAAATAAGCAGCGGCAAGTCAACGCTTCAACTTAGACGTGAACAAACGTTGAATCGAAAAGAAGCAACCTCATCAGCCATCATCTGCATCCTGCTTGCGAGCTCAATTATATTCATAGGCACGGCAAACTTTGGTGAAGGCGAACGGCAAAAAGCATTCTATGTTGGAGTAACTTACGGTGGAGACAGTGTCCAAGATGCTAAAACCCTAATCGACAAAGTCTCAAACTACACCAACCTGTTTGTATTGCAATCCGGTTCGTTGAAAAATGATGCTTCTACCGTAAACGAGATAGGCGACTACGCAGTATCAAAAGGATTACATTTCGCCGCTTACTTTGATGTCTTAACCCCTGCTAAAATGACCACTTGGGTGGGCACTGCAGAGCAACGGTGGGGCAGCATGTTTGCTGGCGTTTATTTGGGTGATGAACCTGGAGGCAAAATGCTTGATGACTCCCTTTCTTACACGCTTACACCAGCTATAGTACAGTATTCAGGAGGTGAAACAAACCGTACTGTCCATGTTATAGATTCAGGTATTTCAGGTCAAAAAGACCAAGTTGGCATAGTCAGTTATAGCGATGGAGACTGTTTGATTCTTTTTTACCCAACTGGCAAAATTACAGTGCAAAAAGGAAATCAAACTTCATCATATGAACCAGATCCAACAAACGCATCCATAATTAACTGGAACCAGATAAGCAGCAGTAACTTGACCACCTATGAACGAAACGGTTCAATAACAATATACGAATCAATTACAAAGTCAACAAGCAAAATTTATTCAGGAAACTCATTTAATCCCCTTGACAGCTTTTCTACTGAAATACTAATGAAAAATTTTTACACCATTGAAAATGGTTCAGACCGTATTGCCCAAGTAGAAACTTGCCAGGAAATTGTGAACAAAAACCCCATGGCTAACTGCAGTGGCGCCGCAAGCATTTTTGTAAACGAAACAAATAAGCCAGTGAAAAATTTGAAGAGTGAATGGAACATTAGTGAAGGGTCTTTTCCAGTTTTTACCGCTGATTATGGATTGTACTGGTGGGATTACAAGAGCGACTATGATATGGTGCTTGCGGAGCTAGGCTGGAACAATTCTGTAGCTCAGGAAATCGGACTTGTGCGTGGAGCAGCTAATCTGCAAGGCAAAAGCTGGGGCACCATTTTAACGTGGAAGTATACTCAGGCGCCATATCTTGCTGGTGGAAACGAATTGTTTGAGCAAATGAAGACTTCGTATGAAGCTGGCGCTGAGTACGTGATAGTTTTCAACTATGCAAAGGACATGTCTGGGCCTTATGGTACTTTGCAAGGAGAGCATTTTGAGGCGTTGGAACAGTTCTGGAATGAGGTTGTGCAGAACCCTACGGTGGTTCATGGCAGCGTTAAACCTGAAGCGGTACTAGTTCTGCCTGAAAATTATGGATGGGGCATGCGAAACCCAAGCGACATCATTTGGGGAATATGGGAACCAAACGCCACTTCCAACCAAATCTGGACACAGGTGCAAAACAAACTTGACCAGTACGGCACAAAGCTGGACATAGTCTATTATGACCCTGAATTACTGGTTGCAGGCAAATACGCCAACATTTACTTCTGGGACAAAACTTAACCACCCCCTGTTTCCTTGCTCCAATAAAGATTTTGCCTTAAACAAGCAGATTTTGGAAAAGATAAATAAACCCCAACAAGTGAAATGCTCAATCTTAGAAGCGATTGCCTATGAACCGAAAAATTGTACTTTCAGCAGCGATTATTTTTCTACTACTGACAGGTTTAATTGCATACATCAGTTATACAGGCTTAGGCGAAACCAACAAAGAGCAAAAACCGTTCCTTACAGGCGTAACCTACGGTGGAAACAATGTACAAGACGCCAAAACCCTAATCGACAAAGTCGCAAGTTACACTAACCTGTTTGTGCTTCAGTCAGGCGTATTAAAAAATAATGCCACAGCAGTAAATGAGGTAGGCGATTATGCGGTTGCTAAAGGGTTGCATTTTGCCTCTTATTTTGACGTTTTAACTTCTGCCGATAAAGCTGAATGGGTAGGCACAGCAAAGCAACGGTGGAGAGACATGTTTGCTGGCGTTTATTTGGGTGATGAACCTGGCGGCAAAATGCTTGATGGAGACATTTATTACACGAATGAGCTGGGAATAACCTTGAATAGAAATAAAAATGGCATAGTGAACTATCGTGATGGAAACGAGTATGTTGCAACATTTTATCTTGACGGCACAATTGTAGTTCAAAGAGTGGAAGAAACTTCTTCCAGTGTAGACCCAACTAATTCATCAGTAACAATGTCGAGCATGTTAAGAAACACCAATACGACTACATACAAACCAAACGGCACAATAACAGTAAGAGAAACAATCGTAAACTCAACAAGTAACGTATACACGGGCGGTCTTTCCTATGCCCACATTAATGCAGGGCATTCAGCAGATGAAACATTAAAAAATGATTTCTATACAATGGAAAATGGCTCAAACCGCATTGCCCAAGAAGAAACTTATCAGCAAGTGGCAAGCAAAAACCCCCTAACTAGCTGTGACGGCGCTGCTGAAGTCTTTGTAAACAAAACTGGCGCCTCAGTAGCCGATTTAAAGAATCAATGGAACATCCGTGAAAGCGATTTTCGTGTTTTTACTGCTGATTATGGATTGTACTGGTGGGATTACAAGAGCGGATACGACATGGTACTTGGGGAACTTGGCTGGAATAACTCTGTTGCTCAAGAGATTGCTTTAGTGCGTGGGGCAGCCAGTTTGCAGGGAAAAAGTTGGGGAACAATAATCACTTGGAAATACACTCACGCGCCTTTTCTGACTGATGGAGCGGAAATGTTTGACCAAATGAAGGCATCCTACAAAGCAGGAGCTGAATATGTTGTAATTTTTAACTATGCAAAAGACATGACTGGACCATATGGCACCTTACAAGAAGACCATTTTCAAGCTCTCGAACGCTTCTGGAATCAAGTTGTCCAGAACCCTGCTGAAGTTCACGGAAGTGATAAGGCGGAAGCAGTGCTGGTTTTGCCTGAAAATTATGGGTGGGGCATGAGAAATCCAAGCGACACCATCTGGGGCATATGGACTCCAAACAGCACTTCACAACAAATCTGGAGCCAACTGCAGCAAAGGCTTGATCAGTACGGGTTAAAGCTGGACATAGTCTACGACTTCTCCACATCGGGCAAATACCACTATATCTATTATTGGAATCAAACAACCTAACCCTTGTTTTTATACGAATCTTTTTGCATTTTGCCGTTCAATGCTATCCATTGCTTTAAAAAGTAAACCAACCTATTAGGATCCAAATAGCAGTTCTATGCAAAAACCTATAGGGGGTAAGCCAATGCAGGCTATTTGCCCAATTGATCATGAAAAAATAATAAGTAAAGACGTTCAGTCTCAAAGAAAAAATAGGCGTATCCCGAGCAACTCAACTCTTCTTGCGTATAAGCGCTCCAAATTGGAAACGATTTTTATTTTAAAAAATTTTTCTGCTTTTTTTCGCCAATATCTAACTGAAAATTTTATATTTTCGTATTTCAAGCTAAAACCTGTTTTTTTGGCGCATACCCTAATATAGTTCATAACATCTTTTACATACATTAGAATTTTTAAAGAAAGAGTAGAACTAAACTAAGGCTGCTTTTTCTGGGCATTATTCTAATTAAAAATTGGCAGCAGCCAACATTGGGTTTGAAATGGGAAAAAGAAAAGTAACAAACGAAGACAATTTAGAAAACATGATTTTGCCATCAAAAAATGACGTCTTAGGCATTGCAGTAAAAATGCTCGGTGGCGACAGAATCACGGTTAAATGTCAAGATGGCAAAGAACGCTTATGCCGAGTTAGAGGCAAACTGAAAAAACGTGTTTGGATAAGAGAAGGCGACATTGTTTTGGTTTCACCTTGGGATTTCCAAAATGATTCGCGCGGGGACATTTTCTGGCGGTACCGCAAAAACCAGTCTGAATGGCTTAGAAACCATAACTATCTTACAATGTAGGGGACTAGAATGATTCTTAAATGTACTCAATGTGGAAACACTTTCAATAAAGAAACACCAGTTCAAGATGAAGTTGTAACTTGTCCAGTCTGTGATGCCCAATACATTGCTGTTGTTAAACTTGGAAAAGTACAATTAAAAGAATATGTGTTTGAAGAAAAAGACCTTGGACAATTTTAAGAGGTGTATTAAATGAGTGTGGAATACAAATCAAAATTCATAATAGCCCTCCGAGGATACAAAATTACAAAAAGTGACCGAAATGTCAACTACACGGACATTTCAGCCGTAGATCCATTGAACAAAAAAGTGCTTTTACGCACAATGAATCCGTTAGCAAACCGGTACACTGATTTAAACGACATTGAAAACCTGTCAAAGCAAGTAAAACTTGAAAGTTTTGACTCCGCTATTCTACTAAGCAATAATTTCACCCAAAACGCAACAAAGGAAATGATTAAACAAAACATTCAATGGGTTTCAGAAAGCTACATGCCGCCTTTTGCCATTGAGGAACTTTACCATGCAGTAATAAACTGTATAGGCAAGCAATGTAACAAAAAATGCGGAAAACTTCCAGAAGCAATAGCTGAATGCAATGAGATAAAAGACGCTGACCTCTGCAAAATAAGAGGTATTGCAGCAAACGCGAAAGCCCATCTTGAATCTGGGGCACTTGGATTACTAAAAAATGACCTTAAAATGGCGTTGGCATTAGGTCAATAATTATTTTTCAGTTGATATTTATGTTAAAAAAAGAAAAAAACTCAAAAATTGAACGTTTAGGCGGTTATAAAATCCGAGGAACCACCATAGAAAAAAGCGATTTAGGAAATGAATAACATCCTGAAAAGCAAGCAAACGATGGTTCTTAAAAAAGCAAATAACAAACGATTATTAGTCATTGCCACTAATAATAATTAACTCTGCAGGCTGTTTTATGGATTATAAACTACAATTCTTCAAGTCTGACACTAAGATAGGTTTGACATACCGAGTTGCGGTTGTCAATAAATCAAAGAGTTATCCCTCAAGTTTTCTTTGCATGCTACCCTTAAAGCTAGTTCAAGTAAGGACAACTCAGGGTTATGGCGGCATGTTTGGAGGCATTTTTGGCGATAAAAGCATAGATACTGCGCTAAGATTACTGAATGACGCCCTTAAGACCGAAAAAGAAACAGACATAATTGCAGAAATCGAAAAAAGAATAAAATTAATCGACCCCAAGCAAGTGAACGTTGTTAAGTGCAGCGAATGCAAAAAAGAGTTTCAGTTAAAAAAAACAAAAAAGTACAAACGATATCTTTGTGAGAAATGCTTAAACCAACGGAATAAGCAAAGGTATCATCCAAACATTTAAGTCAACGTAAACCCCTATTTTCAAGTTAATTCCCCGCTATTTTTGTAGCCTAAAATTAACAGGACAAAACACTAATGTCGGATAAAGTTTCAACAGAAATAAAATGCAGCGACTGCGGCAAAATTACCACAGTTAATTTTAAACCATCCCCAAATAGACCAGTTTATTGCCGAGAATGCTTACCCAAGCATAGAACCCCAAGAAGTGAGCAAGGCAATCGGAGTGAGCACAAATATGCAAACCCTGATTCGGGCAACCAAGCGTGGTCTAGGCGTCGAGAAAGTTGGAAGTAACATGTAACATGTACGAGTACAAAGTTGTTTATTGGGAAGATAGCTCGGGAGAATTTACTTTTGGAGTAACCATAAAATCAAGATTCGAACATGAAGTAAATGAATTAGCCCAAGAAGGATGGGTTGTAAAATATTCCAATATAGCTATTTCACCTCAAACAAGCAACGAACGAAGAATTATTATCAGTGCTTACGCTTTGCTTGAAAAAGAAAATATTCAGGCACCATTTCGAGAAACTCCAAAAACGTGACACCAAATAAAAATAGGTTACCTTTTTTTAGGCAGAGTCTCATCGGAACCCCGTAGTTTCGTAAATCACTATAGAATCTGACTTAATGTCCATTACTAAGTCATGTCCTTCAACAATTTTTCTTAAGCCACCAACATTTTCTCTGGAAAAGTTTCCCTTAATATTAATATGGTATCCCCTAAATGTGGGCTTAGCTTTTTGTGGTAGTAACGTAAAAGTGCTCCCTTCTAAACTTGGGCACGTGTCAACAATTTCCCTTAGTAATATGGCAACTTCAGCTAATTTCATACTGGTCACTCTTATTCAAAATTGCATTTGCATGATAAAAAAAGATATTCGTAATTATTATATACTTATAGTGCAATCGACAAGAAAGTACCCGATTTTTATGTCAGAACAAGAAAACAGTAAAAGTGAAAAAATTAAGGAAAAAGTACGAGATAAAATGGATAGAAACGTAGTTGAGCGAGAGCAATTCGATAAAGATGGAAATCTGGTTTGTCCAACTTGCAAGAAATCATTGAGAGGTTTGAAAACTTACGTTTCAGATTCTCTGTTTGCACCAGATAAACATACAACGAAAAAACATAAAGTACAATGCTGCTCTGAAGCATGTACAGCCCAATTTCATGATATACAACAAAAAAGCATAGAAGAATAAAATTAATGTTTAATATAGCATAAAAAATTTTTCTCCGTTTTTAGCTCTTTTGGATGAAATGTTTGAACATCTGAAGGTTTCTGATGGGTCATGATAGAGCCCGAATTGCATTGTGCTGTCATTGCTTTCTGCTACTTTCTTTTGCGGTTCGCTGCTTTACTTTTTATACCAACATATTAGGATCCAAATAGCAGTTCTATGCAGTAACCTATAGGGGGTAGGTAGAAAATAGAGGGGTAGGCTCTACTCGCTTTTCTGGTGAGAGAACGCAAATCACTAAGGGGGGTAGGTGCTATTGGCTGAAAAACGCCTCATTAGTATGTTGGAAACCTGGTTTAATGGTTTTTTAGGTAATGCTCAGTTGCTTGTTCAAACTGCTTCGAAAAGTTTTCCCACTCTTCAACTGAAAAGTAGCCTTGCCAAAAAGGCGTCAACTGCTCCTCCTCCTTCAGCCAATGCGCATGCATCACGTCATAAATGGTTACAAGCCGATACTTCCAAACTTCAGTGTTTGCCCGCTCCGCTTTTAACGCTTCAAAAAGCGTTTTCATGTCAGAATGTTCAACTTCCAACTCAAAAGCAAGCCCACGGAGCTCTGGAACCTGCATCATCTTTGGAAAAATCGACACTTCCTCGGCAATGTGATGAGCATAAATTTTACGCATAACCTCACGCAACGCTGCCTCTCGGGCTTGAGCATCCTGAGGAGAAGTTTTCGCCATTTCCACAAAAAACCGTCGATACTCGTCATGGTCTTTTTTAATTAACCAACCTAAATCCAAAACTTTACGCCTCAAAAACTGAAAGCCTATAAAAAACAGAAAGGCAGCTTTGCTATTTATACAATTCTAAACGCAACCAAAACCCTGTTAAGGGCTCGATTGAGGTGAGGATTCGTCTACTTTACGGCGTTTCCTAAACAGTATAAAAACGTGGCCACGCACTTCAACAAGAGAGGCTTCAACTTGCTCAGCAGTTTTTTCGGCGATACTTTGCGCTGTGTTGTCGCCTGTTAAGGCGGCTGGAAGAATTCTGATTTTAACCATCTTATTTTTTTGAAGCTGCTTTTCAACTTCAGCAGCCAACTGCGTCGTTAAACCTTCCTTGCCAATCCAAATCGTTGGATTCTCATCTTTCAAAACGTGTCTAACGTGACGCTTCATTCGAGTCGTTATCGGTTTACTCAATTTCTACTCGTTCCTTTTTCTTTCTAAGCAGTATACGTGAATTATAACCGCAGTTTAAACATGTTACTACCAAGTGCGGCTCCCTTTTTTGTTGAATACGCACACGGCAATTAAAACCCGCAACAAGCAGGGCGCCACAATGCTTACACACACGACGCTTGTACTCTGAAGGCAACGGAAAACGGGCAGACATAGCCACTTTCTGGGCAGCCTTAACGTACTCTGCAGCCAACTTGGGATTACTTTTACGTACAGCTTCCGCCTGCCCAAAAAGAACGTCTATGCGTTGACGTGCAATTTGTTTAATACTTAACGGTTTTAGGGAACCTTTCACGAAACATCAGTACCTGCTGGTTGTAAATTTACTTATTACCAAAACATAACGTTTTTGTTCATCAACCGATAATAATTCGTGAGGCTTAAGAAACAGATGAGCTCCAGTCGCTTTAGCAATAATCAATGGCTAAGCCGCGTACTACTCATAGCAATAATCGCCTTCTCAGGAGCAGTAATGTACGCAGTTAACCAAATAGACCAAATAATCAACGTACAACTTTACGATTACAATTTACAGTCCAGCCCAAACTGGTTAGACCCCTACCACAACTTCGCCTACATCATTTACGCCGGCTTGGGCGCCACCATGGTCATAAGCGCACTTCTGCTGCTTTTAGGATTCACAAAAACCCAAAAACCAACACCAATCCTAACAACCATAACACCAGAAAAAACAAGCATAAAACCGCCCCAACCAATCCAAAAAGAACCACAAGAAACCATCACTCAACCAAAAACACAACCAAAACCCCCAGAACCACCAGCTCCAGCCACACCACCACCAAAAATAGCAACAGTGCAACCTAAACCACAACCAGCAACCATACCCCCAGCAACAGAAGAAAAGAAAACAAAAACAGCAAACAAGCAAACAGCAACCGATGTAAATACGTGTCCAAGCTGCAAAAAAACCTACGGACAACCGTTAGTGATGCTTGACTTTGAAGGCGGAAAATCAAAACTGGTCAACGTGTGCCCATACTGTAATCAAGTATTAGGTGACACAGAACAAAAAAGCCAATAAATCAAACTTTTTTTATAATTTTTCCAACTCATTTTTTAACTTAGCCAACGCTTGGGGCAACTCTAACGGTTTAACCTGCAGTAAACGTTGAGCTTTTGAAACATCCAAAGAAGAATCCTTTGGACGCTTAGCTGGCCAATTAAAAGCTGCAGAATCAACAGGTTCAACTAGAGACTTGTCCAAATCAAAAACGTCGGCGATTCCCATGGCAAAATCAAAGCGGCTAACCCGTGAAGCCCCACTTAAATGAAAAACGCCGCCACAGCGTTGCTCAACAACATCTAAAACCATATCAGCTAAACTGGAATTAAGCGTTGGCGAAACCCACTGGTTAGTTACAATCCGCAGTTTCTCCCCAGCACTAAGCTTGTTAATTAGCCATAATGCAAAATTGATTTTGCCAGCCGCCGGTGTAGCACCGTAAATAACGCTGGTCCTTGCAATACAGCAGTCTGGGGCCATGCTAAGTGAGGCTTCTTCAGCCTTAAGTTTAGTCAACCCATAAAAGTTAACCGGTCCAGTTTGGTCAGTCTCTTTATAGCAGCCTTTATCGCCGCTAAAAACGTAATCCGTTGAAACATAAACTAGAAAACAACCGTTTCTTGCAGCGGCTGCAGCAACGTTTGTGGCGCCTTCAACATTAATTTTCCATGCAAGCTCCCGGTTAAGTTCACACTTGTCAACATCAGTTAAAGAAGCCGCATGCACCACAACATCAGGCTGGGAAACAGTAAAGGCTTCAGTCACCTGTTTTTTGTCGCTAACATCAAATAAAACTGGAGTCCCGTTTGCAGGTGAGTCCTTGTTGTAGCCAGCGTAAACCTCTAAACCCTTGTTTACAGCGGTTTTTGCCAGTTTGGAGCCGAATAGACCACTGGCGCCCGTGATTAGAAGCTTCAATGAAGACCACTAAGCTTCCATGGAGTCGGGTGAAGAATCACATCAGTCGCGAAAGGCGTCCACCAGTGCTCATTCTCTAAGTACCATTGAACGGTTGATTCAAGCGATTTCTCGAAATCGCTTGTTGGCTTCCAACCTAAAGCCTGCCTTGTTTTTGATGAATCTAAACTGTAACGGGTATCGTGACCAGGACGATCTTCAACAAAATTGATTAAGCTTTCAGGTTTACTTAGTTGATCAATAATTTTTTTAACGATGTCAATGTTGGTTACTTCGTTACCTGCCGACACGTTATAGATTTCGCCGGCTGTTCCTTTCTCAAGCACCGTATCAATTGCTGAGCAATGATCCTCCACATAAATCCAGTCGCGAACGTTTTTACCTGAACCATAAACTGGAATGGGCAAATCACGCAGTGCTCGGATAACAGTTTTTGGAATCAACTTTTCCGGCAGCTGGTAAGGACCAAAATTGTTTGTACACCGAGTTATTGAAACGTTTAACCCGTAAGTTTTGTGGTAAGCGAGAACGAACATGTCGCCGGCTGCTTTTGAGGCAGAGTAAGGATTAGAAGGTTTAGGCGGGTCAGTTTCGGTAAAAGAACCTTCAAGGGCTTCTCCGTAAACCTCGTCAGTTGAAACCTGCAATAGGTGAGCTTTATGATTATGGCGTCGTATCGCTTCAAGAATCGTAAATGTTCCTAAAGTGTTGTTTTGCAGGAACATGTTTGGATCGCTAATGCTGCGGTCTACATGTGTTTCAGCGGCGATGTTAACTACAGCGTCAACCTGGTGAATAAGCCGATTCATAAGTTGCGGATTACAAATGTCACCTTTAATGAACGTGTAACGTTTATCATTTTCAACATCATGCAGGTTAGCCGGGTTAGCGCCTATTCCGATTTTATCAACGTTAATCAATTCGTAATCTGGATGCTTCGCTAACATGTACCTACAGAAGTTGCTTCCAATGAAGCCTAAACCGCCAGTAACTAACAATTTCATTTTTGTTCACCTTACTTGTTTGGTGGGAGGTTCCAGTCCCAAATTTTGCCCACTCGTGGATCGTTTGTTTTACCATTTATTATTTTAGGGATAATTGCAGAGTCATTCCAAGGCCTGCGGTCTTCATCAGGGTCTTTAGGGTTATAAAAGTTGGTTGTGAAGTACACAAGCAAAGTTGGTTCATCGCCTACAGCTTTAAAACCATGCCAGTATGCACCAGGCACACGAACAATTTGCAAGCTAGTTCCACTTGAAACTATTTCATCAAGCTCTCCAGATTCATCATCGTAGACTCCGATTTTTGCTGTACCCTTTAAGACCAAGAAGTAATCTACTTGACCTCTTAGGTGACGATGCCATGCACGTGTAATGTTTGGGTAAGTAAATGAATGATTGATTTGAACAATTTTGTCTTCACCAAAAAGGTCTGTCCAATCGTTTCGCATTACTTCTGTAAAGTAGCCTCTCTCGTCAATAAACCGGTCTATCTTTTTGATTCTTATCCCTTTCAGCATGGCAGTCAACCAAGTTATGTTATGTTTAAGGTATATTTATAAAATATTTATAATAGTTGTTGTGTCCCACTTTGGTCACACTTCTACTTCAGAGAAATCGCCCATATGAACCTTGATTGTTCGGCAACGTTGATTCCTAGTGACCTTGGCGTTTTTACCAATCAAGCTGTCTTCTAAGCGTTCAATATCTTTGACCGTAACGTTTTCTTGTATTACACAGTATTCAACGTTTGAATTCGCGATGCAAGAGTTGTCGCCGATGCTTGAGTAGGGGCCAATGAAGCTGTTTTCGATAACAACATTTTTGCCTATAACACATGGGCCGCGGATGGTGCTGTTAACTATTTTTGCGGACGGTTCAATTTTTACTCTGCCGTCAATCGTGCTGGAAGTTAAGGTGCCTTTAACATCGAGTTCAATGTACTCGTCAAGAATTTTGGCATTTGCGGATAAAATGTCATCTTTTTTGCCTGTATCAAGCCACCATGAATTAAGAATTTCAGCTTTAACTTTAAAGCCCATGTTAATCATTTCTTGAATAGCATCGGTTATTTCTAACTCGCCACGCCATGAGGGCTTAATTTTCTCAATCGCTTGGTGAACCTTGTTTGTAAATAGGTAAGTACCGATTATTGCTAAGTTGCCCATCGGCGTTTTCGGTTTCTCAACAAGCTTGGTGATGTTGCCTTCTTTGTCAAGTTGAGCTATCCCGAAAGCTGACGGGTTTTCAACCTCTTTAAGAATTATTAATGCGTCAAGTTTTTCGTTTTTAAATTTTTTAACGAACGTTATTAAGCCTTGACCGGTAACGTTATCACCTAGGCACATAACAAAAGAGTCCTGACCCAAAAAACGCTTTGCAGTTTTAACTGCGTGCGCTAAACCTAAAGGCTCTTGAGGTATATATTGAACTTTAAGATTCCATTTTGAACCATCAGCAACATAATCCTTGACGTATTGCCCCGTTTCTGGAGCTGTAATTATGCCTGCATTTTTGATGCTTGCTGATGCTACTTGGTCAAGCACGTAACCTAGAATTGGTTTGTTAGCTACTGGGATAAGCTGTTTTGCGCAGGTAAAAGTTAATGGTCTAAGTCTTGTTCCTTTACCGCCGCTAAGCACAAGAGCCTTCATCTTTTTAACATCTCTTAACAGAATATATTAGCCACTAAGTTATAGACCTTTCAAGACACCTATTGCAGTAGCGCTTGACTTAACCAAAAACAAGATTGTACAGCCCACAACCGTAGACAAACTTTTCGGTTTTTTTAGAATCTGGCAAAATGTTAAAACGGAATGGTTAATCATCACTGAAAATCCTTGACCGCTACTGCGTTGTCTAAAAGCAGACATAGAATCGCCGTAGCGTAGGTTTTTGAGCAGAAACTGTCTTAACGAGACAGCTTCAAAATGGAACAAAACTGAAGTGCAAACTGTCTCCTTTACACCTTGACTTTTGAGTCGCGAGTGTAAATCGTAATCTTCACCCCACAATAACGATTCATCAAACAACCCAACCTTTTCTAAAAAAGCCCTGACATAAAAGCGGGGTTTGCCGTGGACTAAACCTAAACGTTCACCAAAGGTGGCTTCAACTTCGTCATAACTATTTCGCCAAACCGCTGAGCAATCACTCCAGAAACTGTTGCCCATAAAAACTTCAGGAACCCTAACCATGCCAACTCCGTCTTTTAGGCACAGCGTCACACAGTCTTCGATAACCGTTTTAGATAACACTTGGTCTGAATCTAAAAAAAGCACAAATTCGCCTTTGGAGTTATGAACACCTACGTTTCTGGCTTTCGACTGAAAACCTTTTACCTGTATTAGTTTGGCTTGATATTGTTCGGCAGTTTTTACTGTTTCGTCACTGCTGAAAGCGTCAGCAATTATCACTTCAAGTTGCTTATACGATTGGCGGTTTATGCTTTGTAAGCACTTGCTTAGGGTTTTGGCAGAGTTACGGGTTGGAATTATAACAGAAACTACGGGGTTTTCATGGTTTGTTTTCATACTGTTCAATCGTTTGGCAAGTTTATGGTTTGATTGTGGAGTTCGAGGTTACTTGTATGTTGTCTATTTGAGCCACGTTTTGTATGCCGTCAAAGTCATAGTTTACCATGTTTAAGGTTAGTGTTGGTGGAATAGCGGTTCCGTAAGAGTTTTGCCATAACTGGCTGATGTTTATGTTAAATGAGCCGCTGCTGCTTTGCAGAGTGGTGGTGTTTGAATAGTTTTGGAATATGCTGTTAGTGGTAGTTATTACTATGGCTTGACTTTGGTTAACGTTGGATACTATAAACGTAAATGCGTCATTTCCATGGAAGCCTTTGGTTGCATCTAAATCAAAGCTGAGAATAACTTGTGAGCCATTGTCAACATAAATGTCTCGGCGAACCCAATTAGTATAACGTGGCTCAAACTGGTTGACTAACGGAACAGCCTGTGAAGTAATCACTAAAGCTTTTGACCCAAACGCGCCATTTTCAACAAGAGTGACATTTCCTTGTCCCCAACCAGCTTCTTCATTTAACCAGCCACTTTGATCCCAAACAGGACTCTGGAAATCATCAACAAAATTAACACTTGAATCATAACCCGTAATTTTAAACAGGTAAGCGTCATCAATGTTTTTTACAACTTCAAAGTTTGGGTTACCCAAAAACAAAGAGAATTCCCATTTGATTGTTGGAGGTTCGGCTACAACATTTGAACCAACGAAAATGTATGAAACATTCAAGTTACGCATTAACTGGTATGCTTGAGCATTAAGAGTCTTGTTTTCCAATAAACCTACAAGCGTCAAATACGAAAGGCTCATGGCGCTTCCAGTATAGGGATAAATTACTTTAATGTTTGAAACTGAGGGAATAAACAAGCCTGAACCATATGGATGAACCAGAATAAGAGCGTCTGGAGAGGTTAAGTTAGCTTTCATCCACTGCATTAACGCGTAATCTTGAGGTGTGGTAACGGCATAAAGGTCATATGCGCCTCTGAGGGTTCGTGAATCATCAACAAAACGGTAATACAGAAAGGGCGCCGTTATCAACGATAAAACTGTGATTATGATGATAAAAATGGCTTTTGAATTCTTGGGGAAAATGTTTGCTAACGGTTTAAACCTGCCATTTTGAAGTATCTCGGCAAACTTTAGGTACGAAGCAATAATTAAAATGCTAATTGGAATTGAAAGAATTATTCCTTGATGCCCCCAAGAAATAATGTTAAAGTCTCCTGGAAGGAAGAATGAAAGAAATGACAGGAAAATTACAGGGATAAATATCGCTAGGGCAAAACGGCTAATTGTATTAATTTTGTCATTAGGATTTGCGTAATCTTTGGTGATGAGTAGAAGCACAGCGAGACTTCCGATTAGGAACATCATTAAAATTTTTGGAAGAAAGTATGGTGATAAGTTGTTGAATGCCCAGTCGATGGCTTGGTTAAAGTAGCCTTGTTGGCTTGCCCAAGAGGTTATGTCTGAGGGTAAACCGATGTTGTGTCCAGGATAAGAGTAAAGTGTGATAAACTGGTACAGGAATGGAGTTAACGGTATGAAGCTTACAAATAGAACAGTTACTAGAGCGGCTAAGTTGTTTAAGATTTTTTTGCGGCTTTCAAATATGTAATAAATAAAAAGCAAAGAGGTAATCATAATCAAGGCTTGAAGGTATGACAGAATTATTGCTCCTGTGAACCCAAACATTAACCCAGCCACCACTAAACTGGGCAAGTCATGTTTGCGGTAAAGAGTGAAAAGCAAACCTAAACAAACAAGGAAAAACGGAAAACCAATCAGAAAAGGATTTGCGCCCCAAGTAACGTTTAAAGGCCAACTGGAAATGAAGGCGGTCACGAAGCTTAAGGCAAGACCGTAGTAAATGTTGTTGCCTAGTTTTTTGCCTAAGAAGTAGGCGCCAAAAATGGAAAGAGACTTGAAGAGAATTGAAACGTATAGAATAACCCATGGAATATCTAAGTTTAAAAAGTAGGATGAATAGGCGAAAATCGTGTGAGCGCCTTGCGGGTAGATTACGCCTTCGGGTAGGTATGGTTGCAGGGTTCCTGTTAAAGCGTGGTTTTGGATTATGACTTGAGTGTAAAGGGAGTGAATGGATTCATCTCGGACGCTGCCAAAGATTAACCCGTTTAATGAGGCCAGATTGATTGAGAGAAAAATGATAAATATTATAACGACTGAGAGGTAAACGTAGATTTGTTTTTTGTTGTTAGCGATTAAAGCGTTTAACGTATGTAGATTAAAAAGTTGAGTTAACCGTTTGCGGTTCAGAAAGACACTTAAAATTATACTGAAGACTGTGTAGCCAAGCAGAACTGGCCAACTGAAAAGTCCAAGAGGCAAAAGCGCTAACAAGTACAGAATCATGGCGCCAAAGAAGACGTCAAGCATGCCGTTTTGGATTAAGTCCAAGTTTTGAAAAATGTCTAGTTTCTTTAAAGCTAAAGCTCTCAAAGGTTCCCCAAGAAAAACAAAAAGCACTGGAAGAAACAACAGTTGAAAGAGCACTTCTACCACTAAGTCACCTTAAATAATAGGTTGTACATGTTGAGCCTTTAAAAATATAACTACTGATTCATCGCCAGTAAGTCATTATAGTAAATGGTTAACCTGTGCACGTATGTTTCCCAATCAAGAAAATTCTTAGAATCAGAAGATATTTTTCTGTAACTTTTCTGTGAAGCTTTGACTACCGCTTCCGCAACCGATTTGGGAGCCAACGAGTTAACCCCTTCTGCTAAACCGTCAGAAACCAATCCGCCTAAAACACCAAAATTGTAGACTACAACTGGAACACCGATAAAGAGGGCATCATAAACAACACGGCTGAAACTTTCAAGTTGTGAAAGCATAACAAAAACGCTGGCCTTAGCATATTCAGCAAGCAATTCAGCCCGGGTTAAACCGTGTTTCCATTCAATCATGCCTTCAAGTCCAAGAGAAACAGCCAAAGCTGAAAGCGCAAAATGTTCAGGACCGTCACCGACAATTATCAGGCGATAATCAGTTTTGCCTTCACGTGTTAACCAAGCAAAAGCTTCAATCAATTTATGCACGTTTTTATAACGCTTCAAAACGCCAACAAACAGTATCCTTTTAGGTGTAACAGGCGCATACTGGACACTTCTTGTTTCTTTGGTATCCAAACCTTCAGGAAGCAACACCAAACCTTTTGCGTTAGGAAAGTCTTCACGAAAAGCCTTCTTTTCATTCACTGAATTTGAGACAATCAGGCTTGATTTTAGAAATAACAAGTCATAGAAGGCTTTCTGATAAAACTTGAAAAGTGAATCCCGAAAAGGCGTTTGACCATAACGGTGATAATGAGGCTGCAACACTAAACGCTGATTTTGATGCTTGCTTACTGCAGCAAGTAACTGTGGAAAAGTGTGTATATTATGGGCATGAATAATGTCTGCGTTTTCTTTGCGTAAGCTTAAGGAAAATTTTGGTTCAGGAAGATACAGGGGGTCGCCGAAAAGCTGTTTGAAACGTTTGACGGTTACACCGTTTATGTTTTCAACCGCTGGTAAGCCACATTGTTGGTCAACTGAATAAACGGTTACTTCGTGTCCGTTAGCGGCGAGTAATTCGCTGATTTTTTGAACAAAGACTTCAACTCCGCCAAGAGTCGGATAGTAACGTGGCGTAACCTGTATGACCCGCATATTATTTCAAACCATACAGTAAGTCTTAAGTGCTTATTGAAATCTTTGTACTTTTTATGGGCTCCCACATGTAGGGAACCGCTTTGTTTTTTGCGAGACGAGCTTGTGAATAAGCAATAGCTTCTATTATCCCGCCTAAAAAAGCAAAAAACACTTCACTTGCTGAAAGGTCAGGCAGTGCGTAAAGGATATTTTTAAAGTTTGAAGTAGAAACGTCAAAGCCTGTGGATTTTTTAAGTTGCATGTGTCCAATCCAGATGCGTTTACGTTGCTTTAACAAGTCAGACAGGTTAGTTGGGCAACGAATTCTTACAATAGCTTCAGGAAGGTAACCGATTTTATATCCTTGCTGGCGAATTACATGTTCAATGTAGGGTTCATCGGTAGCTATTTCTTCAGGTATAGGTTGAAGAGTAACAGTTCGTATAGCACAAAGTTCTCCAGAAAGCTTAGGACTGCTTTTTAAGGAAATCAAATGATGCAGACGCCAAATCACTTTAACAATACGGTAACTTAGCCCTGAACTCTCAAAAGGTACAGGTTGTGCAAAAAAGACCCCAGCGTCACTTGAGGCGAGAGCACCTAATAATTTGTGTATACTTTCTGGTTCAGGTAAAGCATCAGCATTAACTAGAACCAAAACGTCAAACTTTTTTGCTTCTTGAAAGATTTTGTTTAAAGCGTTTGCTTTTCCGCTTCGGGTTTCTTCAACGATTGGTTGGATTCTTTCATCGCGAGACTGGAATTCTTTCACAACATCGGTTGTTCCGTCAGTGCATCCTGAGCAGACAACAAGTATTCTACAATCGTCAGGCAAAGGCTCAACAGCAAGATGCTCTAAAAGCCTGCGAATGTTATGCTCCTCGTTGAAGGCGCACACGCCAATCGCTGTTTTAAGGGCAAGCATGAAACTCTAATCGACCAGTATGTCACTTTTCGCCTTTAAGTTTTTTGAGGTGCAGTAAAGGGGCAGAAAACAAAAGAAGACGTGACAAAGGCTAACAGTTACTTCCTTGAAAGCAAAACGTTAAAAGTATAAGATAAAAAGTCTTGGATTTCTTTTTTAGTAAGTTTTGATTTGCCCTTCTTGCGGTTAACAAAAATCATTGGAACCTCTGTTACGTCAAAACCTTTGATGGTGGCTTGCCTAATTGTTTCTTCCTGAATTTCATATGTTTCACTATGCAAATCATTAATCATGTTCTGGATAAGGTCTGTCGAGTAACATCGGAAACCGCTGGTATAATCATGAATTTTCGTTGCAATCAAAGCTGACGACATAAGGTTTGCAACCCTACTAATTAACAACCGCCCAACACTCCAATTAACTGCTCCACCACCAGGACAGTACCGACTACCAATAACTATTCCGTTAGCTGACTTTGCAGTTGCAACTAACCGAATTATATCCTTTGGACTATGCGAGTAATCAGCATCCATTGTGATAATATATTTTGGTGGAGATTTAATTGAAAGAAAAATTTTAAAGCCGTCAGTTATCGCGGTTCCTAAACCAGATTTCCGAGGTCGAATACAAATAAAAATGTTACCATATTTATTCTGTAAAGACCTAGCAAGGTCAGCTGTATTGTCAGGGCTTGAATCATCAATCAATAAAATTGAAAGGTTAAGAGCCAAACTTTCAATTTCATCAATAAGCCTAGCAATATTTTCCGCCTCACAATATGTTGGAAGAATTACCCCAACATCGGATTTATAGTCAAGATTGCCTTCTACGGAAGGTAAAGTCATTTTCTTGGCGGTCACCTTTTTTCTGTACGGTTGAATTATCGGATAAACTATTTAAGCTCTACCCATTAAGCGCTTACTAGTTCTAATATTTAAAGGAACTGTATATTTAACCATAAAGGGGAGTAGGTTAAGAAAGATGAGTTTTCAAACGTTTTTACTACAAGCCTTTAAGTTTTTACGTTAACTTAGTCTAAATTTGATCATAATTCGCTCTAGAGTGCTTAAAATTATACCCACCAATTTGCTTACGGGTCCAAGCCCTGTTGTCATTGTACGCAGACTATTCAAGTCAGTCAAAGAAAGCGTCCTTGTCAACAATAATGCTGCAATCAAGACCAAAACGTAAAAAACCGCTCCAATAAACAATTCTATTATGCTGGCAAAACTTGTAAAGCTTACAAGTAAGTAAGTTAACGTTGCAGCTATTGCGGAGGAAGCAAGGATTTTAGCTGAAGAACCCCAGTCAACAGATAAGTCGTAATGTTTTTTGATCCAAAGCAGGGACAAAATTAAACTTGGAACAGGAGCAACTATGCTTGTAAAAATTAAACCAAAAACGCCGTAATGCATAATTAAAAAGTACCCCATTGGAAAACCGATTGCTGCAGTGAGTAATGTAAATTTCATGTTCATTTTGGTTTGTCCTTGACTGTTTATGATGTTGCCTGTGCTCAAGTTGCCAGTTGCTGTAAACAAGTAACTTATAGCCAATAATGAAAGAAAAAGCGGTGCTGAACTGTACGAATTCCCAAAAAGCGTTGTAACTGCTGGACCTGACAAGCACATCACCAGAGCAGCCACAGGGACAACAAGTAGAGAGGAATACTTTACTGAGAATTGATAAACGTTTTTTATTGCAGCTTTATCTTTTTTAATGTCCAGTTTTGAGAATGCTGGAAAAAGCATAGCAGTTATTGGAAGAGCAAAGAAGCTGATTAAAACTACAAAGTTCAGTGCAGCGTAGTAATTTCCAATTAGCGAGTTATCAGAGTAAAAATATGGAAGGAGAAGAACGTAGAATTGAGCAAGAAAACCAGATAAAATGGTCACCAACGAAAGAGGAATACTGTACTTGAGCATCTCTTTAGTATATTCTTTTACTTCCAATTTTTGTGAAAACGCTTGGGGCACTCTTCGGTAAAGAAACGTTACAAATGTCACTCCCACGAAACCGGCAACCATTGAAGATATCGCAAAACCCATAATTGCACCGGAGGTTCCCAAACCAACTAAAACTAAACCAATTATTAATAAGGTCTTAATAGCTGATTGGCAAATCAGCATTACACTATTATAGGTTGTTTCTTCGGTTCCTGTAAAGACCGCTGTTGCAGCAGTAGTTAACCCATGTGCTAATATTGAAATTGAAGCTATTTGGATTAAGGGCGCTACTTCGGGGCGGTTATAAAAATCGGTGGCAACATAACCGGAAATCAGAAAAGAAACCAATGATAAAATGATTCCTAAAACTAATTCGAAAACTATTCCAGCGACAAATATGCTTCTTATTTCAGCAGTACGGTTTTCTGCTCGATATTGCGCTGTATAGCGTACCATTGCGGAGGTAATGCCCCAGTCCCGAAATATCATTATTATTGTGGGAAGGGTCAATGCAATGCTATACAAACCATAAGCTTCAGAACCTAGCAGGTTAGCAATGAAAATCGTTCCTAGTGAGGAGATAATTGTTGAAACTACAAGACCCCAAAGATAATGGAACCCAGCCTTTGTTGAAGTTTTAGCTAAATCTGCTGCTTTGCTCATTTTTCCCAACGCTTGAAGTTTAATGTTGTAAGTAAGGCAAGGTTTATGGATTGTGGTGAATTTAAAATTATATTCCGATTAGGGAGCATTTTTTTCGCAAAACTGCTGTAGTATTTACGCAGTCACAATGGATTATATCAATCAAGAACAATGAAACAACAAGGAAAAACTTACCAAGTTTGGCAAACCATTACCAACAAAACGCAAGCGACCCCTCTCTCTTATTTTTAGCTTGCTGGAGATGGTTATATTTGGTTTGCCAAACCTTCTTTTCCGCGCTTAGGTGAGTATTGTTGAGATTGAAGTTAAAGTTATGCCTGCTTTTTTCTTTTTTGGAATTTTTTGGGGGATTATGGATTTTTAAATTAATTAACGGTACACAAGTATTATATATTATTACATACTACGATGATTTTGTTAATCATTCAATATTGAACCCCGACATTCCAAGTGTAAAAGGGAGAAATGATCGGAGAAAAGCAAATGTCAAATAAAAAAGCGGAAACATTTGATTTAATGCTGCTGGAAGCAATAGATGAAACGTTAAGCACACTTGGAGAAAGCGTAAAAAAATCAATCTATTTTCACCTCGAAACAACCTACCAAATACAAAGGCAACAAATTCCCTGTAAAATAATGGATTTCTCGAATTCATTAGAAAAAATGTTCGGTCTTGGAGCAAGATTCATTGAAATATCAATAATGAAGCGGTTTTACCCAAAAATTAAGCAATCCTGCAGTGGGGTAACACCTAAACTCGTATTTACAGATTTTTCGTTCACTGAATACATTGAATTCATGGACAAAGAATATCACACAAAAAGAAAAACAGAGAAAATAGAGTTCTTCATCGAAACATCAAACCACGAAATAGTTTCGGAAAGATACCAGAAATAAAGCAATCTTTGAAAACATCAACCGTCGCTGAATCCATAAGTGCATAAGAGGAAAAGCAAAGAAAAATTTTGTCAGGACAGCTCTGAGGCAAGTTTATATTTTGTTTTTAACTGTTATCTAGTTGAGCGTTTACTTGCGCTTTAAACCGTAAGGACCTGTTTTTATTGTCTGAAAGAGTTGTAATTAACCCAAACGCGTCTTTTTACCATAATGAAAAAGAGTACACCATAGAGTTTGAATTGCCAGGAGTCGACAAAGAACACATAGAAGTCGAAGTTAGCAACCAAAGCCTATGCGTAACCGGTTCAAGAGACGACTTTGACTATTCAGGATGCTACATGCTAGCCCACGAAGTAGACGAAAACAAAGCCGAAGCCAAATACGAAAACGGGTTGCTGCAGTTGCGGATTCCGTTAAAGCAACCTGCAGAAGGCAAAAAAGTCAAAGTACAATAACAAGCTTAAATGAAGCACTTTTCCGTCTTTTTTTAGTTTTTTTAGTGAACAGTAAAGGTTATTTTTACAATAGCTACTTCTCAGGGATGTCTTTTTTGTTGGCACTTATGGCACGTTTTTTGTTTTTTGTGGGGATGGTTTTTTTGGCGGCATCTTGTCCCAGTTTTTGGTTGTGGGGGCGTTTGGTTTTTTGGGTTGGGCTGTTTTTTGGCTGTGTTTAGGATGGGTGTCGTGGAATTTTGGTCTTTGGGGTATGTTTGCGTGTATGTT
Source organism: Bathyarchaeia archaeon (assembly GCA_042296865.1). GTDB lineage: Archaea > Thermoproteota > Bathyarchaeia > Bathyarchaeales > Bathycorpusculaceae > Bathycorpusculum. The sequence goes on along the minus strand of CP170178.1, from coordinate 2,732,916 downwards.
GGTGGGATGGGATGAGGATGGGTTGCTGCATGCAGTCAAGCTGTTGGTAGAAGATAATGTTTGAACAGTAAAAAGAAGTAGACCTGCAAGCCCTCGTAAGTACAGATAGCGGTTTTGATGCAATTGCAGTCCATCAATGAATCGCCAAAGCAGACATGACGCCTAAACCTTCTTAGCAGTAATTTTAAGGTAAACAAGAAGTCTAACAGGTACGACATAAAACAGCCACACACTTCGGCCTTGGCATCTAAAAAGCACAGCAGAGCCAAATGACCAACATGAAAACCACCTCTGACCCAACTATTTATGTTTAGGTTTGCTGGTGCTTCACGCTCGATTTTATGGAAAGTAAAACCGAATTTTGTGAATTCAAGATGGTTTCGTGAAGCACTTTCAGCCCAAAAAAAGGGGAAAGGATTATGGAGTTTTGTTAGGGTTTCTTTTTAAGCAGCAGCACCGCAACAACAGCGATTGCAAGGATTATAGCTAAGGCTGAACCGATAGTGTAAAGCTCAAAAGGCGGCATAGACAAAGTGCCTGTTGTGGTAACTGGCGTGGATTCTGCGTTTATGGTTACTGAGATAGCTGTTGATGCTGATGAGCTGCCATATGATTCATCTGCCGCAAAAGAAGCCATAATTTCGTACGTGCCCTCATGTGGCGGAGTCCATACGTAACTAAAGGTACCGTAGTAGCCGTTGGTTGTTACTGTTCCAAGATCGATTATGTTGCCGTTAGAAGAATCCACAGCCGTCAAAACAACTGGGACTCCAACGATTGTTTGGTTTCCCCAGATTCCGCCAATTGGCTGCTGCATATGCAAGTACTCCATTTGAAGAGTCATCGAATCTTTAGAGACACATGGCGTGCCAGATTGTGCGGGCGATTGGTCAAGAACTGTCCCTTCGATTAAAACTTGTGCTCCATTGGCTATGATTTTTGGTGTTGCCGTTACAGTGGTTGATGTTTGACCTTTACCGTAAACATACATGTAACCATCCCATGAGTTAGCCGCAGTTAAGTAACCGTCTGCAATAGCACCCGGGCTTTGTTGTCCTGAAATATTCCACAATCCCTCGCCACTTGTTATGTTTATGCAGTGTAAGCTCCAGCCGCGTGTTATAGGCCAACTGGCTGAGTGTTCGCCGTTGTAAGTGTAGAGTTTTCCGTCAGCGATACGTGTGTTAAACATTGCCATAAAAGAGTAGACGCTTGTTCCATTGCTGGTGTATGGGGTTTCAAAAGCGGCGTATGCTGGTGCTTGGTAATGCCATGCTATTTTTCCGTTTGTCCAGTTAAAAGCGTAAATGCCATCGTATGCTGCCCAGAAGAACATGCCGTAAGCTGATTGTATGCCGTAGTCGCCAAAGCTTGATTCACCCCATGGATACGCCATTGTTTCGCTTTGCCAAGCCAGTTTGCCTGTGGCTAAATCGTAAGCAACAAAGTAACCGTTTTGTGTTAGTACAGCGATTTTTCCGTGGTCTGCTATGTTGCATAATGGGTTGTATTGTGCCTCGTTGACGGTTATGTTCCATATTTTTTCGCCTGTTTGCAGTTTAAAGCTAGAGACTGTCATTTTGGTGGCTGTTCCTGTTGAAGCGGTTCCTGACGAGTCAGTTGCACCTCTATCGGAAACATCGCCAGCTACTGTTGCATAGAATCCTGCGTTATAGTCGATTACGCCTTCGTATGTGCTTGGTATACCTGCTCTAGCGTAAGTTGTGTTGCTTACTATTCGTTGTGTGAAATTGGTTGTGCTACCCACTGTTGTCCAGTTAATTAAGCGGTAATCAGGATTGCTTGTTGTGCCAAGGTTCTGTACTGCTAAGACAAACGTGTTTTTGTAGTATGTGCCTCCGCTTCCTGTTAAGGGTGAGATGGAAACGTTTAAAGTTGCAGCACCAGTCCATGGGTCTACTTTGATGAGGCGCCCGTTAGCTATTGAAAGCAGTTCTACTGACCATGTGGTTTGTGCTTCTGTTCCGGGAACTGAACCAGTCATTGCCGTCTGCAAATCAGGGGAAACGTAAGAAACATAACTCGGGGTGACTCCGCCGTTTGAGATGGGGTTTTCGTAGTATACTTGTCCTGTTCTTAGGTCATAGCATGCTGCTACGCTTCCAACGCCTGCTTTATTGTAGGTTTGATAGCATCTTCCAGAATAGATTACTGTTGGGGTGCCAGCGCTGCCTGATGAACCGTATTGTCCTGCGGGTCCGCCGATGAGTCCTGCTATGGCGCCTTGTCGTTTCCAGACTATGTGTGCACTGTCCGGCGCTTGCACGTATGGTGTGAAGCAGTAGCGGTCGCTCCATGCAGGGTTAGTGTCGGGGTATAGGCTGTTCCAAAGGTCGCCGCCGCCTTCATAGCCTGTGCCTGGGTAATTGCCTAGTATTGGCCACCATTCGCGGTTATTTAATGAGATGGGACGGGTCCAGTAGTCGGTTGGCAATTGTGCAACGGGCCAAGAGTAAACAATGTCTGTTTGCACTGTAAATGTTTGCTCGGGAGAAGAGCTGGGTTCGTAGTAGACCGATCTTGCAAAGTTGACTGTTTGTACGCCAATGTATGTGCCGGAAGGGACTGTGTAGTTGCCTGCTGGGTAGTAGCCGCCTGGGAAATCGAACTTTATTTTCCATTCGCCTTCTTGGTCAGGGTAATAGTGAAGCCAAGCTGTAGCGTCAGCATAATAAGAGTCTACAGTTACTACGTCGGTTGTTTTGTCAGGTTTAGTGAAGGTAACAGTGAAATCTGTAAAATACCGGCTAGCGTGAAGCGCAGGATTTATCCACAAGTTTACCAGTAACGGTTGATTTACTCCTATTACGTTAGGGTTAAAGCTTAGAAACGCTCGGGTTTTTTCGGTCACGTCAGGTGTTACGCCTGAAGGCAGTTGTATTGAGCCGCTGTCTTGCATGTTGGTTGGGGTTGTTTGGGCTGTTACGGGTTGAGTGATTGCGATAGTTGAAGTCATGAGCAGTAGCAGAATGGCTGTAGTTAGGGTTGGGTAAAGTTTTTGTTTTTTGTTCATTTGTTTTTCTCCTGTTTTATGAAGCTTAAGAAACTGCGTTGGAGGTACTTAGCGTGATGTGGCGTAAGCGGAGACGTCAAAAAACAGATTTTGCTGAGAGCGCCCGCTTCACGTTAACCAATTATCAGATTAGAAGCAGTAGAATAAACAATTTTTCACTGTTCAACTACTTCCAAAACTAAATAACAACAAATCCATTACGCTATGGATGCAAGCATTTTTTTAAGGCGTTATGATGCTTAAACCAGAAATTCTACTGAAATGCGCCTGATTGCGTGTGGCGACGCTGTATTCTCGCGTAAGAGCGATAGCAGCGATGAATGTGTCTCTTAGCCCAATCGGTTGCCCATCCCGCTCCAGTTGAGCATATATGTGACCTGCTTTCTGCGCAGCTTTTGAAGATAATGAAAGAATGGATAACCTGTTTACAAGTTTGTTGATTGCTTGAAGATTTTTTTCGCTTTCTTGGGATTTATGCGCTCCATGATGAAGTTCAAAGAGGTTAATTGCAGTAGTTGCCAAAACATAGTTTTTTTCTTCTAATGAGGCAATAAAGGCTGTTGCTTGTCTTTGGCTTCTTAGCAAGTCAATTAAGAGGTCAGTGTCGATTATCGTTTTTACAGTTTCCATGTTTCCCATACCTTATCAATTGAAGTTTTGATTTCTTCTGCTTCTTTGTCACTCATAATCCATGAACCGGCTAAGTCCGAAATCTTTTTTCCTTTTTTGTTTTTTCGTATTAAGTATTTCATTGCTTCATCAATTGATACGGGCTTTTTGGTTTTGATTTGTAATTCGCCTGCGATAGCGCTTAATTCAGCATATGTTTCTTTGCTTATTTTTATTGCTTTAAGTTCAGTCGTCAAATCATACCACTGGTGGTAAAAGTAGTATTTACCCACTTATTAACTAATCTCGCGCCCTGTCATTAATTGTTCGGGGTGATTACGCAGCATTTTATATTAAAAATTTTTATATACTTTCTTTTATTATGATTATTCTATGTTAAGAGACGTCCTACTTACACAAAAAGTCGAACTCACGCAAGCATTAAAACAGGTTTGTGATGTTTAAGGGCGTCAGTTTGAGTGTTTGGTCACTGTTTCCTGTTGTTTATGGTTGAAAAAGCAGAAAAGAAAAAGGCTCTTCTTGCATCACCAGCAAAAATGGCTACGGGCATTTGTTATACACAAACAAAAAACCCTTATGACACGTCAAACATTTTGTCCCGCGCTTCGAGTTAGCCAACTTATTGCTTAGAAGTAGTAGAACAAAAAATTTTTCACTGTTCAACTACTTCTAAAACAGATGCCTTAACCCAAACAGCCTCAAAATACGCTTGCACCAAAACAGTTAACGCAGAGCAATCAGTCCACAATTCAGGCCCTTTTGTCAAGCTTATGTTTGGGTTATAAGCTATTGCAGCTTGCGCGTGATCAAAAACAGCAATAGCAGCCGCTGGCGACACCTGCATGGTACGCAATTCAAAACCAGCATGCCTCAACCGAGCAGTAGCAACCCACTTGGGCAACACTTGACGCTCAGGCTTTTCAGTTACAACATGAACTATCACGCCTCGCCGCAATGCACCAAGCAATTGAGTTTCAAAATGTATGCTTAACTGTTTAAAACGTCGCCAACTCGAAACAACCCAAATCGCCTGCCGTGTACTTTTGATTGTTTGCTGATAACGTTTGCCTCTGTCGGCTTCAACTATTGTTCCAAAACATGGCTTCAAAGTAAGCGACATCTGAGAAACAGAACTGTTGCTAAACTTTTTTGTTAACAACTCAGCCTTCTTAGCAACAGCATCAAGCTCACAATTTTTTTGACCAAGCAAAAGCTTAACCGCTTCACCAATCGGCGTAACAGTAAACGAAACAGGATTAGTAACATTCTTTTGAACAAGCCCCAACTGCCCCAACACATCAAGCACACGATAAACCTCCTGCCGATGAACACCTGACAAGTCAGAAACAACCTGCACCCCCGCCACGCCAGCCCTAAGCAACGCCAAATAAACCCTAGCCTGCCTAACAGACAAACCCAAACCAACCAAAACACCAACATCACCCACACTCGAATTGCTTAAAATCGAAGAGGCGCCTTGCATTTTAATTAAGGACTGGGGGGAGTTTTTTGGTTGATTGAGGGTTCGCATACAACCACACGACTATTTATTGGTATATATCCTGTATATATGCTTGATTACACTCTTATCTGTCTTTTAAACTAATTATCCTTTGTGCAGTTATGCCCAAAAAATACAAAAACATAAGCTTACCCCAAGAATTGTACGACAAACTGGAAGAACTGGTCAAGACAAAAGATTCCGGCTACGTTAGCGTATCAGATGCCGTAAAAGACGCCGTCAGAGACCTCTTAAAAAGACACAAACTAATCCCATAACAAGATACCCTAATATGCTTGCCTTTAAAACAAGACTAACAACAATTTTTTTAGCGCTTCTTCTACCCAAGAACAGTTAGAAGTGGTCGTTGCTAAACCCTTAAGACAACTACTTCTTTTAGAAGAACAACAAACAATTTTTTGTTTCTGCAATAGCTTTGTTTTGGGTTGCTTTTTAAAAGCAAAGCTTAAATCCATTGCAGACTGCGTCTTTAAACGTCAAAAAAGTCAGGCACTAGTCAGAAAAAGTCTAAACTTGAACAATACTAAAAAAAGGCAAACGTATACAAATACCAAAACTGGTACGGTGGCATTTCAAACTGGAAACAGAACAAACTCTCAAGTCAGTGTCAACACAATCAATGTGTGAGCCGGTTGGCAATCGTTTTACACAAAAATGGGCAAAGACGAACACATACTAATCCCCAACCTGGTTTTAGCGTTGATGCGGAGCGAAAAACCAACCCTCGAAGACTGCATACTAGATGTCAGCCTAGAACCAGCATAACCAATCGGTTAAACTCAAATGACAAAAAATTCTTAAACAAATTGACTCTTAGCAGGGTCTACTATTGGAAGGTAGAAAGTATGAGTTGTTGTGCATGCAAAAAGAGGATACTTGAGGCAGAAGATTTTGTGCTTGTTGGCAAGTACCCATCTAACGGCCAGATATGGGCAAACTCAAACCTGAAAGGCCACGCACCACCAGAAGCATACGGAACAATCTACCACAAAGAATGCTACCTAAAAATGGCTGAAGGGTCGAAAAAATAGTTATTGCTTAAATCAAAAAGAAAGCATTTGCTCTTTCGCCCACTATATTAATCCTAAAAGCAAATACCCGTAAAGAAATGTCCCGACTTTAAAGGGAGAAACCTAAAACTTGGAAAAAAGTGGGTTTAATTTTTTGTCTGTTTTGCCAGCCATTCACGGTATTGCTTGTCAACGTCCATTGCTGCGCCTAAAAGGATGCTTGGAGTCAACGAAGTGACATACCTTATGTCTTTGGGTAGGCAATGGCGGCCTATGCCGTCGCGTGCTTCAGGCAAGTCAACGTTCCATTTAGTATTCATCGCTTCCCGTAACTCGTCAAAGTTCATGCCGATGTGGCTGCACATCATTTTAAGGTCCTCTGCAAAAGCGATTTGCAAGTAACGGTGACTATTTTCTGTGATTTTACACATTTCCGCAACTTCAACGCTTGAAACCGTGTGCACTGGAATGCCAAGTTGGTCTTTGTAGAATTTCATGCCAGCGTCAAGGCTTTCTTGGTTAACGCCGCCGACTACGCGGACTTGGTTTACGCCGTACTTGTCTTCTTGGTCAGCCCAGTAACGGTGTGGCGCATGAACAAGCAAGACTTTACTGTTGAAGGTTTCTTCAAAAATCTTTTTAGAAGTGCCAGGCAGAATGGTGCTTTCAATGGCGATTAGCGTGTTTGTGTCGGCTTTTTCGGCGACTTTTTTTGTTACTTCAAGAACCGCTTTTAGGTCTGGTTTGTTGTCAATTTGGCCTGTTGTAACGCAGATAATATAGGCGTCGGCTTTTGGGATTTGGTTCCAATCTGTGGTTGCTTTGAATTTTCCCATTTGAATGCCATGTTCAACGGCGGCGGGGTTAATGTCAAAACCGTAAACGTCAAAGCCTTTAGCGGCAACATATTTTGCTACTGGAAAACCAATTTGTCCAAGACCAATAACACACACAATCATTTTACTGTCATTCCTATTAAAGTGCAATTGTCAAAATCATGACAGCTTTGCTCTTAAGCATTCCTATAATTTTAAAAACGGAAAAATAAGAAAATTAGACAAGCCTTTTTTTGATGTATACCAGTAAGATTAGCGTTAAAATAACTTAACTCCTTCGCGACAAATTTAGAGGTTATCCTGATCGCCTTCCTCTTTAATTATTTCAATTTTCACATAGCCTTTCTTTAACACTATACCGAAAAAGGTTATTGCGACAGTGATAACAACTGCCAAAACTACCATTGTCTCTGTTGCAAAGGCATTGTTTTCTATGGTTGAAGTCGGCGTGGGCGATGTTGGAGGGTTTTCTGTACTAGAAGGGGTTGATGTTGGAGATGGAGTAGATGGAGTAGAGTTTGCCATTTCTGAGGTTACGGAGATCGTGTGGTTACCCTGCACATCGGTAAATGTATAATTAAATATTTTTCCTTGATCAACAGCATCTACGTAAACGTGACTTATACTATAACCCGAGTCTGCAGTGATGTCGAACAGTTGGTTTTCACTATGGTTTACAGTAACGTTTCCAGGAGTAATGGTTGAGTGCGCGTCAGTAATAGCGGTAATCGGATAAGTTAGCTTGCTGGAAACCACTTGAATTGTATGTGGTTCGGTTACATTGTTGAATTCATAACTACTAATATACCCATGCGAGATACCATCAACTAAAACATCAAAGCTATAACCTTTCGCCGCGTTGAAGGCAAAGGATTGATTTGATCCATAAGCAACTGTTACGTTTGAAGGCGAAATACTGCAATAAGCATCTGTGTACGTAGTAACAATATTGTTTGAATCCCAGCTTATTTCTGCTGAAGAAGATGCATTAAGCGTTAAAGTTGTCGTATAATTTTCGCTATTCCAAATACCAGTGGTAGAAACAGGTTTACCAAGATTAGTCCACACATTAATAATCGCACTATTGTTAGCTTGAAAAACTAATTTGTTACCATCAAAAAACTGATTACAAATAACGAGAGCTGCATTATTACTGTTTGATATAGGCCTATCGATGTTTATTAGCAAGGTATTGTTAGTGACCGAATCAATGTAGTTGTAATAGTTAGTTAAAGAGATTTGAGCGGGTCGAGTATATAATAATGCGACTTCGTTGGGGCTTAGTGCGCGATCGAAGAGTTGAACATCGTCAATTATGCCATCAAAAGCCATATCGCCCACTTCTCTTTGTCCAATCAAAAGGGGTTTAGCAGACGTATTTATTGGACCAGAGAAGTTACCACCAGAAAATGAAACGGGAGCACCATTAACATAAATGAACAACTGAGAAATACCATCATAAACAAAGACTACATTATACCATTCCCCAGCAGAGGTAATTTGTTTGCCAGTTGTAGCACTGATTATTGAACTACCTTGGCTCAGTCTAACTGTTAATGTGTTAGCAGAGTCAATTCTCATTGAATAGACGCCAGAATATACGTCCGCTCCACCTTTGAAAATGATTTGACCGTATTTGTTGATACTGTTTACTTTAATCCATGCTGAAAACGTGATGGCTCCCGAAATATTTACTGATGGCGAATTGTTTACAATTATGTGACTATTACCTTTGAGATTAAGAGCATTTCCATATTTTCCTTTGGTCCACGTTGGTGAATTCACGGTAGTTCCATTGTTACCTTTGCCGCTTGTATCGTTCACAACCACTCCAGAGCCTTCATCCATACTCCAGTAACCAACTAAGTTATCGTCAGAGGATACACCATGACTTGGAACATTTGCAAAGTTTACATCTTGATTAAAACGTAAGTAGGCATTATTCTGAAAATCCCAAAGATGAGATGCTGTGTATTGGTTCAATCCAGAAGCCAGCCCAGTTATGCTTAACACTATTACAAAAACTAATAGTTCAACAAATATTTTCTTGAAGTATAGAAACGTCTCACAGTCACCTTTCACATTAACCCAGCGACATTATTACCGAATCTACCGAGTTATCCAATGGTAGTATATCATATCCTTTTCAGAATATTAAAGTTAGTACATAAAAAATTGCACAGCTAACTCACTTGAGTACTTGTCGTTCAAAGATCGAGGACAAAAATTGGTGCCTATGCCAATTTGTTGTATGATGAGCTGAGCCTTACTGTTTCAACTATTTGTTGCCAAAATCAGCAAGCCATTGTTTTGGATGTACCATGCAGGGACTTTTTTTCGAATTCATTATGATACTATCTATGCCAATACAGCGATGAGTTTTTCTTATAAATGTGAGATAGAACTAACTTTCAAGTCTTGAAATATTATCTCACGCTAAGAGCCGAAAAAAACACAATAATTCCCTCGCCTAATTGGTTGAAAATTCGAAGGTACTTCTTGCTTGTACGATAGGTTGGTCTCATCGCCATCAATATAGAGGATTTTTCCTGCATGCTCTCTTATAAAAGTCCAAGTTTTTCGCCTTGCTGACTCTGAAATTAAATGGCCATGAAATTCTAAAAGGCACCAAGGATTAGTTTTTTCAATGGTTTTAATTGCACCCTTAAAAACATTATTCTCTGCTCCTTCAACATCAATCTTAAATCCACTGGGAGTAATAGCGTATTCTTTACAAAACGCATCAATTGTTGTACATTTACAAGTTGTTTTTATAGTAAACTTTTGTTTTTCCGTTTTAGGGTCCACGAGAATTTCAGGCTCCAATGATGTAGCTAAATCGCTATTTGAAGAGGGAGCATGTAACATGAGACTACCGATAAAATCTGAAATAGCCATGTTGAATAGGCGGACATTTTTAATGCGATTGTTATTTATACCTGATTTCAACAATGAAAAAGAGTGAGGCATCGGCTCAAAAGCATACACTGTGCCGGTGGGTCCTGTGAGATGAGAAAGAAGGAATGTCAGTGGCCCCATCCAAGCACCAACTTCGAGAATCGTTTCCCCAGGAGTTACAAGTTCATTAATGAACCTCATCAAGTTTGGTTCCCATTTTTTTTGCTCTAAAGTTTTCCAGAAAATTATCGGCGCATTTTCAAGTCTAATTGACAAAGAAGTCATTGGGTATCTTACTTGAACATACGTTGGTACCCCTAAACGGTTTAGTGACACCTTAGTAGCAACGCTAATACCATATTGCCGTTTAATTTCTAATGCCGCTTTGATTTTATCAAACATGACAATCCCCTCTCGCTTATGATTGTTAATACTAAGTGCATCTAATGTGTCAGAAACGCATTTAAATTTTGAGACCCCTTAGACTTAAAAATTACTCGTAAGACTTGAAATCGTAGAAAATCAAATAAACAAGCAGGCTAAAAAAAATTTATAGTTAAGCTTAATAACAACCAAGGAAGAGATGAAAGAATGAATATTAATTCACTGCGCGAAGTATTTGCAAAATACCATTTTGCGAAATTAAGAAAAAGAGGTTTGAACATAGGAAAAAACGTCTTTATCGATTATCACGTAGTCTTTGACGCTATTTTTCCGTATTTAATTACAATTTCAGACGACTGTACTATTTCAGTAGGAACCGTCATATTAGCCCATGACGCAAGTACAAAAAGGCACTTACAGTATTCCAAGGTAGGCAAAGTCTACATTGGCAGAAAAACTTTCATTGGCGCTAATTGTGTAATTCTTCCAAACGTTAACATTGGAAAAAACGTAATCGTTGGGGCTGGCAGTGTAGTATCCCATGATTTACCAGATGGTGTTGTAGCGGTTGGATGCCCAGCAAAAATTATTGGTTCAACAGAAAACTATGTAACCAAACATAAAGAGCAATTGGAAACACGACTAACTAATAAATATAAGAAAGACGATGTTCTGGAAGCGACAAGTAAATACGGATTAATTTACACCGCTTAACCATTTCTTTTGCACTAAAATCAAATGCCTTCGCAAACTTTTTTACAGAAGGTAATACGGTTGATAACAGAGCCTTTGGTCAAACAGCAACAGTGTTTTAAGTTTGGAACCAGAACTTTGTTCTTCATTCATTAATTTGCTGTTTAATACATCACTTTGATCTAAAAATTAATTATTGGACTTTAGAAGGATGGTCAGAAGTAGATTTTTTAAATCCAAATAATTGAGATACTATAATAACTGGCACCAGAAGAAGCAAGCAAAATAACGCGGTAGGTAAAGTCGAAAACATATCATATTGACTAGATTGCAAGTTACTTTCAGAAAACTCCCCCAAGGTTAAATTACTAATTGCTTGATAATTATCAGAGATCATTATTGAAAATTTCGTATGGCTTGTCACGTTTAGATTTTGTCCATTGAATTGCACGGGTGATTGAGGGTAATTATTAAGGTAGAATTCTTCGAACGTCACATCACTGGCGCTGACTGTCGGTGTTCTGACCTGAAGCAGTGTATTTTCAGAGGACTCGCATGATAACATATTCACATCAAAGAGAGTAAATGTACCATTGTCAGATGAAATTTTAAGGCTAAATGGAACAGTGGATGGTTTTATGCTGAAAGTTAAATTGACTAGAATTTCTGTGTAAAATCCATTACCATTTTGAATTGATGCATTACCTGATTCTATAACAATACTTGAATAATCATTTAACTCGATAGTAGTAACATTGTAGAAAATATGGGAAGAAATATTTGTTTTTACCTCTACTTTTTCAAGATTACTTTTTATTTGAAGAATCGAGTTTGTTTCTATTTGAGTATTTTGGAGAAACAGATTTTTTGCGTATCCGTTGAAGTCAAGTAAAGGCATTGTGGGAACATTTTTACTCAGATTCAAATTATCTAAAAGAGTGCCAATTAGTTCAGTGAAAGCTGATTGATTACTGTTTTGCGACGCTTGGACGATTGGATACACATTAAAATAGAAAAGTTTTCCACCGTTTTCATAGTCTTTTTGTGTAATTAAAGGAATTTCATAACCTGAACCTGAGTAATAGCTTAAAACGGTTACATTGCTTTCTTTAACTTTTATCACAGGTGCAGATACCTCAAAGGGCAGAGACGTTTTTGTGATATTACCATTCATTATCTGCTGTATTGTAAAAGTTGAGTTCGAAGTTGAGAACAAGTGGTTTGAGAAGTATTCAGCCCCATTTGTATTTAGCACTATAAGCCTTCCGCCAGAATTGAGATAATCAAGGTAATCATTAACTGGTCGTAAATCGAGAGAATCAAAATAATTTACCGAGAAACTGTCAAAGATTACAGTATTGAACCTGTAGTAACTTAAACCAATCCTGCCAAAGATATTTTCTGTATTTGAATTTAGAAATGATGTGCCATTAATTGAGAGATCACGTGAAGTTCCACTTACATTCAATTGGACAGTATATGTATCATTGAAGCTCCATTTTAAATCAGTTTGTAATCCCGGCCATGTTGGAGAAACTGTTTCAACCCCATCTTTGTAATCGCGGAATAAAACATGTACATAACCATTTGAATTGAAAAAAATGTCAGCAATTCTATAATTCTTAGAGTCAACCCAAGAATAAACTAAGCGGGCATAGTTTAAAGAGGTAATGTTGCCAGCTGAAGGTGTTATATTTACTGTCGCAGTAAAGTTTTCTCCATACACTGATGACAAAATAAATCCTTCCGTTTCCACACCGTCTTTTCCACCCAGCAAACCTCCATTTTCAACCGACCAAGAGCCTTTTGTGATAGACCAAGAATCAAGCATTTGGTTGAAATTGTCCTGAAAAATATTTGAAAGGATATTATTCTGGGGGGGATCAAATGAAAGCATTAAAGTAGAATAGTTGAGAGCATTATGATCAGTATCATACACAACTGTGTAATTGTTCAGATCATAAGAAAGCATGAAGTAAGCCATCGCAGTGTTTTGTTGTATTGACTGATCGAAAGGAAGAATCAACGCAGTTTCGCTGTACAGTTGAGGATAAGAAGGCTGGGATGCATTATAGATTGTAACTTCAGAATTCTTGAAAGCTACTGAAAGTGTGAGTAGATATTGGGAAAAAAAACTATTGGGATAGTTGTTTAAGTAAATTTTGTCTCGGTTTGCAATGTAAATATAAGGATGACTGTTTTTTGAACTTCGGTAAAGCTCGGTTAACGCTAGTTCAGGCGTATGGACATCGTAAATTAGTTGTTTAAGTATAAGAGTATCACCAGGTGCAGCAAATACCAACAAAGCTGAAGATACATCTGTTACTGTTAGGACCCACGCCTTGGGATCATTATCTAATATTTTTTTTAGGTTATCTATTGCGTCTAATTCAACTGAAGAAGGATAATTTTCGGGATTTGTAGCCACATCATTCCAGTATTCCATGTTGAGAAATGTTGTAGAAACTCCATATAGACAAACGGTCCCGATTAACGCGATTGAAGCGACCGTTTTTAATTCGGGGATTGAAAAGCGTTTTCTCAATCTATCAATTAAAAGCAGAAGTGGAATGGGACTGAGAAGAGCGAGGGGTATTTTTATAAACCATACAAACCTTTTTTCCCAATAGTCCACACTAAAAAAATAAATATTCATTATCGAAACCAATGCCCCAGCGAAAAAAGCAAAAAACATAAAGGCGACGAAGAATTTCAGCCCCAAAAGGGAATCTGAGCCTTTTGCAATGTAATATAATGTTGGCAGAGATAACACACCAGTAATGCCAAGTATTAGTGGATACATAAACCATGGAACAACCCCAAGGCTGTCAACTTGCCATGTGTGAAATGAATTGCTTAATGAAAAGAAAGCGAACATAGCTGCAACATAGGCAAATATTGATAGTATAACGATTATTTTTGGAGTAGATTTAAGAAATTCTTTTAATGGGTATTTGGCAGAAGGAATTTTTGAATGAAAATGACGTACTATCAAGGAGACCGTCAACAAAACAGAAGGCAAAACAATAGAAGCAAATAAGGGTAAATTAAAAAAGAAGCGGGAAGTAAATTGCGAGAAAACATAAAAAATGAATGACGCAAACACGAAACCAATCAACGACCCCTTCAAGGCAGCATCTAATTTTAGACTACCATTTTTTGAAACCATAGCATAAATGGCAAGGAAGACAGTAAAAACCACGGCTTCAGTCACATGTGTAAGGTATAACGCTGCAATTGTAACAGAAAAAATTAAGAAATACTTTGATGCTGGAAGTTCCTTTTTGCTCAACAGGAAAATTGCCACTAATAATATTACTAAAGATAGTGTACTAGGAACAAACCATGTTCCTAAAACACCGTATATAGTACCGTTATATGTTTTGTCTGCTGTCATAGCTAATAATTGCATTTGTGTTTGACCGAGTGATGATAGTTTTAAATAAACAAAGTAAAGCCAAGAAAAACCGCCTAAGCTATTAGTGAACAAAACCCAGAATAATGTAGCTATAGAGGGTAGTCTGGCATCAATTTTCCCAAGATATGGTTTAGCCATAATATAGAAAGCCAGAGGCAGTATAAGATTTGATAGAAGCAGAGAAGTCTGAGTTAAAATCAAAGACGAGTTTGAAATCGCGATAAATGACGATTCATAAAGATGAGCAAGCAGATTAACCGACCCCCAGTAGAGGTCAGGTGTTCGGTTAAGAATAATACTCAAGCCATAATGTCGCGAAATATCGGTTCCAGCAAGAAGAGCAAAGCCGGGGTACATCATGGCAAAATTGAGACAATAGAAGATAACAACTAACAGAAGAGCCAATAAATCAGAGTTTTTAGAAAAGCTTATTGGAGTTGTGAGCGCAACTTGCCTTTTGTGTTTCAGCCCTGAAAGTAGCCCTAACAAAATATAGCTTCCTAAAATGCACATTACTTTGGTATTTTCGCCTGCGAAAAGTAGCCCTAGGCTGATTAAACCTGTGAAAGCATAGCTCAAAACAAAGGACAAAACAACTTTTTCGAGTTTAGAAAAATTGGCAGTTAACCCAATAATGTTAAGTATTGCATAACCGGGGAGAAAAGAAGTTACAAATAATGATAGCATCGATTGCAAAACACCGTCAATTTTGAATAATACGTTAAATAGAAGCAGAATTACTGTGAACGCAACAAAAATCGTATCAATTATTAAGCCGTGATGAGAGTTCCATGCAAAAATTCTTTTAGAAATCGTTATTTTGAAGTCACATTTGCTAAAAAACACATAGAACCCAAGTATTACTAATACTTCAAAAATAAATAATGCATATTTTATTTCTGAATTAAGTAACCAAAGCGTAGGAAGCGAGAAAGCAATTGCCAATAGTAGAATTAACAAGACTGAACTGAGACTACTTTGTAGCATTTTCATTAGTTCTCACAATCTGTTTGAGTTAAGTTATCGCATGTTTAAAAGGTGTACACACATTCATGCGACAATAGCCGTCTTGTTTTTGGTTTGATAGCTTGAGCACTCTATAGACCTTCCAACAAAGTAAGATACTTTTTAGCGATTTCGTTTCTATCAAACCTTTCTTCAACTAAAGCTCTTGCTCTTATGCCTGCCGCCTTTCTAAATGCCTCACACATATAAAGCTCGCTTATCGCGTCAACGAATTTCATTTCATCCGAGGAAGAAACTGTTAAGCCGATATTATTTTCTCTTATCAGTTCTGCCAAAATTGAGTCATCAGAAGCAGTAGCAATTACAGGTAACCCGCATGCGCAATATTCAAAGAGTTTTACGGGTAATGCAGTTTTTGATTGAACATAATCGATTGAAAGAGGCAACAGACCGATATCACCTTGAGCAATTATTTCAGACAACTTTTTATGATCAGATATCTCACCAAATACAGATACATTATCTCCTATCTTCAAATTTGAGATATTTGACATTATTTGCCGTGTCATTTTTCCAATGAAAAATAATTTCAGATTAAGGCGATTTTGCTTTAACAAGAGACTCAATGCTTTCAAAACCAAGGTTACGTTGTAATAAATAGGCCCATTTACATACACCAGTACTAAATCATCCGAGTTTCTCAGCCTCTTTACGGGCCTAAAGACCCTTGCGTCAGCTCCATTGGTCAGAAGTTTAACGTTTTTGATTCCATGATTTTCTAAATACGACTTTACAGCAGAGGTAACACAAATTATAGCGGATGAAGACGAGTAAAGTCTTAACATAAACTTTTTTACTAAATAGTGGAACGCCTTGACTGAACTGTTCTTTTCCACACTTATTGCATAATCTTCCCACTGATCTCGGTAATCAACTACACATTTTATTTTAAGTATCTTACATGCCATTATGACACCTAAACCAGTGTCACCTTTGGGCATAGAAACGACTACTTTGTTTGGTCTTTTTATAACCAGAATAAAAGTTGAAAAAATGAAAGCGAATAAGGCGTTCAGTAAAAAACCGAATGGCTCGAAAAGTTCGATTGAAAATATTACATTATAAATATTAACTTTGTCAGAGTTATTTAAACCGCGCTTTCGAAGTGATTTAGGCGTAAATATACCTATTACATCTAATGTATGACCCTGTTTTGACCAAGCATTAGCAATAAACCCAATTCTTGTCCAAGCAGCGCCTGGAAATGGGAGAATAAATCCCATAAAGAACAGAACTCTTAGTTTCGAAGACGTCTTAATATTGGCAACCAAACTTTTAGCACTGCCTCCTCGCTGTATCTCGTAGCAACATATTCATGAGCTCGTTTACTTATATCTTGCAGATTTTCTTCTTCTTTAAGAATTAAACAGATGGTTCTGGCTATATTGTCTGGATCAGCAGAATTTAAATGAAAACCATTGTAATTGTCTTGAACAACATATTTCATTACGCCTGCAAACGAAACCATTGCAGGAGTTCCACAAGCCATAGACTCCAACAGAACAGAGGGCAATCCTTCGCTCCTGCTGGGCACTAATATTAATTTAACTTTGTTAAGACTAACTACGATATCTTTAGGTTTTAGCCAACCAGCAATTTTAATTCGTTCATCAAAATTGCTTTTGCTGACTTCATACTTCACTGAATTCATCAATGGACCATCACCAATGATAATAAATTTCAATTCAGGATCCATTTTGGCCAATTTTAAAAAAGTTTTAATTACTATATCAATTCCTTTTTCTTGAGAAAGGCGCCCAATATAGGCTATTTGGCGATTCCTGTCCTTTGACTGCGTTGTCTGTTTAAAAGTTTTAATATTAATTATTCTAGTAGGTGCAGCCAAGGTTTTCCAAGCATACTTTTCTATATTGAAAGATTTTATCAATTCCTTTGAGGGTACCACTAAAAAACTTGAAAATAGAAAGCAAATATGAAGACTAAGATTCCCTATTAACGCCACTATTCTGCTCAACCTATTTTTTGTTTTTGGTTCATTTTCGTTAGGATAAAAGGGTGATCCACCAACATAGATCAACACTTTGCATCCAAGCAAACGAGATAACAAGCAAAGCAAAGGAAAACATTGCTGATGCATCACTACCAACTTTATGTTAAACTTGTTTCTAATTCTGATCAGATTTATTAATGAACTAAATTGCATTTTCGTCCAGCCAAGTCTTTGTTCAAGAGGATAAAAATCTGCAAGAACATATTGAAACAGGTTCGATAGCGTAATTATCTTTAATACATCGTATGATGCAGGGAAAGGTTTTGAATAAAGGGAACACCCAATCAAAAAAACTCCAGTTTTTGACGACTTAGTTCTGGTTTTTTGCAACGTAATCTTACCAATCAAATTTTATTTATGCATTTTTCCAAGATTCAAAGAAATTAACTTAAAATCCTTTTAAAAAGTTTACAGTATTCTTTAACTATGTTTTTAACGTCATGATTCCTTTTGACATAAGCTCTACCATTTTCCCCAAGAGTTTTTGCAACATTTTCATTATACAATACAGTTTCTACATCACAAATTAGTTGCCCAAATGTTTGGGAATGGAAACCCAACTTTTCCATCTGTATCACTTTGTCTGGGTCCACGTTTAAGCTTACGACAGGGACGCAGTTAGCCCATGCTTGAATAAACGTATTTGGAAAACCCTCCATACTAGAAGTATTTACAAGCACTGAAGCTCGACTAAAATACGCATTAGTTTGTTCAAAAGGAACAAAACCACAAAATATGAAGTTTGGCAATCCTCGAGAAATTGATTCGATTTCTTGATAAAGGTAAGGAGGGGCACCTCGACCACCAATCATTTCAAACCGAGCCCACGGAATAGATTTGGCTAAGTTTATGAATATTTCAGGGTTTTTTATTTTTGATAAAGAACCAACCCACAATACAACGGGAGGATTCGTTTTTTTGTAAATAGCCTCAGGAATTGTTAACCCGTTCTTTATAATAACGCTTTTTACACCAAATTTTTCCCTCAAAATTCGTTTCTGAAAGCTGCTTTGTGCAATTACAGCATCAGCTTTTTTAACTTCAATCGCGGTAGCAAAGTGTTCAGAAAAGTTATGCTTACCAAAAAGTGATTTTCTCAGAACGACTGCGTCAGAAGCAATACGGTAAACATACTTCTTCTTATATACAAAGCAGAAGAAAGGAAGCACTCCAGATGAACCTGCCTCATGGAAATAGATATCAGCATTTGCTTTTTTCAGAGATGACCATATTGACCGAAATTTGTGAAAAACGCTTATTTTAGAGGCCTGTTCCAAATCATAAGTTTTTAGTATCTCGATTCCATTAACGAATTCCCTTTGTTTTTGGCCAGATGAGTAAGTGATAAAACAGACATCAAACCCTTGTGAAGATAATTGTAGAGCAAGTTGGACTTGTTCTACTTCTGCTCCACCAGCAATCCCTAGGTTTTTATTAACCAATGTAGGGTAAGAACTTAATGAAAGGAAGCAAATTTTTTTCTTCATTTTTGGCGCACCATTATGTTAATTATTGCTTCAGGAAATCATTAAACAAATTAGAATATTGTAAAGCTATCTTATGCCAAGTGAAATCATTCAAAGATATTTGCGAATCATTGCAGGTTCTATCAAGGGCATCAAGAAAGTTAATTACTGTTTTTACATTCAAACGATAAGAATCAACTAATATTCCCGAGCCGATTTTAGAATCAATTATCCATTTATGAGAGGGAATATTTGATAAAATTAAAGGTAAATTAAATGAGGTTGCCTCTAGTACTGCTAACGGAAGACCTTCATAGCAAGAAAGCGAAATAAATGCATCAGAAGCTCTTAATGGAGTAGACAACGCTTTTTGAGAAAATGGCCCTAAAACGTGAATATTAGAATTATTCCGGTATTTGGTCTTTAATGGTTCATACAGATTGCCGGCTCCGATTAGTAATAGATGGTAATTTGGTTTGATTAATGCTAAATTTTCGAATAAATGTGCTAAAAGTGAAGTCTGTTTAACATTTGTTAAACGACCAACAGACAATATCAATTTATCTTCCTCTGAAAAACAAAGAGAACACTCTCTTTCCAGAAGCTTTCTCGCGGTCTGCTTATCTAACGAATACCAAGAATCTGTTTTTAACCCATTAGGAATGACCTTTGGAAGGTAAAACAAACCATTCTTGCAAGATTCTTCGGCAACAGAAGGAGATACAGCAGTTACAATCGCGTTCTTATTTTTTGAGAGATGTTCGAAAAAATGCGCCTCAGCTTTGTAGGCAAAATAATAATACGGTAAGAAGCGCGTTAAACCGCTTGTTCGAAAAGAATCGTGGAAACCATAATAAGTTGAATGTAAGGTGACAACTATTTTTTTGTTAAAACATAAATTCGCATGATTAACAAGAATCGGGGAGTGAAGCCATATCAAGTCATAATCAGCAGCTACTTTAGAGACCTTTTTTAAAAAAATATCCCACAACGGTATAGTTCCAAGTAATCCTGGGAAATTTTGTAAGATACCAGCCACATTTAAGTCAGCACCCTTTGTGCTTAAAACATGAACAATATCGCCCAGTTCAAGCAACGAATTCCGAAGTTGGTAAGCAACATTTGCGATACCGGAACCAGAGGGCGGAAACTCTTGGGTCACAATAAGAATTTTAATGTTTATTCAAGTCCTGAATTGGCATCTATTTTTAGAGCTTTAAAATTTAAATTTTGACTTTGATTAAGTTTTTGCTGAAGGCAGAACGCAAAATCAATTACAATCAAGATTTGAGAAGGCTCCTGTAAACACTTTCATAGCGCAAAGCAACAACAGACCACGAAAAATATTTTCTTACGTGGTTCCTTGCTGTAAGACCCATGTTTCTAGAAAATTCGTCATTTGTCAGAATAAGATAAGCAAAATTAACATACTGGAAGAGTCGTTGTTTTTCTACCAAGAAACCTGTTTTGCCGTGAATAACCACATCACCTATACCATTGATATTTGGAGCAACCATAGGAACACCAAATGCTGCAGCTTCTAAAAGTACGGTTGGTAAACCTTCAGATAAAGAAGGAAGAACAAAAAGGTCAGCAATTTTGAAACATTCATACTTTTCGTCACCAAGAAAACCTGTGAAAATAATATTCCCATTAAGGTCATTTGAAAGTTTTTCCAGTTTTTCTTTTTGTGGACCATCCCCCACAATTAAAGCCTTAACTTTCAGACCTTGTGAAAGCAATTTTTTGACAATGGCAATCACTATCTCGACCCTTTTCATTTTTACTAATCTACCTACATATAGTACAACTTTTTCCTCTGACTCTATCCCGTATTTTTCCTTAATTTTCTCAACATCAAGCTTTTTTTCGCAAGACGTTAGCAGTTGCACATCTATACCATTAGGTATAATCTCTAACTTTTCCCCAGCTACTCCAAGAGACTTTGCACTTTTAGAAAGCTGTGAGTACAACAGAACAACTTTGTCATAACTCTTTAAGACGTGTTTACCAACCAGATGGGTGTATACCCCTAGCACCGTATCAACTAACGGTGCCCCAAACGAGTAGCTTCCTGTTCCCATTAGTGCATCATTTGTTACAATTATGGGGACTGAAAACTTTTTTTTAACAAAAATTGGGGGAAATGCCGTGATGTAGTCGTAATTACAGACATGGATAATGTCACACTGTCCGGATTTGATGGCGTTTGATAATTCGTTTACCCAAAGATTTAGTGGAGATACCGTTATTTTTGATTGGCATACGGTCAGGAACTTTGAAGGCATCTTTGTTACTTGAATGTTTTCACGAATCTTTATACGTTCTATTCTGCTGCAATCTGAGGGCTGAAGTATTGTTATTTTGAAGTCACTTGGCAGGTGTAAAGCAACGCCGTAAATTTCAGGTTTCTGAATCTCTGTGGGATTAACGAAAAACAAATTCAAAAGAATCAGCTATATTTCGGCAGAGTCTTTCTGTAGTACCAGTTATGGACAAAAGAAAGAAAAATCGTAGGCGTAATTAAAAAAAGAGCACGTAGCAACAAAAAAAGGATTCTTCCCTGACGTTTAAGAGGAAGTATCATAAGGTCCAAATTAGTTATTTGAAGGTGAACCACTTTCTTGAATCCACTCTTAAAATATAGATGGGATGCAATAGTGTTGTTCGAGGACACGGACAACGTTATAAAACTTAAGCCACAGGCGTATGCTTTAGCAATCGTTTTCTGAAGGATTTGTGTGCCGATTCGTTTACCTTGATAGCCATCCCGAACATGCAGTACGAGAACATTAAATAAGTTACGTCTTATCCCGCAAGCTGCCACAACGCAACCAGCAACCGTATGAAAAACTACGATTTGCGAACAGCATAATTCTTTAGCCACTGGAAAATCGATTAGTTCCTTGTTTAATTGACATGTTCTAAACAAAGGTACTTTCTGCAACTTTTCCGTCAAGCTTTACAAACCTATTCCGCTAACGATTTTGGGGCCCAATTTTTCAGCGCAGATGGTAGGTAAGAAAGACCACATTTTTGATAAAAACGGATACTTACCCTGTTCTGGATCAGCCAATTCCTTATTGTTATTTAAGAAAAACACAGAATCTTTTAAAGAGACCTCGGTTCCGCACCAACCCTTTTTAAATTGATAAACACCAGTATCCTTTCTTGTTCTGCCAAAATTCATGAAAGAATAACCGTTCTTGCTTCCATCCTCGATAACTTGCCAAAGCAGTAAATTTGTGGCGTTAACATTGCTGAAAGCTGGATCAGAGACGCCATTCCACCAATAAACTTGATTTTTACTGTAAAATACAGTTATTCCAGCAATAGGGATTCTGTTATACTCTGCAATCAATGATTTCAGGTTATGGCTATGTTTTAGAAGATTTTCAAAAAGTTTGAAACTTTGAGGGGGTGAACCATGCTTCTTTTCAACCTTTAGATATAGAGAAAAATAGCGCCTTAACATTTTTTCATCTTGAACTTCATTAATTACCATGTTACTTTTTTGGGATTTCCGGGTAGAATTTCTCGTTTTTTTATCCAAGGAGCGCCATAATTTCTCAGTACCTTGAGATAAATCTAATTTGAAATCAACATATCGGTTTAGCTGAGTGTAATTCGCTTGAGATAAAAAGCTGCTATCTATAGAGACATTTCTAAGCTCAACATAATTTACGCCCAAATCGGAAGCAATCGATGAAACTTCGTCCAAAAACTTTTGGTTAATACCTCTAACACTATTGGCATGCATATCAATGAGAGGACCGCCATATTCGCAGAACGGTAAAGAGAGAAGTTTACTTCCAAAGAGTTTACTGTTAACGTGAATTAAAGGAAATACTCCGATGATTTTACCATCGATTTTGCCAACGAGGTAATACCGTTGGTAATGGTAGGTCATCGAAAGTGCTTCACCATAACCCCACATATGATAGGGCGTTCCGTAAGGATGACTTTCAACAAATTCGTCCCACTGATTCCTGTCTTCAGGTTCAAGGTTTTCGATACTGAAGCTCATTTTAATCAAACGTTCCTAAAAAATCCGAACTGTTGATGTAATCTTTAACGCTGGTTAAAGCATTATCTGTCATCAGAGATACCAATTTCTCTTTGGTTTTAGAAAAATGGTGGTAAGTTACGAAGTTTTTAAGCAAGGGTAAACGTATTTTGGGTGTTTCTGGATCTAGTTCCCAGTTGTGGAGAAATAGAACGGCAGGCATACCAGCTGCATTTAGCTTCTTGATACCTTTCTTTATTAAATGGTTACTCCAAAATCTCAGCCAAAACCCTCCAGCTATGGGTACTCTAAGTCCAAGGAAACTGTAAACAGCAAGAGGAAACTCTCGCAAACCAAAACCTGGAGTTTCTTTTGAAATATCAGTTGAAGAAGGAGTGTATGGCCTCATTAATGCCTTTGATGAACCATACATTGGCGTGTAAGCTGGAAAAATGCTGGAATCGTATTGAAAATTATTTTCAAGAAGAACATCTAATGCCCAACTAGTGGATTTATTTAATGAAAATGAAGGGGCACGGAAACCAACACATTTGGGGCAAATCTCTTTGAACTTAAAGATTTCCTCTTTGAAAGAGTTTCGATTTTGTCTCTGTAGTGGCAAATGTGACCAACTATGGAATGCCACTTCATGACCATAGTTTTCAATTTCTTTTACTATTTGGGGGTATAGCTGAGCAATTTCGCCAACAATGAAGAAGGTTGCTTTAGCATTATATGCACTAAGCAAATCCAGAACAATTGGTATATTTTGTGGAGTTCTGAAGTCTTTTTTGAGGTTTATCGAATTTCTCACTAGCTCTGCGTGAAATATTTCTTCGACATCAATCGTTAGTATATTTTTCATTGATTTTAGGCCAAATTATGCATGTTTTTTGTACAGTCTTGTAATAGCGTATAGAGTAATAGATGTGGAAATCATAAAGAAACCAATTATAGTAAAACCAAGCGTAGCAATTGCAATGTTTGTTACAATAGCATGTGTTGCTGCATAAATTTGTAGTAGCCATACGCCAAAGAATACACCTGCAACGAGAGACAAAATGCCAGGAATACCCAAAGCTGTGAGAGGTCTTTCTTCAACTATGAGACGGACAAGTGAAACTATTACACCTGCACCATGCGTTACCGGGTTTTCTGTTGAGGTGGAGCCGCCGCTGGTTTCGTATTTGCATGTGCTGGCAACTTCACTTATTCGCAGGTCTTGTTTGCTTGCTTCAAGAAGAATTTGTACGCTTGCGCCCATGCCTACTTCAGAAACACATAGATGTTCAAGTGCGACTCGGTTGTATGCTCTAAAGCCGCTTTGTGAATCTTTGACGCCTGTCTGGGAGGAACCGTTTACAAGTTTTGTGATTACTTGGGCGCCGAGACGTCTGTAAAGGGGCATTTCTTTTGTGCCTTGCTCATCGACAAACCTGCTGCCTATAACAACGTCAGCTTTCCCGTCTGCAATTGGTTTTACGACTTGGGGAATTTCAGAGGCGTTATGTTGTCCGTCTCCGTCAAGCGTAACTAGTACGTCTGCACCGAAGTCTAAGGCTCGTTGGAAAAGTGTTTTGATGGCTGCACCATAGCCCATGTTTTGGGGGTGCCGTGCTACTTCTGCACCTAAGCGTTCAGCAATGATTGCGGTTGAATCTGATGAACCATCATCACAGACGATGACTGCGTCAGCGTATTTTTGTGCCTCAATTACGATGCGCGCTATTGCGTGTTCTTCATTGAATGCGGGGATGCCCACTACTACAAATGGGCTCTCCTTTACTGCTTGGGTGTTTATCAGTATGGGGTTTTCCTGTACTTCTACCATGTGTTTATGCCTTCGTATAATTGGCGTAACTGTAAACTGAGATTCTGCCAAAGTCAGCAACGCTTACAAAGCCGGTGGGTACTGATTTTTCGTTCCAGCCGATTGGCGTATTCCACCAAACAAAATAGACGTTGTTGTATCCTGACCCGGAAGCTTTGTTGACAGCTTGGTCAACATCTACTTCATAATGGATGATAGATTCGGAGTTAGAAACGTATAATCTGCCATATTCAAAGAAATGATGCTGCAGAATAACACATGACTCGGGGTTTGCGTTTTGGTTTAACCAGTCCATGGCTAAGACAACGTTTTGCTCGTCTTGGTATGGGACTGCAGGGTCAGTTGAGAAATAAATATGCGTACCTGTAATGTTTGGTATGCTTTTGTTTGCATACATCATCGTTAATGGCGTAAACATGTAAGCTATGCCTAAACACAGGGTTAGCAGAATCATGCCAGAAGCTTTCTTGTTAGATAGAAACGATGCTAAGCTCGGTCTTCCAACAATTGAGGATTTCGCAGCAATTTTTGCGATGCCGTATACTGCGTAGAAGGTGAAGGGGTAAACTAGCATGAACATCCAGCGGTGCCAATATTGCAGGCTGAATAAGGGCATTAATAAGCAGCCGAAACCGCCGATTAAAAGCAGAACCATCCATGAAGTTAAGATGCCGTTTTTAAAGTAGCCTTTCTTTACCAGGTAAATGTATGGTACAAACAGAACGGTGAAGAGTAATGCGACGTTTAGGACAAGCATCCAGTAGCTTGAGTAGTAGTCGGTGGAGTTTTGGACTTGGAGGTAGTTTGTTAAAAAGAACACGCCTGCTTTTCCGCTTATTGCGTCTCCAGCCATAATAATGTTTGATGGTACTCCGTATCGTATGGGGTTTATTCTTAATATTAGTCCGACAATGAATACTGACAAGGAAGGCAATAAACCTAAAGCCAACATTTTGTAATTACCATTAATCTGCTTCTTGACCAATTTCCACACAAGCAAACTTCCCACGGTGAACAGCAGAATCACCG
Source organism: Bathyarchaeia archaeon (assembly GCA_042296865.1). Taxonomy (GTDB): domain Archaea; phylum Thermoproteota; class Bathyarchaeia; order Bathyarchaeales; family Bathycorpusculaceae; genus Bathycorpusculum. The sequence goes on along the minus strand of CP170178.1, from coordinate 2,707,122 downwards.
CAGAATACTCGTGCGCAAAAACTGCCAACAAAGATAATCCAGTGAAAAGTGCAAAGCCACGTTTTTTGTCGACTTCTTTAACGTAAGAAAGGGCAAACAAGAGTATGCCTAAGCCTAAGGTGTTGCGTAGTAGGTCCCAACTGATTCTAAGCGAAGCCAGCTGTAGTGCAAAGAAGATGCCTGCGGCTAAACCCATTAGGGGGCTCCAACCTAGCATTTTTCGGCTAAACCAGTAGACGCCTGCAACGTTTAACCCAAACAACAGTGGTCCTGTAATTTTTAGGATTATGAACGGGTCGCCTTGTATTAGGTTGTAGGCTGGCACGATTAGGGCGGAAAGTAGCCATGTGGATGTGAAGAAGCTGCTCCAATGGGGCAGTATAACGCCTGTTTTCATGACGTAACCGTAGTAGATGGTGTCAAAACCTATTGGTGTCCAGTAAGCTAACGCTTCAGGAACCAAGCGGATTAGGAAGCCAATGGTTAGGCATAACCCGAGTAGTTTGTAGTCGCCGAGCCTGTTGATGCTGCTTAAAGATGGGCAGAAGTTAAAGTTCAACTAGTTTCTTTGCCTATTATCTGTTATCAGCGTTTGCTGCTAAGAGAAGTTCTTGCAGGCCTGTGCTAAGCTGCATTGTTGGATGGTAATTGAGTTTATTTTGGGCTTTGGCGATGTTGGCGTAGCTGTGTTTGATGTCGCCTTCTCTTGCGGGTGCATGATTAACTGTGCAGGAGGCGCCTGATAGTTGAATGAGGCTTTTGGCTAAATCTTCAATTGTAATGGCGTTTCCTGTGCCAACGTTAAAGACTTCGCCTTCCGCATTGGAGTTTTCAAGGCAAGCGATTAAAGCGTCTACGATGTTTGAAACGTGTACGAAGTCGCGGGTTTGGGTGCCGTCGCCGTAGACGGTTAGGGGCTGGTTCTGTTTAATGCGGTCAATAAACTTGGTTATAACGCCGCTGTAATCATTCAATCCTTGGCGTAACCCGTAAACGTTGAAAAAGCGCAGTGCAGAGGTTTTTAGGAGTTTGTTTTGGTTAAATCCCAACGTGTAGTATTCGCCAAGTAGTTTTGTTTCGGCGTATGGTGAAATTGGGTTTGTTGGGGTTTTTTCGTCTGCTGGGAGTTTTTGGGGGTCACCGTAGACTGCACATGATGAAGCTAAAATGAATTTTCCGTTTGGGTTTTTGTTTGCTAAAGTTGATAGCAGGTTGATGGTGCCAGTTACGTTGGTTTCGAAATTGAATGCTGGATCTTTAATGGATAAGGGCACGCTGACTTGTGCGGCTAAATGAAAAACCACGTCAACACCACTCACACAATTTTTGACTTGTTCAAGGTTTGTTATGTCGCCTTTGACGAAGTCTATTTTGCCGTTATCAATGTTGCTTTTGATATTTGACAGGTTGCCAGTGGATAAGTTGTCAAGTACTTTTACGTTATAACCACTGTTTACTAGGCGGTCTACTAGGTGGCTTCCGATGAAACCTGCGCCGCCGGTAACTAACACGTTCATTGCTGGATGCATAAGGGGTCTTCTACGATAAAGGCGGGGTCGATGTTGCCTGTTTTTTCGGTTTTTAGCCAATGCTTGGGTTTGCGCAGTAAATTGAGTATTCCAGCGTATAGGGCTATGAAGCCTTGTATGAACCAGTAGCCGTAAACGAAGGGTAACCAGAGTAGGCTGCTTGCCTTGTAGGGTTTTGAGATTAAGATTAACGCGAAACCGCATAATAGCACAATTATGGTCATTGCGGATAGTGAGAAGTAGGTGAAGGCGGTCCAGATTACGTTATAGGGGTACTCTGTTAGAAATGTGCCAAAAGCCATCAGGTAAGAGACCAAAGAGGCAATTAGTATGAAGGGACCAAACAGGGTTATTTCGGCGTCTAACGTTACTTTGTTTGGTTTTTTGATTAGTCTACCGTATTTTCTTGCGACGTCCATAGTGCCTCTGAACCATCGGGTGCGTTGTTTGAAGAGACCTTTTAGGTTTGAGGGGCTTTCTTGCCAAGTGCACACGTCACCGGCGTATTTAATTTGGTAATCGTTTTCTGTTAAACGGGCGGAAAACTCCATGTCTTCTGAAAGGACGTTTTCGTCAAAACCGTTTAGTTTTCTTATGACTTTGCCGCGGATGAATTGGCAGCTGCCTTTTAGGTGAACAAATAAGCCAAGGGAATCTTTGCCTCGCAGGTAAGCCTCACACCATACGGCTTCTTCGTAGGAGATAAATTGGGTTAACATGTTTTCTTTAGAGTTAATTGATTGAGTTTTGCCTTGAACAGCGGCAACTTGGGGGTCTTGGAAATATTTTACTGAGTTTATTAACGCGTCTTTGGCGGGAACGTTATCAGCATCAAAAACCGCAATTAATTCACCACGGGCTTGTTTAAGTGCAAAATTTAACGCCGAAGGTTTGCCGTTAGAAACGAATTTTTTGTATACGTGAATGTTGGAGTTTTTTTGAGCATAACTTTTGCAGATTTCGAATGTTTCATCGTTGGAGCCGTCTTCGACTACTATGATTTCATGCTTGTCTGTTGGGTAATAAAGGTGGGTTAATGATTCAAGGAGCCTGCCGATGGTTTTTGCCTCATTTTTAGCTGCCACAATAATCGAGTAGAAGGGTAACTGTGAATCCGTCATAACTGGGGCAAGTTTATTTCTTGTTGACCGAAGGTTTTTTACTCCGACAGCTAAAATTGGCAGGTTATAGAGTACCCAAGCGTAGATTACTGCGAAAACGCAGATTAATGCTATATTGATTAAGTCCAAACCTGATTTTCCAACAACAAAGAACTATGCAGGGGGGTTATTTAGTTTTAGCGCCGCCAAGAATGTTGCAAACGCGTAGTCGCTACTCCAAGCGTGGGCGTCTTTGTTGCCCCAGCTTTGGGCGATGCCGGCTAGTTTGCAGGTTTGCGGTAAACCGTATTCTCGTGCTGTTCGGGTTAGTTTGTTTTCAAGAAAGCATTCTATTTTCGCGGTAACTGATTGTAGCTGGTTTAGCAATGTGCGGCTTTTGATGGCGGTTTTTGTGACCTTTATCGTTAAATCTACAAGTACACGGTCTATTCTGTTTAGGGCTCTGTACCATACGCCTCTGCGCATAGCTTTTAAGCGTAGTTTTACTAGGCTGATTTTTTCCACGAAATGGGTTTTCTTTTCTTGAGCGGGGGCTTTTTTCACTAAGTGTGGGACCTTCTAATTATTGCTAAAGGGGATTTTTATAGCAGATTTGATTGACCCCCTTATTGGCGTTTATGAAGTAAAAAGCTTTACCCATGATAAGTATTTAGAATATCAAGAAAAAAAGGTACATTCCGTTCTAAAATAGTTGAAAAATTTTCTGAGCAACCGTGAAGCAGTTAATTTAATGCTGTCATAATAAGCAGAATAGGCATGAATTAATAAAAAAACGTTTATTGTTCATTCATAAAAACGATAAACTCTTCCACCGACCGAGGCTTCAATGTATAATTCAGGCGCTTCTCATCACCAATAGTAGAAGACTTCCTATCGCCATAATCGTGACCCGGATAAACCTCAACGAAATCGTCAAGCTTCAAAAGCTTGTTAAATAGGCTATCATACATGCTCCGACTGCTGCCGCCTGCAAAATCTGTCCTGCCGCATTCCCCAACAAACAAGGTGTCGCCAGTCAACACCATTTTGCCCTCCACAAGCAGGCTGATGCCGTCGGTTGTGTGACCGGGAGTGTAGATGACTTTGATTGAGATACCGCCAACCTGCAGAACATCGCCATCCTCAACAGGCAAGTCATAGCGAGCACGGGAACTGCTGTGAGCAACAATTTTTGCACCAAACACAGCATGAAGTTCATAATTGCCAGCGGTGTGGTCAGAATGCCCATGAGTGTTAATCACGAATTTTAGGGCAAACCCTTGCTCTTTTAACTGCCGAGTTATTTCTGCCGCATTAAAACTCGAATCAACCACAGCGGCTTCCTTGACTGTTTCGTCGGCGATTATGTAGGAAAAATTGTCTCCGTGCTGCTGGATTTGTTTGAAGAACACTTTTTGCATCAACCTGTTGTGTTGTTATTAAGTTTGGGTTTAAAGTTGTTTGCGTCCCCTTAGGTGTTAAAAGCGTTTTGTCAATCTTTCTTGACTGACTCGGTTTCATCAACCTGTTTGGCGTCTTCTTTTTTAACTTGTTTTCTAAATGTTATTGTTAACTCTACGTCGCCTTGTTCTTTAGGAGAATGCGGTTTTTGCGGTGTTTGTGAGCTTGGATTTGTTGGTTGATGTTTTGAAGAGTGTGAGCCTACTGTTACAGCGTAAGTTTTTGAGATTTCAGCTCCAAACAACACGATCTGGTTTAAAATGAAAATCCAAAGAAGCAGAATTATGAGTGAGCCTGCGGCGCCTGCAATGGTTGTTATCGTGAATGTTTGAATGTAAAATCCAAAAATATAGTTGGTTGCTGTGAATGCGGCGCCTGCAACTATTGATGGTAAGGTTACGTCTCTCCAGTGTACTTTGGCTATGGGTAATCTTTTGTAAATAATGGCAAAAATCAATGTTGTTATACCAAACGAAAGAAGAATCTGAGTAAATGACAGGGCAATTAATGTTATAGTTTGGCCAGCAACCGCTGAAACGGCAATTACGTTAAACAGAACTGAAGCTATCGATGTCCAGACAATAACAATTAATCCTAAAGAAGACACAAACAAAAAAGGCCCAATTTTTTGTCTTAACACTTTTAGAAGCGGCTGCTTTTGGGGCTTTTTAACTTCCCATATGGCATCGATGGTGTCGGCAAGTATGGAAAAAGCGCCTATTGCACCTACAATTGTAAAAGCAACGGTAAAGAATGTTTCAAATATTGACGTTAAAGGTAACTCGGCGACTCCAAGAATTTCCCTAAAAAGCTCGGCTACCGCAGGTCCAGCAACTGCCGTTATCTGCTGTAACAGTAACTGGATTGCTTGCTGTTCACCAAAAAATACGGTAAAAAGAGCAACTACAATTAGTAGTAAAGTGGGCAGGGGCAAAATTATAAAGAAAGTAAGCGCTGCAGCACGCAGGGTTATGTTTTCTCTTCGCCACTCGTTAAAAGTTTCTTTGAAAATATGGATTAACTCTTTTTTATTCATCAAAAAATTGTCCTTTAATTTAATTTTAACTGCGTTAATGTAGGTATTTATGTTTTAGCATTTGTCTGCTGGACCAGTTTAAAGAATATTTGTTGTATGAACCCTTGTGTTGTTACCAATAACTAAAGTTGGACAAAAAAACTGTTTGTCACCATTAAGCCGTAGTTTTCAAAAAAATGGGAGTAACCTATTTGCAGTCTATTAGTAGCCTATTAGAGATTCTATGCAGAAACCTATAGGGGGTGGGTCATTTTGATGGCTATGCTAGTATTTTTCTATAAAGTAATCTTTTAGTTTTTCGAAGACTTTGGCTTCGGCGACTATTTTTGCTTCGGATTCAATGCGGGTTTGGGTCCATGTATCTTTTAGGAAAGCGGCTACTCTGCCAATCCACAAGACACGCAACGCGTCAATCAGTTTGGCTCTGCCTTCTGGAGGGGTTTTGTGGTAGGCGGCTATGAAGGAGTAAACGGTTTTCGCCCAAACCTCAGACGAAAAATCGACGTTGCTGTGTTCTATCTGTTTTAGCTCTTCAAACTTGCCACCAAGGCTGCTATCCAACACGGTTTGGTAAACATCCGCAAAGTTGTTGATATTGGCGTTGTAGGCGTCTATTGTCTGTTTAAAGGAGACCTCAACGGTTTCTGGAATTTCAGCATAGTTTTCTTCTCCAACAAAATCTGTTGCAGTTACTTCATGAATACTCTTCCACACGGGTTCATAATGTTCAACGCAGGCAAACATTGTACTCATCACCTGCCTAAACATGGAAGCCAACTGGCTGGAGGGGTCTTTAGCGTCATGGTTTTTAACGCCTAAAAGCGCCTGCTTAACCTGTAAGCCCTCAGCAACGGCTGTGCAGGTTTCAAAAATGTCAATACCAAAACGGCAAACATCGCCAACATTGTCCCATAAAGGAGAATCCAAAAGCTTCTCAACTAAACCAATGGACAATCCGAAGTCACCGCCGATGGGTTGCCTTATGTCTTTTCCAAACAGGCTGCGCATAATTGGGTAGCAAAGGAAGTTGGTTATGGTTCCATCGTATTTGCGGCGGTTATAGTATGGGGCTACAAAGTCTGTGCCGTTTAGGGTCGGCGTGATTAGCATGTCCATCCAGTCAGGCGTGATGCTTCTAAGGTCAGAGTCGACGAGCGCGACACTTTTGACTTTAAGGATTCTTGCGGCTTCAAAAATGGCTCGCACCGCGCTACCTTTTCCTGAGGTTCCCATGTATATGGCTGGGATAAGTTTTACTTCTGAGGGCAAATTCACCTTCTTTACGGATGTCAGGGTGTCGTCTTTAGAGTTGCCGTCTGAAACAAAAACGACCGAACGGAGATGCGAAAAGTATGTGTCTAAGCCTTTGGTTACTTGGTTTATCACGTAACTGGCTGTTAAAACGTTGTTGAAGCTTGGAATGCCAACGAGTATGTCGGCGTTTTCTATGTTGTGCAAGTAAACTTTGGCGTCTAACGATAAGGAAGATTCAAGGGTTATTTTAATCAGCACCTTTAATTCAAAGATTTAAGTTATCATAAAAAAATCATTCGATAACAAAACAGCAAAACTAATGCAGAAACTAACCAGTTAATGCGTGTTTAACTCAACCATATGCCTGATTTCTTGCCAAACAAGCCTAATTTCTCCATCATTACGGATAAAAAAGGGTTTATCCACCGCGTCCAACATAGTCAAATCGTTTTCTCCATTGCCAACTCCAACCGTAAAAACATTGTCAAACTGACCTAAATACAACTCCTTTAGAACTGTGACAGCTTCACCCTTATCAACACAGGCTAAAGCAGTCAAAAACCTGCCACCCTCAACACAGCAAACCCCAGAAGCCCACAACGCCCGCAAAACCCGCGACTTATCGCCACTTATGATTTTGAAAGGTTCACTATACTCTCGCTGTTTTGCCAAAGCCGCCAAATCCAAAGACAACCCAGTATCTTTGGCTACTTCTTCAACGGTTAAGTCACCAAAACCAACAATGCCTGCCCCAGTTTGGTTTTTTACGCATTCCAGTTTTTCTCTAATTAGCGTGTAGGGCGTTCCAAGTTCAATTAGACGTTCTTCAGCGGTTTTTTTTGAAAAAGTGGGTTGCTGCTTGAAGTATTGTTTAGGCACAACAATCAGTGAACCGTTTTCCGTAATGTATGGATCGGGGATTTGCAGTTTGCTTCTGTAGTAGGCAAGTTCAACGCGGGTTTTGCTGCTGGCAAGAACCACCGAAGCATCCAAACTCAGAATCCTGCGGAGGGTAGGCTCTATTTCGCCGTACTCATATCGGCTGTTAAGCAGGCTGCCATCCATATCCGAGAAGATTACAATTTTTTTATTGTTCAATGGCTTTTTCCCTGAGTTTTTCTCTAATATCTGGCATTGCCGCAATCGCCCGAAGCCAATCAGGCAACTGAGCTCGTATAGGGTTCTCAAGATACTTTCTACCGCCACTAAGGATAACATTGCACAGCGAATCCACGTTCACTTCTTCCTCATGACGGTCAAAAACAAGCTTGTTACATGTTGCATCCGCATGGTACTGGCGAATCTTGTCTTGCGCGAGCCGTCGATATGACACTTGAAGACTTGTAAGAAAAGACTCTGAAATGTTCACGTTTTCAGTTTCAGTTAACGTTCTAAGCAGCGTTATTAGGGAATCTTCAGCGGTTTTCAGAAGCCCGTTTTGGGCGACATCTTTATGGCGATGGTCATACAAACCCAAGTCTACTTGGCAGATTCTGCCGTAAGAAGCGTTACGGTACACTTCTGAGAGAAGCCCAAGCTCCAGCCCCCAATCGCTTGGCACCCGCAGATGCGTAGCTAAATCACAGTAAACAGCGATTTCACCAGCTAAAGGGTAACTGAACGATTGCAGGTAAGTTAAAAACTTGGAGTAACGAAGTTTTTCTTGTAATACTTCAAGAAGCGGGTTGATGAAGAGACGGTGGATTCTTCCATACAGTTTTTTTGTTTCAGGGTTGATTCTGGCGTAATAGCCTTTAGAAAAGAAAAAGTCAAGTTTAGGTTCAATAAGTGGGTAAAGCATTCGAGTAGGCAACATTTTTGTGTATGAGACAATGTCTGCGTCGTGAACTGCAAAAGCAAACAGGTCTAAAGATGCAATACCCATGGCTATCCAGACGTCCTTGCCTTTGCCGTAAGATTGGGTAACGTCGAGTCCTTTTGATTTTAATTCTTCAAAAACAGCTAAAACTTCTGGTTTATTGCACCAGATGATGTCGCAGGGAATCTTGAACGCTCGACTTATCCGCCGTGCCTCATCATAATCCGCGGGGGTTTGCGCTGATAACGCAATAAAAACTTTGCTTAAATACGTGCATTGATTGATTTCGCTTATAATTTTGCTAAGTCCAGGGCTTTTAATGTCCTCGCCGAAAACAGGTATGATTAAGCCTGAGGGATAATCGTCTTTTAACGCCGCAAGCTGATTTGACATTTCATCAAAATCAGCATAAAAATCATGAATGTTGGCAATCTTACGCTGGTCAATATCCAATACAATCGCCAATAAATAAAAAACAAAACACCTAATTTTAAGTCTTTCAGAAAAAACATTTTCGCTAAAACGAAAAGCAAAGCATTGACGTATTACCCGTAAGAAACTGTCAGCGCTTGTGCTGCCGTGGGTATTGTTCCCAGCGCTTTGGGGTTTTAAGAAAAACAGTTGGTAACCCGTTAACCCTCAACCATTTTCTTATTTTAAGCAAGTGTATTGCTGTTCACTGTTATTTTTTCGCTTTAAAAATTAAACCAACCTATTAGAATGCAAATAGAAACTCGCAGAAACCTATAGGGGGTAGGTCAGTATTGGCACTTTTTCAGCCCAAAAAGCATGTTAAAACTCGGCTACAGCAGGGTTTTCTGGTAACCAACACCCATCGCTTCCATGAAATGCCTAGCATCCAACGGTGGAAAACCAGAATAAAACTTGCCAAAATACCCAAAAACTACGCCTCTTTCCTTGAAGGATGCAAGTTTTTCAGCCCAAACCTTAACTTCAGCTGAACGGTCAACCTCAACTTTCCCAAGCAAACCATTAACCTTGCCGCGGTCGCCCTCCAAACGAAGATAAACAAAGTCAGAAGTCAACTCCAAAGTTGGCGGCATAATGGGGCTATCAACCCACGCAAAAGCAACATGATTACCTTTTAGAACCTCAAAAAGCCGTTCTGTTAGTAGGCTTTTGTTTCGCACTTCAACAACAAACCGCAAACCGCGGGGCAAACCAGCAAGGTAAGCAGCCAAATCAGAAAAATGTTCTTCGCCAAAATTGGGCGGAAACTGTAGCAGCATTGGACCCAGCTTTTCTTCAAGCAGCATGGCGCGTTCTAGGAAAAGGTTGGTTTCTCTTTGGCAGTCTTTAAGCTTCTTTACATGCGTTATGATGTTTGGGAATTTGAGAGAGAAGATAAAGTTGTTTGGGGTTTGTTGTTTCCAGTTTAGCATGGTTTGGGCGTTTGGTATGCGGTAGAAGGTGTTGTCAACCTCAACCGTGCCAAACTGGGTTGCGTAGTAATTGAGTAGTTTATTGTTGGATAGTTTTGCGGGGTAAAAGGGGCCTTTCCAGAAGTTGTAGCTCCAGCCAATCGTGCCCGCGTAAACCGTCATGTTACTCTTTTCCTTTAAGCATCAACCAGTTCTTTTCATCGCCACGTTTAAGACGCACCAGCACATAACGCCCCTTAAGCCGTTCACCATCCAAAATAACCTCAATCTTATCCTGCAACCACTCTTTAACAGTGTAATGCCCTTTATCCCAGATGACGACTGTTCCAGCCCCATATTGACCCTTAGGAATCGTGCCAGCAAAGTTAGCGTACTCCAACGGATGGTCCTCCGTCTCAACGGCAAGATGCCGCTGTTTAGTATCTTCAGGAATACCTTTTGGAACAGCCCAACTTTTCAAAACACCACCGCTTTCCAACCGAAAATCCCAATGCAACCTGCGGGAATGATGCTCTTGAACAACAAAAACTGGTGAACCCCCTGACTCTTTTACTTCAGCTTGAGGTTCGCTGGTTTGGGCGAAGTCACGTTTAGACTTGTACTCAGAAAGCTTCTCCCCAGAATCCTGGTTAGGAACGGATTTGACTTCCATGAACTGGTCAATCGTGCAGTCTTGGGGCGGCTTGTCTTGTCTTAAACCACGGAAACGGGGCATTCGCAGCCTAAAATCACGCGTCAACACTTGATAAACAACTTCACAAACCAGTTTAGGCTCAAGCCACGTGACCACGTCGCCAACCTCAGCTTTAAACGGTGCCACGTCAGTTTTGATTTTCTCAAACTTATCCATTAAAGTCCCAAGTGTTTGTTCATTAAAGCCTGTTCCAACCTTACCCAGATACATTGCTTTTCCCTCTTTATCATAAACTCCAAGCAGCAAAGCCCCAAAAGTTTTACCCCGCACCCCACCGCCCGAAGTGTAACCAAAAATGATGCAGTCACAGGTTTTAAGCTGCTTAATTTTAAGCCAACTGCCCGACCGCATACCCTCCTCGTAATAGCTATCCTTAAGCTTAGCAACCACCCCCTCCAACCCTTTTTCCAACACAAGCTGATAATAAGCTTCACCGTTCTCTTCTATAAAATCAGAAACCAACACGTTAGAACCCTCAGCAAGTGACTCTTTAAGAATTCGTTTACGTTCAACCAACGGCAAACCCGTAAGGCTCACCCCATCCTTCTCCAAAACATCAAATACGATGTAAACCGCAGGCGCCCGCTCCATCTGCCGTTCAATCTCCCGCTGTGAAACAGATTGTCCACGTTCAAGCAAGGTTTGAAAGTCAGGTTTACCGTTCTTCATTACAACAATTTCTCCGTCCACAACAAGACTATGCGCCAAATGTTTAAGCTGTTCCAGTTCAGGAAAATTATGCTTAAGCTCCTTCTGGTTACGGCTTTTCAGGCTAAAAGGCTCCTCTATGTAGGCAATCGCGCGGAAACCGTCCCATTTAATCTCAAAAACCCAGTCTATGCCAGAAAAAGGCTTCTCAACAGGTTTGGCAAGCATAGGCTTATACAGGTGGCGGTGATTGCTCATTTCTGCTGTTCCAGCTGCTTAAGAGTTTCCCGCAAGGCAACCATGAGGCCTTTGGCTTCTTCTTCAGGCGGCTTTTCCACCTTGATTTTTTCACCTTTAAGCTTCTGCTCGACAAGGGCTTGAACCTTCTTTTGGTAAGTGTCCTCAAATTCGGAGATGTCAAACTCGCCCGAAAGGTCAGTAACGATTTTTACTGCTAAATCCAACTCAGCCTTTTCAGGCTCCTTAAGCTTGTGAATGTCTTCAAAATCCTGCGGGTTAACCACATCATAAGCATAACGCAAAGTCGTCAACACAAGCGCACCCTTGTAAGTATGCAAAAGCGCCGGGTACTCTTTTGTCCGCAAAGTTATGCGTCCAGCACCAGCCTTGTTTTTCTTTTCCAGCGCCGTTAAGAGCAGGTTGTAAGCGTCTTTGCTTTTGTCAGGCATCAAAGCGTAAGTGCGGTCAAAATAGATGGGGTCCACGCTGAAGTAGTCAACAAATTTGCTTATACGTATCCGTCGGTCTGATTCGGGTTTAACTGCGTCAAGCTCTTTTTTGTCAAAAAGGATGTACTCGTTTTTGGAGACTTCATAGCCTTTAGCTACCTCGTTCCAGGGCACGATTTTATCGTCTTTAGTGCACATCTTCACGTACTTTAAAGGGTGCCCATCAGTTTTATGCAGAAAATGAAAACTCACACCCCTGTCATAAATCATCGAAAACAATTTAACAGGAACATTAACAAGTCCAATAGTTATGCTTCCAGACCAAATTGAACGTCTCGGAACAGGAGCACTAACCTGCCGTTCAACAGATCCAGTTTCAGTTTCTTCGCTTGTTTCTTCTAAACCCAAAAAACTGCACCTCAAAAACAAAAATATTGCCCCAACCAAGTTTTTAACAGTTTCTAAAAACCAAACGGAGGCAACCTCGTTTTTTTCTTAAAAATGTCCTGCCACAGGTCACCTTTACGTTTAGGAACCGTCTTTATAGTATAATCTTCAGGCTTAATATCCCGTGTAACTTCACGCCATTCAAGCGGCGTGGAAACCGTTGCCTGCTCAGTGGGGCGCAGACTGTACGGTATAACCATGGTTCTGCCCTGCGAATTCTGCAAGTAATCAGCAAAAACTTTGCCGGGTTTCTTGGTGTCTTTAAACTCTGACACTACCAAACTGTTTTCTTTAGCTAATTCGACGCCTATTTTATGGACAAAAGCTCGTGTCTGCTCAAAAGTGTAATCCTCAACGATTGGAATGATAACGTGTAAGCCTTTTTTGCCTGAAGTTTTAATGAAAGGTTCAAGCCCAAGGCTGCAAAGTTTGTCTTTAAGTTGAAGGGCTACTTCTGCGGCGTCTCCAAGCGTTGCAGGGGGTTCAGGGTCAACATCAAAAAACAGAAAGTCAGGTTGCCCTCGACTGTCAACTTTAGAGAAGGGCATGTGGATTTCAAGCGCGGCAAGGTTCGCCAGCCAAATTAACGTGTCAAGGTCATTGCATATGATGTAGGATACTTCGCGTTTGCGGGTTTCTGAATAGATTGGCACGGTTTTTACCCAGTTGGGTTTTCCTTCGGGAGCGTTTTTTTCAAAAAAACTCACGGAGCCTTTTATGCCGTCGGGGTATCTTGTTAAGACTATGGGGCGGTCAGCGATTATGGGCAAAATTTTAGGTGCCAAACGGATGTAGTATTCGATTACTTGGGCTTTGGTTACGGCTGCTTTGGGGTACATTGTTTTTTCAAGGTTAGAAAGTTTTACTTTGGTTAGGTTTTCAAGCTGCTCAAAGGTGCTCAAAATGAATACTCCAAAATATCTATTGTAAATATGGCTGTTTGGGTTTTTGTGTGTTTTGATAACCTTTGCGGCTAACGTTTATATGTTTACTTTGGGCTCTATTTTCAAGACGCCTCTTGAAATGTTTAATGAATCAACGAAGCAGCGGTTTAATTCTATCTTTAACTGTACTTTTAGGCGTACTGTTTTGCGCCGCCGCCACAACCGGCTACGAACCTGCAACAGTTGATGTTATTGTAGGTTTCAACGGCACACCAGACCTAGAAACTCTAACAAGCTCAGGCGGCATAGTGATTGAAGTTTACAGCATCATACCAGCCGTCCACGCACATTTACCCCAAACCGCTCTCACGCAGTTAAAAGAAAACCCAAAAATCGCCTACATCACAGAAAACAGTCAAACACACGCAGCAGGCACCATACGTTGGGCAGTTGAACGCGTTGGTGCACCACAAGCTTGGAGCCAAAGCACAGGTGCAGGCGTTAAAGTGGCAGTTTTAGATTCAGGCGTTGGACCAGTCAATGACGTAAACGTTTACGGCGGCTACAACTTTATCGATAATAATTATGACGTAACCGACCATTTTGGCCACGGCACAATGATTGCGGGAATAATTGCTGCTTCAACAAGTTCACCTTTAGGCGTGGCTGGAGTTGCCCCAGATGCAGAAATTTACGCTGTAAAAGTTTTAAACGATCAAGGCGTTGGCACATTAAGTCAAGCAATCGCTGGAATCCAGTGGGCAGTAGATAATGAGATGCAAATCATTTCGATGAGTTGGAGCCTTATCGACCAAAATAATGCCTTAAAACATGCAGTTGATGCAGCATACCAAAGTGGCTTGTTGCTGGTTGCCGCCGCCGGAAACATAGGTGAAATTGCAAGCGGAATTATCGGTTGCCCAGCAAACTATGACTCAGTCATCGCAGTATCAGCCACTAAAGAAAACAATGTACACCTTGAAATGTCATGTGTTGGAACCAAAATAGAGCTTGCCGCCCCCGGTGAAAATGTTGACTCCATTTGGATAAATAATCAGGTATACTCTGGAACAGGAACCTCTTTTTCTGTAGGTTACGTTACAGGCACGGCAGCGCTTGTTTGGGGAAAAAATCCCAGCCTGACTAATGTTCAAGTAAGGGATATTTTGGATAAGACTGCGGTTGATTTAGATGCGAACGGTCGAGACATTTTTTACGGGTTTGGTCTTGTTAACGCTTCAGCAGCGGTTTCTGCTACACCACGCAACACGGAGGTAGCATTCACGTTTTCGCCAGCCACAGTTTACGCTAATACTCAAGTACTGTTTGACGCATCGGGCAGTTTTGGCGGTGTCAACGGGTTTACAACTTATACTTGGAATTTTGGAGACGGCAACTCAACTACGACGAATTCATCGATAGTAACACACAAGTTTATCTCTGCAGAAAACTTTAGCGTGAGTTTAACGGTTAGTAACCAGTTTGGCTACACAAACAGCACTCAACACAACCTTTCAGTCATCCACGATGCCCAAGCACCAGTCACCAGCGACAATTATGACGACCAACTACACACTTCAGCCTTCACAATAACCTTAACAGCCTCAGATTCAGGGAGCGGAGTCTTCCAAACATTTTACAGAATAAACGACGGCACAACCGAAACTTTAAACGTTGATGGGCAACCGCAAATTACTTCAAACAGCTTAAGCAATAAAATCGAATATTGGAGTATCGATTACGCTGGAAACGAAGAAACGCCGCACAAATTAGTAACCAACATTAAACTTGACACTACACCACAAACCACACCAACACCAACCCAGACTCCACAGCCAACAACTCTGCCCACAAACAGTCCAACCCCAACCCCAACTCTTTCACCAACGCAAACTGCAATTGGGACTTTGCCGCCAAATGAAGAGTTTCCTTTATTGCTCATTGTTGGAGTTGCTTTATTGGCGATTACAATGACTATTTTTGTGGTTTTCTGGCAAAGAAAGAAGTAAACCTCCAAAAAAAAGAGTAAAAAATAAGCATTTGCAGGTTAAGCAAGGGCAAGTTTTTGAGTTAAAAAGTTAAACGGCAAAGTTTCTAGCCAAAAACAGTTATATGTTAAGAATTTTTAGTTAACAAAAAAAATAAAAAGAGAAAGGGGTTTGTTTTGGTTTTTGTAGCTTTTTTAGCTAGCGATTTTGCGTCGCAGTGTGATTGCAACGAATGCTGCTAACAGACCAACGATCAAAGCAACTACTGCTAGACCGATTGCGGCTGTTGGCATCATTGGACCGCCAACTACACCTTCAGCGTCAGAGCCTTGTGGACCTGCTGGACCTGTTGGACCGACTGGACCTTCTGGACCTTGTGCGCCTGTTGCGCCTGATGAACCAGATGCACCTGTAGCGCCTGTTGCGCCTGTGTCACCTTTTGGACCTGCCTCGCCTTGTGGACCTGCTGGGCCTGCTGTGCCTACGACTGTACCGTTAGTTACTGCGAACATGCCTGTGATGGATAGTTCCTCTTCAAAGATTGCTTCCCATGTCCAGTTGCCCATCTTTGCGTCTGATGGAAGTTGGAACATGGTTCCGCTGAGTATGCCGTATCCGTTTGTTGGGTAAATGTAGTTACCTGCGACCATTCCTGATTCGCCAAGGTAGCCTTCAAATGTGAAGTCTGCTGGGAACCAGTTATCATATTGAATGCCGATGATGTCGAAGAGGTATCCATCGGGGTCATAGATTGCGATTGCACCGCTTGGATTCATTGAGCTTGTTAGTTGGAAGCTGCCGATTGCACCTTGCTGGTATGAGTCTGCACCTGTAGCAACTGTAACCTCGAGTGTTGCAACTGTAAATGGTACTTCAGCTGTTAAACCTGAAGAGTCAGTGACGTTTACTAGGTAGTTACCTAATTTATAGTTGGATGGCACTGTCCAGAATTTCTCAAATATACCTGATGCGTTTAGACTTGCAGTTAAAGTGGTAACTACTGTACGGGTTGTTGCGTTGATGATTTTTATTGTTACTGTGGCTTCATTTGAGCGTACGAAGTTAAGGCCTGTGATTGTTACCTCTGCAGATCTTGGAGCGCTTGCGGGACTCATTGTGACTGTGGTTGTCTTTGTTACAGTGATGGTTGTTTGTGCAGATAATCCGCCGTCATCGATTGCTTCTACTGTGTATGTGCCAGTTGGGATTGTTGGTAGAACGATTGTTATTCCGTCGTTAAGGTCGTCAACTGGAATGTTTTCTGCAACAAGGAGGTTACCGATAGTAACGTTTGCATAGTCACCGTCAAATCCGTAACCACGGATTGCAAGGTTTATGCCTGTTGCAACATTGCTGGATGGTGTTGCGGTCAACATGGTTACTGCTACTTTGAATTCGACAGTAGCGGTTAAACCGTTTTCATCTTCAGCAACAATGTCGTATGTGTTTGATGGCAGACTTGGAATCTCGATGCTTCCTTCGAATGCACCTTTTTCATCAACTGTGAAAGTTCCAACTGGGAGTGTACCGAAAACAACGTCAACTTCTGTGCCTGCGACTGCAGTGAAGTTTTCACCAGATATTTGGACTGTGTTGCCTGGAGCGCCTGAGATTGGGTTCACTGTGATTTTGGTTACGCCTGTTACTTTGAATGTTGCTGTTGCTGTGTTTTCACCATCGTCTGCAACAACTGCTACGTTGCCTTTTGCAGCGAATGATGGAACGATAACTTGAGCGGTGAATGTGCCTGTTCCGCTAACTTCGATTTCTTCTGCAACTGTTGTGCCGTTGATTGCGATTTCTACTTCTGCGTCTGGTTCAAATCCACGGCCAGTTACTGTAAGAACTGTACCTGATGGACCTTGGGTTGGAGTGACAGTGATTGCTGCACCAATTGTGAAAGTTGCTTGTGCAGTGTTGTCTGCGCCGTCGGTTGCTACGACTGGAACTGCGCCGTATTCAGAGTCTGGTACAACAAAAGTTGCGGTGAATGAACCTACTGTGCTTGTTGATACTGTTGCTGGAGTTGTTGCAATTTTTGTGCCGTCGAATGTTAATTCGATTGTTTTCTCAGTGTTGTTTCCTGAAAAGCCAGTGCCTGTAACTGTGACAACATCGCCTGGAATGCCGGATGTTGGACTCAAAGTAATTTTTGAACCAACGATGTAAGCGGCACCTGCGGTACCTGTGCTGTCTTTAACAATGATGTAGTGTGTACCGTGAGCTGCGGCAGGTATCGTGATTTCTTTTAAGTAGTTACCTGCGCCTGTAGCATATATTGATGCTAACAGGTTGGATGATTCTGTTGTATCCCAGTAGATTTCTACAGGGCTACCTGCGGATGCAGATCCCGATACAGTGACTTTGCTTCCGACAAAACCACTGGAAGAGGATAAAGTTGGAGTGCTAATTGCGTTTGCAAGTGGAGCAACTGCTAGCATTGAAGCTACTAGTAGTGTTACTGCTAGTACTGCTAATAGTTTATTTTTTGATTTGATTGTATTCATTTTATTATTTCTTCCTATTTCTATTAATTATTAATGCTTGTTATGTTAACGCTTGAGTACTTATACCTACTGTAAACACAACTCACAAGCCAGCGCTAAATGTACACGTTTTACTAGAGGTGTAAGGAAATGTGCACAATTCCTTATTACACTAAGAGTTAAAACAACGTAAAAATAGCTTAAAAAAGAGAAAAAACACAAAAAAAGAAAAAAAATGAAATAAAACATTGGACTATTTACTAATAAATTCTTGAATGATCATACCTTTCAAAATATCGCTTTTCTGAATTTGATAACCAAACCCTTGCAGGATACCTTCAATAAACCGTGCAAGCAACTGTGTCGCCTCCGCTGAAAGAACCATAGAAACACAACGCACACGCGCCGTAACACCAAACCGTTTCACCTCAACCTCGCTTAAATCCCAACGACTGGCCTTCAAAAAACTCTCCAAAGACTGAACAGGGTCATCAAAGCGTTCCTTTAGGTATTTGCCGTGCCATTTTCCACTTTCAAACCACACGTTTGCAAGGGAATCTTTACCGCCTTTACAGGCAGCATCTGTTAAGTAATTTAACACGTCTAAAGGCACAAAAGCGCCTCCAAGGATTCTTTGGGCATACATTACTTCAAAATATTCGCCAAGTTGTTTAATGTCATAACCGGCGGTTGCAACTCTAACAGCTTGAGTTAAGGCTTCTTCTAAAAACTTGGTGATTGTTTCACCACGGCTTTTGGATGCTTTTGCAACCTCTTCAAGGAGGTCATAGTTAACGTAAACTAGTTTTTTGTCTTTACGCTGTACCATTTACACCATTCCTTATTGTATCTAAACGAATTACGCCGCGGGAAACTTGCTGTTCAACAGGTTGATAACCAAATTTTTCCATTGCACCAAGCAGAAAAGAAGCAAAAAGAAACGTGTAAGCTTCTGTAAATCGGGGGCTTGTCACTTTTACTGACGCTTTATCGCCGAGCATTTCAAGTTCAAATTCAGGCGCGTTCCAAGTGAAGGCTGACAGGTCATTTTTAAACTGGTCAAGAGGGGGAGATTTTAACCCGTTAGTTATATAACGTGTTGCAAACCAGATTCCTGAGTCAAACCAGTTTTTGAGGGCATTGCGCTTGTCTTTTTTGTAGGCGGTGTCAGCCATTTCGTACCATAGGCTTTCTAGGCCTAAAATGAAGCCGGCGCCTTTGGCTGTTTCCAAGGTTTTGCGTTCTTCAACCACACGTTTTAGGCTGAAGCGTAACTCGTCTGAATCGATGGCTAACTGAAAAAGTTCGTTGACAAGCTCAAACATGCTGGAACCTTGGGCTTCTGCAACTTCGGCAAGTCGATTTAGCAAGTCCTCTCGTGCTACAAAGGTTTTTCTTCGAATATTGGTTTTCTTCACTACTTACCGACCCATAGTTGAACAGGCTTGCTGCTGCCTAGCCACTTGCCATGTTATCGCTGGACAAACATTGTATTCTTACGCTTAAGAATTTTATCTTCTCACAATCTGTACTAAAAAATAGACATATAAAAGCAAACCGAAACTGAACCAAGCAAGTACAAAAGCAAGGGCATAGAAAAAAGAAAAAGAAACAAAACATAACAAAAACAGGTTACATCAACTAATTTGTTACCCGTAAAAAAGCAATACTCAACCATCACCCCCACACCAACCCGCAGCAAAAACGAAAAAACAAAACAAAACCCTCCAACCTATTTGGCGCTTATTAGAGGTTCTATGTTAAAACCTAAGAGGAGTATGGCCTGCGCTTGCCTATTTGGAGCCTAATATCCAAACTATGCAAAAACCTAAGGGGGGTAGGTACTATTGACTAAAAAACAAGCCAAAACAATGCAGAAAACCTTGTCCAGACCTTTTTGCACCAAAAAGGCAGGGTTATTTCTTAAAAACCACTGAAGCATACCCTACTACGCTTGAGTAATCCCCTGAAGTGTCGCCGCTGTTGTGGTAACTAAGCAGTTCTGCCTTAGCGTTTACCCCTTGAACGTAAGTGATTAAGGCAGTTATCGGGGCGTACCCGCAGGCGGTAATGTTTTGGTTTTCTATGGTTTCATAAAACCGGCGGGAATCCAACGCAACCACAGCATCCAAAGCCGCACGGTCCTTTTTTTCCGCCACTTTAGCCGGTTCATAATGCGTCATGTCAGAAGATGCAATGACAACAGCGTTTTTGGCGTCCAACGCTTCCGTTAAAGCTCTGCCAACCTCAACGGCTGAATCGTAATCTTGCATCAGGAAGCATATTGGAACAATCTTGAATTTATCACCATAAAGGTACTGCAGAAAAGGCAACTGCACCTCAATAGAGTGCTCAAAACGGTGCGCAGCTTCGTCAACGTCAACGATGCTTGTTTCAGACAAAACCGCATCCGCCAACGCCGTGTCAACTTCGACGTCGCCAAGCGGGGTTTGCCAGGTTCCTTTACGCATCAAAGACAAACCACTACCATAACCGGTATGGTTAGGACCTAAAAGCACAACTGTGTCAGGTAAACCGTCTCTGGCAAGTTCAAAATAGCCTGACGCTGCAATTGGACCTGAATACAAGTAGCCTGCGTGTGGACAAACAAGTCCAACAATGCGGCGTGGATGAAAATGCATGTTAACTTCAGGAAGCTTACCGGGACCAAGATTACTTAAAAAACAAGAATTAATTTGAAGCTTAAGCGCTTCGGCGTCGCCCTCATAAAATTGGTCGGCTACGACTGGACGCCGAAACGGAGGCAAACTTTTAGGTTTCCTCCTCCTCGTCGCGGGTGACTTTGGCTTCAAAGTCTTCAATTGTTGCTTGTGGGTCTTTGTCTGGACCGATTTCTCCGCGTTCCCGCAGAATTTGTCTTGCCAATAACCAGAAGATTACGGCGAGTGCGCGTCTGCCTTTGTTGTTTGTTGGAATGACCAAGTCTACGCCTGCAAATTCGTTGTCGGTGCTGCAGAGTGCAACGATTGGTATGCCTGTTCTGCTTGCTTCTTTTACTGCTTGCGCGTCTGCGCGTGGGTCTGATACAACGATGATTTCAGGGTCAACACGTCTTGAATATTGTGGATTTGATAGTTGACCTGGGATGAATCTGCCGATGATTGGGGTTGAACCTGTAACTTCACAGAACTTTTTAACTGGCTCGTGAGCGTACAGTCTTGTAGCTGCAACAGCAACCTTTGCTTTTTCGTATCTTGCAAGGAATTTGGCTGCAGTACGGATGCGGTCATCAGTTTTTTTAACGTCTAAAACAAATAAGCCGTCAGGGCGTACACGGTAAATGAATGGTTCCATATCCAGAGTTTTCATTCTGGTCCCAATGTGAATACCTGCTGAAAGCAGTGTGTCTCTTGGAAGCAGCAACTCTTCAGTTGGCGGCACCTCTTGTTTTTCAGCTTCTTCAGCTTGCTCTTCTTCTGCAGGTTGCTCTATTTCAGCTTCCACAGTTTCTTCTTCCGCTTCTGGCTCTTCAGTGCCGGTTTCTTCCACGTTACTTTCAGCTAGAGTTTCCTCTTCCTCTATTTGATTTTCAACTGGTTGATTTTCTTTAACTTGGTCTTCTGCCAATTTTTATTCCTCAATTTATCGTATTTTTAGGTCTGCCATTTTCGCCCTGTTTCCAAGGAAATGCTCAATACGTATGAGCTCATTAAGCTTTGCGATTCTTGCACCCTCCACCACACCTGTCTTGATGATTGGGCACTTGTAAGCTACAGCCAAATGGGCTATATGCCAATCGCAGGTATCTCCAGATCGGTGGGACACGACAGGGTCGTAACCGTGCCTCTGAGCAGTCTCGATTGTTTCAACTGCGTCGCTCAATGTGCCTATCTGGTTAACTTTAATGATGATTGCGTTTCCAGCGTTAATCTTTATTCCATTATTTAACCTTTCAGTATTAGTTGTGAACAAATCGTCTCCGCAAATCAAGCAATTCTTAGTTTTACGGGTTAACTCGGCAAAGCTTTGGAAGTCCTCCTCATGGAACGGGTCTTCCACGTAAGCAATATGGTACTTTTCGATTAATTCTCGCATGAATTCAAGTTGCTCGCCAGAATCACGTTTTACACCTTCATCAGTGTAAACGTATTTGCCCTCTTTTTCGTTCCAAAAAGATGATGCTGCAACGTCAATGCCAAAGCCGCATTCAAAATCAAGCTCGTTACCAACTTCCTCACAAGCTTTAGCTATAACTTCGAAAGCGTCAACGGTGCCGATATTGGCTATCCATGCGCCTTCATCACTTTTGCCGCCGTTGAAATTGCTGTTTTTCTTTTTAAGGGCATCACCGATTTTTTTGTGAATTTGAGCATTAGCGGTGACTGCTTCAAGAAAGGTTTCAGCACCATGGGGCAATGCTAAGTATTCTTGAATATCAGGGGCTTTTCCACGTGCATGTTGACCGCCGCTTATACAGTTCCCAAGCGGGTAAGGCATGCTTGTCGCCGCGTTTCCACCAAGAAACTGGAACAGTAGCAACCCATGGGAGTTTGCCGCTGCCTCAGCATTTGCTAAAGAAATTGCGAAAGCGGTGTTTCCGCCAATATTTTTAAAGTTTGAGCTGCCATCAATCTCGTGAAGTGTTTCGTCGATTTCTTCTTGAAAATCAGCGTTTAAACCTGCAAGTTCAGGAGTAATAAGTTCTTCAACTTTTTTAACTGCAGCGTCAACGCCGCCTTGTGGATAATACAATACTTCTGCTTTTCCACGGCTTTTTCCAGCGGGAGCGGATGCTCTTCCAAAACCAGTAGAGGTTATTACGTCCACTTCTATGGTTTCTTCTCCGCGGTTGTTGAAAACTTTGCGTGCAATTAAATCTTCGATGATGGATGACACGACTGGTATCCTCAAGTCGCTATAACTTTTGTTATCCGCTTATTTTAGGTTTCGGAACAAGCAAACATGCCGTTGCTAAAAAACCGTGAAAAGCGAACACCAAATTACTAGTTGATAACGGAAATTAAAAATGTATCTCAAAAAGAGCTAAACAGTTAAGCAAGCCCAAACAAGACAAAAAATTGAAGGCTATTTGCCTTTTTTCTTGCTTGCCTCGTCTTTTTTGTCTTCCTCGGTTTTGACGATTTTGGTGTAGTAGTATTCTCCAATGTCTTTTTGGAATTTATCCATTTGCGAATCTTCCTTGTTGACACGCGGACGCAAAGTGGTTGGGTCTCGACGGAAGGTAATGTTCATTTCTTTGAGAAAAATATTCATGCCTTGACGTAGCGAAGTGGGAGTGTTTGCGGTGCCACTGACTCCGGGTTCACCGTTGAAAACCATTAGACGGTCAGCAATGAAGTCCTGAGTTACAACGTCATGTTCAACCACGAAAGCTGGGATGCCGTGGGCTTCAACAACGCGTCTTAGCGTTTTTGCTACGTTTAAGCGTTCTTCAACGTCCAAGTACGCGCTGGGTTCGTCAAGCAGAAACAGGTCAGTTTTGCGGCTAAGGCAAGCTGCGATGGCAACTTTTTGGAGTTCTCCACCGCTAAGTTCCATAACGTTTCTGTCCATGAGCATTTGGAGACGCAGTGGTTGTGCGATTTCTGTTTTGTACCAGCTTGATGTAAAGTTTTCTTTAGCTACACTCATGAGCAGTTCCTGTACTGTGCCCGGGTAATCGGGGGCAATGTATTGTGGCTTATAGCTCACGGTTAAATCTGCAAGTTTTCGTTTATCGTCGGTTTCTTCTATTCCGGCAAGGATTTTAACGAAAGTGGTTTTGCCTATACCGTTGGGGCCTAAGATGCCAACTATTTCGCCGCTTCGGATTTCGCCCGGTTCAGCTTTTAGTTTGAAGCCTTTGAAGGTTTTTTCGAAAGTGTCCCACTTGAGTAATGGTGCGTTGATGTTCATGCCTGCCGTTGGGGGTCTTTCTTGGAAAACGATGGATTCCTTGCGGAACATGATGTTTTCGTCTGGAATGTAGCCTTGCAGGTAAATGTTAATGCCTGTTCTTACGCCATGCACGTGAGAGACGACGCCGTAAACACCTGGTTCACCATAAAAGACGCAGATTTGGTCTGAAAGGTAATCAATAATTGCTAAGTCATGTTCAGCGACAAGAATGGTTTTTTGTTGCTCTTTCAAACTACGAATAGCCCGCGCTACAGTGAGCCGCTGTTTAACGTCAAGATAACTAGACGGTTCATCAAAAAGATAAACATCAGCATCACGACTCAAAGCTGCCGCAACCGCAACACGTTGAAGCTCACCACCACTCAAAACCTCAAGCGGTCTATCCCAAATTTTACGTAGCTCCAACTCGTCAGCAAGCAGGTCAAGAATTTTCCGTTCGTCAACTCTTTCCAGCAAGTCGCCAGCTTTCCCCGTGACTGCTTTAGGAATTTTATCAACATATTGGGGTTTGCTGCTGACCTTGATTTTTTTCTCACTCATTTTTTGGAAGTAATCTTGAAGGCTTGAACCTCGGTAGTACTGGATGATTTCGCTCCATTCAGGCGGATTTTCGTATCTGCCAAGGTTAGGTTTAATGTCGCCTGAAAACACTTTTAGGGTGGTGCTTTTGCCTATGCCGTTCTGCCCCAAAAGACCCAAAACTGTGCCGGCTGATGGCATTGGTAGACGGAAAAGTTTGAAGCTGTTTTCGCTGAAACGGTGGCTGCAGTCTGCTTCGAGTTCGTCTGGTAGATTGACTATGTTGATGGCTTTAAATGGGCATTTTTTGACGCAGATTCCGCATCCGCTGCAAAGTGATTCAGAGATGACTGCTTTTTCACCTTCTATTCGTATGGCTTCTACTTTACTTCTTACCATTGGGCAGAAGCTTACGCAGAGATGGTTACATTTTTTGACTTTGCATCGGTCTTGGTCTAGAACGGCTATTCTTGTCATGGCAAAAATAAAAAGTCGAAACGATAGTTATAAACCATAACCTTGACAGTCAGTTATCGTTACTTGCTTTTTCAAGGTTTTCAACAAAATTTTTTGAGATTAACTATTTTATAAAGAAAAGAAATCAAAATTTCGGGTTACCAGTTAGTTTACCATTCTTCCTCTTCCCATTCTTCATCTTCGCCTTCTTCCCACTCTTCATCCTCTTCAATTCTGTACATCAACATTCTCTTTTTCACCTCCAACATAAACGCGAATAAGTATCCACTACCTACAGGTAATTTTAAAGATTTAGATACGTCAAATGTCGTTAGAATCTGCCAAGCCCCACGGAGCGACAAGGCGTTTCTGCACCATTTTTTCTCTGTTACAGTCCGAATAAACCCATGCAAAACCATTAAATTCAGCAGGAACGCATCAATGTGTTGTGGGATGATGTGAGGCGACGGCTTCGAGCATAGTAAGCTGTGAGAAATCGTCAATTATCGCTGACCCAACCCAAATTAACGCGATTTTTACGGTTTATTCTTGGTTGTCGAGGGCTTTGTTGAAATCTTTAAGTTTGCCCTTAAGCAAGGTCAGAATAAACGCAAGTCCTCCGAAAATAGCCAAAGCTATCCCAGACATCATAGCAACATAGTTGTTGTAAGTAAAGCGGTAACTGATTTCATAGGTTACGTTTTTGCTGTAGTCGTCAACGTTTGAAAGTACATAGTACGTGGTGTAAGGAAAAGCGCTTTCGTCGCCAATTACGCCATTTCCAGTTAAACCTGAAGAACCATTAAAACTAGGGTATGATTCATCGCGAATATCAAAATCTGTTCCGTTACCCCAATGGCTAAAAACTGAGCCATCACCACTATGAAACGCTTGTATGGTACCCCTGTCAACATTAAACTGTGCCAGGTAGTCGCCACTTTGGCTTATAACATAACCCAAAGAAAAGTAGTCGTTAGCTGGAACCGCAACCACGCCATGGTCAATAACGTTTTGAGCTTCAACTTGCCCAGAAAAGGCGTCAGCCAAAAATAAGCCGCCAGCAAACATCAGCAAGGAAAGCAGCAGCGTAAGTGCCTTTTTGCGGGTCACTTTAATGTTTCCCCTGTTCTTTAGCACAAGAAATACGGCAATTAGACCAAGCCCAATTCCACCCGCTGTTAAAAGCAAGTTTGCGTTGCTTAATCCAGTTTGGTCTATCCCGTAGCCTTCAATGAAAACCACCAAATTAACCTGTTTACTGTACGAGTCAGAATTCCAAAAAATTATGCTTTGATTCATTGACACTTGCCCTTCAGTAAAGCCTGCATAATAGCTTTTGCAGTTTCCTGACAAGCCATAGGTGTTGCAGCCGTAACAGTTGCCGTCCCATGAAACGTTGAACTGCCCCTTCTGCCATTTAACAAATGAATCTTCAGTTATCGCCGCTGAAAGTATCGTGTAATCTGATGGCGTGTTTACGATGATTCGGTAGCTGCCCTGCTGGGTTAAAAAGAGGCTTTTGTGTGCGGTAGAGTTTGCCTCCATAGTGATTGTGTCAGAAGAAACCTGTTCGTTATGAAACCACGGCGACGAGTAGATAGCCCTCATGAATAAGCCTGAACTTAGCACTGCTAAAGCGATAAGCACTGTCAAGATGACGGCTGCCTTAGTATGTGACATATACAATCCCCTGTAAGGTTAAAGCGGTAGAGGTAAAACGGTTTGTACGTAACAACTCCACAAGTCAAAACTTTAAAATCAAAAGCAGCCAAGTTTACTAAAAAAGGCTCAACTATATGATTCAAGCGAAAAATGTTGCTCAAGGATTCATTGTCACCGCAAGCGCAATCGGCATTTTTGAAACTGTAGCTGCAAATTTTTTACCTAACCTGTGGCTTGCGTTGCTGCTTTCCATTGTTTTGGTTGTGCCTTTGGTGGTGAATCTTTGGATGGCTTGGAGACATTTTAGAATCAAAAAGCCTATGCAAGCAAAAGTCAAGCAAACAAAAAACGTGTTGATGGCGCTTCAAGGGTTTGGGTTTGCCTGCTGGTTTTTCGATGTCCTTTCAACTACGCTTGTTATTGATGTTAAGCATGCAAGTTCCGAGTTGAATCCTTTAGGTTGGCCATTAAGCGCTTTAGGCGCATTAGCCTATTTTGTGCCTATATCATTTGTAGCATATTATTTGCTGTTTAGGCTTAAAAGTAAAGAATCGTTTTATGCTGCCGTGGTTTTAACTGGCGTTTCTGTGTTTATGGGGCTGAGAAACTTTGGAGCGAGCATCTACAATTTATCGGGCGTTGGCACCTTTGCAGGATACCCTGAGGATTGGGCTGTTTTAAGCATCTGGCTTGCCGTTGTAACCATTTTGGCAACCCTAAATGCCATATCTATAGTAAAAAACAGAAAAATGCAAGAAAATACTTAGACGGCATCTAGCACAATGGATGTTTCGGTTCTTGTTACAGTGGGGTCTTGCTCTATTATGTGGTAGACGATTTCGTTTATTTGTTTAAGCGTTGGGGCTTCTATTACTACCACTGCGTCATAGCGGCCGAATATGGCGTGTGCTGCGACTGCTTCTTTTGTTTTTACTCTTATGCGGTCTATTACTTGCAGGGATGTTCCGGGTTTGGTGTTTAAGAGGATATAAGCCATCATATCACAGGCATTCTCCATTTGTCAAGCATGTCAAGTTAACGCTTGTATTTTGGATATAAATTTTGCTGTTAACTGCATAGATTTTCAGCGTCTAAATTAACCAATAAACTAATGTCCAAAAGCAATTCACTGTGTTGTATATTAAAGGATTATTTTCACTTTAACTCACCCCTCACCTGCGCCAAAACGTAGTTTCAGTGATACCTTAAATAGTCAAAAAAACGCAAAACCATCAAGAAAGGTACACTAAGATGATGACTCAAAACCTCCTCATAACACCAACAATCACAACAACACAGCAAAACCCAACACGCTTAACACTAAACATACCAAACATAGACCAGCTCTTCCCAGGCTTCAAACCAGGCGACTTCGCAACATTTTACGGTTCACCATCACTAATCTCGCTTGCAGCAAGAATATGCGTCCGAGCCCAAATACCAACACAACTCGGCGGCTTATCAAGCAACGTAGTCTTCATTGACGGAGGAAACACCTTTAGACTATACAAGACAGCCCGCATCGCACAAATGCATGGACTAGACCCACGCAAGGTTCTTGAGCGCATTTTCATTTCACGAGCCTTTACCGCGTACCAGTTAACATCAATTATTATGGAAAAACTGGAAGAAACAGTCAAGAAATACAAGACTAAAATCGTAGTTATCTCAGATATTGCCGGATTCTTCCTTGACGAAGACATCCCAGAAGAAGAAGCACAAAAAATCTACAGCCAAATCCTCAACTACTTAGCAAGCTTTGCAAAAAAACACCAAATAATCCTAATCGCCACTTACCTGCCACACAACAACACAAAAAGAAACACCACACTAAAAGAAACAACCATAGCAAAAGCCAACATTGCCCTATCCTTCAACAAAACAGCTTACACAAGCGAAATTGAACTTGAAAAACATCCAACCTACACGCTAGGCGTCGAAGACTACTCGACTGAAACTTCATTAATGGATTTCATGGAACATGCGTAAAGTGTTAAGAGTCAATTAGTTAAAAAAAGGAAATGGTTGAATATTTTCGAGCATACGCTTTTTCTTATTTACAGGTTTCTTTAGGTCTACTTCAGGTTCGGCGGGCTTTCCTTTACGTGAAACAAGCAAGGCGGCGATTACTGCAACGGCTACTCCAACGATTATGAGGACGTAAATGAGGTTCTGGTTAGATAGCGAGTCAGTATCATTTTGTAGGTCGGTTGAAGAGGAACCGGTTGCTTGGGCAGTTGCGGCTGGCGCGTTTCCCTCGATTAAGGGGGATTCTGCTTGGACATATAGGGCATAGCTGGTAATTTTTTTGCTGGCAGATTCACCGGTTTGGTTAGTGTCATATGCGCCGACCTTAAACGCGGCGTTTTCAGAGGGGCTCACGTTAGTGGGAGTCAAATAGTCAGTGTGTCCTACTGCCACTACATCGCCTGATGAGTTGTAAAAGGTTGCGGCAACAGCAAGCTTGGAAGCGGTTTGGGAGCCGACGTTTTTAACAGAACCGCTAACCCAGTAGGTTCCCTTGTCATCGCCACTTGTGCTGACGACTGCTGATTTTACTGATATTTCAAAGTCGGAGTATAAGTGGCTACTTGTTGCATCGGCTTCTCTTACTGAAACCTCTACTTTTGACACGCCAGTTGTGTACCAGTCTAAACCATCTTCGGCGCTGGCTAAATCTATTAGGAAAGGAGCTTTCTGTTGAGGAGCCATATAAGAAACCCATGCATAATCACTAAGCGTCCCTTTGGTAGTGCCGTCTGCACCGTAAATAGTTACAGTAAGTACAACCTTTTCTATGGTGTCTGTGCCGGTGTTCTGTATTTCACCTATAACATCTAGGTATCCAGCGTTGTCAATGTAGTAGCTGTAGCTTAAAATTTTGATGTCTTGTGTTTTGCTTGACACGTTTTGCGAGGTTAAAGTTAAACATACGGTTGAAAGTAGCAAAATAACCGTTAGACAAGTTACTGTTTTTTTCAATTACAGGTCCCTCTAGCCCTAAACGTTTCAAGCAAGGTACTATAAAACACTTTTTCAAAATTACCACCAAAACCTTTGCAGTTCTATCGCGCCAAACTATTGTAAGTAAAAGATGTTACGTACAATCGCTTTTGAAGCATGGAAGGTTTTATATCAAAAATAACTTGAACAGGGAAAAAGATGCGGATAAACAAGTCAAACCTTCACAGTACATCCAAAGAACAGAAAGAAAAATGCCGCCAATTTTACCTTAAAACAAACATTAAACAAGCAAAATTGGGCATAATAATATTTTTACTGCCCTTTTTAAGTTTCTTAATTAACGATTACTTTCTTTTCGGAGTCTCATTATCGCTTGCTGCAATTCTTGCAATAAGAATGGTAATGATAACAACCTGTCTTTTAGCAGTCTTCAATTTAGGAAAAATAACAAAACCGGTTTCTTATGACCGACTTTTACTGTTTACTTGTTCAATACTGCTTTTATGCGGAGGCATCATTCACTTTTTTAGACCAGAAAACTTTGTAGCACAAGCAATAGTGACAAGCGTATCGATATTCGTTGTTTACCTAGTTATCCCCTTCCGTTTCCAGTACCAACTTCTCCTAGGAACAACGGCGACAATCGGAGAATCAGCAATTATTCTGTATACCGCAACCCCAACCGATTCAGTTACATTTACCATAATCTCTAGCTTGTTATTCGCCAACTTTGTTGCAGCGTTTAGCTCTTGGCAACTGCATGAATACAGCAGACACGCTTTGGTTGAATATCAAGAACGCATAAAGATACAAGAAGATTTGGAGAAAAGCAACCAAAACTTGGAAGCGGTTATTGCTGAGAAGACTGTGGAACTTAAAAAAACAGAGCGTCTTGCCGCCATTGGTTCAACAGCAAGCATGGTTGGGCATGATTTGAGAAATCCTTTAACCGCTATTAAAGGCGCCTCTTATTATATAAACAAGAATTATGGCGGACAGATAGATGCTAAAGGCAAGGATATGCTTGAGTTAATACAAAAGAATGTGCAGTTTTCCGACAAAATAATCAATGACCTGCTTGATTATTCCAGGGAAATCCGTTTAGATACAACACAAATAGACCCTTTAAGCATCGTTGAAGAAGCAGTAGCAATTCTTAACGTTCCATCCAACGTACAGATTGATTATCAGGCAACAGAGAACCAAGAGGTAAACGCAGACTTCGATAAAATGAAAAGGGTATTTATTAACCTAATTAAAAACGCAATTGACGCAATGCCCAACGGGGGACAATTATCAATAAAAACTCAATTTGACGGCGGCGAAGCAAAAATCAGCTTTTCAGACACTGGACAAGGCATTTCTGAGGAGAACCAAAAGAACCTTTTCCAACCGCTTTTTACAACCAAAGCCAAAGGCATGGGTTTCGGTTTAGCCATATGCCAAAGAATCGTTGAAGCACACAACGGCAAAATCACTATACAAAGTATACTTGGAAAAGGAACTACGATAATTGTTCAGTTGCCAACAAAACCATAACAACAAAAAAGTGTCGTGCGGTTATGGAATTATTTGGCCAACAGCGTTTTTTTCGCTAACACTTGTTATCCTGATTTTTACGTAGTCTCGGGGTTTAGCTTTTGGCACCAAGATGCTGTAGCCGCGAATGCTTAATCGTCCATCACCGCTTGGCGCTAAATCAATTATTGTAACTTCCAGTTCTTGTCCTAATTCTACCGGGCAAGGTTTTGGTTCAAACTTGATATCGAATTTTCCTCCGCGAACACGACGATGAACCATGCTTAAAATCTATCCTCGTTTTTGGTTATGTTTGCCCTGAACTCTATTTTGCCGCAGTTTGGACATAAATAAACTGTCAAAGGCAATTCTTTGTCGCAGTTCAATGCAGGTTTTGGCCCATGCCAATCGTTTACATGTAACTGGGTTTGAGCCCAAGCCATCTCCGAGTTGCAGGAAATACAAAGAGCGACAGGAACAGTTTCCGGCTTGATTTCAAGGGTTTTTTCAACGGTTGAAACTTTTTCATTTTCATATGCTGACGCTGGATAGTTTTCAGTTTGTCCAAGATATTTGCAGCTTATGGTACATTGCAGGCGTAAATCGCAAAGGTAACAGCAAGTGTTTTTTTCTTCTTTTCGGCATTTAAGCTGTCTGCTGGCTTGCGCTTTCTGGTTATCATTAAAGGCAGTGCATGTTTTGTCAAAGTTCAGGTATTCGCAGCTATTAGCTAAATCCGACAAGAGATTCTCTTCCTGTTGTCGAGTCAATAGTAGTTTTTACCTATGTGTGTTTTGGTTACTTTTCGTGAAAATTTCATTCGAAGCAGATAATTCTTTGAGAATAACTAAATAACGGTTTTGTAAGCAACCCCTTGAACGCAAAAAAACTTTATAAAAAAATCTATTATTAATATAATAAGTCTATAAGCAAAAAATTATTCCTTACTAAATTATCACTCATAAACTGAATAAAAATACATCAAGATTGCATCTTTATAAACGCTATCTGTAAAAATTTTCGCCTTACTCAGTTTAACCAATTGTGTAAATGTGGTGTGATAAGAGAATAATGAAAAAAATAAGTCGCAGAATCTTGACAATCGTAATTGCAGTGGTGATTTTGGTTTCAATTGTTATGGCAGGACTTTTCTATCAACACATTAACAGTAATAAATCGCTTGAAGAAGTATCTATCACTGACGTTAATGTCGTATATTCCGGAATACTCTATGTTGCTGAAAATCAAGGATACTTCACCCAAAACGGTCTTAATGTAACCTTTCAAGACTACCCCAATTCAGAGGCCGGATTTAATGACTTAGCCAACGGTAAAGTTGACATTGTTCAATCCGCAGAATACCCAATCGTCGGAGAAGTATTTGACAACAGAGACGTACGTGTAGTTGCAACAATCGACAAAGCAGATGTGAACAATCTTATCGGTCGTAAAGACCACGGTATCGAAAACGTTTCAACCCTTGTAGGAAAAAAGATTGGCGTCGGCGAGGGAACAATTAGAGAATTCTACCTTGGCAGGTACCTTAACCTTAACGGCATTAGCCTTCAAGATGTAACCTTAGTTT
This sequence comes from Bathyarchaeia archaeon, assembly GCA_042296865.1. Lineage (GTDB taxonomy): Archaea > Thermoproteota > Bathyarchaeia > Bathyarchaeales > Bathycorpusculaceae > Bathycorpusculum. The sequence continues at coordinate 2,675,100 of CP170178.1, read as the reverse complement.
ATCTTTCATTACAGGAATCTGTTGATGCAGTAGTGAACGGCACTATTGACGCTATGATAACGCCCGATGCAGTATGGTATAACCGAGTGGTGTCAAAACTGGAAAACAATAGCGTAGTTTTTCCAGTCCAGCAGGGTCAGCCAGTCTTTACAGAGCTTGTTTGCAGAAGTGACTATTTAACAAACCATTCTCAAACGATTACTAAACTTTTAAATGCCCTCTACCAAGCAGAAATTTTCATTCTTGATCACCCCAAAGAAGCAGAAGTTATTGTGCAAAAACGGTTAAATTTAACCAGTGCTGATGTTGGCTGGGATAATTACCGTTTTTCGCTTTCTCTTGACTTGCCTCTTGTTACTGCCATGCGTGATGAAGCGCGTTGGATGATAACCAACGGGTTTACTAATCAGACACAGGTTCCGGATTTTACAAATTATATATACACTGATGCCCTAAAGTTAGTAAAGCCCTATTCAGTTACTATTAACGTAGGGGGCTAATATGCGGCTTAGCACCCAATTTCGAATTACTCTTTTAGTCTTTTCTATAGCTTTGATAGTTATCTCAGTATCCACTTTAGTTACTTCTAGTCAAATAAGTAGAACACGAAGTCAGGAAAACATAGCCAACAACATTGTTCAAGGAGCCAACGAATTAGGGTACTACGCTGGGGACTACGTTATTTATCAGCAAGAAGCTCAGCTTAATCGGTGGCAAAGCAGATATGAATCGTTTTCAGAAGATGTTGCCAGTTTAGAGGGGTATACACCTGAACAACAAGCACTTGTCCAATCAATAGAGCAAAACGAACAAAACATGAAACTGGTTTTTGACAGCATAGTGTCATCAATGGGAACATCCCAAAATGCAAGCAGAGACCCGTCGGAAGCATTATCGACTTTTCAGGTTGCATGGAGCCGAATGAACATCCAAGTACAAACATTAATTTCTGATGCAACCCATTTAGCCCAGCTACTACGCAGCCAAGTGGATCAGTTAAACCTGATTAACTTTGAACTTACTTTCGCAACTATTATAGTGTTTGCAGTGTTTATCCTCGCAATATATTACCAAACGTTTCGACGCACACTTAAAGCCATAAATGACCTCAGCGAAGGCACAAAAATCATAGGTTCAGGCAACCTTGACTATAAAATAAGAGAAAACGAAAAAAACGAAATCGGCGAATTATCACATTCCTTCAACCAAATGAGCATTAATCTAAAAACGGTAACTACCTCAAAAACTGAGTTAGAAAAAGCCCAAGAAGCCCTAAAAGCAAGTGAACAACGCTGGTCTACCACACTTGCAAGCATTGGAGATGCAGTAATAGCCACTGATACAGAAGGCAAAGTATTGTTCATGAATGCTATCGCTGAAGAAAAGACAGGTTCTACCTTAGGTGAAGCATTTGGAAAGCATATAACCAGAGTTTTTAACGTTATAAATGAACAAACACGTCAAACAATTGAGGACCCAGTGGATAGAGTTCTAAAGACCGGGTTAATAGTTGGTTTAGCTAATCACACCATACTAGTTCGTAAAAACGGTCTTGAAATACCTATTGATGATAGTGGAGCGCCTATAAAAACTACTGATGGCAAAACCTTAGGGGTAGTCTTAGTCTTCCGTGATGTTACTGAACGGCGACGACTCTATCAACAACTTGAATTGTATACTAAAAATTTAGAGGCGCTTGTTGAAAAAAGAACTAAACAGTTAAAACAGGCAGAGCGTATGGCGGCAATTGGTGAAACTGCGGGTATGGTAGGTCATGACATACGTAACCCGTTGCATGCAATGTCGGGGGACGTGTATTTAACTAAGCTGGATGTTGATTCGCTTCCTGATAGTGATATAAAAAAAGACATGCAAGAGAACCTACAAGCGATTGAGGAAAACATTTTTTATATTAACAAGATAGTGGCGGATTTACAGGATTACTCTAAAATTCAAACACCAGTTTTAGAAGATGTTAACCTTACAGATACAATAAACAAGATGATGTCGACGATAAATGTTCCACCCTCGGTAAGTGTAAAGGTTTCTGTTGAGGAAGGCTTTCCCATCTTGAAATCTAATGATGCCGCTTTAAGGCGGATACTTAACAATTTAGTTTTGAATGCTATTCAAGCAATGCCTGATGGTGGAGTACTCAAAATATTTGCAAGCATTAAGAATGGTTGTGCGGTGTTAGAAGTGTCTGATACTGGCGGGGGTATTCCTGATTCAGTGAAACCTAGATTGTTTAAACCATTAGTTACCACCAAATCGAAGGGTCAAGGCTTTGGTTTGGCAGTTGTTAAGAAGTTAACAGACGATTTGAAGATAAACATTAGTTACGAAAGCAAAACAGGTAAAGGCACAACATTCTGCCTAAAGTTCCCGCAAAGAACAGACGAATAAGGATTCATTTGGCTTTTAACCACAGATTCGGTTGTGGATTTATTTTCCAAATTGCTCAACCAACCATTGGACTTAAATTTTTAGGTACTCGTCCAGCAAGCCTTCCCGTTCAAGCATTCCCATCCAGTCAATGGTGCCCACCATGCAGGTTTTGCGTTTCTCCAAAACAGCCACAATATCTTCAACAATTTCTTCGGTGGTTTTTTCTGTAACGTCAAGTTCACAGACACGACCCGCATGCACTTCCACAGCTTCTCCAAGACAAACATCAATGATTTCTGCTTGCAGGTTTTCCCACATCTTGCTGTCACTGTAACCCCGCTTTTCCATCATGACTTTAAGTTCTTTAGGATTTCTTCGCAACACAAAAACCTGTGGAACATACTCTGCTGGCGTAACAGCGGCTGCATAGTGACCGTCAATTATGATGTTTTTGTTTTCGGAAGCGTCGATTACTTGTTTTAGTTTATCTTGGATTTTTTCGTCATCCACAATTAAAGTGCAACGTTCGGCGTCTTGGCCTAAGGTTAGGTTGTGAGTTTTTGCAAAGTCTGTTAAGTTAATGTATTCTGCGTCAAGTTTTGCGGCTAAGGCTTTGGCTGTTGTGGTCTTGCCCACTGCTGGTGTGCCAGTGATGAGGATTACACGTTTCATAAGCAATTATTGGTGGGCAATGTAATTACTTTTTGCTTGTCAAAAATCCTCTTGGTTTTAGCAACAAACAGTTAACAAATCCTAAAAGCTAAATCAACACTTGCTTACATGAGGCATAATCATGCGGCAAAAAATAACGTTAATCACACTGGGCACAGCAGATTTAGAGCAGGCAACAAGCTTTTATGAAAAAGGACTCGGCTGGAAAAGGTCTTCTGCAAGCACAGAAAACTTGGTACTGTATGATTTGGGCGGTGTCGGATTGGCACTTTACCCAAGAAAGCTACTTGCTGAGGACGCGACTGTACCTGAAGCGGGTAGTGGTTTTTCAGGAATAACTTTGTCATATAACGCAGAAAACGAGGCTGAAGTAGACCAAGTGCTAGCTGAAGTCAGCAGGTTGGGCGCAACTGTTGTGAAGCAGGCGCAGAAGGTTTTCTGGGGTGGATACAGCGGTTACTTCAAAGACCCCGATGGACACTTAATTGAGGTGGCTTACAACCCATTTTGGCAACTTGACAGTGAAGGCAGCATCAAGATTCCAGCCTGAACCTGGAAAACGGTTATTTGCTTTAAAGCAGTTCGAAGACTTGCTTGGGAACCGCATATCTTTTGTTGCAACGGTTACAGATGGCTTCGTTTTTCCTTGAGGTAACGGGTTGAACGTTTTTGCAATGTGGACATTCCATGTCGATGGAAACAATCTTGCCCAACGGCGATTCGGGCGTGACGTAGTTTGGGTTAGCTTTCTTTCTGCATTCCTCTGCCTTATCAAACAATTCTAATTCTTCATACAGCAAAGCGGCGTCTTCAAAACGCTCAGCTTTCAAATACAGTTCAATTAATTGTTCCTCAGTAACAATTTCTTTGCCGCCGCAGCTTGGACACATCTCAGGGTTTCGTTGAATAAAATCGTAACCGCACTTAGCACATTTCATGTCCTAATGCTTTAAAAATTAAATGATTTATAGTTTATGAAGCCCTTACAATCTTTTACAGTGTAAACCGCATTTATTTTTATTGAACAGATTGCATATGACATGTTGCCTGTGAAGAAAACACACGTCAGTCGGAGAAAGGATTTGGTAGTCCCAACAATGATGTCAGTTAACGAATTCTGAGGCACAAAAAAAACAACAATGGATGATACAATAAAGTGGCAGGTTCCCATAAAGTTCTTGTTTCCCGCCGTCAATGACTGCTTTAATGTCTAAACTTTACGTGCAGCCAATTTACCACGACTCGCTCCCAGAGTTTATCGGGCTTGCTGAAATGAATGGTTACAACTTGGAGTTAGCCACGTTTGCTTTCGCCAACATTTATGACACTGACTGGAACCAAGTGCTAAAGGAGCATCAACAGCAGCTTAAAGATTTTCAAGGGCAAATTTCGATGCATGGCGTTTACAATGACGTTAGAATCCACAGCGAAGACGCCCAAATCGCAATGGTATCACAAGAACGCATTCAAAGCAGCATAAACGTGGCTAAATCTTTGAATGCCCAAAAAATCGTTTTTCACGGCGCCATTAACCCACTAATCCTAAACGAGTGGTACCTTAAGAATTGGCTGGACAAGAACACGGTTTTCTGGAAACAGGTTCTAGAACAGTACACAGGTGTGGTGCTGATTGAAAACGTTTGGGAACCATCGCCGGATGTTTTCCGTAAACTGCTTGACATGGTTGATTCGAATAGGTTTAAGGTTTGTTTGGATGTAGCACATGCCCACGTTTGCTCGAAGGTTCCATTAGACGATTGGTTGGCTACGTTAGGTGATGATGTGGTTTACATGCATTTCAGCGACAACAACGGCAAAGTTGACCAGCACGCGGAAATCGGCACAGGCAACATCGACTGGCAAAGCCTAACCCAAAACATCCACAAGCTTGGTTTAGCCCCTGAAGTGGTTTTGGAGGAGTGCACATTAAATCAAACTCAAGCCTCAATCAATTACTTAGAAAAACACCAAATTTACCCATACTAACAGCAGAAATTACTATCAACAATTAATCTAAGAAAGGCTTGTGAATTGATTAGAGATTAAAACGAATTAATCATTTATACAACAAGCTCTGTTTATTTTATTAGGGATGATTTTATGGTAAACAAAATAGTGAGTGGAGAGAAGGCTCCTAACTTTAGTTTGCCGGATAAAGAAAATAGGATTAGAAGCCTAAAGGAGTTCTTAGGTCAAGAAGTTGTTCTGGTTTTCTTTATTGAAGCGTTTACTGTAACAAGCACTAAAGAAGTTTGTCCGTTTAGAGACGCAATGAAGAAAATGACGAACCTTAAAGCACAAATTGTTGGAGTGGACAAAAAAAGCCCAGCAGCAGTCAAAGCTTTTGCAGAGAAAAACAGGCTACATTTTCCAATACTAAGCGATCAAAACGGTGAAATCACAAAATCGTACGGTATTGAAGGTCCATCAATTTTGATTCTAAACGAAGAGGGCAACATTTTTTACAAATGGGAATCCCGCGAGGCAATTGCTGGACCGAATTATGAGGAAATTGAAGGAGCAATTAAAACCCTTACGTCTAAGAAACAGGGTACAAAACGCACATTTAAAGTTGTTACGATTTCTAGACAAATTGGAAGCGGGGGAGATGAAATAGCCCTTAAGTTATGCAAAATTCTGGGTTACTCCTACTTTGAAAAGAACATGATGTATAATGCAGCTACAAAAATGGGAATAAGTGATGGTCATATAACGGATTATTCTGAAGATTCGTATAAAATCAAAAGTCTTGTAGACAAAATTCTTGGCCGTAAAAGACTTGTAGCAACCACCCTAAAGGAAAATACTGCAATTAGAAAAACGCTTGAAGAAGAGAAATGTCTTGAAGTTGTTCAAACCGTAATAAACAACCTTGCAGGCAGAGGAGAAATGGTAATCGTTGGTCGAGGAGGGCAAGCAATTTTGAAAAACAAAAGCAACGTTTTTCACATTAGAATTATAGCGCCTTTAGAGTTTAGAATTGAGCGTCTTATGGAAAAAGAAAAAATTGGTCGTGATGAAGCATTAAAACTCATTGATGAAAATGACAAAGCAGTCGCAGAGTATCTTTACGGATTCTACGGTATAAATTGGGATGAACCACTTAACTATAATCTAGTTTTGAATACGGCAAATGTAGATCTTGAAACTGCTTCGAAAGCGATAAGCCAAATCTGTTCATCAAAACGTAAACGTGCTCCAAAAACCAAAGCAAGCATCAACAACTAACCTCTTTTTTTCATAGAGGGTGACGGACAGAGAGGGAATCAAAACTTTACTGTTAACGAATATTCAGAAACCCGCTTATCGGTGTTGCTGCCGGCTCACCTTTCAAGAACCGTAATACCGCAACCTCTACAGTTCGCGGTAACAGCAAATAGCAACTCAAACGGGCATTCTACAGCGGCGTCTAAATTTTAAGCAACACATACAAGCCAATAGACTGCTATGCTGAATTCTGAATCAACAAATAATATAAGCGATTTTTCCGCATTTTTCAGTTCATCAAGTAGATGAATCCATGAATAAATCAGGCTACTTCGGAAAAAAAGCTCTAATCTTAACGCTCATCACAGGTTTGCTTCTCGGTTCAGGTGTCAGCTACGCATTTCTGCCACGCCAAACAGAAGAAATTATGGCTTACACTCCATTATTTGATTTGGCACCCAGTTTTCTGTTTGTGCAGCAAGCCGCTTCAGGCAGCTTAATCCATGACGTAGGCGCCTCAACGTACACTTTAACGCTTAATTCTGTTGCCTCGCAAGTGCAGTTTTTCTCTGATCGACCTCAACGCATATCAGGTCAAAGCTCAATAGACATCTTTGTTGCTAGATGGGATAGTCGAGGCTTTGATGAGGAACCACCCAATGCAGCCCTAGTGCTAATAGATGCCCAGAGCCAAGAAGATACAGTAATTGTAGAGTTAACCAACCCCAACTATAATTCACAGACAAAAACGCTCCAGTACACTGCCACAATAATTAGCAACAGTCAAAGTGAAGTCTTAGTGTATCACAAAAACAGAGCAGACAATGCTGTACCAGAACAGTTTGGGCGAGTCAACCTCTTTATAGATGATGCTGCCCCGATAGGTGATTTAGTTACTGTTGGATGGAGCAAACCATCTTCTTCATATAACAAGATGTTGAGCGGAGCAGTGGTAGCCATTGGAAACCAAGCTAGAACCTATCTAGGCAATTTAGATGAGAACAAAATGTTAGAAGCTGTGGGCGTTAATGAAGAGCTACCTGTTAATGCAGTTTCAGGCGTTTTAACAATTGATCCCTACGGCACAGAAATAAGCAATGAAGAAGTATCAGAGTTTGACGTGTATTTCGGTTTACTTCGAACCCCTGACAAAACTGATGTACAGTATATTTTTGGTTACACAGTCACGATTCAACCAGGAGCGAAAAACACTGTTTTTTCACCCTTTGATGGAGTCGTCTTAGCATCAGGCGACTGGGATGCAATTAACGGTACAGCAGTGAAACAAGGCGAGGCTATGTTCTCCATTGAGACTACAAATGGGAGAGCCATTACATTGCAGGTTGCAGATATTCTTGAAGGAAACCTCCCGTTTGGCGTTACTGCCAAACAAATCTACTTCGATCAGCACTGATAGTTCAGTTTTAGGCTAAGGCCCCGCATGTAATGTGGCGGGCGGGAGTGAGTTTGAACCCTCGGATATAGAACGTACTGGATTCTGACCAGTGACCTTTTTACGCAGAGCAGACCTCATAATTTTGCGGGTGACTACATTTTGTTTTTTGTAGTCACCTACTTGAAGAGCCGCTTGAGCGCCTTGTATTCTTTTAGCATTAGCTCCAACATTGGACGAATATTGTTTTCTCTTTCGTACGCTTGCAGAGCCAAATAGTACTGTATACGATTCTTTAGTTCAATGTTTAAGGGCGGCAAATCATGCTTCAACAAAATATTATTTAGCAGCAGGCGACCCACTCTGCCGTTACCATCCTGAAACGGGTGAACAACCTCAAACTGATTATGCACTACAGCAGCTAAAACCATCGGTTGACACTTTGTCTTGTTCTGGTTATACCAATGAACTATTTCTTTAAGAAGTGACTCGATTTGCTCTGAAGGAGCGCCACGGTGAATAACAGTTCCATGAGCGTCAGCCACAACAACTTCTACGCCTTTAGGACGGAAGATGCCTGCAAAAGATTTTGAGTTTTTGAAAACTATACTGTGTAGTTCTTTTATGAGTTTTAAGGAAATGTGCTCGTCTATTGTTCGAATATAATCCACAGCTTCAGCGACCCCCAAAGTTTCAGCAATGTCTTCCTTGCTTTTGTCTTGTGGCCACCCTTGATTTTCAAGTATGTTTTGAACTTCTAAAGCGTCAATGCGTGAACCTTCGATTGCGTTTGTGTTGTAAGTGAATGCTTCTTTGAATTTGGTCCAGTCTACCTCTGAGAGGTGGCGAACATGCAGTTCTCCGCGAGCTTCCAGTGTCTTAAGTTCCTTTAACTCAACAGGCGAAAGCACCGTAAGGAAAGGGTCTCGAATCGCTTTTGCTTCTTCTGCTCTTTTCTGAAGCTCTGTTTCTGCGTTTTTTGCCCGCTCGTTTAGGGTTTCCTCGGTTAAGTCTCTGCCTAGAAAGATTCGGATCTTCTTAACTCTGCTGCCATCTCTAAAAGAATGGGCTAAATAGTATTTTTTTGAGCCGTTTTTTTCTCTGGTTTCGATATGCACAAGAATTAATAGGTGACTACAAATTTAAAATTTTTGGGCGCAGGTGACTACAAACTAATGACACAACATCGAAAAACACTACAGGCAACACGTAATTGCTGAAATTGGATTTTGGCGGGCGGGAAGCGATTTGAACCCTCGACCCCAACTATTAAGGCTGGTGCTCTCTGTGTCCAGTAAATTGTTAAGGTTTATTCTCGTAACCGAAAGATAACAAAAAATTTTATATGCATAAACCTTTTTAGGTTTTAAGCAGAAATTACTTTTGAGGCTTCAACTTGACTGAAAACAGAATTTTTTCGGTGGTAGTGTGGAAAGAAGGGAAAACGCAGGTTGCTTGGTCCCCGGAACTCGATATTGCCAGTCAAGGAAAAAATGTGGAAGCCGCCATAAGCAACCTACGGGAAGCCATCGAGCTTTATTTTGAAGATGAGGATGCCAAAGTTCCAGTTGACCGTTCAGCAATCCTAACTACTTTAAGCGTTGAAACACATGCCCAAACAGAAACCGCTGTCAGGCCTTAGAATAATTAAGGCTTTAACTAAGGCTGGTTTCGAAATAATAGGTAGAAAAGGTAGCCATGTCAGGCTAAAAAAGAAAGCAATTCAAAACGTTAAAATTGTAATAGTTCCTGTTCATCCAGAAATAAAGAAGGGAACCCTAAAATCTATACTGCGCCAAAGTGGATTAACCGAGGAAGACCTTGAAAAACTTCTTAATGAATAGAAACAATGGCTATTTTAGAGAAAACTATTGCCAATCGTCAGGCAGATTGGAAATCCTGAACAATAGAACCTAAACCCGGCTAAACTCTACGCAAGCTTCGATTGCCTCTTTGATTCTTTCCATCACTTCATCAAGAGTTTTAGCTTGCGTATGACAACCTGGCAACTCTGGAACAGAAGCAACGTAGTAGTTATCTTGGTCTTTTTCAACTACTACTCCAAATTTCATTCTCTTCACCAATTTAGATTTGTATTTTGACATGAGAACTAAATCTTTTCCGTAAGAAAATGGCGGTTAGTGGCGGGCGGGGAGGGATTTGAACCCTCGACCCCCAACTTAGGAGGCTGGTGCTCTTTGCGTGCAAACTGTTGGTTACAGTTTCCAATCCGTACTGAGCTACTCGCCCTTTAGACACCAGCCACAATACACAATTCCCAGCTATAGAAACCTTGCTAATCTTTTTACAGTACTGAAGTTAGGAAGATAACTATAACTAAGATAAGAAGCGCCAGAGCAGCATAATACAAACCATATTTTAGTTTCTTTAAGAAGACGGAACTCTCCTCAACCCATAGACCGATGATGAACATCAGCATCACGGCTATTATCCATGACAAGTACAGTGCTGTTTGAATGTAAAGCCCAAACCATGACAAAATAATCGGAACCAAAATCAAAAGGGCTGTGCCCCCATTCAAACCCATGTCAATCAGAACCGTTGTAACACTTTCTTTGTAGGGTGGGTGCTCCTCGTGCGCACTCTGGGCAAGGTTAGTAACCACATTATCACAAAGCTTCTTCTTATCAGCCTCATCTGCTACATTGAAGACTGAATCCTCAAGGTCTTCCTCCACCATGTCATAGCTTAGGCGTCGCTTTTCCTCTGACTTTGCATAATCAATCATGGCATTTTTCCTTTTTACAGTATGGTAATTTTCGAAGACATAGAAAAGTCCATCAACAAAACCCCAAACAAGGCAGAACCCCATGGAGGAAATGATCACGTAAATTATTGCCAAGTCAGTAATAACTGGGCTCCCCCAAATAACGGGGTTCCTTAGAGTAGCGCTCATCGCTAAAGTCATTATAACTCCAAAAATCGGTTCAGACGAGAACCAGAACCGCCCGAAATAATCCGACAACCCCAAAAAAAGCAGCTCCAAATTAAGTTAAGCAAAGTAGAACTCTTAACAATTTGTGGCTTCACAACAATACCAACAAACATCTAAAGGCTTACAACTAGAAAGCAACAACAAGACAAAACGAGATAAAAAATGCTAAACCCAAAGGATGGTCACTCTATCCGTGCTGAGCTACTCACCCAAGACTCTGTCTACGGCTCAACTAAAGACATACCGATAGAAATACTTTTCAAAATAGAAAAAGTTGCCCAATACATGGAAGGTAAGGGTAGACAGAGAAGAACTGTTGAATGCTTTAGAAAACACATTGAAAGATTAGCAAGAATAGCAAATATAGACAATCCTCAAGAAGTGGAACTTGCCATAGCCCGACTAAGGCTAATTGACCCATATACAAGAAAACAAACCAATAAACCAGCTTCTAACTGCTACAAACAAAAAATGTGTTACACCTATGTCAACTATACCAAATTCTACAAAATAGATTGGGAACTACCCGAATATACAGTCGAGCAAAGGAGCATACAGCCACCCTCTAATGAAAAAGTAGCCATGCTAATCGCATCAGCAAAAGGAAGCCTATCAGTAAAAATTGACATAAGCGCACAAACAGGCTTAAGACCGATTGAAATTGTTGGAGAAAAAGGCATAAGAGTTAGAGATTTTCACCCAGACCAGAAAACACTAACACTATTAAGCTGTAAAGGTTGCAACCCAAGACCACCACTAAAACTCACAGATGAATTAGCAACAAAAATACAAACATACATTTCTTCAAAGAAACTGAAAGCCGACCAATTATTATTCAAAGGAGATACAGCAAGATATCAAGAAAAATTTAGAAGAATGAGAAACAGGTTAGCCGACAAACTAAATGATGAGTCAATTAGAAGCATACGGCTCTATGACTTAAAACATTACTATATAACAAAGCAACTGAGGAGAACACAAAACGCCGAAATTGTGCGCCAAATAGTAGGCCACAAACACCTTGATACAACCCAAAAATACTTGCATCTGACAGCAAACACAAGCAACGAGTTAATAGTTGAGCAAACTAACGAGCGAAAAAGAGCAGCAGAACTTACAGCAGCCGATTTCAAGTATGAATACACAACACCTGATGGGTACATGACATTCACAAAACCAAAATAGTAGCAAACACTTTGCTAATTCTTCTTTTTACCTCTCAAGTATAATCCAATAAGTGATAAAACAATTAGAAGCACAACAATGGAAGCAATGAGATAATATATATTATTGTCTTGTATTGTTCCCCCATTTGTTGTGGAGATAGTAATAGTTGGAGTTGGTGAAGTTACAGGTAAACTTACTGTTTGAGTTTGGCTCCAATTACTTGAAGTATCATAAGCTATCCCTTGTAGCGTAGTTCCTTGCCCAATATACTTTAGGAATTCTTCAGGATTCCATGGTGCATTTGGAGGAATAAAATAGGTTGAATTATGACCTATCATTGCCTTAACTTGAAAGTCAGTATTGATTGGGTAATTTTTAGATGGTAATGATAATGTTGAAAAGGTTGAATTTGTTGCTTGGAGACTTGGATAGGATGATTGGTGTAAATTTGTGCTTTTTGCCACCCAAATATACCAAGAGTAAGGTCCCCAATAGCCACTCAGTTGATTAACAAGTGGGTAAAGTTCAGTCCAGTTCTCAGTAAAATGACTCTTAGTTTGAACATTATAGTATAAAAGATATGTAATATTTCCATTTGAGTAATTGTATGGTTGGTTCTTAATTACAAGTTCTACTGTGCTGTTGTCTATTTGCTGTGTGGTTGTTACTCCATTGGTTGTTGTAGTTATGTTGTAGGATGCTTTTAGGTATCTGATGAAAAATTCTGGAGTAGATGGTTGAGGCAATACTTGAGCATTAACAGAATCAGCTGTTAATATCCCTGAAAAAATCAGGGTGAATATTGCAATTATGATTACTATCTTCATCTCAACCAATTATTTCTAAAAGCAGTGTAGTTATGAGCTTTTCTATGTCTATGAGAATTAGAGAAAACTTGGTTTATTAGCTGTAAATAATTAGATAAAATAGTATTAGGATTTCACGCCACCGAAGAGCGCCCTAAACGGTCGCCTTCCGCACCCCATTCTAAGCAACAAGCATTTTTGTCATGGCTTCGCTCCCGCTTCGCGGATCGCTCCTCTTACGCCCTTTCGCAAGCCCTATCGGGTGAGCGGTTTTGCGTCAAAGCCGCCGCCTGCCACGCTATCGTGTCCTCGAGCGTTTTCCGAGAAAACGCACCGCTTCAGGCTAAAACCGCTCATAAAAGGGCAAGCATTAACGCGAGAGATAGGGGTATGCTAATTGTAGGGAATTCGGCGGTTTTTTTATAAAAGCTTATAACTAGACCGTAATTATAGCTATAAAAGAGGAAAAAAACCATGACCGTAAACCCAACAGAAAAACAAAATAAGGCTAAATCATCCTCAGAATTACTTAGCAGAAAGGCTGGTGCTCTATCCGTGCTGAGCTACTCACCCAAATGCACCAACAAACAAGAAACCTACCTATAGAAACCTTACTGAAAAGTCCAAAGATTTCAGACGCACTTAACTGCTCAGGGGAAGCGACAAAACAAAAAGACGTAATAGGTGTATGTTGTTTAAAAAAAGTAGTGACTATTTGATGGTGCATGTTTAAGTAGCTATTTTGAAAGAGTCGAGTTGACATTATTTTTTTAAGTTAGGTTGAGTTTTTTTAAAATGTTTTTGAGGTTTCAAGAGGTGATGTTTTATGGGAATATTATCAAAAAGTGTGGAGATTGAACGTTCACCCGAAGAGGTTTTCGTGTTTGTAAATGATTTTGATAAGATGAATTCAGTTCATTCTGGATACACTGAGGCTCATTATACTTCTGCAGGACCAATTGGTGTTGGGTCAACTGCTCATTTTCGTGGAACACATGGCGGCTCTAATATGGAGTGGGATATGCGCTTAACTGATTTTGAGGAAAACAAAAAAGTGAGGTGGCATACCGAGAAACCCAGCAAGATGACAAATACTCTTCTTCTAGAACCAACCAGTAAGGGAACGATGCTGACGCATATTGTCGAGTATGAGCTTCCATATTCTTATTTGGGCAGGATAATTGACAAATTTAAAGTAAAAAAGGACGTAGAGAAGGAAATGGCGTCATGGCTGGAGAACGCTAAAAGCGCAATTGAAGGAAAGGGCTTAAAAATTTCTGCTTAGCCCAGATGAATGAGAACCCAAATAAACGTGGCTTTTTCTACCCAGAATTGTGCTGTGCCGCCTTTTTGAAACACCATATTTTGCGGCTAAATAAAACTGAATAAAACCTAAAAAAGCAAGTTAAACAGAAAACAACCAATCAAGCAGTAACGCCGTTATCATTCAAGTTTATAGCGCTGATCTGCTTGTGGCATCTTGCACAATCCACCATCAACCCACAGCAGGCTCAAACGCCAAAAAGCACTCCGATGCTTAACCTGCTGGTTGTTGTTGTGCTAAGAGACTCTGCGGCAACAACTTCTAAACAAAAAAAAGTTAACCACGTTTGACGGTGAACACTTTTGTTGTAAGGATTCATACCAACAAAAATATATAAGAATAAACGTGCCAAAACCCATTTTGGGGTTTATCTTACTGGATCATTCTCAAGCGTTAAAAGTGCTAAATGAGATAGCAAACTGTCTCCCAGAAATCCTTGGCAACGCAACAGAAATCAGCCTGCATAACAAAGACACACAAAACTGCAGCATCACAGTTAGAAACAACCTGTACGCTGACCAAAAAGAAAAACTGCTTGCACACTTTAATAAAAGTAAAGTCCAAATAACAGAGCGTTCCAGCGGCTGTTGGATCATATTCTAACACGCCGCCCAAGTTACCAATGACAACTCGGTTGAATCATAGGAAGCCTGCTTTGCTTGTTTTGCAACGGCTACTTTGCAAGCCCTGAGAGCCAAAGTAAACAATTCAGCAACTTGGGCTTCTTAAGCAAGCATTTAAACCAAAAAAACTAACCTAAAAGCATGAAAAACAGTAAAGCCCTTAAACAATTAGCCGCAACATTTGAAGCATACACTGAATTATCCCTTGTAATGTTTGGTGTTCTCGCAGTTCTGCTGGTGCTTGTTTTTCCTTTACGGATGGATATTCGGTTGCTTTTGGGCGGTTTCGGTTTATATTTGGTCGCTACAGGTGTGGTGGCAAAAATTCTTATTCACAAAAAATGATAGTGCTTAAAAAAAGCGGTTTTTTAGTTGTTGTCAACTGTTTACAACATACTATTATATTCTGTGCGGTGAAAGATGTATTTGTGCCAAGTTGAGGAATACGCTCTACAGGAGCATTAGTGACTTTAGTTTAATACCAAAACAAATTCGGAGATAGTATCAAAGAAGGAGTTAACGGTAAAATACTAAAGGAAGCCTTGCTTGCTGTGGGGTTTAGGCTCAACTTGGCATTTTATTTTTAGGCAAAATTTTTGTGTTAGTGGAAGAGGGAATAATAAGCGCCTTCTCCTTCGCTTATTTTCCCTTTTCTTGTTAGGAAACTTTCCCCTTTCTCCTTAAACATACATTAGGCGATTTTTGTTTAAAAGCAATATTTCCTAACCCGTAATATTCCACAAGCGGCTTAGCAGTCTAAGAAAGAGTTTAGCGGAACCGCTTACACTTGAATTAGAAAGAATCAAGACCACCGTTAATGATGAAACATACTGGAAGAGTTGCTATGCAGGTGTTTGCGGGTAACTTTCAAGCGCCAACCTTTTAGCGTCTTTAAGTAACCGTTCAATTTCACGCTGATACTTTTCAAAACTTGTTACTTCAACATGCCGGATGCAACTGTTTTTTTCTTTTGTTCCATGACTTGTTAGAAGCATTGAGGCAAGCGAGGCGCCATTAGCGAATTCAACATCAACATGCCCGCTTGCTTGTGTTAACCATACAAGGTCTCTGTCGTTAAGAATGTATGTGATGTTTCCGTGTCTTAGAATTTCTGTTGCTTCGGGAATAACGTTTTTGATTAGGTTTTGAAGGTTCATGGTTGTTTGCCGCTGTTTCTCGTTTAAGCTGCTGTAAACTTGGTCAAGGGTTCTTTTTTCATTGTTTCCCATAAATAAAAGTTGAATATGCAGGTTCATATTAGTTGTGGAAACAAGATTGCAACCACGTTTTTGGACGGTTTATGCGTCAATAGCACCTACCCCCCTTAGTAATTTACTGCTTACGGGCCAGAAAGGTGCAGGATGAGCCTACCCCTATCGAAAAAGACCTACCCCCTATAGGTTACTGCATAGAATCTCTATTTAGGTCCTAATAGGTTGGTATGAAAAGTAAAGCACTGAAAGCATTGAAAGCAAAATGCAGCCGGGCACTAGCATGACCCATTCACATGGGCTAAAGCATTTATCACTTCCCAAACAAGAAACCAGCACCCCAACCGCTCCTATAAACAATTTTGCGCCTGAAAAACACTTTTTTAGAAATCATTTTTCATTCATGCAATATTCAAAAAGTAAAAATTAACACCTAACTCCAACATGCTCATGTTTCAAGTTAGGGTTTTTCGATACCTAACTACTGCAATAACAGAGAAAACTGCAAGAAAGAACGGCAGAATCACCAACGATGACAATTCTGGCACAGTTGGCGTGGGAGTTGGTTCTGTTGACTCAGCAATTGTGACTTTGCCGTCAGGTATGCTTAATGTTTGTATTTGGCTCCATTCACTTGCAGTGCCATTGAAGCTGAATGAAGCGTATGTGTTAAGCCAATCCAAATGGTCAGAAGTTTGTTCAACTATGGGGTGACCGATTAAGGCTTTTACACGAATATCCAACTTCCCATTTGCCGGGATATTTTGGCTTACTAATGAGCAGTATTTTAAAATCGTATATTCAGAACTTGAGTCTTGCAGTTGATATGGATTGCGTGGACTGTAGTCAGGAGCTTCTTTTACCCAGTATTCAACCGAAAGCCAATTCTCTTCATATGCTCCTTTTGTTTGCACTTGGTAAAACACGCTATTAAATGGTTGATTTTTGATTTTGATCTCTATCGCGGGTTCTCCACTATTATAGTAGCCTTCTTGGTTTATCGTCTGTCCAGTATATGGGTCAATAGAGGTTGTTGGTTGCACATATTGGGAATTGGACAAATAAGTTACTGTGAATTCGGGTGCATAGGGTGTTTGTATGATTTGAGCGTTTGCAATATCAATGGTTAGGCATGGCAAAGCGACAATCATCGTCAGGAATAATACGAAAGTTTTGCTGATTTTACCCATACTTAGCATTAGGCACGAGCAGGCGATAAAAGGCTATTCGTAAACGTTTCTTTACTAAACCAAGTCAAAAACTACTGACTAAAAAACAGATAACCCCAAAATACAAATTATATTCAGCTATAGCTTTTCCTGAGCACTGGTTTTCGACATACTAATGGCGTGTTTTTCAGCCAATAGCACCTGCCCCTTTTAGAAAAAACTAGTTTGTTTTTGATGTTTTAGAAATGCCGTTCCATTGAGCTCCAAATCAAACAACCCAAACGTTCCACAATTATTCTTTAAGGCACTCCAACCAAAAGTATCCTGCGCTTATTTAAAGTAAATTAGAATTTATATGCTTAATACGTTGAATATTCTAAATATGAGAATTTCAAAAAGGCTACGACTAATCATTTTCGTTTTCGTTTTTGGTATTGTCCTAATGGGTTTATCGTTCGGGTCACTTTTTATTGGTCAAATGAGTACATGGGACTCGATTGCTGAACACGAAAAAGTTCTGCGTGACCTTTATTCAAATTCAACACAATCACAGTTGAAAGCAATGTTGCCTGACCATAAAATGAATTTTACTGATTGCCTAATTTGGGAAAGCCAACATATTAATTTTACAATGAATAGACCACAATACGAGAGTGTCCCCCAAGTCCTTAGAAACGGTGTTGGTGCATGTGGTGAACATGTTTGGGTTTATGGGGCTCTTTGTATTGCGGAAGGTATTCGATTCAGAGTCGTTACTGTTGGTTACTTTATACCTGGCGTTGTTGATCATGCTTGGGTACAAGTTAACCCTTCTGGCGATGGCAAAACATGGATTCAAATAGATGTAGCAGATACCTGTGATGGCATAGATAAGGGCAATACTATTTCAGGCTTATGGAATTCCACTATTAACAACAATAATTATTATGTTAATCGCAGCTACAAAATGGTATTAGCTTATGAATTGAATAGTATGGGCGAAGTAACAATAACCGACGTTACTTCAACTTTTTCCGGGTAGATTAAGACAAAATCCATGGTATAGTCATCTTCAGAAAAGATCATTTCCATTTTGTAAACGATCTGGGTTCTAAGAACCACAAGTTATCCTCCTAGACATATGTCCAACAATGGATTGGCAAAATATGCTCTCGTTCATAATTGTCAATAAGCGTAACTCTGACTTCTAACTTCAAGTCTTTTTTTAATTTGGAATCTTTTAATTCAACAGTAAAATTGCCCCAAAAAATGCTATTTGCCTTAAGGTTCCAAATAGTTTCTCCAGAATAATAACCCGCGCTATCTTTCATTATTCCCTTGCTTTTTCCATTGATTATAGTTTTAATTTCTATCTTAGCTCTTGCTGCAGGAGAACTAGTTTGTATCCTCGTACCAACATTTGGGAATTTTCGTAAAGGCAATGAAGGATTATCTCTTAACACCTGAGTCATTTGGAAATTGACGTCTGGAACGAGGTGTTGTGTATGCTTTTCGTAAGCTTGATCTCTGAGCATTTTTAATTCTTTGACCCTATATTTATCTCCAAGCGGGTGTTCATCATTATACCTGCCTATCTCTATATGGTGATCATGACAGACAGGAATGCCATTATCAATATCATTATTTTTCTCGGCTTTTTGGTCAATGTGCGCTATTTCAATTGCACTTCCACAGGATTTTCCGCATAAGCAACAACATCTTCCTGACCAAAGAAGCATTTTCTGCTTATCACTTTCTTTGAAAGGTTTGCGCATTTACTACAACCGTTTTCGTTTCTTCTCTTATCAAAAGAACTTCTATTTAATTTCTGAGCTATTTAAGCCGTATTTACAATTATGTTGGTTTGTTTTTTGTGGTTTTTTCTTTGTATTTTTCTAGTGCCCAGCGTCTTAGCAGCATTGTGGGGCTCCTTATGCCTTCGAGTTTGAGTTCTTCTTTGTTTGTTTCGTAGTAGTCGTGTATGAGTTTCCATTCTTCGGCTGGCATGCTGATTTTGTGTTGAGGCATTTCTGTTCGCCTTTTTTGAGTTCAACCTTGTGTTGGGAGTAGTTATTTAATTGTTATTTAACTATTACGTAGAATTCGATAATGCTTATAAGACTTTGGAAGTTAAATAACACTTGATTAAGAGCTACACGCTTTAGGTGACAAAAATGTTTAACGGAAACATCCCCGATTCCGAAATCCTCCTCAACCGCTGTGAACTCGAAAAAATGCTCCAAAAAGCACGCCTCGAAGGAGCCAGAGGCTACATAACCTACCTCTGCCAAGCCTTAGACGAAAAGAAAATCTCTACTTTGGAAGCTTTAGACAAAGCGGTCAGGGTTGACTGGGGTTGTGCGTGCAGTGCGGTTGGGCAGTTGATGATGGAGAACCTGCTGTTTGACGGCTACGCAAACGGATTAATGGCAAACATCAAACCAGAGAAAAAAGAAGACATCCTAAAAACATCCTCAAACAGGGGATAATTACTAGTTTTTAACATGCTAATGACTGGAAAAAAGACCAATACAACCCTACCCCCCTATAGGTTTTCTGCATAGTTTGAATATTAGGCGCCAAATAGGGATCAAATAGGGATACGAAGCGAAAGCAAAAATAAGCGGCAGTTAGACTTTTCATTGGCGAAAAGTTATGCTTAAAGACTTCAACCTGTTAGCGTCAACAGCCCGCGGAAACGAACGACCAATGGTCAACGAAATCCTCTTCCTACTAAAAGACCAGCTCTGCGACCAGGAAGCCTCCGCAGTTAAAACTGGCATACGCGGCCTAATTGTTGCCAAAACCAGCCTCGACCCCCACGACGCCATTGAAAAACTGCATGTTCTGCTTAATGAGCACCCTTACGAGTTTCGTTTTGCCTTGCGAATTATTCCGATTGAACGTGTCGTGCCTACAGAGCTTGAAGCAATAAAACAGGCTGCCCTTGAACTTGCAAAACGCATCGGCGAAACTGAAACATATCGAATTACAGTTGAAAAAAGATTCACATCACTTCACTCAACCGACATCATCTCCGCCGTAGCCTCAGAAATTACCTGCAAAGCAGACATGACAAACCCCGACAAAATCTTGCTTATCGAAATTTTAGGCGCCGTAACAGGGATTTCACTAGTTAAACCCAGCGAGATTATTTCGGTCCTGAAGGAAAAGATGCTTTAAAGCTGCGTAGCCAGCAAAGCTACTTGTTCAATAACTAAATCTATAAGAGCCAAATCAGCCGTCCTGTTTTTGGTGGCAACCTCGACCATCGGGGCGGTTATGTTGAAGGCTTGCTGGATTTGCTGGACTTTTTTTGGCGTCAATTCCAACACGGCTTCGCTTGGTTGAGCATGCAAGTAACTGGATAATTCTTTAAGGGCAACAGTAACCTGCTCTGCTGATTCACCAATTACTGTAACTGCCATCTGGGACATGTCAGGTTTAATGCCGATTACCTGAATCGCTTTCTGTATTTGACGCTGTGAAGATGCGTAAAGCATTGTTTCCATTGCTATGCTTTTTGATAGGTTAGTTTGTTTTTTGAAGGCTGTAAGCGCGTTTAGGATGGCAAAGTAAAGGTGTTCTTGGGTGGCTATTAAGTCAGAGTTAAAGAATTGAATCCAAACCTTCTGCTCACCCTTACGGTTAGCTTTAAGATACGTGTCTGCCTGCTCAAACGTGACGCTTTTAAAGCCTGTAATTTCAGCGTAGAAACCGAATTCTTCAAAAAAATGCAGCATCAAAGTTGCGGCTCCTGCAGTGATTCTAGAATTCTTTCGGTTAACTGTTTAGGTAAACCGGCTTTTACCAGTTTGGCAAACTCTTGGTTTACGGCTTGTTTGCTGTCCTGTTTTCGGAGGATACTTCTTAGGGTTTCTTTGATTTCCCACGGAAAAACTACCCAGCCCTCAGCAGTTTTTTCAACATAATCGGGCATGGTTTGGGTGGCAGGTTTAACGTATAGGGTGGCTATTTTTATTTCGCTTGCACCTTTTTCGGCGAGGTATTGTTTTGCAGTTTTTAAGCTTTGACCTGAGTCTGAAATATCGTCGACTATCAGGATTTTTTTGCCATTTACTGGAAGGATTAGGGGTTGTTTGAGTATGGGTTGTGTGCTTGGCTGGCCGATGTCGGTGTAGAATTCGATGCATATGGTGGTTACTGTGGGAGTTTCTAGTAGGTCGGTTAGTATGCGCGCGGGGACGAGTCCGCCTCGTGCTATGCCGACTATTATGTCTGGTCGGTAGTGGTTTTTGCGGATTTTTTCTGATTGTTCTATGAGCATTTCGTAAATTTGGTTCCATGTTGGGACTTCGTAGTTGATGGTGTTTGCCAAGGGTGTGCCTCATATGTGGATGTCTTGGCTGATTATAAAAGGATGTCTTGTTTTGGGCGTGTTGTTAGGAGTCAAGCAAGTTAACGTTTGGTGTACGTTATTGTGTTAATTTTCAGTTATCAATATTTTACTACTCGACCAACGTTATATTATCATTTCATTCAGTAAATTATTATTTAATCGTAAAAAAAACCGTTTTATTCGTTTTTTGTTTTTAGGTTTATAAAGGTGAACATAATATTTCTTTGTCTGGATGAAGGCATCTCCAGATATGTGTCGTAAATCGTAATATAGCCTTAAATTGGGCAAGGAGATAGCATATAATCAGTAATAACTACAAAACAGGTTGTGGATTAAAGGACATGAGAAATAATGGAGAAGAGGAGAAGGTAAAGCGTGTCTTAACAGAACCCAAGCTTTCAGCAATCAAAGCCATGCTTGAAAAAGACCACGCAATCGACTGTCTATTGCTGCTTTACATGGACAGGGGAAAGTGGAAAGATGCCAAGGACTTTATGAAAGAAAACAAGCTCACATTGAGTGACGGCACTTTCAGAGCACGCATGATTGAAATTGAGGAATTGGGTTTAGCTAAAAGCGAACGCATTGACCCACTGAAGAAGTATTACATGAAGACTGAATTTGGTGAGAGGGTCGCAAAGCTTCTGCTTAAATTCTTTGATGATGTAGAGGCTTAAACTCTTTTTATTGTTTTTTTGTTCTTTTGTTTAACAGTTTGTTTTTTGTCCATGGTTTTTTGTTTTTTTGGGTTTTTTTGATGGTCTTTGTGTAGTTGTGTTTTACATACAGATAATATGATGTATTAAGTCATAATATTTAAATCATACAACAAGGCAAACTAACTTAAAAGGTAAAATTAAGGAGGATAAAAAACAAAATGAATTATCCAGAAAAAATAAGAAAAATCCAAAACAACACAAAAGCCCTAAGCCCAGTAGTAGCATCAATCATCCTAATCGCAGTCACAGTAGCAGTCAGCGTAGCCGTAGCAATGTGGATGGGCGGACTAGCAGGCGGATTCATGGAATCAGCAGAAACACTGCAAGTTGACACACAAACATTCGCTCTAGCCGCGGGAGAAGATACAGGCAGTATAACAGTAGTCGTCAGAAACACCGGAACTACACCAGTAACAATTTCTAGCGTAAAAATTAACGGTGTAAGTGCAACAACTATTGATCCAGCAGTTCCAGTAACATTGACAGCAAATGAAGACGAAACCTTCACCGTAGAAGCATCTAGCATAGATATTGAAGCAGGCAATAACTATCAAGTGACATTCATTACATCAAAGAACAACGCATTCTCATCAACTGCAGTTGCCCACTAAATTTCCCTATATTTAATCAACAATCAAGTTTAGGGTTTAGAGTGCCTAAAGCGCTCTTTTCTTTCCCTTTCTCTATGTTTCCCAGTTTGGAGGTGCAAAAAAAGTATGGTAGTTGAAATAAAAGAATACAAGTCAGCTCAAGAAATTGCAGAGACACTCGATAAAGAAATCGCCGATACTAAAAGCACATTAGGCGAGTACTTACGCAGGTTAGACGAAATCCGTTCTTTAGCAGAAAAATCAAAGAAACTCCATGAAGTCGTCCTACGACTCGCAGGCAAAAAATCAACCACTGAAACTCAGGGCGAAATCGCACTTGGCACATTAAATGTTGTCTTGGATGCTAACCCGTTCCATGAGTTAACCGCAATTGAATCCGTGGTCCGCAGTCATCAAGAACGCCTTTTAGTCTTACAGAAAGCACGTGAAGCACTCAAATGGCTTGACCAGTTAGGCGACACTGACGGATTAAAGTATCTAGTGGTTGAAACCGAGGGTATCCCAGAACGCATACTATTCAAAATCTATTAATTATTTTTTCACTTAAAAGGAGCCTGCTAAATTGACCCCTATTTATTCACTTGCATTAAAAACCGCAATAGACGAAATACGAAACATCACCCCTGAAGTGTCCAACGCGTTTATTTTCCGCCAAGACGGCGAAGTAATAGCACAAGACGAAAACGCAAACCCAAAAACCATACAAGAAGCCATAATGTTCTTCAACGAAACAACAGCCCGACTAGACGCAGTTGGAGGCTTCGAAAACTTGACAATCAGGGGCAGAAGTGGCCAAGTTAACTTTGCAGCCTGCAATAACGGGTTTTACCTAGCAACTGTTTCTTTGAAAACGTTTGACGAAAAAACCCTGTTCGCATTAAACCGTGTACTAGTACCCGTTGTAATCAAAGTTATACAGCAATTAACTCAGAATGACCAGACAAAAACGATTTTTGAGGCTTCACAAGCAAAACCCGAAACACCCCAAGAACAGCCAACCATAGAAGCTAAACCTGAACCCGTCACACTGCAGCCGGAAAAGTTTGAGCCGCTTCTTCCAAAAGCGCCAGTTCACCAGTTCATGGTTGAAAAAATAGGCGGATTACTTGTCGCATCTGACACTGTCCGCGTTGACGGCGAAGTCATTGCAGGTTGGAGCCAACTTTATGAGGGTAAAGTAATCGAGCAGGTAGAGCTTGAATCTTTAAGAATGAAAACGCTACGATGCAAGTTTAAACCGATTAAAGAATCTAAAAACACTACAAAAGGCATTGTGCAGCTTCCAGAAAAAGTTTTGCAGAGTCTTGAGGTTTCTCAGGGCGAGTTAGTCATGATTAAACCAGTCATTTAAAAATGGAGACGCAAACATTGAGCAAAAACAGTAAAAACCGCAGTTTAACGGAAACTTCAACCGTTTTTGTTGAAGACGCAACAGTTAAACCAGTTGAGGAAGAAAACTTTGAGTACACAAACCTTAACGCTGCTTTAGTTGAAATACGAAAAACGTCAGGTGTAACAGGTTACATTCTTAAAAGTCAAACCTCGGCAACCATAGACCTTAACGACACAAACAAGCTTGTCGATTATTCACTTTTAAGCTCGGCAGTTATGGATTCAACCCAAACCGCAGAGAAACTTTTTGGCATCGGAAAAGTGGAAAGCGCAACTGTAGAGGGCAAAACGGTTAAGGCTCTTTGCCTGCTTAAGGGCGAAAACCGGGCAAGCATTTTTATGGATAAAACGGTTGACGACGTTGAAGTGCTGGAAAAAGTAGAAACCAAGCTTTCCTCTAAGTCGACTCTTAACCAAACTTAGCATGTTTGTTCAATTTTTTTAAATTCAGAGTTTATTTTAACTTTCAAACCTTCAGCATCAAAAGTTATAAGGTTGTAATCGGATAGGAATGATAGAAGCTTATTTACGTCTGAAGAGCTAAAGTTAACGTTTTGCCGAAGCGAATCAATCGAGTGCCAGTCGCCATCATCAAGAAGCGCTAATACATATTTTATTTTTGCCATTTAACTTCCCCAATTAATAACCAGTCAAATCGGCTTTTAAAAAAGTTTTGAGACAAAGATTTAGAATAAAACTATAGAAAAAACCCCATAAAGGTCTTTTAAAAATAGCTTAAACCAAACTGAAAGCTTATCGGCAACATTAAGCTTCAAAACTTTATTGCAAACAATTTTTGTCATTAAATGTAGCATAAAGCCTTATATTTTCAGTATGAACCTACCTTGCTTTAGAGGAATCCTTCAAATGCACAAGAAACTTCTAATTCCTGGACCAACAGAAGTTAGTAAAGAAATCCTTGAAGAACAAGCCCGACCGCTTATCGGCCACAGAGAAAAAGAATTCTCAACATTATACGGAGGAATCACCGACAAATTAACCCGGTTCTTCCAGTTAACCCCAGACATCAAACCAACCGTCACCACAGGATCAGGCACACTATGGTTTGACATAGTCGCCCGAAGCGTGACAAACAAGAAAGCTCTCGCATGCGTAAACGGCGCCTTTTCAAAAAGAGCAGCCACAACACTTCAAGCATGCGGAAAAGAAACCGACATCTTAGAGGTTGAAATGGGAAAAGCCATAAAACCCGACATGGTTGCAGAAAAACTTGAAAACGGCGGATACGACACCGTCACCGTCTGCCACAATGAAACATCAACAGGCGTTCGCAGCCCCATTAAAGAAATTGCTCAAATGATACGCAAAGACTACCCTGACGTGTTATTAGCAGTAGACGCGGTCTCATCCCTTGCTGGTGACAAGTTGATTCCCTCTGAAATCGGCTGCGACATTATCTTTGGTTCCACACAGAAATGTTTCGCGTTGCCTCCAGGGTTAGCAGTTGCTCTTGTCAACGATCGGGCAATTGAACGCGCAAAAACCGTTCCAAACCGCGGCGGCTACACTGACCTAGTTGAAATCTTTGAATTCGAGAAAAAGCATCAAACTCCATTCACACCAAACGTCAGCATGCTGTACGCTTTGGATAAACGCATGGACCTGCTCCTTGCTGAAACATACGATAAAGTTTACCAACGTCACCTTGACATGGCAAACTACACTCAAACCTGGGCAAAGAAAAACTTTAGCATGTTCCCAGAACCAGGCTACGAATCAATCACCGTCAGCTGCATAAACAGTAACGGCAAAGACGTCAACGCATTAAGTGCTAAACTTGCTGAACAAGGCTTCTTAATCTCTGCAGGCTACGGCAAACTAAAGGATAAAACCTTCCGTATCGGCCACATGGGTGAATGGAACCTTGACGGCATAAAACAGGTTATCAGCCTCATTGATGAAGCGTGGGGACTTGGTAATTGACCATTAAAATACTGATAAGCGACAAAATCTCTGATGACGGAATAAAAATACTAAAAGAAAAAGGCTACCAAGTCACATCGGCGTGGGACACGCCTAAAACTGAACTACCCAAAATAATCGCTGACTATGACGTTTTAATTGTCAGGTCAGCAACCAAAGTAAAAGGCGAACTTTTAGAAAACGCAAAAAACCTCAAACTAATCGGCAGAGCCGGCGAAGGATTAGACAATGTTGACTTTCAAAAAGCCAACGCTATGGGCATAAAAGTTGTCAACACGCCCCACGTTAGCTACGTTAGCGTTGCCGAATTAACTCTGGGCTACATTATTGCTCTTGCAAGAAACATTGTACAGGGAACAATTAGCATGCGTGAAGGCAAATGGGAAAAAGAAAGGCTTATGGGTATGGAACTTAACGGAAAAACTCTTGGCGTTATCGGTTGCGGCCACATCGGAAGAACAGTCGAACGTTTCGCTATCGAACTCGGCCTCAAAGTGGTCGGGGTTGAAGAATGTGTTCATGACCGTTTTGTACCTTTAGACGAAATGTTGCCTAAAGCAGACTTCATCACCATCCATGTGCCACTTAGCCCGCTCACTAAGCACATGATTTCAACAAAAGAGTTTGAAAAAATGAAAACCGGCGTCATGATAGTTGACTGCTCTCGTGGGGGAGTAATCGACCAAGAAGCATTGTATCAAGCGTTGGTTTCAGGGAAGGTTAAAGCCGCGGCACTTGACGTTTTTGAGGAGGAGCCGCCTAAAAACTGCAAACTGTTAACTTTGCCTAACGTCATCGCTACGCCCCATATGGGTGCTCAAACGGAAGAGGCACAGTTAAAGGCTAGTGTGCAGATAGCTAACCGAGTTATAGAAATCTTAGAAAAACAGTGAGCGGATAAGCTTGGTTGACGTTAGACCGTTTAAAGCAATAAAGTACACCATTAAAGCTGGCAACCCCGAAACGTTGGTTACTCAGCCTTACGACAAAATTGACATGCAAATGCAAAAAGAATACTACGAAAAATCTCCTTACAATTACTGCCGTTTAATCCTACCCATGGAAACAGACAAGTACAATGTCTCGGCGCAACGAATTGAGCAGTGGCTTAAAGACGGTATAATGGAACGCACTGCACAGCCATCGATTTTTGTTTCACGCCAAGAATACCACATAAACGGTAAAAAACTCGCCCGCACAGGCTTAATTGCGGCTTTAAGGTTGTATCCATACAGCGAAAACATGGTTTACCCACATGAGTTCACACATTCAGCCCCTAAAGCTGACCGTTTAAACATGCTGCGAACCGTGCAGAAAGACCTTGAACAAGTCTTCCTAATGTACCCCGACGCGGAAAACAAGACAATAAACTTCTTTAAAGAAGTTGCCAAAACTGTGCCGCTTGCACAAGTCACTGACCCAGATGGCGTAATACACACGGTCTGGCAAGTTACGGATCCAGAAAAAATCCGTTTCATCCAACAAGTGCTAAGCGAAAAAAAGATGGTCATAAACGATGGACACCACCGTTACGAAAGCGCGCTTGCCTACCGTGATGAAATGCGCTCGAAAGGCGACTGGACTGAGGATTCAGCGTTTAACTTCCACATGTGCTACATGGTGCCAGTTCAAGATGAAGGTTTACTGGTGCTGCCGACGCATAGGCTTCTTAAAGATGCCCAAATTACGCCTCAAGTATTGGATGAATTCAACCGTTATTTCACCGTAACCGAAATCGCATCAAACGTTGAGGCTATAAACAATTATCTTGCAAGTCACAGTAACGAGCACTCCTTCTGCGTTTATGACGGCAAAAACGCTTACGGCTTAACCATGAAGCATGAAGAAAGCGTTTACCAATTCGTCAATGCACACACTTCCAAAGAAACTAAAATCTTCGACGTTGTTATCCTGCGAGATATTATTTTCAAGACTATTCTGAAAACTGGTGAACTTAGAATAGACGAAAACATTCTTTACGAGCGTTGGGCAAAAGATGCATTAGCGAAAGTTGACAGCGGCAGAGCCAGTGTTGCGTTTCTTGTGAACCCAATCAGCGCCCAAGCCGTTTCAGAGCTTGCATTGCAACATGAACGTTTGCCAGAAAAAAGCACTGACTTCTATCCCAAACCATTGTCTGGTTTTGTGATGATGGATATAGCGGCGTCTGAAAAGCTTTAAAGCTACTTTTTCCTTATCTTTCTTTAAGGTTAAGCGTCTTAGGGCTGAATAGATGTTATGTCAGAAGTTAAAATGAAAAACGAAACGGTACCGCCTGAAATACCGCCCACAGTTGCACCTACAAAAAAGTATATTGCTGAATTAATAGGCACAATGGTGCTGGTGCTTTCAGGTTGTGGCAGCGCAGTTATCGCTGGTTCTTTTGTTGGAAACTTGGGCATTTCTTTCGCTTTTGGTCTATCAGTGTTGATTATGGTTTATGCTATAGGCAGCATTTCAGGTTGCCACATTAACCCTGCCATTACAATATCCATGTTGGCATCAAGAAAAATAAGTGTCAAAGACGCCACTGTATACATCATTGTTCAATGCATAGGTGCAGTTATCGGGGCAGGCATACTTTACGCTATTGCAGTAGGTAACCCAGCCTACAACATAGCCATAGACGGTTTAGGCCAAAACGGCTACGGTATCGCATCCCCCGCAGGCTTCTCACTGACCGCCGCTATTATTTCAGAAATCGTGTTCTCATTCATATTTATCTTGGTTGTGCATGGCTCACTTAGCGAGAGAACAACAAAAACGTTTGCTGGCTTAGCAATTGGGCTTGCTTTAGTGCTTGTTCACATCGTTACGATACCTATTACGGGAACCAGCGTAAATCCTGCCAGAAGTCTTGGACCCGCAGTGTTCGTTGGCGGTTTAGCGTTAGAACAGTTGTGGCTGTTCTGGGTTGCACCTATAATTGGCGGGTTGCTGGCGGCTGCTGTGTGGAGAATATTTAGGCAGTAACTAAAAAGTAAGAATGCGCCCAAACCTCTATCTTTTTTTGGGCATAAAAATTATTTTGTGAATTTTAATGGTTGACGTTTAAACCGTTTCTTGCATGTTATGCTGCAGAAGTGGTATGTTTCGCCTTCATACGTAATTTTAAACTTGGCTGTGTTCTCGTCTAGAACCATGCCGCAGACTGGGTCTCTAAATGACATTCTCTGGGTTAAACCTCAGTGAAGATTACACTAGGCAACAATTTATGGTTAGTGGTACTTTAAGATTAAAGTGTAAGCGTCTTGTTTTCTGTTTAAAAGTTGTTGCTGAAAAGTTGCTATGCACAACAACAATCAACAGGGGTAAGCAGGTGTTTGTTTATTGTTTTTGGTTGAGGCTGGGGTTGTTGTTTGGTTGTGGCGTTTTTTGCAAGCAGATGCCTTGTTAAAGAAATACTTGCAGGTGTACTTGACTGATTCTACAGAAAGATTGCATCTAAATGAGGGACTTTATGCCCTTAGGCAAAGGTTTAGTGGATATATGCCTGCACCGCTCGCCACACTTCGCTCAAAAAACGGGAGCCAATCTAGCGAGCCCATACAGTATTTTTGAAAAGCTTTCTTTTGCAATCTAAAATCTTTAACTATTACCTCTACGAGCTGTGACTGCTTGTCAAGGCTGTTTTTGCCATAAGTTTTTAACCTAAAGTTTTGTTGAATGATTATGGAAAAAATGAGGATACCTTGCGGTTTGCTGTTTATGGGTTTGGTTGTAACCTGTTTAGCAACTTTTCCTTACTTAACAATAGGGGATACGCCTGCTTCTCCAAAAACAATTATTGTTCCAGACAACTACCTTGACATTCAAGCAGCAATAGGCAACGCAAGTTCCGGCGACACCATTTTTGTCCGAAACGGCGTATACAAAGTTCAGGACTATTATGGAGTACTAATTGACAAACCCTTAACTCTAATTGGAGAAGATAACCAAAACACAATCATTAACGCATCTAAACCGTATTATCCCCATCAAATGATTCGCATTACCGCTGACAATGTTACTGTTTCTGGTTTTAATATTAACGGTGGAGGACTTGCCGCTGGAATTATTGTTGAAGATTCATACTCGCACGTTCCAATCGGTTGCAAAATAGTCGGTAATAATATTCACAACTGTGAATCCACAGGAATTATTGCTTATGGTTCAACAAACACTTTTACAGGCGAAATAAAATATTTGCCTTCTTACTTGACAATCAAAGGAAACACCATAACTGAAAATAAGGGTTATGGAATCTACATGAGCGCATCCAACTCAACTATTACTGAAAATATTATCGATAGCAACAATAATGTAGGCATAATAGTTGACGAGTGCCTATTTGTAAATATTACAAATAACAGGATTTCTAATAATGGATTAGCCCCCTACAGCGAAAACCAAAGTGGCGGCGTGTGGCTTAGATGGTGGGGACCGTTTTACGTTACAGGGAACAATATCACAGGTAACCATGGTCACGGAATAGGATTTGGGGAGTTTTGTAATAATTCAACTATTTCCGAAAACGAAATTTCTTATAACAATATTGGAGTCTGTAAATACTTGGTAATGTATGCTGGAAAAAGTAATTTTGTTTATCAAAATAATATTATAGGAAACCAGCGTCAAGTAGTAGTCAACCAATCTTTATACTCGGCAAATAACTACACTCAAGTCGATGCTGTTGCTTTTAACAGTAGCCACACAGGAAATTACTGGAGCGATTACTTTACGCGGTATCCTAATGCTTGTGAAGTTGCCTCTTCAGGAATAGGTGACACCCCATACGTCGTAGACAGTAACAATATCGATTATCATCCGCTTGTTCAACAAGTTGATTCTGAGCAAACATTGAAACCTTCACCAACGCCAACAGTTACCCCCACATCCATAGCAACACCTACACCTTCACCGTCTACTAACCCTAAAACCAATCCTGCAGAGTCACTGATAACGCAAGATTCACCAACTCCGACATCGATAATTCCAGAGTTTCATTTTGCAGCAATCATGACACTGCTGACTATATTACTGCTTGCCAGTACACTGATAAGCTACCTAAAAACCGCTAAGCTACACAAATAAGTGTCTATGGCGATTTTTAAAATTGTTTGCCTTTACAAGATGCCTTTCTTAGGTTGCAACATTTTATCGGTTGTTTTTTTGCTTAGTACTGCTTGCCCGCTAAAGATGCTTATCGGCAGCCTATTTCAAGTAAAACTAAAATAGTGGATACCTCAAATTTTTTGTTGTGGCAGGCTTGAAGTTTAAATTGCGCGTTAGGCTTGTGGTTTTTGGGCTTTTAGTAGTATCTTTAAGTGTTTTGCTGCCTGCTCAAGCGCAATATACTGCTGACGGGCAGGGCTTTATTCTTGTTTCTCCAATTGCTGTAGAATCACCCAAAAACACAACGTACGCAACTAATCAGGTGTGCCTAAACTTTTCTGTAAAATCTTATTTTCACGCTTACCCCGCTAACCCGCCTGACACCAATATCACAATCAACCCCGATGCTAGCATCGCGATGACATACAGTATTGACGGCAAAGATAACGTTACAATACCGACTTCTGAAAGGCTTGTTCCAGTATGGGCAGATGTTACTTACGCAAATGGAACTAAAACAAAAAAGATATCGTCCACCCTCTCTTACTACTTGACTTCAGGATTAGTTGAGCTTGAAGACCTGCAGCAGGGACAACACTGTTTAACGGTTTTTGCCCGATACAGCGTGCATTCTATGCAGAAAACTGCTTTCGACAACCAGACCGTATATTTTACGATAGATGCAAGCTCACCAATTGTAGCTCAGCTTGCTGATGGTGCACCCGAGTCCGAACCGTCAAATAACATCATTTATGCGTCTGCAGGTGTTTTTTCGCTTATAGCTGTTGCAGTCGTTGCTTTGTTTACAAAGCGTAAGCAAAGAGATGAGGCTGTGAGTTAGGCTTCTGTCTTAGTTTTTGCTTATATGTATCACTTAATTTTTTTGCAACTGTTGACAACTTTATTTTTGTATTCTTCTTCTTTGGAAACGTTAACCGCCGTGTGATGTGAATTCTTTTGGCGTCATTACTCTGCCTTTCAAGTTTGGCAGTCGCTCAAAATGGGCTTTATTTTCTGTCAGCAAAACGTCACAGCATTGTAGCAGAAAAGAGGCGGCAATTGCCACATCCTGGTATTCTATTGGTTGACCTTTCGAAATAAGGTAAGCGTTTAATTCGGCTACAAGTTTGGCTACTTCTCCGTCCAAGGGTACCCATTGAAATTGGCTGAGCACTTTTTCTGCTTTATTTACTGCAATCTTGTAGTCCCTGCGCATGTAGGAACCTGTCAAAATCTCTGAAACACTAACTGTGCTTATGTATGCACTGTTGGTGCTGGTTAACTGTTTACATAGTTCAATTACGTCTTGTTTTCCTCTATCCACATCAACTATTATTGAAGTGTCAACAAGAACTTTTTTAGTTTCGACGGTTGTTGTCTTTTTTGGAGCCATTAAGGAATCAACCCAAGGCGCTTAAACCTGCTTGTTGAATCCGACCGCATCATAGATAGCACTTTTTCAAAGTCTTCAGGCAAAAAGTCGCTACAATCTTTCCAGACTTCATTGTCTGCTTTTTCAATTACTATCTTGTCGCCTTCTACCACGGTCATTTTTACCCTGTCGCCTTCTGCAATTCCTACTGTTTCACGTATTTTTTTGGGTATTGTGACTTGCGAATGTCTTGTTACAGTAACTGAAACCATGCTGCTCAACACAAATATACTATCAATTTAACTAATAAATAATTTACTACTAATCAATAGTAATAAGCCCTTCCAACATTTTTACTCTATGCAAACTTTAGCATCAAAATATCGAAAAAATTAGCGCTAAAAAAATCTTCCTTCAATCAACTAGGTTAAGCACTAAAACGGTTACCCATAAAGGGAAAGTAATGGTTGGCTTCTTTTAGTAGAAGCTTTGGATTGCATTATCTTCCTGTTCAGCTTTAGCTTTTGCAGAAACGATTTCTTCGATGCACGTTTTGGTTAAGGCTCTAATGTTGTGGAAGGCACTTACCAATGGCTGACTTGTTTCTTTAAAGAAAGGAGGGTAAGCTATTTCTTTTTTCTGCGGAAAATAACTGCTGAAATTGAAAGCGCCGAAATAACTGCAAAGATGGCAATTGGCAGAGTCACAGGATTCATTGATTCTTCCTGAGATGAATATGATTGGTTGCTAGTTGTCGAACTTGCTTCTGGCGTGTTTGACCCACTGTAATAACTTGAAGTACCAAGGAAGCCATAGCCTCTAGCAAAACTTATTTCTGCTGTATCACCCCAAACGCCAACTTGTATGCCAACAAGGTCCCCAATTGTTTCGTTAAAGTAAAAGTATAAGTGCCAACTTGGGTAGAGAGTGTATGGGTCCCTCTGTAATTTAGTGGGAAATTCTGGGTCGTCGCCTCGATAGGGTTGCATTGCGAAGTACATGTCATAAGGCGCATTAGTTAAATCGGGTGTATCTATAGTCCCATTTCCAAGTTTGACTTTTTGAGCTGCATCTAAAGCATTTTTTATAACTTCATCCGAAGAAATTGAGCTTACTTCACTCACTTTGTAGAGTCCCCATGAGTCCTGAAAGCCAGCCAAGTATCCATCCTTGAAATCGAGCACGATCTTTTTCCAGTCCATAATGATGCCTTTATCAGCATAAATCCATTGTAGTATGGTATTAATTCCCGACTGTGAAACTTGAAAATTAATGTTTTCAAGGGTTGTATTGACTGGCGTATTTATGTCAAATTTATTTAGAACTGACTGCATTGATGAAAGAAAGGAAGTGCTAAAATTTGCTTTCTGTGAAAGATAGGTTTGGTATCTTCCAAGAATATTGTTTGCTTGACTCTTAATGTCAGTGGATTGTTTATCTAAATAGATGTAATTGTCATCACTGTTTCCAAGGGAGTAGATGTTAACTACTGAAAGGTACCCATTACAGAACATACTTAAAGTTTTAAGACTCCCCTTATCACATTTGAACCTGTATGTCGGACCCTCAACATTCATTAATCGATTAAGTTCTGTAAGCTCGGTATCTGTAATGTTCAGAGCTTTTTCAGGGTCATACCCAGGCGGTGGAGAGGGCATGTCTAATGAATATTTGGCAAGATCAAGCCCCACTACAGTAGTTAAAAAACTCATTGTTTCTTGAAGTGTTCTATTTTCTGTTGGGCTTTCAGCTGATGCAAAATTAATGGTTGCCATTGCAAACAAACTGGCAATAAGACATAATGATAATATTTTTTTTAGTTCTATCTTCATTCATTACATCTCCTTATACCAACAAATTAGAGTTACCAAGCACTCTCATATGAACAAGAAACCATCCGCGATCTTCTTCCTCAGTCACAACATGTACCCAGTATCCTTGGTAGTACGGCGTTGAAGAGAAAGTGTAAGTGCCATAACACAAGTATGCAGCATAATCAAGACTGGTGTGTACAGTTTGGTGTTCATAGTACCATTGTGCGTCATCATAACCTAAGGCTTTATAGTAAAAAGCATAGATGAAATTATATGGTGCGGTATTCAAGGGATTTCCAGGGTTATCACCAAGCATAAAAGGTGATGGGCCTTCAAAGCCAATATAACAGAAACTGCCTTCATTACAATTATACCCATCAAGGTTCATGTCAAGACGACCAGTCCAAGCAAATGGCATTCCATAGTTAGTGTTTACAGGATTAAAAAAACCGTATTTTGTATTGGTGTTATAAGGAGTGGTAGTGGGTTGAGGTGATGCGGGATAAGTGATTCCTTCGATATCATCATGACCACCATATGCATCTGTCCAGTATCTCCCGCCATTAGTGCACGTCCAGATGAAATTAAAACGATTGCTACTTGTTTGAGTGCCAAGAGCAGTACAATGGTCATGAACTAAATCGTCGCTTATGTCCTGAGATGGAGAATCTGCGCTATAGAACCAAAGATGACCGTATGGACCCGGAGAAGGCGTTGGTCCTGAATCAGGATGAAA
This sequence comes from Bathyarchaeia archaeon, assembly GCA_042296865.1. GTDB lineage: Archaea > Thermoproteota > Bathyarchaeia > Bathyarchaeales > Bathycorpusculaceae > Bathycorpusculum. The sequence continues at coordinate 2,640,163 of CP170178.1, read as the reverse complement.
GTCTCCAACCCAAAAATTTGAGACAACATTTGTGTAATATACCTGATAATCCAAGCAGTCACTCACGTTAGTTGCGTCGGTTGTGACTCCATAACAATCAAATGGGTAATAGTAATCCCAAAAATCATTTTGAAAAGCGAAGTTGAGATTGCCGCAAACCTCGTCCTCTTTATCTATTTCATCCTCTTCTTGACCCGGTACTACATTTCCATATTGCATAGCAAGATTTTGGGCGTTGGTTGACGTTATAAAAAGAGTGACTATTAGAAAAATTGTTATAATGTAGCAAATTTTTCGAAATAATTTATTTCTTTTCTCAGAATATTTTATTTGAAAGAAAACATTTAAGCCTTATGTAGTTTAACGGCTAAATCTATTCTGCACTATTTTTGCACTGTCCGATTACACAGTTTAATGCTTGCTCATAGAGTCATCAATAATTTTTGTTAAATTAGTAAGCCTGTTTATCCTCTTTACTCAACGGCACTAAGAAACTTGAGTATTAAAAAAGAAGTCAGAAGGTTTTTAATAGTTGTTAATTTAAAAAAGAATAGATATTTGATAGAAAAGGGTTGGCTTCTTTTAGTAGAAGCTTTGGATTGGTGATTCGTCTTGGGCTGCTTTAGCTTTTATAGAGATGAGTTCTTCGATTTTGGTTTTTGTTAAGGCTTTGATGTTGTGGAAGTTGCTCATTTCTCCATAGCTGACAAGCGTAATAGCGGTGCCTTCTGTGCCTTTGCGTGCAGTTCTGCCGATACGGTGGAAGTACACTGGGGGGTCGTTGGGGACGTCATAGTTGATGATGTGGGTGATGCCTTCAATGTCTAAGCCTCTGGCTGCAACGTCGGTTGCCACCAGCAAGCTGAGCCTGCCAGAGCGGAAATCGTTGATTGCACGGTCACGTTGTGCCTGTGTGAAACCTGCGTGTAGGGCTTGTACTCGGAATCCTTTGCGGTCCATTTGTTCTGAAACCCTGCTGGTATCTCGGCGTGTTCGACAGAAAATGATTGCTTTCTCTACGTCTTTTCCGTGTAGAATGGTGCATAATGCTTCGAATTTGCCGCCTTGATTAACGACTGTATAGAATTGTCTCATCGTTGTGACTGCGATTTCGTCTTTGCTTACAAGGATTTGCTCAGGTTTTTTCATGTACTTGTTGCATACACGCATAACTTGTGAGTCAATTGTTGCACTAAAGAGGCTTGTTTGTCTGTCTTTAGGTGTTCTGGAAAGAATGTATTCAACATCTTCCATAAATCCCATGTCTAACATACGGTCAGCTTCATCTAAAACAACAGTTTTAACTGAGGCTAAGTTAAGCACGCGACGTTCCATTAAGTCAATTAAACGTCCAGGTGTGCCAACAACGATTTGTATGTTACCACTTAAAGCGTGAATTTGCTTGTTTATTGATTCTCCACCGTAAACCGCTAAAACACGGGTTCTAGTGTATTTGCCGAATTTTGCCAGGTTCTCAGCGACTTGAACAGCTAATTCACGTGTGGGCACCAAAATTAAGCCTTGGACGCCTTTAACGTGAGTATCTAACCGTTGAACCATTGGCACGCCGAAAGCGGCAGTTTTGCCTGTTCCAGTTTGTGCTTGCCCGATAACGTCTTTGCCTTCAAGCAAGGGTGTTATCGCTTGGGCTTGAATTGGAAAAAGAGCATCAAACCCTAACTCGTTTAAACTTTTCAAAACTTCCCTACTCAAGGGTAAGTCTTTAAATGATTGTATTTGCAAATCTATTTTTTCTCCTGCCACAGAATAGTTCATGCCATATTTTTTCGAAAGCTCAGGAGCTTAGGTTATACATGAGTTAATGTGACACTTCCATCACTTTCGTGGCGCAAATATAAAAAGATTTGTAAGTCCAAAACAGGAACGGAACGTGAAATAATTAATTTTAAAGGGGTTAATTGCTTAATAAAACGCTAAACTGCCCACGTCCACACAGGGAAATGTGTGATTGCAAAAACACAATCACATAGCTAAATTTAGTTTTAATCCCCAGAATTAAGCAATCAGTTGGTTCCACACAAATTTAAGGAGAAAACAGGAATGGGTAAACCAAAACCAAGACAAAAAATTCCGCCACCCTACTTTTACAGTGGCGAGCATGAAGCAAAAAACGAGGAAGACGAGTTAGCAAACGAAACAGTTGACCCTTACAAGACTGGACAACGAGAAAAAATGCTTTCTGATGACGAGTTAACGGATGCGGAGGAAGGCTTCATGGTGGGAAGAGAACAGGAGCCTCCAAGCAAAAGAGCAACACGACGCAACGCGATAAGCCATGCTGACTCAACATCGGTGGAGCTTGCTAAACAAGACAGCGAAGACTCTTAAGTCCTAAAAATTGCAGCTGCACTCGCCAATTTAGGTAGCTAATGCTTTAAAAATTAGAAACCCATAAAAACAAACCAAACTAATGTTTTGTCCATGCTTGAGGTTAAAGGAACCATAGGCAACGTGTTGCACCGCATAATCATGTTTGCCAGCAAAAGCACAATAAAAAACCTCATAATCATAACTTTGTGCTTAGCGATGTTTTTTGTTCAAATCTTTTTCCCTTACAACTATTACGCTTCAGCAGATAGAAACCAAGACGACCAGTTTCAAGTGGGCGTTCACTACGTTTACGAACAAGACCAGATAAACCAGATTGCTGAACAAATCGCAAGAATCAAAAGCCTCGGCATCAGCGTTATCCGCATAACACTGGAATGCAACCCCAACGAGCAGTATGGCAACGACCCGACAAACCAGAAAAACGACGCGTTGTTTTCGGCAACCGAGCAGACTGGTTTAGATGTGGCGCTTGTTATTCCTAACGATGAAGACTTGCAAAACGTGAATTATTACCTTGACCGTTGGGGAAGCCATTTAGAGTATATTCAGGTGCTTAATGAGCCAGAATTGTCTGAGTCTTGGGATGTAGGCGCCTTATTTACTGATGACGAAATCGTAAGCAAGTTTGAACGGGTATACGAAGCTGTTGAATCTTACAATTTACCGGCAAAACTTTACACTAATTTTGGCGCAGGCTACATTTTACGGAGTAACGTGCCGATGGAGTTAAGTAAACACTTGGACTTTGTGGGCTTAGATATTTACATGGAAGCGTTTCTTGTTTTGTCACCGCATTTTGTGGGAAACCTTCACGCGTTAACTAGCAAAGAAATCGTGATAACAGAGTTTGGCATGTCAACAAGCAACAGTTTGGCTCAAAGCGACTTTTTAATCCGAGGACTAGACCTTTTCAAAAGCATGGGGCTTAAAGGCTGCTGGATAGCTTACTGGAACAGCGCATATGACTATTACGGCATCCGTGAAAGGCCAGCAGAAAAAGCAGTAGGTGAATGGATTGCAGAAAATGTTGTCTAACATAACAAAAACTCAACAGTTCAACAGGTTAATGAAGCTGTTAATCCACGGTGTCTTAATTGTCTGCAGCTTAATCATAATACAAACCATCCTTGACAGCGCCAAAGAAGGTTTCATGATGTATCTGCCGCCTTTGGGGTTTGCGTTTTTCTACATAACCACCTACATTGTGGGACCTTTAATTGTCGGCGCAGTAAACGTGATAATCATTCATCGCCTTAACAAGTTGAAGGGTTGGCAAGTAGGCTTCTGGCTAAACGGGCTCTTTTTGATGCTGGCGTTTTCTACAGTTAACCTTGTTCTGCAGACTGTTCTGGATTTGCCGTTTGCACCTTACGTTGCGTTGATTGACTTGTTTCTACTTTCGTTGCCTTTTGGAGTAATTGCAAGGTACAGCAATGGCGGATGGAAAAAACCAATCGACTAACCCGTGCAAGTAGACGGCTGCAATAAACCATTTTTACTCGAAAAAATAATCATACTATGTGAGTGCTGGTTTTGAAAAAGGTTTTTGCAGTTTTAATTGCCATTGTCTTGATCATGGCTATTTTTGTAGCGGCGGCAACTTACTTTTTCTATCTCCAAAACGTGTCTGAAAGGGGGGAACGGGATTTTTATTTGGGCATTTCCTTTAACGGCAACACTACCGCGGACGCCAAACTGCTCATCGACCGAGTTAAAACGTACACTAACCTGTTTGTAGTTCAATCAGGACCCGTTAGCATAAACGAAACCGCCATGAACGAAATAGTTGACTACGCTGTCTCTTCAGGGTTGGATGTGATTGTTCATTTTGGCTTCTTTAACCCCAATTACCCTTGGCAGCTACCATGGCTTGACTATGCAAAACAGCAGTGGGGTGACCACTTTTTAGGCGTCTACCTTAATGATGAACCCGGAGGTTCAACTGTTGACCTTAACTGGACAGGATACTTTACCCAGACAAGAATCCGAAACAACACGGACTATCTGTTGCATTCACCCGCGATTGACATGGCACTTAACGGCACCTTGCCGCCGGACTACCAGCAGGCAGCAGCCCATTTCAACGACCAAATCTGGTACAACTTTGGCGTTAATGAATTAAAAAACCGTTCAATCACAGCCTACACTTCAGACTATGCGCTTTACTGGTTTGACTACCTCGGTGGCTATGATGTAGTGTTTACAGAGTTTGGGTCAAACAGCAGCCTAACGCAAAACGTTGCCCTTGACCGTGGAGCCGCTCGCCTGCAAAACAAAACTTGGGGAATGATAATAACTTGGACGTATGACCAACCGCCATATCTTGCCAGAGGCAGCGCCATTTACCAGCAAATGCTTGACGCTTACCTGGCAGGCGCTAAGTACATCGTTATTTTTAATTATCCAACGCTGCCTGGAAACCCTTACGGCGTGTTAACTGACGAACACTTTGAAGCCATAGAACAACTTTGGAAAGTCACGGGTTCTCTTGAACCTGACGACAAACAGCAGAATGATGCGGTGCTGGTTTTGCCTCAAAATTATGGTTGGGGCTTGCGACGGGAGGACGACCGCATTTGGGGTGTTTGGGGGCCTGACGAGAAATCAGAGCAAATCTGGAACATTAGCCGCGTTTTGCTTGCAAAATACGATTTTAGGCTGGACATGGTGTATGATGACCCACGCTTCCAAGTGAGCGGTTATGAAAAAGTGTACTACTGGAACCAAACAATCAACGATTAACCACTGTTTTTGTGCTTCTAATTCTGACAGCCAGTAAACCCGCAGCAACTAACCCAACCGTTACCGCCACTGCCCCGGCTAGGTACTCCACCGGCACTTCTAAACCTTCGTCTACATGGTTTTCTGATGGTTGATCAGCGCCCGAAGGCAAAGACAACTGAAAAGCGGTCAGCACCTCTGCCAAGGTGGGTGCTTGAACTTGGTTCATCAAAGGATAATTATCTTGATTGTTTTCATACAGAAAATAAGCGGTGTCACCAATGCCGTCACCATTCTCGTCAGAACCCGGGTAGTCTATCCAGTAGTTGCCCCTGAAACCGTTATCCCACTTGTTAATTGAAATAGGAGGCGGCGGCATAAAGTTGACTTTTTCAACATGCACAACTGTTTTTGTAAAATAAGGTGAATTTGTGCCTGATTGTGGATACGTGTAGGTGCTGTTTGCGCCCCCATCACTCATTTGTCGTTCGTTTTGAAGGAAATTGTTCAAGTAAATGAGATTATCTGAGGAACCTCCAAAATACAGCGCTTCACTATTGTTTACAAATGTGTTTTGGGTTATTGTGCCGCCGGTTCCTGAAACCATTATTGCTTGGTTATTGCTTTCAAAAAGGTTGCCTATTATTTGCATGTGCCCTTGCAGCGTTATTGCGTAATCGTTTTCCCTAAAAGTGTTTAAAATTACAAGATTACCCTTCGAAGGCATATCATAATATGGACCGATGGCATAGCTGTTGTTGATTATTTGGTTTTGAGCAATGATGTTGTTGCTCGCGTTGTTAAGGTTTATTCCACGCGTACAATGATTAGAAATCGTGTTGCCTTTGATTAGGTTGTTTGAGGAATTGTGAAGCGAGATGCCTATTGCTTGGTCGTCAATTACGCAGTCAAGAATTTTTATGTTGGAACTGTCTGAAAGGTCTATGCCGTGGGTTCCGCTGGTTAAGGTTACTTTGCTTATTGTAATGTTGGTTGTTGAAAGAACACTGATACCCTCTGTTTGGAGGTTTTCAACTATTAGGTTTTGGCAGCCTACAAGCACTATGTAAGCAGCGTCAGCTGGAACAGTCTTGTCTTTCTGGTTAACCCAGTAAACAATTGGTTTGCCGTCGATGGAGTTTGAAGTGTCTAAATCGTTAAAATACTGGTAAGTTGGGTAAGCGTAGATTGAGAAATCGCAGTTGACCAAGTGGTTGTTTCTGAAAAAGGAGTTAGTTGTGTTCATAAAGCCAAAGCCCGAGATACCGTCTATTAAAGTGTTATCTGTAATAACGTGACCGTTTGACCAGTCAAGAGCAACAGCAGTACTAAAGTTTGTAATAATGTTATTTTTAATTATGATATTTTGGGCGTTAAGCAAGTTTATGCCGATAGGTCCTATCAATCTTGTTGGTGGAGGCAAATTAGGCTCCGGCTGAGGCGTTCCAACAAGAGTGTTCCCCACAATAGTACAGTTAACAGCTTGCCGTAAATCAATCACGTAACCGCCGTTAAGTGTTATTCGCGTATTTTTCACTGTTACACCGGTTCTGTTTTCAAGAATAATACCCCTGGCTCTGCTACTGGCCAAAGTGTAACCTGAACCGTCAATAACAATGTTGTCTTTTTCAACTAGAAGGGCACCTGTTACGTCGCCAGTAAACGTATAGTAGTTTCCGTTGCGTTGGATGTTATTTGTGCCGTGGACTGTTCCGTCTTCTTGGATGTAAGCGTTAACGTATGAAGGCTGGGTTTGACTGGAAACTGGATAAACCGTTACGACAGGTATAAACAAAACCAGAACAAAGAGAGCAATAGCGGTGTGTTTCATAACTTTGTTTCAATCAGTTTGTAATAAAAACGTATTCGTCAAGATTTCTTGACTAAAGTCTTTGACTTCAAATTATGTTGTATAATAAACAAAGATTGGTGAGTCTGTTCCTACTCGATCGGCTAAAAAGGCACCCCTCGTTTGAAGGGAGAGGGGTAATCTAGCCGCTTCACAGGCGCTCCTCACCGTCAAATTAGCATTTGATTGAATAATTTAAACCTATAGCAACACTTAAAGTTTGAATTAAAAAGAAAAAAGGGTGGTTTTTGTTAGGGAGCTTCTTTCTGCATTCGTTTGGCTAGCCCATAAACAATAGGTATTAACACGATTGCAAGTGCAATAGCGAATGCCCAAGCGATTGTGCTTATGATGCCTGTTACTCCTGAGAATGTGGCAAAGATTGCGCCGGTTCCAATCAGCAAGAAAATTGCGTACAAAATAAATTTGGCGTAGCCTGCGATTGAACCGAATTCTGGGTGGTCGTCAGTGATGGATTTGATTAAGCCGTCAGTTAAGATGATGCCTACACCGATAATTACAAACCCAATGATTAATGAGTAGATTAAACCGCTTGAATTTAAAAGCAGCAAGTCAAAAGCGATGTTAAGAATAATTGCGACTAAACCGATAAAAAGCAGGTTCTTTAGCATGTCAGCGATTTCTGTCTTGGTTTTAAACATTGGACGTATAATGTTGCCTATTAGAATTGCCAGAAAGTCCACAAGGACTATGCCTAAGACTATGACTAAGATGCCGCCTAAGAGCCGTGGCAGATACGCCGCTATCATAGCAATTAAGTTGCCTGCTTCTCCAGGAACGTTAAGCATTGAGACTGCTACAACGATTGCAACTACAACAATGAATGCATACGTTATTCCGCCTACAAAGTTAGATAAGTCAAATCCGCTGCTTCGAAATGTTCTACCGACTTCACTTTTGTCGAAATTTTTCTCTACTGTGGCGTTGATTACTCTGTTAACGATTTTTCCTACAAACCAGCCGACAATTACGCCAATGACTATAACGATTATGGCTCCGATTATTCCTGGCAGGGCTGCTGATGTTTCGGTTGCAAAATTGTTAAAGGCTTCCTCCAAAGTCAGCAGTGCTACTAATAAAAAAAGCATGAAAAAGCACCAAACATTTTATGGTTTAACACGCTTTAAAATGTTGCCCTAAAATATGTATCAAAAAATAATAACAACAAGCAAATTATGCATTGTTTAATATGACAAGTACTGATATTTTAGCAAGTAATCCATAAATAGTCAAGCAAAACAGCACCCAATTAACAGGCAAAAAAAGAGATTATTCCGTTATCGAATGATACCAACTAATAATGTACTCAGGCAAATTCAAACCCCTATCCGCAAGCCGCTCCGCCAACTTTACCGGCAAAGGACTCAAAACATAAGCAGCCCGAGTGTAGAACCTTCTGGGCACACCCTGTTGTGAGTCTTCAGGAATAACGATTTGCAGGTCAGTTTTTTTAGCTAAAGTCGAGTCTTTACAGCCAGTGATACCAAGAACTGAACCATTGTATCTTTTGAGGGCGTCACACCATAGCAGAACATGTTTTGCCTCGCCCGTGTAAGAAATCAAGATTTCCACGTCTCCAGCGCGGGGTCTTGGAGTGTTAACGCCTCTTGCCATAAACACGTTGTCGCCAAGAAAACTTTTAATATGGAAAAGGCGGATGCCAGTCATTTTGGCGATTTCTTTAGCAGTTCCTTTTCCTCCAAGGAAAACGTTAGAGCCTTTTTCAAGCATGTCGACAAGTTGAGTGTAGGTTTCAGAGGATACATTAGTGTCGATAAGGTTGCCGATGATTTCAAACTCTTCCTCACACAACGTGAAAACATCCTCGACACTCATGCCGCGGGAGATAGCTTCAATCATCATGTTCAACAATTCAAGAGTACCCAACTCAAAGATGTCACCCATCATTCCCGTGTCACTGTAAACGCTTGCCGGCGTTGCTTGGCCACGCCCTTCAATTTGAACAGCGCTACCGTGCTTTGTTGCTATTTCCGCAAGCGGCGACTTTAAGTTAGACGTAAGCAGTCCCATGCTGAAATGGGCAGATTTCTTTTGCTCGATATACTTTGCCAAGTCCTGTGCCATAATTAAGGGGTCAGTGGATTGTCCGCTACCTGAATTCATAAGCAGCAGGGTCTTGTTGTAGCGTTTTTCAAAAAAGGGTGCCGCATAAAGCATGCTTCTTCCTGGGAAACCGGGGTCGTCTGGGGTGTATACTGCTTTGCTGCCAAACTCTGGGTCGTTTAACGCCATCAGGCTCATTGCCGCGTTAAGTGAGTAAAGTGAGCGTCCTGAGCCGCTGCAGATTACGCAGTCAGCTTCTTTTAGATCCTCGTATAAGGGTTCAAGACAACTTTTGCTTATTGCCAGAATGTTGTCGCGGATTTTATTTGTGAATCCTATGTTGCAGATTTTGCTTTTCATTCAGAAGCATCCGTGCGAGGGTTTATTCTTGTCTGTCAAGCAAGGAGCGCAAATACTTAAGGGTTATTAAACTGGTTCCAGACTCAGGATGCTTTTTGGTGTGCTGGCTTGCTGATTTGTTGCTGTTTGAGTATAATCACATGATTATTTATCATAAGAAAGGACTAGTGCTAATGTTTCTCTTTGAGTCTATCATAGATTTTGCTTTTTGTGTAGCATCTATGATGAGCTTCTCGCGTCGCTAATAAAATGTGAGTTCTCTTCGCTGTGTAAAAAAAGGATGGCAAAAAAGTGGCTCCTAAAATTTCAGTTATTATGGCAGTCTACAACAAAGCTGCTTACTTAAATGAAAGCATAGAATCTGTTCTAAACCAGAATTTTAGGGATTACGAGTTAATCTGCGTCGACGCTAACTCAACAGATGAATCATTAAACATCCTTAAAGAATATGCAAACAAAGACCCGCGAATAAAACTTTACAGCACACCTTACACTCCCGTTCCCGCTGAAACCAAAAATTACGGATTAGAACATTCAACTGGCGAGTACGTGTTTCTTTTAGATGCAGACGACTACCTAAGCCCCAACCTATTACAGCACGTTTACCTAACTGCGCATAATTCAAATGCTGACGCGGTACTTCCTGACTTACACACTTTTTCAGAAAAGGGGACAATAAAAGAACAAAGAATCGGTTTAAACGGAAACCGCGACACATTACTCACTGGCCGCCAAGCGGTAACTGAAAGTTTGGACTGGACAATTCACGCTTTTGCGTTATGGCGGGGCAGTCTTATCCGTGAATTGCGTTTTGAAGAATTTGGCACCTTTAGCGATGAATACTCAAGCAGACTACTGTTTAACAACTGTCACAAAGTAGCTTTTTGCGAAGGCACCTATTTTTATCGGCAGTACCCCGAGTCAATTACGGGAAAAGTTAGCCTAAAACTTTACGATAGACCATACATGTTATGTAGGTTAGCCGAGTTTTTGGAAAAAAACGGTTTTGACGAAAAAAACGTTTGCAGCCTGCACTTTTCCGCTTTCAAAGATTGCTGTTTCCTTATGCATTTAAAAAGCAAGCTTCCCTCTAACGAAAGAGCAGCGGCTGAACAAAAAATCAAAGAAGCCTTCAGCAAAATAGACAAGCAAAAAGTCAGAAAAAACGTTTACGCGTTTGAGCCGGGCAGAGCAGCAATTTGGCGTGTACAAGGCAAAGTAAAAAAGCATTATTTTGCGGCTTTATCAGTCGCTAACTGGGGAGTCTTTAAAGAGTTTTCTAAACGATGGTTTTTCTGGTAACTAAAGTAAAAGAATTATTTTTGGAAAAAGTTTCGTAGCTCTTCAATTTTGTGTATTTCAATGGAATTGCTTGCGTGCCTCATTGTAGTGCGCTCGCCTGCCGTGAACAGTACTGTTTCTTTATCAGAAAGCAGATGCATCGAGTACAGTTTGCTTGCGACAAAAGAAATTGTATCCTTTTCTGCCAAGTAATCAATATGAACTGGTTGAACACCAAAAGTTAACTCTAACTGTTTCTTAACTTTAATGTCAGGGGTAACAGCAATAATCGGCTGAGCAACCTTGAAACGTGTAATCATTCGTGCAGTGTAACCTGTTTTGGTTAAGGTAATGACTTTGTCAAGCGGCATACTTTGACATATCCGATAAATTGCCCTGCTAACAGTGTCAGAAATGTTCACAAAACTGGTTTCTTCCACTTTGCTTTTCACGGCTGTTTCCGTTTGGTTGGCAATGCGAGTCATCATCTCCACCGCTTCAACAGGATAACTGCCAATGGCGGTTTCGCCTGAAAGCATAACAGCATCTGAACCATCTAAAATGGCGTTTGCAACGTCGCTTACTTCTGCTCGTGTAGGCTGCGGTTGATGAACCATGGATTCCAGCATTTCGGTAGCAGTTACAACCAGTTTGCCCCGTTGATTACACCGTTTAATGATTGATTTCTGGACAAGCGGCACTTTTTCAGGTTCAATCTCAACGCCAAGGTCGCCGCGTGCAACCATTATGCCGTTTGCTGCTTCCAAAATGGAATCAACGTTATGTACGCCTTCATGGTTTTCTATTTTAGCGATGATTCCTCCGCTGTAAATTTTGGCGAGATCTTCAACGTCGCAAGCGTTTCGGGTAAACGAAAGTGCAATGTATTCAACGTCAAATTTTTTGGCAAAATCAACTATTTCTAAATCGTAATCGGTAAGTGTAGAAACTGCAAGACGCTTATTTGGAAGGTTAACCCCTTTACCGTCTTCAATAGTGCCGCCTGTTATGACGAGTAAGCGTAGTTTTTCTTCGGCTTTTTCTGTCACGATTGTTCGTATTTTTCCGTTATCAATTAAAACTATGTCTCCTACGGCTACTGTGTCGTAAAAGTAATGGTTGAAGCTTACTTCTTCCATGTTAAAGCCGACTTCCAAAATTTCGCCTTTGTTAAGAACCCTTTTTTGGGCGGCTTTAAGACGGATTTCTGGACCTTTAAGGTCAATAATTATTGGGATTTCAGCGATTTTTCGCACGCTTTCAATTACGGATTGGTACTGCGGGGTGTTTCCGTAGGCAGTGTTGATTCTAACGCCGTTCATTCCTGCATGCACCATTTTTTTAATGGCTTCTTTAGAGCAGCTGGCAGGACCGATTGTGGCAATGATTTTCGTCTTCTTCATAAGCATCCGCATAAGTGAGAGGTAATTCAAAATTAAAGCATGACGGTGCAAGTATCCATATTACTAAAGAACCTAAATAGAAACATCATAACCAACGGAGGCTTATGTTGCTGCTTCTGTTTAGTGTTAAGGTTCCAGGTGGCGTTTTAGGCTTGTTTCAAAAGTTTCAATTAGGTTGTTTAGGCTGTCGGTGATTTCTTTTACGCGTTCTTTTGCGTGTGCTTTGATTTTGTCTGGTTCAACCATGGTGTATGCGTGGTAGTAGCCGCCGCCTTTGAGGGTTTTTGACTGCTTTACTACGAGGTTTGCGCTTAGGAGTTTGGATAGGCATCGGTGTACTGAGCTGCGGTCACGTTGTACGGTTTGGGCGATTTGGTCGAGGGTGGCTTGGGGGTTTTTGGCGACTGCGAGTAGGATTTCGAGGTCTATGGGTTTTAGGTTGTAGAGGCAGGTTAGGAGGTCTTGGCATGTTGCTGTTTTGTTGGCTAGGATTTGTATGCTGTCCATGTTTAGTTGTATTGTTGTTGCAGTATTTAAGTATTGCATGGTTTTGGCAATACCGTAACATATATTTGAATCCAGCACAATTACTTTAACATTAAGGAGAGCAAAAAACATGCAAACCCTTGAATGCCCATACGGCATACCAGACAACCAATGTTGCCAACGAGACACCTGTAAAACATACGTCGCAAGAAAAAAAGCCCAAAAACAACCATAAACAGGGACCACCAGTTGACAACACAATACGAAAAAGTCCAAGCAACCAAACCCCAACTATTAGCAGGTAACCTGCTTGCGTTAGCATGGATTCTGCTGGGCAGTCTTGGCTGCTGGCTAATCAACCCCCTTTACGGATGGCTATTTCTCTGCTTCTCCGCGTTTGTCACTTACGGCATCCTACGCCGAATGACCTGTACCTCATGCTACTACTGCAAATCATGCACCAAAGGAATCGGCAAACTATCCTTGCTGTTTCTTGGGGCAAACCACATTCCGGGAATAGGCAAAGGCACAATTTTAGCCATGAACATAACAATATACGCAGTGTTATCGTTGATTCCAGGCTGGCTACTTGCTTCTTCACTAGTTACAGATTATAGTTTAGCTAAAATGCTGGTGCTTGCAGGATTAGCTGCGATTTCAGTACTTGGCGCATTGGGCATACTGTATCATCTTGCTGTAAAACCCAAAGCTTCAACGTGAACCTAATGCACAAGGCCTACATTGACCCAGAAAAATGCTTACGTTGCCTAATCTGCGGCGCATTAAGAGCCTGCCCGCCCAAAGCCATTTTCCGCATCGATCAAGATGACCCAAACATTGTAGAGCCTGACCTGTGCCATGGATGCGGCTTTTGCATATCAAAATGCCCAGCTAACGCTATTGTTTTAAAGAAAACAACATAGACCAAAAAAGGGTTAAAGAGACAAGGAATTTATATTTTTGTTGTTAATCTTTTCAAGCTCCAAGCTAACGTGTCTGTTCCAACCGCTGTTAAAAGCCTAAAGGTGTTCCACATTTTTTTAGGAGTTAAATTCTTTGAGAAAGCCTCAGTAAACCTCTGCAGAATGTGCGAGTTATCTGGCTGGCTTAACCATTTAAGGTCAACCTCAAGGGTGATAGTTGAATACGCTTGTTTGCCCTTAATGACCCGTATATATTCAACGCTTTTTTCGGTGGTTTTTAAAACAAAGCTGGCCATCAAATCATCCATTTTTAAAGTACATTGAATTGTCTGCGAACCAAGCAAACGGAGGAACCGTTTCATCTCTAAAACTTCATGCACACCAACCTGCCTTGTGTAAGCTTCTACACGCGGGTCAATGTATGCTTCAAGAAACGTGGCAATATGTTTTTCAAAATTGTCTTTTTGTAGGGTAGTTCCGTTATTAGTCATGAAACCAAGGTTGATTAATCGTTCTTGAGCGAATTCGGGCAGAGTCTTTTTTTGTTTGTTAACTGTTTGAACGACTTGTTCGTGATCAAAAAAAGTGTCAATGTTCCAGAATTTCGCCATGCAGTATGTAGCCATTTCTTCAATTTTTTCTTTGGACAAGTACTTTGTAGTATAAACTGAATGCATTTCGTCAAAATTTTCCCAGTTAGTTTCAAAAATCAGTCCCATAGCATCCATTTCTTTATAGAAGTCTGTTGCGGGAAAAGGCGTTGCTATACCAAAAGCGGCACCTGTTAAACCAATCTCTTTAGCGTAAACTGGAAAAGTCCTGATTTCTTCTTCTGTTTGGTCAGGCAAACCAATAACGAATGTTCCGCCTGCTCTGCCGCCGTTTTCCCGAATATTCTTTACTGCTTGACCGTGCATTTTACTGGTTACGCCTTTATTTATTGACTTTAAATCTTTAGCGTTAGGGCTTTCTATACCCATTTCGAAGCGGCGTATTCCTACTTTGCACATTTTCTTAACAATGTCAGGGTTTGCCGCCATTGCGTCGGCACGTACTAACGCGCAGAACTCCATGTTTAAGTCGTGTTCCATCATCAAATTGCAGAGGCGGTCCACTTGTTTGGGGTTACCCATAAAATGCGGGTCAGCAAACATGACGTTAACAGGTTTTCGTTTATGATACTCTGCCATTTCCATGAGTTCAGCCATAACGTTTTCTGGCGAGCGGGTGCGTAGGCAACCTTGACTCATGCTTGGTTCGCAGCAGAAACTGCACAAACCATTACAGCCCCTATACATTGTTAATACGTCGCAGTCTGTTACTCGGTCTTGGCTTTTGTAATGGTACTGACGCAGGCAGCGGGCGGGAAAAGGAAGTGCATCCAAGTTTTCAATCGGCTTCCTATCTGGATTATGGATGATTTTTTCGTTTTTACGGTAAGATAGCCCCAGTACGTTTTCGAAGGAGCCTGTTTTTACAAGCTCTTTCATGGTAGCTTCGCCCTCTCCACGTACAACTGCATCAATTTGCTGGTGTGAAAGCATCAAGTCAGGAAGGGCTGTTGGGTGATAACCGCCTACTATGGTGGGCAGATGGTTTTGTTTAGCAATTTTTGCCAAACGCAAGCCTTGATTGTGTTCAGTGGCTGATAAGGTGAAACCTACGAGGTCTGGCTGATAAAAGTTGATTATGTCTTGGAATTTTCTTTGGTCAAGTTCAAGGTCAACTATGTTAACTTGGTCAACGGCGTCTTTAATGTAAGCTGCAATGTACTCTAAACCGATAGGTATTAAATCGAAAGAAAAACTCAAGCCTTTCCTTCCAGCAGGTTTGACCAGCAAGATATTCTTGAACGCCAACATGAAACACCAAGGAATATCTCCTCGAAAACGTCAACAACGCTTAAAAATCAATCGTGACCCGGCAACTTTTTAGCGATGGAGATTCAACATGGATCTGCAGTTGGATACTTGAATGGTCATTTTAATGTGCTTTAATACTTTCTTCAAAACAAGATGCCAGCACTTGAGCACAAATTAAATACCCTGAGAACATTACGTTTTGTTAATGAAAACCGCAGGGCATAAAAGAACGCCTAAAAGGGCAACTCACGATTTCAAAAAATCTTTTCGTGAAAAAACCAAGCTGGCCAAAAGGGCAAGCAGACGTGCTACCGCACAAAGTTGGGAAGAAAAAACGATCCCTTCACAGCAACAGGTTTTTGAAGCAACCCTTAAACGTTTACACACCTTGGGGAGCCAAAAGTTTGGTTCATCCCCGTTTAGCGAGCATTTTGACCGTTGGCTACTAAACGTTGAAGCGGTCTTAGACGAGTTTGAAGCCCAGCCAGACATGGACGTTGATGAACAGTACGTTAAAGAACGAACTCGAACGCTTGCAGATGTTAAACTGCAGCTTGAAAACCGCCAAAGCAGAGAAGCAAACCTTGAAAAACAAATCAACAGCTTAACAGACGCTAAAAGCCGTCTCCACCAGTTAAACAATGAGTACCTAATCAAGGTAACCGCGCTTAAGGGTCAAAAAAATGCTGCGTTGAAACGTTTAAACAAAGAAATTGCTGCTTTAAAAAAGGAACAGACCCGCGTAATTCAGTTGAAGACTGGCTTCTTTAGAGGCATTTCAAAAAAGGAGCGGGAACATAAGGAGGTTGAGGTTGTTCAACAGTTAAGTGATAAGCAGCAGGAACTGGAAGTTACTGTTTTAGATTTTCGCGAGCGGCAGAAAAGGGTTCGAGAAGAGTTTGACCGTAAACGTGAACCAGTGCTGGATGAGGTTAAGGTTTTCCAGAAACGCGTCAAGGAAATGGATGAGGATGGTTCGCTGGAGGAGCGATGGTTTGCCTGTGAAGCTTTAATTGATGCTGTGAACGGGTTTTTGCAGAGGAAAGCAAGCAAGCCTCTTCGTTCGTCAAGTGCTAAATAGGGTCAGTCGTCAAAAATGAACAGGTCATCAAGTGTGGTGTTGAGGGCTTTTGCTATATCGTGTGCTAATTTTATGGATGGGTTGTATTCGCCTTTTTCGATGAAGAGTATTGTTTCTCGTCGTACGCCGACTTTGCGGGCTAGGTCTTCTTGCGTTAGGTTATAGCGTGCTCTGAGTTCTTTGATTTTGGTTTTCAAGGCGTTTTCTTCCGCACAAGGTAAAGATAGCTTATTGCAAACACTAAGCCACTGATAAGAACTACTGCGCCAGAAACGAAGTCTGTTTCCATTTCATAGTCAAAGATTATCGATGTGAAGAGGGGTGCGAAGACGACGCTCCAGATTGCGGCGATGAATGCGTAGTAGCCTGCTTGGTAGGTTATGTTTTTTGTTCGTTCGTCGCCTGCTGGGAGTCCTTTTGAGACGTTTCTTGTCATGTCCCAGAGTACGTATAGTGCAAAGATTACTAGAATTACTATTACGGCAAGGGTGGCTATTTCTCCGTAGAGTGTTGTGGTTGCGGCTGTTAGGTAGGTTATTAGGGTTATGAGGACGAGTGCT
The DNA here is from genome assembly GCA_042296865.1 of Bathyarchaeia archaeon. Lineage (GTDB taxonomy): Archaea > Thermoproteota > Bathyarchaeia > Bathyarchaeales > Bathycorpusculaceae > Bathycorpusculum. The sequence goes on along the minus strand of CP170178.1, from coordinate 2,623,200 downwards.
ATGATGAGAAAGCCCATTGCTATTAGGATTTTTGATTTCATGCTTTTCACCTTAGTTATTTATATCAAACATTATGTTAGATAAACATAACATTTGTATTTAAGCCTTACCCAAAAACCTTCAACAACCCACCAATTTTGAGAGAGATTTGGGTATAATCCTGTAAAACCTATTTAATCTATATAGACCACCAATTTTTTCGCAAGCAAAAGGTTGATTCAGAAATGGACATACAACAAATACTAACCGATCTCCTATCACCAACAGAAACCTACGCATCAATAACAGTAGAAAGAGTCGTCATAGCACTGCTCATGTCTTTTGCAATAAACATGTTAATATTCTACATTTACCGCAAAACCTTCAAAGGCGTAATCTACAACCGCCAATTCAACATCGGCTTAGTCCTCACTGGCTTAGTAGTCACCCTTGTTGTCCTGCCAATCAGCAGCAACGTAGCCCTATCACTCGGCATGGTTGGCGCGTTAAGCATAATTCGGTTCCGCACAGCCATCAAAGACCCCAAAGACATAGTCTTCACTTTCTGGACAATAGCAGTCGGCATCATTTGCGGTGCAGGCTTATACATGATAGCGTTAGTCGGTGTTCCCATAATCGCAGTCATGCTTGTAGTGCTGGAACACACACGTTTACGTGGACCAGAACCTTACCTGCTAGTAGTACACTACAAAAGTGAAGCAGAAGCATCTGTGCAAGCGGCTTTGCCAAAGCATAAAATCCGTTCCAGAACCGTAAATCCTGACGGGGTGGAGTTAATGGGTGAAGTGCGAATGAACCCAAATGAAGTGCCAAAAGTGGATGCTTTGCTGAAAATTGACGGTGTAAAAGACGCTTCGATCGTTAGCTACACTTCTGAATCAGCTTAACCCTTTATTTTTTGGAGGAACCTTGGATGGTTGTTAGACGACGTGAACTAAAGTATCCAATTAATCCTTTAGAATACGATGTTTTAAAGGAAAAAGTTGCTTCTGTGCTTAAACCTGACCCTCACATGTTAACGGGCAGCAGCTACCAAGTTAGGAACCTCTATTTTGATGACTTCAAAGACACAGCGTACTGGGAAAAGGAAGCGGGAACTTATCAAAGAAAAAAGTACCGTATACGCATCTACAACGGGTGCGACTCCGTAATCAAGTTTGAATGTAAAAGAAAAATCGACTGTTACGTGTTCAAAGAAACAACCATAATCACTCGGCAACAAGCGGAACAAATGATAAATGGAAAATATGGTTTTATCGCGGAGCTTGACAACAAACTGTTGCAAAAGTTCTATTTGGAGTCTCGTTACTCTTTGATTAAACCAGTAGTCATTGTAGAATACAACCGTGAAGCGTATATTCAACCCATCGGCAACGTCAGAGTAACCTTTGACAGCAACCTGCGAACAGGCCCCTCCCCGTCAGAGTTTTTCCACCAAAACGCAGCTGTAACAAGCACGCTTGAGCAGAAAGAAATGGTTTTAGAAGTAAAATACACAGATTACTTGCCACTTTACATCAAAGGCTTGTTTCCTAACACTATTAAACCACAGCAAGCCATCGGCAAGTTTTCGATATGCCGAAGCCAACAGATGCTACAAACAGGCATCCAATAGCCAAGTTACTCTTTTTTCTAAAAGCTAAACGTTGTTAGTTTTAGGTAAATGAATTTAAAGTGCAGGCTTTTCTGTTAAAACTTTTTAAAAAAAAGAAAATAAGGGTTAAAAAAAATGGCTATCGAATTGTTGTTACTACGCTGCTAATAGTGAAGCTTGTGTATTTTGTGCCTGCAGTGTATGTGCCGCCTGAATAGAGACCGTCTTGAAGTGTTCCAGTTGAACTGCCGCCTACGTAAACATCGTAAGCTGTGCCTTTCTGTAATGACGATGTGCATACGACTATTGATTGGAACTGTTTGGATGCTTGGAAAGTTACTATGCCGTTGCCTGTGCTGCTTTCAATGTGAACCAGAGTTCCAGCGTTGTAGCTGCTTCTGAAGTTGATTAGCACTGAATACTGAGTTGAGGTTGTGCTTAATGACTGAGCCATTCCTGAACTGCCTACAGCAATTAGGTAGCCGCCAGTCATCTTAAACGTGCTAATGTCTAATGCTCCGTTAGCATTGTTTGTTGGACCGTTAACTATGACTGTTCCAGCTGTCATTGTTACTGCACCATTAATGTCAATGCCGTCTCCGCCTGCGTTAACAACTACATAACCGCCGTTAACGCTTAATGCGCAGTCACCAGTGTTCACGAAGTTGTCTTGACCTGGACCACCGCCACCCCATCCGGGGCCTGGATTCATTCCAGATGCATCATTCCCGCCTGCACCGTTGATTCCGTCATCACTTGCTGTTATGTCAATGTCGCCGCCGTTGATTGTGATTATTACACTTTCTATGCCTTCGTAAGATTTTGCAATGTTTACTGTGCCGCCGTTGATAGTTACTGATTCGTCAGCGTGTATTCCATCGTCTCCTGTTTGGATTGTAAATATGCCGCCTTTGATGGTTATAGTTCCGTTTGAATGTATAGCGTCGTCTGCTGAGTTTAATGTGAAGGTTCCGCTGGTAATGGTTACTGAAGATAACCCTTTGATTGCTTTTGCTGACGCCGTTGTGCTGCCGTTGGCGCCCCCTGCTGTGGTTGCTGTGATTTTACCGCCCGTTACGGTTACGTCTGTTTCCGCTGAAACGGCGTCTCCACCTGAAGTGATGTTTATGGTGCCTGCTTCAATGGTTATGTAGCCTCTTGTTGCGTCTTCAGCGTTATCTGAAAGCAAACCGTTTTCACCTGCTTTTACAGTGATTTGTCCATCTTTTACGATTAGGTAGTCTTTGCCTCGGATGCCATCATCGTCTGCGTCTACTGTGACTGTGCCGCTTTTGATTATTAAGCCGTCTTTGCCTGTTATGCCGTCGTTGTTGCCGTTTACTGTGAGCGAACCTGCACCGTAGATGGTTAAATCGCATGTGCTGTAGAGTGCGGCGTTGACGTCTTCAACTGTACTGGTTCTTGTGTCGGTTAGAGTGTTGGTGGTGCTGTCTTCAAGTATAACTATCAGTTTTTTGGCGTCAATAACGTTGATTGGTGCACTATTTGAGCAGGTGATGTCTACGTTGCTGAGAATTAGCTGAACTATGCCATCGTCTGTGCTGTTAACGATTACTTGCCCATTTGTGAGTGTGCCTGTGACGCGGTAGGTTCCTGGAGTGGTAATGGTTACTGTGCTGCCGTCAACTACTGCTGTGGAGCAATCGGTTGTTATCGAGTTCTGGTTTAAAGTTATGTTTGCAGCTTGGCTCTCGTCGTAAGTGTAGTCAGCTTCGGCTTCGTGGTCTTGTTCGTGGGTTGTTGTGTCAGTGTCTTGATCGCTTGTGTCAGTGGATGTTGTAGGGGTCGCTGTTGGCGTGGTGGTTGCTGTGGAGCTGCTGTCGGTAGACGTAGGGGACGGAGTTGAACTGGCATCTGTAGTTTCAGTGTCGCCTGTTTGGTCCGTAGTGTTGTTAGCTGTTAAAGTAATCGCTTCGTAAACTGCAAAGCAAAGCACTAAGCATAAACCAATTGCAACCACTGCCAATCGTGTTTTATTCATTTAACTCATCTAATGGAGGGGTGGCGTGAAAATTATATTAGGATTTTACAGGATTATACCCAAATCTGCACAGAATTAAAACCAGTTTCTGCTACAGGGAAGCTTTCATTATGCATGCAAAGTATTGTTTTGAAAAGAAACGATTATCTGATGACCAGCGGGTAAACGTTTTGTGAAAAACTCGCAGTTAAAGCATCCATGTCAGAGATGCCAAGTATAACGTATTCGCCGCTGATTAATTCAATGATTAGGCTGGTGTTGTTGTTAGTTAGTACGTGGGCTGAGTGTCCATTTCCAAGCGTAAAAAGCCCTACACAGACGTCGCCTGAAGCGGTACCAAACGTTCTTGACATTGTCAAGTCGCCTTGACCTAACTGAGCAACATAAGCGTTGGCTATTTGGTCTGCTGTAATCGTCATGCTGCCTGCACCTAGAAAGCTGGATTCGTAGCTTACGTATTGGTCGCCTACTGTGATGGTTGATGGCAAGGCGTTACCCATGAAAATCACTGCACTTATTCCAATTACGATGGCGCCAGTAATCAGGTAGACGTACCTGTTTTCGGTTGGTCTGGCTTTAAGCGAGTAAGTGGCTATGAAATGTGCCAGTTTTTTGGAGAAGCCCGCTGACAGTAGGGCAGCACCTAAAATAATCATGACTATTGGTATGATTGTTAGTACGATGGATGTTTGCTGTACCACAAACTGCTCAACTGACACTACATATACCTCGACTTTAAACGCAACTACTGTGTTTAGAAGAAAATAAATTTAGTGTTCTATAAACGCTTTTTTAGACAATTGCGTTGACTCAAAAAGCCAAAATTCATAAAATATTTTTCCGCCCTTTTTATAAATAATCTGCCCAGTTCATTTTTAATCGTTTAAATTTCATTATTTTTTATTTGTGTTTATAAGTATGGTTCAACCTTGTCTGTTTGAGTTGAAGTGTCTCTTTTATCCTTTCGGCATCCTTAAATTCACCGTATCCAAAAAATGCTACATACTTGACAAAATTGCACCTCGCTCAGAACAAGTGCGATAACTTCGCAGAAGAACCCCTCATAGGGTGTCATAAAAATGAGTACAGCCCAAACTACTGAACCAAATAAACGCTTAGCTGATAGCTGCCCAGAATGTTCAAGCAAAAATCTGGTTCATGACTATGACACAGGCGAAACCATCTGCGGTGACTGCGGTCTTGTTTTATATGAGCAGATGATGGATAAAGGCCCAGAATGGCGAGCGTTTACCCAGCAAGAAAAAACTTCAAGAAGCCGCGTTGGTTCCCCATCAACCTATTCTATACATGATAAAGGATTATCCACTACAATTAGTCAAGTTGACAGAGATGCCTTTGGAAGAAAATTATCTATTTCAACTAGGCTACAAATGTGGCGTCTTAGAAAATGGCAAATACGCAGTCGAGTGCATTCATCTGTTGATAGAAACCTTTCTCAAGCTATGAGTGAACTTGACCGTTTATCAGGTACATTGTATATCCCCGTGCAAGTTAAAGAGAAAGCGGCTGTTCTTTACCGCAAAGCATTAGAAAAAGGCTTAGTCCGCGGCAGGTCGATTAACTCTATTGCTGCCGCCTCTCTTTATATTGCTTGCCGTACAAGCATAACATCACGCACTTTAAATGAGATAGCAGAAGCAAGTCTTGTTGACAAAAAAGATGTTGCACGATGCTTCAGACTGCTACTGCAAGAGCTCGACGTAAAAATGCCGATTGCTGACCCGTTAACCTTTATTTCAAAAATTGCTGAAAAAAACAAGATTTCAGGAAAGACACAAGGAGACGCCATCGCGATACTTAGAGATGCTAGACAAAAACGTGTTGTAGCAGGTAAAGACCCGATGGGGCTTGCTGCAGCTGCCCTTTACATAGCCTGCTTGCAGAATAACGAAAAGGTAACTCAAAAAGACATTGCAGAAGCAGCCGGCGTTACAGAAGTAACCGTTAGAAACAGGTACAAAGCGTTAAAGCAGCAGTTAAAGATTCAAGTGCCTGAACGAGTCTGCTGGCCATAACTACTTGAATCCATACCAGCCGATCGTATTATGTCTTAGATAGATAGCAATAATGCGGTTAATTGACAAATTCTTTACACTAATATGTTTTTTTTAAAGACACTGGAGGGCTCGCTATGGTCGAGCAAGTTTTTTGGGCAGGGGTGACGGTGTGAGAGCTAGAACCTACGAAGGTTTGCGTCAGGTGAACTACAGGTTATGCAAAATAATTATTAGTAAGAAAGTAAAATAGTTGTACTGATAGTCATGTCTGCAACTGCTGGAGACCCAGAAATAACCACAATTAGCGAAAAAGGTCAAGTAGTCATTCCCCAGTCCATACGCAAAGAACTCGGAATAAAACCCAAAAACAAATTCCTCGTTTACGGCAAAGGCGACACTATAATTATGAAAAAACTTGACCTTCCCGACCTAAAAAAAGAGTGGGAAGACATCTTCATAATGATGGATAAGAAAGAGTTAACGCTCTCAGAAGAGGAAATACAAAAAGAAATAGCCGCCAACCGCAAAAAAACCAGATGATAAAATGATAAAAGCAGTTCTTGACACAAACGTATTAATCAGCGCCATAATATCCGACGGCAAATCTCGAGAACTCCTAAAAAAAGGAATAACAAACCAATTCCAAATTGTAACATCTGACTTGATTCTTAAAGAATTGGCAAAAGTTCTTTGCCGCCCAAAATTTAAAACAAGCCAAGCAGAAATCGACAGAATCATTATTGGATTTAGAAGAACCGCTGAAGTTGTGGGTGTAAAGTCAAAACTTGAAGTGGTCAAAGAAGACCCGAAAGACGATATGGTAATTGAAACCGCTTTAGATGGGAAAGTTCAATTGATTGTAACTGGCGATAACCACCTTTTAGCACTCAATAATTATGGGGCAATAAAAATAGTGACGATTGAGGAAATGCTGGCATATCTAAAATAAATTTTTTTGAGGAACCTTGCGCCAAGTTTTTACCAATTGGCTATTGTTCAGTTTAAACTTTAGATTGAATCGCGTATATATTTTCTAAGTCAATATCGAGTATAAACTAAATTGTAGAGCTATATCGGATAATGGCAGTATTATCCATTCCTTGACATCGCTAAATAATAACACTTTAGTTAATTTAGCAAAATTGAAACTTTTTATTTATTAATGACAACCAATAACCCTTGAAGGGGTATATTTAATGGCTGAAGAGTGCACACTAACTGAAAGAGAAAGAACTGCGTTTCTGGCTTCTGCAACCAAAATTTTAAGCGATGTACATGGACGAAATTTGCAAATACGCGATGATTTTTTATTTCCTTCGCTCAATCGATTTAAAACCAATTGAATGGTCTCAGGCAGTCGCTGAAACTAGAAAAACTTCACCATATGTTGGAGAGGTGCTAGACAAAGCGTTTAGCATGGCTCAAGCTGTTGTCGTCCTAATGACGCTTGATGATGAAGGCAAGTTATTTGAGAAATTCCAAGATGAAGATGACCTAGAATATGAAAAGACATTAACCCCTCAGGCTCGTCTGAATGTAATATTTGAGGCAGAAATGGCCATTGGCAGATACCAAGATAGAACCCTTTTTCTTGAATTCGGACGGTTGAGGCCATTTAGTGATATTGGCGGACGACATGTACTAAGGATGAACAATACTGGTGCTAAGCGGCAAGAGTTTGCACAAAGGCTTCAAACAGCGGGTTGCAAAATAGATTTAAATGGTACTGATTGGCATACATGCGGAAATTTGGATCTTCATAGCTAAGGTAAAAAGAGTGACTGTAAGGGCTCGCCCTTTCTGCAGGCTGTTTTTTTAAATACAGCTTTTTTTAAGGGATAGCTTGGTTTAAATATTTGTTTTTGGTTGTATGTTTAGGGTGCGGTTGGATGGATTAACCATCCAACTGTGCTTTGGATGGAGAGACAACGTGACCCTAATCGAGTATACGTCTAATCAGAATCTTAGTTCAACGATTAATTTGCCAAGTGATGGACTTCTAAGAGGCACAGGCAGCAAACAAATCACCATAACATCAACCGCCAACCCCATAATATCTATCGGTTCAAACTTTGACAGCGAGTTCACCAGAAGTGCCCTGATTGAAAACCTAATTATCGTTGGTAACGGCTCTAACATTGGTATTCTTTTACAAAACGTAATTCATTGCAAGATAAGAAACCTTACAATTGTTAACTGTGACACAGGGATAAAACTAACCGCTACAGGCACTAACTGGACAGAAGCAAACGAAATTGAGCATGTACGAATTAAAGACGTAAACAAAGGCATACAATTCGCACCTGGCGGCAGTCCAGACAATAGCCGAGCTTTCACCTACATAAACGACGTTGGAATTTCTTTAAACAACACTGCAAATTTAAGAGGCATCGAAATTGGAACCGGTTGCAGAATATACAGTTCATTTATTAAAGCAAACGTGTGGTCCAGTCAAGCATGCGACGGCATGTGGATTGATGGTTTAGTAAACCTTTGCCTAATTAATTTAAACCACGAAAAAACCACCACAGGAAAAGGCGGAACTGGCGTTCATATTGTAACGAATGGAACCGTATGCAATAACCAAAGTTTCTTTCTATCAAGTGGTAACATGCAGAATAACCGTTGGGTATATGACCAATCAGGCCGAGGCCACGACATAGTAGAAAAACATTATTAAAGGAAAGATGAAAAAATGACTTTAATTGAATATACAACCAATCAAACCCTTAGTACAACAATCAATCTCCCAAATGATGGACTCCTAAGAGGTGTGGGAAGCAAACAAATCGTTATAACTTCCACTGCTAACCCGATTATAAGTGTCGACTCTAATCTTGCAGACTCAACCAGAAGCGCCGTTATTGAAAATATAATACTGTGTGGAAACGCAACAAACATCGGCATCTTTCTTCAAAACATCTATAACTGTCAAGTCAGAAACGTTACCATCGTAAACTGCGATATTGGAATAAAATTAATGTCAGCCAATGGCGGTTGGAGCCAATCAAACCATATACAACACGTACGTATGTCATATGTTAACAAGGGCATACAGTTTGCGCCCGGAGCAACAAACAATTTCGGCTTCACACACATAGAAGACGTTGGAATTTCTTTAAACAACACTGCAAATTTAAGAGGCATCGAAATTGGAACCGGTTGCAAACCATACAGTTCATTTATTAAAGCAAACGTGTGGTCCAGTCAAGCATGCGACGGCTTATGGGTTGATGGCGAACTCAAATATTGCCTAATAAACTTTAACCATGAAAAATGCACAAGCGGTGCAGGCGGAAACGGAATTTACATAGGCCAAAACGCGTCAATCGGAACCACTAATCAAAACTTCTTTTTAGCTGCAGGCAACCTATCGCAGGCAATAAACAATCCATACAGCAAAACACATGATATAGTCTACAAAACCTACTAACCCTTTTTCTTCTATCTTTTGATCATTTTTTTATGATGTGATAGGCGTTGTTTTAGGCAAATGTCATTGCTTGCTTTTACAACAGGTTAAAAGTAAATTTATCTAAATACTATGAGGGCTCGCCAAGGATGAGCCCCAGTGATGATTGCTTTTCAAAGCTTGTATTACGCAATCAATTGCTTTAATGAATGGTTTCTACAAGCATTATTTAAGGAAAAAAAGCAACCTTTTGGAAGATAAAAAAAAATTTATTTTTATGATGTTAATGTGTGTCCGGCGATGATTTACATAACTATATATCACAAAAATAACTACTGAGTTAGCCAATGCAAATATCCTACAAGCTGTTACCGCAGAAAAGCGATGTTCCGGATAAAACAGAATTTGATGTCTACGCCAAATTCCGTCTTGACATCTTGTTTAGCTTTGTCTTTATTAACGAAGAAGTGGCAATCTACAGAGAAAATTGAGCTCCAGTCAAAGGTGGGTAGCATCGTCGCTTTGATATTTAGAAATCAAGCAGACAAAATAGAAGTAGTATTCATAACCGTTTTCTCAGTGCTCATCCTCATCATGTTCAGCTCACTTATCTCCATGAACGGCGTACTACTTGGAAATGATCCGGCGGTGCATTTGGAGAAGGCGAAGGTTTTCCTCAACACCGGCGAAATCTCCCTAGCGAATTTGGGCTGGACACCTCCGCTATTCCAGATTATTCTTGCGGTGATTATTTCAATTAGCGGCGCCACAGACATCTTCCAGTACATCCTGCTCCTTCGGGTGTTTACTATTGTGCTTGATTGGCTGCTGTTCATGTCAGTGTATCTTTTAGCGCGCAAGTTTTTCAACCGAAAAGTCGCCATGACTGCGCTTGTTCTGCTTTTAATGTGTTTCCCGATTTATGAGGCTAACCTGTTCGGCGGCTACACAACCGTACTTGCGTTAGCTTTTATGGTGTTGGTGCTGCTCTACACACCGCTCTCGGTGGAGCATAATGGCTACCTTGTGGTAGCGTTCTTCGCTGCCTTCTCACTCGTGCTAGGCCACCAAGTGGGAACGTTTTTGGCTGTGTTCATTTTTCCGCCGATTTTGCTCTATATGCTAATAAAATCTAAGGGCAAAAACCTCAAAATTGTTTTAGCACTTGGCCTTGGGGGCGGGATAGCATTTTTCCTCTACTACTTCCAAGCCATGTACGCTTACCTTGGCGACGTCATAAAATACGTGTTCTTCGAAATCAAAAGCTATGTGTACCAGATTCCAGTAGTCAACTTCAGCGGCTTAATGACGAATTATGGGTTCATACTTTTCGTGGGCTTAGCCGGGGTTGGAGTGTCTTTTTATGTGCTTAAAAAGCAACATAAACCGCTCTACTGGCTCACACTGGTTCTGGCACTGTTTGTACCGTTCTTCTTCGCCGAATCCTACCTTGTCGGCTTCTACATGTCGTTTGCATGGTTCATGTACTACGTTACGATGCCGCTTGCGATTCTTGCCGCCGTAACCGTGGTGTTTGCCGCTGACAAAGCCTATGGTTACTATCTGCATCACAGGAGCGTCTTTAAGAAACTCTGGGTGAAAGCCGTCGCAGTTGTTTTGATTGTGTCGGTGGGGGCGGTGGTTGTTTACCGTTCCGATGTAGTATACGGTAAAATCATGGAGGCAGGAACCTATTATTCCACAACCGACCTAAAAGCGATGGACGCCGGCTTGTGGTTAAGAGAAAACTACCCAGACAACACTTCAGTCGTCGTAACTAAGGTTCCGGGCTTCTGGTTCCAAGAGTTCTCTGACAAAAACGTGACCGCCCAAACTGAAGAAACAGTGCAGTACATGGACGTCGCGGAAGCAGTCCTGAACTTAGCATATGAGCTTGAGCATCCTCAGACGATGCTGAAAGCTTACCAAGCTAAAGGAGACACACTTGATGAATACTATGTCTCCATGCACAAAATTTGGATGCGCGCAGCATCCAGCTCATCAAGCGGCGACACCTTCTCCTACACTCTAAACGGCGCATACCAGGAAGTAGGACTTAACCAGTTTAACAAAGAAGTCGTATTCCAAAACCAGGCAGACCCAAAAAGCATCACCCTTGTCTTCTCAAACCATGACATAGTCCTCACCAAAACAATCAGTGCACAAAACAGCAGTTACCCATTCGACGTCTCATGGACAGTTACACCACTTCGGGGCCAAATAACCAACGCCAGCCTTTACCTGACCACCCATTTTGACTTGCAATACAAGTTCGATGTTGCCGAAATTCCGGGACTTATAAACTGGATCAACCCCTATGATGCACCTGAACACATCAAAACAATAGATCCAAATTGGGCTGCAGTTTCCTTTGAAGGCGCCAATCTCAAAGACAACTACATCGGCATCTACGACGACACAAATAACGTTGGCTTTGCCATGCACTTCAACGATTTGCCCGCATGGGGAAACATCGGCTCACTGCCCAACCGTCAGATTGATGCGGTGCGCTTCGTCTACAACTTTGACAGCATCCAAGAGGGCCAAACTGTTGAGCGATCCTACCAGACAGTGACGCTTTCACAGACCAGCTACCCATCGCTCACACGGGAGTCACTACAGGGCCTATTCAGCCAAACCGTGGAGCCATTCAACGTTAAACCCAGAGACTTCCGCAACTACATAGAACAAGAAAACATCGGCTTCATAGCATACGACCGAAACGAACTCGACACACAAATAATCAAGAGCAAAATACTACAACTAATCTACTCAAACGACAGATACGTAATCTTCAAAATAACAAAATAACCATTTTTTTACTTAATATAATGAATAGATTTTTTTAAAAATACTGTAAGGGCTCGCCAGGGTTGAGCCCCAGTATTTTTATGGCAGTGGTGGCGGGGGTGGGACTTGAACCCACGAAGGCCTGCGCCAGAGGATCTTAAGTCCTCCTCCATATCTTAGGTGCACCTTGCGGTGTCTGGCCACCTATTTAGACCTGGCTCGGATACCCCGCCACCAGCACCGATATTGACTGCAGGGTATTGTTTAAGTTTTGTGTTTGCATATGCGGGGTTGTGCTTGATTTTGAAAGGAAAAGAATGATTGAAGTGCAAATGGGTTTTGTTAAACTAATCTGGGGTGCTGTTGGCGGTTGGAGTGTGAGAAATAAAGTGCTTACTTTTTTAAACCAACCTATTAGGATGCAAATAGGATATCTATGCAAAAACCTAGAGGGTAGGTTGTAATGGTTGAAAAAATGGCCAAAAAGTGAGTTGAAGTTAGGCTGTGTTTTCAGCCAAGAGGTAAAGGATTGTGACGCCTGTTATTATTAGGGCGATTGCGGCGATTTTTAGGTAGCTAGTTTTTTCGTTAAAGAAGACAAAGCCTATGATGGCGACAAGTGTTATGCCTACTGCTGACCAAATAGCATATGCGGTTCCTACTTCAAGTTCTTTTAGTGAGAAATTCAATGCTACAAGGCTTAATCCGTAAAATAAAACCATAAGCACTGAAGGCCAAAGTTTGGTGAAGCCATTAGACAGTTTCATTGAAGTGGTGCCTATAACTTCGCAGATTATTGCAACTAAAAGAAGAAGCCAACTTGTCCAACTCATGAATCATTCACTACCTATGTTACTGTTGATAAGTAAACCTGATATAAATTATAAAGTAACAAACGATACACCAAGTAAGATTAAAGCAACCGCCACCAGCCAAACCAGCCAACAACAATACAAACTAAATAAGCAGAATTGAACATCCCTTAAAAGTAAGGTGTAACGTTTTTATCTAAAACAACCTATAGCTTCATTTCAAAGGTGAAATGTATTGGGTAAAGGTTCAGGTTACGGTAAAGTTATCCTATTCGGCGAACACTTCGTAGTCCACGGAGTGCCCGGAATAGTTTCAGCAATCGATTCATCAACAGACGCTACAGTAACAAAAGCTAAAGTGTTAAACGTTAAAGATGAACGCAAAACCTCAAAAGGTTACAGCGAAGAAAAAAGGCTCCAGCAACTCGAATCAATCGAGCGCATGCTAAAAGCCATGAATTTAGACCCCAAAATGGGTCTTGACATCTGGATAGGCGGCTCACTGCCAGGATTTAGCGGTTTAGGCGCTTCGGCAGCTAGCAGCGTCGCCATCGCAAGAGCCATCAGCGAAGAACTAAACCTCAACTTGACAAACGAGCAAATCAACGCCGTCGCTTATGAGGGCGAAAAAGCCTACGCGGGCAACCCAAGCGGCATAGACAATACCGCAGCAACGTATGGCGGTTTAATGTGGTTTAAGAAGAACCCTGCAGGTGGACAAGACTTGGTAGAAAAAATCCATGTGAAGCGTCCCATCGAAATTGTGATTGGCAGCACAGGCAAAACCGCCAACACCAAAGCCATGGTTGAAGGAGTCGCTGAACGTAGAAAGAAAGATCCTAAAAAGTATGATCCACTTTTCAAACAAGCCGAAAACCTTGCTGTCGCGGGACGCAAAGCCCTCGAAGCGGGAGACCTTAAAAAAGTCGGCGACTTAATGAATGAAAACCACCGCATCCTGCAAGAAATCGGCGTATCCAGCAAAGAACTTGACCAGCTAGTTGACATTGCACGCAAGCAGGGAGCTTTTGGTGCTAAACTTACGGGTGGCGGAGGCGGAGGCTGCATGGTTGCGTTGGCTGGCGGTAAAGAAGTTTCAGGCAAAATTGTTGGCGCCTTCAAAGGTTTAGGGTTCGAATACTTGATGACGCGAATCGGCGTTACTTACTAAACAAGGGCTTTTTTAGCCCCGTCTTTTTGTTTTCTTTTTGCTGCTTCCAAAAGCTATAAACGTTTACTGTAATATTTTCCATTTTAAGGCGAAACAATTTGGGTCTAAGAACATTCATTGAGTCACTAAGACAAAGTGGCGAATTAACAAAAATTACAAAGCAGGTCTCCACCGAGTATGAGTTGGCAGGCGTAATCAATGCGCTTGGCGAGAAACCAATCATGTTTGAGAACGTTAAAGAATCTAACGTGCCAGTGGTTGCGGGTTTGGTTTCCTCTAAAGACTTGATTTGCCGTTCACTTGGCATCACCAAAGAGCAGTTGCTGCCAAAACTGTCAGCAGCCATCGAGCACCCTGTGACGCCGACCATGGTGCAAACCGCGGCTTGCCAAGAAGTCGTAGAAACAGGTGCAGACGTGGATTTAACCAAACTGCCCATAATGAATTACACAGAGAAGGACGGCGGAAAATACATAGCCTCAGCAGTCTCCATCGTTAAAGACCCACAAACAGGCCGCCGAAACATGTGCTTCCATCGTCTCATGCTAAAAGACAAAAACCATTTCATCGCGCGCATAGTTGAAAACCGCGGCACCGACAGCGCGCTGAAAAAGGCTGGCGGAGAACTTGAAATCGCCATTTGCCTTGGCAACTCAACCGCGGTGCTTCTTGCCGCAGCCACCTCACTGCCAACAGGCGTTGATGAACTTGGCATGGCTAACGCTTTGGAAAAAACAGATATCGTGAAATGCAAAACCGTTGATTTGGAAGTTCCAGCGGAAACCGAATTTGTTTTTGAGGGCAGAATTTCCAGCGAGAAAGCAACTGAAGGGCCATTTCTCGACTTAACCGGCGTGGTTGACCGTGTCCGTCAGCAGCCAGTAATCGAAATTAAAGCTGTAACTCACCGCAAAGAACCAATATACCAAACCATTTTGGCAGGCAAAAACGAGCACAAATTCCTCATGGGCATGCCTAAAGAGCCAACTATTTACAATGAAGTTAACAAGGTGTGCCAATGCAAAGACGTCTACATCACCCCCGGAGGCTGCAGTTGGCTTCACGCGGTTGTTCAAATCCGCAAAACAGGCGCAGATGATGGCCGGAAAGCGATTCTTGCCGCGTTTGAAGGCCACAAGTCGCTTAAGCATGTGGTTGTTGTGGATGAGGACATTAACATTTATGACCCGCATGATGTGGAGTGGGCAATTGCAACTCGGTTTCAAGCTGACAAAAACCTAATCGTGTGTTCTAACCAGCCGGGTTCCAGCCTTGACCCCTCAGGAGACCTTTCTGAAGGCAAAAAAGCCACAACTGCCAAAGCCGGCGTAGACGCTACAACCCCTATTTCAACTACGGGCAAAGGCTTCAAAAAAGAGGATTACATAAAAGTTGACTTAAACAGGTACATGTGACTATTATGGAGTTAACTAAGCAAGAACAAGCAATGCTGGACGGCAAAGAAGGCTATGCTGTAAGTAAAAGCATGGAAATCCTTGCCGCTCTAGGCGACATTTTCGGCGCAAAAAACTTAATTGAGGTTGGCAGCGTGCAGGTTGCAGGCGTCAGCTACCACAATTTGGGCGATGCAGGCCTTGAATTTTTGGATTCACTGGCAAAGGATGGCAGAGTCAAGGTTTTAACCACGCTTAACCCAGCAGGAATGGACCTTGAAAACTGGCAGCAACTTGGAATTAGCCCAGAATTTGCTGAAAAACAGAATCTTGTCATTGACGCTTTCCAACGTATGGGCATCCTTGTCAGTTGCACCTGCACACCCTACTTAATCGGCAACCTACCCATTTACGGTGAACACGTTGCATGGTCAGAAAGCAGTGCGGTAACGTTTGCCAACTCTGTTTTGGGTGCACGCACTAACCGTGAAGGTGGACCATCCGCCTTAGCAGCGGCGTTTGTCGGCAAAACCCCCAACTACGGCTTGCATCTTGACGAAAACCGAGTCCCAGACGTTCACGTCCAAGTAAACACAGAGTTAACTAAACTGTCTGACTGGGGAGCATTGGGCTACGCGATTGGCAAGAAAGCGGAAAACAAAATCCCATACATTTCGGGCATCAAAACCGGCACGCTTGACGAACTAAAAAGCTTCTGTGCATCAACCGTCACGTATGGCACAAAACCCTTGTTCTACATCAAAGGCATAACCCCCAGCGCTGAACTTCAAACTCAACCCAAAGAAACCGTCACCATCGAAGCAGCGGACATCAAAAACGCTTACGACAATATTAACGACGTGGCAGATGAAATTGATTTTGTCTGCGTTGGTTGTCCCCACTGCTCAATTAAGGAAATTCAAGAAATCGCCGATTTAATCAGGGGCAAAAAAGTCAAAGAAGGCACGGAGCTTTGGGTTGCAACTTCACGCACAGCCAAACAACTTTCAGACAAACGCGGCTACACAGCAACTATTGAGGCGGCTGGCGGCAAATTCGCTTGCGACACCTGCATGGCAGTAGCGCCACTTAAAGGCAGATTCAAAGCGATGGCGACCACGTCAGCGAAAGGCTGTTTCTATTCTCGTCAGAATCTTATGAAAACCAAAATGGGTAGCATGAAAGAATGCGTTCAAGCAGCGGTGAATGGAAAATGGATAGATTAAAAGGAAGAATAATTTACAAAGGCAAAGCGCAGGGCGAAGCACTCGTCACCACTATGCCGATTAGTTTCTACGGCGGCGTTGACCCCAACACAGGCATCGTACTCGAGAAAGGACATGAACTCCAAGGTGTAAGCATTAAAGGCAAAATTTTAGTGTTTCCGCAGGGCAAAGGCAGCACAGTTGGCAGCTACACGCTTTACCGCATGAAGAAAAACGGCACAGCACCAGCAGCCATGATAAATCGGGAAACTGAAACCATCGTTGCAGTCGGCGCAATTATCAGCGAAATCCCATTCATAGACAAAGTGGATATTAGCAAGATTAAGACAGGTAACAGAATCAGCATAGAAAACGATGCTGTCGTAATCGCTGAATAGTTTGTTACCTAGTCTCTTTACCTTTTACTCTGCACACAACGGGCTTTTGATAGAAACTGGCTACCCAGCGGTTCCCCTCGCGTGAATTGAGAAATGATATAAACAAGCAAACGCCAAACTAGTTTGAGGATCTGTTTGCGACTATTTAGCTCTGAACCCAATGTAGAGAAATTGGTCAAAAAACGGGATATCCTAGGCCTGATTAAAGCATTATCATATCAACCCAAATCCGACAGGTCAAACAACGCTTATTCTATTCAAAGAAGAGCAGCAGAAGCCCTCTGTAGCTTTAAAAAAGAAGAGACCGTCGACCTCTTAATCACATCGATTAGCAATATAGAAACTCAAAAAGCAATAATAGATATACTAGGAGAAATCGGCGACCCAAAAGCTGTAATGGCGATTGCGTCTTTTGCCCATAACGATAGAGAAGAAATCCGTCAGAGCGCTCTGCACGCATTAGGTAAAATTGGTGGAACCAAAGCGTTTGAAAGCATTCTAAATGCGGCGATTAAGGAAACTAACCAAGCGCTTTTTGAGTCTGCTTTAGCAATTCTATCGAAAAATCAACAAACCATTCTATTCAAGCTTCAAGAGGCGGTTAAAGACCCAGCAATAGAAACAAGCGTTAGGTCGATGAAAATGCTGCAAGCCATTAATCCTAAAATGGCAAACGCTTTGCTGCACGAGGTTTTTGAGGCAAACCCCCAGCGTGCAATCGTTTTTCTCACTACGCTCAAGTTTAACAGTGACAGCTTAACAGATTATTTCATCAGGCACCTCAAAGACCCAGATGAGACACTACGGTGTAGCGCTGCCCAAGCGTTGGGTATCTTGAATCAGTCGAGCGCAATCGACCCACTTGTCAGCTGCATAACTGACCCGTCAGTTGACATGCGACTTAACTGTGTCAAAGCGTTAGGCAACTTTAAGGATGAAAAGCTTCTGAAAATTTTAGTCGACCTTAAGGAGCAAGATGCCTCTGAGGTAGTGCGTCTTGAAGCGGAAAAACAGGTGGATGCATTTCGCAATCGACTTGCAGCGTCTCTTATCGAGCAGTTGAAAATCCAAAAAGTCGTCGATGAGTGGCGAAAGGAAGTTGACCATTACGAGTTTAGCTGTAGCGTGCGGGATGATTATGTTTGGTGTCCACAGCCAGACTCTGCGCCTTCTGATAGAGAACATAGGCTAAAGGTTTTGAGAGACCTTTGCGAGTTGGGCGGCTCTGACGCGTATAAAGCGATTTGTTCAACTGGAGAGTCAGACCATGATGAGGCATTGAGAGTTGCCGCTCAACAGAAAATTAAACACTGGTCTAGCAAACGCTCAACCGCATGAAGAACGAAAACGTAGTTCTGCTCTAATTTTCTTTTTTAATTCAAGGGTTTATTGGATTTACGAATATTATTTTTTTAGTTTTGATTTTTTTGAAGTGTTCATCGGCAGTGTAGATTGTTGGTGCTTGCTCTGCTGCGCACGCGGCAATTAACGCGTCATTGATTGGGATATTGTACTCTTTTGCCCATCGAACACCTGTTTGACATGCTTCCTTAGAGATTGAGATGTATTCTATGCGTCTTGATTGTAGCAGACCAGTTATTCGTGATTCTGCTTCGTTGAGGCTTATCAGTTTTTTTAAAACAGTAAAAACTTCTGCTATGACAATTGGGTTGAGCGCGGGGGTATTGTCAAGTTGTCCTTTGAGTGCTTTTTCTAAAAGTGATAAACATTTATTGTGACAATCTTGGTCCGCATAATCTGTATTTAAAGCGTAGAGTATGATGTTTGAGTCAACAATAGCAAGCGGTTTCTTTTCAGATTTACTCATTCTTCCCACATAGTTTCTTCCATAAGTTTATCGAGTTCTTTAGGTGAAATGTACCTTTTGATTTTGGTAGGCTTGTGAAGCGCTTTCCATGCTGGGTCATCTTCAACTTTTTCCGAAGTGACATCTTGAATTTGGACTTTGAAGCTTTGATTGTCAATGGGTTCAATGATAACTATGTCGCCCGCTTTGAGGTTTGTTTTTGCTCGGGTTTGTCTATCTATGACTATACGGTTTTTTTGGTCAACTCTTGACGTTGCCATTTTTTTCCCACCTAAATATCCCACTTAAAGGTAAATAAGAATTACGCTTAATTTTCAAAAGTTAGTAAACTGAAAAAAAAATTAAAATTATGAAAAGGTGTTGCCAGCTTTCCCGAGTTCACGCGGCCTAAGACCGCACTACAGTTGGGAACGGAACACGGTTTAACTTCTGAGTTCGGAATGGGATCAGGTGGAACCCGTGCCCTCTGGCCGGCAGACTTCTATCTACTCGTCAACGTGCCTTATAAGTCTTGTTTTTCGCAGTCACACTTTTCTAATCCTTTTTGGCTGCTTTTTGCTCTATTTACCACCTATTTGCAGCCTATTAGAGGTTCTATGTATTAACCTATAGGAGGCAGGGTTGTAATGACGTAATAACAAAACAAAAATGGAGTTAAGTGTTCAGAGAAGGGTTGTTAGAGTAGATTTTGTATAGTGCGTTGCCGTTTTTAATCGTGTTATGTCTTAACGAAAGCAGTGATATGCCAATCAGCAGAAAAATGGCGCCCAAACCCATCACTCCTGCAACCGCTAGCAAGGCTACAAGCCGTATTTGGTTAAAATAGCTGGGCAAGTCTTCTTGCAGTTGGACTATGCTGCCCCGCAGGTTAGAAAGGGAAGTTCTAACGTTGTCTAACTGGATTGTTATGGTTTCAATTCTGTTTGGTAAATCTCTGGCTTGCTGCTGAATCGAGCTTATGCTGTCTGAAACGTTTAGAAGCGTGCTTGCAGCCGTCTGAATCGGGTTACTCAACGAAGAAATAGTGTTTCCAACTGAAACAAAAGGCATAGACCCCGCAACAGAAATGCCAGCTAATGTTTGTCCAACAGTAGAAACCGTTGAACTAACTGCGGTCAGGTTGTTGGCGATTGTGCTTGTTAATTGGCTGCTATTGCCGAGTTGGGGTAAACTGAGGTTGGTTGCCGAAGTTAGATAAATCAAAGTAACCTGCGTCGAGTTTATGGCGTCAACTGCGTTTGTGATGGCGTCATGTGCTTGAGCTAAATAGTTTGAGGCAGTTGTTTGAATGCTGTCAATTGAAGAATTAATATAAGGAATAGCGACAGCGCCACCGATAATGATGCCCAAACCTACAATTATGCATAGAATGCCCGTTAACAGGACAATCTTCATTTCTGCCATAAGAAAACTTCCAATCCAAAAGAATAGCCGAAAAAGAACATGAACTAAAAGTTGTTTTCTGCTTTAAGGTTTTGCTTACATGAACATTAAGCAAACCTCTAGGCAGATTTAGTGTATAAAACGTATTAATAAGCAGTTGCCAACCTATTTGTATTCTAATATTCAATCTATGCAGAAAACCGATAGGGGGTAGGTCAGCATTGACCCAAAACCAACCCAAAAAAAGAAATTTATTGCTGTGCTTTTGCGGCTTCTTTTTGTATATTTAACAGTTGGCTTGCAATGCTGGCTAGCAATATTATTACGAAAGCTAAAACGGCGATTCCAATCTTTAATGTTAAATCAAAATCAAAGTAAAATATTGCAAACATTGAAACTATCATTAAACCTAAAACCAACGCTTCTTGGACGACTCCAAGACTTTTTAAGGAATTGCCAAAACTCAACCTGTTTTTCACCTTGGTTATAACTGTTTAAGAGTTGCTTAGTCTCTTCAAGTATTTAGGTGTTTAATTTCGTGGGCTATTTTTTTAGGCGCAAAAAGTTGAGGTGGCAAAAGTTTGGTTCTGCACGTTTAGGTGATGCCAGTGGATGAGTTAATATTTTAATGCCAAAGAAGCTAGTTTTACATTGTTTAAAATCAAGTTGTTTTTAACTGCAACCTGTTAACTTGACATTCAAAAATGTAGTTCATGTTTTCGACTAATGTGCCCCCAACAAGCTTGCATATTCTCATGCATTAAGACATTGTTCATACTTTAACCTTGTTAGCGTTTAATTATAATTTAATGTCTGAATTTTTTAAAGTTAACTATTTTCTGGTTTCTTGTTTCTAAATAGCGTTTTTCATTCTCTAAATAAGCTATTTAAAATAATGAGAGTACTGTTAAATTCTTTGAGCCTTTAATAACGACTTGCATATCACTCAATAAAGAGGAAGGCTGCAATGAAAAAAATGGCTATTGCGGGTTTCATTCTGTTGTTTATGCTCTTATTCTCAATGTGTCCCTTTATGCTTCACTCAGTAAACGCTACTAATCTATCGGTACAATATGGTCACCTTACACCTGTTTATGACCCAGACGAAAAGGCTTTCGAAGAAGATGTTTGCGAGTACATTTATAATCTTTTTGAAAATGACCCTGGAGGGACATGTATTGTTGCAAATGGCTATTGGGGTAACACAACTGATGATATCGTAAGCACTTGGCTTGATTTACAAACAGCTTATGCCGATTATGTTACAACTTGGTGGGTTGGAGATTATCATGCTAGCTATCCAAACTACTCTCCTCCACCTTATGGGCATTTATGGTTCTACGGTGACGGCGTAAATAACGATATCAGCGACGATTTGATATATGATCATGCTACTGCATACGGTACTACCTCAAGTAAACAACAGTTTATGTTTATCTGGACTTGTGCAAACGGAGGGGTTTACTGGACAGACCTTTCTGGAAGTTATAATAACATTACAGGCATTACAGGTCCTGCAATAAGCCCTTTTAGCCCGCCCCCTACTAATACCAACGATGAATACGGTTTTTTCAATTCTGGCGAAACCTATGGGATGCCATTAGCATGGACGGGTTATTCTGACATGAATCTTAATGGCTATGGCAGTGCTAGTGGCAGCCGTTGCTACATAGGCTGGGAAGGCCCATCAATCGGTATGTTCTATTATCTCGAAGATACGGAATTCTGTGGGATATGTTTTCCTGAAAAATTCTACTATAAAGCGCTTGGATACGCAAATTCCGGTTCTCATCAAACTATACATGCTAGTCTTGACTATGCCTCGCAGTACATTTATGATGAGAACTATGCTCAAACAAATTTGTATAATGGCTACTGGATATCCGCTATGTACGGGTGGTTTTACGTTCGCATGAGAGTATTAGGTAATTCATATTTAACTATACCATAGGTGAAAAGAATGAGAAAAGAATTAAAAAAGTTAACAATAGCCTGTTTAATCGTTGGGTTATTTCTTTCCATAATTGCCTGTGTGCCGTTAGTAACATCGTCCGAGCCCACAGAGTTAGATTTGACTAATGAGTTTTTATCCACTGTTGTTGGGCTTGACATGTCAAAGTATAGTTTGGCGCCTTTTCCGTCGCATCTTCAGGAGCTTAACATGAAATATGATTTTAAAACTGTCACTGAACTTGCCAGTATCGATTTTACTGCTCCAAACATGGATTACATTTCTGATGAAGGCGAGTTGCATGTTATGGTTGGTTTTCGTTATGGGCATATGACATTTGTTAATATCTACAATCTTATTAGTGATAGCTATATCTACTCTGTGCCGCCTGCTCAAAGTAAACTTGAGCAGTCACTGGAAATGCTTGAAAGATACAAAACGTATGTCTCAAAGGTTTATGGTGCTGACGATTCATTTATTATACCTATGCAAAGCATACTAAACAGTATTAGTTCTCTGGCACCTACTAACGAAACCATTGGTAACATTAACTTTCAAGTCATAAAAGATGAACATAGCACGTATATCAAGTGGGTTTTCGTTGAAGATGGGGTTGCGGTGAATCGAAAACGGGTAGAAATTGATTTCTGGAATGATACTTTCACCTCATTTACTGACACCTGGAGTTACTATGTTGCAAGTGGAGTTAGTTCAATTTCTTCGGACGAAGCCCTAAAAATAGCTCGAGACGCTGCACAAAATGTAGAGATAAAAATTGCATATGATGAGGGCAAAACCGAAACTGTAAAAGTGCCTGATTTATCAAATGCCCCTTATGATGTGAGCTTTAGCATGATTCCTTACTCAGGCACAAGCGAAGCTTCTGCTGGTAATATGTCTAGAAATTCGTCAACTTTGTATCCTTATTGGCAATTTCATTTTCTTTTCAATGAGACTATAGGTGGCTGTATAGGTGTTCAAGTTGGTGTTTGGGGTGATACAGGAGAAATTGTTTACGCTTCTGGCTATGGACTTTTAGGGGTTTCAGACATATCTACTGGAGAGTTACCTAGTAGTCAAACTTTGCAGCAAGGGCGCTCTGATAATTCAGAGATGCTAATCATTGCTGTTATCATAGGTTTCATAGCATTTCTGGCGTCAACAATGGTGATAGTAGCTTTACGACGACGCAAAAAAGTCTCTAATTAACAGGGCTATTATAACCCTTATCAGTATTTTCAATCACCAATTCTTAACCATGATTTCTGTTAAGTTGCTTTATAACCCTTGTAAATATCTTCGAGCACTTTCTCTTTTTCTAAGTTCTATAGAGACGGAAAACTGGGTTGTTAAATATAAATGTAAAATAGGAGCGGTTGGTATAAGCTTTTATACATACGATGATGACATGTTAAATTAAAAAGCGTTGCCAAGTGAGGATAAAGGACTGAATTGCCCTACATTAAAAGAATCGAATTAAAAGGCTTCAAGTCTTTTGGGCCACAAACAGTAAAAGTGAACCTTGACAAAGGTTTTACAGCAATCACTGGTCCAAACGGAAGCGGCAAAACCAACATCATGGACGCCCTCCTATTCTCGCTTGGAGAATTAAGCACACGCAGGATGCGAGCAGACAACGCTTCCAGACTAATTTTTCACGGCTCCGAAAAAGGCGGCTTGGAAAAATCTAAAATGGCAAAAGTTGTCGTCCAATTCGACAATAACGACGGTTTAATGCCAGTAGACACCTCTACAGTAACCATTTCCCGCGAAGTTTACCGCAACGGTCAAAGTGTTTACCGTCTAAACGGCAGAAGAATGAGCCGTGGGCACATAATTGAAACCCTCTCTATGGCCGCCATCAGTAGCATGAGCCAAAACATCATTCCACAGGGCCAAATTACACGTTTAACAGAAATTAACCCCTTAGACCGCCGAAAAATCATTGAAGAACTAATCGGCATTGGACAGTACGACGCTGAGAAAGCTGAAGCAGAAGAAAAACTGCACAGCGCCGACATCAGCATCCGAACCGCCATGGGCAGAATCGATGAAGTCCAAAAACGCCTCGACGACCTTGAACGCGAACGCAACCAACTTTTGCGGTACAATTTTATTCAAGAAGAAACCAAAAAGTTTCAAGCCATAAAAATATCCCACGAAATCACCCAACTAGACGTTAAACTTAAGGAATCCGTCGCCAACACTGAAAAAGTCCAAGCGCGCGTTGACAAATTAAAAGAGCAACGGGACATGCGTAGAGGTAAACGTCATGATATTGAGGGTGAATGGCGCAGGCTTAACGGGGAAACCCTTGAAGAAGGCGGCAGCCAAGTCCTCAAAGTTCAAATCAGCATTGGCGAACTTAAATCGCGTTTAACTGAGTTAACTACTCAAATCAGCAGTGGACAAGCAAGCCTTGAAAGTTTAAAACGGGTTGCCCAAAACAATCAGGCTCATCACGAGTCAATCCATAACGAAATAAGAGATAACCGTCTAAAAATTCGAGCGTTCAAGGCTGATTTTGAAAAACTTAAAGCGCAAATAACCGAAAAAGAAGCCGCCCATGAAACCTTAGCAAAAGAAACCGCCGCTTTATGGGAGGGTCTTGGAGATAACAACCAGAAAGTTCGCAGTATACAAATGCAGATTGAAAGCCACACTAAACGACTCGCGTACCTGCGTTCAGAATACACTAAAGACAAGTCTGCAATGCGAATCTGCACTGGACGCCTCAAAAACCTCACTGTCCGCAAAGAAAAGTTCCAGACTAACCTTGAAGAACTAGAAAAGTCGTTGGGCGAGCTTGAGCAAGTGCAAAGGGACCAGAAAGTTCAGATAAAGAATCTAGAAGCATCGATTGACAGAAAAACCAGCCAAAAAGAACTGGTGCAAAAAGAAATCGCCGACGCTGAACGCATCGCACGCTCCGCAAAGGACGCGGTAATAGAGTTTGCAACACAAAAAGACCTTGCCGCAACTATTGCGCAAGAAGAAAAAGCACTTCGAAGTATTGAAGAAATGGGTGATGTAGGCGCAATTAACGGCATACACGGCAGACTTCGCAGTTTAATCAAGATTGATAAGAACTACAAGAAAGCCGTTGAAGCAGCAGCGACTGGTTGGCTGGACGCTTTGGTGGTTAAGGATGTTGACGCCGCGTTTATGTGCGCTGAAACCCTTAAACGAATGAAGCTTGGCCGAATCAAAATAATCCCGTTAACAGGAACCACGCCGCAGAAAACCAAACCCGCGCCAATCCGTGAAGGAGTAGTCGGGCAACTTTCAGGTTTTATTAAGTATGATAAAAAATTCGAGTTTGCAGTTGAATACGTGTTTGGCGACACCATAGTTGTTTCCAGCGACAAAACCGGTTTTACGCTTTCAAACAGTGGTTACCGTTCAGTAACGGTGGGTGGTGACTTGTATGAACCGGGCGCGTTTGAAAGCGGTTTTTACCGTTCACCAATCGATTTCTCAACCATTATTCCCAGCGAAAACGCGCTTAAGAGCCTTGATGAAGCTGTTAAGGCGCTTCAAACTCACTTAACACAGCGAAGCACCGACATAACGGGCATCGACGAAGAAATTGGGAACGCAAAAATCGAGATGACACGGCTAAACGAGTTCATTACAACTTTGGACCGTGAAGTAGTCCGCATTAGACGCAGCGTTAAAAGAACCCAAATTAACATTCGGCAAACTGAAAAGTACGGTGGCAAACTGGAACGTGAAATCGCTGCTTACAAAGGCCGAATGAGCATGTACATGTCTGAACGCAACGCAATCAAACGTTCGCTCCAGAAAAACCATATTGAACTTTCAGAGTTACGCCAAAAAACCGATTTAAGCCACATCCAAGACCTTGAAGTCCAGCGGGAACGGGTCGGAGAAGAAGCCAACAGCCTACGCCAACAGCTAGGAACCTTGCAAACCGAAATTTCAACTCGGCAATCCCAGTTTGACAACGTGCTCCGTGTGGGTTACCAGAACGTTAAAATCCAACTTGGCAAGGTGGATCAGCAGCAGAAGAAGCTTGAAAAAGAAATCACTGAAGCCCTTCAGCAACGCGACAACCTGAAAAAGGAGCTTGATGATTTAGAGAAAAGCCGAATCGATCTCTCAAACGCCGTTTTTTCAGCGCGTGAAGAATCTAAAAAGTTTACTACGCAAATTGATACTATCGACACTGAACTGCGCCTCTTAGACGCTGAGTATGAACAGGCAGACATGCTTCTTAACCAGTTAACGCTGACAATTCAAACCAGCAACCTGCGGCATCAAACCCTGCTGGGTCAACTGAAACAGTACGGTTACGAGCAGGTGCTTGAAACCAGCCAGAAACAGGTTGAAGACGCAGACACCACGATTCGGATGATGCAGTTTGAACTGGAACGCATCGGCGCGGTTAACCAGCTTGCGCTTAGCCATTACGCGGACCAAATTGCTCGTTACCGTGAACTCTCGGTGCGCCTTAACGAGTTGGAACGTGAAAAACAAGCCATCGTCGCGTTTATGGATGAAATTGACGCTAAAAAACGTAAAGTCTTCATGAACGCTTTTGAAAAAATCAACAGCAGCCTCAAAGGCTACTTTGATAAGCTCTCAGGCGGCGG
This sequence comes from Bathyarchaeia archaeon, assembly GCA_042296865.1. GTDB lineage: Archaea > Thermoproteota > Bathyarchaeia > Bathyarchaeales > Bathycorpusculaceae > Bathycorpusculum. The sequence continues at coordinate 2,596,626 of CP170178.1, read as the reverse complement.
AACAGCCCAGCTGAAGCTGGAAAACCCTGATGACCCATTCACTGGCGGCATAGACATGATTGTCCAGTTCCCCAACAAGCCAGCCATTGTTGTCAGCGGCGCCAGTGGTGGTGAACGTTCATGCTCCGCAGTCGCGTTCATTTTTAGCCTTAAAGAGTTCTCGCCAGCTTCATTTTATATTCTTGACGAAGCGGACGCTCACTTGGACGCTTTCCACACAACCAAACTTGCAGAACTTTTGCTTGAGGAAGCCGCAAGAACCCAATTTATCGTTATCAGTTTACGTCCAGAAATGGTAAATAAAGCCCAGAAAGTCTATGGTGTCTATGAACGAAACGGCATTAGCAATGTTGTAACCGCCAAGTTCCCGCCTGAAGCACCAACAAAAGGAGAGTTATCCCGCTAATGGCGTCCGCAACACCGCCCCCAGCGCCGACCCGCAAACCATTTTATCTGCGTCCACCATGGAACATCCTTTTCGAACTAAGCAAACTTGACAAAATCGGCACACCCTGGAGCATCAACATTGCCTACCTACTACGCTCATTCCTATCAGAAATGAATAACACAGGCAAAGTAGACTTCCGAGCTTCAGGCGTCGCCCTTGACTCCTCCGCCCTGATTTACCTGATGAAGTCCAAACTTCTTCTAACATTGCAGGAGCCGCCTCCACCAGCCACTCAGAGGCTTCCACCCGACTTTGTACCGCCGCCACTGTTTCTGCCACTGCGTCACGAGTTGACTTCCACGACCATTCAGCACCTGCTTGAAGTTTTAGATGAAGTGTTAAAAGGTGAAAAACTTTCCCGCCTTGACCGCATGGTGGCTCAAGCACCAGTTTTGCCGGCGGTTTCAGATTTGCTTCCGCAGTTTGACCGTTTCATTGCTGAACTGGAAAACCAAGTTGACAAGCTTTACGCGCTGCTGGTTGAGAAAGTGCATGGTCAGGGCATTATTGACTTTTCAACGCTAAGTAAAGGGGCTACTCGTATAGAAGCCTTAAGAATGTTCATTTACCTACTCTTCCTTGCCCAAGACGGTTTAGTAAGCTTGTGGCAAAACGAGGAAACAGAAGAATTATACATTGCAGTGGGGAACCTAAAAGTTGGAAAAGCCGGACCACCAACCAAGTGAAGCTCAAACAGTAGTTGAGCCAGTGCAGGCACCAGTAGCGGAAGTAGCGCAGCAAACAGCCACTGTTGAGCAGCCTAAAATTGAAGATGCCCAAGCAGAACAGGCGGAGCTTGCCGCGGACGCTAAAGACAATGAAGCCCAAGCAGCAGAAAAACTCAAACGCAACCTAGCCTTAATCGAAGCCGCCCTATACGTTGCAGGCCGCCCCTTAGACATAAATGAGCTTTGCCAAGCCGTAAACAGCCGCTCCAAAAAGAAGGTAAAGAAATACGCTGAAACGGTCATGCAAGCTTACATTGCCCGGGGCTCACCCATGGAGATTTTAGCGCTTAAAGATGAACGCTACGTTTTACAAGTTAAAGCCGAATACACCCCGCTAGTCAAAAAACTGGTAAACCGCCCCTTGCTCTCGTCAGGCCCACTAAAAACGCTCTCGTACATCGCGTTTAGGCAACCCATTACCCAGAAACGCGTCGTTGAAACCCGCGGTCAACACGCTTATGGGCACGTGAAACTGCTAAAAGACATGGGTTTAATCACGTCCGAACGCGTAGGCCGCAGCATGGCGCTTAAAACCACCGATTACTTCGCAGACTATTTTGGGTTAACACAAGACACGGCATCAATGAAACGAGAACTAAGACGCATCTTTGGCGACGCATTAAAAGACGACGGACAACCCTAAAATCATTCTTTCTTACTAATATTTACAGGAATGATTTTGTTTTCGGTAAACCTTGGAAACCCAAAATTAAGTTTTACAATTATGCCAACAGGCGGGCAAGGGTTAAATAGAAAATTAACCCATAAAGTAAAAGCCAAAGGGAAGAGGAAAAGAAAAATGACGCTTGTTCAAATTGATAAACAGGCAGGCTTCAGTATCGATAACGCGTTAGTTGAGAAATTCTGCCGTTTACAAAATGATTACAAGTGGATAATTAGCCATAACAAAAAATTAAGAAAAGAATACCCCAACCAATACATTGCAGTAGAAAACCAGTCAGTACGTTACGCTGAAAAAACTGTTGAAGCACTCATGGCATCAATAACAAAAAATAGTGAAAAAGTAGAGAATTTTGCTATCGAATACATAAACCAACAACCAAACAAGCTTCTCTTTTAGGAAACCCCTCTTGAAACTGCTTGCTACCTTAGACGACAAAAAGCATGCACACATCATAGCATACTTAATGTGCAATCAATTTCAAGAACCAAAACCTGTCCACTTCATTGTAGACACTGGCTGCACAATAACCACAATTCTCAGCGACAACACAACCCTATTAGGCTTAAATTGTTCAGGCTTAAAATCTGCCTCATCGGTTACAACGGCTAATGGAAACGTTACACCGTACATTCTACCAGGCGTATTGCTAATCTATGAAACCTATTCTGGCTTCCTTAACTCAAAGAACACTGAAAGGTACCAAATTACAAGAAATTTCTGCCAACCACCAACCAACTCCAAATTAATAACACAGCAAAAACTAGCCAACACCTTCAGCCTTCTAGGAATGGATTTTCTGCAAAAATTCAAACACTGGAAATTCAACGATACACACCTAATTTTACAAACGTAGACAGGAACAAATCAAGAGAGCTTTACTGTTTTTTGTTCTCAAATCTTAAATTCGGTTTAGTTTCATGCAATTAAGCTTATGGTTAGTTTTCTGTCTTCGATACGCAAATGCGGATACTGAACTGACAAGTGCTACTGCCACAACCAACACAATAATTGGGTAATTCACAGGTGCCTCTGAAGTATTATGCAGCGAATCGTTACTGCTGTCTATTACGAAATAAGCGTTTGAAACAGTTTCAGTATGGATATCATAACGTTGACTTGGCGGGTAAGCAGGTTCACTATAATTAAAGACAACTTTCACCGTTAAATTATGCCAACCTTCAGTGAGGTTATGTAACTGAATAAATCCTTCAAACCACACATTACTTCCCGGCTGCTGACCAATACTTGAATTGGTTATTCTAACACGCTGATAATCTGTTCCGTCTAAAGAATATTGAAATTGCCTCGAAAGCTCAAGTGTAGGACCACCATGATAATGAGTTCTGTAAGTCTCAAACCCAACCTCTACCGAAATATTATTTGAGCTATAAGTCGTATTAACTGGCGTTAAAAAGTGGATTTCTGGGTTTGCAGGCGGAGAAACAAAATTTGCCTCAGCCCTCGGCATAAACATTAAAGTCGACAGCGTTAAGAGTAGAAACGAGAATGCGACTGCAAATACTTTCTTTTGCATATTACTAACTGGCACTTCCAATTCACTCAGACGCTTAATTAACCATAAAAGAATTTTCGTCAAGAAACTTTGACTAATAGTAACTATCTGCGTGTTGATTCAGAAAGTCGGATAATTGTGTAACATTCTTATAATTACCTGTTACGTAGTCGCCTGCTTACAATAAGAAAGACTGTGGCAACTATTGCAACTCCCATTAAGACAGCAACAACGGCTGTTATGGTTGCGGCTGGAAATGATTCTGTAGTTGGGGGTTCGATTGCACTTGCAGGCGCGGTGGAAATTGGCGATTCGGTTTTAGTTGGAGTTTCAGTTGGATATTGGTCTATAATAAAAGAAGCACTGCCTTTGCAGTCATAATTTTCTCCACCATAATATTCTCCCGTTATTCGAATATTTAGTAAATGCACACCATACCCTAACCTGCTTAGGGTTACATTGTATTTGCGTTCATAAAACTCTCCATAAGCAGAACCCCATGAATCAAATACGCCAACTAGTTTTTCGGGTGCTTGTTTGTCGATGGATAGTAAAGTTTCAAAATTTTCGTTATGGTGAAAAAACGCTGATGTGAGAACTCTAAAGGTTAAGTTAACGATGCGTGGTTCCATTTCACTTAAAAAAAGCGTACATTGAGGAAGATAAGTCTCTGAACTTTCAATTGTATTTTCCATGTATAGCCATTGGATTTCCTGTGGTTTCTGTGGTTCGTATCCCTTGAACCATACTCCTGCATTGCAAACGCCAAAAAGGGATGAAGATACAAATAAAGCAAGCAACAAGCAAGCAAAAAATCTCATTTTGGTTCCTTAAATTATTTGATTTTTGTCTAAATAAAAAGCGTTTCCGTCAAAGTTTCTTGACTAACTCTTTTGCTTAAATTATTCTTATTATTTAGAAGGTTATGCAGTAACTTGCAAGGTCGGTTGATGTTGGTTGAGGTTGTTGTTTATTGGTTTATTCTTTTACTAGATATGAGTTGGGCATCATTTGGTTGACGGTGCCGTTTTTGCCTGTTACCATACTTCATCGGTGTATTGGGTTTCTTTTTGGGCTTTTTTCAACGGTTTCGGGGAAAACGCTACAATGTAGGTGTCGGGTGAAAACAATGGAGCAAATGAAAGCCCAAAAGAAATCTTAAAAACAGCTTTCCTCTAAGGGGGGTAGGTGCTATTGGTTGTTTTTTAAGTCATTAGCATGTTGAAAACTAGTAGTTATCTCTGCTTGAGGATGTTTTACGGTGTTTGTGTTTTTTCTGTTTTGATGTTTGCCATTAGACCGTTTGCGTAGCCGTCAAAGAGCAGGTTCTCCATCATCAATTCTCCAACTGCACTGCATGCACTGCCCCAGTCACCCCTAATTGTTTGGCTTAATTCGTTTAGGGTTTTGATTTTCTCTTTGTCCAAGGCTTGACAGAGGTACGTTATGTAGCCAATGGCACCTTCTAGTCGTGCTTTTTGGAGCATTTTTTCAAGTTGATAGCGGTTTAAGAGAACGTTAGTTTCTTCTGTTTGGTCAATCATTTTTTTGTCACCTGTTTGTTGTTTATCAAGTGTTAAGTTGTTGGGGTTTTTGTTTTCAAGATAGTGGCTGTTTTGTGTGATTGAATAATATAACGTTTGCGTATAAATGCAGTGTTTAGTGTAATAACTGTGTATAAATGTGCATAAAACCTAAAGAACACAACAGCATAACACCATTAACGTGTTATTGATGGTCAAAGAAAGACTAACCGTAACAGTCCAACCAGAACTAATCAAATGGCTCGACACCCAAATAGAAAAAGGAAACTTTGCAGACAGAAGCCACGCCGTACAATTCTCCATACGCAAACTAAAAGAACAAATCGACAAAGGCGAAATCAAATTCTAACCCGCCAAAAATCCTAAGATAAAATAATATTTTTTAAATCACTTTTGACTTAAGTTGACTACCCTTGACGCCTATTGACTCTCTTTGACGCAGCCTACAAATGCTTCAGGCCTAATTCAAAAAAGCAACCATAAAACAAACCCCACAAAAACACGAAAAATTTTCGGAAAAAAAGAAAAAAAGACCAGCTAACGAAAACTCCTCCCAAACGCCGCCTGCTTGCAGAAACTGCCACAACCAACCACACCGCACCAAAAACCTCAGAACCAAAAAAGCAATGCTTCTGTAAACCCGTTGGTTGTTGTTGTGCTAAAGGGTTTTTCTTCAACAACTTCTAAACAAAAAAACATTCGCTGACACTAAACAGTAGTCTTTTTAACGGATACGTTTATATGGAAATTGTCTGTTTTACTGGTACGCGAATCTTAAAGGAATGTAGAATATGTCTACTCATAGCAGTTTACGCAAAAGAAAACTTACAGGCGGCAAAAAACGAGTTTACCGAACCAAGAAAAAGTATGAAGCAGCCGGTTACCCAGCAGAAACCATTCTTGGCGAACCAAAACGCAAAAGCACACGCGGCTTAGGCGGCAACATTAAAGTTAAAGCATTAACAGAAAAATACGCTTCAGTAACAGACCAAAAAACAGGTCAAACCCAAAAAGCACAAATCACCCGAGTAGTCAAAAACGGCGCAAACGTTGACTACAACCGCAGAGGCGTAATCACCAAGGGCGCAGAAGTTGAAACCTCTCTTGGCCACGCAAAAGTAACCAGCAGACCAGGCAAAGACGGAATCATCAACGCCGTGCTAATCGCTGGAAAAGAAAAACAATAAAAAAAATTAATTTTTATTTTTTATGTCCATGCTTTGACTGCTGCAGTTGCTGCTGCGCTTGCTGACTCTTAATTTTTGAAAGTTGAACGGCAAGTTTTAGTATAATCTGCTCTTTAGGCTCATTCTTCTCAACAGTTAACATACCCATTTTCACCCAGGGCGTTTTAGGGTAACCAGCAGTTGCGTTAACCTCGTTTTGCAGTCCAAGCTTGTCAGCGGCTTCTTTTAGTTCCAAAATTTTGGGGCTGGCAACAGCCATGTTTTTGGGAACACGTCTACCTTCCGTTTTAGTTTTTGACGCGTCAAAGTAGACGGGCCAAACTATTGCGTTATCACTTTTTCGCATGTTTTTGTTCTCCTATTTGTGTGCGTAGTAAGCAACCATTTTCACGGTGTCTACGGTGTCTACGCGGGTAAACCCGAACCGTTCAAACTGTATAATGGTGTCGGGCTTTAATTTTTTGCATTCACTCTCAGCAAACCCAGCCATCACCGAAGCATCCTGCAACACCACTTCGCAATGGAACTCGGTGCCTTTGGGTATCCATTGAATAAGTTGCGCCTTAATTTTTCTAACGTCCTCGTAAGATTCACTGGAAAATTTAGCTTCGACAGACATCAATTTTGGTTCAACAGCATCAATAGTTGATTGCTTATCGACCCGTGTGACTTCAATGTTAAAGAGCTCCATTAAACGGATAATTTTGCCTTGCTCAAATCCCATGGCGTCTTTCTTTGAAACCCAAAAACTCACAGCTGCCTCACCCATAGCTGGCGCAACAGTGTATTCACGGCAGCCACGTTCAGGATGTTCAGGATGCAAAGGCAGCTTAGAAACAAACGCTTTAGGCAACCCAGCGACTTTAAGTTCAATAGGTTCAGACACAAAGAAGTAGCGGTTGCTTGCGGCATCTAGGATTTTGCGGTTATACGAGTACAGGTTTTCCCAACTTAACGTAACATCATTAGCTTTAGTACCAACATCAACAATCATTTTTTTGATAGCTTCCGGGGTTATTCCGCGTTTGCGCAAGGCTGCGAAAGTGCCTAGCCGGGGGTCATCAAAACCTGCGTAAGTGCCGTCTTTAACGCCAGCGATGATTTTGGATTTGCTAAGAAAAGCACCTGTAATTTTAAGCCTACCGTAATGGATTGCTTCAGGGTACTCCCAGCCGAGCGCGTTGTACATGTATTTTTGGCGTATCATGTTAGTGTAATGTTCTTTGCCACGGATAATGTGGGTCATACCCATCAAGTGGTCATCTATGCCAGCGGCGAGATTGTAGAGGGGCCAAAGAGTATACTTGCTGCCTGTGCGGGAATGCGGATACTTCTTGGTGTCGATAATACGCAAGGCTGGCCAATCGCGGACTGCCGGGTTAGGATGGTCAAGCTCCGTTTTCACGCGGACAACCGCTTGTCCTTCCTTGTAGCCGCCATCTAGCATTTTGTGCCAACGTTCAAGCTGCTCCGATGCTGGCAAATCGCGGCAGGGGCAAGCCTGTCTTGAAAGCGCAATTTTGTGGAAAACTTCTTGTTTGCATTCACAAACGTAAGCTGCACCAAGTCCAACCAGTTTTTCTACGTGCTCATAGTAGATTGGTAGGCGGTCGCTTTGAATGTATTCTTCGTCAACTTTAACGCCGAGCCATTTAAGGTCTCTTCGGATGCTGTCATAAAATTCTAAGCTGGGCTTTTTGATTTTCGGGTCAGTATCTTCGAAGCGTAGGATGAATTTACCGTTGTACATGCGTGCGTATTCGTGGCTTAAGACGATTGCTCGTGCACTGCCAAGATGCAGTACGCAGTCAGGGTTAGGCGAGAAGCGTGTAACGATTTGCTTGTACTTGTCTGCGTTTGGCAATGGGGGCAGATGTTTTTCTTCTGGTTTTTCTTTCTTTTGAGTTTCAGGCCAATTCTGCTCCACAATAGCCTTCTGCTCAGCCAACGTTAAACTGTTAACTTCGTTAACTACACTGTTAATTACCACGGAAAGCTCCTTAACGCGTGACCTTAGGTCTTGTCTTTCACCAAGAACTTTGCCAACCATAGCGCCAGCCTGCGCTTTACCATCATGACTGACCGCGTTAAGCAACGCTGCCTTCCTAATTAACTCTTTAAGACTGTTATCTTGTTCAAGTGCCAAATCTTTTACGCTCGCAGATAATGTTACATGTTTCTTTTAATCAAGAATTCGGTGAACGCTTTTAATTTTTCCTTAGCTTGCGGCGTAGGCAACAAGCGGTCCACTTCATTCCAACTGTCAACAACAATATTTTCAGCAGTCTGCTTGGTGTGTTCGATGGCGCCGTACTTTTGCATTAGCGCAATTGCTTCGTCACGCAGGTTCTGGTTGCTGGTGTGCATGTTTAAGATTTCGATAAGACGCTTCTTATCCGCCTCGTCTGCGTTTTTAAGCGTGTAAATAACCATTAAGGTACGTTTGCCCTCGGTGATGTCTTGACCGACGCCGCCTTTCTTTTTGGCAAACTCTTGACCAGTTAAATCTAAAATGTCATCCTGCATCTGGAAAGCGACACCTATGCTTTCAGCGAATCTGCCAAGTTTTTCAACAAGCTCTTTTTGTGCGCCTGAAAGAACCGCAGCCATTTTTGCAGCCATACGCGCCAAAGTGCCTGTCTTGTAAGCGCACATTTGCAGGTAATCTTCTTCGCCGATGTTATCCGCGTTTGCTAAACCACGATGCCACGCGATGTCCATGGCTTGACCCATGCTTAAGTTAATCATTTCTTGAACATAAACCTCGTAAACGCCTACAAGCATCCCCGCTGGCAAATCTGTTTCTTTAGTCATTAACGCCAGCAAGGGGAGATAGTACATGGCGTTGCCGACGTTAACTGAAATGTCTAATCCATACAGTTTGTATGTGCACGGTTTTCCACGCCGCAACTCGGACGTGTCTTCTATGTCGTCAATGACAAGGGTGCCGTTGTGGATGACTTCTGGAATGATTGAGAAGTCTGCGCAGTAGCCTTCTTGTTTGCCTAAGGCTTCACAGATAAGCAGAAACAGGGCTGGACGCCAACGTTTTCCTCCGCGGTCGAGCATGTCCCAGATGGGGTCAGCTATTGCTTTATTCATGGTTTCAAGGTTGTAACTGTAAGCTGGCGGGGTAACCTGAAAAAGTATTGAGTCTTTGCTGAATTTGCGTGGAATATACTTTTCGATGGCTTTGTCAACTAATGGCGCTTTTTCTTCCAAGAATTTTTCGATGTCCAAGCGTTAACATGCTCCTCTACGTGCATACCCTTCTATGTTGAATCCTCTAGTTTTTAACCACTCCGCAGTGTCGCCGCAGATAACCAAGGGAACCTTAGATAAACAGGCAACGTTTTCGGCGCCAACAAGAAACATGACGTTCTGCAACTCGTCAATTAAACCTGAAAGTAACTGTTCTGTTTCAATGCTGCCTTTAACGGCTGTTTCCAGCACAGGCTGAATTGTTCCTGCTATGCTTGCGCCTAACGCCAATGATTTTGCGATGTCACTTCCGCTGCGTACGCCGCCTGAAGCAATCACTGGCAACTGTGTGGACTGTACAACTTCAACGGTGCTTGCAACGGTTGGTATGCCCCAATCCCAAAATTCTTCACCTAAAGCGGTGTTTCCACGGTAATACTCGACTGCCGCGAAACTTGTTCCGCCCACGCCGCCCACGTCAATAGCTTTAACGCCTGCGTCTTTGAGTGCTTTTGCGTCTTCAGCTGAAATGCCAGCGCCAGTTTCTTTTACAATCACTGGCTTATCAAGCATACCTGCAATTTCTTTGATTTTTGTGAGGACACCTTTAAAGTTTGTTTGTCCTTCAGGCTGCACTGCTTCCTGTAACGCGTTTAGGTGGATTGCAACTGCGTCAGCGTCAATCATTTCGATGACTTTTCGGACTTCTTTAATGCCGTAGCCGTGAACAAGTTGTACCCCGCCCAAATTGGCGATTAAAAACGCGTTTGGCGCCGCTTTGCGTGCAATGGAGTAGGTTTTTTCGAGACTTGGGATTTCTATGGCTGCTCTTTGGCTTCCAAGTCCCATGCCCAATCCAAGCTTTTCAACGGCTTCTGCAATATTTTGGTTGATTTTAGTTGCTTCTTCGGTGCCGCCTGTCATGGCGCCGACAATAAGTGGGGCTGAAAGTTTATGGTTTAAAAAAGTTGTTGAAAGGTTTATGTCCTTTCTATCTACGTCTGGCAAGGCTCGGTGAACAAACCTTATGTCTTCGAACCCTGCTGTAACGTTTTTAGCTTGTGCCTTCTCTTCAAGGCAAATTCTGATATGTTCTGCTTTTCTTTTTTCCGTTTTCTGGGCAGCCATCTTACGTCTTCTCTATTACAGTGCCTAACACGCTTTGGTCTGTTAAGGCTCTGTAAATAGATAAGCCTTTTGTGGCTCCTGTAACTGTAACCGGGATTCCTGCTTCCACGACTGGAATAAGTTCAGCGATTTTTCCTGCCATTCCGCCTGTAACGTCGGTTCCTTGTGCTTTTCCAAGCTTGGGTTGCAAGGCTTTGAGTTCTGCAAGGTTTAGGTGCTTGATTGGTTTAGCTTCTGGATTAGTTTTTGGGTCTGCTTCAAAGATGCCGTCAGTGTCTACGCCGATTACGACTTTTTCAGCATTGTACTTCAATGCTAAGTAGGCTACGAGTTGGTCGCCGCCAAGTATTGTGAAACCGAGCTTTTCATCTAATACGGCGTCGCCGTACATGACTGGTGTAAAGATTAGTTTGCTCATGGCTTTAAGGGCTGTTTCGTCGAAGGTTTTGACTTTGCCGTTTTCTGTTATAATGCAGCATGATGGTGCAACGCTAATGGCTGGAATTTCATGCCAAATCATAGCATCCATAACTAAGCCATTGAGAACGGTCATCATGTGGTGGGTTTCGGCGAAACCAAACTTTTGTGTTGGGTCTTCTTTGTAGCCGTCTTTTATGCCGTATTTAGCTGCGGTTGGGTGACCGAAACTGCCGCCTCCGTGAACCACAATCAGGTTGTCAAGGTCTGCGCGTTTGATTTCTTCAGCTAAACGGTTGATTATTTGAGTATTTGGACTTGCCTCCGCGGTTTTGTCGGTGATGGCTGAGCCGCCGAGTTTTAGGATTATTGGTCGTGCATCGTTCATTTGTAATCATTACCTGTCTTATCTAAATTCAAGACACTTAATTAATTTTACAGTAGCCACCATATGGCTGTTGGCTGTGTTGACGCTTTTCTAAGCCAAACTGGAAACAAAAAATCAATATCTGTGCTAATCAAACGTTATAAGCCCTCAACTGCATCTCAAAACTATGTTTCAAAGTAACACGACTAAGGCTGGCTTGCTTTTCTTTGCGGGTCCAACACAATTTATCCTTGCAGTAATCATCTGTGAGGCCCTTTATCCGGGTTACAATCTTGGTCAACAACCTATGAGTGACTTAGGCAGTTGGACCTTAGTAGGTAGCGCTGCTGCAATTTTTAATGTATCAACTGTCCTGCTTGGAATAACCATTGTTGCGGGTGCATTGCTTGTTGGGAAATACTTGAAAAATTGGTTTTTCATCGGACTGTTAATCATTGCAGGCATTGGAAATGCGGGTGTAGGTATAGTTACTGAAGACATTTTTGGTCCAGTGCACCTCATTTTTGCGTTAGCCTTCTTTATCTCATGGTCAGCAGCTGCCATACTTTGCTTCAATTTTTTGAAGGGGCCTTTTTCCTATGTTTCTGTAGTTTTGGGCGTGTTTTCCCTTGTTGCATTTATTCTATCACTTTTAGCTGGAAAACCAAGTTCCGTTTTCAATTTAGGCATAGGCTTTGGTGGAATAGAACGGTTAATAGTTTACCCATTGTTCTTATGGACAATCGGTTATGGAGGCTACCTGCTCGCTGAGTAGGCTAAGAAATATACAGTTAACATGCTAATGCACCATTTTTACGTCAATAGCACCTACCCCCCTTAGTAATTTACAGCTTTCAAGCCAGAAAGGTGCATGATGAGCCTACCCCTACAGTTTTTACCTACCCCCTATAGGTTTCTGCACAGAATAACTATTTGCATCCTAATAGCCTTCTAATAGACTACAAATAGGCTGGTTTTTCCTTTTATTGAAAGTCAATTTACATAATTGTAACGTTTCTCTTTTTTGAAACCGTTTCGTTTCACCCAACTACTAAACCAAACGGCAGCCATTGAGTAATACAGAGAAAAAAGTTTGGAGGTGGAAGAAAGAATGAACAAGAAAGCAATCCTCATGGTTACCATGATACTTGGGCTGCTTGTTGTTGTTCCGTTAGTTGCTGCTGCACCTTTAATCCAAAACCAAAACGGTGACGTCCTTCAAAAAAAAGACCAAACACAAAACTGCGATGGCATATGCCTACAAGACGAGGCACAAGCTAACGATTGCAACCAAACCTGCACTCAAGACCAACAATGCCTACAATCATCCGACCGAGACAACACCTGCATTGGCGCAGGAACATGTGACGGAACACAAACACGCCAACAATGTCAAGAGGAATGTGTACAAGCAGGCAACGTTAACGGTCAACAACACTGTGGCGGCAACCAGCAACGATTACAACAAGGAAACTGTCAAGCACCTTAAACTGGTGTTTGACTATCCACATGTTTACTTTTTCTTTGTGAAAGCAAACTTGATGGTTTATTGAGAGTTTTGATTTTGCAGAGGATAAAGATGTAAATTACTGAATCCAACTGTTTTATTGATTCGCTTGGCAGAAAAAAGCAATGAGTCAAAAGATTCACCGCAGGAAGGATTTGACCCTAAAATTTTAGAAACGGGGCTCAACCAAGCAGAAGTCGAACAGAAAAGAAGACAGTTTGGCTTTAACGAGGTTCCAGAAAAGAAGGCTAATCTTTGGCTTCAGTTTGCCAAAAAATTTTGGGGGCTCACAGCTTGGTTGCTGGAAATTATCATTGTTCTTTCGCTTTTTCTGCAGAACTATACTGATGTTTACATTGTTTTGGGTTTACTGGTTCTTAATGCCATTTTAGGTTTTGAAGAAGAAATTAGGGCATCTAAAGCGGTGGAGGCTTTAAAGGAGAAGCTTCGAGTCAACGCCCGCGTCCTAAGAGAAAGCGCATGGAAAATTTTGCCAGCCCGCGAAATAGTGCCAGGTGACGTTGTCAGGATTAGACCAGGCGATTTTGTTCCAGCCGACGTAAAAACGGTTTCGGGGCATTTGGAGGTTGACCAGTCAGCATTAACAGGCGAATCCTTTGCGGTCGAAAAGAATCCAGGCGACCTTCTTTACTCCGGCTCGATTGTGAAACGTGGCGAATCAAACGGCATTGTCGTTTCAACCGGCGTTAAAACGTATTTTGGGAGAGCGGCGCAGCTTGTTCAGTTGGCTAAGCCTAAACTGCACATTGAAGAAGTAATATCTAACGTGGTTCGTTGGCTGCTAATTATCGTTTCAGTGTTAGCGATTGTTGCCCTTGTCTTTTCTGTGCTTAGAGGTTTCGAAATAATTGATACGTTACCGATAATTTTGGCAATTTTACTTTCTGCAATTCCAGTGGCATTGCCGGCAATGTTTACGGTTAGCATGGCGCTTGGCGCAATGGAGTTGTCCCGAAAGGGCGTGTTGATAACGCGTTTAAGCGCTGCTGAAGACGCAGCAACCATGAATGTACTCTGCGTTGACAAAACCGGAACAATAACCATGAACAAGCTGTCCATAGCCAAAACTTTGCCCCACAACGGATTCAGTGAAAAAGACGTGACGTTTTATGGAGCGTTGGCGTCTCAGGAGGCAAACCAAGACCCCATCGACATCGCCTTTATCGAGTCAGCCAAACGCGAAAAACTGCCGATTGAAGAATACAAGCAGACATGCTTTGTTCCGTTTGACCCAAAAACAAGACGCACTGAAGCTGCCCTGCAAAGGGATGACGAAACGTTTAGAGTGTTGAAGGGCGCGGTTAGGGTTATCGGTGAAGCCTGCGGATTAAAAGAAGCTGAAGAGAAGCAGCTGGAAGAGCAAACCCAAGAGTACGCTTTGAAAGGGTACAGAACCTTAGCAGTAGCCAAAACTGACAACGGCGGAAAACCCACGCTGGTTGGATTAGCGATACTTTACGACATGCCCCGCCCAGACTCAAAACAACTCATACAGGAACTAAACCAGCTGGGAATATCAGTTAAAATGCTCACCGGCGACGCCCTGCCAATAGCGAAGGAAACCGCGAGAAATGTTGGTTTAGGCGACCGTATCACTTTGGTTTCAAGTTTGAAGGCAGACATCAAAAAAGACGCGTTGCTTGCTGAGGAAGAAGCCCAAGAAAGCGACGGTTTCGCTGAAGTGTACCCAGAAGACAAGTACACTATTGTTAAGAGCCTGCAAGTTAGCAAACACATTGTCGGCATGACCGGTGACGGCGTGAATGATGCGCCAGCTCTGCGGCAATCTGAAGTCGGCATTGCAGTTAGCAACGCAACGGATGTGGCGAAAGGCGCGGCAAGCGTGGTGTTGGTCAATGAGGGTTTAACCAGCATCGTCGATTTAGTCAAGAACGGCAGAATAATTTACGAACGCATCGTAGCGTGGATTTTAAGTAAAATCATAAGGACTCTTCAAGTGTCGGTTTTTACGGTTCTAACTTTCCTGTTAACTGGTAGCTACACGATTTCAGCGTTTGTAGTTATCCTGTACTTCTTTTTGACGGATTTTGTTAAAATCGCCCTGTCCACCGATAAACTGCAGGGTTCAGATAAGCCGAGCACGTGGAAGCTGGGTGGTGCAGTTAAGGCTTCAGCGATTTTGGGCACGTTTATCATTGCCGAGTCAGTGGCGCTCCTGTACTTGGCGCTTAACGTGTTTAATGTGCCAATCAGTGACCCTGCACTGTTCACTTTCACGTTTGAGATACTTTTCTACTCCGCGTTGTTCCTTAACTTTAACGTGCGGGAAAGAAGGCTCTTCTACAAGTCTATGCCCAGCAAAATCCTCTTGTTTTCCATAATTGCCAGCTTAATTGTTGGAACAGTACTGGTCACTGTTGGAATCCCCGGGTTAGTAGCGGTACCTTTCACTCAAACGTTGGTGATGCTTGGGCTTTCAGCGTTCTTCGCGTTTATAGTTAACGATTTAGCAAAAGTCTTCATTGTCCGAAAAATCGGAATCGAATGGTAGCTTAACTGGTTTTCAACATGCTTTTGACTTGTTTTTCAACCATTAGGTACCTACCCCCCTTAGTATTTTCTTCATAACCCAAAAGCCGGCAGAGACATAGCAGCCGTTGCAATGTAATTATGATTGTTTCTTTTAGTAAAGGGTTATTGACTGGGTCAGTAAATGATTCTTTACGAAAAGCCTTTAATGACATTTTAATCACTGCCTTTTTAGGTGTAAAGCTTGGCAGCATCTTTCAAACCTTTAGCGTTACTTCTTGCCGCAGCCATAGTCGTATCGGGCTTGTTTATGGGCGAATTTTCCTCTGCACAGTCAACCATTAAACCTGACGTACCACAATTCCGAATAATGCTGGTTAAGCACAGTTTTGATTCTGCTCCATTTACAACTATAGACCCTTTCACTGGAAGCGCTACCACCGAACCAAGTGTACATTATGATTGGCTTACTGTTGATTTGGTTATAACAAACCAGAACCTTCCTGAACAAAAACAAAGTGAAGGTTATGGCTATAATGGTTTAATGTTTAATGTACGCTACAAAGGGCATTTTTCGGAGGATTGGCGAAACATTTCAGCATGGGGTGGACAAATTGACTATTTATCAGGACCTTATATGCCACACACTTCAGGCCATAAATATACAATATTTTCCTTAAAGCTAAACGGTATGGGAGATATCGAGTCATCAAATGAAAAAGATATTGTTCAAGGAGCAATCTACATACCTATTAATGGCACAGCAGACTTTCAAGTTGAAGCACTATACGGCACCAGCTACAAATACATGGGAGTACCTTTGGGCCAATGGGTTTTTAACGGACAAGAAAGCGGATGGAGCAGCACTCAAAGCATAACCCTCTACGAAAACGAGACGGGGTCAGATCGAATAGTCAATCCAACCGTAACTATAACAACGCCAACTCCAGAGCCCACCGCTTCACCGACTCCAAGCCCTGCAATCAACACTCCAACACCAACCCCATCGCCGACTAATCCAGAGCAAAAAATGGATTCAACAACTTTAACCTTGACAACATTAATCGCGTTAGCAGTAGCATTAACGGCAGTCAGTTTAGTGCTGCTTTACAGAAAAAATAGCTCACCCTAAAAAGGCAGGTTTTGGGCAAAAAACATAACCGTCACTAAACACAACTAAACAAGAGAAAAACGCGATGATTATCAAAATTCGCCTCTTCACTGTTCTTCGAGAACTTGCAAGCAAAAGAGAGGAAACACTGAATTTTGAAGAAAAAACTGTTAACGTCAAACAAGCCTTGGATGCATTGTCAAAAAAGTATGGCAAACCGTTCGACGACTACGTTTTCGAAGCTGACGGCAAGGTTAAGGGTTTTCTACAGTTCCTAATCAACGGCACAAACACATCTACGCTTTTAGGGCTTGAAACCCAGTTTAGCGACGGCGATGTTTTGACGATTCTGCCTCCAGTCGGCGGCGGCTAAGCCAACAGTTTATCGAAAAACGCTTTGGTTGCTGCTATTTCGTCATTTGAGGTGCCGTGATGCAGCTCCAACGTGACAGGTCCAGCATAGCCGTACTCTTTGAGTTTGGTAATTAACCATTTCAGTTCAGGGGTTTCTTCAAAAAAGGGCACATGCGACCTGTCAGCCATATGAATATTACATAGGCGTTCATGATATTTTTCCAGCAGGCTAACGTACTGCCCAGTTTCGAGAGCATGACAAAAATCCAATGTAAAACCCATCTCCCGCCGAGGGTCAATAACGTCCAAAATTTCCTCAAGTTGCTCCACGTTTCTGCCGAATCCAGTTGAGGTGAAAGAAAGATTTTCCAGCGCCAGTTTGACACCCAACTTTTTTGCGAAGGATACTATTTCTCCGAAAACCGCTTCTAAGCATTCACGCCTAACTGGTTTAGAAAGTTTTTTAGAAATGTTAGAATGAACAACCATCAAGGGGGCTTTGAGGGCTCGGGCGCATTCAAGCGAGATTTTCCCGTAATACACGGCTTGATGAACCTCGATTGGGTCTTTAACGTGCATAACCGCCGAATGCAGTGTTAAACAGTTTAAGCCTGAAGCTTCAAGGGCTTTTTGTTCACGGTAAACGTCGGTGTCGTGCTCTTTTTTGACGGTTTTCATGTTAAACTCGACGTTTTCAAAACCGAGGGCTTTGACGGCGTCAAAATTTTCTTTTATGCCCAAGTTTCTAAAGATTCCGTTTGACAAGCTTAACTTCATCCAGCACGCCACCAATAACTTTGTCTTTTTAAAAGATAAACAAACTGGTTACCTGAACTTTTCAAGATAAATAATAGTTATGCCAGCAGAATCTTTTCCAGTTTTAAATTCTTTGTACCCAAGTTTCCTGTAAAGGTGAAGGCTTTTTTCGCTTTTGTAACCAGTGTAAAGCTCCAAACGCCCCGCGGTGCTTAAACATTCGATTTGACGCAAGAGTTCAGCGCCCACGCCACGGTTCTGAAACGCGGGGTCAACCAGCAATCTGCCCACAAAACATGTGCCGTCCTTCTCAATGAAACGTACGGAACCAACGATTCTGCCGTCGATGGTTGCTTTTAGGATTGTGTGGGTTTGGAAAGCGGCTTTTACTTCATCAAGTGTTTCAAGTAACGGCGGCAAAGTGTAAACATTATAAAGTTGGGCTTGCACCGTAAATGCCAGCTTTTGAATTGACAGTATTTCTTGTGCATCGTTGGGGTTTGCTGTTTCTATTTTCATCCAGTAAACCTTGATAGCGGAGACTGTTATTTGTTTCTAAAACAGTGCTTAAAAAGGGTTAAAGAGGTAGCATGCCGCCCCAGAACATTACCTTTTTACGCATCAACTTAACGTACTCTTTTAACACGTCGATTTCGGGGTCCGTTAAATCATCCAAATGGTCAGCAAACAGCTTCTTTACATCATCTTCAGGCACTTTAACGTAGAGAACGTCGCGTTCAAAAATGTGGCGTCCAGCGATGGGTTTATCCATTGAAATCGCCACTTGCCTACCCGCTTTTGCTTCACCGATTGCTTTTCCTTCATCTTGAACCTGCTGGATTTCGCCAAGGTCAGAGAGGTCTTCTGCACGCATCAGTTGGACTTTTGGTTTTACTCTTCCGCCTTGAATTTCAACACCTACCACCAAAGGTTTGGCACGACGGAAAATACAGTCTGGCAAAACCATTAATTTGCCTGGTTTAACTAGGGCGTTGAATTCTTCTTCGCGTTTGTTTTCTCGTTTATCTTTAACCCATTTAAGGTAATTGTCGATAAGGTTGTAAATGATGGGGTCTCGGAAAATTTTTACTCCGTTAGCTTCTGCTTCTTCTTCAGCGTCAGGCAGGGTCTTAACACCGAACGCGAGAATAGCACCAACGAGTGGGTCATGCTGTTTAACAACGGATGCTTCGATAACGTCGCGTTTGCTTATGTCGCCTACATCTGCACTTCGAACTTGCACGTTGTTGGCTTTTAGAATTTCAGCCATAGCTTCAAGGGAACCCAACGTGTCTGCTTTGGCGATGACGCCGTCAATTTCTTTGGTGATTCGGATTCTGCCAATTTCTTCTGTTATAAGTTTACAGTATTTAGGCACTTCTTCCTCTGTTGGCACTACAAGTAAGGGTGCACCAGCCAATGCATCTCCAAGATCCGGCGCAACAATCTTTACTCCAGCGCTGGCATAAACACAGTCTACACTTGTGAATTTGTCTCGGGGGTCACGCATTTCATCTAACGGTTTTGGAACAAGAAGCGTACGGACACGAGCAGCAATTGGACCATTTCTACCGCCCACCACAACCAAATCGTCCCTGTGCAAGGTACCGTCATAAACGATAGCGTTTAATGTCATGCCTAAGCCTGGTTCCTCTTTAACTTCTAAAATGGAACCTTTCGCGGGGCCATCAGTGGTTTGAAGCCGTTTTTTGAGGAACTGTTGGGTCAACCCAACAAGCACCATGACCAGTTCAGCTAAGCCTTCGCCTGTTTTGGCGCTGGTTGGCACTAAAGCGATGTTTTGAGTAAAATCTTTGATGTGGTCAAAACGGTCTGTTTTAAACTGAAGACGACTAAATTCACCCATAACCCGATAGAGACTATTGTTTAGTTCTTCTTGTACAAAACTTGATTGTTTAGCAAAAGATTGTAGAAATGGCGTGTGGTCATGCATTTTCCAGCCGGGTACACGGTCAATCTGGTTAACAGCTACGATAAATGGAGTTTTTTTGGCTTTCAAAATTTCTATGCATTCAAAAGTTTGCGCTTCAAAACCACGCAAAGCGTTAACAACGAGGATGGCAATGTCTGCGACACTTCCGCCTCTGCGCCTTAGATTGGTAAAAGCTTCATGACCGGGAGTGTCAACGATGAGTAACCCGGGGATTTCTATGCCTGTTTTGAAAGTTGCCATGTAGGGACCGATTAATTGTTTTAGGGTTTCAACTGGGAAAAAGCTGGCTCCGATGTGCTGGGTCATGCCTCCTGCTTCTCGGACTTGAACATTTGTTTTACGTAGTTCATCAAGTAGTGAAGTTTTGCCTGAATCGACATGTCCTAGAACACAAACGATTGGTTGACGTATTGGCACTGTGCTTTTTCCTCCCTAAATAATTGCAGGCTTGAAGATAATGCAGGTTTAACTAATAAAAGATACTTCATTAATCAATGAAGACTAACATACTTGAATACTTTACCGTCCTTTGAAAAAAGGCTTTTAAACACAAAACGTCCACTTACAAAAGGTGAAACAAATGACGTACTGCACTAAATGCGGCAGCGCACTTAAACCGGACGACAAATACTGCCCCGTCTGTGGAGCACCAGCAGCCAAATACACAAGCGAAGAATACACCGTTTCAGGTAGCAACCTGGTCGACCGCGTTAGAGAACTGTTACATGAGGGAAACGTGACTCGCTTAATCGTTAAGGACGAGGCAGGTAAAACCCTGCTGGAAATCCCTGTAACTGTCGGCGTAGTGGGTATGGTGATAGCACCTTGGCTTGCTGCACTTGGAGTTATCGCTGCTTTGGTTGCGAACTGCAGAATTGTAGTTGAAAGAAGAGAATAACCTGTTTCTCAGGTTTTTTACAAGTTTAGATGGCTAAACAATACAAAAGCCCGTGTTGAAGGCACTACAGAAACAGTAACGGTGAAGATTCATTTAAAATATCCACACTTAAAGATGAAAAGAAGCAACAAGCAGTAGCACCAGCAACATAGAAAAGTTACTTCTTTTTGCTTTTATCAGCATCCATGTCAGGACCCATTTCAAGTTTAGTTGGCAAATACTCGTCAACAATGTAAGTTAAACCGTACCGGCTGAAAGCTTCAAGTTCCGTTTTTCTACGGATTTTGAGGAAGGTT
Source organism: Bathyarchaeia archaeon (assembly GCA_042296865.1). Lineage (GTDB taxonomy): Archaea > Thermoproteota > Bathyarchaeia > Bathyarchaeales > Bathycorpusculaceae > Bathycorpusculum. The sequence goes on along the minus strand of CP170178.1, from coordinate 2,576,021 downwards.
TTGATTTCACGTTGCCAAATTGGGTCGTTTTGGTATCGGGGGTCTTTTTGCAGTTCATAGAGACGTTTAATGTCCACTTCGTCTAATGGGTCAGTTGGCAGTTTATACTCAATTATGTCGCTTGCCCAGACACCACTCCAAACAGCGTCGGGCGTGTTTAGGTCTCTTAAGTGTGCAGCGTTTGCTGAACCTGAAATGATGACCTGCGCGATGTGCATTCCCCATGGATCACCGTCGGTTAAAATGAAGACTGGCAGATTAAGTTCGTCATGCAGGCGCCGTATGAAACTGCGGGTTTGCCTTGGCGCTTGACCACCGCATGAAATGAGCAATGCTTTGTGTTTGCTGTGAACGCTTTCTTCAATGAACCTTGTGAACAGTGCACCTTTCTCAATGGCTATAACTTTGTTTGCCGAGGTTTTTATAAATTCAGAAGATGTAATTGCAGGCCCGATAAGTACACCGTCTGGGTGGCTTGTTAGGTTAACAGTTTTTCCCTCGTACCCAGGAACGGTGTAGCCGATGTCTAAGTCGCCAAAAATGGCGCTCCGTTCTTCGGGAAAAATGCTGAAGTCTTCACGGGCAAAACCCGTGAGGGTTTCAAGGTCGGTGATTATGTTGTTTGATTCTTGCTGGTCAGAAAAAGTCATTTCATAAGCTTGAGCGGAATAGTAGACATCTCTTAAAGTGCTGGTTTTACGTTGACTGGTTAATTCGTTGCTGAACAGTGCAACCCAAGCAAGCTGAGTGAAGGGTTTAATATGTCTAATGTTGCGGGTGCTTCTTCCAACACTTTTCTCGCCCAAAATATATTGGCGTAAACTTTCGTCATAGGTAATGTTTTCAGTGCTGCGGCTGGGCATGTTAACCGTTGGAAAGACTCCTTGGTTAAGCTGAGTGTATATTGAAGTGCCAAAGTCCTTTAGGTTTTTAAGGACGGCTTGCTTTCGTTCGGTGATTTTAGGTTTCGTCTGACCCATATTTCTGGACACTCTTCAATAATTTTTCTATGTCAGGTCTTTCTTTTTCGCCAGCCAATGTGGTTGCGAATTCAGCGATTCTAGGCAGATACTTGCTAAAGATGCCAAGACGTTTCTTTTCCATGTGCACATGTTCTTGGCGGGTTAAGAAATGTGAAAGTTGCCTTGAAATTTCACGAAGCGCGTTGGCTTCTTCTTTTCGGACTTCAATGCGGTCAGAAATGAATTCTTTACCGACCGTTTTGTAAGGTACCTTTGTGCTGCAAACGTGAATAACAATTGCAATCGGCATGTCTGGTTGAACTTTGTAGCGTCGCCAGTTCATTGCTGAAATAACTTTGTAAGATACGTCGCTGGCTTCATCGTATAGTAGTGGAATCTTGTTGGCAAAACGGTAAATCACGAAGTTGCCTGTTTTGGGAACGTTGCCGCCGTACGCGATTGCCATTTCCACGATAAATGGGTGACCAGCATACGTGGATGGTTTACGTTGATGCACTACCAAGTATTCAGGGTTAAGTTCCTTCATGACACCAGCTTTAAGCAGATCCTCGCCCAATGGTGAGAGGCAGCTTGCGTCAGGAGGCAAGAAGTCTTTGTAACGTTTTAAGTTCTGCATCAACTTGACGATTTCTTCATGCGAAAGCTTCTTGGGATTCTTGTTTACTGGGATTCCAGCGAATTCAAGGAATTTTTGAGCAGTAATTTCGCCGACCCTGTGGAAGTGTTGCCTAAGGAAAGTGGACATGTTTGTACATGTAGTGAGTTGAATTAGCCGCTGGAGCAGTTCAACGTCTACGCCGTAGGGGTGGGGCAGAGTTTCTGTTGGAGGTTCAGGCATGTTTATTGTGGCACGGGTAAACTTGTAAAGTCTACCTTTAGGGTCAACAAAAGTTATGTTTGCATACGGGTTAACCATGGCTGTTTGCTTAAAGTACTCAATAATTTTAGGCATCGCCCGCAAGTAGTCGCCTTCAAGCGTGAATTCAATGATTGTTCCACGCCAATTATCCTTGTTTATGAGGACTTTACGGTCTAAAATGATGGGTTTGTTGCGTTGGATATCAATCATTAATTTGAAACTGTAAATTTTTTCTTGACCAGTACTTGACGTTACCATGACAGGTTGATGCGTGGTGATTTGCCCGTAAAGGACCGCCATTTTTCCTCCTAAACCAAATGTGCCTCTTGCTTGTTTAAGCTTGTATTTTGAACCGTAAAGGACTTGACCAAAAGCGGAGGGGATGAAACGCGGTTGGATACCGCTGCCGTTGTCTTGAACACGTAATTTATAGATTTGTGTATCCTTGGTGGCTTCGCTTTCAAAAGATAAACGGACGTAAACGTCTGGAGGGATTTTTTGGCTTTCTGCAGCGTCAAGACTGTTTTCTACTACTTCGCGGATTGCAACGAAAATGCTTCTTGACGGGTTGGTTAAGCCTGCGATGTCTCTGTTTCGGTAGAAAAAGTCCGATACACTCATTTCTTCAAAGGTTGCTTGAGACACTGTTCGCTTACCCACTTTCCAGTTTAAAGTTACTGTTTTTGGTTAGTATATTTGTTGCTTGTTCTTTAAGTTAACTGACGTTCAAGATTAAACTTTTCATTTCAAAAAAACCAAGAAAACTGCCGGCATGTACTTTTTTGCCGTAAACAAGTGCAAAAAAAGGCTGATAAACAAATGCAAAAGCCTCAAGTCACGCGTTTAGCCGAATGCACAGTATAGCATCATTAAAACCTGCACTTTATCAATTATATCTCTGGCTTAAACATTGTTTCTTTTTACATTAAACTGCTTAAAAAAACACTTCAAAATCTTAAAAAAACCAAAAGTTAGCCCCAGATTTGGGCAAGAGACAAATAATTTAAAATTTTGGCGCGTTAAAAAGGATATTTTATAGGCATTAACTGCTCGCTTCAAAATGCACTGGCGGAAAACCAGTAATGTTAATTGTTGACGAGGCAATCTTGATTCGTTTAGATTGAGCTATCTCGCAAAGTATCAAACGGCCTAAACGATTTTGAATTTCCCTTCTTCGCCTAACATCAGTCACGTACCTAATCCCAAAAGTTTTCCAGTTATCTGTTAAGCTCAAAAATATGGATGGTTCAAGCAAACGTTTTGTAAAATAATATTTCCCTTCAATTCGTTCCATAATTTTTTGGGCATTATCAATAACATCCTTCGTTTCATTTTTTATTATTTCGAGTATTTTCTGCGCCGCCTCATTCCAGTCATTATCATAAGTTATTGGTAGGTTCATCTCGTCCCGAATGAAATCTAAATCTCTGTTGTAGTTTTTGATAGCCCCGGCTAAAATTACGCCGTTTGGAATAATTGTTAATCTGCCGGTTGCTTGGTCGCCTGAAATCCATTCGCGAGTTTCCAAAAGTGTGGTGTATAAAACACCTATATCGATGACGTCACCGTATTGCCATCGACCTCTATTCTGTCTCCAACTCTGTTAATGAATAAAGAAAGGGTTGCTAAAGATAGAAAAATTGCAGTTATTGCTTTCGCTTTACTAATCAATCGCTTATCTGCCATAGTAAAACCGAACTAAGCCGTATTTAACATATTTGTTTCTTGAAACGTAAAACACAATTTGAGGCGAATTCAGCTATTTTTACCTAAACCCTTTGATTTCAATGCTCCAGGCTAATTATAAATATAAGTTAGAGCTAAAGATAAATCAGGGGCTTAATTGCTCAAAAACAGATTATTTACCAAACTTGTACTAGCAGTCCTACAAATTGCAATTGCTATCTCTGCGATAGCTGGAGCGATTCTATTAAAATTCAACATACTAAATTTACAAATACCTAATTTTGCTGAAACCTCAAACTTTTATGTATCCTTTTTTATCGTATTTGGAATAGTTTTCATCATTAGTGGGCTTTTTTTAGTTTATGATTGGCGAGAATCAAAACTAAAGAGGGAAATCGTTGAAGCACAATAAAGGTCTCAATTTATTCGATGTTGTTATTAATGGTCTTAGCGGAGCAATCGGAGTTGAAATTTTTGTTTTGCTTAACTACGCCTATTTCCATCTTGCCGGTTCAGCTGTGTTAGTAGCACTGGCATTCGCCGGAGCAATCAACATACTAATAATGTTAAGCTACGCCGAATTAAGTTCGATGATGCCCCTTGTCGGAGGAGAATACACTTATATCAAAACTGCTTTCGGCGGTTACGTAGGGTTTATTTTTGGATGTTTTAGATGGCTTGCCGCAATTTTTGCTGGGTCTTTAGCTGCTGCTGCTTTTGTTTTACAACTTGCCTATCTTTTTTCAGCAATTTCACCCCAAATACAAACGACAATTCTAAATCAATCGTGGATTATTTTTCTAATAATCGTAGCTATCATGGGTTTTTTAGAAGTGCGAGGCTCAAAAAAAGCAGGAGCATTTATAGTTATAGCCTTTATCCTGTTGTTTATCGGTTTCATTGTTGGCGGTTTCTTACATGGTATTAACCTTGACCTTTTTGCGACGCCGCTACCTTCAGGGGCTTCAGGCGTCTTTGCAGCAATTGTCTATGTCTTTCCAATGTTTATTGGCACAAAAGCCTTAATTGCAAGCGCTTCAACATCGGAGAAACCAAAAAAAACAATGCCTCGCGCATTAATGATTTCAGCTATCGTACTGATTCCACTTTACACGTTTCTTGCTTTAGTGGCAATCGGAACAGTTAGTCCATCAGAAACACTTCAACAAATTCCTATTTTAAATTTGGCTGCGAATGATATTTTTGGCGGATACGGCAGCATAATATTCGCATTAGCAGGGATGGTAGCATGTCTTTCGACTTTGGGCACAGCTCTTTCAGTTCAATCCAGTGTAGTAAGAGGAATGAGCAGAGATGGCTACTTCCCAAAAATTCTTCAATCAGTCCACAAACGTTTCGGAACATTCTATGTTGCAGCAATTCTCGGTACGATGTTAATTTTAATTTTAAGCATTTTCGGAGACATCCCATTTCTCGGCTATGCTGCCAGTTTTGGGTCGCTCTTGGTCTTCGCACTTGTTAACTTGTCACTACTGAAGCTCAGAAAAACCCAACCATATATTGACCGTCCTTTCAAAACACCATTATATCCAATAACACCAGTTTTGGGAGTAATATTATCGTTGGCTATGCTCTTTTTACCCATCCTATTAGGTGACGGAAACGCTGCAGATGCTCTAACTTCAGGTTTATTGCTAACAGCTATGGTTGTAGCCGCTTATTTTTTGAGAATGGCTGGACGATACCGAGTGCAAATAGCGTTAGGCGGAATCGGCATTGGGTTAGGAAGCTTTGTGCTTATCTTTGGGCTTTTAAGCTTGTTCAGCATCGCTGCACCTATTGTTTCATTTGTTCCAGGTTATGTTCAATTACTAGTAGGCATTGTTTTAATCCTAGTCGGCATTTTCAACTTTAATGTGCATAACGAAAAAAGCAAAAAAGCATGAATAAAGAACCACTAATAGGTTCAAAACATAATCTACATAAGACTTTGTGAAAAATCTGCGATTTCTTCGTCGGAAATCCAACCATCTGTTTTTAGAATTCCCAATCCACTCAGTATTTTCTTTCGATCGTCTGCAGATTTCAAAATATTCTGCTTTTCACAAGCATCTGAAATTTCATGCCGGAATGCTACGTCCTGATCTAACAATTGCATAAATTTGTTTAGGATAAAGCTTATTTCTTGCGAGCGCGACTCAAGAAGCTGCGTTATTTTTTTTCTCCCTAAGGCTTTTAGCTTAACTGAAATATCCAACGTATTAACTTTTGAAGGGGCAATATAGTTGAATCGTTTATCACTTTGAACCATATAGCTGATTAAATAAAAGGGCATATAAACGAGAAGTAACGGTTGATTTTCACCTTTAATCCCAAAAACGTCAAAAGCATTAATTGTTTTTTCAACCAATCTGGTCAAATGATCAATATCACTTGTTATTTTCGACGCGTATTCCTCTAATTTTTCCATTTCATCTTGACAAAATTTCTTTTCAGCATCACGGGCAGTTATTGTTTCGGTTACCTCTTTTGATGCATTAGCAATTTTTGATTCATTATCTTGTCGAAGCTGGAAAAGCTGCTCTTTTTTGTCTTCTTCTAGCCTTTGGATTTTTTCTTTAATAACCTTAATTTTAAAATCGAAATTCGGGATTTTTTCCTTTAATTCATTCCGTTTGGTTTTAAATTTTTGTTCAGTTTCTTCATCTTTGCTAATTTGCGCGTTTTTAATGTCAATGTCAACCTGATCAATTTCCTGTTTAGTGACATCCAATTCGTTTTTGAGACCAATTCCTTCTTTGTTATGCTCCAAAGTTTCTTTCTCAAATTTTTCAGAGATTTCGGTTACATTTTCTGAATAAACTTTATTTAACTGAGCTTTTTGTTCCTCAAAATTTGATGTAACGCGCTGTATTTTTCCACTGTATTTGTTGTCTATTGCAGTTATTTCATCGCGTAATGCCGAAACAAATTCTTGTGTTTTCACATTGATTTGTTTGATTGTATCTTTTAAATCTGCAAGTTCGAACCTAAACTTATTTTGTGCAGCTTGCAGCTCCATTATTTTTTTGGAGACTTCTTGTTCTTTAAGTGCAGCAGAAATCATTACGCTACCTAAAATTTGGCTTTCGCTGTTTGATTCTTTAGAGTAGTCTAGAAATATTTTGTCAAAATCTGGATTGGTTAAAAGTCCTTCGATGTGTAACGTTTTATCTTCACTTGTTTGTTGGAAGTAGCCTGAATTATTATGTAGGAAGGTCGAAAAAATTTGTCGAGTGGACGAACGTTCTCTTAAATTACTTTTGAAAGTTTCACTTGAAGGATATGCTGGATAACCGATTATGTGAGACCATAAATTTAATCCGTCAAAAATGATGTTTTGGTCTCCAAAAGAGCCAATCCAGAAGGGGTAATAAACTTTGCAAATAAAAACAGTTTTCTCTGGAGGTTTCTTCCTAAGAAAACCGCCTCCTTTTGAACGGTTTATTTCAGATAAGCAGAAAACTGCCGCTTTTTCAGTTTCCTCGTTTATGATGCCCGCGTTATCAGAGGTATACACTGCGAAAGGAAGTGAAGTTTTTTGTGAAACACTTTGCAAGATGACAACTCTTTTAAATATTTACTTGCTATGCAGAAGAATTTAAGATTTACTGAAAAAACGCGTTTGGAAAACAAAAATCATTTAATTATTAACTACCAATATGTTACTTGCTTGGAGGGAGTTTGATGGTCTCTGAGGAAGAAAAAAAAGAAGTGATAGTTAACGCGCCTTCGAAATCAGTTTTTTCTGAAGAGAAAAAAGCTGAAAAAGCAGCCGTTAAAGCTCTTGAAGAAGAAAGGTATAATGTAATATCGATCAACAAAACTGTTGGCCAATATTTCGGTCTTTCATCAGTAATTGTGGGTATTGTGCTGCTTTTGACTCTCGTCTTTAATGAAATCATTAATCAAAGCACTGCGACTCTTTTTTTTGCAGATGTCTCTGTCGCTTTACTCGGACTTTTAGTTGCCGCAGGGTTAATCAGTGTTTTTGTCGGTTTCCTTCTCATTACCAGCGAATGATAGAGTAAATTTTTTGCTCCCAAAAAACAGGACAAGCCCGCCGACGATTTCTAAGGTAGCAGATATTGATAATGCAATGACCCCATTTGTGCCTTCAAAAACAAAAAAAAGATTCGCAGAATTTGTAGCCACCAATACTGTGCTTACAAGAATAATCAGTCCTGTAAAGGCCAGAAATCCACCTAATGCAGTTTTTAGCCTTTGACCAATAGAGAAGACCGTCATTAAGAGTCAAATAAGTACATGTTAAAAGTTGAAAATAAATCTTTAGGGCAAGCAATTCACCAATTCTCAATTAAACATCAGGGAAGGAGCGATTAATGCTTACCCATTCACCATTTTTTATTGATAATTTTAAATAACTCCTCAATGTTTAATGTAGCAATACACGTCAATACACTGGTTGGAATTGTAACATGAGTGAAGCTGGCTCTTACTGGGTAACTTTAGCTGAAAAAATCGTTGGAATAGTCCTAATTATCATCAGCGGATTAATGCTTTACTACACATTAACAACTGACTTGGGATCAGTCGGTTGGCTGTTTGCAGTTTTAGGAGCAGCAGTCTTAATCGTGGGCATATTCCTGCTGCTTGTTAGACCACCAGAATAAACCAACCCTTTATCTTCAAACTTTTTGGATTTACATTGCTGGAGAACTAACTTGCTGCTGCATGGCAAGATAAATTTTCATTGAAAGCTCCTTGTCCTTCATATCAAATTCGCCGTCAACATCAGCACGTAAATTGTTAATCCAGTTTAGTCTCGAAGAATTCGACATGTAAACCACTTGACCTCTAATATTACCTTTATAGCTTTCAGCTTGCATCATGCCTGTGCCGCTACCAGTAATCATAATGTTGTCTCCTTCTTTTGTGGCTTCTACGGCGCGTGCTTGCCAATCCAATGTGCCATCCATTTTAAAAGTTACATCCGTTGTTTCCATGTGAATGCCGTGATAGCGTCCTTTTACTTCACCTGAAGAGTTGTATTGTACTACTGCACCGTTCTGGTTGAATTCTTTAATAACCATCGCATCTACTTTTTCTTTAATTTCTGCTATTGGCTCACGTTTTTCCATAAGATTCACCTCAAAAAAGGAGGATTGTAGAAAGCTTTTATGTTTATGTGACTGTGCCAAAGCAATAGCAAACGATGTGGCAAATTGAAGGATGATTATGTTCAGGTTGTTGGGGCTTGATAGAAGAGTTTATGAGTTAACTTGACAGTAAAACTGAGAAGTAGGTCCAGCAATGTCAAAGCCTGAAGATTCACATAACAATACCAACGTTGACTCCTCCGAGAGCGCTTTGCCACGTTCGCTTTATGTTCCCCGAAACGATTCACGTGCTGACATCCGAGAAATAGTAAACATTATATTTACAGATAAACTGATGATGGTTCTCTCGCTTGTTCTATTACCAATTATTCTTTTACCTTTCATAGTACAGTTTGACACTACAGTTATAGAATTCTTTAACATTTGTGACGGCATAATTCTAACCTTATTCATCACTGAATACTTAACAAAGCTTTACTGTGCAGAAAACCGATGGAACCACATCAAAGCACCCTGGCACATGGTAGACTTAGTCATTATCATGCTACCGTTTATGCAATATTTACCGTTCATAGAGCTTGCAATAACGGGTTCACCATCACTTCTACTGCGGCTGCTTCGAGTACCAAGAGCAGTGGCAGTAGGCAGCAGAGCAGTAGTCAGCAGAAGAACCAACCATTACTACACAGCGGAAAAGCTTGAAGTTGACCAAGAAACGGTGATTCGGCAAGTTGACATTGACCTAAAAACGGTGCATAACACCTTAACTTGGAAGGAGCTCGAAGCACATGTTTTAGACAAAAACCGGCAAGAATGGATAGACCTGCATAATGTTTCTGAAGAAGGCTTTAAACGGTTAAGCAGTATACTGAATATTTCTTTACCCCACTTTAAAAGCAGCTTAGTGGACGAGATTTACCCGCATATTGACTACCTGCAGAAGGCTTCGTTTATTTTCTTACAATCAGGCAAAATACAGTACCCTGAACATTCTGGCAACTACTTGACCATTTCAAGGTCAGGAATCATTGTAATCTGCAATGGAACCAAACTGTTCACTGTTTCCCGCCACAACATCAACCTTTTCACTAACGTTCTTGACAGCACAAGCCAGACAAGACATAACCAAACATTTATGGTTACGGTGCTGTACGGAATTTTTGAGCACATGCTGGAAAACTACAAACAGGTTCTAAGCGAAGTAGAAATTGAATTAATAAAAATCGGCAGCACCCCACGTGCAAGATTGCCTAAGGATTTTCTTGAAAGAATCTACATGCTTGATAAAGAAGTTTCAAGACTGGTTTCAAACCTTGTGCATTTCAAAGACTTGATGGGCAGTATCATCGCTAAAAAGGTGCCGCTTGAAGGCTTTGACATAGAAGCAAAAGAAGCATTCCAAGTTTTACAGGACAACGCTGTTTACCTAAACGAAATCGCTCACGACTCAATTGATAATTTACGTTCAATAATAGATTTGTACATTAACCAAACATCATTTGAAGCAAACCGAATCCTTAAAATTTTAGCTGTCATCACAGCGATTTCTGTTATTCCTTCAGCAGTTGGTGGACTTATGGGTATGAACCTGCTGGATGTGCCTTTTGGTGCTTATCTGTGGCAGATGTGCTTCATAATTGGAGTAGCTATGACTTTTGCCTTGTACACATTCTACAAACTGGGATGGCTAAAAACCTAAAACTCAACAGAACCATTCGTTGAAAAAATGCGTTGAGTATTAAATTGCAGCTTGCATTTTTTCGCTACTTAAAATTTTGGTCACAAGGTCTTTTCCAAGACTCTTTGAAGCATCGAGCACTTCTATACCTATTATGTGCCCAGTCTTATCTAAATCGATAACTACGTTTTCTGACAGTTCTTCGCTTATATCATATTTAGCTTTTCGTAGCCGTATGTACATAGCGTCGGCTTTTGAGTCATATTCCACTTGCATCATGGAGCTTCAAGGTCTCCTAGTCCAGTAAACTGTGACTACCGTTATTTTATCATTACTCTTCTCATAGACTACTTTCAAATACTTATCCCCGTAAAGTTTAACGACAACAAACCTGTTAAGCCTCGAAGAAAAAACCGAATCAGGAAAATGGTTGTTTCAACATCAGACGCTAGGATTAGTCTTTGTTTCATTCGCTGCTTTGCATGAACAGTATACGATATTGCCATTACGATCTGATATAACTATTGGAGACCTGTAAAGATAAAACATTTTTGAATCGTCGGTTCCAAAAATTATTTGTAGGTAAGTGTGGAGCATAACTCTTCCACAGTGCGGTTAAGAGTCAACTCTGCCATGTTTCTACCATAATCCAGAATGCGGCGTGTACTGTCAAAAATCAACCGTAAAACCGAAGTTACACTTGGATCAAGTTTCTTGCTGGAAATCAGCATTACCAACTCATTTTCTAAGGGTACTAAAGCTTCACGTTTGGAAATCAGTTTTTCTGCATCCTTATAGTCACGTTTGAAAACTGCCTTTATTGAATCTTCATAGAGTTGGTGGGCTTGGCTGGAAAAGCTGACAAGCTGTGAATAAATTTCTTCGTCAATGGGTTCTTTAACAAAAAGAGTTTCATCGTCAAGCAGTTTCTGGAAAGCAACCAGATGATTAACAATGTTAACAGCGTTTTCTCCAATGGCTTCAATGTCGTTTACGGCTATACGGTGAAGAAGGAACTCTTTTGGCGTGCGAAAACCAAGTTCACGGTACAGGTTACGTTCGATTCCATATTTTAGTTGCCTAACAATGTAGAGTCCAAGACGGTTAACATCGTTGTGGGCGTTAATGACACTTTCAAAAAGGACACTATTGCGGTCTTGCAGTGCAGCAACGGCGTCACGGTTTGCAGCCAACGCAACAATGGCCATACGACGGACGGCTTTTTCTATGGAGAACTCCGAGTGTCTTATTAGGATTTGTAGGGTAATTTCGTCTGGTGTTTCGTCAATTATTTCTGAACCAAGAAAAGTATCACGGACAAAATTTTTCATTTCTATTTTCAGTTTTGCAGCGTCTTTTACGTTTTTAAAGTGGATGCGTATTATGTCGGCGCCGATTGCGTAAAGGGCGCGTATCATACGTAGGGCTGCTTCGGGGGATTCTTTGGAGTCTACGTTGATGTAGTATTCTTTTGGTTTTGAGGAGTCGCTTAGGGCTTCTTTTTCTTTTATTTTTCTTGGGACAAGGGTTAGGGTAGAGTCGGGTTGTATGTTGAAGGCTATTTCGCTTCCTCGTTTTAAGCCGAGGTCTTGTACCCATTCTTTTGGTAATGAAATTATGTATGAGCCTCTGCCGGTGCATTGGACTCGTCGGTAGCCTAAGTCTTTTTCTGCCATGAAAACGCACGCTTACCTATATTTCATTTAGATTACATGTATCATTGACTGACATATAAATGATTTTCAACAAAGTTATATAGAATACATGCATTTGTGTGGGCATCACTACTCGTAAGAAGGGACAATATGCCAATAAACAGTTGTAGAATAGTCTTGAAAAATTCAGAACAAAAGACCACAACAAGCGGTGTTGCCTACACGAAAGACGCTGACTTGTACATTGCGTTGCTCAATTGTTCACGCTAAACCCCCTAAAAATTGGTTAAATGAGGTAAACAATTTGAAAAGAATAATCGCCAAACAAGAGAACTGCATAGGCTGCGGACTATGTGAAGTAGCCTGCACAGTACAGCACTCGAAATCAAAAGACACAGTCAAAGCTTACAACATCGAAAAACCCAGACCAGTAAGCCGCGTACGCTTAGAACTAAACAAACCAGTCTCATTTGCAATCCAATGTCGCCACTGCGAAGACGCACCATGCGTAACCGCCTGCCTAGCAGGAGCAATGCAAAAAGACCCCCAAACCAACCTGGTCACTCATAACAAAGACAAATGCATAGGATGCTGGACATGCGTAATGGTTTGCCCATACGGAGCCTTAAAAATGGACAAACAAAACAAAGTCGTAGCTAAATGCGATTTCTGCATTGAACTACAAGAACCCGCATGCGTAGCCAACTGTCCCAACCAAGCATTAGTACTAAAAGAGGTACCGTAAAATGGCAAAATACGTAATTGTTGGCGCTTCAGCAGCAGGCGTAGGAGCAGTTGAAGCCATCCGCGAAGTTGACCCAGAAGGTTCAATCACAATCGTTTCTGAAGAACAATGCACATACTATAGCCGTCCGATGATTAGCGAATTCGTCAGTGGCAAAGCAGATGCTCAAAAAATGAAGTGCCGAAACGACGAGTTCTGGAAAGAAAAAAATGTTGACTTGAAAACCTGCAAAAAAGCAGTCGCATTAGACACAACTGGCAAAACCGTCAATCTTGACGATGGCGAAAAAGTCCCTTACGAAAAACTCCTACTTGCAACAGGCGGCAAACCGTTTGTTCCAAAAATGGAAGGTCAAGAAAAAGACGGCGTATTCACATTCACAAATCTCTCCGACGCCCAAGCGCTTGCAGCAAAAATTGACGCTATACAAGCCAAGAGCGCAGTTGTTATTGGGGCAGGTTTAATTGGCATAAGTGTAACTGACGCTTTAGTGAAACGTGGCTTAAAGGTTACCGTTGTTGAGTTACAAGAAAAAATCCTGAGTTTACTGCTTGACACTAAAGCTTCAGACATTGTTGCAGAAGCCATAAAAAGCGCTGGGGTAGATTTTGCAACTGGTCAATCGGTTCAAAAAATCATTGGACACAAAGACAACGACGCTACTGTTGGCGGGGTAATCTTAACCAAAGGCGACACAGTGCCCTGTGACATTGTTATCGTAGCCATCGGTGTTATTCCACGCACAGAACTGGTCACTGGAACAGCAATTAAAACCAACCGAGGCATCGTCGTTGACAATTACATGCAAACAAGCGTTCCCGACGTTTACGCCAGCGGCGACGTAGCTGAAACGTTTGATTACATCCTAAACCAAAACCGCCCCTTACCACTCTGGCCACTGGCAGTGTTGGAAGGCAGAACCGCAGGGTACAATATGGCAGGCAAAAAAGCCATTTACGAAGGAGGCACAAACATGAGCAGCCTCAAATATTTCGGTGTACCAATCGTTTCTATCGGGTTAGCTAACCCTAAGGAGGATCCAGCTCTTGAAATCCTTGTCAAATATGACGCGGATAAAGGCATGTACAAGAAGCTGGTCTTAAAAGACAATGTGATTGTTGGCTTGACAATGGTTTGCGCCATTGAACGCTCTGGAATCATTTTCAACCTGCTAAAGAAACACATTAACGTTAAAGATTTCAAACAAGACCTGCTAAGGGATGACTTCAGCTTAGCTTTCCTGCCGGCTAGTTTACAAAAAGAATTGAATGTGGTGCAATAAAAAATGGACATAAACGATAGAAAAATAATCAACCCATACGGCGACGACAAAGACTTTTCAGCCTGCGGCATCTTCGCCGTGATGAACACTGAAGGCAACCGTTTCGGCTCAAAAGATCCAGTAAAAGCAATGACAAACATGCATGACCGAGGCAACGGCTTAGGGGGCGGCTTTGCAGTTTACGGCATATACCCAGAATTCAAAGACTACTATGCACTCCACATAATGTATCTACAAAAAGACGCAAAAGTAAAAACAGACAAAATCCTTGCATCCAAGTTTGACATAATTTACGATGAAGAAATGCAAAGCAGACCAGCCAATGTGCGTGACCCACCGACTGTTTGGCGTTACTTTGTCCAGCCTCAAAAGCACCGGCCAGAAGGTCAATCTGAAGAAGACTACGTGCTTGACGCGGTTATGCGTATAAACACTGAAACAGGAAAAGCGTTCGTGTTTTCAAGCGGCAAAAACATGGGAGTCTTCAAAGGCGTCGGTTTCCCAGAAGACGTTGCAGACTTCTTCTGCCTGGAAGATTACAGAGGATACCTTTGGACCTGCCACAGCCGTTTCCCAACCAACACGCCAGGTTGGTGGGGCGGAGCACACCCATTCAACATCCTAGACTGGACTGTAATTCACAACGGTGAACTATCATCTTACGGCATCAACCGCCGCTACTTGGAAATGTACGGTTACAAATGCACCATGCAAACAGACACTGAAGTTTTAGCTTACGCAGTTGACCTACTCATGCGTAGACAACACTTGCCAGTTGAACTGGTCGCTAAAGTTCTCGCTGCGCCGCTTTGGGAAGAAATTGACCGCATGCCAGCCAAGGAAGCTAACGTGTTAAAAGCGTTGCGTCAAACTTACGGCAGCCTACTCATGAATGGTCCATTCAGTATTGTTGTTGCTAACCAAGATGAAATGATTGGTTTAACCGACAGAATCAAACTGCGACCTCTCGTAGCTGGAACCAACGGTGACTTTACATATTTGTCATCAGAAGAAGCAGCAATTCGATTGGTTTCACCGAACCTTGACAGTTTTTGGACTCCAAGAGGAGGAGAACCAGTAATTTGCAGATTAAAAAACAGCCAGAAACCCGTTGAGGTTAAGGCTTAACTGGAGAGAAAAAAGATGAAAATGAAGACTTACGTAATTCCTGAATACCTAGTAGAAAGAGACCCAAGACGGTGCATCCGATGCAAAGTATGCGTTAACCAATGCACCTATGACACTCACTGCTATGATGAAGAAACAGACACCATAACCAGTAAAGAATCAAGCTGCGTTAACTGCCAAAGATGCGTAACTTTCTGCCCAACAAACGCAATCACCATCCGCAAAAACCCAAATGCCAGCCGAGACAACGCCAACTGGAGCATGGAAGCCATCCGCGATGTAAAGAAGCATTCAGAAAACGGCGGTGTCATCATCACGGGCATGGGCAACGATAAACCAGCCTTCACTTACTGGGATAGACTACTGCTTAACGCAAGCCAAGTAACTAACCCGTCAATTGACCCACTGCGGGAACCCATGGAAATCAGAACGTACCTTGGCACAAAACCTGACAAACTGGACATTGAAGTAGAAAACGGTGAAACAGTCCTAAAAACCAAGCTTACTCCACAGTTATGCCTTGATGTCCCAGTCATGTTCTCAGCTATGTCCTATGGTGCCATCAGTTTAAACACGCATGAATCTTTAGCGCGTGCAGCAACAGAGTGCGGCACATACTTTAACACTGGCGAAGGCGGCTTAGACAAAAGCCTCTACAAATACGCGGACCACACAATAGTTCAAGTAGCTTCAGGCAGATTCGGTGTTCACTCAGAATACCTCAACACTGGCGCAGCAGTAGAAATTAAAATTGGTCAGGGCGCAAAACCAGGCATGGGCGGACACTTGCCAGGCGAAAAAGTTACCGCGCCAGTAGCTAAAACCCGTATGATTCCTCAAGGCTCTGATGCATTGTCACCTTACCCGCAACACGACATCTACTCAATCGAAGACCTCCGACAATTAATTTATGCTCTCAAGGAAGCAACAAACTATGAAAAACCAATTTCTGTTAAAGTTGCGGCAGTCCACAACATCGCGGCAATCGCAAGCGGCATGGTACGTGCAGGCGCAGACATGATTGCCATCGACGGGGTGCGAGGCGCAACAGGAGCTGCACCTAAAGCGATTCGAGACAACGTAGGCATACCTATCGAACTTGCCCTTTCATCAGTAGACCAACGGTTGCGTGATGAAGGCATACGTAACCAAGCTTCAGTCGTTATTGCAGGCGGCATACGCAGCAGCTCCGACGTGTTCAAAGCAATCGCACTTGGCGCAGACGCCGTTTACATTGGCACAGCCGCGTTGATTGCAATGGGCTGCACTGTTTGTCAACGTTGCTACACTGGCAAATGCCCGTGGGGTATCACTACAAGTGACCCGTGGATTGGCAAACGCATCAACCCAGACATCGCATCAAAACGCCTCATTAACCTGCTGCACAGTTGGACTCACGAGATTAAAGACATGATGGGCTTAATGGGCATTAACGCTATTGAAAGTTTGCGGGGCAACCGTTTAGCACTTCGCGGCGTTGGAATGACTGACAAAGAACTCCAGATTTTGGGAGTTAAAATGGCTGGAGAGTAAAAACCATGACAGCACAAAACGTAATGAAACCAGAACTGCAATCAAGAATATCCCGTGAGGGCAACGTTGTCACTGTTGACGCTGAATGCCTCTATTACAGAGATTTAAACTGCATACTCCGTGAAGTCATCAAAGACAAAACCGTAGAAAAATTAGTCGTCAATAACGTTTGCGGTCAACGCTACATCGGAACAGACCTTGAAACCACCATCCCCATTGAAATCAAAGGCATCACTGGAAACGACCTTGGCGCATTCATGAACGGCCCACAAATCACCGTTTACGGTCACGCCCAAGACGCAAGCGGCAACACCATGAACGAAGGACAAATAGTAATCCATGGACACGCAGGCGACTTAACCGGCCATTCAATGAGAGGCGGACGAATCTTTGTACGCGACAACGTCGGCTACCGTGTTGGCATCCACATGAAAGAATACGAGAACAAAATCCCAACCATCGTCATCGGCCACACAGCAGGCGACTTCTTAGCTGAATACATGGCAGGCGGCATAATCCTGATTTTAGGATTAAACCTTAAAGACTGTGAAAAATGCATCGCAAGATTTGTCGGCACAGGCATGCATGGCGGAGTCATTTATGAACGTGGAGAAATCCTTGAACCAGAAGAAGGCACAAAAACAGAGGATGCAGACGAGAAGGACATGCAGGTAATTGAAGGTTTAGTTAAAGAGTACGCCAGCCTGTTTGGTGCGGATGCACAGAAAATTTTGAAGGGTAAATTCAAAAAGATTAGACCGCTTTCCAGCAGACCTTATGCGAAGCTTTATTCGCACTAATCGGTCCCTTTTTATTTTTTATATAATCTTTCAGTTTTTAGGTTTAGAAAAAAAAGAAAAAGATGGTTTGTTTAGTGTTTCTTTAAAATCATCAGGGTTGCAACTGCTAAGGCGATGATGATTGCTACTACTCCGGCGATTACTGTGGTGGTTGTGTTGTTGTTTACTTGCTCAAGGTTGACGTTTGATGATGAGGTCGGCGTTGATTGTGGAGCTTCTACGACTGTAGCGTATGTTTGTGCCCATGAACTGCCGTAGGAGTCATCGCCCATGAAGGTAGCTGTAATTGTATAATCTCCTGCCATTGTTGGAGCCCAAGTGTATGCGAATGTGCCGCTTAAGTCACTAACTACGTCTGCAATGTGAACAGCGTTTCCATTAGGATCGACTGCGTCAATTGATACTGGCACACCAGTGCCGGTTGGGATTGCTCCTTGCATGTGCAAGTATTCCATCCATGGACCCATTGTATCTTTTGAAACACAGGGCGTGTTTGGTTGAGCTGGTGACATGTCTAGAACTGTGCCTGAGATAATTGCTTTTTCACCTGTAACTATGTTTAGTTGTGGTGCTGAAATTGTTGTTGCGCTCTTGCCTTTGCCGAAAACATACATTGTACCGTCATACCGGTTGTCGTAGGTTAAGTAGCCATCAGCGATTGCGCCTGCAGAGCCACCGCCAGTTATGTTCCACTGTACTTCTCCTGAAAGGGCATCAAAGCACCATAGTCTCCATCCTCTTGCCAATGGTTGTGTTGGTGAGTGTTCACCGTTGGCGTAGTAGAGTTTGCCGTCAGCTAGTTGTGGAGAGTTGCTGAACCATCCACCGTTCGGATACCATGGAGATTCGAAAGGTATACCTGGTGTTGAGAAGTTCCAAGCGATTGATCCGTCATCCCAATTGAATGCGTAAATTCCAGCGTATGAGAAGTCATAGAATACTCCGCCGTAGGATGCTATTGTGTAGGCGCCGAAATCTCCCCATGGATATGGTAGGTCTTCAGTTTGCCAAAGCTGCTTTCCATTCTGTAGGTCCCAGCCTATCCAAACACCGTCTAACATGCGAACTGTATACTTTCCGTGGTCAGCCACGCCTGTGCTTGAACTATAGAAGATGTGATCTGTGGTTACGTTCCATAATAGTTGACCAGTTGTTAAACTTGCACCCATAACGAATTGTCCTTGTGCTGTTCCTGCACCTGCGGGAATTATTGAACCTGTAGAGACTGCTATCATTGATTCAAAATCGCAAGTGCCAAGACTGGCGAATGGATATGATACGTTGCTCATTATTCTTTCTGTGAAGTTGGTTGTTGTTCCAGCGGTTGTCCAGTTGATTAAGCGATAGTTGCCGCCGCCTAAGTTTTGTACGCTTAAGACGAATGGGTCATTGTAGTATGTGCCTGATGTTACTGGAAGTGTAACGTTTAGTTGTACTGCACCGTTCCAAGCATTATACTTGACTAGCCTCGAACTTATGTGAAGAAGCGAGAATGTACCTTGACCTCCGCCTGTTGCTCCTGCTCCAGGCACTGCCGAAGTGATCTGGTTTAAAGTAACTACTGTTGGTGACTGTGCGATGCCTACTTGTTCCCAATAGATTTCGCCTGTGCGTATGTCATAGCATTGTAAAACGTTCGTTGCAACACCATTGATTCCTTTAGATACTGTTTGATATGCTCTGCCTTGGAATATTATTGCTGGGGTTCCAGCGTATGCACTTTCACCGGGGCCTACTGAACGATAACCGTATTGTCCACCGGCTATACCGGCTAAGGCGCCTTGGCGTTTCCAAGCGATGTGTGCAGTGTTTGGTGCTTCAACGTATGGAGTGAATTTGTAGTTGCTTGCAAAAGCGTTAGTGTTTTCTGGGTATCCTGGTCCGCCGCCTTGTCCTGCAAACGGATATTGTCCACCGATTACCCACCATTCTCTGTTGTTAATGTTGATGGGGCGGGTCCAATAATCAGTCGGTAATGGCGCGCCTTGATATGATGCAACTGTTTCATTTAGAACAGTTAATGATACTACTGGGCTTTCTGATGGTTTATAGTATGCTGAGTCTAGGAAAATTGGTGCTCCGAACATGGTTGCCGTGTAGGGTCCGATTTCTGCAGTGTTGTTGTAAACCTTGCCGTTAAAGTAGATACCTGCCGGGAAATAGTTACCTGCAAAGTTAAATTTGAATTTCCATTCGCCTGCTTGGTCAAGGGTGTAATCGAACCATGCGGTAGCATCGCCTTGGTATGAGTTAAGTGGACCGATGCTGTCGGTGGTGCCGTCAGGTTTAGTTATTGAAACGCTGAAGCCTGAGAAGTACCTGTTGTACTGTGATGGAGGTTCAAGCCATAAGTTGACTAGCACGTTTTGGCCTTTACCGATTGGGTTTGGACTAAGGCTGATGTATGATCGTGTATCGATTGTGATGCTTGGTGTTGTCCCTTCTGGAACGCTGGTTGACCAGTCTGAGAGGTCTGGCGCACCGATTGTTACTACTTGCGCTTCAGTAGGAGGTACTGACATCATTAGCACTGCTGCAATCATAAAAATTGTCGCTATTGCCGAGATTTGTTTTATTTGATTTTTTTTCATTTTTATCTCCTTTTGATGTGAGCTAACGATTTCGACCTTTTTTGTATATAAATTTTGTGCAATTCACACTAACAATTTTAAAAAATAGAGTTAATAATCAATAAAAAATTAATTTTTTGCGACTTTTTTTTATTAATAAAGTATAAAAAAATCTCAAAAATATCCGAGTTTTTACGGTAATAACAATTGTTATTTAAAAACAGCGTCTTTCCTAAGAATTTTAGGGAAAAAACTTCTAAAATCATTCTACACATTTATTTACAAGTATCAAAAATATTACAAGCAAGTGAATAAAATGAGCGACATAATCGAGCTTGACGAGACAGATGTTAAAATATTAACCATGCTTATCAACGATGCAAGAACCCGATTAAAAGACATTGCAAAAGAATGTAAAACCTCGTCAGTATCTGTCCTTAACAGAATAAAGCGGCTAAAAAAACTTGGCGTAATTACTGGTTCAATGATTCTTCCCAATGTCACACCCATTGGATTACCTATTGTAGCAACTATAGGAATTAATGTGGATGGAAATAAAGACAATGAAATAATTAGAGCGTTAGAAGAACAAAATCACATAGTTGAACCTTCATCAAGCACTGGCGAGTATGACATAACAGGTTTAGTGTTTGCTAAAAGCATTAGCGAACTTGACAGAATTGCTTACTCGATAAAGGAACGGTTTGAAACAAGAAAGATAACCGTTAATGTTTGGTCGGGTAACCCAGAGATGGTTTATGAAAACGTCGATTTGCAGCCTACAGGAAGCCATTAAACATGGATAAATTAGATTATCTAATTTTAGGTGAACTATTGCTTGATGCGCAAACATCCTTTCTTCAGATAGCTAAAAAATTAAAGATTTCTTCTTTTACAGTTAAAAGCAGATACGATAAAATGGTTCAAGACGGCGTTATTTTCCGTTCAACCATATGTATTAACCTTTCAAAACTTGGTTACCAAGGCAAAGTTTTTTTGTTAATAACAAACGCGGCTAATCAAACAAAAAAGGTTACAGTTGAAGCTCTTAAAAAAATGCGTAACATAGTAAGCGTAAGCGAAATCATTGGCCCCTTTGACATAATAGCAGTTGCGCCGATCACTGACTATAACAGCATTAAAAATTTAGTAAGCCAAGTAAAAGAGATACCAAGCGTGCAAAGAGTCAGCATAACATGCATAAATGAAACATCATTCCCGCTTAGCCAAAACTTTGGAAAAATACTCTCGCAAGCAAGCCATGAATTAGCTGAAACTAACAAAGAATAAAAAAAAGAAAAAGGGAAATGTTCCCTTTATGGGCGTTTTCTCAAAATGAGCAATGTAGCGATTGCAATAACGATTATTATTGCTACGGCTGAGCCGATAGTGTAGAGTTCTATTGGCGGCATTACAATACTGCTTGTAGTTGCTGGGGGTGTTGTTTCTGCTGCTGCACCTACCACTAAGCTTGTTGAAGCGCCTGAACTGCCATATGATTGGTCTCCGGCAAATGAAGCTATAATTTCGTATGCGCCTTCGTTTGGTGGAGTCCATTCGCAACTGAAAGTGCCATAGTAGCCGTTAGTTATCACTGTGTCGATTGGGAGTGAGTTGCCGTTTGAATCCATTGCTATCAAAGTCACAGGGACTCCTGTTATGGTTTCGTTGCCCCAAAGTCCACCGATTGGCATCTGCTTGTGCAGGTACTCCATTTGTGTGGACATTGACTCTTTTGAAACACATGGTGTGCCTGGTTGTGCCGGTGATAGGTCAAGAACGGTTCCTTTGATTACAACTCCTGTGCCTTGTGGTATTACAACGTCTGGTGCAGTTACGGTGGTTTCGCTTTTACCTTTGCCTAAAACGTATAATGTGCCAGTGTAGGATTCAGATAAGCTCATGTATCCATCAACGGTTGCACCTATCGTTCCTGTAAGCATTACGTCAAATATTTTTTCTCCTGTTGTTATGTTAATACAGTTTAGTTTCCAGCCTCTCGTAATTGGTTGTGTTGGCGTATGTTCAGTGTTAACAGTGTAAAGTTTACCGTCGATAGCATATGAGGCACCGTTGAACGACATCACTGTGGTACCGTTAACGTCAATGTATGGTGTTTCGAATGGGCTTACTGCTGGGGCTTCGTATTTCCAAACTATTTTTCCTGTATCCCAGTCAAACGCGTAAACTCCAGTATAACCATCTCGGAAGAACATGCCATAGGCTGATGTTGTGTCGTAAGCGCCGAAACTGTTTGCGTCCCATTGAGCATCCATTTTTTCGCTTGTCCACTTTAGTTCGCCTGTTCTTATGTCAAGCCCTTTGAATTCGCCCCAAGCATTAAGGAAAGCGTATGTTCCTTTATCGCAAACGTCACTTGCACTACTATAACCCATGAATTCTTGTTCTCCTGCTTGAGCGATCGTCTTGTTTACTAGCACTTGTCCTGTTTTCATGTCTACAGTTATGAGTCTCATTTCGGGTGTTGTTCCGTCATAACCGATTAGTCCTCGTCCGAACGAAGCAGCGATTCCTGCGGTGAAGTCACTGGTTGCGGGGAAACTGGTTAATGGCCAACTGACATTACTCATAATTCTTGAGGTAAAGTTTGTTGAGGTTCCTGCAGTCGTGAAGTTAATTAGAAAACGTTGTGCGTTCGCGCCTGTTCCTGTTGTTTGTACGCCTAAGCCGTAGCCACTCATATAATGAATAGCTGACGTCAACGGTAAAATTGAAGTATTTAGAGTCATTGCACCAGTGTTTGCATTATACTTGTAAAGTCTACTGCCATCCAAGTACACTATTGTAGATGGATACTCTATTGCGCCTTGGAATTGCCAGTTGCCGAAACTTTCCACAGTTTGTGAGTGGGTAAATCCGTCAACTTCCCAGTATAATTGTCCAGTGCGCATGTCAACACACTGTAACGTTGTTGTTGCTACCTGCTGTATGCTGCCATTGATATATTCAGACCGTACTTTTGGTACAGCTATATATCCTCGACCGCCGATAGCCATTGTAATTACACCCGGGTTTGCTGATGTTGTTGCAAATGGAACTTCGTATGACCACTCTGTTGCGCCGTATGTTCCGTATCTGCCTGATCCGGTGATGCCGCCGATAGCGTTAACTTGTTTCCAAGCAATGTGTGCAGTTTCTGGGGCTTGTACATATGGGAAAAAGTCCATTCTTTGGTTCCAGTAGGGGCTGCAATCTGGATACATTTCATAGTAGTCGGGGCCTGCGGGTCCATACCATGGCCAGTCACCTATGATGGGCAACCATTCTCGTAGTTCTGGCGCTACTGGACGAGTCCAGTAATCGGTTGGAGTTGTCACGTAAGGCCATGACCACACCATGTCTTCTTGCACTGTGAAGGTGTATTCTGGGCTTGAATCAGGATTATAATAGGTTGAGCCAGTATAGTTTGATGTTGTAGTCATATAGCCAGCGGCGCCTTCTGATGCTGTCGTGTAAACTACACCATCATTATAGTAACCTGCTGGTAAGAAGCATCCAGGGAAATCCACTTTGTACTTGTACACACCGACCTGTGTTGGCGTATATTCCATCCATGTAGCGGCTGTGTCTCTTTCCGAATTCATGGTAAACTCGTCTGTGGTTCCATCTGGTTTAGTAATGGTTATATGGTATCCGATGAGTTTGCGTTGTGCATTGGATGCAGGTGTAGCCCAAATGTTGACTAGAAGGGTTTGGTCTTTGCCGATAACGCTTGGTCTTATGCTTATCCAAACGTCAGTGTCAAATGTGCCGGTTGCGACGTCACCACTTTTCAGTGGTCCAGCATACGGCTGCACTGGCGCAAGAGCTGCTTCTGCGGGTTGTATTGGAGCTGCGATTAGCACTGTTGAAGCTATCATCATTAAGGTAATGACGATTGAAAAAACGATTTTTTTCCTATTGATTGATTTTTCCAATTTTTTGTTCTCCAAATTTTTATGAAGACGGCTATGTTTTAGAAAAAAGGCTGTCTTCTATGGTTAGGTTGCAGTAAAAAGTTAATAATAACTATTGGAAAGTATACACTGAATAATTAAAAAATTAATTAAAAAGGTAATAAAAACTAAATTTTTTAGTGAAAAATTAGTAAAAGTTGCGTGCTTCCTTGCGTTTTTCTGCTTCCTCATAGAAACGCAGCACTTCGTCCACTATTTCCACGTTCGAAAGCAACATACGCCTACAGCAGTAACGTTTAATGCCCAAACTGTCAAGCACGTCGCTGGCATTTTCGCCTGTCTTAATGCGTCTTGCGAATTCTTCCCATCTGTCTCCAACCAGTTTGCCGCAGGTGAAGCATCTTACGGGAATTATCACTTTCTTTTTTCACCTTACCTGTAACTTTTTTGTTCCTTTGCTCGAGCGCCGGCTCCACCGAACTTTTTGGTTTCTTTAGCTCTTGAGTCACCAACAATCATTGTTCGGTCGTATTCACTAAAGACTGTACGCAAATGACTGCTTTTTGTCCATTTGAGTAATGCGTTTGCGACTGCCATGCGGGCTGCTTCTGCTTGACCCATAAAGCCGCCGCCGCTGGTTTGAACATCAAGATCTACTTGTTTCCAGATGTCGCCGCCTGCTTGTAGGAGTGGCTCCATGATTTTTGCACGTGCAATGTCAGGCTCGTAAATTTCGACTGGTGTGAGGTTTATGCGCACTTTGCCTACGCCTTGTTTTACTACGGCGCGTGCAGTTGCGGTTTTTCGTTTTCCGCTAACAACTAATACTTTCTTGGCTGGCATGATTATTCACCTTGATTCCATCCGATTTCTTTTGCTAGTTCGCCTAAAGTGAAGGATGGTCCCTTAAGTTTTGAAGCTTGAGCTTCTTCGAATTGGATTAATTGTTGGTCTTTAAATTCTAATGGTACGCCCATGAAGACTTTTAGGCGTTTGAATGCTGTTTTTCCTTTTGGTTGATGGTAGGGCAACATGCCTCTGAGAGTTTTTTTAAGCATTCTGTCTGGTCTGCGGTAGTGGAATGGTCCACGTTCTGGTGCACCTACTTCAAGGAATAAGTGTGCTTCAGCGATTTTACTTTTCTTTTTACCTGAACAAACCACTTTTTCAGCGTTAAGAATGGTTACGTTTTCACCGTTTAGTAACAATTTTGCTACGTTGCTTGACATTCTGCCAAGGATTAATCCGTCAGCGTTTACGTACGTTACTTTTGTTGACATAACTTTTTCACCGGATAATTTTTATGTTTGAGCCTTTTGGGTTTTCGGCAACAAGCTCAGGGATTGTGAGGTATTTCGCTTTTATAGCGTCAAGTTTTGCTTTTGCTGTTTCTGAAACGCTAAAAGCAGCCACTGTTATTGGGTGAGTTAATGAACCGGTTCCAAGAATTTTGCCTGGAACAACGATTATATCTGCTTTTTTTGTGTTCCTGTTAATGCTACTCAAATTCACTGCTGCACGTCGAGAGCGTGATTGAGCTAACTGTTCAGCTACATCTAGCCAGATTGGCGCGTCTTTTTCACGGCTCTCTTTCTTTAATTGTTTGATGAGCTGGATTAATTCTGGGTTGGTTGATTCTGTTTGTATCATTGTTTTTCTACCTTTACTTGTTCTTCAAATTCTTTAAGTTGTTGCCCTAAGATTTTAGTTGCTTCTTGAAGCACACGTTCAGGTGGAAGTGCACCTGTGGATTCTAAATTAAGGATAAAAGCGTTCTTTTCCCATTCAATCTTAAGCGGGGAAGGCTTTTTGGGGCAAGCTTCAACACAGTCCATACACATGTTGCAGGAGTACAAGTCGCGAACGTCAACTTTGCCGCCTTTAATTTCTAACACTTTTTTGGGGCAAATGTCAACGCATTTTTGGCAGTCTTCACATAATTCGGTTGGAGTAATAATTTTTGGATAATACTTGTATGCGGAGACGCAGACTGGTTGCCATTTTGCGTGTGTCCTACCTGTTCCTAGTCTTGCGTAAGCTTCAAGTTTTAGTTTTTGGCCTTTTGCAAGCTTAATGATTGGGATTTTGTCAGAAACGGGAACAACATCTGGGTTTTCAGATACAAGTTCACCGCTGTAAACGGTTCGTGTACCGTCTTTTGCCTCTGCATCCAGCGTTAAAGTAACCCTACATTGTGGGCAACCGAATTCACTTTGGCAGGGGCATGTTTCGGGAGTGTTATAGTTGTCAAGGTCTGTTTTTAAGGGAGTAAGACCGAGCCTGTGTGCAATAATTTCGTCCTGCAAAATTGACGAGTTGTCAATCATGACTACTTCGTCGATTGCCATACAAGGAACTTGCGCAAGTGATATTCGGCGCAAAGCGTTCATTAAAGGAACCTCTGCGTCTCTAACTATAACGCGAAGGACATTATCGTTTTTCTCGAGGATTTCAACTTTCACTTGCTTAGACACTCCAACAATAGGTGCAAATACTGGTTTGCGTTTCAATAATTGTTTCAGTGCATTATTTCAATTTTTCTGTTTATCAAATAAGGAAAGGGTGGAGATTAAACTCTTCTTCCTCTTCTGCCACCAGGTCTGCGTGTGCCGTCATGAGGAATCGGGGTTACTTCTTCAATACGTTCAATACGGAAGCCAAATCTTGCCAACGCTCGAATTGCAGCTTGTGCACCAGGACCAGGAGTTCTTGGACCACTACCGCCGGGTGCGCGAACTTTAATGTGGATTGCTGTGATTCCTTTGTCTCTTGCAACTTCTGCTGCACCGGTTGCTGCACGCATAGCTGCGTATGGTGATGATTCCATGCGGTCAGCTTTGACGAACATGCCGCCTGTTGTGCGTGCGATTGTTTCTGCGCCGCTGATGTCGGTGATGTGGATTAAGGTGTTGTTGTAGGAACTAAAGATGTGGACTATGCCCCATTTCTCGTTACGTTTGCTGCTCAAAATCTTCCGCCTCCGCGTCCGCCTCTTCTGCCTCGGCTAGGTTGCCGTATTTCTGGTGCTTTTGCGACAACTGTTAAGCCTACTCGTAATGGGTGAGTTTGGTTTGACAACGCGCTTGTTACAGAGTAAGCGATTTGTGCTTCATCTGCTTTTGGCACGATGTAGCCTGGGACAGTCATTCTACGGTTATTAATTGCTACGTGACCGTGAGTGATTAGTTGGCGTGATTGGAATATTGTTCTTGTCAAGCTTTTTCGGAAGACGATTGTTTGCAGTCTGCGTTCTAAAATGTCTTCGATGGTTAAGTCTAAGACGTTGTCTAAAACGGCTGTTTCCTGCAAAATACCCAGCTTCTTTAAGCGGGCTAGCAGTTCACCTTCCATTTTTGCGCGTTCATCAGGTGTTTTGCTAATTAATGAACGTGCAATGCCTCTTACTTTAGACAGATACGTTTTGTGACGCCAAAGCTCATGTTTGTTTCTTAAGCCGTATTGACCTAAGAGTTTAAGCTCTTCTTGAAGAATATCTTTACGCCAACGGAAACGTGGAGTATCGAATTTCTTACGCTGTTTCCTTGGATCTCCCACTATTATTTGCCTCCTTCAGTTGCTCCGCCTGGCTTGCCCTGCTGTAAAGTCTTTTTCTTAACGCCCAAGGCTTTGCCTGCGCGTCCAGTGGTTTTTGTTCTTTGACCACGAACTTTTAAGCTGTAAGCATGACGGTATCCACGCCAAGAGCGGATTTCTCTGGCTTGGTCTATGTCAGTTTTTACTTTGAAAATTAAGTCAGCGCTCAAGAGGTGGGCATCTTTGCCTGATTCGGAATCTTTTTGCCTGTTGTAGAGCCAGCCGGGTATGCCGTGTTTTGCTGGGTCTCGGATTACATCCTCTATTTTTGCGATGTCTGAATCTGTGATGAAACCTACGCGCAAATCTGGGTTAACGCCTGCTTTTTTAAGAACAGCGTTAGACAGGCTCATGTTTATACCCCTAATTTGTTTTACCGCATAAGAAGTCTTAAGGGTGCCTGGTGAGTCAGAGCCCAAGATGCGCACTATGTGACGAAATTCCTGTGACGACATTCTAAATTATCATCCGTTTTTAACTTGAAGCATATACGAAATGAGGCAGTATTTATTTAAACCTTCCCTTGCCAGAATATTCGTTTAATGAAATTCATAAACGCTTAACTGCCACAAGCAACGTATTTGCCACGGTTTTTTCTGATAACAAGCAATGCACAGTTCCTAAAAAGGATTATACTTTTAAAAATTAAAAGGACAAGAACCCTCATGGAAAAGGCATAGTCATTAGGGGACACAAGCAAAAGCAAACTTTTGAAGACAGCAAAAAACATACCAATCTTTAAGCCACATTCAAGTCAAGTTATTTCAATCAATGAATAAATACTTCAGCCGCGCCAAAGAGCCGAATTGGATTGGAAAATTGATTCAACCATAACAATAGTTGGCTTAATAGCTGCAGCATTTACCACCATTGCGCTTTTACCTCAACTACTCAAAGTTAAACGAACCATCAGCAAAAGACGTGTCCACATGCATGTTCTCGCTGTTTTGCGAGGCGTATTTCTATGGTTTTATTTACGGTTTGTTTGTTTCAGATGTACCGATCATGTGGCAAACTCTTAAATTTTTTCAAGCACCAGCAATTTTAATCCTTTATAAAATACAAATTACAGCCAAAAAACAAACAGTTTTTAAAGAAAAGAAAGGAGTTACAGGCCACAAGTTTACAGGAAAAGACTCTTGTCGACATCAATGAAAGATTGTATTTCACTTGCAACCCGTGGATTCGGATTCTCAAGCCCATATCTGTTGAGCCAAACAGCCTTTATTCCAACATCAACTGCAGGCAAAATGTCGCATTTCCAAGAATCACCAACATAAACTGCGTTTGCTGGTGTTACATCCATTTTTTCAAGGGCAATCTCGAAAAGTTGCTTACAGGGTTTTTTGTAGCAGTCGTTTTCGTAGATTATAAAGTAGTCAAGCAGTTTGTCTATTTTGCAGGCTTTGAGCTTCTCCATTTCTTGGTCAATTTGACCGTTAGATATTACACCCAACTTGGCGTAATTCATCAGGGTGGTTAGCAGTTCGATGCTGCCAGGTACTGATTGCCGATTCTTAAGGTATTCTTTGTTGTATAAGTCTACGGTGTTTTTTTCTTCTTCAATGCTCAAGTGCACGCCGTACATTGCGCACAGTTTAGAAATGCCATGTGTGGTTGCATTCGCCATCACTAAATTGCCGCTGGGAACAGTGCAGTAATCTGCAACGCCTAGAAGTCTTTCATGTTCTTCTTCAAGTTCTTCTAAAGAAACTCCTCCAAGTTTCTGGAATTTTCTTTGTAGCGCCTCCAAACCCTTTAGACGACTGTGTTTATGGTCGAAAAGAGTATCATCCAAGTCGAACAATACAGCCTTCATCAGACTCACTGCTTATATAATTAGAATGCTACCCTTCTTAAATTTAACCTAAAAATAAGCAAAAAAAGCAATCAACACAGTTATCAAATGAAAAAAACCGTAAAATGAACAAACGCTAAGTTACTTTAAAACAAAACGTCAAAAATTTCAACACCAAATAATTCAACCGACCTATTTGGATCCTAATAGTTATTCTATGCAAAAACCTATAGGGAGTCTACCTTTCCAAGGAGGGGTAGGCTCTACTCGCGCTTTTCTGGTGAGAGAACGCAAAACACTAAGGGGGGTAGGTGCTATTGGCTGAAAAAACGCTCATTAACATGTGGAAATTCAGCGCTTTAAGCTACATGCGTTCGACTACTTCAACAACGTTTATTGTTGAGGCAATCCAACGCAGATACGCGTTAACCGTGGCACGCAGGGCAACTGTGTCTTCAGCGTTAACGGTTAGAACAATAAAGTTTTCCTGCACTTGCAAATCCACGTTTGCTCGGTGAGTAATTGGAGAGTTAACTTCGGGTTGTAGGGCGGCAACTGCGGCGGCAAGCTGTTTTTGATCAACAAGTTTTAAGCGTATAGATGCTTTAGCCTTAACCGCCATCAAAGTTCACTTAACAAAACAATAGATGTTCAAATAAATAAGGCTAAACAGAAACAAAACAAAAAATAAAAATTAAGAAGAAAAGAAGCGTTTACTCGGCTTCTTCAGGGGTTGCCGTTTCAACTGCTGGAGCAGCTGCATTTTTTGCGGCTTCTTCACCTGCAACTGTACCCTTCGCAGACCGTTTAGCTATGGCACCAAGTTTTGTCATTGGTGTATAAGCTCCGCCTGCATAAGTATAGTTGCATTTACCGCATTGCCAAACGCCGACACTTAAGCGGTGGACCCTAACAAAACCGCATTGTGGGCATCTGTGAGGCCTTTTTAGTTCAGTTATCACTTTTACATAGCGTTTCCTAACTGTGGAGCCGTAACGTACGCCTAAGCCACGAGTTGGACCAACTTTCTTCATTTTCGGCAACTTTTTCACCAGTCAAGTTTCTTGCGCAGTTCTTCTGCTTTTGCTTGAGCAATCTTTGAAGCTTCTAAAATCTGTTGCGGTGTGAAAAAGCCTGAACCACCTTTCTGGATTGCACAAATGTTGCCTTGCTCGTTGATTGCTATGGTTATTCGTGAATCCATCACTTGTTCTTCTTCTTGTTGTGGGTCAATGATTAGTTGGTTGTTGATTTTGCCGATTGTAACAGTAATTGGGTGACTCTTCATTGGCAGTGACGTGTAGCCTTGCTTGATTTTTAGTTCGCCGTCTTTGATTTCATAGTTTGGCATTTTAGTGTTCAAAAGTGCAGCCATTGCAGCTAATGCGGAAGCATCAATCAAGTTGCCGTCGTGGTTGAGCACGTAAACGTCTACGAAGACGACAAAGACTTTTTTGCCGGGTTCAATGCATAGCTTTTCTGTGTCAATAGCGTGTGATTCGCGGATGCCGCGGTCAACGATTCTTGCAAGTTCAATGCTGTTTTCGTCTGGTGGGCCAGGTTCAAAGTGTGGTGAAGCGAGTGGTACAAGTTCAGCGTTAACGGTTTGTACACCTTCGTTTGGTGTATCTGGGAATGGTTCTCCGGTTTCAACTTTAACGCCGACTAACACTTCTGTTTTTCCAAGGTAAACACGTGCTGAACCTTCAGCTTTCTCGATTACACCTTGTTCAATTTTGATTGGCCGGTAATCTAGTAGGCCACGTTCATCTAAACGTTTACCATTCTCAATATGAGAACTAATTTGTTTCAGTCTAACTCGTGTAATAAGTGACGACATTACTCTTCAACCTCTTTTTCTTCCACGTCTTTAACAACCATATACTTGGTCTTTAACGCTTCTTTTTGCATCTCATAGATTTTTTTGCATCCACCCATGGCCATTTCAACAGCTTTCTGGAACTCGTCAGGAGTTAAGATGCCATCCATTTGAAGCAGTGTAATAGCGTTTAATGCAGGCATGTAAGCGACTGGAACGTCTGCGGCGCCAAGCTTGTCTTCTGCATCATACAAGTCAAGGACAACTGTGTCATCAACTTTTCCTGCTGCACAAGCAACTACAAGGTCACGCATTGGAACACCAGCGTCAGCAATTGCTAAAGCTGCGGCTGTGATGCTTGCACATCTTGTTCCACCGTCTGCTTGCAACACTTCAATGAACACGTCTACACCTGTTCGCGGGTATAATTCAAGAAATAGTGCTGGTTCGAGTGATTCACGGATAACTTTGGAAAGTTCCACTTCTCTTCTTGATGGTGCGGGTGACTTGCGTTCTTGAACTGAGAATGGCGCCATGTGGTAGCGGCATCTTAAAACCATTCTGTCTGCAAGTGCTAAATGTTTTGGATGCATTTCTCTTGGACCAAAAGCTGCGGCTAAAATCTTGTTTTTGCCATGTTCAATGTAAGCTGAACCATCAGCGTTTGAGAGTACACCAACTTGAAGTTTTAGGGGCCGAAGTTCATCCGCTTTGCGGCCATCTAGTCTTATACCTTTTTTGTCAATCAATTTGTCAGGTTTTTCATTCATTTTTAGGTTCCTCCACTTTTACTTTGCTTTCTTTAAGTAACTGGGTAATACGGTCGGTTAAGCCACTTGTGTGGGATTCCTGCTCAATTTTTCGAATCGCGGTAATGGCAAGTTCCTCGTCTTCAGGAGTCTTACCAGTGACCAAAATTACTCCGTTAAGGCCAAGAATAATTTGGCAGTTTGTTTCCTGTTTAATCATTGAAATCATTGAACCTTTTCTGCCGATGACTCTTGGAATCTTTGTTGGAACAACATTAAGGATCTGTCCACGAGTGATTTTTCCAAGACCAGGTTCTCCAACGGTTAGTTGTGGGTCATGTGCTCGATCGTATGAAGCGATTTTTGCAACTATTAAGTCGCCTTGGTTTAAAACTGCAGATAACTCGTCGTTTTGTGGCTTAAAAGGCCTGCTAAGTACGTCTGATGCTCTTAGAAGTGCAGTATAGGGTGACTTGATGTCAACTGTCCAACCGTTAAATCCAACTTCCGTAACGGTTCCAATAACTATGTCGCCTACTTTAGGCACGTAAAAAGCCCTAAGCGCAACCACGTTGACTTTTTTGTTGTCGCTGTCTACAAGTCCGATTCGTTGAGCGTAGATTTTGTTTTCTTCAACATACGTGTTTTCGCCGGGTAAATAGTCGCCTTCTGCAAGCAATTCTCCAGGCGTAACAAGCTGTTTTTTTTCAAAGAATGTTGGCATAAATTCTTCATCCATTTTTTCATTATTTTTATGATATTATTTTTGCTTCTCCACTACCCTTAGTTACATCGCCAAGTTTGTTTAGCACCGAAGCATAAATTCCCGCAGGCATTTCAATTTCCCCATACCAGGAGCCGTCACCACGCCATTCTTCACGCTTCAATGCCCCGAAAGATTTGATTGTTCCATAAGCTCTTGAAGCGTACTGCGACGGCACTTTTACTGCAACAATGACTTGCTCAATCTTTAATGGCAAAATTGGTCTTAGCAGTTTTACTATGTCTTTAGCTTGCTCCTCAACTGACTTGTAAGGGTCAATTGGGTAACGAATTTGCTCCATAGCGTTTTCAATACGTGCCGGTGGATGCGGCAGATTCGTTTTAGGGTCAACTGCTTGGCGAGAAATAAAATCAATAACTTGCCTGCGTTTTTCTTCAACCATTTTTCGTCTTTGATCGGTTGTTAACTGCAAGGTGCCTTTCTTTAAAATTTCATCCGCAATTTTAAGAGGATCAACTGTTTTGAAGGCTTTTTTCATTGCCTCTTCAGAAACTTTGGTACCCTTGTTAGCGTCAGAAAAAATTATTTCAGCGGCTAAAACCTCGGTTATTCCCGAAATTTTGCCGTTATGGTAATCTAACGCTTTTTGCGGTTTCACTAGGATTTCGAAGTGCTCGTTTTCTCGGGTTAAACGTGCAACAGTGAACCTTTCACTCATCACAACGTCACTTGCTTGAACCCAGCTCTTTAATGTAGCCGTCTACTTTTTCGTCAGAGAGCATTTCAAGCGTTTTAGTCGCAGTTGGAATGACCGCTATTTTAATTCTTGGTGGAAGCTGTCTTGCCTCAAGTGCTTTTACTAAGCATTTCACTGCAAGTTTAGTGGTGTCCTCAAAACTCATGTTTTCCTTGTATTCGTCTTTGAGTATGTTTAGGACGGTTTCTCTTCCTGCGCCTAAAGCGGTTGCTTTGTAGCCTCTGTATGTTCCGCTGGGGTGTGTTCCGAAAACGCGTGAACCAGTCTTGTCAACGCCTGCGAAGATGATTGATACTCCGAAGGGTCTTACACCGGCGTGCTGCGTGTACATTTGCTGTATGTCGCAGATGCGTTTTGTTACAACCTCAACATCTATGGGTTCATCGTAAGTTAATTTATTGCTTTGAGCGTAAACTCTTGCCTGATCAATCAGGATTCTTGCGTCGGAACTTAAACCAACAATTGCTGCTCCAATATGGTCATCTACGCGGAAGATTTTGTAAGAGAAGCCTGCTTCTTCAAGGACTTCTATGCTTTCTTCAGAACCAAGCACAACACCTTCAGCGGTTTGGATACCTAAAATGGTGGCGCCACGATTCACTAATTCCATGGCATATTCTACTTGGAAAAGTCTGCCATCAGGGGAGAAAACAGTAATTGCGCGGTCATAAGCTCCTGGTGCTGCAAATACAGACATAACGTTAACCTCACTTTACACTTCTACACTTTGCACAGTCTCATATAATAACTAAACTAAAAACCTTTCCTATAAAAGCAATCTGGGGGTTGACCATGCAATCCGTTAAACCCACCAGCATTTATCGAATAAACACAATGTATTGGACATTTGTAAATTTATCTGCAGAAAACTGTCAAGTTGATTATAGGTTAAACAAAAAAGCAGGGCACAAAAACTCAGGAAAAAAAAAACTATCGACCCACCGTTTACATCCTGCTGTTTACCATTTTTCACTCTCGGTTTTTTTAGCAGAAGAGCGAAGGCTTGGTTAAAGTAAAGTATATTAGGTTTAAAACGCTTTGAAAAAACATGTTTTTGGTGAAAATTTTATGACTTCTATGGAAAAAATAAGTAACTTTACTCTACCCAAACTACCCTACGATTACAACGCGCTTGCACCACACATGTCAGAAGAACAACTCAAACTACACCATGACAAACACCACCAAGCCTACGTTAACGGTGCAAACGCAGCTTTTGAAAAACTCGAAAAAGCGCGCAAAGAAAACGCTGACATTGACGCCAAAGCCGTCCTTAAAGATTTATCCTTCAACATTGGCGGACACTTACTGCATTCGATCTTCTGGGAAAACCTTGCGCCGGCAGGCAAAGGCGGCGGACAACCTGGAGGAGCAATCGCGGACGCAATCAACAAGGAATTTGGTAGCTTTGAACGTTTCAAAAAAGAATTCTCAGCCGCAGCCAGCACAACTGAAGGCTCAGGATGGGCAGCCCTTGCCATGCATCCATGCATAGGAAGACCGATAATTATGCAAATTGAAAAGCACAACGTTAACGTTTACCCAACATACAGCATATTGATGGTAATGGATGTTTGGGAACACGCCTACTACGTCGACTACCAGAATCAGCGGCCAAAATACATTGAAGCATTCTGGAACATTGTAAACTGGGACCAAATCGATAAGAACCTAAGTTTCGTGAAGTAAGCAAAATTTTACTAAACCTTTTTTTAATTTCTAAAGCCTGCAAAAAAAAGTTTAGGGTGGAGTTATTTTTATGGCTTGTGTGGGACACTGCATTTCACAGGCGAGGCATTGAATACAATCCTTTTCTCGGACAGGGTCAGATTTTTTCTCTGAAAGCTGATTACCAGGAGTTTCAGCCCACTCGTAAAGGGAAACAGGGCAAACATCCACACATACGCCGTCGCCGACGCATACGTCCCAGTCAACTGCAGCGTTTGTTCCATGAATGCCAAGCTTGTTGGGCGGTTCAACTGGACCCCAAACGTTATGGCCATTGTGTTGAGAAACTATTTGACGGTTTTTTTGAAATTCTGGATCAATCGGCAAAAAATAAGTCACCTATTATAAATCGGGGGTGGCGGAAAATATTAGTTTTTCTCTACCATATTTGGGGCGGTTCTTGTAAGAGGGCAGGGTTATTGGTTGAGAAAAGCTTATGTTTTCTTGGGCAAAATAAGCTTAAAGGTTTTAGGTAAGCTATGGTTGCACTTGAAGAGTTTGAACAAGCAAGAAAATTCTTTCTTCAATACACCAAAGAAGCCTTCCTGAAGCTGCCAAAAATGGTTAACCAAAAAATTTTAGACATCGGTTGTGGTTCTGGGCTGCCCACAATTGAAATAGCTAAACTTTGTGAAGGCGAAGTGACAGGGATAGATATCGACGAGTCAGCTATTGCTCAATTTCGCAAAAGAATAAACAAAGAAGGCTTATCAAACCGAGTAAGAGCCATAAACAGTTCCTTAACTGAAATGGAATTTTGTGATGAATCCTTTGATGTTATCTGGTCTGAAGGCGTGCTTGAGGGGTTAACTTTCGATTATGAGTTGAAGAGTTGGCGTAGACTACTTAAGCAAAACGGTTTTTTGGTTATTCATTACGAAATTTTAGGCGCTAAAGAGTCAATTTTTAAACTATCGGAGTATGGCTATGTACTTACAGAAACGGTTTTGGTGCCTGCGGATGCGTGGTGGACCAAGTTTTATAAGCCGCTGGCAGAAAAAATGTGCAAATTACTGGAGAAATACAAGAAAGAACCAGAAGCTCTAAAACTTCTTAAAATGCTCCAAACTGAGATTGACATGGTTAAAAAGAACCCCAGCCGTTTTAACACTGCCTTCTACATAATGAAAAAAACTTAAGCCCACCAGTTTTTCCACAAAACTTTTTGGTTCTTAAACAAACATTACATTGTATGGTTCAATACAGTTTACCAGCCGGGATGAGATATACAACTCTTAAAGAAAGAGCACAATTTTACAGGGGCGAATTTAACCTACAAAATGTAGCTAAATGGTTTAGTCATCCAGTGGGCAAAGTAAAGTTTGCAGTAATTATAGGCAGACACACACGAATTTACCCAGAAAAGTACAGAGAAGACGCTTCAACAACCATAATCATCGACGACTACAGCAGCCTTGAAGACGTCAGAAGTGAAGTTTTAGAGTTTTTACCTGAAGCCCTCTACTACGACCGAACTGTTTACGGCGAAAACGATGAAAAGCTTGGGCAAGAACTCGTTTTTGACCTTGACCCAGAAAACGTTGTTTGCCCAGTTCACGGCAGCCTCGAGGATAAGATGAAGCGTGGGCAGGGTTTAAGTTTCTGCGAGTTGGAGCTGGATATTGTTAAGCATGAAGCGGTTGATTTGATCGAAAAATTGGAAACCCGCTTTTCTGATTTGGCGGCGGTTTATTCAGGCAGAGGCTTTCACATCCACGTTTTCGATAAGGAAGCTTACCAATTGAACCCCAAACAGCGACTTGAAATCGCCCAAGAAGTCAAACAAGCGGGCGTCCACATTGATGAATGGGTAACTTCTGGTGAAATGCGTCTGATTCGTTTGCCTTTCAGTCTTAATGGTTTAGTGTCACGTATAGTGTTACCGCTACAGAAACAAGAGCTCGAAGCCTTCAACCCAATCACCGATGAGCGGTGCAAGCCAAAATTTCTGGTTTAAACCGTTACTTTTTTACTTCTTTGGCTTTCTTTTCGCCTTTACCGTAATAGTAGGCTTGCTTCTTTTTTGTGTCTTCAACTTTTTGTTTTGCCACAACAAACCCTCAAAAGAAGGGTAAACGTGTTTGAATAAAAGATTTGCCTTAGAACTGGAATTGAAAGGTTTATTTGCCGTTTCAGCTTTACTTTTGTTGCTGGTTTGTTTATGGTTGAACAATTTGACTCGATAGTTATTGGTTCAGGTTCAGGAATGCTGATTGCTTCAGTAGCAGTGGAACAAGGACAGAAAGTTGCGCTTGTAGAAAGCGGACGCATGGGCGGAACCTGCATCAACCGAGGCTGTGTACCTTCTAAAATGCTGATTTACCCTGCAGACATTGCCGCAACGGTTAAAGACTCCGAAAAAATCGGCGTACACGCAACCATAAAACAGATGGATTTCCAAAACATAATGAAACGCATGCACACGCTTGTTGAGGGCGACACAAACATGCAAGCACATGGAGTAGAACAAACCCCAAACCTAACCTGGTTTAAAGAAACAGGCGAATTTATTGGCGATTACACCGTGCAAGTCGGCAGCCACACCATCACGGCTAAAAAAATCTACATAGTCTCAGGCGCACGCTCAGCGATTCCGCCGATTAAAGACCTTGAACGCATCAACTACCTAACAAGCGACAACGTCCTACAACTACAAGAACCACCAAAAAGCGTCATCATTGTAGGGGGAGGATACATCGGCGTTGAATACGGACACTTCTTTGCAGGCATGGGAGTAAAAACAACCATTATTCAACGTTCGTCCAAGTTGATTCCAGAAGAAGAACCAGAAGTTTCTGACCTGTTAAAAATGGAGCTTGAGAAACGAGTTGAAGTTTACACTAACTTTGAAGCTTTAGAAACTCGTCAGGAACCTGACGGCGTAGTTTTAACCACCAAAAACCGAGTTGACGGCGCAGTTAAAGAGTTTAAGGCTGAACGGTTAATGATTGCAACAGGCCGAATTTCAAACGCTGACATTCTTAAACCAGAAAAAACCGGCGTACAACTCGACGAAAAAGGCTACATAAAAGTAAACGATTATCTTGAAACCTCAAAAAAGAATATTTGGGCGTTCGGAGACGCAATTGGAAAAGCAATGTTTAAGCATGCAGCCAATTTTGAGGCAGGCATCGTTTGGCACAACTCTAACCATGACCACAAAGTCGCAATGAACTATAACGTGGTGCCGCATGGAATCTTTACCCATCCCCAAGTCGCATCCATCGGATTAAAAGAGGCAGAAGCTAAAACGCAAAAATACAACTTTTTGATTGGGCGGGCGCTTTACCGTGAAACAGCTATGGGGGCAGCGATGGGGGAACCAAACGGTTTTGTAAAAGTCCTTGTAGAACGGGAAACAGGCAAAATTTTGGGTGCACACATAATCGGCGCTGAAGCGCCAGTGTTAATTCAAGAAATCGTGAACGCGATGGTTTCAGGCAACGGCACCTTTGAACCAATAGCGCAGGCAATGCATATTCACCCCGCGCTTTGTGAAGTTGTTCAGAACGCGTTTGGTAACCTGCAACCAGCCTGACGCTTGCCTAATCTAAACAGTTATATTTCTTTAACATCTAATCTCTTTTAAGGAGAGTTTTTAATGCAGTTTTCTAAAGTTGCAGGAAAAAAAACTGACCACAAAGTAACCCTTTATGCATTAAGCACTTGTGTCTGGTGTAAAATGACAAAACAGTTTCTAAACGACAACAGCATCGGATATGAGTTTATTGATGTTGACCTGCTTGAAGATGACGACCGCGAAAAAGCGCGTCAAGCCATCATAAGCAAAGGCGCATCTCTAAGTTACCCAACAACAATTGTTGACGAAAAAGTGGTCATCACAGGTTTTAAGAAAGAGCAACTAAAAGAGGCCCTTGGCGTTTGATAACCATTGATCAGGTACGTCAAAGGGCAGAAGCAGACGCAAAAACCTACGGCTACTACTTAACCCCTGACCCAGAACTTTTGCAAGCCTTTTTTGAAGGGTTAAAAACCAATGAAGAACGCTACGGTTACCCCCTTTGCCCCTGCCGATTAGCTTCAGGAAAATTTGAGTACGACCGAGACATAATTTGCCCCTGCGACTACCGAGACCCAGACGTAGCCCAATATGGCGCATGCTACTGCCGCTTATACGTCAACAAAGGCGTATATGAAAGCAAAAACCTGCCTGAAGTTCCTGAACGGCGACCCATAGAAAAACAGAACCGAGCGTACGAGCCACAAGCAGCCGCTGCAACCACGCCCGTGCCCAGTGCAAGCGAAGGAACACCCGAAAAGCCGCCAACACCACAACAGTCTAAACCATCCATTCAACCAGCCGCTGGAGCCCAAAAAGGGGAAATTAAAAAGAAGCTTTGGTACTGCAAACAATGTGGCTACGTAGTTTACAGGGAAGACCCACCATACATTTGCCCAATTTGTAAGGCTAAACAGGAAATGTTTGAGGAACTCAAACCTGAAGTTAGGTTTAGCGGTTAAGCTTTTTTATTTCTAACTCTACCTTTTGCCAGTCTGGGTCAACGCCTTTAAGTGAAGAAACTGCGCCAACTATGGTTCCGGTGAGGATTTTTTGGACAAAATCGTTTATGGGAACGTCTTTTCCGTCAACTTTTAATTTACAGTTAAGGCTCATCTAAATGCACCATTAAGGGTTATCGGGTGCTGAAAATAAAATTTTGCGCTTTTTTTAAAAATTTGGGTTAATGTGGGTTTCAAAAAAGGGGAAGTTTGAATTGTTATGCCTTGTGTTGTTGGTTTTCATTTTTGTTTCTCCTTTTTTGGCGATTAATTATTGATTGGTGCGGCGGTCCTTTTCCTTTGAATTGTGTAGCTGGCAAATGCTAATGCTAAGGATCCTACTCCAAAGGCAGCAATTAATAGGCTTACCATTTGGTTTTTCCTCCTCTGAAGTACAATGCTGACTTTGTCAGGGTTGCACTTGTTTTAGTTTTTGCCCGTTTTGGTTTTTTGGTTTTTTTGTTCATTTTTTGACCACCTTTTCGGTTAATACAGTTAATTGCTTGATTTAATATAAAAGTAGTTGTGATTTGTTCACAATTTTTATGATTTATTATGCAAATGCACAGCAAGTAAAGAAAATGTTGGACAGTTAAGTTTTAGCGCCAGACTTTACCGTCACCCGCAGCTTAGCAAGGTTCTCCTTAATCTCAGCCTTAACGCCCATAGCAGCAAAATACTCTTCAAGAAAAACTCTAACAAACTCCTTTGAAACATCAGAAAACAAAACCAAAGTAAAATCATTCGGCGCATTCTTAGTCATACGGAAAAAGTTACAAGCTTCAAGACGAACAATCATTTCTTCAGGCGAGTGAACCTTAGTTTTCAGTTGCTCCCAATGCGAACGTGCAATTTCCCGATGTTCACTCCAGAATTTTTCTTTCTCTTGCTCAGGCGATTTTGCAACAAGCTGAAGGAAAGATAACCAATGGTCAATGTCCAAAATGACATGTTCGCCTGTAAGTAGCAGGTCCATGTAGGAGGCGATTTTTTTCTTTGTTGTTGGGTCTTCGAGGGGGCGGTTTTCGTTGTAGAATTTTAGGGCGCGCCGCATTACTTCGCTTTGGGAAACTTGGGCGTCTGTGCTTATTTTTTCTAGTAGTTCTGCGGTTTGTTTGTCGAAGGCTACGGTTATTCTTGTTGGGTTTGTCATTCTTCCACACAACAGTAAATTAAACGTATGAGCAATATTTTATAATTTATATAAACATTTCTAACGTAATCAAACGGCATTAGTGTGCATTTTTTAATTTATCAGGTGTAAACAATTTACAAACGTTAAATCATTGCAGGCGTATACCGAAGCATCAACAAAACCCACAACCCAACCCAAACGAGCATTTAAAAAAGTCTTTTTAGTCCAAACGCAAATAATTATTCACAACTCAAGTTTTAGGAAGAACAGTTATGAAAAGCCCAAAGGTTTACCTGCCGCATAGAGAAAGAACACAGAAAATCATTGAGATCTTAGAAAAACTTTATCCAAACGCAAAAACCGCCCTAAACTACACCAACCCACTGGAAATCTTAGTTGCAACCATGCTTTCAGCACAAACAACCGACGAACGAGTCAACATGGTAACCAAAAACTTATTCAAAAAATACAAAACACCCCAAGCTTACGCAACCGTAGACATAAAAGAGTTAGAGCAAGACATCCATTCAACCGGGTTTTACCACAACAAAGCACGCAACCTGCAAAACTGCGCCAAGATGCTTATTGAAAAATTTTGCTCGCAAGTTCCAAAAACTATGCCTGAACTGCTTGAGTTGCCGGGTGTGGCGCGTAAAACAGCCAACATTGTGCTGTACAATGCTTTCGGAGTAATTGAGGGGGTGGCGGTGGATACTCATGTGCGTAGGCTTTCTCAACGGTTAGGTTTGGCAGACACGGATAATCCTGACAAGATTGAACAGGAACTAATGCAGATAACCCCTAAAGAGGACTGGATGAAGCTAACGGATTTGCTGATTTTTCATGGACGCCAAGTTTGCATTGCAAAAAAACCCAAATGTGAAGCTTGCGTGCTTAACCAGATTTGCCCTTCCGCCTTCACTTTTTAGAAGCATCAAGGTTTTATTACTTCTCTATGTTTTCTAGATTGAGGATTTTTATGGTTTTAAAGGTTGGAGATAAAGCACCAGATTTTTCCTTACCAGACACAAACGCAATAATACGTAAGCTAAGCGATTTTTGGGGGCAAAAAGTTGTTTTAGCATTTTTTGTTACCGCCTTCACTACAACCTGCACGATGGAGGCTTGCCAGTTTAGGGATTCCATGTCACGGCTGATTGATTTAGAAGCGCAGGTTATCGGGGTAAGCGTTAATGACCCAGCATCGAATAAGGCGTTTTCTGAGGATAACAGGTTGCCTTTTCCAGTTTTAAGCGATATCAATCGCGAAGTCCTTAGAACTTATGGTTTAGAGCAAGCAGCCACTACAGAGCAAGGGTACCCAATGGTTAAACGGTCAATCTTTATTTTAGACAAAACTGGCGTTATCCGTTACATTTGGGTCGCCAATTCCTCATCCGTTGAACCAAAATACGATGAAATACAAAAAACCCTACAAAAAATTTAGCCCCCGTGCAGTCGGTGGCTACTTTTTTCTTATAAGCGCCGTAATGAAGTAACGTATAACCCCATCACCTTCAAGAGAAGAAAAATGACCCAAACGTTCTATACTGAAGGCTGAAAAGAGGCGTCTTATCTGCGGTTCTGTGAAGTGGTTCCAAGCTGGACCATTTTTGTCACTAAATCCAGTGAACGAGTATAACCCGTCAGGTTTTAAAACACGCCAAAGACCAGCGATGAATCGGTTACGGTCTTCAACCTCAACATGATGAAAACAACCCATGTCAAAAACGAAATCAAAAACCTGGTTTGCAAAAGCTAAATCCACAAAGCTCCCATTCAAAAAGCCAATTTCAACCTTTGCCCGTTTAGCCTGCTTCTTGGCAAGCTTTAGCGCTGTTGGTGAAATGTCGATGCCCACTACAGTAAAGCCCTTTTGTGCAAGATATACGGTGTTTGTTGCCACACCGCAACATAAATCCAGCACTTGCCCGGGCCTGACTTCGCCGTTTTCTACCAGTTCAGCAAGCAATTGCCTAGGCTTTCCAAGCTCCCACCCCCACCGGTTTTGGGGTACTTCACGGTAAATTTCGTCCCAGTCAGAATATGCACACATAAAAAACCATAAAATGAAAGAAGATTACGCCTAAAAATAATTTTACCAACGGTTATGTTAAATGAAAAATTGTTGAGCACCAACCTATTTGCCGTCTATTAGTATGCTATTAGGAATTCTATGCAAAAACCTATAGGGGGTAGGTTCGTATTGACAAATAATCAAGCCAAAAACCAGTTTGCCAAGCGCTGTTTTTCTTGTCACTTCACGGTTTACGCATAAAGGTTAATTAGTCAATTCCTGAAATATCACAGTTGGATATTAACTGGTGAAGTTGTTAAGTGGCATTTGAAATCCAAGAACTCCCAGACGTAATTAGAGTTATTGTTCTTTTAAATTTAAGCAAGGGCGCTAAAATAAAAAAAGCCACGCTTAAAGGTAAACTTGACCGTGTCTGCGTCAGCTACACCTGCATAGAAATGACTGAGTTAGATAAAGCCCTTAACGAAATGACCAATGAAGGTTTGATTCGGCAGGAAGACGGCTATGTCCAGTTAACCACGCAGGGCCAAAAACTAGGCAAAGAATGGGAGAGCCTGCTACTAAAAAAAGAGCCAATCATGGAAGTAGTTGCGGGTCTTGTTGACGGTTCAGTAACAAGCCTTGTCGTTATACTGTCAGCGTTCATAGCTACCTTAACAAGCACGTCAACGTTTCTTGGCAACACAAACGCAGTAATCTTTGCCGCTTTTCTAACGCTTAGCGCAGTTGCCATTACAAACTTTTCCAGTTTTCTGCTTGGCGGCATCACCGAAGACCTTGCTGACATAATGACGCTGCAAACATTGATGAATTACAGTTTAAGCGACATACCCGACAAAAAAGAACGCGACAAATCCCTCATACTGGTACACAAACTGTTCACTTTACTAGGCAAAGAGATTCACCGTTCGAACCTTTACGCGGCAATAATCTGTGGAACAACAACGTTTGCGGCTGGAATTGTACCAATAGCTGCGTACCTGCTACTGCCACCAATTATCAACATTATAGTATCACTAACATTGGTAGTTGCAATAGTAGGCGTCTTCCTAGTCAGGTACCGTTCAAAGAAGACTCGCGTTAACTGGAAAATAACTTTAGCAGAAACCTTGGCGATTGTGGTGATAGCAACAGTGGCTTCACTAATACTTGGCGCCGCATAAACTAATGCGGAAACATGTGTAAATGCTCTTTCATCATGCACTTGTCCATAACCACAATCAATCCAGCTTGCCGTGCCGTTTCAGCCGCGGACTCATTTCTGATGTCTTGCTGCATCCAAACCACAAACGGTTGACCAAACCTTTTTTTCAGCTCAATTACCTGCTCAACAATCGGCGGCACATCCTCACTTTTACGAAAAATGTCTACGACTTCTATTCTTTTTGCGATTTCAGGCGGTATGTCTAGTAAGCCTTTGTAACTTTTGCTGCCTAGCGCTTCTTCGATTGTTGGGTTAACAGGTATTATTGTGTAGCCGTGGTTTTTGAGGTAGGCTGCTACACGGTGGCTTGGTTTACCAATAGTGTTTGATAAACCGACTACTGCTACGGTTTTGTATTTTGTTAGGATTTCTTTTATTTGCTCTTCACTACTCATTTTTTTCACCCAAAATTTGGCTAAGGTGTTTGGCTCAGGATTAAGTCAAAGTAGTACTCTCGGCTATTGCGTAAAGCAAATACCCGAACGGAATCGCCAACTTTATGTTTATGAATTTGCGCAACCAAATCCTCAATCCTGCGGACGTCCACGTTATTTAAACTTAAAATTATATCGCCTTCAACCATGCCCACAGCTGCCGCTGGACTGCCCCGGGAAACCTTCGTAACCAAAACGCCATGATCAACAGGCAACCCATAATATCTAGCT
Organism: Bathyarchaeia archaeon; assembly: GCA_042296865.1. GTDB lineage: Archaea > Thermoproteota > Bathyarchaeia > Bathyarchaeales > Bathycorpusculaceae > Bathycorpusculum. The sequence goes on along the minus strand of CP170178.1, from coordinate 2,531,372 downwards.
AAATCAAAAGTTAAGCTTAAACCGATTATTCCAAGCCATGCACGTTTAGGTGCACCTTCAGTTACGATTCCGTTTGTACAGGTTTTTGCAGAATTAATTGGTATGGCAAAGCCGATGCCTTGAGCGTACGGAATAATTGCAGTGTTTATGGCTACTATTTTTCCCTCTAAATTTACAAGTGGGCCGCCACTGTTACCCGGATTGATAGCTGCATCAGTTTGAACAAGATTCTCAAAAACCCCCCGTTGCGACTCAATTGTGCGGTTAATCGCGCTAACAACGCCGCTTGTAACGCTGGGTCCACCTGTTAACCCAAACGGGTTACCAATCGCGTAAACACGTTGCCCAACCCGGAGCTTGTCAGAATCACCAAGTTCTGAAGCCTGCAAATTGTTGCCGTTAACTTTTATGACGGCGATGTCGTGGATGGCGCAGGAGCCGGTGATGGTGCCTTGAAGGACTTCGTTGTTCCAAAGAGTAACGTTAATTTTTTCAGCGCCACCGACCACATGGTTGTTGGTTAGGATTAAGCCTTGTTTAGCATCAATTATTGTGCCTGAACCCATGCCTCCGACGGGTACGGCTTGGTAGAAAATGTTGTGAACCAGCTTTACGGTGCTTATGTTAACGACGCTTTTGCTTACGTTTTCGATTATGTCTAGAACAGTTTTTTCATCGTATGAGGACAAAACATTAACCCTTACTTTCAGTTAAATTTGGGCTTTAATAAACGTTCAATCAACATTTGGCGTGGTTGAGATGTGAAAAGGAGGCGTTAGCAGAAGCCTAATTTTTCAAACCTGCAAAAAGCGCATTCTTCAGCCCATTCTTTAGCCATGTCTTTATGGCACAAAGTGCACATTAACCCTTTTTCACGGATGATTTTACAGGTTTGGCAAAACAGGATCATTATGTGCTGTTTTTTCTCTGGCTCTTTGACTAGGTAAGTAACCATTTGGTCAATAAGCAACTGGACTTCGAGGGTGTTTTCGATTTCAAGTAGGTTGTTGCCGCGGTCACGGTTCATGTAACGGCTGACGGCGGATTGGGAGAGACCTAAGAGTGCTGCGGTGTCTTTTTCTTTTAATCCGTGTTTTTCAACGATGGTTCGAGCCATTATGGCTTTTACTGCTGGCAGTACCGTTTTGACTCCGACTTCACATGGTAAGAGCAATCAATCACCTGATTATTGGGTAGATTTGTGGGGAAATATATTTAAAGTTGACGATTGTCATACCAATGACGCGTGTCATAACGGGGCTCTCAGAAAAACGCAACTTTACAACCCAATCTCTTTACTCCTTCACCCGTCGTGACAATGCCGAGAGAGGGGAAAAAATGGGAAATGTAGTAACGCCGATAAAAAACGGCCAAAAAAAGAAGGACCTCGCAGACCTACTATCAACGCTTGACGCTGAATGCCGAAACTGTGCACCCACATCACCGCTTGAATGCATAGGACGATGCCAAGTATACAAACTAAAAAATGAACTCCGCCAATTACGCAACACCATGGATAATCCAAATTTCATGAAAGAACTTTTTAACGTCCTAAAAAACGAGACTCGATTCCACATTTTACAATCAATCGTTAAAGGAAAATATTCTATCAGCCAGATTCAGCAGGAACTTAAAAAAACCGGTCACACACATAGTCAAGACACAATCAGCACGGAGTATCTGCATCCACTTATTCAGGTTGGTCTTGCAAGTGAAGCCAGAGACGAATATTACGCAACCAACTTTGGCGGCAGACTAACAGAGTTGCTTTGTGGTTTTCCAGAATACTGCATGGTGCTTCCTGCTCACAGTGAATGTTATGAAGAAACGTTGCTTCGCGCCTTGACGGCTGGGCCTAAAACTTTTGAAGATATACAAGAGCTTATCTTGCCAAAAATTACTTCTCGAATTCTAAAACGCCTGCGTGAAGTAGATTTAATTGAAACCCCTAAAGAACGTGATTACATATTCTTTTTTAAATCTAAACGTGACCCAGAAAAAGAAGTCTTTACGCCAACAGAAAAAAAGGTTTATGACGCAATAAGTCCAGAAGGCATCTCTGCAGGTAAATTAGCTAAAGAAACTGGGCTTTCAATACGGCGAACCTACAAGTATCTGCGTGGTTTGAAAGGAAAAAAGCTTGTTTTCATGCGTAAAGCGCCAAAAATGTATGGTTTAACCGTTAAAGGTGAAATGTTGGCGTCTGTTCTTGATGAGCTTCACCAGTTGGTTGAAGAAACCTGGAGTTCATCTAAGCACGTTTTTAAGGCTGGAGATAACGCTTAACAACATAACCTTTTTTCTTTTTTAGAAAACTTTTAGTTGGATTAACCTTTTTCTATTATAGGTTCAATAGTCACTTTTTAGTTGGAACCGAACCCTTTGTTGGAGACAAAAATTTATGGGATTAATTCCACAAGACAAAAAAGACCTTTTAAAGGCTGATTTAAACCAGAAACTTGTAGCTCCAGTCAAAATTGTAATGTTTACGCAGGAAATCGAGTGCAGTTCCTGTAATAACACAAGAGAGTTAATCCAAGAAATCGCTGCTTTAAACGATAAATTGTCGGTTGAAGTTTACGATTTCGTCGCAGACGCTGTAAAAGCTAAAGAGTACGCTGTCACCAAGATACCCGCTTTAGCTATTATTGGCGCAAAGGATTATGGTGTAAGAATCTACGGGTTGCCTTACGGTTATGAACTGCAAGCACTTATTGATGCAATCTTTAATGTTTCAAAAGGCCAAGCTAAACTGTCAGACAAGACTAAAAAAATTCTTAGAGACGTTAAATCTCCAGTGCATATCCAAGTTTTTGTTTCCCTAACTTGCCCACATTGCCCCGTTGCAGCAGCAATAGCTCATAATCTTGCAATTGAAAGCGACCATGTAAAAGCTGATGTAATCAGTACAAGCGAGTTTCCCGATTTAGCAATGAAATACAACGTTATCGGCGTCCCCAAAGTTGTGATAAACGACAAGATTGATTTTGTAGGCGCTTTTGATGAAGACCTGTTTGCTGAAAACATTTTGTTGGCAACAGTTGCTGAACCTTTAGGAAAAGAAGCGGTTATTTAAAAAAATGTTTAGCGGGGGTTTAGTGTCCTCCGCAGCCGCAACCGCAGCTTTTGTGGTCTTCGCCTTCATGGTGGTGATGGTGCTTGTGGTGTTGGTCTTCTGTGGCTTCAGCGTTTATGTAGAGTTCTGGTTCTTCTTCGAACATTTTTTTGCATCCTGGAGCGCAGAAGTAGTAGGTTGTTCCTTTGTAGACTGTTTTCCATTTTGCGGTTTTTTCATCAACATCCATGTTGCATACTAAATCTTTAGCCATAAAACGTTTTCACCTCCATACTAATGGTTGTCCTGTAACTTAGAGTTTTGGTTTGAATCTCCTTAACAATGAAGCGTTTGTTACTACAGTGACTGAACTTGTTGCCATTGCAGCCGCCGCGTATACGGGGTCAAAGAGCACATGCAGTATTGGGTAAAATGCGCCTGCCGCTAACGGAATCAATATGATGTTGTAGAAGAATGCCCAGAACAGGTTCTGCTTGATTTTACGCATCGTCGCTCTGCTAAGCTGAATACCAACAACTACATCGCGCAAATCATTCTTTATCAGCACTATATCGCCAGTTTCAACTGCCACGTCTGTTCCGCTGCCAACAGCGATGCCAATGTTTGCCTGAGCCAATGCTGGTGCGTCGTTAATGCCGTCGCCAACCATAGCTACAATTTTACCTTCTTCCTGCAGCTTCTTGATTTGGTTTGCTTTTTCATCGGGTAAAACCTCAGCGATTACACGGTTTACTCCTGCCTGTTTTGCGATTGCAGTTGCGGTTCTTTGGTTGTCCCCTGTCAGCATGACCACTTCCAGACCCATCTGTTGAAGTGCATGCACTGCCTCACCTGAATGCTCCTTTAAAGTGTCAGCTACAGCGATTAAACCTGCAAATTTGCCGTTTACCGCGATTAGCATAGCTGTTTTTCCGCCTTCTTCAAAAGCAACCATTTCCTGTTCAAGCGCCGCAATGTTGATGTTATTTGTTTCCATCAGTTTACGGTTGCCTAGTAGCACTTGCTGGTTTTTGTATGTAACTTGTACTCCTTGACCAGGTATTGCTTCGAAAGCTTCAGGGTCTTCCAGTGTTATGCCTTGCATGACGGCTTTTTTGACGATTGCTTCACCGAGGGGGTGCTCAGAGTTTTTCTCTGCAACAGCCGCGTACTGAAGCAATTCTTTCTCGGAGATAAGCGAGACTATGTCAGTTACTTCAGGTTCACCTTTAGTTAGGGTGCCAGTTTTGTCAAAGACGATTGTTTGAAGTTTGTAGGCTGTTTCTAGGGCTTCACCGCTTTTGATTAGGATGCCGTTTTCTGCACCTTTGCCTACGCCAACCATGATGGCTGTTGGAGTGGCAAGGCCTAACGCGCAGGGGCACGCAACAACCAGTACAGCGATAAACACGGTTAAGGAAAAGATGTAATCGCCAGAAATGAAGAACCACGCGAAAGCAGAGATGGTTGCAATAAGTATAATTGCTGGAACAAAGTAACCTGCCGCAACGTCGGCGAGTCTTTGAACAGGCGCTTTTGAACTAAGGGCGTCTTCAACCATGCCAATTATTTGAGCAAGAACAGTATCTTTTCCGACTTTTGTGGCTTTGAACTTGAACACGCCTGTTTTGTTTAGGGTGGCGCCTACTACTTGGTCGCCAACTTTCTTTTCTACAGGGATGCTTTCACCCGTTATGACTTTCTCGTCTACGGCAGAGTAACCTTCAACAACAGTTCCGTCGACAGGAATTTTTTCGCCCGGTTTAACAAGTATGATGTCGCCGACTTGGACCTCTTCCACGGGCACTTCATATTCAGCGTTGTTGCGGATAATGCGGGCAACTTTGGCTTGAAGTCCCATGATTTTGCGAATTGCTTCTGAAGTGCGACCTTTAGCTACGGCGTCTAAAAGTTTGCCAAGCAAAATAAAAGACATAATCATCGTTGAAGTGTCAAAAAAGACGGTTGCATCTCCAAATACGCCAGGCAGAAAAGTTACCGCTGTGCTGTAAATCCAAGCCGTTGATGTGCCCATGGCGATTAGGGTATCCATGTTGGCGCTTTTGTTTTTTAGCGCTTTGTATGCTCCAACGTAGAAGGTCCAGCCGACAACAAACTGCACGGGGGTTGCAAGGAGGAACATTACTATTTTGTTTAGTTCCATCGGTAAAACTGGAACCCACATTAAAACTAGGATGGGAATGGTCAAGGCAACGCTTGCTAACAAAAGAAGTTTTAAGCGTTGAATATGACGTTGCCGAGCTTTACTTTCAGCATCAACATCCAAGGTTTTTTTGGTTTCAATAACCTCGTAGCCCGAGTCGGTTATAGCTTTCTTTATTGCAATAACGCTGATTTGTTCAGGATTATACTCTACAGTGACTTGTTCAGCGGCAAAATTTACAACCGCGCTGTAAACGCCGTCTTTAACGTTTAGAACTTTTTCAATGGTTTTGGCGCAGTTTATGCAGGTCATTCCGCTGACGGGTATGACGATTTTTTCGTGGATTACTTGGTAGCCAATGTCGGTTATGGTGACTTCTATGGTTTTTTGGTCTACAACATCTGGATTGTAGTCTATGATTGCTTTTTCGGCTGCCAAGTTAACGGTGACATGGGTTACGCCGTTTAGTTTTGAGGTGTATTTTTCGATTATTTTGGCGCAGTTTACGCAGCTCATGCCGCCGATGTTTAGAACAAGTTTCTTGGTTTTTGGTTGTTGCTGTGACATTATTTTGCCTGCTTGCGGATTTGTGTTGTTAGTATTTTTGGGGTTTGCCAAATATAAGTATATCCTGTAAAGATATATCTAATTTATCATCAAAAACCCCAAAAACCCTTCTTCCCATCAAAAAACAACACCAAGAAAGCGACGACACTAAAATCAAAAAAATGCAATTTTTTGGTGTTTTATTGCAACATTTTTTCCTGATTCCAAGATTTGGAAAAAATATTAAATATCTGACCATCATCTCTTCAAGGTGTACTCAGATGATTCGATGAGAACGCCTTTAACAAGAATCCAAACAAACGGAGACCTATTTTTTGCTTCCATGTGATTCGTGCCAAAAATTTGACAACCAAACAGGGTACTGCCGTAAAGTAAACGAGCCCCTCTTCAACGGTTACGCAAAACTTTACTGGAGCCAAAAATGCGGAGAGAATCAGACCGACAAATAATTGAAAACCCAACCAAAAATAACAATCAAAACGGCAATCAACATGCCCAAAATAAACAACACGTTAGCCGCAAAGTTGAATCGTTGCGACTCAAACTTGCCAGCCATCTTCAGCCACTGATAAACAAAAATGCAAAACGACAGCCAAAAAGCGCCAAACAACAAGCCACCCACAACGTCACTTAACCAGTGAACGTTGAGGTAGACTCTGTCAAAACCAACAAACGCAACAACCAAACTGGAACCCGCGATAACCATGATTTTTGAACGTTTACTTTTCCAGTTAACCCACGCATAATAAGCAATCAAACCAAGAAAAACTATAACGCCAGCGCTGTGACCGCTTGGGTAAGAAAAGCCTGAACCAAGCAAAAGCTGGTTTTCTGGTCTTAAGACGGGATCAACGTTTTTGATTATTGCCACAAACAGGGCGTCTCCGCCGATTGCTGACAAAAGCAGTATGCTTTGAGCTTTGCGTTTTTTAAAGAAAAGAACTGCAGCAATTATCAAGGAAGCTGCGACAATGCTGGTTGTGTCAAAAATTATCGATACTGCTCGGGCTATTATGATTCCTGCTTCAGTGTGAACTGTCGTCGCCCAAAGATTAACCGCCACATCTATGCCTTGAAAGGCAGATCGGCCAAGTGAGAAGACTGAGAAGGCCACAAAGAAAAGCACAGTAGCCAAGAATGCTTTACGGTTTTTTTGGAGCAAGTTTTTGTTCAATTCTTCAATTCACAACAATTAGGTTCTGGAATGGGTAAGATTGAAAAAGGGGTTCTGCCCTAGTGGTTACCCTACACGTTTGATTATGTGGTAGCCGAATTCTGTTTTAATTGGGTCAGAAATTTTTCCTTTCTCAAGCGCAAAAGCTGCGGTTTCAAACGGTTTAACCATTTGGCCTCTTCCAAAGATGCCAAGGTCGCCGCCTTTTTTGCCAGACGAGCAAAGGGAAACTTTTTTTGCAATTTCAGCAAAGTTTTCGCCTTTGTCTAGGCGTGCTTTTATTTCTTGAGCCTCGGATAATTTTTTAACTAGAATGTGGGCACAGTGTACTTTGGCTGACATAAACTATGTTAGCGGGGCGTTTGCATATAACTTTTTCCAGCTTTGTGTGCAAATTTCTTGGTTAAAAATCGTTTGTTGACTAAAATGGGGTTTTTGAATGTTGCCCATGAAAGTTGCTTCAGCATAGTCTTTTCGAACTTGGGTTTGAAAGTGTTTTTGACATTTAAATGTATAATTGCATTAACCGTTTTTTTGGTTACTTCGAACTTCGAAGTACCCTTCAAGGATACTGTTATTACAAGTCAGTGCATGCTTAGAGGTATGCGAAAACCTTTACCGTTGACCAACATCGATGAAGACCTCCAAATTGATAGTGACTTAGCTAAGCGTCTCGCCAAAGCATTTGCAATCCTAAAAGACATAGAAGAATAACAACCCCCTCACAGGCAAATTTTGAGATGCTGAACTGATAGTGATTTTGTTTTTGCAGGTTTGTACTGTGCAATAAGCCAAAAGAGAAATTGTTGTTTCTGAAAAGGGTTGGTTAGGTTGGTTTCAGGAGTTTGGTTTCTGTTATTGTTTCGGCTGTTGTGGATAGCTTTTTGTCGGCGGTGTAGAGGGTGCCGTTTAGTTTTTGTGTAAGTGCTATGTAGATGGCGTCGTATGCTGCGACTTTGGTCGTTTGGGCTATCTCAATGGCTTGATGTGCTATGTCTCTTGTGGGTGTGACTGCTAATGCGTCGTAGACTTTTAGGAGGTATAGTGTTGTGGATTTGATGTCTTCTTGGTTTAGGTCTGCAAACAGGTTTGCATGTTTCCAAATGACGTTTAAACATTCGGGTAACGCGATGTCTGAGGTGTGTAGTGTGTAACCTTTCTTTATGTGATTTTCAATTGTGGCGCGGGCTTCTTTGGAGTTGGGTTCATTTAGGACGAGTTTGGCGATTATGTTGGAGTCTAATATTAGTCTTGGCGTTCTCTGTCCTCTCGGATTAGTGTTGTTGAGTCGATTTTTGTTTTTCTTCTGTCTGGTTGATTGTCTAGTTCTTGGAGGGTTTTTAGTAGTTCAAGTTGTCGTATGCGTTCAGTGAGGAAGCTTCGGACTTCTTGGCTCCAGTCGGCGGGGTTTGCCTCAATTTTCTCTTTTAGTTCACGTGGAATGCGCACGCTGAAAATTTCCGACATGTATACATCACGTAAACATTATGTCTACTAGAATAAAAAAAATCTTTCCACAAAGCAACTCACAGAAGCTACCAACATCCCCCCATTTAACACCCACAACACCTCTTCACAGGCAACTTGTGCCAGCTTGCACAACCACTCTGCAACCCAAAATACGCCCAGAAAACAAAACACAAAACGCCATTCAACCCGTTGATTGTTGTTGTGCATAGAAACTTTACGGCAACAACTTCTACACAAAAAATCCAGCTATACCGCAATGATTGTCAAGCAAACAGTAGACTTAACTGTATATATGACAAAGCTTAATTATCAATTGCTTTACTAATCATCAACTATTCAACAGGTGGAAAACGGTGAACGCTATCATCTTTGGAGCGCCAGGCGCAGGCAAAGGCACCTATTCAAGTAGGCTGCAAGCACAGCTTGGTGTCGAAGTTATTGCCATGGGAGACATCTTCCGTGCACAGGTTAAAGAAGACTCTGAGTTAGGACGAAAAGTAAAAAGTTACGTAGAAAAAGGCGCCTTGGTCCCCGACGAAATAGTTATTGAAGTTTTAAAAGCACATTTAACTAAAATTCCCAAAGAAAGGGGCTTAATTCTTGATGGGTTTCCACGAACAATAGAGCAAGCCAAAGCCCTTGAAGCCATTTTCAAACTTGACGTTATACTACTGCTGGATGTGCCTGACTGGATAATAATTGAACGCCTCTCTGCACGTAGAATCTGCAAAAACTGCGGCACCGTCTACAACATAAAGTTTCTTAAACCAAAAGTTGAAGGCGTCTGTGACAAATGCGGCGGAGAACTCTACCAACGCTCAGACGATAACCCTGAAGTAATAAAAAACCGCTTCAAAGTTTACCAAGACCAATCCAGCCCCTTGATTGCATACTACAAAGAAAAGAATGTGCCAATCATCACTTCGAAAACTGCTGCCGTTGACACTGCGCCAGAACCACTTGTCGAGCAGATGATTATGGAATTAAAAAAGCTTAAACTGGCTTAAATATCCAAAATAAACTCTAAAACCGCTTTTCCTTCCTTTTCATGAATAACAACCATGCGATGGTAAGTTACTGCTTTAACCGCCACTTTCTGCAGGTGCTTTTTAGAATTAAACAGTTCTCCCCACACGTGAGCTGTAAACTTGAACGCTTCAGGCGTCTCTGTCCAGTCGGTTATTTGAAACTTTGAATACAACATGCCTTTGGTTTCAGAATTTACCAGTAAAGCTTCAAGCCAATTATACAATAGTGCATACTGGTCTTCTGCTTCAACGGTTAAGGTTTCTTCCACCTTTTCTGCAACTTTGCCTGTTTTAGTTATAGTTTCAAACATGGCCAAAGCCGCGTTTTCGTAAGCCTCCTGCATCGAAGCCCCATAAGCTCTAACGTAAACGTCTGCAGTGTGCTCTAAAAACTCGAATTTTCCCTCAAACTGTTTTCCGCTCATTCCAAAATTCACACGCCTACCTATTGAGGAGCCACTTCTAAAAACACTTTCCCCAAAAAGAAAACGGGGCTAAGATTTTTCAAGCTCCAAAAAGTCCTGTATCACCGACTTTATGAATTTTGAGCACACCTTTTCAAACAAGCCTTCCCCTTTAGCCTTGGCGAATCCTTCAGGTGTTGACAAGTCACAACCGATTAAGTCACGGCACATAACGCTGCCATGCCGCTTCTCAAACTGTTTAAAGAGACGTTGGGTTTTAGCGTAGGAATCAGCCTTTTTTTCTTGGTCAATTTCGTTAGCGCCAAACTTTAAACCGACAGCCATGACCGCACCTGTCAAGGCTCCACAAACACAGCCGCATCGTCCCAAACCGCCGCCAAACCCCGTGGCAATCTTTGGTATGACAACGTTTTTTTCTTCAGGATTTATGTATTCATAAAGAGTTAGCAGTACTGCTTGTGCACAATTGTAACCGTCAAGGTGCCGTTTATTGGCTTTTTCGCAAAGAACTTCAGCATACATTAGGGTACCTCAGAAGTGTTTTGCGATTTTTTTGATTGCCAAGGCGGCAAGTTTAGCGGAGCTTTCGATGTCGTTTAGGTTTAGGACTGCAGCGGCGCTGTGAATGTAACGGGTCGGGATTGAGATGGTGCCGCTTGGAATGCCTTGACGTGTAAGGGCGATTCTTGCTGCGTCTGTACCGCCCATTAAGCCTGATTCAAGCTGGATTTGGATTTTTTCTTCTTCCGCCGTGTCTAAAAGCCACCGCAACACTTTGGGGTGAGTGATAAGTCCCGAATCGGATACAGTTAACGCTGGACCTTTACCGGTTTTTACGCTTGTGTCATACTCGCGAACGCCGGGAACGTCACCTGCAACGGTAACGTCAAGAGCTAAGGCAACATCTGGGTCAACGCCGAAAGCTGCAGTTCCCGCGCCGCGAAGCCCAACTTCTTCTTGAACAGTGCCAACTGCGCACACGGTGCATTCTGTTTCGCTTAAAAGCTTGAGCGTTTCAACCATGGCTAAGCATCCTGCTCGGTTGTCAAAAGCTTTGCCCATAACCATGTCTTGGTTTAACGCCACATATTTCATGTCGAAGACTATAGGGTTACCGATGGATATGCCTTTTTTAACGGCGTCTTCCCTGTTTTCAGCGCCAATGTCAATAAACAAGTCGTCGAATGTTAAGATTTTTTTGCGTTCTTCCTCTTTTTGTATGTGGGGCGGTTTTGACCCAACAATTCCGGGGTAAACGCCTTTTTTAGTGTAAACAGCGACTCTTTGAGCTAAAAGAACGCGGTCATCTATTCCGCCGATTTTTGAAAACTGCAGAAACCCTTCTTTGGTTATGGTTTTAACCATTAAGCCAACTTCGTCCATGTGGGCTGCAAGCATGATTTTTGGAGCACCCGGTTTTCCCTTCTTTACGGCTATAACGTTTTCTAGCCTGTCAACGGTTATTTCGTCAACATACGGCTTCATAAGTTGAGCTAGTAATTCTCGAACAGGAGCTTCGTTGCCTGTTACTCCACAGGCGTTTGAAAGTTTTTCTAAATTCTCATTTAAAGACAAGCAAACCGTGCCTTCTGTAACTTTTTTGTATAGGGTACTCTAAAGTGAATTGTTATTAAACAATTATGGTGCAGGCTATCTTTTGCTGTTTGCTTTAACGCGTTTGAGGCGGTTTTATGTTCTTGTGGGCGTTTGAGGTGGGGGTGGCGGTTCAGTTGGAGCAGAGGGCGGTGGAGGCGGCGGCTGGTAGCTTCTTGGTTGTTGATGTCTAACTTCATAGTAGTCTGTTAGCAACAGTATGCCCTGTATTAAAAGAAAGATGCCAACGATTATGCCGACAAGTGCTGGAAAAATTATTAGTATAATTCCGAAGATTATGCATATAACCGCTAAGACAGGTCTTGAAACGGTTATGCCTACTCTTCGTAAGCTTTTTTCAACTACGTCTGTCAAAAAATAGTTCTCCAAACTAGACGGGGCAGTAGCGTTATTAAAAAGTATTGACAAGCAAGCAAATTCAGAACTGCAATGTTGATTTTAACCTTTTAGGGTAAAGCAGAAGGTCAAAGGCTTCCAAAATGTTGTTTACACAAACGTTTGCCGCTGTTAAAGCAGAAACGGCACAGCCTTCATTTCCTATGACTGCAACGCCTAACTTGGATATTTTTAACATTTTTGAGTCGTTTACGCCATTTCCAAAGGCAACTACTTTTTCACTGCCTAGCTCCTTCACATAATCCTCTTTTTGCTGGTCAAGGTTTGTGCCGGTTACCATTTGAATTTTACATGGTAATCCTGATAGTTGTTTTTGTGCTGTTCCCATTGCGTCAGCGGTTAAAACGATTACTTCTAAAACTTTGCTAACAGCGTCTAGTTTCTCTTTTACGCCAAGGATGAGGACGCCGTCAAGGGTCAGGGTGCCTGTATAATCGGTAATCAAGTATTCCAGTTTTACTTTGCCGAATCCTGGTATGTCCTGTTCTAACATTAAAGTTGCCTCTTTACTAATTGTGGCGGCACGGCTTTTTTGATTATCCTTTCTAAGTAACGTAAGGAATGCTAAAGAATAGATAATTCTTAAATTGTTAAACTGTATTCCAAACTGGTTAGGGTAATAAATATGGCGCAACCAAGTTTCAAAACAGTTTTCGTTTTCCTTGACACTGATAAATATTGCAGTCCATTTGACATGCTAGTAGCAGTAGACTGCTTCCCAGACTCCATGATATTCAAATACGAAAATGTAACAAGCGAAGACGCACCAAAAATCGTTTTCGACCTGCTCTTCCCAAGAGGCCCAGCCGGCGCGGCACACACAAAAGTCTTCATCAACGGCAGTAACTTTGAAGAAGTAGAAAAAGTCGTCGCCGCCACCCAAAAAGCCATGAAGTCAGCCCCATGGGGAAACAGCATCATCGTTGACCCACGAGGCGGATACAGCACAGCCGCAGCAGCAGTAGCAAAAACCTTCGGTGCAGCCAAAGAAAAAGGCTTAGGCGACCTTGAAGGCAAAAAAGTCACTGTCCTCGCAGGCACAGGTCCAGTAGGTCAAACAGCCGCACGTATTTACGCAGCAGAAAAAGCAGACGTAACAATCACCAGCCGCAGCCTCGCTAAAGGACAAGTTGTAGCTGACAAAATCAACGCTGAAGTCGGCGCACAAAGAGTCAAAGTTGTCGAAGTCAGCAAACCAGAACAAACCGCGGCAGCCGTTAAAGATGCAGAAATCATTCTTTCAGCAGGCGCAGGCGGAGTACAACTTTTAAGTAAAGCAGACATTGATGCTGCAGCAAACTGCAAAATCATCGGCGACATTAACGCAATTAAGCCATTAGGTGTTGAAGGTTTAGGACCCAACGACGATGGTATTGAGTTAAAACCGGGCGTGTTTGGCATCGGCGCTTTAGCTATTGGCAAACTGAAGATTAAGACTGAAACAGAAATGATTAACCGTGCAACCGCCGCGAAAGATGGCCTCTTTGACTACTCAATTGCTTACACTATTGCTAAAGAAGCAATTTTAAAGAAGCTTGCCAAGGCAGCTGCGAAATAAGCAGCTTTCTTTTTATTTTCTTTGTTTGCAAAACTTCGGATAGCGGTAGCAGTTGTTTAAGGATAGTTTCGAGGCTTTTTTTGCTTGTTAATGAGTAAATTTATTTATGTTGAGTTACTTAATGGCGCTCATAATCCGTTAAAGTTAAGAGGCACTAAATAGAAGGGTTTTGAGCTAAATGAGCGTAAACGTTACACCCACGCCTATACCAAGTGACGTGGCACCTACACCTATACCTACAGTTTCTGCAAATTTTCTAAGCGACGCTATCCAGCATACGCTCAACATTAGTGCATCAAACGCTGAAATCATAGTCTCCTTTATAATACTGGGCATTATGGGTCTTGTCGGTTGGACCTCATACTTTATCATAAACAGGTATGTTTGTGGCTGGACTAAAAAAACCGCCACAACCTTAGACGATAACATTGTGGCTTCAGTAAAAATAATCATTATCATAATGATTATTGTTTTAGGCATCGAGTACTCGTTATTGCCGCTTTCCTTCCTGCAACCACACATGGCAACATTGAACAACGTATTCTTAATTACCCAAATCTTGCTTTCAGCATACGCTGTTTCAAGAATCTCAAGCGTTGTTACTGACTGGTTTGCTGGAAGAACAACAGCATTATCAAACGGAAAAAGCAGTAACCACATAGTTTTCATCTTAAAGAAAGTCTTAACAATAGTCATATTTCTTATCGCGCTTGTAATAATCTATAACTCGCTGGACCTTCAAGGCGCATTAGAGACCACTCTTGTCGGTTTTGGAGTCGGTGGTATCGCGGTTGCATTTGCGCTTCAAAGCACTTTAAGTGATGTCTTTAGCGCCTTTTCACTCTATTTTGACCATCCCTTTGAAATCGGCGACTTTATTGTAGTGGGCGACTACAGTGGAACCGTTAAAAGCATCGGAATGAGAGCAACCAGAATTCAGCTTCTGCAAGGTGAAGAACTGGTAATTTCAAACAAGGAACTCACTTCGACAAGCGTTAGAAACTTTAGGAAACTAGAAACCAGAAGAGTAACATTCAACATCGGCGTCACTTACGATACACCAAGTGAGAAACTAAAAAAAATACCCCAAATAATTGTTGACGTAATAGGAAGCGTTAGAGGAGCGTCACCTCAATATGTAAACTTCACTGAATACGGCGATTTCAGTTTAAAATTCTTCATCAGCTATTTTGTAAAATCGTCAGATTACGGCATGTACCTCGAAATTCAGCAGGAAATTAATCTAGGGATAAAAGAAGCCTTTGAACGGGAAGGTATAGAGTTTGCTTACCCAACAAACGTAACCTACCTCAAAAAGTAAGCCCTCTCTACCTAACAGTTTTTTTAGCTGAAGAGTTACATTACGAGTTAAGAAGAAAACGGAAAGAGAGTTTAGGCTGGTTTTAACGTTATATGGAACGTTGATGGTCCGTTTGTCGGAAACAGGAAAAACACAGTGTAACTTTTTTGTGTCGTGTCGCCGAAGGTTTTGGTGTATGGCGAGTTAGCTGTTAATTTAAAGGTCAGCGCTTTTTATTTCACTAATTATTGGATACACGTCTGCTGATTTGCAGGTATTGTCGACACCATTATCTCAGTAACCTCCGTAAACATAGACTTCAGTGTATGCGTTTGCACCGGGCATTTTGGATGCGTTGACTGTTAATTGCATTTGTTGATTTGCGGCAACTGTGATTGGCACGTATACGATTGGCACTGAATCGTTGAGGAATTTTAGATAATTGCTTGAACCGTTGATGGTTAAGTCAAGTTCTCTTGTTGGTGATTGAGGGACTGTGGAAGGGGCTAGCAAACTATATGCTGCTGTGCCTGCCACGGCTTAAATAACAATTATTACAGCTGTTACGGCAATCAATTTCTTGTCCATCAATTTTTCTCCAGATTTTTAGGAGTCTAATATTCAATCATTGCACTGCACATAAGGGGGTAGTAATGGTTGAAAATTGAGTCATTAGTTTGTTGAATTTTAGTGTTTATTTGTTGGTTGTTTAAGGTGTTTATTTTGCTGTTTTTTAAGGCTAAAATTCTTTATAGGCAACGTTGGGCTGCTGGTTAGGCCAATGGGGCTTGTTAGGAAGACTGCGGTTGTTTTGGCGGGGCTGATTAGTGTTAATGTGACAGCTATTGTGGCTTTGGTTGAGGATAGCGGTGGCTTAAAAGAGGTACGCAGGTACTGGGACTAGAACCCAACTTATACTTTGGATATGGAGCCTGTGAAACACCAAACCAAATGGTTCAATCGGGCACAAGTCCCAGTCTGCTCAAAGAATACTTAAACTGTTAAACTATTAAAAATTTAATTGTGCACACTTCTCGGAGCCTAATATCCAATCTATGCTGAAAAGGTAGAGGGGGGTCTGCTAAATCCTAAGGGGGGTAGGTGCTAATGGCTAAAATTTTGTCCAAAAGTATGTTGAAAACTGTGCTTTAACACAAAAATCATTAACGGATCAACCCACTTGGGGTGGCACAGGTTTGCTTTAGCGAAAAGGTGAAAAGCAACAACGTGTTTGATTAAACAATAAGATATGGTGACTTACAAATGAGCAATGATGTTGATATGGCTACTATTCAGTTAAGCGGAGAAAAAATGAATTTCCTGTTAGGAAAAAAAGACTTCAAAACTGGCAGCCGCGGTTATCATGCACAGGGCAAAATGATGTCAGGCGGCAAAAACTATCAAGTAAACATCCTTGTCGTCGAAATAGGTTCTAAACCTAAAGAAGAAAAGAAAAAGTAAAATTTTTCCAATTTTTTGTTTTTACGGCACTATTGACGCGTTGACTATTACTACTTCTTTGAGTGGTCTGTCTTCGCGGTTTGTTCTTGTTTTACCGATTGCTTCAACAACATCCATGCCTGCGATTACTTTGCCGAATTGTGGATGTTTACTGTCTAAGTAGTTGTTGTCTACTAGGTTGATGAAGAATTGGCTGCTTCCCGTGTTGGGTCCAGCGTTTGCCATGGCAATGGTGCCTCTGTCGTTGTAGTTTTTCTTTGTGAATTCGTCTTTGATGTCGGGGATTGATGGGTCACCGCAGCCAGTGCCGGTTGGGTCGCCGCCTTGAATCATAAAGCCTTTGATGACTCGGTGGAAAATGGTGCCGTTAAAAACTCCTTTCACTGCCAAGTTTTTGAAGTTGTTTGTGGTTATTGGCATGTCGTTTCGAAGTTGCAGGGTTATGTCGCCCATGCTTGTCTGAAGCAAAACTTTTACACCGTCAGTGTATTGGTCTTTTGCAGGTTGAACTTGTGGGTTTGTGTCTACCATAACTTTTTCCCTTTAATATCAACCCAATTAGAAGGATGCTATTATGGATATTGCAAAAATGGGCTTTTGCATGTTAACGGGAGAATTAAAAATAAAAGAAAAGAAAATTTTGTTTTAAGAAATGATCGTTGCTGAAATAATTGTTACTGTCTGTGTTGGTTGACTATTTTCACCGTAAGCGTTTGTAGTTACCGGAACGTTTGCTATTGCATCAACTACGCTTTGCCCTTCAACCACTTGCCCAAAAGCAGTGTACGTGTCGTCAAATCTTGTGCCGTCATCGTAAACTATGTTGCTGTTGTCAACTGTGTTAATGAAGAAGCCGCTTGTTGCAGAGTTAGGTAGGCTTGTTTTTGCCATAGCGATTGTGTATTTGTAATTGTGGTTGTATGTGCCGATTTCATCGTTGATTGTTGGCGTGCTTCCACTTATTTCACCACCCTGTATCATGAAGGTCTTCATTATTCGGTGGAATACAGTTCCGTCATATTTCCCTTGAGCAACAAGATTTAGGAAATTCTCTGTAGTGATTGGTTTATTGTCAAATAATTCAAGCGTTATGTTGCCCATGTTTGTTTGCAGGACAACTCTTGTGTTACTAGTCGCAGGAGTTTGGGTGGGAGCCGCTGTTGGTGTTGCGGTAGCCGTTGGTGTGGGGCTTGTTGATGGGTTAGCGTTATTTGTACCGAATCCGCCAGCAAAATATGCAGCGGCAATAATTAGTACGATAGCTAAAACGCCGACAATAATTAGCAATTGCTTCTTCTTGGAGTTGCTACTGTTAGGTTTAGGCTTGTACTGCGCTGGTTTTTTGCGATTATATTTAGGAGCCATAACAACAGTTCAACAATACTTTATATAAAATTTTTTCCAAAACTACCGGAAAGAGACTACTGAATTATTTGGTTAAACTTTTCAAAGACTTCCTTGAGGTTTTTAGCAGCAAAATCAGGTGTTAAGTTGCATGCGGTTAAATCTTTTAGGGAATAAAACTGTGACCGCACAAACACCACGCGAAGCCCAGCGTCTTTTGCACCTTTGATGTCTTCAAGGGGGCTGTCACCGATATACACTGCTTCGGAGGCTTTCACCTGAAGTCGCTCTAAGACCTCTTTGAAGATGTTGATTGAAGGTTTTCTATAGCCATTCTCTTCTGAAACGACTACCGTGTTGAAGTATTTGCTTACTCCCAAATGGTTAAGGCTAAAATAAACAACAGGTGCATAAGTAAAGTTTGAAAGCAAACCGACTTTGCCGTTTGCTGCTGCTTGCTCAAAAAGCTTCACAGCACCCGCCCGCAGTCGAAGCGAATCTATAAAATCCTTAAAGAAAACATTCAACGCCGCTTTAATGTGCGCATCTTCTGGGTACACTTGGTAGCCTAACTCGTTTAATGCTTCAGCAACCCAAACCGCGTTAGTGACTTCTCGCAGTTCGCCATAGCGGACAAGGCGATATTTTTCGTGTGCCCTGCTGTAAGCCGCCAAAAAAGCGTTGGAATCAAGTTTGAAGCCTTCGTCAACAAGGGAAGTGAAAAGTTTACGTTTTGAAGCGTCCATGTTGTAGCCTGTGCAGTTAACAATTGTCCCAATGTAATCAAAAATGACTGCTTTAACCTGCCCCAAACCGTCACCCTTTAACCAAAATGTCCTTCTTAACAAGACTCTTTAGGGTTCGCCCGATTTTTGTCTCAAGTAGTTTAGCTTCGTCGCCAATAGCGGCTTCGACTGTTGGGTCAAAACTGATTTCTGCAAGATACTGCAGTCCAATCTTTTTGGTTTCTGCTTCTATGCTGCTGTTTGGGGTTTGTTTCATGTTTTCAAGGATTCCGATGATTGGCGCTTTTAATTCACAAAGTAACGCAACTTGTTTTTTGACGGTTTCAAAAGCTAAAAGTGACGAAGTTGTTACAATTAGAAACTCAACTCGGCTGATTAACCGTAATAAGTCTAAGATGACGTCGCCGATTCCAGGCGGCATATCAATCACCAAAAAATCTAGGCTTCCCCACTGTGTAACCGCTAACAGTTCAATAAGTGCGTTGGATACGTCTGCTCCACGTAGCGGCGCTGGGTTTTCGCCTACAAAATAAACCATCGACATATACTCAAGCCCATTCACCATCGGGGGTACTATGCCTTTGTCTTCTTGCGGTAAAGTAACCTGCGCGTTTAGGATAACGTGTGTTGAGGGGCTGGTGAAGTCTAAATCGAACAAGCCAACCTTGCAGCCTTGGTTTTTAAGAGTTAACGCCAGCGTGGTTGCAACCATGCTTTTGCCGACGCCGCCTTTACCGCTGGAAACCGCAACAATCCGTTTCACGTTTTCAAGACGCCGATTGATGACGCTGACTCTTGGATCTATCATTGCAGCTATTTGACTCCTTGAATGCTGTCAAGCCAAACGCCGCGTCCACTGGCTATTTCGAAATCTGGGCTGCCGCATTTGGGGCATTTAAGGAAGGTGTGTGCTGCTTCTGGTACGAAGTGGATGGCTTCTGCGGTGGCGGCGTCTAGAATGTCTTTTTTGAATTGCCAGGTGGTTGTGCAGACTCGGCATTTTAGTTGTGTTTCAGCTTTTAATAGAATGAACTCTGCTTTTTTGAAGAGTTCTGACTTGATTTCTCCAAGCGCAAACTTTAAGATTTCTGGTTCAACGTCTTGAAGTTCGCCTATTCTGATAGTTACCTCTGTAATCTCTTTGAGGCCTTCTTTTTGTGCGATTTGAGTTGCTGTAGTTAGTATTGCTTCAGCTAATGCCCATTCATGCATAAACCAGCCTTAAGCCAAAAGAACCATTTAAAAATATTGTATTTTTTCTTTTAGAAGTTGTTGCCGTAAAGTTTCTATGCACAACAACAACCAACGGTTTGAATGGCGTTTTGTGTTTTGTTTTCTGGGTTTGTTTTGGGTTGCAGAGTGGTTGTGGCGTTTTTCGCAAGCAAAAGGTCTTGGGGTGACGTAAGAAGCTTCAAGAACAGTGAAAAGCAAGTGTGAAGCTGCATGCGCATAGGTATGCTTAAAATCCCCAGCCAAAACCATCCTGAAACCTAACTATCATAAAGCACAACAAAACTGCACATATACGGTTTGAGAGCCTAAACACGCTAACACTGCAAAAATGACTCTCGATGCAGGACGAAACTTTTAGTCCAAACTTTTTAAATTCAATCAAACCAAACAATTTCTTTGCAGGACAAGCCCATGTTAAACAGTTCACCACACTATCTATCCGTTAAAGTCGTACTCACCTTATCACTCATAATCACGTTAACCAGCCTTTCCGCTGTTCAAGCCACCTCATGGAGCACCCCTTTGAACCTAACTAACAGTCAACAACCAGAAACTGATGCCGTCATAAGTAGCAACGGAGAAAAAGTGGCGTTTACCCGCAATGACGGTGAAGACTGGGAAATATTTGTTGTTAATTCTGACGGCACTGGACTTAAGCAATTAACCGATAACTCTGTAGATGACAGAGACCCCGCTATCAGTACTGATGGCAGTAAAATCGCTTTTAGGCACGGTGTCTTTGGTCAACGGCAAATCTGCATAATAAACTCTGATGGGTCAGGCTTTAAGGAGCTAACTGATGGCACATATGATAATGTTTTGGTTTCTATCAGCGGGGATGGAAACAGAATAGCGTTTACTCGTATAATGGACAAAAACATGCACCTCTTTGTTATGAATTCAGACGGAAGTGTGCCAAAGCAGTTGACTGAGCGAATAAAAGACTATGTTCCAGCCGTAGAAAACCTTGCCATGAGTTATGACGGAAGCAAGATTGCGTTTCAAAGTACCTATGAAAGCGGCCGCGAAATATTCGTTATCAACTTCGATGGGTCTGAGCTCAAACAGTTAACCACATGCGAATCAGAATCATATAGCAAGAACATTATGCCATCGATAAGTAAAGATGGCGTGAAGGTTGCATTTGTGTACAGTTACTCAATTCTTAACGAAAACAATACCGAGATATACATTGTCAATTCTGACGGTTCCCAACTTACACAGCTAACCCACAACAAGATAGGTGACTCGTCCCCCTCGATAAGTGGAGACGGCAAAAAAATAGTATTCCAACAAGGCTTTGATAACTATACTGAAATCTTTGTCATACGTTCGGACGGGTCAGGATTAATGCAGTTAACTAACAACAATGCAAAAGACCAGGACCCTTCCATCAGCGACCGTGGAGACAACGTAGTGTTTGAGTCAGACGGGGATATTTTCATAGTCATCAACAAGGCGCAGGATAACCAAACGCAGCCAACTGAGAACTCTGGTTCAATGGTTAATTCGAACGGTGAATCTGCTTTTCCCACAGAAATCTTGGTTGGTGGCATAGTGGCAGCTGTAATAGTGGCTGCCGTGTTGGGCGCTGCCTACTTGAGGAGGAAATAAGCTATGAGTAGTAAACCGTTAGGAATAATGGGTGTCTCAAGAATAGTTGGTTGGAAAAGACTTCAAGTTTATGAAGCGCTCTACTTCATGAGCGATAAAGTCCTTGCAATCCGAACTGCGACAGGTCTCCAGATGGGTTATGGAGCGGGTGATATGGTATATGGTTGGCATAAATCAATCGAGCAGGAGAAACGTGTAGCTGACCTCTCAGTTGAGGAACTCTTAAGCGCCGACATAAACAACTTCGTTCTAACTTATGAGAAAATCAAAAAAGTGGAACTAAAAAAATTTGGCAAAGGCGCCTTCTTAGATATATATAGCGACGATAAAAAATACCATTGGAATCTTCACCGATTATCAGGTAGCTATAAAGTAGAAGAATTCATAACATTTCTCCGATCAGTCTTTGGGGAAAAGTTTGAGAAAGTAAGCCTCCTAAAGTTTTAACCCCGTCAAACTACCCTTATCTTAGACCATCCGTGTATCCTTAACTTTGTATAGTTTTAAGTTGTCGTTTACCTTTGAAACGTAAAGGAGTGAGCTTGAGACTATAGCAACATTTACCACACTCAAAACCGTGGTTTCTATATCGAAAGTCCCGCGTGAGTAGAAAAGGAAACTAGCAAAAAGCATTAAGACGGAAACGAAAGCTATGGCAATCCATTGTTGCCAAAGAGGGTTTATCTTAAGCAATCCTCGCCTGTTCCTAAGACTATATTGCGATGTGTAGGCAAATACCCCTTTCTCAGTTAATGAGTATTGACCTTTCTCGTCCACCGAGAGCACATCACTCAACGCCTTCAAGTGGTAGTTCATTTGTCCGCTGCTGCTGACGCCTGCTCTATTCATCAGTTCAGTGTAGTTTAACGGTCCATTTTCCCTTAGTAAACTTAGAATCTTTCGTCTTGTAGGGTCGGTTAATGTTTCATGCAGTGAAACGTCAATGCAGTCCGTGCTTTGGCAAGAAGATAACCTGCCATATTGAACCTTAACCAGAACTACTAACGCTAAGGTTACAATTGACAAAACAGCTGAAACACCAATCAACCACACAGTGCTTAGGTATTGATGGTAAGATATGAAGAAAACCGCCACTAACCCTACTGCGACAATATTGCGCCCATACTTAACTATGGTTGCTAAACGGGATTTTTGGGTATAAGCAAATTCTTGAAGCATTTTCCAAGCAAGAACGCCCTGTTCATTGAGGCTATAATTGCTGTCAGCTTTTTCAAGTAATGGAGAGAGTGCTTTAAGATGGTAGTTTAGGCTGCCTTTGTTTTGGGTTTTTAGGGCTTCAAGTAAGTCTGAGTATGTGAGGCTGCTTTGTTCATGTAGTAGGAGGACTATCTTGCGTCTGGTTTCATCCCTTAGAATCTTGTGAAGGTACGCCGAATGCATGGTCATAGCACTAAAAGGGTAACCATTAAATTTAGAGGTTCTTGACTAAAATTTTTGTCCACAAAATTTTTGCAATAAGAACGCTGTTTTTGTGTTAATTAAAAAACCAAAAACTTAACTGGATAGAAAACAAGAGTCCATAAGGGTGTGATAGAATGACTAACTACCATAAAGCAAGCACAGTAAACCTTGTTGTTGGGGTAGCCTTAATTCTATTTGGTGTAGTCGGCATAGCCAGCAACAACTTTGCCAGTTCAAACCTTTTTAGCCAATTATTTCTCTTGGTTTTTGTGCTAATAGGCGGATATGAAACGGGCAAATACGCAGAAATGCGCCACGAAAAGATAAAGACTCATGCTAACTAGTTAATTTATATGTCTAAGCTAATATGACTACTAATCACTCTAACCAGCGGTTAATAGCTGGGTTGCTTAGTTTCTACGTGGAAACGTTTATGCCCCATTAAACCTTCTAAAGTTCATTTAGGGAAAACTAATGCATACTAAACAGATCGGAAGGAATCTTTACCAAATTGACCTTGAAACAGGCGGCATCAAAAACTTAATCGCAAGCTACGTTATAAAAACCGCCAAAAAAACAATGCTTATAGAGTCAGGACCAACCAACTCTGTGCCCAACCTGCTATGTGGTTTAGCCGAGCTAAAAGTGAACCCTGAGGACGTTGACACGGTTGCAGTTACCCACATTCACCTTGACCATGGCGGCGGCGCGGGAACTCTGCTTAAGCATTTGCCAAACGCTAAAGTCCTTGTTCACCCAAAAGGTTTACCTCACATGGTTAATCCAGAAAAGCTTTGGCCCTCATCACAATCCGTGCTTGGCTTTGTTGCTGAAGTTTTCGGAAAACCAGAACCTGTACCCCAAGACCGCATAACACCAGTGACTGAAGGGGTAATTGAGCTTGGCGACGGCGGCAAACTAACCATTTTTGAAAGTTTAGGTCATGCATCGCATAATCTAAGTTTTCATGAAAGCTTTAACAACGGCATCTTTCCAGGTGATGCGGCAGGCACTTATTTTCCAGAGTTTAATCAGGTTACTCCAACTACTCCGCCGCCGTTCTATCTGGAATCTTCCCTTGCTTCACTTGACAAACTCATAAACCTCAAGCCGTCCGTGCTTTACTATAGTCATTTTGGAAAAGCAGACCAAGCAGTTAGGCGTTTACGCGGCTACAAAGCTCAACTGTTAATGTGGAACATTATCGTGCAGGACGCAGTTAAACAGAACCAAAGCTTTGAACAAATAACCGAACGTGTACTCACTGAAGACCCAGTTATGAAAGACCTTTCAAGTTTTCTAAAAAGCCACAAAGTTTACGCTATGACCGCTATAGAAAACAGTGTATGCGGTTTTGTGGAGTACGCAAAGAAAACTCTATCTAAACAGGCTTCCTAAACGTTTTATAATCTCAGCTTCTTTTTTGTGTAACTGGTGAAATTTTTTGGGCGAAGATGAAGGTAGACCAGCACCAGAGAGTGTTCCTCTGGAAAAGGTTAACGATTACATGTGGAAGATTCCACAGTACAAGCAGGCTATGCGCGTTCCAGGCATGATTTTTGCTAATCAAGCTTTACTGGAAAAAATGAAAACCGACAGAACCCTTTGGCAATGCGCCAACGTAGCACAATTACCCGGCATATACAAGCACGCGATTACTTTGCCGGATGGACATGAAGGCTACGGGTTCCCAATCGGCGGAGTAGCCGCAACCGACTACAATGAAGGCGTCATCAGCCCCGGCGGCGTCGGATATGACATAAACTGTGGCGTTAGGCTTTTAGCGTCAAACCTTTCCGAACAAGACATCCGCCCACATTTGCCTCAGCTTGCAGAAACCATTTTCCGCAATGTTCCCTCAGGATTGGGCAGCCGCAGAAAAGACTTCACATTCAGCAACAGCGACCTTGACCGTTTAAGTGTTGACGGCGTAAACTTTCTAATTGAACGGGGTTTAGGTTGGAAAGAAGACGCTGAACACTGCGAAGAAAAAGGCTGCATGTTAAACGCTAATCCTGACATGGTCTCTGAAACCGCTAAAAAACGTGGTTTAACACAAATCGGAACACTTGGTTCAGGAAACCATTTTCTTGAAATCCAAAAAGTCGACAAAATCTTCAAACCACAAACTGCAAAGGCATTCGGCATAACACATGAAGGACAAGTAACCATCATGATCCACTGCGGCTCCCGAGGCTTTGGACATCAAGT
Organism: Bathyarchaeia archaeon; assembly: GCA_042296865.1. Classification (GTDB taxonomy): domain Archaea; phylum Thermoproteota; class Bathyarchaeia; order Bathyarchaeales; family Bathycorpusculaceae; genus Bathycorpusculum. The sequence continues at coordinate 2,506,590 of CP170178.1, read as the reverse complement.
CTGCAGCGACTACCTACGCGTCATGGAGCATGCCATCCAAAAATACAAAATCGATGTTCCAGACCGTGAACTCGCATGCGCACCTGGAACCAGCATGGAAGCCCACGATTATTACCAAGCCATGGCATGTGCAGTTAATTACGCGTTTGCTAACCGTCAAGCCATCATGCATTGGGTACGTCAAAGCTTCCTTCAGGTACTAAAACAGGACCCAGAAAAACTTGGCTTAAAACTTGTCTACGACGTTGCCCATAACATAGCAAAAATTGAGAACCACCAAGTTGACGACGGCGTTACTAAGAAGGTTTGGGTTCACCGTAAAGGCGCTACGCGCGCTTTCCCGCCAGGGCACCCAGACGTTCCCACGGACTATCGAAGTGAAGGTCAACCTGTTCTTATTCCCGGCAGCATGGGCACCAGTTCTTGGGTTTTAGTTGGCACTCAAAAAGCCATGAATTTAACTTTCGGCTCCACAGCTCACGGTGCAGGACGCATGATGAGCCGCAGTGCAGCTAAACGCAAGTATTGGGGCGGAGAAATCAAAACGGGCCTTGAAAAACGCGGCATCGTTGTTAGGGCTGCAAGTCCAATGGTGCTAGCTGAAGAAGCTGACCCTGCGTACAAGAACGTGGATGTGGTTGCGGAGGTTAGTGACCAAGTGGGTATAGCTACTAAAGTGGCGCGGCTTGTGCCTTTGTCAGTTGTTAAAGGCTAAAAACCTCTTCTTGTTTTTTAACCTGTTTATTTTTCTATTTATTGGTCATCCATGGAGTTTAGTTTTGGGAAATAATATATCTGCAACCTAAAAGCAACCACTATAACCAGCACTAGTTAATGCAGCGGCAGACAATTTCGAAACAAGCCTTGAAAAGCAGCGTGACTCGATGGATAAAAAACAGCTAAGACTTCAATATTCGGGCTTTATCATTTTTGCAGCCCAAATCTTAAGCGTAATAACAGGCTTAGCCTACACGCTGCTGATAACCCGAACAATGACCCCTAGCCAGTACGGTACATGGACAAACATTTTCGATTACACTGCTTACTTTCTGATTTTTACCAGTTTTATCCCTTTTTGGGCGACACGTTTTGTGGCAAGAGACAAAGAGGGCGCAGTAAAAACCAGCACAATCGCAAACCTTCTTATCGCGTTAGGTTCCATAGCGATTTATTTTCCCGTTATAACCTTTGTAGCGCAAGCCATAGGAACACAAGCGTACCTGCCAATCTACTATATTGCTTCACTGTACATTTTAGACACTGCGTTAATAACTAACCTTGAAGCTTGCCTTCGCAGTTATAGGCCTCAAGCAATCGGGTATGGCTTGCTAATCTCAGAAGTTGTAAAGGTTGCTTTAGCGTTTGGCATCATCCTTGGATTGGGACAACTGTTTCTTGGCGCAATTTTAAGTTTAACGCTTTCCGTTTTGGTGCAAGTGTTCTATTATGTTAAGCTTTTCGCTGGCGAGTTTAAACAGAAGATTCGTTGGGAGTACCTGCGGGAATGGATTAAAGGCTCCACGTTAATTGCTTACAACGCAGCTGGAACACAGTTGTTAGGGTTTGTTTTGGTTTTGCTGTATTTTTTTGGAGGCGCTGAAACCCGCGCTTACTACCAGGCAGCGTTTACGTTTACAAACATTATCATGTACGCTTCTTCGTTAGCGTTTGCTTTGTATCCTAAACTGTTAAGCAACAGTTGCGGCGACGAACACGTTGGCAGCTCGTTTAGAACGGTAATGATGTTTGCTATCCCCTTAGCAGCATTAAACATGGTGATGGCAACTTCGTTTTTGACTGTGCTAAATGTAGCTTACAGTGTTGCTTGGCCAGCCTTAATCCTGCTGACAATTGACACCCTAATTGTTATGGTATCCACCTTTTATGGAAGCTGCCTAATGGGTGCTGAAAACTTTGATGCTGACGGCAAAATCCCTCTGCGTCAACTGCTAAAAACTAAAATCTTCAAATTCTTCTCGCTGTCCTTTATTCAGGCTGCGGTTTCTTTGCCGCTGGTGTATCTTGTTTTAACTCAGGTTCCCGCGGGTCCTGTTGAATCGGTTGTTTACGTTATAGCTGTAAACATTGGGGTTCACGTGTCCACGTTTGTTGGACTGTATGTGTACATGCATAAAGCAATAAGAATACCTGTCCAATGGAGAAGCATCGCAAAATACGTTTCTGCCTCATTAATTATGGCGTTGACGCTTTACTTTACGCCTTACCCAACTACGTTAATTTTGACGCTTATAAAAACAGGGGTTGGAATCGGCATTTACTTAGCTCTGCTTTTGGCGATTGATAAGCAGGCACGCAAGCTACTTTCGCTGATAATTGCGGAAATCAGAGGCTCAATCAACATGTTCATATTTAGAAGAAACAATAACCAAAAAACCCCAGAAGAAACGGAGCTTTAAGCCTAAAAATTAATATGCCCATTTCAACGAAGTTTTGTATAAGCGGCTTCTTTTGCCATTATACGGTGACGCTAAGTGAAGGATGAATGCGGAATCTGCGGCAGAGTTATGCGAACAACGTACATGCGGCAGTGCCAACGTTGCAAAAAAATGTTCTGCCGTGACTGCATGACCCCCGACGTAGCGACGGGCGACCCAAACGCCATGCTGTGCCTGCACTGTGCCAGCCGAATCGTCGCGCCAATTTCCCGCTCCAAGTATGCTGGGTTGACTAGTCACCTCAAGTTCCGTGGCGCCTTCACCAGTATGGTTAAGCTTTCTTTTGCTCGTATTGACGGTTTAATCGGCACTAACCTGCCTATGGCTGCTTACCGTGACCCCTTATGGTGGAGCAACTCGGGCACCAATGCGCAGAGTAAAGCGTGGATTGAAGCCGGTTGGGAAGTTGAACAAGTAAACTTTAAAGAAGGCAATGTCTGGTTCAAAAAAGTCCGCGATGTTCCAATCCAGAAGTTGAAACGCAAAAAACTTGAAATCACTCAACCCTTCACGCCAGTTCCCGTGCACCATGCACGCAAGCCCCCGTCCAAAACCAAAGTCTCCAAGCTGTATGCTCGAATCAAAAATCTTGAACGCCAACGCCAAACTGGCAAACCAATCCGCGGTTTAGGCGCTCCACGTCCAAGCTACGAGAAACGATTGTACAAGTCGGACAAAAAGCCACAATAACCTGTACTGCTAAAGGTTAAGGCGGGGTGCCGTTTGTCTTGGTGGTTGAACAAACCGTAACTATGAATTTTGCTGAAGCGTATGAGGATTTGAAGGCTCATTTACAACAGAAAGGCTGCAGAGTCACGTCTGAAACGCCACCTTCAAGCTTAACTGTTAAGCAGGGGTCACTTTGGGGCATTTCACCGCAAAGTGCCAAAAAAGTTGTTTCTTGCAGCTTAACCCAGGCAGGCGGGCAAACCAAGATAAGTTGCAGTTCAAAGCTAAGCAGGGACTGGGTGAACCTAACCATTGTCGGCACCGCGTTATCAGTTATAGTGGTTGGCTTGTGTTTTTGGATGTCTATTGATTTAGCAGCTTTTCTTGACACTGGAAGGTTTAGCACTTGGAGTTGGATAGCCTCGGTGGACAGTTATGTTGATTACGCTTTAGGTGAAGCCTTTGTGACTACCACGCGTATGCTTGCTGTTTTTCTCTCCATAATTATTGCTTCTGAAATCATGATTGCCTTGTATGCACGTTCACGCATTGACAGGTTTGCAAAAGAAGTATTAGCCGCGTAAAACGCCAAGAAAGCATTCAAACGCAAAAAGTTAAGAAAATATAGTTTATCGTTTGATTATGCCGTAGGTTTGTTTTTTCCAGATGTCTCGGAACTTGTTATAGTAGTCGATTGGCTGGAAAACTGGAGCGTAAGTTAACTGTTGATTTACGCCGCATTTGCAGACTGCGTAAATTTCTTTTTTGTCTACGTTTCCAAGGATTTGCAGTAGTTCTTTTCGGCATTTTGGACAATAGTATGGACCGTTAACCATCTGCTTTGCGTCTTTAGTTAAAACTTTAATGCGGTTACCGGGGACTTTGTGCATTTCTGGACACATAACTTTCACTCTGACTTAAGTGTTTTTAAGCATAGGTTTTTTGTGTAAGATATACCCTTCCCCTTCAAAAACAGTAAACTTTCACCGAATTTTAATTTCTATCCAAGATAAAGTCTAAGTAATAGGAACTTAATCGCTATTCATACAGCTTTGGTTCTTGCTGTTCCTAAAAAACAATCAGAAATAGTAGCTTAATTTTTCTTAGGGCTCTGTTTTTGATGAGCTTTAAAGTAGATTATCAAACTAACGCTTACTATCACAACAGCACCTATGGAAACAGAAAGAACTTGAAGTGTTGGATATTGCGTAACAACTGGTTTAATGGTTGTTTCAACCACAAAAGATACCGTTGCGTTAAAAGCGATTATTTCTTCACCATGTTTTGCTTCACTGTGAACAAAGACAACGTGTGGTCCATCTGTCAAGTTGTATAGAGTAGTTTTGCCATGGCAATAGATGCCGCTGCTTATCGTGTAGGGTAAGGGCTTGTCTTGTTGTCCATCTAAGCTATAGTTTAATGATTTAATTACGTCAAATGGTGGAGAAGTATCATACCTGTTCAAACTAACATTCAGAAGAACATTTGATGAATCGTACACTTGGTCTTCAGAAGGAGAAAATACAATAATGGTTGGGTATTGATATGGCTTATAATTAGATTCTGTTAAACCAACAAAATTTACTCCAACAATTACAGAGATTGATAAAACAATAGCAAAAGCTAACTCTGCTTTCGTATTCATTTTAACCAATAACTTTTTAGAAGAAAAATGGTTATTGAGCCTTTCTATTTTTCATTTAGCACAGGAAAACTTGGCTTACTTGCAGTTTTTCTTTCTCCTGTAATAAAAAAGGTAAATTGAACCCAGAAGTAACGGAACAAAAATACCGACCACGATAATGCCTGTTTCTAATTTTTGAGTGCTTTCAGGTACGGTTCCTGCACCGTCGATGTTGAAAGTGATAAATTGACCTACTGGAGTTCCAAGATGGTATTTGTCCTTGGCTACTGCTGAAACACAAATCGTATGAGAACCGTCAGTGAGGTTAACCAGAGTTGTGTTACCAGTAATTAGAGTATAGTTGCCAGAGCTAAAATCATCGTCAATAAGATATTTTGCGTCTTGGTATTCCTTGTTAATAGAAAAAATTAAGGGTATATCGTTGTTTGAGTAAGTTTTGTTTTGGGGAGAAATAATGTTTAGTTTTGGTGAGGCATAAGTTGAGTCTACAGTAAAGGTTGTCTGTGTTGTTAGCATTTCACCGTTTGAATCTAACGAGTATGCTTTAAGAACATGGTTTCCCTCGGGTAAACTGTCAATTGTTGAACTCACCATCAAAGTTACACCTATAGTGTTAAGATCAGCATAGAATTTTGCTCCTTCAGTTAGGTTTGTGAGAGTAACATTTTGGTTATCGTCAATACCGTAGGAGATGTTTTCAATTTGTGGAATGTAATTGTTGGGTGTTTCAGTTTCTAGTACTCTTACTCCGATTTCTATGGGGATAGAAGTATTCGGATAGCATGTGAGAAAGCTTGGGGAAGGTTGCGTTATAGTGATTGCTGGAGTCTCAATATAGGGATTAGCTGTAGATGCATTCAACTGCAAAAACGGTAAACAAAAAACAAGAATAAACAGAGCGGCTAAGCTTTTCTTCATTTTACACATTATTTTTTGGAAGACAGAAGAGTTATGAACCTTTCTGTTTTTCGATTAGCTAGAGAATATTTGTCTTTTATGCTGTTTAGTTTTTGACTTCTAGCACGGCAGGGCGTTGGCGAGGTAGTGTGCCTGTTTGATTGTGGCTTTACATTTTTTGCATTTATATACTTCAATAACGAAGACTGAATTCTCCAGCTTTTTAATTGGTTTGCTTAGCTTGTTTCCACATTTACAGTAAATAAGCAAAACTTGGACACTCAAGCACTTGTTGATACATACTAAAGTTGCTAGTTATATATGAAAACTTGTTGTCTCACCATGCAACCACAAACATGTAATGCTGATGGTAACGCTATATTGGCTTATCCATACAACATTAACTAATTTATTAAAAAACAGCAATTCAAAAAATACAGCAACTATAGCGGTTGCTTGTTTGACTCTTTTTTACTATAAGCATAACCCCAAAAACCGTCAACATCAATACAACAACACCTAAAACGGTAAACTCTGGAGTAGTCGGCGTCGGGGTAGCCTGAACAATGCTTGAGTCAACCTTGAAGTATACTGTTCTTTCAGCAAACCCCAGGTCGGTGTCTTCTGTCCTAAAAAAAAGCTCTAATTTGTGTGAACCTTCCGCGAGCCCATTTAATGTTATGTTGCCTTCAAAACGTTGCCAGTCAGACGTCGTGGAGTCAGAATTATCCAACGTATAGTAGGAATACCAAACGTTTGTGTTGACGCTGTAAGTTAATGGGACTTCAATGCTGTAGGTGGCTTGGTCTTTTGGCGAAAGTATGGTGACTATTAGAGGGGTTTGTGTTGGTTCTGGCTGCCCAATATACAACGCTTTACTTTCGGCTGAAAAGAAATCGCCATAATCGTAAACTACAGTAACATTTAGAATATGTGGACTCTCCGACCACATGGGCATTTTTAACTCGCCACTTGCTTCAGAATGCTCATAATAGTAGTTGCCTTCAGAAATTATCCCTTTGAAAGTTAAAGGTATAGAAACATTCTTTTGTCCATCTAAACTATACCATGCTTTTCTATTGCATTGATTGATATCTTGCCAGACCGACACATTAACTGTTAAGATAATAAAGTTGCCAGAGTAATCAGGCAAGTATTTAACATCAATGCTTAAGGGTCCAGGCGAAGGATTAGGATTAGCTCCCACCGCCAAAACAAGCGGCAATAAAACCAGCAAAGAAAAGAATGCTGCAACTGTGAAGGCGTTTTTCTTCATGCTAACCCAGTTTGCTTTCGGTTCTGGCGGTTTAAAAGCATTTCAGTAAAACAGGCTTAACTAACGGTTATATTAAATCAGCAGTTTTTTTATCGCAAAGCAGCATTTATGATTCTTTGTCTTGCTCTAGTTTGTTCTTGCATTTTTCACAAAAAGATGAATCCTCAGCAGTCAATGCTCCACAGTACGGACAAATGCTTACTTCATGCAATTGCGTCTTGAGGGGAATAAAGATTTGATAGGTGTCCTTAATCATGACTGCTCCAGCAAAAATAAAGACGGCGCCGGCAATGCCGTAGTTACCGGCAGAGTTACCTGTGAGTAGGTTAAAAATTAAAGAACCGATTAACCATGCACCTAAACCTACGGTAAAGACGCCAACTGCAAATAGAATAATGTGGTCTCGTTTCTTTAGCAAGTTAAGCCTCAGTTAACTAAACCATTAAGTTTTTAAAAAGATTTAGCACAGGTTAACCTTAAAGCCTCTACAAGTAGGTCAACACAATTTTTGTGTGTTTGTAGCTACTTCTTTTTTGTTAAAGCTAATTTTTTTTCTGCAACTAACTGCAATAACTGCTATTACTGCAAGTATGGCGGCTATGGCAATTAAATGTGTAATTGGTAACTCTGAATTACTTTTTGTTAAGTTAATTATATTTTGGGTTTCAGTTTTTATAGGGTTAACTAAGGGGTTATAATCAACAAAAGAAAGATCTGAAGCGGTTGTAGAAGAGTTATATGGCGTATCCCAGATGCCTGTGTTGCCATTTTCTTTAGCATCAGGATAGACAGTTTTATAGTCACTCCAATAGTTCCTATCAAAAGAAGCCCTACCATACAAGTGAAGCCCTATCTTAGAATTGATAAAATCATTTTCAACCACATTAACCCCACTAGCATAATCAACAGACAACGCGTATTCGCAATTGATAAAAACATTATGTTTGATTATAACTCCCGTGTTCTCATTATATCTGAGAAATATTTCACCCCCTTCAAACGTATTATTAATAAAAATGTTGCCATTTGAAGAAGCACATACACCAGAACCACCACAAAAACGCACATTCTTAACAGTAACATTACCATAAGCAGGCGAGAGATCCGACTTTTTGTTTTCCCTCAAATCTATTCCACTACCAACGCTTAATGAAAATCCTGCTCCATCAATAGTTATGCCACTTTTTTCAACATTTATTGTGCCCATGATGTTTCCAATGAAAGTGTACACATTTCCATCGCGTTCAATTAGACTTGTACCTTCAACATCACCATCAGAAGTTATAGTTATGACGTCATATGTTTGAGCATTAACAAAACCAGAATTGCTTCCAATCAGGCTACCTAAGAGTAAAACCAGTGATAAGATTAAGCTCAGCGAAACAGATTTTTTAACCATTAAACCCCACACAAGTATCACAGCAAAATAGGTTTATAACTTGTTTCGTCAAACTTCTTTTACTAAATTTTAAAAGCGAGGGGTTTAGTTTAGTTAAACTTTCTTGACTAAACAGTTTTTGACCACTCACAATCTATGCCCTTGCATTTCATAATCCAATAAGAATACTGCTACTGGTAAGCCCCAGTTCACTCACTGCAGAATAGATGATCTATTTTCTGAAAACTTTATTAAAAACTCAAGCTATTTCTGCCTATTGCAAAGAGCAAAAAAGCGGATAGCTCTGAGCAAATTTGGGCGGTTGTCGTCTAGTCTGGTTTAGGACTTTAGCCTTCCAAGCTAATGATCCCGGGTTCAAATCCCGGCGACCGCACCAACAACTTTTCCTCAAAAACCTACTCACCACTTAGAAGTCAAATTAAATAAAAAAATAATTTGTTGAAAGTTTAGATTTTGGGGGTTCGTTTCTTGTATTTAACGAATCCTACTGCTGCAATCATTGAGCAAGCCGCTACTGCTGTTCCAAGAGGAACCTCAGGAACAACATTCCATGAGCCGCAAGCGAAATCTGTCTCCATAAAGTACCATGGCTGGAAAGAGTGGTAAACAAAAACCACTTTATACTCGCCAAGTAAGCCTGTGCTTGGTTGCCCGTTTAAACCTGTAAAGTCAGTTACAAAATCAAACGTTTCAGAACCGCCATCGCTACTAAAGGAAACTAGTGCATATGAGACAATTTTGTTTCCAATCGCTGCTTGCACTTGCTGTTTTATCTCATCAGGAATAATAACCCATAAAGCTTTCAATTCTAAATCGTTTTTCAAGTAATCTGTCCACGCTGGACCTTGTGCTGGCTGAATAATTAATATGATTCCAAATCCTTTTTCGTTGACTGTTGCAGTGATTTGCTGGTCTTCATACGGGTTGATGTTAGATTTTGCGACATCTATGTTTATGTTGAGGCTTGCGTTTGCGAAAGAGCTTGACATTACAATAATAAAGACAGCAGTGAATGCTAGTGTAACTACCGTTAATTTTTTCATTTATCTCCTTTCCTTTCAAGCGGTGTTCTAGTTGCTTTAAAGATTTAAACATGTCTGATTCAGAGATATAGAAGTATTATCTATTTTTTTACCGCAACCTTTTTTGAGTTAAAGAAACGGGGGAAAAACATGGGCGTTTCTTCTTTATATCGGCCATATTCTTGCCCAAACTTTTCCGCTACCTCCTGCTCTTCTTGCCTTGCCAAACGATAATACAAAATAATAAGAAGCGGCCACATCAACAACGTTGGAATAGTCGTGTACTGAATGTTCATGCCTAAAGTTAACATTAGGAAACCAAGGTATTGTGGGTGGCGGATGTAATGATAAATGCCGTCTTTTACTAAGTGTTGGCCTTTGGCTTGATGAATTTTTCTCCAGCCAAACACAATCAACAGCAGCCCCGAAAGCATCAGAATGTTTGAAACGGGCAGAATAAACCAGTGGAAAAACACCATAAACGCGTCTGCGCCGATTACGCCAGCCAGCAAAAACTCAAGCATGTACACTTTCTGATAGCCAAACGTCCAACTGAACACGTACATAGTTAAGGGGAAACCGTACATTTCCAAGTACAATGCCACTATGAAGGCTAAAGTGGCGCTTGCGGGCAACCGAGCGATTCTTCGGCGGAACTGAATAAACGCTAAAAACACTGCGAAAAAAACAATGTTGATAGCAAGGAACAGCCAATCGCCAAACCCGTAAACCGCAACAGTAATCCAGTAAAGGAAAAGTGCAAAAACCACTGTAACAAGAATGAACCATATCACGTTAGAATATTTTTTGAGTTTATCTAAAACCACTTTCATGTCTCCATTTTAGTTACTTGTTTTTTTGTTACCCATTTTTTGACATAGTAAACTATGAAAATGACCAGTATGGTGGTTACCGCGATTATTGCAGTTACTGAGAACTCAATGGGAATCAAGTTGGGCTCGTTTGGCTGCATCGTCCATGGCTTGGTTAACGGGTAATTATCCACATTGTCCTTTGCTAAATCAACTGGGGTGTCGCCTAAACCGTCACTTCCTGTAGCATTCTGGTACCGTCCTGAATACTGGTCAACACCCGTGTAGTTGCTCCAGTAATTGCCGCCACTTGGGTACCCGTTATCCCAACTGTTGCTGTTCTCTCCGTAAAGCCAAGCTTGATGTGGGTTATCTATGAAGTTATTGTGGAAGAACTGGTTGCTTGAGGAGTCTGACAAAAACAAGCCGTAACCACCGTTATTCTTGAAAGAGTTTTCTTGAATGGTAGAGTCTTTAGTGTTAACTAATGCCACACCGCCCCAAACGTTGCCAGAGATGTTGTTGTTTTGGAGGTTGCAGTTGCTGGTTTCTATTAGCCAGATGCCATCCATGCCCAGTGTACCTGTTACGCCAGTGATTTTGGAGTTGGTAACGTAAGCAAACAATAGGTTCTGCCAGTTCTTCTCCAGTAGCACGTCTGAAACGGTTATGTCAGTGCAATTTACGGCGGCAACATATCCCGCATTGGGTGGGGCTTGTTTACCTTCAGTGTTTACCCAGTAAACTATGGGTTTACCATCCACCGTGTTTGACTGGTCAATTTCTTGGATGTAACCATCAAAGTTGCTGCTGTAAACTCCAAAATTGAACTTGTTACCTGTTAAAGCGTTATCTCTAAGCAGGCTTCTTGGGGAATCAGCAAGGTAAACCCCAATGTTATTGTCTGTAACCACGTTGCCAGAAAGCATGGTGCTTTCAGAACTGTTGACATAGATGCCGCTGTCAGTCAAATTGCCGCCGCTGTTTTGGACGGTGAACCCGCTGAAAGTAACGTTGTCTGCGTTTACAAAAACAACCGTGCCAACTCCGCCCCCATCAACCACCGCTCCCTGACCTTCCAGCGTCAGCGCCTTGTCGATTACCAAGTTTTCATAGTAAACTCCGCCTTTAACAATGATAATGTCGCCTTGGGAAGCGTTGCCAACGGCTGCTTTTATGCTGAAAAAATCTGTAGGTACAGTTATGGTTTTGGTGTTTTCTGCTTCTGCTGGCGTAACCAAAAGGGTGGTTAAGCTACCGGCTATCAGAGACAGAATCAGTGTAAGAAACAATATTTTGCTGTTTTTGAGCATTACTACCTTAATTTGAAAAGCTATAAAATATGTTTTACGCATATTAACAGGTTTTTTGACTGAAATTTTTTGTGTTTAGATAAAGTTTTTATCCAGAATATTTGTATGCTTGGTTAATGGGGAATGGCTGATTTGAATGCTTCAAAAAAGAGAATCTTGCTGATAATAGTCAGCGTTTTAATGCTGCTTCTCGGCGGAGTTGCCCTAATCGCAGGCGGAGTCATAATGTACCTAAACACGGGCAACGATTTTGAAGGCTACGCTTTAAGCAACACGTACCACATCGAGACGGATTCAAACGCTTTTGCGATCTGGGTTGGCGCACCCGTATCTGAAGCACGTCTAAAATGGGTCATTTCCACCGATTCAGATAAAGAAGTCTTCGCTGGTTGGGGCGCAATGGAAACAGTCAACGCTTACACAGGCAATTACAGGTATGCGGCGCCTGCTTACGGATGGAATTATCGTGCACAAGCATTTACGGCTTCATTGAACATTACAAACGTCCAAATCGTAAACGCGCAATACCCAGTTATGCCGATGTCAACAGAAATATTTCTTGACACCGTTATAACATCCAGTGCGGCAACGCTTTATTGCAGTCCAAGCAGTCTAGGCAGAACAGGCATGCTTGTAATAATGAACGCTGACGCTTCAAACGGTATAGATGCAGATATCCAGTTGGGTTCCAGAATACCTCTTTACGGAACTTTACCGTACATTCTGCTTCCAGTGGGCGTAGTGTTGCTGTTAATCGGTGTCCTGCTGATTATGAAATCAAGAAAACTGTTTGCTTAACAGGTTTTTGTTTTTATTTATATTTTCTTTTTACTTCTATAGTTGAGTGGTGTTTTTGTTGAGCAAGAAAAAAGATGAACAATCCCGTGACGCTTGCGTTTTAGAAATTGCAGAAAGCCTCAAGAAAGAAAAGTGGGAAGTCAACGCGAACCTTGAAGGTTGGAAGAAACCCGACAAAGTTGGTCCATACACGCCTGATGTTGTTGCGAAAAAATCTGGATGTTTAACGCGCATTTGCCAGGTTGCAACTGAAGACTTGTTTAGGGTTAACGAAAAAGAGTATTGGGACATAAAGAAGTACTGTGACGAGTATGATTTTCAGTTTTATGTGATTAAGGATGGGAAAAGAGTTCAGGTTAACCCTGAAGATTTCAGGGGCAAAAGCAAAAAATAGTTTGTTCAATTTGTTGGGGGAAATGTTTAGGCGCGCTTGCTACCCAACGGTTGTCACAAAAAAGGTAACAATCAGTGAGCAACAATTATAAAACATGAAGCCAACCCTTGTGCAGTGAAGCAGTTTGGCCAGAAAACTAACAAGAACCATAGCTTACCTGGCTTTAGCATACTTTCTGATGCTCAGCTACCAAATCTTCACCCAAACAGCCCTATCCACAATCATAACCGCACTGGGCACAACCAACCCTTTACTTGCGACAACGCTAAGCAGCAGCATGGGTCTAGCAGTTTTCATCTTCTCTTTTGCATGGACATTTGTTTTGTCCACAATCATTTCAAGGTTAATATTTGGAAAAGAAAAACGCGTTTCTATCCAATTCCTAATCAGTTTAGGCTTAACAATAGCAAGCACAGCCATAATCAACCAGTTAAACAGTAACGGATTAGACCTTACAAACCCAAACCAGATAATCCCAAGCATCTGCACACAAGCAGTTAGCAACACAGCCTTTGCCATATTCTATTTAGCCTTACCCTTCATTTTTATGGCAGCCATCGACCTGCACATAACCAAAAAAATCCCCCACTAAACCTGCACTTAATCATCTAAAGAAACAGGCTGCTTTATCCACACCTTAACCTTTTCTTCAACCCTGATTTTGCATTCTGACTGCATAAGCCTAATCTGAGCATCAATCAGGCGGTTGTCTAAGGTGCGAAATTCTTTGCGTATGGCGTCTTGCAGTTTAGGAATGTTTATGTGCTCTGCTGAACCGACGATGTTCCAGAAGTGCCGTTGAATTTTTAGTCTTTTTTGCGCTTCAATGTGTGCATGTTTGGGCATTGATGTCACGTTATTGGTGCTTGCATTGTTTTTTTTCTTTTTTATGTTTTTTGAAAAGGATTAAGTATTTGCTTTTGTTTGATAAAGAAAAGCTCATGCCATTAGAGTAACTGGAAGAGTCCATTTGAAAAAGTTAACAGTAATAGTGCTAATCTTAACGTTGACTGTTTTAGCTTTAGTTTTTTCTCCGTTAACCTTTAGCCGTTCAAATGAACCCTGCACAAGCTGCCACAGTTCAAAGGGGTATCACCAGTACCTTGACATTCTGGAAGGTGACAGAGGCAACCAACTGCCTTCAACGTTAAACGTTAACCAAACTGTTACCGTAAAAGTGGTTATTCAAAACGAGGTTAATTCGCCAATTTATACCGATATAGGCAGTGTTTCTTTAACGCTTCGTTCAACCTTTGGCCACTTCCAAGTAAGCAATCCCACTTACAGTGTCGGTACCCTAAAACCGGGAACCGCTACTGCAACATGGCAAATAACAGCAACTTCAGAAGGTTACGACTACTTGGATATTCAAGCCTCAGGTTACAACTCTCACTATAGCGCCTTCTCCGACGCCTACTCTCCTGCACAGTTACTCACAGTTGGTTCACCCACAGGAACGCCTCCGCCCTTCCCCACACCTACACCGCCAACATACACACCTACTCCCTCACAACCTTCATCAACACCAGCCCCCACCTCAACAGTAAACCCAACAAACACCCCCTCAACCACAAACCAACAAACTCCTTCACCATCCACAACCCAAACAGCACCATCAACCCAGACAACCTTGCCAACCCAAACAACAACGCCCGACGTGGAGGAACCAGAAGCTTTTGACTGGACAATCATAGCAATCTTGGCAGTGGTGGCTTTTGCGGTTTTAGGCATAGCGGTTTTTGTTGTTATTAAAATGAGGGCAAAGAAACCAGCATGAGCAGCCACGAACTAGATTCAGTAATGCTTTACATTCATCCCACGTTAGCTATTGTTGGTTACGTTTTTGTTTTCCTTTTTGCAGCTGCCATACTGATTAAGGGGTTTAAAAAGAAGAAGTTAACGGGCGTTTTTGGTTTGGCAGCTTGGCTTTTTACTTTTCTGGGGTTGGCTTCAGGCATGCTTTGGGCTCAAACAGCATGGGGCAGCTACTGGTCATGGGATCCAAAAGAAACCTCAACCCTGCTGCTCTTCCTGTCGGTTTCAGCATCAACAATAATGTTTTTTGAGGGTAAACGTGGAGTCGCTAAATGGTTTGCTCTTGCCGCATGCGTTTTGGTGGCGGCAACAATTCTGGTTTCGTTTGTCACCTTTGGACTTCATTCTTTTTAAGGTTATCTTGAACAGTAGGGCATCTCGTTTCTTTCTTTATGATACCTTACGCATTCGGTGCAGTTGCCGTGGAGTTGGCAGCTTCGTTTTGGGCAAGGACAATTCGGAGCTAAATCAGACATAACAATGCAGTTCAATGCACCATATATAAAACAGTCTATTAGCAGCCTATTTGGGGCCTAATATTTAATCTATGCAGAAAACCTATAGGGGGGTAGGTTCTAATGACGCTTTTTCAATCAAAAGCATACGAAGAATTGATTATGGAAGCACCGTATCTATGTAATACATTGCTTTAGATGCATAGATTGTTAGGGACGTTTGGTTTGAGCTGGTTGCTGTGCAGGGGATAATGATGTTTAGTTGAAGGCTGCTACCGCTGTTTAGCTGGTAATTCAGTTGGCTTGTTGTCTTCATGGTGGTGCCGTTAATGTAAATGGTTACTTTATTGACTGCAACATTTGTGGTTGGGTCGGTAATGTTGGCTTGTTTTATGAGAATTTTTTCAATTGTCGAAGATTCCTGCGCATTTATTGAATAGGAAATGTTGTATTGTCCGTTGCTTACAGTCACGCCTTGGTTACGTATAACAAGGCTTTCCGGAACTGGTCTCATAGAGTAATTTTGTTTGTCTATTGCACAAGCAAGCGAAATGCTTGTTACTGTAATAAGAGCAATGAGTGCAAGTGTTTTAACTACCTTGCCAGCGTAGGGAGGTTTTTCCATTTCTTAACGCCTTATGTAATCTTGTGGTAGCCTTTGATATTGTAAGTAAGCGTGTAGCAGGGTTTACAGACGAGCCCATTCACAATTCATTTCAAAAAAGTCAATCCCTTGACGAGATTTGGAAAAATGTTTTAATTCAATAAACAACCAAAACATAGTAAGCAGGGAAACCAGTTTGCCAGAAACAACAAGTAAAAAATCAAAACTTTTCTCAATCAAGTACTGCCCAAAATGCGGCTCAGACGACGTTTACTGGGCACAAGGCATGCCCCAGTTCTGGTCAATTTGGGACTGCCACAACTGCGGCTACCGAGGACCAGTCATACTTGAAGACGGCAACATGGCAAAAAAATTGCGGGAAGACTGGAAAACAAAAAACCAAAACAAACAAGAACCCCAAGAGTAACCTCTCTTACACCAGTAACTGGTTAGTCAAGAAAATTTGACGAATATTCTTTTATGTGAAAGTTTTTTACCAGTTATTCATGAAAAACGCATTAGCAACTGCATCCATTCTTGTACTTGCATTAGCGGTATTCATTAACGTTCAAACTGTTTCAGCACAGAATGATTCAACAGTTTTTATCAAACCTGACGGAAGCGTTAAAGGAACAAACCAAATCCTAAAACAAGCAGACACGTACACTTTGACAGGTAACCTTTCAGGAAGCATTCAGATCCAAAGAAGCAACATTATACTTGACGGAGGAGGCTACACTATTGAGGGAAATGGTTCAGGTTCAGCGTTTGATTTATCGAACGGTTCCGGCGCAGACCCATCACGCGCAAGAATAAACAACGTAACTATAACAAATTTTTGCATAACAAACTTTGCAGCAGGCATATCCTGTACCAATTCTAAGAATAATGTTTTCGACAATAATTACATCACAGGTTGTGACTCGGGCATTTTTGTGATTGGCTCTGAAAACAACCTTATCACTTCAAACACTTTTGAAAACAACGCAAACGCCATCTCCATTGATTACTGCAAAGGCACTGCCAGCGTTATAACAAAAAATAACTTGATAAATAACGATATTATAGTTTGGCTTTCAACAGCACCAGTTATAGAACGCAACTATTACAGCAATTACACCGCCAAGTACCCAGAAGCTAAAGAAATCAACGCAACCGGAATTTGGGATACACCATACGAAACAGGGTGGGCTGTTGATACGCAACCACTTGTGCACATAATTGAAGCAAACCCAATCCCAGAAATACCCAGCTGGTCTGTGTTTCCATTGATACTGTTCACAGTTCTTTTAACCGCATTTTTGAAACATAAAAAAAGAAAAGTTTGAAGGCGTAAAATAGCCAAAAAATTTGGTTCTAAGGCACCTATTAGAGGTTCTATGTAAAAACCTAAGGGGGGTAGGTCAGTATTGGCTGAAAAAAGCGCCATTAATATGTTAAAAAACAGTAAAAAAGAGGGTTAGAAGGCGCTTGCGATGCGGCTGCAGGCTTCTTTTATGCGTTCTTTTGGCTGCGTAAACGTCATGCGTATGTAGCCTTCACCATACTTGCCAAACCCAACGCCGGGCGTTACAGCCACGCCGACGTCAAGCAGTTTAGCCGTAAACTTCATTGAGTCGCCCTTGCAGTTTACCCACACGTAAAAGGTTGCTTTAGGCGCCTTGCAGGGGTAACCAATTTTTGCCAACGTGTCAACAAGCAGGTCACGGCGTTCTTGCATTATTTGATTGTTTTTGCGCAGGAATTCTGGTTGGTCACTGCTCTTGTAAACACCAAGCGCTGCTACGGCAACTTTTTGGGTGTAAACGGGTGGTCCAGAATCGATTTGGGACTTGATTTTTGTTAAGCCAGCCACAAGCTGCTTATTGCCGACGGCAAACGCGATGCGGTCACCTGTCATGTTAAACGTTTTGCTAAGCGAGTGAAATTCAATTGCGACTTCTTCGGCGCCTGGAATCTCAAGGATGCTTGGGGCGCGGTAACCGTCGTAGGTAATTTCCGAGTAAGCATTGTCATAACATAAGATGATATTGTTGTCTTTGGCAAAGTCCACAGCTTCTTTAAGGAAAGCTTTGTCAACGGTTGCGGCGGTGGGATTATTTGGGTAGTTTAAGAACATCATTTTGGCGTTTTGTGGGTCAATGGCGTTTAAGTCGGGCTGGAAATTGTTGTCTTCAAGCATAGGCATCGGCACAGCATCTCCGTCACATAGAATCGTGCTGCCGTTAGCGTACACTGGGTAAGCTGGGTCAGGAACAAGCACCTTGTCACCAGGATTGATGAAGGCGCGGGCAATGTTTGCAAGACCCTCCTTAGAACCCAACAAAGCCACCACTTGATCATGTGCAACATCCGCACCGAACCGGTTCTTGTACCAACGGGAAACTGCTTCGCGGAAGTCAGGTTCACCTTGACTAAACGAGTAATTATGATTTTTCTGGTTTGAAGCTTCTTTAGCAAGCGCATCCACCACAAAATCCGGCGGTGGCAAGTCAGGGTCACCAATGCTCAGCGAAATTAAATCGACGCCTTGAGCTTTCTTTTCATTCTGCATTTTCTCTATTTCAGCAAACAGGTAGGGTGGTAAACGTTTGATTCTTTGAGCGTATTCAAAGTTCAATTTAGTTTTCTCCAAATAGTGTGCCTTGGTAAACCTTCTCGGCAGGACCAATCAGAAACAGGCTTTTGCCAACTTCAACATGCAAGTCGCCGCCGAGCACGTGAACAGTAACTTTGTTGCCCACCTTGCCCAGCCTGTTTGCGGCAGCCACGGCAGCGCAGGTTCCAGTGCCACACGCAAGCGTTTCACCGCAGCCACGTTCCCAAACACGCACTTTCAGTTCATTCTTGCTTATAACTTGGACAAAGCCCACGTTGGTTCGGTTGGGGAAAGCTTCATGGTTTTCCACCATTGGACCAACATATTCGACGGGTGTTTCATCAACGGTTTCAACAAAGATTACGCAGTGCGGGTTACCCATTGACAATGCTGTTATGTTGTAGGATTCTTCGTCAACCATTAAACTGCAGTTGATGCAGGTGCCTTCGCCAGCCATCGGCAAAGATTTGCGTTCCCAGTTTGGCGCACCCATATCCACTTTAACCGATGCAACTTCGTCACCTTGAAGGTTCAGCCAAATGTTCTTGACGCCGCCGAGGGTTTCAACCTTAAACTCAGACTTCTTCACAACCCCGTTTTCGTAACAGTACTTGCTAAAGCAGCGGATGCCGTTACCGCACATTTCCGCTTCGCTACCGTCAACGTTGAAAATCCGCATTTTCACGTCAGCAACCTTCGAGGTGCAAACAAGCAAGAGCCCGTCAGCGCCCACAGAAAACCTGCGAGTGCAAAGCTTCTTAGCTAACTCTGCGGCTTTTTGGTCACCTATCTTGTCGTCTCGGTTATCGATTACTATGTAGTCGTTTCCTAACCCGTGCATTTTCCAAAACTGCATATTACTCACTTTGTGCCATCCGTTGACTTGTCAGCAAGTCTTGAAGTTGCTCTCGCTCCCTGACTAATACAGTTTTTCCCTGACGAACCATTACCTCAGCCGCTCTTGGACGAGAATTGTATTGAGAACTCATGCTGTAACCGTAAGCGCCAGCGTTAAGAACCGCTAAAACGTCGCCTTCATTCACAAGCGGCAATTCGCGGTCCTTAGCTAAAAGGTCGCCTGACTCGCAGATGGGGCCAGCAACATCAAAAGTGTCTGTTTCCTTTGAGTCAAGCTTGTCAGCTACCAGTATTGGATGGTATGAACCGTACATTGCTGGGCGCACAAGCGTGTTGAAGCCTGCGTCTACGCCGAGGAATTTGCGGTGAGGCGTAACCTTTACCGTGTTAACTATGGTTAGCAGGATGCTTGCGTCACAAACCAGGTACCTGCCAGGTTCAATGCACAGGAACGGTTTGCCTAAATTGTACTCTTTCACCTTAGTCTTGAACATTGAAACCACTTTGATAGCAAACTCTGACAAGTCCAGATCCTTATCCTTTGGCTGATAAGGAACCCCCAAACCGCCGCCTAAATCAATAAATTCAAAGTCTACGCCCAACTCGTCGTGAACCCGCTTAGCGATGCTCAAAAACTTTTCTACAGCTTGAACGTAAGGGTCAATCTTTAAGATGCCCGAGCCAATGTGCATGTGGATACCGAAGCGTTCAACTCGCGCCTTCTTTGCAGTAGCGTACGCTTTTAGGGCTTCTTCTTCCCAGAGTCCAAACTTTGTTTGTGGACCAGCAGTGATGCAGTGGTCATGGTGTCCAGCGCCGACTTCTGGGTTAACTCGGACGGAAATGATTGGGGGAACAGCGATTTTGAGTAAGCGGTCAAGTTCGCTTTGGCTGTCAATGTTTACAGTGATGCCTGTGCCGGCAAGGAATTTTAGTTCGTCATCGCGGACGCTTGTTCCAGTGAAGAGTATGCGGTCTGGTGTGTAGCCGCTGCTTAAACCCATGAAAACCTCGCCGGGGCTGACTGTGTCAAGATATGCGCCTTCGGACTGCAAAATCTTTAGCACGGTAAGGTTAGTGTTTGCCTTGCAAGCGTAATAGATGCGTAGATCCTTGTATTTGGCTGCTAGGGCGTCATGTAGTCGGTTGTAGTTTTCGCGGATTCGCTTCTCGCTTATCACGTAAAGTGGAGTATCATACTTTTGCGCTAATTCCTTAACGGAGAAACCGTCAAAATACAAGTTGCCTTTGCGGTCTTCTAAGGGTTCACGAAGTTTACGTTTAACCATCAATTTCACACCAGATTTCAAAGTTAGTAAAGAAAGGAAGATTTAAGCTAAGCCTTTAGAAACATACAGTTCAGCACTTAAAATGCCGCCGCCCGCAGCACCCCGAACAGTATTATGGCTTAAGCACATGTACTTAACAGACATTATTGGGTCTTTTCGTAACCTTCCTACTACTACGCTTTGACCGTTTCCTGCGTCTCGGTCGAAACGAGGTTGAGGACGATTCTTTTCATGACGCACAATAATAGGCTGCTCTGGAGCAGAGGGCAGCTTGAGACGTTGAGGTTCACCTTGGAAACTGGTAAACGCCTTCTCGACTTCTTCAAGTGAGGGTTCATCTGCCAATTTGATGAAGACGGATTCAAGGTGACCATCTTTAACGTTGACGCGGTTGCAGCTTGCACTCATCTTGAAATTAGCAAACTTTATGCTTTCACCGTCGAATGAGCCTAAGATTTTGAGGGCTTCAGTTTCCATTTTGTCTTCCTCGCCTGAAATGAAAGGTACAACGTTGTCGATGATGTCCAGTGAGGGCACGCCTGGGTATCCTGCTCCGCTGAGCGCCTGCATCGTGGTAACCATAACCTGCTGTATACCAAACTGTGACAAAGGCGCCAAAGTGATGACTAAACCGATGGTGCTGCAGTTAGGGTCAGTTGTGATGAAACCTTTCCAGCCACGTTTTTTCTGTTGAACCTTAACTAAAGCTGTATGGTCAGGGTTAATTTCTGGAACAATAAGCGGCACGTCTTTGTCCATGCGGTGAGCGCTGGCTTTGCTAAACACTGGGTAAAGTGCGCCAAACTCGTTTTCCACTGGACCCGCCAAGTCACCAGGCAAGGAAGTGAAGACTAAGTCGAAGTCGCCTGTTTGCTCTGCTGACTTAACGTCTATGTTGGCTACTGGCATTTCTGCGATTTCTTTTGGCATCTCAGTTTCCATTAGCCAGGTGCATGCGTCTTTGTATTTTTTGCCTGCACTCCGCTCTGAAGCGGCGAGCACTGAAATTTCAAACCAGGGGTGACCCTGCAAGAGCTGTATGTACCGTTGTCCAACGGCTCCTGTTGCGCCTAAAATGGCGACTTTACGCTTATTCGACATGACTTATTTCTTCCTCTTTGTGTTGTTTGTGTATATTTTTTCTTGATAAAAAAGTTAACGGGTGAAAAAAGCTGGTTAAGTTAAACCTAAAACGTCAGCCATACTGTAAACTTTAGGCGTAGTCTGTTTGCTTACCCACTTTGCCGCATAAACGGCGCCTTGAGCAAGTGCATCACGGGAAAACGCGGTATGTTCAATGCGCAGCATCTCGTGAGGTCCAGCAACGATTAAATCGTGAACTCCAGGCACACCTCCAGCACGCAGCGAAGTGATTTCCAATTCACCGGGTTGCCTTGGACTGTTGCCTTCTCGTCCAGTTACTGTTTTATTGTAACCACGCATGTTAGAGACGATTTCTCCAAGTTTCAGGGCGGTCCCACTTGGCGCATCCTTCTTGCCAGTGTGGTGAATTTCGTTTATGCTGAAATCGTACTCTGCGGGGAACGCTTTGAGCGCTTCTGCAAGCTTAAAGAACACGTTCACGCCTAAACTGTAGTTGGGCGAAAACACTGCAGGAACTTTCCCGTTCATTGCCTCAATTATTGTGTTTTTTTGTTCTGGCGTGAAGCCTGTGGTGCCAAGAATTATGCGTTTTCCTTGGGCTGCAACTATTGGAATGTTGATTAGGTCGGCTGCTGGGGCGGTGAAGCTTATGAAAACGTCAGCTTCCGAAAGTGCACTGGCTATTTGGTCGCAGCTTAGGATTGTGGTGTCTTGCTCTGAAATGCCTAAACAGCGAAGGCTTTTTCCTAAGGCGGGGCAGCTTGGTGATTCTATGGCGCCCACGGTCTGGATGCCTTTAGCGTTGGCTTCCCTAATGATTGCTTGGCCCATTCTACCTGCTGCGCCTGCAACACAGAGCTTAAGCATACGTTAAACCCTCAAGATACCTTTCATTGTAAAGGCGGTCATTTAGGTCTACGCTGAAGTAATCTGCGATTGGCTGTAGCACCTGCGGGTTTGCCTGGTAGACTTTGCGGACGTTTGCCAGAACAACTTCTATTCCAGCGCGGGTCATTTTACCTAATGGTCGCCTGCATGGTCCCGAAGGCATTCCCAAGATGTTCATTAACGTCTTAAATGCAAGAGGGTTTCGTGCTTTGCATGCTACTGGACCGTAGGGTGTTTGCTCCATAGTCTTCACGGTGACAATGCTGAATAATGGTTGAAGTGCCTGCTGGATTACGGCTGCGGCTTCCTCGTTTCCGTCAAGTATGTAATGAACCATGTCAGCTACTGCCCTAGGTGCAACGTTGGACACTACAGAGATAACTCCAGTTGCCCCAATGTCAGGACTCACCATCATAGTGTAGGTTTTGTCATCGTCACCGCTGAGGATTTCAAAGTTTTCTCCGCATAACTGCCGCGTTAACTCCATATTCTTTAGGTCACCTGTTGCTTCTTTTACGCAACTCACGTTCGGGTACTGTTGATGCAGCAAAGCAAGGTCTTGCGGTAATAGTTGGCAGCCTGTTCTTCCCGGTATAATGTAAGGAATAATCTGAACTTCGGGAAACTGGCGTGCGATGGGTTCAATGTATTCTCGGCGGATTTCCATTGAGCTTGGCCCGTTATAGTATGGGTCTACAAGCAGGACTGCGTTTACGCCTGAGTCTTGGGCATGTTGGGTTCCTTCGATGGCTTCTTGGGTGGAGTTGCTGCCTGTGCCAGCAATGGTTATGCAACGTTTGCCAGCGTATTCACGGGTTTTTTCGATTACTTTTGAGTGTTCTTCCCAGTTTAGGGTTGGTGATTCGCCTGTTGTTCCTACTGCGAGTATGCCTTTTGCGCCTTCTTGTATTTGGAAGTCTATTAGGCGGCTTAAGCCTTCGTAGTCTACTTGCTGGTTTGCTTTCATTGGCGTGATTAATGCTGTTGTGCAGCCACTGAATGTGAACATACGGTATTCCTCATTAAGGAGGTTATAGTAACATACGTTAATATATAAATTTTACGAATTACATAATTTTTTTACGCAAAACGTAAATATTAAACGAAAACAAGAAAAACCGCATAAACAAAAACAACCTCACCGACCACAACCCTCAAGAAAATAAGCAGTAAAAACCCCACCATACCCAGGATACAAACCCTGCACATACGCCAAAGCCGCCTCCAAACCGCCAGCAGTCGGAATAACACGCAAAAAATTATCAACCCTAACCAAGTCAACAAGAAGTCCCGACTCAACACCAACAATCCGAAGCCTCAAAACCTGCGGACCACACTGAAAAACCGCAAACTCACCATTCAACGGCTTACCTTTGCGGATATCAATAGTTTTTATGCCCTGCATTAGCCATTGGAAGACTTCTTTTCTTGCATACAAAAGCGGCAAACTCGCACCTTTTTTCCAGTAAAGCCAAATGAATCTTTTGTTGATAAGTCTTCAGTTAAAAAAAGGCTAACCTAAAGTGTCATGCTTAGGTCGTGAGCAGGCTGTGAACTTAAAGGCAATAATAGCTCTACCTTAATGGATTTAGAGTGAATGTCTTTATGATAAAAGAACCCAATGGTTACACCAATTGCCGCTAGAGCTCCAGCAGCCCCTATGACTATCGCTGTAGGAAAGGGTTTTGATTGGGGTTGTAATGTTTGCAATGGCGACGGTAAAGATGGCGCTGTATAAGGTGTCATAAGAGGAAAAGTATCTACTATTTTCATGTTAGAGACTGATTAACCTAGAGCAATGACGTATACACAATAAGCTGCATCACCAATGCCATTTTTGTCCTCATCTGTTCCATTATAATCCTTCCAATAGTTGCCAACCGTTCCATTATTCCAAAAGTTCGTTCCGCTTTCTTTAAAGGAATTCATCAGACAGAAAAAGTTATTTTTAAAAACTGTATTATTAGCTGTGTTTGATGCTATGGTTATGGAAGAGATGTTGTTTTCTGTGACCAAATTATGTTGAACTAAAAGTAATGTGCCAATATTGCTTCTGTTGACTTGGTTTTTTTGACCTAAACTAAGGGCATCGCTGATACGGTTTTCAATGACTTTGATGAGTATACTGTTCCCTAATGACAAGTCATCTGCAGTAACGTTATAGATGAGACATTCCGAGCAATTCTCAAGTTTAATGCAGTAATCGCCAAAATTGCATACCTCAAGATTCTTAACAGTAACATTAGACACGCCTTCCAACGTTAAGCCGACATTATTGTAACCTACACCCTGCATAGCTGTACCGTTAATACAGTATCCAGCCCCATCTAAGACAATATTACTGCACATGACTACCAGAACGTATTGGGAAATGTCACCTGTTAGGGTATACATATTTTGACTGGTTTTTGCAATCAAGTCTGTCTGTGGATAAATACGTCCGTCCTCGTTGATTGTTATCGCTGGCAAAGACACCAAAAAGTTTGCCTTTACTTCGTTGACATGATGGATTTCAGTTGCCATTAGCACAATTAAAAAACAAAGAAGACATATTTTGACAGCACCTTTTTTCAACCCGTCCACCTCAAAAAAAGCGAGCATTTTTTTAATAAAGAGCTTTTTGGTCAGGGAACCTTGAACTAAGGTTAGTCATGAAATCTCTACAGGAAATCTTTTTAATAAAATCAATCGAAACTAATTTATTACGGAGAAAAGAAAATGAAAAAAGCTACTTAATTTTTTTCATCTTTTTCTCTGCCATTTGTAGCGGTTTTCTGATTCTGAACCAAATTGGAGCCTTAACAAATGACAATCAAAATTACCCTGTTAATAGCTACCCTTCTGAGGACACAGGTCAAGCTTATAATGTGAAGGTAGCTGAGTTCAAGTTTACAAGCACTTGGGGAACCCCCGGCGGAGTGATGGCGGCAATTTCATTTAACATTACGCTTGAGAACTTGGAACAAGAGGACTTGGATAGTTTATCGTTGGATGTTAAAATGCTAGATGCTAATGGCAGCAAAATAAAACCTGAAGCTCTTTTTTATGGTCCGGAAATTATTGGACATGGCGCTCTGTTTGGAACACCATTTGACGGTATACTTCACGCTAAAGAAGTTCGAACGATAAGGGGCGGAATTATTTCTGATTGGGGCACGGTGAATGACTCTTCAAAACCATTAACCGCTGTTGCAACTGTCAAGATAGGTAACCAAACTCTAGACGAGTTAAGATACAATCCGTAGTGTTCTCTTTTCTCACAATAATTAACAATCAATATTGACCAGTTTTGCACCTTCACGTCAATGTCACCTAGAAGCTTGTGGCAGCAGCAACCACAACCAGCAGGCAACACAGAAACCAGCCAAAAAACGTGTTGCTCCAAAAGTTTTCAGTATTCCATCTGTTCTGCTTGTGGCATCTTGCACACACCGCCAACAACCCCCAGAACCAGCAGAACCCAAAACACAAACGCCCCTACAAACCGTTGGTTGTTGTTGTGCTAAGAGAATTTACGGCAACAACTTCTAAACAAAAAACAATACAAAACCGCTAAAAATACTCTAAAAACTAAAAAATAGAAATGGGTTGGTTTGATGGCGTACCACGGTGAAGGTTTAGGCTTTGCCCTTTTCTTCTTTACCGTAGTATTCGGTCCATTTCAGTTTACGGGCATCTCTGCCGAACTTCAAGCTGCTTTTCTTGCATTTGCTTGAATCAAACCATAAAATGGTACCGTCATTTTTAACGTACATCATGCCTGTACCCGCTGGGAAATCGTTACCGCAGAATGAACATTTTCTTGCTTTTGGCATGACTAATCATTCTCCTAGGTTTATCTTGTGATTTTCTTTGCTTCACGTTCTGTTTCGCGGAGCATTAAGATATCTTGTGCCCTTACGGGTCCTTTAACGTTGCGTGTAATGATTCTACCTTTATCTTTGCCTTCCATGATGCGCACTCTGACCTGCGTGATTTCACCGGTGACGCCTGTACGTCCGATGACCTGTATAACTTCTGCGGGAATTAATTCATCCTGCGCTGCAGCGCGTTCTTCTTTAGTACTCATTACTGAGTTCCTCGTTTAACCTGGTCAAGCCGTGTAATGATTTCTTTAATTAAGCCTGAAGCTTCGCCTTCCTTAATGATACATGCTGACGCACATGGAACGTCAATACCGATTGCTTTTCCTAACTCAAGTTTTGTCGGAACAAAAACGTAAGGAATTTTCCTTTCGTCACAAAGCAATGGTAAGTGTGCAATAACTTCTGGAGGATCAACATCTTCAGCTATTACAACAAGTTTGGCTATTGATCGTTCAACAGCTTTTGTAGCTTCGTTAGTTCCTTTTCTAACACTGCCACTTTTTGAAGCGATCGATAGGGCTTCATAGGCTGCATCTACAATTTCTTTTGGCACTTCAATTTTTACATAGAAAGGTTTTGTCATTTTTCTTGGCCTCACCCTTTTAAGGCAGAGTCATATCAACACTTCTCATTAAAGAAGCTTTCTGCCAAAAATTCCCTGTATCTCGCCCTATACAAGTGCATAATCGAAAGCTTTAAATTCGCACATACGTTGACCTTGATGTTTTTCGAGAGGGGAACGGGTTTGCAGAGAATGGGCAAAGTATTAAGTATTACGCCATCAAGCAGCCTTATCATAAAAACAGAAAGTCCGCCAAAAATTGGCGTTGAGGTTGTTGACGAAGGCTTAAATGTTGTAGGCAAAGTTTTTGATGTTATAGGTCCAGTGTCGTCTCCGTATGCTGTAATTAAACCAAACGTAAAGAATCCTGCTGTACTACTGAATAAACCATTATATTTGCTTCTCTCGAAAACGCGGAGCAAAAGATAATGATAGTTAAGGATAGTAGTAAACTACATGAAGTTGACCCAGCAGCAACAAAAACTGAAACAACCAAAGTACAAGCATGCCCCGAATGCGGCAGCACAAGAATAATGCACGACTATGAATGCGCTGAAAAAGTATGCATGGACTGTGGCTTCGTTGTTCAACAAAAAATCGCAGACAGAGGACCAGAATGGAGAGCATTTGATGACGAGCAAAGGTCAAAACGCACCAGGGTCGGTGCACCATTAACCTACACCATACATGACAAAGGATTATCAACCACAATTGATTGGCATGACCGAGACATATACGGCAAAAGCCTCTCTCCCGGCCAAAAAGCCCAAGTTTACCGACTGCGAAAATGGCAAAGACGCATCAGAGTTTCAGATGCTACTGAACGCAACTTAGCTTTTGCATTGTCTGAAATAACCAAAATATCCAACAACTTGAATCTCCCCAAAAACATTTTGGAGACAGCATCAGTTATTTACCGTAAAGCAGTCAAAGAACGCTTAATTCGTGGACGCTCAATTCAGGGTGTAACGTCAGCGGCGCTTTATTTGGCATGCAGGCAATGTGGGCTGCCAAGAACTCTTGACGAGATATCTCAGGCTTCAACTGTGAACAAGAAAGAGGTTGGAAGAAGCTACCGTTTTCTAATAAAAGAACTCAACTATTCTATACCGCCACTTCGACCAAGTCAATACATCACCAAATTCTCAAACCAACTGACGATGCAGGGAAAAGTTGAAGAAATCGCTCATAAAATCCTTTCAGCAGCAAAAGACCTAAAACTCACTTCTGGACGGGGACCAACCGGTATTGCGGCGGCGGCAAGTTATGTTGCGTCGGTTTTGACTGGCGAACGTAAAACTCAGAGGGAAATTGCCGAGATTGCGCAGGTTACTGAGGTAACGATTAGGAATCGTTACAAGGAACTTGTGGAACGGTTAATGTTTGAAATAAGCATCTAAACGCTTTTTCTTTTTTGTTTTAACTTTTAGATGCTTGATTGTTTGTTTTTTGATGTGAAAGTTAAAGCTTATGCTTGTTCCAATTCTGAGCATTAGTTAGAATAATTAATGGGAGAGGG
The DNA here is from genome assembly GCA_042296865.1 of Bathyarchaeia archaeon. GTDB lineage: Archaea > Thermoproteota > Bathyarchaeia > Bathyarchaeales > Bathycorpusculaceae > Bathycorpusculum. Next base: position 2,478,350 of record CP170178.1, on the reverse strand, counting down.
CTAAATGTCAGTTTACTGTTCTAACTTCGGCGCAAAACAAACTAATACGGCAAGAACAGTCACAGTTCTGCAAACCAAACAAGGTGATGCAAAGACGGAAGTAGAAGCGAAAGCATGGCAGTGTCCCACATGCAACATAGTCTTCATTCCAGACGAAACCACCTCAACAGACCATACACAAAACCCAAACTCCTAGAGACACCCTTAACGCATAAACTCAATGAAGTGCAGTTGGAGCTTAATCAGAACTTAACTATTTTACGGCATAACTTGGATTTTCTTGAAACTGAATGCTCAAATGTACTTGTCGAGTTAGAAACAAAGATTCTGCGTTAAAGCAATAGGGCTTGAAGAAATTAATAGATTACGCGAAGAAATTCATGATTTAATAGAGGTTTTAGGTTTAAGCAAAAAAATCAGGTCCGATTCGGCGTTTTAGCGTTTACCACCGCAAACGTTGACAGGTATTTTTTTAAGCGTGGCTTTTCCTTATGTAGCATATGCCCTATAAGTTTACGTTTGATTTATCAAATGTACCAAGATTTTTCTTCACCGAACTTGCAACGGTTAGTTACCAAAAGGGCATGCATACAGCCGTCCTAAACACGTCTTTAGAAATTATTAAAAAATTCAAAATTGAAGAAGCCACGGGCTTAAACATTAACGACGCTGTGGTTCTGCTTCATGACTTAATTGACATGCAAGCGATTAACGTGATTGAACGAAAAAGATTTTTAGAAAGCAACAAAAGAGCACTCGTACTGCCGCATTGCTCTAGAAAATATTTGGATCACCGATGTAAAGCGTTTTTCGACTCAAACATCCCATCGTATGTTTGTGCTCACTGTTCAGAAGACTGCATGGTAAATCAAGCGGATAAGTTGGCTAAAGAGAAAGGCTATGATGTGTATATTCTGGCTGGCGGTTCCTGCATCCCCAAAATTCTAAAAAGCTCCAAATATGAGGGAGTTGTGGGTGTGGCGTGTGGTGAAGAGTTAAAGATGCTGCAGCCTCTGTTAAGTAACCTCAATATTGCGGGGCAGGCTATTCCGTTGATAAAGAATGGTTGTGCAAACACCGTTTTTAACCTGGAATCACTGGCAAAAGTGCTTTAGACATTACTATTTTAGATACATAATTTTTGATAATTTGAAGAGTAAGAAATAAGAAAATTTCTTGGACGTAAAATACAATAAAACAAAGTAAAGAATAGATTACTTTACTATTTCGCGTTTCTTCCAGCGCAGGTTCTTGCCTTTGCATTTGCGGCATTTTAGCGCTGTCTCTGCATTGCGTGCACCGCAGTCGCGGCAGATTTTCATGTACAACCTTTTCTTTTGAGCGATTGTTTTCTTAACTGGATCTAATATTGGCATGTTGATGTTATCCTTCTGCTTTTAGGCTACTTCTTTGATGGTTAACTGTCAAATATACCTTTTGTCTAATCTTGAAGGTTTATTTGATAACTTCAATCGTCACGTACGAACGAGTGTCTTCAATACCGTCAATGGCATAGAGTTTTTTGAGTACATCGTCAAGGTTTTCACGTTCAACCATGATCAAAGCGTCAACTTCACCTGCGATGCGGAAAGCTCTGGAAATTGCCAACTGGTGAATTTGCTCGTAAACGTGGATGCGTTTTATGGGAGAAATTTTTAGCAGTATGAAAGCTGGTGTTGAGGATACGCCGAGTGCGTCAAGTCCTTTGTCGGTTACGTCGATGAAGCCTCTGCCGGTTCTAATGAAGCCGCGTGTTTTTAGTTTGCGTAGGTGAACGTTTAGGGCTTGGCGGCTTATGCCGAGTTGGTTTGATAGTTCGTCTTGTTTAACGCGGAGTGTGTAGGTGCTGGTTGATCTGCCTTTCTCGTATAGTGTTTTTAGGAGTTGGATTGAACGTTTAGTTAATGGTTCCAAAGTCTTACCTTTATCATGTTTTGTTAAGTTAAACCTTTACAATAGTAGCAATGCTTGCTTATGAACTTGACTCCAAAATAAAAAAGTAAAAATCCTTAAGCCAAAAAGAAACATTACTAAAAAATTTAAGGTGTTAGTCTCACTCGGTCACGCGGATACAAGACTGTTTCACGAATATTTTTTCTACCCGACAAAATCATTGTCAAACGTTCAAGACCAATAGCCCAACCTGCATGTGGAGGCATGCCCCAATCGAATGCTTGCAGATGAAACTTGAATGATTCAGGGTTTAAACCCTTTTCCCGCATTCGCTCCATCAACTGGTCTTTATGCTCTATTCTTGTTCCGCCAGAAACCAACTCAATGTAACGCCACATTAAGTCGAAACCTTCGCAGACTTCAGGTTTGTCTTTGCATGGTTTAATGTAGAAGGTTTTGGCTTTAGACGGCCAATCTGTGACAAAATAGAAGAACGGGTAAAGTTTGCCCAGTTCACGGAACGCTTCGGTTGGGATGTCTTCGCCCCAAGGAATTTCTACTCCGTGCTCTTTTAGGTTTTCAAGCACTTCAGTGTAGGTTAAACGTTTGAATGGGAGCGTTGGGACTTCAAACTTGTACTTAAGCAAGTGTGATTCGTTAGCGCATTTCTCTTTAACGGTTACAAAAACATGATGGATTACTTGCTCCAGAAGCGCCATTACGTCGTCTGCATTAGCGAAAGCTTGCTCTATGTCTACGCTTGTAAATTCGCTCAGGTGCCTTCTTGTGTGGGATTCTTCAGCTCGGAAGAATGGACCAACTTCGAAGACTTTTTCCATGCTCATGGTTAACTGTTCCTTGTAGAGTTGTGGACTCTGTGCAAGGTAAGCGGTTTGGTCAAAATATTTTACGCTAAACAGTTCTGCTCCGCCTTCAGTTGCGGAGGCGATAATTCTTGGAGTGTGGACTTCAAGATAGCCTTTCTCGAAAAGGAAGCTGCGGATAGCCTGTAATGCTGTGTGTTGGATTTTGAAGACTGCAAGGCTTGTTTCCATTGCTAAGTCAAGGGCTCTTGCGTCGAGGCGTGCTTCAATGTTTGCTGGTGTTTTGCCCGTTATGTCGATTGGTAACTGCTCGATTGCGGTGTTTAAAAGTTTGATTTGTGTTGGGATGATTTCGATGCCGCGGGTGGTCATGTTGGTTTTTTTAACTGTACCTTTGACGGCTACGCTGAAACGTTTCTGTAGAAGGTCAGATTTCTGCAGAACTTCGGGTGCTACGCGTTTTTTGGGTATGGTTATTTGGATGGTGCCTGTGCTGTCTTGCATGATGATGAAACGGATGCCGCCTAAGTCGCGGACTTCCTGTACCCACCCAAACAGGGTAACCTCTTTAGTGTCTAAGTCTGGAGAAACCTTACTGATGTTGTGTGTTCTTGTCCAGTCTCCAATGAAGTCCATAGTCATGGCTCTTCAACCGTTAATCTGCAAATTCAACGCGAATAGACATTTTCCTTACGCTTTGAGCGATTCCTTTAAGCGCTGTAAGGTCAAAGGGTAATTGTTGGCCACGTTTGCGTTTTAGGATGACGCGGGTTTCGGTTGTTCCGTCAGGTAGCCAGATTGTGTTGATGGTTAGTATGCTGAATGGGATGAAGAGGTCTTCGAGGAATTTGCGGTCGTCAACGCCGTATTCAAGTATGCGTACGTTTTTGCCTGTTTCGTCGCTGAGTGCTTTGATGATTTTGCCGCCGTACCCTAGTAAGCGTGGTACATCGCCGTGTCCGACAAGGATTGCTAAAGTTTTTTCTACGTCAACGGCTTTGTAGAAGCAAACGTTTTGAAGCGTAGGATACTTATCTTCCATGTTGAGTAGGAGTCTGGCGATTCTAAGGTCTAGGTCGGTTATTTCTCCAGCCTTTACTTTGGCTGAACATTTCTGGCATAGCATGCCACTTTTTAGGCAAAAGCTGCAAAGTTCTGTTTTCATGTCTGAATCGCCTTCATTTATTGTAATAGGAGCTTTTGTTTGAGCCCTAAGCGTGAGGCATATGCTTTCAGCGTTGAAGAGTAATTTCGATTGTGCTTACGTTGCTGAGTTGAGCTTCCTCATCTTGAGGTTGAACCTGATCAGTTCCGATTGCAATTGCTTTAACTTTTACGTCTGGAAGGAATTTGCGTCTTACAACTTCAGCTACATCGATGGCTCTGCTGATTGCTTTTCCTCTTGCTTTAATATTTACTTCTTTAGCTCCACCATGAAAGAAGGTTATGCAAGCAAGGACGTAATTCATGATTGGTTTTTTGCCGATCAACACTGCATTAGCTTCTGACATGGTTTTAGCTTTACTCCTAAATTAACATTTTAAGGTGCGGTTTAGTAGCTTTTTTTACGAGCATAAATATGTTGTGGTGCATAATGATTCTTCTGGCTAACAAAAAACAAGTCGATATTTTATAGCCTCTAAAAACTATACTTGAAGAAACCATAATATGCGACCATAAAACCAAAGGGTTAAAGTGGTTTTTATAACATAATTTTTGCACTGCAAAAAGCGTTAAAATGGTCTACCCCCTATAGGTTTTTGCATAGAATAACTATTAGCATCCTAATAGACGGCAAATAGGTTGGTTAACCTTTTGCTGTAAGGTACAAATTTTGTTTTTAGGATAAAGCCTTTATCAAGTTTAACATAATACACTCTTAACAGGAAGAACCAAAGATGAGCACTCAACAAGACTGGTTTAAAATCTTAAATGAATGCAAAAACAACGTTGAAAAAGCAATAAAACCACACCTAAAAACCATCCATGAACCCTTACCCGACCTTGGCATAGGCGCAGGCGGAGACGCAAAAAAACCAGCCGATTTAGCAGCAGAAAAAGCCATCGTTGAAACCATGCAAAATAACGGCGTATCCTTCTCGCTTATCAGCGAAGAATCAGGTTTTGAAAAATATGGCAACTCACCTCAAGATTGTTACATAACAATTGACCCAATCGACGGCACAACAAACTTCCTTAGAGGCTTACCCTTCTACGCGTCGTCAATTGCAGTTTCAAAAAAACCAGTCATGAGTGAAGTTTTCGCAGCCTCAGTCACCGACCTTTACCATGACATTACGTATATGGCGCAGGAAGGCAAGGGCGCTTACCGTGACGGCGAAAAAATCAGCACCTCACAAGTGACCTCGCTTCATGAAGCAGTAATCGGCATGGACCTTAACACTTACAAAGTCGCCGAAGTAGCCCCCAAACTAACCGACCTTATCCAGCAAACCAAACACATCAGGCATTACGGCGCAAACGCGCTGGAGCTCTGCTATGTCGCTAACGGGTTAACAGACGCGTTTGTTGACATACGGGGAAAACTGCGTACTACCGACGTGGCAGCCGGGTTTTTAATAATTAAGGAAGCAGGCGGCTTAGTAACCGGCATGGATAATCAGCCAGTAAACGTACCATTAGACCCAAAGCAGAGCTTAAAGTTTGTAGCGTCAGGCAACACCAAAATCCACGAGACGATTCTTGGATTGGTCAAACCCTAATGCTAAAACTCCTTTTCCCACACCCTGCAGCACTAATAAAAACAGAAAAAACCAAAACTCTTCTTATCGCCGACACGCACATTGGTTGGGAAAATGAGCTTCAAGCAAAAGGCATCCATGTACCAAGCCAAACCATAAAACTTTTAGACAAACTCGCAAACCTAATCACCCAGTACAACCCTGACAGACTTGTCGTTTTGGGTGACGTAAAATACACCGTTATGAAAACCGAGCCTGGCGAATGGCATGACATCCCAGACTTCTTCAACAAAATAGGCAACCTGGTAAAAGACATCGCCATCGTCCGAGGCAACCACGACGCCAACTTGGAACCGCTACTACCTGAAAACGTCAAAATGCTACCTGCAACTGGCGCCGTAATCGGTGACGTGGGAGTGTTTCATGGGCACAAGTGGCCTTCACCTGAACTTTTAAAGTGCAAAACCCTTGTTATGGGGCATCTGCATCCTGTTGTGGTGTTTCGTGACCCTGCAGGGTTTAAGATTAACCGGCAAGTGTGGATGAAAGCAAACTGCAACACTCAATCGTTGGCACAGGTTTTTTTGGAGAAACATGGCACCAAAATTGAGGGCTCAGTGGAGCAAACGTTGAAGGCGCATTTTGGGTTTAGGGCTAAAACTGTGGAGCTTTTGATTATGCCTAGTTTTAACGATTTCTTAGGCGGCAGACCAATTAATGAGGCACACCCAAAAAGAGAAACGGGTGCTGAAGGCTTGATTGGTCCAGTTTTGCGTTCGGACGCGGTTGACGTGGCACATTCAGACCTTTACTTGCTTGACGGCACGTTTTTAGGAACTTTACATCAACTTAAAACAGTTTAGACCAAACAATTAACCTGTATCAAGCCTGTTGAGGACAAAAAATTTATTGGAGCGGAAAGCCCAACATTTTAGGTGGTGACCTGTTTTGTCTTCGGAGAACAATGATGATTTTCCTGAATGGTTCAAGAAAAAACGTTCAACATCTAAAGACCCATTCTTTGGCGACATCGATAACATGTTTCGTGAAATGGAAAAAATGATGGAAAATGAATTCAAAAACTTCCAAGAAAAAGTTCCAAAAGAATACATAAAAGAACGCAAACTACCAGACGGCAGCACGGTTAAAGAGCTTGGACCATTTGTTTACGGTTACAGCATGAAGATAGGCCCAGACGGTAAACCGGACATTCAAGAGTTTGGAAACCTTAAAAAAAGCCTCAAAGGCCCCGAAGTTAAAGAGGAACGTGAACCCCTCGTTGACGTGATAGACAACGCTAGTGAAATTCGTGTCGTGGTTGAGTTGCCTGGTGTGGAAAAAACGGACATTAAACTGCACGGAACCGACGACTCCTTGACCATTTCCGTTGATACGCCTCAGTACAAGTATTACAAGGAAGTAGAGTTACCTGTTAAAACACGCATTAAAGAGGCTCATTCAACGTATAAGAACGGCGTTTTAGAGGTCGTAATTCCAAAAGTTGAACCCGCAGGTAATCCAAAAGGCGAGCCAATCAACATCAGCTAAACTAAAAGCCTAAATTCTCCCTCTTTTCATAGAATACTGCAGTGTAAACTGTTGACTGACAACTCTGAAATAGAAACCTTAAACGCTATTTGCAGGCAAGCCAAAGCAGCAGGCAAACTTTCAGGCGACAACATTAACGAACTCTACGAGCTTTTTGGGCAACGCTTTACTAAAGCCCTCGACACGCTTAAGGATAACAGGGTAAAAAAGTACATTTTCAAACCAAGCATGCGTGTAGTTTGGATTGTCATCGGCAGAGAAAGAGATTACCTGATTATGCCTGAAGCCGAATACTGCACCTGCGAAGACTTCTATTTTCGAGTCTTAGACAAGAAGGTTCATATGTGCTATCACTTGTTTGCTCAAAAAATTGCTCAGAATCTAGGCTGGTTTGAAACCATTGATGCATACGACGAGAACTATGATATGCTTATGAATGAGTGGAAAAAAGCTACACCTTAAATATTTAGATGTTACAAGAATAAGTAAAACAATAGGAGAATCACGATGGACTTAAGTGCATATTTCGCAATCTTGCAGTATCTCTTGATGGGTGCAACTGCTGTTGCTATACTGTTAATCTTCCTTTACGTTTACTACGGTAAAGATAAGGAAGAAAAAGAAGAAGAATAAACCATTTTCTTTAATTATTTACTCTTCTTGTTCGCCTTGAAAATATAAAGAAAACCGCGAACATTACAACCGCAATTATAATACTAATTATTATTAGCCAATTTGAGTCAGGTCCTGCCCCAAACACGATAGGGATTGGACCAATAAAAATAACACCGCCCACGCTGCCTGAACCGCCACTGCTCAAAACGGCGGCAACCACCAAAACAATAACACCAACAAAAACCAACCCAAAACCCAACAGTAACAAGCCAAAGAGTCTGCTAGAAACAGTGACCCCATCTGATTTATCATCTGCCTGTTCATTACTTGTAAACATTCTGTTCACCTCAACATCAAATAATACCATACAATAAGCGCGATTGTTAGGGCTAACGCAAGCGCCAACACAGTTTTTACGGATTTTTTGTCTGTGCCAAAAATTATGGGAATTGGTCCAATCATGATTACGCCTCCACCCCGCGCTTTACTGCCTTCTTCTTTACCCTCGGTGCTTCTGGATTTGCCTGCTGAAACCAAAATGGCGACGGCTACAACAATGATTCCAACAATAATTAGCACGAAGCCGACTGTGTAAAGAAGAGAATAATCCATCTTATTCAAACAATATCTGATTTTAGGTTTAATAAATTATGCCAAAACCGTCTTTTTTAATGGTAAACTATAAACAAGCAGAACACCTATTTCGTGCAGAGCAAATGACAACCCAAGAAATTATTGCAGGCATACTTGCTAAGCATCCAGAAATGTCTGAACAGCAGATCCAAGAAACCCTCCTGCAGGAAAGGGCACGTTCAGGCGGACTGTTAAGTGACGAAACGCTTCTACGACTAATAGCTGCACGACACGGCGTTGAAGTTACACAGCAGAAGATTGAGTTTAGCCAAATTTTGCCCTCAGGCCGACTTTTTTCAGGTTTAAATGATGTTTCGGTTGAAGGCAGATTGGTTGCTGTTTTTCCAGCACGCAGTTTTAACGGCGCAGAAAAAAGTGGCAAATTCGCCAACCTGATGATTGTTGACGATGACAGCATTCTGCGTGTGGTTTTGTGGAATGATAAAGCGGATATTGTTGAGAATGGCGAGTTGAAAGCTGGTCAAACGGTTAGGCTTCTGCATGGGTACACAAGGGATGACCAGTACGGCAAGGTTGAATTGCATTTGGGCGGTAAAAGCAAAATCGAAATTAACGAAGACCCAAAAACCAGTTACCCCGGCGTGGAAAAGTTTGCTTCAAAAATTGGTGAAATAACCAACACTTTTAGCAACGTGCATTTAGCTGGTATGGTTAAGGAAGTGTTTGGTTCGAAAACGTTCACTAAAGGCGACGGAGCAGAAGGCAAACTGTTACGGTTCACTCTCACGGACGGTTCAGCAGACATCACGGTTGTGGTTTGGAACGGCAAAGTGGATGAGTTGGAAGGGCAACTTAAACCTAAAGCTTGCATACACTTGGTTAACGGTAAAGTTAAAGAAAAAGAAGCGGGCGGTTTTGAAGTTCATGTTGACTCGTCAAGTTTTGTTCAGGTTCAACCTGTTGTTCTTACAATGACCAAGTTGGCAAACCTAAAAGAAGGAGACACCGTGAACGTTGAAGGCGACATCTCAAATGTTGACCCCATAAAAGAAGTAACCACCGGCAAAGGCGAACAAATCAAACTGCTTAATTTTGAGTTAAAAGACGAAACTGGTTCCGTGCGGGTTTCTGTATGGCGTAACCAAGCTGAACAACTTAGCAGCATAAAGCTGGGTGATGAGGTTACTGTGGAAAACGCTTTTGTTAAGAAGGGGTATGGAAATAGAGTGGAGTTATCCACTCGAGGCGGAACCAAATTTACAGTTAAAACTATTTGAGTTTTTCAACGATTGCGTCTGCCATGTCACTGGTTGTTGCTTTTCCACCTAAATCTGCTGTTCGAACTTTTCCTTCAACCAGCACTGCAATTACTGCGTTTTCAATCTTTTTAGCGGCTTCTTTTTCGCCAAGGTAGTCAAGCATCATTGCGCCTGCAAGAATAGTGGCGATTGGGTTAACGCGGTTCATGCCAGTGTATTTTGGTGCTGACCCGTGGACTGGTTCAAACATGCCGTACGTGTTGCCGATGTTGGCGCCTGCCGCTAAACCGAGGCTGCCGGTTACTTGCGCGGCTTCGTCGCTGATGATGTCGCCGAACAGGTTTGTGGTAACCATAACGTCGTAGCTTGCGGGTTGCTTGATGAGTTGCATGGTTGCAGCGTCAATGTGCAAATCGTCAACGGTGACTTCGGGGTATTTCTTTTGGACTTCTTTCACTGCATCCTTGAAGACTCCGTCGGTTATGCGTAGAATGTTGCCTTTGTGTATGTAGGTTAAGTGTTTTTTGCGTTGCATTGCCAGTTTGAAAGCGAATTCGGCTACTTTGGTTGAAGCTTCTGTTGTGATAATTCGGAAAGCCACGCTTACGCCTGGTGCGATAAGTGCTTCTTTGCCGGAGTAGAGGCCTTCAGTGTTCTCTCTGACAACGACTAAGTCAATATCGGGTTTTAATGATTCTACACTTGGAAAGCTTTTACATGGACGAACATTTGCATACAAGTCAAACATTCGACGTAGGGTAACTGCAACGCTGACTGGTGCGCCGGGTTCTTCGGGGGTGGTCATTGGGCCTTTAAGGCAGGCATCGGTTTTTTTTATCATTTCCACGGTTTCTTTGGGCAGGTTTGTGCCGTGTTCTGGGATGCAGTGTGCACCTGCTTCGCCATAGAGGTAGTTAAGTTTAAAGTTTGAAGTTTTTTGGACAGCGTCAAGAACCTTTACGGTTGCCTCGGTAACTTCAGGTCCGATTCCGTCGCCTTTAAGGACTGCAATATTGTAAGTTTTAACCATCTTTTTCTACCTTTAATGCTTGGAAGATATTTTGTTAAAATAATGTTTCCACTTATCAGTATATCGATTAAACAATTAAATTCTAACAAGCAAAACAAACAAAAACCAAGCATTCCAGCAAAGGCTAAGAGTCAACCTTGATTATCTGCGGAATCTTGCCAGCCGTACCCACTTGACCCTGATACAAGACAAGCACACCCAACACGCCCTCAATGCTTAAACCCTGCTTTAACCCAGCCGCTATACCCTCCTCAACCGAGCCCTTCACCACGTTGCCAACCGCCGTAGCAGCTGCATCCGCCAATCCTGCTTCCCTGCAGAAAACCGTAGCCGCCTCCGCTTCACCGAAACTAAAAGCGTGACTAAACCTGCCAGAACTCGTTGCAACACCAACTGGAAAATCTGTAAGCCTAAACCCGAAATGTTTCGACAACGGCTCATTACCTGCAGCTAAAGCCACATCAATTGGCCTGTCAGAGACTGCGCAGATTTCGCCGCCGTCCTCTACAACCGCAACTTTACAGCCAACCTTTTGCATGTCAGCCACCGCTAAATCGGCAATGACGCCTGCGACAGCCGCCATGGGGCCAACATTGGCTTTCTGTGCAGCTAACGCCATCAATTTAGCAACAATAGGCTTATCAGGTGCTGTTAATGGGTCAAAACTGTAAAAGAATTTTTGGTTTGTCCGTATGTAAGTTTCGAGTTCTTGATAGTTGCGGGTGATTGATTCTTTAGCAGCACCTAAACCGTCTGAGATGTCGCTGATTATGTGGCAGACGCTGTCTTTGTAGGTAAAGTTTTCTTTAAAAAGATTGTTTGGCAACTATTTTCCACGGTGCCCGTTACCGTTGTGCATGTTTTCAGCGTTAGAGTACCTAATCGATTTTATTGCTCTAGCGGGGCAGGCGTCTACGCAGATGCTGCAGGCGCTTCCGACACATTTTTCTTTGTTAAACTGGATGGATGAGTCCTCTGTGATGCTGATTGCTTCTACGGGGCACAGGGCGACGCAGGAGCCGCAGTTGAAGCATTTGTCATTGTCTACTTCGATTAGTTTAGGCACTGTTACGGTTACGCCTTTCTGGCGGAAAGCTGATACAATCTGGTTAAGGTCATCATCTGGAACTTCAAGCACTATTTCGCCGCCTTTCGAGTTAATATGCGCCGCTAAAATAGCCAGCATCACCTTGTTTTCCAGTATAACCTCTGAAACAACAGGTGCAGAAACCAAGTTTTCGTTTAACCGTAACAATATACGTGCCATAACTTTACCGTCCTAACAGTTTAGAAACATCTTCAGAAGTTACTATACCTAAGACTTTGTGTTCAGAATCTATTACAGGTAACGCTGAAATGTTATGTTGCGCCATGCGTTTTGAAGCAATTTCCAAGGGTTCATCAGGCTTGGCAGTTATGACTTTGCGTGATTCAATTTCTGCAAGCGCTTTTTTGCCTTCAGCCATAGCGCGGGTAATGTCCCATGACGTGACAATGCCAAGCAGTTTACCGTTAGGGTCAATTACGACTATGTGGTTTACGGATTTTGTGACTATGCGTTCAGCGATGGCGCGGATTTCCTCGTCTTCGGTGCAGGTTACGGCTGGATGCATAACGTTTGAGACGAACGGGATTTCTTGGGTTTGACGCATCGGCTTAACAACGGTGTCAAGCGGCAGCCGTTCAATGGGTACGGTTAAGGTGAATTGCCCTTCTTCAATCCAGCTTTTCAGGGTTTGGCAAACTTTTTTTGCCATTTTCAAGCTGGAAAGCGAGCTAACGCGAACCCGTTTGTCGTTAACAGTGATTGAACCCGATTTTAACTCGGCGTAGGAGACTTTGCGAAGTTTAGGTTTGTCTCGACGCATAACGCTGTAGTCTATTACGTCGGTGAAGATTTCGCTGTCACGAATCGCGGTCTTCCTAACTAAACCCTCGTTAAGGATTGGAATAGGTATGCCTAAACCAACATACAAGGTTGTGCCATAACGCGTAAAAGCGGCGCCCTGCAGAAAGTCGGGGCTCATTTTTTTAGCGTCACCTTTAACCATCAATGTGCCGTTAAGGTTTTTAGGGCTATGCTGGGTGCCTTCACCTATAATGTAGCCTTGACCGCCACCGAGGAAGATTTTGGTGCCAAACCCCACGGTTTCATAGTCAGGGTCGTTCATGAGTGGGTTAAGTTCACCTGCGCCTGAGAAGGTGGCGTTACGCATGCGAGGCAACAGTTTGTTCATGTAAGTGTAAATTGTTTCGTCACTACCGTTGATTGCGCAGTTGTAAAGTTGGTAGCAGTTACGGAAGTTTAATAGGTAAAACTGGTTGAGGTCGTCTTTGGTTATGGTTGTTTTAACACCAGTTCTGGGGTAACAGTCAGTGCCGTACGCAGTAGCTCGGAATTCAACTTCGTTTCCTGCAACCAAATCTTGAATTACGTGACCGCCCCCGTATTCAAAGGGCTGTTTTTCGCAAGAGTTTGTGGCTCCAATGAAAAGGTCAACGGCTGCGCCGGGGTGGCAAACTTCCACGTCGTTTAGCCAAGCCCGAGTGATTTTGATTGGCGGGTCAGAATGTCCAAGGTTGATAACGGCGCCTGAAGAGCACATGGCTCCAAAAGTGCCCGTGGTTACAACGTCAACTTCTTTAAAAGCAACCTCTACGCCGCTGCTTTCGACTAGTTTTTTCATTTCTTCAGCGGTTAAAACTTGAGCGTCGCCTTTCATTATTTTCTGGTTAATTTCCTCGATTGTCCGTGTTTTCTTCCCTTGTGACAAGCAGCCTTACCTTGATGCCAATCGAAAAGTAACCCAAGCAATATAATATTTACGCAAAAAGCCGCCTAAAAAATCCAGAAAACAAACCTCTGTTAGAAAGTGTTGTTGCGCATTGAAGAAACATACCCTAAAATTCAGTGCTTTTGACCTTAAAATTGGAGAATAGAAATTTTATGGCAAAAATAAACGTGAATGGTGTTGAGCTTTTTTACAAGGATTGGGGCAACAGTAATGGTCAACCAGTAGTTTTTAGTCACGGTTGGCCGCTAAATAGCGACGCGTTTGAAGACCAAATGTTCTTTCTAGCTGCCAGAGGCTACCGTTGCATTGCACATGACAGACGCGGGCATGGACGTTCAAGCCAACCTGGAACAGGACATGACCTTGACACTTACGCGGATGACCTTTCGGGTCTTATTGAAAAACTGGATTTAACCAACATAGTTTTAGTTGGGCATTCCACTGGGGGCGGCGAAATTGTTCGGTACATGGCAAGGCATGGAACAGACAGAGTTTCAAAAGCCGTTATGATATCAGCTATACCGCCCCTTATGGTTAAAACCCCAGCAAACCCCGGCGGCACACCAATGGAAGCTTTTGACCAATTAAGACAAGCAATACTTGATGATCGCTCACAATTCTTCAAGGATTTATCAATGCAATTCTACGGCTACAATAGGCCAAACGCTAAAGTTTCTGAAGGCGTCCGAAACACTTTCTGGCTTCAAGGCATGATGGCAAGCCTTCCAGCGGTATACTACTGTGTTAAAGCTTTCTCGGAAACAGACCAAAACGCTGACCTAAAAAAAATTAACGTCCCCACGTTGATTTTGCAGGGTGACGATGACCAGATTGTGCCAATTGCCAATTCTGGCGTGCTTTCCGCTAAAATCGTTAAAAACAATATTTTCAAAGTTTACAAGGGCGCACCACACGGCATGTGCACTACCCATAAACAGCAGATTAACGAGGACTTGCTCGCATTCATCAAAGGCGAATTAAAACCCGAAAAAGAAAAAACGGCTCCAATGCAACCAGCCGCTTAATTTCCATTTTTTAACCCTGTTTGCAGTCTATTTGTATCCTAATATTCAATCATTGCAGAAAACCTAAGGGGGGTAGGTGCTAATGGTTGAAAATCAAGCCAAAAATAAGGAATGGTTAGGAACTTGGCGGTTTACCATTGTTTCCAGGGGATTTGGTCCATGTATTCGTTGAGGCTGCGGATTTGCCCGTTCTGGTTATTCTTCTTTAGGACGTCGACGAGGGCTTCTGCGAGTTGCAGGTTGGTGATTACTGGCACGTTGAATTCTACTGCTTGGCGCCGAATAATGTAGCCGTCGGTTAAGATGTCTGAGTAGCTGGTTTGGCGGTTAGCAACTGGCACGTTGATGACTAGGTCGATTTTGCGTTCCTGCAGGTAATCGAGAATGTTGGGGTTGGCTTGGGCGTCTTTAACTTTGTAGAGAATCGTGGTGTTTACGCCTGAAGCGTTAAGCACGTCGGCGGTGTGGGCTGTTGCGTAAATGCGGAAGTTCATGTCGGCAAAGGCTTTTGCGATGGGTACGACACGTTTTTTGCGTTCCTGGTCGCCGCCTACACTGATGAGAATCGCTCCGTCTTTTGGTGGAATGTGAACTTCAGCGGCCTGCAATGCTTTGCTAAAGGCGTCTGCAAAGTTTTCGCCTATGCACGCGACTTCGCCTGTGCTGAGCATTTCAACGCCCAAGACTGGGTCTGCTCCGCTGAGGCGCATGAAACTGAATTGTGGAACCTTTACGCCCACGTGTGGCGCAACCTGCATTGGTGAGAGTTGAATGTTGATTTTTTTGCCAAGCATCGCCAAAGTTGCCTGTTCAATCAGGTTTACTCCGCGAGTTTTGCTGACAAACGGCATAGAACGAGAAGCGCGTAGGTTACATTCGATAACGTTGACAACGTCGTCTTTTACGAGGTACTGAATGTTGTAGGGGCCACGGATTTTAAGCGCTTTGACGATGCGTTGGGTGGAGTCTTCAATTTTCTTTTGAACCTCAGGCTTTAGGGCTTGGGGTGGAATAGTCATGGTTGCGTCGCCGCTGTGGACACCTGCGTTTTCAACGTGTTCCATGATTGCGCCGATTAACACGTTATCGCCGTCTGATACGCCGTCTACTTCAACTTCTTTGGCGCGTGTTATGAATTTGCTGATGACAACTGGGTGGTCATGGGAAACTTTAGCGGCAAGGTTAAGGAAGTTCTCTAAGGAGGCTTCGTTGTAAGCTACACGCATAGCGCTGCCAGAGAGCACGTAGCTGGGACGGACGATGACGGGGTAACCGATTTTTTCTGCACTACGTTTAGCGTCTGCGATGGACACGAGCTTACTCCAAGGGGGCTGACTAATACCCAACTGGTCGAGCAGTGCGCTGAATTTGCTGCGGTCTTCAGCTAAGTCGACATCGTGTGCTGATGTGCCCAAGATTTTGGCGCCTGACTCCGTCAACTTCATGGACAGGTTGTTGGGGATTTGCCCGCCAACGCTTGTAATTATGCCTAACGGGTTTTCTTTGTCGTAAATGTCCATGATGCGTTCGTTTGTTAATTCTTCAAAGTACAGTTTATCCGACACGTCATAGTCGGTGCTGACGGTTTCAGGGTTATAGTTAACCATTATAGCTTCCTGTATGCCGTTCTTTTTAAGCGCCCAAATCGTGTTAACGCCGCACCAGTCAAACTCGACGCTTGAGCCAATACGGAAAACCCCAGCGCCCAAAACGATAACCTTGCTTGCGGTAGTGGAGAGTTCGATGTCGTCTTCGTCTCCGCCGTAAGTCATGTAGAGATAGTTGGTTTTGGCTGGGTATTCAGCGGCGAGTGTGTCGATTTGTTTTACTGATGGGATGATGCTGTTGTTTTTGCGGAACTGGCGAATTGTTGCTTCGTCAGTGCATTGGCAAACAGCGATTTGCTCATCTGAGAAACCGATGCGTTTAGCTTCACGGATAACCTCTACAGCGTCAAATTCGCCTAGGTTTAGTTTGCGCAGTTTATCTTCCATGTCAAGAATGTTTTTGATCTTGTAGAGGAAGAACGGGTCAATGCCGCTTAGACGGTAAACTTCAGGTACGCTTAAGCCCATGCGGAGGGCTTTGCTAATTACGTAAAGACGCTCATCAGTTGGGTTTGCCAGTTCGTCACGTATGCGTTCCTCAGATTCAGGCTCAAAATCTTCTGGGTTACAAACTAAACCGATTTTGCCGATATCTAGCATGCGAACAGCTTTTTGCAGGGCTTCTTCAAAACAGCGACCAATAGCCATAACTTCACCCACACTGCGCATCTGTGGACCAATATGACGGTCGGCGTTCTTGAATTTCTGAAGGTCCCAACGTGGAATCTTTACGGTAATATAGTCAAGAGCTGGTTCAAAGCAGGCGGTTGTTACTTCAGTGACTTTATTAATAAGTTCAGGCAGCAGGTACCCGATGGTTAATTTAGTTGCGATGTAAGCAAGCGGATAACCTGTGACTTTGCTGGCTAATGCGCTGCTTCGAGACATTCTCGAGTTAACTTCGATTACGCGGCATTCTTCAGATTTAGTGTGCAGTGCCCATTGAATGTTGCATTCACCGACTATGCCGAGGTGTCGGATGGCGTTTATGCTGATTGAACGTATTTTGTGGTACTCACGGTTAGTCATGGTTTGCGATGGAGCAACAACGATGCTGTCGCCCGTGTGGACGCCCATGGGGTCAAAGTTTTCCATGTTGCATACGGTTAAACAGTTGTCTGCATAGTCACGCATTACTTCGTATTCAACTTCTTTCCAGTGACCAACGTATTCTTCGATTAAGACTTGGCCGATGCGGCTTTGAGCGATACCGCGGGTAACGATTTCTTTAAGTTCAGTAACGTTGTGGGCGACACCAGAGCCTTTGCCGCCTAAAGTGTAAGCTACACGGACGATTACGGGGTAACCGATTTCTTCCGCGGTTTCCATTGCGGATTTTAAGCTTGTTGCAGACTTGCTTTTTAGCGGCGGAACGTCGGCTTCAAGCATTGATTGACGGAAACGTTCCCGGTCGCCAGTGTCTTCAATAGCAGAGATTGGGGTTCCCAAGACTTTACAGTTGTACTTGTCAAGGACACCTGTTTTTGCTAGTTCGATGCCGCAGTTGAGTGCGGTTTGTCCACCGAACCCGAGCAGGATGCCGTCGGGGCGTTCTTTTGCGATGACCTTCTCCACGAATTCTGGGGTGACTGGGAGAAGGTAGACTTTGCCTGAGAGTCGGGGGTCGGTTTGGATTGTTGCAATGTTAGGGTTAATGAGAACGGTTTCTATGCCTTCTTCCCTGAGGGCTTTTAGGCATTGGCTACCGCTGTAATCGAATTCGGCTGCTTCGCCAATTTTGATTGCGCCGCTTCCAAGAACAAGAACTTTATGTATCCAATCGAATTTCGGCATTTACTTTGCCTCCAAAGATTTTTTGAATTTATCAAACAGCAATTCGGTGTCGTATGGTCCAGGTGAGGCTTCGGGGTGCCATTGAACAGCAAAGACGGGTTTGGTTTTGTGTTTTATGCCTTCAGTTGTTTTGTCGTTTGGGTTTAGATACCAGGGTTCAAGCGGCGTCTGTTTCAGTGTTTCCATGTTTATAGCGTATCCGTGATTTTGAGTAGTAATGTAACAACGTTGACTATTCAGGTCAAGGGCAGGCTGGTTTTGAGCTCTGTGCCCAAACTTGAGTTTGTAAGTGTCACCGCCCAATGCCAACGCTAAAATTTGGGCGCCAAGGCAGATACCCATCAAAGGAACCTTTTCCGAAAGTTCGCGGATGGCTTCAATTGTTTTTACGTTGCGTTTAGGGTCGCCGGGTCCGTTGCTGACAAAGACGCCGTCAGGATGGTAAGACATTATCTCTTCTGCAGACGTGTCGTAGGGTACACGGATAACATTTATTCCACGCCTTAGCAGATTGCGGATGATGTTGAATTTTACTCCGCAGTCTATTAGGACAACGTTTAGTTTGCCCTCAACATTGTACTTGCAGGGTTTTTTAATTGAAACTTCCTTAACCAGGTCGGTTTGGTTGGGGTCTGCAATGTTGTGGCCATTCTTTAGGAGCACTTCAAGGTTTGGTTCCTCGTTTACGTCAAAAACCTGCAGCAATCCAAGCATGACGCCGTGGGTTCGCAGTTTTTTGGTTAAGCGTCGTGTGTCTACGCCGTAAATGCCGGGGACACCTTCGTCGGAGAGCCACTTGTCAAGGGTGCGTGTTGAAGCCCAATGGTACGGTTCAAGACAGAGTTCATGGATGACTAAACCTTGAACTTGAATGTGGTCAGATTCAAAATAAAGCGGCAATCCAAGGTTAAGCTCGTTTGAAGGAACCCCGTAATTGCCAACCATTGGGTAAGTTAATGTTAAGATTTGTCCTTTGTATGAGGGGTCGGTCAAAGATTCAGGGTACCCAACCATTGAAGTTGAAAAAACCACTTCACCGCTGATTTTTCCAGTTGCCCCAAAACCTTTCCCGATAAATGACGTCCCGTCTTCAAGAAGCAGAACCGCCTTTTTTGTTTTCTCCGACATGCTGTTATTTGACTCCAAAGCTTGATCTACCTATAATTTTCAATCCTTTATTGATGACTTTAAAGAGTATGAATCCACAAGAGCGTCAAGTTGCTTTAACGCGTTTGAAAGAGAAGCTTTAAGGTCTAAAACCGTTTTTTGTGTTTGCTTGTGACTTTTTGTTCTTTCTTTTAAGGCTCTTTCAACCTCAACGGGTGATGGTCCACCTTGAACTTTATATGTTTCGACTATTTTGCGTGGATTTGTGCATTGGTCAAGGTCTTCGGTTTTAACGGTTAACTCTAAACCAGCGCAGTCTTTAGCAACCGTCTGCAACAGTTCTGGCGTAGCATCCAACAACGTCTTTTTAGATTCAATCAAGGCTTTCACAAGAGCACCCGCAATCTTGTGCGCCGTTCGGAAAGCCACGTTGTATTTTCGGACAAGCATGTTTGCCAATTCGGTAGCGCCCACAAAGCCTGCTGCAGCTTTGTCTTCAACGTTACTTGAAACTTTGATGTTGGGAATCAGTTGAGTGAAAATGTTTAGAGAAGCTTTCAGGTTGTCTGTTGCTGCCCAAAGTTTAGGGGTTACTTCTTGGAAGTCAAGATTGTAAGTTGTAGGTAAACTTTTTACTGCCGCTGCCGCCGCCACGTAATCGCCAAGCATGTAACTCGCCCGTGCACGGATAACTTCGAGGCATTCAGGATTCTTTTTCTGCGGCATAATGCTGCTGGTGGACGTGAATTCGTCTGGCAACTCGACAGTGCCAAACTCTGCACTGCTCCAGATGATTAGGTCTTCGGCAAACCGGCTTAGATTCACGGCTGTCATGGTTAAGGCGGCAATGGTTTCAATTATGAAGTCTCGACTCCCGACTGCGTCGATAGAGTTTTCTAAAACGTCGCTGAAACCTAAAAGTTCGGCGGTGCGTTTGCGGTTGAGTGGGAAACTGGTGGTTGCCAATGCTCCAGCGCCAAGGGGAGACAGGTTGACACGTTCATAAGCGCCTTGTAGCCGCTGCAGGTCACGTCCTAAAGCGTCATGCTGTGAGAGCAAGTAATGCGCGTAAGTTACAGGTTGAGCCGCCTGCAAATGAGTGTATTCCAGAATAATTGTGTCTAAATGTTTAGCCGCCGAGTCAAGCAGGTTCTGCTGCATGTCCAAAATTTCCTGCATGATAACCAAAAGTTCGTTTCGTAGGGTTATGCGGATGGCTGTTGTGACTTGGTCGTTTCGGCTTTTTGCTACGTGCATGTTGCCGCCGACTTCGGAGCCTGTTTCGGCTAGGACGGCTTCTTCAACTGCCATGTGTACGTCTTCAGCGTTTGGGTCAAGTGTAGAGGCAGAAAGTTTGCCAAGAGCAGCAAGGATTTTTGTGCCCGGCTGCCATTGGATGATTTTTTGTTCCATAACCATGGCAACATGTGCTTTGTTAATGGCTAAAACCGCCTCTGCAAGGCGGGTGTCGTCTTTTCTTGAAGAGGTAAAATGAGCTACGTCTTCTCGAACATTGCCGAGGCGCCCTCCATGCAACATTTTAGACGTTTCTTTGCCCTCCTCAAGTTTTTTTATTTTTTTTCTACTTGGTAGTCTTTGAGGCTTTCGGTTCCTTTGACGCTTTTAATGCATTGTACATCTTGGTTTGCATGCCCCAGAGTTCAATGAAGCCTTTTGAGTATGACTGGTTGAAGCTGGTTTTTATGTTATAGTTTGCCAAGTTCTTGTCATAAAGCGAGTTTGGTGAACTGCGTCCAACTACTTGCATGCTGCCTTTGTAGAGTTTAAGTTTGACTTCGCCGTTGACGTTTTCTTGTGAACGATTTATGAATGCGTCAAGGTCATCCTTTAAGGGGTCAACCCATAAGCCTGCATACGCTAGAAAAACCCATTGGTCATCAATGGTTTGTTTAAACAGGTTCTCATGACGTGTCATAACCATTTTTTCAAGGTCACGGTGAGCCTCAAGAATAACAACCGCCGCTGGACACTCATAAACCTCACGAGATTTTAAGCCGACAATGCGGTCTTCAATGTGGTCGATTCTGCCTACCCCGTTTCGTCCTGCGATTGTGTTTACTTCTTGAATAAGCTCAAGCGGCGGCAGAGTTTTGCCGTTTACTGCTATGGGTACGCCTTTTTCGAAGGTGATTGTTACGTATTCTGGCTGGTCTGGAGCTTTTTCTGGCGCAACTGTCCATTCATACGCGTCTGCTGGAGGTTCAACGCTGGCATCTTCAAGCAAGCCGCATTCGATTGCTCGTCCCCAAACGCTGGCGTCAATGCTGTATTTAGTGGCGCTTACTGAGATTGGGATGCCTTTTGCTTTGGCGTACTCCATTTCTTCTTCACGTGTCATGCCCCATTCTCGGACTGGAGCAAGCACTTTCATTTCAGGTGCAAGACTGCTAAGGGTTATGTCGAATCGAACTTGGTCGTTTCCTCGTCCTGTGCAGCCGTGGGCTAAGCCTGTTGCGCCTTCTTGTTTGGCTATTTCAACCATTTTTTTAGCAATTAAAGGTCGGGATAGGCTGGTGCTGATTGGGTATTTATCCTCGTATAAGGCGTTGGCTTTGATGGCTGGGAAAATGTATTCTTTGGCGAATTCGTCTTTGGCGTCGATTGAGAAGTGTTTTAGAACGCCGAGTTTGTGGGCTTTTTCTTCTGCGCCGGGGAGGTCTTCGCCTTGACCTACATCTACTGTAACGGTGATTACTTGTGCATTATATTTTTCTTGGAGGTATCTGATTAATACGGATGTGTCTAATCCGCCGCTGTATGCAAGTACAATTTTTTCGTTTATTGTTTGCTCCCCCATTTTATGAGCTAATTATTTTCCCTTACCTTGAGGACTGCATTTTTAAACCTTATGACTTTTTTGTTACATAAGAACCTTTAAATGTACTATTTGATACACTCATTTTTCTATGACGATAGCTCAAAACGTCCGCAATTATCTACGAAACAAACCCTACCTGCTTGAGGCGCTCGAGAAAAACATAGTTAACCTAAGCGAGCTATCAAGACAAATCCAAAACGAACTAAAAACCGATAACACAAGCGCCGTAAAAGCCGCGCTAAGACGGTTCTCAGAAGAGCTACAGAAACATAAACAGAAAAGAGAAGAAAAAGTCCTTGCCCTGCTAAAACGCAGCAGCATCGCAGTTTACGACCGCAAAAGCGTCATGATAACCTCAAAAGAGATGCAATCAAAAAACGGCATGAAAGTTGACCTGCCAGGAAAATACGTGTACCTGCTGGACAGGGCAGACTTGCCTGAACGCATAACAACACTGGTTAAACATGAAAACTGCACAATGATTGTTGTCCATTCCCCCGAAGAGTTGGAAGCAACTCCAGGTGTTGTCGCTTTTCTTGCCACTTTGCTGGCGGAGCAGAACGTGAACATGATTGAGTTCATTTCATGCTGGACAGAAACAATTATTGTGGTTGAAAAGAAGGATAGCCTAAAAACTTATGAGGTTCTCTCAAACATGGTAGGCTAACCCTTGCGAGCTTTAGCAATAAAATTAATAATGTTCACAATCGATAAAGGTTCTAATCTAAAGTGAAAATAAAGATGCCAGCAAAACAAGTAACAGTAAAAGCGCCAGCAACAAGCGCAAATCTTGGCCCAGGCTTTGACGTTTTCGGCATAGCCTTAGAGCAGCCAAGCGACAAAGTAACCCTAACAGCCGTCAATCAAGGCATAAAAATCCAAATCAGCGGCATAGGAGCAAGAACAATCTCACTTACACCAGACAAAAACACTGCAGGCCTAGTAGCAAAAACAATGATTAACGATTTCAAACTAAAAACTGGCTTGCAAATTCACGTGGAAAAAGGCATCTTCCCCGGAAAAGGCTTAGGAAGCAGCGCAGCTTCAGCAGCCGCAGTAGCGTTTGGCATCAATGCTTTGTTTGATTTAGGCTTAAACAATAAACAGTTAATTGAGTATGCAGCAAAAGGCGAAGTTGCCTCTGCAGGTTCTGAACATGCCGACAACGTGTCAGCAGCCATCTGCGGAAACTTTGTACTAATACGCTCATACCATCCTTTAGAAATTATTAATCTAGAGTGCCCAAAAAACTTAGAATTCGCCGTAGCCATGCCAAAAATTATTACACCTCCAAACAAAACAGAAAAAGCCCGAGCAGTCATCCCCAAACTTGTCCCCCTAGAAAAGCATGTTCACAACTTAGGCAAAGCAGTTGCCATGGCTGCAGGATTTGCCATCGGCGATGTTGACATTATTGGTCAATCTATGGTTGATGAGATTGTTGAACCTGCACGGGCGTCGCTTGTTCCAGGTTACAGTAAGGTTAAAGAAAACGCGTTAAACGCTGGCGCTTTAGGCGTAACAATAAGCGGTGCTGGACCAACTATGATAGCAATTGTGAATAAGAAAACTGGTGATGCAGCTAAAGTGGCAGCGGCGATGCATGACGGGTTCCGTTCTGCTGGTTATGATTCTAACGCTTTTGCTACAAAACCAGGCAAAGGCACATGTTTAGTGGAGTTGAAACAATGAGTTACCAAGAATGCATAAACTGCCACACACAATACGGCATAGACGAAATAGTTTATTTCTGCAAAAAATGCGGAGACATCCTTGAAATAAAAATTAACATGGAAAAAGCGGCGGAAACAGTTAACACTGAAGACTACAAGAAAACTCCGCTTTCTGTTTGGCGATACCGCGATTTCATGCCAATCCACGAGTCTACACGTTTAGTAACCTTAAATGAAGGCGGCACAGGCTTACACCGTTCTGAACGTTTAGGCGAAGCACTTGGACTTACAAACCTGTGGATAAAGAACGAGGGCGAAAACCCAACAGGCAGCTTCAAAGACAGAGGCATGACTGTCGGTGTCACCAAAGCCGTTGAACTGGGCGCAAGACACGTAATCTGTGCATCAACAGGAAACACAAGCGCAAGCTTAGCCGCCTACGCCGCCCGTGCAGGCATACGTTGCACTGTGTTGATTCCGTCAGGCAAAATTGCTTACGGCAAACTTTCCCAAGCCATGATTCACGGCGCCAAAGTCCTTCAAGTCCGAGGAAACTTTGACGAAGCCCTCGAGTTCGTGCTTAAACTTGCCGAGAAACACAGGAGCATTTACCTGCTTAACTCAATCAACCCCTTCCGTATTGAAGGACAAAAATCACTTGGCTACGAAATCTGCGAACAACTAAACTATGACGCGCCAGACCGCTTAATTGTGCCAGTGGGCAACGCTGGAAACATTAGCGCCATCTGGAAAGGCTTTAGCGAATTCTACAAACTCGGCTTAATCAAGAAATTACCAAAGATGACTGGAATTCAAGCGGCAGGTTCAGCCCCAATTGCCAAAGCCGTCAAAAGCCACAGCAGCAAAATTGTGCCTGTCGCTGAACCAGAAACCGTTGCAACAGCCATCCGTATTGGCGCGCCAGTTAGCTGGAAGAAAGCGCTCAACGCCATCAACGATTCGCATGGAACAGCCGAAACTGTCACCGATGAAGAAATTCTTGCTGCTCAGAAGTTGCTGGCGCAGATTGAAGGTATCTTTGTGGAGCCTGCAAGTGCTTCTTCAATTGCTGGTTTAAGAAAGCTTGTCCGCAACGGCGTAATCAACAAGGATGAACGGGTCGTCTGCGTTACTACTGGTCACGGTTTAAAGGATCCAGACACCGCCATTAAGATGAGTGAGAAACCAGTTGAGGTTGACGCGGAAATGTCAGCTATCGAAAACGCTTTAGGCATTAAATCCCAAGTAGCAGTAACACAGGTGAAAACGGCATGAGAATTATCCTAGTCGGCTACGGCGTCGTCGGTAAAGGCGTAACCACCATTCTTGCCAAACGGTACAGTGAAAAAATTGCTAGTTACGGGTTTAACCCAAAAGTTGTCGCGATTGCCGACATTGACGGGGCAGTAATTAACCCGCGTGGTTTTAGCCCTGAAAAACTCGAACAGTTCAAACAAAAAGGTTACCCAATCTCAGCTGACCCAGACTTTGGTCACCAAGGAATGGCGGCGCTTGACGTGATTGAAAACGTTGAAGCAGAAGTCGTCGTCGAAGTAACCCCCGTTAACATCAAAAACGCGGAACCCGCACTATCACACATCACAAAAGCCTTCAAAACAGGCAAACACGTCGTCACAACAAACAAGGGACCACTCGCCCTTGCCATGCCAGCCCTCACTGAACTTGCAGAATACAATAACGTGTTTTTGCGGTTCAGCGGCACAGTCGGCGGCGGAACACCCATGCTTGAATTTGCCAAACGTTGCCTTGCAGGCGACAAAATCCTTGCCATCCGAGGCATCCTTAACGGCACAACCAACTATATCCTAACAGAAATGGGTCAAAACCACATCAGCTTCCAAGAAGCACTCGCCACTGCGCAGAAGCTTGGTTACGCAGAAAGAGAACCCTCAATGGATATTGACGGGTTTGACACAGCCTGCAAAGTTGTTATCTTGTCTAACTGGATTATGGGCAAAAAAGTAACGCTTAAAGATGTTGACCGCACAGGCATCCGAGACGTCTCTTTAGAGATGCTTCAGGACGCGGCAAAAAGAAACAGCACCATAAAACTCATCGGCACAGTAGACGACAAAGAAGTTTCCGTTAAACCGTTAGAAATACCATGGGCTAACCCGTTATGCGTAAGCGGAGTTTTAAACGCTATCACTTTCCAAACCGAGTATGCGGCGGACCAAACCTTAATCGGCAGGGGTGCAGGCGGAATTGAGACAGCCAGTGCAGTTTTAAGAGACCTCTTAGACATAAGACATAAGTTAGCCTCAAAACTACTATCCTAAAAAGAGCTGAAAAAATAAGATGAAGAAAGTAATAATGAAGTTCGGCGGAACCAGCGTTGGCACAGGCGAAAACATACGCCGCGTAGCTGACATAGTATCCCAGTACAGTAAAGAATACCGTGTCGCTGTTGTTGTTTCAGCTTTGGCAGGCGTCACAAACAAGCTTTTGGAAGTTGCCTGTCAAGCCAAGAAAAGCGACGAAAAACTGGTCAAGAACTTCACAGACGAACTGCTGCAAAAACATAAAGAAGCCATCATAGCCGCGATTAGCAGCAAACAATTACAGAAAGAAGTTAACCAAATAATTGAAGAAACAATAGCAGAACTTGAAAAAGTCTTAACAGGCATCTGCTACGTAGGCGAGTTAACCCCTAAATCAAAAGATTACGTCGTCTCTTTTGGCGAACGCCTTTCAGCTCCAATTGTTTGGGGCGCAATACAAGACTACAAACTTGAAACTCAATGCTTCACAGGCAAAGAAGCCGGCATAGTAACCGACTCAAACTTTGGCGAAGCAGACCCCCTCATGAACTTTACCACTCACCTTGCACGTGAAAGACTTGGACCACTGCTCGACAAAGGCGTAATCCCAGTTGTAACAGGATTTATTGCCGCAAACCAAGACGGCATCGTAACCACCGTTGGACGCGGAGGCAGCGACTACACCGCAACCATCCTTGGCGTCGCATTAGAGGCTGATGAAGTTTGGATATGGACAGACGTTGACGGAATCTTAACCACCGACCCCAAACTGGTACCATCCGCAAAACTGTTGCCGCAACTTAGCTATCAAGAAGCCGCTGAAATGGCGATTTTCGGCGCAAAAGCCATGCACCCACGCGCTTTGGGACCGGTAAGCAAAGAAAACATTCCAGTCAGAATCCGTAACGCGTTTCATCCAGAAAACCCGGGCACCTTAATCACTAAAGAACCAGTGGCAGACGCAAAACAAGTCGTTAAAGCAGTAGCCATGATAAAAGACGTTGCCATGATAAACGTTAACGGCGCCGCAATGGTTGGCGCACCCGGCAGCTACGCAAAAGTCTTCGACGTGCTAGGCAAAAATAACATTAACGTCATGATGATATCCACCGCCGTGTCTGAAGCAAACATTTCAATGATAATCAAACGAGGCATGCTTGGCAGAGCAATCAGCAACCTTGAAATTGCATTGCTTGAACGGGGCGGACTGGTTAGCGAAGTTACAGCTGAAGATGACGTTGCCGTAATCGCGGTTATGGGCGCCTACATGAAAGGCACCTTGGGTTTAGCGTCAAGAATCTTTGCAATCGTTGCCAAGAAAGGCATAAACATCCGCATGATTGCCCAAGGCAGCTCAGAATTGAACATCAGCTTTGTTGTCAAAGAAAAAGACGGCATAGAAGTCGTCAAGGCAATTCACGAAGAATTCAACCTTGACAAGGCTTAACCAGCCTTTCCATTATTTTATTTTTAACTGCTCAAGCATGGTTTCTGCGCTGTTTGTTGGCGGCATGCAGGTTTTGCCTTTGCAGACATACGCGGTTGCTTTTCCTTCAAGCTGCGTGTAAGCAGTGTCATTGGTTCTTAACTGGATAACCGCATTTGGTAAATACCGTTCTCTAAGTACATCAACCATTTGGATAACGTCAGCGTCTTTTGGATCTCCAACAATAACCACACTGCTAGATTGCCCAGTTAACAGGAACATGGCGCTTAGAAAGAAAGTGAAAGCTTGAGGTCCATCGGCGATTTCGTCGGCGAATGTTTGAGTCATTTGCTCAGCCTTTGCTTCATAGTCAAAGTTGCCTGTTAAACGGCTAAGCCACAGCAAAACCCAAAACGCTGCCGAGTTGCCAGAGGGAAAGGCGCCATCATAAAGTTGTTTTAGTTTAGGCATGCCCTCTGCCTTGAATGTCTGGTAAAAGCCGCCCTTGCCGCTGTCCCAGAACCGTTTAACCATCACTTTTGCTAAGTCAGCGGCTGCACCCAAGTATTTAGCTTCAAAAGTTGCCTCATAAAGCTCGATTAACCCAAAAGATAAGAAAGCATAATCGTCAAGGAACCCCTCGATTGCTGTTTCACCCTTTATGTGGCGGTGGAAAAGGACGTCGCCTTTGAGCATGTTTTTTAAAATGAATTCTGCCGCGTTCTTTGCCGCACTTAAGTATGTTGGTTCATTTAGAACTCTGCCGGCTTTAGCATAAGCAGCAATCATAAGTCCGTTCCAGTCAACCAGCACTTTATCATCCAAAGCGGGGGCAACACGCTTTTTTCTCGCCTCAAAAAGCGCCGAGCGGATGCTGGATAGTTGACTGGTTAGTTCCTGCATTGTTAAGCCTTTGTAGGGGGCAAGCGCCTCAAGAGACTCAGCAATGTAAAGCACGTTTTTGCCCGTTGGTCTTCCACGTTCAGAAAAGTTGCCTTCAGCTTTCAAACCGAAAACGTGGACCGCCAACTCAGAGTCGGCTGGCCGCAGGATGTCGAGAATTTCGTTTAGGGTCCAGAGGTAGAATTTGCCTTCTTCGCCTTCACTGTCAGCGTCCTGCGCCGAATAGAAGCCTCCTTGTGGCGAAGTTAACTCGCGTTGCACATAGTCTAGAGTTTGTTTGGCGGTTTGGGCGTAGGTTTGGTTACCTGTTAACTGGTAAGCTTCAATGTAAGCCAACACGAGCAAGGCTTGGTCGTAAAGCATCTTTTCAAAATGAGGGACCAGCCAATGCGCGTCGGTGCTGTAACGGTGAAAACCGTAGCCGATTTGGTCATAAATGCCGCCTAGCCGCATGTTTGTTAGGGTTTTTTTAACCATCGCTAATGCCTGTTTATCGCCTGTTTGGGCGTAATACCGCATTAGAAACAGGAGCCTGTGTGGCATGGGGAATTTGGGTGCAGCATAAAAACCGCCGTTGACGTCATCGAAATCCATTTGGATATGCTGGTAAGCCGCCGTTAACACTGACTCGTCAAGCCGCGTTTCTGAGAGCCTGTTTTCGATTACTGCTAAGCGACGTTTAACGTCTTGACCGACCATTTCCATTTCTTGCCGCTGGTTTTTCCATATCTGCTTTATTTGGGGTACAAGGTCCAACATGCCAACTATGCCGAAACGGCTGTTTTTGGGGATGTAGCTGGCGAAAAAGAACGGGTTAAGGTTAGGGGTTAGGATGACGTTTAGGGGCCAACCACAGTTTCTGCCCATTGCTTGACAGTACGCCATGTAAACTGCATCGATGTCTGGGCGTTCTTCACGGTCAACTTTGATGCAGACAAACGCTTCGTTCAAAAGGTCAGCTACTTGCTGGTCACTGAAGCTTTCATGCTCCATAACGTGGCACCAGTGGCAACTGGAGTAGCCGATACTGACGAAAAGAGGCTTGACTTCGGCTTTGGCTTTGTCAAGGGCGTCTTGCCCCCAAGGAAACCAGTCCACGGGGTTATACGCGTGCTCTTGAAGATAGGGGCTTTTCTCGTTAATCAGCCTGTTTGGTTTAACTTTAAGGTTTGACTGCAAAAAATAACCGTCCTACACTTAACTGTATGACATTAAAGGTTTTTATCCATTATTCACTGCTAAACGCTAACTTCTTCATTTGACTGTTAAGAAAACCAAAACTGTCTGAACAAAACAGGTGACTTGTACATTGGCAATCAGAACAGCCAAAACGAGGCACAGGCACCGCATGTTTAGCCAATAATTGTGCAGTTTGACATTCACACGTTTTGTCACCTTCCAAACAGTAAACCTCCACCACTTCCGCCACACGCTCAGATAGCAAATAATCAATATGCCAAAACAAGCGTTTCTCTTTACGCAAATGCCGCCTAACACGGGATTCAAGGCTGTTTTGGGCTGAACCAACATAAGCATACAAGCCAGTGGGAAAAACGATTTCGCCTAATGCGCCAACCTTTGGACGGATGGGTTTGCTGATTCTAATTATTAGAATATAGATGCCTTTCACGAAGGTCGCCTAAGCCGACAAGAGCGCCGTGGTTGTTTGGGCTTGCACGTATTTTTGGGCTGTCTCTTTGAGGGTTGGGTCTTCGGTTATGAGTTTGATGTTTTTTTGTTTGGCAAAATAGATGTAGCTTGAATCGTAAAATGAGAGGTTTTCGGTTTTAGCTATTTCCATTATATGCTGGAAAGTTACGTCTTGGTTAAGGATTTTGTCGGTTCTGGACAGGATGATTTGGGCAACCTTCTCCAGCGTTTTAGCCTCTTCTTTGGTTAGGTACTTTGCGAGGGTGCTCTCTTTCCAGAGTGCATTGCCGACTTCATATACGGTTAGGTCAAGGATGAGTGAGTTTTGCAGGTGCTGGAAAGTTGTTTGTGCGTTTGCTTTTTTGATTAAAAGTATGAATGCGGATGCGTCGAGTAAGTATTGTTTCATCGTTGGTCTCTTGAGTGATGTATTGTGGTTACGATTTCTGCTTCGGGGATTTTGTTTAGGACGAGTTTCATTTGGTTGATTGCGTCTGTTAATTCGGCGTTTTCGATGCGGCTGACTTGGTCTTCAAGGGCTAATCTGACGGTTTCGCTAACGTTGATTTTGTATTGGCGTATTTTTTCTTTGAGTGCTTTGTCTACTCGGACGGTAATGATTTCTGACATACAAAAAATGTATTACAAATTAGTATATAAGAATAGCGCTATACAGCAACCGTAAGACAACAATTGCTCATCAAAACATGCAAAAAACACCGTAAACATTAATCAAGCCAAACCCAAAAATAACAGGAACCAAAAAATGACCCAAATCGACCACACCACAGAAACCCTACAAAAACTAAAACAACTCCTAAACCCACCAAACAACACCTACCAGTTCCTAGGCTTCACACTAAACCTGAAAACCGCCACCCTAACCAACCACATCGGCCAAGTCAACCCCGAAGAACTCAGCATAAAACTCCTACCCGCCATGCTAAGCCACTACACCCAAGCCAAACCCGCACCCTCCATCGGCAACCTTGTAAAATTCAAAGACTTACCCGGCGGCTACTCCTACGCAGACACCTTCACAAAAAGGGCAGTTGAACCAGTCGCGAAAACCTTCGGT
This sequence comes from Bathyarchaeia archaeon, assembly GCA_042296865.1. GTDB lineage: Archaea > Thermoproteota > Bathyarchaeia > Bathyarchaeales > Bathycorpusculaceae > Bathycorpusculum. Next base: position 2,447,706 of record CP170178.1, on the reverse strand, counting down.
GATGACCCAGAGCTCATGGGTAAAGCATCCCAGCTTTTAGGCGGCAAACCGCTCGGACTTGGGGAGGCGTCTTTTGTTGTTGAAGCCTTTAAGGGCATTCCGTTAACATACATTCTTTGGAGTTCTGATGAAGAGTTTGCTGCTGAAGTTAGCATTTTGTTTGATGATTCCGCAAGCAGCTATTTGCCGACAGAGGATTTAGCGGTGCTTGGCGAATTAACAACGGTTCGCCTTATTGCGGCAAGCAAAACCTTGTCAAACTAATTTACCAGCATTGTACCAAGCAAACATCCATCCAAGCATGCTCAAAGGCAAACATATGCTGGGTTTGAATGTGGCTTGTTAATTCTTCAGGTTTAGGAGAAACAGCGTTACAGACTGGGCATTCTTTGCCTGATTCTGCCATAATAGAACCCTGGAAAAAAAGGTTTTTTGCGCTTTTACAGTTGTGTGACTGCAAAATGCAACAATAAACAATTCTCTAAGTCCTTAACGGCGAATTAGGAGACAATTATCAGAAACGCTAAGGGGGGTAGGTGGTTATTGGTTGAAAATCAAGTCATTAATATGTTGAAAAAAAGTTGTTTGGAGCAGCTTCAAAAAACCGCTCTTTTACGAGTTTAGTTGATGTTGATTTCTACATCGTCAATGTAGTAGGTTAGGTGTGTTTCCCAACGTACCGAGAAACCCAAAGCCACGTAAACGTCGCCTGAAGCAGCAGTTTCTACTTCCGCATTTATGGTGTAGGTTTTCCAGCCTTCAACTTCGTTTGCGTTGCCTAAGACTTGGAAGTCATCTTCCGTGGACGGATTCTCGGTGCCGACGTAGCCTACAACAGCCGCGAGCGTGTTGAAGCTTTCACTTTCACTCCAGAAGCTAAACGTGACGGTGACGTTTCGAGTCTGGTTTGCTTCTAAGTGGAGTTTGCGTTCAATCCAGACGGTTCCGTCATCATGGCTACCATCCATGTAGAGCACGGCGGAATGGTTGCCTGTGGAGGAAACGTTGCTTACAACGGTTACGTTCCAGTCAACTTGCGTTGGAAGGTGGGCTTGTCCTGTCCAGTTGCCTAAGCCGTCCTCAAAACTTGTGGTTTCTGTTTGGTTTTGGGGTGGGGTCGGGGTTGGGGTAGGCGTTGGAGTTGGTGTTGGCGTAACTGTGGGTGAAGGTGAGGGTGATGGGGTTGCTGTTGGAGTAGTCGTGGGAGTTGGGGTTGGAGTTGGCGGTTCAGAATTGCCCGGGTTTAACAAAAACACTCCAGCCGCTACTGCCGCAACAACAATGATTACTGCTGCAACTAATGCATAGATAGATTTAGTGTTCATTTTAATCATCTTTTTTGATAGTGCTATGTTAAGGGCAAATTTAGCGCTAAGCCTTGGAACACAGCGTCTAACAAGTAGAACACAACCATATTGCCAAATATTTGAGACTATGCAGGACTCTGTTAACTCTTAGTGAGATACCGCATTAATGTTAACTGTGCAGATGGATATTTTTCAGCGCTTTTAAGGTTGGACCGTTAAAGTTTCGTTGAACACATCAGTCTAAAAGTTTAAAAACAAACAATAAGATAATTTTGTTGAGTTTAAACCTGCGAGGCAATTAAACACATTACTTCCTTACGGTGTGGAAAAAATTTTAATTGTTAAGCAGGAATAAACTCAGCAATCAGTTACTAATCTTAAAGCAAGTTGTTTTAAGATTTTAATTACGCAATTTTTGGGATTATGTTTAACGTCATACTCCCAGAATCGAAGAACACACCAGCCCTGTTTTTCAAGTTCTCGGTTAACTTTACGGTCTCTTTTTTTATTTCCAGCAATTTTTTTATCCCAATATGCAACATTAGTTTTAGGTCGAATGAACCTCTTAGGATTACCATGCCAAAAATCTGAATCAATAAAAACCGCTAGCTTTTCTTCATTAAATACAACATCAGGCTTACCAAACACATTCTTATCATAACTTGAAAAAACCAAGCCCTTTTCCCTTAATTCAGCCATTATGAGTTTCTCTGGTTTTGTACCTGTGGAATGTATCCGTTGCATATTTTTTCTGCGTTGTTCGGGCGTTAAATTATCCATTAAATAATCATTTTATAGGTTTAGAGAAGTCCATGTAATAAGTTTCATCGTCAATTTTATAAAATGTAACATCTGTTCGTCCATAGACAAGAAGATGTTTTTTAGTAACCTTTGCCCCTAATGGCACACCCAAACGTGTTCTGAAATACTCGCCCATAATGCTGTTGTTATGAGGCGTTTGAATGCCTTTTCCATTAGCCTGTTTTCTTGCACAAATTAGGACTTTATCATTATCAGTGTAAACAGTAAAATTCACGCCTTTTTCGGGGAAGAATCCAGAATTGCCCACGGCTAATGGAATTCTAATGTATGCCTGATTTGGTTCTCTATGTTCTTCAGGTCTTTGCCCCCAATTTAATCCTGAACGCTCAGGCAAATTTCCATTATTATCAAGGAAACTTAACCGTTCAAAGGGTAACCCCTCTAGAACTACACCGTTAGGCGCAACTGGAAGCTTATCTTCAACAAGCTTTTTTTGTTGTCTTAATCGGTCGTATGTTTGGTCTCTATAAACAGTAACAAGAGTTTCTGCATCTTGATGATTGCAGTAAATCGTTTCAGCACTAAAACTGCCAAAATAATCATATGCTTCTTTAGCTGAACACTCACTCATCAATTCTCTTTGTGCTTTTCCGAAAGCGGTTTGTGTATAATTTGCAGAGCCTGTAAATGCTTTTGAAAGCATGTTATCTTTAAGCCAAATGTATGCTTTTGAATGAACGGGAGGACAGTTTGGAACATAACTACAAGTGAATTTATCTGAGAAATCATCATCCATTAACTTTTGAAACCCTTTATGGTTACTTTTAGACAGCCCATCTTGAGCACACATACCAAGAATTAAATGCACTTCAAAGTCGGGATTAATTTTTTTTAAATCGCTTAAATGATGAAAAGCCATAGCTGATGTCGCATAACCTGATATAATTAAAAGTTTGTTGCAACCTTTTTTGGCGGGTTCTAAAAGAACTTTATTGTAGAGGTCAGTTGAAAGCATACCTGCCTAATTCATCTTAGAATATTTATAAGATTATCTGTTGTTGCTCAACCAACCTTGATTGAATGAAGGAAAAAAGAATTGGAGAAATGTTTGGCTGAACCTGTTTATATTCTATACCTGCAAATGTTTTAAGTATTGCTTCGAAAACAACTTGAGCCCCTTTAGGCGGTACTGCCATTCCAACCTGCCTTCTGACACTTTCTTTTGAACCACTAAATGTAAATGTGTCTGGAAAGGTTTGCAGTCTTGCTTTTTCTCGATTAGTCAATGCACGATTTTCCTCCCAGTGATACATGTGTGTACCCCCGCCTCCGCTACCTGTTACAGTGTATGCTGGTTTTGATGAATCCAGTCGTTTGTAGATTTGGCTGATTTTTGCACCGCCAACTTTTAACCTTAAATGTTCAGGCATATTTGCAGTGAAAACATTTTCTCCTTCTTTGATGCATTGTAATCTTTCTATGACCTGCTTGGCTTGATTGGTGCGTTCCTGATTTTTTGCTGAATCAGGTATTGGAGGTTTTGTTATGGCATCTTTGCAAGTTATTGGGGGCGTTGTTAGGGGTGCAGGCACTTTGAAGGAAAGGTTGAGGTCATTTCTAATTCCAACGATAATTATTCTATGTCTTGATTGAGGTACACCATATTTTTCAAATTTGTAAAGGTTCGGTACAATGTTGTAACCTGCTTCAATTAATTCTTGTAAGATAACTTGAAAGGCTTTGCCGTCATTTGCGTTTCTTAAACCGCCTACATTTTCGGCTAGGAACCATTTGGGTTGAAACAGTTTAAGTGCTTTAATGCAATATTGGTAAAGCTGTCCATAACTGCCGTTGAAACCTTTTTTCTCTCCAACATCGCTAAAATCATTACAGGGAAAACCGAAGGCTAATGCATCTACAGGAGGTAGTTTTAACATGTCAAGTTTTGCAACATCACAGCAAATCACGTTTTCTCGTCCTACATTATTACGGTAGGTTTCGCAGGCGTCCTTATCGTAATCATTTGCCCATGTGTGAGTTATTTTATAAGTTTTTTTGTCTTTGGTAATTTTAGCATTTTTTGCACCTATACCCAACCCGCCTGCTCCGCAGAATAACTCGCCTAGCCTAAAGTTCAATGTCACCACACCCCTTACTATTTAACCATGCACTTAAGTTTTAAGGTGGGTTTCGATTAAATATCAATGTTTTTACAAAAGACCATTTTCCAATAGAACTAAAGGCTCCATTATGGATTTACTGGCTTTGAAATTAAAGCGACTGGGCCCCAACCGTGTGAACACTAAACTTCCATGCTCAGAATAGAAGGCTACGAATGCGACAACTATGAATAACGTTTCGAAGCAATCAGCCAAACTAACCTATTTGGAGCCTATTAGAGGTTGTATGTTGAAACCTATAGGAGGCAGGTTTCATATTGGTGAAAGTCAAGCCAAAAGCAATGTTAAACATTAGTGCTAATTTATGATGTGTTTATTTTACTGCTTTTTTAACGCTAAAATTATTTATAGGCAACGTTTTGCTGCTGTTTTGGCTGTTGGAGTGTGAAACATAGAGCAAAGTTGCCTTTGAATGGGTCATGCTAGTGCCCGACTGCATTGTGCTGTTCATTGCTTTCTGCTGCTTTCTTTTGCGGTTTTACTGCTTTACTTTTTATACCAACCTATTAGGATCCAAATAGTTATTCTATGCAGAAAACCTATAGGGGGGGTAGGTAGAAACAGAGAGCCTACACCTCTACCCTTTGGCGAATAATCTTTCAAAAGAATGGTGATTTTAGTTTTTCTCTAAGGGGGGTAGGTTGTATTGGCGTTTTTTTGCGTCATTAGTATGTTGAAATTCAGTGCTTAAGTCTTGTCGGCTTTAACGTAAACCTCAATTTTCACTTGAGTAGACGTGGTTTGTCCTGTGAATTCTTGCAGGTCGCCTTGCCAGTGGGGTTTTGAGTCTGCCGTATACCCGACTGTCTGCGAGATACCCCGCCACAGGAGCGCTTTGTCGTAGTCTTTGGCGTCTTGGGGCATAAATTCAAAGATGCTGCGGCTGGCGACGATTACGAGTTTTTTCTTCATGCGGCTGATTGAGACGTTTATTCGGTTAAGGTTCAAGAGGAAGTCTGATTCGCTGCGGACGTAGTCGGGGTCGCTAACAGTTGCGCTGATAATTATAAAGTCAGCTTCGCCGCCCTGATAACGTTCAACGGTGTCCACGCGGGTTTCACTGTAACCTTCCGCAAGCATGTTTTTGAGCAAGCCTTTTTGCGCGTTATGCGGCGTAATCACACCGACAACTTCAGGCGGTACACAACGCACCAATGCATCAACAATTGAAGCCTCAGTCAAGTTTGATTGGAAACTTTCAGCTTCATCATGCACGACAAGCACGAACACGTTCTGGGGTTCAAGCACCATGTTTAACCCGTCAGTTGCAGGCTTAAACAGTGCCAACGTTTCTTTTTGGTCAGAGCGAAAGTCGATTTTGTCCTTTTCATAAACCCACTCTTTAAGGAAATCCGCCACTACCGAGTGGCACCGGTGGCTTTCACAGAGACGTTCCGCGGGGATGTCGGCGGGATTTACGCATTTTATGCGTTCAATACCAAGGTCCTCATTCCGCAGCAGTCGCAGAAAATCCATGGCGGAGAGGAAGCTGGCCATTTCTTCAAGTGTTCGGCGGTCTTCTTTTTCCCAGTTATGCGAGACGATTGGTGGGAGTTGGCGGTGGTCGCCTGCGACGAGAATCTGGCTGTTTTTGGTTAAAAAGCTGCCTGAGAGGATGAGTTCGGGAAGCCGCATCATGCTAGCCTCGTCAACTACAAGTAAATCAAAGAAGCCTTCGCCCCAAGGCGGTTCCTTGCCGCCGATTTTCTTCATTAGCCCATACAAGCCAGGCGGGGTAAGGCAGACGATTAAGGGGTCAACCATAGAAGCTTTAGGCGTCAACGTGGATTGATTTATCAGTAGCCCAGTAAGTTCTTCAACAGTGTCCTTGTCTTCGTTGTAATTAACGTAAGTAACGCCGTCTATAGGCTTAACCGAGGAAGTGTTGCTACTGAGCACACGGAAGACTTTCAGGTCCTTAAGGTCTTTGCCGCCGGCATCAACGTATTCTTGCCAGCAACGGGCAAGTTTGGCTACGAATTCTTGGATGGCTTTGTGTGTTGGCGCAACCATGAGCACGCGGCATTTTGATGCTGCACGGTGAGCGGCTATGTGGGCAAGAACTGCAAGTTGCAGGGTTTCAGTTTTTCCTGTGCCCGGTGGGCCTTGAAGCATAACGATGGGTTCTTTACCGAAAACGCAATCAACAAACCGTGCCTGCTCCGTTTTCGGAGAAAGACGCCTATTAGCCATCCAGCCTAAAAAGTTGACGGCAGCAGTTTTGGGCAAAGCCGTGTGCGTGGAACACGTGTTTTTACCCGCCAAATAATCTGCCAAGAGCAGGTAAAGCGTGTTGTTGGCTGAATAATCAAGACATTTCGCTGCCCTATCCGAAATGATATCATCCGCAAGTTCGTCAAGAATGTAGTAGCGTCCTTTTTCGAAGATCTGCATGTATTTGGCTTTAGCTTTTTCAGGGTCAGTTGTGGGCAAATTATGCCAAGCGCTGTATTTGCTGCCTTTGCCTCTTGGCCAACTGACTACTTTGATGGCGATTTCAAGCTTTTGAACGTCAACTTTGTCGACGATGGCTCGGGCGGATTTTTCAACTTCTGAAGGGGAACGTTTTTGGGCTTCCTCAAAATGTCCAGATGAGGTTTTGATGAGTTCTGTCACCACCATCCAGTCACCCGAGCTTGAACCGTCTGAACCTTTTATGCGGCAAGCGTTGGCGACACATTCAGCTTTAGGCAACCCTATGCCTTCATAGACCAGTTTGCCTTTAACCACAAATTCCTGTTCAAACTCAAACACGCTTGTGCATTCAAAAATCAAGGACCTGCCTGAAGCGACACGTTGGTAAGGCAGCAGTGCGTAGTGTTGATACATTTCTTGGCGTTTAGAAAAATATTCCAAGTCAAGAAATTCTCGGCAACTACGTTCCAAGGTGGCGGTTCCTAAAGAGAATTTGGAGATTTTTGGGATTGTAATGGGTTTTTTGCCTATGCGTCGGTTGCGAATGGTTAGTGACCGCTCAATGCATTCTAGAGCCAAACATATTTTGAAGCCCATGAGGTTAAGCTCTTCGTCAGTTATGCGGCGAGTTCTGGTATAGTCACACCATTTTGCCTTTTCCAACGATACCTTCTCAGAACCTTCCTCTAAATAGTTATCAATTCGACCCTTGGCACCCCACAAATATTCAATAGGCAATTGATTGCCAAAACGGGCACGCGCTGGATAAAACCCGTCGTTTACTCCGCCAAATTCACGCAGAAAACTTATGGATTGATCCGCGTTTCGTTTGTAGGGAAGGGAGTAATTGAAGAAACCGTGGTTGAAGACAAGTTTTAAGTCTACAGTTGAGCCGTCTTGGCGGGTTGCTTTCCATTGGTTGCGGTCCAAATAGCATGCTTGTTCTAAAATCGGCAATAAGCCTGTGCAGTGATATTTTAGGGCTTTTCTGTGTTGAACCTCATCTTGGATTATCGAAAACATGGATTGGTCGATTGCTTGCCGTAAACCCAGAAGGTCTCTTATTGCCATTGCGCCTTCACTCATCAATGTTGGCTGGCGGCAGACGGCTCTCATAAGCATGTCACGTTCTTGACGGCTAAAGAAGTACAGGTGAATAGGTGCTTCGTCGGGGCTTGCGGTTTCGTTCGCAATTTTTGTTATTGCCCCAGTTAAGTCTAAAAAAAAAGCTTCCAACAATTTTTTTTCTTCGTCTAAGCATAGGTTATGATCATCAGGTAAACTGCCGATAACTTTTGAAACACTATACGGTTCCCCTTTAAAACTGGTACAACTAACCCGTGCACTAATCATTGAGATAACATCAAGCATGTAATCCCATTGAACAAATAAGTAAACCCGAATCATACCGTTAGGTTTTGAAGTTAACCCAGTATCTAAGCCGTCTATGGCGCTATCTTCAGGAAGACTACCATACCCTGTACCAGTAAGCCACGGCATATACCTGCTTTTGCTTGAATAAGGACTACTTGGACGGATTCCACCTAGCATGTACTGGGCACGTTCAACTAACCAATCCAGCTTTGAACCTACAACGGGGTCAGTTGATAATTCATTAACTTTCTTGGCATCCAAAGCAGGAATAACTTGAAAGTTATATGGACGCAAATTTGCAAAATTCACTACCTGTTTTAGTTTCGCTAAATCCTCTAACTTTTTAATGCCATAATGCCCAAGAGCGTTCTGTTCGCCCCTTGTTAAATTAAGCAAAGCAACACTTTCAGTTTCAACACTGTACATTATACAACAAGCGTTAAAACCACAGTTCTCACATTTTGAGCAAAGCTGAAAAACTACATCATCCAAACGGGTATCGGCTACACGTCTTAGTTCACCGTTTTCTGCAAGCAACCTTTCAATATCCTGCTGCAACGGGCCCAACTTGAATTTTGGCAAATTGTCAGGTTCAAGTTGTTGAAGTTTTGTCTCTCGATTTATAACTCCACCTTCAAGTTCAACCTTCGAATTAAGGTCGCCTAATTCTTTAGAAAGCAGTAAAGCGTAAATTGCAACTTGAATGCGATGGGCAGTTTGTTCTTTCCAAGAGGATTTAAGCTCAAAAATTCTTATCTTAACTTTTCCACCTTGAAGCGGCCATATAGCGATTAAATCTGCAATACCCTTAACGACCCACGCTCCGATTGAACCAAACATTGGAACCTGATAGAGAAGAACAGGTTCAGCGTCCACTTCTTCACTTTTTGAAATTAGGTTTTCAATTATTTCGTACAGGTTAGCCATGGATTTTTTTACTGGTAATTCCCAGTTTTTGAGATGTTTTGGGTCATACTTGCTAAAGTCATGATAAACTGCTGCTTTTTCTTTTAATTCAGCGATTTTTTGTTCTTCAAGATTTTTGCCTATGCCGTAAAGTAGGGGGCTTGTCGGTCTAAACTCTTTAGGATGTTCATTTCTTAGTTTAAAGAAGCGTGGGCAACAGTTGAAACGTATGTACTGGGCGATTCCTGTTGCAGTTAAGTGACCATCTTTTTGTTCTTCCTCGTCGATTATTTCTATGCTAAAGTCACTTTCGCTCAACTGTCTTTGCCGCCTTCCTAAACGTAATAGTGTTGTCTTTAACTAATGTAGATGTTATTGTATTTACCGATAGTTTAAACCAAAGACGCAAAATATAACTAAGCCTAAAACGGAAACAAAAGAAAAATGCTAAAAATACCTAAACCCGCCAAACAGTTAACTCTTGACAGCCTAAATGCCGCGTCAACCAAACAAGACACTAACCCAAAACCAGCGATAAAAAAGCAAATCCAAATAATCCAGATGGAAACCGCAATTGGAATAGACGAGTTAAATCTTAAAATTGGTTTTAAGCTTGAACCTTCAAGATTAGCTTTTTCTAAAGTGGGAGCCGACCTGTTCTTTGAAGACACCCATGTTAGTTCAGTGTTGATTCGGGTACTTCAGGGGCCATTAGCTACCGATGAGTCTGAGTATGCTTGGCTGCTGGACACAAAAGGGATACCTGCGGGCATTTACAGGTTAAAAGTTGAAATGTACGAAGCGTGGATATCTGGCGAAAAGTTACATCAAACCAGCTGCGATGTAAAGGTGGATTATGTTCCTCAAACAAGGCAGTCACGACTAGTTAGGATTCCGATGGTGAAAAGTGTTGCAGGCGCGGATGTGTCGATTGTTTCAGGTGAAGAAAAGGGCATGTTTGCAGAAATGAAGGAAAACATGGAAAAAGAGCGGCTAAGCCGCCAAGACAAATACTAAAAAAAAGTTTAGAGGAGTTCTTTTACTTTTATGCGGTTGCCTTTTTGTTCTTCCTCTTCTATCATGATTTCAAGCCAACTACGCAGGACATCCTCATTACTTAACCTGTGACTGTGAGGCTCTGGCTGAACATGCCTTCTTATCATCATAAAGCAGGTATTGGAGATGTTCATTTTATAGTTACCGTTTGGCAGGGCTTCAATGGTTACGTGGCTTTCGTCTGTGGGCAAGTTGCCATAAGTTCCAGGGTTTTCAATGTTTAATTCATCTTCAATCCATAATTCCAAATTTTCTGTGTCAGGTCTTTTTGGCTTCTTGACTCGACTGTGGACATAATCCATGTAATGTTCCGGTATTGTTAATTCGAACTCTTTCAAAGAGAACACCACGAAGTGTAACTCTGAACAGGCAATTAAATTTAATCCTAAATAAACAAGCACAGAAAAAGTTAGCCCTGCAAAAAGCATGCGGTCAATGTGAAAGCGAAAGAAAACGCGGTATTTATTGAACTATTTTTTCTTTCCTTTTGCGGGAAGATTGCTCTGCATAGCTTTTTTTGCTGCTTCTTTTTCTCTTTTTGCCTGTTTCTCTTGTTCCTTTCGAGTGTTAATGTTTTTCTTTTTCATGTTAACCATAAATGACACTTTCGGTATATTCAGTTAACAACCAAAATACAAAAGCTGCTCTAAAAATATTACGCTTCAATTTAGCTTAAAAACAAAAAAGACGGCTACTTATTTTCGAAAAAACAAAAAACAGCAAAAAAAAGCTGATTAGTCTTGGGAGGGCTTACTGGTTGTTTTCTTTGTTTGATGCAGGGTTTTTGTTGTTATGCACTTGCGAAAGCTTTAGCAGAAAATCTTTGTAAATATCTATTGCTTGCAGGTATTCTTTGATTTCAATGTGTTCATCTAACGTGTGGTCCAAGTGTCCATCGCCTGGACCGTAAGTTACGATAGGGAGACTCATGGCTTTGCCCAAAATGTTCATGTCGCCAGTGCCAGTTTTGCGCAGCAGCGTTGCGGGTTTGTTGAGGACTTTGCGGACTGAACTTGAAAGCACATGGACGATTGGGGAGGCTTTGTTTGCTTCGAATGGTTCCACAGTGTCTTGCACGGTTGCCTTGATGAAGACATCCGGGTTGGCAGCTTGGTAGTTTCCTATTATTTTCATCATTTTATCGTGAACTTGCGCGGTTGTAAACTGGATAGGCACTCTAACGTCAAGCATCATTTCAGCTTCAAAAGGAATAACAGAGTCTCCGGTTCCTCCAACTATTTTCACAAGACAAGCGGTAATTGAGGTGAAAGGCGTTTCCTGAGGATCCATTGAAGGAAAAGAACAGGCTGACTTAATTTTTTCCCAAAGCTCATACGCTTTTTCAAGAGCATTTTCATAAAGCCAAGGAGTTGAAGCGTGACCAGTTTCAGTTTTTAAGTGAATTTTTAGTTGGATTTGTCCTTTGTAGCCAATTGTGATGTTTTCTACTCCGCTGGGTTCCCCAAAAATTGCGTAGTCAGCATTTATGCCCTGCGTGATAAGGTGACGTACCCCTCTGCTAGTAGCTTCTTCCTCAACTACACTGGCGATTAAGATTTTTCCTTTAAACTCTGGGTCTTTACCTGCCTGTTCAGCAGCCATAATCATAGCGGCTAACGGTCCTTTTGCGTCAACTGCGCCCCGAGCATAGATTTTTCCTTCTTCCAACCGTAAAGGCAGATGACCTGCAACCGTGTCCATGTGGCCACAAAGCAGAATTACGGGTTCACCTTTGCCGATGACGCCTATTACGTTGCCGATGGAGTCGATGCCAACTTCAAATCCCATGTCTTTCATTTCTGAAGCTATGAACTCGGCGGCGTCCTGCTCTTTACCAGAGGGACTATAAATGCCAAGTAGGTTAGTTAGAAACCGTACTGCTTGCTCGCTCATTTTCTTCTTCTCCTAACGCTTCATCTAAAGCTTTTACTGCTTTGTCGATTTGTTCTTTGCTGATAACCAGCGGCGGCAAAATGCGGATAACCGTTCTGCCAGCGTCAATAACAAGAACGCCCCTGTTTATTGTTTTAATGATTACGCCGTAAACGTCAAAACGTAATTCGATGCCAAGCATTAAGCCTAAACCACGCACTTCTTTAACGATTTTATGTTTAGCTGCGACTTCTTCAAGTTGCTCTTTAAAGTATGCTCCGTTAACTGCAGCTTTGCCTGGCAAGTCTTCTCCCAGAAGGGCGTCGATGGCGGCGCATCCTGCAGCGCAGACAAGGGGGCTTCCGCTAAAAGTTGTCGAGTGCTCACCGACCTTAAACGTGGACATGAGGTCTCCTCGGGAAACAGTGATGCCAATAGGTAAACCTCCAGCAAACGGTTTAGCAAGGCACATAATATCAGGCGTTACATCCCAGTTTTGGCAACCAAACAATTTGCCTGTGCGTCCAAAACTTGACTGAACCTCATCAAAAATCAGCAGAACACCTTTTTCAGTGCAGATTTTCCGAACTGCCTGTAGAAAACCGTCGGGTGGAACACGGATGCCGCCTTCTCCACGGATAGGTTCAAGGATGACTGCAGCGGTTTTGTCGGTTATTGCTTCCCGTATCTTTTCTGGATTGTCTGGTGCAACATGTTTGATGTCGGGGATAAGTGGCATGAAGGGTTCACGGTACTTCTTGTCCCAAGTTAATGATAAGGCACCCATGGTTTTGCCATGGTAAGCGCCCATTACGGCGATGATTTCGGTTTTGCCTGTTGCTTTGCGTGCAAGTTTTATGGCGCATTCTACGGATTCGGCGCCGCTGTTTGACAAGAAAGCTTTGTCAAGTCCTTTTGGAGTTATGCCTACGAGTTTTTGGATAAATTCGGCGCGTTTGTCGTTATAGTAGCAACTGTGAAGGGTAATAAGTTGTTCTACTTGGGCTTTTACAGCTTCAACAATTTTTGGGTGACAATGCCCAAGTGCAGCCACGCCGTAACTGCTTGCGCAGTCCACGTACTCTTTACCGTTAATGTCCCAAATTAATGCGCCTTTTCCGCGTGTTAATACAAGTGGCTTTTTAGAGAAAACGTTAGCCAGAAAACGTGTTTCAATATCCATTATTTCTTTTTCATTCACTAGTTATCACTGTACCAACTTTATGATTAAGAACTGAAGTTATCGGTTGCTGGACGGTTCCTGAAGTTACAAGAACCTCTTTAACACCCTGATTAAGAGCTTCTAGACCCGCGTGGACTTTGGTGCTCATGCCACCGCCGATTTTGGAAAGGACCTCTTTGACTTCAATTGCAGCAATTTTTGGCACACGTTCACCCTTAAGAATTAAACCTTCAACATCAGTTAACAGGATGAGTTTGTCTGCTTTTAGGGCTCCCGCAACGATGGCTGCGGTTCGGTCGCCGTCAACGTTTAGCGGTTCCGAGTCTTGGCTAAGTGCAATCGGAGTGACGATGGGCACAAAACCATTCTCAAGCAGCAACTTTAGCAATTCAGTGTTTACTTGTGTTATTTTTCCAGTGTAGCCGCCGTCGATAACTTTTTTGCGTCCACGCTCATCAACCACGATAAGACGTGTTTTGCGTTCAGCTTTTAAAATGCCAGCATCCAATCCGCTTAAGCCGACTGCAGGCAAACCTTGAGCTTCAAGTGCCAGCACGATTTGTTTGTTGATTTTGCCAGCCATAACCATGGTGTATATTTCGATAGTTTCTTTGTCAGTATAACGGCTGCGGAATCCTTCAGGCGACATTATGAATTTTTGTTCTTTGCCCAGTTTAGCGGCAATTTCGGTGACTTCGACGCCTCCGCCGTGGACTAAAACGATTTTGTGTTCTTTGGCAACTTCTTTAAGGTCAGCGACGAGGTCGCTTGATGCGCCTTCTTTTAGGATACTTCCACCCATCTTAATTACTAGCAGCATAGCGGTCACATCGGGTGGAACCCAGTGCTCTTAAGGCCTGTGGTCTCGTCTATTCCCATCATTATGTTGAGGCATTGAACACCCTGCCCTGAAGCACCTTTAACCATGTTATCCACGGCAGAGAACATGATTAGGCGGTTAGCGTGTTCATCAATTTCGAAGCCTACATCACAGAAGTTGGTTCCCATGTTGATTTTGGGGTCAGGCAACTGGTAAGGACCTTTAAGATACTTTACGAGACGCACAAATGGTTCATTTGCGTACATGCCTCGAAGTGCCTTCCAGATGTCCTTGCTTGAAATCTGTTGCTTGGGGAAAGTGTGAATTGTTGCCAAGATGCCGCGCACCATGTTTACGGCGTGCGGGGTGAATGAGATTTTTACTGGTTCACCAAACGGCGCAAGTTCCTGTTCAACTTCAGCGATGTGACGGTGACCAACAACCTTGTAGGGGCGTACTCCTCCAAAACGTTCAGGATGATGGGAAGCAAGGCTTGGTTTGATGCCGCCGCCTGAACTGCCAACCTTTAAGTCTACTACGATTTTATCTTTGTCAACTAAACCAGCCTTAACGATTGGAGCTAAACCAAGGATTGCCGCTGTGGCTTCGCAGCCTGCGCAAGCGACGAGTTTGGCGTTTTTGATTTCTTCCCGGTGGAGTTCTGGCAAGCCGTAAACGGCGTCTTTGAGCATTTCGGGGTGGGCATGTGTCCAGCCGTAGTAGGTTTCGTAGTCAGCTGGGTTTTTTAGGCGAAAATCAGCGCTCATGTCGATGACTTTTAAGCCTGCCTCAAGCAGTTTGGGGACAAGGTTGACTGAGCTGCCATGGGGTGTGGCTGTGAAGATTAGGTCACAGTTTTTTTGAAGTTCAGCCATGTCTTGGGGTACAAATTTAAGTTGAGTTAATCCGCGAAGGTTGGGGTGTATGTTGAAGACGTATTCGCCGGCGCTTTGTCGTGAAGTAACCATTGTTACCTCTGCCTGCGGGTGCATGAGCAGCAGCCGCAAGAGTTCTCCTCCAACGTACCCTGAACCGCCAATTATTCCAATTCTCATCATGCTTGTTTTCCTCTCTTTAGATTTTATGAGATTAAGCTTTGGGCAGCCTTTAAGAGTGGAATTGCCACGTTTAAGCCTGTTACGAGTCGGGTGTTTTCCCAAAACTCGGGGCAAGAGTTTGCCTCATGAAACACAATGCCATCCTTGTTGTTTTCTATACTTTCATCGATTACATTTTTAACTTTCTGGTAAGAATCCGAGTTTGCATATGCATTAAAGGTCTTTTCCAGTTTACCGTTCCACGCGGGAAAATCGGTTAAACGTGTTTCGTCAGCTTTAACCTTCTGAACGGGCATGTAAGCTTGCGCTGCAAGGTCAAGCTGTGCCTTAAGATAATCGTCGTCTACTTGTTTTTTGTCTGTAACGTTTACCATGGCGTCAAGCGCAAAAATCCAAGCTTCACTGCCCTTACCCAAAGTGTCACCACATTTAATTGCTAAATCAGTTACCGTTTGGGGCAGTTGGGCTTCAAACACCAAGTTTCCAAGGAAAGTATTGGTGCGAAAATCCTTAAAACCCGCTCGGGCAAGCGCCTTATCATGGCACACGTGTTGTTTGCCTTTTTCTTTGTAAACTATAATGCGCAGGTCATAGAACCATTTGTTTACTAGTTCTTGAGCGACTACGCCGATGGGGTTGATAATGTTTGGTTTTGTTTCTTTTATGTTAGCGATGAGTTCTTCACGGGTTTTGGAGAGCATAATCATTTTACCATGCGTTCCAGCATCCGCCTTAATCACGATGCCTTCCTCAAGAGGAATATCTGCCTCAAACAGGTCGGCGATGTCTTTCTCGTTATGGATTTCTTTGCCATTCTTCATGAAGTCAGAAGCGTCACAGGGTACAAATACGGTTTTAGGAACGGGCAATCCAGCTTTCCAAAGGTTTAGCAGTGTGCGTAGTTTGCTGTAGCAGGTGAATTCTACTTGGCTGGTGTTTATGGTTTTTTTGCCAAGCATTTCCATGATGTATGAGGCTTGTAGGCGGCGGTTTTTGCTTTGGGCACGGTTGAGCACGGCGGAGGTTTGGTTGAAGGTTTCAGTGTAGTCTTTGCCTTTGGTTTTGGCGCTAAAGCCCTCCTTGGAAATAGCCAAGGCTATTTTGCGGAACGGGATAAATTTAAGGTCGATTCCAAGTTGTTGTGCGGTTTGTTTTATGCCGGCTTCATCGTTTTCTGAGCGTTCATAAAGAAGGGCAATGCTCATCGCTTAATGCTTTCCTTTCAAAAAACTGTTTCAACTAAGGGTAACATGTTAAAATAGTAGGATGATTGGTTGACTGCTTATTCGCCCCAGTCTTCGCCTTCAATGGTTAACTCTTGTAGGTCTACGCATCCGCCTTTAACGGTTTTTACTTCGAGTTCAAGTCCACATCCAGGGCAACTAACTATTTCACCGGCTTCAGTATCTGCTGGCACGTCTAGTTCTGCATCACAATCGGGGCATCTTGCTTTTAATTCTTGGTTGGTTGGATTTGTGGGTTTTATCATTGTCTTAATTCACTTTTTTATTGGAAATGAACTTTTTATTAAAAGCGGGTACCTTTTAAACATTGTGACTTAAATGTTACAGGTTGGAAAATAAATGTTCTAAATGGCACAAAAATCCATGAAGCAAAAAGCAGCCAAGCACAAATTTTTGCGGCAAATAACAACAGTTAAAGAACGATAAACGTACTATTTTATGGTTAAAGGTTCCGAAATCGTTAAATTAAAACAAGGGCTATCTTACCACAGGCGCAAAACATGGATGAAACAGACAAAAAAATCATAAAAATCCTAAAAGACGACGCCCGAGCAGGTTACGTTGAAATTGGAGGGCAAGTCGGCTTATCTGAAGGTGCTGTTCGAAAAAGAATCAAAACCTTAACCGACGACGGCGCCATCCGCAAATTCACCCTTAAAATCGGCATAGCTGAAGGGGCAGAAGCCATAACCCTGCTCACCGTAAACCCAGCGTACCCCACACAGGAAGTAACAAAACACATACAACAGATTCCCAACGTGGAAACCATCTATGAAGTTACAGGCGAATACGACATTGTCGCAGTAATAAGCGGCATGAACGTGGTTGAAGTTAACGAATGCATAGAAAAAATTCGCCGCGTAGAGGGCATAATGAAAACCAACACCATGATAGTCTTACGCAACCTCTAAGCATCCCTTACTATTTTGAATTACGCTCGGGCGCATCACGTTTACTTGAAACATTTATTGGTAAACAGTAACGCCTATAGCATATCCACCAACAACAGTATATTACATAGGAAGATACGAGTTAATGAAAAACCTCAAAATTATCATAACTTTCTTGGCAGTTTTATTAATCGCTTCGATCGGCGCAAACGTTTACTTCGTAAGCTCCATGACAGCGGCAAACAACGACGCAACCAAACTTGGAATGGTCTCAGCCCTGTCACAGGTTCAAGTCAATATAAACAGGGAACTGCAAAAGATTGGCAGCAGTCTCGCTTATGCTTCAGAGCAACTTACCTACACTGGCTTAACTGGCGCACAAGCAAACACAGTACTAAGCCAGTTAGCCTCTAACAGCACCTACATCATCGACGCAGGAACCCAAGACATGAACAACATAATGGTCGCCGTGCAGCCGACAAGCTACAGCAGCGTAATCGGCTTAAACATCGGCGAACAAACCTGGCTAAACACTAACCCCAATGGCCCAATAGAACCAATGATGACTCCAGTTATACCATTAATCGAAAACACGACAGGGGTAGCTATGGCAGCACCAGTTTTCAACACAAACAAAGAAATGATTGGCACAGTCAGCGTCATCTTTAACCCACAGCAACTTGCCGCGGCATGCGTCGCACAAAGTTCTGAGAGTTCCAAATACGAATTTTCAGTTATGCAAACGGACGGGTATTGTATGTTTGACAGTGAACCGGAGTATCAGGGCACAAACCTCCTCACCAACACTTCAATAACAGGCTACAGCCTCATCTATAATTCAGTAAGCAACACCGCCAACAACATCTCTGGATACTACCTCTATGACTACTCAGGCACTAATTGGCAATGCTACTGGACAACCATAAACGCTTTCGGCCAAGACTGGCGACTATCAGTCCATTATACAGCATAAAACAATCAACTTTTCCTTTTTTGTTAACTGATAAGAGCGTTTTAATTTATCGTTCTATTTTTATGCAGGTTACTTTTATGCCTTTTTTCTTAAGCAAAGCAGCGGTCACCCCGTCGCCGGGTACAAATTTGTCTTTGAAAGACCCATCAAAGATTAAGCCACAACCACATGATGGACTTCTCTCGATGAGCAAGGCTTCTTTGGCTCCGACCGATTGAGCAATCCGCAGTGCCTCGTTTGCGCCTTTGAGAAAATGCTCTGTTACGTCTTCGCCGTTCATGTTTACAACTTTGGCTTTCCCTTCAATCACGTCTGCACCTGTTCCGCCTTGAATTTCTGATGGCACCCTTGGCACGGGTAAGCCGCCTTGGACTTCGGGGCAGACTGGAAACAGGTTGCCTTTTTTGAATTCTTCAAGCAATTCGGGTTTAAGCCAGTTTTCTGCTTTAAAGTTGCAGTTTATACCCAGCAAGCATGCGCTGACAATCTTCAACTTATCCAGCACCTTCAGGGTTTCAAATTGGGTTTGTTTACTTATGGTTTTCTACATACTTTTGGGTTGATTTAATGCCAATAGCACCTACCCCCCTTAGAGAATTTGACAAGGTCTGGGCAAACCTATTTGTCGCCTATTAGAACTATATTGCAAAAACCTATGGAAACTCTAAGCTTTGACTTCCAATGATGGTTAGACGTTTTTTCTGTTATACCACTAACTGTTAAAACTTTCAGGGCGCTTTAAGAAAAAGGTGTGTGGCAATTCTTAAGGATTGCATGTATAGCATCGTTTTGTGTGCACACAGAGGACGCCGCCGCAGTTTGGGCATTTCCATTGTTCTCTCTCGCGTTCAAGAAAAGCAGCCATGCCCTTCAATTTGATGTAGTTTAGATTCTCGATTATGCTTAGACCATATTTTTTGCTGTAATCTTGGTCGATTTTTTTGAGGTTTTCACAAGGAAAATCGGCGCATTCATAGCAGTGTTGGATTTTATTTTTTAGTTCGGGATGTTTGCAATTATTTTCATAGAAGTTGCAAGTGGCTTGACGGGTTTGACAGCCACCGCATGGAGTTTGCCGTTCGCCGTTGAGTGTGTAGCCGAAGAAGCCAACGCAGGTTCGGCAGTTGATTCCGCATCTGGCGAATAGTTTAGCATCAAAATCTCGACTCATCTTTACGCCTTTAGGTAACGTCTTTCGCAAGGAATGAAAACTTTTCGTTGGTTGAAATGAATTATGCCTCAATTGTTTTTTATAATAATATCAACATGTCTTTTACAGAATTTATTAGTTAAAAAATTGCTAACCTGCCTTTAAAAAGAAGACAGTAACACAAAGGTGTAAGTAACGATAAATCATTTATGCGCTTAGTACTAAGACCAATACAGTGAACTATGTGAACCGCTTACAAGAAAACTATACCCTAAATTAGAAAATAAATTCAGGTATTAAGCGGTCACAGTGTACTTTTCCTATAGAGGATGCCCTCCGTAACTTGACGTTTTGCCACTTGGGTAAACTCGGGAAAGGGTAAACAACGTTCAATTTGCTGCCTGTTTCCGAAACGCTTATATTTTCTTGCCTATAACCAATTTCAAGGTTCGAAGCAAAAATGGATAATCTTCAAGTTAACCCAAATAACTTTCGAAAGTACAGCTTCGAATACTGCTTTTATTATCGCTTCTATAATTAGCCCAGAACTAACTAATTTTGAAAATGTTCTGGGCGTAAAATGGGTGTAAAAGGATGGAAAATGTAAAATCTGGCAAAAAAATTGTGGTTAAATTTGGCGGTTCAAGCCTTGCTGATCACGAAAAGCTACTGAAAGCTGTGATGGCGGTTGTAGCGGAAGCTAAACACGGCACAAAAATTGCTGTAGTAGTTTCAGCGATGGGTAAAACCACCGATGTACTTATGACCACAGCTAAAAACACTTCAAACGGAAAACTAGCTAAACACGAATTAGACGACATCCTCTCTATGGGTGAACGAACAAGCGTACGCATCTTCTCCGCCGCCCTACGCAATAACGGAGTTGACTCCTGCTACTTTGACCCCATGGAAAACAAGTGGCCAATAATCACTGACGAATCCTTCCAAAACGCTAATCCAAACGTGAAGGAATGCATCAAAAACATCCAATGCTGCGTGCTGCCGCTTGTAGAAAAAGGAACCATACCCGTGATTGCGGGTTTCGTGGGCAAAACCAAAGACGGCAAAATCACCACTTTAGGCAGAGGCGGAAGCGACACTACAGCCTTCATCTTAGGGGAAGGTTTAGGTGCTGACCAAATTGTGCTTGTCACAGACGCACAAGGAATCATGTCAAGCGACCCCAAAATCATCCAAAACCCAAAACTTTTGCCAGAAATCAACGTTAACACTCTTGTCGGTTTAGCTGATTCAGGCGCTAAATTTATTCACAGTAAAGCCCTCAAGTATAAACCAAGGGACATCGATGTTAAAGTCATGAGCAACAAGCATGATGACCTAAGCAAGCCAGGCACCCTAATCAAAGACGCTTTAGCGTGGGAACTTGACGCTGAAATAGCCAGTTCAACACCAGTATCAGAAATAACAGTTATCGGAACAAGCATCTCAAGCAACATAAAAATCATAACTGAAATGTTCCAACAAGTCAAGCAACACACCACACTGCTTGGCATGTCCATGAACACAAACTCAATAATATTCTACGTAAACCAAGAAAACAGTATAGCTGAGCTTTTCAACCAAATTCACACAATCACCGTTGACAACAAAGAAACAATAGCCATGGCAGTCAAAAAAGACCTCGCTTTTATCCAAACAAGCGGCGTTGGCCTTGAAGAAACCCACGGCATCATCGGAAAAATCAGCGAAGACCTACGACTCAACGGGATTAACATTTCAGGCATCTTAACCATTACTTCCAGTATTTTGCTTTTTGTAGATTGGAGCGAAAAAGAAAAAGCTCTAAAACTCATTAAAGCTTCATTGAAAACACGTTAAGAAGGATTGAAAATTGAATCAAGGCAAAACCAGACGGATGAAACAAATATTCCAGCAAGATAACCGTACAGTAATTGTACCCATGGACCACGGCGTAACCATCGGCCCAATCATAGGCATCACCAACATGCAGCAAACCATAAACCAGCTTGTTAAAGGTGGCGTTGACGCGGTTCTTGTTCACAAAGGCATCGCTAAAACCGTTGACACAACCGGCACCGGCTTAATCGTTATGCTAAGCGGCATGTCCAACCTTAACCCAAACATGAACAACAAAGTCCAAGTCTGCAGCGTAAAAGAAGCCATCCGAATCGGCGCCGACGCAGTCTCCGTTCACGTAAACGTTGGCGCTCAAGATGAAGACAAAATGCTTGCTAACCTTGGCAAAGTAGCTGAAGAATGCGAAAGCTTTGGCATTCCACTGCTTGCCATGATGTACCCGCGTGGCCCAAGAATCGCTAACGAGCACGCCCTCGAAGTTGTAGCTCACGCAGCCAGAATCGGCGCTGAACTTGGCGCAGACATAATTAAAACCAACTACACAGGCACAATAGAGTCTTTTAAGCAGGTTACTGAAAGCTGCCCCGTCCCAGTCCTCATCGCTGGTGGACCAAAATGCAAGTCCCCGCAAGAAATCTTGCAAACCACATGTGATTCAATTAAGGCGGGAGGAGCTGGGCTTTCTATTGGGCGGAACGTTTTTCAATGTGACAATCAAGCCTTGATAGTGGAGGCTCTCTCAGCTATTGTGCATAAAGGCGCATCTGTTGAGCAAGCGCTGAAAATTCTTGGTGAAAAGCCTTGAAAGAATTCTGGATTGAAACTGAAAAACAAGACGCGTTATCGAAACTTATCAAAAAGTACTGTGACGTAACAGTTGAAGGCGACAAAGCTTCTTTTTTAGCTACAATACAAGAACAACAAGTGTTGACTCCAACTGTTGAGTCTTTAGATTATTTAGACGTAAAAGGCAAAGTTTTGCGTATCTGCATAAGCGATAAGACAACAGAGAACTTGATTGTTAAAGCAGCTGAAAAGGGCGCAAGTTATCTACTAATCAGCACCGTAAACTGGCGAGTTATCCCGCTGGAAAATTTGATTGCCCGTGTGAAAGGGAAAAGTAAACTAATCGCTGAAGTAACCAACGCCGAAGAGGCAAAAGTTGCACTTGAAACCTTAGAACTTGGCACCGACGGCGTACTGCTCAAAACCTCTGATTCAGACGAGTTATTGAAAACAGTAGCTGTTGTTAAACCTGAAACTTTAAAACTTGAAATGGCTGTTGCCAAAATCGTTTCCACCAAACCCATAAGCAACGGCGCACGCGTCTGCGTTGACACATGCGATTTAATGACCCAGGGCGAGGGCATGCTTGTTGGCAGCCAAAGCGCAGGTTTGTTTCTGGTGGAGGCTGAAGTTAACGAGAATCCGTATGTGGCGTCACGTCCTTTTCGTGTTAACGCTGGGTCTTGTTCCATGTACACTTTGGGTAATTTGCAAACGACGCGTTACCTTCAAGAGTTCAAGGCAGGCGACGAAGTAGTAATCGTTAACCGTGAAGGCAAACCACGCAATACCAACGTTGGCAGAATAAAAATTGAAATCCGACCATTAATCCTCATCGAAGCGCAGGCTGAAGGCAAACTAATCAAAACCATCCTGCAAAACGCAGAAACCATCCGTGTAGTCACCCCAAAATCGTCAAAACCAGTCACCGAACTTAAAGAAGGCGACGAAGTCATCGTGCACCTTGCAGCTAAAGGCGGCAGACACTTCGGCGTCAGCGTTCCCGACGAAACGGTGATTGAAAAGTGACCCCGCATCCGAACATTTGTGTTTCCATAAAACCTAAAACTAACAGTGAAGCATTAAACTTAATCCAGAAGGCCGAAACAGCAAAAGCCGACTTTATTGAGGTTCGCCTTGACAGTCTTGAAGAAACCCGCAAACTTTCAGACCTTACAGACGCAACCAAAATTCCCCTTATCGCCACTAACAAGCTGCCCAGTGAAGGAGGCGACTTTTCAGGCACTCAAATTCAACGCTGGGAAACTTTGATGAACGCTGCAAAAGGCGGCTTTCAATACGTTGATTTAGACCTTAAAAACATCAAACTTAAAGAGAACATTGTAGACTTGCAGGAGTTGGGTGTTAAAACGATTGTTTCTTTTCACAGGTTCAGTGGCGCTTTTACAGGTCAAGAGATGCAGCGGATTCTCAGCGAAGAAGTAAGCAGAGGAGCGGACGTATGCAAGATTGTTGGCACTGCCAAACAGGTTCAAGACAACCTTACTGCACTTAACTTTGTTTCTGAAAACTCTGCTAAAACCAAGCTGGTGTGCTTCTGCATGGGCGAAAGGGGCAGGATTTCAAGGTTGCTTTCGCCTGTTTTTGGAGCTTTTTTCACTTTCGCATCTGTAGAACAAGGCAACGAAACTGCACTAGGACAAATAAGCATAAATGAAAT
Source organism: Bathyarchaeia archaeon (assembly GCA_042296865.1). Classification (GTDB taxonomy): domain Archaea; phylum Thermoproteota; class Bathyarchaeia; order Bathyarchaeales; family Bathycorpusculaceae; genus Bathycorpusculum. Next base: position 2,424,210 of record CP170178.1, on the reverse strand, counting down.
GAGAACTGCCTACTCTTTATTGAGGCAGTAAAATCTTGGCGATTTCAGGTAAAACGCGTGTTTGCGCTGTTATAGGTGACCCAGTTGAGCATTCGCTTAGTCCAGCGATTCAGAATGCAGCATTTGGCGCGTTGGGGCTTGATTTTGTTTACACTGCTTTTAGGGTTGAGTCTTCGCAGGTTGGAAACGCGTTAGCTGGAATGCGAGCACTAGGCATCGTCGGTTTGAACGTTACCATGCCTCACAAAGAAACGGTTATACCACAGTTGGACTGGATAGATGAAACCAGCAAATTCCTAAACTCAGTAAACACCATCCACAACAAAAACGGCAAACTGCATGGTTACAGCACCGACGGCGTCGGCGCCCTTAACGCGCTTAAAGAAAACGGCGCAAACCCAAAGGGCAAACGTGTACTTATGCTTGGTTCAGGCGCAGCGGCTAGAGCCATCGCCTACACTCTTGCTCAGGTGACTAACGAGTTTGTGGTGCTTAACCGTACCGTTTCAGAAGCTAAAGAGTTAGCGGAAACGTTACAGCTCAGGTTTAACAAAAAAGTGGTTGCAGATTCGCTAACTCCAAAGGTTATTAAAGAAAAAATCTGTGATGTTGACATTTTGGTTAATGCAACTTCTGTTGGAATGCAACCTAACGTAAGCCAAAGTTTAATTGCAGCAGACTGCTTAAACTCTGACTTGATCGTTATGGACATAGTCTACAATCCAGTTGAAACTATGCTTGCCCTTGAAGCTAAAGCTGCAGGCGCCAAGGTTGTAAGTGGAGTAGAAATGTTAATTTATCAAGGTGCTGCTTCTTTTGAAATCTGGACTGGCAGGCAAGCTCCAGTGCAAGTTATGAGAAAAGCAGCGTTGCAACAGTTAAACAGGGTGTAGACTATAGTGAACGGGGAAGCGTCAGCATTAGCTCATGGTGCAGCAACAATCGTTAACGCCATAGCCACAGGAAAAGGGGCGGCCTTTGGGGTTGACCTTTATACTAAAGCACAAGTGAAACTAACAAGTGAACCACAAATTGTTGAGGCAGAAATTACTTCTGACCAAAACGAGAATCCAGTTCTGATACAAAAAACGGTTCAGGCAGTCCTCAAACGTTTCGGCAAAGAGAAAGAGTTTGGTGCAAAAGTCAAAACTTGGAGCAACATCCCCATAGCAAGGGGCCTAAAAAGCAGCAGCACGGCAGCCAACGCTGTAGCCCTCGCGGCACTGGAGGCACTTGGCGAATCCCTTGAGGATTTGGAGATTGTAAAACTTGGTGTTTCTGCGGCTTTTGAGGCTAAAGTCACCGTTACCGGCGCTTTTGATGATGCTTGTGCCTCATTTTTCGGCGGTTTAGTTGTCACCGACAACCTGAACTGCAAACTTGTCAAACAAGAACCCTTAACCGAGGACTATGTTGTCCTATTTCAAGTTCCGCCCAAAAAAGCTTACACGGTAAACACTGACACCAGCAAACTTGCAATGCTTAAACCTCAGATTGAAGCAGCCTACAAAATGGCATCAACTGGGTTACACTGGGATGCCTTAACACTTAACGGATTAAACTACTCGGCGGCTCTTGGTTTTAAATGTAAAATCGCGGTTGACGCGTTAGCAGCGGGGGCACGGGCAGCAGGTTTATGCGGTAAAGGACCCACAACCACCGCGGTTGTCTCCAAAGACAAAGTGGAGCAGGTTCGGGCGGTTTGGCGGGGTTATGAAGGGGAAATTTTACAAGCAAGTTTGAACCATGAAAAAGCTAAGGTACTCACATAATGGTCAACGTAACCGTTAAGCCCTCAAGCAGGCTTCAAGGCATCATCTGCGCTCCAGCTTCAAAATCTTATACTCAACGCATGCTAATAGCCGCCGCTCTTTCACAAGGAACAGGAAAAGTATCAAACCCGCTTCTCTCAGAAGATACAGAAGCCACTTTTAGGGCTATTACGGCTTTGGGTGCTCAAGTTCAAAAGGCTGAGGACTGCTGGAGTGTTCAAGGCATTGACCAGCTAAAAGCTGCAAGCGAATTAATTGACGTGGGCGAATCGGGCGCTACTTTGCGGTTCATGATTCCATTAGCGGCTTTGGCGCCGGGACGTTCAGCTTTCCTTTTGTCTAAGTCTCTTGAACGTAGACCAATTGACCCGCTTCTATCAAGCCTTAAACAGCTTGGAGTAAACGCTTACCATAAACAAATCGGCGATTTTCAAGTCATCGTAGTTGAAGGCGAAGGCTTAGAGGGCGGAAAAACCAGCATCCCCGGAGACGTAAGCAGCCAATTCATCAGCGGCTTAATGCTTGCCTGCCCAATGGCTAAAGCTGACACAGAAATCACAGTTACCACGCCCTTGGAGTCTAAGGATTACGTGAAAATGACACAAGAAGTCCTCGCTCAGCATCAAGTAGAAGTGAAAATCAGCGACGACTTTAGGCACATTCACATTCCAGCCAAACAGGTTTTCAGACAGGTTGACTGTAAAGTGCCCGGCGACTTCTCGTCCGCAGCGTTTCTTTTGGCGGCAGCAGCTATAACCGAATCAAATGTGAAAATCAGCAACTTAACCTACGAAACTTTCCAAGGTGATAGGGCAATTTTGGATGTTCTTAAACGGATGGGTGTCGAAGGTAAAGTTTGCGAGAACAGCGTGGAAATTCAGGGCAAGGGCAGCTTGCTTAAAGCTGTTAACCTTGACGCAAAGAACATTCCAGACCTTGTTCCAATCTGCACTGTTTTAGCTTGCTACGCAGATGGTGAATCCAAAATTTTTAACGCTCAACGCTTACGGTTTAAAGAGTCTGACCGTTTAGCCACCGTCCACGAGGAGTTAACCAAAATGGGCGCTGAAATCATCATGGACAAGGACAGCTTAACCATTAAAGGTCCCTGCAAACTACATGGTGCAACCATAAACCCGCACAATGACCACCGAATCGCCATGTCCTGCACCGTCGCTGCTCTGCAAGCCAGAGGTGAAACTACAGTTGAAAATGCGGAGTGTGTCAGAAAGTCTTATCCATCCTTCTACAATGATTTAGCAAGTATAGGAGCTGAAATCGTTGGCGGGAAACTCGTTAGGTAAAGAATTCATTGTAACAACGTTTGGAGAAAGCCACGGCAAAATCGTCGGCGTACTTATCGACGGTTGCCCAGCAGGCTTAACGCTTAGCGAAGAGGATTTTCAGGAGGAGCTTGACCGAAGAATCCCCGCTGAGCCAAAGATTGTTTCAGCCCGAGTTGAAAAAGATACAGCTAAAATTTTAAGCGGCGTCTTTAACGGCAAAACCACAGGTGCACCAATAACGGTAACTGTGGAAAATAAGGAAACTAAATCCAGCGATTACGACGCAATGAAAGACCTGCCTAGACCCGGACACTCCGATTATCCAGCCCGCATACGTTACGGCGGTTTTAATGATTACCGAGGGGGCGGAAGATTCTCTGGACGCGTCACAGTTGCCCTAATACTGGCTGGAACAATCGCCAAAAAACTCTTGGGCAGATATGACATTGACGTTTTAGCTTACACAGCCGCTATTGGTAAAGTCAAGTCTGACAAACGGTTTAGTGCAACTGAAATCCGCAATAACCGTTACTTGGCAGCTACTCGATGCCCAGATTTGGCGTGCGCAGAGAAAATGGAGCAAGCCATTGTTGCCGCCAAAAAAGCCGGCGACAGCCTGGGCGGCATTGTTGAGTGCACAGTGCTTAACATGCCAGTTGGAATTGGGGAACCGTTGTTTGACGCGTTAGACGCTGATTTAGCTAAGGCATTGTTTGGGGTTTCCGCAGTGAAGGGCGTTGAGTTTGGCGCTGGTTTTGCGGCGGCTGAAATGTTGGGTTCCCAAAACAATGACGCTTTCACAATGAAGAACGGTAAAGTTGAATCGGCAACTGATAACGCAGGCGGCATTCTGGGGGGATTAAGCAGCGGCATGCCTATTACGATGCGTGTGGCAATTAAACCTACACCCTCAATCAGTAAGGAGCAAAAAACCGTTGACCTCTCAACGATGCAGGACGCCACTTTAAGCGTGAAGGGTAGGCATGACCCGTGCGTGGTACCTAAAGCAGTCCCAGCGATTGAGGCAGCAGTTGCAGTGACGCTTGTTGACCATTTAATACGTGCAGGGTATATCCCGAAAATTCTCAAGGAGCCTAAAGGAGTAATAAAGATTGGAAGATATTCAGACATTACGTAAACGTGTGGACGAAATTGATGATCAAATCATTAAAGCCTTAAGCGAACGAGTTGCAGTCTGCCGCCAGATTGGTGAATTAAAAAAGCAGCAAGGATTGCCCGTCCGTGACCAACATAGGGAAAACCACGTTTACACTAAAGTTAAAGAAAAAGCTGAAAAGTTTCAGCTTGAACCCGCCCAAATTGAAGCTCTTTACCGCGAAATAGTTAATATGTGCAGTGCAGTTCAAAAGTAGAAAGAACTCTTAACGGAGAGTCAACCTCAACTTGTTATATGAAATAAACGAGAAAGCACTCAAACTCGAAAGTGAAGGAAAAAAGATAATCCGATTAAACCTCGGTGACCCAGACATGGCTACGCCTCCTGAAATAGTGGAAGCAGCCTACGCGTCTATGAAGGCAGGCAAAACCAAGTATTCATCATCTTATGGCGAGATGCGTTTGCGTCAGAAAATCGCTGAGGTACACGGTGTTAAAGCAGAAAACGTTGTCATTACCCCCGGCTCTAAATGGGCAATTTTTAGCACCATGTTTTTGACCATGAAGAACGGCGGCAACGTGATCATTCCAACTCCATACTGGACAGCGTATGATTTAATCGCTAAAAGCATCGGCGCCAAAACTAAGCTGCTTAAGACCGAAATGGAAACTGGCTGGAAAGTTGACTTAGAAAAGCTTGAAAGCCTAATTGACAACGAGACAAAAATGATTATACTAAACAACCCCAATAACCCGACAAGCAAGGTTATGGATAACGAAACGCTTGATGGAATCGTTGAGATCGCTAATAAAAAAGGCATAATCGTGCTTTCCGACGAGGTTTACGGCGCAATCGCGTTTAACAAAACCAAAAGCATCCTAGACTACGGCACCGACTCAAAACACATCCTCTCAAACGGGTTCAGCAAAACCTTCACTATGACGGGCTGGCGCATCGGCTACATCGTCGCAAACAAAATGTTAATTGACCAAGTAACCAAACTAAACCAAATCACATTCAACAACGTGCCAGTCTTCATCCAAGACGCAGCCATGAAAGGCTTAGAAATGCACAAACAAATCGCAGACAACATCAAAGCAAAATACAAACAACGCGCAGACCTTGCAAGCAAAAAACTCAGCGCTGCAGGCTTCAAATTCACCGCTCCAGACGCACCATTCTACGTGTTCCCCAAACGTGACGGCTTAGACGGCGAAAAATTCACCCTTAGCCTACTTGACAGTGGCGTTGCAGTTGCTCCAGGCACAAGTTTCGGTGACTACCGTGAGCATTTCCGCATAAGCTTAACTGCACCAGACAACGAAATAGAAACAGCACTCGATAAAATCTGTGAGGCAGCAAAGTAATATGAGGGCAGCCATTCTTGGCGCGGGAAAAATGGGAGTATGGTTCGCTCGGTATTGTAAAGAGAAAGGCGACACCGTAGTCCTTGCTGACCGTAAAGCTGAGAAACTGGCTAAACTCAAACTTGAACTGCAAGTTGAAACAACCACAGATTTCCAAGAAGCAGTAAGAAACGCTGACAACGTTCTAATCTGCACTTCCATCTCTTCTTTTGAAGAAATAGTCAAAAAAATCGCATCTGCCACCCACAAAGGGCAAGCGGTTATGGATATTTGCTCCATCAAAGAATACCCCGTTAACATCATGCACCAATACATCAAAGAAGCAACCGTGCTTGGCACGCATCCCGTGTTTGGTCCCGGAAGCAACGGCGTAGCCCACAAAGCCTATGTTTTGACACCCACTAACCCGCAAGAAGAAGCCTTTGCGCAGCAGTATAAGCAGTGGCTGGAAAAAGAAGGCGCCAACGTCTTCTTCATGACACCACAAAAACATGATGAACTCATGTCAATCATTTTGGGGCTGCCGCATTTTGTTGGCTTAGTTGCCTGCGAAACTCTTCTGGAACAGCCAGGTTTTTCGGAGTCAAAGAAACTCGCGGGTACCACCTACCGTATGCTGCTCACCTTAGCTGAAGCTACCGCTCAGGAGACACCTGACTTGTACGCTAACGTGCAAACCAAACTGGAGGGCTTAGGCAAAATGGAGGAACTATTCATAGCAAACGCTCAGGCATGGCTGGATTTAATGAAAAACAAGGATTCAGCTGAAATCATGGCAAGAATGGACCGTCTACGCGCAAAACTCGCTAAAGTGGACAGCGACTACGGCAAAAGCTACGAAACAATGTACAAGATGTTGGAGTCAACTGAAAAATAACCTGATTTTTTACTAAAACCTTATATTTTTTGATACCAAATGGTATTTTTGTGATACAGGGTGCAGAAACAAAAGGCTCACGACACAGAGGGGCTTCAAGCAGCCGTTAGACTTTCAAAATCCGATTACAAGAAAGTTCAGCAACTAGTTGAAACAGGAATCTACCGCAGTTTCGCCGATTTCTTGCGGGAAGCAGTCAGAGATAAACTTGGAAGCATGGAGGTCGTTAGCGTCAAAAAAGTGGAAGCAGCAGAAGCGGAACAGTTAATTGAAAAATACTTGAGAACACATCCCGGCTCTAATTTTGCCAGTGAAATAGCTGACGCATTAGGGTTGGAGTTTGACATCACTTTTAAGACCATTAATAAGCTTCTTAAAGAAGGACGCATTAAGAAGGCGAAAAATTGACTACTTTAACAAATGAAGGCGACGGCTTAATAGGCAAACGAGTTGTTTATGTTGCACGTAAAGTGTCTGGACCAAGGCTTATTATGAAAAGCGGAAGGCACAGGGGAATGGAAGGAATTCTCTATGACGCAGAAGCCTACATAGATGTAGCCGTAGAAATCTAACCAGTTACACACAAAAACCAACAGTTAACCAAGCAAGGAACAAGAAACATGTGACCAAAACACTGCTCATAAACTGTTACTTAAAAACCGCCGAAATCGCAGGTTTGCAGAGGGTTCTCGAAAAACATAACCAAGTCACAGTTGTGCCGTATGGCGAAGTTGGCTGCGGCTACCAAGTTGATTTCGACATAGACGCAATTGTTATCAGTGGTTCAGAAGCCCGTATAGTCAAAGCCGAAGACAAAGCACGTTACAAGGGCGTTTCGGAACTTATCAAAGATTGTAAGTTGCCGATTCTGGGGATTTGTTTTGGGCATCAACTGCTATGCGCGACGTTTGGCGCCAAAACTGGGTCGCTTTCCAAGCCGGTGATTGACAAGTTTGAGCAGGTGCGGCTGATTCAACCTTGCGAACTCTTTAACGGTTTCACAGAAGGTCAAGCGGTCACGTTGGCACAGTACCATAACGATTACGTCCAAAAAGACGGGCTTGAAGAGGCAGGCTTTATGCTGCTGGCTGATTCCGAATCATGCGAGGTTGAAGCAGTCAAACACAAAACCAAACCCTTCTATGGCTGCCAATTTCATCCCGAACGCATAAAAATCAAAAACAAAACCCATTCAGAAGGACACGCGGTAATAGAGAACTTTTACAATAAGGCGCTTCGATAATTTTTAGCTGTATTTTAAAGTAGGCGTCAAACCAGACTTAGAAGCTTTTCTCTATAAGCAGCTATTTCTTCATTATTTATTTTCGAGGAAAAATCGAAAAGGTTCTTGTTGAAGTCTTCAGCGGTTTGTATCAATTCAGCGGCATCCTGACTTGTTATATTAAAGTCAACATAATACTGAGTATCAATTCTTTCCTCTTTCGCGCGAGATATGTCAGCGTTGTCTATGCCGAAAAGTGTGTTTAGTAAAATAATGCTTGCATTATGGTTTTCACATTTAATTCCAACCTGAAAAAGAAGAGCGGTTAACATATTGTACATGCTGTAGTATGCCAAGGAGACTGATTCTTCGAGCCGTTGATTGTCAAAAAGAATTTTTGAGGATACAAGATTACTTTCGGATTTTGATAAATAGGATTCCTTAATGGCTTCGCTTGGTTGAACAAGCTGCAGTTTATGCTCCCTGCATAGTTTACTTAAAAAACTGATTTTTTTGGTAGAATCGTTCAACCCCCTTTAGAGCAACATGATTTTTTTCTATTTCTTTAATCAGTGCAGACTCTTTATCGTATTCACCGATTATTACACTTAGTCTTGAGTCAAGTAGTTTTAACTCTTTTCTAAGAGTAAGGTCAGTGGTTTCCACGTAAAGGTCAATGTCGCTGTCTTTTGATGCAGTGCCTTTTGCGTATGACCCGAAAAGAAGGGCTAAATCAATTTTCTGGTTTTTTTGGATTTTATCAACTAAACTTCTTAGCCAAGGATACTTTTCTATGATTTGGATTATTCTATAGTTTTCGGAAATGAAAGCGTATGCAAGGGCTTCTGTTGTTTTTTTAAGGAAATAAGTCTTGTTTTTTCCTTCTTTCACATAGTCAACGACATTTTCTTTTGTTAGTTCCGAAAGCTTTCTTGCAACGAGCATATGGTTAGTGCCTAGCTTGTTGGCTATTCCTCTTGCGTGTCCGCGTTCTTGAAGAAGGAAGTGAATAACTTCAAGTTTGTAATCTTTTTGTTCCATATGTAACAAATATGTTACAGTCATAAATTTAAACCTGACGATAAAATAAGCAAAAAATCTATTTACCCCAAAACCCAACCATATGGAAACGTGACGTCTATGGAAAACTGTGCTAAATGTGGAAAAGAACTCCTCTGGAACGAGAAAAAACTGGTTTTCTGGAACATGCAACTAAGAAAAGGCTACATTCGCTGGATGGTTATGGGTTCACCCTACTTTGGCAAACAAAGAGAGTTTCCACAGTACGAAGGCAAAAAATTGTGCCAAGACTGCGCCATAGACGTTTTCGAAGACGCCATGTCCCAAACCCCCACCATGCAAGTAAAAGGCGAAGACTTCGCTGACTTAAGAAAATCTCTGGATGAAAGCGGTATTGTGGTGTCAGCGTTTAACTGCCCCAAATGCGACAAAATGAACGAAATCCCCGAAAAAGGAAAACTGTTAATCTGCAAACACTGCGGCAACCCGATTAAGCCAAAAGACATCTACGAAAAAATCAAACAATCAACAGAATAAGAAAAGTTAGATTACTCTGGGGTAAGAACCAAGAACCTTAACAAACGTTGCATACTTTTCAAGCGCTTGTAGGGCTTCGCTGCAGCGTTTTTCTGTTCTGTGCCCTTCAAAGTCAAGGTAAAAGTTGTATTGCCAAGCGGTGGTTTTTGTGGGTCTGGATTCGATGCGGGTTAGGTTGATGTTTCTTGAAGCGAATTCGCCAAGTGCGTGGTAGAGTGTTCCCGGGGCGTGTTTAGCTGAGAAGATGATGCTTGTCTTATCATCTCCTGTCGGCAAGGCGTCTTCATGTGAAAGCACAAGGAAGCGTGTGTAATTGTATGGGTTGTCGGCGATGTCTCGGGCTACGATTTTCATGTTGTAGAGGTCGGCGGCTTTTTCGCTTGCGATAGCTGCGGCATTGTAGAGCTGTTTTTCTTTAATCAATTTCACGCTGCCGGCGGTGTCGTATGCGGGTATGATTTCCCATTTGTGTTTTTCAAGGTAACTGCGACATTGGCCTAAAGCTTGGGGGTGGCTGTAGACGGTTTCGATGTCTTCAAATTCGGTTTTAGGGTTAGCTATTAGAACGTGGGCAAGTTTGATTGCGACTTCACCGCACACTTTCAAGTCGTAAGTAAGGAAAAGGTCGTAGTTTTGGTTTACGCTGCCCTCAATCGAGTTCTCTATCGGCACAACACCGTTAGGCACTGCACCGGTTTTTACCGATTCGAAGACGTCGCGGAAATCCTTGCAGGGCTCCGGCTCTGCTTTGCTGCCGAAGAATTTGATGACAGCCATTTCGCTATAAGCGCCAGTTTCTCCCTGATAGGTTACCTTCATTGTTTCTTGCCCTGATTACGATTCTTAAGTAAGCACTTGTTTATACCATTTATCATAGCTTCAACGCTTGCCATGACAATGTCTTCGCGTGCGGCTCTTGCAGAGACGATGTTGCCTTTTTCGTCTTCAACTTTGATGATTACTTCTGCAACAGCGTTGGATCCACCAGTGATTGCTTCAAGACGATACTCGCTGAGTTTGATTTTTTCAAGGTTACTGGTTAATTTTTGGATGGCTTTTAGCACCGCGTCAACTGGGCCTACACCGGTTTCGGCTGCCACGTACTCTTTACCGTCCAACGTTAACCGTACAGAAGCTGTTGGAATAACTTTGATGCCTGTAACGACAGCCATATCGCATAAGTCAACAATTTTTTCTTCCCCAACAACCTCACCCATAACAGCAGAGGTTAAAGCGATTAAGTCAGCGTCAGTAACCATTTTGCCCTTGTCACCAAGCTCTTTTACGCGTTGCACGATTTCGGTTAATTGTGCCTCGGTTGGATGGATGCCGATTTCGTTTAGTTCTGCTTGGATGCCTCGTGTGCCTGCCAGTTTGCCTGCGACGAGTTTGCGGGTTCTGCCGACCAGTTCGGGACTGATGGGTTCAAACGTTAATGGTTGCTCTGTTACGCCTCGGGTGTGGATTCCTGATTCGTGGGCAAACGCGTTTTCGCCGACAATTGCCTTGTTAACTTGCACGGAGACGCCGCTTAATGATGAAACCATGCGGCTGGTGCTGTATAGTAAACGTGTGTTAATGTTTGTTTTGTAACCGTAAACTACATGCAGGGTTGTGACTACTTCTTCAAGGGCGGCGTTGCCTGCACGTTCACCTAAACCGTTGACGGCTACGTGAACTTGGTCTGCGCCTGCTTCTACCGCGGCGAGACTGTTGGCTACTGCTAAGCCGAAGTCGTTGTGGCAGTGGGCGCTGATGGGCACTTTAATGAAGGTTTTTAATTCTTTGAATAATTCAAAGGTTGTTCTGGGTATCATGCAGCCGACTGTATCTGGAACGTTTAAACTGTCCATTCCTGCGTCTTGAGCTGCCTTGCAGATTTGATGCAGAAACGGCGTTTCGGTGCGTGTGGCATCCATAGGTGAGAACTCGCATTTTACGCCATGTTTCTTAACGTACTGAATTGACTCAACCGCTGAAGAAAGTACCTGTTCAGGAGTCATGTTTACGGCATGCTTCATCTGCACCGGTGAAGTAGGAATGAAAACATGGATTAAGTCAACATCGCATTCTAAGGCTGCGTCGATATCTTTTTTAGTACATCGGGATAAACCGCAGATTTTTGAGTTTAGACCTAACTGTTTGATTTCTTTTACGACTTTGCGTTCACCCTCGCTGCTGCTTGGAAAACCTGCCTCGATAATGTCAACCCCAAGCTTGCTTAGTTGTTGAGCAATTTCGATTTTGTCTTCCAAGGTCAAGGAGACGCCGGGGGTTTGTTCCCCATCACGCAATGTTGTGTCTAAGATTCTTATAAATCTGGGATTTTGGGTCATGTTTTCACAGGCTTACGCTTTTAACGCTGTAGCAATGGCTTCGGCCATCTGCATAGTAGAGGCTTTTCCACCTAAATCTGGAACAGTTGTGCCATCTATTAGTGTTTGGACTGTGGCTTTTTCGATTGCTTCAGCTGCCTTTAAGCATTTAGAATCGCTATTTCGTTCTCCCAGCCAATCCAGCATCATCTTTGCAGACAATATCATGGAAATTGGGTTTGCAATGTGTTTGCCTGCAATGTCTGGAGCTGAACCATGTATGGGTTCAAACAATGCATAATTGTCGCCGATGTTTGCGCCTGGAGCCATGCCTAAGCCGCCGATGAGTTGCGCTGCCTCGTCACTTAGAATGTCGCCGAACATGTTGCATGTGCATAAAACGTCAAAGTCTTGTGGTGTGCGAATCAGGTGCATTGTGGCTGCGTCAACATACATTTCGTTGTATTTGATGTCTGGATAGTTTTGGGCGGTTTCTTGGCATACTTTTTTGAATAAACCGTCAGTTACACGCATAACGTTTGCTTTGTGTATTGCGGTTACTTTCTTTTTGCCATTGCGCAGTCTTGCAGTTTCAAAAGCTCGTGTGGCTATGCGTTCACAGTTTTGGCGGGTAATTACGCGCAAGCATACGGTGACGTCGTTTCCGATTGTGTATTCTAAGCCTTTGTAAACGTCTTCAGTGTTTTCCCGCACAAACATCATATCAATGTCTGGATGGGCAACTGGAACGTTTGGGTACGCTTTTAATGGACGAACGTTAGCATACAAATCAAAAAGCAAACGCAGTTTCACGATAACGTCTGCTGCGGTTTCGCCTACTGGACCTTTCAGGCAAGCGTGAGATTCACGGATAACTTTTAGGCTGTCCTCTGGCAAAGCGGCACCACGCTTTTTAAGCACTGCATCACCTGCTTCAGCGGAAACCATGTTGAGGTTTACGCCAAAATTTTCTTGAACTACATCTAATATTTTCAGGGTTGCTTCTGTTAACTCTGGACCTATCCCGTCTCCGGGCATCAGGGCGATTTTGTATTCGGTCATTTCTTTTTCATCCTTTTGCGTAAATTCTCAATTAAGCCGCCGTCAGCCAAGATTTCCATCATAAAGGGCGGCATTTTTGTTCCCTGCATAGCCTTTTTACTGGTCAAATTCTTAATTTCACCAGTTTCTAAATCCACTGAAACCTCATCGCCAGTTTTTACTGCTTCAGAGATTCCTTTGCATTCGATGACTGGTAAACCGATGTTGATGGCGTTTCGGTAGAAGATGCGTGCAAAGGTTTCAGCTATAACACATTTCACGCCTGCATACTTTAGGGCGATTGGTGCTTGTTCTCTGCTTGAGCCGCATCCAAAGTTTTTACCGCCAATTAAAACTACGCCGCCTTTGGCTTTGTTAACAAATTCAGTGTCTAAACTTTCCAGTGCATGTTTACCTAACTCGCAAGGGTCAACTAAGACCAAGTATTTTCCTGGCAGGATAACGTCGGTGTCAATGTTGTTTCCGAATTTAATGGCTGGGGCTTTGATTTTTGATTCCATTACTGTTTTGCCTCCACTGTTTTGGGGTTTGTGATTTTTCCTGTTAACGCTGAAGCCGCAACCACTGCTGGCGAAGCTAAGTAAACGTTAGCTTTGGTGCTGCCCATTCTGCCGATGAAGTTTCGGTTACTGGTACTAACGCAAGTTTCCTCTGCCGCCAATAAGCCGATGTGTCCACCTAAACATGGACCGCAAGCGGAACCGCAAACGATAGCGCCTGCTTCGGTAAAGATTTCTGTTAAGCCCTCAGTTAATGCTTGCTTGTAAACTTCTTGGGAAGCCGGAATTACTAGGGCTCGGACGCCGTCTTTGACTTTTTTACCTTTCATGATTTGGGCAGCTAACCGTAAATCTTCCAGTCTGCCGTTGGTGCATGAACCGATGAATGCTTGGTCAACAATTACGTCGCCAACTTCAGAGATTGGCCTCACATTATCAACACTTGAAGGACAAGCAATTTGCGGCTCCATTTCTGAAACATCAACATCCAAGGTGCATTCATACTGGGCATCTTTGTCGCTTTTCAGTGCTGCAAAGTCAGGTAAAGTTTTAACTCGGTTTTGCAGGAACTCTTTAGTTGTCTGGTCTGGCGCTATTATGCCGTTTTTGGCGCCCATTTCAACTGCCATGTTGCAGACGGTCATTCTGCCTGCAATGCTCATGGCTTTCATGGTTGGGCCTGTAAATTCTGTACTCTTGTAGATTGCGCCGTCAACGCCTAATTTGCCTATAATGTTTAACACTAGGTCTTTTGGTGTTATGTATTTGGGAAATTCGCCGTTTACCTCGATTTTGATTGCGGAGGGTACTTTGAACCAGATTTTTCCAGTCGTCATTACCGCGGCGGCTTCTGTTGAACCGATTCCAGTTGCAAAAGCTCCAAAAGCTCCGTAAGTACATGTGTGTGAGTCTGCGCCGACTATTACTGAACCGGGGACTACGTGTCCTTGTTCAGGCATGACTTGGTGACAGATGCCTCCGCGTCCTACGTCGTAGATGCGTAGTTTTTGGTCTTTAGCGAATTGACGCATGGTTTTGTGAAGTTCGGCTGCTTTAACAGATTCAGCGGGAATCTGATGATCTAATATTACGATTACTTTTTCGTTGTTCCAAACTTTTTCTGCACCAATTTTTTTGAAAGATTCTACAGCTAAAGGTCCAGTTAAATCGTGAATCATCAAGGCGTCAACGTTTGCGTCCACGATTTCTCCTGGGGCGACAGATTTTTTGCCTGATGCTTTAGCTAAGATTTTTTCTGTAATATTCATGTTTTTTCTTCTCTATTAATTTCTATTTTCCACTAAGCAAGCACAGCTAAAGATTAAGCCTCAAAGAGGTGAGACTCAAATTTGAAAAAGGGAAAATTAAGCCTTTCCATTCAGTAAACACTTTTACTCGTCAATTCTGATGGATTTAGCGCCTCGTGCTAACGCGGTTATGCCTGTTCTTGCAAGTTCCAAGACACCGAAGGTTTTCATCAAGTTTAGGAAAGCATCAACTTTGTCTGGGCCACCAGTAATTTCAACTGTTAAGCTATCGGTTGAAACGTCGATGATTCTGCCACGGAAAACGTTGACGAAGTTGATGACGTCTGAACGTTCTTTGGAATCCATGATTTTAACCTTAATGAGCGCTAATTCACGCATGACAAAGTTGCCCTGCTCCAGTTCCTCAACGGTTAACACGTCAATTTGTTTGGCGACTTGTTTGATTACTTGTTCAAGGGTTTTCTCGTCTGCATCCACGGTTATGGTCATGCGGGCTATGTCTTTTTTCTGTGTAGCACCAACTGTTATAGATTCAATGTTAAAGTTTCGACGTCTAAACAGGTTAGCGATAGAGTGTAGAACACCAGGCTTGTTTTCGACAATGACTGATATGACTTTTGTTTTTCCTGTTTCCATTAGTAGTCACCTCTCTGTTGTGGCAATCCGCAGCCGGGAGGCACAAACGGAACCACATCAGTTTCAGAGCCAATAGGCACATCAATAACCGTTGTAACCTTACTCGACAAAGCGGTTTTAACTGCGTTGTTGAACTCGTCAAGTGAACCTGCCCGTATACCTTGAGCGCCGTAAGCTTCAGCCAACTTGACAAAATCCGGTGACTTGCCCAAGTTGACAGCGTTGTAGCGCCGTTCATAAAGAGTTCTTTGCCACTGTGCAACCATGCCCAGCACGCTGTTGTTTAAGACTATAACGATTACTGGAATGTTTTCTGTAACACTGCAGGCTAATTCTTGCTCAGACATGATGAAACTGCCGTCGCCAGCTATGTCAACGACCATGCGGTCTGGGCAAGCAACTTTAGCGCCGATAGCAGCAGGGAAACCAAAACCCATTGTTCCAAGTCCGCCTGAACTGATGAATGTTCGAGGCTGTAAAGCTTGCATGTACAGGGCTGACCACATCTGGTTTTGTCCAACTTCTGTTGTGACTATACCGCTTTCAGGCAGCAACTTGCGCAGTTCAGACAAGAGGGCTTTTGGCAGCAAATCACGGGGCAAATCCTTTAGCAATGGACTTAACTGTTCTTTGGCTTCTTTAACTCGGCTGGTCCAGACTTTGCCTTGGCCTTTCTTTAACTTCTTTGAAGTCGCGGATAATAGCATTTTTAGTGCTGGTTTAGCGTCAGCAGCAATTGCTAAGTCAACTTCTATGTTCTTGTTTATTTCTGCAGGGTCAATGTCTATTTGGATTTTTTTAGCGTCCTTAGCAAATGAATCCAGGTTGGCGGTTGCACGGTCTGAGAATCGGGTTCCAACAGCCAGCAAAACGTCAGCCTCACCGATTAACCTGTTAGCCGCTGGGTTACCATGCATGCCTATGCTGCCCAACGATAACGGGTGATTCTCTGGGAAAGCGCCTTTACCCATAAACGTGGTTGCAACCGGCGCCATCAGCAAATCTGACATTTGAACTATCTCGTCAGATGCGCCTGCCCATATTACTCCGCCGCCAACCAGCAGTATTGGACGTTCAGCTTTCGCTAAAAGTTCAGCAGCTTGACTGATTTTTGCTGGGTCTGGAGGTTGGGGAAGCTTGTAGCCGCGGACTTCAGGTTTACTTGTGAATTCAACCTCGGCAACGCCTGCCTGAACGTTTTTTGGCAAGTCAATCAAAACTGGTCCAGGCCTGCCGGTGGTTGCAATATGAAAAGCGTTAGTGACCATCTGTGGAATCTCGGAAACCATGCGTGGTTGGTAACTGTATTTTGTGATGGCTGTGGTGATGCCTAAGATGTCTGCTTCTTGGAATGCGTCTCTGCCAATCATGTAGCTTGAGTTGGCGCTGTATGTTGGAATTTGTCCTGTAAGTGCAATGACTGGACTGGAATCCATGTAAGCGTTTGCGATGCCTGTTACCAGGTTTGTGGCGCCTGGACCGCTGGTTGCCATGCATACGCCGGCGCGTCCGCTTGCTCTTGCGTAACCTTCCGCTTCATGCGCTGCGCATTGTTCATGGCGAGCGAGGATGTGGCGGATTTTTTTGTTGCCGCAGAGTGCGTCGTATACTGGAAGGATGGCGCCTCCTAAGATTCCAAAGATTGTGTCAACATTTTGTCGTTCAAGGGATTCTAAAAGTGCTTGTGCACCAGACATTTTTGGCATACTCAATCGTGTCTCCTATGTTTTGGATTAACGTTTAGACTGTTGTCTTTGCAAAAATTGTTTGAGAAACGTGTGGCTTGTTTAGAGGTTAACCTAGGATTTTTATAGAAATAGTACCCGACGATCCCAGCTATTGAGGTGACAATCCCTCATGTTTCTTGCCTCTTTAAAGTTCCACTTTACTTAAAAAATACACAACTGTTCAAATAAAAACCTATCGGTAACGTGGCTTTTTCACATCAAACAGTAAACAAACAACATAACCCGCAACAGGCAAAACTAAAGTTTAGCCACTTTTTTTAAAACCGTCGATTCCTAAATTCCCGCCGCAGTTTCTCAGATTCGCTTTCTTCTTCCACTACTGGAGCTTCTTGCGAAGCAGGCACCACTTGGGCTTGAGTAGGCATCGCTGATTTAAATGTTGTAACTGGCACTTCTTTGGGGGGCATTGGCAGGTTGCTGGCGGGCGGTTCTTGAACTGTCACAAGCGTTACGGTTTTGTTTTTTGGTCCAGTAAGTGTTTGGATCAGGTTTGGTGAAACGTAAATTATAAGCCAAATTATAGAACCAATTATCACGGTTAAGCCCACATAATAAACGCTGATTACCCAAGCGGTTGCTGAACCGTTAAAAAGCGTGTTTGAAGCTTGAATAATCCAAGCAACAATGATAAGCGCAAACGCAGCAATTATGCATTTAAACCAAGCATAAATGTTTAACTGTTTTTTTGCTTTATCAACTGTAGCTTTTAAGATATCTCCCTCTCCCCTAACCATATGTATACGTTGATTAATATTAAAAACCTAATGCCCCAAGCAAGCAAAAAAACTGTAAAACCCCAAAATAAGGGTTAAATCAAAAAAGAAGTTTAGGGTTTCTTGGAGCCATTTCCGTTGCGGTAATCGGTGGCTAGCACGTTCATGCAGCTTATAACTGCTTCCATGCTGGCTTTCACAATGTCTTCGCGGACGCCCATGGCGGTTACGGTTCGGTTGCCTTTTCGCATGTGCACCACGACTTCAACCATTGCGTCAGTTCCGCCAGTGATGGCTTTAACGTTGTATTGTTCCAGCGTTATCGGTTCGGTTTCCTTAATGGCGTTCTTAGCTGCGTTTATGGCTGCGTCAACTGGGCCAACTCCAACTGCTGTACCCCAAACGCTTTTACCGTTAACGCACAAATGGACGGATGCAGTTGCGGTTACTTTGTCGCCGCCAACAAACGTCATTTCTTCCAGCTTAATGCGTTTTTCCCCGCCTAAGCCCATAACGTTTTCGGCTATGGCTAAAACGTCGGCGTCCATGACGGTTTTGCCTTTGTCGCCAAGTTCCTTGATGCGTTGGAATATTTCTTTGAACTGTTCCTCGCTGGGTTTTAGGCCCATGCTGTCAAGGTCAGCTTTGATTGCGTGTGAGCCGCTGTGTTTGCCGGGTGCGATGCGGCGTGTGCAGCCGACCAGTTCTGGCGCGATTGGTTCATAGGTTAAGGGGTTTGCAAGCATTCCTTGCGTGTGTATGCCTGACTCGTGTTTGAACGCGTTTTCGCCTACCACTGCCTTGTTAGGTTGAGTGTAAACGCCTGTTAAACGTGAAACCAGCTGGCTGGTACTGTAGAGGAGTTCCGTTTTGATTTGCAGTGGTTGCTGGTAGAGCGTTCGAAGGGTAATTACGATTTCTTCAAGGGCAGCGTTTCCAGCTCGTTCGCCAAGTCCGTTGATTGTTCCGTGGGCTTCTTGTGCTCCTGCTCCTAATGCGGCCATGGTGTTTGCTACGGCCATGCCGAAGTCGTTGTGGCAGTGCACGCCAACTGGAACCTTAATTGCGCTTGTAAGTTTAGTGAAGAATTCAAAGCTGCGGTCAGGTGTTAGGATGCCTACTGTGTCGCAGGGGGTTACACGGTTAGCGCCGCAGGCTTCCGCAACTTGGAAAACTTTGAGCAGGTAGTCAAAGTCGGAGCGGGTGGCGTCTTCAGCGAGTAAATCAACTTTTAAACCGTGAGCCTTCGCATAACTAACGCAGTCTTCAGTGATTTTCAGCACGTGATCTCGGGTCTTGCGTAATTTGCATTCGATGTGCAGGTCTGAGGTTGGTATAATCATGCACATGCTTTGGGCGCCGCTTTTTATGACGGCGTCTATGTCGCCTATTGTGCCTCTGCCGGCGCTTGCCACTTCAGCCCGCAAGCCCTGTTTGGCGATTAGGCTTACGGCTTCAAATTCGCCTTCAGAAACCGCGGCAAACCCAGCTTCAATCACGTCAACGCCGAGCTCGTCAAGGCGTTGTGCTATGCGCAGTTTGTTTTCAGGTACAAGAGATACTCCAGGTGTTTGTTCACCATCACGCAGGGTGGTGTCTAAAAAGTTTATACGCTTAGGGAAGCGGTTGAATAAAGCAATACCCCATTTAAAGTCACTCTATGGTTCAGCGTCAATGAACGATATAAAAATTATGGTAAACAAGCTTTTTGATGTAAAGCTTTTGTTTTGCTCCTGAATAATATGTGTAAGATAAACAATGGATAACCCGCTCAAACAAGAAAGCTTAATCGAATCCTTCAACAAAACCATAACCTCCGAACCAAAACGTAAAGGCAAACCTAAACTATCCAACCCCCAAGAAATGAAGACGCTTTGGAGAAGCAGCAAGGCTACAACCAAACCCAAAAAACCAGCCAAATAGCACTCAACATTGCCGCAAAACACAATTTAGACGGCAGAGACGCCCTCATAGGCGCCAATTACATAGCAAACAGAACCCCAACAATCTAAACCGACCACAAAACACTACTAAAACTAAAAAAAAACATGGAAAAACTAACACTTAAAAACTCAACCAAAAATAAAAGAAAACAGTTGACAGAGTAATGTCCATTGAAAAGTCACTCTTATGGTTCACCACTAACCGAAACATAAAATTTTGGTACGCAGTAAAAGATTGCGCTCTCGTTAAAATTAGGCTCGATTGTGGTCATAAAATGCCATTAACTATGTTAATAAAATTGAAAAAGGAAACACTGATAAAGAGAAGTACCGATAGGTAATTCGACCTAACGCGCGAGAGGGGGAAAGAAATAGTGACTACTACTTTAGAACAATATGTACAGCAAGACAAACAAAATAGTAGTCAATTACTAACTAAGGAAACAGCCGGGCTGCCATTCGTCAAATGGGTTGGCGGTAAACGCAGTATAGTTAATCAATTAGTTAGTCGCATGCCTGAAAAATTTGGCGATTACTATGAAGCTTTCATGGGTGGTGCCGCGCTTTATTTTGAAATACAAAGCACGCTTAAACAGGCATTCCTTTCTGATTCTAACCTTGATTTAGCGATAGCCTTCAAAGTGGTTAAAAGCAGACCTCATGATTTGATCGCTAAATTAGAGGAACATGCTCAGCATGACAGTGTAGAGTATTATTATAATATTCGAAAGCAGAATAATTTACAAGAACCAGTAGAAAAAGCTGCTCGATTTATTTATCTTAATAAGACCTGTTATAACGGACTATACAGAGTCAACAACAAAGGCGAGTTTAACGTACCCAGAGGTCAACTTGGTAGAGGCGCTTATTATGTTCAAAGAGCAGCCATATTAGCAAGTAGTAAGGCGCTACAAAAAGCTACCATTCAAACACATGATTTTGATAAGATAACTCCAAAAGCACTAGATTTTGTATATTTTGATCCACCGTATCACCCAGCTATTACGAACGCTTTTACAAAATATACGAAAAATAGCTTCTCTGAAAAAGACCAAGAAAGGTTAAGAGATTTCGCATTGAAACTCAGTAAAAATGGCGTTTATATAATGTTGTCAAACTCCGATACACCATATATCCACAGCCTGTATAATTCAAGCATTTGGAAAATTAATAAAGTGCAAGCACCACGAATGGTTAATTGCAAGAAAGGTGGAAGAGGTGCAGTAAACGAGTTAGTCATCACTAACTACTCAACACTTAAAAGCTAACTGAAACAAATGATTAGTTGGGTTTAACTAATGGCTGTTCAGGGCGGTTCAACTGCTAACTATACAGGCAAAATACTTCAAAAGTATATTTCAGATCGGTTAATAGAACGCGGTTACACTTTTGTTCCACAAGAAAAGTTTGTGCCTTCTCTCATTTTGGAGCAACCTATATTCACTGAGCAATTTCGTCAATTATGCATGGGAATTTATGATACTCCGATAAAATGTGACTTTATTTTATACCACCCTGAAAAATGGCCGAACAATCTTGTGATAGAAGCAAAATGGCAACAGACAAACGGATCAGTTGATGAAAAATATCCGTACAATGTGTTAAATATTCAGACAAAATATCCCTATCCAGCCATAATAGTTATCGGAGGTAGCGGGTATAAGAAAGGAGCTGAAAAATGGCTCAGAAATCAAGTTACAGGCAACTTGCTTCACGTCTTTAACATGGAACAGTTTGCAACATGGGCTAACAAAGGTAACATTTGAAATGGCAGAATATTTGTATTTCTTTGTAAGGATTAGTTATGTCTGTTGAGTTGCCTTTCCCCATCAGCATTACTAAAGAAGGCAAATGGTTTGTAGCTGCATGCCCGCTTCTAGATATTGCCGCTCAGGGAGAAACTGAGGACGAAGTAAAAGCAAACATGGCAGACCTTATTGATGATTACCTAAACGACCCAAGACATGCCTAAACCATAAAGATTATTGACAAAAACTTGAAAGTTCGTCATTATGCCAAGGTGTACATTTTAGCTCTGCCGACTGTTCGGGAGTTTTTGATTTTTCCTTCTTTTTCGAGTCCGAATAGGTATTTTGAGACTGTGTTTCTGTGTAGTCCTGTTTTTTCTGCTATTTCTTCTATTGAGAAATCTTTAGGATGTTCTTTTTGGAGGAATTCTAAAATTAGTTTTTCTGTTTCTTGGCTCATCAGGTGCACTAATGAACACTGTTATTAAACAACAAATATATACTTGGTTGTATATTAATATTGTGCATAATTAAACAATATTATTAACCACAGAAGAGAGGTTGAAAATGCCATCAAAGAAAGCAGTTATTGTTGTAGAGTTGGGTTATGAGTCAGCCCAAGCTTCAGACACCCAGATTGTGAAGGATATTAGAAAGGAAGCGCAGATTCCTTGGTGCAGCAAAATCTGCAAAATCGAAGTTTACAGCAGCAAGTGAATGTTTTAGGTGAGGGGGTGGGGGTTGGTTGTTTGTCCTGCATGTGGTAGTGATGGGGTTAAGGTGTTGCGTTTGTTTGAGGCGCCTACTTTTAAGCTTACTGAGTATGAGTGTTGCTGTTGCGGGAAACGGTTCAGGGATAGCTGTTAAAGCGAGGCTTGGTGAAAGGGGTTGTTCGGTTTTTGACTTAACTCTTAAAACTAAAAAACGGAACCGGGTAAATGGGGAAAGAGAATGGACAGCAACCTGTTAATTGCAGGGGTTTACGCCGCCTTTTGGATAGCTCCAGTGATTCTTGCCATTGCAGGCGCCAAAGCTTATGACCATTTTCAAAAGCACAAAAGTCGAGTCGGCGACAAGTACAGGTGCAGACGGTGCGGGCTTGTTTTTCTGGCAAAAAACGCTCAAGTCAGCGGCTTCATAAACCACCGATACGGCCTTCACATTCACTGCAGCCGATGCGGCGCGGTTGTGGAGCAGTTTGTAAAACTAAAAACTGGGCAAGCAACACCAACCTATTTGTATCCTAATATTCAATCTATGCAGAAAACCTAAGGGGGGTAGGTGCTAATGGTTGAAAAACAGCGCATTAGTATGTTGAAAATTAAGGCTTAGCTTTTGTTTAACTGAGTTTTTAATGTGTTTATTTTACTGCTTATTTAAGCCCAAAATTCTTTATAGGGCACGTTTGGCTGGTCTATTGGCTGTTGGAGCGTGAAACGTAAAGTTTAGCCTTTTTTAATGGGTCATGCTAGAGCCCGACTTGCATTTTGCTATTCTACTGCTGTTCAATGCTGCTCTTTTGCTTTCTTTGCCATTCCATGCTGGACACCAACCTATTTGCAGCCTATTAGAAACTCATTGCAGAAACCTATAGGGGTACTTTGGGAATTGTTAACTTCTTTTAGGGAGGTCCAGTCCGTCGCATTTTATGGAGATTTTAGGGATCAAAGAGAAGCCAAAGTATGTTTGGGGTAATAGTAAGGTGTCGATGCTGTCTATTCCTTCTTGTTTTCTGATATCGCTGACAATTTGGGCTATTTGCTGCATTTCTTTTATTCGGGCCCAAACAAAAAAATCGTAATCACCCATCAATTCAGTAACCAAACACACGTCTGGCACAGTCTGAAGTTTCTGGAAAACGGCTTTTTTGTCTGCACCCCGTAAACAAGTCAAAAATAAAAAAGTTGCACCTTGCTCTCCAATCTTGCGACCATCAACAAGAATGGTTATTTTATCGATAATTTTTTCTTTTTTCATTTTTTCAAATCTTTTTCTCACCGTTTCTCGCGAAATGCCTATTTTCTGGCTGATCTCCGAGAAGGGCATTTGAGCATCTTTTATTAATTCAGTCAAGATTTGAATGTCTACGTTATCAACATCCATTAAATTTCAGCAACCTTTAGGTCTCTTTCAAAACTTCTATGACGTTTTCCTGTCCAAATATTCACGTTAACGGTTTTTACACCCTGAATGCTACGTATTTTACAAATTGTCTCGTTAAGCTGAGTTAAGTCATAAGCAACTATAAACGCACATAAATTATATCGCCCGATACTTTCCGCGCAAATTAAAACATTTTCTGTCTGCCTTACTCGCTCTTTCACTTCATTCTCAAGAGTATTGCATGCATCAATAAGCACAGTGACCTCGTAGGGGTTATCAAGTATCTCTTTATTTAAAAGTACACATGTACCGATAATAACGCCATTTGTTTTCAGTTTTTTTATCCTTCTAAGAACAGCAACAGGGGTTATCCCACATTTTTCTGCAATGCTTTTTTGGTTTTCTCGGGCGTCAGCTAAAAGAATTTTTAAAATTTCGATATCTAACTTATCGATTTTAACTTCTTTCGTAATCCCCTCACCCCAGCCTATAATTTAGTAAACCGGTTAACTAAAAAAACTTGCTTTTATTTCACAACAGGGGTTGCAGAAAAATCAAAAAAGCCCTCCACAAGTTAATTTTTGCAAAACAAAAAAATTTGCAAAATATTCAAAAAAACTATAAAAAAATTAATTTTTGCAAAGTATTTCAATAACTTTTGGAAAGACTTAAAAGGAAAAAACAAGGCATCGCTTGAATGGAGAAAAACAAAAATGAAATTTAAAATAAGCAAAAAAGAAAAAATCCTACTGGAAACCACGCTCACCATGCTATTTCTGCTATCATCAATCGCTATGATAACACCAGTCAACGCTCAACAAGTCCAAAACCCAAACACCGCAGGCGGCGCATTACCCGACGGGGTAACACCTAGCGTTATAATGGAAGGAAAAATCTTCCTCAGCTTCAGCCCCAACCCAATCGGAAAAAACCAAGAATTACTAGTCAACGTATGGAGCATACCAGCCCCCGGAGCCAACAGAGCCCACACAGGATACACAGTAACATTCACCAAACCAGACGGAACAAAAGACGTCATCGGACCCTTCAACTCATATGTAGCAGACGGAACCAACTGGTTCACATACACCCCAGACCAAGCAGGCAACTGGACAGTACAATTCACATACCCCGGCGACTACTACCCCGCAGGACGATACGTCAACGGCGTTCTTAACAATTCAGCACCAACCGGATCAAGCTTCATGGACCAACGGGATTACCCATCAACATGGTATAAACCCGCTGAAACACCAGTACAAACACTTGTAGTGCAAGAAGAACCAGTAATGTCATGGTATTCACCATTACCAACTGATTACTGGACAAGACCCATATCTCCTGAAAACAGGGAATGGGCAGCAATCGGCGGAAACTACCCATACGCATACTACAACACCGCCTGCCGCGATAATGGCCCATTCATCACAGGTCCAAACACGTCACACATCGTCTGGAAACAACAAGAAGCAGTAGCCGGCATGATAGGTGGTGAAGCAGGAACATACAGTATAGCAGCCCAACCGGGCACTCCAAGCGTAATATATCTTGGCAGATGCTACCAAACATTAACAGTGCCAGTCGAGGGTGTTCCTACAAGCTGTGCAGTATGCTATAACCTAAGGACAGGGCAACAATACTACGCTATACCTGTTGCAAAAGGAGGAGTTACACCAACAGCAATATCTTACGTTTCGCCAACCGCAGTCGCTGGTATTGGAAGTATCGCTTCAGGCAGCTTCTCAGTTGAATTAATAACCTTAAGTGGTGGAGCAAGCATGTATGGTCCACCCGCACCGTTACGCCTATACAAGATAGACCCCTACACAGGCGCAGTTACAGCCAACATATCACTACCAGGATTAGCATCAGGAACTATTTACAACAACGGCCTTGTATTAAGCACACAGACCATTAACGCAACACTTGGTCAATATCGACTAATAAACTGGTCTACCGCTGGATCTAGCACAAACTTTTTCACAAGAATATTCAGCAACGTAAGCTGGCCAACCAACATGGCACCTGGCAGCCAGGGTTTAATGGCTGATTTTGACACTGGAGTAGCTATTGGAACAGTCGCAGGCATTTATGGATCAAACTCTTCTGGAGCCGCCGTTACTGGAGGAGATTTTGGATTAGCTGCAGGCGCTTTTGGAACACGCATCGTTGGAATCAGCATAAAGACGGGACAAGTACTGTACAACTTTACGACTGAGGATACATCGTTCAATCCTGGTTCAAACTCTTTCGTCGACGGAAAAATCATAATACCCATGGATATGGGCATTCTTAACTGCTATGACTTGCTCACTGGAGAACTTGTTTGGAGCTCTAATGAGTTTGATTACCCATGGGGAGCTTTCGGAGGATACAATGCTGAGGGAGCTTACGGCTTATACTTCTGGCAAACATACGACGGTCTAGTAGCTTTTAATGTTAGCACAGGAAAACAACAATGGAAATACCAATACCCAGCTCCCGCATTTGAAACACCCTACACAACAGAAGACGGATCTAGCCAATATGCATTCTACGGAGCAGCCCAAGTCGCAGATGGAAAAATCTACGTTTATAACACAGAACACTCACAAAGCTACCCAATTACAAGAGGCTGGAGATTACACTGCGTTAATGCCTACACAGGCGAAGCAATATGGAACGTAACAGGCTCAATGCAGCCAGGCGCAATATCAGACGGATACCTAACTGCAGGCAACGCATATGACGGTTACATGTACGTCTTCGGTAAAGGACAAAGCGCAACCACAGTATCAGCACCTCAAACTCAAATCACCGCTGGAACAAAAACCATTATTTCAGGAACAGTCTTAGACCAATCACTAGGACAGCCAGACACAGCTTGTGTTTCCAAAGAATCAATGACCGGATGGATGGAATACCTACATATGCAACACCAAATGCCAGCTAACGTTATAGGCGTTCCAGTCTCAATTGACGCAGTTGATCCTAATGGCAACTATGTACACATTGGTGATGCGGTAAGCGATGCAAGCGGCACTTTCAGCTTCACTTGGACTCCGACAAATGCAGGCGACTATACAATAACTGCAACTTTCATGGGTGACGAGTCATATGGTAGCAGTTGGGCTGAAACACACACAACCGTAGTTAATGCCCCAGAAGCAACGCCTTCAACATCGCCAATCAGCTTAGATTCAATCAACAGCAACCTGACAACTACCGTCATAGCTGGAGTGGTGGCTATCATAATTACAGTACTACTCGTTGGTTTGCTAATACTGCGAAAGAAATAATTGTAAACCTTTAAACCAACCATCTTTTTTTATTTTTTAGGTCTAAGATGTCTAATGTGCTGGTCAATACTTACCTGCCGCTTTACTTTTTCAACCAACCTATTAGGCTGCAAATAGAATATCTATGCAAAACCTATAGGGGGGTAGGTGTCTATTGGCGTTTTTTCAAGCCAATAACAAGTCGAAGGCGCGTTGTTTGTTTGCACCGTTTTTTATTGATAATCTTTAAAGCAAACAGTTCAGTTAAGACGGTGGGAAAAGGTTATGACTGTCAACGAGAAGTTGCCGATGCTAAAATGGCTTGAAGAGCACGGTATCACATTGCAAGACTTAATTGACGCTGCACTTGAAATGTACGTGCCCCACCCCGGCATTGAAACCCCAGAAAAAGCCGCCGCAGTCCTAAAAGATGAATTAACCCAAGCACTTTCTGACCCCAACGTTGCCACCTTAATCACGGCGGCTTTCCATGCACAGGAGGATGCTGAAAAAGGCTTAATCCCCGGTTTAACCGTGGAATACTTCATGGGCAGACCCGGCTTAGTTGCTGACGAGCTTTTAGGTATTGCGATTGCCACGTACATTGCAGGCGCTAAAGGCATGTTTGAGTTTGTCCGTTTCGACCAAGCAAAACCTGGCATCCTCAAAAAACTTGGACCCCTCACCAACGACCCCATTGGCGCATTAATTGCCGGCGCCTCTTCAAACATGTATACGCGGTCAGTAAGAAACGAAAAACCATAACAAAACAGTGATTTTTTCACTTTATTTATTAGTTTTTTTGCAAACAGAGCCCTAAATTTTCTACTCGGAGGTTTTACCGTAACCTTATTTAGGTTGTTGATTGAGGGAAATATCAAGTTGGAGCTTTCATGGGTCAAAACAGGCTTTGCATTGTTACGCACACGTTTCTGCCGCATGTTGGTGGAATAGAAAAAGTCGTGTACGAGCAAAGCAAAAGACTGAAACAAAAAAATTTTGTGCCCCAAGTTGTAACCAGCCGCATCCAAACCGCTCCATGCTATAAGGTTGAAGGCATAAATGTTGCATGCTACAACTCGATGAATCTGGGTTTTCGTCTTGGTATACCTTACGTTTTTCCGTCAGTTGCAAGCCTTGGAGTTTTTACTAAAGCAGTTAAAGGCTCTAGAATCGTGCATGCTCACGGTCACCCGTACCTGAGTTCGCTGCTTGCAGGTAAACTGGCAAAACAGTACGGCAAACCGTTCGTGTTAACCCAACATAACACTTTCATAGATTACAACAACATTTTCGAGCAAGTCGAACGCTTAAACGATTTAACCGTTGGCAAGCAGAGTTTGCGTGAAGCGGACAAGGTCATAGCCATAAGCAACGCCACCAAAAACTATGTCCTAAGCCTCGGCGTAAAACCAAGCAAAGTCCAAGTGATACACAACGGTGTTGACCTGCAACGTTTCAAACCGCTAAAGAACGTTAAAGCCGAGATGAGAAGAAAACTGGGCATTCCGCAAGACGCAAAAGTTGTTTTAACCGTGCGGCGGCTGGTTTACAAGAACGGCATAGACACGTTAATCCAGTGCGCCTGTTTAGCAATCAAAAAGAATCCAAAAATCGTTTTTCTAGCCGTCGGCAAAGGCCCCGACATTAGCAGTGTTCAGCAACAGATTAAACAGTTAGGTTTAGAGGGCAACTTTAAACTTGCAGGGTTTGTGCCTGACCAAGAACTGCACTTGTACTATAACACAGCTGACTTGTTTGTTTTACCGTCAAAATCTGGTGAAGGCTTGCCGTTGGTGGCGCAGGAAGCTATGGCCTGCGGTTTACCCGTGGTAGCCACTAATGTTGGGGGAATAAGCGAAATCTTGGTGAAAAAATTTGGAAAACTGGTTCCCGCTAACAATCCAGAAGCAATGGCAAATGCTGTTATTGAATTTGCGGAAATCAATTTTGAAGAAAGCAGTGGCGAATTGCGTGCGATTGTTGAGGAAAAGTATGGTTGGGACAAAAATGTTGATAGACTCATCGAAATATACGAAGAGCTTATTTAAGTTAACACGGACACTATATAGCCTCTTGGCATGGGAAGTTAGGGAATGACATCAAAGGTAGAACTAGTCTCGATAGTGATTCCAACACTCAACGAAGCAGGTAACATACTTGAAGCCGTAACAACAATCCATAAAGAACTAGAATACCCCAAAGAAATCATTGTAGTTGACGGAAACTCCACCGATGGAACACAAGAAATCGTGAAAAGCACAGAGTTCTGCAGACTAATTATTGAACCAAGACGCGGGTATGGGCGAGCTTTAAAAACTGGCATGCAAAACGCCAAAGGCAACGTCATCATCATGGTTGACGGTGACGGAACCTATGAAGTAAAACATATTGGCCGCATGCTTGATAAAATGGTTCAAGAAGACGCTGACATGGTTCTTGCTACACGCATGTATGACCCAAACAAGGCGATGGGTTTCTTCAACTTTGTTGGTAACAAGGTTATCACTTGGTGTTTTGACTTCCTATACAGCCAGTACCTTAGTGACACCCAGTCAGGGTTCCGCGCTATATCCCACGAAGCCATTGACAACGTTAAACTTGTCGAAGGAGACATGGCGTTTGCGACTGAGATGCTTATTAAATTTAAAAAGAAAAATTTCAAAATGGTGGAAGTCAAAAGCACTTATAAAATTCGAAGGTATGGAAAGCCTAAACTTCAAAAGTTTAAGTCAACAATAGAAATATTCACCACCATGGTTAAAGGCTTAGTAAACAAGTGAAACCTTTATGGAAAACAGCAATAGTCAAACGGTTACGTTAAAACTTAAAAAAAGCTACATTGCCGCAATCGGCATTGCGCTTGTAGTTGTTTCCTGTGTGGTTGCCGTTTACTTTGTTGTTTATGCGCCTCAACCTTCGGGTTACAGCGAAATGTACTTGTTTGACGCTCAAAACCAAGCAGTAAATTACCCTCAAGTTCTTGTTGTAAATCAGAACAGCACTTTTAATCAGCAAATCCTTGTCGTGAACCATATACCTAACCCGACAGACCAAAAGCCTCTGGAGTATCAAGTGCAGGTAAAAATTGTAGAAGACACCATTAGTTTCCCAGTTGACGCCCCAGCAGACAAAACTTATAATTTTAGTTTAAAATACGAGGAGTCATGGAGTAGCCAAGTGCCGATAAGCATTAACACTTTGGGGTCTTACAGTGTCGTATTTGAGCTTTATAGTAAAAATGGAGAAAACTACTTGTTCACAAACAATTTTTGCGTATTACACCTTGAAGTGATAGCAGGCTCTGTTTAGGCTGGAACTTTTAGTTTATTTTTTTGTTGGCGTTCAATGTACTCTTTCTCGATTTGTACTCGGTGCACGTTATTGTAGGCGCAGAAGGGAATGATTTTTTTGTCAGGGGTTATATAGTGAACAACACATCTGCGGGCACGATTAACGTCAAAATTATAACTGTCCATGAAAGCCATACAACCAATCAGGAAGATGCGACGGCGGATTTTTCCTAGTGACTTATAATTAGGGTTCATGTGCATCTGCATGATGCTTTTCATCAGCGTGAAAGTGCCTACTTCTTTGGTAACCAACAGCATGTTCATAGAAATCATTGCACCCATGAACAACGGAGCAAGCAAACTAATCTTACTTTTAGATTCGGCACTCTCAGCGGTCTTGCGGATTGTGTTGAAAAATCGGTCAAAGTTCACGAAACGGTTGATTGGGAACATTTTGCCAGTGTGAGGCGAAACATAGACCCAGTTTACGATTCCGCATTGTGGACTGCAACTGAAGAGTGGCCAAGGTTTTTGCATGAACTGCCGCATGATTTTAAGCGGTGAAGTCATAACTGACATTGGAAACAGATCAGTAGTTTTAATTTCACCGTTGGTTTGCTTTTCAACGCTTTCAGCAAAACTCCATTCACGGAAGTTCTCACGGAATGGGTTCTCTGTTGCTCTGCCAGTGAAGGCGATGGGTTGGAAGATTAAACCTCGAACGATGTCGGTGTTTTTAGCTGCGAATCGTATCATGTCGCCGACTTCTTGATCGTTTAGGCTTTTCATTAAAGTGTTAACTAGAATTACTTCCATGTCGTATTTTCGGCAAACATCGATTGCTTTAAGTTTAATGTCCACCAGTGGTAAACCGCGAATTTTTTTGTTAAATTCTTCATGGAAGCTATCAAAAGATAAATAAACAATGTTTAAACCAGCATCTTTTAGCCTTTTTGCTAAACCGGGTGTGTCAACCAAGTGTGTACCGTTGGTTGCTAAAATAGTCATGAATTTTAGCTTGTGTGCAGCTGCAATAATTTCAGGCATATCCTCCCGTTCAAGAGGTTCTCCTCCTGAAAAAAGGATAGCTGGAGGTTTAGGGTTTGCTTTAGCTGCAAACTCTAGCATATCGATTAGTGCTTCTTTAGTTGGTTCATAATCATCATCTTGTCCTGGAAAGGTTGAAAAGCAAACCGCACATCTAAAATTACAGCGTTTAGTAACGTCGATTACTCCAATTACTGTTCCTGAAGCATGATTTTTGCAGGTTTCACATACATAGGGGCATCCTGGAGGGTCTCTTGGCGCGTGTAGGTCTCCAAGGTACTGGAATTGATCGAACTTTTTCATGTGATCAAAGATTGGTTTGCTTTGCCAGTGCGTAGCCTTGAATTCTCCGTGTTCGGGACAGTGTTTGGTTATTTGGATTTTGCCGTTTACTTCTCGTAATTGGGCGTCGATTTTCTTTTGGCATTCGGGGCAGATGCTTTTTGTTTCGCTCATATTAGCATTCCAACTATTGCTTCAACTATCAAGGCTAAGGGAAGAAGAATCATTGACATTGTAACAATACGTTCGTATTTACGCACGTTTTCGATGGTGGAAGCCGATGTTGCAAGACGTATTGAAGAGAAAATTAATAGCACGCTCCACAGCAGAATGAGGGGCAAGTAATAGATTGTAAAGCCAGAGTAGCCTGTAAATTCATTAACAAAGTAGGGTAAAGGTGCAAGTAAACCGGTTAACATGAAGAATAAAGCGCCAACTTTAGCTGCGCTGACACTGCCAACTTTTTGAGGCAAAGTTGGGTAACCAACCTTTGAGTCACCTTCCAAGCTTAAAATGTCACGCAGAACGTTACCGCCGATTGTGCCAAACGCGATTGGGTAAAGGCTTAACGAGGCAAGTGTTATTTCGTTCTGTATTGTTGCTTGACCGTACATGAAGGCGGTTCCTGTTAGGATGCCGACAAGAATGTTTGCGGCAAAACCAGATTTACGTTTAACAAGATACGAGTAAAGCAGCAGTAATAGCGAGTCAGCAGCGATTATTGTAAAGCTGAGCCAATTGATAAAGTAGGACATAAGTAAGCCTACAGCAAAAAGTATGCTTGAAACTGCCACTACTTGCTTAAGCGTTAAAGCGCCAGCTGGAATTGGACGTTTAGGTTTGATTACAGCGTCGCTTTCACGGTCAAAATAATCGTTGATGGCAAAGCCTGCGCTGGTTATGAAAGCCATTGAAAAGAAAATTAGTACGATTTGTTCAGGTGCAAGCATGCTTTTGGTGATTGCAAACGCTGTAAGAAGTGATAATCCACCAGTCATCAGCCAGTAGGGCATTCTTAAAAGCGCAAGCAACCCCCTAGCTGGTGATGTACTCATTTAGTTAGTTTCCTCTCAGCAATGATTTCTTTTATGTTATCTTCAAGAGTAACCTTTGGATTCCAATTTAACTCTTTCTTTGCTTTAGTGATATCAAACCATATTTTGGTTACATCACCATGCCAAGACTGGCCTGTAGTGGTTACAACGGTTTTATCCTGCAGGTTAAGGATGGCTAACATCATTTTGGCAAGTTCAAGAATAGAAACTGTTTTGCCAAAGCCAAGGTTGTAGACTTCACCATTAGCGGAACCCATTGCGCCAACTTTTACCAAAGCATCAACTACATCGGAAACATGCACGAAGTCGCGGCATTGCTGACCTGTTCCGATTATTACTAGTTTGGTTGGGTCCTTGTTTAGTTTGTCCATGAAGTCATGGATTACACCGTGACAGCGTGAACCGTAAACGTTAGCGAAACGTGTTATTACAATGTCAAGGCCGTATTGTTCACGGTACATTTGGCAGTATTCTTCACCGACCACTTTGGATAAACCGTAACAACTGAATGGGTGGAAACCGTAACTTTCAGGTGTAGGAAACACTGATGGGTTACCGTAAACGGCGGCGCTTGAAGCAAAAACCAGTTTAGCATCATCTTTGCGGGCTTTTTCAAGAACACAAAGCGTGCCTTTAGCGTTTGTGTCAAAATCCTCTATCGGGTTTTCCATGGAGTATGGCACGACAACTTGGGCGGCTAAATGGTAAATTAAATCCATTTTTGGCTGTGACAGCAGAGTTTTAAGGTCTAAAATGTCGCCTTTAACAAATTTAGCCTGTGGAACGTCATTTACGTTTTCCATTTTTCCGCTTGACAAGTTATCGTAGATTGTCAAGTCATCGGTTAAACCTGAAAGTTTCTTTGACAGGTGGAAACCGATAAACCCGGCGCCGCCTGTAACCATCACTTTTTTTCCCTTAAGTTCTGCCATACAAATCACGACAAAGTCTATATGCCAATATATGCAGTGTTAGGTTATATGTCGCCAGCAAAAGCTATAAAAACTTTTAGGGATTTGCTTGCTTTCCTCACTATTATCCCAGTTGGTGGAAAAGAAGACTTCGTTTTCACATCAGCAGAAAACATGTACCTGTTCCCCTTAATCGGCGGCTTAATAGGCACCCTAGCTGGGGCATATTTTATCGGCAGCAGCTTTATTCTCCAGTTTCTGCTGGGTTTAGTTAACAATATTGTAGCTTTACCAGTTGATTTTTTGGCAAGATCTGCTGTTGCAGCTATGACGGTAGCGTTTTTGTTGGTTATGACGGGGCTGCAGCATTTTGACGGTTTAATTGACCTTGGCAACGCTTTAGGCTACAGAAGTGAGCATGACAGGAAAATGGCTGCCCACGCTTGGACAGTGAATTATTCAGGCGCAGTTTTCGCAATGATTATCGAGTTTGCAGCGTTTCTTGGCTTATTCTTGCTGGTTCCAGCCTTCACTAACCCACTTATCATTTTTGCAGCCATTATTTCAGCTGAGGTTTCAGCTAAACTTGCAATGGTGACGCTTGTTTGGATTGGAAAACCCACTCACAAAGGCTTAGGCTCAATCTTCCTAAAGAAGGCTAAAAAGAAACTAAACATTGTCGCTTACGCGGTTTCAGCAGTGATTACGTTTGTACTGTTTAGTTTAGCAGTTAACCCAGTCTACGGCATCTTAGGTGTTGGGCTGGTGTTTGTAAGTATCCCTGTCGCGTTGGTGATGGAGAAAGTTTCCGAGAGGGTTTTTGGCGGCGTTTCAGGCGATGTTATCGGGGCAACTAACGAGGTTTCAAGAGCAGTAACACTTGTGCTGCTTGCAGGAGCGTTAATCCTGTTTTGACTGTTCCTGCGTTGGTAATGGCTGGCGGTAAAGGCACCCGCATGGGCTCCCCCGAAGAGAAACCGCTCATTAAAGTCTGCGGCAAACCCGTCATTGAATATGTTCTTGATGCTCTTAGAAACGCGAAGAAGATTGACAAAATTTATGTTGCCGTAACGGAACGTACACCTAGAACAGCCCAGTTAATGATGGAATCGAA
Organism: Bathyarchaeia archaeon; assembly: GCA_042296865.1. Lineage (GTDB taxonomy): Archaea > Thermoproteota > Bathyarchaeia > Bathyarchaeales > Bathycorpusculaceae > Bathycorpusculum. Next base: position 2,390,017 of record CP170178.1, on the reverse strand, counting down.
CATTGAGGTGGTTATGACGCTGGGGCAGGATTATGTTTCAGACATGGGTTATGCCACTCAAACATTAAAACTTGGCAAGTTTCTTGCAATCGCCGCAGATTTACCGTTAGTTACAGGAGAAATTTTAGACCGCATTATGGAGCGTTATGAAAACTGTGGAAAACCAGCGTTAACTGTTGCGGTACCGATTGAAACCAAAACCCGAATGGGCATGAGCGTTGAATACTCGTTTAAGATGGATGACAAAGACGTGGTGCCCACAGGCATTAACGTGATTGACGGCGGCAAACGGTATGGGGATGAATGGCTTGACCAAGACATTTTCTTGTTTGACCGTGAAGAGTTAGCAATCAACGTTAACACGCCAAAAGAGCTAAGAATTGCCGAAAACATAATTGCTAAACGTTAACAGCGTAGGCTACAAACTTGCGTTAGGCTTAACCTCTTACCAGTAAATCGGTTTAGGAAAACAGGCTCTGGTTCAACTGTGCCAGTAAACACCAAATTTGCTCCTGATAAACTAAAAAAAAGAAAAATGTTGGATTTTTAGGGCTTTTTTCGGAGTATCAGTATTGTTGCTAGTGCTACGGCGATAACTATTGCAACACCAGTTCCTATGATGTAGCCCTCAAAAGGAGGCATTACTAACGATGTTTGTGTTGGCGCAGGGGTTTCTTTTGATTCGACTACTCCAACGTGTGTTTCTGCCCATGAACTGCCATAAGAATCATCGCCAAGGAATGTTGCTGTGACGACGTATTTACCTGAAATTGATGGTTCCCATAGGTACCCATATGTGCCGCTCATGTCTGTTGTAACGTCTGCTATATGGATTGAGTTGCCATTTGGATCAACGGCATCAAGAGATACCGGAACACCCTTGACATCTGCCGGAATTGGTTTTTGCATATGCAAGTATTCCATCCATTGTGTCATCGATTCCTTTGAAACGCAAGGTGTATTGGGTTGTCCTGGTGACATATCCATGACTGCGCCGGTTAACACTATGCTTTGTCCTTGAGTGATAGCGGATAGTGGAGCAGATATAGTTGTTGCGCTTTGACCTTTGCCAAAAGCGTATGTGTAACCGTCATACGTGTTAGAGGCAACTAAGTAGCCATCAGCGATTGCTCCTGGAGTCATGCAACCTGTTATGTTCCATATGCCTTCGCCTGTTGTAGCGTTAATACAGTGAATTCTCCATCCTCGAGTAATAGGCTGGGTGGGTGTGTGCTCTGTATTATATGTATAGAGTTTCCCGTCAGCAATTATTGCACCACCGTTGAAAGAGTATGCGCCTGTGCCGTTTCCATCAACGTATGGAGTCTCGTAATCATATGGTGTTGGCGCTTTGTATTGCCAGACGATTTTTCCTGTGTTCCAGTCCATTGCAAATACGCCTGCATAGCCTTGTCCATAAAGAAGACCATATGCAGATTCAACTGCGTAGGCCCACCCAAATCCCCATGGATAATCGGTTAATTCACTCCGCCAAAGTAGTTTTCCGCTGCTTAAATCATAGCACGCCCAGTATCTATCCATCATGCACATAGCGATTTTTCCATGATCAACAACAGTACAAGTTGGAGAATACAAGCTATCAGATTCACCACTAATCACTATATCCCATAGTAGTTCTCCGGTTGTTAGACTTACACCTGACATGTTAAAACCATACCATGCACCCAAAGCGTTCGGTTCAAATAATGACATCATGCCCATTCCTGCTTCATAGTCCGCTTGGCGATATCTTGAAAGAGCAAAAGATATGTTGCTTACAATTCTTGTGTTAAAGTTAGCGGATGTTCCAAGGGTTGTCCAATTGATTAAACGATATCTATTTCCAGAAGGCATTGTCGCACCAAGGTCTTGCACTGTTAAGGCATACCCATTGGCAAAGTATGTACCTGTAGTTAATGGAGAAATCGAATAGTTACCGCTAAGAGCACCAGTATATGGGTTGAATTTAAGTAGCCTGCCATTGCCAATATATATTAGGCTTGCACTTGTGCCCGAATATTCTATTGCTGTTGGCGCTGATTCACCTGTTACAAGTGGTCTTTCCCAGAATATTTCTCCTGTGCGCACATCATAACTCCTCCAATAAGTTTGTGCAGTTGAACCGCTTCCAGGTTTTGTGTAACTTTGAAATGCTCTTCCTTGATAGATAATGCTTGGGGAGCCGCCGCCGCTAGTCATAGAAGTAAAGCCTTGATCACCTCCAATTATGCCTGATATAGCGCCTTCTCTTTTCCAGGCTACATGTGCAGTGCTTGGCCCTTGAACGTATGGAGTGAACATGTAATTGCTTGCGTATTTATTGGTGTTTTCTGGCCAATTGGAACCTCCTCCAGGCCCTGTCCATGGATAATCACCCAAAATCGACATCCACTCTCTATTTTCTGGTGAAACGGGTCTAGTCCAGTAATCAGTGGGTAATGGTGATTGCGGCCAAGACATGACTGGATCGGATTGCACGATTAATTCTTGTTCTTTAGTCGATGAAGGCAAATAATACGCGTCGTCAATTATCACCGTTCCTGATAACCCTACCGCAGCAACCGAAACATTTGCAGACTTAAAGTGCGCTCCAGGATAATCAAATTTGAGTTTCCAAGTGCCAATTTGGTCCACCGAATATTCGAACCATGCCGTTGAGTCCCCAGGATAAGCATCCAGTGGACCAACCTTATCAACGGTTCCATCAGGCTTTGTTATTGTGACTTCATATCCAGTTTGATTTCTTGAGACATGAATTGCGGGTACCAGCCAAAGATTAACTAGAATCGTTTGCCCTAATCCCACAGGGTTTGGTCTAAAGCTCATGTAAGCAGTTGTGACAACTTGGATTTCACCCCGAACGGGAAGAACACTTGCCATTAAAGTTGAAGCCATCAAAGCAGAAATTAGCATTAGAGTCAATAATTTTTTATTTATTGTAGTTTTTGAAGTATTTTTTTCCAATGTATTTCATTTTCTCCTTTATGGTTAGCCCTCTCTGCAACAGCCCACTAATATGTTTTATCAAAATAAGCTATAAAAGTGAAAAAAATTTACTTCTAAAGGAAAAAAAGATTCAATTTTATCAAAAACAAAAATTTAAAACCTAAAGCTCAACCTAACCTATTCTGACGGAGAACTTGAGGCAACAGGGAAATATTTAACATTCCCACCGCGCCAAATACTACACTTGCTTAGGGAGAACCGCCACGTGAGTATACTTAGCCACGACACTTTCTGGAACGCCATAGTCAGCATGCCAATGACTAAAAAAATGCTCCAGCTATCCTTACGCAAATGTGGCGTATGCGGACGCTCGGTTCTCGAGGCGGCACTGGACGATTACGGCGGCAAAACCGACAAGCACTGCCAAAAATGCAGTTCACTTTATAGTCAAATCATCACGTTCTGGATAGAATTCCTGAGAAGAGCGCTTGGGTTTAAACGGGCAAAAGTAGAAAAACTGTTAACAGACAAGTATGCACGAAATGCTGTGCTTAATCTTGTTGAATCCTTCGAGCATTATGGAATTAGAAAACCAATGTCGCTTGTTGCACCGTTCTTGGTAGTTTGGGATTTTACGCACAAATGCAATCTACGCTGCAAACACTGCTACTCAAACAGCGGCGCAGTTGAAGAAGAAGAATTAACCACTAAGCAGGCGTTTGCGGTTGTGGACCAGCTTGCTGACGCGCACGTGACGGCTTTGGCGTTTAGCGGCGGTGAACCTTTAACCCGCAGCGACTTCTTTGAAGTAGCTCGTTACGCTTCTGACCGCGGCTTATACGTTTCCTTAGCGTCAAATGGCACACTTCTAACTAAAGAGAATGTGCAGAAACTCAAAGAAGCCAAAGTCAACTATGTAGACATAAGCATTGATGGTGCAACCGCAAAAACTCATGACGACTTCAGAGGGGTTCCGGGCGCATTTGAAAAGGCAATTGCGGGTCTTCGGAACTGTGTAGAAGCTGACATTTGCGCTTGCATAGCCACCACGGTAGGAAAAAATAACATGTCAGAGTTGCCGGGCATTATTGATTTAGCGGAACAGTTTGAGGTAGAACGGTTCACTTACTTTAACTTCATTCCAGCTGGACGCGGCAAAGACCACGCCGACCAAGACCTTTCCCCCCAGGAACGAGAACAAGTCATGCGTTACCTGTTAAACCGTATGTCAGCAGGATGCAAAACCACCATTTTAGCAACCGCACCACAGTTAGCCAGAGTGGCGGCACAATGCCAAGGAGACAACGGCACAGGCGAAGTTACGTTGGCTTTGGCGCACATGCAAACCGTAAAAGTAACCAAAAAAGCCGTTCCGCTTGGCGAATTCATCGGTGGATGTGGCGCTGGACGACTTTACTGTTCAATTTCTCCTCAAGGTGACGTGCGACCCTGTGTGTTTTTGCCTGTAAACGTTGGCAACCTTAAAACACAAAAGTTCAGAGACATTTGGCTTAATGCACCATTGTTTAACGCTTTTCGTAACCGCGATAACTTGAAGGGTTCATGCAGTAAATGCACATACAAGTACATTTGTGGCGGATGCAGGGCACGTTCGGCGGCGTACCATAACGGTGACACGCTTAACGGTGACCCAGGATGCATTATGGGAGTGAAAAACAATGGCGCCTAAACCAGTCAAGATTTACCGCACACATGACACCTCCATAAGCGATATCCTAAAAGAAGCAGTAGCCTCAGCTAACCTGCGTGGCAAAAAACGGGTTTTCATCAAACCTAACCTTAGCCATCCCGAGTACTTGCCCGGCGTAGTCACAGACCCAGAATTAACCAACGAATTAATAGGGCTACTGCGCGACCAAAACAGCGAAGTAATCGTGGGCGAATCCAACGGTTTCAATTACCCCTGCTGGACAGCATTTGACAAAACGGGTATGCAAAAATCAGTTGAGAAGGCAGGCGGAACAGCCATCAACCTTTCCGAAGACAAAGTCGTCGAAGTAAAATTCCCCGACACCCAAACGCCACTTAAACGCCTATTTCTGCCCAAAACCATCATAGACGCCGATGCCGTAATCGACCTGCCATTGATGAAGACACACGAGTTCATGGCGTACAGCGGCGCAATCAAAAACCTTTTTGGCTGCATACCCAGCAACAAACGCATTTACCTGCACCCGTACCTGCCCGAAGTCTTCTACCGTCTCTACACCCTGTTTAAGCCAGCGTTAACCATAATGGATGCACGCACAGGCATCGAAGGCAACGGACCAACCAAAGGCAAACCAGTCACAATGAACCTTATGCTAACCAGCACCGACGCGCTCGCATTGGACATTGTCGCCGCCAAAACCATGAAGCTCAACTGGAAAGACACATACCTCAACTACATCGCCAAAAAAGTTGGACTACAAGAAGGCGACATCAAAGAGGAAGGCGTCCCAGTAGCGGCTGTTGCTCACAGGTTTGAGCCGCCACGCATCGACTTGCCAGTGAAAGCGCAAATAATTATTTACCGACACGAGTACCTAACAAAAGTGCTGTTCTGTTCACTTGACATAGTTCACCTGTTCCAGCGAGTTACAAAAGCATACAGAAAGGAACCAATAGAAATCGCTTAATGTAGGGCTTCATCGTACACTTTCATTGCCTGCTTAACCACTATGCTCCAGTATACTGGTAAACAATTGCTTTGCAGGTTTTGGCACGCTTTGAATAGTTTCGGGAATGCCGCCAACTGTTTGTGGTCAATATTGGCAAGCCGTAGAGTTAGCTTAAGCTTTTAGACCCAATCAAAGTTGATTTTACTTGAAAAAAGTTAAGTATTGAAAGTTATATTCTTGTTTGCGGTGCAGCTTGAATGAAGATTTCGTTAAAGTGGTGTCCAGTTACCCTAATTATTTGCGGCTTACTTCTAGCCAGCGGTTCACTTGCAGAAAACGTTAATGGTTCAGCCTACGCTGAAGAAGGCAGTCCAGCACCAAACAGCGACTTTACCATTTTGAACACTAACAGCACCATCTCAGAACCCCTTTTCAACAGGACAAGTTCTGCGGTTACTTTCAATATTACTGGACCATCAAACACTTCAGGATTTATATGGTGCAAAATATCGCCAAACTTGATTCCAGACAGCAACTACTTACGGGAAAACGTAAAAGTATTCGTAGACAGCAACCAAATCAATTATATGCATTCCTTCAATGACGGCGGTTGTGAACTTTACTTTAACTACACCCACAGCAACCATGAAATAGTAATCAGTTTACCCAAAGAAAACTGGACCATTTTCGGCGTTAACCCACTAATCGTAGCGACGCTACTAATTGCAGTTGTTCCCTTAATTGCACTAATTATGTTGTATCACAGAAAAACGAAGGTTATAGAAGACTTACAGACTAAACGCCATTTAAAGCCTCTTCATAGACACGCATAGCTTGCTTCACAACAATGCTCCAGTCATACGCGTCTACGATGGTTTTTCTTGCTTTTACACCCATTTCAGCTGCTTCCTCAGGGTGTTCAAGCAGGTACAGGATTGCGTTAGAAAACGCTTTAGCGTCAAAGGGCTTTACTAACAACCCGTTTTTGCCCGTCTCGATGGTTTCTGCGATGCCGCCTACAGTCGTGGTAACTACGGGCAAGCCAGTTGCAAGTGCCTCTAAAACTGCGAATGGGTGATGTTCATAAAACGTTGAAAACGCAAAGACGTCGGCAGCTTGGTAAAGTTTAGGCAGCTTCTTGTCAGGGTAATAACCAGTGAAGATTATGTTGTCTTTTACGCCTAACCGTTCTGCATGCAGGTTGAGTTTTGCCATTTCGTCACTTTGTCCTTTGCCGCTGATTACGAATTTGGCGTTTTTGAACCGTTTAACCACCTGTGGCATAGCTTCAATTAGGGTGAAGAGGCCTTTGCGGGCGTACAATCTGCCAACGCTGAGGATTGCGATGTCGTCTGGGTTTAAGCCGAGTTCAGCTTTGATTTTGCGTTTGTCGCCTACGGGTTGGAATTTGCGTGTGTCAACACCGTTATGGATAACGCGGATACGGTTTTCTGGAATATTATAGTACTTTCTTAGCTCTCTACGGGTAAAATCGCTTACGGCAATCACGCGGCTGGCACGTTTAATCATGCCCACCTCAAAAAACCGCAGAAACCAGTTGAAGCTGACAAGGAATTTTTCGTTCGCGTTTAAGCGGCTGTATGGTTCACCAGCGATGGCTTCTGCTTCGCCTTTCCATGTGGAATGGACTGTGCAGACAAGGGTTTTTCCATAGTTGGGGGGCACGGCAAAGCTGGGGGTTAGGGGCAGTTGGGGATGGGTGATGTCTATGTTTGCGGTGTTTTTGATGCTGTTGAGTTTTCGGTAGCTGGCGCCTGCAAGCATGAATGATTTTACGATTGGAATTTTTGGGATTTTCTGGAAATAAACTTTTAGTTGACGGTTAACTTGCCGTTCAAGGTTCTGGTTTGAACCAGTCATGATGGTGGCGTTGTAACCGTTTTTCATTAACTCGTTAGACAAGTAGTAAACATACGCGCCTGTTCCTCCAGCTAATGGCCAATATTCAGGCGAGATAAAGCAGATGTTTTTGTTTGTCATTTAAGTCTGCCTCCAAGATAATTTATGGTTGTGATTACTGCGCCGTTAAACCATGCAATTGAACGCACATAATAAATCAGGACAAGCCGCATGGCAGAGCCGTCTTTAAATTCAACAGCGATTTTAGCTGCCAAATAAACATAGTAAACAAGCATCGCCACAAGCAACACGCCAGTGAGATACCAGAACGGTCTTAAAAGCGGCACTAAGCCCAGCAAGAAACTGCCCACTATCGCAAGCAGCCAAAGCGGTTGAATGTTCATGCCGACATCAGTGATTTCGTCACCTCGCGCTAAAGCGCCATGCTTAAAATACAAACGCAACGTGTTTTTGCCGTACTGAAGCTGCTGCCGATAAAACTTTCTAAGCGTGGGACGATTATAATGGTAACACACCGAGGATGGCTCATAAGCGATTTTGTAACCCTTCGAGGCAAGTCGGTAACCAAATTCCGTGTCGTACTGGCTTGGCATGTCTTCTGCCCAACCGCCAACTTCCTCGATTACAGCTTTTTTTAGCAGCAGGTTCATGGTTGCGATTCTGCCAGTGTATCTGCCGATGCGGCGGTAACGGGTTTTAAGTTCATACCCGATGCTTCTTGCCCACGGGTTTTCCGTGTTCCAAGTGTCGATAGAGCCGCTGGCGCCTGCAACGTTTTCCTCGTTTAGGCGGGGTACAAGTTTTTTTAGCCAGTCAGCTTCAACTTTAGCGTCAGAATCCACAAAGCCCAAGATTGGGTGGCTTGCGATTCTTTGGGCATAATTGTAGGCTGCGGGGCAGTTTAGGGCGATTTGGTAAATTTTTACTGGATATTTTTTGGCGATTTCTACTGTTTTGTCTTTTGAGCAGCCGTCCATCAGTATGATTTCTATGTGGCTGGAGGGGTAATTTTGAGATAGTAATGCTTGTATGCATTCTTCAATGGTGTCTTGGTTATTCATTGAAGCAACAATTACTGACACTTTAGGCTGAGCGTCAGACAATTTTACACCCTCCTTAACCTTGCAGAAATTATTGAAATAAGAATCCTAAGCCCATCACGTAGAGGGTCAATACCTGACCTGCCGTAGGTACGTTGCTCAAAACTTATTGGAACCTCAAGCACGCGGTAATGGCTTTTAGCGGTTTTCACCAGCATCTCCGTTTCAATTTCATACCCACCCGATTTCAGGTGCTGAATCTCTAAGACTTCACGTTTCATTGCCCTGTAGCCAGACTGGGAATCAGTAACATAAACACCTATGAACATTTGAATAATTAGGTTGAATAGTTTAACGCCGAACACATTGAGTTTTTTAGCTGCAACATTTTTTTGATGCAGATACCGTGAACCAATAACAAGATCTGCCTTGCCATGTAATACTGGGCTAAGCAGTCGTGGTAACTCTTCAGGTCGGTGTGAACCGTCTGAGTCAATAGTAACAATAACGTCGCCTGCTGCCTTGGCAAATCCCGCACGCAACCCCATGCCTTTGCCTACATGCGCCGTCAAACTATACAGTCTAACAGCATACTCTTTTACAACCGTCAAAGAATTATCAAACGAATGGTCATCAGCAACTATAATTTCATATTTTAAGCCCGTCTGCTTCATCGCCGTTTGGACGCGTTCAATTACGTTTCCTATAGTCTGTTCCTCATTGTAAAGCGGAATAACGATGGAAATCAGCATTTGCTTGGGGCACATTTTACTATTGAACCTTAATGGAAGAACTTATAAAGTTTGGCTACTCCACCATTGCAGCAAACACTCTTGGATGAATTGATGTTTAACATGGAAACCCAAAAGTTTACCTCACTGGAAGGCGACCGCAAAGTTTGGTTTTCCATGTGGTTTTTAGGAGCCATCGTCACTTTCGGTTTAGCGTTTTTTCCCATGTTTCACCGTTTAATCGTGGGCAGAAACCTTCACTTTAAAAAAGAAGAAGCCCTTGAGCAGCAAGTAGCCGCGTATCTTCAGCGTCAAGGCAAAACTGCGCCAAAAATGAGTAAGCATCCACGTGAAATGAACGCGACAGTTTGGACGGCAGCCATCATTTTGATAATTCCAATTTTTGTCATAACTTACTTGTTGTCTAAAGATTTGGTTGCACATGAAGCTGAACAGGAACAGTTTCTTGCTCAAGCGTTCCCAGAACCAATGTTTATGACGCAGACGATACCCATAAAAACGTACGCATTAATTACCATATTGACGTTAGGCATTGGGGTAATTTACTGGCTATACAAAGTAGTTAACCAGTACAATGCACATTACAAGGCACATTTACAGGTAGAGAAAAAAATCTTAAGTCTGATGGAGGAGAAAAAAGTTGGCAACTAAAGAGTGTAGAGAGAGAAGATTTGTAAGCCACGGCGGCGACGTTTGGGGTTTTGCCAGAAAATACAATATTCCCCTCGAAGAAGCATTGGATTTTAGCGGTCCAATCAATCATTTGGGGCCTTCACCAAAAGCGCTCGAGTCAGTTAAAGAAAATGCTAAACTGATACGGTTTTATCCTGACCCTGACCCAGTCGAGCTCCGCAGAAGCATTGCAGACTACGTTAACCAGCAGGGCGTAGACGCTGACAACATCATTTTGGGTAACGGTTCAATCGAACTTATCTATATGATTACAGAAATCTTCTCAAAAGCCAACTTTAACGCTGTAGTGCCAGTGCCCTCATTTACTGAGTATGAGAAAGCGGCTTTACGTTTAGGCGGAAAAACCATCTACGTTCAGTTGCCGCCTGACTTTAGTATGGAAAACGAGAAAATCAAAGCTGCAATAACTCCTGAAACAAAAATTGTCTCCATCTGCAATCCACACAGCCCCTCAGGCAAACTTTACCTTAAAAAGGAACTTTTAGACCTGGTAGAGTACTGCCAAAAAAGAGACGTTATTTTCAGCATAGATGAGAACTATATCGAATTCACCGACAAAGAACAAACCGAAACCATGGCTGGCTACGTAAACCAGTACGAAAACCTCTTTGTGATTCGCTCAGTAACCAAATTCTACGGCATGCCCGGCATACGCTTCGGCTACGGCATAGCAGCAACAAGCCTAATCAACAAACTCCTAGACGTTCGACAACCATGGAGCATAAACAGCCTTGCAGGCTTTGCCACCCTTGCAGCGTTTAGCGACAAAGCATTTATCGAAAACACTAAAAGCACCATCAAGCAAGAACGCATCCGATTCGCCGAGCAACTCAGCCAAATACCCGGCTTGCAAGTGTTCCCGTCAGACACCAACTTTTTGCTTGCAAAAATCACCAACGGCAAAGCTACCTCGACCAAGCTTAAAGAAGAACTATCCAAAATGGGCATGCTGATAAGAGACTGCTGCACTTTCGTGGGCTTGGACAACACTTACATCCGCTTAACCGTACGCTCAGACAAAGATAACCAGAAAATAGTTGACGCAATAAGGAAACTGATGACAGCTTAACCAAAACAGGCAACCTTATTTTTCCAGCCTATTTGCCGCCTATTAGAGGTTCTATGTTGAAACCTATAGGGGGTAGGGTACTGGCTTGTTTTTTTGTGAGAAATAATTTAAAACTGGATGTTTCGTAAAGAAGCCCTAATTGCATATTCTTTGATGCTGGGATAATGTCGCCGTCCCCAACCTTAGGGCAAAGTAAATTTTTAACGATTTAACTAATTACTCTGTTGTTTGAACCTAGTTATAAGTCTTTAGAAAGTTCAGTCATATAGCCTATTCATGAGAATAAGATACGATATGTCGAAAATATTTGAAAAATATATGGTCAACTATAAAGGAATAGATGACCCGTTTCGAAACACGTTACTTGTTCTAAAAAATAACTTTCAAATAACAAGGGTGCTCTACCCTGGAAGCTGGATTCATTTAACGCCTTCACTAGTTTTTCCCATTGTAGTCTACGTTGACTCCTTAAGCAATATAAAACAAATGCTTGACGACACTCAACTAATAGAATATGTCAGAAAGCATTCTGAAGTCAGTGAACCATGCATAAAAGTACATGAAACAGATTATCGACAAACAATAGATGAAAAAGAAGAAAGCTTTGACCTAATTTTATCATTAAACAGCGGTTTCGTCAGTCAATACTGTTCAAAGTACCTAAAGAAAAACGGGCTACTACTAGCAAATAACAGTCATTATGACGCCGTTAAAGCCTACACTGACAAAGAAAACTATATAGTTACAGGCATCTTCACAAATTCGTCAACGTTAAAAGCAAAAGATCTAGAAGCTTTTTTCCTAACCAAAAAACATCTACCAATAACATCCGAAATGGTCATAGAAAATAGCAAAAAACCTCCATCAAAAGCTAAATATCAACTTAAGAAAAAAGCCCTTTATTACTTATTTAAAAAAATCCGATAAAATACAATCAGTTATTGAGATTATTAAAAAAATCTTTTACGTGCATAAATTGTTAGGGAGACGCTTCCATAACGCCTTCAGTTCCCTTAATTGAGAAATCTTTTGTAGAAGCTGGGAGGTCAAACGTGAAATATATTGAGTTGTGTGTGCTGTTGCTCGATTGAATGTAATCGGAGCTACTCACTTCGTAGCCTTTCTGATACAAAGAGAGTTCGCCCCAAATCAGGTTGTTGGGAATAGTTATGTTACAATAAGCGTTTTCTCTTTCTCCTTTGAAGAACATTTGAACAGACTTAAGTAAGCCAGAATAGCTAACTTCTGGCGGTAAAGAGTAATTGCTTCTAACACTAATAAGGAACGTTTGTTCTCCTACTGAAAGTGGATATTCATATTGTTCTTGTTCGGCTGTATCTTTGTCTCCAAAATTAATTAATAAAATTCCAGCCACAGTTAATATTGATATCAAAAGGATAAGAATAATGAACAATAGTAGTTTTTTCATTGCCATCAATCGAAAAGCAACTTTTACTCCTTTTAAAGTTATTTCCTATTTTATAAAAGTGACAGCTTTCATCGCGCTTGCAGAAAGGGTGCGAGACTCAACCTTTGTGGTTGATGCCTACGGTGGAGTATATTCCTAACTCGTTTCAACCAATAAGTTGATTTTAAATCTTCAAATGAAGTATAAAGAGACATGGAAAACGGCAATGTGATTCTGCAAACTAAAGATGGTATTAAACTTACAACTGAGCAAATTATCTATAAAGCGAAATCATTCCCGATTAAAAACATGAAACGGGCAAGTCTAAAAGAAGGCGATTATAAGAGCCCTGACAAGCTCCAGATCGAGTTTAGTGATGGGAGTATTGAGGAGTTTTCCTGAAACCTACAGTCACCTTTAAAGAGGTATTAGCTGACCGTTTAGCAACCTTCAAACTTACTCCTATGAGTCTTATGCAGCGAAAAATGACTGCTCAAATAATCGAATGGGCATCCAGCATAAACGAGTTAATCAGCAAAACTGGCGTCGAATCAGTCTTCAGTGTTGAGTAATACAATGAAATTGTGTCTAGTTAATGCGTTTTTTATATGGCTTTTTTAACGCTAAAATTGTTTAAAGGGCACGTTGTGTTGCTGGTTTAGCAGTTGGAGCGTGAGAAATGCTTTAAGCCTGTCCGATGGGTCATGCTAGAGCCCAAAATTCATCTTGCTGTTCATTGCTTTCTGTTGCTTTAAAAAGTAAACCAACCTATTAGGATCCAAATAGTTATTCTATGCAGTAAACCTATAGGGGGGTAGAAACAAAGAGCCCTACCCTACAGAACACGTAGCCAGAAAATGCCGCTATCGAAAACCGCAGAAGCCATTGCCGTAGAAACATCGCGTGAAAATCGTAAATCACTAAGGGGGGTAGGTGCTATTGACCGTTTTCTACACCATTAAGATGTTGAAACCAGCAGGGTTGTATACAGAAGCATCAACAAAACAAACAAGAAAAGGAAAAGTTGGTTTATTTGAGCATGTTCTTTTCGCGGGGGTTATCTGCGAATTCCCATGCAATGTTGCCTTTCCAGATGTCGCCGAGTTTGGTGATTTTGATTTCTTTCTCGTCAATCGTGAGCAAGCCTTTCTCGACAAGACGCTGAAGTTGTGGACCGAAAACGTCTTCGGGGTTTTTACCAAACTTCTCTTTAAACTCGATTTTATCCACTGGCAGGCGGAGGTAAAGTCGCGTCATTACTTTACGCATCATGTCTTCAGGTGTGGATTCGCTGATTCTGTTGATTGGCAGTCTGCCAGCGTTTACAGCGTCCATGTACTGGTTGATGTCTTCAATGTTGCTGTAAGAAAACCTTTCAAAGTAACCCATAAAACAGCCTGCGCCCGTGGTTAACTGTGCAGCAAATGGCCAACCGTTTAGGCAAGATTCTTTGAAGTGCCAGGGTTCACGTGAAAACCTGTCGTGACCAACCGCTTTGTAGCCTGCATCAGTTAACATTTTGTAAGCGGTTAAGTACATTTCAGTTTCATACTCCACGTTGCCAGCTGGAGGCATTTTTCCTGCTTTAATTTGATGATCAAGAATAGTGCCTGGAACCACTTCAAGAGCGTAAACGTCAACTTCAACATCTAAATCTATACATTTTTGAAGAGTGTCTATCCAACTCTGCATGCTTTGACCTGGCAGGTTATAAAGAATATCTACACAAACACACATGCCAAGTTTTCGTGCCAACTTGATAGCTTCTTCAACGTGCTCTCCCGGATCAGGCAAACAGAACGCTTTTCGCAACGTGTTATCAAAAGTTTGAGCACCCATATCCATTTGGAAAGCGCCATACTCGGCAAGTTTTATTATTTTGTGGCGGTCAAAACTTTTTGATGAACCTGTAACTTTGATAAAGTATTCATCTGTAGTGGTGAAGCGTGCTTTGCAGTAATCGATAAGGTCAATCATCTGGTCGGCAGATAAAACGCTTGGTGTCCCACCGCCTAAAACGATTTCGTCAAAAACGCTTGTTTTTAAGTACTTTGTTTTAGCGTACATGTCCAGCTCTTTTTTGAGGGCGGCAAGGTATGGTTCAAGGTGTGCTTTGCTGGTTGCGGTGGTTGGGAAATAACAGAAGGAACATTTAGAGTCACAGATGGAAACCCATGGCTGCAGCTCCATTAAACGTCCCGACTTGTTTTCCGTGTCTAAGAAATCCAGAAAAGCCTTGTAAGTTTCAGGCTTAATGTCTGGGTAATCCCTGTAAGTGTAAGGCGGCCAATTTGTCCTTAAATCGTAGACACCTGATTGTTTTTCAGTCGCCGAGTTTTTCATTTATTTCTCCTCAGATTTGTTTTCTAAAATGCCCTTGTTACCATAATAAAGTTTCCGTTAAACAACAGTCTAAGCTAAAAGCAGCCCCAAGAGCTGAAAAACAAAAAACGCTGGTTACGGTTTTGTTTGCACTGTACCATTCCAATAAATCAGTCTACTGTAACTCCAAGAGTCAAAGTTGGGTGAGTCAGCATAAATTATATCAAACTTTTCACCATACTGCTGCGAAAAAACGTTAACGTCACTCCAAATTTGGCTTGAAAATGAACCGTTTTTCCAATGACCCCAAATCCAATCATCTGGACCACGGAAACCATAACCATAGTCAGGTGGAAGAACATACGCCACACGCTCATTAACTGCGTTACTTGGACGAGGATTAGCTTTAACGTATTCCCAAAACTGACGCAGCGCATCTAAATGTTCCTGCTGAAGTATACCATGCGCTAGTCGAGTCTCGTTTTTCATGGCGTAATCAAACAACATAATGTATTTTGCACCATTCCTGTACGCAGAAACCATATCCTGATAAAGTTCAAGTCCAGAAGCAAGATACGGCGGCTGCTCGTAAGTGTAAGTAAGCATGACCCCCCAATCTTTACCCTGCATCGTCGCCGAGCCTCTGCAAAGCGCAGTGTTTATGGGTCTGCTGTGGTTCCAAGCGTACTCCGCCATTACAATGTCGTAACCTGCCAAGTAATCGTACTCGTAAAGGGCGTAATCTGAAGTGAACAGTGTAGTGTTTAAAGCAAGAAACTCCGAAATGTAAGTGTGCAAGTTTTGAATGTACTTGTCTGCAGCGTCAGTGTAATTGTCAGCTTGCGGAACTATCATGTATGGATGGTCACTGTCGATTTGATGCCCGCCGGGTTCATCATAACTGTACAGACCCAAAAACTTATCGCCCCAACGCTCTTTTGCGTAGGCTGTCCAAGTTGACTGGTTAAAGTTGAAAGTAGAGTTTTCTGTTGTGTGAGTGTAAACTACAAACTTTAATCCGCTATCAGTAATGTATTCAACCATTTCGTTAAGTTTAGGCTCATCCAAAGTGATGGCGGTGCTGCCTAACACAAAAATGTTAGTGTAATCTTTTACTTGGTCAATGCGGGCTTTCAAGTCAGTCATGTTATCATAGGCTGCATCCACGCCCACGTAAACATCCACAGTCTGTGCAACGCCGTTTCCGCCAAAAAGCGAATGAACACCAGCAAAAAGCAACACAATCAAGACAATACAAAGAACTATTCCAACTACCCATCTAAGATTCATGAAGATTCACCTTCAGTAGTATGTTTAGGAATAAAATATTTTCCGAAAAACTTGTCTTCTTTACTTTTACGCCAATAAAGAACGCCCATGATAAAGAGCAGTACAATCAAGCCAACCGTAACAATCACGGTAAACATCATGGGGTACGCAGTTGAATCCTGAGTGTCCTGAATTGTGCCGATGGCGTACACGAAATGGTCATAAGAACCCACATATAGCACGCCGTTAACCACTGCCGGTGAAGAAACCACCCAGCCATCAGTCTTGTAACGCCACACGAGGCTGCCATCATCAGTGTTTAGAGCATAAATGTAGTTATCGTATGAACCGAAAAACACCATGCCACCGGCAACTGCAGGTGCAGAAGCTATTTCCCCGCCCGATTGATAACTCCACTTCAAACCGCCTGAAGATGCATCCAAAGCATACAGTTTATCGTCGTCTGAACCAACATAAGCCACCCCATTTGAAACTGCAACAGACGAGGCTACACTACCGCCAGTAGCGTATTCCCATGCTAAGCTTCCGTCCGCCGTATTTAGTGCATAAATGTTGTGGTCATAGGAACCCACGTAGACTTTGCCGTCAACGACTGCAGGTGAAGATGTAACGATGCCGCCCGTGGTGTAGTTCCAGATTTGAGCGCCCGTTTTAGCGTTAAAAGCGTAAACATTGTAATCCATTGAACCCACATATACGACGTCATCTGCAACTGCCGGCGAGGAAGTTATTATCATGTCGCCAAAAGTGTAGTTCCATACAACAGCGCCATTTTTAGCGTTTAAAGCGTAAAGCTGAAAATCCTCCGAGCCAACGTATACTATGCCATCGTAAACTGCTGGTGAGGAAACCACTGCAAACCCAGTTAAGAAAACCCATTCCTGCAAACCTGTTGTTGTGTTTATGGCGTAAATGTTGCCGTCATATGAACCCACGTATGCCATGCCTTCACTTATTGCAGGTGCAGAAAACATTATCATGTCTTTAGCTTGAAAACTCCAAATCACATTATTATGTAGTTCCCAATCGTAACCAACCATGCCAGTTGACGCATTTAAGGCATACAATTTACCATTGTGGGAACCAACATACACGACGCCGTTTACCACTGTAGGTGAAGAGTCAACTTTGCCACCGCTACTAAAACTCCAGTTCAGGTCGCCAGTGTTTGCATCTAAAGCATAGAGTTTGCCGTTCCATCCGCCAGCAAAAACCTTGCCTTCACCGACGGTGGGTTGAGAAATCACTATGTCATCAGATATATGCTGCCACAAAAGATCACCTGTTTTACTATTAAACGCGTAAACCTTACCGTCATTAGACCCAACATAAACCGCTCCGTCTGTAACCCGTGGAGAAGATGAAACTGCGTCGCCTGTAGTGTATTTCCAAGCAAGAGTTCCATCCTTAGCGTCGAGTGCGTAAAGGTTGTCGTCATTTGACCCCACAAACACCAGTCCCTCAGAAACCGTGGGAGAAGAAAAAACTTCGTCACCAGTGCTAAAATTCCACAGTTGATCACCCGTGTGAGCGTCAATGGCGTAAACGTTGCTGTCCAGTGACCCAATGTACACGATGCCTTCTGAAAACGCTGGCGTTGAAACAATATTATTGCCTGTAGCATAACTCCATGCTAAACTGCCGTCCACCAAGTTTAGGGCATAAAGTTTTTGGTCCAACGCTCCAATAAACAAAAGCCCGTCAGCAACTGTTGGAGAAGAAAGCATTATTTGACCACCAGTTGTGTAATTCCAGATTTTTTCGCCAGTTTTAGCATTTAAAGCGTAAACGTTTCGGTCCTCTGAACCCACGTAGACTATCCCGTTGATTACTACAGGGTCAGAATCCACATAGTAACCCGTTTCGTACTTCCAAACTAAACCTCCCGTTTGAGCAGCTAACGCGTACAGGTAATTATCTTCCGAGCCCACATAAACCAAACCGTCAGCAATAGCAGGCCTTGAAACTATGATTCCGTCAGTTGTATAATTCCAGATTATTGCACCAGTTTGGGCGTTAAAAGAGTAAATTTTTTGGTCATAACCCCCAACATACACAACACCGTCTTGAACTGCAGGAGACCCCATTTGACCACCAGTGTTAAACTTCCAAAGCGCCTCGTTAGTAAAGGGAGCAGCAGTATCAAGGTAACCAGTGCGTTGCAGGTTCTGATGAAACATCGGCCAAGAATCTCCGTTAAGCATAGGAGAAGTCATTAAACTTGCAACTAAGATAGGGAGTGGAATAAGAAATATCATAATTAGGAAGTACGCCGCTTGCCTTTTCTTCATGCCCTAACCTCCAAGTTTGCTCTTTTTTCTGGTTCAAAAAAGCGGTGCAGTAACATTGTATAACTAAAATATGAAGTTAATTAGATAAAAATCTATTTTAAGAAATATTAATAAATTGAAGGAAAAAGTGTGATTATTGTTTCTCTTTTAACAGGTCAGTGTTGTCCCGTAAAGCTTTTGGCACGTATGCACATGCGTCGTCTTGACCGTAAATGTCGCCTGTTAACGCGTAAGCTCGGTTTCTGCATCCTCCACAAATGTCTCGATATTCGCAAACGTTGCATTTGCCTTTGAGGTTTTGTCTGTCACGGAAACTGCTAAAGTAGGGTGAAACTTTCATTTCTTCCCAAACCTCGGTGAGGCTCTTGGGGTCACGGATGTTTCCCAGTTTCATTGGTTCCATTGGGCGAAGGTCCGTGTAAAAGCATGGAATCAAGTTACCGTTTTCGGTAATGCTAATGTAACCTCCAAACGCGAAGTAAGTGCATTTACCGTGAAACTCTTTAGCGTACCATTCATCAAAGTTCTCGATGTTGCGTTGCTTAACTACTCTTGCAAAGTGTGGGCAGTGTACATGAATGTCAAATTTACCCTTGTACTTTACAGAAAGGTCCCAAATGTGATTAAGCGCCTCTTCAAGCTGTTCTGGTGTAGGGCTTAAATCGTCCGCTTGGTCTTTTGCGCGTCCACTTGGCACTAAATGGTTAAACCAGACAAAGTTGGCATGGTATTTCTCAGCTAATTCGCAAACGTGGTCAAGGTGTTGATAGTTTACTGAGGTGATTGCTGCGGCAAGACCATTTAGGATTTTTCCTGCTGAAAGTTTTTGGATTGCAGCGAGGGCTTTTTGGTAGGACCCTTTTCCTCGGAGTTTGTCATTGATTTCTTCTGGGCCATCAATGCTTACCGAGCCCCAAACGTTATGTTTAACGAGATTATCGTAGATTTCTCCATCTACAAAACAGCCGTTAGTGAGCAGACACACGTTTAAGCCCTTGCCTTTTGCGTAAGCAACTATTTCAAAAATGTCTTTGCGAAGAAGTGGTTCGCCGCCTTTAAGGCCAAACCAGCTAACGCCAAAATCGTAAACTTTATCGACTAACGCTAATGCTTCTTGAGTGTTTAATTCTCTATCAGCCTGTTTGCCTGTTGCATCTACGTTGCAGTATCTGCAGCGTGCATTGCAGGCGCCTGTGGTTCTCCACGAAGTCATCATTAAAGGGCCCTTTTTTGCCATCCTAAAATCTTCCTTTAACTTGTAATTTGTTGACTTACCTAGATGTCTGTTCCTAAAAAAGATTTTGCGGTAATAATGGTTTTAGAAAAAGTTACCTTGATAAGCAATAATCAACCCTTTACAATATACACCTTGGAGACAACACCCTTGACATCTGCTGATTTGGTTTTACTTAATGGAAACATCATAACAATGAACCCAAAAATGCCAACAGCCCAAGCTATCGCAGTAAAAGGTGACCGCATCATCCACGTTGGCACCAACCAAGAAACTCAACAGTTTATCAGCGAAAACACCAAAACAATCAGTCTTGACGGCAGAACTGTCACGCCTGGCTTCATAGACACGCATACTCACGTTGTTGACTACGGCAGAATGCTAACATGGTTAAACCTTGAAGGTTCATCTTCAATAAAAGAAATCCAAACCCTATTAACCGAACGCGTAAAAAAGATGGGCAGTGGCAAATGGGTTTTGGGACGAGCATTAAATCCTGATGGGCTTTTGGAGAAGCGTTTGCCAACACGACAAGAGTTAGACATGGCGACGCCTGACAACCCAGTAGTTTTCTATTGCCAATCTGGTCAAGCTTGTGTCATAAACAGTAAAGCGCTTGAAGCTGCAAAAATCAGCCAACAAAACAACCCTGGCATAAAAAGAACCCTAACCGGCGAACCCACGGGAGTTCTTAGTGACCATGCGACTAACCTTGTTTGGAATGTTATTCCTGAACCTACAGAGCAAGAACTTTTCGAAGCGACAAAATTAGCGCTAAAAAAGATGGTTCAATACGGCATAACGAGCATTCATTGGATAGTGCTTTCAAAAGCGGAACTACCCATAATCAGGCAACTTGTTGAATCGGGCTTTTTGCCTTTGCGAGTTTACCTAATTGTGCCAGTTAACCTTCTCGATTTAGCAATAAATTTAAAACAACTGGAGAATGACCAATTCAAATTCGGTGGGGCAGTTATTTTTTCTGACGGTTACTTAGCTTCAAGAACCGCAGCGTTGCTTGAACCTTACAGTGATAACCCAACTGAAAAGGGAAAAATGCTTTACCCACGAAACGAAATGCGCACACTTGCCAACAAAATCCAAGCCGCTGGTTTGCAGCTTATCATTCACGCAGTCGGAGACAAAGCTGTCACTGAAGCATTAACAGTAATACAACATGCAAACCAGAACCCTGTGGTTCCGCGCCCCCGCATTGAACAAGCAGCAGTTCTAAATCAGCGATTGATACAACAAATAAAAGAAGCGAATATTTCGGTTTCCCTTCAGCCTTGTGTGGTTGTTTCCGAGTTTTCGGTGTGGTCTGCCGCGGAGCATTTGGGCGAAAAAAGGGTTCGCTGGGCGTTTCCAGTTAAAGACTTGCTTAGCTGTGGCGTTTTGGTTTCTGCAGGGTCTGATTGCCCCATGGAACCTCTTAACCCATTGCTTGGTGTTAAAGCGGCAGTTAAACGTGACGGCATGCAAAACGTGACTGTTTTTGAGGCTTTGCAAATGTACACTATTTTTGGAGCTCAAGCGTCTTTGGAACTGGCTGATAAAGGGTCCATTGAGCAGGGCAAGCTTGCTGATTTAGCCGTTCTGTCAAACGATCCTGCCGCTGTAGCGGTTGATGAATTAGGCAAGATTTCTGTAAGTTTGACAATTCTTGGTGGGGCTTGTATTTGTTCTAAAAGTTAGACAGTTGGTGACCTAAAACCTGTTTTTTATGGCGATTTGCCCGTTTAATTCAGGGGTAGAGGATTAAATTTATTAACGTGCCTAAACGATAATAGTTCAAACAATATAACACTAAGAAAGGGAAAAACTTTGGAACCAGAAAAATTTAAACTATCAGACATTCTCTACGGCTTTGTCGTACCATTAATTCTTATATTGCTTATCTTCGTGCTCGCAGTCTACGTTAACCCTGGTGGCACCTTTGCAGTTCTCGGCGTTGATGGCCTCGGGGGCACAATTGCTATCATCTTAACACAAGGCTTTTCTAAAATGATTGTTCTTGGCATTCCACTGATTCTTGGTCTCACTTGGAATAAATGGGCCGGTGGCGCAGCAGGATTCATCATGGGTGGAGCTTACTATCTAGCATATGCAGGCTACTCCAGCATGGCATACGAAGCATACGCAACAATGTTGGGGGACGTTCACTATAACTTCTTTGGCGACATGAGTTTCCTCTTCTACCTTGTTAACGCAATCATCATCGGCTACATGGCAGGCGCATTAAACAACGGATCAACAAACTTCAAACGAATGCTCGGTGCAGGCTTAACAGCAGCCATAACAACTCAGATAGTACAAACTTTCATGGACTACAATTATTCACTGGAACCAGCAAGAGCTATGTCACAAGGTGTCTGGACATCTGATCCAGGGTACGCATTTGTCCTTGCGTTTGTACCAAGCATTGCCTTAGGTGTGATCGTGCCAATACTTGCAAAAGTAATGTCCTGGTATGGTCTATCCGCAAGAAAGCAATACTAACCCAATCTCTTTTCTTTTTTACTTTCTAAGAAAAAAATTTTAAGCACAATTTATCTTAAAAAAAGAAGAATTACTTCTTTTTGATTAAGGTTTTTTTGCGTTTATAATAGAAATAACGTTTGGTCGCCGCATAGCCTGAACTAAAACCTCTTTTCCACATACGTAGCACATAGCTTGGCCTCGTGTAGAAGCTTTTAAATGCGTAATCATACAACGCCTGCAGGTCCTGTAAACTCAAGGTTGGGGTTTCAAAGATTGGCTGCGTTGCGTCGTAATCGTCAAAGTTTGTGTTTCTAACCCAACCGTTCTTCATTACCTCATCATACATTGGAGTTCCCGGATATGGCGTTGCAATGTTCACATAAGCCATTTCGTCTGGGCTAACTGCTTCGGCGAATTTTATTGTTTTCAAGGCTGACTCAATTGTTTCTCCTGGGTAACCAAGCAGCACGTTAGGTGTCGGTTTTAAGCCTAATTCTCTAACCCATTTTAGAGCCTGCCTAGTTTGGTTAGTTGAAATACCCTTATGCATGTCATTAAGCACTTCTTGGGCGCCTGATTCTAAACCGCACCACATAGAAATGCAGCCAGCATCCTTCATTTTTTGAAGCAACTCTTTTGACACTCTATCCACTCGGGTACCCATGTTCCATTTAACTTTCAAGTTGCGCCGATTAATTTCTTCACATAACCGTTCAGTTCTTTCCATGTCCACAGTGAATGCGTCATCACAAAAAGTAAAGTTTTCAGCCTTGTAGGTTTTATGCAAAAACTCTAATTCGTCAACCACGTTTTGGACACTTCGCATACGATATTTTCGTCCGAAAATGCGCACTGCAGCACAAAAGTTGCACCATGCAGAGCAGCCGCGAGTGGTAATTAAGTAGAACATGTCTTCTTGAGCTCTGATTGCGTCAAGGTCCCAAAGGTGCCTCGCCGGAAAAGGCAATTCGTCAAGGTTTTCAATGTATGGTCTGTCAGGATTAAAAATGAAACCGTCACCTTTTCGCTGTGTTGTACCTGCCACGTCACTAAAGTCTTTACCTGCCTCGACACGCTGGGCAAGTTCGAGCATAGTGTATTCGCCTTCTTTGCGTACAACAACGTCTAGTTGTGGGCACTCTTGAAGCGCTTTTTCGTTCCAGAAGGTTACGTGGGCGCCGCCAAGCAATGTCACCGCGTTGGGGTGAGCTTCTTTGCTTATTTTGAGGATATCTTTTGCAGAATTATATAGCCTAGTTGGGGCTGTTGTGCCAATTATGTTGGGTTTACGTTTAGCGATTTCGCGTTTATAATCGTCATACGTGAAACGGGATGCTTGACAGTCGATAACTTCAACTTTGAAACCGTTTTTTTCTAGCACAGCCGCTAAGTAGCCTATACCTAATGGTGGAAAAGGCGGATGCTGATGAGGTCTGGATCGGTAAGGTGGATTTACAAGAGTAACGTGAAGCCCCATTTTTCTCTTCCTTGACTATGTCTCTGGCAAATACAGAGCGCCAAATGTTTAAAGCTTTCGAAAAAGCCCGCTAACACCTTGAAAAAAGTCAATTTGCTAAAAAACTAAAGACCCCAGAGCCATGGCCAATAAAGCCCAATTACAACAATTATTGGAATAACCATAAGTATACATAGCACAATGGATAGGTCACGTACTTTTAGAGATTTCAAAATTTTATCAGGCGTAATAACCTCTAAGGGGTCGCCGATCGTGTATCTTCCAGGTTTCTCGAGTTGAATATGCAGTGCACCCGCGATTGCAGCCATCTGCCAACCATGGTTTCTGCTTTGGACACGTTTATGGTCACGTTTAGCGATTCTCCAAGCCTCCTTGTAATCATAACCCAAAATCGCCGCTGAAATAATCATGAGCACAGTTGTGAAACGTGAAGGCACATAGTTGACTATGTTATCAAGGTTGGCTGAAAACCAGCCAGTGTTAATATGTTCTTTATCTTTGAAGCCAACCATGCCATCGAGAGTGTTAATCGCACGGAATGCCACGGCGCCCGGTAACCCAAAGAATGCATAATAAATAAACGGGGACAGCTTGAAGTCGGTCAAGTTCTCAACCATAGATTCGATAACGGCTGAACCAATTTGCGGACCAGTCAAAGTGGTTGGGTCTCGACGACTGAAATGAGCGTACTTTTTTGCTTCATCTAAATCGTTGGCTTCTATGGCTTTGGCTACTGCAACTGCGCCGTCGGTTTCAAGTTTTATGCATATAGTGAATTTGTAAAGCACTAAGGCTACAATCAAGTAAGCCTCTGCTCCAAGGAACACGTAGATGTAGTGCAGGCCAAAATAGGTTGGAATAGTGATTACGCCGATAATTATTAGGGCAAGGATTACGCCGCCAAATTTTTCCAGTTTGGCATTGCCTGTTTTAAAATAGGGCTCCAATTTTTTAGTTAACAGTCCCAGCCAGACAGTTGGGTGTAGGTTGTAGATGCGTTTCCACGGTTTCCAAGGTGAAGGGTCACCGATGATTAAATCCAGAATTACAGCTAATATGAGTACGGAAACACCCAGCAAGACAGCTAGCATCCAATAGAGTCCTCAAAGAATGGTTAAAGCAGTTTTGGAAAATTTAATCCTATCGATTAATTCAAGAATTTTAAAAAAAAAGTTTAGGAATAGACCTTTTGCTGACTCAGTTTTTCGTTGGGAAAAATCTGTTTTGCTTCTTTCCAACTTTGGTTAAAGTGCTCTTGAAGTATTGAAACCATGACTGGATTGTTTGACCATAAACTGGTTTCTTTTATGTGCATAGAGGAGGTAGTGTTGATTAAAGCGTCTTTTTTGTCGCATAAAAGCAGTAAAGTTGTGGGTTGCTGGGAAGTGAATCTTATTGTTAAATGCCGGTTCCTGGGTAAACTTGAAAGTTCCTTAAACAGCTTTTCGCCTTCATTAAGGTAAACAATAAAACGCATTGTTACACCTTTCTTGAATAAACTTTTAAAACAAATTTTCATGTCATCAATTATCTCAAAAAAAGACCGCCCATTAAAAATCAAATCATAGCATTCTTGGCAACTCTCGTTCATTTCACGTATCTTTCTAAGTATCGCTTTGTTTTCAGGAATCAAGGAAAACTGGCAGTCTTCAGCGGGTTTTTCAAAATTAGTTTTTTTATATTTTTCAATTAATTCTTTTGTTCGTGATTCGATTTCCTGTTGTTCTTTTTGCCTGTTTTCAAGGAGCATTTGTATGCCTTCTTTTATGGGTAGTGCTTTGAAGTTGATGGGGTTTGTTAGCATTTTTTCGATTAAGTTTAGTTTTTGTAGGTCTGAGAGTACGCGGTAGACGTTTGCTCGGTCTAAACTGTTGATGGTTGCTACTGTTTTTGCTTTTCCTGTTCCTAGTTTAGTGAGGGTTAAATAGACTTGTGCTTGGGAGAATGTTAGCCCTAATTGTGTTAGGACTTTTGTGTCGGCTTGAGGGTTGTTGTTCATCTTTCTCAGTGATCCTTTGCCAATTAATCAACTTAATATTAAGTTTCATCAACTTACATTTATTTATGTTGCTGTAACAAACACACACCACTCAATAAAAACAACCGAGCAGAATGTTAAAAACCAGAGCGGGAGGGGCTGAATGGGCTACATTTACACTTGCCAGGAAAATGTAGCTGGTTCCAATTTTCATCTCCTCATGCAAACCCAGCAAACCCTCCCGTTCCCCACCACAAACAACCCTTCTTTTAGGAAACAGACTTGAGTGTAAATCCAAAGACACCCAAGCACTAATCTTACCAAAAGTGGCTCTTTTTGTTTGGCTTACCATGACAGAAACACCGTTTTCCAATATACTCTCCACACCAGTAAAACAAGATAAACTGGAAGAAATCATGGAAGCCTTCCAAGTAATCGGCGAAGACATACAGCAAATCAACACACTCACAGTAGAAGAAGCAGCCTTAACGGCAAGCTTTTTTGAGGCACTACAAAAAAACATGAGACCCATAACGGTGTCAATCTCTGTTTCCGCGTCTGTGCTTCCTTACGGTTTAGCTAAAGCAACCCAAGCTTTTGTTTACTCAAACGGGCTTTTAGCGTTGACATACAATGATGAGCGTGTGGAAATTATTGATCTAACTAAAACTCAAAACCGTGACTTAATGGTAACTGTTTTCGCTGATGTAATGCCAAAACTGGTCAACTATAAAACCCAACCCCAAAAAGAAACGCCCAAACTTTTTGCCCAAGAAACAGAAACAGTCAAGCCACCCCTACCAGTTAAACCTCAACAAACAGAAATCCAACCGAACATCCCCAAAGCAACAGTTGAAACCCCCATAAACTTGCCCAAAACAGAGCCTACACCAGCCCAAGTGCCCACTACAGAACATTTAGAAGAACCAACTGAACCAAACGCGATTTACTCTTCCGAGCAACTTTCACGCATTGAAGCTATCAAAAATGAAACGTTAGAGTTCATCGAACTTCTTAGTAACGAAAAGTTTGAACATTCACCAATCAGCCGATTCTTTGACGACTGGATGGTTAACCTGCGACAAGTCGTAATGTCCTTTGCCGCTAACAGCATAATTGAGCCTGATGAAGAGTTTAACAAGCGGTTCTCTGAAATTTTCAATGAAATCGAAGAAGAATTGGCTAAGCGTTTGATGAATGAGGCTGAAATTGAAGTTTCCGCCAGGTCTTTGGAGGAAAACAAGCAGCACCTTGATGAAATTAGTGCGGGTTATGCCGCTCAAACTAAAGAGATAGTTATCAAAGGCACAAGCGCCATTGACTTTCTGATTAAAAACGTGCGACACCTTGAAGAGGAACTGGCAGAACTTGACAGCCAAAAAACTAGTTACCTAAACCCCCTAAAGAAGATAGCTCAAGACCAAAAACGCAATGAAGTATTCCAGAAACTTAACGCTGCAAAAAAACGCTTAGCAATGACCATTCAAACATCAACCGTTGGCCCCGCCACATCTGGAGACCTTGACGCTGAATACGCCTCTCAAGCTAAAGAGTTAGCGGCAAGACGAAAAGCCGCCCTAAGCTTTCTAGTCAAAGAAGTCCGAGACCTAGAAAAAGAGTACAACAATCTGCTTCTTGAATCTGACAGCCGCAACCCCTTCAAACGGTTAACTCATGAAAACAAGCTAATCGATGTTAATCTCAAGTTGGATGCAGCAAGAAAACGGCTACGGCTGGCTGAGCAGGATTCAGGTGCTGAACAAAAGAAACTACAGGAAGAGTATCTTAAGAAGAAGCAGGCAATGGTTGGCAAAATGCAGAGCCTCGAAAAAGACATCAAAACTAAAGAGGTTGACAATTCAGTGGATGCCAGAAAAACAGCATGCAACGCTTTAGCAGACGCTGTCAAGTCGCTTATAGAAAGAAAAACAGCGCCGCCGCAAATAACAGAGCATAAAAGCAACGAAAGCACGGAGCAGCTAACGGGTAGCAGTAGTGCTCAATAGTTTTTGGGCTATTTCCACGTCTTTTAACGTGTTAACGTTTAGGACAACTTCGGTTTGTTCTGTTATGATGGCGCTAGTTTCAATTTTGCCTTCGCCTTGAATCTTTGTGCCGTTGATAACGTTAATTCCTGACACCGCATACCAGACGCCCTTGTACTCGTCAGTGCTGGAAATTGACAAGCCCAAATCGAGCCGTTTCTGGATGGGCACAAAAACCGCCAAAAAATCTTTGCCGCACCGCTCAAATTCACAGACTACTTTGTCAAGAAATCCTCCTGTGATGGCGGGCACGTCTGAGGGCATGGTTAACACTGGACCTTGTAAGCCGATGGTTTTTACTGCCTGTTTTAGGTCGCTGTGGTAGCCTTTGGCGTCGGTGTGTATGATTTTCCAGCCCATGCTTAAGCAGTGTTGTTCAGTGTTGGGGGTGTTGTTGCTGGTGATTACATAGAATTCTTTTATACGTTTAGCTTGGCTGATAGCTGCTGCAACGTAGTCAATTAGGGGTTTTCCCATAAAGGTGAGCATTGGTTTCTCTACAGGTAAGCCCATGCGTGAGCCTTTGCCACCTGCCATAATCAACGCTGTTATATCCATGAGGCCACCCCAAGTAGCGCAACCAGTGAAACCAGCCTTGCCAACTCGTTAGTGGCGCCAAAAACGTCGCCGGTTACACCGTTAAAGTTCCTGTGCGCAATTGAAGTCATCACGAGGCTGGTTAAGATGCCTGCAAGAATGACTACTGCGCCTGCCCAACGTAGAAGCGGCAACGCGATAGCAAAAGCGATCAAGATTCCTACCAGCAAGCGTAGTGTACCCTGTGAGCCATGCATGAATGACAAAAAGGAACTGTTCATGCCTTGATGTACAGCTTTGCCTGCCCAAGCCATAACAACCATTGACAGTTTAGCTGAAACCTCAACCACAATAACTGCGGGCAATATGATGCTCACGTTTATTTGTCCAATTGACAGGGCAGTGATTAGCATGGTTAAAATGCCAAGTGATAATCCGCCTGCGCCTGTGAGTTGGTCATGCATTACTTCGACTTTGCGTTCAGGGGTGCCGTGAACCATGACGCCGTCGCCGAAATCCAGTAAACCATCTGTATGATGCAAACCCGTAAGCCACAAAAGCGCCGCTGTAACCAAACCGCCCACGACGACTCCAGGCAGAAACTGGTAAGCAGCCCAACCGAAAACGCCTGCAAGCAAACCAATAAACGCGCCGATTAACGGGAAAGCCCACATGTACCGTGCGCAGTCGCTAAGCAGGTTATTATCCATCTTAAATGGCAAAACTGTCAGAAAAGAAAACAGGTTTTTGAATTCTTTAACAACCACGCATAGCTCACTTCATTGACATTAACACGCTATAGTTACGTTCAATCGCCTTAAGAAGCAAATCCTTAGTCACTGCGCCACCCATCTTTGCCATTGCGGCAATTGAGGCTCCACCAGCGCCGACGCCTTCCTTGACAAGCCCGGTTTCATAAATTTGAAGTCCTGGGAATTTGGATTCGCCAAAGTTTAAATCCGCCGCTAAGATGGGAACTTCGCAGAATTGGCTTACGATGCCTTTAATGTCTGAGGTTTTGTCGCTGGTTACCCACCGTGTGGTGCCAACTGCAACGTTACAGAGGGCTTCAGGGTTTAAAGCGTTAATTATTGCCAGAACCGCGGTCATTTGGGTTCCGCCAGCCATTAAAACCGGCGCTTGCCGAGCTGCGCCAATAACTAAACCGGCTAAAGCTGGCATCATTGGGTCACCCACGCAGCTAACCGCCTTTATAGGGTTGTTGGTTAGACTTCCGAATTTTTCGCCTGCAGCCTTTAAACCAGCCTTGACAACCTCGGTTTTTAGGTCATGCGGATTCAAAGGCAGGGTGCTGCTAACTTTTCCTTCCGCGTTTACACCTAAAGCTGAAAGCAAACCAAGCGCCGTTGTGGTTCCACCCGGAATGCTCTCGCCGATAACAAGGTAATCTGAAGTTTTAGCTAATTGTTCACCAGCAGTTTTGGCGCGTTCAATAACTTCTTCAACATTGTCAACCGCGTCGCCAGTGCGGATGTCGCGTCCAGAGTTGCCGCCCAAATCTATGAAGGGAATCTGCGGCTTAACTTTGCAGCCGGCGTTGGCAATTACCACTGGGATGTCTGCAAGTTTAAGGGCTGACATTGTAACCAAAGCCGGGGTTGGAATGCCGTCTGGAGTAATGGGAACTCCTTGGATAGATTTACATTTGCCCAAAAGTAGCAGTTCAGCGTCTGCGGGGGGCGTGAAATCGGTGAAGTCAGGGTTTTGTCCAGCTGCGGATAAGCCGGGGATTTTGCCTGTTTCGGTGGTGGCGATTGTTGCGATGAAAAGTGGTTTTTTGCCTTCTATTTCTGAAAGGAAGGCTTCCCCTTTTTGTTTATTGTGAGCGATTATGACGTCAAGACTGGTTTTCATGTTAAACTGTAACCCTTTACTTAAGTTTGACAGTGAAAGCTTTGACTTCCAAGTAGCCAAAGCCGCTGTCAAGCTTATGTTTCTGGGTTTCTAGAATTTCAATCTTCTTCTTAAAGTTAGGTCCATCGGTTATTACGGTGTGGTACTCGCCGCCTTCACCGCACGCATCAATGCCGCCCAGCTTGAGGATGTCATCGTAGAATTGCCTATTTAGTTCGCGTCCAAGCCATTCAACACCCAATTTGCTTAGGACTGTGCGGACAACAGTTGCTTTAAAGCCAGCTTTGATGTAGTCGAGATAGATTTGTTTGGTGTCGCCCATCCATAACGGTTTGATTGGCGTTAAACCCACTTCACGGCAGACACGGTTCAGCCAGCCTTCCTCATGACCAGCAACCTCATAAATGTCACCTGTAACCAAACCTTCCACCCCTTTAGCTTTCAAGTCAGAAAGCACAGCTTTAAAATCACGCTCGTAGGTTTCATTGCTGGTTTGCCTTTTAATCAAAGATATACCCAACGCGTCTGCTTGGGCATCTAAAATGTCTGAGCGTATCATGTGAAAGTTTGATTTGTCCTCGCTCATCATCATAGTTAAAATGTTAACAACTTCGTAACCTTGCTGACTTGCCAAATATAAGGCAAAAGCGCTATCTTTGCCACCACTCCATGAAGCTACAACTTTCATGACTTTACTCATCCCTAATCCGTTATTCGTTTACATGAACTATTTATGATTTAAAGTTTAGTGTTTTTCGAAATATAAAAAACAATCTGGCAAAAAACCAGACAAACATCCAACAAAAACAATTATTATTGTTTGAATATCCAAGAGGTACGATGAAAAAAATAGCCTTCTTAACGTTTTCTTCTTCTGAACAAAACAATATTCAAACAGACACTAACAACTGCTATTACTATTACTGAAACGATTATTATTTGTGTCAAGTCGGGGCCAATTTGTGTGTTTTCTCCCAATGGAGTGCTTGTTTGGGCCTGGGTAGGTGGTGGAGTGGGTGTTTTTGTGGTTGAGGGCAGGGTTGGAGTTGGGGTTGGTGAATTATTGGGTGAAGGTTCGAGGATTTCGGTTGGTTCGTCTGGCGGTGTGTAGGTTTTCGATGGCGCTTGAGTGTCGGGTGATGTTAAGTAGGGTTTGAATTGTATGGTTCCTAATTCAAAGTTGTATTTGTTATCGTATAAGGTTAAACCAATTGCTTGCTCATCAGTGGTCCCCCACCAGTTATTATTAACGTTAATGGAAGATGATGTCCACGCCTCATGCCCTATACTGACACTATAATTATTGTTTTCAAAGTTGTTGTAGGTAATAGTGCCAAAACTAGCCACGCCTATGTCGTTATTTACTATTGTATTGTGCTCAATCGTTTTACCATAGAGCACTCCGAACTTGTTGCTATCTATAAGGTTGTTCTGGATAACCGCATCAACGTCTGAATCTAAGTTTATACCGTAATTGTTACCTTTTATGAGGTTCCCCTTTATTGCAAGAGATATTCTTCCACCAGAAGCATAGTTTGGTGCTGCACTAATTCCCTTATTGCAGTTAATGATGCTGTTTTCAGAAATGGTTATGTCTAGATGTTTGTAAATTGCGCCTATTCCAATACCTACTTGAGCACCGATTATTTTATTGTTCTGAATTGCAGTTTGAACGTCACTTACGCTTATTCCACCGTAGATTGTGTTAGAATAGACTGTTGATGGCTCACCAGAAAGTTTGACTTCCCCATTTATAGTATTGTGAGAAATTGTTGGGGATCCGTGAAACTGAATTATGTCACCATCAATTGTGTTGTAGGCAAGTATCTGACGGCTATTGTCAGAACCACTAAATGATACATCCCCTTTTATCGCATTATATTCTACTGTTGGGAAACTGTCTATCTCAACATCACTGTTTATTGTATTATGGGAAATTTTAGCCGTACCTGCAGCAAGAAAGCGTGGAGCGTTAACGTTATTGTTTGAGAAAATTCCATTACTATCAGAATTAACGGCTATTGAACAGTTAAATTCACTATTAACAACTTTGATATTGCTTGCTGAGAAACTGTTCATATTGAAGACTGCATACTCAATTATACTTCCCGAAGAAGTTTGTTGATTCCAAGGGTTGCAAAAAAGTGTCGAGATTGTTGCTTGACTCCCCTTTCCGTTGAAGACTATTTTGTCTGTAGCCGTTCCCTTGGCTATTAGTGTTGCTTCACCTTCGAACCGTAAGTAATTATCTTCCAAGTTTACAATCACACCCGGTTCTATTGTGAGAGTTGCGCTATTATTGACTACGACATTGCCAGTTAAGGAAATGGGGCTTTCCGCTTTGGCCCAGATTGTATCTGAAGTGATTAAGGTAGCCAAACCTGCATTTGCCAATCGTGGAGCATTAGCAAAAACGATAGTAGATAAGAGTATGGTTAATGTAATAATCGTTGAAAGCGGCTTTTGGACCATTTAGGGCTCCCATGGTTTCTGTGCTTTAAGGCGCTCTTAAGTTTATGCCCATACAAAGCTTAAGTTAATTCTGGCTTTTCTGAGCAACAGAACGTCTATCACAGAAATCTCTAAAGAGGTAGGTCTGTATTGGTTAGAAATTTGGTCATTAGTATGTTGGAAGCCGTTAATTTTTGTCTAAGATTTTATGATTTTAAAATATAAAATGCAGAAAACGTTTTTTGGGTTTGAGATTATTGTTGATGCTTGGGATAGCGAGATTTTTGTTTTTTGGTGGATGTCGTTTGTTGATAGGGGTACGGGGGATTTTCTTAGGGCTTGTGCGGTTGCGAGTCGTGTTTTTCCTCGTTTTAGCCAGGCGTATTTTGTCCAGTCTCAACATCATTTTTAAACATCATCTGCTCGACCCAATGCCCAAACCTCGTCAACAAACTTTTTCACCTTTTCGTTGGTCTTGCCGTCGATTTCGGGGAAAACAGCTATAATGTAACTGTTTGGCGGCAAGCATCCCCGTAACGTTGCGATTTTTTGGCGTAGTCTCTCGAGCCGCACTGTTGTGGCGCATTCTACTCCGACTGTCGTGCCTTTTTTTCGTGCCAGAACTTTAACCATGACTCGTTTCCCGTTGTGTGTCATGGGTACGTTGAGTGTTATGTTTCTAAAGCCGCGTTCTTTCCAAAGTTTGAATGCTGCATCAATCTTTAGCTGTTTAACGATGGAGGCGTTTTTTCTGCGTATTTTGTGATTTATTCCGGCTCCTTCAGGTAATTTTTTTGTGCCTTTATTTGATGGCTGGTTAGTTTGTTCTTCTTTCATGCTAAACCACTTATATATTTACGCATATTATGCACTTTTCTAACAGGCAGGTATTGTCCCGTTCAGTTTATATGTTTTACGCATATGATGCGCTAAACCATAGAACGTCATAAATCATTAAAAAACAGATAAAATACAATTACCAAACCGCTTTGACCCAAAATGCCTGTTAAAAAAAGCCCAAAAACGCCCATAGATCGCTTTGACAAATTGACTTCCTCAATTAGGGTTACGCTTTTCATTTTCAGAAATCCTAAATCGGGAATCACAGCAATAATTAAGGGGACTGGGTTAGATCAGAAAGCGGTTTACCATGTTACGGAGTTTCTTGAGGAAAACAAGATGCTTTCGGTTGACAAAAAAGAGAAGCCGCCATATTCGCCTGTTTTATCTCTTAACGAGAAAGGCAAAAAACTGGCGGAGTATCTGGTCGGAATAGAAAAAACCCTCGGCACCTAATTCTCCATTGATTAAGGCATTTTGTTGGTTGCTTGTCCGGAATGCGGCAAAAAGGTAACTAAGCTTCTGCGTATGATTGATGCGCCCAATTTTAGAATAGACGAGTATGAATGCGGCGGTTGTGGGAAACGCTTCAGAATAATTAGTTAGGCATCATTTTTGAGTTTTATCAGGGAACCCTTCAGAACCCTATAGTGGGCTGTTTTTTCTAAGGGGGGTAGGTCCGTATTGGCTGAAAAACCGCTCATTAGCATGTTGAAAGCCAGTGTTAGTTATATCTCTTAAAATAATCATATTATTTAGAAATACTTTTAAAATAAGTATATTCCAAGCGCAAAATTGTTTATAGACAACGTTTTACTGCTTTTTTAGCAATTAAAGGTGATAACAGAGCTTAAACTGTTTCTTAATGGGCCATGCTAGTGCCCGAACTCATTTTGCTATTCAGTTGCTGTCTTATGCTTTCTTTGTTGCTTTAAAAAGTAAACCAACCTATTAGGATCCAAATAGCAGTTCTATGCAAAAACCTATAGGGGGTAGGCAGAAAACGTAAGGGGGGATAGCCACTGCCAAAATGTTAGGAATCCTATTCAGAATAGGCTGCAAATGGGGTGGTTGTTTTTGTAATATGTTTTTAGGTGTTGGTGTTTTGGCTCAGCAAGCTAATTAAGAGGTGTCTTTCTGCTTTTCGCAAATGCTCCGCCAACGTGGAGTCGCCTATGTCGAGTTTTTTGGATAACTGCCTTGTGTTTGTTCTTCTTGGGATATCGTAGTAACCGTGTTTGTAAGCTGCAAGCAGCACTTCCCGCTGTTTCTCTGTAAGTTCGTTTAGGGGTGAACTGGGGTAAAAGTTTGCGTCTGTTAACATGACGACTTTGTAGCGAATTTGGGCTGCGTCGACTCTTTCGAGAAACTCGCGAACTTCTGTTTCGCTGCCAAGAAAGCTGATTTTGATTTTTCCTTCACTGATGCCAATCGGCGGGAAAAGGTACCCACTTTTTACTCCGATGGATTCAAGCACTGAGGATAGGCTTGGTCCTCCACGCATGAACAGTGTGTAGACTCCGTTTTTTTGTTGTTCGAGTACTTGGACTTCTGCTAATGATTTGTTTTTGCGGATTTCTTCTACTTCGGTTTTAGGGTCTTTGAATTCTACTTGTGAAATAGCGGTGAATTCTGTTTGGTCCTGCCTTAAAATGTACAGTAACTCTAAGGATTTGATTTTGTCAAACGGCGGCATTTCGATGCCTAATTTGGATATTTCTTTCTCGGAGGCTTCCAGAATTAATCGGCGCATATGACAATTCAGGCTGCATAGTTTAAATACAATTCGCTTAAAGCCGAACCTGTGCGGTAGAATGTATATCCGAACCGCGGCGTTTGCTTACTGAATTCAACGTTACTTAACAACTAACCCTGAAAACACAAAACGTAAGTGATTCCCTATGAAAACCGAAAAGGTAAACTTCTTTGGAAAAATCGGACAACTCATACTAAAACGCAAATACGTTGTCATCTTTACGTGGCTTCTTCTGCTCGTTCTTATCGTTCCATTTGCGCTAAGCGTAACTGGCGTGATATCCCTTCAGATGGGCGCCTCAAGTGACAGCAATCTTGAATCTGTTAAAGCAGACGATTTAATCGGAGAATACTTCTCTTCGTCCGTAGCAAACGATTCGTTAGTTATAGTTGTATCAACAAATAATGCTTCATCAATCGAGACACAACGGTTTCTTGAGCAGTTATCCAACAAAATAAAATCTGACCCAGACATCACCAGCGTGCAGAACGTTACAAACGTTTACACAATTTTGGTTCCAGCGCTTAACCAAACAAACGAGGGCGCCTACACCATTTACACAAACGCCAACATGACTTACAGCATGCTTTACGGGGTACCAGTCATGTACAAAACTGTTTGGGAAACAGCCTATGAGCAAACGCAAACTGAACTGTCAAACGGGCTAAGCCAGTTAAACCCCAACGTTTACATGGTTTACGACAACGCCAACATGACCTACAATCTGCTTTACGGCGTTCCAACCATGTACACCATGGTTTGGTCAACTGCTTACAATCAAACCCAAACCCAACTCGCCGATGGACTTAACCAGACAAGTCAAGGTGTCTACACCGTTTTCAACAACGCCAACATGACCCTTAACCTGCTTTACGGTGTCCCAGCAACTTACCTTAACGTGTGGTCACAAGCCTACACTCAAACTCAAAACGTTGACATGGCAAACCAAGTCGCTTACAATCAAACAGCACAAATCCTCTACCAAGCCGACCCTGCCTCTTTTGAAATGTATGCTTCACCGCTTCTTGACGCATTTTATAACGGGTGGGTGCAAAGCTTCCAAAACCCTGCCACACAAACCTTAACCCCAGTGAAGCGGGCATCAACTGTTTCAAGCCAAACAACACAAATGTACATCAACACTTTCCTCGCCGGCAACCAAACCGCACAGCAATTCACAACCGCCCTGACCAGCGCCATCACTTTTGACCAGTTCCTACAAAGCAACCAAACCCAATACACAAGTGCCCTCACCGGTTTTTCAGTCCAAACCGTTGTTGCCCAATCAGGACAATCAGCAGAGTTTGTAACTGCCGCTTACAATCTGGGACCAAACCCCTCGTCAAATGCTCTAACCGCGACAGCAGATGCAGTCATCCTTAACCCCGCAAGCTACAACATGGACCAAAATTTCATTCCAATGTTCAACGAAATCGCTTACAACCAAACAGCCATAATGATGCAGCAACTCGACCCCGCATCTTATGCAATGTACACAAAACCGCTCCTTGACGCTTTTAACGCTACTTGGACAACGAGTTTCCAAAACCCCGCAACCCAATCTTTGACACCAGTACAACGTGCATCCGCGGCAACTGACCAAACTGTGCAGTTATACATTAATAATTTCTTGGCAGGCAACCAATCCGCTATTGATTTCGCCAATGCCTTAACAAGCACTCTTAAGCTTGAAAACTTCCTCTACAACACTCCCGAACAGAACGCGGCGGCGCTTCAAGACTTCTCGGTACGGTATATTGCAAATCAATCATCAGATATAACTGTCGAGTTTGTCAATGCAGCCTTTAACTTAGGTCGAAACCCAAGCAAATCTGCTATTGACGCGTTAACTAATGACATTATCTGGGGTATTCATGATTACGGTATGGACGATTTCATTGACATGTTCAATGATATCTCGTATGAGCAGAGCGTGAAAATTCTTAAAGACGCTGACCAAGCCGCCTTTGACCAGTACACCTCGCACTTGCTTGACATTTTTGATGCTTCATGGACACATACTTTCAGCAACGTTTCAATGAACGATTATACCGCAACAGAACGTGCCCTTGCTATTACAACCCAAGCAACCAGCCAGTTTGTCAACAGTTACCTTAACGACAACAGCACAATCAACGATTTCGCAACCATGCTGACAAACACTTTTAGTTTAAACGATTTCTTAAACAACAACCAAACCCAAAACAACAACAAACTCTACAACTTTACAATAACCTATCTTGCAGGTCAATCGGGTTTATCCGAAGACCTTGTTAAGACCATTTATGATTTAGGTGAAAACCCCACTGAAGAGCAACTTCGCGATGTGGCCGGTGACATCGTTTACAATCCAGCTGCTTACAATGTAGGTCAAGAATTTGACACTTTAGTCTCATCGTTTGTTTCCCCAAACAAGGACGTAACAATCATTTCTGTTGACTTCACCGATTCCAGCGAAGCTAACCTTTTAGCTATCAGGGACCACATAAAAACCGTGCTGGAACAAAACCCAACTGTTGAATCAGCACTTGTAACAGGCACAGACGCATTAAACTACGACTTTAACGTTTCTACCATGGCTGACCTTGAACTGATTCTTCCAGTAACCATCGTGCTTCTGCTGGTTGCGACAGGCTTGTTCTTCCGTTCAATAGTCACCCCATTGATAACTTTAGGCACAATCGGCGTCGGCTTAGGAATCTCACAAATATTCCTCTACTTGGTAGGCACATACGTCAATAATGTTGACTTCATGATTCCAACAATACTTTTAACCGTGCTAATCGGGGTGGGCACTGACTACAGCATCTTCATAATCGCCCGCCACCGGGAAGAACGTGTCAACGGTTTACCCCTGCACAAAGCAATCATACAATCCGTCACTTGGGCAGGAGAATCTATCACCACAAGCGGAGCAACAGTCATCATATCATTCCTATCACTGGCAATAACCTCAATAGTACTTATGCAAACAATGGGTTTAGTCGTTGGTTTAGGCGTAATCGTCATGCTGGCAGTATCATTAACATTTGCGCCAGCCTTAACCGCAATACTTGGCGACAGAATCTTTTGGCCGAACACTGGCGAACGCTTCCAAAACTATGCAGAATCAGTTAGAAAGAAATCAGAATTCAAAAATGGTTATTTTGCAAAAAGCGGCAACTTTTCAGTAAAACACGCAAAGGTCGTCGTGCTCATTGCAGTTCTTGTGACAGTGCCAACATTTTACGTTTATGCAACCACAGTGCCAACCTATGACTTTCTCGGTGGTGCATCAGACACTTTAGAATCCATACAAGCGTCCCATACTTTAACTGATTCTTTTGGTGGAGGCAAACTCTTCCCATCCTACGTAGTAGTCACCTTTGACCACCCTATCGTTCAAGACGGCGTCTTTAATCAAGACGAAATGGCGAAGATTCAGCAAATGTCAAGTCAAATCGCTAGTCACGCTGACGTGCAAGAAGTTTCAAGCCCAACAATGCCCTATGATGTACCAATTGATTATCAAAGCATAAACTCAACATCTGACGAAAACACTTTCAACTCAATAATGTCAAGCATTGGTTCAGACAACAAATCAGCCCTTATCACACTACGTTTCAGCGTTGACCCATACTCAACACCTGCAATGAACGCCGCCCAAGACATGAGAACCAGCTTGCACGAAAACTTTGACAACACAAACGGAGTAACCGGCATCTACTTGGGTGGAACAACAGGCGGCATACTTGACACCAAAAACGTGTTCGTAGACCAATTCAACGTTATATTGCCAATCGTTGCAGTCGGCGTAACCCTTGTTCTGTTCTTTGTGCTTGGCTCCCTGATTCTGCCGCTGTTTGCTTTAGTTTCAGTGTTAATGAGTATTGTTTGGACTCTTGCAGTTACGGCAGTCGTGTTCCAGTCAGCTTTCAACTACGGCTTACTCTTCATGACACCGCTCATCCTCTTTGTGCTGTTGCTCGGTTTAGGCATGGACTACAACATCTTCATTCTGACCCGCATCCGTGAAGAAGCAGCCAAAGGCGAAAACCTCAAAACAGCAATCGTCCACTCCATCGAGCAAACAGGCGGAATCATTACAGCGGCAGCCGTGATTCTTGCCGGTTCACTTGGAGCCTTAATGCTGTCAAGCAACCTATTGTTAGTTGAGATGGGTTTTGCTTTCTCATTCTCCATACTTATCGACGCATTGGTAGTGCGCACTTACCTTGTGCCAGCGGTGATGTCGATGCTTGGAAAATGGAACTGGTATAACCCAATCAAACGCCTACAAAGAATCAAAACCGACAACAACAAAAACGGCAAACAATAAACAGAGAAACCCTAAAGCTCCAAAACAAGTGGGCTTAAGGGTTACTTTCTTCTTTCTTCTTTAACCAATCAGCTAAATAGACAGTGTTTGTGTTTCCAGTTTTTTCAAGTTTAACGATGCCACGTTCTGAGAGGCGTGCAACTATGCGGTGTGTTTTAAGTTTGCTTAAACCTGCCTCTTTAGTGATGTACTTTTGCAGGTATTTGCCTTGGTGAAGGTTTAAGGTGTTTATGACTTTGCGTTCATCTTCTGTGAATGTTTTTTCTATTGACTCATAGGCCAACGATCCGTTAGCTGAAGATGTTGTGTTGACTGTTTGAGTTGCAGTTGTGGTGCCTGTGTTCGGGTTAGCAATTTTGATTTGTGGATATGCTATGTAGTATGCGAAACCTGCAATACTGACGGCTAAGACCGCTGAAAGCACTGCAAATGCTGTCCAGAAGTAGCCTGATGTGCTACTGGCGGTAGCGAGGGTTGTTGATGTCTGTCCCATCATGCCTTGTCCCATGCCGTTATGCTGCTGTTGTGTGGCACTAGAGTAGGGAACGTTAAAGCCGATGATTGTTAACGTTAAAAGTGCTATCGTGGAGGCGACGAGGATAGCAAGAAACAAGCTAACTCTTCTCATGTTATATCTTATATAGACTTATTTTCCGCAGATTTAAGCCTTACCAAAACTAAACAAACAGTTTCAGCATTAAAAACGTTCAATTTAGATTAAACCGTGTCAGAAAGCCACCCTAAGACCATTGCCCATGGCATCCATCAATCTTTGCTGCTGTTGAGGGTTTGGCATGCAATTATTGGTGTTGCAATTGATACAATTAAGAGCATGGTTAATGCTGAAAAATAATTTTTTTTAGCCGTTTCTTTTCTCTCCTTAAATTCTGTGAAAACTTGGTTGTTAAAGTGGTGTTATAAAACTATTGTAAGTTAAGGCTAACTTTACAGTGAAAAGTTAAGGAAAAAAAGAAAAAAAGACTAATTATTCCAGCGAAACTGGAGAATATCTTGAAAGAATTCCCTTAGAAAATTTGGGTTTCCTAGGTTTCCAAGCATCCAACCGCGCCTTGATTTCCTCGTCACTTAAATTGACCTTTAAAACCCTATTCGGTATGTCAATCGTTATAGAGTCGCCATTTTCCAAAATAGCGATTGGACCGCCGTCAAAAGCTTCAGGAGCAACATGCCCGATACTTCCACCTCGTGTGGCGCCACTGAATCTGCCATCTGTGATTAAGGCAACACTTTCGCTCAAACCCATACCAGCAATAGTTGCAGTTGGGAACAGCATTTC
Source organism: Bathyarchaeia archaeon (assembly GCA_042296865.1). GTDB lineage: Archaea > Thermoproteota > Bathyarchaeia > Bathyarchaeales > Bathycorpusculaceae > Bathycorpusculum. Next base: position 2,349,415 of record CP170178.1, on the reverse strand, counting down.
AGGCATGCCAGGTCCACCTTTGGGCCCTTCATACCGAATAACAACAACATCTCCAGGACTGATTTGTTTGCCACGAATTGCAGTTAGAGCTTCATTTTCTGAATCGTAAACTTTGGCTGGACCGGTATGTTTTTGCATTTTTGGTGAAACACCAGCAGTTTTGATAACTGAGCCTTTTGGTGCAAGATTGCCCGTTAAAATTGCGATGCCTCCTTCTGCATGCACTGGGTTGCTTAATGGGCGAATAACTTCTTGGTCAAGCACTGTGGCGTTTTTGATGTTCTCGGAAACTTTGCCTGAAACAGTTTGAATGTCAAGGTTGAGGAGGGTTTTGATTTGGTTCATTACTGCTGGAACTCCGCCTGCTGCATCTAAGTCTTCGATAGCGTAGGTTCCGCTTGGAATCATGCTGCATATGTGTGGGACTTTTCTGCCGATTTCGTCAAACATTGACAGGGGCAACTTTACGCCTGCTTCTTTTGCGATGGCTGGCAAGTGCAGGGTTGTGTTGGTTGAACCTCCAAGTGCCATGTCAACTGAGACGGCGTTTTTGAAAGCTTCCAACGTGAGGATGTCTGAAGGTTTAATGTTTTCCTCAACCAGTTTAACTATTCTTCTACCTGTTTGGCGTGCAAGACGAACTTTGCGGGCGCTTGTCGCCATTGTGGTTCCACAGTATGGTAAAGACATTCCGAGGGCTTCGCTCATGCATGCCATGGTGTTTGCGGTGAACATGCCACTGCAACTGCCGCAACCTGGACACGCGACGTCTTCAAGCTCCAGAAGCTCGTTTTCACTTATTTTTCCAGCGACAAATTGACCGACAGCCTCGGGAACGTTCGAGTAGCTGACTTTTTTATCTTTGTGGCGTCCAGCCGCCATTGGTCCGCCTGTTAGCATAATTGCAGGAATGTTTACGCGCGCGGCTGCCATGAGCATACCAGGGGTTATTTTGTCACAGTTGCTGACCATAACTAAGCCGTCAAGACGATGTGCCTGCAGCATGATTTCGACGGAGTCAGCGATGATTTCGCGGCTGGGAAGGCTGTAACGCATGCCTTCATGCCCCATGGCGATTCCGTCGCAGACGCCTATAGTGTTAAATTCAAATGGAGTTCCGCCGGCGGATAGGATGCCTTCTTTTACGGCTTCCCCAAGTGTTCGTAGATGAATGTGTCCGGGAACGATATTGTTGTAACTGTTGGCTATTCCGATAAACGGTTTAGCGATGTCTTCGTTGTCTAAGCCTAATGATTTGAGTAACGCGCGGTGAGGTGCGTGCGGTATTCCAGTTTTTACTTCGTCACTTCTCAATTTCAAACCTTCCTTGATATCGTAGTAGTGCTTTTGTCCAAATATTGCGTTGCTGTTACTGTTAAGCTTTTACGTGATTTTCAACCTGTTAATGAACTGATTTTCATTCATTAGCACCTATCCCCCTTAGGGGTTCCACCCTACCCCCCTATAGGTTTCTGCATATGGTTTCTAATAGCATCCAAATAGGCGGCTAATAGGTTGGTGAAACGAAAAATTGTAGCATAAAGTTTACAGTTTAGCAAAAGTATGCTAAAGAACCGTTTTTTTAATGAAGTCTTTTTAAGGATAATGTAAACCTATTTGCATCGAGGAAAACGTAAATGGAAGGAGCCGACCGCGCCAACGTTATAAAAGAAGAAATAACCGACCGTAACACACGGTTTCTGGCGATTTACGTTGAAGCAAAAAACAGTTGCCTAATCCTGCTTAGCGAAAAAGAGGATAAAATGGGCACTATGGCTATTGCGGTTCCTAAAGCAAACGAACCCATGGGGCTAGCATCATCATCGATTCTGGTCGGCGACAGAAACATTATCAGCGCTCGAATGTTTGCTGAATACGTTGCATCAAAAAAGAACAAAGTTGCCATGGTCTCTGTTTACCTTGAAAAATTCGATGAAATGCAAGCACAAAAATTTTTTATGAAACTGCTTGAAAAAGTCATGCAGATAGAAAACAAAAAGCAGCCGACAGCCACATAAACATTTAAAGAAACCCTGACATCGTAGCTTATACGCAAGGCAAAGGCGAAAAAAGTGATTATTATTAAACTGGAAGACAACGATTTCGATGAAGTTTTACAAGTTATCAATGACGCTGCGGTTGCTTACAAAGGCGTAATTCCCTTTGACTGTTGGAGAGAACCTTACATGCCAGCTGAGGAATTGCGTGAAGAGATAGAGAGCGGCGTCCAGTTTTACGGGTTAAAAGAAGAGGGGGTTTTGGTTGCGGTTATGGGAATTCAACCTGTCAGGGATGTCACGTTAATTCGTCATGCTTATGTGCTTTCAAGCCAGCAACGCAAAGGACATGGGGAAAAACTAATCAAGTTCCTGATGGGCTTGGCTGAGACGCCTACAGTTTTGGTTGGCACTTGGAAAGCTGCCTATTGGGCTGTAAACTTTTACGCTAAAAACAATTTTACAGAGGTTTCTGAAGAAGAAAAAAACCGTTTACTATACACTTACTGGAAAATATCAGAACGGCAAATTGAAACCTCAACCGTGTTGAAAATAGAAAAACAAGACTCCAAAACAATATTTTTCCAAGTTGACCCTGTAAATCCTGACCCAAAAAAAATTCAGACAGCCGCAGAAATCATCCAGAAAGGCGGCTTAGTCGCGTTTCCAACAGAAACCGTCTACGGTTTAGGCGCAAACGCATTAAACGCTAACGCGGTTTTGGCTTTGTTTAAAGCTAAAAACAGGCCATTGGATAACCCGCCGATTCTACACATCGCTGACCCTGCACAAGTTTACCAGCTTGCCAAGGAGGTTCCAAAGAACGCTGATGCCTTGATGAAACGGTTTTGGCCTGGACCTTTAACACTGATTTTTAAACGTTCTGAAAAAGTTCCTAGAGAAACAGTTGCGGGCTTGGATACAGTTGCAGTGAGAATGCCTAAACATAACGTTGCACTTGCCCTAATCAAGCAAAGTGGCGTTCCAATTGCAGCGCCAAGTGCAAACCTTTCAGGAAAACCCAGCCCAACCACCGCCCAACACGTCTACGGTGACCTGAACGGCAGAATCAACGCAATCCTTGATGGCGGCTCAACCAGTATTGGCGTTGAATCAACGGTTTTGGATTTAAGTGTTGCCCCGCCAGTGTTGCTTCGTCCTGGTGGAACCCCATTTGAGGCGATACAGAAGCTTTTGCCTAATGTGGTGCTGCATCCGTTTGTTGCATCCGAGAAAGAGGTTGCATTAGGGCAAGCTCGGTCCCCTGGTATGATGCATAAACATTATGCACCTAACGCTGAGGTATTGCTGGTTGAAGGCACTGTTCAAGCAGTGGTCAAAAAAATCAAGTTGCTATCTGAGCAGTACAAGCTTGAAGGTAAAAGAGTTGGCGTTTTGGCGACAGATGAAACCAAAAAAGAATACGTTGCTGACGTGGTAAAGTCTATGGGTAGCCGTTTTAACCTTGACACGATTGCAAATGGCCTGTTTAGGGAACTTCGAGAATTTGACCAGGAAAATGTGGATGTTATTTTGGCAGAGGGTGTACCTTTGGAAGGTATTGGTTTAGCTGTTATGAACAGGCTTAGGAAAGCTTCAGGCTACCACATCATTAAAGCCTAAGCAGTAATTGATGCAAGCAGTTTATCAAGCTTAATTGTTGCAACGTTAAGTGAACTGTCCCCGCCTCCATAATACACAAACAACGTGTCATCCACAACGACGTCACCGCAGCTGAAAACCACGTTGGGAACCTTGCCGAAGCGTTCGTAATCGGCTCTGGGCGACAAAATGGGTTCTTTTGAGCGGTGAAGAATATGTTCTGGATTATTCTTGTCCATCATGATTACGCCAAGATGGTAAACATTATCCCTGTTTACGCCGTGATAAAGTGATAACCAGCCTTCACTTAACTCAAAAGGTGTACCGGCAGCACCAATTTTTAGATCATCCCAACCTTCAATTCTAGGTCTCATAATGCTTCGTAAGTCACACCAGCTATCAAGGTCTGTTGAGTAAGCAATGCAAAGGTCAGGTTCAATTCGGTGCAGCATTACGTATCTGCCGTTGACTTTTTTAGGAAAAACGGCTGCATCCTTGTTGCGTATTCCCGGAAAAGGAAGTCTCCTTGCGCCCCAATTCCACCTTCGCTTTTCAAAATCATCCAAAGCCAAAGTGGTTAAAGCAACTTGGTAGACTTGTCTGTGACCGTACTCCCTAACAGCAGTGTAGGTCATAAGCAGTTGGTCTTCGCATTTCACTATTCTTGGGTCTTCTACACCGTTTAATTCTGCTTCATTGGCAGGTTCAAAAATTGGTTCTGGCAAGCGTTCCTCAATATGGTAACCGTCAATGGTTTTTGCGTACCCAATCTTGGATATGTTGTCATTTCCGAATGCGCGATAAAAAATGTGTATTGCACCTTTATGATAAAATACTCCTGCGTTAAAGACGCCTCGGGACTCCCATGGGTGTTCAGGGATGGGGTGAAGTATAGGGTTGGCTGAGAAGCGTTCCATAAACAGTCACTTTTATGTTGGTACCTGTGCGGTTGTTTTCATTCCGAATACTTCGTCAACAAAAGCTCTAAAAGAGAAAAGCCCCACTAATTTGCCCTCTTCATCTGTCACTGGCAAGTGCCGTATTTTGTGGGTTAGCAACAATTCTTTGGCGTCGTCAAATGAGGCTTCAAGCTTGATGGTGGCTACATGGGTGGTCATGACTTTGCTTAGAGTTTCCGCAAGATTCATTTTTTGGGCAACGACTCGGATTGCGTCTCGTTCAGTGAAGATGCCTATGCACCTGTTTTCATCGTCGATTATAACCATTGAACCAACATGCCGTTCATTAAGCAGTTTAACAGCATCCAGAATAGTCATGTTTTCTTTAGCTGTTACAACGTTTTTGCACATTATATCTTTAACTTTAAACACTGTTTTTCCTCCTAAAACAAAATTAAGCTTTTACCGTCATCTCGTTTACGGTTTTTTTCTGTCCTGAAAACCGTTGCAGTTCATCTATTCTTAAACGAGCCATCAAATAAGAAAGCGACGACTCCGCTCCCTGATTAGAATTCACAGAATCAGCAGTAAGACCGTCATAACAGCCGCCAGTTTTTGAATTATACATTACAAGTTTACGTGTGTTCCTGCCCAAAAACCATTCAAAAGCCAAAACAGCCACATCTAAGTAGTGGGTTTGCCCTGTTGCGTAATAGGCGTCAGCTGATGCGTCAACAAGTGAGGCTGCTTCAAGGGGTTGCTGGTCATATACTGCTCGTTCTCCGCCGTAATAATGCCAGCCGTTGTTGCCTATTGGCACAAACTTTTTGTCTATAATTTGTGTGTCCAAAATAAAATCTAAAGATTCCTTGGCAACATCAAGATAAACTTGTTTGTTTGTTACCATATAAGCCTCAAACAATGCTTGAGGTAAACGGGCGTTATCATAGGTCAAGTACGCTTCAAACCAGCGCCATTTAGGTTTAGCCTCGTTTTTGTACTGTTGCACCATGCGGTCGGCAAGCTTCTTAGTAGCATCAAGCAAGCTATCTGCTGGTTTAGCTTTAATGCAGTTGTAAAGCCCAAAAATTGTTGACGCGTAAGCACGAAGAGAAGTTGACCTGTCAAGGCATGGCAAAGCTTTATACAAAATTTCTTCAGCAACCAGTTTTGTGTCTTCAAAAAGCTTTGAATTCACGGCAACCCCGCAACCCCAAATTGCCCTGCCAAGGCAGTCTTCCGAACCGTCAACATCTAGAAAACGTCGATCATAACTAAGATAATTATGAAAGCTTCCATCTGGTTTCTGCATGTAATTAAGGAATGCCAAGTAAATATTCGCTAATCGTTTAACTTGTAATTTGTTTTTAAAGTTGCTGTATTGTGCGCAGGTAACAAGGGCTCTTGCATTGTCATCAGTTGTGTAGCCTTCGCCTCGTTTAGGAATACAGTATCTTGCGTGTTGAAAAATTCCCGTGTCATCCGTGAAAGCTTTCAGGTAATCAAGTTTCACAGCGGGTATTCGCATTTAATCACATCCTTTGGCTGCTGTGCAAGTTCACCATAAAGCGCCATGTATTTTTTAGCGATCAAGGGCCAAGTGAACTTCCGACTATACAAGTAAGCGTTATGTTCCAGTGAATCCCGTAATTGCTTGTTTTCCATGATTGCTAAAGTTCTTTGAGCAATAGATTCTGAATCGTGAAAGTCGCAAAACACGCCTTTCCCGTTACTTAATGCTTCTTTGGCGTGAAGGTACGGTGTTGAAATTATGGCTTTCCCAGCACCTAAGGCATAAGATAACGTGCCGCTGCTAACTTGATTGGGGGAAAGGTACGGTGTAATATAGATGTCAGTTGCCTGCAAGTAACTAATCAATTCATGTTTTGACAAAAAACGGTTAAGAAACTTTACATGGGCGCTTACCCCTAAACTTTTTGCTTTACGCATAAGCAAATTACGGTAGGATTCACCTTCTACAAACCTCACTTGAGGATGCGTAACCCCAAGCACTTTATAAACAATCTTTGGCTGGGTTTTAATAATTTGGGGCAAAGCTTCAATCACGTATTCGACGCCTTTACCGCGGCTAAGCAACCCAAAAGTTGACAAAACAACCCTGTTTTTTAATCCTAACTCGTTTTTTGCCCTTTCACTTGGCACCAAGGGAACATCGGGGCACCCGTGAGGAATCAGTTTTAATTTTTTGTTTGAAACCCCATGTTGTTTAAGCAGACCTTTGGTTGTTTGATTCATTACTACAACTGCGTCGCTGCAGGCGACTATTCGGTCAAATACTTTTTTTGCTGGCTCTTCAAAATTCGGGAGAACCGTGTGCAAGGTAGTGGAAACAGGTTTTTTGAGTTTCTCCAGAAAAGTGCATATGTAACTTCCGTTTTGTCCACCGAAAATTCCGAATTCATGCTGCAAATTAACAACGTCAACCGTTGACCTGTTTAGAAGGCCAGCCATAAACTCGTAATCTTCAGGTGAGTCGCGTCCAATTTTATGCTGGACTCTTCCAAAGGCTGACGCATTATTGTGTCGTCCGTCTATTGGAATAACAGTTTGACCTTTAAGTTTGTTAAGTAGACTTGTAGATTTGACTAAATCAGCGGTAAAAGTTGCTATACCACATTTTCGAGGTGGATACGTGCTTACATAGGCAACTTCTTTAACGCTAGCCAATGTGGAGTTACCTAGAACATGCTTTGCCAACAATTAGTCACGCATTTATTAAAGATTTGGCTGTCTTTAAGCGCATGTGATTGTACTATAACAGTCACAATGACCGATTTTGACATTTGATACAACCATGTTTATATGTTGCCTTAACGTCAATGAGTGATTCTTGAAGGGAGAGGGATAATGAACCGTTTTAAAGGCAATCCCATATTAGAGCCCAACAAAAAGAACAGTTGGGAAAACTACGCAGTATTCAACGCAGCCGCAATTTACGGCAACAACCAAGTGCACATAGTTTATCGGGCAATGGGCACAGACAACATTTCAAGGCTAGGCTATGCAGTCTCCAACGACGGCTTTACCATTACTGAAAGGCTTGATGAACCAATCTTTTTACCTGAAATCCACGCTGAAAGTTCCGGGTGTGAAGATCCAAGATTAACAATCATTGGCGATCAATGCTTAATGGCTTACACCGCTTACAGGAATCATGAACATCCAATAATTTTTCAAATCGCGTTAACATCAATAGGTTTAAACGACTTGCTTAACCGCAAATGGAACTGGAAAGAACGCATTTTGCCGTTTCCTAACGTAAGAAACAAGGACGCCTTAATATTACCCCGGAAGGTGGACGGTAATTATGTTATGTTCCACCGTATTGAACCGAGCATTTGTGTAGCATACTCTGATGACTTGAAACAATGGAGCGGCTTCAAATCAATAATGGAGCCAAGAGAAGGAAAGTGGGACAGCAAGAAAATCGGCGCTGCAGGAACACCAATTGAACTCAATGAAGGCTACCTGTTCATTTACCATGGAGTTGACGAACAGAAGAATTACTCGCTTGGCGCAGCATTACTTGACAAGGACAACCCAGAAAACGTGCTTTACCGAACTGAAAAACCGATTCTAACCCCCTGCGAAGGCTACGAATGTGTTGGTCAAGTTCCAAACGTTGTTTTCAGCTGCGGAAACATAATGCTTGATGACCAAGTAATCGTTTACTATGGCGGAGCAGACAGCGTTTTATGCGCTGCAAGCTATGAACTTAACGAGTTACTTCCAAAGTAACCCTTTTTATTGTCTTTCCAGTTTTCTGTTGTGGCTGAAGAGTAACCACATATTTTTAAATCACGCACGACATAAAAATATTGTACACCCTAAACTCTGGTTAAATTCAAAGCTGAATTTTTAGTTACTTTGAAAATCAGCGTTTTCTTTCAAATTGCCTCAACATAGAGTTGAGCGTTAGGTGTCTTTTAAGGAGGTGAAAGGAGTTGCCGGAAGCTTACAGTAAACCTGAAAATATTAACCAAAACTCTCAAGCTACATCCAAACGTAACCAACCAAGCATTTACACAGGCTCTGAAGAGGAAAAAACTGAGAATTTGCAAAGTGGAGCTTCATCTCAGGTTGCTGGAAGAATGACTGGAACCATGGAGGAATTGGAAAGGATGCAGGAAACAGAGTATTTAATTAATGATGAAGTCCGAGAATGCATTCAAGACTGTTTGGATTGTTTTAAAACCTGCAACCAAACATTGATTAGATGTTTAAGCATGAACGGTAAACACGTTGAGGTTGAACTTTTAAACCTTGTAATGGACTGCGCAAGAATCTGCAACACAAACGCCGACTTTATGCTACGGAACTCTATGTATCACCCTCAAACCTGCGGTTTAACCGCTGATATCTGCGATGAATGCGGTGATGTTTGTGACAGGTTCGACGAAGATTTTATGAAGGAATGCGCAGGCGTGTGTCGACGATGCGCTGAATCTTGCAGAGAAATGGCCAGATAAAACCGGTAAGTTCTAAAACTTTTGGAGGTGAAAAACTTGAGTGAACAAGCAGAAATGAGGGAAAACCTGAATCGTTTAGGCCCCAGCATTTATGACATTATAAAGCAGGACCATGAAGATGTTAGGAAACTTTTCAAGCAAGTTACCGAAATGGAACGATTTGATGCAGACCTTTACTCACATATAAAAAGGGAGCTTTTGGTTCACATGGAAGCGGAAGAGACCTTTTTCTATCCAAGAATTGAGAATCTTCAAGAAACTCGGTTGATTACTCTTGAATCTTATGAGGAACACGACCTTGGAAAACAAATAATCAATGACATTGACATGTCTGACAAAACAAAGAAAGACTGGCTTTATGCAAAAATAAAAGTTTTAAATGAAGCCATAGAGATGCACATGAAAGAAGAAGAAACGGAACTTTTCGATAAAGCAAGAAAAGTTTTGTCTCATGATGACGAGCATCAGATTGGAAGGCTTTTTCAGCAGGGAAAAAGAAACGCAATGTATCAACATTAAATCCAACTTTTCTTTTTTACCGCTTAGGTGGTGATTTTGTTTGCCTCCGCGTGGAGTGGAAAGTGATAAAAGAAAACGTCAGTATGAACATGTTAAAGAGTCTGAGCTTGAACGTGGCGCATCCGAAGAGGACGCTAAACGTATCGCTGCAGCAACAGTTAACAAGACGCGTCGGGAAAAAGGGGAAACCAAATCTTGACTCACAAGGGCATATTTAATGGATTAATATTTTGATAGTTCACCGATAAGCTGAGAAAAACTTATATGTTCTTTTTGATTGTTCCATTTTTACTAAATCTCAAATCAGATTAAAGGTACTTGGTGAATATTATGTCAACACAAGGTGGACAAGTTCCAGTTCTAGTCCTTAAAGAAGGTACTGGAAGAACAACTGGACGTGAAGCACAAAGAAGCAATATTATGGCTGCAAAAATTGTGGCTGAAACAGTAAAAACCACGTTAGGTCCCTGCGGAATGGACAAAATGCTCGTAACCAGCATGGGAGACGTCGCAATCACAAACGACGGCGCAACCATAATGAAAGAGCTTGACGTTCAGCATCCAGCAGCAAAAATGCTTGTAGAAGTAGCAAAAGCCCAAGACAACGAAGTAGGCGACGGCACAACAACCGCTGTTGTCCTTTCAGGCGAATTGCTCTCTAAAGCAGAAAGCCTACTTGACCGAAACGTGCACCCAATCGTCATTATTGAAGGCTTCAAAAAAGCAAGCGAAAAAGCACAAGAAATCCTTGACTCCATCGCGATGCCAGTAAAATTCGATGATGACGTGACTTTACGTGAAATCGCTATGACTTCACTTAACAGCAAAGGCATCAACGTAGCCCAAGAGCACTTCACCAAACTGCTTGTTGAGGCTGTTAAGCAGGTTGCAGAAAAAGTTGATAACAAATACAAAGCTGACCTTGACTTAATCAAAGTTGTTAAAAAGCACGGTAAAAGCCTTGACGAATCAGAACTAGTCAAAGGCATGGTTCTGGACAAAGAAGTTGCCAGTTCACAGATGCCAAAAATCATCGAAAACGCCAAAATCGCGCTTCTCAACGCCAAACTTGAAATCGAAAAAACCGAGTTTGACGCAAAAATCAACATTGAAAGCCCCGACCAAATGCAACGCTTCCTTGATGAAGAAGAACGCATGATAAAAGACATGGTGTCAACCGTCCAGAAGTCAGGTGCAAACGTTTTGTTCTGCGAAAAAGGCATCGACGACATGGCACTTCACTTTCTTGGAAAAGCAGGCATTCTCGCTGTTAAAAGCGTAAGCAGCAGTGACATCGAAAAACTTGCAAGAGCAACAGGCGGCGCAATTGCTGCAAGCGTTAAAGACTTAACCCCAGACACACTTGGCAACGCTAAACGTGTGGAAGAAGTCAAAATCGGTGATGATAAACTTCTCTACATCCGTGACTGCAAGAACCCCAAAGCAGTAACCTTGGTCATCCGTGGCGCATCAAACCACGTAATTGACGAGGCAGAACGCAGTTTACACGATGGTTTATGCGTAATCCGAAACGTTATTGAGGACGGCAAAATCGTTGCAGGCGGCGGCGCACCAGAAGCAGAACTTGCAAAAGGTTTACGCTCTTATGCAGTTAAAGTGGGCGGACGCGAACAACTTGCAATTGAAGCATTCGCTGAAGCAGTAGAAGCAATTCCAACGACTCTTGCTGAAAACGCAGGCTTAGACCCAATCGACATTATGGTTGCCCTGCGCAGTGAACACGAAAAGAAAGACAGCAAATACATGGGCATCGATGTAACCACAGGCAAAATGGTCAGCATGTGCGAAAAAATGATACTTGAACCACTGCGTGTTAAACAGCAGGTTATCAAGTCAGCCACAGAAGCCACCAACATGATACTAAAGATTGATGATTTAATCAGTATCAAAGGCGGCAGCAAGATGCCTCCAATGCCCCCAGGAGGAATGGGCGGAATGGGAGGTATGGGTGGCATGGGCGGAATGCCCTACTAAAACCCCCAAAACTTTCTTTCTTTTATTGAATTTTAACGCTTAAACTCAAAACGAACGTTTACTTCTCTCTCCTGATATCTCAATAAATGTATCTGTAATGTTTTGTTCCATAACCTATAAAAATTAGGTCGATTGATTTTTATTTTGGACAAAAAATGCGTAAAACTGTTTCATCTTCGATTACAATTTTCTTGGCTCTTAGTGCGTTATTCCTGACTGGAGGCACATTTGGTGTTTATTCTGCAAATGCTCAATCGGTTAATACTGGTTTTGAAGAAATCCACATTACCGCTGACGGAAGCATCATTCCTTCAACAGCGCCCATTCAACGAAATGGTGACATTTATACTTTGACCGCCGATATAGTCAGCGCTTTTGGAGCAAACGGAATTATCGTAGAAAGAAACAACATCATATTAGATGGTGCAGGGCACAAACTAGAGAGTGAAGGCTGCCATGATCGATCGGCAAGAAAAATCTACCACACAGTAGGCATAGACTTAACCAACGATTCAAACGTTACAATCGTTGATGCTGAAATTAATTTATTCTATGACTCTATTGTTCTGAGCGGCTCCTCCCGCAATAAAATATTGGATAACATCATAAATGTCAATCAAGATGGCGAACATGGAATTGACCTCCGATCAAATAGTGAACAGAACTCTATCTCCGGAAACAAAATAGTTTCACCCCATTCTTGCATTAGTATTAATTCGTCTACCAATAATGCGATTGTTGAAAATGATCTGACGGGCGATTTCATCCTTCAAAATTCACATTACAACAAAATTTTCCAAAACGATATTAAAGCAAACGCTCGGGGCATTGCTCTGCAGGCTTCACATGATAACACGCTCAGAGACAACATTTTTAGCATCTATGCATTAGATATTTCCGGTAACAGTATCTCCGATTTCGTCAATGACGTTGATTCTTCAAACCAGTATGCAGGCAAACCCATCTACTATTGGGTCGATGTGCATGACCAAAAAGTTCCTTCAGACGCCGCATATGTGTGCCTAGTAAGCTGCTCAGGTATAACAATCGAAAACATACGTTATGAATTCTCTGGACCCAGAATCCTTCTGGTTAACACGACTAATTCCTTAATTGCAAAAAATTACGCCAAAGGAACCGACCTTTATTTTCTCAATCTCACTTACTCAAACAACAACCGCATCATTGAAAACTTCATAAATACCAACATGGTAGGAATATTTCTTACACATTCTTTACAGAATTTCATCGCTGAAAATAACCTAGTTAACAACTCTATGGGCGCTGTTTTAGTTTACTCTTCTCAAAATACGATTTCTTACAATAACGTGTCTGCAAACAGCATCAACGGGATATCAAACGGGCTTTCCTTTGAAAATTCTTCTGAAAACACTATCTTCAATAACAGCATAGTTAGTAACTATGGCTATGGTATTAAGCTAACATCCTCTTCTGGCAACAAGTTTTACCACAATGCCTTCATTAACAATAATCCGCAAGTCGCAAGTTTCAACTCGACAAACCTTTGGGATGATGGCCCGGTTTCAGGCGGCAACTATTGGAGTGACTTAGCTGATGACGAATCAGTCTACGTTATAGATGCTAATAACCAAGACAATTATCCACTCAATAATTTTGGTAAACAGTATGTCTTTCCAATAGAGACGATTCTTGTGCTATTATTAGTGGCTGTTGTCGCAAGTTCTACCCTTATCTATTTCACGGTAGTTAAAAGGAAAAGATCGACATAGCTGTCCATAGCAGACTTTGTGATATGGTGGCAGCTATACGCTTACAAACAACAACCTTACTGAGGCTTAAGAGCATTGAATAAGTGCTAAACTTATATTGGGTCAACTAGTCATTACTCAGTAATCGGAGAAGCCGCATGAAGCACGTAAAGATTTCAGCGTTTGATTGCCCCGATGCTTGGTACAAAACTTTAAGCAAAATCTGGTATGAAGGAGACATTTTTCCTGTAGGTTTTGGCTCTGAAGAAACAGAAACTAAAAAGCTGAACCTCTCCATCGAAATTGAGCATCCAGAAAATAGGCCACTTGTAAGCGATAAGGCACCATGCGATTTCAAGTACGTGCAAGGCTATGCGCTTGAATATTTGTGGTGTGGCGAATGCGCAGAAACCGAAGTTTACACTTACGGCAGCCGACTTAACAAACCCATCAACCAAATCGAGGAAGCCGTTAACCGGTACGCAGAAGAGCAAAGAGACCGACAAGTCACCATGGTCATACGTCTCCCCAGCGACATCAAAAAGTTTGACGCAAACCACAAAAAAAGCGAGCCACCATGCCTAAGCCTAATCGACACTGAAATCTCCGACGGCAAGCTGCATTTAACCTGTTACTTCCGCAGTTGGGACGCTTTTGGCGGTTTACCCGCAAACATTGCTGGCTTGCAACTTTTCAACGAAGCCTTCGTTAACGAGATTAACGAGAAAGGCAACCTGAACCTAAAAACAGGCAAAATGATTTTCCACAGCAAAAACTGCCACATTTACCAACGCCAATACAACCTAGTCAAGGAACTGCTGGAGCCTAAAGACAGCACAAAACGCATGGCTAAAACATTAAAAGACCACGAAAAAGGCGCTTAAGCCCCCGTTTTTATTGGGTAGCCCAGGTTTTTCCAAGCCGTCATGCCACCCAGCATGTTACGCACGTCAGTGAAGCCTTGTTTTTGCAGCAAACTGGCAGCGGTGCTTGAACGTTCACCGACAGAACAGACAATAATTATAGGCTTGTCTTTTGGCAGACTTGCGGCTTTTTCAGGTATGTCGGGGAAAACCATTAATTCAGAGCCGTCAATGACGCCGTCTTCTTCCCATTCGCTTGGTTCTCGAATATCAACTAGAGTAAACCTGCCCTTGCCTAACGCATCATATACTTCTTTGGGCGTTATTGTGCCGTTGCTGCAGAAAGGTCTGCCAGCTTCCAGCCAAGTTCTCATGCCGCCACACAGGTAACCGCATAAGTTATCAAACCCAAGTCTGCGCAGGTACGCTGTAGCCTCCTTGATATCTGAGGCGCGTTCAAGGATGAACAAGATGTACTGATCTGGGTCAAGTAGCCAGCCAGGATAAACGGTGGCTCCTCCAAGCCACATGCTTAACGAATCGGGGATGTGGGCACCTGCAAAACTGTAATGATTACGCGTGTCCAAAACTGTCATATTGTGTTCTGGCATTTCTTCCTCAAAAGTTTCCAACATCAACGCTTTAGGATACGCCAACTCGCTAAGCAAGGGTGGACCGTTAAGGTTGAGCTCCTCCATTTTGCGGAAGTACCGTGGCACAACCTGTTTTGTTTTCAACGCTTTTTTTATGAAATCCTCTTTGCCAAGTTGCAGGTAAGGGTTGGTTTTGCGTTCGTAACCAATGGTTGTTGGTTCTTGGTTGTTTATGCCGTGACCGCAAACGCTGCCTTCACCATGCGCTGGGTAAACAAGTACGTGGTCGCCAAGCGGCAACAGTTTCTCGTGTAGGCTGCTGTAAAGCTTTTCTGCCTGTTCCATCTGAGCTTGGGTGCCGTAAAGGTCGGTTCGCCCCGCCGAGCCAGCAAAAAGTGTGTCGCCTGTGAAAACCATTAACGGTAAACTGTTGCCTGAAGAATAAACCGCGTAGCATAGGGATTCGTTTGTGTGTCCCGGCGTATAGGCTGCTTTGATTTTAAAATCCCCTGCGTTGAGTGTGTCGTCGTCGGCAAGCTTGTGGTCGCCATACTTGAAATCTAAAGCGTTGCTGTGACCGATTTCTGCTTCTGTCATGTTCTGCAGCTCCAAGGAGCCAATCACGTAGTCTTCGTTTCTGTGGGTTTCAAGAATGTAACGGATTTTTATGCATTCTTCCTTGGCAAGCTCTAAGTAGATTTCACAGTCACGGCGTGGATCAATAACCACGGCTTCTCCACCGCTGGACAGGAAATAACTGTTGTGTGCTAGCCCCCTGGATTTTACTGTTTTAAGTTTCATGGCTTAGTCCGACCAGTCAAGAAGACGCTTTTCACCCGTAAGCTTCTGAATCTCTGTAACATCCTGCACAACCTCCACTGTGCCTAAATATTTGCCCTGACCATCACGCACGGCAAAAAAACGAATGAAAACCATGCGTCCGTTTAGGTTAATCCAGAATTCGGCTGAATTCTTTTTGCCTGACTTGAACGAATTCACAATTTGGACAACGGTGTCGAGGCTTTTTTGGGGGTGACAGTTTTGCACTTTTCTGCCAACGATTGATTTTGTGCGGACAAAAATCATTTTTTCTGGTTTATTGAAGTATTGAACGGTGTCGTTTTCGTCTACAAAGGTAATTTCGATTGGCAACGTGTTTAGCAGACTGTTTATTTGGGTTTGTTTTAAGCCGCCGTTCTCTAATGGCACGGTTTTAGCTTGAGTGGAAGCCTGAGTGGTTACCGCTTCTTGTTTTTGTGGTTTAGTTAGTTCGGGTGGTGTGAAGCAGCAGTAGCCGATTGCGTCAAACTCTTGACGTGCCTCAACCCATTCCTGCTCGGTAACGACGCTTAAAGCTGCAGGAAACAGGATGTTGTTTTCTTTGTAAAAGTGGCTTGGAAGCAGGTTGCCTATTTCTTGTGCGGTGTCCCAGAGTTGCTGTTTAAAGTTTGAATAGTTTTCAACATTGAAGTTTTTGACGAGGGCTTCAAGCTTATGTTTTTGTTCCCGTATTTGGTCATGTTCCATCCACATTATGCTTGGCGGCTCGGTGATTCCATGTTTTTCCAAAAGGGGAAAAAGCACGTTTTCTTCACGCTGATAATGTTTTTCAGAATCCACAAAGTCGCTTACTAAATGTTCTACTTGATGAATGTCTTCTTTAACGTACTCTACCTCGTTAACCTCGTATATTTTTTTGGCTAAAGCTACAAGCTGCTGAGCTTTAACAGTCATTATTTTATGTTCTTCCATCAAAATGCTAATCGGCTGAGAAGGTTTAAGCTCTGGATGCTGCCGCTCTATTTGGTCTCTAAAAACAGCCATGTGCACATCGCAAAGTTTACGCAGGTCCTCACGTTTCATGCCCTCTTTAGCGAGTTCATCCTCAATTTTAGTTATTTCCAAAGAGTCAGTTCCTTCAAAAACCGTTTTAAACCGTTCCTTTACCTCTTCAGGCGGCACTCCAGAATGCAACTGCTTTAAGGCTTCTTTAATCTGAGCTTTTCTGTCTTGAGTCAAAAAAACACTTCCAAAAGTCCCTGAAAGAGAGTAAGCCTTTTTTTGATTTATTTCTTTCTGAAATCTGGAAATCCCTTTAAGCATCAGGAACCTAACATTTAGTTGGATGTGCGTTTATGGGTCACACTATGGCGGCTTGGAAAACTCTTGAAGACCTCCTGATTGAGCTTAAAAAAAAGGATGTTCAGGTTCCAGCAAAAATTGTTGAGGATTTGCGTGCTGCACGTTCCATGATTGAATTAGCCTGCAGGGAAGGCACTCATGGTGAAGCTGTAACAAAGGCTGAAGAGTACACTGCAAATGTTGAAGCTTACTTGATAGGTCAGGCTCAAGAAGTTTTTGAACCAACAGAAGTGGATGAATGGTTCAGGCGTCTGGAAAAAGCAAATACGCCAGCCCATTGTATCGTGCAAGGGTCAACGGAAAATAAAGAAAAGTTTGTGGTTGGCGTGCCGCGCGGTCAAAAATGGATTCGTATTGAAACAGACAGCAAACTCCCAGCTGAATACGTGCTTAAATTGGCTGGTGAACGCAACTTGGCAGTCAATAAGCAGGCTGACGGGCGCCTTGTAGTGTATGGTCAACCAGACGATGTTAAAGCGTTTGTTAAACAGGTCGCCGCTGAAACAGCTCCCCCAAAACCATGATTTACCCTGTTTAGATTTTTTTGCTACCCACTGCGTGTCGCACCCAAATTGTTGTATTCTGTTAAAGCTTATTAAATTGTAAACCTATCAAACGTGATAAGCATACAAATTAAAGAGGCAAATTTGTGCTCATTCGCTTACACGTTAAACATGTTTCAGGAGAAAAATGCTAATTGATTTTGTTAATGACTACTGCGCCGCCTTCTAATGCGCCATGGTTTCATGGAAAAAGGCTTCCACCCCTTGGACTAATGTATGTGGCTGCAGCTTTAGAGAAAGCTGGGCATCAAGTGCAGATGCTTGACAATTACCTCATGCAGCAAAGCACTCAAGAAGTCCAGCAACTCGCGCAGAAGCTTCAACCATCCATTGTTGGCATAACCTGCGGAAGCGCAACCTACAAGAAGTGTGTTGAAACCGCTAAAGCCATAAAACAGGTTGTTCCAGCCTGCAAAATCGTTGTTGGCGGATGGCATGCGTCTTACATGCCTGAAAGCCTGTTGGAGACTCCTGAAATTGATTACGCGGTTATGGGTGAAGGGGAACGGGCAATAGTTGAACTTGCTGCTTTCATCCTAAAAGGCGATTTTCTGGGCGCTTCAACCGTTGCAGGAGTAGTCTCAAGAAGCACATCAGGCGTCACAAAGAACGAATGCAAATTCATGAACATGGATGAGTTGCCCTTCCCAGCCCGTCACTTACTGCCACTGGAAAAGTATGACCGCAACATCGAATTCTTAAAAGCCAAACCAGCCGACATAATGAGCATAAGCCGAGGCTGCACTTTCAGCTGCGGTTTCTGTGAAACCAAAAAATTGTGGGGAAACATTAACCGCCAATTCAGTCCCCAACGCGTCATGGCAGAAGCAAACGACTTAGTCACGCGTTACGGCACACGCGGCATCTACTTTATCAACGACAATTTCACCATGCGCAAAAACCAAACCGCTGAACTCTGCGATTTACTCATTAAAAGCAAACTGGACCTTGAATGGGTCTGCGACACCAGAGTAAACCTTGTCGACCAAGAAATTCTAAACAAAATGGCGTCTGCAGGCTGCAAAACCATATGGTTCGGAGTTGAATCAGGTTCACAAAAAGTCCTTAACCACATAAACAGAGGAATAACCCTTGAGCAAACAGAAGAAGCGTTCAAGATGTGCCGCAAAGCCGGCATCCAAGTTGCCTGCTCGTTTATGCTGGGCATGCCAAGCGAAACCAAAGAGGACTTGATGGCTTCTTACCGTTTTGCTGAGAAGCTTGACGCTGACTGGTGCCAATTCAACGTATTCATCGCTTACCCAGACAGCCCACTTTGGCGTGAAATGCTCCAAACAGGCAAATACACTCAACTCGACGAGTTTCTTTACAGTTACAAAACCGACGAATTCGACTATGACGAACTAATGCAGATTCAGAAGCAGTTTTTCCGTGACTATCATCGGGCACCCAAACGCATCCTCAAACGCATCCAGCGTGAAGGCGTGCTGAACTTTGCCAAACGCCGCCTCCATCCAACCCCAGTTGACAACGCAGGCATTGCCTAGGCGGGGTACAAATGCAGAAGCGGAGGCTTGGACGAACAAACCTTCAAGTGTCCATCGTCGGTTTTGGCGGAACATGGATATCTGAAGTATACAGGCCAACCGCCGTAGATGTTGTTAAGCGAGCGTTTGAGTGCGGCATTAACTATTTTGACACTGCACGTTGGGACGGGGACAGCGAAGAAAAAATCGGCGAAGCCCTAAAAGATGTAAGAGACCAATGCGTTATCGCCACTAAAACGGGTTCCCGCACCAAAAAGGAGTCGCTTGAAGACTTTAAAAACAGCCTCAAACTTCTCCAAACAGACCACATGGATATCATTCAACTGCACGGAATAGACGACGAAAAAACCCTCACCAAAGCCATGGGTCCTGACGGCGCATTGCAAACCTGCAAACAGGCGCAACAAGAAGGTTTAGCCAGTTTTATCGGCATAACAGGACACAAACCCCACGTTTTAACCAAGGCAATTAAAACAGGCAAGTTTGACACAGTTCTTGTACCCCTTAACATAGTTACCCGTCAAGCCGAAGAAGAGTTACTGCCAACCGCCAAAGCCCTAGATGTTGGCGTAGTTGCAATGAAGCCTCTGTCAGCAAAAACCTCAAACCTCATAACCTGCCTATATCAGCCCTCGCTTTCGCTGGTTTCCGATGAACCCGAACTAAAGACGCTTCTTGGCCAAAGCAATGGCGAGATGGTTTCCAGTCTGCTTAGGTATAACTTGTCAAAAGATATTGCCTCAACGATTCCTGGGTTGCGTTCAGTTGCTGAAGTTGAGACCGCAGCCAAAGCTGGGGAAAGCTATCAAGGTTTAACCGACAAGGAACAGCAGCAGTTTAGCTTTCGCCTTGGTGATTACTGCCGTGACTGCGGTTTATGCATGCCCTGCCCAGAAAAAGTAAACATCCCCGCCACCCTAAGGTTCGAATCGTTTTATTCAGTTTACGGCTTGCGTAATTGGGCGCGTAAACTTTATGGCGGATTAGACGGTAAAGCAGACAAATGCACACGTTGTGGATTGTGCCAAACAAAATGCCCCTACAATCTACCCATAGAGCGCCTGCTTAGGGAAGCCCATGAAAAATTAGCTGCCTAATTCTTTTGGAACAGGCAAATGAATGTTGCCGTTGGAGCGCCCCATTCTGGAGAGAACGTTTTTGACTGGAGCAGAGTGAATTTTTTGCCAAGCATATGCTGGAACCTTTCCGTGGTAAACCAGTTCTTGTGAGCATCATAACGCAGACCTTCGATGCCTTCGGGAGCTTCTAAAATCAACAAGCCCATAGGTTTTAAGATACGGTAGGCGTCGTCAAGGAATTTCTGTGGATTCCAAAGGTGCTCAACAACTTCCGAAGCCAGTACCACATCGAAAATTTCTGGTTTGAAAGCCAAGTTTTCTGCGTCTCCTGAGAAAACGTTGGAGATATGACGTTTGTGAGCCATCGGCGTAATGGTTGGCAAATCAAAACCTGTGACGATGTGACCTTGTTTTGCGATTGGTTCGCTTAAAACCCCGTCGCCGCAGCCGACATCAAGAACATTTAGATTTTTGCCACCTCTGCCTATCATGTCAAGAAAAACTTGGATTCTAGCTTGATTCAGCGGTCTTGCGTAGGAGACGGCTGTGCTGTGTTGGAACGCGGCGGTGTAGGTGTCGTATTTTTGCCATGCAATCCAGCCTTCTCGGCTTGAGTTGCGGTTGCGGTACAACGTTTCACGTATGATAAGGTGCTGTATCTGTTTTGGATTGCGAAGTAGCCACACTATGCCCATGAGGTGGTTTTTGATGCCGCTCGACATTTGGCTTCTTATTGACTGTTCACTGCAATTTAAGCATTACAGCACATGAACAAAACATGAAAACCATTAGGAGGATAGCAGCAGAAAAGCAGTTTTTGCTTTTTTTGGATTTTTAACGGAAAACATCCATTTCAAAAACCTATATTAATCAAAGTATCCAATCTATCAAGCTAACCAGAGATAGGGGAAAAAAATTAATTTGAAATCTCACGTGACATTTGTTAACCCACCTTATCCACAAAACGCACACCAGCATCCACCCTTCATTCCATTAGGCATCGGCTATTTGGCTGCTGTCTTAGAGAAAGCTGGCTATCAAGTTGACGTTATTGATTGCCAAGCAATGAAACTTACTTTGGAGCAGTTCCGTGAAGAACTTGCTAAACGTAACCCTGACGTTGTAGGCATGAGTGCAACCACACTTATTTACAAGTCAGGCGCTGAATGTGCAAAAATCGCTAAACAAGTAAACCCGAAAGTCATCACTATGATGGGCGGCTCTCACGTTTCCTTCTGGGATGAGAACGCTCTAAAAGAGTACCCTGAACTTGACATTATCGTGCGTAAGGAAGGGGAAAACACCCTTGTCGAATTAATGGAACGCATTGAAGCTGGGAAGCCCTACTATGACGTAGTAGGCACCACATGCAGAAACGGCGATGCAATCGTTAAAAACCCAGACCGCCCCTACATTCAAGACCTCGACTCCTTACCGTTTCCAGCACACCACCTGTTCCCGCTGGATTACCTTAACAAGTTCGGCGTAATCATCTTCCCAGTCTACACAAGCCGCGGCTGCACTTTCTGGTGCAATTTCTGCTCAGCAGTGCGCATGTTCGGCAGAGGCTACCGCATGAGAAGCCCCAAAAATGTAGTAGACGAACTCGAACACTTAGTGAAAGACTTTGGCGCTCAACAATTCACCTTCTACGATGACGCCTTCAGCGTTGACCAGAACCGTGTAAGAGAAATATGCAGACTCATCAAAGAAAGAGGCTTAAAAATTAAATGGGACTGCGAAACCCGAGTTGACATGGTTGACCGCGACCTTCTTCAAACCATGAAGGACGCAGGCTGCATCGCTGTTTGGTTTGGCGTGGAAGCTGGTTCGCAAATGGTTATTGACGCCATGGGCAAAGGCTACAAACTTGAAACTATCAAGAAATCTTTCAAACTTGCTCAAGACATCGGTTTAATGACCGTCGCAAGCGTTGTGCTTGGCTTCCCAGAGGAGACACCTGAAACCCTGCGTGAAACAACCAAATTCATTGAAGAATTAAACCCTGACGACGTCGGCTACTACATTGCGACACCTTACCCGGGTACTCCAATGCATGAACTAGTCGTAAAGAAAGGGTGGCTAAAAATTACAGACTTTAACCATTACGACACTGCACAACCAATATTCGAAACCCCCTACATCAGCTCCAAACAGCTTGTAGAGATGCGTGAAAAAGCCTTCCAAAGCTTCTACATTCGTCCAAGCTACATTTGGAAGATGTGGCGAAAAGGCGGCGTCTACGGAAAATCAGCCACAAGAACCGCACTTGCGCATCTGCGCAGAAAAGTAAAAGCAGCCGTATAAGGCTCTTTTTTCCTATTTCCACATTTGATGGTGTAAAACAATAATGGGTACAACCGCTAAAGTCGCATTGGTTAATCCTCCAGCGTTAGAAGGTGTTTTTCATCATCATCCCTACCTGCCAATGGGTTTAGCTTATTTGGCAGCTGTACTTGAAGAGAAAGGTAACCAGGTAATAGTTTTTGACTGCATCGCTGAAGGCATAGGCCAAAACCAGCTTAAACAGAAACTTGCCGAGTTTAACCCTGACGTTGTAGGCATAAGCTCTATGACTCCAATGGCGCTTTCCACAATGATGGCTGCAAAAGGCGCCAAAGAAACCTGCCCAAACACCACAGTCGTTTTAGGTGGTCCACACGCCACTTTTATGGATAAAGAAATTTTAGCTAATGAACCAGCCGTTGACGTGATTGTCCGCGGAGAAGGCGAAGTAACCCTTGCCGAGTTAACCCAACGTATCGTTAACGGCGTGGGCTTAAACTCTGCAGACGGCATTACCTACCGCCATCAAGGACAAATCGTGCAAAACCCCGACCGCGCCTACATTCAAAACCTTGATGAGCTACCGTTTCCAGCTTATAATCATTTTCCACTTGAAAAATACCGCCTTTTTGGCAAATTGTTTTTCCCGGTTATCACCAGCCGCGGCTGCCCATTCCAATGCAACTTCTGCACAACCAGCCGCATCCTAGGCAAACAGTACCGTGTTCGTAGCCCCAAAAACATAGGTCATGAACTGGAACTGTTAAAACGTGAATACGACGCTGACTCTTTTACCTTCTACGATGACACCTTAACCTTGGACAAGAAGCGCCTTTACGATATCTGCGACGAAATCAAAAGCCGCAAACTCAACATTCCATGGGACTGCCAAACCCGCGTAGACCAAATCAGTGAAGAAATGTTTGCGAAAATGAAAGCCACCAACTGCCAACAAGTGTTCTTCGGCGCTGAATCAGGCTGTCAAAGTGTGCTTAAAGCGGTAAACAAACGTACTACTGTGGAACAGAATGAAGCCGCTATTAAGATGGCTAAAAAAGCTGGCTTGTTTGTTGCAATATCAATAATCCTTGGTTACCCCGGCGAGACAGCGGAAATGCGTAAAGAAACCTTTGATTTTCTGCTTCGGACGGAACCTGACGATGTGTACTTGTGCATTGCAACGCCTTACCCAGGAACAGAACTGCGCAGGGAAGTTGAACGGTTAGGTTACAAGATGTCTGCTGACTGGAGCCGCTACGACACAACTACGCCGGTTTTTGAAAACCCCTTGCTACCAGACGACGAAGCCCTAAGGTTGCGCAAACAATTCTATGACAGCTTCTACTCACCAAAATACGCGCTGCGCCACATGTTCAAACGCAACTTTTACAGTCGCGTTATGTCTCGCGTAGCTGTTAACCACTTGATTTGGCGAATAAAAGGCCGCTAAACCAAAGTCTGCTCCAACCTAAAAACGCTCTTTCTTTTCCAGTTTTAGCAAAAGTTTTTCAGACGCCAAAAACCTATCTTCGGCTTAAGAGATGCCACTTTGATGCGTGTTTGCCTCATTAATCCGCCTCGTATTCAACCTAAAGCTTGGGGAAAACCCAGCGTTTACCAACCAATGGACCTTGCCTACATCGCAGCTGTGCTTGAACAGAAACACGAAATTCTAGTTATTGATGTGCCAAATGAGGGTTGGGAACTACTCGAAGAGATTGAAGGCGGAAAATACCGACAAGGACTGCCAAATTCTGAAATTGCCGCTCGAATCAAACGCTTTGAACCTAAACTGGTGGTTATGGCTATCCCGTATTCGGGTTGGGCTAGCTCAGCTTTCACGGTTGCCCAAACCGTCAAGGAAGTTGACAGAAATATCAAAATTGCACTTACAGGGTTGCATCCATCCTCGCGCCCCAACGAATGCCTAAGCGAGCCAAACATTGATTTTGTAGTAATTGGCGAGCAGGAAATGACTGCGCTTGAGCTTGCCGACACCTTAGAGAAGGGCACAACTGCAGATTTCAAGAACGTCAAAGGCTTAGGCTTTTTGGAAAACGGCAAAGTAGTAATCACAGAGCCAAGACCAGTCATTGAAGACTTAGACTCAATGCCCTTCCCAGCCCGTCACTTACTGCCGATGAAAGAGTTTTTTGAAGCAGCAAGAAAAATCCCCATCAGCGGCAACCTCAAAAAACCATCCATCCGCATGTTAACCACCCGCGGCTGCCCATACGGCTGCATCTTCTGCTCAAACCACATCGTCATGGGACGAAAATGGCGATCTCGAAGCGCCGAAAACGTGGTTGCCGAAATAGAACAAATCGTTAAAACCTACGGCATCCACCAAATCGACTTCCTAGACGACAATATCGCCTTCAATCGAGAACGGCTTGTCAAAATCTGCAAAATGTTAATCGAGAAGCGGCTTAACATTGAATGGTGCACCCCTAATGGTGTTCGCGCAGACGCATTAGACCCAGAACTTTTGGCTTTAATGCGCAAAGCCGGTTGCCAAAAAATTTTAATTGCCCCTGAATCTGGCGTGCAACGTATTGTTGATGACGTTATTAAGAAGAAGCAGAGCCTAAAGCGCGTTGAGGAAGCTGTCAGCGCAGCCCACAAAGTCGGCATCACAGTTGGGTGCTTCTTTATTTTGGGTATGATTGGCGAAACTAAAGAGGACATTAAAGAAACCATAAAGTTTGCCCACAAACTGCGAAGCTTCGGCGCTGAATACTTCTACTTCAGTTACGCCACACCCCTCTACGGCAC
This sequence comes from Bathyarchaeia archaeon, assembly GCA_042296865.1. GTDB lineage: Archaea > Thermoproteota > Bathyarchaeia > Bathyarchaeales > Bathycorpusculaceae > Bathycorpusculum. Next base: position 2,324,374 of record CP170178.1, on the reverse strand, counting down.
GGAGCTTTACAGGTTAGCTAAAGAAGGTAACTATTTAACAAGGGACTTTAGTGACGATGCCCTCTCAGCCGTGCAGCCCCTAATTGAAACGCCCGAGTTCACCGCCGATGACCTACGCTGTCTTGCTACGGAGGCAAACTTGGTTAATCCAACGATGACTCGTGACCGATTGTTGCGTGCGATTCGTGACCCAAAGAAGGCTATTGAAATCTTGATTTTTAGAAGCAAAGCAAACAAAAAAGTAACTTAACAGGGGTTTGTTTAAGTTATGACTGTTTGCAGGAGTTTTTCTGGCTCGAAGGGTTTTGCTATAAATCCTTTGGCGCCAAGCTTTAACACCTTGTTAATTAACGCGTTTTGATTTAAAGCGCTAACAACAAAAATTTTGGCTAAAGGATCCTCATTTATAATTTCTTTTAAGGCTTCAATTCCTGTTTCTAAACCATCTGCCTGCTTGAGAACTATGTCTAATAGAACGATGTCTGGATGTAACGCTTTGTATTTGGCGAGTGCTTCTTTTGCGTTGGCTGCTTCACCAACTACATCATGACCTGCACTTTTTAGAATCATTTTCAGCGTTTCTTTGATGTAATCTGAATCATCTACTAAGAGAATGTTGACCAAATTGTTCACTATGCAATGGCTAATTGGTTATAGTTTAAAATAGTTTATGAATTAAAAATACTTATTAGCAAAAAACGCAGAAAAACACCCGTTTTCATTCAATAGGTGAACCACAACACATGTTAAAGGTTAACTTTTTGACTGAAGACTTGCCTTTTTGATTAAATAGTAACCTTTAGTGTTTTTCCATTCCACCTTAGCCTTCTCTACAGCGATTCTCTGTTTGTAAATAGGGCAGTCCACGACGAGGGTGTGGTATTCGCCCCATTCACCAATGGGATTAATTTTTTTGTCGGCAACCCGCTGTTTGATTTCATCAAGAATGTTACTATCGATTACTTTTCCTAGCCAATCTTTGTTTGCTCCAAGGGCAGTGTCAACCTCGATAATTAGGCATTTGAAGCCTAGTTGCTGCATCTCGTCAAGTCCAACAATGGGGTCTTTGCCAAACAGGGGCGCGTACTGTTTAACGCCTATTGGGTCAAGGATTTCTTTGTAGTAGTCTAGGTGTTCAGGGGTGGTGGTTACGCCTGAAACTAGCATGTCCGCGCCAACTTTGTGCAGGGTTTTGCCGACGTCTTGAGGAGTTTTGCCTGCGACAATTGCTGGGATGCCTGTGGCCTGCGAAATTAGGTCAATCATCTGTTTGTTTTCAAGGTGGGCTTTGCCGCCTGTTTTGATGAACATTAAGTGTTTAACGTTTAAGCCTTCTTTAAGCGCCGTGTATAATGCGTATACGGAGTCTTTTCCGCCTGAAAGTGAAACAACCACGTGGTCAGCCAATCAAGATGCACCTAAGGTTTGGTTGCTGTTGTTATTGTTTTTTGGAAAATAAAAACTTAACACCTAAACCGACCCGATGAATATAGAAACACATTTTTTCAGATTCAAGCTTCAATACTAAGCGTTCTTTCAATCCATGGCAACTAGTTTTGTGAGGTTTGTAAATTGTAACTTAAGGGGGGTAGGATGCTAATGATCCCAAAATCACATCAAAACGTAAGTTGCCAAAGAGATTTGGCGGTGTGAGCGGCTTTTTCCATCAAAGACAAAACCGTCTGATGCGGCAAACCCAGTTTACGATCGTAAAATTCAGCTTCATGTTCAAGCACCTGCCGTATAAGCACTATGCCAGCATCAAGCAGCCGCAAACGCGTTTGCAAACTTACTCCCCGCAGGCAACTCAAAGGATACAACTTGTGTTTTTCAACAACGTCCCGCAAACCCGACCCATCTGGGGTGGTCCAGCCGATTTGTGTTATGCCCCGACAGCCGCCGTAAGTCAACGCGTGTGTAGAGTACTTGGTGTTGGTTATTATGACGGCTTTGTCGATTTTAGTTTTGGTTACGCCATGCGTGTAGGCTTCTGTTATGTCTTCAAGAATGGCTCGGGCGATGCGGGTTTCGTCTAGCCCCGTTAAGCCGTGATAGTTTTGGTGGTGTTTGGCTTCCACAAAATAGGTTAACCCGTTTTTGGATGCGATGGCGTCGGCTTCATGTTCCCCACATAAGCCGCGTAGTACCGTATTGGGCTCTACTTGGAAACCGCTATGTATGAGGATCGTTTGGATGAAAACTTCAAATTCAGGCTTAGGCACCATCAAACTTATGCCCCGCCGCAAGTCAAAAAGGTGTTTAACTGCAGGTTTTGGTTTACGCAGAAAGCTAAAGATTAACTGCAGAACCTTGCGTGTCGGTATGCCCTCGTAGAGTCGCCGTTCAACCTGCAAAGCAACCTTTTCAGCAGTTTGCTGGTCTGCACCCATCCGCATGCACGTCTGCACAACCTTTTCCCGGCTATAAGCTTGCATTGAACCGTCTGCCTTAGTTACAAAAGTTACCAAGCGGCAATTCATCCTGTAATTTGATAGTATACCGAAATGTTGCTTAAACTTTTACTGCAAAAGGGCAAGTTTTGGCTATGTTTTGGAAAAAGGCATTTAGTTTATAAGGCAAGTTAGCGCATTAGTAATTTTGGTGATTGCAATTGAAAAAATTGCTAACAACAAGTTTAACGTTATTAACAGTAATCATGCTAATTTCGGTTATTCCAACCAATTTTGGCAGCGCTCAAGACCAAACTAAATACAAGATTTCAGGTTACGTTTTGGATTCAAACGGTCAAGGAATTGACCATGCAAACGTTCTGCTTCCTGGAGAGTACACTTCATTTGACACTGTATGGACTAACGCTTTAGGCTATTACGAGCTTACTGCCCCTAAAGGCACATACATTTTAGGTGTTTGGCCACCTTTCGACTCAAACTACATAAACTATGCCGAGCAGGGATTTACTGTTGCATCAGACGTTAACAAGAACATAACTTTAGAATCTGGCATCAAGATTTCTGGCTATATAACAACCGAATTAGGCTCGCCAGTTTTGGGAGCGTCTGTTCATTTCAGCAACAACTTAGGATATTATGGTTCAGGGTATTTCACCAATCAAGCAGGATATTACTTCATAAATGTCCCCGCAGGAAATTACACGATAACTGCATATCCAAGAACCGGCAACTACTCAAGCCCCACCACCCAATTCATATCCTACACTGAAGAAAACTTTAGTGTCACAAGTGCAGCAACCAAAAACATAACAGTACAAACCACCGACTCTCCAACACCAACTCCTACAGCTACACCAACAGCAACTCCAGTCCCCTCAAATGCAGGCACAGAAATTTTCAAACTTGAATCAAACAGCACTTGGACAGGACTACAGTTTAACAGCACAACTTTAACCCTAACATTCACTGTCACCGGAGAAAGCGGAACCTTTGGCTACACAAAAGCCTACATAGCAAAAACGTTAGTACCCACATTCACAGGAGCTACAGTATCGTTAGATGGACAAAGCACCAACTTTACAGTAACAGAAACAGCTAGTTACTGGGTTTTTGAATTCATATACCACCACAGCACACACCAAGTAGCAATAAACTTAACCAACGACAGCAACCCAGAGGTTGATACAAATCTTTTACCAAGTCCAAGCCCAGCAGACATAAGCACTATTCCCGAATTCACCCTCATCGCGGTTGTCATAGGCATTGTTTTGGCAAGTGTAACTTTGGCTTTAACAAGAAAAAAATTGCCAGTTCAGCAAAAATAAAATCAAGTGCTTAAATGCACTTTCCCTTCCTTTTTAAAATAAAAAAGAAAGGTTATTGTATTCTTCCTTTTAGGGTTTTAGCCAGCGGTGAAACTGTACCTCGAATCGCTGCAATGCCGGTTGCTTTCGCTGTTGCGTCACCGACGATTCTTAAGCGGTCTCTATCTTGTAGCATTAAACCAGCAGCCACTTGGTCGACGGTTATTATGGCGTCGTATTTTTCGTTGTATTTTTGTATGGCTATGTCGTAGGCTTCTTGGAATGTTTTACCTTCAAGCAAAGCGTAGTTTGCAGCGTTTGATGCTTCTATGAAATCGTTGGTGTACCACAAGTTAACCCAATGCAGGTCATCATAACCCAAATAAGCTTTCGCGTATGAATCAACCGCCAAAGGACCTAAACCCAATGCACTCTCACAGGAAACCGTACTAACTGCTTTACCTTCAAGCAGGTTGGTGTTAGCAGCATCCAACACGGCGACGATATTTCCATTGTCTTGACCGTAAAGAGCGTACTGAGTTCCATGATCAAAATGCATAATAAAATCAGGCTTGAAGTCACGGATTGTTTTCTCCACATTGGCACGGTTTGTATCATTTGCTTGCAAGTCTGTAACAGTCCAACCTTCCGCAACGGCTTTCTCTTTCACCTTTTGACCCGCTAAAAACGAGAAAAACATGGTGTAAGCGTCCTGTGGGACGTTTGAGCGGATGATTAAGAGTTTTTTTGAGGTTACAATTCGGTATTTAATGAATTTTGAAGGGGCAAGACGGTCTAATATTAGCTGAGAGGTTTTAGGCATTGTGATGTTGCTCATTTAGTTTTTCTCCGTGCAAATTCAGCTCTTGATTTCGCCATTATTTGAGTGAATTGCTTGCCGTATTCGGAGTCGTTTTCAACTTCTCTTTTGATTTCTTGGGGAGTAAATGTTTTAGAGCCAACAACGATTACGGGTTGGTTTAGTTTTTCTTTTGGAATTTTGCTTATCCAATCCTTCACGTCAGCTAACGCCAAATCTTTAGTTAACTGCTGTTCCTTCTTTCTTTGCTCATCATAGGCACTCATAAATATGAACCAAGATACTGCTATATTGACTCTCGCTATTTAACACCTTGCAAACAGAAAATGAACCCAGAAAATCGTCAAATCTAATCAAAAATTCTTTTAAACAACTTTTTTGTAATGAATCAAAGAGCGAAATAAAATGCCAAAGGTAACTTACAATCCTGAAAAAGTCCAAAAACAGAAACGCATAATCGGCGTCGTTGCAGTTGTGCTTTTGCTGGTGGTCACGGTTTTAGCCATTGTATTTCGTGTTAATTTTATTGTTTGGGTTTTAGTTGACTTGGCTATTGCTGGAGTAGCGAATTTGCTGTTGCGAAGAGTTGGAAAAGTACCACTATAACCTGTTTTAGCCTAAAAAGTTAGGAAAAAAACTTTTTTCTTTTTAATTTACTAAACTTTAAAAAAAATAAAAAAAAGGAAAGATTGGTTGTTTTATGGGCGTTTTCTAAGCAGCAGTACTGCGACTGCTATTGCAGCGATAATAGCTATTGCTGAACCTAGCGTGTAGAGTTCGAATGGTGGCATCGATATTGTCGGTGTTGGTGCTGTAGTTTGTTCTGGTGGGGCCTCACTTACTGTAACGTAAGTTGATGCTAAAGAGCTGCCGTATGATTCGTCACCCATAAAGGTTGCAGTGATAGTGTATTGACCAACAGTTTCTGGTTCCCAAGTGAAACCAAAAGCGCCAGTGTAGCCGTCACTAGTTACGTCGCCGATGTGCATGTAGTTACCGTTAGGATCAACAGCATCTAGGGACACTGGGACACCTTCCATTGTACGGTTGCCCCATATTCCACCGATTGGCAATTGAACATGTAAGTACTCCATTTGTAGGTCCATTGATTCTTTCGAGACACATGGTGTTCCTGGCTGTGCAGGTGAAAGATCAAGTACGCTGCCTTTAATCATGATGCTGTTGCCTAAAGTAACAGCGACATCTGGGGCAGTTACTGTTGTTTGGCTTTTGCCTATGCCAAAGACGTACATGTAGCCATCTCTTGCGCCAAGAGTAAGGTAACCGTCTGAAACTGCAAGTTGCCGTGCTTCTCTACCGTGTTGACCTGCGCCAGAAAGGCCTACGCTCCAGATTTCTTCGCCTGTGGTTGCGTTAATGCATCGTGTTCTTAAGCCTCTATAGTATGGCATTTCAGGTGAGTGCTTTGAGTCATAGACAAAGACTTTACCGTCAGCAATCATGCCTGGTGCGTGATATGGCATTACAGTTGTGCCGTTTTCGCCGGTGTAGTGGCTTTCAAAGGGTGTTGGTGCTATTGCTTCGTATTTCCAGTTGATTTTTCCTGTTTCCCAGTCAATGCTGTAGACACCTGTTTGTGCTACCCAGTAGATGTTTCCGTAGGCTGACATTGTTGAGTATGTACCCCATCCTCCGGAGTCCCATGGATAATCGAATTGTTCTGTTCTCCAAACTTCAGTGCCTGTCCATAAGTCATAGCAGATGTAATAGCCGTTAGCTGAGAGTACCGCAACTTTTCCATGGTCTGCAACGTTTGAGGAAGAACTGTATGGCGGTTCATCGATTGTTTTGTTCCAGAGTTGTTGACCTGTAAGCAGGTTGTAGCTGATTATTTGTTGACCCTCGTAGGAGCCGCCAGCACTAACAGTGCTTACGACAGCGCCTGCTAGAGATTGCCAGTCAGTTGTAGCTCCGCCGGGTAAGGCACTGCGTGCGTATGTTGTGTTGCTTATAACACGTTGTGCAAAGGCTGTGTTTGTTCCTTGTGTTGTCCAGTTAATTAGTCGGTAGCGTTCAGCACCTGCAGTTGCACCTAAATCTTGTATGCCCAAGACGTAACCGTTAGCGTAGTATGTTCCGCCGCTGCCGGTCATTGGAGCTATGGATACGTTGAGAACCATGGTTCCAAAGGTTGGTTCATACTTTCGCAAATAACCGTTGCTTATTGAGAGCAAGTATGGAGTTTCAGTTTTTGGTTGCACGCCAGGTACTAGTAGAGCGCCTATTCCGTATTCGATAAGGTTAGGTGCTGTTTCTCCTTGGTATAGTGGTCTTTCCCAGAATATTTCGCCTGTGCGTATGTCGTAGCATTGCCAGTATGTTGCGGCGCTTGGTCCATCAACGGCAGGTTTGGTAAGAGTCTGGTAGCCTTTTCCGTTAAAGATAACGCTTGGTTTAATGTTCCATGTAGCTAGTGGCCAGTAAACACTGTTTGATCCTTCGTCACCGCCTAAAAGTCCAGCTGTGGCGTATTCACGTTTCCATACAATGTGTGCGCTGCTTGGTGCTTGAACCCATGGAGTGAAATCTTGTCCTTGACTCCAGTAGGGGTTTGTTTCTGGATAAAGTGCGTCCCACATTTCGCCGCCGCCTGGGCCTCTCCATGGATAGTTACCAATAATTGGCGCCCATTCTCTAAGTTCGGGAGCTATTGGTCTTGTCCAGTAGCCAGTTGGCAAGGGCATTGCAGGCCATGAAAGCACCATTTCTTCTTGCACTGTTATTTCAAGCTCAGCAGTTGAAGAGGGTTTGCAATAGACAGATTCAGCATAATTTGTGCCACCGGTGGTTGCGTTTATAACTTGTCCTTCAAGGTATCGTCCTGCTGGATAGTAAACGCCTGGGAAGTCAAGTTTTAGTTTCCAAACTCCGACTTCATCGGGCATCCATTCAAGCCATGCAGTACCGTCGGCTACGTATGAATCCATTTTCACTGTTTCTGTGTCGCCACTTGGTTTTGTCAGTGTTAATGTGAAGTCTGGGTAGAATCTGTTTGCGCCTGGTGCAGGTGTAACCCACAGGTTGATGAGCAAAAGTTGGTTAAGGCCGATTGGTGTTGGTCTTGCGCTGATGTGTGCAACAGTGTCTACTTGCGATGTTGTTATTCCTGACTGTAACGGTCCAGGAATTGGCTGATTTGCAGCAAGGGTTTGTGCTTGAGTTGGCAGTATTAGCAGCAGAGTTGAAGTCATCAATAGGAATGCAATTATTGACGCGGTTGTTTTCTGTTTTTTAGAATAGGTTTTCAATTTTTTTTATTTCCCCAAATTTTTTTATATCCAATCAATTCGGCTTAAAATTAATTTAATATCTTGTGACTGCTAGCGTCAGTAATAGCTAGTTTTTTAGTAAGCTCCATTAATAATTTAAAAGAATAATATTGAAGAGGATGTTGTTTGGATTCCGAAAAGCAAGTTGAGGTCTTAACCAGGTTAGGGTTAACAGTCAATCAAGCTAAGATCTTCATCGCTTTAGCTCAACTTGAACCTTCAACGGCAACCCAAATTGCTAGAACCGCTAATCTTGCCCGAGAAGTCGTTTACCGAACGATCCCTATTCTCCAAAAAATGGGTTTAATAACCAGAACAATTTCTTTTCCGACACTGTTTACCGCAGTCTCGCCCGAATTAGCGATAAAAATCTTGTTAAGAAAAAGGGAAAAAGATACTAATGAAGCAAAAACAGAAGCCGCTCAATTGATTAAACAGTTGAGCCACAGGTTTGAGCACACAACAGACAATCAGGTTATTTCAATTACAGGTAAAGAACGTCTTAGCATTTTTGTTAGAAGACGCATGTTGACAATAAAAACAAGTTTGGATACCATGATGACTTATTCTAGGTTTCACAGTTGGTTATCGGTTTTTAAACCTATGTTTAAGAAGCTTTTAGCAAAAAAAGTGATAATTCGAGTTATAATTGTCTGTGATAAAGGAAATATTGACCCTAAAAAGTTGGATCTTATAGATGACCCCAACTTTATGGTTAAATTTATTCCAGACCAACTGCAAACATTTGTTGGAATAAGCGACGACAAAGACACCATGATAAACACCAGTATAGGTAAATTCTCATTTTACTGGTCAAACGATACAGGCATAGTAGCGTTATCCAGAATTTATTTTGATAAATACTGGGCTTCTGCTGAAATCAGTCCAAGTTAACACCTTTTCCACAACAACCGTATTCAAGCAATACTTAAATAACCAAAATCAGAATCGAATAGAACATGAACGCAAAAAGCATCGCAGTATGCAGTATTTTTGTAGCGATAGCAGTCGTTTTAGGCCGATTCGCGGTTCCTATCCCAATTTTACCATTCTACTTCTGGGAAATACCCATAGTTGTTGCTCTGCTACTTTACGGGTTTAAAATGGGTTTCTCAGTTGCAGCAATAAGCATTTTTATTCAAGCCATAATTTACCCCAAAGCCATAGGAATCTTTTTCCCCATATGGAACCTTATTGCAATGTCAACAACACTAGTAGCAATCGCATTAATACAATGGTACATTACACGTAAAGCTACGGACGGTTTGCAAACAAAAAAACAGAGAGTAAACCGTGTAATGCTGTATTTGGGTGCTACGTTGGGTTTAAGGCTTGCAATTATGCCCTTTGTGAATTACGTAATGTACAAGTACATGTTACCATTGGCAATCGGCAAGGTTTACACCGACGTTTACTTGATAGCTTTGATTCCTACTTGGCTAATTTTTGACGCAATACTGGTACTTTACACTGTGCCCACAAGTTACATGATCGCCAAAAGAGTTAGTAACGACTTGAAAATGGGTAACACCCTTTTTTAGTTAACTGTCTTATTTGGCAGTCTAGAGTTCAGTTGGCTAATAATACTCAACTATTCTTGGGTAACCAATTATAAAAAAGAATTCTCCACTAATCTTTTTGAAAATCTGATTACTGCATATGAGTTTAAAAAAAGGGAGAGAGCATTAATTTATTGATGACACCAAAAAGTAAAACAAGAATTACCCTGATGATTATAAGCGCATTTTTAGTTGTTTTGCAAGCAAACGTTGTATTGGCAAATCCTGATCTTGCACCAGCACCGTACCCCGAAACGCCAGTCAAGACCCCGCCTACAATTTACATTCACTCACCTAAAGAAAACACAACTTACCCTGATGATACTTTGAACTATACCATTACCATTGAAAAACCTGCATCATGGTTTGATAATCAAACATTGCTTTGCATAATTAAGGAAATCAACTGCACCATTGATGAAGAAACACATGTATCTTTGGCGAATTATCAATTAACACCTGAATTAAATTACCAAACAGAAAACATAACCATTAACGGAAAATTACCCAAGCTACCTTCTGGAGAACACACTCTTGCGGTTGAAGTTTATTTTGTAGGTTTATATCATCCAACGGATATTCCTCATGATTTTTATGGCTGGTGGGCAACAGTCGCTGAAGAACCAAACTTTACAGTATCAGAAACCATGCAATTCACTGTTACAAACGACCTAACGACTAATGCTTTATCAACAGTCTTGTTAGCGATAGCCGCTTGTTTGTCAATTTTAATTGTAACTTTGTTTTATTCTTACTCCAAAAGAAACAGTAAACAGTGTTAAATACAAATTCAACGCTTAATGCTGTAGCAGGGGAACCAGCATGAGTAACGGGTTTGTTTGGGTCATAAGCGTTAACGATTTAGCGGAAAACCAAATAAAACAGGTTTCAGTTGTCGGCAGAAAAATTTTATTGATTAAACGTGAAGGTCAAGTTTATGCGGTTGCAAGCCATTGCCCACATAAGGGATATGACCTTTCAAAAGGATTTCTAAAAGACAACCTTTTGGTTTGTCCCTGTCACGATTGGAGCTTTGACATTAGAACCGGCGAATACCAAACCAACAAAGCAATTAAATTGTTAACGTTTGAATGCAAAATTGAAGAAGACAATGTGTACGTTAAACCTTTCAACGACTTCTATTAAAGCTGCCGTTTCTTAGGAAAGACACCTTGTTTAGCCAAAAAAATCCATCAAAAGAAACAGGGCAAGAAAAAAAGGAAAGCCAAGCCTTAGTTAACAAAGACTTAACTCTGTTTTCCGCTGACCTAATCCGCACAGTAGCGATACTGCTAATTATTCTTCTTCATGCCGCCGCTTTTCCGCCACAGATTCCAACAGAGATAACCTCACAAGTAATGTACGGGTGGATTACAGCTGATGTGTATTCTGCGTTGGGACATATGGGTGTTCCATTGTTTGTTATGTTGAGCGGTTTTTTCCTGCTTGACGCATCTAAAGCTGACGAGCCGCTAAGAGTGTTTTTTAGGAAACGGTTTAACCGAGTTGGATTGCCGTTTATTTTTTGGAGTATAGTTTACTTTTTCTGGAACAGCTATGTGCATGGAGCCACGTTAACTTTTGACACTGCTGTTGAGGCGGCTTTTTCGGGGGCGTATGTGCATTTGTGGTTCTTGTATTTACTGGTGGGCTTGTACCTTGTTACGCCTCTGCTGCGGGTACTTGTCAAATATCTTGATTGGAAACGCTTCAAGTACCTTATCATCTTATGGTTTGTGGGCACGGTTACGGTTCCGTTAATAATTGTTCTTGGCGGATTCAACTTTAACCCCGTCATTTTTGTTTTTACAGGCTGGATGGGCTACTACCTTCTGGGGGTTTTCTTGCAGAAAATTCGTGTACGTAAATGGTTTCTTGGGCTTGCCGCAGTCTTGGGTTTAACTGGCGCAGTTTTGGGCGCTTATGTTTCAACGGCTTTAATTGGTGAGAGGGTTACAGCGTTTTTCCATGATTCTTTGAGTTTTAATTTGATTATCGCTTCAGTATCAGTATACTTGCTGCTCACTGCTGTCTCGCCAGGCAAAATCGTGGGTCGTTACGGCAAAGTAAACAGTGCACTACATTGGATTGGACAGAATACACTGCCAATTTACTTAATGCATTACATTATCTTGGAAAGCTTGATGTTTGGGTTCTTCGGTTTCACCTTAAACGCCGAGGTGCTTAACCCCATAATTGGGATTCCATTGCTTACAATCGTCACGTTCGGTTTAACGGCTCTTATTGTTTACCCACTAAAAAAGGTGCCATTCGTAAAAAGATTAATCGGATAAACACTCAACCAACCTATTTGTATCCTAATATCCAAACTATGCAGAAAACCTATAGGGGGGTCTACTTCAACGCCAACCTATTTGCCGCCTATTAGAAACTCATTGCACAAACCTATAGGGGTAGGGTAAAACAGGCGTGTTTTCGATGTTTGCATTGCTCAGCTACCTTAAATAAGAGCGTTACATGCTTTTTGGACAAATAACAATTCGTGTTTGAGGGGAATCCGGGTTTGGATGAAGTCCTAGAAATGTTAGATAGAACCACTAAAAGATTACAAAATCTACTTGAAGAAACAAAAACAACAGCAAATAAGCAGGCAACAGCCTACGCTCAAGCTTTGCAGGCGTCAACAGCCACGCAGGAGCAAAAAATCAAGATTTTCATTTCAAGAAACCTGGAGCTTGACCGAATTGACCGGTTATCTTCTCAGTTAAGCTTACTTTATGCGCTTCAAATTTTTGCTTTTAAAGTTAAAGTGCTTGAAGTATCCGTTGGCAACATGAACGAGCAGTTAACTAAGTCTGGTTTAATGCAGAAAAGCGGTGAACTTGAAGACATAAAAAAGAATATTGACGCCCTCAAGATTCTGGTTGAAGCGCAGTATGAAGCTATGAAGCAAGTACGCGAAGACCAGAATAAAACCCTAAACTACATACATTAACATCAATTTTGGGCAACCCTTTTGCCCTTAAATGTTTTTTCATTACATGAACAGCTAAAAAGCGTCTTTAGGTTAACAGTAAATTTCAGCGATTAACTGCGCAAGCCTTTTTAAGCAAATTAGCCCCTAAACGCAAGTCCAAGAAATTATAAAAAAAGTGTTTAGCGGTGCTGCCCAAAATATGAGTCAATGGCATTCCAGACAAACACAAGAAGTAATTGATGAGTCAGAAGTGAATCCGCAGAAGGGTTTAACTGATGAAGAGGCAGCAAAAAGGCTAAACGAGTATGGCAAAAACAGCCTTGTCGAAGAGCGTCAAACTGGTTTTTTGGAGATTTTTCGTAAAGAAGTCACTGAACCGATGATTCTTCTGCTTTTAGCCATAGGTGTACTGTACAGCGTTTTAGGGTTTCTCACAGGCAACGGGTTTATTGATGCAGTAACAATTATTGTCATCATTGTTTTGCTTGTATCAGCTGAAGTCTACAACGAGTACCGGGCTGAACGGTCAATATCTGCGCTTAAACAACTGGCGCCGGCTACTGCGCAGGTGCTTAGAAACGGCCAAACCGTATTGGTGCAAACGGCTGATTTGGTTCCGGGCGACATTTTGCTTTTGAAAGTTGGGCAACGTGTTCCAGCAGACGCTCGGCTTTTGGAAGCTTACGGTTTAGAAGTTGACGAATCCTCACTTACAGGTGAATCTTTTCCTGTTTCCAAAGACGCTTCAGCCGTTTTGGCAAGTGAGACACGCGTCACTGACCAAGCCAATATGGTGTTCACGGGAACAGTAGTCACAAGAGGACACGCTAGGGCGCTCGTAACGGCTACGGGTGTAAAGACGGAGTTGGGCAAAGTTGCAGGCTTAACAAAAGCAGGAAAAGAACCTAAAACTGCGCTTCAACTTTCAATGAAGGAGCTTTCGAAAACACTTGTTTGGGTTGCTTTATTCTTCAGCATACTTCTCCCACTGCTTAGTTATCTTAGGGGACTGCAGCCTGTTCCCGCAGAAGCCGTCCTGTATGGATTGTCACTGGCGTTTGTTGTTATTCCAGAGGAGCTACCAATAATTATCACCATGGTTTTAGCCGTCGGCAGCTATGCACTTTCACGTAAAGGAGCCATAGTCAAACGTTTACGTGCCGCAGAAACATTAGGAAACGTAACCGTAATAGCCACAGACAAAACAGGCACATTAACAGAAAACAAAATGCGCATTGAACATCTGTATTTTGACGGAAAAATCAGCGGCATAGGAGCCTTCCATGAAAACGAGAAAGCCGCCCTACGAACAGCACTTTTAGCAAGCGACGGCATTAAATCTGACAGCAGCAGCCTTAGCAACCCAATGGCTCAAGCAGTTCTTGAACGCCTAAAACAAGACGGCATAGACGCTGTAACAGTAGCAAAAGGCTGGATTCTTAGAGACGAATACAGTTTTGACGCAGAACGAAAGCTTGCCTCATACATTTACAAGTACGGCAACTCTACTATCGCTCTGTCAAGTGGTGCCCCAGAAAACCTGCTGGCAAGTTCGACAAAAATTTTATTAAGAGGCGAAGAAACGCTCATTACTGAAACGTTACGGGCAGAAGTTACTCAAGCCATGACTCGGATGGCGCATGCGGGGGAACGGCTTTTAGCTTTTGGTTACCACCGAATCCATCCTGACCAAACAGGTAACAAATCAGAGTTTGAACAAAACATCGTTTTTGTAGGCATACTCGGCTTTATTGATCCTCCACGCAAAGAAGCCCAAAGCGCAATACGAACATGCCAACAAGCAGGCATAAAAGTCATCATGGTTACAGGAGACCACCCAGAAACCGCTAAAACAATCGCAAATCAAGTCGGCATAAACAGCAGCAACGCACTCACAGGCGCCCAAATCGCAGAAATGTCCGACGAAAACCTTAAGGAGTCTTTGAAACGCACGTACGTATTTGCACGGGTTACGCCTGAGGATAAACTGCGGCTGGTACGGTTGCTTCGTGAAAACGGTGAAGTTGTTGCTGTTACTGGCGACGGCATTAACGATGCTCCAGCCCTTAAAGAAGCAAATATTGGCATTGCAATGGGGGTTAGGGGCACTGACGTGGCTAAAGAAGCCGCAAGCATGATTCTAACGGATGACAATTTTGCAACCATAGAAACCGCTGTTGCACAGGGACGCAAACTTTACAGTAACCTACGCAAAGGAGTCAGGTACTATCTTGCCTGCAAAGCCGCTTTGGTATCAATCTTTCTTGTTCCAGTCATGCTTGGCATCCCCTTGCCGTTTGCACCCATACAAATAATCGTGCTTGAACTTTTCATGGACCTTGCCGCATCCGCCACTTTTGTTGCTGAACCAATAGAGAAAGGCATAATGAAAAAGCCGCCAACAAGCAATCATGAGAAATTCTTGAACCAATCAATGACCAAAGGAATATTTGGCGGGGCGGTAAGCTTGTTTGCAGCAGTCACGGCTACTTACTTGTTTACTTGGTTTATGACCCAGAATTTGCCGTACGCGCAAACAGTTGCTTTTGCTACATGGATGTTTGGGCACATCTTTTTGGCGTTTAACTTTCGTTCAGAACAAATGCCGCTACTTAGGCAGGGTTTATTGTCGAACAAGGCGATGCTGCTTTGGGCGCTACTGGCTATTGTGGTGCTGATTGTCGGCACAAACCTTGCGCTCGTTCAGATGGCATTGCAGATTACAAGTTTAAGCCTAACTGATTGGGTGCTGATTGTTGTGGTTGCCTTTGTTTCCACGTTCTGGATGGAGATTAAAAAATTCTTACACAGAAGCGACAACTTTTAAACTATAAGCGCTTCTTAATGAAAAGCAACAGGGGAGACAGAAAATTGCCGATTAAATATTTTGATGCTCCAGAAATCAAAAAACAGGTGGATCAGCTTGCAGTAGAATGCGAGTTTTACCATGTCGTACCCCAATTCGTGTTCTGCGTCCGCAGCAAAGGCTCAAAAGCTAGACGCACTATTGCACGGATTCATGGATTGGGAAAAATTTGGCAAGGCGTCCTAAATCAGCCTCCAACCTACACTATTGAAGTGATTTCTGAAATTTTTGACAAAATGTCTGCTGAAGATAAAGAACGCACTTTAATTCATGAATTGATGCATATCCCTGGCGGTTTCAGCGGCGGTTTTAGACCTCACAAAGGTTATGTGGAACGAAAAAACGTGGAAGCAGTCTATAAGAAACTGCAGCAGTCAAGGGCTTCAAAAAAACAAAGAAACCTGTTTTCCCCGTAAACTTTGCCGTTTTTTACAGTACATTTTTAAACCACGCAATTAATGGGTATAGAAAGTCGTAGTTTAACAGCGAAAAATAAAAAAACATATAACAGGCACATAATGGCAAGGTTCACTGAAATGCTTGCCCGCCAAATAGTGAGGTATAAATTATGAAGCACGTTATGAAAAGTTTAAAGCATAACGGAATATTCGTTCCCCCTTACGACCTTAAAGGGTTCAAAATAAAAATTCAAGGTCAACCAGTAACGCTTACAGAAAAGTCTGAACCAATGGCAGTTGCGTGGGTACGCAGAACCTTATCAACCACAATACCACCGCCAGACCAAGTTTACACTAAAAACTTTATGAAAGAATTTCTTGAACAACTTAAAAAAGAAAACGCTAATGCGGAGTACTTGGACACGTTTACTCCAAAATATCTTGAAAGCTTCGATAACCCGCAGTTAACCCAAAACAACGGCGGTGCCCAAGAACTCGGGATTGATTTTAGCGAAGTCAAAAGCTTCATTCTTGACGAGAAAGCAAAGAAAGAAGCCATAACCAAAGAAGAAAAGAAAGCTCAAGCTGAAGAACGCAAAGTTAAACGACTTGAAATGAAGGAAAAGTTTGGTTACGCCGAAGTTGACGGCCAACGCCTTGAAGTAGCCAACTGGACTTCTGAACCGTCCTGTCTTTTCGCTGGCAGAGGTGACCACCCGCAACGTGGCAGATGGAAGGAAGGACCAAATCAAGAAGACATCACCTTAAACCTTTCACCAGACGCCCCTAAAATAGAGGATTGGAAAGGAAAAGTTACTTGGGAACCTAACAAGATGTATGTGGCTAAATGGGTGGATAAACTCACAGGCAAAGTCAAGTACGTCTGGTTTAGCGACACAGCTTTCTTGAAACAGAACCGTGAGAAAGAAAAGTTCCAGAAAGCCGAGAACCTTGGCAAACAAATCGGTCAAGTTGAAAAGCACATTAGCAAGAATCTTGAAGCAAAAGAGCTTGAACGCCGAAAAGTAGCGACGGTTGCTTGGCTGATTTTTGCTGTCAACATGAGAGTTGGCGACGAAAAAGATCCAGACGAAGCAGACACTGTAGGCGCTATTACGCTTAGAGATGAACATGTAAGCATTGACGCTGACAAGGTTACTTTTGACTTCTTAGGTAAAGACAGTGTCAGATGGGTAAAAACCATACAGGCGCCACCTGAAGTAATTAAGAATCTGCAGGAATTCAAGAAAGACAAAACCGTCCAGTACCTTTTCGAAGGCATTGACAGCAAAAAAGTATCAAGGTTCCTATCCGAAAAAGTCCCTAAACTCACCGCTAAAGTGTTCCGTACCTGGAAATGCACCAAAACCCTAAAAGAAGAACTCGACAAAAGCGGCGTAACCAAAGCTGACCCCGACTACAAAAAGAATTACGCAGCCAAAATGGCTAACCTAAAAGTCGCCGAAGTTGCAAACCACAAACGCAAAATCCCACCCACATTTGATGACCGCTTAAAAAAGAAAGAAGAAAACCTCAACGCAATGAAGACACAGCTAAAAGCAAAAAAGGCAGAAGGCAAAAAAACTGAGTCACTTGAGGCACGCATTGAAAAGGCAAAGTTGGACCTTGAATTAACAAGCCTCACCCGCGAATACAACTTGGGCACATCACTTAAGTCGTATATTGACCCGCAAGCGTATGTAAAATGGGCAAAGAAAGTAAAGTTTGACATAATCAAATTTTACCCAACAACGCTACGTAACAAGTTCAGCTGGGCACTAATGGGCAAAACCAAACCAGCCGTTCCAGCGGACGAAGCTACAGAGTGTACAGTTGCATGAGCATCAAAGACACCCCAAATGGTGTTCTTTTAACCATTTTTGTTAAACCAAACAGCCCCAAATTCAGCATCCAGCTTGACGGCGACGAAATAATCGTCCACGCCACTGAAGAGCCAGAAAAGGGTAAAGTAAACAAGGAAATCTTGAAGGAGTTAACAAGGCTTTTTCACGTTAAAGTTGAATTGGTTTCGGGGGCAACATCTCGGCAGAAGCAGTTGGCTGTTCTTGGAGCCAAAAAAGCGGATGTAGAAGAACTCTTAAAACGAATATAGAAAAGGGTTTTACTGCATTTTGAATCGCAGTATAGCTGCCAGTCCGCCAAAAGCGTTCTTAAGCATTTGACCTTCCTCAGTTTCCGCTGAAATAACTTCAACATCAGTGTTTGAGATTTCAGCAAGCTGCGCCAAATCATCAATCAAATCAGTCTTGTCAATTACTGTTAGAGACGGCGCGGTGCATTTGGGGCAGGGTTTTGCTGACAAGTTCTGCTCAAACGTTGGCATGTTTGGGGTTTTCACCGTTTCTTGTTCTTGATAGCTACAGGCGCCACATTTTACGGTTACACGTTGCATGTCAAGCGCCTCTGAAATCAGAAGCGTCCGTACCTGGCCTGACTGGAGCGCTTGGCGTACTTCAGCTTCACCATAAGTAATCAAACCTGTGTCGTGTCCTACTTCGTAGAGGAATTTTTGCATAATCTGTTTTTCTTCGATGTAGCGGACTTTTTTCATGATTTCGGGAGCTTTTTCGACTATTTCTTTTACGCCTTGTTCTTCAACGTAGGCTGAGTCAAGCACCTCTAAAATTTTGTTTTTTAGCTGATAATTAATGTAGTCGCCCTTTTGGAAGTCATACTTGGTTGGACCTGGACCACCAAGAATAATGCCTTTTAAATTTTCAATCGGCAAAAAAATTTCGTCAACATGTTTGCCTACACGTGTAAAGTATTCGTTAAGATGCTGTTCACGTAGTCGCTCGTAACGTCTTGCTGATTGGCCACCCGCACGAGTTTTACCCTCAACACCTGAATGCATTTCACGCACAATGTTAAGGTGTTTACCTGTCAATGTTGCTATTGTTGCATTAGAAGCATCTACAAGCAGGATACCGTAGGTTTCTTTTTCACGCAGCATTTCTTGCAGATGCTCAGTGTGGAAACGTGAGTCACAGCGGTAAAGAAAAATGCGGATTGGCTCAGGTGGAACAATAACCCAAGATTCCATGCGTTCAGTTCCTGGACCGCCGCCCTCCTGTGGAAGAGCACCACAGAAAATAACCAAGCCTTTTTCGCCTGGGTCTTTGAACAGTTTAAGCTTTTGTTGAGCCTTCACAATCGCGTCAAGCACGTTTTTGCGTGTAACGTTTGATTTAATGTTGGTGGCTGTGCCGTATTCTTCGCGTAACAGGTTAAGGGCGTCGCTTATTTGTTTACCTGGCGGAACATAAATCGTAATCAACTCTGTGTGGCTGCCCTCTTTCTTGGTCAGCGTGTTGATTGCTTTTCTTGTTCGGTATAGTTCTAGGCTGTCTTTTTTTGCTGTGCTCACAATAATTCACGTCAGGTTAAGAGTGACTCTTTTAAGTTAGGGTATAAGAACAAAATAAAAGTTCCTACATAAAAAAGGAACTATGCTTTTGGTTTAGCTGCCGGTTCAGGAGTTGCTGGTGCAGGAGCACCGATAGCGTCTCTTAGGAATGATTTGAATGGACCAAGTTTGCCGCCGTAGTTGCCAGCTGAAATCTTCACTACACCTGGACAGTTAATTGAAGCTGCTACACCAACCTGCATGGCTTTGTTAACTGCTTCCAAAGTTAAACCGTTCAGCACAATTTCGAAAACGCTGTTTACTCCTTCTGGAACAACAGTGTCAGGAACAACTGTGCGCAATGTTGGGCAGTAAGCTTGGTTTGTTGAAGCTTTAAGTTTGTATTTCATTGAGCCAGCTTTGCTTCCTGAACGGCACACGCCGCCTGGGAAAGGCATGATTACGTCTGGAACTTGAGCGCGGATTGCGTCAACTGCTGCTTCAGACGCGGCTAAAGCTTCTGGCTGAGTTTTGGCAAAAATCATATAGTTGCCGCCTGCGACTGCTTCCATAGCGCCAAAGCCGTCTTCTACGATAAAGTTCCCCTCCATTACGGGGATTTTCCAGCATTTTCTTCCGCCGACAACTGTTTTCTTTTGGAAACCGTCACCGAAATAGCGAAGGCTGCTGCCGATGTTAAGAGTGCGTTTGCCAAGCAGTCCATTAAACGCTGCGGTTGATGGGCAAGTCATTACACATTGTCCGATACGTGCCATAAGTTGACCTTTAAGTTCAAAGCGGTCACGGTTGTAAATTTGAATAAGTACGCCAGCGCGTTTATCTGGTGTTTGGTCTGCTGGAACTGCGCGTTCGATGGATGCTTCTGCAGATGCGGCAATGACGCTTGTTGCAAAACCAGTAGTTATGCTTCCAGCGATTTGTGCCCATTTCTCGTTTTGAGCTGTTATTAGAACTCTTCCCACCCAAAGCGGGAACATTTCAGCGAAGGTGTCACTTACTTGGACGGTTTGACCCGCGGCTGACTTTACAAGAAAAACTTTTTCTTTATCGTCATAACCGGTAATTTCAAGCTTGTTAGTGTTTGAAGACATGGAAGAGACCTTGGATTCATTTGGAACTTGTATAATTTAAGAGTTTTTATAAAAACAAGGTTGTTTATTCGATTTTAAACCGACATTTAACTTGTTAATTCGTGCAATGCAAACCTTTTTGGTTGGCGCTGTGCCAAGACAGTTTAAATTTTAAGTTACAAGATTGATTAAGCCAGCCTTTTTTGCCATGCAAGACGAGGTTTCCATCTCTTTCACAGTTAACTTTTTACATAATTCTTGAGCCTCTTTTGCGCGCCATTGTGGCCTGTACTGAAACATCAAGTTAACCCGTGTCTTGACGCCCAAATTTTTGGCTATCCAGTCAAGAATAGGCTTAAGACAACACTGCAAATGAGCAGGCAAAACAAGCACACGTACGATAAGCTCACCGTACTGTTTAGCTGCAAGATGATTACGCGTGCAAACCGACCAAAAATCTGATGCATCCGAAAGCCTTTTTGCACAATTACCGGGGCCATACTTAAAGTCTAAAAGGTAAACATCTGCAAAGCCAGCCAGCAAATCTGACGTTTCAGGACTGTAGTAAGCGTTTGAGTTCCATACAATTGGCACATTAACAGTTACATGCTTAAAAGTTTCCAGCCAAAGCGGCAGCCAAGGTGTGGGTTCACCGCCGACAAGGTTAATGTTTCTGCAGCCGCCTAAACGCAAACGTTCAATGTCTTTTGCCAACTCTTTTGGCGTTGACTCTGCAGAATCTTCAACCCATTGTGAAATTGTCCAGTTTTGGCAATACAGACACCTCATAGTGCAGCCCATAGTGAAAATGGTTCCTGAAGGTACAAGCTCTGGTTCCTCACCATATGGGCAAACATGCTTGAAACCTTGAAGGAACAGCCGCAGCTACAATAGCCGGTTTTGTTTTCGGTTCTGTTGACTCCACATCGTCGAGTGCAAAAGTGACAGTTTCGCAGAATTCGGTTTGCGATTTCAATTTTTAGGTCTAAAAAAGACCTTTCGGGGCTTGGAATATCCGTTATTTGTTTTCCACTGTCAATTTGGCGTTCAAGGTCTATGGATTGTTTAAGACAGGTTTCGTGTTCTTTCCAAAGCTCTTCTATGGATGAGTTGTTGCTGAAGTGTGCGGGGACTTTTTTGGAGATTTGAAACTTTGCATATTTAATGTTCTGTGAAACATCTAAATATCTACCCAAACTTTGCCCTGCCAATCTTTTCTTAAATGAAATCTAATTTTGACATAATTAAAATACGTTAGAAGAGTGCGTAAGGAATAGACTGCCTAGAATGGTAGTATTTGCCTTTGATGGGTAGCTGGTTTCCACAGAATTTACAGTGCATATCACTTGTTAGGTTCCATTGCGTAATTACAAAGCCATCACGGCGAATAACCGGTTCTCTGCATGCGGGACAATACGTGTTTTCTGCTACGTGCCCGGGCACGTTTCCAAGGTAAACAAACAGTAAACCTTCACCTTTGGCTACAAGATAAGCATGTTCCAAATCCTCTACTGGCGTAGCAGGTACGGTTGTCATTTTGTAGTCGGGGTGGAACCGCAGCAGATGGAAGGGCGTGTTTGGTCCTAAATAGTCATTAATCCATTTTGCCAAACGTTTAATGTCATACATTGAATCGCCCATTTTGGGAACAACAAGATTAGTGATTTCGATATGGACGCCTGCAAGTTTAAGTTCTTTTAAAGCTTCAAAAATCGGTTTCACATCAGGCACTGCTGAAACAGTCTTGTAAAAACCCGGGTCTCCGGCTGCTTTAAAATCGACCGTAACCGCGTCAAGATACGGCGAAATAGTTTTGACCGCTTCGGGCGTCATGTACCCGTTAGTTACAAACGTGTTAAACAAGCCTGCTTCACGGGCAAGCTTTGCAGTGTCGTAAGCGTACTCCATGAAAATGGTGGGTTCAGTGTAAGTGTAACTAATTCCTTGACAATCAGCCTCTTTTGCCAGCCTAACGATTTCTTCGGGCGGCAACGGGTTGCCGGCGACTTCTTTGTCTTGGCTTATCATCCAGTTATCGCAGAATTGACACCGAAAATTGCAGCCTGCCGCCGCCACGGACGCCACCAAAGCGCCGGGATTGAAGTGTGAGAGAGGTTTTTTGCCGATTGGGTCCACGCCGAAAGAAACTGCTTTACCATAATTGAGGGTGTAAAGTGTGCCGCCTTGGTTTTTTCTGACTATGCAGAAGCCGGTTGAGTTGTCGCTGATTAAGCAGCGTCTTGCACATAGGCAGCATTTTACTTTGTTTTCTTCTTCTTTAGTGTAAAGCATGGCTTCATGCTGTGAGGACATTTATGATTCACATCAAGAACAGATGAGTCTTTGTTTAAAAGGATTGACTTAATAGCTGCATGTTTTAACGATATATTTAATAGTTATATAACTACATCTTTTTTTGTGATGACTATGAGTAAATATGCCACAATATCTGTTCCCGTTGAAATCAAGGAGGAATTAGAGAAAGCAAAGGGAGAAAAAGAATGGGGCGATTTTCTCGCAGAAATGTTTATTGAAAGTCAAAACCTAAAAAGGAAAAAGGCTCTTGAAGAGCTAAGAGAACTTCTCAGCGAAGAAGATTTGGAGAATATACGCAAATCAAGCAAGGAGTTCAGGGAGAGCTTCAAATTCAGATGAACCTTTTAGATACAAGTGTTGTAATTGAAATTATCGCAGGAATTGACACTTCAGGAATCATTTCTCAGGTAACACTGTTCGAAATATTAAGAGGAATAGATGACAAAAAGCGTACAGCAGCAAAACGTTTGCTAGAAGAAAGCTTCATTGTTCTAAATCTAGACAACACAATAATTGAGGCTTATTGCAAGATTTACAGAAAATTAAAAGCGGAAGGCAACTTATTGCCAGATGCTGACCTAATTATTGCAGCAACAGCAATAGCTCATAATTTGGTTCTAGAGACAAAAGATAATCATTTTAGAAAACTTGAACCACTTGGGCTAAAAATAAAATGATTATAGTTTAAAACAACAAAAAGATTTTACGTGTATTGCCTGCGGCTTCTATGCAGAAACCGTTTTAGCTAAAAGTTAGTAAGCAAAGCATCCAAGTTTATGTTGAGATAGACATATACACAATTACCGCCTAACTGTTTGTACTTATGTGAGGCACTGCTTTGGCAAGGACAGGCAAGGAAGAGCTTGAAGGAATCACCCTCAAGGTGTACTTGTACGTGGTGAAAAAGAAAAGCCCCGTTGGTACACGTGAAGTTACACGAGGCTTAAACCTTAGCAGCCCCAGCGTCGCCTATCGGCACCTTGAAAAACTCGAGATAATGAATTTGCTGCAGAAAGACCAACACGGCGAATACACCGTTAAGCAACAGGTGCATCTTCCAGGATACCTATGGATTGGCAAGCGTCTTTTACCAAAGATGCTGCTTTACTCGACAGTTTTTGCGGCAATCCTAGTTGTGGAGTTGGTGGTTTTGGCGCTTCACTTTTCAGTTGAAACTTTTGAGTTCAAGGTTTTCTTTGCATTGCTTATAGCGATAACTGGATTGGCATTGACAGTGTTTGTAGTTGAAGGTTTAAGGGCACATAAAAGGAAACTAGTTTTTTCTGAATAGACGGTTTTTGGTGAAAAAGTTTTGAAGACTTAAAATCTGCTTTTGGCAAAAAATTTCTATACTTCTTCTTGTCTGATAGAATAAACAGGACTGCCCAGTGAACCAAATTGAGGGGTGGAAGCTGAAAAACAAAAAAGCCATAATTGTTTTAGCTGTGTTTCTGGCTTTAGTAACGTTGGTGTATTCAATAGACTCTATAGGAACCAGTCCAAACAATCAAAACGGTAAGCTTGCACGTGTCGCCTGTATGGGTGACAGCATCACAGAGGTTTCTGGTTACCCTGAAGATTTACAGGCACTTCTGGGAAATGACTCGGTTGTAGGCAACTTTGGCGTTAGAGGAGCCACGGTAAGTTTTGGGTCTGTTAACCCTTACTATTTTACTGAAAAGTATCCTGATGCAGTAGAGTTTCAACCCACAACAGTCGTTTTGATGCTTGGAACAAACGATGCACGCACAGACACCTACGAATTAATAGAAAGTTTTGTCAGCAATTATAAACAAATCATTGAAGGCATCCAAACCTCAAAGGACAGCAGCAAAGCACAAATCTATTTAGTAAAACCGCCTCCCGTCTTTGAAAACGACTTAAACATTAGCAGCACAGATCTCGCTAACGGAATAATTCCCAAAATTGAACAGGTCGCTCAAGAATTGAACCTGCCGATAATTGACCTTTACACGCCCCTGCTTAATCACCCTGAATACTATCTTGATGGGGTTCATCTAAACAGTGAAGGCGCACAATACATTGCAAACACGATTTATGAAGCCATCAAAAACCAGTAAAATTAGCCGATTAGTTTTCTTAAAACTGGCACTTTACGCATAAGCAAAATTAAACCTACCGATATGAAAAGCGTAACAACCGTAACTAACGGAATCTCTACTACAGGATTTAGAGTTACAGCGCTTAAAGTGAAACCGAAAAAGCCCCTCTGCAAAGACTCCAAAATAATAACGTGCAACAGAAAGATTGGCAGGGTGTTTTGACCTATGGCTTTTATGACCTTACTTAGGGTTGGGCGTGTTTTTCCTGGCCAATCAGGGGGACGAATCTTTATCAAAAGCATGAAGAGGGCAATTGAACCTAAAATTACGTTTGCGGTTAGGTAATCGAAAAAGAAGCTGTTTTTACCCATGAAGGCTAACGGGTAATTCATCAGCCAAACGCCAAATATTGTCCAAACAAAACTCAACGCTACAAGCCCGTAAAGAAAAATGCGGCGTACATGTACTTGTAGCAGGTAAGCGCCTAAAGCAAAGTAGCCTATCCAACCGATTATTAGAAACACAAGATTGTAAAGCGTGTAGATGCCGGCTAACTGTATGATTGGCACAATCGCTACTGCCAAAAACCATAGCAGTATCAAATAGCGTAGAACGTTCCATTGACCATTACGTATTATTGCCCTCAGAATCGGCGTCACCAAATACAGACCAATTATGAGATACAAGAACCAGAAATGGAAATATGAACCGCTAAAGACCCCGAAAAGTGTTGCTCCACCGATATTTTCCCAAGTTACAGGCTGCTGGCTAACGAAAAAGCCCCATACCAAATAAACAACGGTCCAGAAGGCAAAGGCTAAACCAATGCGGCTTAACCGTTTCTTTAGAAAAACACGTATGGGTTCGTCTAGTTTGCAGGGTTGAAGAAGCAGTGAACCACTTAACATGACAAATAGGGGAACACAGGATAGCGAGATTGTTTTGTAGATGACTGCTGTCCACTAGTAAGAGTCTGGAACACATTGCAGTTGTAGGACTTCGTTGGATGCGTGAAGCATTATGACTAAAACGATGGCTATAGTGCGAACAAGGTCAACTGGATAATCAACTTTGCCTGACTCCCCGTTTACCCTTCCAAACAAACCACGCCGCCTCAATTCAGAAGTGGAAATATCACTATAGGTGAAAATATATAAAACTGTTTGAAGAAAAAGCCAAAAGCAAAAACAGCTGAACAAACGCTAAAAGCAACCAAAAAATCGCCAAACCACTTCAGTGGTGCTTATTGCCCTGTCGCTTTAAAAAGTAAACCAGCCTATTAGGATGCAAATAGCAGTTCTATGCAGTAACCTATAGGGGGTAGGTAGAACCAAAGAGTCTAGCCTCTACTCACTATCGGTTAAAAGTCTTCAGAAAGCATGTTTGAAACGTTTTTTCTAAGGGGGGTAGGTGCTAATGGCTAAAAATTAACTCAAAAGTATGTTAAAAAACAGTAGAAAAACAATTTGTATACAAAAGCATCAACAAAACAAACAAGAAAAAGAAAATGCAGATTATTCTCTGCTTGAAAGCACCAAAATGTAGTCAGCGGTGTCTGCACACATGTCGGCGGCTTGCTCAATAAATTCGATAAGATCATCAAAGATGACCATTGCGCCACAGTTCATGTTGGCGCCATACTTTACGAATAAGCCTTTGGTTCGCAGGTATTCAGTGTCAATATCATGCTCGATTTCGCCGACTTGTTTAGCTTCTTTAACGGCTTCATTTGGGTTTGAAGAGATTTTTTCTATGCTGCTTCGAAGCTTTTGTGCAGTTTCAACAAGTTTGCCGGTCATGTAAACGGTTTTTTGGCAAAGCTCAGAGGGCAACTCTGCTTCCGCAAGCATTTCAAGGCATCTGGCAGCGTCTTTAGTGTGGTCAGCCAATGTGTCAAGACGTTTTACAAGGTGTAAGAGGTCTTCACGGTAGTCTGAAACCAAAGCGGCGCCTTTTGACAGTTCAAGGAAGGTGTCGGTGCGCAGTTTGTCTACTTCTTCCTCGGCTAAATACAAGTTTTCAATGTACTTTTTAGCGTCATTAAAGTTATTTTCTGAGTAACTTTTAGTTGCTTTATGCAGCCAAGTTACTGTATCAAAAGCTTTAGTGATTTGCTCATGTGCAAGTTCTAAGCCTCTTGTTCTTCTTCTTTGCTCAAACCAATCATAACTTCTTTTTTCCACGGCAGACACATCCCACACGCATTAGGAACAGTATTCGTGTGTTATAATATAACCCTTATCTTAATCTGCATACAGCCAGCAAGCTTACAGGCTGAGCACTACTTTAGCTAACGCCACTTTAGACGGCAAATCATTCATTAAAGTGTTAGTAACCGCAACTTTAACCCCTAACTCTTCAATACGGCTTCTCTCAGAAGCATCTGCGGAGTCAATCACAAAGCAGTCCAGAAAATCAGCATAAAGCTTGGCAACCCCAAAAGCTGAAACCTCAACCCCTAGACCATTAAGCAGTTTATCAGCTGGACCCTTAATCGGTGCACCAGCAATAATTGGGCTAACAGCAACCTTCTTGGCGCTAGTTTTCCTTAAAGCCTCCCTTACGCCTGGAATAGAAAGAATCGTGCCGATGCTTACAATCGGGTTACTAGGACAAATAATAACGCGCTCCGAAGCCATAATCGATTCAACAACGCCTGCAGCAGGCTTAGCTGTTTCTGCACCGACAAACTCGACACCCAACACTTTATCCAGCGCTGCCCGTTTTACCATGTACTCTTCAAAATGAATTGACCCCTCAGGTGTCCGCACGTGTGTAGCAAACTTGTCATCGGTCATTGGCAAGATTTTAAGTTTAAGTCCTAGGTCACGGCTTACTTTGGCAGCTATTTGCGAGAGGGTGGCGCCGTTCTTGAGCATTTTTGTACGCAGTATGCTTGTGGCGAAGTCTCTGTCGCCAAGGTTAAACCAGTCCACTTCACCGAACCGTTTTAGCATGGTTAAGCATTCAAACGTGTCGCCTTTTATGCCCCAGCCTTTTTCTTCGTTTATGATGCCTGCAAGCGTGTAAGTTACAATGTCTACGTCAGGTGAAATGTGTAACCCAAAAAGGTCAATGTCGTCACCGGTGTTTACGATAACTGTTAAGTCTTCTTGTTTAACCAGTTGACTTAAGCCTGTTAAGAATCGTGCTGCTCCAACTCCGCCTGCTAAAGCTGTAATCATACCCTGTTCACGTTTAACGGTTTAATGGTGATGCTTTTCTGAAACCCAATACTCAGATTTGCCTTTTTCGCCTATAACGTGTTCTTTTTTAAATATTGGCGCTTCACTTTTATAACGTTCAACAGCTTCACGCAACACCGGAAACACTTGCTGGCGATGAGAACCTGCAACGGCAACATACACTAGGTCATCTCCAACCTTGAATTCGCCGGTTAAATGGTGAATCTGTACCTCAACAATCCCCGGTTTCTGGGTTAAATCGTCACAGATTTTACCTAAAACCTCGTCGGCTTTTTCTTCATACGCTTCCAAAGTAAGCTTTTCCACTTTTTCGGTGCCTTCTAAAGTTTCACCCCTAACTACACCAATAAACAAGCCTATAGCGCCGGCTTTATCAAAGTTTTTTTGGTTTTTGATGTCTTCAATTATGTCGTTAACGTTTATTGAGCCTTTTTCATGTACGCCTGCACGGTTACCCATTTACTGCATCCTTCTAAACAGCATAAAGTTTAGCGTAGTGTCTTTTAAGACTGTTTTGGAAAACAAAAAATAATAAAACTAAAATAAGAAGAGTTTATTCTTCTTCGGTTTCTTCTTCATCGGCGACTTGTTCAGCGGCTACGTCTGCTGCTTCAGCAATTTCTTCTTCCTCTGGTTCAGCTTCTTCAACTGTTTCAACAGTTGCTGTGCCAGCGGCTAAGGCTATTTCAGCAGCGTTTGCTGGTGCACCGACAAGTTTTGATTTGCGTATGCCCACATGACGTAATGGTGCGACTTGTTTTGATTCGTTGTAGATGTCTGAAGCGATTTTTCCAAGAACCATTTCTTGAACGAACTGGTCCATGGTGAGTGCGGCAGATTTTTCTTTGATTATATCTATCATGATGTTGCGGATGATTTGTTCTTGTGAAGTTTTTATGCGTGAAAGTGTCAGGGCTGAAACGGCAATTCTTAGTTTAAAGCCGTCTTTGGTTACTAAATTAAATAAGCCGTCAACTTTGGTTGTTCTTCGTCTAACTAGACTGCGCAAGTAATCACGTGAATATTCATGACCTTTAAACAGGGTTCTGGCGGTTTTACCGTCCATTGCGCTTATTTGGAAGAACATTTTCAAATAATGATGAGAAAAGTCACCTGTAATATCATACAGTGTTGCTTCAACAACTCTGCCCATTAGTTGGTCTGTTGTTTCTGCTGGTACTGCACCTAAATCAACGTTGCCGAAGAATGATGGCGCTACTACGTTGTACCATGATTTGCCTCGCCATTTATCGCGTATGTGTTTTGCTTTTGAAGTCTTTGATGACAAAGTAATCCTCCAAACTGCCTCAACATTCTCAAAGCAATATAAAAGGTTTTAGCGTTTTTTGTCTATTTTCTCGACGTCACCCATATACTTCCTAAGCGCTTTTGGCACATTTATTGAGCCATCCTCATTCTGGTTATTCTCCAGCAAAGCAACAATGGTTCTTCCCGTTGCAATCGCGGTAGAGTTAAGCGTATGCAAGAAACCCTTAGGCGGCGCACCCTCTTTCTCGCGGTACCTGATGCCAAGACGCCTTGCTTGGTAATCGGTGCAGTTACTACAGCTAACTACTTCACGGTAACCATTCTGCGCAGGCATCCAAGCTTCAATATCATATTTTTTAGCTGCAACAGTACCAATATCGCCAGTGCACACGTTAACCACGCGGTAAGGCAACTCGAGCTTTTGCAGCAAGTCTTCAGCGTTTGCCAAAAGTTCCTCATGCAGCCGTGCGGAGTCTTCGGGTTTGCAGAAAATGAATTGTTCAATCTTGTTAAACTGGTGAGTGCGGAAAATGCCTCTTGTGTCTTTGCCGTGTGCGCCTGCTTCTTTTCGGAAACACGTGCTTAAGCCTGCAAGTTTAAGCGGCATATCCTGCTCTTTAATGACTTCACCCATGTACATTGCGGCCATCGGGTGCTCGCTGGTAGCTATCATGTAAAGGTCTTCGCCTTCAATCTTGTAGAGAACATCAACAAAATCTCCAAGAGAAGTTACACCTTCGTAAGCTGCCCTGTTAATCATGTACGGCGGTTCAACAGCGACGTAGCCTTTCTTTGAAAGTTCTTGCATGGCAAAATTCATCAACGCCAAATCCAGAAGCGCCAACTGGTTTTTGAGGAAAAAGAAGCGGCTGCCGCTGGTTTTGCCGGCGCGTTCCATGTCAATGAGGTTCAACTCATTTGCTAAGTCGAGGTGGTTTTTGATTGGAAAACTAAATTGTGGAACAGTTCCCCAAGTTTTTACTTGAACGTTGTCATGGTCATCTTTTCCCAGTGGAACGGTTGGGTCAAGCATGTTAGGCAGACGCATTAGCAGGTCACGTTCTTTCTCTTCTTCTGCGCACACCTGCTTTTCCATAGATGTTATTTGGGCGTCTATGGTTTTGGCTTTTTCAACTTGAGCCGAAGCGTCTTGGCCGGTTTTTTTTAGTTTGGCAACTTCCATTGTGGCCAGTTTGCGGTCGTGCCGTAAATCGTTAAGACCGGTAAGGTTTAGCCGCCACTGCTTGTCAAGAGCGATAAGTTCGTCGAGCATCTGCAGGTTTTCTGGATTGTTTCTTTTCTCCAGGTTGGCTCTGACAAGGTCGGGGCTTTCACGGATAAGCTTGATATCTAACATAAGTGCTCACGATAGTTAATTCTCATTACAGACCCTTTAAACTTTTTAACCTTACGATTCAACTCTGCACACACAAAGCCTCGGCAAAAGTTTTCAACATACAATGGCTGGTTTTTGCGCCAATACGGGATACCCTCTTAGAAATTGGACTGCGGGGGTTTTAGGGTTGTTTTTCAACATGCTAATGGCGTGTTTTTCAAGCAATAGCCACCTACCCCCTATAGGTTTTCAGCATAGATTGAATATTAGGAACCAAATATGTTCTTTGAACTACTTGAGAAAGCATTGAAATGCACTAAATAGCGAAATGACTACGGGTACTAGCAATGACCAATTCAAAATAGTTTAAGATGCTTGTCACATTTAATTGCCAAAACAACAGTAAATCGTACCCTATCAACAATTTTGCGCCTAAAATGCTGTATTATAAATGCTATTGCATCAAGTAGAGTAATAAACTTTGATTTCAAACTACTAATAAGCAACTTCCCAACCAAAAAGACCTGGCCACCTCTAAAGGAAATTAGCAGAAAGCTTTTCAAAAAGAACCTTACCAATACCGATTTATTACAAACCTGAGCTAAGTAGGTCTTGAGCCATTTTAGAATTAATATAATCGTATGCTTGTTCTAACTGCGCATCTGTTAACTCTTTGTTTTCATTATCGATATTAGGTGTGCTGAAAAAGAATTCACGATTTCTTAGCTCATTTAGAATTAAATTCGGGAACTTCCTAGCGGTAACCTCGAGGAATTTTTGTAGGACATAAATATCGCCTGACTTTTTTCCTTTTATCGATTCGGACCATACCTTTGGATGGTATCTTGCAGTCATACCAAGGAGGAACATTATCAAAAAATGAGTTGATAATTCAGGTAAGACTTTAAAGGTTCCATCTGCGCCTACAAATGGAAGAATTAAGTTTTCCTCACCTGAAAGCGCTCGTAAAAACGGGTGTTCATTATCATCCCACATAGTTGAGAACAAAAAAGCACTTTTCTCAAAGATTTGTATGTCGCCAGCATTCTTGATTTTGGGTGTATTCGCAAGTAGCTTTTCTATGTCCGTAAACTTATCTAAATCGCTGTCTACTAAGCTTACTCCATACTTAACTCTAACTACTTTAAGTGACAATGCTTTTTCCTTATAAACGGTCTCATAAGCAACCTTTACCTCAGGAACTTGAGATATCAATTGCTTTATCGAAAAACTATGACCATGAATCTCCCCACTACTATAGCAATGATAAAATTCGGAGAATATTCCGTACTGTTTAACTTTAACTGAAAGTTCAGACAATACGCCATTCCAAGGTTTTACGCTCTCAAGACCGTGTTTTTTACCTTCTGGCGCCTCTCCTTTGCATGTTATATGCAGTACTTTTGCCAAGTTGACCATGCCATAATAAATTAGTAGAGGTTTTGTTAGAAGACTCACTCCTTCTGCCGCTTTGAAGTACTCTTTTGCGGCTTGCATGTCAACTGAAAGATTTTTTGCTAATTCCAAGATCTCTTCTGATGTTCGCTCTTTTTGCAGTTTTTCAGAGAGAAAGTTTTTCGCATTATATTCACTTTCGAAATAACTCAACATAGACCAAATTTCTTTTTCAGGGTTTTCTGTTTGAACTATTCTTAAATCTCTTGAACCAATAGCGTCTGCATTCAGTTTAGATTTTCCCTTCTTTCTTTAAGTCCTCATATTTTAGGGCAACGAGTAATCGGATCATTTCAGCGTTGCCTTCTATGCAATAATGTCTTTTGATGGCGTCGAATCTTTTCTTTAGTTCTCCTTGGAAAACCACTCTGACTTGTGGGGCTTCTTCGTTGGTCAGTTTTGTTACACCATGTGCATTTTTGTGTATGTTTACATTTAAGTTTTGCCATTGCTTGTTTGGAGTTGTTCCTGTTTGTGACATTAAGTTTAAATTAGTAATAAAAACATATAAAAAAGTGATGAATTGTAATAAAAAAGCGATTATATGGCTAAAAAAGGAAAAGTCAAATTCACAGTCAAGCTCCAAGAAGCTTCCCTTAACAAAATTAAGTCTTTAAAAAAACACTACGGCACCCAAGACAATGCTGAACTCATCATAATTCTAGTTAACGAAAAAGCTCAGCAACTTAACACATGCCCAAAGGAGGCATAACAGATGCCACCCAATAATAACCTCGCTGATAAGTTGCCTAAAGAACTCATCAAAGAACACAAAAACAGCCGAACAGGTTTCCCTGTGATTGAAGGCTTGAAGATGGCGGCGATGTTGAAGCTTTGGTGTGACCGCGGCTTTATAGACATAAAATTAAACGTGCCCCTATCTCATGAGGGTAAAAGGTTTTTTGTTAAGGTTTTAGCGCAAAATGAGGAGGGCAAGATGTTTGGGGTTGAATGTGCTTCAGCAATCAGTTTGGGGCGGCTTCGTTTTAGGGTTGAGCGGTTGCGAGCTTGTTTGCCGTCTGACAGTTACATAATCGCAGTTTTTCCTTCAACCGATGGCAAGAAAGCCAATAAAACCGTCAAGTTCGTTAATGAAGTGTGGGTTACTGGCAAAGACGGTACGTTAAACGAAAGGATGTTCATGTCATCTTTAGGCATGGAATAATTCAATATGCTAATGTGCTGTTTTTCAGTCAATAGCACCTACCCCACTTAGAAAAAACGTTTCTAACATGCTTTCTGAAGACTTTTCACCAATAGTAAGTAGAGGCATAGACTCTCTGGTTCTACCTACCCCCTATAGGTTACTGCATAGATATGATATTTGTATCCTAATAGGTTGGTGAATGGGATAAAATGGTAAAACGGAAGTACGTTAAAAAGGTAGAGTTTAACAAAAATAAAAGAAAGGTTTTGATTATTTATTTGATGGTTTTTACGATTGTGCGCCTTATGCTTTTTTGCTTAAGGTTATCTCCATCGTGGAAACCATGCGGGACTTGCTCTCACCCTCACGTGGCGGCATCTCGGCGGTGCCAATTGCAATTTTGCTCACTTTGAGGTCTTTAACAAAACGGTTCCTTGCAATTTCAGCTACGTCAACTGCTGTGGTAATTGCTTGGCCTCTTGCTTTCAAAGTGATTTCTTTTAGGTTGCCTGAGGAGAGACTTGTTATGATTGCTAAAACATAGCTCATTGGTGGTTTGTTTCCGACGAAGATTACATCTGCGTTTTCAGTCATTTTAGGTTTTACTCCTTACATGTTGCTTTGTGTAACGTTGCTGCTTTGCGCTCTGGTGCGGTGCAGAACGTCACCATCCTATTAATCCGTTAACTTCCTTATAAGTCCAACGAAAAAAACCGAACATAAAAAAAATTTCAAAGCCTAAAAAGCGTTTAAAGTACCTTTCTGGAAAAGCCTTTATTATAACCAACCAGTAATTGGCAATAAACACCGTCAAAACCTGAGAGACCCAAAAATTGCTTACCAAACTTAAAAAACAAATCCAAGAAATGCTCGGCACCGAAGCAAAAATTGCACACAAACTAGGGTTAACCCCAAACAAAATCAGCATCATCGGCTTCATCTTGTCCTTGGCTTCAGCGGTTGCATACGCCATCGTCCCCATGCAGCCGGTTCTGCTGTTGGTTTTAGCGGTGGCGTTCATGCTGGCTTCAGGATTCAGCGACACCATGGACGGCATAGTCGCCCGCACGTTTAATCAGGCTTCAACTTTTGGCGCCTTTTTTGATTCTGTACTTGACAGGTACGCTGACGCGGCAGTTTACGCTGGAATAATCATCAGCGGCTTATGCGACCCAATATGGGGGCTTGCAGCTTTGGCGGGTTCAGTGCTTGTCAGTTACACACGTGCAAGAGCAGAAGGCATAGGCGTGAAAATGGAGTCAGTCGGTTTTGCAGAACGCGCAGAACGCATGCTTATCTTAGCAGTTTTTACTGTTGCCGCAGTGTTTTATCTGCCCGCCTTAAACTATGGTGTAATCGTTTTAGCGGTGCTCTCGAACTTTACAGTGCTGCAAAGAGCGTATCACGTGTATAAAGCGTTAAAAAAGTAAAAAGAAATGTTTAAGAAAAAAGCATTAAGAAGCTTAGTAGCTTCTTCTTCTGTAACCTTTTGAGTGGCGTTCGTTTTCAGCACGTACTTTAACGATGCCACGGTGAACTGCACATGAAATACAGTAATACTTAGTATCAACCCAAGAGGCTAAGAATGTGCCTTTTTGCCTAAGTTCCTTAGCTAACTGTGGCTCCACGAAAGACACGCGGCGAGTTGACCGTTTTGCTTTGTCACGCGGCACCATTGCCCCACAGTTTACGCATTGAACAAGACTGCTGGATCCTTTGCTACCTTTTGCTCTTCCTCGGCTTTTTCGTTTAACTGGCATTATTTTTGACCTCTTTATTCTTTTGTTCCAAATATTGAATTAACTATCTTATATATCTGCCCGTAATTTTAACAGAGAAGCAAGGTTTGCTTTCGGATTTATCTGAGGAATAATTTTACCGCTTGAAGAAGTCATCAACGACGTTACCCCTGGACCGTGACCTGCAGTTACACAGTTCGTGTGAACCACCACGCCAATTGAAACTGCACCCTGACGATAAATTCTGCCAAAAGAATGATCAGCATCCAATATGGCAACAAGGTCGCCAAGCCGTAAATCTTTTAGTCCAAACTGTTCAACCACCAAGTCATCAAACAGTTGAATGTCATAGTCGCCGCTGTTAACCTGATTCGCCCCAAGTCCTGAACCCATAACTGCCGCTGGAATAAGATGCGTAACGGGCACCTCAAGTTTTTCACTATTAACCTGCGGATTAAGGGCATCAAGCAGGCATGGGTCCATGTTTGCCAGTTTTATTTCTGGAAAATCAAGCAGTTTTAAACCTGTACCGTAAGCTTTTATGAGAATTTGGTCGCCGATTAACAGTTTATCAAGAATTTCAGGCTTAAAATCGATTAGCACATGTTCTATGCCGCCATGTTTGCCAGTTACTGTGCCTACTTGACCTTTGGCGTCTTCGCTGGCTACAACTGCTTGGTTTCCAATACATGAGAGAACGTTAAAGGCGGTGTTTGCCGCAGTGCCTGAACGTGCATCGTTTTCTTTGTTGTCGACGCTGACGCAGGGTTCAACGTGGTCTGCTTCCCAGCCGCATGCAGGGTCACCGACTCGCAGGTTGTAGGTTATTCCGCCTACGCCCGGCAGTATGGTGGGGGTTCCAGTGGCTGAAATGTTGTAAACGTTTTTTGTTGTTGGGCTTGCTATTTCGCCCATTACTGAGATTTTGATGAGTTTATCACGGTTTGTTCTTAGCATCAAAGTCATCTTCAATAATTCCTAAGAGAATTGGGGCATGATATAAACTTGCAGAATCCTTGGGCAATTTTTGCGGTTATCGTGTAGGTAACTCTTAAATTGCGCTTTCCTATCTTTGAACATGGAAAACCAAGTTATCTTAGTTATAGAGTGGAATATGCAATGTCAGAATTTGGATTAAGAACAAAAATGCTGGTCAAAGACGTAATGAGCAGTCCAGTGGTAACCGCTGACGAAAACCAAACCACAAACAACATTGCCAAATCAATGGACACTGAAGGATTAGGAGCAGTAATCGTAACCAACAAAGAAGGAAAATCCATTGGAATCATCACTGAACGTGACCTTGTAATCAGGGTAATTGCAAAAAACCATAAACCAGACGAAATTAAAGCCAAAGAAATCATGACCACTCCACTCGTCACCATAGAACCAGACGCCACCATCACCGACGCTGCAAGAAGAATGAACCGACTTGACATTAGACGTTTAGGCGTCTTCTACAAGGGCAACTTGGTCGGTATAGTTTCAGACAAAGACTTACTCGGCGTCATGCCGGAGCTTCTCGAAATAATGCAGGAACACACACGCATTGAAGGTTCCACACTGGCAGAAGAACTCGAGGAGGCGCCACAGTCAGGCTATTGTGACCGCTGTGAAGCTTACTCAGAAAACCTCAAGGAACGCAACGGTCAAAACATTTGCGACGAATGCCGTATTGAGCTTGAACAAGAAAAGTAAAAATCTTTTTTCATTCTCAATTTACAGGTCAATGTAGATGCTGTTTTCTTTTTCCTCAACCACGTAAGCTTTAAGCGGTTTATACGCTGGACCCCTTACTACTTGCCCGTTTGTAATGTTGAATTGTGAATAATGCCAAGGACAAGTCAAAATTTTTCCGTCAAGTGTGCCCTCAGCTAAAGGTGCACCAGCATGTGAACAGCGTCCACTTAAACAGTACACTTTACCGGTGCCCAACCGCTTGGTTCTAAAGACCAACATAAGGAAAATAAACATCTCTTTGCACACATCATCGTCAAGGGCTACAGCAAGACTGCCGTTACTAAGCAAAATGCTTCTAGGCAAAACATAAACACTTCAAAAACGCGTATCTAACAGAAATATCATCAGTGAACTATAAATAAACTTTAATTAACCAAACCACCCGCTAATTCATCATCGTGAACCAATTTGATTGTTGATTCTGTCCTCACAAACACAAAAGCTTACCTTAAAGGCGAAATCCTCGAATGCAGCATCGCAGTTGAACAAGGCAAAATCTACAAAATCGGCAGGCAACCTCAAATGCCTAACGCCGACCAAAAATTTGACTTACATGGCAAATTGGTTTTACCCGGTTTAATTGACGAGCATGTGCACCTTCGAGACGAGGAGAGAGTTTACAAGGAAGACTTTATTTCAGGCACATCTGCAGCGGCGGCGGGCGGTTTTACCACTGTGCTGGATATGCCTAACAATCAGCCGGTAACTAACAGCGTGGAAAACCTGAAAAACCGTTTAGAAATCGCAAAAAGACGAACCCTTGTTAACGTGGGGTTATACTCAGAGTTCCCTAAGAATTTGGCGGAGCTACCTCGAATCACCGCATTTGGCGCTATCGGGTTTAAACTGTTTATGGGCAACCAAGTTGGCGGGTTAAACATTGACGACGATCAAGCCTTAATGGAGGGTTTGAAAGCTGCCGGCGAGTCAGGAGCAGTGGTTGCGGTTCATGCTGAGGATAAGAACCAGATTTTTGTTTTGGAACAAAGGCTAAAGCAGGCCAAACGTGTTGACGCTCAAGATTTTCTTTTAGCACACACAGAGCAAGCGGAAGTTGACGCTATGAAACGTTTGCTTAAAGTAAGTGAAGACTCAAATGTGCACTTGAATTTCTGTCATGTTACAAGCAAGCATGGTTTAGAGACAATCAAGGAAGCAAAAAAGGCTGGCAGAAAAGTTACCTGCGAAGTAACCCCAAACCACCTGATGCTATCATCTATGGATATACCACGTTACGGCATGATGGCAATTATGGCGCCGCCTCTACGAGACCCAATCCATCAAGAAGCACTCAAAAAAGGCGTAATGCAAGGCGACGTTGACGCGGTCGGGTCTGACCATGCCCCTCACACGTTTGAGGAAAAATCGGCAAGCAGCGTCTGGGAAGTAAAAGTCGGCGTGCCCGGACTGGAAACCACCCTGCCCCTGATGCTAACAATGGTAAAAAAAGACCAGTTGTCCTTTAAGCGGCTTGTCGAGTTACTTGCGGAAAAACCCGCAGAAATTTTCGGTTTAACAGGCAAAGGCCGTCTTGAGCAGGGTAAAGACGCAGACCTAACAATCATAGATTACAATCTGCGTTGGAAAATTGATGCGTCAAAGTTTAAGTCTAAAGCCAAGTTTTCACCCTACAATCTCTGGGAGGTAGTTGGCAAACCAGTAAAAACCTTCGTTAACGGCGTGTTAGTCATGGATGAAGGCGAAATCGTTGAGAAACCGGGCAGCGGAAGAGTCATCCGAGGAGGAAACCGTGAAGTTTCTAGCTGATGCGATGCTTGGTAAACTGTCGCGTTGGCTAAGAATGCTTGGACAAGACGTAGAATACAACGTAAAACTCTCCGACAACCAACTGCTTGAGAAGGCAAAGGGTGAGGGCAGGGTTTTGTTGACTAAAGATTTTGAGTTGTTTCAGCGTGCTTTGAGTCGGGGGCTTGAAGCGTTTTATTTACAGGGCAAATCTGAGGCGGAGAGGCTTGCGGAACTAGCGGAAAGGTTTGGTTTGCAGCTTGAAATAGACATGGACCAGTCACATTGCCCCCGATGCAACGCCAAACTACAAGCCGCCACAAAAGAGCAAATCCGCGGTAACGTGGAAGCGAACACTTTTTTGTATTACAATAAGTTCTGGAAGTGCCCCAGTTGCGCTCACGTGTACTGGCAGGGAGCACACTGGACACAAATCCAACAAACACTAACAAAAGCCCAACAGAAAAAAGATGTATCTTGAAATTTGCGGTTAAGGCAGTTTTAAATAATTGTCTCCAACAGATACCTTTATGCTGTAGTTGGTCTGAATTCAATAACTCAATTGAAGCTAAAGCTATCACTCTTGATGCCGATACTTGAAAAGAAATACCACGTGCAGACCATTGAGATTTTCGGTTCTTACGCTCGCGGGGGACAATCAAAGGAAAGTGACTTGGACTTGCTGATTTCGTTCTCTCAACAATATAGTTTGTGGAATTTGCTTGATGTTAAGGAATTCTTATCTAATAAAATAGGTATAACAGTTGACTTGGTTACAAAGGATTCTATAAAGCCCTTGATAAGAGAACAAATCATTCAAGAAGCAATACCCATATGAGAAGAAACAGAGTTTGAGGTTTTTTTCAAGTTTGAAGTGCACACCATCGGAAGAAAGGGGCATCCTTGTGTTTGTGCTGTTGCAGCCATTATGCTGTCAGCCATCGGCATCGAATGTTTGCTTCGTATTTCTGCACTCTTTAAAGCTATACTGTAGTAGTTAACATCAATTACTTGGAAGTCTCTGTGAATCGTGTTGCTTCTTGATATTCTTTTTACTTTACTATTAGCAGATTACTTCAAGAAGACATCTTCCCTTATTTTTAGCAGAAAATAGAAAGGCTCAAAACCTTTCACTTTTTAATTGATAGATGGTGTTAGATGAAGAAAGCACTATCCCTGATGGTTATTATTTTTCTTCTAAGTGTTACCATAATATCGATATCTCGACCATTAAAGGCTGAAGTTAAAACCAGTATAGTTCCAGATGACTATGCCACTATTAAGGAAGCAATAGGTAATGCGAATGATGGAGATACAATCCTCGTCAAAGAGGGCACTTATCAAGAAAGCAACATAGCAATTAACAAATCAGTAAAAGTAGTAGGCGAAAATAAAGAAACAACCATTATCAAAGGTCAATCAAGCCCTTTTATTTTATTGGTTAATCATAGTCAAGTCACCATTTCAGGTTTAACTTTAATTGCTGGCAATACTCCAAAACCCATAGTTACTGCAATTCCTAGCATCAAAGAAATTGTGGGCATTCAATTAGAGAATGCTCAAAACTGCAACATAACAGGCAACAAAATCATAA
The DNA here is from genome assembly GCA_042296865.1 of Bathyarchaeia archaeon. GTDB lineage: Archaea > Thermoproteota > Bathyarchaeia > Bathyarchaeales > Bathycorpusculaceae > Bathycorpusculum. The sequence goes on along the minus strand of CP170178.1, from coordinate 2,284,719 downwards.
ACAGTGGAACAGCAATTTGGATTCACTCATCATGCAACAGCAATATTGGGGATAATATTATTTGGCATAATTATTATGGCATTGATATTACAGAAGTATCAACTGACAACTTTATAAAAAAGAATGACATTAGCTCAAGCGAAGTTGGCATACGCTTTTCAGATAGAAGAGTTTACAACACAATTGTATCAGCAAATAAAATCACTTCATCATCTTTAGGCTTATTTTATTATTTTACAAGCAACAACTTTGTAGTTGGGAATTATATTGCTTACAATTTGGAGGCCACATATTTTGTTAGCAGTTATGCTAATGTGCTGCATCATAACAATTTTATTCATAATTCAAAAGACACCTCCGAAGGTTCCTCTTATTATGATGAAATACGCATTCGTCAGTCAATCAATTTTTGGGATGACAAAAACCAAGGCAATTACTGGAGTAACTATACAGGACCAAAAAATGAACCATATATTCTAAACCAGTTTAATCAAGACAATTACCCATTACCCACCCCAGTAAATATTGAAGACTATCTTTCTTATTCATCAACAGTTTTGCCTTATCCAGCGCCTACAACACCTGCAGCGACAAATACCCCAACTTCTACTAACTTTGATAGTCCTACACCTAGCGTTCCAGAGTATTCTTCTATCATTATACCATTAGTTATGACAGCCACATTTTGTTGGACCATTACTTTAAAAAGACCCAGCAAGCAAAGTTGTCTCTAAGTTAGGCAATAAACAAACAGTATTTTGTTCTGCTTGTGGCTACTTGCAAACAAAACCTGCAACGCAACACCAAACCTAAACCAAAAAAACAAACACAAATTACGCCTATTGGTTGTTGTTGTGCTAAGGAGCATTGCGGCAACAACTTCTAAAAAAAACCAAACCAACAAAAAAGCAACAAAACCAAAACAGAACTAAAAAAATAAGAAAAAAATAGAATCTAAGATAGCCATCTAAGAGGTATATCTTGGAAGGTCCCGTCAGGCAACGTACGTCTGATGGTGATTGGCAAAATCGCCGCATCCATCTCTTTGAGTGCAATGTCAATCGGGTTAGACACCGTTTCGTCAGCATCAACAAGAATTGGCGCACCCATGCTAATTTGCAAGGCTCTTGCACCAACAATTCTAGCTTTCTCAAAACGGGTTACTTTTGGTGGTCCTACAGTTACTTTATTGTTTGACAGTTTAATACTCTCCAGCACCTGGATATCCGCCCATTCCGCCCATGCCACCCATTCCGCCAGGCATTCCTCCTCCAGGGGGCATTGGAGGCATCTTGCTTTTACCTGAAGCGATAACATCATCTATTTTAAGTATCAAAGAGGCTGCTTCGTACGCGGACTTTATAATTTGACGTTTAACTGCAACTGGCTCGTAGACGCCTGCTTTGGTCATGTCTTGAACTTTGCCGCTGTTAACTTCGATGCCTGCCCATGTTTCACCTTTTTCATGTTTAGACCGCAATTCGGACAGTATATCAATCGGGTCTAAACCAGCATTTTCTGACAATGTTACTGGAACCGACTCCAAAGCTTCAGCGAAAACCAAAATGGCAAGCTGCTCTCTGCCTGGAAGTGACTGGGCATACTTTTTGAGGCTGTTTGCCATCTCCATTTCTGGAGCGCCTCCGCCAGCGACTACTTTGGGGTCTATAATTAGGTCACGTATAACCGATAAAGCATCATGGATTGAACGTTCTGCTTCATTGTTTAAACGTTCGGTTCCTCCACGAATCAGAATCGTGACTGCTTTAGGATTCTTGCAGCCCTCGATGAAAGTCATTTTATCATCGCCAATTCTGCGTTCCTCGACCAACGCTGCGCAACCTAAGTCGTTTGAAGAAACATCATCAATGTCTGAGACAATTTTTGCGCCGATTGCTCGTGCAAGTTTTTCCATGTCAGACTTTTTGGCGCGTCTAATCGCTGTTATGCCTTTTTTGGCAAGGAAATGTTGTGCCATATCATCAATGCCTTTTTGGCAGATGGCAACGTTTGCTCCGGTGGCAACGATTTTGTCAACCATGCCATGTAGCATGTCTTCTTCTTGTTGTAAAAAGGCAGCTATCTGGGAGGGGTTTTCAATATTAATTTTTGAGTCAAATTCCGGCTTATCATTTTCTAGAGAAGCATCAATAAGCGCGATTTTCGCGTTTTCAACTCGTTTTGGCATGCCGGAGTGAACGATTTCTTTGTCGATTACTATGCCGTTGATTAGTTTTGTTTCACCAAGGGATTCGCCGGTTTTCTTTTCCACTTTAACATCGTCAACATCAGCTTTGAGTGTTCCATCTGGTTGTTTGTCTGCAACTTCAAGCATTGCTTTAACAACTATGTCTGCAAGGTATTCTTTGTGGTCAGCGACGAGTTTACTTGCCATTGACGTTACAGCGGTTTTCTTTAGGAAATCTCTGGATTTTGAAGTGTCAAAGGGCATAGCGATTTTTTCGAGTGTTTCAAGAGCTTTTTCAGCTGCTTTCTTGTAACCGTCAATTATTACTGTTGGGTGAATGTTTTTATCGATAAGTTCTTCAGCGCGTCCTAAAAGGTCGCCTGCAATAATCACGGCTGATGTTGTTCCGTCGCCTGCTTCGTTGTCTTGGGTTTTGGCGACTTCTACAAGCATTTTTGCTGCTGGATGTTGTACATCCATTTCGTCTAAAATGGTGCGTCCGTCGCTTGTGACGGTTACGTCTCCAAAATTGTCGACTAGCATTTTGTCCATGCCTTTTGGTCCAAGTGCGCTTTTTATGCTTTCGGCGACAACTTTGGCTGCGGTGATATTGTTATGTTGGGCTTCTTTTCCGCGTGAACGGTTTGCTCCTTCTTTTAATACAATAACTGGTACGCCGCCAGCTTGTGTAGGTAATGATGACAAATCAGGTAAACCTCCTTGATGCGAACACAAACAAACACCCTTAACAATATAAGTTTTTCTAGCAAACGTTTGAAGTAGAAAAGCTACGCTATACAATTTTTAATGTTTTTGATTATTAATTTAGGTTTCGCTGATGCTGAAACTGCGCGGTCGCTGTTGTGGCGGGGGGTTTTTTTGTTTAGTTGTTGTTGCCGTGGAGTTGCTATGCACAACAACAATCAACGGGTTGTTTTTGGCGTCCTGTTTTGGGTTTTGTTGGTTTTGGGGGTTGTTGGTGGTGTGTGCAAGATGCCACAAGTAGGACAGCGAAAAATGTTTTTGGTGTGTTTGGATTACTTTTTTATCTTACTTTAGAGTATTACTTTCTGGTGAATTTATGGAGCAGGCAGTAACGGTTTCCATAAAAATTCCTAAACAGCTAAAAGAAAAAATGCAGCGCCTAGAAATAAAACCGTCCAAAATCTTACGAAAAGCCCTCGAAGACGAAGTAGCAAAAAGAGAAATCGAAGAATTAAAAAAAGAAATAGACACCCTAAAACCAACCCTTGAAAAAATAAGTACAGATAACATAGTAAAAAGCATAAGAGAAGACCGAAATAACCAATGAAACACCTTTTCGACTCCTCAGCCATCTTTACAGCCATAAAAGAAAACAAAGTCGAAGCCCTAGCCGAAAACTACACCATTGAACTAGCACGCTACGAACTTGGAAACATCATCTGGAAAGAACACACGCTGCACAAAAAAATTTCAGAACAAGAAGCCAAAGCACTCGTAAAAACAGTCAACCACACCCTAAACATAATGAACATACTAGAAACAGCTGGCAACGAAGAAGAAATACTGCAAACCGCAACACAATTCAAAATAACCTTCTACGACGCCTCATACGCTTACCTAGCCAAAGCTAAAGAACTAAAACTAGTAACCCAAGACACCCAACTAACCAAAAAAATAGCCAACCAAATAAACACAACAACACTGGAAAACGGCAAATGATTGTTATAAATGCAAGTTCATCAGCATTTTACAAAAAGGAACTGCTTGAACAACAAAGAAGCAAAATAAGAAATTAAAACGCTTGAAAAGCACGAAACTCATCGCCAAACCATTTGAGATTCTAAATAATCACAAGTTAAATAAATAAAACAATTGTATTCAAAATGATGCAAAAATGGAAAACGATGGCTTTTCTCTCGACAGATTAATCGTAGATGAAGATGAAATTAGAACCCCCGCTATTATGCCTGTAACCGTTTTAGTATCAGAAATTGAGTACAGCGAACAGCCAGATATATCAAACTTGATAGATCAACTGCATTTTAGGATGCAAAACCTGTTTGGATTTAGAAAAAAAGAAAAGAAAAAATACAGGGAAGGATTCCTCGATTTTTCTGTCGCAGATAATACGCTTAAATGCATTTTCGCTCGTGAGAGCACTATACGACTTGATTTCGAGAAAGGAGATTTACGAATAAATAGTGAGCGCCTGAGAGCCATTACGTCGTCTTTTCGTGTTTTGGTTCATTTTTATGTAGGAAAAATAAAAACTAGAATTGTGTTTTTTGGAGGAGAAGAAAACATTTCATCAACTGCTTTGGAAAATGCTAGTATCTGTTTTAGAGGTTGCTTAAAGGGGAATTTCAACACACCACCTACTAGCTTCTCAAAGGAAGAAATGGATATAATACGTCAAAAATTTGGCATCGATATTCAATCGATTTTTCTCTCACCCGGTGAGAGTGACAAACTAAGAAAGATTGCAAGAGAAAAAGTAAAAGGCCAAGATAAAGAAATTTTAAAATACTTTGTCAGGGCAAGGTTTGCAGGGTATAGAGTTATTGCGGCTCCTACAGTTTTAAGTTTAATAGTAGATGCCAAAATTGCTATAAACGAAATAGAGGGAAGATTAAGCTATGGTTCAGGAGTTACTGCTGTTCCGATAACAACACGTGTTTCTTCTACTGGACGGATTACTTTTTTTATTCCTGATAGTTCTGGGGCTAAAAACCAAACGGCATATGATATTGCTCAAGAGCTATACTTGTTGCTAGCTTCAAAAAGGATGCTGGCTACAAAACAATCACAATTGGGGGATTTTCAATCTGACATTTCATGACTTCGACTTAACGGTAGATACTTTACTCTCTATGGCAACGGATGCTGACTTCAAAGATATCTACTTCTGTAAACGGATAATTGACCGTTCAATTAAGGAAAATCGACGTGATTTGTTTAGTAACCTACTTTTTAAAATAAGTCCAGCTTTCCTTTTTTCTTCAAAAGAATTCAGGGAGGATATTATAAGTCAATTATTTTCTGTTTTTAATAGTTGGTCTTTCTCTGAGATTTACATTAGCTGCAAAGATTCAGTGTTAGGCAATGTTTTTGTAATCACTTATCTTATTGAAAAGATTAGGGTAATAACGGTTGAACAGTTAGAACTTATGGCTGCTGTTCTAGATTTAAAGCAAATCATAGACCCTATTACCTTTGAGTATGTTACTACCTTAGGAAAACTCGTAATTGATATTAATGAAAAAGTTAGGGCAGTCGATAAAGAAATAATTGGTAAAGCAGCGTGCGCCTGTGAGTTTTTCTTTTTTGGCGGGAAACTACAAAAATCAAAAGAAACAATACAGGGAATATTATTTCTCTACGAGAATTCATCTCGATCGGAGCATAAATTTAAAGCAAGGGTAGTCTCATCTTTGTTGAACAAACGTTTGGATCTTTTTATCGCACTAATAAACAAGTTCTGTAAAGGGGTTAATGATGAGGCTTCTCTCAAAAATAATTTTTCCAGAATATATGATTTATTAAATTCCGCTCGTCTACCAATATACTTTGATTCCAATAATTTCAGGACGGGTATTGATAAATTTTACAATAATAACTTCTTTTTTGCTTTAATAGTTGATACTAGCGGAACTAAGCGATTGATTTTACCTTACGATGAAGCAGATTCCAAAACAGTACAAAAAGTATTCGACATAGAAAACGGATTATTTACTACTCCTTTAGGAAGAGTTGGAAAAATAAAGCTTGATGATATCTTCTCTTTTAGAAAGATTCGTGGTGTACAATCAGTAAGCCATAATTATATTCAAATATGCAAATCATTATCAGAAAATGAAATTGGCGAAAAAATACGGGATATCGCTCAAGATCTGAATATTACTGCACATGGCCCTGCTGAATTAGCGGATATTTATTTTCAAAAATTGCATCTCAATAATGATTCAGATTTGAGAGATTGTGCTATAATACTAAAAGGTAAAGGTTATCCAAAGATTACATTATCAGATCTAGCATCTAATATCCTGAAAGCGGTGGATTTACCGGTCCAAGTTATCCTACTCATACATACAGGAATATTGCTCGACATACCAAGGGAAAAATTTACTACTCAGTGTGAGAGGGCAAGAAAAATTTATTGTGTTGTAGATGTAACGGACTTGGCCAGGTTGCTAGTTGCATATGGCAAATTATAGTGTTCACCCAATGCGCGTATCCAATGTCTAAAACATGTTAATTTTAAAACGGAAGTTTAGTAGACGGATACTTTGGCTACTCCTGTTATTTTTAGTATTTCTGGTATGAGTTCGCCTGGGATTTTGCGTTCAACGATGAAGGTTAGTTTCGGTTCAGGGCTAAGTTCAGGGTCGTCTACGATGGCTTGACGTATGCTTAGGTTAGCATTGTTTAGCAGGGTAGCTGCGCTTGATAGTATGCCGGGGGCTTTTGCGTCGTTTACAGTTAGTTCTAATACGCCTAGGTTTAGGTGTTTGGCGATTTCTTTTAGGCTGTGTCCTGCGGGTCGGATTTCTTCAAAGAGCAGGTTTAGTTTGGGGTCGTCGTTTATGGCGGTTAGGGTTTCGTTTACTGTGCGTCTGTCTACTCCTGCGACTCGGGCTATGCGTACTGGCGGGATTTCGATTTGGTTTAGGTATATTTTGCCTTTTTTTGCGCTTAACCCGTTTTCGACTAATACTCGGGCGACCTTGAGTCTTTCGGGGTAGTCTTCGAAGTGGCCTTTTATCATGTTCCACATGGTTGATCTGCTTGTATGTTTTTGTTCATTTAAGTATAAAAGTGTATATTTGAGTTTTTAGGTTCCAAATAGTTAATGTACACTTTCGTACCTTCATGTACTGAAAGGCTTAAATAAAACGTGAGACAACATTTCACAACAACTACGGGAAGAAAAAACATGATAACCCGAAAAATTCTATTAAAAGAAGAAGACATACCAAAACAATGGTACAACATCGTACCCGACCTACCACACCCACTACCACCATTCATCGACCCTGAAACGAAAGAACCAGGCGTCGGCATAGTTCCACAAATTTTCCCCAAATCAATCATCGGACAAGAAATCAGCCAAGAACGCTGGATAGATGTCCCAGACGAAGTCCGAGAAATCTACCGCATCTGGAGACCATCACCACTCTTAAGAGCAGTAGGCTTAGAAAAAGCACTAAAAACCCCAGCAAAAATCTACTACAAATACGAAGGCGTAAGCCCAGCAGGCAGCCATAAATCCAACAGCGCCGTACCCCAAGCCTACTACAACATGAAAGAAGGCATAGAACGTGTAACCACCGAAACCGGCGCCGGTCAATGGGGCTCTGCACTCTCATTTGCAGCAGCAATGTTTGGAATCAAAGCAACCGTTTACATGGTAAAAGCCAGTTACGAACAAAAACCTTACCGCAAAATGATGATGAACGCTTACGGCGCTGAAGTCTACGCAAGCCCAAGCATGCAAACCGCTTCTGGAAGAGAAGTCCTTGCAGAAGACCCAGAAAACCGTGGCGCGTTAGGCATCGCAATTAGTGAAGCCGTAGAGGACTCATTGGAAAGCGGCAAGACAGGCAAAAAAGCCAACTATACTATCGGCAGCGTCTTCAACCATGTGTGTTTGCACCAAACAGTTGAAGGTTTGGAAACAAAGAAACAGTTTGAAATGGTTGACGATTATCCAGACGCAATCTACGGTTGCATCGGCGGAGGTAGCAGTTTCTCCGGCATGATTTGGCCATTCTATTATGACCGTGTCTCAAAGAAGGCACCAAAAGAATTCGATTTAGTAGCTGTCGAACCTACAGCTTGTCCTACAGTAACCAAAGGAGAATACACTTATGACCACGGAGACACAGCAAAACTAACTCCACTCGTCCCCATGCACACTTTAGGACATGACTTCATGCCGGCTCCAATCCACGCAGGAGGACTAAGATACCACGGCATCGCGCCAACAATCAGTGTCTTGGCAAAAGAAAAACAGCTTAGAACCTTGGCAGTTAACCAAGTTGAAGCTTTTGATGCAGCCAAAATTTTCATACGCAGTGAAGGCATAATTCCTGCCCCAGAAGCTTCACACGCAATTAAAGCAGTAGTTGATGAAGCGCGCAGATGCAAAGAAACCGGCGAAGCAAAAACATTGCTGTTCGTGTTGACTGGTCACGGATTCTTTGACATGGCAGCTTATGGCGAATATTTTGCTGGAAACCTGCAGCCATGCGAGTACCCAGCGGAGAAAGTTGCTGAGTCAATGGAGAAGCTTCAGAAACTTTATCCATGGCTCAACGATGTAAGAAAGAAATACATAAACGGCGGACAATAAACCGCCTTTAGCCTTTTTTTCAATTTTTTCTTTCTGTTAACGTTTGTTTTTGTTCTGAAGAGGCTTTTCTGAAATTATTCATTTTTGGCGTGTACTTTTTTTTGCTAACTCTAACCCTTAGAGTGGTCAACTCTAACACCTCGAAGTTTTTTGCGGTTTTTCTTCGAAATGTTAGGGCTAAATCACGAGTTGTACATAGAGTTTTCAAGAATTTGGAGGCAAAAAAAGTGAACACAAACTTTGAAAGTAGTAAAATTATGGCTGGCGTGGGTTCAATACTGCTCTTACTGAGCTTTATTCCCTGGGCTGGCTGGGTATTAGGTTTAGTAGGCATAGTCCTGCTCGTTAAAAGCATGAAGGAATTAGCAAGCTATTATGGTGATGAAAGCATCTACCAGAACACTTGGAAAGGCATCAAATATTACATTGTCGCCATAATCGCGATAGCAGTTGCAGGCATGGCTGTCTTAATTGGTATAGCATCAGCTACAGCTTTTACGTTTGAAGGTTTCCTAGCAGTAACTGCAGGCTTTGGTGCCGGCGTAATAACGGGCATCGTAAGCTTAGTCATTGCGTTCATATTCTACGTGCTCGCCGCAACTCACCTAAAAACAGCCTTGAACATACTTGCAGAGAAAACAGGCGACCAAACATTAGCCACCGCAGGCACTCTACTATGGATTGGTTCAATACTGACCATCATCGGCGTAGGCTTACTGCTGATATTTGTTTCTTGGATATTTGCAACAATAGGCTTCTTTAGCCTAAAAAGCCGACAAATCCCACAATACAACCAAACACAACCATACAAATATACCCCGCCAACTCAACCAGCACAACCAACGCAACCACCCGCATAACCAGCAAGCAAGTGTTCATCTGGTGGATGAACCGCCGTTGAACCTAAACTCTTTACCCAGATTTTGGCAAATTCACTTTTTCTTCAAAAAGACGCTTTTACTTCTTATTAAGCCCCGTATTCCTATTACTACACAGGTTGAACATCTTTGGCAGTAACCACTCCAACGAAAACCGTAGGTTTCATCGTGAACCCAGTTGCAGGCATGGGCGGCGCCGTTGGCTTGAAAGGCACCGATGGAAAAGACATCCTTGAAAAAGCCTTAGCACTTGGAGCTAAACCAATCGCGGCTAACAGGGCTGAAGCCTTCCTTAACGAGTTATCGCCACTCAAAAACGTTATCCGTTTACTTGTGGGTGCCAGAGAAATGGGTGAAACAGAAGCACAAAGACAAGGTTATGCCTTCACGGTTGTAGGTGAGACGCGGCAGCAGACAAGTTCTGAGGACACTAAAGCTATCGCTCAAGGCATGGTTGATGCTAAAGTGGACTTGCTGGTTTTTTGTGGCGGTGATGGCACGACGCGCGACGTCTTGAAGGCTGTTGATTCTAAATTGCCTGTTTTAGGGGTGCCTACTGGCGTTAAGATGCATAGTGCAGTTTTTGCTGTTAATCCAAAAGCGGCGGCGCGTGTGGTTTTCAGGTTTTTGAATAGTGAATTGCCCCTTAGGGAAGCGGAGGTTATGGATGTGGATGAGCAGGCTTTCCGTGAAGGACGCTTATCAGCGGAGCTTTACGGGTATGTGCTTAGCCCGTATGAACCGCATTTAATTCAGGTTAGCAAACTGGCAAGCCCAATGACTGAGGATGAACTGCGTAATCAGGCAGCCATAGCCGTTTACGTTATCGAAAACATGCAGCCCGAAACACTCTACATTATCGGGCCGGGAACAACCACAAGGACAATCAGTGACCTTTTAGACCAAAAGAAGACCCTACTCGGCGTAGACTTGCTTGTTAACAAGCAAATTGTTGAAAAAGACGTTAATGAAGGCAAGATTCTCCAAGCGCTTCAAAACTTAAACGGTAAACCAGCAAAAATCATTGTAACATTAATCGGTGGTCAAGGCTTCATTTTTGGCAGAGGCAACCAGCAAATCAGCTCAAAAGTTATACGGCAAGTCGGATTAGACAACATTATTGTTGTTGCAACTGAAAGCAAAGTGCGTAGCCTCAAAAGCCTCAAAGTAGATACAGGCGACCCCACGTTAGATGCACAGTTCAGAGCGCGTGGTTTCCAAATTCTTGTTGATTATAGCCGCTGGATAGAACTCAGCGTCGAGTAGACCCCGGTTTTGTGAAAACCTAAAATACGAAACCCGCTTTTTCTCTTTATACACTGGTGACTCAGAATTGATTCCAATTAACATGCCTAAAACCGGGGAAGAAGAAGCCCAAGCAGTCCTAGAAGTAATGCGCAAAGGACCCCTAACCAACGCGTTAGGAATGGGCCCCAAAGTATTAGAGTTCGAAAAAAACTATGCAAAGTTTGCAGGCGTAAAACACGCAGTCGCAGTTAACAACGGAACCGCAGCCCTGAACGCGGCGCTTTTAGCAGTCGGCGTCAAGCAGGGTGATGAAGTGATTGTTCCAAGCTTCACTTTTGTTGCCACAGCGGAATCCGTCGTTTTTGCTGGAGCCAAACCAGTTTTTGCAGACATTGACCCAGAAACATACACGCTTTCGCCAGTTGATGTTGAGAAAGCCGTAACCAGCAAGACTAAAGCGATTTTGCCTGTTGACTTGTACGGTTACTCAGCAGACATGAAGCCTCTACGTGAAATTGCTAAAAAGCACGATTTAGCATTGCTGGAGGATGCTGCTCAGGCTCACGGAACAACTTATCAGGGTAAACCGGCTGGGTCTTACGCGGATGCGGCTTGCTGGAGTTTGTATGCAAGCAAGAACATGACCACTGGTGAAGGCGGCATGGTAACTACGGACGATGACAAGATTGACGAGACCCTGCGCCTGATTAGGAATCATGGAGAAAAAGCCAAGTACACTTCGATTTTGATGGGTAACAATTACCGCATGCCCGAAGTTGAAGCAGCCATAGGCATAGTGCAACTGGGGAAGCTGCCTTCGTTTGTTGCTAAACGCCGCCAAAACGCGCAACAGCTCACCGGTATGCTTCAAAAGTCGGGGCGTCTTAAACTGCCAACCGAAACCCAAGCTAACCAACACAGTTGGTACCTTTACACGGTCAAACTCGTCGACGGCACAGAAGAGGAACGCAACTTAATCCTTAAAGAGTTAAAACAGAAAGAAATCGGCGCCGAAGCCTACTACGTTAACCCCGTGCATACAATGGAGTTTTACCGCAACAATTTCAACGTTAGAGCGTTGCCTGAAACTGAAAAAGCTGCAAAACAAGTGTTCAGTTTGCCAGTACACCCTAACGTGACAAGTGAACAAATTGACTATATTGGCAGGACGCTTTTAGCGTTACTTTAAAGCTTTCTTTCCTATTTTGAAGCTAATTTGCTTTTTTATCGTTTATTCTTTGTTTTTTCTGTTCAAAATCGTTTTTTACTGTAACAGTTAAATATACATATCGAGTATCAATATACTGCTCTCCAATCAAAAGTTTGGATGATTTCTCTTTGAGGCGTGAAATTTGAGTACTGAAGAAGATATCTCTCGTACAAGAATAAAATTTATTTTGGAAGGTTTAGGTGAAGCAGAAGGCGAACTGGTCAGGTTCAAAGCGCCAAGAACCATAGAAATGATAACGCGCAAACTGCCGATTGTAGGCAGAATCGCCCTCTACAAAGAAGAAATATACTTTGAAATCCCAATTAAAATGGGGGAAGAGAAAGCAAAACCAACCGTTGAAACTGGCACCATCGCTTTTTGGCCAATGGGTAGCGCATTATGCGTTTTTTACGGTAAATCTCAACCGTACAGTCCCGTAAGCATACTTGGAAAAATCACTAAAAACCTTGAATTGTTTAAAGCTGCAAAAAGTGGAACAGCAGTAAAAGTGGAGTTACTGACAAGCGCCGTTCCAGAAGGTTCTGGTTTAGAAGGACAATGAGCTTTCAGCCCATAAGTCAAGTAACCGTTGACATTCCTGTTTAACTTTGGGGTCAACAGTTTTCTCTTTTAATGTTTGCAGAAACTCTACACGTTTTACCACGGAACGTTTTTCAGCGTTTCCTCCATAATAGAGTTCCCCCTCAAGATACTCTTTCATGCTAAAAGCTTTCTGAATAATCAAGCTGGCTGCGTCCACTGGGTTTTCCACGGCATACTGGTTTGCCCAAATTGCTACCTCTGTTTCCCTAAGCTGCGTTATGCCGTCGATTTCTGTTATGTCCTTAATGTATGTTCTTAAGAAGTCATAGTACCCTGCAGTTTTTAGGTAATCTAATGCTTGGTTAACTTTCGTTTTAAAATCCGCTGAACCGTCAATAGTAATGTCGTGTTTGTAGCCTTTGCTAATTAACTCTTTAGCTGCACAGATTTCTTTAGTTGTGTACAGATTTTGTGGAAAACTCATAAAGTAACCTAACCTCTGTTGTTATACTTTAGAATAGTTGAAGAAGATTAAGAAAGTTTCGCAGTTTTTAAGCTGCTGCTTTGTAGATTTTCAGGTTGTGACTGCCCGAGACAAGCTGGATTTGACCAGTTGCTTCAAGCTGCTCCAGAAAGTCTTTAGCTGCACTAATACGTACACCGTAACGTGTAGCAATAACGTAAGGGGTTAATGCACCCATCTTTTTGACTTCAGCAACGATTTTTTGGTCTTTAACGTCTGGAGGCAGGATAGCTAACTGTTTCTTTTCACGTGGTGGTCCTGCTTTCTCTTTCTTTTTTGCGTCCTTTGCAGCTTTGTCTTCGTCAGTTTTCACTTGCTGCTTTTCCATCTGTTTAATGCCGAGCTTCTTTTTTCCGCCCATAACTTTTTTCAACCTATTAACTTGATTATTTCCGCTCTTCTAGAACGGCTGAGTTATTTCAATCTTATGCTGCTCTTTCCATTCTTTGATTGGAACCCCAAGTTTCTTTTCAATCTGCTGGCGGTGAATTGAGTTCATGGTGCAGAAAGGAATGATGCGGCCGTCTGGAACAGCGTAATGGATTAGGCAGCGTTCTACGCGTTCAAGGTCAAAGTTGTAGGGGTCCATAAAATGCATTGCTGAAAGCAGAATTGATTTTCTTTGCAAGTCACCAAGCGATTTATAGTCACCTTTTGTTAAAACGCCAAGAACGTATTTGCGTAGAAAACCGAATTTAACGTAGCGGATGGCAGAGGTTAAGCGGAGTTTGGCTTCTGTCTTGTTGCCTTTTGAAGCTGTTTCGTAAACTTTCTTCATGACGCCGACGAATTTGTCAACGTTAGCCAGTTTGGTGATTGGAACGATTTTGCCGTCTTCAATAAGCAGGTATGTTGCCATGCCGCAGTGTGGGTGACCAGTAAATTCGATGTATCGGCGGTCTTTTAGGGCGCCTACTGCTTTTGCTACAGGTGCAACAGTGGGTACAGGGTAAAAGTCGGAAACTTGGATTGCGCCGCCGGTTTGTTCTTCAACGTTTTTCATGAAGTCGGGGATAGTGATGCGCATTTTTTCGCGGTCTTGTGGGGGTAGTCGCCCGCAGAGGCTGACTGGTTGAACGTTTATGCAGCGAACTACGTCAAAGTTTTTGACTGCAAAATTTATGATGTCGCCGAGTTGATTATCATTGACTCCTTTAACTAGTGTTACGACGAGAACAACGCTTTCAACGCCGGCTTTGCGCATGTTTTCGATAGCTTTCATTTTAATGTCAAGCAAATCAACGCCACGGATAAACTTGTAAACGTCTGAAGTTAAACCGTCAAACTGCAAGTAAATTGTGCTTGCACCTGCTTCTTTGAGTTCTTTAGCGTACTCGACGCTTTGAGAGATACGTAAACCGTTAGTGTTGACTTCAACGTGGCTAAAGCCGAGTTCTTTGGCTTTTCGAATAAAATCTGGCAGTTCTTTTCTGATTGTAGGTTCGCCGCCTGAAAACTGAAGTGCCGTTGCTGGAACGGGTTTGGTGGCGCGGAGATTTTCAAGCATGCCGTAAACTTGCTCTTTTGTTGGTTCATACACGTAGCCTGCGGCTGTCGCGTTGGCAAAACAAACCGGGCAGGTTAGGTTGCACCTGTTGGTTATGTCGATGATTGCAAGCGCAGTGTGTGATTTGTGTTCTGGGCATATGCCGCAGTCAAGTGGGCAACCGCCTTTTTTCTCGGTGCGAGGGTTAGATACGCCTTCGCCGTCAAAACGGAATTTTTCTGCACGCACATATTGGTCGTAGTCTGACCAGTAAAGTTCATTAAATGACCCGTGTTCTGGGCATGTTTTTTTGATGAAGACTTTTCCGTCGTCTTCGTAAATGGTTGCGTCAAGCGCTTTTAGGCATTCGGGACAGATGCTTCTTGTAGTTTTGATATCTTTCATTTTCAAAGTGCCTTCTAACGTGTAAGCGTTTTTGTAGAAGCTCTTAAGAACCAAAATTACCATAATAAGGTTTCCAGAAGTTTCACACGGTGATTGAGGGGAAAACAATGTCAATAAATGAAAACACTCGAGCTACACTGCACGAGTTAGGCTTAAACGCTTACGAAATCGATGCTTACGTTGCACTGCTTGAAGGCGGAGAAATGACTGCCATGGAAATAAGCGAAAAAGCCCAAGTGCCTTACAGCAAAATCTACGAAGTCCTAAACAGCCTAAAAGAGAAAGGCTGGATAAAAAGCGGAGAAAGCCGACCCACCAAATACTACCCCGTACCACCCTTAGAAGCAACACGGTTTACTAAACTGCAACTTGAAGACAAATATACCGCATGGGAAAACACGGTCGCCGAAAACCTGCAGCCACTTTACGAGCAACAGGAAATCGTTGAACGCCCCGAAATGCTGATTCTTCGTGGGCAACAGGCGGTTTTAACTAAGCTTGAGGAAATGCTGAAAATGGCGTCTAAAGAAATTGTGGTTGCAGCCCCAGAATTCGCTAAACCCATAATCACCATCGCTGACCCCTTGTTTAACAGTCTGAAAAAGAACGTTAACATCCAGTTTATGGCGGCAGGAAAACGTGAGGATTGGACGTTTCTTAAAAAATACACGGGCATAAGTGAGGTGCGGCTGCGTGACCACATGTTCGGCGGCGGCATCATCGTGGACGGTAAAGAAGCCATGCTGTTTTTGGGTGACGATAAACCGAACCTTGTAATTTGGAGTGCTCACATCGGCGTTGTAGGTTTCGCGCGTGAATATTTCCAGTTTCTATGGAATTCTTCAGTTACGAGTTAACTTTTCCTTTCTTTGGTTTTGAGGATTGGCTTTTTGAAGTAAACGTTTCTTTGTGCAATAATACGTTTGGGCAGAATATGGTAATAGAATAGGCTGTCATGGGCTACTTTAAGTAAACCTATAAGGTAACGTTCATTTAAGCAGTATAGAAGATAACTCAAGCAGTACTTTATGTAATCTTTTTGTTTTGGCTGTTTTTTCTGTTCCAAGAGTATTTTACCTATATTTTTGTAACAGTTATTGCCGTTGTATTCGCAAAAAATTTTTGAAAGAAAAAGGACTTCACCTTTACTTTTATTGTACGCTTTAACAAAAAAGTTGAAGTCGTTAGGTGACTGGTAAAAGCCAACCGTTGATGGGTAACCGATTCTTTTAGCTAACTCTGTTTTGACAAAAAAATTAAGCAAATCAATTTTGCCTATAGATATCGGAAACTGAGGTAAAGTGCCGTCGTCAATTTTTATTCTATAAAGTATTACTTGCTTTGGCATGGTTCTTATTTCTTGAATTAACGTTTCAAACATTGTATTATCGATAATTTTTGCGTCAGCATCAATCATGCCGACATAGTCACAATTGACCCGTTTTATGCATAGATTCCGTCTTTTTCCAATGTTAGCGATTAAGCTAAAATGGTTTTTTGGATCACATTCATTCGTGCAAACGTATACCAGTTTTGGCTGCTTTAATTGAGCGTTTTTGGTTTTAACAAACTCTGCATACTTTTCAGAGTAACTGTTGCTGCAAAGAAGCCAAATCCAGTTATCGAAAGTTTGACTTTGCAAGTTTTCATAAAGCAGCTTTATTGATTCAAAGCAGCCATCAAAAACTGGGGTAATAATGCCGAATTTCATTAGTCATCAAGAGAAGAGTTTAGGTAATGTTGGATAGAGTTGGCTTTTGATGACTCTAAGTAAATGTTCATGGTCTTGCTGTACTGCTTGGGAGCCTCTTCTTTGGGTGCAGCTTACAAATTCTCGCAGCGCTTTCATTTCTAAGGCAAGGTCTCTGTCAAGCAATTCCTTTTTGAAAGTGCGCCTCATTACGCTGATTGAGCCGCCTAAACGGATTAACTCTTGAAGAATTAAAACGTTCATTATAGGTTCACCGCCGCCAAGTATGGTGGTTCCGCCAAAACCATATTTTCTATTCTTCAGATGGTTACAGATGAATTCGGCAGTTCCATCAATTAAGGCTTCCCAGATAGAGCTTTTTCCAGAGGCGACCATCAGGTCGTTTAAACCGATATAAGCATAATCCCAGTTTAAAGAAGCTAAATCTTCGGCTTGACTTGCAAGAAACGGGTTTTCTATTTGAACAATAGTTTGAGCTCTATTATCAACGATTTCTAAAAATTTTTTGACTTCCACAACTGTTTGGGCCATAGGCAACATTAAAGTTTTGGCGCCGCAAGACAAAGCCTGATCTACTTCAGTTGGTGTTGAGTCATCAAGCGGATTGATTCTAACTGTAACAGGAATAGACAGGTTACTTGAAAGGGTAGAAACATCTTTGGGGGTGTCAAGGTTTATTTCAAACGGATGGTTTTTTTGGCGCAAAAATTTTCCTTTGTACTCCCAATCTACGATAACACTGTTTACGCTTGCCTTTTCAGCTTCAAGCGCTAACGCTAAGTCTGTTGTAAATAGAAAGAATTCTATTCTACTTTTCCCCCTTGCCCCCTTTAATGCTTTGTTAGGTACCGTTTGAAAGCTTTAAAAGCATTATCACTAGTTTTTTTATTTTGGTGCTTAGTAATCAAAATAGCAATATCTTTCAGCTTAGACAAAAAAAATATTGAAAAAATAACCAGCAATTTTGAAACCATTGAGATAGAACAAAGCATTAACGAAAAAGAATTAATAAGCCTCATAGGAGAAGCTGAAGTTCTTTTCGGAGGAATTTTTAGCCCAAAAATTTTTGAACCAGCAAAAAAGCTTAGGTGGATTCAAACAACGGGGGCAGGGGTTGAACAGTTTCTAATTCCCCAAGTAGTAAATAGCCAAGTTGTAGTCACAAATGCAGGCACCATTTTCTCTTCAGCCATGGCAGAACACGTATTTGCTTTAATGCTTTCTTTAACAAAAAAAATGCGTTTCTTCAACCATAACCAGGAAACTAAACGCTGGGACAGACTTGGCGGTTATTTAGGGCAAAGCCTTGATGGGTTAAAAGGAAAAACCGTTGGCATAGTTGGCTTTGGAAGTGTTGGACAAAAAGTGGCAAGAATAGCAAAAGCGTTTGACATGAAAGTAATCACTAACAAAGATGCCCCAGAGAAGCCCAAATATGTTGATAAAATGGTTTCACGCCAGAACCTTGACTTGCTGCTTGCGAAGTCTGACTTTGTAGTTTTAACGTTACCTTATACTTTTGAATCAGAAGGGTTAATTGGGCAAGAACAGTTAAAACGCATGAAAAAATCAAGCTTTTTGATTAACATAAGCAGGGGCAAAATTGTAAAGGAAGACGCGCTTGTAGAAGCGTTGGAGGAAGGGTGGATAAGCGGTGCAGGGTTGGATGTTTTTGAGCAGGAACCACTGCCGGCAACGTCTAAGCTTTGGGAGTTCAGCAACGTTGTTATTACTCCGCATATGGCGGGGGTGACAAAGCATTTTCTAGATAACATAACGGACGTGTTTTGTGAGAATTTTAAGCGTTTCCAAAATAATGAGCCTCTAAATTTTGTGGTTAACAAGAAAAAGGGATACTAAAATCCAACGGTTCGCTTAGTCAACAATTTTGAACATGGCTTACCTGTTTAGTCAAGAAAGCTTGACTGACAAGTTTTTATACAAAAACAATCCGCCTTTAACTTAGAAGGAGCCGCCAAAAGTGACGTTTACAAAAACCAATAGACAACGCTTCAAAGCCCTGTTATTCTTATCTTTGCTGCTTGCAAGCACTGGAATCGTAGGCGCCTACGCTGCCCTGCAAAATCAAACAGAGACTGACAAGGTTAAAGAGTCCATAGAGACATCGCCTGCCGTTTTGGATGTAAATCCAGAAGTGACAGTTTTGCCATTACCTACACCAACGCCTTCACCTGTCTTTGAATTAGCTGATTTGGATCCTTCCATGGAGCTGTTTGCATCAGGCATAAGCTGGGCAGCCAACAACGGCACCTCCATACTTTACGTTAACTGGTATGATACTTATTGCATGCATAACGTTTCTGACCCAGATTGGGGTCCTTGGTGGCGTGAAGGACAACTTTCAGAAATCAAAAACGTCACCGTTAACCTGCTTGAACAGTTGGGGTTCAAGGTAACATGCACTGGTGAAGTGCCAGAAAGCCTTGCGGAGTATGACCTGGTAATTTTTGAGTCATGGTTTGCAGTTGAACCCAAACATGCAGAGCTTGTAAGAGACTACTTGGTAAATGGCGGCAATGTTGTCTTAATTGGTGGCGTGCCCTGCTACTTCGCGACTTACTGCAGAGACATGGGACCTTACGCATCGGGCGGAACAAACCTCACCAGTTTAAGCGACTGGTTTGGCAGCAGCCAATTCGCAAACACAGGCGGAACAGCAAAACTGGTGATGGACAAACCGTTTGGAACAAGCCTTGAAAACGGCACATCCGTCTACCATATTGACGCTTATGGCTGCTATGCTTTAACTAACCTAAATAGCGACGCAAACGTCCTTGCACGGTGGAGTGACGATTTGGTTTACTCGTTCACTTACGAGTATGGCAAAGGAAGAGTCTTCTACCAAGCAGAAATAGTATGGTAACGGTCAGTTTTATTTTTTTGATGTCGAACTTTGAAATTTAAAAAAGCTACTGAGGCAATAACAGATAACACGATTATCGATACAATAATCAAAATATTCGAAAATGAAAAGGGCAGCGGAGACGGCGTAGGTGTTGATGTCTGAGGAAATGAAACTTGTAAAGCGTAAGCATTTCCATTCTGAGAGGATATGTAGAGTATGCCGTTGGCTATTGCGGGTGACGATAAAGCGGTATCACTAACGGGGTAGTTCCAAAGCTTACTACCACTTTTTGCGTTCAAAGCATAGATTGTTCCATTTCCTGAGCCTACATAAAACGCGTTTTCCTCAATGAGTGGTGATGAAGAAAAAAGTGAACCCGAATTTAAGTAGGAGGCAATAGTAAAAGTCCAGACTATACCACCATCAGTGACGTTTAGCGCATAAAGAGTCCCATCATAGCAACCAAAGTAAACAATACCATCCATGACGCTGGCCTTAGAAGAAACCAATCGCCCAGTGGTAAAGTTCCACAATTGTTCACCATTCACCGCATTTAAAGCATAAAAACCGTCATTTGAACCAACGTACACTACTTCATTGTTTATGGTAGGAGAAGCTATAGCGAATTTGCCAACTGTACAATTCCAAAGCTTTTCACCATTAGCAGTGTTTAATGCGTAAACATTGCCGTCAAAGCAGCTAAAAATGACTTTACCATTGTATATGTCAGGGGCTGAATAAACAGGCAAAGAGTTACCAACCTGTTTATCTTCAAGATAATACCACAATCGGGCGCCACTTTTCGCGTTTAATGCTGTAAAACCGTCTGATTGGGCACCAAAATAAACTATATTGTCGGCAACTACAGGGGCAGTATAATCAATGGCTCCCTTAGTATGGGAGAAAACCCATAGTTGCTCACCAGTTTTTACGTTTAAGGCTAAAACGTAGTTCCAGCCACCCACATACAGAACATCATTGAACACAGCAGGTGACGCCACTATTGACTGCGAGACGACCAATTTCCAAAGTTGCAAACCGTTACTTGCGTTAAAAGCGTAAACTTCGTTGTTTGAGCAAACGTAAACTATACCGTTAGAAATCACTGGAGAAAAAATAGGTTTGCCTATGGTATAATTCCAAAGCAGCATGGGTATTGTTAGAGGCTGTTCATCTGCCTTTACTGTTGAGGCAATAACTGGATGCAAAAAGAACCCTAAAAAGGATACACTGAAAACAAGTGTAACAGTGATAACAACAACGATTGAGAGTCTCATAATGGCTCAAAGAAGCATTGGCAGGGTTTAGATTTAAGAGTTCGCCCAAAACCTTCTTCACCAACTGAAAAACAAAAAAAGCAGAAAGCACTCAATCGCTCAAATACTGCTTTACTTTTCACACCAACATATTAGGATACAAATAGCAGTTCTATGCAGTAACTATAGGGGGGTAGGCCAATAATGGCTGATTTTTACCCCAAAAATATGTAAAAAAATTTTAGCGTAGTTTCATTAAAACCATTTCTGCCGCTAAAACCATGGGCTCCCAAGTTTCACACATCGGCGGCGCATACGCAGTGTCTGCTTTAGCCAAATCCCGCACGGTCATCTGTTTTTGAATCGCAAAAGACAACGCGTTTATGCGTTGAGTAACTTCTTCTCCGCCGACGATTTGGGCGCCGATTATGCGTTCGGATTCTTTTTCCACAATCAACTTTACCTTGATGGGTTTTGCAGTGGGGTAATAGTCTGCTTTGGTTTTGCTGCTGATTGCGCCGACAACTACTTCGATATGGTTCTTTGCTGCGGCGGTTTCGCTTATGCCAGTCGCGCCTGCTTCAATATCAAAAAGCATAGTAATTGCTGAAACCAAAACGCCAGTAAACTGCGAGTAGCCCCCGCCAACGTTTGCGCCTGCAACTTTGCCTTGCCTAACAGCAACAGTGCCAAGCTGCGGACAAATCGGTCTATGAGTGACAATATGCAGGGTTTCAGCGCAGTCGCCTACAGCGTAGGCGTCTTTTACGTCGGTTTCCATGCGAGAATTAGTTTTAATCGCACGGGTTTCACCAAGCGGTATACCTGAATCAACCGCAAGCTTCGTGTTAGCACGAACGCCAAAAGCACTAATGAACATGTCAGCCGTGAAGGTTTCTCCGCCTGCCCTTATGCCTGTGGCTTTTTCGTCGCCAAGGATTTCTTCCACGGTTTTGTTTAGCAGGATTTTCATACCTTTCTGTTCAAGATGTTCCTGAACCAGTTTTGCCATGTCAGCGTCCAGTAGCTGCGGCAGAATTTGAGGCAACATTTCAATAATGGTGACCTGCAATCCACGTTCGATTAAAGCAACCCCGAGTTCCAACCCAATTAAGCCTGCCCCCATAATTATTGCTGATTTTGCTCCAGCCCTTACGGCTTGATCAATTTTTTCGCCGTCTTCAACACTGCGTAGACTCAAGATGCCATGTTTTTCTTTTCCTTTAATAGGTGGCATAAACGGGTCGGCGCCTGTTGCAATTATTAGGCTGTCATACGGCAGGTTTTCGGTTGTGCCCTCGGCGGTTTGGATTGTAACGGTTTTTTCTTTGGTGTCGATGAAAGTTGCGGTGGTTTGAGTGCGCAGGTTGAGTTTAAGCATTTGAAAATATGCTGAAGGATAAACGATAAGGTCTTTAAACTGGGCGATTTTTCCTCCGATTACAAACGGTAAACCGCAGCGGCTGTAACCAGCAGTTTTTTCGTTTGTAACAAGGGTGATTTCTGCTGTGCGGTCTTTTTTTCTTGTAGCTGAAGCCGCGTCAACTCCAGCAGCGTTTGCGCCTATGATGACAATTTTTTTAGGCAACCATTTTCAGCCTTCAGGTTTATTTTCCTTGGGCTTGGGCTTTATGCCATTCAACTGCTTTGTCAAAATCCATCAGGTTGGCAAGTTCAGCTTGCAAGTTGCTGGGTTTAATGACGAGTAACCATGCTTTGCCGTATGGGTCTTCGTTTAAGGTTTCTGGGTGTGAGAGGACTTCTTCGTTGACTTCTTCTATGACGCCGCTTGCGGGGGCGACAAGGTCAGAGACGGCTTTAACGGATTCAAGTGTGCCATAAGGCTCATTTTGCTTAACCTCGATTTCCGCATCGGGTAGTTCAGCGTAAACGATTTCGCGAAGCGCTTTTTGAGCGTAATCTGTGACGCCAACACGGATTTTATCGTCTTCAATTTTTAGCCAAGAAAAATCTTTAGAATAATACAATCCTTCAGGAACATCGTATCCTTCAACTTTAACCATGCAAATAACCTTCTAACGTTAACAATTAAGTATAGCTAAAATCTAAGCTTTCCTGCTTAAAAGTTTTAACAAAAACAAAAGAAGAAAAGAAAGATTTACCGTGCCCGTTTGCCAGCAATCCAGTCTTCTGTGTCCTGGCGTGCTTGATTGTCAGGCACTTGGACGGGTGGATGCTTGAACGCGTACGATGGCATGCTCAAAAGAGCGCCGCTGATTTTTCGGTCAAGTGCAATTTTTGCTGCCCTGATAAGGTCAATAACCACTCCGCCGCTGTTTGGGCTGTCTTCAACTTCAAGTTTCGCGCTGATTGTTATTGGACGATCGCCAAAAGCGCGTGTTTTGATCGATAGGTAACAGATTTTTTTGTTGCCTAGGAACTCTACGAAGTCGCTTGGGCCTATTCTTGTTGGCAGATTGTATGGTACTAGGCTGGTAACTGCTTCGGTTTTACTGATACGTTTTGATTTAAGCCGATTTTCCACAGTCATGTTCTGGAAGTCTGTGTCCCCACCTAGGTTAAGTTGGTATGTTTCGTCAACGATTGCTCCTCGGTCAAGGCAAAGTTTAACAAGTGTGCGGTGAAGAATCGTTGCGCCGACTTGACTTTTAATATCGTCACCAAGGACCGGTAACCCTGCTTTCTCAAACTTCTTCGGCCACTCGCCTGTGGAGTCGCTGCCAATGAATTCTGGCATGCAGTTCACGAATGCGCAGCCTGCGTCGATTGCGATTTGTGCGTAAAAGCGTACTGCGTCATGGCTGCCTACGGGTAAGTAGTTGACTAGGATTTCGGCTTTTGAGTCTTTGAGAGTTTGAATTATACTTTCTCTGGTGGTGTTAGAGTCGTCGTACACATTGAAGGTTTCACGCATGTGTGACGCGACGCCGTCAAGGATAATGCCTGGTGAAACTTTAACGCCCAAGTTGGGTACATCGCTGAATTTTTCGCAGCAGTTAGGTTTAATCCAAATTGCTTCGGAAAGGTCTTTTCCGATTTTGTTTTTGTTAACCTCGAAAGCTGCAACGAACCGTATGTCGTTTATGTGGTATCCGCCAAAGTTTACATGCATAAGGCCAGGAACCGTTTCGCCGTCTTTAGCGTTCTTATAATATTGGGTTCCCTGAATCAAAGCGCAGGCGCTGTTGCCCACGCCGATAAGTGCTACACGAATTTCAGGCATCAACTTTCCTTCCAAAGATTCCAATGGTATTGAAAGCCTTAATGGTTTGCTACGCTAATAAAACTTTTTCTAAAAAACAAGCCCTCAGGAACCCCATACTAGCGACTTCATAAAAAAAGCTGTTTTCTACATGCTAATGGTTTGATTTTAACCCATTAACACCTACCCCCTATAGTTTACTGCATAGAACTGCTATTTGTATCCTAATAGGTTGGTTTACTTTTATAAGCAACACAGAAAAGCGATTCTTTTCAAAAAATGAAATTTCTGCTTGAATAGAATAAAATAGTCCTAGAAACATAACTACATTATCGTCCTTCAACCATACAGGGGAAATAATTAACTATGATTACCTGCCCAAAATGCGGAAGCAAACTTCAAGCAAGAAGCCAATTATTATATTACCACGAAATCACTTGCCCCGCATGCAACTCAAGACTTCAAGTTAAAACAAGCTCCAGACTTATAGGCGCAGCAGTCATGGCTCCTTTCATTCCGATTGTACTTGCTCTTAATATATGGTTTTTCTGGCCGCCAATCAATCCCTTGGTCGTATATGGCGAATTCTTGGTAGTAGGGTTATTGGAGTTTCTTTTCTTTTACACGGTTTTTTATAAAAAGATTCTAAAATTCAAAATAAAATCGAATCCAAAATTTGAAACCAAGTAACTCAATAATCTCCAAAAAAACCAGCCATTACCCTACCCCATATAGGTTTTTGCATAGAACCTCTATTAGGTTCCAGATAGGTTGGCGTTTGGTGTGTTAGCTCACTTTAACTGTAGACTCCACTCTGCCGTGGGGTAGTTTGGAGTGACGGTTTAAATCGGTTGAGAACGGTTTTGCTGTCCTTCAAGTGGAGAGCGAAAAAATGCAGAAAACACTGATTTATGGAGGCAGCGTGGTTGGGTAAAACTGTTGAATCCTACCGTATAGCCGTGGAAAACGAGATTCAAAGGTGGAACGGTTTTGCCCGGGCGCTGCGTAGTGAAGACAAGACGGCTTTTGAAGCGGTGATGGATGCCTGCCGCAGTTACGCTTCAGCTGCAAGCAACGCGACTCAGCCTATACTGTTTGAACCCATGGTCATTTCAATACTGGTTTATCAGCAGAAGACGATTATGCGTTTAGAGAAGGCTTTGGATGCAGTTAAGCAGTCCAAGACAGGTTAAAGGGTGGCTTCTTGACGCTTACCCCACGCGTCCGGGCGAAGTTACGGTTTGGGTGATAACCAAAAACGGCGACCGCGTCCGGTTGACTGACAAGTTTCAGCCATACCTTTACGTCTCAGCAAAGCAGGAAGACCTTGACACTTTAGCAGTCAGCCTAAAGGACAACCCAAAAATCAGTTGCCTCGACTTCGTTTACAAGTACGCTCAAGTAACCGACGCCGAAAAATCTCGCGTGCTCCAGTTAACGCTTAACGACTGCCGAAGCATACCCCAATTAACCCTTGAAATCCTGCGCTTCGGCGACTACCTGCGTTATGAACTCCACAACTGTGACATACAAAACGACCGCTCCTACTTTTTTAGCCGCGACATTTTCCCACTTGCGTTTGTTGACGTCCAAGTTTCCAAGCACGGTTTAATCTACCGGCTTTTGGATTCTGTTCAAAGCACTGATTATGCGGTTCCTGACCTGCGGGTTATGCGGCTTGACGTTGACGCCGTGAAAACGGGTTTGGTTAACAGTTTTGAGGATAAAATCGGTTGCATACGCCTAAAAGAGCAGGGCAAAGATGAGGTAGTGATTGATTATGGGTGTGAAGCAACCAAACTTTTGCAACTGGCGTATGCGGTGCGCGAGTTTGACCCTGACATAATTTTGACCCGTTCTGGCGACTCGTACCTGTTTCCTTACCTTATCCACCGCGCCGCCCAAAATGAAGTGCTCGACCAGCTGGTTTTAGGCAGGGATAACGTGGCTCTTACTCGCCGTGGCATGCATGGCAGAACTTACTGGTCTTATGGTCACACGTTTTACCGCGCTGGCACCATGCGACTGTACGGAAGAATACACGTTGACGAAAGCAACACGTTTGTGGTTAAAGAATCTGGGCTTG
Organism: Bathyarchaeia archaeon; assembly: GCA_042296865.1. GTDB lineage: Archaea > Thermoproteota > Bathyarchaeia > Bathyarchaeales > Bathycorpusculaceae > Bathycorpusculum. The sequence goes on along the minus strand of CP170178.1, from coordinate 2,258,798 downwards.
ACGGCTTAATTGAGATTGCCCGCACCTGCCGCGTACCATTGCACACCGCCGCCCGCTTCTCCATCGGCTCCAGCATGTCCTCCATTCAAGCTTATCAAGCAATAAAAGACGACATTCTACTGCCCCGCAACAAAAAGATTCCTGAAACCTTCAAATCCGCCCTTGACCTGCTCGTCGGCGACCGAGGCGGCTTCATTTACGAGCCACGCTTAGGCTTGCATGACAGAGTTGCTGAACTGGATTTCTCCTCAATGTACCCCTCACTAATGCGCAAGTACAACATTTCAGCTGAAACCGTGCTCTGCAAATGCTGCCCCGACTCACCCATCCGCATCCCAGAACTAGGCTACCACATCTGCACAAAACGCGTTGGAATGGTCCCTAAAACCGTGGATTTAGCTTTAACCAAACGGTTAAGCTACAAGCGACTGCGAGACCAAACCCGCGACCCGCACCTTAGGATGGTGTATGAGGGGCGGCAGGTGGCGTTGAAATGGATTTTGGTTACCTGTTTTGGCTATTTAGGTTTTAGCAACTCCAAATTCGGCACAGTGGATGGGCACATTGGCGTGTGTGCTTACGCGCGGGACGCGTTTTTGAAGGCTTCCCATTTAGCTGAAGATTGCGGTTTTGAGGTTCTGCATGGCATTGTGGATTCTTTGTGGCTAAAAAAACCTGACGCCACCCAAGAGGAATATGATAGTCTTTGTCAACTAATCACCCGTGAAGTTGGGGTTCCAATAAATTTTGAAGGACAATACAAATGGATAACCTTCCTGCCTTCCCGGTTGCACCCCAACGTGAGTGTGCTTAACCGTTACTTTGGCGTACTTGAAAATGGTAAAACCAAAATCCGCGGCATAGAAATCCGCCGCCGAGACACCCCACGCTTCATCTACAACGCCCAAACCGAAATGATAAACGCTCTAGCCCCAGCCGGCAACGCCGCGGAACTAATACAAAAAGTTCCCGACGCCATAGCAGTACTCCGAAATTACCGACAAAAACTAATTGACCGCGAAATCCCCCTAGCTGACCTGCTGATAACTCGCCACCTATCAAAAAGCCCTCAGCAATACCGACAACACGTGAGCCAACTAATCGCGGCAAAACAGTTGCTTGAGCAAGGCGTGGATGTTCAAGCTGGCAACAGCATCCGGTTTGTTTTCACCAACGCGGAAAGTCGGCGGCATAGCAGGCGGGTGGTGGCGGAGCAGCTTGTCGGCAAAAACCTTAATTCTGACACAAAAAAGTATCTGATGCTGCTTTATGCTTCAGCCTCTGACCTGTTAACTTTTGCGGGTTACACGCCAAAAACGGTTTGTGACGCTGTTAACGGCTACAAAATTGAGGGGCTTTCAAAATATTTCTAAAGTAAGTAGGGTTTAGACGTGGTTGTACATTTTGTTGTTTGCATAGTTGCCGGTGTTCATTTCGTTTTCAATTTCTTTTAGCAGCAGTATGCGTTTGAAGGTTGGCGGATGGGTTGCGAAAAGGCTGTTTAGTTGGTTCCATGTGCTGTGTGCTTCTTTCTCCATTGCAAGTTGCAGTTCGCGTTCGTCAAGCACTCCGTCTTGGTCAAGGTCATACTTGTTCTTGTTTTCCATTATACGCTTGACCTCCTGTTTTGCAGTCGCTGGATCTTCAATGTAGAAGGCTCTGGCTCCTTCAGGCGGCTTTGGCGAAATGGATAAGCCGTAGGTTATTTTGGCAAGCGCACTTCCTAAATCGCGTGGAGAACCTGTAACGTAAGCTGAGAAGGCATCGGCAAAATGCTCTCGTAACCTGCTAAGCCGCATAACAATTAGGAATGTTATAATGTAAATAAGAAATGATAATGCGCCGATGGCAAGCAGGACTGCGCCGCCGTTGTTGTCTTTTCCTCTCCTTCCACCGCCTGAAAACATGCCAGCGCGGAACGTTACTTGCGCAATCATGTAAGCTATCAGGGGCAAAGCCGACAACACGGTCATTACAATGTAGTCTTTGTGTTTAATGTGTCCAAGTTCATGCGCTATTACGCCGCGGATTTCGCCTTGGTTTAGTTGCCGCAGTAAGCCTTCATGTACGGCTAGGGTGGCGCTGCTTGTGGTTCTGCCAAACGTGAACGCGTTAGGTGTATTGTTGGGTACGATTGCAAGTTTAGGCATGGGTAACCCGCTTTTTTCTGCAAGTTCTTTAACGGTGTTTTCAAGCCACGGTGACTCGCCCGGTTTAACGTATTTTAGTCTTGTAGTTGCAGCTACAATTGTTGAGCCAATGGCGTACTGGAACAGGATAAAGAGGGCTGAACCTCCAAGGGCAATGAAGAGTCCTGTAAATGCGTCAAGCTGCAGGAAGTAAACTATTGCAAAAATGAAAATTCCAAATATAAAAGCTGACAGGAAAATTGATGTTGCCATTGCAAACTTTAGTTGTGACAGATTTGCCATGCGTGTTTTCCTCTGTTGTATTGTTTCACAAACCGTGAATTGAAGAATTAAGTCTTTCCCAAAATCAACCCTACATTAACCCTGACCGCACATTACAAGTTATAGGCCCTTAACCTTTAGCAACTGCTGTTCTCTTTTAGGATTGCTTAACTTTTTGTGCTAACTCTTTTGTCCACCCTCGTATTTCTTCCCAATCCCTTAAGTCATAGACTCCCGGCGGCGCCTCAGTGAAACCGTCTTTTTCAAGTTGCGGTCGTATAGTCCCAAAGGTTTTGCGGTGATAATGTTCATTTTGTTAAAGTCTAAAACTCCGCCAAAAAAGCCCACAGTGATTGGGTTTAAACCGAACTTGGCAATTTTATCTTCTACCTCAATTTTTCGGTCTTTAGCCAACTGCTCCTGTTTGCCTTCCCGTTCAAGCACGGTTTTCATAGATGAAATAAACAGGGCAACCTTCTTCTTTGACAATTCAATTTTGAAGCGTTTAACAAAATCTTCAACTTCCCCTGTCCATCTGCCCAGTTGTAAGCCTGTTCCGATAACGATTAACTCGTATGGGCTTATGTCTTTGATTTTTTCCTCTTTTGCGTTAGCGATTTTAACGTTGAAGTCTTCTGTTTTGAGGATTTTTGCTATTTCTTCTGCGGTAGTGGTGGTTGCGCCGTATCTGGTGCCGTAAACAATTAGGGTGTTCAATTTTTTGCGCCACAAAAATAGTAAGTTGCTTAACGTTATAAGACTGCCTGATTCTAAAAGTAGTTGAGCTTGTCGAAGAAATAATTTTTTAAGCATTCGTTAACAAAATAAGCAAGTTCTTAACAATTAAAAAAGCAACTAAGGGTGAAGTAACCGGTGAACAACACTAAAAGAAGCAATATTGACAACAAAGTCTTGGACGGTTTAGCTTGGGGCTGTTTCTTTATACTTTTGGGTATTGTCTGGTTAACGTCAACACTTTACTCTATCGATAAGGGCGCGTACGTAGCCGTCGGCGTTGGCATGATTCTGATAGTCATTAACTTGACGCGGCTTGGCGTGGGCATTAAGGTTAGCAAGTTTAGCCTTTTCATCGGCGTTTTAGCTTTCGCTTTAGGCGCTGCAGGATTAATCGGTTACTCTCTTGATTTGGTGCCAACGGTGATTGTGCTAATTGGCTTATTCATTGTTGCTGAAGGACTGCAACGGGCAACACGTAACCACTACAACCCTAACTTTAGCTAAAACTGAAAACTTAAACGGTGTTAAAAGTAGTGAGTTTGATTAGCGTCATGATGTTTACTGTTATCTGCCGCTTTACTTTTTAAATCAGCCTATTTGTATCCTAATATTCAATCATTGCAGAAAACCTAAGGGGGGTAGGTCCGTAATCGCTGAAAACAACGCCATTAATATGTTGAAAAACAAAGGAAAGCAAAGGTAGGGTTACATTGGGATTGTTTCAAAGATGCCAAAAGTGTTTCCTTCAGGGTCTTTAGCTACCGCAAACCAGCCCATCTGGGGAATCTCGGTTTTAGCAACAAGAACCTGTCCGCCAAGCGCCGCAACTTTTTTGCTGTACTCCTCCACGGATTCCACGTAAACATAGTTGAGTGCTTGCTGTTGAGGCTGTTCTCGCTTGTATAAGCCACCGTTTACGCCGGGGCGCTGCAGGTTGCCTTTTTCATCCATGGGCACGGTTTCTATATTATAGTATTCCATGCTGGGAGACTTGTTTATTTTCCAGCCGAAAAGTTCAGTGTAAAATTTTTTAATTTTTTCCACATCGTTGGCTGGGATTTCAAAATGTATAATTGTGTGGTCCATTAAAATCGCCACTTAACCAGAAGTTAGATTGTGGTTATAAAAATTGTTGACAAGAAAAAATCAATAGGCACTTGCTGCCTTACGGTTGTAACGGCAGGGTTTTACACCAGTCAGTAATTTTCTTTTGAGTATCTTCTTTTTTGGCTAACGGAGTGACAAGCCACAAATCGTTTACTACAGTTGCGTCTTGCAGTAATTCCTTGGTTTTCTGAGCAGCCTGCCGAATGTCACCGTCAGAAGTGTAAAATAATGCGACTTTTTTGCCTGATAAATTGTTCTGTTTGATATAAGTTCGAACTGCGGGTGTAGGACTCCAAGCCCAAATCGGCGTGCCAATAACGATTAAGTCATAATCTTTTGGAGATTTTGTTGCTGGAGAGATTTCGGTTAAGCTTTTTCTGGACGCGTCTTTGCCAGCCATTATCCAGCCAAGCGAGCCGCTACGTTTCTTTTGGTCAATAATCTCTTCAAGTTCAGCACCCAACTGTGACGCGATGGTTTCCGCGACAAACCGTGTTTTACCTGTTCTCGAATAATAAACAACTAAGCATTTCATTTCAGGTCAAATCAGCTATGATGTAAGCGGTATAAGAAATTAACTATATAGAAAATCAGCTTAAAAAGAAAATAAAAGGAAAGGAAAATAGGGTTGGCTTATGGTTGCCATTTGTCAACGAGATATTTCGCTATCTCGCTGCTGTCTCTTGGACCAACAAGAACTTTCCAGCCGCTGAGTTCTTCGATTTCGCCGCTAATGCGTGATGCTTTGCCTGGGATGATGATTTTGCGGTGTTTAACTTTGCTTTCTATGCCTGTGGTTTTGATTGAGTCAGCAACTTTGTCTGCTGTTAGTTTGCGTCCTGCGACACCACTGTCGATTGCTGAGCCTTCTGCGTCAACTACGATTAGGTAAGCGTTGGTTTTGCTGCTTTCAAGGTCTGCCGCGACTGTGTAGAAAGTTAAGGCGAAGTTTGATGTGAAGAACACTGGCGAGTTTTCGTCTGGTGTGCCAAAGGTTTTGAGTCCTGGTGCTACTGCTACTGGTTTGCGTGGGTCTGTGTAGATGTTTTGGCGTAGGATGACTTCTGGTAATTGCATCCAGCCGTCTGTACTGTGAAGAACAATGATGTCTGCGAATCTTGTGATAAGCATGCCTGCAGTGTAGGCTTCACGCCACTTGACAAGGTCGTCTGCGAGGTCGCCTTTGTTTGCCCAGATGGTTAAGGGTAAACCAAGCAGTGGAAAACCAGCAAGTTCGTTGCCTGCTTTTGTTGCGCTTCTGCGGAGCATTGTGAAATTGTTAAGTGTATCAGCTAAGCCTTCGTTAAAGAATGTTCCAGGGTCCAAAACGAGGTCTTGAACACCATAGTTCTGCAGTGTCTTGGCAAGGGTCATCAGGTTGTTTAAGTCGTTTGGTGCTGAAGCGACAAGTGGACAATTGTACATTAATGCTAATTCTGCCATGTCTTTCCAGTTGGTCATTGTTGCAGCGTACAAGAGTGGTCTTGCCTTTGGTACTGCCATAACGCCTGCTTCAAGAACTGAAGGGTTAAGTGCACAAAGGATAAGTGGTAAACTGGTTGTTTCAGCGACTTTTTTAACGCAGTTTTTGAATTTGTCAGCGTCGCCAGATGTTGAACGGACTGCTATCATGTCAAGTTTAAGGTTGTTGCCGATGTATTCGTAGCTGAAGCCTTCTGTGCTTTTTATGCGGCTTACAACTGTGGCTTCTGGCATTTCGTCTGTTACGTCAACTGCGATGGCGGTTGGGTTAAAGTAAGTGAATTCATGGCGGTACATGACAAGTTTTCCGCCGACTTTACGTGCATTGTCACCGGCGCCGATTACTACTTCTTTGACTGGAGGCTTAAGCATGTCTTTTAGTTTGGCATAGTTCTTTGCGTTTTCAGGTTTTAGCAATGGTTTGCATTGGTCAATGTTTGCTTCACGGGCAACAACTTTAGTGGCAAAAGCCATACAGTTTTCTTGACCGCATTCTTTACAGTTAGTTTTCGGAAGCAGCTTGTAAATGTCTATTGGGCTTAATTCTTTCTTTGCAGCTTTTTCACTCATACACATTTTCCTCCAATTAAAGCTTGGCTGAAACCCAGTCAACGTATTTGCTGGGGTCAGCTTTTTTGCCGCTTGATAAGTTGTTGATTACGTCTTTGAGGGTCTTAACTGCTGCTGGGTGAATCATCATAAACATGTCTACTCCGGCAAGCAGCAATGTTAAAGCAGTGTTTACTTCCCACAGTGGACCTCGAAGTTCGCGTGGTTCCCATTTGTCATCCATCTTTAACCAGGCTTCGCGTGCAGCCCAAGCGTTGGTTGTTCCAGAGGACATTGGGTGTGCTAGTTCGCCGTCGCCAAGTAGGCCGCCGAGTCTTGCACGTTCCATGTTGGTGAAAGCGTAGTCTAAACCGTAGCCTAAAGCGGCTGTTGATAAGTCCATTACGATGTCTTCTTTGCCTAGGTAATCGTAGAGTTTGCGGTTGAGTTCTCTTGCCATGTTTAGGTCCATTGGAGTAAATGATAGGACTGCGTGGTTGTTTTTCTTTGCAAGTTTTGCAATGTTTTCAATGTTCATGTCACGTGTAAAGGAGCTAAGCAGGAACCTTTCGCCTGGGAAAGCTGTTGCGACTTCTTCAAAGAGTTTGGTGTCTTTTTCTGGGTCACCGCATCCACCGATTACAAGTGGAACGTCAACTGCTTGCATTACGTTTTCGATTGTTTTAAGTGTTGATTTTGGTGTAGCGTCTTTGAGTAAGGGGTCAATGCTGATTAAATGGATTGTAACCATGTCTGCACCGAATTTTTCAACTGCAAGTTTTGCCCAAGCTGCAGGGTCGCCCATGACTTCTTTCACGTGCATCTTGACAGCTTTAGACAATGGTACTTCCATGTCGAAAACGTCTAAGGTCACAACAGGCTTGTTAATTACTGCACCTTCAAAAGTGTAGAAGGCTGGAGTTTTTTCGCCACCGATGGTTAAGCTTCTTCCACGGGTGCCGCCTTCACTTTTTGTTGCACCGAGTTTTACTGACGCGATGCTGCCTGAGTATTTCTCGATTGGCATGTTGAAGGTTTGTTGCAGTAAAGCAGCTGGTTTTGTTGGAACAGTAACTTGAGGAAGTTTGACCTGAGGCATGAAAGGAGCAGCCATGCCAGCGTCAAATCTTAACTCCAAGTTTTTAGCTTCGAGTTGGAAATCGTGGAATTCGAGCTTTTGAAACTTTGTAAGAAGCTTCATCAACTCATCCATGTCTATTCCATTACTTTTGTTTTCGTCTTTTTTGTTTTCTGGCAAGGTTAACTCACTTCTTTTCCAGTTTTTCTTCTTTTTTGATTACAACTTTGGAAGCATAGATTTTTGCGTCAGTCAGAATAATTCTGAATCCGCCTGCAGATATTGGCAATGTCGCTGCTGTCATAACTTGTACTTGACCTTCTGCTGGTTGTGCTTCAACTGTAGTTTCTTCGGCTGGTGCAGGTGCTTCTTCTGCTGCCCATCTTGCAACGACTGGATGATTCTTTGACTTAAGGAATGCCTGTAAGTCTTCAACATTCTTTGCGTCTTCTTCAGTTGCAATCTTGTCAACGACGTCTTTTGGAATGAATTCTTTGACTTTTTCTTTAACTTCTTTTGGCAACCAAACAATACGGTTCCATCCTCCGTCTGCTGCGAAGAATTTGCTACTACGCATGTATTCAAGTGACATGCCGTGGAAACCGTCGATTTGGCGTCCTCCAGCTGTTGAGTCTGCTAAGGTGCTGAATGGTAAACCGTTGACTGTTGCGCCTTTGAAGCCTCTGTGAACAACTGCTAAACCGTCAACTTCTGGAATGTAGAATGTTACTGCTTCGAAGCATCCGCATGAAGTGTGTGGATGGTCAAATGCTGTGTACAGCCAAACTTTGGTGACTTCACCCATGCTGCGTTTCTTTGCTGCTTCGTTGACACCGGTAAATTCGCCTTTTTCTTCGTTGATCATTTCGCCTCTTGGAATTGCAAAGATTGGACCTTTGGGGTCAATGCTTGCTGAGGCTTTGCCGTCGAACCAGCTGATGGCGCCGCAGTTGCTGTATCTTTGTGGTGTGATAACACAAACGTGGCTTGGAGCGAATGATTGGCAGAGGACACAGCCGTAGAATGTGTCGACTTCGCTGTCTTTAAGGCCTCTTGCTTTTGCGTCGCGTGCTTCATATGACGCCATTGCTTCTGTGTACATTTCATCGATTTTTGCAGTGTCGGTTATGAAAGTGATTTGCAGTCTTTCGATAATTGGCAGTTCACTCTTGAATAGGCGGTAGAGAACTTTGCCCATTAATTCAAAGCTGTTCATGCCTTTCTGGAATGATTTTTTGCCAAGACGCATCCAGATGTCATAGCGCTGGTTTAAGTGCATGAAACCTTCAATGTAGTTTAGGTAGCCATGTAGGCGTCTTTCGATGACACCTTCAAGTCCAGGGTCAAGTTGTGCGCCTGCTGCTTCGATAAGAATACCGAGGGGATATGCGCCGCCTTCTTTGAGGTCTTTTAGGTCTGGACCAACAACGGAAACCTTGCCGTCTTCGATTTGATCCATTGGTTTTACTTTTGCAATTTCGAATTTTTTGGCAACTGTTGGGCCGCCGAGTTCGACTTGCATGTCGTTTCGTCGGATACGTTCGCCTTCGTATATTACACCAACTTCTACTGGAATATCTTTAAACATTGACATTTTCTTTAATTTCCTCCATTAAATTGGGTGGTCATTACTTTGAGATTTGCTGCCCATACCTCAGCGCCGGCATTTGGGAATGACCAGCTTGCGTGGGCATGGTACATGTTGTCAAGAGTCATTGTTTTTAGGTCTGGTGCAAAATGTTTGAGTCCTGAAAGAATCAAAGCTTCCATGTAGTATGGTAAACCAACATACATGACAAGGTCTGGGTGGCCTTTGCCGTCGAGTCCTTGCCAGGTTGGGTCAACTACGCGGTTGCTGATGTCTATTGCATTCATGAAGCCTGCTGGTTGGTAACCTCGTTTAACGAATTCGCCGACTATGTGGGCAGTTGCAACTACTGGAACTTTGGATGCTTTTGCAAGATCAATTATGAAGTCTATTACTGGTTTACCTTCTAGTTGTCGAGTGACAACGTTGCTACCCACTATAAGAAGTGGGCGAGCGGCTCGTTTGATCATTGCTACTGCTATCTCGGGTTTTTGTATTGGATTTGCTTTTTTAGTTGCAGCTATTTCTGCACATTGCCATGGTTCACACGACATTCATGATCACTCCTTAACCTTTCTGATCATTCTTGAAAGCGTTGTGGGGTCAGGAATTATTGATTCCTTCCAGCCTTTAGCTTTCAGAATTTCAGTGATTTCATCTTTCATTGTAATAGGTATGTCTGCTGGTGTTCGAATAAATCTGTCAATGTCTGAAGGCATCACGCCATAGTGACGTTTGTGTAAATCAATGTAGTGAGTCAGTTTGCCCATACGTCCCTTCCATGTGTCGTTTGGTCTTAAGCATAGCTTTGCAATCATAACCATTGCTTCTTGTGGTGTTTCAGCTGTTTGGAAGAGATGCTCTGGTGCTGGACCAACATTTACTTTGTCGCCTGTGCGTGCATCATAAACTTCCCAGTCCTCTGGTTTGTCTGATCTGCCTAAGAGCATACGTCGATATTTGGTTCCGTGTGGACCAACTACTACTGGAACACCTAAGCTCCAGAAGCCAGAAGCAATTGAAGCTGCTTTCTGTGAATATGCGCCCCAAGCTAAACCAACTGCACCAACACGATTGTGTATGTAGTCAGCAATTTCCTCGTAGTTGCCTCTTAGGTTACGTTTTGCAAAGATGTTTGCAACTTTGATTGCTGCGCCTGCAATGTGTGGGTTGGAAACGCATGAACCGACGTTAAGGACTCCTCCAGCTTCGAATCCACCAGGGAATTCTTCATAGATAGTCTTTCCGTCTGCGTTCTTGTAGGAGCCAGCGGACATTGCTGAACAACCTGAAACGCATACTATGTACCGTCTTAATGCAAATTCTCTTGCTATGTCGTAGACGTCTTTACCACCGTTTGGATAGTTGGCGCAACCTACTAAAGCGACAATTCCTGGAATTTCACCTAGTACAATCGGACCGCCTACACCGCGGATTTCTACGTCTGAGACTGCACCTCTGCCAGCGCGGCAATAGTTGTTTTCTTCGATCATGTTCTTTTGGCCGGCTTTGAGTATGAAACTGTGGATACCAAGTTTTACTGGGCAAGCTTCTTCACAGCGTCCACAACCAATGCATGCTTCATATAAGGCGGCAAGTTTTGAGAAGTCTCCTTCAGATGCTGCTCGAACGGCTGGTTCAATGTTAAGATCTTGTGGACAGCTTCTCTGGCACAAGTTGCAGTGGCGGCATTTCTTTGACAGTTCTTTGACTTCCTCAAGTGTTGGAAGTGATGACATCTTTTTACGGATTGGCGCCATTTTTAGAGCTACTCTTACGGCGACTTCACCTACTTTTTCAGGGTCAAGAATCAAGACACCTTGAACTTTTCCGCTTACTAGATCATCAACTATTGCATCTGCTGGATCGTTTGTCCGGTTCTTGTAGCCAAGGCAGTTTTTCTCTGAGGCAGCAATAACTGGAGTTTTTGTGCGTTCAGCTTCTAGGTTACAGTCAGTTCGGACACATTGTTCGTCCAAAACAAGCACATCTGCCATTCCGCTACGTATAACTCGGAGTTCCCAAGATATTGGGCCTACGATTTTTGCTCTATCAGAGTATCTTGAATTGTCGATGGCAGTGCAGCATAAACCTACTACTTCCATCTTGTCATCAAGTTTGTTATCACGCATGTAATCGATTATGCCAACGGATGGTACGACATTGTGGCCGATGCAGCAGATAACTGGTTTTGACTGGTCAACTGTGCCGATACCCATTTTGATAAGTGGAGCTTCTGGGTCAGCCTTTGGGAAATTGAACACTGAAATTTGACAGAGATCTGCAATTTCCATGCCTACTTGATCCATTCTGCCTGCATGGAATGCTTTTGATTCAAAATCTAAATTGTTGGCTTCTTGACCAGTGTGAGCAGCAGAAACTAGGTGAGTAATTTGTGATTCAGTATATGATAAAATGTCATCTAAATCGCCGAGTGTCTCAGGTTTAACACCAGTTACAAGCCTTGTAACGGGAGCTTCAACCTTAACGTTTAATCCGCCTACGTCAAGTGGATATTTTCGGCCGTATACTTCAATTAAGTGATCGACAACATGTCGAGCGTGACCGTTATGAGTTGCAGCGCCAATACAACAAGCAATAAGCACGATACGTGATGACTGATCTGCTATGTTAAGTCCGCATGCACCTCGTTTTCCAGCTGTTAAGTCACATTTTCCGTATGTACAAAGACAGCACAAGTCACAGTCTGGCATGTAGAAGGGTTTGTATTTGTTAAGCAGATACATGTCCCAATTGCGTAAGGTAGTTATATGAGGCATTGGGGTGGGGCCCATGGGTTCATCCCAATTATCGGTAACAACTTTACCGATGGATAACTCAAGGTTTTTCACAAGGCCACTACTAGTTTTCATTTCGTCAATTTTTACACGAACGTTTTTGGTGGTCAAATTCTAACCTCTGTAAAGGTTTGGATAACTACCCAGCGTACAATGTTTTTAAACTTTTGGGGATTGTTTGATTAAAAGTCACGTTCGACAAGAAGAAATGCAAATATAATAAAAAATAGTGTAAACGATGTTTTCTAAAGATAATTAAGGCTTTCTAACATTTTTTTAACTGAAAGATATGCCAAGTTATCGTTTGGCAAATCAATCAGAGACTTACCGTTAAGCACATAATCATCCAGAGTTGGGTCTTGAGCTATTTTGCCCAAATACTTGAATTTCAAAGCGTCTTCCGCCTGTTTGCCGAGCTCGTCAGGGAACCGGTAGCCGCCGATAATGTAGAAGTTCTTGTACTGCATATCAACTTCTTTAATAATTCTGACTGCTCTGCGCACATGGTCTTGTGATTTCTTTGAATGGTCTAAAATGTCAAAAATGTCATCCACTTTAGAAGTTATGCGCCTGTTTAAGTTTTCAAGACCAGCTGGAGAATCAATTAAAACATATTCATAATTTTTTGTCAAAGTTTCCAAAGCGCCTTTTAGAGCAGTATTGGGCATACAATAGCAACCTTCAATCCATTTTGTTCCAACGCCAAGAAAATCAAAATGTTGACCCTCATACAACCCGTTTTCCCAAATACGGCTTTCAATACGCTGCGCCGGCGAAACGCCGACGGTAGTGCCGCCGCCTTCAATAAAAGTGCTAACTACTAGGTCAGCAATAGTAGATTTGCCTGCCTCTTTTAAGTCGATTCCAACCATTTCACCGAGATTCTGGTCAGGATCAGCGTCAACAAGCAGTATAGGCGATTTGCCTGCTTCAATGAAAGCTTTAGCCATTAAAGCAGTAAAACTGGATTTTCCGGTACCGCCACGGCCAACTGTGACAAGAGTTTTCATTTTAAAATTTCACCTTTTTGCTGATTGCTCTGTTTAAGCAGAAGCTCGCATATATTATCTATGGCTTTAACTGAAGCAATTTCTTTGTTAAGCAGGGGTGTTTTGCCCATCATGTCTGATTCAATAATTTTAGTGTCGAAAGGAATAAAATCTAAAACTTGAAGACCATTTTTATCTGCAAAACTTTGGATAGCTGCTTTTTGTTCATAATTCATTACACGGTTGCCGACGAGGTAAAGCTGCTGCATACCTGCTGCTTGCGCCATTTCATGGATGTGTTTTGCGATTTCTAAGGATTTAAGGTTTGAGTCTGCAACAATTAAGAGCACGTCAACTTGTCTTGCTGTGCCTCTTCCGATGTGTTCTACTCCAGCTTCAAGATCAAGCACCACTGCTTCGTCAATTTCAACTACAAGATACCGAAGTAATGCACGAATAACTGCAGTTGGGGCGCACATGCAACCGGCACCCATTGAATGTACTGTTCCCATGACAATCAAATTTACGCCTAACGGTGTAGGAACAGAGTAATCTCTTACTATGTCATCAACCTTAAAATTGAGGTTGTAAACACCACTATAACCAGTGCTTGTTTTGGAATCTACAAGCTCTTTGTTTTCAGAAATAGGCTTTATTTTTCGTGCTTGTTCTGCTGTCAAACCTAAAGTTAAAGCCAAGTTGGGTGAAGAATCAGCGTCGATAGCTATTGTTTTATACTTTCTTTCAGCAAAACCTCGTGCCAATCCGCCAGCAATTAAGGTTTTACCTACGCCACCTTTACCAGAAACTGCAATCTTCATAACAAAGTCACTGCTTATGTTCTGCCAGTAGCGAATTAATTTACGTTTCCTTAAGAAAAACAGCTATTGAATGTATTAACAAAGAAGAAAAGCAGCGTCTCAACTTTGCAGACCTTAGACTTATCAGCATTTTAGCGTCTATATGTTAAAATTTCCTGCAAGTACGACTGAAAAGGACGAAACCAACATCATTGACCACCAGAAATGTTGGTTTCTTGGAGGATATCCTTTTCAGCCGTGTTGCAAGATTAAAAAGGTGTGTTTTAGTTTCACTATGCCACCCTGAATAGCACTGAGTAACTGGGGTAGTTTAGGGGCAATTTGCCAAACAGGTTTTTGCAGAGAGGTTTGTTTGGTGTATAGGACGCTATTTGTTGTGGCATTGTGCAGGCCAACAGTAACACCTTTTTATAAAAAAGTAACACTACAGACATGTATTTAAGCATTCCCAACAAACAAGCAAACAAACAACATCCAACCACCAAAAACACAAACAACTTAAGACCCAAAAACAAACACAAATAAGAGGAAACAAACATGCTATCAAAAATCCCAAACACAACAAACAAACTAAACAAAGAAACCCTCGACAAAGAAATCCTAAGAGCAGGCATAGTAGCCGAACTTGATGCCATTAACCTCTACGAACAAATGGCTGCCATGGCAAACGACCCACTCATCAAAAAAATGCTCCTTGACATAGCTAAAGAAGAAAAAACCCACGTCGGCGAATTCCAAACATTACTTTTAGCCTTCGACCAAGAACAAGCAAAAGAGTTAGAAGAAGGCAAAAAAGAAATTGAGGAACTAAAAGAAGAAATCTAAACCCACATTTCCCATTTTTTGGTTTCAGCATTCTTTTATTTGTTTAAGCAACGTTTTTCTTGGGTAAAACCCGTAACGACTGTAGAATCCAAGCGTCTGCTCATTACCGACGCTGATTTCCACGATTTTGGCAGCAACCCCTTTCTTATCCATCCAAGCCAACGCCCTCTTCATTAACGCGTCACCGATTCCAAAACCGCGGTAAGAAGGACTAACAAAAATTGAGTCAATTTCACCAGTTTTTTCCTTATTTATACTGCTTACAAGGTAGCCTACATGTTGGGTTGTTGCTTTGTCTGTGGCAAAGTCAATGCGCATTTTGTTTTGGCAGGCTTTTTTCCGAAGTTCTGCTTTTCGGATTTCAAAAGTGAAAGATTGGTAATGTTGTTTAAAAAACGGTGAAAGCAGCAGGTTGTGCTCGTTTAGCCCTTCCCATAAGGGTTTAATCTCATCAAGAAGGGTTTGGTTTCCCTGCGTGTATTTGATTTTAGGCTTTTTTGTGGATGTGCCCTGCATGCTACCTACAACCCTGCAAGTAACAATTTAACAAGGGCACCTTTAGGCTTTTAGGTGTTTGGATAATCCACGACTAATTGTTTTAAGCTTTTTAGAACAAGAAGAACATGAATATTCAGATTAAAATGAACGAAAAAAGGGCGCAGGAAAAACAACGCTTTGAGGATTCAGAAAACCAAGGTCTTGGGAATTACTGTAGGATTTTTTCTGCAAAAACACCGATTGAAGGTCAAGACGGCGGAGTAGTTACGTCGCTTTTAATTAAAGGGCTTAAAGAAGGCTTGTTTGACGCTGTTATAGCAGTGAAACAGACCAAAGGATATAACGCTCAAGCTATTGCCTGCATAAACCCCGAAGAAGTTCTTTCATCGAAGGGGACAAAGTACCTTAAAATCAATGTCTTGCCAAAACTGCGTGAACTTGCAATGCAGGGAAAAAGAAAAATCGCCGTTACCTGCACACCATGCCAAGCTAAAGCAGCTAGAAAAGTCATGCAAAGCTTAAAGCAGCAGTTCCCTGACTTGGAAGTTACACTTATTGGCCTGTTTTGTTTTGAAGCTTTTGACGCTGAAAAGTTAAAAGAGGAAACTAGACGGGTTTTAAATGTGGATTTGGATAGGGCTGAACGTACACAAATTCGTAAAGGTAAATGTTACGTGTATGTTGATGGGCAAGAGTTCAGCTGCAAAATTCGTGAGCTTGACCAAGCAGTTAATTTGGGCTGTCGTTTTTGTGGAGACTTTACGGCAGAATTTGCTGATGTTTCGGTTGGTTCGGTTGGCAGTTCGGCGGGTTTTTCTACGGTTATTGTGCGTTCAGTTAAAGGCGAAGAGATGATTAAAGGATTAGACGCTGTTAAGGCTGAAGCAAACCAAGAGGAAATCGTAAAACTTTCCAAATTTAAAGCAGAGAGAGCGCAAAAAAACAGTTTAATACAAAAAAGCTGAAATAACAACCGTTAACCTTGCACTGTTTTACAGAAAACTTCCAGTCCCAAGAGCAACGGGCTAACGCAAAAGTTTTTTAACCCTAACTTCTTCCCTCTCTATCCAAAGAGGAATCTCTCCATGAAAATACTAAATGAGTTTGTACCAACACGTAAATTCTTCAAGCTTGCAGAAGAACTAAAAGACTTAGTAGACGGATGGAATGTAACAGACAGCGCAGCCGGGTTCCCAGCACCAAGCGGCGTCGTTGTAAGCTGTCTCCTCAAAAACAAGTACCCAGACAAGTATGTCTGCCCAATCTTCATTCTACACTACAAAGGACCAGTTGAAGTTGGAGGCTTAGCCCTAGCATCCGACGTTGTCGGTTTAGATGGCTTAGCAGTAACCATGGGTGACAAGCCACACTATGGCGAAGCAATCAAAGCACCACTCTCATCATCAGAGGTTGCACGTGACTTCATCCGCAATGACGTTAAAACCAAGAAACTACCACTAGGCTGCCTACTATCAGCAAGGCAATCAGTTGAATCCTCACTTGAACGTGTCCGCCAACCATGGGACTTTGTTTACTTCATGAGACTAGACGACAATTCAATTGAACAACTTAAAGCAATTTCAGCAGAATGCAAGAAACTCAACAAGCCACTGTTCGCATACTTCCTTGTAGGCACAGAAAAGAACAAAGAAATCGTCAAAGTAATCGGTTGGCCAGTAACAGCCACAATGGATCAAGTTGAAGAAAAAGCAGAAAAACTTGTCGGCTTAGTAGACGGCATCATCGCAACATGCGCTGGTGACGCTGAGGGCGACAAATTGATGCTGCAAAAGCTTCAAAAATTCCGCACACAATAAACACTTTGAGACGTTTTTGTCTCCTTTCCTTTTTATGTCTTGGTTTGCCGTTTTTGCTGTGATGATAAGATAAACTTAAGTTAGTGTTAATTAGCAAGATAACCAGTTAGTTTGAGGTTCACTGATGAACTCTGTTCAAGTTATTGCTATAGAAGGTTTGCCTTTAAGTAAAAAAGGAGATAACATTGGCCAGTTAATCGTGGAAGCTACAGAAAAACAGGGCACACCACTTCAAGAAAGAGACGTAATAGTTGTTACTCACGTTTTTGTTTCTAAAGCAGAAGGAAACATCGTTAACCTTGACGCTGTAAAGCCTTCAGACCGAGCGATTGAAATTGCTAAACAAACAAACAAAGACCCAGCCCTCGTTGAAGTCATATTGCAAGAGGCAAAAGAAGTCGTTAGAATAGGCCCCAACAGCATAATTACAGAAACCAGAAGCGGAACCATAAGCGCCAACTCTGGAGTTGACCGTTCAAACGTTTTTGGCGAAAGAAACGTTGTCCCCTTACCTAAAGACCCCAACATATCTGCACAAAATATCAGGTCAGAAATCAAACGGTTAACAGGCGTTAACGTGGCAGTTATAGTTTCAGACACTCATGGTAGACCTTTTAGGATGGGCGAAGTCAACGTGGCCATCGGAGTTGCAGGAATAAAACCAATACGGGACCGACGAGGCGAAAAAGACCTTTTCGGTTACACTTTACGAATTAAACAGACCGCTATCGCTGACGAGTTGGCTTCTGCAGCTGAGCTAGTAATTGGGCAAGCCAGCGAAGGCATCCCAGCGGCAGTCATCCGGGGATATACAGTGTATCAACCCGCTGAAAACGTTTCAGCAACCGAGTTAACAAGACCGAAAGAAAAAGACATGTTTAGGTAAATCAATACATTCAAAAAGACCTTAAACAAAAGATATCTCGTTGATTGAGGAAAGGTGTTATGGAGTCTAAAACCCCCCAAGAATTTTTTGAAACAGCGCTTCCAGCCAGGTTTAAACCTGAAAAAGCCAAAGGCATAGATGTTACAGTTCAAATAAACCTGACGGGCAACAACCCCAGCGATTGGGCAATAACTATTAAAGACCAAAAAATCCAAGCGGTCCAAGGAACAATTCCAGAACCAAAATTAACGTTAAAAACAACTGTGAATGATTTTTTGGATTTAGTTAACGGCAAAATAAGCGCGGAAAGAGCGTTCTTTAGCGGTAAAATCAACTTTAAAGGAGAAATTACAACCGCGTTAAAACTAAAAGAAGCAGGCTTCCTCTAAAAAACGGGAAACGATGCTATAACTCCAACTTTTTAATTACAGTACCTGAAAGGTCTTCTTCACAAACTTTGAAAGTGTCCGGTTCAGGAATCTTTACAATAACTTTTAACTCATCTGCAGGCAAATCTTCAACAAGCCGCCTGATTTCCACTTTAGCAGCATCTAAATGTTCAGCAAGCATTGCAGGAGTCTTGTACAAAACGCCGGCTAAGGGACAAATCTTTTCCGTTTTAAGATAAAATTCAAGTCGTTTAGTGTTAAAGTTAATATCCCAAGTTATAGGACCAGCACGGCATGTTTCAGGTTTAACCGGATGCACCGAGCAACGGCGGGTTTGCTTGTTAAAGAGTTTACACAACAAGTTTTCGTCTACTGCCGGGTAAGAATACGCTTCACACATAAACGGTTCTTTAACAGGGATTTTCTCTTTTTTTATGTATTCTTTAAGGATTTTTTTGCGCTTTTCTGATAATGGTGGTTTTGCGTCTTGGCAGCATATGAACTTGCATGTGCCACAAACGTCGAAACTATATGTTTTTCCGTTATTGTCTTCTGTCAAACTTTTTTCTGCCTGACCTTTTTTAGAAGTAGGGTTCATTAGTGCTTAAGCAGTTAATAAGCCTTGAATAAACAGTTTGTATTGCTTGATGGAAACCAGCTTTTTCTGCCTCAAAGCGCACGTTTTTGCGGATGACTTCAGAGAGGCTGCCTTCCTCAATGCGGCGTTTAATTAGCCATAAATACTTCTGCTCCTCCGAGTCAGCATATTTTTCTGCCAACCGCAGGTAACCCTGACAAACTTGCCTAGCAGTTTGACCATTTGAAACCTTGGCGTTTAACCCCTCATGAATTACCACATCAAAATCGTTCAGGAGAACTTCTCGGGGTAACAGTTCAGCGTCAGAATCAAGCAAGCCCCTAAGAGCAGCACGAACAAAACATGCCAATGCCACGTCAGATTTTACGCATTCCTGCTCATCCATAACACGCACTTCCAAAGCGGAACGGTCAAAACGGAAAATTACTCCACGCGAGTTAACCCATTCACGATGCAGCAAAATTTTTGAGGCGCCGACAGCAGCCAAATCGTTTGAGTACTGTTCAATCACGTCATGTTTGTACTGTTTAAGTGAAGTTATGTATTCTGGAATGACTCCACCAGTTACCGATGGAACTTCACGTTGGTTAACCCTGTAGAAACTTAATCGGTTATCGACGTTGGTTCCTTCTTTGCCTTCAAAAATCGGTGAGGAGGCAGCAACCGCTGGCAAATACGCGCACATGTTTGCAAGGTGATTGTGCATTTTTACAGCGTCAGCTTCCGTTTGAAATGGCAAGTTAAGGTGGAAGCTTTGGATGTTTAGCCACCCGTGTTGTTTTAGGTTAAAGATTTTGGCGTATTCCTGATAGATTTTTCTGTGGTAATGCGGCCATATGCTGGTTTCCTCTAAGTTGAGCAGGGGATGCATTCCCGTACCCAAAAGGCAGGCGCCATGGCGGTGAAGTATGCGGTTAAGAGTTGACACGGCATTTTGCATGGTTTCTTCGAAGTCAAGGGGCGAATGAAAAGGCGTGTTGGCTTTTATTTCCATAACGTGCAGTTGCAGTTCTTTTCCGAAAGTAAACTTGGGCAACTCGATAAAGTTGACGATTTTTCCGCAGTACTGTTTAATGATTTTGTCGCTGATTGGCAGTGCTTGAAGGTTTTGGTTTACTATGGAGTATTCATGTTCTGGTCCAAGAACTTCGAGGGGTTTATACGTAAATTTCATCTCTTGCAGGGCTTTAAGTGTGGAGTTAATGGAAAAAGTTTGTTTTAAACTTGCCCTATCGCTTTTGTCGTAACTGTTTCTGGAGTTGTTTCTGTTCCGCTGGTTTAAACGCGAATTTAATCAGGTAAGGAGTTGCAAATGACGTTACTATTGTTGCGACACCGATAATTGGCAACAGGAAATCACTAATTACTCAAGATCCTGTCCAGCTTTAACGACAATAAACGCGAATTCGCCAATTTGAGCCATTCCTAAACCAACACGGAGCGAAGTTTTGTTATGATAACCAAATACGCGTGTACCAAGTCCGCAGGTGACCAGTTTGGTTCCAAGAACAGCTAAAGTAATCATTAAAGCGGGAAGCCAGTAGACTAAGCTGAACGGGGCGTGAAGGGACCAATTAAAATGCCGGCAATCAAGTATCCGATTATGATTGATTGTTTAAGTTTGTAAAATATTAGAGCTACAACTGCAGAAATGACAAGAAGCACACTTAGGCCTGTGATTATCTGTATTTCTAAGCTCACAAGCGTATGCAAGTTTAGGTTAGGCGCATAAATAAATAGTTAAGTAAAAAACATAACTAGCAATCATTTTTTGTTTAAGAATGTCAACGGTCAATTGACTTGTTACTTAACTTGGCAAGTATGCCTTTTCTTTAGTGACAAATCTTTGATTCTCAATTCAGGACATAGGTAATCTTAAATATCGCTGTAATACGCCTTTCAGTATATACTGGTGTCCTATGGGTGTTGGTCGTCTCTAGCATCAACCTGACAGACGGGTTGAAAACAGTGAGGCCTTCAGAGTTCCTTGATTCATCCTCTAAAGGTTTCATCGTCAACATCAACAACGATTATCGCTACTTAAAAACGGGTTATTACGTTTCCTTACACGCGGAAGTTTTAGGAAATCAAGTTATTCCGTCAAGCAAAAACATTATTGACACAAGCAGAACCCCAATCCTGCTACTCAGAGCAGCACGTGCAGGCATCAACACGTTACCCTTCATCGTAACGGATTGTGTGAAAAAAATTATTTCCGAAGTAGGATTGCCTGCGGTTCTTTTCGCGGTTAACCCGTTTATTTATGACGGCTATGAAGCTGCAAACAATAAAAGCGGCTTGTATCGTGCAATGAAAAGCCTTGGCATGAACTACAAGTTTGACGTTTGCGCATTGCCTCTTAAAGGCCAAATGGTTTCAGTTAAATCGTTCTTCGGAAAATGTTCAGAAGACGACCCTGAAATACAAGGTATAACTGAAAAAGTGTATGAGCTTTTCAAAATTCCTATTTGTAAACTGCACATTCAAAAAGTGGATGGCAAAGCATACCTGTGCGGTTTACAACCAGTGAAACAAAAAGAGTTAGCATTAAGTGATTTAGAAATGATCTCAAAAGAGATTCTGCTGTTTCCACAGCAAGGTGAACAATTCGGTGTCTAGGATCGCATGTTTTGTTGAGAAATATAATTTCTCTGACCCAAGAGAACAAGGAGCCCTCGAGAACTTTAAAACCGCTGCAGAACAAACCGGAAACCAATTCAGCTTCCTTTTCCGAGAAGACATAGCTGAAATCCCAAAGTACAACGCAGTCTTCATCCGCGCAACCACAGACCCCTTATTCACAGCTTACATTGTCTCAAAAACAGCTCAGGAGCTGGGCTTAAAAGTCATTGACGACCCTGATTCAATACAGATTTGCGCAAACAAAATCCACCAGTACGAATTGTTCGAAAAATACGATGTCCCACGTATCCCAACAATGTTTTTAAACAAAGACGAACTGCACCACAAACGCATCAATGAAATATTTGAAAAACTTGGCAAACCCGTCGTCATCAAAGCACCCTACACAAGCTTCAGCCGTTATGTGGAAAAAGTTGCATGCGAAACCAGCTTCCGAGACGTCGCAAAACGTTTTTTTAAAAAATCTGACGTGCTGGCTATTCAAAAGTTTACGCCTACAACGTTTGACTGGAGAGTTGGCGTTCTTGGCAACGAAGTCCTCTACGTTTGCAAGTACATGATTCCTAAAGGCAAATGGAAGCATGGTGCAAAGCTTCGAGGCAAGCCAACTGTTGTTTGGGGTCGAACTGAAGCCTTAGATAAACAGACAGCTCCGCCTCGTCTGCTTGAAGTTGCACTTAAAGCTTGTAGCATCATCGGCAAAGGCCTCTACGGTGTAGACTTAAAAGAAGTCAACGGCGACTACGTGGTTGTGGAAGTTAATGATAACCCAAGCATTTACGCGGGCTACGAAGACTCAGTTGACAAAGACATTTACAAGAAAATCATCAACTACTTAGCACAGTAGCCCCAACTTTCTTTCGCTACCTATTTATTGTGAAAAATTCTTTAGCATGCAGTGTTAGGAGACGATTAATGTGCCTAAAGGCGAACATAAGATTCCAGTAAAAGATTACGATTTTAGCAAAGATTTAACAGTTGATGATTTAGTTGGGCAAATGGAGTCTGCGTGGGGTTTCACTGCAGGTAAACTTGCCACTGGCGTCAACATAATGGAAGACATGATAAACAGTAAAGACTGCGTCAAATTTCTCTCGTTCCCTGCGGACATCTGCGCAACTGGCACCCGCGGCGTCATCAAAGAAATGGTAAAACGCAAAATGTGCGACGTTATAATCACCACCTGCGGCACCTTAGACCATGACGTTGCCCGCTGCCACCGAGACTACTACAGAGGCAGCTTTGTCATGAACGACTCTAGACTTCACCATGAAGGAGTCAACCGGCTAGGTAACGTGCTTGTGCCAAATGACAGTTACGGCATAGTTATCGAGAAACAAATCATCGGCATGCTAGAAACCCTGTATAAAGAAGGTAAAAAAGAGTTCAGCACAACCGAGCTTTGCCGCGAAATTGGTTTACGCTGCTGTGATGAAACGTCTATTCTGTATTGGGCAGCAAAAAACAACATACCAGTCTTTATTCCGGGAATAACCGACGGCTCCGTTGGTTACCAGCTTTGGTTCTTTAGCCAAGACCACAAAGACTTCCGCGTAAACCTGCTAAAAGACGAAGGAGACCTAAGCAACATCGTATTTGACGCCAAAAAATCAGGCGCCCTCATCGTCGGCGGAGGCATCAGCAAGCACCACACGATTTGGTGGAACCAATTCAAAGACGGCTTAGACTACGCAGTTTACATCAGCACAGCAGATGAATGGGATGGAAGCCTCAGCGGCGCACGACCCCGCGAAGCAGTCAGTTGGGGAAAAATTAGCGAGAAAGCTGAACGCGTCATGATTGAAGGCGACGCCACAATGGTCATGCCCATAATGATGAGTTCACTCGTTTCACGCCTGAATAAGAAAGACCAGTAAATTTCCTAAAAATTTATTTACTTGTAAAACTTTTTTTACTTTTATGACAGAGCAAATTGAAGACATCATAAAGATTTCTTCTAAAGGCCAAATCGTAATCCCCAGAGAGGTCCGTAAGAAACTGGGAGTGAAAGGCGGCGAAAAACTACTTGTGTTAACCCGCGATGGGGACATACTGCTTAGAAAAGTTAAGGAAACACCTCTTGCCCTTGAGGACATCGCCGAGAAAATCGACATGGTAGTCAAGGAAGAGGGTGTTAATGTTGATGAGCTTGTGGCTGAGGCTGTTTTGTGGGCAAGAAAGTCAAAGTAGTCTTCGACACCAATGTTTGGGTTTCCATATTCATGAAAAAGGTTCTGTCTGACGAATTCTCAAAAGTAAAACAATACATAACCGTTTATGTTAGCCCAGAGATTCTTTTAGAAATTTCAAAGGTATTGCTCTACCCGAAAATTGAGCAAGTTCTAAAAAAGGCAGGGGTTAATCAAAAAGCGGTTTTGCGAGCTATCAAAGCAAATTCCGCAGTTGTACAGCCCAAGATAAAATTGGAGGTTATTGACGATGCGGAGGATAACAGGATACTGGAATGTGCTGTAGCGGCGGGGGCAGGTATAATCGTGTCTGGAGACAAGCATCTTCTTGAGCTTGGGAAGTTTAAGAAATCAAAGATACTCACACCAAGAGAATTCTATGCCTACTTTATTGCTGAAGTCATGAAAGAAACAGAAACTCAGACTCAAACTAAGCAAAAAGGCAGAGATAACAGCATCTTCGGCTGACATTATCAGAGAAGACCGAGACCATGACCACTAAAACATCATTTTTGAGCGTGTTAACCGCTTGAAGAACAGGCCATTCTAACCGAATCGATTAAACAAGAGCAAAAAGTAAAAACCTATTTTTGTCAGGTTTTATTTGTCAAAAAACAATTTAAACAAAGCCTAATAGAATGCAGAAGGGATCAAAATGGGCAAAACAAACAACGAAATCGAAACAGTCGTCTTTCAAGCACTTTCTCACCCGATGAGGCGCACAATAATCAAGCTTTTAGAAACCCACCCCCACGGCATGTTGTATACACAGTTAATCACTGAATTGGGTCTGTCAACAGGCAAAATGAATTACCACATTGAGCAATTACAAGGACTAATAGAAAAGAATGAGCAGCACCAGTATGTCTTAACAACTTTAGGCAAAAAAGCGCTCAACCAATTAAACCAGTTGAAAAATGAGGTCACTGTCGAGGACACAAAATATCTTAAAATAGCTGAAAGAAGCACTAAAACAAGTTTAGAACCCACACTAAAATCGTTTATCATTATAGGCATAATAGCTTGTTCGGTTGTACTTGTTGGATTAATAGCAGTTGCCATTGTCGCCTTAACCTCAGGTGGTTTTCCATCCCTGATGCTTCTGATGTTACCTTTAGCCTTCACGATTGAAATTGCTGTACTTGGAACTCTAATCCACGCTTTAAAGAAAGCACCTCAATGGATAAGACGACTGGAACGCAGATTTTTACAAAATTAAAATAACTAAAAAACAAAAAGGGAAAAGCCTGTTTAGGCTTTTGGCATGTCTTTGAAGATCCAGCTCATGTCTGGGCCTTTGCGTTTTTCTGGGACGCGTTCAGACAGGGCGTGGCATATGAGTGGCAAAGCGATGGTTGCGTCACAGTAGCAGACTGCGCGTGTGCCGGTTTGGCTGTTGATTTTGCCCCAGCTGATTGCTTCCTCGAGTGTGCAGCCGCTTAAGCCGCCCCATTGTGGAGAGTCAGTTGTAATTTGAATCGCGTACTTGTGTGGGTAATAGTATTCTTGCAATGATTTGCGTAGGCCGCCTTGTCTTCCTTGGACACCTTTGTCTTCTGTCATTGGACTAACGCTGATGGCGATGAGTTGTGTTAGGTCTTTGGGGACGCCTCCGCCGATGTAGACGACGCCGACTTCTTTGGTTTTTGTGCCGATTTGAACGAATTGGTCAAATTCTTTTACGCTGTCAATATGGACGTTGTGGCCTTGGTTTTTAGCGAGTAGGAATGTTTCGCCGTAGGCGCTGTCAACCATTGCTGGGCTGAAAATGGGTACACCATGCTTTGCTGCTAAGGTGGTGATTGCTGGAATATTCTTTTTGCCAAGGTAGTTGCCTAGTCCGTGGAGGAATTCTGCAGAAGTGTAGTAGTAGTCCTCTTTGCAAGTCATGACGTAGTCGGTTACGACTTCTTCCATTTTGCGGTAGTCGGTTTCTTTTCCGTAAACGTCATAGTACCTGTTGACATCGTCGTGCAACAGTTGTGTGTCGTCAACCATGTGGCTGCCTTGCCAGTAACCAAAGCCCATTGCGTCAACTATGTCTTCAGAGACGTTTGCGCCAGTGGAGACAAGGACGTCGATGAAACGGTTTTCGATAAGCCAGTTAATTATTGTCCATTGTCCTGCGGTGCTCATTGAGCCCGCGAAACCCAATGCGATGACTGTGTCTTTTTCTTTTATCATGTTTTCCCATACGTCAACGGCTTCGCCTAGTTTGCGGCCTTGATAGGCTGTTCTGCCCATTTCTTTTAGGAGTTGTGAAATTGGTTTTTGTTTTGTAACTTTGATTGGTTCTAGTTTCTTTTGGAAGTATGAATCACTCATTAACTTTACACCGATGTTTTACATTATACGCCTAATATTTGAAATTTGTTATCAGCAAAATAAAGCCTTAACGTGAGTTCACCAATTAACATGCAGGCAAGAGCTAAACGGTTAACAAAAAGAAGTTAATTCAGGCAAAACAGGCAAAAAAATTGGCAAAAACTAAAATAACCCAAAAAAACAACCTTAGAAAACCAGAGAGAGGGAAAAAGGGTATGTATAATCATGTTAAAGTTGAAGTTAAACCAATCCACAGTTTTGTGCGTTACTTTGCGGTTCCCTTTTTAGCGGTTTTTGCTTTAGCGTTTGCAATAATTTCAGTTCCAATGGCTGGACAATTTAGTTTAGCCACTTCAGTCATGTTCAGTTTGGGCTATGCTTGGTGCTTCTCGGCGCCGCTGCTCCTCACCGGAACACGCAACTTAAGACACCAACAACTACAAACAATGAAAACCTCAAACGGCAAAAAAGCTGCCGTAGCAGTTTCGGCAGTGACGATTACAGGGTTTTCTGTTTGGGCAATCCAGTCAGTCATGTCCCAAGTCAACGGCGTTGCAACGGCGTATTTGTCGATTGTTTCAGTGTTCTTTGTTGGCATCTTTGCAGTTTTCTTTTACTTTTCAAAAAAACCATAGCAAACACTGTTTTTCACCAGCCTATTTGTAGTCTATTAGAAGCCTATTAGAAACTCTATGCAGAAACCTATAAGGGGTCTATGATTTTGAGTAGGGGTAGGCTCTATCTACGCTTATCCATCCCAAAAACACTAAGGGGGGTAGGTGCTAATGGTTGAAAATTAAGCCATTAGCATGTTGAAAAAGGGGAGTTACATGCGTTCAGGGGCGAACACTCCAATCAACGCCAATCCATTGCTAAGTACGGTTCTGATGGCGTCAGTCAAAGCTAAACGTGCACTGCTAAGCTCTGAGGTCTCAGCTTTAATGACTGGCAAAGCGTTATAAAATGTGTTGAATTTGTCGGCTAGTGCGTTTGTGTAGTCGGCTATCATGTTTGGTTTTAAATATTCGGTTGCTTCTATGAACATGTCTGGGAACCCTGCGAGTTGCAGTATGAGTTCGCGTTCAAGTTTATCCTTTAACAATTCATAAACAGGTGCTACGACTGGATTTTCAGCGGCTTTTCGCAGGATGCTGCAGGCTCTTGCATGAGTGTACTGCACATATGGCGCGCTGTTGGTTTCAAAGTTAAGCACTCTGTCCCAAGTGAACACGACCTGCTTGCCCGGGTCCACGTCAACGAGCGCGTAGCGGACGGCTCCTAATCCTACAAAGTTGGCGATGCCGCGTTTTTCTTCCTCGTTAAGCATTGGAGAACGTTTGGTTACTTCTTGGTATGCACGTTCAACAGCTTCGTTAAGAACCTCGTCAAATGTGATGTAGTGTCCACGGCGGCTGCTCATCTTGTAACCCGGCAACGACACCAAGTTGTATGCGAAATGGACAAAGTTTTCGGCTTCTTTGCTGTAGCCTAAAGCGTAAAGCGCCACGTTAAGCTGCAACTGCGCCAACGACTGCTCCATACCTATGACGTTAATGACTTTGTCGGCGCGTTGGAACTTCCAAACACTGTAAGCCACATCACGTGTCGTGTAAAGCGTTGTCCCGTCTGCACGCATCAAAGTTAAAGGTGGAATTTCATGGTTTTCTTTCATGCCAAACTTTGGTTTAAGCTGCATAACGTTGGCGACTTTGTTTGCGTCAAATTCCCAAACCCCATTTTCAAAGTAAAGAAAAGGCGAAGCTTTGAGTTTAGCCATAACTTGGTTAACTTGACCACTCCATACAAAATCGCTTTCCCAATCCCAAGAATCATATGTTACGGAGACGCGGCTTTGGGTTTGGCGGAAACCGTCAAGGCATAAATCGCTGACTTCACGGATGAGTTGTTTAGCCTTGGGTTCGCCGTCTTCATAGCGGCGGTTGAGTTGGTTGATTTCTTCTTCAGGGTTTTCGTCTTGGCTGATTCTGTCCAGCAGTGCCTCAAATAGGACAGGATATTTTTCTCTTAGTTCAGCGGCGATGGATGTCCATTCATCAAGTTCCTTGTTAACCTTAACTAAATCGTCCGTTGATTGTGCCGCAATTGCTTTGTCTTTGGCCTTTTTGAGCCGATTAATTTCGGCAATGCAACATGTTACCGTATAGATTTTTCCCACGAAAAGGTCTGGTTTCTCGGTTGGTTTTGGTCTGCCCAGTTTTTCATAGCCGTAAGCGACCACGCTTGATTGGCGGCCTACATCGTCGATGTAGTAGTGAGTTGAAACGTCGTGTCCACGCAGTTTAAGAATGCGTGCAAGAGAGTCGCCTATCATGGGGTTGCGTGCTTGCCCAATGTGAATGGGGTGCAATGGGTTAACGCTGGTGTGCTCCACAATAATTTTTGTGGGTTTATCGGTTTTTATATAACCGTAACTTTTGCTTTGGGCTTTAATGGATTCAAGCGTTAACTTTGAAAACTTGGAAAAGTTAACGTAAAAATTAACGTAGCCTACACCTGCAGTGACAACTTTTTCGATATAATCAAACCGTGACTTGTCAATAGCCAAAACAAGCTGCTCTGCAACTGCGATGGGTTTCATGCCCAATTTCTTTGCCAACTCAAAACTCAGCGACGACGCAAGCTGTCCTAACTCAATGTTAGGTGTCTTGTTCAGATTAATAACGGACACTTCGGCTTGTGGAAAAGTTTTGTCTACAGCTTGCGCTAAGGCAGCGCGGCATTCTTGACGAAACAAGTCAAACGGGTTATCATCAGTCAAAGTCTTTTTTCTCCATTTACAGCAGGCGTGGAACGCTGTTTATGGTTATATTTTAAATGTAGAACCGATGCTTATCTGTCTAATGGCAGAGAGTCATGAAAACAAGGATTGTCTATTCAGACAAATGCTTAGGTTACGGCACCTGGCATATTGAAGGACCCCAACGAGTTAAAATCGCAAAAGATATACTGTTTGACCGAGGCTACGAGTTTATTGAACCAGAACCAGCAACGGAAGACCAGTTGCTTTCGGTTCATGACCCCGAATACCTTTGGAACTTAAAAAAAGGTTTAGTTGAAGACACTGATACGCCAGCGTATGATAAAATTTTTGAGCACGCAAGACTTTCAGTTGGAGGCGCAATTTTAGCTTCTAAAATTAACGGTTTCTCGCTGACGCGACCACCTGGACACCATGTTGGCAGGTACGGGGCAGCCCTTGGAGTTTACACCCGCGGATTCTGCTACTTAAACAACATCGCAATTGCCGTAAAAGAACTAGACAAGCCCACACTTATTTTAGACATTGACGGGCACCATGGCAATGGCACACAAGAGGTTTTTCAAGGCGACCCAAAAGTATCCTACGTTTCAGTGCATCAGTCGCCTAATTATCCTGGAACTGGCGCTTTAACTGAAGGGAACTGCATCAATTTTGGGTTGCCCGGAGACTGTGGAGAAGAAGTTTACCTTAAAACGTTAGATGAAGCGTTAGGAATGGTTGATTTGGGTAAGTTTGAAGTTTTAGCCGTTTCAGTAGGCTGCGACACACATATAGGCGACATTGCATCACTTGGATTAACGCAGAAAAGCTTCTACCAGATTGGGCAAAGAATTGCAAAAATAAGTAAGCCAACATTTTTTGTGTTTGAAGGCGGCTACATGGGCGACAATAACGGAGCAGACATTGATAACTTGTTAAGGGGTTTTGAAGGAGAAAAACCTCTATAAAACACTGATTTTAAAAAGCTTAATGAAAAGAAAAGTTATTTGTGTTGCTTTTCGAGCGCTTTCTTGTTTAAGCACTGAAGCTTCTCAGTAATTTTCTGAGTGCGTTGCTCTGAAGTGACAAGCAGTGGCTTCCAATCGCGGTTTTTGATTTGTGTTGTCAATTTTTCTGTTACAGCAGGCAGATTTTCCAGTGCATCGTTAAAGCGTTTATCTGCTTCTTCATCTGAACTTACAATTTGTAAAGCTTCTTCGGGGCAGATTTCAACACATTTAGGTTCCCCATCGCACAGGTTACATGCAATTGCTTTCCCAGTGCCAGTGTGAATAGTAATTCCGCCGCGTGGACAAGCTTGGACACACCAGTCGCAGCCTTTGCATTTCTTTTCATCAATAATTAACAGATGGTTAGTTTCTGATTGAACGATTGCTTTTTCAGGGCACGATTTTACGCATCTCGCGTCGTCGCATCCACGGCATGACAAAGCAAAATTGAACATCGGTGCCATGCGGACAACACGGATTCTTGAACGGATAGGATTCCAAACTTGCTCGCCCTTCTCTAGGGTGCATGCGAACTCGCAAAGTCCACATCCGATACATTTGCTCGGGTCAACTGAAACGAATGCCCTTCCTGATTTAACGGATTGCATTTCTGAACCAAACCTTTTCGGGTTATTAAAGTAAGCATGTGCGACATTGACATTTAACCCTTACTTAAAAAAACCAAAAACGGCATGGAAAAAAGCTAACACAATACATAAAATCGAGGGGATAAACAAGAAAAAGGCTGAAATGTTAGATTAACAGGGGTTTGGAAGTTATTTGCTATAGGGTGCCTTTATGCCAAACTCTGATGGTTTCGTAACAGAAGATTAGGAAGAAAACAAAAGTTGCGGTGGCATAGAAGAAAAAGTAGGAACTAAACACTGTTGGTTTAAGCAGCGTTAGTTCTAATACTAAAATGACTAAGGAGAAAACTGAGTAGAACAGGTAGCGTGGAATAAGGAAACGGTTGATTTTTACGAAACCGTCAAGCAAAACGCGGTTTACGGTATAGTTTCCAATGTCTCTTTTAACGAGACCTGCTTGTTCAAGTTTTGCAAGGTGGTACTGTGCAACAGAGGGGCTGCTTAGGTTTAGCGCCCGTTGAACTTCACGTATTCCAAGAGGCTTGTTTGTTTTCAGCATTAACCGGTAAATGTCAAGGGTTGTTCCCTTCAAAATGTCAGCTGAATTTTCAGTTACCTCATGTACCCCCTCGCGGAAATAATTTACTTAATCAACAATTTAAGAACTACCCTTTTTACATGTTACCATTAAATAATCAGGCTTGTAGCTGACGGTAAAAAAGTGTACAAAAAGTAGTACAGTTGCTTACTAAAATAATGTTAAATACTGCAGAAGCCACTACAGCCAAATTGAAGGAAACAACAAGTTGGTCGGCTTAAAAGCAAAAATGTTAACAGCAATAATCCTTGCCATACTGTTAGCACTGCTGCTGGCAGAAGCCACCTTCATACTTTTCCCAACAGAAGAACCCTCAATGCCCATTCCTATGCCACAACCAAAATACGAAAGTCAACTCGTCTGGAGCCTTCAATGGTTAGGCGTAGCGGTTCTTGTTTCCCTCTTAATTGTGGGAGCGACACTTCTTGTTAGGCGAACATTAACCAAAAAAAAGCATGTTTAAACTGCTAAAACACCAAAAGCAAAACTACTCAATGGCAGATGCATTTCTGAAATGGCACATCTTTTGGCTTCATTTTACGCCATTAGCACCTACCCCCTTTAGGTTTTTACATAGAACCTCTAATAGGCGGCAAATAGACTGACTCCGAAGTAGACCCCCCCTCTACGTTTTCTGCAATGATTGAATATTTGAACCCAAATAGGTTGCGCTCATGCCTGTTCCCCGAAGGAACACCAACGTTCCCCCGAACCAATTAAATGCTACCAAAACCAAATGCAAAGGCGTTGATGAGGATGCGTAGAAGCCAAATCTTGATGATTGTGGGAGTTTTAGTGGCACTTTCTTTGGGATTAGCCCTAGCTTACCCTTTACTGGCTAATCAGATGCCGACATTAGAAAAACCTGAGCTCGGCTTAACTGTGGTTTATACCTACATTAGCTCGCCCCTAAATGACTCCAGCTTAACGGGAGTTTGGCGGAACTATAGCAGCGGCTGGCAAACCGAAAACCTGATTTTTAGCTACATAATTGTCATGAACATAACCAATTACTCCGATATGTCAGTGCAGGCAACATCTTTGCAGGTAATGGTTGGCCCTGATATTAAAGTGGGGGATTCAGGAGGCTTAAGCTCACGCAATGCAATAATTGAGGATTACCGTATGAAAGAATTCTCTTTAATTTTTGAAGACATCTGGGCTCCTCAGGAATCTAAACTTGTTTGCATGTCAGGGTATACTGGACTTCCAAGCAGTTTTTATAATGTAGTAAATGACGGCACGCTTTGGGTTTTCGGTAAAATAGAAGCTCGTAAAGCCTACTCAAGCGGTTCTTACAGTAGCGCATATGATTTAAGGCTGGTCCAACTGCAAAATTTGAATGGTAATTACTTATACAATTCCTTGCTAAATGATGACCAAATGCTTAGGCTATACGGATTAAACGCTTACGTTGTGCCGAGGAATCTGGATTGAGCAGTAGCCAAGATGACCTGCAGGGAATCGCATTACAACTCTACGTTACACTAGTTAATTCCAATAAGCCTCTTGGACCACGTGAACTAACACGCCTTGCCAGTTTGAGTAGCCCAAGCGTTGCCTACCGTAACTTGCAGAAGCTTGAGGAGTTGGGTTTGGTTGAGAAAAACCCGTTTGGCGAATACACAATCAAGCAACGTCAAAACGTTAAAGGTCACCTATTGTTTGCTGGACACTTGTTTCCGCGAATGGTTTTTTATGCTTTCTTTTTTGTAGGACTTTTAAGCGTAGAAGCCGTTCTTGCCGTGGCTAGGCTAATGGTGGGTCAAGTGTTTACTTACGATTTTATCCTACTTATCATCGTTACAGTAATTGCGATGGCTTTGTTTCTGCTTGAAGGCGCTCTTTCAAAAATCGCTAAATAAAAAAATAAAAAGGGTTTAGTAGTCAAGGATTTTCTTGACCACATCGTTTTCTACTTCATGCGCCAACGGGATACCAGTAACTTGCGTTGCCAGTGTGCTTAAACTCATCAAGTCTCCCCTGTTCAGTAAGCTAAGGTTCCATTTGCGGTTGCCTGCCATCAACTGCTTAAGCCCAACCCCGACACGGTCTGTTAAGTAAGTGTAGACGCCGATGCTTTCAAGTGGAATCTCGCTAAACCTGCCACCGTACTTGGCTTTTAGTTCGGGCGTTGCGATGAAGAATTTGTCAGGAGTGGAACCGAATTTGTCTTGGAAGCTTTTGGGCAGTTTGCCTTCTGCCGCGAGCTGTTTGAAGTAGCTGGATTTCATGGCTGCCGTTATTGGTGAGCGCCCCATTAGCACTGCTTTAACCATTGGACCTTCCCCGAAGTTGCTTAGGGCGAGGGTTTTGAATATGCTGGTTTCTTCGATAAAGCCGCCTGCCATAACAAGGTCTGGAACGTATTTGCCTTTAGCTTTAAGAACCTGTGCGCATTGCAGCACGAGCGCTTGCAGATAAAGGGTTGGTATGCTCATTTCATCCATCATTGGCACGGGACTCATGCCTGTTCCGCCGCCTGCACCGTCAAAGCTTAAAGCGTCAATTTTTGCTTCAGACGCGAACTTCATGGTATAAGCGACTGCTGAGGGTCGGTAAGCTCCAGTTTTTAAGAAAACTTTTTTGGCGCCTTGACTGCGTAGCCAGTCGATGTCTTCAAGGAAGTCTTGTTCTTTAGGTATGCCGACTCGGCTGTGGCGCTCGAAAGTGTTAAACACTCCGTCTTTGAATGCTTGCTGAACTACGGGGTCTTCTGGGTCGGGAATTACTACGTAGCCGCGTTTTTTTAGGAGGAGGGCTTTTTCGAGGCTTTTAAGGCGTACTTCGCCGCCTATGGCTTTGGCTCCTTGGCCCCATTTACGTTCGATTATGTTGACTTCAAGTTTGGAGAGGGCATAGGCGTCGATTCCTAAGCGTTGGTCTTCAACGTTTGTTTGAATAATGACATCGCCGTATTTTCCATCCCAAAATTTTCGGAAAGACTCGACGCGACGTTTTAGTTCAGGTGAATGGGAAACTTTTCCATCGGTTAATTGTGACTGAACATCCATGCCTGCAATGTTTTCGCCAATCGTTACGGAGACGCCTGAAAGGGCTGCACCGATGGCAAGTGCGTCCCAGTTTGCCCTTGCAACTTCGGTTGACCCAAAAGCGCCTGTTAAGATGGGTAGTTTTAAGGGCATTCCGCCAACAGTTACTTGCGTGTTAACATTTGGGAAAATTGCTGCTTCCGATGTTTCAGAGACTCCTTGTGCTTCAAAGAGTCCAGCTTGAATACTGAAGTGTGACCAGTCAAGGCCAAAGTTTTTGAGTGCACCTGCAGTACTGGTTCCGAACTGGGCAGGTTCGGGGTAGAGTGATTCTCTTCCTCGAAAAGCTGAGAGACTGATTTCGCAAAGGACTGGGCAGTCGCGGATGCAGATGGGGCACATGCCGCTGATTGTGCTTGTGTCTTTTACGCGTGTGCTTGTTCCATCGGTTGATTTTCCGTTCAGGTATGAACCGTTTTTTTGTACTCTTTCACTCATCGTGCATTTTTCTCCTTCTTAGCTAAAGTTTCCTTGCGTTTGTTTAGTATTTAACACTATTCAATAGCAAACATACGAAAAAAAAGCGTGTTATGTGAAATAAATGAAACAACTGTTCAACAATGCAGTCTTAAATTAACAAAACGCTTACTTGTTCTCAGTTAAAAATTTAGAAAAGAGTTTGCTGCTGAGTGTTCTTTTTCGGTCGAAGACATTGCGTGCAGACACAGCTGAACGGTAAATCCTTTGTTGAACAAGAATCAGCGTATTTGCAAGTATTGCATCCAAAATCTGTTCCACAAACAACACAGGTTTGCGTAAAAGACACTTCTGACTTCAAAATATCCTGCAAAGCATCCCGGAGCTTATCGATATTATTATAGTTTTTAATGCTGTAAAGCATCTTGTCACGGTTGTAATCCAGCCCCAAACGTATTAACAAAATAAACTTGTCCTTCTCAACACGTGGAAGCTTGAAACCCTTCTTGTTTAAAACAACCATGTTCATGTACTCCTAAAACATTTTCAAGCCCATTAAGAAAGTCACTTCTTCAGACGTAAGCTTTAACCATTCAATCAACGCCTTGACATCCTTCTTCTGCTGCAACATCATCTTAACGTAGGGCAAAAATATCAGTTTCGCTTCGTACTTGCTGACGTGGCATTGGGCGCCAATTTTTGCGCAAATGCTGGCTAACATTGTCCGTTTGGGTTTAGTCCAGAATAAAGTGATAACTTTGATTGGCGGCGAAATAAACTCAAAAGGCTTATACGATTCAGGGTTAACCGCTGCTGCCATAGCTAAACTGTTGTAGAAGTATTTGAGTAGGTGCCAGTTTTCTGTTCCTACTCTTCCCCGAAAAACGTCTGCTTGAGACAAGAAATCGTAAGCCTCTGCGAGTTCATCGATGTCGGAGTAGCGGCGGGGCATGTTGTCGCCTATTGCCATTAGCAGATCATCGTAGTCAACGTTTGAATAACTAAGAAGGCTTGAAACCTCGGCAAGGTTTTTTGTGGAAAAGTAACCTTTCAAAGTGTCATACATGCTGACATCCTTATTTCGCATGCCCAACGCAAACGTGTCATGTAAAGTCAGGGTTTTGCCTTCCTCTGCTAGACCCTGCAAGTCATTAATGGCTGAACGCACATCACCACGACTGTTCAAAGCAATTTTTTCAAGCGCTTCAAACTCGTACTTGACTTGTTCCTGCTCACAAATCCTTTTGAGCGCTGTTATAATTAATGGAACACGAACTTGCTGGAACCTAATTAATTGGCAGACTTTTTTGAGCGGGCGCAGTTTTTCAAGGTCCGGGTCATTGGCGGCCATTATAACTGGAGTGCGTGCGTTTTCAACAATTTTTATGATTGCGCTAACTCCGCCTCGGTCCTCGTTACCAGCGATACCGTCAACTTCATCCATAAACAGCATGTTACCTTTAACTTCACTGGAGAACTTGTCTAGCCCAACAAAGGATGTGGCTGGGCCAGCTATGCGGTTTACAGCTTTTTCTGTGCGGGTGTCGCTGGCGTTCATTTCGATTATTCGGAACTTGTATTCGTTAGCGGCTGCGTTGACAAGGGTTGTTTTGCCCACGCCTGGGGGCCCATAAAGCAGCACGGCTTTTCTGGTGTGATGCTTGTTTTGAAGCCATTCAACAAAGAGGGCTTTCGCTTCTTCGTTGCCTATGACGTCTTTGATTGTTGTTGGCCGGTACTTTTCGACCCACAGGTCGTTTCTCAACTGATTTCCCCTTGAGCTTTACCTACTTTGGCAAACTGCGCTAACAAAGCGCTTAACTGGATGTCACTATTGGCGCCCTGTGTGAGGCGGTAATCGTATTCTCCTAAAATGTTGCTGAGGTCAGCTTTCTGTTCAGGTGTTATGTAACTGATTTTGAAGAGTTCCCGCTGCATTTGACGAATAATTTCTTCACCCATAAAACCGTAAGTGCCGATAATATCATACATTATTCTTCGGGCTTCCATAAAGTCTCCGTTAATAGCCTTATTTAACATAAGCTGGACCTGTTTGGGGCTGGCTTCGCCGATAACTTGGGAAACAACTTTTTCATCCACTGCACCGCCTTCCTTGTATGCCGCCGCGGTTTGCAGGGCGTTTATGGCATGGCGCAGGTCTCCTTCAGCGTAATCTACGATTCTTTCAACTGCTTCAGTGGAGATGTTAACGTTTTCTTTTTTAGCTATGCATTTTAGGTGCTCTATCATGGCGGTTCGGTCTAGCCGTGAGAACCTAAATATTGCGCATCTGCTTTGGATTGGCTCGATGATTTTGCTTGATTGATTGCATATTAAGATGAATCTTGATGTGCGGCTGCTGGTTTCCATGATGCGTCTAAGCGCTGTTTGAGCTGGACCTGTCATTTGGTCGCTTTCGTCAAGAATGACAAGTGCAAAGGGTACATCGCCAAATGCGCCTCGGCTGTAACGTGAAAAGTCTTTTACTCGTTCGCGAACGGTGTCGATGCCTCTTTCGTCTGAAGCGTTAAGCTCCAAGGTGAAGTTTCTCCAGTTTTGCATACCGAACAGTTCATGCGCGATGCATAGTGCAGTGGTGGTTTTTCCTGTGCCTGGTATGCCTGCCAGCATGAGGTGTGGCATGGTTTTTGGGTTTCTCATAAAGGCTTTGAGGCTTTCTACGATGTCGTGTTGATCCACTACGTCGTCAAGGATTTTTGGACGATACTTTTCTACCCACATGAGTGCTTCTTCATTAGTTGCCATTAATGTAACCTTCCACGGTAAGTTACTTAGATTACCTCTTTGATAATTAATTTAACTTTTCTGTAGTTTGAGAGTTGGACTTGTTCTTGTCAGAAGTTGTTGACGGAAAGTCTCTTAGCACAACAACAACTAATAGGCAAAGTAAATTGCTGTTTTTTGTGGTTTGCTGTTGCTGGTGTTGGCTTGCTAATTGTGCAAATAGCCACACAAGTGTTTTATATGGACGGGTCTTGTTTGGCAGGCTATCTTTTGGAAGTAAAATTAAAAACCTAATGGTTGAATTTGACTTTTCCGTTGATGAAAACCCATTTTGGGATGTATCGGTTTGAAAGTATGAGTTTTCAGCTGTCAAGTTACCCTCGCTCAATTAGATACAGCGTTAATAGTGAAAAACCCTGGCAAACACCATTATAAAAATGAGTGATAGCGTTAATGCTACAATTTTTTTGGGTTTAATTTTTAGTTTCGGTTGAGCGTTTAGTAAGTTATGAACCCGGCAGGATATTGGTGGGTGTGTCGCAAGCAGAGCAGGTCTATATGCAACAGGGGATATCAAAAATATGCTCGTTGATAGTTGGCTTTTTAGGTGCTCCTTTGGAAAGGCTTGCAGCATCTTTTCTATTTTAATTAAGGTTGTTGCCATTAAGTGCGGTTTTTTCAAGAGTTTGGCAGCTTGTTCATCGGCTAGTAACTCTCTTTCTTTAAGCGCTTGTGACCTTACAAGATAGCTTAGGGGATTGAAGAACAGGAGAATGTTCAAGAAGTAACAAGCTGTTTTAAAAAAGAAATCATTCTGCTTGATATGGGCAAGCTCGTGAGCCAAAATCGCGGTTAATTCTTCATCGCGAAAATTGTTCAGTAACCCAATTGAAACTACCATCATAACATTTCTGCCATGACCAAGAGTAAACGCATTAGGTCTTAGCTCCTCGATTACCCCAATTTTTGGTGCTTTAATGCTCATTTTCTGGGATACCTGTTGGACTTGCTGTTGAAGAGTAGTAAATTCTTCCTTAGAAATCTCAACGACGTGGAGCATTTTTGAAGCTATTTTATGCCCAAAAGCAAGCATGAACCCAAAGTAAACGCATGAGACAATGAGTCCCGTTAAGCAAAGTATCCCTACAATTGAGGGTACTGTTGCCATGAACATAACCGCTTTTTCCCAAACTATTGTTTCATTTCCTGTAAAAAATTGGATTTGGGGCAATGATTCTTGAACCATTGCTGGAGGAACCAAAACAGCAGTGTTTGAGTCGTACACTAAATTACCTCTTAAGCCAGTTGTCATTACAGGGATTGTTGTTGAAGGAAATGAAAATAGGTAAACTATAAGTGGAGTAAAAAGCGGTGCTATCAGAAGGAAACTGCGTACTTTCCTATTTATGCAGGGATTATAATTTAGGAAAATTTTAACGCTGACAAAAAATATCGCTGAGAATGCTATCGAAAAAAAGAAGTAAGGCTGAAGAAACTGGACAACAACATTCTCAAGCGTTATAGTCACAATTCTTGCCTCACTTTTTCTTCGTTTTTAGTGCTTCTTCAATTCGTTCTTTTAACGCTTTTAGTTCTTGGTCGTTTGTTTCCATTTCTTCAATCAAAGAGTTTGTTACTGTTTTACCAAAGTTTTGTAAAAGGCTGCTGATTACTTCTCGTACAGCAGACTGTTCAAAATTTTGTTTTCCAAATTTGGGCCAATAAGCATAATATATTCCGCCTCTTCGTTTTTGGATTTGTCGGTCTAGCAAGTTTTTGGTGTGCAGGCGGTCCATTGTTGACATTACGGTGGTATAAGCGATTTTTTTGTTTTTCTTGAGTATTTCGTAAACTTCTCTGACAGACAAGGGTTTCTTTGAGTTCCACATAATGTTAATGATTGTGGCTTCTAGTGGACCTAGAAAGGCTTCGGTGGCTCTGCCTTCTATGTTGTATTGTGTGATTGCTGGTGTTTTGTCTGCTGGTAAGTCGCTCATAAGTACTATTGGTGATAGTAGTGGCTTTTAATGTTTGTCCTATCGGGGGCAGGGGTTGTTGTTTTGTGGTTTTGGCATTTTTGGTTCGTGATATGTCTACTATTGACGATAGTAACGTTTATTAGGTCACAATACTATCACCGATAGTAGACATAATGGTGAAACGCTTGGTAACTATTGTGGTAGCCCAAAACCTCCAAAAAGACTTCGGCAAAACAAAAGCCGTCAACAATCTAAGCTTAACACTAAAAGAAGGCTCAATCACAGGCTTAATTGGACCAAACGGCGCTGGAAAAACCACAACCATAAAAATGCTCCTTGGGCTACTCAAACCAGATAGCGGTCAAGTACAAGTTTTTGGCCAAACCCCTTGGGATAATCCAAACGTTCGCCGCTTAGTTGGTGTTATTCATGAGAAAGCGTTCTTTCCAGCTCATCATAAAACGCTGGATTATTTAAAAAGAACTTGCCGCATCTTTGGCATGCCTGAATCCAGAGCATTAGAGGTCCTTAAACTTGTAGATTTGCAAGATGCTCGGGACCGAAACATTAAGGCTCTCTCTGCGGGGATGCTCCAAAAGTTTTCAATAAGCCACGCCTTGATTCACTGTCCGAGACTCATAATAGGGGACGAAATGACTGTAAACCTTGATCCTCAAGCTAGGCGTTTACTGTTTGACCTTATTTTGCAGCTTCATAAGGAAAACGATGTGAGCTTTCTTGTTTCCTCTCATATTCTCCCAGAGCTCAGCCGTATTTGTGATTCTGTGGCAATCGTAAACAAGGGCAAAGTTTTAGCTTCAGGCAAACTTGACAAGCTTTATGAGAAGTATTCTGCTGGAACAATCCGCGTCTTAACAGACAATCCGGAGGGTCTAGCGGTTGAACTTAGGCAACTTCCCTATTTAGAGAAAATTACGGTAGATATCCGAAGTATATCCATTCAACATGCCCTCAGTGAAGAAGTCTACGCTGACATAACTAGAGCTGCCCGAAGAGCCAACGTGAAAATAAACGGAATCGAAACAGGAGATGCCTCTGTCGAGGAACTCTATAACCAACTCATAACCCCCAAAGGAGCAAACTGAATAATGGAAAAAAACAAGGGCAAACCCTTCTTAGAAGCCTTGTCATCAGCTTTACATGAAGATTACCGCTTTCCCATTTTTGAAATCTTTGCCTTTCTTTACGTTGTGGGTACATTTGCGTTTGCAAACTTTGGCGGTGCTGGTACAGCCCAAAGTATTTTCTCAAGTCAAATTGTGGCTTATAGGTTGACAACTTCGCTTTTAGGAGCCAGTTCAGGGATGAGCATTGTTTTGTTCATTTTGGTTTTAGTTATTCTCAAAAATATTGCCTATGGTTTGGGCAGTGATCTTGAAAAAGGCGTTATTCAGACATATTTTTCGTATCCGCTCAAAAGGTATAAGCTTCTTACAGCTAAGCTCATATCTGCTTTAGGGGTTTCAATTGGGCTTTTTCTTGTTATTCAAATTTTAGCCTTCTACATTTTAGCTCCTGATGTTGTGTCACACAACCTTGGTGTGGTGCTGCTTTCATATGCAGGGAACCTGAGCTTTCCTCTAATAATTGCAGGCATTCTTCTTTTAATCACCTTGGTTATTAAAAGAGGCAGTCCAGCCTTGGTTGCTGGTATTTTGCTGTTTTTTGCTTTCTTTGTAGGAACACAAGTCTTGACCTCAGTAGCAGGAGGCGCAGGTACCGCTTTCCCGTTACAGTTATTGTCGGTTCTTTCACCTCAAATTGCCCTGCAATACTATTATCCAGCGTACACAAGTATGAATGCCCTTTGGGCACCAACATTCACAGAAGTAACGATGTATCTTGGC
Source organism: Bathyarchaeia archaeon (assembly GCA_042296865.1). Taxonomy (GTDB): domain Archaea; phylum Thermoproteota; class Bathyarchaeia; order Bathyarchaeales; family Bathycorpusculaceae; genus Bathycorpusculum. Next base: position 2,218,049 of record CP170178.1, on the reverse strand, counting down.
GCGAGTTATGCGTTAGTTACCGTTCTTTTTGGTTTAGGGTACTACTACTTCACTAGGAGGCTACATTTATGAAACGTTTTATGGATATTTCGAGCCGTATTGGCACCATTTTAATTGCCGTCAGTTTAGCCTTGCTGGTTGTTTCCCTGATTCCGCCCGCTCAACTAAACAGCTTTACCGGCAGTGACAAAGTTGCACCCCAAATGTTCCGACAATTGGGACCCGGAAATCCATTTATTAATGTGACCAATAGTAACGTAACTTTCAACATTTTGTTCTTCTCTACTTTAACACCTCAACAAGAATTGAATTTGCCCTTGAAATGCAATGGAACCATAGATGTTTATGTTCTTAAAGTTAATTTAGAAACGTTCTTGGCCAATTTCCAGAAAAATGATGTTGATGCATTCACTGCGTTTCTGGTTGAAAATCCTGAGTTGGTAGGTTGGCAAGGGCAAATTCGAGAAGGGACAGTCAAATATGTTCCAACGGAGATTATTAATGCAACAGTGGTTTTCGGGAACCCAAGCTTGGATACTATTCATATTGATTATAATGGCAGCATACTAAGTCTAGTTGCGTCCAGCGATAAAGTTCAAACATCAGCAATGTATGTTTTTCCGTTGGGAGTTTTGTTCAGTTTGCCTCTATTAAATAAATTTAGGAATTCCCCTACAAAACCCTAACATTTTAGAAGTGGTAACGAAGTTGTTACCCGATTTTGCTGCCTTCCGCAATATCTTTTTCAGGTTGCAACACAGACACGTTACCCTCAGCATCCTCAGCGGCAAGTATCATTGCCTGTGACTCTAACCCTGCAATCAAGCGGCGCTGCAAATTTAGGAGAAAAACACATTTTTTGCCCACTAACTCTTCAGGCTTGTAATATTTTAGTAGACCAGCGATGCATTGGCGTTTTTCGGTGCCAAAGTCAGCTTGGATTTTGATTAGTTTTTTTGATTCAGGAACAGGGGTTGCTTCTATGATTTTGCCGATTCTTAAGTCAAGTTTTTCGAAATCGCTAAACGTTATCTCAGCTATTTCAGAGCTTTCCGTTATTTCCGGTGCAGCCATCTTTTCTCACTGCATAGCGTTAAGCAGCTTTAAGATATTACTTTTGCCCCACAATTACTTTACGTTCCTTGGTCGCAAAGTCATGCGCAAGGCGAAGCGGTTCAGAAATCCTGCCCCTTGACAGGTTACGGACAATTTCAACCGCCGTCTGTAGTGAAACCATGTGCCCAATGCTAACATACACTGGTTTGACGCCCTCTCTAGTTGTGACAACGGCGCCGATGACTTCACCTTTATCCATCAAAACAGTTATCCCTTCTCGCTCAACAGGTTTGCCAATCAAGCGGCTTTTCGCAACACCAATCGTCGGTTTACCCAGAGCCAACCCCAGATGACAGGCAAAACCGAAACGGTAAGGATGCGCCAAGCCTTGAGCGTCCACCAGAAAAGCGTCTGGACAAAACCGCAGTTTTCGGATAGCTGCCAAAGCGGGGGGTAATTCCCTAAACGAAAGCAGTGTTGGAATATAGGGCATCTTCACCTCGCAGATAGCTATTTGGGCTTCAAGTAGCTCTAAAGATTCATAATCAACCACTGTAGCCGCTGCAACTGCCATGTTGCCAATGTATGAGACATCTATGCCGCCGACGGTGCAGATTTTTTGGGGCAACTTGTCTATCTGGATAATGTGTTGTGCTAAACGGGTTTGGGTTAAATGCGCTTTTTTGATTGAAAAATTGTTGGGGATTTTCAAATTTTCGCTTTTCTTGCCTTTTTAGGTTTAGCTGTTGGTTCGAAACGTTTGAGGTAGTCTTCAAGTGATTTGCGTCTTACTTCCTGAGTGATGTCTCCGCGTGTGATTTCAATTATTTTTCTTGCAACATCAGACTTACGCCGCAGACCCGGCACAAGCATGTATGCTTCATCAAGTGCTAAGAGTTCGATAAAGATTTCATCCATCATCTGTAAACATTCTTCGCCCTTTTTCGCGTCACCCTCACGCAATGCATCAAGAGCAAGGCGTCTATATTCACCAACAACATCAGCTAAACCCAGCGTGTAATCGATTGAAGGGACATTGATTTCTTTGGGGGTAACAAACCTGCCTTCTTTAATTAGCGTTAAAAAGATGTTGGCTTCAGCGTATTCTTGAAGAGCAGCGCTAAACATGCCGCCGTAGATAATGTCGGGGTATTGTTTGGCGCAGTCTTGAAGGTTGCTGATTTTTTCGGTTGCGTCTTTAACCATTTTTTCGGCTTCTGCCCGCTTTTTTTGATGAATCAAAAGGATTGCCTGTTTTGATAGGCTGGTTGCTTTTCGCATGGCTTCGTGTGTTTCTTCACGGATTTGGTCTTTCTGCATTAAGTCTTGTTTTACTTCTTCAAGGACGGCTTTTAGGGTAGCCAAAGTTTTCACCTTTAAGAATAGTTAAAGCGGCTTCTTATTTATCCGTTTTAAAAAATAAGAAAATTGGGTAAGTGTTATTGAGCTTACTCGTCAGGCTGCTCGGAGCCTGTCCATTGTTCAATGACTAGTTTATGGTCTCCTAACGTGAAGCCTACTTTTACAAATATTGAGTCAGCCCCTTTGAATGGGAACATGCTGTCCTCGGCGAGATCTTTGGGGATATAAATCAAGTATTTGCCATCCTTTCTCCTAAACAATCGTCCTCTTCCTTCGCTTACCACCTAGCGTCACCACCGCTAAATTGAATGAATAGTTTAATTTAGGGGATAAGTTTGCTATTTAAGTTTATCTTATCCGCACTTTTAACATTAACTAAACAATGAAATGAAATGAATTATTTTCATTTTAACAGCTAAATTTCTGAACTATTTAGTTGCTTGCTATTTCCATCTTTACGGCTAAGCAAAACCACACGGCTATCAGCTGACTCATCAACCACAACGTAACCAGTTTTCTCTGCTAACACTTGGGCAAACGCCTTGACTTCTGCCAAATTCGGCATATCATCAAAACCCAACCGCAGATTCGAAAAACCGATATGCATGTAAGCTTTAGCTTCAATAAAAGTTGGGTTAGCCTTCTCAACAAGTTTAGCGTACTCGTCAATGTTACTCATATTACGGTTTTTAACAAGAGTCATCCGTAATGCGGTTCGACATTTGAAACTTTGAAGCAGCCCCAGTGACTCATTAAGAAAACCCCAAGCGTTAGACATCAGTGGACGGCAAACCTGCTTGTAAATTTGCTCGTTAGGTGCACAAAGAGAAATATAGAGCTGAGTTGGTTCTTGACTTAGCTTTGACAATCTGCCCGGTAAGGTGCCGTTGGTTACAAGAAAAACGGTAAAATCTTTTTGACGGTAAGTTCTTATCAACTCGCTAATGCAGGGGTAAAGGGTTGGTTCACCAGTCAAGCTGATTGCAACGTTTTTGGGTTGATAAGCTTCGGTAAGTTTGCGCCAATCCACCCTTGGGTGCCCTTTGTAGCCGCTTAAAATTTTCTGTTGCGCCTTTATGCTTGCAGAAACGATTTCTTCAGGCTGGTTTAACGGGGGCAACTTCATTTCGTCCCAAGTAACCTGTAAATCTCCGCTTTGAGCTCGCCAACAAAATAGGCACTGCTGTGTGCAGTAGTAAAGTGACGGGGTCATTTGGAGGCATTGGTGGCTTTTTATTCCATAAAATTTTTCTTTGTAGCAGACTCTGCCGTTAACTATGGACTCGTAGAGCCATTTGCAGCGTTTAACTGCGGAATGGTTGCCTATGAGGTGATATTTTTGTTTCTTTAATGTCTGTACAAGTGAATCTGGAATTGAGTGTTCCAATGCGGTACATTCCAAAGATGAATTGCCATATGATACCCTAAACATGTTTTTATAATGTTTCCTTAACCAAGCAAATGTCTCCTCTGTATTATGAAGTTGAAATCGTGAGCGAGTTACAATAAAGTTTATATTATTTCTAAAGGAAGGTAAAAGCTAAGGAATACAAAAAGACTGACGCTTTAGATTTTGAAAGCAACTTGAGGTGTATCTGTTGACTCAATCAAAAGCTTGTTCACCATCATGCCCATCTTTTAAGTGTGGAAAAAACGCTGCTTGGTTCAGACGAGACGGAGTCTGGTGCAAAGACGGCGACGAATACTGCAACGTAAAAAAATGCACTTACGCAATGTGCTATAAACGCCGCCTATTACCAGAGGGCATTTGCGGAGAAACCGTGAAACGCAAAACCGTGGACCGTGGACCAGAAGACATTTTTGAAGATGAAGACCCTAAAACGACAAATGTCCATCTAAAAGGAAAGGCATTACGTAAACTTAGCCGTAGCGACGACGACGATTTTTATTAAAAATTTTTATCAAAAAATTGGTTTGCTCGCCGCTTAAGCGAGTTTCCACGTTTTTATCTTGACTGAACTCTTTTAACTACTGGCGGTTTTACTTTCTTTAAAATGCGGTAACCGCAGATGATACATTTTGTTTCTCCACCACGAAGCTCTAACTCTTCAGATGGAACGCGTGCTCCGCAACGCATACATTCATAAACAATTCCTGATTTTTCCATTGGAAACGCCTCTTCCTACAAAGAAAAGCATTTTACTTTTAAACGTTTCCAATAAACACTGAAAACCAAATGCGTCAAAGACTAAAAGCCCGCGTAGAAACAGCCGTTTCAAATAAAATATACAATTCTTATGACCTTGTAGGCGACATTGCAGTCATTAAAGTTCCAAACGATGACCCAGAAAACGCTAAGAAAGCCGCTGAAGGCATAATGAAGTTGTACCCCCGCAAAGTTAAAACGGTTTTCATGCAAACCAGCGCTGTACAAGGCGACTTTAGGGTTAGGCAATTAAAGTTTTTAGCGGGAGAAAACCGCACCGTTACAGTTCATAAGGAGCATGGTTGCCTTTTCAGGGTAGATGTTGAGCGGTGTTATATTTCGCCGCGGCTTTTGCTTGAGCACCAAAGAATATCCAATCTTGTAGGGCAGGGGGAGGTGGTGGTTAACATGTTCTCAGGCGTAGGCTGCTTCTCCATCTTAATTGCTAAAGCAGCTGCGGGGTCTAAGGTTTACTCGATTGATGTTAACCCAACAGCGTATGAATGCATGCAGGAAAACGTGCGCCTAAACAGGGTTGTCAACCGAGTGATTCCATTGCTTGGTGATTCAAAGGACCTCATTACTGAGCAAATTGTGGGTGTTGCTGACCGGGTTTTGATGCCGCTGCCAGAATTGGCTTTAAAATATTTGCCGTACGCTTTAACGGCGCTAAAACCAAGTGGCGGCTGGATTCACTATTTCGATTTCCAGCATGCAGCTAAAGGTGAAGACCCCCTTGAGAAAACCCGTCAAAAAGTGTCTGAACGTTTAGACGCTTTAGGTATAAGCTACAGTTTAGGTTTCTCACGTGTAATCCGCAGCACTGGTCCACATTGGTACCAAACAATCATTGATGTCTACGTGACCGCTTTGCCAAACAAGTTTTAATAGTAAAACAAGTTTTAACTATACATTGTGACGCTAACATGAAACGTAAATTAATGGAAATCCTCGCTTGCCCAATAGACAAGCATCACCCGCTTGACCTTTTGGTGTTTGAGGAAAAAGACGAAATCGTTGAAGGCTTAATCATTTGCCCAGAATGCCACCGCTGGTATCCAATCCGAGACGAAATCCCCGAAATGCTCCCAGACGAGTTACGCAAGGAAGCTGAAGACTTACCGTTTCTCAAAAAATGGAAGGAAAAAGTTCCAGAAAATATTGTTAAAGATGGCAAACCCTTCAATTTGAAGGGCTAAAACCTTCACCTTTCAAAATACTTGCTATTTACAAAGTTTTATTACCGAATTTTTAGCCGAAGACTCCATTGAAGCCAACGCAATTTCAAGTGCCTTATAACCGTCTTCACCTGTAATCAGGGGCTTTTTCTTTTCAGTAACGCATTCAGCAAAATGCTTCAACTCAGCTTTCAAAGGTTCCTCAAATGGAATTCTTGGCTGCAATGATTCTTTGGCGTTTTCAATCCACAACTCCTGGCTGTTGTAGTCAAGGCGCATGATGGCTTCGCTGCCAGTCACGTTTAAGGAGCGAATCTTGTATGGCGTTAACCAGTTGGATTCGATAAAAGCGGTTTTACCACTTTCAAAAGTAAGCATGATTTGCGCGTAATCCTCAAACTGCCGATGACGCATGCTGCCCATTTTAGCGTAAACACTTACCGGATTTTCACCTGAAATAAAACGCATCACGTCAATATCATGAATAGCCGTGTCCTTTACTACGCCCACGTCACCGATTCTTTCAGGCCACTGCGTAACACGTTTAGCTGTTGCCGACACAAGTTCACCAATTTTTTTGGTCTCCACCGCTTGCCTGATTTGCTGAAGACCCGGAATGAAACGCATCAAAAAACCCACGGTTAAGTGTAAACCGTTGGCTTTTGCAGTGTCTAGCAGTGCTTGGGCTTGCTTTGTGTCTGTGGCCATTGGTTTTTCTACAAGCACATGTTTGCCAGCGTTTAAGCATTTGAGTGCTTCCTCAGCCAGTTTTATTGACCATGTGCATACGCTGACGGCTTGGATTTCTGGGTTTTTAAGCATCTCAGTACTGTCAGTGTAAGCTTTTACTCCATACTGGTCAGCTATTGCTTTGGCGCGTTCAGGGTTAACATCACAAATCGCGACTAGGTTTGTGTTTTCGAGTTCTTTGTAGTTTCGGGAGTGGTTTTTTCCCCAAAACCCTGTTCCAATCACTGCTACTCCAAGCTTGTTCAAGGTTTATCTATTCCTCTTCCTATTCCACGATATATGAAACCTTCTGTTTGCACCTTTTCAGGTTCAGCGATGCCGATTAAATCTACAAGCACCGCTGGTTCTTTCATGACTGTTTTGAGTTTTTTTAGGTTTAACCGTTTAAACTGTTCCTGTCCGGTCAGAACAACAAGGCAGTCTGCGCCTTCAACGGTTTCGTTTAAGCTTCTTTTCAAAACCGGAATCGCATCTAAAGTTTCGTTCTTTGCAAGCAATGGGTCATAAAGAGCGATTTTTGCACCCTTAACAGTTGCCGATTTAATGTACTCTGCTGTTGCAGTGTTCTGGTTGGCTGTTCCCAAAACGGCTACTCTTGCCCGCCGTAGGCTTTTGTCGCAGCTGCGCAGTGCTTCTTGAGTCAGGTTAACTGCATGTTTAACCATTTCTTCATTAATTTGCCTACTAAGGAAAGGCAACCGCAGTTTAACGTTAAGGTTTTCTGCGCTTTCCATCAGCAGATAAGTTTCTTTACGGTTTTCTTCCTCAGCTATTGTGGGTTGAAAACTTGAATCCTCAGTGCTGATTAATTTTTGAACGTTAAAATAGTCCATTCCAGCGTTTTCACAGAAAACCGCAAGTTCATTAGCTAAAGCCATGCAAGCATCATGCTGTGCCACTTTAAAGAGAACAGCGAGTTCTGCAAGTTTTACTTGGCTTGCCTGTTTAACCTTGGTAGTTAACGTTTCCAGGACAGCAGTTGCTGCGTTAAGGCTCCGCTGGTCGGCGGAAGCGATAATTAATTCCAGGTTTTCTAAAGATTTTACTGGGTGAGTCTTCGAAAAATGCAGGGGATTATACGCTAAAAGGAAGTCTTTACCTTCTTTTAAGCCGGAAGTATTTTCAAGAGTTTCTTTAAGCAAGGCTTCTGTTGAACCAAAACCGCCGATGCCGACGTAAATCAAAAGTGAACCCTGCTTTAGGGCGGCTCCCACCTGTTTGCAAGCCATTTCCAACTCGGAAGTGTCAGAGTTTTTTTTCGCATCCATTCGAACGTTTATGGCTAACACAATAATGTCGCTTTGGGAGACCGTGTTTTTCCTAACGCTGGAAGTAGCCAAGTTGCCTTGGTCAATATGTCTTTTTAGGCGTGCCTCAACTTCAGGGTTTACACAGCAGTTTTTAGCTTTAGTTAACCGTTTTAGCAGACTAGGGTTTTCATCGCTGCAGGTGACTTTGTAGCCTGCCTCTGCAAAAGCGTCTGCGTAAAGTATCCCAATTTGCCCGCAACCAACTATGCTAACTGCGTAATTGGAGCGTTTTTCTTTTGTGTCTAAATCTTGCGTTTGCAAATTTAACATTGAAGGCATACTGAGATACTCCCCTCTTGGTTTTTGGCCTAAAAAAGGTGTATTAAATAGTTTGAAGCAGTTCTTTAAGCCTTGAACTGTACTCTTCAACTAGCTTTAATGCTTTTTCTTTATCTTTTGCTTCAGCATACAACCGATAAACAGGTTCAGTACCGCTTGCCCTAATCAAAATAGCGCTTTTATCATTAAACCATATTTTTACGCCGTCAATAGTGCTAACGTTCTCGTTTTTGACTTGCTCGTAAATCTTTTGCTGTAGGGCGGCTTTCTTTTCGTCTGGGCATTCGATTTTGCCTTTCTCGATAAAGTACTGCGGCTGCTCAGCAACGAGTTCGGAAAGTTTTTTGCCTGTTTCAGCCATAATCTCCAAAAGCAGCGAAGTAGTCATGGCGCCATCTCTTACCGCTTGATGGGGCCCGTAAAAGATTCCGCCGTTTTCTTCACCACCCAACTTTACGTTTAACTCTTTCATCTTCTGCGAAACGGTTACACTGCCAACTTTAGTCCACTCTATTTTGCCGCCGAAAGCGTCAGCGGTATCTTTAATCAACGTTGATGAACTAACGGGGGTAACAACGGTAGCGCCCTTGTTTTTGAGAAGATACTGTTTTAGAACTATTGCAAACGTTTTGTCGCCCATGTAGATTTCGCCGTTTTCACCAACAAAAATTGACCTGTCAGCGTCACCGTCAAAAGCTACACCCATGTCTGCGCCGATGGCTTTCACGGTTGCAGCTAAATCGCCAAGACTTTCTGGACGCGGCTCGGGCTGTCTACCAGGGAAGGTTCCGTCAATGTTTGCGTTTATGCTTGTTACTTTGCAGCCTAGTTCCCGCATTAAAGCTGGCGCTGCCAATCCACCCACGCTGTTTGCCGCGTCAATCACAACGTGAAAATGCTTTTGGGCAATCTTTTCGACGTTAACATGAGTTTTGATAGCGTCAATGTATTCATCGTTTACTCCTTGTAACTCGCACATGTCGCCGAGTTTATCCCAAGCTGCGTATGCGATTTTGTTTTCGAAATAAATTTTTTCGATTTGTTCTTCTTGCTCGTGTGATGTTTCGATGCCGTCGCTCCAGATAACTTTAATGCCGTTGTACTCTGCAGGGTTATGTGAAGCAGTGATGATAACTCCCCCATCCATTTTATGGTTTTTAACAGCAAACTGAAGAGACGGTGTAGGTCCCATGCCGACAAAGTAAACGTTACATCCAGTTGCCGTTAAGCCTGAAATTACGGCTCTGGCAAGCATTGGACCGCTGGTTCTTGCGTCATAACCAAGCAGCAGGTTTTTCTTTCCAAAAAAAGTTCCAATAGCTAAACCAACCTTTACTGCCATGTCAGGAGTTAATTCAACGTTGGCGAGTCCTCGCACGCCGTTTGTTCCAAAAAGTTTTCTTGGTGTACTCATCCAATTTAACCTTCATTAACAGATTATGTTTCTTTTTAAAATAGTTTCAGATATCTCTTTTGCAGGGCAAACTGCTGAGTCGCGGGTTAAGCTAACGCCGTCTTTAATTTTTACTTGGTCAGCCACGATACAGCAGCCGTTGTTGATTTGAGCGTTTTTACCGATTAATGCACCTTCACCTACTACGGCACCATCAATTACAGCATTGTCACATATTTTTGCGTCAGGAAAAACTACTGAATTACTTATCCGCACATTATCGCCAACTATAACGTTTCTTCCTAAAACCGCGTATGGACCAATAACTGTTTTTTCGCCGATAACAACACCTTTGTCTAATGCAACAGGCATTTTAGCTTGAACTTTTCGGGGCACTTTAAGCTTTTTAGCTAATGCCAAATTGTCAAGGATAACTTTGTTAGTTAACAGGTACTCTTCAGGTTTACCAATATCCATCCATAACCCGTCAATCATGTGCCCAAAAAGCTTGTGTTCTCTTGCCAGTGCTGGAAAAACTTCACGTTCCATCGAGCACTGTTTGCCTTTAGGAATGCAATCGAACACTTTTGGACTTAAAACGTAAATTCCAGCGTTAATCAGGTTAGTTGGCGCTTGGTCTTTAGCTGGTTTTTCAATAAAGTTTTTGATACAGTTGCCGTTTTCAAGTTCTGCAACACCGTACCTGCAGGGGTCATCAACTTTGCATAGGGCGATGGTGGCGTATGCGCCTGTTTTTAGGTGTGCAGCAATTAGCTGTTTATAGTTGATTTCGGCAAAAATGTCTCCGTTTAAAACAACAAACGGTTCCTCATGACCGACAAATCTTTCGGCGTTCTTAACTGGACCAGCAGTTCCTAACGGCGTCTTTGGTGGGTCAATTGCATACCTAATTTTTAACCCGCATTTGGGCGGTTTTTGTTGTTTAATATGGAATTGGGTTAAAGCGTTAACTGCCATGACAACTTCGGTTATTCCACTGGCGGCTAGGTCCTCAAAGATCCATTGCAGCAAAGGTTTATTCACTATTGGAAATAACGTTTTAGGTCTGCTACAGCTTAAGGGTCGCAGTCTTGTTGCAAATCCGCCTGCTAAAATTACTGCCTTCAGAGATGTCACCTAATGTAAGTTACAATAGTAACTGTTTTTTATATAAACAGGTATGGAGAAAGACCCAATACACTAAAACGCTAAAACTTTTAAAAACTAAGGGTGGTAGGTCGGTATTGACTTTTTTGAGCCAAAACAATTGAAATGGGAAAAAGGTTATTCCCACTCGATAGTCGCGGGCGGTTTATGAGTAACATCATAAACCACATGAGTGACTTCGGGAACTTCGTTGGTTATGCGGGTGGAAATCTTTTCGAGGACGTCATAGGGGATTTTTGCAAAGCTTGCAGTCATGGCTTCACGGCTCTCCATAGCTCTAACCGCAACCACGTAACCGTACGCTCTTGCGTCGCCTTTAACGCCTGTAGCTTTAGTGTCAGTAACCACTGCAAAATACTGCCAAAGATTCTCAGCTAAACCAGCAGCTTCAATCTCTTCGCGGACAATCTTGTCTGAACGCTTAACAACCCTAACCTTCTCCTCAGTCAAAGGACCAATAATTCTAACAGCTAAACCTGGACCAGGAAACGGTTGCCTATTCACAAGCTCATTGGGCAAACCAAGCATTTTTGCGACTTTTCGCACTTCATCTTTGTAAAGGTCACGCAGGGGTTCAAGGATTTTTTTGAACTCAATTTTTTCTGGTAAACCGGCTACGTTGTGGTGGCTTTTTATTTTGTCGCTGTTTTTGCGGAACCCTGATTCTATGCGGTCAGGATAAATTGTGCCTTGTATGAGGTATTGGGCGCCGGATTTGACTGCGTATTCTTCGAAGACACGGATGAATTCTTCACCGATGATTTTGCGTTTGCGTTCAGGTTCAGTTTCTCCTTCAAGTTTTTTGATGAACCGTGCTTGGGCATCGGCGACGATGAAGTTGATGTTGAATTTGCTAAAGGTTTCCCGTATAGCTTCGGTTTCGCCTTCCCGCATGAACCCGTGGTCAACATACACGGCTGTTAGTTTCTCATTTAACGCTTTAGCCGCCAAAGCCGTGGCTACGCTTGAATCGATTCCGCCGCTTAAACCGATAATAGCCGATCCTTCGCCAACTTCAGTTTTTAGTTCTTGAACCATTTTTTCAATTAAATCTTCCATTTGCCAGTTAGGCTCACATTTGCACACGTTAAAGATAAAGTTGTGCAGCATGCGGGCGCCTTTTTCGGTGTGTATGACTTCTGGGTGCCATTGCAAGCCGTAGAGGGGTTTCTGTTTATGCCTAAAAGCTGCAACTGGACAGTTGCCGGTGTGAGCCAAAGATTCAAACTCGTCGGGCAAACTGCAGACAGTGTCACCGTGGCTCATCCAAACTTTCTCTTTTCCGCTTAAACCTTCAAGAACGCCTACTGGTTTGTCTACGGTGACGTAGGCTATGCCGTATTCTTTGCAGGTTGCTGGTTCAACTTTGCCTTTAGTTAACTGAGCTAAGATTTGGTGGCCGTAGCATAGACCCAGAATTGGCAGGTTAACTTCTAAGATTTTTGGGTGTAGTTTTGGAGCGTTTGGTTCGTAAACGCTTGATGGACCGCCAGACAAAATTAAGCCTTTGACGTTGAATTTTTCTTTTAAAGCTTTTACTTCTTCGGGGGAAATGTCATGCGGTACAATTTCAGAGTAAACGCTTTGCTCTCTGATTCTTCTACCGATTAAATGGCAGTATTGCCCTCCGAAGTCAAGGACTAATATAGTGTCAGTTTTGGTTTGCATCTTCTTAGTCTCCCTATCTGGATTAACCCAGCTAATTTAACGTTACTATGAAATTGTCAAGCACAGCCTTTTAGCGTGTGACAGGTTTTCACCGTTCTAATTGATACTCTAAAACTAAACTTTTATAAACATAACCACGTGAATATCAAGAAGTATGTTTGGAAAACCCTGATTTGGCTGGAAGAACGTACAGGGAAGTCTCTGATTTGGACCTAAACGAAACAGACATAAAAATTCTCAAAAGCCTCTTAGAGGACGCAAGGTTCTCAAGCAGACAAATTGCAAAAAACGTTGGAGTATCAGTTGGCACAGTCTTGTCAAGAATAAAAAAGATGGAAGACGAAGGCCTCATTAAAGGTTACTCCGTTAACTTGGACCATGAAAAGCTTGGTTACCAATTAACCGTTGTAACAGAAATCACCGTCTCCAAAGGCAGACTGCTCGAGATGGAGATGGAAATAGCGAAAATCCCAAATGTCTGCGGAGTCTATGACGTAACAGGGTCAACCGATGCTGTAATTATAGCTAAATTCAAAAGCCGAGAAGACCTTGGCGCCTTCACAAAACGCCTACTCGCCCTACCATACATTGAACGCACAAACACGCATGTAGTTTTAACAACAGTAAAAGAAAACTTCCGTCTGCTCTAAACCAACAAAAAAGAATTCACTTCATTTATTATTTAGATTTAGACGCTTGTTTTTTTCGTACAACCAATATCAAAATTACGGCTATGAATATGGCTGCAACGATTGCTATAATGCTAATAAAGTTTGAATCAGAAATGCCTTCTATGCTGTTTTGGGTACTTTGTGGGGTTTGGGTGACTTCTGGAGTTGCCTGTGAAGTTTGTGTAGGTTCTGGGCTGCCTTGTGGACTGGTTTGCGGGGTCTGAGTAGGGCTAGGCGTAGTTTGTGTGGTTGGGGTTGGAGTAGGTTCTGGGCTCGGTTGTGGGTTTGATTGTACTTGCATTTCGCCATTGTTTGTTACAGTAATGGTTCCGCCTGATGCTTCTGTAAACTGTTGACCTTTTGGTCCAATAGCCGTTAAAGTCTCAACGCTGACGCCTTCAATAAAAGACTTGTCGAAGATGAGAGTGCTGTTTTCAGTGTTAAAAATGCTGATACTTGCTGTTGAGTCTGTGGTTTTTACGAGCCAGTTTTCCACAGTTAATTCATTATTGTTAAATAAAGTTAAAGACTTGCTGGAATTGAAAGTACAATCCTTTAACTTCGAAGGCTCCCAACATGTTATGCTAATTGACCCTGAGCCTGAAATTTGGGCTTTTTCAAAAACCATTGGACCACTACTGGTTAATACTGTAAATGTGCTTGTACCAACGTTCTGGATTGCACAATTGGTAAGCTCAAGTTCTCCTGTGTTAAGGTAGCTTATTTGTGCAGCATTATTGACAAAGGTGCAGTCAGCCCACGAGGCGTTAGAGCCAATAATATTTAAATTACTATTTTTTCCATGAGATGCCCCTGAAACGTCAAAGCTGCTATCTGAAACGTTGAGGCTCCCTGTAGCTGTATTGATGTTCAAAGTTCCACCGTAATTTCCATCAAACACGCCATGATGAATCAGAAGATTTCCGCTGCTGAAAAATTCAATTTTTCCAGTCGCACCATTTGCTACAAAAGTGGATTCAGAAAAAAAAGCGTCTTTATAATTTGTTAGCGATGTGCCATCATTTTGGTCTTTAATGTACAAATTATGTGCATTTAAGGTGCCGTTGTTGTGAATGTACATGTATCCTGCATAAACTTGAATGTTAACACCTTGCATTGCAAGTGTGTCTTCGTTACGAATTGTTGCGTTGGAAAACCCGCTCAAATGGATTTGTACATTATGATATGTTAGACTTCCGCTGTTTAGATAATCTATTTTTCCTCCAACACCAGTAAATGTACATTTTTCCCAAGTTGAGTTGGAAGATATTACCGTTAATTCGCTTATTTTTCCTTGAGATGACCCTGAAATGTCAAAGTGACTATCGGTAACAGTAAGGTCACCTACGGCTGAAATGATACTAAATGTTCCGCCAAAATTTCCATCAAATGTGCTGTTCTCAATTTGAAGATTGCCGTTATTAGACAATTCAACTTTGCCATATTCACCGGTCAATTCAACGAGTGCGTTTTTAAAAAGAAGTGTTCCATAATTTGTGATAACTAAAAGCGATGAGGTGCAGTTAACGAAATTACTGAATTTCAAGGTTCCATAGTTAATAATTTCAACTTCAAGGGACCCTTCGTTAGGTTGAATAATTAATTCGCCAGCACACTCAACTGTTTCACCCTCACTAATGGTCAATATGCTGTCCGAATCAACGATTAAAGTTTCTCCCGAAATAGGAAATTCATCTAAAACTGTTGCACTTGTTTGTTCAACTTGATAGTGTAGACTTGTAAATAACAATAAGCAAAGCAATGTTAAGCAAACTATTGCCTTTTTAAGCAATTTCACCTTTCTCCTGCACACAAAATGGTTAGCGTTAACTTTTTAAATAGTTTTTGCAGAAACCACTTAAAAAGGTATAAAAATTAATAAAAAATGCGGTGTTTAGGTTTCTTCTTTTGAGTATTTGAGGTCAGGGCGTGCAATTGTAATTCTAGTACCAAGTGCAACAGGTGAAGTAACCCAAACGTTTCCGCCGATAACTGAATTGTCTCCAATAACTGCGTTTGGACCAAGCAGTGTAGCGCCTGAATAAATAACGACGTTGTTTCCGATTGTTGGGTGGCGTTTCTTTCCTTTTATGATGTGGCCTGTTTCGTCTTTTGGGAAACTGAGTGCGCCTAATGTTACGCCTTGATATATTTTGACGTTGTCGCCGATTTCTGCGGTTTCACCGATTACTACGCCTGTGCCATGGTCGATGAAGAAACTTTTTCCTATTTTTGCGCCTGGATGAATATCGATGCCTGTTAAGGAATGCATGTGTTCACTCATGATTCTTGGAATAAAAGGTACACATCGAATGTAAAGCTCATGAGCTAACCGGTAAGTTGTAATTGCCATTACACATGGGTAACTTAGGATAACTTCATCGTTGCTTACCGCTGCGGGGTCACCATTATATGCTGCTTCAATGTCACTGCTAAGGGTTGACCGAATTTCTGGAAGCGCTTCAAGAAGCTCTTTAACCACTACATGGGCACGTTTCTGGCAGATGTCTTGTGGGCACTCGCTAATTTTTCTGCATATGTATTTGAGGCTTTTTTCCACCTCGATTGTGAGACGTGTATAAATGGACGTTAGTTTAGTTCCTAAATGATACCTAATGTTGGCTTTGCTAATTTCTGAATCCCCAAGGTAACCTGGAAACAGAACAGTGAACAGTTCATCTAAAACTTCAATGACAACTTTTTTGGAAGGCAAATCTCTACCTTCAAGATGATCCATACCGCCAAACATACGATAATTTACCACCATCTTGTCAACGAGGGTGGGTAAACCACTTTCAACCCACATTTCTTCACTTTGGTCATGATTTTTCATTAAAGTTTCAATCATTTTCTCTGGATTCCAGCAGTCGTATTGGTCGCTACTTAATTTCTTGCATTCTTCACAGTTTTTAGAGATGGACTGGTTAGCTTTTGGCTCCATGTTTTCTGGTTTCCCTTTTTTCTACTAAGTAAATTAGAGGGTGAATATAAAAAAAGCGTAAACAAAAGAAGAAACAATGGTTACTCTTGAAATAATGATGTGCTAAGGTATCTTTCACCGGTATCCGGCAAGATTGCCACAATCAATTTACCATTGTTCTCGGGACGTTTAGCGATTTCGACCGCTGCAAACACTGCCGCCCCCGAAGATATACCCACAAGCAAACCTTCTTTTTGTGCAAGCTGCCTTGCCGTCTTAAAGGCATCTTCATCAGTTACTTTAAAGATTTCATCAACCAAATCCAGCTTAAGCACATCAGGCACAAACCCTGCGCCAATGCCCTGAATTTTGTGCGGTCCCTTGTTGCCGCCACTTAGAACCGGTGAACCCGCCGGCTCAACTGCGATTGCTTTAAAATCGGCTTTAAGAGGCTTGATGTATTGGGCTATGCCAGTTATGGTTCCACCAGTGCCAACTCCTGCAACAACAATGTCTACTTTGCCGTCGGTGTACTCCCAAATTTCAGGACCAGTGGTTTCACGGTGAATTTTTGCGTTAGCTAAATTTTTGAATTGATGCGGCATAAACGAGCCTTGTGTACTTGCGTGGAGTTCTTCTGCTTTTTTGATTGCTCCAGCCATGCCATCTGCCCCAGATGTGAGTACGAGTTGTGCTCCGTAGGCTTTGAGGAGGTTTCGGCGTTCGATGCTCATGGTTTCTGGCATGGTTAGGATGAGGTTGTAACCTTTTACTGCGGCGACCATGGCTAGGCCGATTCCGGTGTTTCCGCTTGTTGGCTCAATAATGGTTGTGCCGGGTTTGATTTGGCCTTGTTTTTCTGCTTCTTCTATCATGGCGTGACAGATGCGGTCTTTTACGCTTCCACCGGGGTTTCTGGATTCCAATTTGCCAAGTACGGTGGCGGTTAGGCCTTCGGTTAAACGGTTAATTTTTATGAGGGGTGTTTTGCCGATTGTTTCGAGCGCGTTGTTGCATATTTTGGTCATTTTTATCAAACCCTTAATTTTATAACAGTGTTATAGTTTGTGGGAGATAAACCTTCTGCCAAATCCCACAAAAACAAAACAACCAACAACATAATAAACAAATCCCACACCAAAACCACCACAGAAAAGTAAAGCCTTTAAATGTAACAACTAAATTTATATTTCCGCACAGCCTCAAAACAGCAACACAACACAGCGGAGGTCGCCCAGCATGGCCAAAGGCGTAGGACTGAGGCTCCTATCCCGCAGGGGTTCGTGGGTTCAAATCCCACCCTCCGCACCAACAAAGAACCTGTGGAAGTCCAAAGAGTCTGACCTTTTGAATTTTGGTTTATGGCTAAAGTTCACTAAGGGTAATAGAGATTCAAGTATTAGTAGGAAACTTCGATTCTTTGCCAAGTTATCGGGTTCACCTATCGAAATGACTAATCAGGTTCTTAATGGTTCTTGGTGTGATAAGTCAAAGTCGAATTGTCTTGATGCAATAACCCAGTATGCAGAATTCAAGGGCATTCCTTACAATAGACCAAACTTTAGAGCCTACGATAATGAGGAAATGTTTGTACCTAATCCAGAAATGGTTAAGCAATTTATCTATCGAATTAGGTCTTCTTCAGTTAAGTCTATGATTTTACTATCTGTGCAAACTGGTTGTTCAAGCGGTGAAGCGTGGGGTTTGATTTGGAACGATGTTAACTTTTCAACAAAGACCGTTAAAATAACAGGCAACAAAGGACATAGAACCAAGACGTATAGCTTATCAGATGAGCTACTAGGTTTAATCATTCAACTCCCCAGAAATGACAAGCGAATATTCTCAAGCACCAATAAACCTACAGGAATTAACGATTCTATTGTTGATTATAGACAAAGACTAGCTAAAGAGACAGGTAACCAAGACTTCCATAAAATCCACTACCACTCATTTAGACACTATGCGATTTCATGGCACTATTTCAAAACTAAAGACATAGTAGATACCCAACGATTTGCAAGACATTGTGACATTAACAATACTTTGCGGTATGTACACATAGTTAAGTCGTGGATAAAGTCTAATGAGTATGAAGTTGTTTATGCCGAAAATAAGGAAGAACTAACAAAGTACCTCACAGAAGGCTTTAGCTTAGTAACTAAAACCGATTGGGGATACTGCCTAAACAAGCCAAAAACACTCTATTAGGTGAAAAAGCATGTTTGACCCCTTAGCCATAACCTTTGGCTTTTTTCTCATATCTTTTCTTATTCTCCTCATAGTTATTGGTGTCGAGCTATTCCGTAACTTATTCACGACTGGACAATCAAATATCTATGGTATGCAAAACGATAATCAGCTTAGAGAGAATTCAAAAGAAGATTCTCAAGCGGATGGTTTACTTTTGTTCGATGACCCAATGTTCCCTGAAGAGTTTGACGATGACGATTACTAACTACCTTTTCCTGTGGGAGAGAGTATACACCCTATATCCAGCTAAGGCTTTGGCTTCAATACCTTAAGGCAAGATGTACAGAAAGTCGGTTCGAACCCTATTACGTTTTTGCTTTCTACAACCAAATTATCTCTGCCACAGTTGGCACATGATACCCTTTTAAGTTTAGAGTTTTTTATTCGTTTCAAATCATTGGCACTTAACTTCCCAAAGTGTATTTCGTAAAAAAGTCTTTGAGCATTAAACATAGAGTAAGAAACTTCTCTCAGGTAGTCATAGAGTTTTGCGTAGTCTTCATCAGAGACTATACAGTTTTTGGTTTTTACATTGAGACCTTGCAAAATCCTGTATGACATGTGTGCAGTACTATTTCTAAGGGCACGAAAGGTGTTCTCGTTGATTATCAGTTCCGAAAAACCTTGCTTTCCTAAAAACTCCAACTTTAGCGACAAGTCTATGGTTTCAATTTCTTGAAGCGTATATATTGACTTTCGTTTTTTATACGGTTTAAACTCTATGCCATTGGCAATTAAAAGGAGAATCAAAAAATCGACTTGGCTAGTATAGAAACCTTCAACTAACGGTACTAACTCGAAGTGTAATGAAACTGCCTTTATTTCTTCAGTTGTAAAAAGGCGTTTGTCTATCTTCTTTAATATCGTTAATAATCTGCCCGAGTTTTCAAGCTTTAATTCCATGCCTTCTTTTTGCTCTAAGTATATCCTGTCAAAAATAGAGCCGAATTTTTTATGAGCACCTTCCAGAAGAGGTACAATCTTATTTTTTAGCAGTAGAGCATTTTTATAGTCAAGTTCAGCTTCTTTGCACCAATCTTCCAGTATTTTATTCTCCTCACTCATAATTGGTTACTTGAAACTAGATTGGTTTTAAGGTTTGTTATCGTTGATTTGCATATTTTTACCCTCAAAATATCCCTGTTTGGCTTTTCAGTTTTGCTAGTTGTCGGGAAGTTTAACATATATAGAGAAGTAAAACCACTCCCGTACCATTCTACAGTATAAGACCTTGAAAATAGTAGGTTGGAGTGGTAAATTTTTTAGTGGAATTTCGATGGATGTTAAGCATAATTGGATTTTACGTTGGAATATTTAGGCATAGGGTGGGTGTACCCTGTCACGGGAAAAGGTCAAATACGCTCATCTCTTTCTGGATGTCGTCAGAATTGAAAGTTCTTAATTTTTGCTTAATGTCTTTCTTAACTTTTTCAAAATCATTCTCTTTTACTTTTAACGATATAATAATCGGTGGAAATTTAAAAGGTAACTCAGCAAAGAAGTTAGGTGCTCCATAGGCTTTAACTGCTTTTGTCATTAGAATACCATTACCGATAATCCATAATTTGAGAATTTCTTTGTCAGAAAACCCATTCTTCGCTAAGTCAGTTTCAAGTAAAGTAGCAAGCTTTTGAATTTCAGAATAAGGACGAATAGTTGGTCTAGACAAACCAATTCGCCACCAAGTAATCCAATCGATTCTATTTTCTTCTGGAAGCATAGGACGACCCTTGAGTGCACTTTTTAAGCCAACGCCATGCGTTTCATAAGGGAAAAATAAACTATGTTTTACTTTATTCATTACCCAATCTTTATAGTTGAGAATAAATTGTTCTGTGAAATCATCTGAAATTTCGTTGATTTGTTTGACAAAATGTTTTGTTCTAGCTTTTTTCAATCCTCTTTCGGTTAGGTAGTAATTGCCTCTCCTGCCTTTACGTTTAACAAAAGACCCATCATCAAATAGCTCGGTTAAGTATTTGCTCACGGTAGCTCTTGCATAGTCCTTTCCAAGTTTTTCCGCTAAGTCTTCAAAACCCATTTCGCCACTTAAAAGAATGACCAAAATATCATCAGGGCAGGTTTCTCTTGCTGAAATTCCTTGTGTCTTAGGCATGAATATTCAATCGCTGTACTATGTCTAAACTTTAGATATGTAGCTTTCGGTTGCATTATGTACTGTCAAGGAGTAAAATCCTATGATAAGTCCACAAACAAATACAGAAACTAAAAATTTGGAAACACTTGGCAATAACCAAGTTTCTTCCGCAAATATTGAACCAATACCTGAAATCTTAGAACTTCCCGAAATGGGAGACAATTCTGCGATGCCAGAAGCAGATACTAAGAAACTAGAAGACCAACGCCTATTTGATAAATTCGCCTATGAACAAATTGAAAAAGTTCAAGATTACGATGCTGTACTGTCTAAAACTATCTCTGAAGACACCAACGTTAAACGCATACTTGGATTAGCCTGTATCCTAGCCAATACGGATGAAGAACAAAGAAACGCAATCTTAACTGGTCCATCATCAGTTGGAAAAACCTTCAACATGCTGGAAGTTCTATGGTTCTTCCGCAATGGAGAGCAAGTATTTGAGTTAAATGATGCGTCTCCTAAAAGCCTGATTCATAGTGCGAATTCAACTGTTGTAGATGACCGTACACTAAAGCCAATCGACATGAGTAAACAACCAAAAAAAGGGGACCAAAAAGAAACATGGGACGAATGGTATGACCTTAAACGACACATGGCAAACTACATTGACCTTTCAAGAAAAATACTAGCTGTATATGACTTGAAGGATTATGCTTTCCTAGAAAGTATCAGAAGCTTACTTAGCCATGACACCAAAATCAGCACCCACTTAATAGCAGACAAGAGCAATGGAGCAAACAGAACTAAGAAAGTCCTAATCGGTGGCTTCTGTACCGCAATATTCGCCTCTGCCAAACTAGAAATGGATGAACAAGAATGCAGCAGAAACTACCTCCTTAGCCCGTCTGATAATCCAGAGAAAATTCGCCAAGCAATCGAATTACAGGCTAGAAAAAAGACAGACCCTGAATTTAGGAAATGGTATGAAACTGAACCATCCCGTTTAGGATTCAAGAACCGTATGCAACAGATTATGGAAGCCAATATCAAAACAGTACTGTTCAAAAAAGACGATATGGCGAACCTCAAAGATTGGTTCTTAGCCAAAAGTAGTGTCCTTACTCCAAAGTCACAAAGAGATTTCCCTAGATTGTACGCTATTGCAGAAGCTTGGGCATTGCTGAATTTCAAATTTAGGGAAAGAACCAGCGATGGCAATTGCATCTATGCTAATGCTACGGACATTGAGATTGCCAAACAAATCTACGAACCGATACTGCAATGTAATGAACTAGGCTTGACACCTGAAGAATATGAGGTATGGCAAATAATTGAACCTGAATGCAACGAAATGATGGGTCTGAGAATCTCTGAAATCCATAACATATACTACTATGCTAAGAAACGCCATTGCTCAGATAAACGCTTACGTGAAATGCTAAAGAATTTCGTATGTGCTGGACTGCTGAAAGAGGAAAAGGAAGGCGTGATAATCAAGTATTACCCGATAACTCACAAGGAAACTAAGCAGTCAGAGTTTTCCACGAAGGTTGTTGACCTTACATCTACTCCCTTCCTCAACTCCAATGAACCGTCTACAGGTGTGTATTAATGATGAACACTACAAAAAACGACCTATGCTATTGTTGCAATAATGCGGTAACTATGGATGATGGCATTGAACTATGCGACAAATGAGAAAGGCGGCAGAGACAGAAGCTACGGATTATGCCAATGAAAAAGCGGCTGAATATGCAACTGAAAAAGCAGACGCATATGCAATTGATGTTTCAATTGAAAAGGTCATTGACCAAGAAGAAGCATACAAAAGAGTTTATGATACTGAATTCAAAGTGGCGTTTGCTGAACTATTCAGAGATAGAATAGACCGGATATTTAGACGAAAACTTGGACGGGATGTGGAAGATGAAGATTGGGACCACTAAATCTCTCAGTCCTCCTTCACTTTCTAAACCTTTTCGCACTTAGGGAAATCTCATATTATCCTTACAAGGGATAGAAAATCTTTTTACAGAAATGGACGCAATAGATTGGATATGTCCCAACCTGACGCTTTCGAGAAGAGAGTTAAGGAAGCAATCGAAAAAACGGGTTTACCAACGGAAATTCGAGCTACTAAAACATTAGTTGATAATGGTTGGCGAGTTCAGAACGAGTTTCCTTATGTCGATATGGAAAATCAAAAGATAAGAACGCTTGATATAAAAGCGGTAAATATTTTTAGTAAAGAAAGCCCTAAAAATTCGTCTGAAATATTTCCTAAAAATGATATAGATTGCGAGCTATTCATAGAATGCAAGAAGTCCGATAAACCATGGGTTTTTTATTTAGACACTCTGACAAACAGAGATATACTTCACCGAATGGATAGACTGGCTGATGATGTTGTTTCCGGTACATTCAATACCATAATAGATTTTTATTCAAAAGAGCCCAAATCTAAAGAACTTGAAAAAAGTAAAATTAAGAGGTCTTTACTTACTAAAATACCTGCTAAAATCAGCAGTTTAAATTATAAAATAGCTTTGTCGCATCAAATTTTGTTTGTAAAGCAAGTCAGCGATGAAAATTTAAGTGTAAAAGGAAATAACGATAAAGCTAAGGCAAGGAGCGAAGAAGACAAAGACGAGATTTATTCTGCTGAAATGCAAATTTTTAAAGCTTTAAATTATCAAAATACGACAGACAAATCGGTTTTAGAATACCAAAGGGCAATAATTCCCATAATTCTCCTAAATGGTTCAATGTTTGGATGCTATTATGAAAACCAAGAGTTAAAAACGCCAAAAATTGAATATACCCGCCAGTTAGCATACGGTTTACCACACCAGCAAGTGCCTGCTTTGTTAGATATAGTAACACTTGACTTCTTCCCTCAGTATATCAAGCTAATAAACAAAGAATTTCAAACAAAAGTGGACAATTAGCTAGCTAAACCTTTTCCCACGGATAGGTGTACCCTCTCCATTAAGGAACAAATTTTGGCAGTGAGATACAAAATATCAATTAATAGTCCCGATAAGGCTTAAATGTTCCTTTAATGCTTGAGCAATGAAAAGTTTTAAAAAGTAAAGCAAGCAAGTAATCGGTAAACTGGTACTGGAAGGATGCGGAATAAATAAAAAACTTTTAGCTATAGCCATAGTATTAATCGTAATTATTGCAATCAGTGGAACAATAGCTTATCAAACAACTTTTGCAAATAATTCTACTCAAGCAACTCCCACACCAATGCCAACTTTAACTCCTGAACTTACAACAACCCCAACCGAAACACCAGACCCAACTGCAACACCAACCGCTACACCTGACCCTACACCAACTCCACCTACCAACATCCCAACAACTAACCCTGCGCCAAGTCTAACTCCAACAGTTACTCCTTCACCAACCCCCATTCCTACTCTAAATCCTATGACTGTAGCTAATTTTCAATTACAAAACGGATACATTGACCTTGGAACACTGAATCTCAAATGTTGGGTAGACGTGAATATCACAAAAATAAATGACGCAATCGGTTACATGATACAATACAAAATAACCAATGATACTTACTGGACTCCCATACAAGTTGCTCAATCTACATCAGATGATATTATAGTTAAAACGGGGTATTTGCTGGAAAACAAACAATACGATTTTAGGATTATGGCTTACAATGTTAATACTCAAACTCAGTGGAGTAGCATACAACAGATTAAAACAATAGCAAATACTGTTCCTTACCCTGCCCCGACTAACGTACAAGCTACGGGTATCCTTGACGGCATATTGATTGATTGGGATGACGTTTGGGATGATTATCCCTTTGTAAATTACATGGTGTACAATAATACTGTGAATGATTTAACAACTGCTACGAGACTTATTAGAACAGCAAACCCTTGGTATACTTGGATGGCTCCAAATTCAAATAGTTACGTTCCTCAGTACTTTTGGGTATCATCGATTTCACCAAGCAACATAGAAAGCGCTAAAGTCCAAGCGAACAGCGCACAACCCACACCAACTCCAGCGCCCTCACCTAGTATGCCACCCTCTCCTTCACCAACCCCTATGCCAGTCCCGATAACATACTTACAAATCGGCGTTCCCTACAAGGCTTCAGATAACTTGACAGTTACATTAACAAGTTTAAATGTAATAGAAACAGACGGCAGTTATCAATACAAAATAACGTACACATTAAAGAATGAAAATCCAGATACGGAAATCGGTGAAGGACAATTCAAGGCATATTATGCAGATGGTGCAGGCGGATTGCCGCAATATGGTTTCTTTGGCTCTTTATTCTATGGTCAATCAATAAATCGTAGTTACACTTTTGAAGAGCTTAAAAGCAAACCTTTTGGCAGTATCGCTTACGGTCCAGACTTGTTCTTTAGTTCACAACCACCATCAGACGCTTTGGTTTGGAAAGTAAATATTCCAAGCGTTTAACACACTTTTCTTTCTTTTATTTAACTAGTGTATCTTTTCCCACGACAGGGTGTACCCTGTCTTTTAAACACCTAATCCTAATTGTTGTCCAGTTAAAAAAAAGAAAACTACCGTAATTATAGTTACAGTCAAGGAAAGAAGTAATGGTAAAGAATTTGGGTATTTTTCAAGACCTGTCAAAAGACCTGCAATCTTACCTCTTGGTTCACCATAGTCTTTAACACGCTCTAAAATCTCACAAATATTCGAAAATGCTTGCGGGTTATCTCGTTTAACAAATGCAAGCCCAAAGTTCATAAATAGGTTAGGTAATGAAGGACTTTTAGAAAACATAATCATTCGTTCAATTTGGTCTTTAGCACGTCTTATCGATGTGAATTCAGGCGCAAAAACTTTTTTGGAAAGGTTAAATTGGTCTCTACAAAAAGTGGTCACTGCCGCAATTAATAGCTCGGCTTCCTGTTTTGCTTGCTCTCTATCATTTGACAGCAAGCTATTGCCCACAAGAAATGACTGGGCAAAAATAACTTCCTCGTGCTTTGGGATTCCATAACGGTGCCTAGCCAACCAGTTGAGTAAAAAGATGGATAGGAATGCTGTTACAGTGAAAACTATTCCAACCGATAAAATAACAAAAATAATAGCACTTGGGATAACCCAATTTTGGGGAAACAAATTGAAGAAATCAAGATAGTGATTTATCCCAAGCCATACAATCAAATATAGTGTACCAAAAGTTATGGGAGCAGTAATAATAACAGTAGAAAAAAATAATTTAAGGAAATATTTAACACTAAAATATTTTTTATTAATCCTTCTTGCTTCCTCAAGTAGCTCTAACCTATTGCTATCGGTAACTTCTTTAGGATAGCTATATTCAACCATTTTACTCAAGGCTTATTGTGCAAGTTAGCTCTTTAGGCTTTTTGTACATCTTTAGCGATTGATATTTACTTTACCTCTAAACGCCCTGCTCCTTTGAGAATACAGCTTTAAAAATTAAGACTAAAAAAATTGCGCTTGACATATGATGCATTAACATGCCTTTTTTGGCTATTGATTTTCTTAAAAAAAAGAAGAATAAAGTGTCTATTTTACAAACCGACAATAACCTGATAGAGGGTATACCACCTTCTTGGGTGAAAAGGTGTATAGAAGCTAAAAGTAAGTTCTAAAATAAAATAATGAAAATAGCCCTATGTGGAAGATTCCAATTTATTGATAACTTGAGTGATTAACTGATAATCTAGACTAATGGCGGGATAACTCTTCTTGATTCTCATCTTTAGAATCCTAAAATGCTTATCCTTTTCTCCTGATTCCAAGAACTGCTTAAGCATTAATCGTTCTTTATTGCTCAATAACTCCTTATGCACTTTAAACCCTCAAACGTAACATAATACGTTACGTTTATATTTGCCTATCGATAACTTGGTTATTGTAACAGAATTTGTTACGGAGAAACAAACATATGGAAAACCAAACCAACAACGAAACCCTTTCTTTAACTGGATTTTCTTTAGGGAAAGAAAAGCCATTGGTTCAAATCCCACCCTCCGCACCAAAATCAAACATCATTGTTTTATTACTGTTTTTTTTGCATCATGTTCGTTTTTTCGAATTCGTAAATTACCTTCAACCTATAGTAGATGGGTGGATGTGAAGTAAATAGCCATAACCAAAATTTTTTCATAATATTTTTTGGTGCCTTTAAGCCCACTGCTTCTTTAATTTCATCTAATGGCTTAGGATTATTTAGAGTAAGACCTTGCGTGTATAATCGGTAAGCGGCATTTTCACCCACTTTAAGTAACGCTGAAGAAAATGTAGTTGGTTCAACTATTCGTGCAGCAAAAAGGTCAGCGTTCTTCTCAAAAAATTTTGAGACAATACTCATTGTTAAAAGCGCCAAAACAAGAAAAATTAAAACAAATGTAGTGGACTCAATAGCGAACATTAACAGGACAATAAATGAGCTAAGTAAAGTCAATTTGAGTGAATGCCATTGCCTAATATGCCCTAACTCATGGGCAATAATTGCTTCGATTTCATCTTGCGGTAAATTTTCAATGCTTTCGGTTAAGATTACCACTGATCTTGACGGTGATGAACCAGCGGCGAAAGCATTTAGTCCTTTAATCAATGAATTGGCTATCTCTATCTTTGGTAAGGGTCCTGCTGTTTTGTTTTTAAGCGAATTTAGTGTTAATTGGATCTTTTCATTATCACTTGCATGTGAACCTAACAATAAGGGACCAATGCTGGAAGAAAAAAAGTATATTGCTAAATTTAGGCTAACAATAAAAATTACAATTAAAGGATAGATCAACGATGAATATCCTAAAATGGACATTCCAAAGATAATTAGTAAGCTTAACAGCATTTGTCCAATAGGAAATTTAACGAATAATTGTAGAAAAATGGTTTTTAAAGAACTGTAATAAACGTTTTGACTTGTGTTTTGCTCATATAATCGGTCTTTGGTTATGATGTTTTTTGTATAGTTGTCAAGTTCAAGCTTGAATTTATCAGGGTTTGAGGGCGATAAGTAATATGTGCAAAAAGGCGTTTCAACGAGAACGTATTTTTTTGATTTTCTTGCAGTAAAATCCTTGAAACTGCCTAAACCGGTCATGGCTTTGTTAAAGTTCGGACCCTCTTGGTTGAATTTAACAGCTTCAATAATTTGGTAAGGGATGAAAGCGATTAGTCTTTTGTGGAATTGAATCTTTATTCCTTCATTGCTTAACGTATAAGCGGTTGGATAACCATGATGAAAGAATATGTAAAAAAGAAAAAAAGCCGTAATGTACAACACAGCAAACAAAAAAGATAAGACAAGTACATTGCCAAAGTCTGAAAATACACGACCATCATTAAAGAACATATAAATGAGGTACGATGTAACAGAGATTAGTGCTATTGCACAAGGAGGATACGCGTAATAGCCAACCTTTCTTTTCAGTTCAGCGTTTACTTGGTCAAGGTAAACTCGTCATACCTCCTAATAGAGTAATGAAACTATTGTCTAAATAAGGCTTAAAAAGGCCTGTGGACTCAAAACACACGCAGTTAGCCAACTTTTCTAATAGCAGTGTTGATCGATACAGAAAAAATGAAAAACAGACTTTCCCATATCATCCTAAAAAAGAGTGCCCCGATTGGGGATAGTTGTTACTGCACTCTCATTTTATGACCATACAAGGTCGAAGCGGTCTAGGTTCATTACTTTGTTCCATGCTACTACAAAATCGTGCAGGAACTTTTCTTGCGCGTCAGCACTTCCGTAGACTTCTGCTAAAGCTCGAAGCTGCGAGTTTGAACCAAAAATAAGGTCTACGCGGGTATACCTGTCCATTTGCCACAGTTTCCTCGTCGTTCATTGCCATTCGTGCAAAGACATCGCGGATGTCCCGCCGCCAAAACCGAATGTTTTGAAGCCCATTGATTCAAGGGCGCAATTTCCAGCGAGAATCATTTGGTCGGCCCAGGAGTTTTTTTTTGCCGTATTTTTGCTTAATCGGCCAAAGTAAACGGCGGGCTTTGTCTAGGTTAACGTTGTCTGGCCAACTGTTAAGAGGTGCCAAACGTTGTGCACCTGAGCCTGCGCCTCCACGGCCATCATCCATGCGGTAGGTTCCTGCGCTGTGCCACGCCATACGGATAATGAGTCCCCCATAGTGACCGAAATCGGCTGGCCACCAATCTTTGGAGTCTGTCATCAACTCATGCAGGTCTTTTTTTAGAGCTTGCCAGTCGAGTTTTTTGAATTCTTCAGCGTAATTGAAGTCCTTGTCCAGCGGGTTGGATAAAAATGAATGCTGATGTAAAATGCTAAGGTTTAGTTAGTTTGGCCACCATTCGCGGTTGGTCTTTCGCGCACGGCTATCAAACTTTTCGTTATTCAAAACAAAAACAACTCCTTCTACCTATTTTCTTTGAAGAGAGATTAATTTGAAGATTAAGTAAGTGATTACCCGATTTAGATAAAAATTTCCTGAGTAAAAAGAATAAGAAATTTAATTAACAAACTTAAAACGGTAGGCGCGATTTTTTCAATAATAGGTAAAGTGACCTTATCGCAGTTCCATTCTAACCACCAGATTTGGCTCCTATTTGGATGCTATTAGCAGTTGTATGCAGAAACCTATAGGGGGTAGGTCAAAACGAGCCTCAGCGGAAAAATTCTAAGGGGGGTAGGTGCTAATGGCTGAAAAAAGCGTCATTAGTATGTTGAAAAACAAGTAACACCTTCCGTATACAAAAGCATCAACAAAACAAACAAAAATCGAAAACAAGAAAAAACTAAAAAGAAGAAAAGGTTTGGGGGTTGTATTTACTTTAGCGGCACATACATTGATGATCGTGATGCACCGATACCTGGGGTTCCGTGTCTAACCGGTTTGTTGGTTATAGCGAACTCGCCAAGGTAGTGACCGATCATTTCTGGTTTAATGTCCATTGCGACGAATTCTTTGCCGTTGTGCACTTGAATTTTTGCGCCCACCATTTCTGGAAGGATGATTAAGTCGCGTACGTGCGTTTTCAAGTTAACTTCTTTGCCTTGCTTTTGCTGTTCTTTAGCGACACGTAGTTTCTCAAGTAGTATGCGTTGTTCTGGTGTTAAACCGCGTTGTAGGCTTCTTCGTTGTCTTGATGGAAGCAAATTGATGAATTCATCCATAGACATGCCTTCTAAGCTTTGAAGGCTGTGTCCACGGTAGCTAAATTCTTTTAATGGCATTTTTCATTCTTACCTTTGTTTTTTTATCTTATTGCGCGTTTCTTTTTCTGTCCTGGTCCTCTTGCAGCAATCAAACCGACTTTCTGTCCTGGAGGTGCACCGTGTGAAGTTGTTGTTGTTCTGCGTGCGCTACGTTTGCTGCTACCATAGGGGTGAACAGCTGGAACCATTTTACGACCGCTTGTTCTTGGATACTTGTGACCTTTAGCTTTCATGAGGTGGAATTTTTCGCCTGCTTTAAGGAACGGTTTTTCCATTCTGCCTGAAGCTGCAACGACGCCGATTGTTGCCATGCAGAAGTCGTCAATGTATCTTGTACGGCCTGAGGGCAATCTGATCATTGTGCCTTGTGGTGTGTGACCGACAACAGTTGCGTAAGCGCCTGAGCTGCGAGCCATTTTGCCTCCGTCGCCTGGGCGGAGTTCAAGGTCGCAAACTAGGGTTCCTTCAGTGATTTTTCCAAGAGGCATAATGTTACCGATATCAACTGAAGCGTTTCCGCCGAGGCTGATTTGTTGACCAGTAAATACCCCTTCTGGAACAATGCTGTAGTATTCTAAACCGTTTTCTAGAGTGATTTGTGAGAGTGGTGATCCGCGTCCGGGGTCATGAACTAGTTCATTAATTGTTCCAGTTACAACCATCTCGTAAACTTCTTTTGGTGACTTCACGAATGGATACTTTGCGGGGGCAACACGTTTGTGAGTTGAAGCCCGGAAGTTTTGTCCACCGCGTCCACGTCGTTGTACACGAATTCGTTTTCCCATAAGTCATGCCTTCTACAATTTTATTAGAGTATTCCAAGTTTGATTGCTACGTCTGATGCTCTGAATTCTGGAGTGAGCCTAACGTAAGCTTTCTTTACGCCTTGGTTTGTAATTTGCAGGTTAACTTTGCTAACTTTGACTGCGTAAAGTTCTTCGACTGCTTTTTTGATTTCTGCTTTTCCAGCTTTCAAGTTAACGATGAAGATTAGTTTGTTGTCTTTTTCCACCATGAGGCTTGCTGATTCAGTCATTAGTGGATAACAGATTATTTCGTTATTATCCATTACGCATTTTCTCCATAAAGAGTGTTTAATTGTTCAATGGCGCCGTTTGTCCAAACTGTTAGTCTTCCAGGGTGTGTGCCTGGGGCTAACATTTCTGTGTTAAGGTTTGAAACGGTCGTCACTTGAACGCCTGGGATGTTACTTGCAGCTGCAACAAGGTTAACTCCGTCGCAGACCACGATGAGCGGGCCAACGGCTTGCTTCATTTTACGTCCTCGACGTTTACCTTTACCAGCACGGATACTGCGGCTGTCACGTACACGTGTAACGTCACCGTCAACACCTAAACTGGCAAATGCTGCTTCAACATCTTTTGCACGAGTCAAGTTTTCGATTGCATCGTCAACAATTAATGGAATTTGAACAACCTTTTCAACTTCGTGACCTCGCAGAGCAACTACGTCTTTTTGTGCAGTTGCCGCGATAGCGGAAGTTAACGCAAGTTTTGCTTCTTTCTTTGGAATGTTTTTAACGATTTTCTTTTCAGCGCGTGGTGGGTGTGGTTGTCTTCCTCCGACAGTGCTTGGTGCAAAAGCTGCACGTCCACTGCCGCCTTTAATGCGGGGGACACGTGCGATGCCCATGCCGGTTCCACGTGATTCTGCGGTTGTGCGTTTTCCAGCCATGGGGTCTCTACCTTGTGGTTGGAGACGGTTTGATTGGATAGCTAAGACTGCACGTTTAATCACGTCTGGTCTTACTGGTGTAGAGAAAACACTTGGGAGTGTAATTTTTCCTGTTGCTTTGCCTTGTAGGTCAAAGATTTCTGCTGTTTTTTCTGCCATGGCGTTTCACCTTACTTTCCTTGTGAGGATTCTGTTGAGATATATGTTACTTGTGGTGGTGCTTCGGGGACTTCTGTTGGTGGACGTGCAGGAACACGGAGACGTATTTGACGTTTTTCTGTTCCTGGAACGCTGCCGTCAATAATCATGTAGGGTCCTTTAACTTCGCCGTAACGGATGAAACCGCCTTTAACGGTTACTTCTTTGCCGTCTTTGCCGATTTTCATTATGCGTTTGTTAAATTCTATACGTTGATGGTAACCCATTTGGCCAGCTCTTGCAACTGAGTACATGAGGTGGTGTGGATTCCATGGACCTAAAGTGGCGATGCCACGTTTGGTTTTGCGGCCTTTATGTTGAAGTTTAGTTACACCAAAACGTTTTACTGGACCTTGATAGCCCTTGCCAACTGTTATGCCAGCAACATCAATGTATTGACCCTCTTTGAATACTTCTTCAGGCGTTACTGTTTTACCTAAAAGCTGTTTTGCGTATTCAAATTGTTGCTGGATTTTGCCTCCGCCGATTTGGATTTCGGAGATTTCAGGCTTCTTTTTGGACAGTCCTGTTTGTGTTGGTTGAGTAGCTGTAACTACACGGATTGCCGTTGTTTGGTCAAGGTTTTTCTGGACTTTTTCCAGCATTGCTTCTGTGTCAAAGTTTTCTGGTAAAACCAATGCACGGTTAAGGATTGCTGGTGGATCTTTCATCCAGACCTCGCTGATGTTTTGCAGTCCGTATGGTGTATTCATGTATGATTTAAAACCACATATGATGATTGGTGGCGTTTCTAGAATAGTTGCTGCTTTCATGACTTCTTTTCCAAAGTGAGGCGAACGTTTCTTGTCCTCAATTGAGAAAATATATGTCATACCAGCTTTGTAAGCTGCAAATCCTAAAAGCCTAGGAGAATCTGATTTAATTTCTGGCCAATAGCGTATTCTGGCTACTGGGCTTTTAGCCCGTTTCCTAGGTAAATAAGCTAGTGAACCATGTCTTGGAGCATGAACTTTTCGATGTCCCATTGTACTTCCGCTTCGCGCCTTTAGCAAATATAAAATAGAGTTATAAACGTTACCGTTAGAAAACAAAAACGGTGCAAAACTCTAACTAAAAACAATTAACAAACCCATAGTTATCTCTTACCATTAAAAGCAACAATAGCAACAAAGTTATCGTTTGCAAAAAACTGCATTACTATAGAAATATAGTTTATGGCATATTCATTTTTTTGTCAAGGTGGTAAAGGGTTAAATTGCCATTTCCTATTTCTCAGTTTGGAAATCGTTATGGATTCAGCTACAGACAAGGTTGCAAACGCACTTTACGAATCAGGATGCATTAAATTTGGTTCATTTAAAATAAAATCAGGAGCCATGAGTCCTTACTACATTGACATGGCACGGCTACTTGCAAAACCCAAAGAATTATGCGTTATCTCAGAGGTTGCAGCCCAAAAAATCAGTGAAATCACCACTAATGACCCGTTAACAAAGCTTGCTTCAATAGAACTAAAAGGAGCATTAATCGTGCCAAGTATTGCCTGCAAAGTTAACTTGCCATGCGTTATAGTGCGCAAAGAAACAAAAGCCTACGGAGTAACCGGAAGAACCGCAGGCGCAGACGTGGAAAGAGGCGACAAAATCCTATTTGTTGATGACGTGGTCAGCGAGGGACTGTCAAAGATTGAGGGAATAAAACCGCTTTTGGAACTTGGCGCTGAGGTTAAACACATTTTGGTTATAGTTAACCGTGAACAGGGTGGAAAAGAAAACTTGGAAAAAACCGGGTACACAGTGCATGCTTTAGCCAAAGTATCCGAAGTCGTTACTTCGCTGCGTAAGAGCGGAAAAATCAGTGCTGAACAAGCAGAAACAGTGCTTAATTACATTAAAGTGAAGCCTTAAGCAAAGATTAATTTCATATTTTGTTTTCTGTTTGGTTAACTTTCATATTTTCATTAAGAGCAACTTCTAAAAACCGGTCAACATCATAAGATAAAAGTAAGGGTAACATCTGGGCAACCTTTTCGTCTGGCCAATCCCACCAAGAAACCTTCAAAAGTGCAGCAATCTGATAAGGTTTAAAACGGTATTTAATGATTTTTGCTGGATTGCCTCCAACAATGGCATATGGAGGAACGTCTTTAACGACCAAAGAATTCATAGCCACTACTGCCCCGTTACCAACAGTGATCCCGTGTCGAATTGTAACATCATTGCCTATCCATACGTCATTTTCAACTGTTATAGGAGTTGCAGGAATTTTGGACCCATCAAAAAAGCCTTTTTTAAAAGCAGGATTTGTAGAACTGTCAATATGACATTTATCGTAGAATGCAAAAAAAGGATAAGTTGTAGTTAAATCGTAATCATGCCGTCCATAAAAAGCAAATGTAACGTTTGAACCCAAAGAGCAATAATTACCCACACTACTTCCACGCATCAAATAAGGCAAAAAGTTTCCTGCACCCTCAATTTTTGGTGCCCCGTAAGAGTGCTTGCCAAGAGGAATTACATAAGTTGGTTGAGTAAAATAATTAATAACTTTGTTGAAATCATTAACTACTTTCTTAATTCTATTCATTCCAAAATTTATTTCAAAACAAGACCTATTTAAAATCAAATTAAAAATAAACGAAAAATTTCTAATTTAGCAATCCAAAATTCTATTCAAGATCAATTGAGCTGCCTCTTCAGGCGTATGCTCCAAATTGTTAACCCTAACCTCTGGGTTTAGTGGTTTTTCGTAAGGCTGCCCCACACCTGGAACTGTACTTGAAGACTTGTTTTCAAGCGCTTTAGAATAAATTTGTGATGGAGCATTGTATGTTTCTTTTCTTTGCGCCTCGCGTTGCATGCATACGTCGAATGGGCATTCAAGGTAGGCTTCGATGAAACGAGGTATTTGTGAGCGGGCATCGTCACGGTAACGTCTGAGATTGCCAGTGGCGTCGATTAGAACGTTTACGCCGTTTTGTGTAAGAAGTTTAGCTATGTAAACCATTGTGGCATAGACGACATCGCGTTCTTGAAGGGTGTAAGTTGGTTTCGGAGTTAAAATTTTTCGCAACTCGTCTGAAGATATCAACTGAACCGAGATGCCTTTTTGGTTTAAAAGTTCAATTAGTGCTCGGGAAACCACGGATTTGCCGCTTCCGGGAAGACCAGTTATCCAAACACACCAACCAGCAGATGCAATCATAAGTTGTTTTTCACAAGTAAAGGGTAAACACTAAGCCTTGTTTAAGTTTACCTGTTCACCTACTCATCAAGAAACAAAAAGAAAGATATTTTTCTAATACAATATTTCTGGATGATCTTTTAAGTACCAAGTAATTATTTTTCCAATAATATCTTCGGAGTAACCCATTTCACGTAAAAGCTGAGCTAATTCAACATTGCTCTTCATGAAGCAAACCCTGCAAAATGTTTGTTAACTCTGTATATATTGTTGCGTGTGTAAGCCGATATATGTCAAAAAAAGGAGTAGTTAGAAGTAAGAGTTTACATCCATAACGTTGAAGCGGTCACTTTGCAGCACGTTTTGCGCAAAGTTTAACAGTTTAACGCGGACGTCAACACTTAGGTTTGGGTACCATATAGGTGAAGCAACAACAAGACTTCTCCATGCATAGAAGGGTTGTACTACTTCAAGCACCTCTGAATCCTCTGTTTTATGCAAATAGTTTTCCCAGAATAATTTAAACAGTCGATCAAAAACACCGTTTAACTCGCCATATTTTTGAAGCGAATAAAACAGGTAGTTTATGGTTAAGGCTGCAATGTCATCTGCTGGTTCACCCCATTCGCCTCGGCTACGGTCAAGCGCTGTGAAATCGACGCCTTCACGGAAAAGAATATTCCAAGGATGAAAATCGCCGTGAACTTGGCTTAATCGGTGTGTGCGTTCTTTTAGTTTCCAACGCCAATCAACACAGGCTTTCTCAACATCGACAAAATAGGATTTGTTAACATAAGCAAATTCTTTAGGATAACTATCTAGTAAGCCCATTATGCATTCGCCGTGACCTACTAAATCTCGGATTCTTCGGATGTATAGACCAGCTGAACTGTGGCGTGTTTTGTGTATTTCAGCAAGGTAATCTGAGAGAGCTATGCAACGGTTCATATCAAATTCACAAAGAGTGCCTGTGTCTTTTAGGCGGTCAAGGTCTAAATGGTAAAGTTTTCCTTCGATGAATTCTGTTAAAATAAAGTATTCTTTGCCTCTGCCTACGGAAACAAGTTTACCTGTGTCTTCAAAGCATCCGGCATCAACGGAACGGACATGCTTAGGCAGTTTGTTGAATGCTGAGTTTTGCCAGATTAAAACTTGGGCACGGTCAGAGAAGTGGTCATGTCCGAACCCTTCGCCGGGACGCATTGTTTCAAGCACAACACGGCGACTTTTGCCTTCATGCCTGAATTCGATAACATATGGGTAACCATAGCCGAAGCCTTTTATGTCATCTGTGGTTCCAGGTGTTTCTCCTAGACGCCAAATCCGTTGGATTTCGACTTTTTCGCCATACAGAGAACGCATGTATCGTAGAACAGCGTCCTGTGAAAGATTCAAAGCGGCAGCATCGCTCATAACAGTCACCAGTATAATGCAACAAAAAAGGGGGCTGGCAATTTAAAGGTTAACAAAAAAACCGAGCGGGTAAGCGTAGCCTATTGTAGGGGATAAAACTAAATATGTAAACTGCATCACCCATAAACAAAGGTGCATAACCCTTATGGATCAATTTCAAGTTAAAGACAAATCATTAGCCACACAAGGTCACTTACAAATTGAATGGGCATCAAAACATATGCCAGTTCTAAATATCATCAAAGAACGTTTTGAAAAAGAAAAACCATTACAAGGACAAACTTTAGCCGCATGCCTACACGTAACCAAAGAAACCGCCGTGTTAATCAAAACCCTAATCGCTGGAGGAGCCAACGTCGCGTTATGCGGTTCTAACCCCCTTTCAACCCAAGACGACGTAGCAGCAGCACTCGCTGACAGCGGCGTTCACGTTTTCGCTTGGAGAGGACAAAACACTGACGACTACTACAAATGCATCGAAAACGTTCTCGCTTTCAAACCAACCATAACAATGGATGACGGCGCCGACGTAGTAGGCATGCTTCACAGCAAACGCCAAGACCTAATTAAAGACATCAAAGGCGGAACAGAAGAAACCTCAACCGGCGTAGTCCGCCTAAAAGCCATGGAACAGGATGGCAGCCTTAAATATCCAATCATTGCTGTTAACGATGCGTATACAAAATACCTTTTTGATAACCGCTACGGAACAGGCCAAAGTACCATTGACGGCATCCTTCGTGCAACATCAGTATTGCTTGCAGGGAAAAATTTTGTTGTAGGCGGATACGGCTGGTGCAGCAGAGGTATAGCTATGCGTGCAAAGGGCTTAGGTTCAAACGTTATAGTAACGGAGGTTCAACCAACTCGTGCTTTGGAAGCAGTTATGGATGGTTTCCGTGTTATGCCCATGTCTGAAGCGGCACCTATCGGCGACATATTCGCTACAGCTACAGGCGACATAAACGTTCTTCGTAAGGAACACATGGAAAAAATGAAAGACGGCGCAATAATGTGCAACAGCGGACACTTCAATGTAGAAATAAACATCCCCGAACTAGAAGCGCTTTCAACATCTAAACGTACTATGCGTCCAAATATGGAGGAATTCACCCTTAAAGACGGCAGACATCTCTACTTGCTTGCTGAAGGCAGACTAGTCAATTTAGCTGCTGCCGAGGGTCACCCATCGGAAGTTATGGACATGTCATTTGCTAACCAAGCGTTATGTTCAGAGTACATTGCTAAAAGTACAAAATTAGACACTAAAGTTTACACTGTGCCAAAAGAGCTTGACGAGAAAGTTGCTGAGTTAAAGCTAAAAAGTATGGGTGTAACCATTGACGTGTTGACAGAGGAACAGAAAAAGTACCTATCCACTTGGGAGATGGGAACAACCTAAGCAAACACACTCTTGAAAACATGACAAACTTTAAATGGATTAAACTAGTACAATGGCTATAAAGTGGTGAATCACTAAATGGTAAGCAAAGATCAAGCTATAGGTGGAGCAATACTACTCGTCTGCGTTCTCGTTGCTATATTCTACATCGTCACTCTATTCTATCCTGATTGGCTCGTTACCATTGGATTACTCGGCAGCACTGCTAACGTCCAATTCTGGGTTATCGCAGTTCCGGTTTTCATCGCCTTTGTAGCAATCATGTTCATAGGCGCATGGATCGGATGGACAATGGCAACTACACCCCCTCCAAAGCCAATCGAAGAAATAACAACTGAAATCGAAGACAAGAAAGAAGAAGCTCCAGAAGAAATCGCTAAGAAAAAGAAATAATCAACCTTTTCTCTTTTAACATTTTATTTCTCAAAGTTTTTTTATCTTATCCACTTCTCGCTAATAAGTTAAAGGCCTAACATTTTAAACCCAAAATACAAGCCTACACAAACAATTGCAGATATAACAGCCACAGTCATAATCAGTTTGGGCGAAAAAGATGACGGTGCTTCCTCGCTTTTAGGTTGAACATCATACTCCCGTATTTCACGGTTTAACGCGCTAATTTTAACTGTTGCAGAAAACTTTTTCATTTCCACTTCAACCGTGAAAAGGTCTTCTTCTACAGAGACTCGTTTAGGATTCAAACTCCCTCGGTGACCTATTCGTTTCAAAAAGGTCGTGGCTATCGTTGTAACTTCTTCAGCATCCAACGCTTTAGGCGTAGACTCTGAAGAAACGGCAAATGCTGGATCGGTCTCTTGCAAAGTGGTCGACAATAATGTTGTCTCCTAATCTTGCTTTTAGATAGCTATTTGAAAAGTAAAGATAATGTGTGTCTCAAAAAAAACAGACGCAACCATGTAGGCATTCAAGCGTTCAAATAACAAAAAGAAACGTTTAATGGCGTAAAAAACCGCCAATACAACCTACCCCCCTTAGCGTTTTGCAGCACCGTGAGGATGACCCTGTGGAGCATCCGCTTTTTTGGCGCCGGGTTGATAAACGCACCATGGATCCTCTTTTAGGTAGTCACCTTTTGATTCGGTTGGCACATGCAGGTCGCCGCAGTAATCGATAAAATCTGCTGAGAGACCATACGCTCTTGCCCTGCAACCGCCGCATAAAACCTTGTATTCACATTCGCCGCATTTGCCTGTTAAGCATGAAACGTCTCTAAGGTTCTTGAAAACTTCAGAGTTGAACCATATGTATTCAAAGCTTTGCTCTTTGAGGTTCCCCAGTTTTATTGGAAGATAGGGGCAGGGGGTTACGTCACCGTTTGGATAAATACGGCAGTAATGCATACCAGCTAAGCAGCCACGCATCCATTGTCTCATGTCCAAACCCATTCCCTGCGCGATACGCATGAACTGTGGGGCACAGGAAGGCTTTACATTGAGCCGATGTTTGTGAACGTTGGCAAACGCGTTGGTTATCATATCCTCATATTTTTGCGGTGAAATGTCAGTTAATTTGACGCCTCGACCTGTTGGAACAAGGAAGAACAGGTGGAAGTTTTCTACACCAATAGATTCTGCCAGAGTCATGATATCATCTATTTGGTCGTAGTTATCATGCGTTAATGTTGTGTTGACTTGTACTAGCACGCCTTGTTTTCGCAGAGCTTTGCAGGCGTTTACGGCTTTTTCCCAAGCGCCCGGTACTCCACGGAACTCATCATGTTGTGCTGGAACACTTGAGTCTATACTGATTGAAACAGTAGCGACTCCAGCATCCTTGAGTTTCTTTGCAACAACATCATCAATTAGGTAACCGTTGCTTCCTATACCAATCTTTAAACCCTTCTTAACGCCGTATTCAATGAGTTCATAAATATCTGATCGCATGAGGGGTTCGCCACCGCTAAGAATTAGCAGCGGGCTACTTACTTGATAGATTTGGTCGATTACTTCTTTGGCTTGTTTTGTATTTAATTCATCTTCAAGTTTTTTGTCGGTTGCGTTAATGTAGCAGTGGCTGCATTTCATGTTGCATTCCCTGGTTACATTGTAAGACATTACCAGGGGAACATAACGTTCTTGGGTTTTTGCTTCCGGCGAATAGGCGAGTTTGAGATAGTATTCACATGCGCCGTCTTTAGCCAGCAGTTTAGGCTGCCAAAGTGTGAACGGGAAAGGCAGTACAGTGTCAAGCATTGCTTTGGCATGTGCAAAACAGAAATTGTTACAGAACAATGTGGAGACTTTGGGGTCAACACCACATTTTTCTTGAGCATAACGGTGACCGCCATGTATGGGGCAGTTTAGGAATTCCATTTTGCCGTCAAGTGTTGAACCATCCATAACCATGTTTATGAAGTGGTCGGCGAGCATAACGGATTGGAGCTTTTCTCGGCGCATGCCCACTTTAAGGGTTACATCAAGTGCGATGTTAACGGTTTTTTTGCCGAAATCGTCTTTGACCTTTTGCATTGCTTGCTCGATTTTTTCGTAACCAAAGGTTTTAACGAGTTCCGTTAACACAAGCAAGCCTTTGATTGTTTCATATTCTTGGATAAAACGCATTAAAACAATCTGTTGTGCCCAGTCGTCAAAAAGTTTATCGAGGGCTTGGACTGCTTGAGGGTCCTTGTTTAAGATTTGGGTTTCTATTTGTTTTTGTTTCTGTTTCAGGTTTGTGAAAAGTTTAATTTTTTCTTCGCTGTTGAGGTATTTTGTTTTTGATATAACAGTTGCGTCGTAGTTTAGCTTCATGACGTTTTGTGTGAGTTTTTTAGCGTCAGCATAGAAATCGTCATAAAGTTTGTTAAGGTTCAAGGTGATGTCTGGTTGTTTAACTTTTAATTCGTCGAGTAGAACGCTGCTTTCTGACTCCATTTTGCTTACCATAGCCATATGATACAACAGTGAACCTGCCATGCCGGGGTCAGCGTTTTTGCCCATTTTTCCGTAAAAAACCTGGTTTGATAACTGTTTTGCGGTTTCAAAGTCGCCTGCGTTTATGGCTGTTTGCGCTTGGGTTAGCTTGTCTTTTCTTTCTGCCAAAAGTAGTGCCCATTTATGGCAGTGCCTTTCATCGTAATTGGTCATTTGCAATCCTACCCCGTTAGGTTGTTTAAAAAATGTTTCAATGATATATAAGGTAGCAGTATGTCAATTGCTAAAATATAAATAAACAATAGACAGGGATAAATTCGATAAACTAAATAAGCCGCAACGATAACATAGGCAGATAAATACAGGTGAAAATATTTGGAATTAAGCTTTGACTTGATTTACGCTTTAATCGGTTTCCTCATAATGTTGGGCATTCTCGGCGGCATAGGAATTAACAAGCCACGCGGTATGAGCGTTAAAATGTGGTGCGTCGGCTACTTAGCAGTCGCTGTCGGCTTTGACCTTCTGGTAGTCGTCGGTTTAGTTGGTAATTATGCACCATTAAATAACCTCCTTATTGGCCTTTCAGCAGGTGCCGCAACAGGTTTAGGACTTCACGTCATGCATCACATTGACGAGGAAGGCGAACACCCAACCATGATGGGTTAAACACCCTCTCTTTTTGGGTTAACATTTAAGCAATTCATTAAATAACGAAAAATAATCACGAACATGATTTATTATCAAAAAATTTTCTCTTACAAACTGTTTACCGTTTTGACCCAACTGTTTTGCCATCTCTTGGTTTTTTAACAAGCAGATAGTCCGTTCAGCGGCCTGCTCCACGGTATCAATAAGAAAACCGTTTTGGCCCTCTTGAATTTGAAGAGGAATTCCACCTACACATCTTGCCACTACGGGAACACCCTTCCAAAGCGCTTCTGTAACCGTTAACCCGAAACCTTCACGCGTAGACATCTGCAAAACCACCTGAGAAGCACGCTGAAACGCATTAACCTCCAAATCTTTAACGCCCTTCAAATCCGTAAGCAAATACACGTCTGAATCTTCACTGGCATGACGAGCAGTTTTTTCAAAATATAACCAACCCTCAGGGTCATCAGCAGCCATTCCTGCAATCAAAAGCAATTGCACATTGGGAACTTGTTTTTTTACTATCCGATAAACGTCAATTGCGCCTGAAGGATCCTTCCAAGGATCAAACCGGGCAACCTGGGTGATGATTGGCTGGTTTGCTTTAACACCATAACGTTCTAGAACAGCCATAACGTCAGAGTTAGTTAACTCACGATTTTTTTCTGAAAGCGGATTAATTGAAGGCGGCCTAATCGACAGTGTCGGCACGGTTAAACTGGGAACCACATATTCTTTAGCGGTAAAAATTGCTGCGTCGTATCTGCCGATGTACTGTTCAAGAAAATTCCAAACAGCTAAATTCGGTGTGGACAGGTCAACATGACAACGCCATATCCATTTGTGTTTGTTGTTGGGATAAAACTGTATCATAGCCGCCGGTTGGTTATCATGCACCATGACGACGTCAGTGTCGATTGTTGTTAATTCACTATTCATACGGTTGTATTCAAGATACGTTTGCTCTTCCTCTTTAGTTAGCATAAAGTTGGCGCCCTGCAAAGCGTTATGGATCTTTTTGGTTATATTAAAAAACGGCAGGTCACCACGGATTACTTCCCAATGCACATCTAAACCCGCGTCTCGCATCAGCGGAATCATGCTATGTAAAATTTCTGCTACACCGCCGCCGAAAGAAGTAGAGTTAACATGCATTACTGTGACCCCTTTTAATTGTTCGCCTAAAGCTTTAACCTCTTCAACTCCTGTTTCGCCAACAATCGGGATGTAATCATCGAGCTTAACTTTTTTATTTAATTCAACACGCATGAAAAAACACCGCAAACTGGTAAAATGCTTCTAAAACTTAGGACACAAAATAATTATTAGTTGCAGCAATAATAATGTTGTTGGAGTTTTAACGGTAAACAATACCAGTGCATCTTTCACCGCTTTTTAGTAGCTGAAACTTATGCTTTTAATTCTCCGTTAAGCTTCAGGACCAAAAAAAGGGTAAACGGATGCGTGTTGGAGCTACTTTTCATAAAGATCATTGTGAATTCACAGTTTGGGCTCCAAACGCAGCCAACGTAAAGTTAACACTTGAAAGTAACAAACAGCAAATCGATTTAGCTAAAGCGGGAAAAGGTTACTGGACAACAAAACTAAACCAAGTAAAGCCGGACACAGAGTACATGTTTAGGCAAGACGATAAACCGCCAAAACCTGACCCAGCAGCACATTTTCAGCCAAAAGGAGTCTTTGGCCCCTCACAAGTAATCGACCATGAAAAATACGTTTGGAAAGACACGTTTTGGCATGGGTTAGAGTTCAAAGAACTAGTTTTCTATGAAGTTCACGTGGGTACCTTCACGCCACAGGGCACATTCTTAGCTATGAAAGATAAGATAAACGAGTTGGCGGATTTTGGAATAAACGCTGTTGAACTCATGCCAGTCACACAATTCTCAGGCAGTCGAGGCTGGGGATATGACGGCGTTTTTCCGTTTGCACTTCAAAACAG
The DNA here is from genome assembly GCA_042296865.1 of Bathyarchaeia archaeon. Classification (GTDB taxonomy): domain Archaea; phylum Thermoproteota; class Bathyarchaeia; order Bathyarchaeales; family Bathycorpusculaceae; genus Bathycorpusculum. Next base: position 2,175,221 of record CP170178.1, on the reverse strand, counting down.
TTACGGAACCCCTGACGATTTAAAAACGCTGGTTGACGAATGCCATAAGCAGAGTGTAGCGGTTTTTCTTGATTTTGTTTATAATCACATTGGCCCCGAAGGCAACATCCTTAACGATTATGCACCCTACTTTACCAGCGACAACATGACCACTTGGGGACCAACAATTAACCTTAATGGCCCAAACAGTAACGGAGTACGTAACTATTTTTTGGAAAACACCCTGCACTGGTTTAGAGACTACCACATCGACGGCATACGATTAGACTCGATACTGTGGATAACTGATAGGAGCCCCAAACATTTTCTTGGAGAAATAAACCAAGCCGTCCATCAGTACGCCCAAGAAGTGGGACGACGCCTATACATGATTGCAGAAACAGGTTATAATGAACCAGCAGTTTTAACACCCACAAAAGAAGGAGGCTACGGGTTTGACGCGCAATGGCTGGACGATTTTCAGCATGCACTTTTTAGTCAATTAACAGGCGAAAACAAAAGCTATTACATAGACTTCACCAGCATAGAGCATTTAGCAGACGCGTTAACGGACGCTTACGTGTACGTTAAAAAACCGCCAGAATTCAGACGCCGCCAGCCAGAAGAAACATTTCGACAGATTACAGCTTACAAGTTTGTGGTTTTCAGTCAGAATCATGACCAAATCGGCAACCGACTTCTTGGTGACCGCTTAGCAAACATTTCAGGTTATGAAGCTGCCAAAGTGGCTGCTGGAGTGGTTTTGTTGTCCCCTTATGTTCCGCTTCTTTTCATGGGAGAAGAATACGGTGAAACATCGCCCTTTTGTTTCTTCACAGACTATCAAGGCAAAGAGCTTGCGGACGCTATTAGGGAAGGAAGAAGAAAAGAATTCACCGAGTTCCAGTGGACAGGCAACATTCCTGACCCGCAAAGTCTTGAATGCTTTACAAAATCAAAAATTAAATGGGAAAACCGTAGCCAAGGCTTAAATGGCAAAATTGCAGGCTACTACAAAAAGCTGATTGAGTTAAGAAGAAAAGTTCCCGTTCTTCAACAATGCATCGAACGTAATTTAAAAACGGTAACATCCCAAGGCAAAGCTTTGCTGATTGAAAAACAAAAAAACAATTCAAAAGCATTGATCATAGCAAATCTAAGCAATGAAACCCAAACCCTTCAAGTACGGTTAGACGAAAATATTAGAAAGGTGTTGGATTCAACTGACCCAATTTTTGGCGGATCAGGATTGAAGCTCCCAGAGCAACCTTCAGCAAGCATGATAGCGCCAGGTTACTGCTTCGCGGTTTACTTAAATCAGGAGGCACTCACGGATCAGTAATCAATTCATTTGTATTCATGGCCATTTTTATCAGCCTCCTCGGGAAAATCCGTGGCTTGAAGAGGTTGAAGTTCAAGAATCCGCAGCCCCGTATCATGACTGGAATGAACGCATAACCGCTGAATGCTATGCACCCAACGCTTTTTCTCGCATTATGGATCCTTCTTGGCGAATTATCGGTTTGATTAATAATTACTCAAAAATCAGTTTCAACTTTGGTCCAACTCTACTTTACTGGCTAGAACGTCATAACCCTGCCGTGTATGAATCAATTATAAACGCTGACAAGGAAAGCATAAAAAACTTTTCAGGGCACGGCTCTGCTATTGCGCAGGTTTATAATCACATGATTATGCCTTTAGCTAATCGCCGTGATAAGGAAACGCAGGTTAAGTGGGCAATAAAAGATTTTGAATCTCGTTTCAAACGGTTTCCGTGGGGCATGTGGCTTCCTGAAACGGCAGTTGATGTTGAAACGCTTGAAGTGCTGGCGGAAAATAACATAAAATTCACTGTTCTTTCACCGCATCAAGCCGCCAGATACCGTAAAATAGGCGATAAAAAATGGGTTCAAACCTCTGAAAAACAAATTGACCCAAGAAAGGTTTACCAGTGTAACTTGCCTTCGGGAAAAAGCATATGCTTATTCTTTTATGATAAGCAAACAGCCATCGACATAGCCTTTGGTAACCTACTTGAAAGCGGTGAAGCCTTTGCTAAACAACTTGCAAACCCACTCAAGACGGACAATGCTAAAGCCTTAATTGAAACTGTGGCAAGCGACGGTGAACTTTACGGGCATCATCACCCGCACGGCGACATGACTTTAGCCTACTGCTTATATTATATAGAGGCAAATAAGCTTGCAAAAATAACAAATCTTTCCGAATTCTTAGACGCTAACCCCCCAGAGTTTGAAGCAGAAATCGTTGAGAACACTTCTTGGAGTTGCGTTCACGGGGTAGAACGCTGGAGAAGCAACTGTGGCTGCAAAAACGACAACAAACGCAACTGGAGTCAAGAGTGGCGTAAACCACTGCGGGAAGCTATGAATTGGCTAAGAGACATACTTGCCATCGAGTTTGAAACGACGGCATCTGAATACCTTAAAGACCCATGGAACGCCCGCAATAACTACATAAAAGTAATTTTGGACCGCTCAAAAGAATCCATTGACGAATTCTTAAAGGAGGAAGAAAAAAAACCGTTAAACGATTATGAAAAACGCAGAGCCATTAAACTTCTTGAGATGCAGCGGCATACGCTTTTATTTTTTACGAGTTGCGGCTGGTTTTTTGATGAAATCAGCGGTATCGAAACGGTGCAAGTAATGATGTATGCAGCTCGGGCTATGCAGATCGCCAAAGAAGTTTTAGGTTTAGATTTAGAAGAGCAATACGTAAAGATGCTTGCTCAGGCACCAAGCAATATTGTTGAATTTAGTAACGGTAAAAAAGTTTATGACATTTTTGTTCGACCCTCAATTGTTGACTTTACACGAATAAGTGCCCAAAACACAATTATTGCACTATTTTCTCCGGACATTAACGCAAAAATGCTAACGCCCCAAATGCCAAACTGCTACTTCAAAGTCACCCAACAAAACATTGAACGCCGAGATGACGGTAAATTCCGATTAATCGCAAACCATACAACAGTATACTCAGGAATAACCCTTGACGAACAAACACTTGGATGCGCAGCAATTTGGCTAGGAGACCACAACGTCAGCTGCGGAGCAATGCCTAACATGCAACAAGAAAACTTTGAAACGATGAAAAAGGAAATTTTAGAAAGCTTTGAAAAAGGGCAAATCAACGAAATCATAATTTCTTTATCGAAATATTTTGGCGAAAACAATTACTCGCTAAAAGACATGTTCAAAGATGACCAGCATTGCATTTTAGATTTTATCGTTGAAGGCAGCCTAAAAAAGGCAAAGGACCTTTTTGAGATAGTTTACAAGGACAATTCAGCCTTAATGCGCTTTATGAAAGAAAACAGGATTCCACAGCCTCAACCATTTCGTTCAGCTGCTGAAATAGTTTTAGAAATGAAAATAGAGGAAAAATTGACCACTGATGATGTTGATCTTGAAAATCTTCAAAGACTAATTTTAAACGCTCACAGCTTTGCTGTTAAGCTGAATTCAGAATTGTTAACTTTCCAAGCAAGCGAAAAGATCACCAGAGAATTCAACAAACTGGAAAGTAGCCCTGAAGACACTCAGAAAATTAAGAGTATCGCAAATCTGATTGCAGTAATTAATCAGTTGCCTTTGAGCCTAAACTTGTGGAAGTCACAAAACATTGCATTCAAACTTGCCGAAGAAGTGTTTCAAAACATGAAGCAACGTCAAGACGAAGAAGCAAAAATGTGGGTGTCAAGTTTTCGGCAACTCTGCGAGTTAATTGGTTTACGGCTGGATTAACCGTGAGGACGCCTCTAGCAACTTACAGAGTGCAACTAAACAGGGATTTTGGCTTTTATGACCTAAAAGCGGTGCTGCCGTATTTAGCTAAACTGGGAATCTCACACGTTTATGCCTCTCCAATATTTAAGTCAAGAACAGGCAGCATGCACGGTTACGACATGGTTGACCCGACAGCAATCAGCGAAGAGTTGGGTGGCAAAGCAGCCTTTGAGGATTTGAACCGTGAAGTTTTGGCTTACAAGTTAAATTGGCTTCAAGACATCGTTCCTAATCACGCGGCTTATTCCTTGGAAAACAAACGGGTTTTAGACGTCATGAAGCAGGGACCAGATTCACGTCACGCCAAATTTTTCGACGTTGATTGGAATTATCCATCACCAAAGCTCAACGGGCGAGTTTTGGCGCCGTTTCTAGGTAAAGAATTAGCGCAATGTATTAAACAAAAAGAGATAGAGTTGGTTTTTTGTGACGGGGGCTTCAAAATACGTTATTACAACTACGAGTTTCCTGTTGACGGCAGGTCAACACAAGAATTACTTAAACAAAGGGATATTGGAAAAACAGTTGAACGATATAATAGCAATTCTGAGCTTCTTGCGGGTTTGCTTTCAGAACAGTTTTACGTGTTAACGTTCTGGTTGGATGCGTTTGGTGAGATTAATTACCGCAGATTCTTTGACATACTTGACTTGATTGGGTTAAGAATGGAAGAACAAGAAGTTTTTGAGGAAACCCACCGGTTAATCCTTGATTTGCTACAGAGTAATGAAGTTTCAGGGTTGCGTGTTGACCACATTGACGGCTTGTTTTATCCTGAAGAATATCTTCAGAAACTACGCAAACAAGCCCCAGACACTTACTTACTTGTAGAAAAAATCTTAAGCGGCAACGAAAACCTAACTGAGTCTTGGCCAGTTCAAGGCAGCACAGGCTACGACTTCATAAACTATGTTAATGGATTATTGGTAAACCAAACCAGCGAAGCAGCCATCGACAGCCTCTACAAAGGGTTCACTGGAAACCATCAAACGTTTAGTGAACAGGTTTTTGAATGCAAAAAAGCTGTAATTGAAAACTATTTTATGGGCGACATAAACAACCTTTCCCGCCTGATTAACCAAACTCTGCAAAGATTGACAGTGAGCCAGTTTGACCCCGACAAAATGCCAAATACAGTCGCCGTCTTAATTGCTTGTTTTCCAGTTTACCGCACTTACCTAAACCCAAAAAACCCCACCGACAAAAAAGGCCACTTCCACTTAGCGCTGGAGCAGGCAAAACAACACAAACCCGAATACACCAGAGAATTGGACGCCATTGATTTTATTCTTAAACAATGCATCAGCAATAAGCCAGCTTTGGAAACGATGATGCGCTTGCAGCAGTTCACTGGCTCAATTATGGCTAAGGGGCTTGAGGACACAGCGTTTTACCGTTATTGCCGTTTCTTGTCGCTTAACGAGGTCGGCGGCGACCCAGCTAAATTCGGCGTTTCAACCAGCGAGTTTAACCAGTTTAACCTTACAAGGCAAGCATGTTGGCCTTTAACGTTAAACGCTACTAGTACACATGATACTAAACGCGGGGAAGATGCAAGAGCAAGACTAAACGTGTTAAGCGAAATTCCGCAGGAACTGGAAAAGCACTTGTTTTGTTGGGCTGAAATCAACGCTAAACATAAAACAGTGGTTAACGGCGAGCGTGCACCTGACCATAACGAGGAATACCTGATTTACCAGACACTTATCGGCGCATACCCCTTTGAACCGACTAAAACCCAAGAGTTCACTCAAAGAGTCACCACATACACTGTCAAAGCTTTAAAGGAAGCAAAAGTTCACACATCATGGATAACCCCCAACAAGCAATACGAAACCGCCACTGAACTGTTCACAAACCAAATCTTAACAGACAACAGCTTTCTGTCCGATTTTTTGCCATTTCAAAAACAAGTCGCCTACTACGGGTTCATCAATTCGTTAGCTCAGACACTTCTCAAAATCACTTGCCCAGGCATCCCAGATTTTTATCAGGGTTCGGAACTGTGGAACTTAAGCATGGTTGACCCCGACAACCGTCGCCCAGTAGATTACCAAAAAAGAAGCGATTTTCTCGACGAAGGCTCAGCAGTTTCCCAGATAAAGACGCTTTTGGAGAATTACACGTCTGGCAAAGCCAAACTTTACGTCATTTTCAAAGCCCTGCAAGTTCGTCGGCGGCTTAAATCCCTGTTTGAGGAGGGCGCATATGTTCCGTTGATTGCTGAAGGAGCCCTTAAAGAGCATGTTTTTGCTTTTATGCGTAAAAAGGAAGGTGATGTTTGTGTTGTGGTTGTACCCCGCTTCATGGCGAACCTTTTGACACCTTTTTCTTGGAGGCTTGATTGGAAGGATACTACGATAAAAATGCCAACGGATGCTCCCTCGACTTGGATAGAAGAATTTACGGGTTCAAGAATTCACGCTTCTGGGCGCTTTTCTATTAAGGAGGTTTTGGCTGGTTTTCCAGTGGCTTTGCTTGTTGGAGGCGTCACTGTGTGAGTAGCATTTCAAGAGCAAGCGGCATGCTTTTGCCAGTAGCGTCTTTGCCTTCAAAGTTTGGCATCGGCGACTTGGGACCAGAAAGCCACAAATTTGTTCAACTGCTCGCCAAGTGCAGTCAACGTTACTGGAGCATTTTGCCGCTGTCACCCACAAGCTTTGAAGCAGGAAACTCGCCGTACCTGACAAGTTCAGCGTACGCGGGAAACCCGTTGCTTATCAGTCCTGAAGAGTTAGCCAAACAGGGACTACTTGAAAAGTCCACGTTAAAAGATGCCATTATGCCTCAAACCAGCAGAGTAAACTATTGTGCTGTTTATCCAAACAAGACGGCGTTGCTTCGTGAAGCTTATGAACGTTTCAAGCAAACGCAGCCAATGTTGGATTCTGAACGTAGTTTTGAAGTGTTTTGTTCTGAAAACTGTTACTGGCTAGACGATTATGCCCTGTATAACACGTTAAGAAGCAAAATAGGAAAATCATGGATTAACTGGCCGCCGAAACTGCGGAGCCGCGAACCAGAAGCTTTAGCCACTAAAACCCGAAAGTTGACAAATGAAGTTGGTTATGAAAAGTTTGTTCAGTACGCTTTTTTTAGTCAATGGGAAAACCTCAAACTGTTCTGCCACAAAAAGCAGGTTCAACTGGTTGGGGATATGCCGTTTTATGTAGCTCATGACAGCGCAGACGTTTGGGTAAATCAGGACCTATTCAACCTTAAAGGCGACGGCAAAGCAAGATTTGTCGGCGGCGTTCCACCAGACTATTTCAGTGACGACGGCCAGTTATGGGGCAACCCCGTGTATGACTGGCGAAAAATGGAGAAAACAGGTTTTGACTGGTGGCTTAAACGTGTAGGCTTTAACTTGAAAGTTTACGATTATCTGCGATTAGACCACTTTAGGGGGTTTGCGGCTTACTGGCGTGTTGCAGCGTCAGCTAAAACAGCAAAAAAAGGCAAATGGGTAAAAGCGCCATACCAGAAATTCTTCACCACACTGAAAACATGTTTCCCAGACTTGCCGTTAATCGCTGAAGACCTAGGCGCAATTGATGACACCGTTAAAAAGGCTATCAAGTTTTTGGGGGTTCCTGGAATGAAAGTGCTGCTTTTCGGTTTTAACGGTTCAGAAGATAACCCTCACGCTTTAGCTAATCACCCAGTGAACTCTGTAGTTTACACGGGCACGCATGATACCAACACGGCCAGAGGCTGGTTCATAACTGAAGCGTCAATTGCACAGAAAGCTAACTTTTTTAATGAAATAGGAAAAAAGGCAACTGAAGCAGAAGCAGGCTTTGAAATGGTTAAACTTGCGCTTAAATCAAAAGCTAAACTGTGCATCCTACCAATTCAAGACGTGCTCTCGTTAGGTGAAGAAGGCAGAATTAACATGCCTAGTTGTCCAACGGGAAATTGGGAATGGCGAGTAACACCTAAACAGTTAAAAAGCAATCATTTCTCGGCTTTAGCAAAAGCAACAGTTGAAGCAGGTCGAGCATAAAGCTGGTCTTCTATTTTTGGAGCGAATCTTTGGCGGCTTGTAAGCATTTTTCAAAGCCCCCAAGAAAAGTAAACAATTCCCCCACTGGCGCCTCCGCCACAATCAGCAACCCAGAATTTGCATGAATACACCCGTCAACCATCAAGTTATCAACCAATTCGACCTCTTCGACAAACATGCCTTGTTCGTCTCGAAGTTTGCCGTCTGCATCGCGCATTAGTTTACTGTCTAAAGCTTTGACGGTTCGTTGTGTAAATGGTTCAGTACAATTGGTGTAGGCGAGCACTTTTTTGCCTAAGGCATGCGCAAAACCCATCTCATACACGGTGCCAACATCCGCGCTGGGTCCACGAAAAGGAGTAATGTTTGCAATCACCAAATCGCAGTTTTTAATCAACCCCTCATTAACGCCGCTGATGCATAAGCCTATTTCCCGAGGTGACTTGCCTTCTACGTTAACTTCAACGTCGATGGGAAAGACACCTTCAAAACCGTATTTTCGGCATAGGGCTTTTTTGTGTTCACCGATTTCTTTGGCTTCACGCAGAAAAACTTCGGGTCCTGCAAGATAGATGCGTTTGGTGGTCAATTGAATGTAACCTCAAAGTAAGAGATGTTCTAAGGATAATAAGCAGCGTGTCAACCTGTTTAGATGTTTGGTTAACTCAAAGTGACGTTATAAAGAGTAGTGCTGAAAGGAACCCCAAAGAAACCCACGTTTGCCGTGCCCTGTATGGTCACATTAATGTTTCCGCCGCCAGTAATAAGGCCATACACTACAGGGGGAACATCAGAAACATTGAACGTTACAGGCACGTTTAGTTGAGTTTGACTATTGCCAGCTACTGTCACGGCGCCAAAAGTGCCTGAGCCAAGGTCTTGATTATTTACATAGATTTCAAAGTTGCCGTCTGGAATGTAAACTGGCAAAGCGTTGGGGTTTCCTATTTGAATTTCAAAAGTTGTTTGAACAGAAGTTAGGCTAACACCGTTAATGTCGACGCCTTTAAGTTCAAAAGTTAACTTGTGGTAAGCATCATAATAGTAAACCGCTAAACCGGCAACTACAACTACGACAATAAGAACAACCGCGAGAGCCACTATTTTTCCAGAAGCCAAACTAACCACCCAGTAACCTATCAAAATGACAATTACCCAAGCACGCCAATGTTATAAAAAGAGTTGTTCCTCCAACAACACAGCAACAAAGTGCCTCAAAAAACGTTTATTACGTTAAATCTGACTTCTTATCTTAAAGCACACTTTTTGTTTTTCTTGACAATTTTTTAGGAGGCCAACTTTTGAATGAGCCATACCTAAAACAGGCTAATTCTGAGAGCAGACAAGTTAGCACTGGAGCCAGATACTTTGGCGCAGCACTTTCACTGTTAAAATCAAGACAAAGCCATCGACCCTTTTTCTTGGCTCACGCAGTAACCTACGCCTGCAACTCCAAATGCAAAACATGCACATACTGGCAAATGACAAACAGAAAAATCGAAGACATGTCAACTAAGCAGGTTTTTAAGCTTCTTGATGACGCGTATAATTGTGGCATGCGGGGCTACTATCTTTTCGGCGGGGAACCAACCGTTAGAAGCGACATTGGAACAATTATTGATTACGCCAAAACCAAGGGTTTCTTAACTACTATGAACACGAACGGTTCACTGCTTACCGTTAAAGCCAAAGAATTGTGCAGTATCGACATGATGTTTGTTTCGCTGGATTACTTTAATAGTTATCACGACTTCATCAGGGGAAAACCGGGCGCTTTCAAAGAAGTCATGGATGGAATTGAAGAAATCAGAAAAGGTGGAAACACAAGAGTTGTTTTAGTGACTACTATTAGTTCATTAAATTTTGAAGCAATCGAACCAATGGCTAAGCTGGCGCGGGATTTGCATGTTGGTATTTCTTACAATTCAGTTGAGCCCACGGTTAAGTCAAGTTTTGAGGACGGCAGGTCAGAGTCGCCTGTAACGGATTATGGGTTAACTAAAAAGCAGCTTCAAACTTTTTACGAAAAGTTGCTTAAACTCAAAAAGGAAGGTTACCCTTTAATGGAAACTGAGCTTGTGCTAAAACATTTCGTGGAAAAAAGGAGCTGGAAATGTGATTTTCCAAAAATGTTTGTTTACGTGTCAGCGGACAACAAAATTTTCAGCTGCACATACGACCACACCTACGACTTAAACCAAGGCTCGTTTAAAGATTACTTTTCAAGCAAACTCTATCAAGAACACGTCACTAGAGCACAAAAATGCAACATGTGTATTCGAACATGCGTAAGAGGCTACGTGTACACTTACAATTTAAATCCGATTCATGCTTTGAATCTGCTTGTAGACGCAAAAATTTTATTACAAAACAGGTAATGTTCGATTTGTTAGGTCAAGAAAAATTGACTAAAACCTTTTTTAAGCAAAGGTTCACCTGCCATATTTGAGGGTTAAGTATGAAGAACTCAATAGTGGCGTTAATTGCAGGGATTCTTTTTGTTACGCTAATTTTGGGAGAGTTTCCATTAGAATCTACGGCTAACCCTACAGTTTATGCCAGCATGCCAAAATTTGACATTGAATCGCCTAAAAATGGCAGTATCAATTCCGAAATTGTAGAGTTTAAAGTGACAGGGCAAGTTATGGAAAGATATTACCTTAACGAGCCAGTACCTCATTTTTACTGTTATCTCAACCATGAAGAATTCATTATTAACGCCACCTATGCAGGCAACACTTCAGACGGATGGCTAATATTCAAAAGCGAAACCACTCTAAACCTGTCAGAAGGAAATTACACATTTGATGTTTGGCAGATTTCTTGCTCCCAAATTGCCCGCGCTTTAAATTCTGAAACAGTCAAATTTGAAACTGCAAAGAGCTACCAATGGGATACTCAAACCATTTCAATATTGACCCCAATCTTGCTGAGTCTAATAATCTTTGGAGTAACTGGCGGGTTAATATTGCATTACAAGAAGCAAAACAACTGGCGCAAGCAAGAGAATTAAAGCTGCCGTTCGCATACTAGGTATATAATCGTTCGCCTAATATAATCAAGTCTATTCTGATTCTAGCCTTTTTTTAGCGGCTTGGATTGCTTCTCGTTTATTCTGGTCAACTTCTGGGTATTTTATGTTTAGCTGGTAAATGCTTGTAGTGATAATGTCTGCAACTAACGCGCGAGCCATCCACTTGTAATCTGCAGGTATAACAAACCATGGCGCCCATTTAGTGCTTGTACACGGCAACATGTCCTCGTACGCTTGGATGTACTTGTCCCAGTAGTCTCTTTCTTTTAGGTCTGAATCCGTAAACTTCCAATGCTTTTCTGGACTGTTTAAGCGTTCTAAGAACCTTTTTCTCTGTTCATCTTTTGAAATGTTAAGAAAAAACTTTAGAATCAAAGTACCGTTACGTGAAAGATAACGTTCGTAACTTGAGATGTCTTGGTAACGGTTTTCCCAAAAGTCTTTATCAAAATTCTCTGTAGGCAAGTTTTGTTTTTCTAAAAGGTTCTGGTGCACCTTTACTATTAGGACTTCCTCGTAATAGGACCGGTTAAAAATTCCAATCATGCCCTTTTCAGGCAAAGCGACAACTTGCCGCCACATAAAATCGTGATCAAGCTCATTGCTTGAGGGCTGCTTAAAGCTGGTAACGCGGCAGCCTTGTGGGTTAACGCCGGACAGTACATGCTTAATTGTGCTGTCTTTTCCAGAAGCATCCATACCCTGAAGAATAATCAAGATAGCCCACGTGTGACTTGCATACAAAAGCTCTTGAGCCTTTGCCAGTTCAGCCCTGTTTGCCTCAAGCAGTTTGTTTGCTCTTTCTTTCATTTCGCCTTTTCCTAGAAAAGTTGCTTCCTCGTTTTGTGCCCAACCAGTCTCTAAATCTTTTAAACAAATCTTTTTTCCAGGCTTGACTCTTGTTAAATCCATAAAAACTTGCATTCGTTCAGAACGTTCCATACTTTTTCGCTCGCTTAACTTTTTTTAGGGCGTCTTTTACGCATGAAAAACTTGACTACCTCGTCAACAAGCACGAGAAGACCAGCAAAACCAAAACAAATCAGCCACTGCATACTTGACAAAGGCACAGTATTTGATACTTCCCGCAGCAGTCCGGCGCCTATGAAAAGGAAAAACAGAGCCAGAACATACAGGCCGATTTGACGCCAGCCTGGAAGCATTTCTTTGGAAAAAACTGTTTGTGTTTCACTCCTTGAAGTAATGCCTAAAGCAATGCTAAGCAAAGAGAAAACAGCGTAACCCATTGTTATAGCCTGATTTGTCCCAGCGGCACTGTAGTAAGCTTGAATAAGCAAGGTTGCTGCAGCAATTATTAAACCCATAAAAATTATGCGCACCCATCTGCCACGGGATAGTACAGGTTCAGATAATGGTCTTGGTTTGCGTTTCATTAAACCAGGTGATGGTTCATCAAAGCCTAGCGCGATGGCTATAGGAACTTGAACTAAAAAGTTTATCCATAAAATGGTAAAGGGGCTAAACGGGGTGCCGCCTAAAATCTGGAAAAACGCTGCACCAAGAAACGTTGCGATAAACGCGATTAGTGTTCCCATTTGGAAACGAATGTATTTGACAAGATTGTCATAGATTCCTCGCCCGTATTCTACTGCGTTAACGATTGTGGCAAAATTGTCGTCGGTAAGAATCATTACCGCTGCATCCTTAGAAACTTCGGTGCCGGTTATGCCCATTGCTACTCCAATGTCAGCTTTCTTAAGTGCAGGGGCATCGTTAACGCCGTCACCAGTCATGGCTACAATGTTACGTTTCTTTTGAAGCAAAGATACAAGTCGCAGTTTATCTTCAGGAGCTACTCGAGCGATAACGCCGATTTCGCTTAGTTCCTTGTCAAGTTCAGCATCGCTCATAGCGGAAAACTGGGCACCGCTTAACGCTTTACCCTCAATCCCAAGCTCACGACCTATAACCCCTGCGGTTGTGGCGTAGTCGCCTGTTATCATTCGCACTTGGATGCCTGCATTGTGACATTTAGTGATTGATTCTTTCGCTTCTGAGCGTGGCGGGTCTACCATGCCAACTATAGCTATCAAGGTTAAGTCATTCATTAGATTAAGCAGGTTTTCATGCGGGTTAAACTGGTTTGGGTCAAAGTCTTTTCGTGCAACAACTATTACCCGTTCACCTGCTTTTGCCATGCGCTCGTTTTCAGCAGTTGCTAGGGGGCGGTTTTCTTCTGTAATTGGGTTGATTTTGCCGCCTGGAGTCCAGTAGAAGCTGCCACGGGCGATTAAAACGTCGGGGGCACCTTTGACAAACGCGCGGACAACTGGTTTGCCTTCATGGTCGGTCATGTTGTGGAAGGTTGCCATGAACTTGTATTCCGAATCAAAGGGTACTTCAGCGATTCGTGGATAATTTTTCCGTGCATCTACCACGCTGATGCCGCCTTTCTCGGCAAGTACAATCAAGGCGCCCTCGGTTGGGTCTCCAATCAGGTTATCACCGTCTAAAGTAGCGTCAGCGCATAAAGCTAATGGAAGCAGAACCTCGTCAAGGTCTATGTTGCCACCGCCATCACGCAAAAGTTGCCCTTTAGTACTGTAGCCTTCGCCGGTTACGCGGTAACGATTCTTGCCAGGGACTGAAAACTCGCGAACAGTCATCTTGTTCAAAGTCAATGTTCCTGTTTTGTCGGAGCAAATAGCGGATACTGAACCTAAAGTCTCCACGGATGGAAGACGTTTCACTATGGCGTTGTGTTTGGCTAAAACGCGTGTACCCTCCGAATAAAGTGTGGTTACCACTACAGGCATGCCAGTGGGGATAGCTGCAATTGCTAAAGCGACACCTGCAATGAACAGTGTTTCAAACGCTTGCCCCTGCTGTAACCCGAAAATAACCATCAAAACAAATGTGATGCCGGCTAACCCAGCAATTATTAATGTGAGCCTATCGAGTTGCTTCTGTAAGGGTGTCTTGTCGGTTTTGGTTTTGTTTATCATTTCCGCTATGTGCCCCATTTCGGTAGCCATGCCGGTTGTGGTAACTATCATTTCGCCCCTGCCACGGGTTACTGACGTGTTCATGTAAGCCATGCAGTGACGGTCACCCAAAGCCGTGTTTTGCCCAGTTATAGCGTCAATGTTTTTTGGTGAAGCAATACTTTCGCCGGTTAATGCGGCTTCTTCAATTTCAAGCGAGGCAACAACAAACAGCCGTCCATCCGCGGGAACACGGTTACCAGCCTCCATAAGCACTATATCGCCGGGTACAAGTTTCTCTGTGTCAATTTGAACTGTCTGCCCGTCACGGCGAACGTTGGAAACAGTTTTAATCATTTTCTCTAAGGCTTCGATGCTGGCTTGGGCTTTGGCTTCCTGCTTAAGCCCCATAAGAGCGTTAAAAACTGTTAAACCAAAAAGAGCAATTGTGGTGCCTAGTTTGGCGGTGAAGATGAGGCTGATTATTGCGGCTGCCACCAGAATGATTTGCATGAAATCGCGGTATTGGCGCACAAACGCGTGGAGGCCGGATTCTTTCTTTTTGCCGGCTAATACATTTGAGCCGTGCTTTTTGAGGCGTTCTTCTGCTTCTGTGGAGCTGAGACCTTTCTTTGGATCTACTCCTAGTTTTTCGGCGGTTTGCTCGACGCTATATTTGCACCAAGGCTCACCTTCGCTTGACGCAGGTTTTGGAGCGTTATGTTTTTTGGGCATTAAAAAAACAGCTCCTTTTTTGTTTTTAATGAAAAATCGAGTTTCTTCTGCGCTTTGTTAGTCCTCAAAAAAAGGTCTCCCAAACTGGCAATAATCTAAAAGACCGGTACTGTTTAGAATAAGCTGAAGTATTCGGATAAAGTTTTCTGTAAATTTTTTCAATAACGAATTAGCGCTAACATTTTTTATTGTTCAATTCATATTTGTACGCTAATTATTCAGTAATACATGCGTTAAGAGAGTTGGCGCCAGAAAGGGATTTGAACTTCGAACAGTAAAAGCCTTATAATCAGCTATAGTATCCTATATTTAACTATAGGAGAGAAACATAATGCAAGACGATGATGTTACAACAATACAACTCAAGAAATCAACAGTGGAAGAACTAAAAAGCATCCGAAAACACCCCAGAGAAACCTATAACGAAACAATTTCAAACCTAATTAAAACAGCAAAACAATCCCCAGGCAGAAGGCAATACGACGAATTTCTCCACACCATCCAACAGAAAAAAATGAAAGAATTATGGGATAACACCGAAGACGAGGCTTGGACAGATGCTTAAACCCGGAGACGTTATTCTTGCAAGCGTACAGTTCACTGACACCACTGAAGTGAAAGTGAGACCCGCGGTTGTTTTGTTCGAAGAGTTAGGCAACATTATAATCGCAGGCATAACAAGCAACCCCAAAATGAAGGGCATACCTCTCACCCAAAAGGAAGGCGCCATAAAAGACAGCGTCATAAAAATGAACTATATCTTCACCATCTCAGAAGAAATGGCTAACAAAGTTATTTTTCACTTAAGCCAAGAAAAGAAAAAA
Organism: Bathyarchaeia archaeon; assembly: GCA_042296865.1. Classification (GTDB taxonomy): domain Archaea; phylum Thermoproteota; class Bathyarchaeia; order Bathyarchaeales; family Bathycorpusculaceae; genus Bathycorpusculum. The sequence continues at coordinate 2,159,883 of CP170178.1, read as the reverse complement.
CTGATCTTTGATGAACTTTGCCAAAGATTCAGTAAGTTTTCAATGTAACAAGAGAAATAGCGTCAAGAAAGAAGTTTGAACCTCTGTGAGCACAAGCTCTGCCTCTTGTCACCTCACCGCTTATACTCAAATTCACCCAATGGAACCTGAACAGCAGATTCCGAAGACATTCGTGTCATAGTATAACAAGCTGTTAACGGCGGCTTAGGGAGTTTAAGAACTTAGAGGCTAAAATAGCGCTTATTTTGTTCGAAAAGTAACGTACAAACCATTAAATACGGTGTAAACGACAAAGAAAACGAATTAGCGATATGACTAAGCTATTAAGGTGAAGTTTAACGATGAGCATTGTTGTAACCAGTTTTGATGATTCAAAGATTGTTGTTCTGATGAAAAGGTTTGATGCCTACACTGCCAGTTCGGTGGAAGCAGAATTAACTCGTCTTATAACAGAGGGAACGAAAAAGATAGTTTGTGATTTTTCGCAAACTGAATATCTAGCCAGTGCAGGACTAAGAGTGCTCATAACCGCATCTAAAAGCCTTCAAAAGACAAACGGCAGAATTATTCTTTGTTCACTTAGACCATATGTGCTTGAAGTCTTTGAGATATCAGGGTTAAACAGGATATTCAAAATTTATGAATCCGTTGACGCCGCCTTGCAAGCTCTAAAAACCGAGGATACCTAAGATGAAGATTACAAATTCTGACCTTTTGTTAAAGTACCTAGAAAATGAAGGCGTCGAATACATTTTCGGCGTTCCCGGTCTTAGCCTTGTTCCCCTGTTTGAGGCATGTAACCGAAACAGCAAGATAAAACCGATCCTAGCCAAACATGAAGAAGGAGCCGCTTTCATGGCTGACGGTTACGCACGAGTCAAAGGCACACTGGGCGTATGCTTTGGAACATCAGGCCCCGGCGCCACCAATCTAATAACTGGAGTAGCAACCTCCTATTTAGATAACATACCAGTACTGGTTTTAACCGGCCAGGTTGCAACATCATTATCCAGCGGCGGCGCTTTTCAGGATTCCACAAAAAACGGCGTCGACTCCGTAACCATGTTTGACCCAATCACGAAATACAGCACAATGATCCTCTCAAAGTACCGTGCTCCAGAGGAGTTTCGTGAAGCCCTAAGGATTGCTTTAACAGGCAAAAAAGGTCCTGTTCATTTGAGTCTGCCAAAAGATGTGATGTCTGAAGAGGTAGAAGCTGAGTTACCAACATCCACCTCATACAGGCCAGTCGCCGAGTACTTTGACCGCCGCATGGTAATTGAGGCAGCGGAGCAACTTGTTAACGCACAGAACCCCGTGATTCTAGTTGGCAGTGGTGCAGTGGCATCAAATGCTTGCGAAGAAATCAGGGATTTAGCTGAGACTCTGCGGATTCCAGTTGCGACTTCTCCTAAAGCAAAGGGAGCGTTCCCAGAGGATCATTCGCTATCATTAGGTGTGCTTGGTTTCTGTGGTTCTCCCGTTGCTGAAAGTTGCCTTACTTCGGGTGAAACGGATGTTTTGCTGGTTATCGGGTCTAGCCTCAATCAGATGACGACTATGTCTTGGGATCCAAGGTTGGCGCCGACGAAATGCTTAATTCATATAAACATTGATGCCACCGAGATTGGGCGAAACTATAAGGTTGATATTCCCTTGGTTGGGGATGCACGCACCATAATCAATGAGATTTCTTTCCGAATTATGCGGTACATCGTTGATGCGCAAACTCCAAAAAGTAATGGAGCAGCAAGGGTTGAAGCTATCCGCAAGAAAACCGGAATATGCGTTGCACCTGAAAAGATGGAGTCAAACTCTGTTCCAGTTTTGCCTCAACGCATGGTCAAAGAGTTGGAGCGGGCTTTGCCTAAAGACGCGATTCTGTTTGTTGACACTGGAAACCCCATGTGCTGGGCTATACATCATATGCAGGTTCGTAAACCAGACTCATTCATATGCCCCTTCGGCTTACTAACTATGGGTTATTCAACAGCCGCTGCCATAGGCGGAAAACTAGCCGCGCCCGACCGCCCAGTTGTTTCTCTAGTTGGCGATGGCTGCTTTTTGATGAATGGCATGGAAATAGCTGCAGCCGTAAGCTACGATATACCCGTTGTCTGGATAGTGCAGAACAATGCCAAACTTGGTTTGGTGCATGAGTTCCAAAGGTTAAACTTTGGCGAGAAAACGGTTGTTACCAGGTTCAAGCCCATTGACGCTGCCAAGGTGGCGGAAGGTTTAGGTGCAAAGGGGTACCGCATTGAACGTCCAGGCGAACTGGAGGATTTGCTACCCAGAGTGATTGCCGAAAATAAACCTGCTGTCATCGACTGCACCATCGCCGACGAGGTTCCGCCGCTGGCGCCGTTTGTGCAGGGGCTGAAAAATTTCTCGACACGCCTAGAAAACATGTAAGGGAAAAATTGGCGCCGGGGAAGGGATTCGAACCCCTGCGAGCACGAAGCCCACCAGCTATCTTGCCATATTGGCCAAGCCCACTTTTCTTTTTAGATCTCGAGGCTGGCGCGATAACCACTCCGCCACCCCGGCTGCAACAGAATGATTCTGCACGCCACGCTAAAAGAGTTTCCAATCAAAACCAAAGCACTCAACCGCAAATCAGAATTAACACTCACAATAGTCTATAGAATGTATACAAATAACCGTTATTAACAAAAACGAGTTTTTGATGTTCCGAGCGTTCCATAAATGAGTGACTATAAGCTGCAGGTTTGCAAACCCTTTGAAAACGGTGATTGGAAAGGAATCTACCGTTTTATGGTCATTAACCCAAACGATCACAGAGGGTATCCAGCGAATTATGTGTGCATGTTGCCGCGAAAAATCTATGACAGGGGCAAACCATTAAGTGTTTTTGTCAGAAAGTTTGGCCACAACGTAGATTTTGCTGTTGAATTATTACAGGAAGCAATTCTTCGTGAGAAAGATGCGACTACAAAAAGTGCCCTTGAAAAAAGGCTTAAAAACTTCATAACCGATCCAGCGTTGGGCAAAACCAAAAAACCAGTTTTTGTCAATACCGCGTTAGTCAAAACTTGTAGCGAAGAGATTCAAATCTAACTCTAGTTTCTCAGGATTTTTATCGTGCTTTGACTATTGGTAAATTATTTTTTCAAGAGTTGCCAATGATTGCGTGTATAGCTTCTTTTCAGCTGGAAAATCGTTTGGAACCCCAACGCCACTGTACCATGAATGGAAATGTTGACAATGAAAGAAAAGCTCGTTAAACGCGTCACCCATTTGATTGGCAATAGTGGCTAAAGCTTTAGCTCCATTATTTTTCTGTGTTGCCTCGTCTAAGTAAGCTTTTAAGGATTCCCACAGCAACTCTCCTGCTTCAGCGAAAACATCCACGTCTTGGCTTTTGAGAAACTTTGCATATTCTTGTTTGCTTTGTCCAAGCAAGAATTTTGGGCTGTTGATACCGCTCATTTCTGTATCAAGCTAGAAAAAAGTGTAGTTTAATAATTTTTTGCATAGAAAAGAAGCATTTTATGTTACTAAATATTTTTTTTGAAATTTGTCAGGTCAAATTTTTTGCTAGTTTTCGAAAAAAGAAAAGAATCAATCTCAACCCATAAAGGCCATAGTAAATAAAATATTTGATGGATTAAGGGGATAGGTGCTACTGGCGTTCTTTTGAGCCATTGACATGTTGATTTTTTGTTGTTAAAGCTCAATTTTGGCTGTAGCAGGATCTAAAGGTGGCTTTTTTGCTTTTACGTCCACTTACAAGTAGAAGAGTTCCTGGAAGAGCAGTAACTAACAGTATACCTAAACCAATTATCAGCGGAATCATGAATGTCCATGTTGTTTTCAAATTGAAGTCAACCGTTGCTTGTTGGCTGCCTAAATTCTGGAAGATAAACTCATAGTACCCATTCGCGGGAATGCTGAAAGTGTATGAGCCCTCGACTGTTGTGCTAATTATTTGATGACGATCGTTTGGGTCAGGTGAGTTAACAGTGCAGTTCACCAATCGGCCATTATTATAAAACGTTTTAGTTATCTGCTCAGTGCTGATAACTGTGAACTCAACGGATCCTCCGTTAACAGTAATTTTGCCTTCTTGAGTTGGCGGCTTATCGTAGGAAGAAGCAGTGCCATATCCGCCTCCTAGGTACATCGGCGAGTTCCGCTCGTTAGCATTTATGACTAAAGATTTATCATAAATCTCATTAGTTCGTTGCATTGCCATAAGAGCCATTGAAAATGCAATTAAGCCTATAAGCAGCAGAGTTGACCCTGTAACAATTTTTGCCTTGCTTATCCATCTATGCTTGTTGGAGACAATTTTCAGGTGACTTGGAATATACGGGTCTTGTGGAAGCCACCCTTGGGTTGCAATAGGTATGCGGTGTTTCATGCATTTCTGCCTCCAATTTGTTTTCCTATGCTCTTAGAGCTTAACCGTTGCTCTGAGCGGACTGTTTTAATTATTTTAGTATTACTCGTTTTAAGTTTTAAAAATAGAGACGTGCTTAATCCTAAACAAAAAAGCACAAATCCACTTACCGTTAAAACTAGGCTAACAAGAAATTTGTCTGACTCCCTATTTTCAACATCACTATCTTGTGGAAACTTTATGCTAACTGAAAGGGGATAACTTTCATTGCCCCTGTTTGTTCCATGAACAATGTATTCGCCGCGTTCTTCAAAGTCTATTTGAACAGTATGCGGAGTAACAATTTCCTTATCAACTAAAGTTACGTTTGAGGGACTAACAACCACTAAATGAAAAGGCGCCTCAAACTCGACGCGTGTTGGTGACCCATCAACTCGAATCGGACCACCACTAGCATTAGCGTTTGGTGGAGGCGTCGGTGGCACCAAAGTATCACTTTCTATAACAAGATTTCCTAAACCAACCGGCGCCATAAATAAACCATAACTCAAAGTTTCATCTGGATCAACATATCCAGAACCCATTTTTGAAGACCACGGAAGAGAAGCGGTCCAAAAATTAAACAGTAAAACCGCTCCTATGATCATCAAGATTAAACCAAGTCGTGTAAAATTTCCAAGTCTTGCAAAGTTTATTCGCATATTTCAAACCTCCGATAGAAATAACCAAACATTGGAATTACCAAAACGCACGCATAAAAAACCAGCAAAATACCAAAACTACCTGCAGAAAGATTATACTCAAGTGCATCTGCAATTGATGGCGTTAAAGCTTTAGGGACTACGCCGAGCATTTTATCCAAAAAAACCAAAGCCCCCTTGTAGGGCGTTAAGCACAAATAATTAACATAACCCGCTCCCTCCATTAGTGCATGTTGAGTGGATATAGTTGTTGGGAACCAGAAGAAAAAGTTTGCAAGCAACGCAGACAGCACTGATGGAATAGTGCGCTTTATTGTTAAAGCAATTATAACGCTTATACCTCCGCAAAACATCAGAGATAAAAAGGAAACAGGTAAAGCAAAAAAGGAAAGCTGCAAAACAAGCCAAGGACTTGAATAAAAAGTAAGACCCACAAAAAACGTAGTAAACCCCCAAGAAAGCAAAGCCAAGGGTAAAACTACCGCAGCAAACTTTACAGTGAAAAACAGTTTACGAGATACAGGTATGGATAAAAGCGACTGCATCAACCCCGACTCATAATCCCTAGCAAAAGACAAAGCCATCAAAACCCCACACATAATAACCCAAGGCAACATCAACGAAGCCACAGTAGCGCCTACACTCCCTGTTATTGCAGATTGGAAAGCAGCTGGAAAATCCGAGTGTAGTACAATCTCAGTAAGAGGTCTTACCGAAACAATGGTCATTACAGCCATAAGAGCAACTGTAATTTCTAATATGGGTCTGCCCCAAACCTTGCCCAACTCAGCCTTCAACAACACCAAACCAGTTCTAACAGACAACTGCGTTAAGCCTCCTTGACAGCTGATTTAAAAACAGCTTCTAAATCAGACTTTACCATTTTCACTTCATCCAAAGATGCACCGGCTTGGCCTATAATCAAAGGTAAACGCTGCTTAAACAACCCAACATCATGCACAGTAACATGCAAAGAATCATCAACTGTCGATAAATCCTCAACATATGCCTCGCCTTTCAAAAGAGCCGCCACCGAAGCAATTGGTTGTGTTTTAACAATAAATTTTGTTGTAGAAGTTTTATCAATCATCTGCTCCAAACCCCCTTGACGTAACAGTTTGCCATTATTCATCAAAATGAAGTTAGTACACACTTTTTCAAGCTCAGGTAATATGTGGCTTGAAATCAAAAAAGAAGTGCCTTTTTCTTTATTCAAAAAGGTGATTAGCTCAAGAATTTTTGCTCGATTTAGCGGGTCTAAATTTGAAGTGGGTTCATCAAGCATCACAAGCTCCGGATTACCCAAAAAAGCCTGTGCTAACCCAAGTCTTTGACGCATCCCAGCCGAATACCCGCCAATACGTCGGTCATGAGCCGCCTCGTCAAGCTCAACAAGCCTCAAAAGCATCTTAAGCTCAACTAAAGACTCAGACGTACCCTTTAGTTTAGCCATTAGCTTTAACTGTTCAATACCTGATAGGTGATCATAAAAGGCAAGTTTTTCGTACAGAACGCCCACTTTACGGCGAATAGCACAGGAATTGCTCCAGCAATCAAATCCAAACAGTTCTGCTTTTCCAGCATTAGATTTGATTAACCCTAAACTTAGCCGGATGGCTGTTGTTTTGCCTGCGCCATTTGGACCAATTAACCCGTTGATACCTTGGCATATTTCTAAACTAAGGCCGTCAAGTGCAGTTGTAGCGCCAAACCGTTTTGTTACAGATTTAAATTCGCCAATAACTTTAGAACCCATAAGCTTGGCCCTCCTCTTTTGATGCATAAGCGGGATGGATTTTTAAAAAATTGTTTGAGCTGGTTTTTGGTCTGTCGCTCTTTTTCTTCTTTGAATGTCTGTAAGCTAAAAACACCACTAAGACAAGCAGTATGACAGCTACAGGTATTATTATGAGCTGCCAAAGTGGAGAGGAAATGGGGACTAAAGTAAAATTTAAGTTTTCGGAATATTCCACTAAATCAAAAATTCCATCAACAATACACATTACGCCTAACTTGTTTAGAAGAACGTCACTAAATTTCGTGGGCGCGTGAGTCATTAAACCAGTTTTTTGATCAAAAAACAAATGAGTGGATCCAAACAATAGAGGTCCAGGCAATTGTAGTTCCGATGAGTTAGGTCGCTGATATGAAGCCTGAACTACTTTTGAAGCTACACGATAATCATTAATTAAAGTTGATGGCTGTCCATCCATGAAAACAGTTCCCGATAGAGCCAGATCTTTTGTGTCGAAGAGTTGAATAGTGTTATTATCAACTAAAGAAGCTGGGTCTACAACAAATATTGTTGGAGTCGAATCTATGAGAACACGACCATTTGAAACAGTGGCCGGCAGAGACACTTCCTTGTAAAAACCGTCAAAGGCGAGCATAAACTTGACAGAGTATTCGCCTTCAGAGGATTCTTCCATAAAGAAAGTAACATTCACTGTTTTAGGAAAACAGTCGGTTCCGTTCAAAAATCGTACCCACAGACTTGGTGTCGAGCCATCTGGGTTTGGCTCTGATGATGAATGGTGACCTTGGAAGGTAACGTGAAACGTTGATGGAAAAGAATTATTCGCGCCTGCAAGAGTGGAAAATAGGAGAGGAAGCAGGCAAAGCAGCGCGCAAGAAACTGCCAAGACGGTTTTTCGTAAGCGGCCTAAAACGTTTGCTTGGGCAGTCATTGTTGGTCACCTAATCCTGCGTCTGGCATTAGTTTGGAAAAAATAATTGTTGCCAACCTTGCTGGGTGTAGTTTTTCTGCGTCTTGGATTTCTATGCTTCTTTCTTTGGCAACGTCGAGCAGGTAGACGCGTGTTTGGTGGAGGAATTCTTGGTTTGTTACTTCTTCGGCGTTGTTGTGCCAGTACCAGACTTTGATGCCGTAGTTGGTGCTGTAGGTGAGGATGGCTTTTCGTTTTAGTACGGGGTGGTAGCCTAAGAGGAGGCCTTGTGTTGGGTAGAGTTTGGTTACTTGGAAGTCGTTTGCTTGGGCTATGTCCATTAGGGTTGTGGAGAGTTTTGCTTCTGCGGAGATTTTGGTTTGGTTTACGAATTGGCGGGTAGTGTTTAGTTTTTCTGCTATTGTTGTTATGGGTAGGCCTTGGGTTATCATTTGCCAGACGGTTTTTTGTGTTTGGCTTAGGGGTGATGTGATGGTGAAGGTTTGCCTCATGGATTAATCAACCGCTTTATTGTAAACATATAATTATTTACTTTTATTTAAATATGTTTCTGATAAAAAGTTTATTATAATGCTTTTGAACGCCAAAATTCTTTATTAGGGCTGGATTGACTGCTTTCTGTAGTTCAATGCTTTAAAAAGTAAACCAACCTATTAGGATACAAATAGCAGTTCTATGCAAAAACCTATAGGGGGGTAGGTCCGTATTGATCTTTATTCAAGCCATTAACATAGTAAGAAACAAACTAAAAAGACGAAAATTAGGCAACAAGATCAGCGATGTCTAAACTGTGCTCATAAATCTGTCGCACAAAAGAAATCGCGGCCAAAAGCTGAGGCATAGCATCAACCGGCTGACTCTTAGCCACTTTCTCAATACTTGCGTAAATGTCACATATTTTAGCTTGCGTGTTACGAACGTTTTCTGCCAACGCCATGTCCTTGTTAACAAAAGATTTCAACGCTTGATCGTTAGCTTCAAGACAAACCGTTTGCAAGTCAATCAACAGTTTCTGCAGTTCGCCAGACGGTTTAAAGCCGTTAAGTTCAAGGGTTTTTGTCGCTACTTGCACACAAGCGTCACCCATAGATTCAATTAAACTTGCAGCAAGACGATAATCAAGACAATCAATCGGTGTTATTCCCAGCTTTTCACTCAAGCGAGGATTCTGGATGATTGTTCGCAGTATTCGCACTAAAAGGAAATACAGGCGGTTGCTTTCAACGTCTCGGGCTACCACGGTTTTTGCCAATTGCAAGTCACCGTTAATGAATGAATTCGTTACGTCACGGGTCATGCCCGAAATGATAGCATAGTTTCGACGAAGAATCTTTTCAGGTTGTGAACCTGAGGGGTCAAGGAGGCATTGCAGAACAACTTGGGAATAGTTTTCTTCAACAATTTCCAACCCTACAAGAGAAGTAACGGTTGATTTTACAATGTTTCTTACTTCTAAGTCAATGCGGTCTTTAGCTTCAATGCGTATTACATCAAAACCCAGCAAGTAGCGACCGATAATTTCACGGCTTAAAAAGGGGCCAACAGTTAAAGTGGCTACTTTTTGCTGCTGCTCAGAATCATATTTAGCGTCAACAACAAGTTTACCATCACTAGTAACCTCCAAGTTAACCATGGTGCCTTTTTTTAATCCATTCTGTTGAGCCCAGGATCTAGGCACGCAAACAAAGAACGTGCCAGTTGGGGTTTGCTGAACCTTGCGTAAATCACTCAACTAAGAAGTCTCCCATGCCAATCCATTATAACATATCTAAACATTTCACGGCTTATATAAATTTAGCATCAACCAGAAAACAACCCTTCAAATATGCCGCCAACAAGTCAGAAAACATCTTTAAAATTTTAGACCATCAAGCAATAACAGTAAATACGCCAACGCTATAAGTGGCTAAACGAACAATCACCATTATTAACGAGGTTTAGGCGAGAAATCGTAAGCATGAGTGAAAATGAAAGACTCCAAAAAGCCATCGAAGCCACAATAATTGCTGGTTACCAACTTAGCACTGACGCTTTTGACTACTTATGCCACAGTTGCGAAGGAACAGACCCGCTTGCAATCATGAACATGGTTCTACATGAAATGAAAAGCCTAAAAGAGAAACCATTCTTTATAGAAAAAATATTTCTCGAAAACATGGTTAGGCAGTTAACTCAGACACGGCAAGCAGCTCAAGCAGTAAAAAGTGGCAAACTTCAAGCCGTCAACCAAACAACACAGTCCATAGAGCTTAAAGTTGAAGAGAGAATAATTCAAACTATCCAAGCCGACATACAACAGCCAAAGCCACCCCCTAGACCACAAGTTATCGTTGAGGAGGGGACATTTTACCCCTACGCCAAATATATTCCCTCAGAACTGCAAATTCTTGAGGACGCAACAGGAAAACTTACCTCAAACGGAACCCTCGAAGAGTACTCAACGCTTTTTCAAGACAGATACAAACGTCTAGAAAAAATTTTGCGGCAAAGAATAGACGTTAGAGCTGCAACACCAATTCGGGAAGCATTAAAATCGCAACCTAAAACTAAACTAAAAATCATCTGCATGCTAACCGAGAGAAGAGATGCCAAACAACAAACAATACTCTCCGTTGAAGACCTTGACAGCGCCGCCACAGTTCTTGTTCCAAACAAGGCACCTGACGAGGTAAAAAAGAAGGCACTGCAGATACTTCCTGACCAAGTTATCTGTCTGGCAGTAATAAAAACCAGAACAAACCTGTTTTTAGCTGAGGACATAATCTTTCCCGACGTAGGACGCAAGGCACCTCAGAGAGCACAAGAACCAGTCTACGCCGTACTAACTTCAGATATTCATGTTGGCAGCAACAAATTCAACAAAGAAGCCTTCAAAAAATTCATCCTTTGGTTAAAAGGCAAATATGGCACTCCAGAAGAAAGAGAAATCGCTGGACGCGTAAAATACCTACTTATTGCTGGAGACATAGTAGACGGCGTCGGAGTTTATCCTGGACAACAATTTGAATTAACAATCCGCGACGTACATAAACAATATAATTATGCCATTAAGTATCTGGAAAAAATTCCAAGCTATATCGAAATTGTTTTGGCACCTGGAAACCATGACGCCTCCAGAAAAGCGCTTCCGCAACCAGCAATTCCACAGGATTACTTAACCGCTATAGAGAACAAACCTAACATTCACTCAGTTGGAAGTCCATGCCTTGTAAGCGTTCACGGCGTCGACATACTCATGGACCACGGGAGAAGCTTAGACGACATTATATCAGTAATTCCAGGAATGAGCCATGACCACCCAGAAAAATCTATGAGCTTACTATTGCAGGGGCGACATTTAGCGCCAGTATACGGCGGAAAAACTATGCTTTCCCCAGAAAACCGAGACTACTTAGTCATTGACAAAGTCCCAGACATCCTACATGCAGGCCACGTGCACGTTTTAGGCTCCTGTAAATACAAAGGCGTCCTAGTAGTTAATTCAGGTGGTTGGCAAGAACAAACCGATTACATGGAAAAACTTGGTTTGGTTCCCACCCCTGGAAAGGTGCCGGTAATCAATCTGATGACCATGGAAATGACAGTTTTAGACTTCAAAAAGCAAGATTAACTGTTATTAAGATTGTTCTTTTGCGAAATATGCGGAGTATAATCGATTATGCGTCCAAACCGTGCGTCAGCCCCAAAAACATCTCGAATTAAGCTTCTGGAGATTTCAAGACGAATCTTTTTTGTGCGACCATAACGTCCCATGCTTACAACTTTAGCGTTAACAAGACCCATTGAATCCAACTCGTTAACTAAACTGCCCAAGCGTCGTTGAGTTAGAAGACCAGCGCCAAATTCACCGCAAAGCTCATTGTAAACGTCATAAATTTCTCCTGTAGTGGCGCTTGATTTGTTAAGATGATAAACACTTAACAATACCAGTTTTGAGTGCAAAGTCAAGTTTTTAAGGGCTTCAACAACCCGGTTATGTTCAATATGTTTTTCAGCTTGGCGCACGTGCTCTTCGGTGATGTTTTTTGCGCTTTGTCGTTCAGCTACTTCTCCTGCTACCCGCAACAAGTCTAACGCTCGACGTGCATCCCCATGTTCTGCAGCTGCAAGGGCTGAACAAATGCTTAATGCTGAATCAGTTAAAACGCCTTCTTGAAATGAGAGTTTTGAGCGTTCAAGTAGAATATTTCTTAATTCTCCAGCGTCATACGGACGAAAAACCAGTTCTTCTTCGCTTAGTGAGCTAAAGACTCGTGGGTCAAGAAATTCTTTAAGGCGAAGATCGTTAGAGATGCCAATTATGGAGACTTTACTTTTTGCGAGTGTTTCATTAATTCGGGTTAACTCGTACATGAAGGCGTCACCTTGCTCTTTGATTAAGGCATCAACTTCATCAAGTACAATTATGAAAAGAATTCTGGAAGTATCAAGACCAGCGCGGAAACGGTCAAAAACCTCTCCCACGGAAAGACCCGTAAAGGGGATAGTTAAACCTACACTTTGGCTTAAACTGGCAAAAACACGGTATTCTGAACCTGTCATGCGGCAGTTAATGTAACAAAATTTTACTTGGGCACCATACTGTTTTGCTTTTGCTTCAAGATGACTTAGAACATATTTTGTTACAGCGGTTTTTCCTGTGCCGGTTTTTCCGTAAATAAAAATGTTTGAGCATCTAGCGTCTTTGAGGACTGGGGCGACTCTTTCACCTAGTAGGCGGATTTGGTCTTCTCTGTGGGGTAACTTGTCTGGTATGTAGTCGTGTCTTAGGACTTCTCTGTCTTTGAAGAGGTTTATTCTGTTAACAAAGCTATCAAATACGTCATCTAATACGTTTGGGTTTCCCATTTGCAGTCCTCTCAGTTTTTCAGCGGATACACCGTTATTTCGATTGGAACAAATAAAGCCTGAGGTACAAAAAACTGGTTTTAGAACACAATAATCCTACAATCAATGAATATTTTGGTTAGCAACCGATTAAACGACAAAGGAGACACACCCCAAAATTTCCACTGCAAGAAACTAAAAAAATTAATTAAAAATGTACTATTATTTAATAATAATAATAATACTCTGGGAATTAAATTTGTTTAAAGTATATTAACCATTACTATCCAAGAATTTAGATGAATTTTCAGCAAATTTTTTGATCTCCTAAAATACAGTTCTATCCGCAAACTCTCGAGCGGAAACCAAGGGGTGTGCCAGTTAACCCCTAAAACTTCAAAAAAGTACATAAAAAAATCCATCAATTTTCCATAAAAGCAAGCTTTAACTTTCCACTACATCTTGGAAGCGCTATACTACCTTGAAAGCATTAAAATGGTCTTTTCTAACTTCACAATACTGTGAAGGTTATGTGAAGTTAAACTGTAAACTCTTTATTTAATACCTTATTTGCTTTAAATTGACAGTATTTATGCTTCTTCAGTGTGAAAGACACACCCCTATGCTTCTACTGGAGAATGCAAATAGGGTTAAGAATAGATTTTTTTTAGCATTCTGTTTTTCTGTGAAGCCTGTAAATAAAGAAATAATGAAATTTATGCTCTGAAATTGATTTAAAGACTAAATTAAGCTTTTCACATTGCCCTTGTTCACCATAACAGCTATAAGCTGTGAAGTAGTAGAGTTGTGAACAGACACCTAGGTAACCGAGAATGCCAGCACGTAAAATGCGTGTGGAGTTGTTTGATAATGACGGTAACCGATACACCGTTGCATTCGAGGGTCAAATAACCCGCGATAAAGCTCTACGCCTCTTGGATCTTGTCGAATTACTAGGTGGCATGCCAAATGAAGGTCAATCAACTGGTAACTCAAATCAAGCTTTACCCAATGCTACTTCTCGTTTTGAAAAAGTGCAAATGGTTATCCAGAAAAGTTTTCCATTAATTTGGTTCGCTTCAAAAGATATTCAATCGGTTTTTGAACAGGAGCTAAAGGAACCTATCAGTTTAAGCACCGTTTCAACATACCTGTCAAGAATGGCGAGTAAAGGATTACTATTAAGGACTGGTACAGGGAACAGTATAAAATACAAAGCAGCCCCGAACCTACCGCAAACAACAATCAAACAACAAATCAAAAACAATTACTAAACTACTTCACAACCTTGTGAACTGTGAAACACTTTGCTTCACAAAGTAATAATTTGTGAGTCGACTGTGATGCTGCTGTGGCATGTTATGTTTGGGGTGTATTTGGGTCTTCTTTCTTTAGGAATTTTTCCATTTCCTTCTTAACACTATATCTGAAGGGAATTTTGCCTACTTCTCTTTCAAGATAACCGTCTTCATAGAGTTTCTTCATAAGCCGTGCCGTATGCTCCCTACTAAGGCCAACTCGCTCTTTGATTTCAGGAGCAGTCTTCGAGCCTTCAGTAGACAACATTTCTAGCACTGCAACTTCGGTGTTGGTTAAGGAGGCTAAGGCTTTATCACGTTTAATTGGTACAACAGGCATTGCCGGCTCAACCTTAATTTCAGCTGGTGCCAGACTGATTTTTTGTATTTGTTCCTCAAACCCGATGATTCTGGTTTTAAGAGACTCTTGGGTTGCTTCAATATCTTTAATTTTAACGTCTAAACCTGACAATGCAGAAGACAAGTTACTACTGTTTTGTGTTATACTGTTAAGTTGACTTATCTCTGTTTCAAGCAAACTCTTTTGGTTTTCAATAAGGTTTCTTTGGTCTTCAAAGTTTCTTTTTTGACCTTCAAGACTGCTAAGTTGGCTCTCAACTGGTGAAATTCTCTTCTCGATAGTGTCTATTCTTCTAAGGTTTGTATCAGATTTTGCTAGACTTCCTTCAACTTTAAAAGCTATTTGTTCAAGCCTTTCCGATTCACGCTTAAGTTCACGGTTAAAACTTAGCACAATATCCTCAACTGCATCACGGGCTTTCTCATACTCTTTCTGAGCTTGACGTATGCGCTTATAGTATCCTGTGGATGCAACAACCGTAGCTACTAGCAATAAACCTATTAAAGCTGGCATTATAACTTCACTCAAGTTTTCACCTCAACGTGATATAGACGTGATTTGACCCGTGATTTACCGTGTTGCATCACACATCACAGTTTCTCATAACCCTTTTAAGCATTACGGTAACTTCCATGGAAACCAACCGCATGACATCACACATCACAAAATCACGCAATTACAAGTCATATATTATGCCCTTGTAAGCAAAAGAAAAGCGCTTAAATTATGCTCTATTTAAGAAATACTCCATATATCATGGCGATAAATAAGGGGTTTAAACATCTTTTAAAAGCAAGAAAAAGAAGCCAAAATCAGCCTTCTTTTGTGTGATTTGTGACGTCACAAGGGCTGGTTTGATGGACTAGAAAGCCGTTTTAGACTCGTTTCTAGCTCTTCTCGGATGATTTCAATGAGTTTTACATGGTCATCTAGTTCTTCCTGCTCTCCAGGTATGTCTTGGTGGGCCTCCACGTAATCTCGCAATTTATTTGCTATTTCAAGATACGGGTCCAGAGTTGAGCTCTCAAACACTCCCAAATACCCTAAAAGCAGTACCGTATAGATCGATTTTATGACGTTCTCTTTAGACTGCGCTAATGTCCTGTTAAAGGAACCGCGGCTTATTTTAGACTTAGTTAGACGTAATTTGGCTTTTTCATCGTACTTTAGTTGTTTGCCTGATATATTTTCGGCTAATATGTCTATAAGTAATGTTTCGAGCTGTGTTTTAGTTAATTGACTATTTTTAGCCAATATTTTAACAATAGGGTCATTTAATGCCCCGTTTAACCATGCTGTTACCCCGTCTTTTAGCTTCAAAACTCATGTCTCCTGCGTTATATTGAATGGATACAACTTTGTATACTATCAGTACTTTTATAGCTTGCTACCCCTAAAAAGACTGAAAATTCACCGCTAAATAGCCTTAAATTGAGACTATTATTACTTTTAACGATTAATTATTGTTTTATTATATGATTAAGATTAGTATTAATCTTAAAATGCTGAATAAGGCTCTTATTGACCTTTTTGTTATTAGTTACTATAGTCAATTTTTACCGTTATTTAAATTTTCATGCTAAATACATATTCCCTAAATGACCCTATTTTGCTTAGTTAACGTTTATTTTAATAACCCAAAACATACTTTCTTTCTCATAATCGTTACATCTTTCCCTTACTATTCCAAACTGAACAACCATAAATTGACACCGTGATGTCACCTAATCACGTTTTAAATCACATAAAATCACGTGATTTTGCAATAAAAAATCATGATATCACAAGCTGTGATGGGCTTGTGACGCAATTGTGACCATGTTGTGATACGTGATTATCACTGTCGCGCTGGGAAAAATCGGGGGTTGGGCTTTAAATATTTTCTGAGATATGCTTTAGCTTGTCAAAAAGTTCCGGTCTTAGATCTTTTAACGTTGGAATAAAGGTTTCAGCCGTTCGCAAGTCATTAAAATCAACTTCAGCGCATACAAAATCTTCTTCATCATACTTCGCCTTAACCAAAACGTCTCCTACTGGGCTAACAAGACGACTTCCACCCCAAAACTGCAAACCTTCTTGCACCCCAGAAAGGTTAACATAAGCAAGATATGCCGTGTTTTCTATGGCTCTGGCAGCTGTTAGAATTTCAAAGTAACTTCTGCGAACTGCTGGGGAGGCTGAAATACAAACAATTAGCTGTGCGCCGCTTAATCGGGCAAGCCGGAATACTTCTGGAAAGAAAACATCATAGCAAATGGTTAAGCCGATTTTTCCAATGGCTGTGTCAAACACAGCTGGTTGGTATCCTGGCCGGAAATACCTTTTTTCTTCAAAGACGCTGTGTGTGGGCAAGTACATTTTACGGTATTTTCCAATATAGCCGTTGGGTCCAACAAGTACTGCCGTATTGTAAAGGGTGGCTTTGGTTTTTTTGCTTACTTCAGGCATTCCAAAAATGATGTGCATGCCCGTTTTTTTCGCTAAAGCCTCAACTTTTTCCACGGATGGACCAGGGATGGGTTCTGCTAACTCGTAGATTTGGTCTTTGACAACATAGCCGGTTAACGACATTTCAGGAAAAATGATCAAGTCTGCACCTTGGCTTTTTGCCTTAAGCGTTAGTTCCTCGTATTTTTGCAGGTTTGCCTGTTTATTTTCGCGTTTGCTGCTGATTTGGGCAAGGGCAAGCTTAATGTTGTCTTTCATGGTTTTTTCCTTTTTTAGTAATCTTGTCTTGGAAGCCTAAAATCGTTTCCCACGGTTCTGAAGCCAAGTTTAGGTGCAATGGGCATACGGCGTTTGTGTTCATTATCCAACCAGCGGTTTTTGACAGCTTCAACAATGCCTTGCTCTATCGTTAATTCATTAGCGATTTCGTCTGTTGGCATAAATCTTTCAAGTCCATAGAGAATAAGGTCTAATGTTTCATATTTTATTCCTAACTCTCCCTCGGCTGACTGGTTAGGCCAAAGCGCAGGAGTGGACGGCTTTAACGCGATTTGCTCTGGGATTCCAAGGTGAATAGCGAGTTTGCGGACTTGCGTTTTGTAAAGGTCCATTATTGGCGCTAGGTCTGCTGCGCCGTCTCCCCATTTGGTAAAATATCCCATTAGGGTTTCTGACTTGTCTGAGCTTCCACAAACGATTCTGCTAAGCTTGTTAGCATAATAGTAAAGGATAATCATTCGGGTTCTTGCTTTGATATTTCCTTTGCATATCCTTTCTTTTTGGTCATAGACTGGTATTGCATTGTAGAAGCCTTCAAGGATAGGTGTCATGTCAACTATTTGCGTTTTAATACGGAAGTTTTCTGCAACCGCTTTGGCGTCGTCAATGTCTTTTTGATTTCTTGTTTCTTCTTCAGGCAAAAGTAGCCCCAAAACGTTTTCGCTTCCCAATGCTTTGCAACATAATGCGGCGATGGTTGCGCTGTCAATTCCACCTGAAAGCCCAAGCACGACGCCTTTAGCTTGGCTGTTGGAAACGTATTCTCTGATAAAACGGGTGATTCTTGTTTCTACTTCTGAGAAATTCATGTCTAATACGGAAGGTGTTAACTTCACGGTTTGTACACGTCTCTATTTCCATGGTTGGTAGGCAAGTATTTAAGGACAAGCATAAATATTAAAGGAACATAACATCGATATTGAAGGTTGTTTAATGGGACGAAGAAGGAAAAAAGTTGTTCATATTCCAAAAAAACGTTTACCTAAATTCTTCTCGTGCCCTAGATGCGGAAAAGAAACGGTACTCGTTGAAATAAAACGGGAAGAAGGCGGTCACGCAGTTGCACAATGCAGCAGTTGTGGTCTTAAGGAAGAATTCCAAGTAAGACAGGCACAAGGTGAAGTTGACGTTTACTGCATGCTAACAGACCGCGTGTACAGCACATTAAAACGTACACCCGTAACTAAACCAAAAGAGTAACTTGAGAGAATAGCCACATGCTTGGGCGAGTAGAAAAGTATCTGCTAGAAAGAATTGCAGTCGAAAAAACAATTCATATGACGCTTATTGACCCAGAAAAGATAACTCCTGAACAAGCAGCCCAAGTAGCTGAGAACTCTAAAGATATTGGAACAGCTGCGATAATGATTGGCGGCTCAACAAACGAGTCACAGGAACATCTAGACGCGGTTGTCCAAGCAGTTAAGAACGCTGTTGACTTGCCTATCATACTTTTCCCAAACAACGAAACCGGCATTAGCAAATACGCCGATGCCATATGGTTCATGTCACTGCTAAACTCTAAAGAGCGGTACTTCCTTGCTGGCGCCCAAGTTTTAGGTGCACCATATATTAAAAAATTCAATGTTGAACCAATCTCCATGGCCTACATTATTGTTGGGCAAGGCGGAACAGTTGGCGCGGTTGGAAAAGCAATTCCCATTCCATACGATAATCCAGAAGAGGCAGCAAGACACGCTTTAGCAGGTCAATACTTTGGTATGCGGTTTGTTTACCTTGAAGGTGGCTCTGGCGTAGCAAACCCTGTCCCGCCGGAAATGATTCGAGCTGTGAAAAACTCTATTGATGTGCCTTTGATTGTCGGCGGTGGCATCCGGACACGGGAGCAAGCAGCGGCGGCAGCTCAAGCAGGCGCAGACATCATTGTAACTGGGAACCTTATTGAGGCAGAAGATAACAAGAAACGTATCGCTGAGGTTATCGCAGGAATAAAGCAAAAAAAGCAATAATTGCTCCTTCTTTGTAGGTCAAGTTTTAATTTTTCTTTTAGAAAAGCCAAAATACCCACTTGTTAACCATAACTACTTTGTTGAAGGGATTGCTTGAGCAGTAAACTAAGCCGAAGCTACCAAGATTACATTGACGAAATGAGGCGTCAACTAAAAGAGTTATACTCAATTAGCGACAGCGCCAGAGCAAAAGGTTTAGATCCCGCTTTAAAAACCGAGTGCATTGAAGCCCAAGACATAGCCGACCTCGTTGAAGGCCTCGTGGGACCTAAAAACGTTGCTTTAAGCATTCGCAGACTAAGTGGACAGATATCACGAGAAGAAGTGGCTTTCAGGGTTGCACAGGAAATTGCCCAAGGCAAATTTGTCCCTGCAGGAGAAGACCAAAACCAAGAAGAGTTAGCGGAGCAGGCTATTCGAACTGCGCTTGCAATCTTTACTGAAGGCTTAACCGCTGCCCCCATTCAAGGTATTGCTCAAGTTAAAATTAAAAAGAATCCTGACCAAACCCGTTACTTAGCTGTTTATTTTGCTGGTCCAATTCGTTCGGCAGGCGGCACAGACCAAGCTTTGACTTTGGTTGTGGGTGACTACGTGCGTCGAGAACTAGGCTTGGACACGTATAAGCCTACTGAGGAAGAGGTTTCCAGGTTTGTGGAGGAACTGCGACTTTATGAACGCTCTGTGGGGCGCTTCCAATACCACATCCCCGACGAGGAACTACGCAAAGCCCTGAATCTTGTTCCAGTTGAATGCACAGGCACAGAATCCGACCCAGTCGAAGTATCCTCCTATCGTAACCTTGAACGTGTAGAAACCAACCGCGTCAGAGGCGGCGCCCTAAGAGTTATCAACGACGGCATTGTGGGTCGTGCACAAAAAGTCTTCGTGATCATTGACAAGCTTGGATTTCAAGGGTGGGATTGGCTGAAGAATTTCAAGAAAAAGTCTGAGAAAAAATCAGGCGGCTTTATGGATGATGTAATCGCGGGTAGACCCATCTTTGCTTTCCCATCTACTCGTGGTGGTTTTCGGCTTAGGTATGGGCGGTCACGCAACACTGGGCTTTCTGCTGTCGGTATTAACCCGGCTACTATGCTTGTGGTTGAAGGATTTCTAGCGGCGGGTACACAGATGCGTTTGGAATTGCCCGGCAAGGGCGGCGTCACCATGCCTGTTGATAGTCTCGAAGAACCCGTAGTTTTGCTTAAAGATAACTCTGTTGTGCGGGTGTCGCTTGAAAGCTTTCCCGAAGTTAAGGGTAAGATTCAAAAGATTCTCTTCCTGGGGGATATGTTGATTGATTTTGGCGACTTCCTATACTGCAACAAAGCCCTCCTGCCTTCTGGCTATGTTGAGGAATGGTGGGTTAAAGACCTAAAAAACGCCGTTATAACAAAATTCTGCGGTGACAACAAAAATGCAGCTGCAGCTTGTTTCCTGCCCCTGGAGAGGTTGGACGCTTTTTTTGCTGATCCATTCAAGAACAAGCCCACTGTCAAAGAAGCAGTAAACCTTTGCAAGAATTTAGATGTACCGCTAGCTCCGAATTGTACACTGTTTTGGACCAGTCTCACTACGGTTCAAGAAGTTGACTGTCTCAAAAACTGGTTAGCCACTTGTGACGTCCAGTTAAATGATGGATCCGCATGCTTAATCAAAGGAACCGCCAGCGATGACATTGTCAAGTTGTTGAGGAAAATTTTGTTGCCTCACCGAATAATTGAAGAGACAGTTGTGATTGAGGGTGAGGATGCCGCTGTTTTTGCTTTTACGCTAGGTTATGGAACTGCTCGGTTAACGGCTTCTTTTGAGGCTGCCTCCGTTTTGGATTTGTTATGCTTGCTTAGTGGTGTGAAGGTCAAGGATAAAGCTCCCAGTTATGTGGGTGGACGCATGGGGCGTCCTGAAAAAGCTAAACACCGTGAAATGAGGCCCCTTGTTCATGTTCTTTACCCCGTAGGGTTAGCTGGAGGTGTGCATAGAGATTTTGTTGAGGCATCTAAAAAAGGACCTGTGTTTGTTGAAATAGCTAAACGCAAATGTCCCCAATGCAAGACTTACACGTTAAAGGTTCAATGCCCTGCCTGCGGCTGTGATACCGTTGCGGAGAACACTTGTCCTCGTTGCGGTCGTGCCTTAAAAGACAATTACTGTGGCACATGCAAGACAAAGTCTGTGTTGTATTCTAGGCAGCCTGTTAACTTTAAGGAAATGTTGGATTCTGCTTGTGTTTCTTTAGGTGTTTCTGCTCCTAAGATGCTGCGTGGCGTTAAAGGGTTGACAAATGAGGATAAAATGCCTGAAATTCTTGAGAAGGGCATTTTGCGGGCCAAGTTTGGCGTATCCACTTACAAAGATGGCACTATCAGGTTTGACGGCACCAACGCGCCTTTAACACACATTACACCGGCTGAGGTTGGTGTTTCAGTTGAGAAGATGCGTTTGCTGGGTTACGGTTATGACGTTTACGGCAAAGAATTAACTGACCCCAACCAAGTCTTGGAGCTTAAAATTCAAGACGTGGTTATTCCTTGGAAGGCAGGCGAATATTTCATTCAAATAGCCGATTTCATCGACAACCTGCTTGAACGCGTATATAAGATGCCGCGTTTCTACAATGTCAAAAAGACTGAAGATCTTGTTGGGCAACTGATTTTTGGTTTAGCTCCTCACACGTGCGCCTGCATTCTTGGACGAGTAATCGGTTACACTGACCGTAACTTGATTTATGCTCACCCGGTTTGGCATTCAGCTAAACGTCGTGACTGTGACGGTGATGAAGATGCCATTATGTTGGCTTTGGATACGTTGATTAACTTTTCAAAACGTTACTTGCCTGCTCAAATCGGCGGAATCATGGATGCTCCTATGCTTATGATTCCTTTTGTTAACACTAAAGAAGTGCAAAGGCAAGCTCACGATTTTGATGTTAGCGCAACTTATCCTTTAGAGTTTTATCAACGGTCTTGGGAGAAAATTGAAGCTAGACCGATAAGCTCTATTATGGATACAATTAGTCACCGGCTTGGTACTGAAGCACAGTTTGAAGGTTTTATGTTCACTGTGCCAACTACAAACATAAACTTGGGCAACGCGCAAAGCAGCTATAAAGAATTCAAATCAATGATTGACAAGCTCAACATGCAGTTAAGTCTTGGTGAACAGATAGAAGCTGTTGACGCTAAACGGGTCGCACTAAAAGTCATTAACACTCATTTTATGCGTGATATTGCTGGAAACTTGCGTGCTTTTTCGACCCAATCCTTCCGCTGTAAAAACTGTAACAAAAAGTATCGTCGGTTGCCTTTGACTGGAAAATGCTCTTTCTGCGGTGGAAACTTGACACTCACGGTTTACCGTGGTAACATTGAAAAGTACTTGGCTGTTGCTCAACACTTAGTGGATAAGTATGGATTGCCCAAGTATTACACTCAACGGTTGACTTTGATTAAAGAAGAAATTTCGTTAATGTTTGATAACAAGAAGGCTAAGCAGTCGACGCTTTTTGATTTTGAATAACTAAAGCTTTACAAATAAACCTGCACATTACTGTTGGTGAGGGAAAAGGGCATCACTGGCGCATTTCATCCAAATGCTTACCTAAAAAACGTTCGTAATGTGCGTTGCGGGCTTAGGGCAAGAACAAAAATTTTAGTTCTGCTTGATACGCAATACTCCAGCGCCAGCGAATTGGCAAACAAAACACGTCAGTCCTATCCTGTTGTGATGCATCATCTGCGGCTGCTGTGCCGTGAAGGCATCGTTGAACGTAAGGGTGGCAGAAGATATGTTTGGTTGCCTACTGGGGTTGGGCAGACACGTTTGGCTTAATTTTGATAAATTTGCATGTGCATGGTGACTGTTGGCATTTGGGGCATTTATGATTGTACTTTTCTAAGGCAGCCTTTTCAAGGTTTACATCAGTTATGTTTGCTAAAGAGGCAAGCCACGCTAAGACGTCAGCGAACTCTTTTTCTAAAGCCGATTTGTCATTGCTGTTTAGTGCTTCTTTGAGTTCCTCCAGTTCGTCGCTGAGCCATTTGAAGGTTGCCTCTACTCCGCGTTTGTTATCGCTTTTAATGTATAGGTGCTTCATCATTTCTTGAAATTCGCAAATTCTCAACTGTGCCACCCGGTAAGGTATTGGTTTACATGTTTTAAAAAACATTAAGGCTAAACTGCGGTGTTTTTACGCAACATTAATAATCTACAAGAAATTATCAATATTCACTTAATCAAATATTAGAGTGGATGTTAATGAGTCGAAAACGAAAAGATGCAGGTCCAATGCCGGCTGCAAGTGCAGGTTTACTTAGGTTTTTTGAGGAAGAAACCGAAGGCATCAAAGTTAGACCTGAACTCTTAGTTATTATTTCTGTTACTTTAATTGTCGTTTCAGTACTGGCTAAAGTTTTCTTTCCAGTTTAAAACTATCTAAAAAATTTTCTTTTTCCTTTTATCTTTGTCTATTTGGCGTTTCGTGTAGTACTTCTATTCTTTGAATCGAGTTAAGGTGCAGATACAAGTCGCCTGTTTCTTCTCTGCTTGCCACTTGCGGAATCGGCTGTGCAAGGGTTGAACGTAAAACTATTGAGTCTACTCCTGACAACCATATACCTGCGGGTTGCTGAGTGACAGCTTCTAGGGTGCCCTCAAAACCGTAGGCTGGATCCATTATTACTCTTACTTTCTTGCCAACGTTTCTTTCAAGCATTTGAAATATGGACGGTGGCAAATCTTGCGCTGGCATAGGCTTTGCAGAATTAACTTAATTGTCGTTTTGGGGATAAAACAGTTATCCCCTCTAAAACGGTTCCGTGCATGGTGGATGTAAAGTTTTTAGGTTCAAAAGGTTCATGAGTTTTGCCGTTTTTCTGTCTAAAAATTGTTTACTTGCTAATCTGAAACTAAGCTTTTTTGTATTTATTGTCAAATAATTTACCCCTTAACTTAAGCTACATTTTAATAACTCCAACAAGTTTCAATAGAAAACCAAACCTGAGATGCTTGAACATGGCGAACAGCAATACTGACAATACCTTAAGCGATTCAATGGATGGCGCATTGAAACATTACTCATCCATGTTCTTTCTGCCACCCTACAAACGGGCAGTTCTAACTGTAGCCGCAATTTGCATAGGCATAATCGGGTTAACAACTTACGCTTTATTTCCCACAACACAGGGACTAATAAGCAGCTTAATCCTCGGTTTAACTCTGTTTATTATAACAATTACTGTTGACGCAGTAATGAGCAAAATAATCTTAAAAGACCCCATCTACATCCTGCGCAGAACCGTCGCAATGTCACTTTTCTGCTGGATATTCTGGTTATTCTTCCTAATCTTAGGCGTCCTGCTCGGACTTGCGTTTGACACAACTTGGTGGTTTAAGTTATCACTGTTGGGTTTTGGCGCCGTTTTAACACTGCGTTTAATCGTCTTAATAGCCACTTCCTCTGCAAGTGCTGCTCGGCGACTCTTTTCTGCGTTGCTTTGGCCATATCTCTGCGTTGGTGCCTTCATTGGTTTCTGGTCAAGCATAACAGGCAACGGATTGATGCAAACTTTACCTTACCTTATAGTTACACCAGTAATCGCTTACACCGCAGTCTACATTTTTTTAAACTCTCTCGACAAAATCGGCACCCAGCTTAACGGCATGCCCGCTTTACCATTGTTTAAAGCTTTCATGCTTAACTGGGTCGTCGCCGCAAATGCACCCCTTGAAGCCTATTTGGAAAAGATGGGTGAAAATGAAGATATTGACGTTACAATGTTGCGGTTTGATGCCTCTAAACCTAAAGCTGCCATAATTGTGCCTCTGGTTCATCCGGGGCCTTTCAAAAACATAGGCAGCAGCCTTTTACCTTCCCTTCTTAAGAAGCATTTTGAAGAAGCTTACGGATGTCAAACTTGTACGCCACTTGGAATTTTGGGTCATGAACTTGACTTGGCTTCTCAAGAACAAAACTTCAAAGTTATCAACCAGATTATTGATGAAGCTAAATATGAAGCAAAAGATTCCTTGGCAACCACGTTTGTTCAAGTTTCCGAAGGGTATGCTACTGCTTCATGCCAAATCTTCGGCGACACCGCTTTCCTTTCGTTCACGCTTTCTCCTAAAACAACTGAAGATTTGCCTCAAGAACTGGGGCAAGCAGTCCAAGAGGAAGCTAAAAAGTACGGGTTAAACTGCACAATCGTGGTAAACTGTCACAACAGCTTAAATGATGTAATCGACACTGTTGAGCATTTAGCTGAGTTTGAAGCTGCAGCTTTCAAATGCCTTAAAAAAGCATCTGAACTGCCAAAGAAGCCTTTCAAAGTTGGCTCCGCAACAGTTTATCCTAAAGACTTCACGCTTAAAGAAGGCATGGGAACCGGTGGCATCACAGCCATAATTGTTCAAGTGGAAAACCAAAAAACCGCATACATAGTTATCGATGGTAACAACATGACTTCTGGTTTGCGAGAAAAAATCCTTCCAGCTATAACAGCGGCGGGTTTTGAGGCAAGCGAAGTTTTCACCACTGATACTCACGCCGTCAGCGCACTGGTCACTGGTAGACGTGGTTACCATCCAGTAGGCGAAGTCATGAACAACGAAGTCCTAATCAACCATATGATTGACGCCGCAAAAACTGCCGCCGCCAACTTGGAACCAGCCCGGGCAGGCTGCAAACACCTTGTTGTGCCGCAAGTCCGAGTTATAGGTGGGTCACGTATAGGTTCTCTTTCACTTCTTGTCGACAAAGCGCTTGTAAAAGCAAAACGAGTCGTTGTTCCAGTCTTTCTCACGGAAGGTTTACTTTTGATTCTGCT
Organism: Bathyarchaeia archaeon; assembly: GCA_042296865.1. GTDB lineage: Archaea > Thermoproteota > Bathyarchaeia > Bathyarchaeales > Bathycorpusculaceae > Bathycorpusculum. The sequence continues at coordinate 2,134,119 of CP170178.1, read as the reverse complement.
TTTAGCCCTGCTTTAAACAATCTATGCTTTTGCTTTTCTTGCTGTTTTTTTGGGTTTTCTTTTAAGTTCTGTTCCGCAGACTTGACAAGCGCTAAACGTGCTGTTTACTGGGTATTCTCGGTGGCAGGCGGGGCAGTAACGTATCCATTCTAGAAGACGTTTAATCCCTGAAGTTGCAAGTGCATAAAAAGCGATGCCGTTTTGTTTGGCAACATTTTGAATTGAATAATCATCAGTCATTATTTCTGGGTGTTCGCCTTGGATTTTAAGTTCTAAGGCTAACGCCAGAAGCTGTATGTCAGTTTCCGAGAGCAAATATGAATCGCCTACTTTGCTTGCAGAAGCTTTTATCTTGTTTGAGAATTCTTCGTTGGGAGTTTTAATTTTTACTTTGCCGTTTTCAACAGCAGTGTTAAAACGCACCCAAGCCATCGAGTTGCTTCTTATTTCTTCGCCGACTTTTGGCACAGTCACTTGATCCTCCCCCAAAGAGAAGGGGTCAAATCCCGCTAAAAACGCGGAAGTATCTAATACAACAATTTTTTTCATAGATGACTTGTGTGTCTGGATTTTTTATCATCTCGACCCTTGGAATAGTAACCTGCAGCTTAAACGGTCATAGAAGTCGTTTTCAAACCTAATAAAGCTTGAAACATTCTTTGACTTAGTAATTTTGATGGTTAATTCTTTTTCGCTTTCCATGTGGTGATAGTTACCGTCAATCATAACCAGCATCTGTTTTGGTCTGATGACGTTTAAGGTGATTTCTGATTCTGCTGGAAAAACAAGAGATCTAAACACTGTAAGTGCACAAATGGGCGTAATCAAAATCCCATCTAACCCTTTGTCAAGCACTGGGCCACCCGCGGAAAGCGAATACCCCGTGGACCCTGTTTGAGTTGCTAAAATCATGCCATCAGCTTGACATTTCAGGATTGGTTTTCCGTCCTTGCATATTTCTGTGTAAAGAATTTTTGAGGGTTCACCAGCTGAGATTACTACATCATTTAATGCGTCGGGTAAGGTTATGTCGCCGATTTTGGCTGAAAGTTTGCTGCATTTTTCAATTCTAAAGTCGCCGTTGAGGATTCTATCAATTGCTTCAAACGCTTTTTCAGGTTCAACTTCAGTTAAGAAACCTCTGGCACCCATGTTTATGCTTAAGATCGGGGGTTCTGGTTTTGGACTGTTTAGGCATGTGCGTAGGATTGTGCCGTCTCCGCCGATGGTAATTATGAAATCTGTTTTCATTTTGTCAAGCGGAACAGCTTCTGCTTCAGTTCTTATCTTGTCAACTAGAGTGTCTTCAATGAAAACTTTGATGCCTTTGCTTTTTAGGTAAAGCGCTAGCTCTTCTGTCATTTTTAGAGCGTTCTCTTTATCGTAACGAGCAACTAGTCCAGCGCTTTTGAACACAATGTCACCGTTCAGGGTTAATACCGTCACCTTAATCTATATATGGGTGTTGTTCAACTTTTTGCATTAATAGAAAAGAAACTGTGGTGAGAGAATGAGCAGACCAGTTGATGTAGGAGAATTACGTGTCGGCGGTTACATGATGATTGATGGAGAACCCTGCCGCATTGTCGATATAGCAAAATCTAAACCTGGAAAACACGGCGCTGCAAAAGCAAGAATCGTCGCTATAGGCATTTTTGATAACCAAAAAAGACAATATGTTAAACCAGTTGATGCAAGTGCTGAAATTCCAATTATAGACAAACGTGCAGGACAAGTTTTCTCAGTAAACCCAACCGGTGTACAAATTATGGATTTGGAAACATACGAGTATGTTGACGCTCCATTTCCAAGTGAAGAAGATTTGAAAGATAAATTAGTTGCCGGCGCAGAGATCGAGTACTCTAAAATTTTGGGTAAAATCAAAATTAACCGAGTTAAGTAATTCTGCCTTAACCAAACTATTTTCCAACTATCTTTAGCCTAACTTTTTGTTACATAGTCTTACCTGTAATAAGTTCTACTTTTCGGATTAGGTTTATTTGTATGCCTGATGCCTCTTTTGGGTTGAAGCCAATGATGCATGAAGAGCCGTCTGAATTGTGAAGAATAATATTATTGGGGAACTGAGGCTTCAAACTTGCGGCAGCTATTTCCTCAAAACTTTTATACTTAAACACTTAACCCCTTTTTAGCGATATGAAATGATAAGCAATTCAGTCAAGTTAGCAGTAATCGCAACATTAGCCGCCGCTATAATTGCTTCTGTATATGTGGCAAATTTGGCGTTAACTTCTCCGGTTGACCCTAATCTTTCAACACCGCAGCCAAGTAATAGTCCAAGTGCAACTGTTTCATCAACTCCTTCGCCCTCGCCAACGCAAAATAATTCCGCAATCTACACATTTACTGTAACGCCAACAATAACAAGTTATGAATCCTACTGGAATGACTCTGGCAAAATTTATGAAACTAACTTTCATGTCAATGCAGAGATAACTTGGGACAAAAATCAAGCCCCCTATGTGAGGTACTATGAAATAACTCCTCATTTTAACGGGAATACCCAGCCAACCCAAAAAATGTGGGGTGGCACAGCAGAATTTAGAGAATGGGGCCTTAAATCTTGGGCCACATTAGAAAAATCTAATTGGGTTGAAAACGAAATTTACTTTTTAGGTTCAGGTGCCATAAATTACCCCGACCCCAGCCACTATGCAGGCATTTTTGATGATAAGCTTGAATGGATAGAGGAAGGATTGCATGGTGTAGTTATTGGAAGTATGAAAACTACTTATGATTGGTATTTTGATGATGCAGGCGCTACTGAGGGAGACTTGGCAAAAACTGAGCAAGCAATGCTTGAATATGCACAAAGTTACTATGAAGGTTGGACATTTACGGTTAAACCTGTAAGCTAAATTTTTCTTATTCCCTTCAGAACACAAACACTTTCTTTCCTAATCTTTTACCTGTATTGTATATGTTTTTATGCTGTAATATTTATTTAAAGGCGAATGTGAATGATTAACGCAGAAGTGAGTAAGGATGGCACTTGACCGTTTAGGTTCATCGCTAACAGGAGCAATAAAAAAACTCTTCAAAGCAGGCGTAGTCGACGAAGCAGCAGTAAAAGAACTCGTGCGTGATATTCAACGGGCGTTGCTTCAGTCAGACGTTAACGTACAGTTAGTGCTGGAAATCTCTAAGCGCATAGAAGAACGTTCACTAAAAGAAAACGTGCCTCCCGGCATCTCACGCCGTGAACACGTAATAAAAGTCGTTTATGAAGAATTAACAAGGTTCGTCGGTGACAAGCCAGTTCCATTAAAAGTTGAGCCGGGAAAAAAGAAAATTATCATGCTTGTTGGTATTCAAGGGTCAGGCAAAACCACCCACGCCGCTAAGCTGGCCCGTTATTTCCAAAAACGCGGCTTCAAACCCGGCTTAATAGCGGCTGACACTTTCCGTCCAGGCGCCTACGCCCAGCTTCTGCAACTTGGTAACAGAATAAACATTCCTGTTTTCGGCGACGTAAAAGCCAACGACCCAATAAAAGTTGTCCGTGAAGGTCTCAAAGCTTTCCCTGACAAAGACTTAATCATTGTAGACACTGCCGGTCGTCACAAGGAAGAAAAAGATTTAATCAAAGAAATGAAAGACCTCGAAAAACACCTTCACCCAGACGAGGTTATAATGGTTATCGACGGCACTATCGGTCAACAGGCGCTTATTCAAGCAAAAAGCTTCCATGAAGCAACACCGATTGGCGCCATCATTGTTACCAAGCTTGATGGTTCCTCACGTGGAGGCGGCGCCCTTTCTGCTGTAGCCGCAACTGGTGCACCAATCAAATTTATTGGTACAGGCGAAAAAATTGAAGACATAGAATCGTTTGTGCCGTCGCGTTTTGTTGGACGCTTGTTAGGTATGGGTGACTTGGAAACACTGCTGGAAAAGGTGCATGACGCCGAAGTCAAGGTTCCACAGAAGAAAGCAAAAGAAATTCTCAGCGGCAAATTCACCTTAACTGACATGTATGAACAGTTTAGCGCCGTCAAAAACATGGGACCCTTCGGCAAAGTTCTAAAAATGTTGCCAGGCATGTCCTATGACGTACCAGACGACATGTTAAACCAAGCCGAAGGCCGCCTTGACAAATGGCGCGTAATCATTCAATCAATGACTCCTGAAGAAAAAGAAAATCCTAAACTGCTTAACTCTTCACGTGCAAAACGTATCGCCCATGGCTCAGGAACCACCGAAAAAGACGTTAAAGAACTGCTTAAACAGTACTTTATGATGCGTAAAATGTTAAAGATGTTTAAGCGTAAAAAGAAGCTGCCCTTCGGTCTAGGCGGAAAAGGCGGCATGGGAATGGGCGGCATTCCACCAAACTTCAAGTAGGCATAAACTAATGGATGTACAGCAAAAAGCGTTTGAACTTCTTAGCAAATACCCCCTATGTGACCATTGCCTGGGACGCCAGTTTGCGGCTTTAGGCTACAGCATGGAAAACAATATTCGAGGCTCCTCATTAAAAGTGGCTTTGACCATGCAAGCTAACGATTTGGCAAAAGAAACTCCTGACCAAGGCTTAGCTAAGCTTCAGATTTTGGCTTCTAACGGTTTTTGTAAAACTGCTCATGAAACTCTAAAGCACCTAAAACAGGAACCTAACCCGCAGCCCGAGACTTGCTTTCTTTGCGAAGGCAAATTTGGTCAAATCGAAGAGTTGCTTCAGAAAGCCCTCTTCATGCTTGAGGGTTACGAGTTTAGCACTTACCTTGTAGGCATTGAATTGCCCTCAAAAATCGAGGAACGGGAAGACGAATTCAAAGCCTCATTTAATATTGGTACCGCTGAAAGTATGAAGCATGAATTCGGCAGGCTTTTTGGTAAAGCTTTAGGTGCACGTACAGGCAAAGAACCGGAATATTTGATTCCTGACATCGCCGTGGTAATCAACCCTTTCTTGGGTAAAGTTAGGCTTCAAGTTAACCCCTTGTTTATCGGCGGCAGGTACCGTAAACTTGTTCGCACTATTCCACAGTCAGAATGGTTCTGTTCCAATTGCCGTGGTAGAGGCTGTGAGAAATGCGGTGGAACAGGCAAACTTTACCCAGAATCTGTTGAGATGCTAACGTCCAAACCCGTTTTGGAGGCTTCTCAGGGTGTAGAATCGTTTTTCCATGCTTCTGGACGTGAAGACATTGATGCGCGCATGCTTGGTACGGGTCGACCGTTTATTGTTGAGATTTCTAAACCAAAAAAACGTTTCATTGACTTAAAAGCTATAGAAGAGGAAATTAACGCTGGCGCCGTGGACAAGGTTCAAGTTTCTGAGCTTCACTTTACAACCAAAGATAAAGTTCGACGTCTTAAGAAGGGTGAACGCGCCGTTAAGGAGTACCGGTTGCTGGCTGAATTTGAAAATGAAGTGTCAGATGAGGATTTGCGCTTAATTGAAGAAAAACTTACAGCAATTACCGTTAAACAGCAAACGCCTCTGCGCGTTTTGCATCGAAGGGCGGATTTAATTCGAGAAAGGTACATATATAAGGTTAAAGTTAAGAAGGTGTCGCTTAAGACGGCTATCATGGAAATTCGTTGCCAAGGCGGACTCTACGTGAAAGAGTTAGTGTCTGGTGATGAAGGTAGAACCGTTCCAAACGTTTCAGATTTGCTTGGTAACAAAGCAAAAACGCTTAAGCTTGACGTGCTCAACGTCATAATGGACGATAATTAAAAAGGTGAAAATACAATGAGAGGTTCAAAAGGATACTACTCTGGAACTCGCAGTTTGCTACGCAAACCACAACGCGAAAGAGGAAAACCACAAATTAGCAAGCTACTCCATGAGTACGAGCTTGGCTCAGAAGTAATCATAAAAATGAACTCCAGCGTTCAAAAAAGTATGCCTCACAAACGGTTCCACGGTAAAATCGGAGTTATTCAGGAAAAACGTGGACGAGGATACGTTGTTAACGTTCCACAAGGCGAAGCGGTTAAAACAATTATTGTTCGCTGTGAACATTTAGAGCCATATACTGGGAACTGAGAAAAATGGCCCAAAGAGAACTAAGTGAAACCCGGCTTACTTTGCCGCAAGTGAAAAAGGTTATGGAATCAATCGGCGAGGAAAACCTCGACCAATTCCAACGACGCACGCTCGACTACGTTAGCAAATTCGCCAAAGTTGACCCAGCCAAAGCTGAAGAGTTAATAGCTATGCTTGTTAAAGAGTACGAGCTTGACGAGGTTGAAGCTGTTCAAATCATTAACTGCATGCCTGAAACTGTGGATGAATTGCGTGTCTTTCTTGCTGGTGGACGCAAAATTATTGAAGCTCAAAAACTTGAAAAAATAGTTTCAATACTTAACGAAAGCAGAACCCTCAAGTAGTGCAAGCGAGTAAGTATTTTTAAGCATTGAATGTTATTACACTTGAGGGTATAGTGAATATTATGGAGAAGCGATACGAGGAATACGCTTACGTGTTAGATTTTCTGCCGCACGGTAAGCCTGGGGTTCGTCCAACTGGAAGAGCTGGTTACAGAGCGGGTGCTCTTATTCAATGTGTCGGCGAAGAATTCTTCACTGTACTTGAAGCATTAGTTAAAGAAGGTTTAATGCTTAAGCCAGGCGACCGAGTTTACGTTGGTAAAGATTCACGGGAAGAAGTTACCTACATTATTGGTAGAATCGGTTATGAAGAGTTAACCGCCTCGGCCAAAGCCGAACTATCAACAGTCATAAGCAAAGTAGTTACTAACCGTGAACAATGGTTCGTTAACTTCTTTAACACTGCACGCGCCATCACGCCTCGCATGCATGCCCTTGAGTTGGTTCCGGGAATCGGCAAAAAATACATGTGGCAAGTTATCAATGAACGCACACGTAAACCCTTTGAAAGCTTTGAAGACATACAAAAACGCACAGAGCTGCCAAGCCCCGCAAAACTCATAACTAAACGGGTTATGGAGGAGCTTGAAGGCGACAGCAAATATCGCCTATTCACAAGGGCACAGTAAATAAGATGAGCATTGAACAAACCCGGCAGCTACTGCAAACTTTTCAGATTAACCCAAACAAGCTTCTTGGGCAAAACTTTATGGTTGAGCCCACAGTTTACTCCAAACTTGTAGCTTACGCTGAACTTGCCCCAAACGATGTGGTGTTGGATGCAGGTGCAGGTTTTGGTTTTTTAGCCCGTTTTCTTTCAGACAAATGCCAAGGCGTTGTAGCGGTTGAAAAAGACCTGAAAATCGCAGAAGTTTTGCGTCAACAAACAAGCGGCTACGGCAACGTTAAGGTTGTTGAAGGCGACGTTTTGAAAGCGGAACTGCCCCAGTTTAACAAGGCTATTGCTGCCCCACCCTACTATTTGTCATCCAAGCTTGTGCTGTTTCTGCTGGAGCGCCATGTTGATTGTGCCGTGCTGATTGTGCAAAAAGAATTCGCGGACCGCTTAACCGCTAAAGTCGGCACCGAAGACTACAGCTGGTTAACAGTCACTGTTTACCAGAAAGCACAAGTTGATCTCTTAGATCTTGTACCCAAAGACATGTTTTATCCGCAACCCGAAGTTGACTCAGTAATCATGCGCATAAAACCTTGGCATGAGCCGCCGTTTACTGTTAAGGATGAAGCCTTTTTCGGCAAAATGGTCAAATGGTTATTCACTGAACGCAACAAAAAACTCGCCAACGCCCTTGAACCTTTCATCAAGAACACGCTGAAAATGAGCAAACAGGATTACCAAAAAATCATCAAAACTATTCCTTACCGTGAAATACGTCCCCGAGAACTAACACCCGAAAACTTTGGAGCCCTCGCCAATGAATTCACCAATTAAACGCTCATGGTTCCAAGACCTAAGGTTTGACATAACCGAGGACGTTTTTGAGCCCTCAGAGGACTCGTTTTTGTTTGCCGAAAACATTGACGTCCACTTGGGTGATAAGGTGCTGGATTTGGGCACGGGCTGCGGAATTTTGGGCATAGTAGCTGCGGAAAAAGCAGAAAGTGTGTTAGCCGTTGACATTAATCCATACGCGATAAGTTGCGCTAAACATAACGCTTTTCTGAACGGTTTGCGGGGTAAGATGGGGTTTTTGCGGGGGGACTTGTTGTCTGCCTTAAACACTGATGCCCAGTTTGATGTGATACTGTTTAACGCTCCATACCTTCCGTCGGAGCCGCATGAGGTTGAAACCTGGATTGGCCGTGCCTGGGCTGGCGGCGCCACTGGACGCGATGTTGTTGACCGTTTTATTCCTCAAGCAGTTGCTCACCTGAAACCTTTGGGCAGAGTTTTGTTGTTGCAGTCCAGCTTAACAGGGTTGGAATTAACGATTCAAAAGTTCAAAGAATACGGTTTTAGGGCGTCTGTTAAGGCTGAAAGTAAACTGCCCTTCTTTGAAACCATTCACCTAATCGAAGCTCAAGCGGTGAATTAAATAACTGTTAAAAGTAAGTGGTCGTTAAGTATTTTATAGTGGTTTTTATGACTTTATGGTTTTACGTTAAAACACAAGATGACCCAAAAGCTGTGGGCGAAACGGTTTGTGCCTTCAATTTTATGCAAGGCGAGCATCCTGAAGACAAGTATTCTTGGATTTTGGAGGCTGGCCGAGATGAGCCGGGTTACTGGGAAATCAAAGCCAAATACGCGCCGCTCAAGGACTTGCCCGTGGTTGGGATAGTTTACCGTATCGGCGATACGGTGGTGCTTTCAGAGATTGAGGATAGTTTGGCTCCCAACTTTATCGACCCGTTGATTGGCAAGTATGGGTTTGATAACGTGAAATGGATTGTAGCCATAACCAAACGGTAAATCGTTTCTTTTCTTACTTTTACCAACCTATTAGTCTCCAAATAGAAACTATATGCAAAAACCTATAGGAGGTAGACTGAAACACTAAGGGGGGTAGGTGCTATTGGCTGAAAAACGAGACATTAACATGTTGAAAAGCAGTTGTTATTGGTTTTTGTACTGTTCAAACTCGTTATTCATTATCGTTAACTCGATACCGGCCTGCTTGAAATACTCAATCGTGTCAGCGTCGGCGTGGTAACGTTTCTCGCAGACCACCCGTTTAATGCCCGCGTTAATAATCATCATGGCACACACACGGCATGGCGTCATTTTGCAGTACAACGTTGCGCCTTCAAGTGGGATTCCAAAACGTGCGGCTTGGATAATCGCGTTCTGTTCCGCATGCAAGGTGCGAACGCAGTGCTGTGTGATAGTTCCGTCGCCGTTGAAAACTTTGCGCATGTCATGTCCCACTTCGTCGCAATGCGGCAAACCTGCGGGTGCACCAACATAGCCTGTAGTCATTATGCGCTTATCTTTAACAATAACGGCTCCGCATTTTCCCCGGTCGCAGGTTGCACGTTTAGAAACTGCTTCGCAGAGGTCAAGGAAGTAGCGGTCCCAATCGGGTCTTGTGTTAATTTTTTCGATACTCAATGGTTTACACTGCCCAGTTTGCTTTAGAAACAAACGCTAAAACCAACATATAATATTAACGATTACTTGCGGAAAATGTGAATTTCCCTGCCAATCAAATGTCTTTGGTCAGCTTCCACAAGCGACTCCAACCCAGTTAAAGCTTCCATGTTGACTGCAGTTTTAGCGAAGGCTTCTTGGCTAAACGGTTTAACTTGCACAAAACCAGCGCTTTCAGCTTTTTCGGCAATCGGCATCGTAACCACCTGTCCTGAACGAGCCACAATGTATGGTGTCACCAAAACCAGTTTGCCATCTGGCTTTAACACTTTATATGCTTCTTCAACAAACCCAAAAAACAACGGCGTCAACTTATCAATCACCTTATGCGCGTAAGGAGTCGTGGGAACCTGACGCAAGGCTGGACCTAAATCTGGTTCTGAAACGATACAGTCAATGGTTTCTCTGCCAATCTTTCGTGACAACACGTTAACGTCACTTTGGACCACACGGTAATCCACATTTTGAAGCTCGTATTCCTGTGTTAACCATTCCAAATTGTCTTCTGATGCTTTAATGCACCACGCATTAATGTCTGTGCCAACAACGTGGGCTTTAATCAGCAGCGCTTCCTGCAAAACCGTGCCTACCCCGCAGAAAGCATCAAGCAACGTTTTGCCCTCCGTGCAGCCTGAGAGGTTAATCATTATTTTAGCGAGGCGTGGCGGCATGCCAAAGATTTTTCTTTGTCTTGGTTTGTAGATGTCACGTTTCTGAAATTCAAACGGATTATGAACGGCGATGGTTGTGGCTATCCAAGTGGTTTCTTTACCGATACACAGGAGAACTTCTGATTTAGTTCCCACAAGCCCTTTTTTTAGGACTTCCACATGGCTAAGTTGCCCTTGTGACTTATCAGCAAAACCCATGAAACGGGCTTTTCTGCCGTATCCAGCCAACTCGTCTTTAATTGCGCTTCCAAGTAGGCGCTGAATTTCGCCAGCGCGTGACTTTGAATGTTCTTCTTCAAAGTAAACACTCACGCCAAAAAACACTTTGCCCTCAACTTGCTTGGCCATTTGGTCAACAATGCCGCTTTTGTTTAAAGCTTCGGCTACTTGTTTTTCTGTTTGCTTATTGTGCTGTATGTAAGCGTCTTTTACTTGCTGGCTGGGAAGTGTGAGCATAGCTTGACCAATTTTGATTGTGCCGCCTAAATCGTCGATGACTTTTGGGTTTAGGGTTTGCTGTGTTTGGATTGTGAAGAATTGTTTTGTGAAATGCTGTATTTCAAAGCTTATTTGCTTGGCTTGTAGGTAGGCTGTAAGCTCTGCTAGGGAAAGTTGCCAGTTCTTTCCTGAAATGAACAGTAAAGTAAACATTAAAAACCTACAAGTCAACATAACTATTTAAGTACATTAACATAAAACACTGTTTTCAAGCTTAAAGCGCTCCGTTAATGCATAAGCGGAAAACTCATGTAAATGTTAACATAAAATTGCAAATCGTTTAAATACGGCTGAAAGTGTTACGTTAAAAAGGGACGCTAAATGCACGCAAGAAATTACAGGCACGTAAAGAATCGAGCATACACAAGAAAAGAATACGCTCGAGGCTTTCCACCACCAAAAATCGTAAAGTTCACCATGGGCGACACAAAAGCCGACTTTGACTTCGAAGTACAACTCTTATCTACAAAAAGAGTCCAAATACGCCATAGCGCTCTCGAAGCGGCACGTGTAGCCACAAACCGTGTTTTAATGGACAAACTAATCAACGATTACCTTATGGTTGTTCATCCATACCCACACATTATCCTTCGGGAAAACAAAATGATCTTCGGTGCCCACGCTGACCGTCTCCAACAAGGAATGAGACGTTCCTTTGGAACAGCAATCGGCACAGCAGCAAAAGTTGAAGTAGACCAACCACTCATCACCGTAAGAGTAAAAGCAGCAGCAGCTGAAACCGCAAAATTGTCACTTAAACGCGGCAGCGCAAAACTTCCAATCCACTGCAAAATCGTAGTGACCAAAACTCCAGCTCCAGCTGCCGCCGACAAGGCCCCGACGGAGACTGAAACCGCTTGAGTGAAGCAAGCAAAGCTTTGGTCTTATGGTTTGATGATGTAAGAAATAATGACGTTCCAATTGTTGGCGGCAAGAACGCCAGCCTTGGTGAAATGATTCATGCCGGTTTGCCGGTTCCCAACGGTTTTGCCGTTACAGCTTTTTCGTATGAAAAATTTATTGAAGAAACCCAGATTTCCAAAAAAATTTATGCTGTAATAAAGGAAACCGTTACTGACCCTAATGACCCTAAACAGTATGAAGTAGCTTCAAAACGTATCCGTGAATTAATCGAAAAAACTCCGATGCCTAAAGATATCGAGGAAGCAATACGTGAAGCTTACAAACAGTTAAACAAACGTTTTAACCTTAAAGACACATTTGTTGCTGTTCGTTCAAGCGCAACAGCAGAAGACCTACCAGACGCTTCCTTTGCAGGTCAACAAGAAACTTACCTTAACGTTAAAGGCCCAGATGACCTAGTCGAGAAAGTAATCAAATGCTGGTCAAGCCTTTTTACTCCAAGAGCCATCTTTTACCGAACAGAAAAAAACTTTGAACACGACAAAGTTTTCATCAGCGTAGGCGTGCAAAAAATGGTTAACAGCCGCGCTGCAGGCGTAATGTTCACCATTAACCCTGTCACTGGAAATCGCAATGAAATCGTAATTGAAGGCAACTTTGGTCTTGGCGAATCAGTGGTTTCCGGCTCTGTCAACCCAGACGATTTTGTCATTGACAAAACAGCAATGGATATCAAGGAACGCCGAATCGCAAGAAAAACCATCAAGTACATTCGTGACCCAGAAACAGGAAAAACCGTCCACTTAGATGTTCCACCTGAGCAACAAAAGGAAGTTTGCGTGAGTGACCAAGAAGTAATGGCGCTTGCAGAACTTGCCAGAAAAATCGAGAAACATTACGGTAAACCAATGGATATTGAATGGGCAATCGACCAAGACCTATCTTACCCAAACAACATTTTCTTGGTTCAAGCACGCCCTGAAACAGTGTGGTCAAAAACTATGGAAACCCCAGATGATTCTAAAGGAAAAATTGAGGAAGCCCTGAAGGTTGCAGTAAAAGGAATCAGTGCCGGTAAACGAGGTTACGGCTTTGGGGTAGCTAGAGTTGCCCTAACCACTGACGAAGCAGCTTCACTGATGCAGAAAGGCGATGTCCTTGTTACAGACATGACAAACCCTGACTTTGTTCCTTACATGAAAATCGCAAGCGCGATTGTAACAGACAAAGGCGGAATCACTTCACACGCTGCAATCGTAAGTCGAGAACTTAACATTCCATGTGTTGTCGGTACTGAAACTGGAACTCAAGTTATACAGACAGGTAAAGAGTACACTGTTGATTCAAGAAACGGCATAATCTACGAAGGCAAAATGAAACAAGACCCCGAAGCAACATCCACTGTTCTTCACACAGTTGACGCTCCCGCTCCAACAACAGCCACAAAAATCTACATGAACCTGGCTATCCCTGACAAGATCGAGGAATACAAGAATCTGCCGTTCCAAGGCATCGGTTTAATGCGTACAGAATTCATTTTTGCAGATTACGTTAAGGAGCACCCCTTGTACCTGGTTGAAACCGGGCAAGACCAAAAACTTGTTGACAAATTCGCTGAAGGCGTCGCAACAGTTGCCCGCGCAATTCAGCCTCGCATCGTTGTTGTTAGATTTAGCGACTTTAAAACTAACGAGTACCGAGACCTTAAAGGCGGCGACAAATACGAAATCGTTGAAGAAAACCCGATGCTGGGTTGGAGAGGATGCAGCCGCTACATCAGCAAATGGTACGAAAAAGCCTTCCGACTTGAATGCCAAGCAATCAAGAAATGCCGAAATGAATGGGGCTTAAAGAACGTTTACGTCATGCTCCCAATGGTTAGAACTCTCTGGGAAGCAAAACAAGTCCTTGAAATCATGCGTCAAGAAGGCCTTGAACGTACACGCGACTTTAAGATTTGGTTCATGGCAGAAACACCAAGCATTGCAATTATGGCTGACGAATTTAGCAAACTTGTCGACGGTTTCAGCATCGGCAGCAACGACATGACACAGGGCGTCTTAATGATTGACCGTGACTCAGAACGTTTAGGTCAAATGGGCTACTTTGACGAACGCGACCCAGCAGTAAAACGCATAATTGCACACTTAATTCAAGTTGCACACGAAAACGGTTGCACAGTAAGCATCTGCGGTGAAGGACCAAGCAACTTGCCAGATTTCTGCGAGTTCCTCGTCCGCGTTGGCATCGACAGCATATCAGTAAACAATGACGCAGTCGCCGCTACAAGAAGAAACGTTGCAGGTATCGAGCAAAGAATTGTTCTTGAACGTTTAGCAGAGACGGCAGCTATCCAGGCTGGTAAACCGTTAAAGAGACCCGTTCCCGATTGGGAATGGTAAAAAACCCCTTTAATCCATACTCTTTTTTAGTTTATTTTCGCTTAATACTATTTTAAGGGCTTGAGAAAATGAAAAATTTTGATTTTGAAGAAGAAAGAATCAAACAGGAAATCTTGCGTCTTGGTGCTAAACAAGTTTTAATCCAGATGCCTCAAGGCTTGAAACCTGAAGCCACTCGGTTAGCAAAAATCGTTCAAGAAACAGGTGCATTAGCTATCGTTTCTGCTGACCCATGCTATGGCGCTTGCGACATCGCCACTAATGAAGCGGCAAGTATAGGTGCAGATTTAGTGGTTCATTTTGGGCATTCAAAACTTGTAAAACATGAGCCAGTTCCAACCATTTATGTTGAAGCAAGAGCCTCAGCAAACGTTAACGAAGCATTACAGAAATCTTTGCCGTTGCTCAGTAACTATTCAAAAATTGGCTTGGCAACTTCTGTTCAGCACATTCAAACTCTTAACGAAACACGCGAGTTCCTGGTACGGTCAGGAAAAACCGTAATTGTGGGTGAAGCGGGGCACGTTGGGTATGCTGGGCAAGTAATCGGCTGCGATTACAGTAACGTTAAATCGATTGCTGACGAGGTGGAAGCTTACCTGTTTGTCGGCGGCGGAATCTTTCATGCCCTTGGCATAGCTTTGAGCACTTCTAAACCAACATTTGTCGCTGACCCCTATGATAACCGAGCGTTTAGCGTAAGCGCGGAAGCTCAAAAACTTCTCAAACAGCATTGGGCATGCATCGAGCAGGCGAAAAACGCTAAAACCTTCGGCGTAATCATCGGTTTAAAACCTGGCCAGAAACGCCTTGAAGAAGCCCTAAAAGTCAAAGAATTAATTGAAAAACAGGCTAAAACTGCTTACCTAATGGCAATCCGAGAGGTTACGCCTGAGGCGCTTCTTGAATTTCCAACCATTGACGCTTACGTGAACACGGCTTGCCCCAGAATCAGCCTTGATGCTCCCGGCAAATTCGCGAAGCCCATATTAACGGTTAACGAGTTTATGGTTGCAGTCGGCGAAGCTTCATGGGAGAGTATGCTCAAAAAAGGCTTATTCGAAAACTAGACCTTGAACGGTTCCTGTCAACGATAAAAGTTAACCCTGCACCCAAAGCTACTCTTGAACAGTACACGACTTCCGAGCACATAGCCGCAACCATGCTTTACCTTGCCGCCTACACAAACAACGACATCATCGGAAAACGTGTCATGGATTTGGGCTGTGGCACAGGCAGACTGGGTTTAGGCGCTGCGTTTCTTGGCGCTGAAAACGTTTTGGGCATCGACATTGACAAGTCGGCGCTTAGGGTTGCCGTTGAAAACTCTAAAGAAACCAATTTAACCACATATACAGAGTGGATAAACGGCGATATCTCCGCAATCCAAGGCCGATTTGATACGGTGCTTCAGAATCCGCCTTTTGGCGTTCAAACCCGCAATGCAGACCGCGCTTTCTTGGTTAAAGCTTTAGAGTCTGCCAAAATGGTTTATTCGCTGCATAGTCATCCTGAAGTTGACAAACGCTTAATCAACATGCTAAAAGCCGGGACGGGTTTGCTTGAGGTGCAGCCAAACACTTTTTTGAAACGGTTCATTGAACAGCACGGCGGCAAAGTTAAAGCGGTTTATGCGACGCTTATGACTATTCCTAAAATGTTTGATTTCCACACAAAAGAGCGCCATGACTTTGTTATTGACCTTTACGTAATTGAGAATTAACGTTTTATTGAGGCTTTTTTTATGTTCGGGTTTTTTTTCATTTAAATCAAAAGGTTTATTGCGTAGGGTAGAATCTTAGCATATGCTACTTAGCAAGACGCGATCTATATTTCGCTATTATAATCAACACTAAAAGAGAGAACTGTCATGAGTCTAAAACCACCGGAACAAAAAAGCGGCCATCTAGTTTTGCCGGGCGAACGCTTAGGTGTAATTGAAGAGTTCATTCCTGACGCTGGAACGTACGTGAAAGACGGCGTTATTTACTCAAAAATTGTTGGACGCGCACTTATGGATCTTCTTAACAAGCGTGTCTCAGTTTACCCAGTTATCAATGGGGGAGTTACACCTAAAGTTGGCACAACAGTTATTGGTCAAGTTGGTAACGCCCAGTCAGACAACGTTCTGGTTAGAATCTTTAGAGTTGGCAACAAAAAAATCAGCGGCGTCTTCGGTGGCATACTTCACATTTCCGACGTTTCTGACCGTTACATTAACTCGATGAATGAAGTCTGCAAGCCAGGCGACATCATTCGAGCAAAAGTTATCAGTGAAAAGAACCAGATTTACCATTTAACAACTCAAGATAAAAACTTGGGTGTACTGTACGGGTTCTGTGGCAGATGCAGCAACCTGATGAATATTGACCGTTATGAAATGCGTTGCCCCAAATGCGGTAACATTGAAAAACGTAAAACCGCCATTGATTATGGCACTGAACCACTCTAAGAGGTAAACGAGAAATGAAAATTAACATTTTAAAGAAAAGCGGAAACGAATTAAAAATTGAAATTCAAGGCGCAGACCACGGCATATGTAATCTGCTTCAGAAAAAGATTTTACAAGAAAAAAACGTTGATTTAGCAGGTTATGATGTTCCTCACCCTTTAGCTTCAAGCCCAATCATTTACATTAGAATGAACGGAGACTTAAATCCGCAAGACACCCTGATTGCTGCTGCTAAGAAGGCGGCTGCAGACAACGAAGAATTCAGCAGAGAACTCGAAAAAGCCCTAAAAGCTTAAGCTTTTTCTATGTTTTATCAAACTTTTTTGTAAAGTGTTAAATTGTTTTGGCTTCACTATTTGTGTGTGAGGCTGCGTTTTGACTGTTAAACCTTTCAGGACTATTAAACCTGAGATTCGCGTGGTCGGCGTTGATGACGGTAAACATGTTTTTCGAGTTAAAAGTCAAGTGCCAGTTGTCGGCGTAGTCTACAAAGGCGGCTGTTGGTTTGAAGGTTTAATGTCAACTAAGGTTTGGGTTGACGGGTTTGACGTCACCGAAAACGTTGCAAAAATGATAACTGCTTCGCCTCATTACCGGCAGCTACGTGTCATAATGCTTAACGGGTTAACGTTTGCAGGATTCAACGTTATGGATATTAAAGCGTTACATGAGGCTACTGAGTTGCCTGTTATTGCATTAACAAAAGAAAAACCTGATTTAGACAGCATCCGTTCTGCCTTAAGCAACCTTGACCAAGCCGAAGAACGTTTCAGCATATTGCTTAACGCTGGCGAAATCATTCCTATACAAAAAAATGACAAAAAAATTTTTATGCAGACCGCTGGATTATACTGCGAGGATGCCCAGAAAATAGTTGCTTTAACCTCTACAAGAAGCAGTATTCCTGAACCTTTGCGGGTGGCCCATTTGATTGCGTCAGGAATTTAGCTTTTTGTAATCGAATATTAAGAAAAAGTTTAAAAGCAATAAAGATAAGGGAATCAAAAACGGATGAGGGAACCTAAATGGAATTCTGTCCTAAATGTGGTAGTCGTCTTGAACCGAAGAAATCAAAGACCGGTAAAGAAGCTTCTTTGGTTCTTGCTTGCCCTAAATGTGGATACAAGAAACCTGAAACTGGAGCAGCACTTGAACCTAAACCTGCCAAAGTTATTCAGCATAGTCCACAACAGTTTGTAGCTGTAATCGGGAAGGAAGAACAAAAACTAAGTACGCTCCCAACGGTAAGGGTGGAATGTCCAAGGTGCGGAAATAATCAAGCTTACGTTTGGCAAGTGCAGACTCGTGGAGCTGACGAGTCTTCGACTCAGTTTCTGCGTTGCACAAAATGCAATTACACTTACAGAGAATACAGTTAAACTGTACGTCTCTTCTTGTTTTTGCTTCATTTTAGCTTGTTTTCTTTTGTTTTTTGGAAAAAAGGGTTACTCTTTTGTCTTGTTAAGGGTTTTAGAACACTTTATCTATAAGGTCAGCGATTAAAGATAACTTAAATAAACTTTGCAGTATAGGAATTATGCGAGGAAGAGGAACCGTGTTTAAGCTCAAAGTATCTGACGCTAAACTCTTAAGAGATATGGCTACCGCAATCTCAATACTAGTGGATGAAGCGACCTTCAAAATTGACCCTGAAGGATTAAAACTACGCGCAATGGACCCGTCACGCGTGGCAATGATAGATTTTGAATGGCCAAAAACCATTTTTGAAGAATACGTTTGCACTGAACCAACAAAAATGTGCATAAACATAAGCGAACTCCTCAAACTTCTCAAACGAGCAGGCCGCGACGAATCAGTCGAGCTTTCGCTTGATGACAAGACTGGTCGCCTGCAAGTTAAAATTATGGGTAAATATGCCCGAAACTTTACAATGCCAACTCTTGAAGCGTCAGAAGAAGAGGTTCCTACTCCAAAAATCAGCTTCAACGTTAAGGCAAAAAGCACCACCGCTGGACTGAGCCAAGCAATCGAAGACGCGCAACTCGTCAGCGACCATGTGCGCATAGAGGCTGACCCTGAAAAATTGGTGCTGAGCGCAACTGGCGACTTAATGGGTGCCACAATTACCCTGCAAAAAGGCAACGATGCCCTCTTAGACTTGGAAGTTAAAGAAAACGCAAAAGCCACTTTCAGTCTAAGTTACCTTTCTGAAATCATTAAAGCCGCTTCAGCAACTTCAGACATCGCGACGCTTGAATTTTCAAGTGACATGCCTGTACGCATTGATTTTCAGCAGACTAAAGAAGGTAAATTGACGTTCTTCTTGGCGCCAAGAATAGAAACTGAATAATGATGGCTAGAAATTTGCCGATTGAACCAGCAGGCTTCACAAAAAGTGATTTAGCCAAATATCCCTTTTTGAAGGAGACCGCTCGGTATCTTTCTCCTTTAGATTTACAGATTGAAGACTTAACCAGCCCGGGCATGCATCAAATTTTAGATCGGGCAATGGAACGTGTAACTTCAGCAATAATCGACTTTGCGGTTAGGCCATTGACTGATGAGCAGGGAAGCAAGTACATAATAAAAGACCTTCAAAAAGAAATTATCTCTTTTCCAGTTGCAATTATGCTTGTTTCTGCAACAGACAACTCTTTAATAAAAAAACGGTATGCGTTAGCAGAAGCTAAACAGGCCACAAATGAGCTAAATTTTGAATCAAAAGAAATGGTTCTTAAAGTGGCTGTGGATTTTGGTTGGAATATCGCTTTAACTCAACCTGACAGCGCTTTTGATTTTGTTTTGTACTTTAGCGATTTTCTGCAAAACGCTAGCCATTTACATGACGCTAAATGGAAACTGGTTAACAGTATACTTTCCGAAGGCAATGTTTACCTTAACAAGCATGATGTTGTACGTTTGCTTCAGGAAGAGGTAAAACGGCGAATAGAAAAACGCCTTAGTAACGCTATTTTGGACAGGTATCCGCCTGAAATCGCTGAGTTAGCAGGAAAAATCAAGGTGCTTGCTGCTGAAAGTATCGGGCAAAACGAGACCGAGTTTCCAAAAGTTGTTGTTCAGGAAGCTTTCCCGCCCTGTATCAACGCTCTTTATGATGGAGCGTCGAAGAATCATCATTTGCCGCACATGGGTCGTTTCGCGTTAACGGCTTTTTTGGTAAACATTGGCATGAGTCCAGAGTCAGTTACCGAGCTTTTCAAGTCCTTCTCAGACTATAATGAGCGGCTTACACGTTACCAAGTTGAACACATCGCGGGCGAACGTGGTTCAGGCACTAAATACACTTGTCCTCAATGTTCAATTCTTCAAACCCATAACGTCTGCAAAAACCGTGACGAACTGTGCAAACGTATCTATCATCCGTTAAAATATTACAAGATAAAATCTGAAGCCTTGCCTAAAAATCAGCCTGAAAAGAATCAGGAAAAGCAGGCAGCTAGCTAAGCAGGCGACTTAATATCAAGGTTTATTTAGGTCAGGTTCCTCTAGTTTTAATTGACTTTTGAAGTGAATTTTTTTGATGACTTATCAGTTGTCAGGCAACATGCAGGTTTCTTCAAGGATAGGCGTGATTTTACCAACTTATGGTGAAGCAGAAAACATTGCAAATCTCATAAACGATATCGAAGCTTTACGGTTGAATGCTTCAATTTTGGTTATTGATGATTTAAGCCCTGACCATACTGCAGAAATCGTTCAAGAAATGCAGCAAAAATACAGTAACATCATGTTGTGTGTTAGACCTAAAAAAACTGGGTTAGGCACCGCAATTACTGATGGGTTTAAGATTTTTCTTTCGATGTCAAATAAGCCTAAATATGTTGTAACTATGGATGCGGATTATTCTCATGACCCAAAAGCTATACCGCAACTGCTTTCAAGTATGGAAAAAAATTGTGGAGTCGTAATTGGTAGCCGTTACTGTAAAGGCGGAAAAACTGCGGGTTGGCCTTTTTCACGTAAAATTGTTAGTCGGGTCGCGAATTTTATTGCTCAAAACAGTTTGGGGCTTAACTTGCATGACTGCACTAGTGGTTTTCGTTGTTATTCAACGGCTTTTCTTAAAGAAGCCATCAGTAACCTGCACAGTCAAACGTATGAGATTCAAATAGAAACCATTCGGCAAGCGGTTTCAAAAGATTTTACTGTAAAAGAAACACCAATTTTGTTTGTTAACCGTAAACGCGGCAAATCCAAACTCACCTTAACTGAAATCAAAAGCTACTTAACCTACACTTTTAAGGCTGCATTGCCCAAACGTTCCAAGCCACGATAGGCTTATCTGTTTTAAACAAGTTTTGTATTGTTTATCGTATGTGGGTTTGGAAGGTTGAGGCAACCAGTTGAAGCGTGCAGTTTCACTAAGGGCATTACTTGCTGTTTCAGTTGCTTTACTGGTTTTAAGCGTCGCCTTGGCTGTCGTAAGCATTTACCCTGTACAGACTGGGCAGATGCAAAGTTCAGTTCTGCTTGACAGTAGCTTCCATGTAAGCCCGCTTGAGACGCGTCGGCAAGGTTTAGGTTCTTTTCATGGCGGAGAAAACCTAACCGTTCAAGTCCAAGGTGACCAAGGTTTCGAAAAAAATGTTTCAATCATCACCTATCGGGCAATCAATTTCACTGAGCAATCCACCGAAGATATAACGTTAAATTTTCTTGCCGGCGCCGACTATTATGAAGCAGTGTTTAACGGTTTACCCCAAACCCAAGGCGACATACATTTAACAGTAACCATAACTAAACCCGCCATAGAGTACCCATACATCCTGCTCGGCAGCCCAGCAAAAGCCATTTTCGCCGTAAGCTTAACAGTAATCGCTTTGGTAACCTTAAAAACTGCAGTCAACCAAAACACCAAAAAACCTTCATCCAACGACCTGCCGTCAATCGGCAACACTGGACGCAAACGCCTCATTTTGCTGTTGCTTGTTTCTTTGACGGTTTGGTTTAGTCTTTTAGCGGTAAACACTAATTCGCTTGCTGATTTTGAGGGCTGGTACACTGACCATGCACGGCACTCTTACACGTCAACCCTGTTCTTAACTGAGGGTTTAACGGTTTTCGATACTCCCCTTGGTGACTTATCAAGCTTTGATGGTTCATTTTACAAGTTTGTTACTTGGCCAGAAATGCCTCATCTTTACCCGGTGGGCAGCATTGTTTTGTTTATGCCTTTTGGATTGATGCTTCAAAACGGCGTTGACCCCGTGCTGGTTTTCAAAATTGAAATTGCCTTATTCATTGCGTTTGCCCATGTTTGCCTGTTCTTCTTTTTGACGTACTATTGGAAAAAACCGTTAGATTTACCATGGAAGCTTATCGGTGTCTACATAATTTATGTTTCACTAATCATTTTCGCGGCTAACGGCATGTTCGACTCGGTTGCTTTTCTTTTCAGCCTGTTTGGGTTAATCATGTTTCTAACCAAACGGTTTGACTATTTCATTTTGTTGGTTGGAGTTTCGATTATTTTTAAGTATCAAGCAGGGATTTTCTTGTTGCCCCTAATAATCTACGCTCTTGTTGAGCTTTACCGCGCAAACAAGCTTTCGGGGCTCATCAGAAATAAGGCTGTTCTTGCCAGCGTCACCTTAGCCCTCGCCAGCAGCTTCACAGCGGTTCTAAGCGCTCCTTACCTGATGCAGACAAGACCTGAACTAATCATGAACGGCATCAACGCGTTTAACTCGCATGCGCAGATTCCATGGTGGCTTCAAACTTTAGCGGTTGCATTGACTTTAACGGTTACGCTTGTTTACGCTGCTTACATGTACAGGCGAAACAGTTTAATGTCGCTTTCAGCCGTTTTTATGCTGCTGCCCAGTTTTCTGATGCCTTATATTCAAAACTGGTACCTGCCCTTTTTGTTCATGTACGTGTTGGTTCCGCAAGAAAAGAAGGAGCTAGCCGCAACTATGGTTTGGCTGGTGTTTATGGTGGTTATGCTTTCTTTCGGCGGCGCCTCGTTTAACCCGCTTTTGATTGTTGAAAACCTAAAAACCATGCTTCACCTTTAACCGTAAACTTAACATGCAAACCTACGGGTCTTGTGGTTAACGGTTAAATTATAGAAACAAAGACTATACCCTGTTTAGGGTGGCGTATGTGTCTTCACGCGACTTTGTTTACTCCAAATTTACCGAGTTCTACAATGACCCCTCAAACGTGATTCCAACGCCGCCAAGTTTTGAACAACGCGAACTCGCCTATTTAATGTTTAAAGAACGCTTCATGGTCCGCCACAAACGCTTCGAAAGCATGCAAGTGTTCCAGTCAGTTCTTGCGCGGAACGTGCCCTCAGACGTTTACCACTCCTGCGCCTACTACGATAACCCCGACCTTGAAATGGACAAAAAAGGCTGGACTGGAAGCGACCTCGTATTTGACATAGACGCCGACCACATTCCAACCAGCTGCGGCAAAATCCATGACGAATGGACCTGCCAAAAATGTGAGTTCAGCGGCAAAGGCATAACCCCCGACGAATGCCCCATCTGCGGCAGCGACAAATTCTCAACCAAAATCTGGGCTTGCGACCAATGCTTAGAGTCAACACGGGTGGAAACGGCTAAACTGATTGATATGCTGGAGAAAGATTTTGGGTTTGCCGCTAACGAGTTGCATGTTTACTTTTCGGGGCACCGCGGTTACCACGTGCACGTTGAGGATGAAGCGGTGCGGTCGCTTGATGCGTTGTCAAGAAAAGAAATTGTTGACTACGTTACTGGTCTTGGCTTGTCGGTTATTGACAGGGACGCTAAAGAGAAGCCTGCCCGAGGCAAAAAGCGTGCTGACGCAAAAAAGTTTAAGCTTCACGATTATGGGTGGAACCGGCGTTTGAAGGTGGGTATGGAAAAGTTTCTTTCTGAAGCAACAGTAGAAGACCTAAAAAATCTTGGATTAAAAAATAATAATTTGCTCAAAAATAAGGACGCTATCATTAAGCGGGCTATTGAAGATGGAAGATGGGACAGCATCCCCGGCGTTAGTGAGGCAACATGGCTAAAGCTGGCTGAGCAGGTTAAGAACTTGGAGTCAGCAAACATTGATACGGTTGTAACTACAGATATTCACCGGTTAATCAGGATGAACGGCACCTTGCACGGCAAAACAGGTTTGCTAAAGATTGAGTTGCCAGCAAGTCAACTTGACGATTTTGACCCGTTCACGCAGGCAGTAGCTTTTAAAAAGGGTACAGCTAAAGTGTTGGTCTCAGATGCGCCAAAGTTTAGGTTAGGCGGAGCAACATGGGGACCTTACAAGGACCAGAAGGTTATATTACCTACTGCTGCGGCAATAATGCTTATCCTAAAAGGCAGAGCTGAGGTGGCAAACTAAATGTATGACGAACTATACAACGCGTGGAAACATGAAGTGTCTGAGCCTACCGTTGGGTCTTTGCCGCGTGACTTTTACGAACGCATCACCAGTTACCTACGCAAAATAAAAGAAGAAAACCAACTTGTAGACAACAAAACCCTAAAAACCACCCTGCTTGAAAAAGAAGCTGCCAATGTAAAACGCATGCTCAGCGAACTGTTATGGGCAAGATATAAAAAACTCGTAAAATTCACCACCCAAACCCAAAAACTCTCCACCGAACTGTTAGCGTTTGAAGAAGCAGAAATCTTTGAAAGCTTCTTGCCTTTCACCCAAGCCTACCAAAAATTTGCTAAAAGCCTACTTCAAGGACAAACCAGCCAACCAAACCAGGTACCACACAAACGCGTCACGCTTAGGTTCTCCAAAAACATTCCCCAAATCATGGGTGCCGACATGAAACCCTATGGGCCATTCATTGTTGAAGACGTCGCGTCATTGCCTGTTTCTAACGCTAAAGTCTTTGTTAAGCAAGGCTTAGCAGTAATCGTTGACGTAACCTAACCAGTTTTACTGGTAAACTGTTTTTGGGCACTGAAGCTTTAGTATACTTGTTGCTTCTGTATCTGCTCCATAAGCTTTGAGCCAAAAATAGTAAAAGCGGATACGCAACAATCCATGTAATCGAGTAAAGCGGACCATAATAACTATGGAACAAGTCTACTTCAGGTGAAGCCGCGCCGTACTGCATGCCAATCATAAAAATGTTCACAATACGGAAAATGTTAATGAAATACGTGACCACTGCGCCGAGGGTGAAGAATCCAATTTTTGCTTTCCAAGAAAATGGCATACGCTTCAAAAACAGCAAAACCACCACAGTGTAGATTAGGAAGCTTTCGATGCCTGCACATGGCCACGCGATGCCAAACTGGGTGCTTCCTGCTGGTCCTGAAACAGTTAATATCGGCATGGTTCCATGAACTAAGTCTGTTTGTTCAGTTAGAACTGTAGTGTACCCCATCAGGTTGAAGACTGCTGAGGCTGTTGCGGCTGCGGTGGGCACAAAAAACTGGAACAACGTGAACTGGCCATAGGGGTACATGTTGTCAATAACATAAATGGCGCCCACGGCTACCATGAAAAACGCGGGCAAAGCATAATTGATTAAGCCTTTTTTGCCAAACATCAAAAAAGCAATTGCCGTAAAGCAGGCTGCAAACGCCAAGTATTCCATAGACACAGGCATAGTTGTTGCCCAGCCGCCCTGTATATTGTTTGCAAGGGACCAGTTTACGATGGCGTCATTTAAACCAAGAACGTACGCTGCCACCACGTAAAACGTTGGAATAATTAAAGCTACTATAAGAGCTATGGCGCGTGGAGAAGCAAGTTTTGTTAGTTTTGTTTCTTTAAAGTTTTCCCAGCCTAAAATCAGTTCAAGACCGATTAACCAAACAAAAAACAACTCAAACGTTCTGCCTTTCCACATTGACTCAAACGTTTCTTGAGCACTATAATCTGATGTTATGCCTAAGAATGGCTCGATTGGATTGAACAAGTACAACCCGATTAGCGGAATAATAAACGCGAGCAGCGGCAGCAAAGGCAGGAGCATGCTGGGTTGATTTTTGATTTGTCCAAAAACGTTAGGCATAACGTATCTAACCATCTTAAACAATATACGGTGAAACGGAATCATAAAAACTGTTTCCCAAAAACCTAAAAACCAGAAGTGAGAAACCTAAACCAATCACTCACTAAAAAAACATTAAATTATCTGTCTTTTTTAATGCCAAAAATGTCTAAAAGCAACCGCTCTTTCCAGTTAGGTTGGTGAAATCGTGTGACCCGTGGATTACCTTGGACGCCTCAAGAAGAAGCTCAACTAAAAAAACTGGTTTTGGCCAATACGCCCCTTGACATTATAGCTGCAGCCCTTGGTAGGCAGCCAACTGCGGTTCTTGTTAAAAGTCAACGTCTGGGACTGCAAATCAGTGGGCAAGAAACCGAGAAACAATTACAGTTGCCAGAAGAGTTGCCAAGCGTAGAAGAAACACTAAAAAAATTAGCTGGTGCACTGCAAGTCGCCTCTGAACCTGGCTTAAGCAAAACTGAAGTTCAACGGCTCCAAGTCGTCGCCACCTTAGCCCGTGCCTACAAGGAAATCCTTGCTGACTACATGAATTACCGCGAAATCGAAGCTAAACTATCCGATATGGAGGTAAAATATGCCGCGCTCCTGCAAAACAAAAGCCAAAACCCTGCGCCCCAACCAGTTCCTGCCCCGATGGCAAAAACTCCAACAGAATAACCAGCTAGCCGAAGAGTTAGCGCAAGAAAAAACCGAACAGTTAAGCGGTGACCCTGTGGTTTTCTGCAGGGAACTCTTGGGGTTCTCGCCGTTTAGTTATCAAGAACAGTTTATTCGCCTGTTTGTGGATAACCAGTTTACTGCGGCACGTTGGAGTCGCCAAAGCGGCAAAAGCTTCATCGTTGCTGCCCTGCTATTATGGTATGCTGTAACGCATCCAGACAGCGCCATCGGTATTGTTGGTCCGTCTTGGCGTCAAACTAAACGTATCCTTTCACGCATCGCCGCCTTCACCCACAAACTGCCTTCAGGTTACGCGTTTAAGCCTCAACGTACCCAGATTCATTTCACCAACGGCAGCACAATCGAGGCTTTCCCAAACAACCCCGAAACCATCCGAGGACCAACCCTTCACGTGGTTTACGCTGACGAATTCAACTTTGTCGCCAACGACCAAGAACTCTACGACGCCATCCTCTACACGCTAGGCACAACCGACGGCAAATTCGTCTGCAGCAGCACACCATGGCACACCGACAGCATTTTCTTCAAAATATTTAACCACAAAGACTTCGCCGACTACAAAACCTCCCACGTAACAGTAGAACAAGCCATGGAACCCAATGGACCATTGAAGCAGGGCATAATACAGAAAATCAAAACACAGATGGGCGATGACCCAATCCGTTGGCGCAGAGAAATGCAGGCAGAATGGGCAGAAGACCAAGACGTCTGGTTAACCCAAAGCCTAATCGCCAGCTGCATCGGAACAGTGGCAACATGCGGAGAAGACCTACAAGAATACAACCCTGAAACGGAGCACCGAGGAACCTTCTTTGTGGGGCTGGATTTAGCGCAAACCCGCGACTACACCGCCCTTGCCATAATAGAAAAAGCTGACGAACGCCTGTTTCTGCGGCACCTCAAAATTTTCCAGCAACCAACCATATACGCCACCGTACTGGGCTACCTAAAGGCGCTTCAAGACCGCTGGCACGGCTTCCAAAAAATCCGCGTAGACTTCACACGCGAAGGCCCAAGCATAATCGCCGACATGGAAGCCGCAGGCATACGCAACGTAGAAGGCGTAAACTTTAGCGTTCCCCGAAAAAGCGAAATGGCAAGCCTACTCAAACAACGCATGGCAAACCATCAACTCTTTTATCCCCTACTTCACTGGGAACGCCCATACAGAGGAGAAATATGCACAGAACTAAACGTTGAACGCTACAGCCTAAACAAAGACGGCACAATAGGCTACCACCATCCACAAGGAACACACGATGATATATTCTGGAGCATTGCATTAGCCGTTTACGCAACCGCGGAGATGGGGCCAGAATCATACTTTGCGGTGATTAATAGAGAGTAAAGCTTCATGAAACAAGTTCAAAATATTCCTAGCTAAACAGAAATAGAATGGGGCTATGACTGCTTAAAGATTTTTTCATTTGATAGCCATTTGAAAAGGTTTGATTTACCGTGAATTTTAACTTTATAAGAAAGGTTTTGCTTAAATCAATCTAAATTCGTCAGATTAACATAACCTAGTGTGATTAATTGACTATAATAGCATAAAGTTTTTAAGGTATAAAGGTTCTACTTTATATTACAGCCGTTTAGAGTAAACGGAATAAGTTTGAAACTATGAATGAAGGTAAAAGAGAGTTGGAGAAAAGTGAGTAATGAAGAATTTTTAAATAGTATAGATAAAAAATTGGGCGAAATTTTAAAGTGGCTTAAATTCGCCAGTTTAAATCAGCTAAGAACAATTTTAAGTCAAACGCTTGAAAACGATGTTGCTGCCAGCGTTTATGAGCTTTCAAATGGAAAACGTGGCACAAGAGAAATTGCAAAACTTGTCGGGGTAAAAAGTAATGCAACAATAGCAGCCTATTGGAAACGTTGGGCTAAACTTGGTATTGTTGAAGAGTCCTCACAATATCAGGGTCGGTATGTTAGAATTTGTTCATTAGAAGAAGTAGGTCTTACTGTGCCGCCGCTCCCGGAATTAGCATCAGTTGAACAAAAAGAGGATGTGACTGCAGATGAGTAATGATGCAAATGATATGCTGCACATATTGAATGACATCCGCACGTATATTCGTATTAGCGCTGCAACAGCGTCTAAAGCAGCAGCGTTAAATGTAATTAACCTTCAAGAGAAGGCCCAAGTTTACCAGAAACTTTCTGAAAATAAATCACAGGTAAGGATTGAACAGGAGACTGGGGTTCCTATAGCAACTGTTAATCGGTGGATCGGGGAATTTGTTGAAGCGGGTCTTGTCACTGAACCAAACGAGTATTCTACTGAATATAAGGCACTATTTTCACTCAGAGAACTTGGAGTTAATGTAACAGAACTTGGACGACGAAAGGCTAGGCAGCAAAGTACTAAGCCAAAAGAGGCAACTGTTTCAGAGACAGCTGGAGGAAATGCATAGATGAGTGAAGAAAAAATTGATGAGTTAATAGCAGTTATGCGAGAAATTCTCAAATATCAAAAATTTGCTGGTGCCAAAGAAGTTAGGAATGTTCTGACAGCTGCTTTGGATTCTGATCAAAAACGCTTAATTTATCATCTCAGCGATGGAAACAGGGGTAGTGTTGAGATTGCAAAAACAGCAAACATTGGCGATAGTACTGTGAGACGTTATTGGGAATCATGGGCCCGACAGGGAATTATGGAGGCAATTAAAGTACGGGGTGGCGACCGCTATAAGAAAAGCTTTGAACTTGAAGATTTTGGGATGACAGTTCCGCAAACGCAGGGTGGACAGCAATGAGTTCAACACCTTATTTACAAGTAGGCGATACTGCAAACATTTTAGCTGAACTAAAGAAAATTTCAAAAATTTTACTTCTAGCAAATGCCCGTATAATAGAAGATGAGTTATCAAAGATAACAAATAGCGACGCCCGAAAGAAACTATGGGTGTTAATTGATGGAACTAGAATGCCGAAAGATCTGGCCGAGAAAGCAAAGGTAACTAGAGCGGCGGTTTCATATTTCTTGGATGCTGCATCTGCGGCTGGCCTGATTGAGTATACAGAGCGGAGTCCACCGAGAAGAATTTTGGACTATGTGCCGGCTGCTTGGCTACAGTTGGTAATATCTGAAGAGCATGTTGAAGTAGCGCAACCTATCACAGCTGAAAAAGCTAGCACAAAACAGTCGGATACAATAGCAAAAGGTGGCAAGCAATGAGTAATCAACCAAATGAGCAAACTATTATCCTAAAAGAGATTCTTAAATGGGTTAAATTTGCTGGTTTAAAAGAAGTAAAAGAGTTATTGCTTACCACTACAAACAATGATCCAAAAAAACTCCTTGTGTATCATTTAGGCGATGGTAACCATGGAGCAAACGAAATTGCCTCGCTTTTAAGTATTGGTAATAAAACAGTGCTAGGACTTTGGGAACTTTGGTTAAAGATGGGGCTTGGTGAGAATGTTCCAGTTAAAGGCGGCTCGCGCTTCAAGCGGTCATTTGATTTACAAGAAATTGGTATAGAAGTACCTGAAATAAAAGAGGTTATCCAAAGCAAGAATGCACCAACAGGTCAATCTAATCAAGCAGAAAAAAATGTGAGGAGTTAGAGTGTCTGAAAGTGACTATTCGAATACTTTAAAAGAAATTCAAAAGTCAATAGATGACTTAAAGGGATTATTTGTTCTAGTAAA
Source organism: Bathyarchaeia archaeon (assembly GCA_042296865.1). GTDB lineage: Archaea > Thermoproteota > Bathyarchaeia > Bathyarchaeales > Bathycorpusculaceae > Bathycorpusculum. Next base: position 2,104,457 of record CP170178.1, on the reverse strand, counting down.
TCAAGACAAGCTTGAACAAGCAAAAGTGAAGTTACTTAAAGAAGGTTCTGCTGAAGAGCAAGTATATGAACTATGTGATGGCAATAACACCACTGAAGATATTGTTAAACTAACAAAAAAGTCCGCTGGCAATATACGGGGTGTTTTAAGCACTTTAAGGCGCAAGGGTCTCATACGGTTAAAAACTGGTTCCACTGACAGTTATGAGCAAAGATTTTAGGGGGGTGAATAAATGCCTGATGATTTTGAAGTAGTCTCTAAAAAACTTGAAGAAATTGATAATAAACTTGAAAGGATAAAGAGTGATACTCATAATTTAAACAGAATAACTACTATTTCCAATGCATCTACAATCGTAAAAGAATTGTCTAGGGTGATTGGTCGTTCCGAGTTAAAGGCTGCAGTTCTTTATTTAACAAAGGAGGAAATTAGTGCAGCGGATTTGGCAACGGGTTTAGGTGTACTTCCAGCCAACCTTACTCTTTATGTCAAACCTTTTCTTGGCAATAAAGCGTACATTTCGGAAATAAAAAAAGGTAGAAACAAGTATTTTCAGCGTTCAGAGCTAGTTGATTTGATCAGTTTTGAAACTATCCCTGAATTTGCAGAAATGATCGCTTCGTGGAAAGCAAAGAAAGAAGCTGGAAAGAACGTAGAGCAGTAATGGAGACAAAAATTTGAATCCTTTTTCCTTTTTTCTTATATTTATTTTGGCTACAGTTTCGGCAATAATGACTATTTTTATCGGCTATAAGGTTTCGAATGCTTCTTCAAAACGAAATAATTCAATATGGTATCTCTACTTTGCCAATGGTATTGTTTTTTTGTTAGGTTTAGCAGTAATCACCTTCTTTGATCCGCAAAGAAAATTAACGTTGCTGTCTTGGTTGGTTTTTGACTTAATTGTCTCGTTTTCGTTGACAGTAGAGCTTTTTGGTTGGCTTAGGCTGTCTAAATTCGACCAAGCGACTAGTGAAAGTCTAGTAGGTCTTCGAACGATTCTTATAAAAATGCGGTATTCCTCCTCAGAATATCTTGAAAAGTTGAAAAAAGCCACAGTAACTCAGAAAGATGTATTGAAAGAAGAAAAGCTAGACTCTCTTATTGGCGATTTTATTGGTGAATGTGAAAACCTAAATGAACCTTTGAATCCTGATTTATGGGCACTTACATTAAATGAAACTACTGAACGCATTAATGACGTGAATACAAGAAGTAAGCACCCAATACCTAAATTGATCGACATTCTGGCACTGTCCGGTTTAAGTATTTTAATTGCTGAATTGCTAAAACTATTAGGTTAGTAGTTAAAGGACATTGACTGCTTGCAGAATCAGCCACAACCAACCAGCAAACACAGGCAACAGCAGATATGGAGCCAGAACCGTTTCTAGCAGTCATACCCAGAGATTAATGTTTTATTCGGTGTTTCCGATGAATCGTGTCTCTTCAAAGTCTTTGAGATGTTTATCGCTCGTTAATATTTCTGCGTTAAATGCTCGTGCTGTTGCTAGAATTAGTGCATCTGCCATTCCCAAGTTTTTGCTAAGGCTTATTTCTGCTGCTTCTAACGCTGTCTGGGCTGTTAATTCAACGATTTTTGTTCGTGCTATTTGAGCGTAGGCTTCAAGTGCGCTTTTTTCTCCTTGGATGCCTCTGACTCGTTTATACACTTCGTATACCACGATTGTCGGGGTTACATAGTCTGTTTCGTTTGCCTGTTCTACGGCTTTTGCATATTTTTCTGATAGTGGACCATCAAAGAAATATTCTAGCCACCCGTATGAATCGATTAAAATCAAAAGCGTTCTTCTTCCTCACGGATGTTTTGAGTGTCTCCACCTTTTACGAACCCCCGCATTTGTTTTATGGGTTTTTGGGGGACTAAATGAATTACTCCGGCGGTCTCTATCATTATTATTTCTTCACCTGCTTTCAAATTCATTTTCTCTCTGATTTCCGCGGGAATTACAATCTGAAACTTGGGGGAGAGTTTTACTTTAGCCATATCGAACCCTTAATGTAGGATAAATATGCAACGATATATAAAATTATCCAACAGCAGCTCCCTTGTCATTCCAAAACTGGATGGTTCCACAATAACGTCTTGGGAGGCATTGTATTAACGGTTTATGCAACAGCGAAATGGAGCCAGAACCATTCTTAGGGTTTGTTCCGCGGGGTTAACGTTACAGCCATGTTGTGTTTATTTCTTTGATTTGTTTGAAGTGAGGGTCATCTGAAATGCATACGGCGTTTAACATTGCTGTGGTTGCAGCTATCATGCTGTCCCCCATAGAAAGCTGATACTTCTGTCGCAACTCAGCTGACAATTCTGCTATTTGCTCATCAACTGGAATGATTTTGAAGCTCTGTTTTACCAGTGCCATTCTCAATTTGGCGGTTTCTCGCCCTTCTCGTGCAAGGGTTAGCCTGTAAAGTTCATGCATTACTATTGCTGAAATATGTTTTTCTTTCTTCCTTTTTTCGTTCTCTACCCATTTGTGCATGTTTGGGTCTTTGGTGAAAAATAATTCTGCAAAGAATCTTGTATCGTAGACTCGGTTAGGCATCTTCTTCCCTGAGTTTGTCAAGTTCCTTCTTTACTTCTTCGACTGTAGCATAAGATGCTCCTGACCCAATGTAGTCCCATATGGTTTTTTTGGGTTTAAAGAGGATTCCTTCTTCTGTTGCTATGACTTCTAAACGTGTTCCCTCTTCTATCTTAAATTGCTTACGAATCTTTGCAGGAATGGTTGTCTGACCTTTCTTTGTTACTACAACTTCAGACTCCATACAATAATCACGCATTACCCAATAGCATTCTTACATTTTTAAAGATAACCATCAACATCAAACAAAATATAGGCAGAAATCCTGCATCTGATTGTGGCAGCTTGCACAACCAAACAGCAAACACAAGCAACAACAAAACCCAAAACGCGACATTTTTTACAGTCTGTTGGTTGTTGTTGTGCTAAGGGATTTTGCGGCAACAACTTCTAAACAAAAAATAAGCATCTAAAGCCTTGCCTGTCAGTGTTTATTTATTGTTGTCAGCGAAAAAGTATAAGAGTGGGTGCGTTACTTTTATGCAAAGCTAAAGCTGGTAGTGAACCATAGTGAACGTTCCTAAAGAAGTCAAGACTTACTGTCCAAAATGTAAAGATCATGAAGCTCACGCTGTAACCCTGTACAAGGCTGGAAAACGTAGAGCCCTAGCAGTTGGCGAAAGAGCCCACGCACGAGAAAAAAAGGGCTATGGTGGACAAAAATATGCGCTCCAACATGAATTCGCCAAAACCACTAAAAAACAGACTTTACGTTTGAAATGCAAGAAATGCGGTTACATGCGTCACAAAGACGGAATCAGGCTACGAAAATTAGCCCTAGTTTAAACTTATAAGGAGTATAAATGTTATGTCAGAATGGAACAAGCTTATCCCCAAACCAAGCAGCAGTTTCCTGCGCGTTAAATGCTTAAAATGCGGAAACGAACAATTAGTGTTCAGCAACGCGACAAACAAAGTAACATGCAACGTATGCAACGAAACCTTAGCAACACCCTCAGGCGGAAAAGCAAAAATTAACGGGGAAATCCTTTCCGCGTTAGAATAAACAAAAACGAGTGAAAATCTGAAATGGCGGCAGAGCGTAAGCCTGAATGGCCAGAAAATGGCGATCTAGTAATAGCGACGATAGAAACCGTAACTGACTATGGAGCTTACGCTAAACTCGACGAATACGACAAACGCGGATTACTACACGTTTCAGAAATCTCTTCTTCATGGATAAGAAACATCCGAGATTTCGTTCGAGAAGGACAAAAAGTGGTCCTAAAAGTTTTACGCGTAGACTCAGAAAAAGGACACATTGACCTTTCTTTACGTCGAGTAACCAAACGAGAACGCATCGAAAAAATCATGTCATGGAAAAAGGAACGCAAAGGCGACGCCCTACTCCGTGAAGTCGCCACCAAAGTTGGTTTAAGCGCTGAAGAACTTTACCAGCAAGCCGGCGAAAAAATTGACGAAAAATTCGGCATCTATGAAGGCTTTGAAAAAGCAGTAAAAGAAGGGCCCGAATCTTTAATTAAAATTGGCGTTCCCGAAAATATTGCCAACGCGTTTGCTCAAGTTGGTGAAGACCGCATACACGTAAAAATGGTCAAGGTTAAAGGTGTCCTTGAAATCCGCTGCATGAAACCAAACGGCGTCAAAGTTATCAAAGAAGCCTTCGCAGCTGCAAAAGCAGAAAAAATCCGAGCCGCTGAAGTAAAATTCTACGTTATCGCAGCGCCAAAATACAGCATTGAAGCACGAGCTGAAAACTATAAGAAAGCTGAAGAAGTTTTCCAGAAAGCGGCTCAAAGTGTCGTGACCAATATTACTAAAGCGGGCGGGCAAGGCACTTTTAGAAGGGAAAAATAGTTGGTTTGGCAACTAAGAAAATGCGTTAACTGTAACCATTACACTCTTAACAAGACAGTGTGTCCTTACTGTAGTGGTCAAGTGAAGATTCCTCATCCAGCAAAGTTTTCGCCAGACGATAAATACCTCAAATACCGTATGGCAATGAAAAGAGGTAGCGAAGAGTAATGAAAGAAACCTACATTAAAGAACTTCAACAAATCCAACCTAACAACCCCGTATTAATTGAAGGACTCCCGGGATTAGGTTTAGTCGGCAAAATAGCCATGCGCTACTTAATCAAGCAGCTTAAAGCCCAAAAAATCGCTTACCTTTACTCACCACATTTCCCATACTTTGTTCTAGTTAACAAGAAAGGCAACGTACGTTTACTCCGTGGAGCTTTCTATTACTGGAAAAACCCCAAAGAAGACTCAAACGACCTTATACTTTTCACTGGCGACAGCCAATCACAAACTATTGAAGGACAATACGAAATCGCCGACCGCATGCTAGACTACGCAGAAAAAAACCATGTGCATACCATCGCAACAATCGGTGGTTACAGAATGGAAGCAAAAGAAAAACCAAAAGTTTTCGTTGCCGCAACAAGCAAAGGCGTGATTGATGAATCCTTAGCCGCTGGCGCATCCTTAAGCGCTTCAGGCAGCCCAATTGTTGGTACGGCAGGCTTAATCTTAGGATTGTCTAAATTCAAGAAAATTGAAGCCATTTGCTTGTTAGGTGAAACACGCGGTTACCTTCCTGATCCACTCGCAGCAAAAAGTGTACTTGAAATCTTAAAGAACACTTTCAACTTTGACGTTGACCTTAGCGGGTTAGACGAAGAGATTAAACGTGCAGAAACCATGGTTATCAGGCTGCAGGCAATCGAAGAAAAACGCGCCTTGCAAGCAGAAGAAACCAAAAAGCAAGACGAAAAGAAAACAACCTACATATCCTAACATTTTCTTCTTTTCAAGCTAATTCTTTTTTGAGAATATTTACAATTTGTTTAGCGGCGGTTCCATCTCCAAAAGGCGAAACAGTCGGCAGTGTACCCCAACTGTCAAACTCATTAAGAGCGGCGAGAATCTGTTGTTTCGATGTTCCCACAACCTTGGCAAAACCTGCCTCCACTGCTTCAGGCCGCTCTGTTGATAGGCGCATAACAAGGACGGGTTTGCGGATGCTGGGTGCTGTAGCCTCTTCCTGAATGCCCCCTGAATCAGTAATTAACACTTTGCATCGGCGCATGAGCGCCAGAAAATCAAGATAGCCCAGTGGAGAAAGTACAAGAACGTTTTTCATGCCAAGGACTTTGTCGTAAAGACCACTTTCTATTAAGCGTTTTTTGGTTCTTGGATGCATGGGATAAACAATCGGCAACGGCGACTCAGCAAAGACTTCCATGAAGGTTTTAAGCACTCCTAAATCGTCAACGTTTTCTGCCCGATGAGCTGTAGCCACTGCAAAGTCCTTAAATGGAACCTGACTAAGGGCTGTCGCTTTTTTTTCTGCCATAGGCAAGTGTTGGTTAACGGCGTCAATCACTGTGTTGCCTGTGACAAAGATTTTGCCCCAAACACTCTCTTTTTCCAAGTTGACTTTAGCTCTATAGGTGGGTGCGAATAAGAAATCTGAAATGTGGTCAGTTAACCGTCGGTTGTGTTCCTCTGGCATGCGTAGGTCAAAACTTCTAAGACCTGCTTCAACATGTCCCACTTTAACTATGCTTTTGTTAGCTGCAAGAGACGTCGCTAAAACAGTGTTTGTATCTCCTTCCGCAAGAACAACCGACGGATCAATTTTCATGAGCAAGCTGTCAAACTGTTTCATGATGTCAGCAGTTTGTGCCCCAGGGGAAGCACCGTCGATTTTAAGATTAAAGTTCGGTGTTGGCAATTCAAGATTTTCAATAAACTGTTGAGCCATATTGTAATCGTAATGTTGCCCACAATGAACAAACACGTATGGCAAACCGTCAGCTTGAAGCGCCCGAATTACCGGTGCCATCTTAATTATTTCTGGTCTTGTACCCGTAACAACTACAATTGGCTTCATAATGTTCACTTTTAGGTTTTCTTTAAGCATCCTTCCCGTGGCTCGTAAATTGTCCCTTCCCGCAGAAGCTGGCTAATCATGCGTTCAATTTCGCCCTTGGGAATTTTATGTTTGGTTTCTAGTTCGCTGACGAAAGCGTCTCTTTCAACGATGCCTGTTTGCTTCTCCATATCCATTAGTACTGAGAGGACAATATGCAAGCGGTCTCTGATACTTTTAGGTCTGCCGGTCATGATGATGTCAATGTCCACTTTAAAGCTGGATAAGTCAATTCCAACTTCTTCAAGTGACTTCTTCATAATTGCAATAGCGGCTTCCGCATCCTCTGCTGTTACTTCTTTGCGTAAAGCGACGCGTGCTCTGGCTTCAGCACACCTAACCAAAGACTCCAATTGACGGGCAGTGATGGCAACGGGGGAGCCTTCTGACTCGCTGGCGTTACGCATAGCTAAATAGAACTCTTTAAGCCGTTTTAAGGCTTCAGAACTTAATGCTGGATGGACACCTTTAGCGAAACTAACATATTTGCGTAAAAGTTCACTATCAATTTGAGCTTCAACTGGGCTAATTCCGCGTCTGTGAATTTCTAAAATGTGCTCCGACATTCTACTATCCGACTCCTTGTTAGGTACGTCTCTAAGTACAAAGATAAGGTCAAAACGTGAAAGGATAGTGACTGGCAAAGAAATGTTTTCAGCCACTGTACGGTTTGGTTCATACCGTCCAAGTGACGGGTTGGCTGCTGCCAAAACGGACGTGCGCGCGTTTAAGGTTGCAACAATGCCTCCTTTAGCTACTGAAACAGTGTGCTGTTCCATGGCTTCGTGGATGGCTACTCGGTCTTCGGGACGCATTTTGTCCATTTCGTCGATGCATGCGATGCCCTTGTCAGCTAAAACGAGTGCGCCAGCTTCAAGGCTCATGCTTCCTCCTTTTTCGCGGACGACAGCTGCAGTTAAACCAGCGGCGGTGGTGCCTCTGCCCGACGTGTATAAGCCTCTTGGAGCGATTCGGGATACGTACTGAAGCATTTGTGATTTTGCAGTTCCTGGGTCACCGATGATTAGTGCGTTCATTTCGCCTCTTACAGTCATGTCGGGTAAACTTCTTGAGACTCCTCCAAAAAGAAGGTACATGACGGCTTCTTTGAGGTGCTCGTTTCCGAAAATTGAGGGAGCAATGCTGCCCATGATTTTTTTGTGCACGTATGGGTCGCGTGATAGTTCAAGGATTTTTGCTTCCTCTTCAGGGGAGGGCGGTGAGGTTTCTGGTTCTTTGCCAAGTAGTTCGACAGAGTTGGCTTCGAGCTGCAGGATGAATGTGCGTAGTTTCCCCATACCGATAAGTGATGGGGCGTGAGCGCGGACGATGCCAACGATGGAAACGTGGTCGCCTGGGCGGGCTTGGTCAACGATTTCGTCGCCTACCAGTTTTACTGCTAAAACTCTGGGCAATTGTCCAGGCGGAAGGTCTTCTGGTTTTTCCTGCAAACGCAGGTCTTGGGAGTCGATGAATGTGGATTCTTCTTGGGCAAACTCGAATGGTCCGTCTTTGCCGCAGTCAGGGGCTAGGCAAATAGCTGGGGCTTTAAGGAATTGTCCTGTTTGCTCAATTTTCATAACTGTGCCGCAACGTTTGCATTTATACGCTGCTTGCTGAACCATGGGGCGAACAGGCGTGGCACGGACGACGATGCCTTCAACAAGGATTAGTTTGCCCATGTTTTTGGAGCCAATTTTGCGTAATGCTTCTTTACCTAACAGTCTTGTGACGCGTATGATGATTTTTTCTATTTTCTCTGCAAACTCGGCATCCTCAATCCTTAACTGTTCATACGCTGCTTTGCTTGCGTGACCAAAGTATTCTTCTGGCTTGTTAAGCAACTGTTCAGCTAAGGCTTGGTCAAAACTGTATAATTCGTCAAAATCGATTGTTACGCTGCTTTTTCCTGTAATGGCTAACTGACTGATTCTTGTTCTGTACTTTTCCTTCTTAAAGAACTCTAAGAATCGTTCTTGTGGATCAACTAATTCAACGTCTTTAGCCATTCAGGTTTCGCCTACTGTTTCTCTTGTTTTTGAAGGATCCGAGTTTTCCAAGTCGAAATTATCGTGCCTAGCTGATCATAGATAATCCTTTCTTCAGGGGTTAGCTTTTTTAGGACTTGATCGCTTTGGGCAGACGCTGAGGATAAAGCTACAATCTTTTTGAGCCTCGAATTGGTGATGTCTTTGGCTAAAGCTTTGGCTTTATGGTATTCTTGGATTTTTTCTGGCTGTACAGCTTCTGATTCAGCAAACGCTAAGTAACGGCGTAGTTTGGGGTAAAAGTCTTGCGGCAATTCTGAAATCATGCCTGGAATCTGAACGCCTTCTTTCCATTGTATCTTGTAGAGTTTGCCTGCGTCGAGTACTTCTTCTTCTCGGAAGTGTACGATGCCTGCGGTTTGAAGTTCTTTGGCTATCCAGTAGTAAACTTGGTATTCATTGCCCTCGTCAAAGGGTCCAACGTTTAAGCCTGCCAGCTTCATCTCTGCAAAGTTGCGGTTGGCAACAACAGTAATGTACGAGTTCTCGTAACCAAAATCTAGTATTCCAATGTTTGCTGGCATCCCTTTTTTTCCCTCTCAAACTATTTTGCTCTTTAGGGATTCAACAGATAATAACAGGAACGCCTTTAAGGGTTTTCTAAAAAAACAACTAAAACTTAAACAATCTTGCCTGTAACCGTTCTAATGTTTGATGAAGCGTTTTTACGTATTGCTGACAATTTGGCAAGCAATTTAAAGCATCACTGTTACGTACATATTGCATAAGCAGTGTCGTTAAAAGGTGACCTTAACGCAGTCAAGTTTTAAAGAAAACAACCGTTGGATAATAGATAACTATGACATGCTAACTGAAAAGTTTAAGGATGAATGGATAGCTGTCATGAATCTTGCCGTGTTAGACCACGACAAAGACATAAGAATGCTTGTAGACCGCATAAAAACCAAACACCTCAGTGATTACAAGCAAATCGCGGTTGAATACATTTCAAACGAAGAAGCAGAAACCGATCTTCCCGATAACCTGTGGGAATAACTTGTTAGGGAAGAAAAAGTGTACCTTTTAGGGCCATAGTCCACGCATTTTAACTCCTTCTGCTACTCTTCCAACGCCCAGCATCAATGCGCCTGTCCGCAGGTCGCTGCCCTCTTTCTCTGCAATCGTAGTCACATCTTTGAAGGCTTTAGTCATTTTTTCCTCCAATTTGCGGTTAACCAAATCAAGTGTCCAATGTTCTCTTGTGAGGTTTTGTACCCACTCAAAATAGCTTGCTGTAACACCCCCACAATTTGCTAAAATGTCAGGAATTAAGCAGACGCCTTTTTCATACAGTGCTTTGTCAGCTTCTGGCGTTGTTGGTCCATTGGCGCCTTCAACAATCATTTTTGCTTTAATCTTATCCGCGTTTTTGAAGGTTATCTGGTTTTCTAGTGCAGCAGGAATCAAAACGTCACAAGGTAACTCAAGTAGTTCCTTATTGGTAACGTCTTTTGCGTTTTTATAGTTCTGTACTGTTTTCGTCTGCTCTTTATGCGTTAAGACCGCTTGTGGGTTTAAGCCTTCTGGGTTGTAGATTCCGCCTGTGGAATCACTTACTGTAACGATTTTGCATCCTAACTCTTGTGCTGCCACTGCGGCGTGGTAGCCGACGTTTCCAAAGCCTTGAATGGCAATTTTTGCGTTTTTGAGTTTTAAGCCGTTGTTTTCTACTGCTTGCTTCATGCAGTGGATTACTCCTCGTCCGGTGGCTTCTGTGCGTCCTTCGGAACCGCCGATTTCTACTGGTTTTCCTGTTACGCTTTCTGGTACGCTGTAGCCGGTGAGTTGGCTGTAGGTGTCCATTATCCATGCCATGGTTTGTTGGTCAGTGTACATGTCTGGCGCTGGGACGTCAAGGTGTGGACCCAAATAATTATAGATTAAACTTACATAACGTCGGGTTATACGTTCAAGTTCATTTCTGCTTAGTTTTTTGCTGTCTATGCAGACGCCGCCTTTTGCGCCGCCAAACGGGATTCCTGCAATGGCGCATTTCCAAGTCATCAACATGGCGAGCGCTGTGACTTCGTCAAGTGTTATGTTAGGGTAATAGCGTAAGCCGCCCTTGAACGGTCCTAAAACGTCCCAGTGCTGTACGCGTATGCCTTTGAAGACTCCGATGCTGCCGTCGTCCATGTGTACGTCAATGCTTACGGTGAGTGTGCGTTTTGGTTGGCTGAGCATTTTGTGCATGCCTGAATCAAGGTGGAGTTTTTTTGTTGCTAGTCTGAGTTGTGTTTGGGCTACGCTTAAGGGTGTTTGTTCTTGCGCCATAAAAATGAGCCTCTATACTCGACGGTACTCTTGTTGAGTTAGATAAGACTTGCCATTGCAGAAAAACTGTGTTTTGTTGATGCTTTTGTATACAAACCAGTTTTTTAAGAAGATTATTGGTTTTTGTTTAGTAGTTGTTGCCGTAAACTTGCTATGCACAACAACAACTATTGGGTTGTAAGAAATGCCCTGTTTATGGTTTAGCTGGTTTAACAAGGTGCAGGCTTTGTTTGCAAGATGCCACAAGTATACTAACGTTTTCTCAGCATGTCAATTGGCAAAAAATGTCAATATTTTCCTACCCTCTATAGGTTTCTGCATAGAACTGCTATTTGCATCTTAATAAGTTGGTTTAAAAAGTAAAGCAACAAAAACTTGAAAAACTAAATTAGCAAAAATAAAAAGCGCTAACGAGAACTGTTTTAGCAGAGGCTATTTGTTCAATCCTAAAAAAGAGGTTTTGCTTGTTTTTCTGGCAGATTTAAAGCGTCCGCAAGTGCCTTTTCGTTTTTGCGCTTTGCCATGGAGTTTGCGGTTGTTTAACGAATTTTCAATAAACCAAAGGAGCGATTTTTAATCCATTATTCTTTTCGGATTGTGTTAACATTTTTGGTTGGTGGTTAAGTTTTAGTTTTTTTACAAAATCGTTAATTCCAATTTCTGTTTAATTCAATTCGTCTGTCATCTTTTTTATTACTTAAGATGCGAATCTTGATAAATTATATATATTTGGTCTGTTGGAATATAAAATTCGGAATCTGATAAAACATGAATGAAGACTTCGCCAAGGAACTTCGTTGCAGAATGCTCTCTAATTTTCTAGACGTGATAATACTGCTTATTCTAAACGGTCGTGAAGGTTGTAAATACCCAACTAAAATAAAACATTTTTGCGAGGAAACATTTGGCTTAAAAATAGCGCCGAATTCGCTTTACAGCATTCTTGTAATGCTTGAAAGAAAAGGGTTGATAAAAGGAGAAACAAAACAAATTCTTGAGTACAGATCCACTAGATTTTATCATTTAACTCCAGAAGGCAAAGATGTTCTTGAAACTTTCTTTTTAAGTCACGACGAAATGATGTTTTTCCTCAAGCTAATGAATGATAATACTCCTAACCTTCACTATAGGGTTGAACAAAAATAATTGAAGAAAAACAAGAAAAAGTCAAACAATTGTTGTAGGGCTAAAGGCTATAGTCTCTTCCTTGTGGTTTTGTACTTGCCGGTTTAGCGCCGGCTTCAGGAATCTGCGGTAATGGAATCGGCGGCGGAATATTTAGCGTTCTGGAAATCAAAACTGACTCGATGAAGACAACGTTTGAGATTGACTGGATAATTATTTGTGCTGGCGGCTTTTTCTGCTCAAAGTCTTTAAGAACCTTGTCAACTTCAGTTTTTTCGCCATTCACGTAAGCGTTGCCTTTAATGTTTATCTGTGCAATGGATGGGTTATAAGCTATTGATAGAACAAACGGGACTTCAAGGGTTTCGTCTTGTTTTTTCTCCATGCCTACAACGTTAATGTTAGTGTTAATTTGAATGGGTGGAATCGGTTTTCGTATGTCCCAGAAACGTTCTGCTGAAATGCTTGAAATAACTACGTTTACTCGAAGCATGATAGTTCAAAAAAGAAATAGTGCAGTTGAAAGATTTAAAACTGCTTATCAAAAACTACTTTTGTTTGTAGCGTGTAAAGCCACAGTGGCCGCACGTGTATCTGGAGTCATGGTCTGCCATGAAGTATCCTGGACCGCAACGTTCACAGGTTGGACGTGCACGGCTAACTTTGTCGCCTTCAACTTTGTACATGGCGCTAACTCCGCCTGCTTTTTTCTTGGCTTTTTCTTTTGGTTTGCTTTCAGTTTTTGCTGCTTCTGGTTTTGGCATTATGCTTGCGCCTCTTCTTTAGGTTTTTCAGGATTGTTTCGTTTCCTGATGTATTCTGGTTCAACCAGTTGAGCTTGCTCAACACTTTGATAGACGTTGGCAAAACCGTTAGTGATGCTTGTGCCAGTTAAAGTTTCCATGCATTTGATGTAGACAACGCTTTCTTTAACTTGTACTGCGTTTGCAACGGCTCTTTTGGCATCAAGTCTTTGTGGGGTCTTCTCTTTTGGACCTTGTGTGATTGTGAAACCTACTTCTTTGCGTTTGAGAAGCGGGTTATCTTTAGTTGATACGATTTTAATCTCCATGAATATTCACTTGATTCAAGTCTTGAGTTCTTACAGTATTCTTCTTATTTAGCTTTTCGAACCTTTTTCCATTGCTTTCAGGAATTCTTGAGCTACAGTTTTCTTTTCAGGCGAAACTTTAACCAAAACTATGCCTTCATACGGTTGCCCATACACGACAACCGCGTTTTGGGGCGCGTAAAGTACAGCAACCAACGTTAGCAGGTCTTCCTCGCCGTCAACCACTATGTGGACATGTTCGCTGCTTTCTAGTGCTTCTTTGATTGCTTGCACAGCTTCTTTGGTGATGGTTCCCTGCGGGTTTTTCACGTTAACTATTTTTGAAGCGTACGTTACGGGTTGAAACTTTTTGCGCATGCAGTGATTATCAATAATGGCTAAGTCAGGCGGAATATCGTAGTCATGCAAGTTTTTAGTTACCGTGTCGCCGACGGAAATGATTTTTGGCGGATTTTGGTTTTTGATTTCACGCATTTTTGCCATTGTTTGGTCAAATGAACCTTTAACCAAAACCCCGAAAGGCTCTTTTAGTTTCATTCTAAGTTCAGGAGTTAACGTGTAAATGATTGACATCGCGTAGTACCCGCTGACAAATCTGGTAAATGCAAAAAGAAAGATGTAGATAGCCCGAGTTTAACGGACTTTTAAGGCGTAACGGCCTTTCTCTTTAACGCCCATGGCTTTTGCGATTGCCGAAGTTTCAGGGTCAAACAAAACCACAAGACCGCCAAAATCCTCACTTAAACTGCTGCTTTTGCATTTTGGGCAAGCGTTTTCCTTAGTTAGAAAATGGCAGTTTGCGCATGCTTTTTCACTCATTGCCTACTTTTCACTCCTGTTTTTTATCTTTAGCTTCTGCTGGCGCTTTGCCTTGGTCCATTTGGAGCCATTCTAGTTTACCAAGGAATGGTTGTCTTGCGGTTACGCCGATTTTGCCTGAACTGCCTGCTCTTCCAAGTGAAACAGCGGTTATGCGTACTCGCACTGGGTCTCCTGTGGTTAGTTTGCGTTTTGATTCTTTTCCTAAGAGGACGCCTTGTTTTTCGTCGTATGAGATGAAGTCATCCATTAGTTGTGAAACGTGTAAGAGTGCGTCGATTGGGCCGATTCTGACGAAAGCGCCGAAATCAGCGATTTCAACTACGTCTCCTTCAACTACTTCTTGAATTACTGGATAAAAGGTTAGTAGTGAAAAGTTTACTTTGTGGAAGGTTGCTCCGTCGCCTGGAATGATTTTCCCTATTGGGCTTACTTGGATGCCCGTTACAGCTATGACATAGCCTAATTCTTCATCCACAATTCCTTCATACTTCTGTTTAACTTGTTCACGTCCGACCTTCTCAAGTGGTTTTCCGAAGGTCTCCGGTGGAATGCGAATGGTATCTTGAAGAGTAATTAGTTTAAACATCTACGATATCAACCCGTCAATCTCTAGACGAGATTTTTGTCTCACATAAATCACTGGCAGACTTATATCTCTTAGCCTCTTACGCAGTTGCCTGTCATTGGTAAAAACCGGCGAATTCCAGTCTTTAGCAACTTTAACTATTGCGTCGTCAGTTGTAAACTTATCTGAAACCTCCACCGCAACATACCTACATTTTTCCGCAAGTTTAAGAGCGAAATTTGCTTGTCTGCGAAGGTTGGAGGATTCCTTGTTTGCAAGTAGTTCAAGTTCAGCTTTTACTGGCGAAAGCAGGATACAGACTACATTACGGTTTAGTAGGCGTCTTAGTTCTTCGAAAACATCGATTTTTAACTCTAAGGGCGTGAATAACGCGTTTGAATCCATGATTACTTTTACTGGTTGAGGGTGAGTTTGAGACATTTAAGCGCCTGTTTACCTGTGATTTTAATGTTTTTTTGTTTCTATTCTATAATGTTAGTTATGCCGTTACTTTAAATACTTCTTAGCTAAAACTTGTTTTGTTGTTGGTGAAAATTTGTGCTTGGCGAAAAATCTTGCGGTGCCGTTGTTTACTTAAAAAAAGGCGCTGAAAATCTTTACTTGCTGCTTCATTATGAGGCTGGTCACTGGGATTTTGTTAAAGGCAACGTGGAAGTAAACGAGTCAGAAAAAGAAACTGTAGTACGGGAACTTAGGGAAGAAACAGGAATAGTTGACGCCCACTTCATAGAAGGTTTCCGAGAGAAAATCGAGTACTACTACCGCAGAAAAGGTGACACCGTTCACAAAGAAGTCATATTCTTCTTAATGGAAACAAGCACAGAAACCATCACCATATCGTTTGAACATGTTGGCTCCATTTGGCTAAACTACAATCAAGCAATGGAAAAATTAACCTTCAAAAACGCAAGAGAACTGCTAAAGAAAGCAAATGGTTTCTTAAACAAAAAATAAAAACGGCTATTTTATTAAGCCGAAACCGATCAGTCGCCAACGAGCCGTAATTTTTCTGCTTATTGCAACTCGAGCGCCTGGCAAAGCACAAATCGGCCTTGTCAACTTGACCTTGATTGTGTTCTGTTTTATGCCTATAACTTTGCCAACGTTTACCGCTGCGCCAACGTGAAGCAGAAGTGTTTCGTCTGGATTGATTTTTTCAACTTTAAGCTGTTCTTTAGTACCAACAACGCGTTCCAGAATAAACGTTTCAAGCGTAAGTTCGGTCAATGTTGGCGGTAGCATGCCTGTTTTTCCCGCGATACTGCCTGTTAAACCGTCCGCTTTAGAATAAGACGGATCAAGCAGTGTACCAACACCGACTAAGCCGCCGCAGGTTGCTTCTTGAACATCTTGGTTGCCTGCATGTAAGCTTACGATTTCGCTGATTAACGGGTTGTAAACTGTTTTGCCTTCTCGTTCAACGGCTATGCCGGGGCGTATTTCGATTTCTTCGCCTACTTTGAATTTGCCCTGTGCGATGGTTCCGCCGATGATGCCTCCGCCAAGTTCATCGATGGTTGTGCCTGGCTTGTTTGTGTCAAATGAGCGGACAATAAACATTAATGGTGGCAGTTCAGGGTCTCGGTGGGGTGTTGGAATAATTTCTTGTATTGCCTCTAAGAGCACGTCAATGTTTATGTTGCGTTGTGCCGAGAGGGGAATTATGGGGGCGTTTTCTGCTACGGTACCTTTTACGAAGGCTTTAATTTCATCATAGCTTTTTCTTGCCCTTTTTTCGTCAACAATATCGATTTTGTTTTGGACAATAATTATGTTTTTGATGCCGCTAACCTCAGCTGCCGCCAAGTGTTCGCGTGTTTGAGGTTGGGGGCAGGGTTCATCAGCGGCGATTACAAGAATAGCTCCATCCATAATGGCTGCGCCTGAAAGCATGGTTGCCATCAGGGCTTCGTGTCCTGGAGCGTCAACAAAACTAATGCCCCGAACGAATTCTGCTTCTGCGCCGCAGATGTCGCAGACTGGGTGGATGGTAAAGTTTTTGGGTGGTTGACATTTTGGGCATTTGTAGATTGGCATGTCAGCGTAACCAAGTTTGATGGTGATGCCTCTTTTGAGTTCTTCACTGTGGCGTGACGCCCATGTGCCTGTTAAGGCTTGGACTAATGTGGTTTTTCCGTGGTCTACGTGACCGATGGTGCCAATGTTAACTTCTGGTTGTCGTGGCATAGGTGCGGGTTTTCTTTCTTGTGTATTTTCAGCCATTTACAAACGCCTTTAAGTTCTAAGCTTGTCTTATTATTCAATGCTTAAATTTAACCTTTCTATGTCAACAAAATGTTTGAGGGTAACAATCATTAACAATCTTTACTTAAAGATGCTAATGGCACCCTTTTCAGTTTTTCAATGACTTTTTTAGGATAAAACTTAAAAACTGAATCGAAACAAACAAGATTACATGGCAACGCTTGAAAACGATACTTTTAATCGTTCACTTATTATGGCGCTTAAACAAAACTTTGAACATGCAAGGCATATAGAGCTTCAAAGGCAGCAGCAACTCTACATTTTCATTGCACTCCTCGGTGTGGTCTTAACATTTATTTTTGGTTACACTACAAGCTTCCATTTAGCTCTTCAACAGTTTTGGCCGGTCTTCTTGTTTTTAACGATTTATTCATACCTTATTAGTTCAAGCATCACCAAATGGAATGTTGAATTCAAAAATCATTTACGCCACATTCAATGGGTTGCCGAAAAACTGGGCATTATAATTCCTATTTCAAATGAACGGCAAACTGCTATTCTCAATAGCGATTGCAAATATAATAAAGAAGCATTAATTGCTGATGCAATGTCTCAAGGTTACCTTGCTCTTTCTTTGCCGTTACCAAAGCAAGTAAAAAGAAACTTTGAATTAATCACCGACATAATTTTAGGCGGCAACGCATTTGCTTTTAGTACAGGTCTACTTTTCTATATTAACAGCTTTTACAGTTTTTTACCTAATTATCTTCTTGCCTACCCTTTAGGTTTAATTTTTGCAGTCGCTTTGGTTTGTTATGATTTTATCGACCGAAAAAACATGTGCAAATATGCTGACAAAGTGCTTGATTCACGTCAACCTGATGAAATCACACTGTTTTATCAGGGTAAACGTCCCTTCTATGAAGACACCAAAAAAGTTACATATGCAACACGGGCAAAGACGTTTCAGATAATAAAATTAAGTGAAGTCAGCAATCAAAACCGTTGGATTATTGGTACTCCTCCAGCAATCGAGAAAACATCGCCTTTCTACTCAGCAAACATGCAAATCAACCATGTAAAAAGCCCCAACCGATTAGAATTCCTCGGCAAAGAAAATGCCCATAAACATAGTTCTCCAATAGAAGAGTTATATCTAGTTATAAATGGAACTTTAGACTTAAAAGTAGCCGACAAAAGCATTACAGTAAAATCAAACGATCTATTGATTGTTCATTCAAACGTAATGCATCAAATCACAAATTTATCTGATGACGTGGATTTCTTAGTTATCCGTTCTCCACCTTCAAACGAAAGAACAAAAACCTTACAAGAAATATTTGAAGAAATACAAACTTGAACAAAAGAGGTTGGAAAATTTATGCTTGAGTTGCGGGTTGCGCTTTTGCTTCTGCAGCTTTGGCGGGTTGTCCAACAATTTTTAGGTTGATTTGAACAATCTCGTCAGTGATGGTGTCTCCGCGGACGGTTTTACGTTTTCTTTCTCCTTCACGTTTTGGTTTGAATCCTGCACCTTCGCTTAAAATTACTTGGCGTCTGATTCCTCCGTGAACGTTGCCCCTCATGGGTACGCCGTCTTTGTCGGAACCGCCTAAAATTTGAAGTTTAGTTGCTGGCATGTCTACTACTATGCCGTCAATGGTTTCGCCCAGTTTTCTTCCGATGAATGGGGCTGCACGTGCTTCTTCGACTTCAACTACTTTGCTTTTTCCGTCTGATGGGTCAGATACGATTACCTTGAATTTTGCCATTTGAAGATTAACTCTCCAGCGCAGTTTAAAGTTGAATAACTCTCTATTAAGCATTTATATTTAAATCATTAAATGCATGCCGAAAAAACGTTTCTGTCAAGAAAAATTGTCAGCATATTTGCAAAGTACAATACGCACTGCTTGGCTTATGTACTTATCTTTTTAAGTTTAAGTGCTTTGAAAGAAAGCATCAGTCAGGTTGGCGTTGTGTTTTATGTCTAACAAGTCATTTTGAAGCTGACCAAATGATGTAATGAAATATTTGTTAGTATAAATTTAGCGTTTGAAAAAGCGAGTTAGCATTTACAAAAAGACCGTATATTTTTTCGCCTAAAGCTTTTAATTTAACCCTGAAATGCATTTTTGGCTATGTGGCGGCTTGGGTTCTTCTTTCACGAGGTAGCCTTCGGGCTGTTAAGCGTCTTCATACCACTTTACGTGGTTAGCTTTCAAGACGCAAGCATCTTAGGCGGGCCTCTGGTCGCTTTGGGCATAATGACGTCAGTTGCCGTGTTCTGTTCAATCCCGGCTTCGTTTCTTTGGGGTTGGCTTTGCGATGCAACAAGACGCTATAAACTCTTTATTTTGCTCTCGTTTTCCTCATCAGCTGTTTTGCTGTTTTTAATGACGCTTTCCTTTGCCCAAAACGTCATTGCCTTTGTTGTTCTCTATGTAGTCATGCAGGTTCTTCATGCCGCCCATGAAGCGCCAAAAAACGTGTTAATCGCTGAACATTACAGCCGTGACGAATGGGAAAGATCTTACGGTTACTATGAAGGAACAACAGAAATCGGTTTCATCGTTGGTTTGGCTATTGGTTTCTGTTTATCTGTGGGATTATTTGCTTTTACAGCAAACCTTAGCTCTGCAGTTCTGGCAACCTACACTTTGTATCTATGTAGCGGCTTAAGCCTTGTAGCCTTTATTTTATCAGTGGTGTTAATCGCTGACCCGTTAATGATTTTTGAACGCCGCCTTGTTGGAATCGAACGAAAAATAGACTTCACCTGCCGCGGCGTAGATTGCGCCTCAAAAGTTCTTGATGGCGGACGCTGGAATGGTTCCCTTAAGCAGGATAACTTCAAAATGTTTGCCTTAGCGATTGTCATGTTTTCCTTAGCTACAAGCATCTTTTTCACGCCTCTACCCGTATTTTTAAGCCAAGGCCTAAACTTGCCAGACAGCATGGTTTACGTTGGCTACGTTTTCACTTCTATTGGAGCAACCGTGGGATACTTCTTTGTCAGCGGAAAGGCTCGGTCAATGGATGGCCGTAAACAGATGCCCCGCTTCGTGCTATACCGAAGCCTGCTGATCTTTGCGTTAATCGGAGTTATACAGTTGGTTATTTACCCGACATTGATGACTTTTTTAATTCTTGTTTTCTTAGGCTTTTCCTATGCAGTATATTATATCTTGATGATTTCAATCTCAATGGAGCTTATCCCTGCAGGAAAAAGCGGCTTATTCGATGGGCTGGTAGGTTTAGGAACTGGTTTTGGATCATTTTTTGGGCCTTACTTGGCGGACACTTATAATTATTTGCCAACATTTTTCATAGCTGCGTTGCTGTTCTTGTTTGCTTTCATATCAATAAAACTGGCAACTTAACTTTTAGTTAAAAAATTAAAAAAGAGAAGGAGCCATAAGGCTCAAGTTTTTGGTTTATTCAGTGTGGACTCGGTATAAGTCTACGTCTTCGCGCATGCTTGGTGTTAGTTCAAGGAATTCTCTAACTGACCGTTCAACGTCTTTTGACTGCGTAACGTATCTGCCAACGATGAGGATGTCTGCACCTTTTTCTAAGGCTTCTTTGGCTGTTTCTGGAACAATTCCGCCTGCAACTGCGATTAAGAATTTCTTGTTAGGGAAAGCTTCACGGATAAGTTTTATGCGTTCAAGACCACAAGAGCGGCCTGTTTCTTGGTCGATGCCTCTGTGCAGGATGACGATGTCTGGGAAGTCTTTGATTGATTTTAGTTTTGCAAGCACGTCTTCAACGTTTAACATGTCAATAACTGCGTAGGTTCCAAGGCGTCTGGCTTCTTGAACGGTTGCGTCAAGGGTTTCTGCTGGAGCTAAACCTGCTGCAACAACTGCATCTGCGGTGTCCTCGTAGGCGATGTCTACTTCAACTTTGCCTACGTCTAAGGTTTTGAGGTCAGCGATAATGAATTTGTCTTTGGCGATTTCGCGTATTTCGTTTATGACTCTTGTACCGTAACGTTTGATGAGTGGTGTTCCGACTTCAAGAATTATTCTGTCGCTTCCTGGGAGTTGTTCGATTACTTTCTTTGCGCCTTCAAGGTTTGGAGCATCAAGCGCGATTTGAAGGTATGGTGGTCTCCATAGGCGTGGAACTTTAAAGCCCATAATTGGATGCTTTGCACGATCTTTATCGTAAATGATTTTTTCTAGTGACGGGTACTTCTTAAGGGCACGCTGCAACGCCATTTTTGTTGCGCCATAATTGTATTGGTAAATTTTGCGGTAATCGGCTGCTTGCGGGTGGATAAAGACGCTTACGATGATAACCCATTCGTCAAGTTTAGCGGCTGGAATAATGCCTTCTTCAGCTGCATCCGCAACGGCTTTGGCTACTGCGGCTTGTGCTGGACCGAAAATTTTGCCTGTGTCTTCCATGTTTTTAACGGTGACTTTTGGCACAATTAGCGTGTGTGGTTTAGGTGGCAGGTTGGGGCGGATAACTGCGAGCAGTGGTGTGTGGCCTGCTGATAGGCTTGCCATTCCGGTGGCGAAGGCTTGACCTACTGGTCCGCTTTTATCACCAATCATTAAGTCAACATGTGCAACTTCGTTTCCTTCTCCAAGTAGTGATTCACCGATTAAATAGGTGGGGCCTGAAAATTCTTCATCTTTATTATTTTGGGCTGGCATACAGTCAACAATCTCCTTGAAATCGACATTAAATTCTTTTAGCCAAGAATAAAGGGTGTCTCTGTGGATGTCCATTTCCTTGGCTGTTCCGACGATTGTCGGTTTTGTCGGTTTATTTTTAGCTCCTGTTTCTCTTTGGGCTGCTTGAAGAATTATTTTAATTAATTCTTCCCTGTTTGATGGCTTTTTAACTTCTGTTCCCGACATTAATTTTGCCTTCTTCGGCACTTGTACTTGTCCCAATATTTAAGATTGTCGGACTATCATGCCATTAATTGCCTATTGGAGCTCTATTATTGTGTCGGTTTGTCGGTTTACCGTTAAAGGGTTTATGGTTGACGCTAAAATTTTTACCGTAAATCTTTATATCCCGTGCCCCATTGACTTGATAGTCACATACAAAAGAGGTTACCTGCAATGTCATGGTTGAACTGGATAAGCGTAATTCTTGTCATTGTCGGAGTAGGCTTGTTTCTGTACGGCGCAAACGTTTACGACGCAACCGTCGGCTGGACAGGTTTCTATCTTGGAATCGCCGGCATACTGCTCTACGTAGCGTCTTATGTTATTGTTCAATTACGAAAAGAGCCCGAGCAGGCATCTCCAGTACCCGCTCAGAACCCGTAAAGTTCTCCATACTTGCCTTGCAGATACTGCAGAAACGGTTGTGGGTCTAAGTTTTTACCTGTTGCGCGCATGATTAGGTCTTCGGGGTCATAAAGATCGCTTGGGCGATGAATGTTTTCTTTTAGCCAACTGTTGAGTTCTTTCAGGTTGCCCTGCGATAGTTGGTTTTGCCAGTCTGGAAGGTTTCTGGTTAAGGCTTCCCTTATTTGTCCACTGTAAATGTTACCAAGTGCATAACTGGGAAAGTAACCATACAATCCACTGCTCCAATGAGTATCCTGCATAACGCCTTCTGAGTCGTTCTCAATTTTAACGTCCATGTACTTGGCATATTTTTCGTTCCACACTTGCGGCAGCTCGTCTATGGTGATTTTGCCTGCAAACAGGTCACGTTCCAACTCGTAACGGATTATTATGTGCAGGTTATAGGTAACTTCGTCGGATTCAATACGAATCTTGGAACGTTCAACTCGGTTAACCGCGTGAATAAAATCATCCAAGCTTACGTTTGCAAGTGCTGGGGCAACTTTTTGCAGTTTAGGCAGAAAGCCAATCCAGAACTCTTTCGAGCGCCCTACAATGTTTTCGTAAAACCGCGACTGAGACTCATGAATGCCATATGAGCAGGTTCCACCGACTGGTTGGTATCTCCATTGAGGGTTCACGTTTAACTCGTAAATTGCATGCCCCGACTCGTGAAGAACAGAAAAAATCGAGTTTGCATAATCATTCACATAGTAATGGGTTGTTATGCGTACGTCTTGATAGCTTCCAGATGTGAAAGGATGCTCGGTTTCGTCGATTCTTCCACATGCGGCGGGTGAGGCGGTGTCGTAACCAAGTGTTTGAGTTAATAGTTGAGAAATCTGCCGTTGACTCTCCACTGGTACGGGATTATGCAAAACCGTCCTGTCAGGGTGTTTTTCTGATTCTTGGATTTTGTTTAAAAGTGGACTTAGACCCGCTTGCAGTTTATCGAAGGTTTCACTGATTTTCTGTGTGGTCATTTTAGGTTCAAACTGGTCAATCAACGCCTCATAAGGAGTTTTGGTTTTCTTGACCTTCATGAGAATTTCAGCCGCTTGCATACTTAAATCAAACAGTTTCTGCAGTTCAGGCTTAAGCAGGCTAAAGTCCTTTTTTGCTTTAGCTTTCTTCCAAGTATTCACGGTTATGGTTTCTTGCCTTGCCATTTCTGCTACAAGCTTCTCAGGAAGGCTGGTTTGTTCAAGGTAGCTTTTGTTAATCAGGTAAACGTTACGTTTCTCAACTTCCCCCAGCGAGTCGTAGGCTGGGTTTTTTTGGATTTGTTGCAGGAGTTTCCCAGTTTCTGGGTTAGTGCTCATTTGGTGTCCAATACGGCTTAGTAGCTCCAGTTGGAGGCTACGTTGTTCCACCGCGTTTGGCGGCATCATCGTTTCCATGTCCCAATGGATTAAGCCTTGAGCGGTACCCAAAACTATAACGTCTTTTGTTTTAGCTAAGAGTTCATTGTAAATGTGTTTGACGCTGTTCTCCAAATATGGTTCCTCATCTGGTTTGTATGTGGGGTTTGTATTTACTGTTTTGCTAAGCACCAATAATTAACTAACCTATTTGCCGCCTATTAGAAACTATATGCAAAAACCTTAGGGGGGGTAGGTCAATAATGGCATGTTTTTCAAGCATAAAATATCGATTGTTACCTAGTTAGCCCTAATTTGTTTACAAAGGTTTTTATCGAATCAAGCAAAATCTTAGCGGCAATCGGCGCAATATTAATGGCAGCAATGGCAATTCCAGTCGTTGGCATTGTCGGCATTATCCTTGTCCTTATCGGTTTAAAGGGATTGGCTGAACACTATAGAGATGAGAGCATTTACCAGAATGCCTTCAAAGGATTAATTTTTGGAATTATCGGAATAATCTTGTTCTCTTTAGGAGCAGCCAGTATGGGTCTTTTAGGAGGTTTATTTTTCGCCTTTGGACTGATAGCTGGACTGGCGCTTATGCTAGTAGCGTTCATATTCATGCTGTTAATGGCTATCAACTTCAGAAAATCCTTGTTCTCATTGGCAGACCGTTCAGGAGAACACCTATTCCACACAGCAGGTTCATTACTGTTTATCGGTGCAGTATTAACAATAATTTTAGTGGGCTGGATACTTGTCTGGATTTCACTGATAATCGCAGCAATCGCATTCTTTACTGTCAAACCAGGTGTAAGTGCGCCATCATACAGTTACACGCCTCCACCAACTACACAGCCACCCCCAACCGCTCCAACAGCAGCAGGCACTGGAACACAATATTGTCCAAACTGCGGCGGTCCCGTTTCACCCGGAGCAGGTTTCTGTTCCCACTGCGGAAAACCAATCTAAACCAAACAAATCATCCTTCAATTTTTTATTTTCTAAAAAACCTTAGCTGCCGCTTTTGTTGTCACATATCGGCAACAACATACCTTTAAGATAGCCCTCAAGAGGCATTTAATGTAAGGCTGGTTTTATGGCTGAAAATAAACCACCATACGGCAAGCAAATAAACACCAAAAACGTGATTTTGCCTCAGGTTCCTGCGCCGCCTGAAGAACCGCTGCGTGGAATTGAACCGGGAAAACTTGTCTGCACAATATGTGGAAAAACGTTTAGAACAACAAATGGGCTTAAGCGTCACCGTGAAAACATGCATGGCACACCCGAACGTCCCGTTTAAGTGGCTTCTTAACCGATTAACCTGTTTAGGTACGGAATCTTTCTTAAAGGATAAAGCACCAAAAGGCAAACCGCCAAAGTAACCCCTGCAAGCAACGGAATTTCGATTATCGGGTTTAATGTTGCCATGCTTATCCTAAAACCGAAAAGGTACCCGTTTTCTAACATTTCCAAAACCATGAAATGGAACAGGTAAATCGCTAACGTATTGATGCTGATGTAATGGATTAACCTATCAAACCGGGGGTATTTTTGCTTGATTTTATCATACCGCACTGTGGAGAGAAACATAAAAAGCGAAACCGACGAGAGCACTACGCCTAAACTAAAGTAGTCATAAAAGAAAAACTGCATACTGCCGCCCACGGTGGCTGTTATCCAGTATGTTCCCAGAGCGGTCCAAGCAAACCCTACTAAAACGCCAAGCAGCAATAACTTTCTGTTAACACGCGTATTTAGCAGGTAAAGCCCAAGCAGGAAATACCCAATATAACCTGTTAAAAGAAACAGGTTGTTATTCAAATTATACCCCACCAGAAGATTAAGCAACGGCACAACTGAAACTCCTACTAACCAAAGAACAAAAAAGTAACGCATCAAACGCCTGCTAGCGTGAGCTGTAAAAATGCGTACAAACGGCGTAACTAAATACAAGCCGATCAGCATGTAAAAGAACCAAAAATGAATGTACGGTCCACCAAGCACGCCCTCAATAAAAAACTGCGTTGTTACGGCTTGCTGTTCAACAAATATGTCCCAAACAAAATAGGCGCCCATCCAAAACAGGAAAGGCAAAGCAATCCGACTAACACGCTTTTTAAAAAATACTCTAAGCGGTTCATCAACTTTAGATGGTTGTAGCAGCAAAGCGCCGCTTAACATGACAAACAGTGGCACGCAGGGTCTAGCAAAGGAGTCATAAAGGTTTACGCTCCACCATTGAAATAGAACCGCTGAAGAATCAGGCTCTACAATTGCTGGAATAGGCTCTATGGATGCGTGAAGTAAAACAACCAGCACTATGGCAAACGTTCGAATCAAGTCAATGGGCAGCTCGCTGCTTTCTGGCAAAGAACCTAAAACTTGTCCGCCTTTAGGCAGTTGACTGTCTCCAATTTGTGAGTCCGCGTTTAACCCCCAGCAATCCCAAAAACTTAGCGCATAAAAAGTTAATAAACGTTAAGAAAAAAATAGTCTTTTACAAACAATTTTTCAAGTACACTAACTTTTAACCAGCTTGCATTTTTATTTAGACTTAATCCATAACAGATTAAAGCTACCAAAACAACATGCCTAAAGCATTACTGATAGGCCTTGGTAACCTTGGATGACTTAAAGGGACTGTTAAACGGACAAAAAATCGCTTACTTTTCAATGGAAATAGGCGTTGCAAGCGAAATTCCAACTTACTCCGGCGGTTTAGGGGTTCTAGCGGGTGATACGTTACGTTCAAGCGCTGACTTAAAAATTCCAATCGTCGCAGTAACCTTGCTAAGTAAAAAAGGCTTTTTCCGTCAAGAATTAACCAGCGAAGGGAAACAAATTGAGCACCTCCAAGACTGGGACCCGCATAAACACATGAAGCTTCTCCCACAGGAAGTAACAGTTCTAATCCAAGGCAGAACAGTAAAAATCCAAGCATGGCTTTACCCAGTAAAAAGTTTAACAGGCGGAATCGTACCCGTGTTTTTCCTTGACACTGACGTTGACGAAAACACGCCTGAAGACCGAGAAATCACTTCTTACCTTTACGGTGGAGACCAAAAATATCGTGTAAAACAGGAAATCGTTCTTGGCATCGGTGGAGTACGTATGCTTGATGCTTTAGGTTTTAAAGTCCGCAAGTACCACATTAACGAGGGTCACGCAAGTTTTCTGGCGCTTGAATTACTGCATAAAAATGGGATGAATCCAGAAACAGTTCGTGAATTATGTGTTTTCACCACTCACACTCCTGTTGAATCAGGACACGACAAATTCAACTATGACCTAGTAAAAGAGGTTCTTGACGGCACCACTGACATGACTGTGCTTAAAACTTATGGTGGGGCTGACGCGTTAAACATGACTCTGTTGGCGTTGAACTTAAGCAAATACGTTAACGGTGTAGCTAAACAGCATCAACGTGTTTCACAGAAAATGTTTGACGGCTACAAAATTAACGCAGTTACCAACGGCATTCACTCTTACACTTGGACTGGTGAAAGTTTCAGAAAACTGTTTGACCGGTACCTGCCGGGTTGGGCAAATGAGCCTGAACTGCTTGCACGCGTCGCTGACGGGATACCTAACGAGGAAATTTGGCATGCCCATAAAGAACAAAAAAAGCTTCTAATCGATTACGTTAACAACTCAACTAAAGTAAACCTGACTTATGATGTTTTCACGTTGGGTTTTGCTCGCCGGGCAACGGAGTACAAGCGTGCTTATTTGCTGTTTTCTGACCTTGAGCGCCTGAGAAGGATTGGTAAAAAACACAAGATTCAACTTGTTTTTGCGGGGAAAGCTCATCCAAGAGACACTCAAGGCAAAAGACTAATTGAGCAACTTTTCAATTATGCTGAGCAGCTTAAGCGGGATGTAAAAATGGTTTACTTGCCGAATTATGATGTGGATATGGCTAAGAAACTGTTGGGCGGTGTTGATGTTTGGCTTAATACGCCTCTTAAACCGCTTGAGGCTTCTGGAACCAGCGGTATGAAAGCGGCTCACAACGGCGTTTTGAATTTTAGTGTGTTGGATGGTTGGTGGCTTGAAGGCTGGATTGAAGATGTTACCGGTTGGAGTATTGGTCCTCACCCTGATGATACTTTTGAAAATCAAGATTGCCAAGCAAGAGAGGTTGCTGACATTTATAACAAGCTTGAATATGTTATTTTGCCAATGTATTATCAGCGGCTTGATGAGTGGACTAAAATGATGAAGAACTCAGTTGGCAAAGTAGCTTACTACTTTAATAGTCACCGCATGATGCGCCGCTACGTAACCGAAGCCTACCTTTAACCCTTTTTTGTTTAGATGTTGTTGCCGTAAACTTGCTATACACAACAACAACCAACAGGGTAAGCCTAAGGTTGCTTTTTGTTTTCTGTTGGCGTTTGTGTTTGTGGGTTTTGTTTGCAATGTTTGACAAGCAGTTGCCAAAATAGTTGGGGGCAACTGAATTTTCTTTGACAATAAACTGATCTTGATTTTGTAAAACTGCTTTTGACCGCAAAACGTATTTTCGCCAGTGAGAATATTCACCTGTATCTTCATGTCCACCTCTCCCAAAGAGTTCATAAAAGAAATGGAAGGCTGTATAACGCAAGGTGCTCCAACAGAGAATCCTTTGAAACTTAAGAAAATGTGGAACCCAAAATTCCCAAGAAATAGTAACAGGTAAGGTGTAATCAATGGGCAAAAATAAGTGTTCTATATGCAATCAGGAATTTGATAACTTAGATGATTTAATTGTGCATGAAGCCTTACATGACGTTCCTCCGGAAGATGAATACAGCGTCGATTACTTTGATGGCAAAAGCAACGTGCGCGCAACTCTGGAGATTTGCGACGCCACAATTGATGTTACGCCGCTGGATGCTGAGGAGCCCACTTTTTCAATACCTTACAAGCGAATAGTTGCTATTAATTCTATGTCCAACGAGCAAGTAAACTCTTTTTTTGCGATAGGTAACGATGCTAAAATGCTTGCATTAACCCTCGGAACAGCTTTTCTTGTGGACCATTTTGCTAACAAGCCCCAACTATTTTTAGTTCTAACATTCACGGATGAGTATGACCTCCAACATAGCGCAGCTTTTCATATGCAAAAGCATGACCTTGAATATGCACAACAAGACATCTATGATAAGGTTGTTCAGGTAAAGGGCAAGGCAAAATCCCTTTAACTAAAAAAATCCCTCGTCTAAAAAATCTCTCGAACAATTGTGCAGCTCAACTGGGCTATGGCTAAAGTCGGATTCGACCATACATAGGTCACTAATGCTTCTTTAGTGCTTTTACCAATTTAACAAATGATTGGTCGAAATTTGATTTATCGCTAAAGTCAGCATAAATACACTCTATTAGGTACTGCTTTAGGTCTCGTCCATCCCTAATAACGTTGAATCCTTCTTGTGTCCATATATTATCAAGGGATATAGATATAATCTTGTCTGGGTCCTCGTCAATTTGTTCTTCAAGCTCTTTTTTAACACCCTGACGACTTAATGAGGCCGCAGAGCAAATGACAATCATTTTGTCAAGCTTGCGTCTTTTTTCATTCAAGTGCTTCCAGAGCTTTTGACCAGGAAGGGCATCTAAAGAAAATATCCATGCTTGAACACCCTTTGCTTTTAGCTTTTGAGTTAGCTCCTCAGCAAAAGCCGTATCTGGCTCTCCATAACTGACAAAGCAACTTGAGTATTTTATCGACGAGACAATTTCGGGTAGGGCGTTTAACACGGATTCCTCAATTCCAGCGTTAATAAAAAAGGGTTTTAGGGATTTCTCAAAATTTTTCAACCCTTTAATATAAGAGAAAAAGAGTTTATCAAAATCAATATGGCTGGGACCTTTGTGCTTTATTGTATCAAGTTCTGAAAATTCTGACATTGTGCACTCTCTATTAAAGAGGTGTCTTGCATACGCGCTCCTTTGAGACTTATCTGTGGGCCTTTAACAAAAGGTGCATGCAAAGTCGCTCCAAGTAAGTTAGCTTTTGCAAGAGTTGTATTGGAAAAGATTGGATATATTAGTGAAGAAAGACATAGACATGCACCAGATAGATTAGCATCAGTAAAATCAACGCCTTGTAATCGACTGCAAGCAAAGTTAGCCTTAGCAAGCTGGGTTTTTGACAAATTCGCATAGGAAAGGTCTGCAGTAAAAAAATAAGCATTTTGAAGATTAAATCCAACCAAATTCTTCTCGCAAAGGTCGGCGTATGAAAAGTCAAGCATTTTGCCCTTATTATTTGATTGCCACTCATCAACGGCAGATGGACCCTTCTCTAATAACTCCAAATGCTTTGGGTTAGCCATTATGTTGCCCCTGAATAATATTGAACCAGATATTGCAAATTATCGCTTATAAGATTGTGTATTCACAAGAATTCGAAGTAAATAAGGCGGGGCTATATCATGTTGCTTTGAGTAAAATTTGGTGCTCCGGCCGGGATTCGGACCCGGGTCTTCGGCTCGAAAGGCCGGAATACTTGACCGGACTATACTACCGGAGCGCTACATTTGGAAGCATCAAGCAAAATACAACTTCACATGAATAAACCTTACCCTTCCAAAATCAAGCTTTCAACTCTCAGGTTGCTTTTGACCGCGTTTTTTTGGGTTTAAAAAGATGTGCTGTTATTTGTTCAACCAGTTTAGCTTGGCTCTGCAGGGCTTTCTCAAGGTCTGTGACGCGTTTTTCTAGGTCGTTTGAGATGATTTTGCCTTCGATGCGGTTTGCGCTGCGGAACATTAGCATCATTTTGAAGACTTCGGAGATGGCTTTCTGCTGTTCTTCAGCCGATGCGGGTTTAACGCCTGCGCAAACTAGGAGCAGGTCAACGTAGTGTTCTTTAATTTTTAGTTCCGCGTTTACTGAGGGGTCTTTAGGAAACGCTATGCTTAACGGGTTTTGTTTGCTAAGTTCGCTGGCGGTGGGGAAACGGATGATTATGTCTCCTCTTATCCATGACATGACAAATTCGTCAACTATTCTGCGAACGTCTTTATCGGTGTAAAGTGCAGCTGACGGCTCTGGTTTCTTGTTTATTCGGACGCGTATGGGTATAATTTTGTTTTCTTCGGGTTTCGCAGTGTTGTTTTGCGTCAATCTTGCCCCTTCCTAGCAAATTGTAATGTTTAATTCATCTTAAGCATGACTAGTATATAAGAAAAGCATACAGAAAACTAAAAAGAGATTTTTGCAGTATAGGGAACGTTGCCTAAAATTTTTACTGTCGCTTTTTCGACTGCTTCACGTTTTTCTTCCTCAGTGTAGACACGGATGATGTTCATGAAGCCCTTGAGGGTTTCAAAAATTTTTGAACTCTCGCTAAGCTTTTGGAGGGCACGTTTGCCTTTTGCGCTTCTGGTGAAGACTGGAATTTCGCTGGATTCCATCATGACCGTGTGATGATATGGCACAGAGGGCACTGTTGGCACATCAATATACACTGACTCAATGTCTACGCCTGCTTCCTTGGCGATTTCGCTGCGGACCTGTGTACGGTAAGATTCTCTGCCAAACAAGTTAGACGCCAAATCATCCTTCTCATAAAACGTCCTCTCGTAAGCACATTTCAACATTTTGCGGTGCTCTAGGCTGTCAATGATTTTCTTGGAAGCCTTGCACTTTTTCAGGGCAGACCAAACAGTGTAATCGTCAAGCTGCATGTACTCCTCAGGCGTTTTAAACGAGGTTAAACCTAACTCTTCGTTAGCTTTGTCCATTGCGTCTGCAAGCATAATCTGTGCAGCTCTGCCCATGCGGTGAAAATAGATGCTTTTAAACGATTCAATCCTTGCAATCATGAACGCTTCCAACGCGGATAAAGCGCCAAGTTCAACAGCCAAGTTTTCACCCAGAACGTCAAGGGCGTGGATTAGTCGGTAAACGTCTATGAAGCCGTATTCGGCGCCTGTGTGGTAGGTGTCTCTTAGGATGAAATCCATTTTGTCAACGTCTACTGCGCTGCTGATGATTTGGTCCAGAAACGCTTTTCCGGGTTTGTGCTGTTTTCCAACTGCAAGCTTGCCAATCTCTTTGGGGTTGTAGCCTTGTTTTGAGAGTTTATCAGCGACTTCACTTTTCTCAATAATCCATGACGTGAGGTCCTCGTGGGTTTTATGGTCCTTAAGCAGCAGATGCTCAAACACGTGCGAGAAAGGGCCATGACCACAATCATGCAGCAAGGCGCTAATGCGGGTAGTGTCTACTTCTTCTTCTGTAACCACCTGCGAGATATGCGGGTTCTCCAGTACGTTGCCTGCCAAAAACATTACGCCAAGACAATGCTCAAAACGGGTATGGTTAGCGCCGGGGTAAACGTATTCAGAGCCTGCAAGCTGCCGTATTCGGCGTAGCCGCTGCATTGGGTAAGTGTCAATAATGGTTTTTTCTGCCCCTGTAATGTACACGTAACCGTGCACTGGATCTTTTATTTCTCCCCAGTAAGCCTTCGGCATAAACCCTGCGCCCTTTTTTGTTTGCAAGTTATATTTATGTAGCTCCCTATAATGGTTAACGCTAAAACCAAGCTGGACGGGCAAAACTATGAAAGGCATATTCATCTGCATTGAAGGATTAGATGGAAGCGGCAAATCCACTCAAGCGAAACTTTTAACAAAAAAACTCTGCAAAGCAGGCTACAACGCTTTATTCACTGCGGAACCAAGCCAAGGAAAAATTGGCAAATTCATACGCAAACGCCTCTTTGAGCAAGAACGCATGCCCACAACCGTTGAGGCGCTGCTTTTTGCTGCTGACAGAATTGAGCATGTCCAAAACATTGTTGCGCCGGCTTTGAAGGAGGGCAAAATCGTGGTTTCCGACCGTTACGTCTACTCTTCACTTGCTTACCAGGGCAGTGCAGGTTTAAACTTGGACTGGATAGAAACCATAAACGTTAACGCGCAAAAACCTGACCTAAGCATTTTCATTGATGTATCTCCTGAAGTAGTTTTGGAACGCTTAAAACGTAAAAAATCAGTAATGGAGAACCTGCAGACTCAGCAAAAGGTCTGGGAAATTTACCAGAAATATGTCCAGAAAGGCGAATTGAAAACGATTGATGGCTCTAAAAGTAAAAATGAAGTTTCAGAAGCGTTATATGCTGTGGTAGTTGGTTACTTAAAAAAAGTTGATGCCTAAAAAGTAGGCAAGAGAGAGGTTAGTCTTCTCTCCATTTGAACAGTTTTACTGCCAACACGAAGATGACTGCTGTAATTGCGGCTAACACTGCAATGTCAACGAGCGCGGCTGGTATGTTGTTGTAGACCATGACGTTGTTTAAGCCTTCAGTAACGTAGAATAGTGGTAGGACGTGTGCGAATGCTTGTAGGTATTCTGGCATGCTACTGATTGGGAAAAACGTGCCTGCAAGAAACATCATTGGGAAAGTTACAATGTTGCCTATTACGCCTGCGGTTTCTGGATTTTTAGTTACTGTACCGACTAGCATGCCTAACGCGGCAAACAGCATTGGGCCTAATACTAGGAAGGGTATCAGCCAAGCGGATAAGGTTACGTGTGCGCCGAAAGCAAAGATGCCTACGCTGACCATTAGGATGAAGCCTGCAATTGTCAACAGGATGTAGAACATTACTTTGGAGATTAACCATTCCATTTTTGTTAGCGGTGTTAGGGAGAGTTGTTTGAAGAGTTTGTTTTTCTTGTATTCAGAAGAAATGTTAACCAGCGAGAACATTGGGCTAGTTAGGATTGAGAAGCCGATTAAGCCTGGAATCAGGAAGTCAATGTACGCCGTTTGCTGAGTGTTAACCGTTGCCGATGTTATGCCTATGATTGCTGGTGTAACGTCACTATATTTTTGCTGGAAATAAACTAAATTGAAGTGGTTTGCAAATCCTCCTACAGTGCCGCCCACTATGCCACTTGTGCTGGACGCTGGGTTTCCGTAAACTGTAATGTTAACCTGCTGCCCCGCCATGTAATCTGCCGTGAAATTGGAGGGAATAACTATCCCATCTGACGCCGAATGCGCTGCCAAGTAATCCGCAAAGTCTTCTGAAGCATTTACCGTTAAAATTTTCATTGTTGAAGATTCATTAAGTACCGAAAGGAAGCTGTCGCCGACGTTTTGGCCAAAAGCTCCTGTATCTTGGTTTTGAGCATACACATACATTGTGCCACTGCCGCCGCCAGAGAAGATGGCGCCGAAAATTACAATTAAAATAACTGGAAAAATCAAGCCAAAGAATAACCCGAACTTGTTTCTCAAGTACCCTACACTGAACACTTTGAAGTCTGCATAAATGCGTTTAGCGTTAACCATGTTTATCTACGTCCTTTATTGCTTTTTTTCTGTTGTGTTTCTGTTTCTTCTGGTTCCCCAAGTGGCTCGTTAACCAGTTTAATGAACACGTCGTCAAGGCTGTCTTGGCGTGTAGTAATGTCGCTCCAATCCATTCCTGACTGTTCCGCTGCGGCTAAAGCCGCTAACGCGTCAATCTTCTTTTTTAACGGTATAGTGATAACTTTTTTGCCGCTGTCAAAGACCACTTCTAATTCAGTATTTGCTTTGATGTAGTCAGCAAGTTTTTGGCTGCCATGCATTTCTAAACGTTCACCTGAACCGTG
This sequence comes from Bathyarchaeia archaeon, assembly GCA_042296865.1. Lineage (GTDB taxonomy): Archaea > Thermoproteota > Bathyarchaeia > Bathyarchaeales > Bathycorpusculaceae > Bathycorpusculum. The sequence goes on along the minus strand of CP170178.1, from coordinate 2,070,517 downwards.
TTGTTGAATGATTTCTTCGGTGGTTCCCATGGCTACAATGTGCCCATGATCCATGATGGCTACTCTGTCTGCAAGTTGCTGTGCCTCGTCAAGGTAATGGGTTGTTAAGATGATGGTTTTTCCTTTAGCTTTCAATTTACGGATGACTTCCCAGATGGCACGTCTAGCGTTAGGGTCAAGTCCAGTGGTGGGTTCATCAAGGAAAAGCAGTTCAGGCTCATTTACAAGTGAGAGAGCAAGACCAGTTTTCTGTTTTTGACCTCCTGAGAGGCTTTCGAAAACATGCATTTCCATCTCGTCAAGCAGAACCTCCTTCAAAATGGCGTCTGCATCAACTTTAACGTTGAAGAGGTTTGCATAGTATTTGATTGCTTCTTTGGGCGTTGTTTTCTCAAAAAACGTGAATTCTTGAGGTATAACGCCGATTTTTTTATGAAGCTCATACCCGTTCTTCCATGGGTCTAACCCAAGGATTTTAACGCTTCCACTGTCGCGTTCGCGTAGGCCCTCCATGATTTCTATTGTGGTTGTTTTGCCTGCGCCGTTTGGACCCAGCAATCCGAAAACTTCTCCTTGCTTAACAGTGAAGGAGATGCCGTCAACTGCTTTTAGGCTGCCGTAGCTTTTTTTGAGGTCTGTTACTTCTATTGATGACATTTTTTTGCTCCTTTAGGGTGTAACCTGTTTGTTAATTTGTTTAGAAATTGTAGGTGTGTAAATGCGCAAAGATATAACTTTCGATTATAGAATATAGATCTTTAACAGAGCATATTCAAAACTCGCCGTTCTCTGACTCGTTTTTAGTTAAAGCACGCTTAGTTGAACCTTTATTCATGCTTTCAATAAGTATGGTTACAAGTTCTTCAGGCGAAACATATCGTGGACCTTGTTTATGAAAAACCTGAAACTCAACCTTTTTAGCTACAAAGCTGGCTTTGAACATGTAATAGTCAAATTTTAAGGCAGACTTCTTTTGACCGCTGATTCTATAATACCGTATTGCACAAAAAAAGTCAAGCGAGGCTGCTTGAATTTTTTTGAGGGCGTTGAGGGCTCTTTCAGTTTCTTGCTCATCAAGAAAATTAAAACCGTCCTCTTCAGCTATTCCGAACTCAAAAATTACTTCACAATTTGGAATTGTAGGGATAGAGATTTCTTCAAAACGGAATGGTTTTCTATTCAAATCTTTCAGGGCTTCAATAAGCTTGAGTTGAAGTTGCTTAATGCTAAGATTTGAAGAAAACGTTTCCAAAAAGTGAACGTTTAAGGGGAAACTTTCGTATTTGCCAAGCATTGACGGATCCGCTTAGGGTTTAATAGTTTTCATTTTCCTGATTTTCTCAAGACTATTTAGCAATTCTGAAAGTGCACTGCTTAGTTTTTGTATTTCTTCAATGTCTTCGGTTTTTTCAATTCTGTCCTCAATCCCTTGAATTTTAGTCAGCAGAGTGGTTTCCAGTTTGTCGTAGGTTGTGTTGGTTTGGGGTGCTGTTTGTGTTGGTGCTTGTTCGCCTTCTTTTACAATTACCACTTTTTTCTTGTCTTGCTCGCACCAAAGTGTGCCATCTTTGAACCTAAAAAGGGGTGAAGAGCAAACTGGGCATGAAAGATCCGTTAAAGTTGCGCCTTGCCGTAGCAAATCAGCCATGCGTTTTATTGGGGGGTCATCTTTTTTTGGTTGCAATTAAGAACCTCAAGGTTAAATACATATCAAAAGCTTATATAACTTGATTACTGCGATTCAGCCATTAAAAGGGGAACGTTTATGGTGCGGAAGAAAAAAGCTGAGGAATATGAGGCTAAAATTCAGCAAGCCTTAGTTGTGCTTGGTGAAGTTTCAGAAGACAGCACTACGCCAAGGAACATTCGACGTGCTGCAAAAGACGCTATGACAGCGTTGCAAGGTAAAGAATACACTCCAGCAGTTAAGGCATCAAACGCGGTTTCAATGCTTGACGAAATACTGCAAGACCCAAACATGCCGCCTTACACACGTGTCAAACTTTGGAACGTTATGAGCTTCATCGAAGCCATAAAAGACTGATAGAGAGCATATAAGACTGCTTTTCTTTTTTCCTAATATTTAGACATAGTTTTATTTCTGATAATGTTAGTTTTAAAAAGGAGTTGACTGGCTGAATTTGTTAATTGTAAACATTTCAGCTGTACTTATTGATAAAGATAGACTCAAGAATTAGCGGATAAAAGCTGCTTTATTTTAAGTCTGTTTTGATAACAAAAAAGGAAGGGTTGTTTGGATTGGTTTTTGCTTATTTCTTTTTCAGTATTAAGAGGCCAACGATTGCTATTGCGATTATGATTACTATTCCAACTGCAGCAATGCTCATGGTTGTATTGTTGTTGATTGTGTCCATGTTAAAGTTGATTGGTGTTGCTGTTTGTGTTGCTTCTGGAGCTTCAATTACGCTCACGTATGATGTTGCGAAAGAACTGCCGTATGAGTTGTCGCCCATGAATGTTGCTGTGACCGTATATTGTCCTGGGATTTCGGGTTCCCATGTGTAGCCAAAGGTGCCGCTGTAGCCATCAGTTGTGACGTCGCCAATGTGGATGTAGTTGCCATTAGGATCAACAGTATCCAACGAAACTGTTACGCCAGTAACATTAGCAGGAACTGACTTCTGCATATGCAAGTACTCCATCCACACAGTCATTGATTCTTCTGATACGCATGCGGTGCCAGCTTGAGCAGAAGATTGGTCAAGCACAGTGCCTTTCAGCACGACGCTTGCTCCGAGGGATATAGCGGTTGATGGTGATTCAATGGTTGTTGCGCTCTTGCCCTTGCCGTAGACGTACATGTAGCCGTCATACCAGTTGCAGGTAGTGAGGTAGCCGTCAGCAATGAGACCGGGAACTTGGGGTCCTGTTATGTTCCATATGCCCTCGCCTGAAGTAGCGTTTATGCAGAACAGTCGCCATCCTCTTGTTAAGGGTGCGCTGGGTGAGTGCTCAAAATTGTAGGAGTAAATCTTTCCGTCAGCGATGATATTGCCAGAGAACCAAGAGTATTGTCCTTCATATGGAGTTTCATACCCGTAAGGCGTTGGCGCCTCGAATGTCCATACTACTTCTCCTGTATCCCAGTCAATTGCGCGGAATCCACTGTAAGTAGGGTCGTAAAGAAGACCGTAAGCTGAGGAACAATAGTAAGCTCCGAAGGTATCCCAAGGCCAGTCAGTTGACTCACTTTTCCACAGTTGTTTCCCTGAATACAGATCAAAGCAATAGTAGTAGCCATCGTTAAAACGTACAGCGAATTTTCCATGGTCAGCAATTGCTGTATTTGAGGTATAAATACCAGCGCCGACGCCTGCGGTAATGTTCCATATCACGTTCCCAGTAGTTAGACTGTAAGCTATTATCCTTGCGTCTGTGGATACTCCTGTGGCAGGGTTACTTATCGATGATGTAGTGACAGTTATACCAGCTTCGTAATCTACGACGGAAGGTAAGCTACTGATGGGCCAACTAACGTTGCTGATTATTCTGGTTGTGATGTCGGTGCTTGATCCTTCCATGGTCCAGTTAATCAAGCGGTAGTTTCCGCTGCTAATGGTCTGCACGCTTAGGACATATGGGTCTGCATAGATTGTGCCTGTTGTCAATGGCGAAATCGAAACGTTTGAACTCACTTGCCCGTTTGTTGGACTGTATTTTATTAATCTTCCGCCGCCCACATATACGAGATACATGTGTAACCGGTCTGCTCGTTGCGTAGCGCCTTCCACAAGTAAGGAATCGTAGGCAGTTGTAATCATAGTTGGCATTTGGCTGGTCCAGGGTTGTTCCCAGATTACTTCGCCAGTGCGAACATCGGTGCATCGCCATACGTACATGGCTACTCCATTAAGTACGCTCATAACTTTGCCGTAGAGTCGCCCCTGAAAGAGTATGTTAGGGTTGCCTGCAGATCCAGCACCAGCACCATATGCGCCTGTGGAAGTTGAATAAGCTTCGTCGTAGTTAAAAGGTGCCGCCCATTGTCCGCTTATGCCGCCAGTAATGCCGGCAAGAACACTACCCTGATCTTTCCATACGATGTGTGCACTTTCGGGTCCTGTAACCCATGGAGTGAATTTGTAATTGCTCGCGTATATGTTCGTGTCTGGGTAGAGTTCTTCCCATTCAGTGCCTCCGCCTACAGAGTTAAACGGCGAGTTTCCTCCAATAACCCACCATTCTCTATTCTCTGGCGATATTGGTCTTGTCCAGTAGTCAGTTGGTAGCTGTGATTCAGGCCACGAATATACTTGTTCCTCTTGTACAACTAGTTCTTGTTCTCCAGTATTTGCCGGTTCATAGTAGACTGATTGCGAGAAGCTAACGGTTCTAGTGGTTCCAGACTGAACGTAAGTGTAGTTTCCTGCTGGGAAATAGCCGCCGGGGAAGTCAAATTCAAGTGTCCATGTACCCTCTTCGTCTACGGGATATTCAAACCATGATGTTGCGTCTCCGGCATAGGTGTCAATTGGACCAATGACCTCGGTGTTTCCGCTGGGGTCTGTGATTGTAACCTCAAGTCCGCTTAAATATCGGCTTACATGAATCGGAGGTTGAAACCAAATGTTAACCAGTATGTTCTGACCAACACCTACTGGGTTGGGTGTAAAGCTTAGGTAGGCTATGGTATCAACTGTTACATCAGGAGTAACACCTGATGGTAGCGCTATCGAACCATTTTCTTGAACATTTGTGGGGGTAACATTGGAAGGCAGCGTTGTCTGAGCTTGAACGGGCTGTGCTATTAGCGTAACAGAAGCTATCATTAGAAATATGGCAAATATTGCAAACGATTTTTCTCTTATGTTCTTAACTTGTTTTGTTTTCACGTTTTTCATTATTTTCTTTCTCCATTTTTAGGCAGGACTCACTTTTTCAGGGTCGCAATATAATTTTTTTCCCAACTTTTTCCCATAACTGAGTTTAATGAAAAATTATAATAAAATTTCTTATCAAATTTATCACCATATAAACACTGATGAAAAAAGTGTTGGTATGATGACTCGCTTCAATAATGAACTGAGGCAAAGTAATGCGGACGTAAAAAAAGGATTTTTTGAAGCTTTTTTCACTTTAGCTTCGTCGAAGCCATAAAAGATTGACTGAAATAAGCAAGCCTTCTATTATTTCTTTTCTTACTACTAAATATTACAAAGCCACCGCAAATAATACGTGGTTTCTTCTCTTCTTGTTGATTTGTTATTTCATGTTGAAACAAGCAATGATTATAACCTAATTTTATCCTCCTCTGTGTTGAGAGTTTTTGGAGGTGAATGTTTTGGCGTCAAGAAGTGAGGAAAATTATCCAATCAAGAAGGATGCAGTTAAACCAACTGGGGAAACAAGCTTTAACAGAACGGCTGGAACTAAGGGTGGACCTGGCAAACGTTCAAGGTCACGCAATAGACCTAAACGAGAGAACAAAAATGTTTTATAAGTTTGGATTTGCCAGTATTTTCTAGGAACTTTCAGTTTTTTAACCGTTAGTTGGTGGTCGACTACCTAAAACAACTTCAATGTTTTGCGACTGGTTATCTCTTTGAACCTCAATAACTACTGTATCACCCGGCACCGTTTCAGCTGCAAGATACCCTGCAAGAGCATCTGTGCTTAAGATTCTTGTTTGATTAATACCCACAATTATGTCATCAACCATTAACTTACCGGCTGCTGGACCTCCAGAAGCTACCGTCTGGACTAATTCCCCGTACGTTATGTCAGCGCCGATTTCTTGTGCTAAAAAGTAATTCATGTCTGTGCCTGAAATTCCAAGGTACGAATGGTTTGTGTAGGTGCCGTTTTCAACTAATGCGCCGATTTCTCTGCTGATTGTGTTTGATGGCACAGCGAATCCTATGCTTTGAGATTGAGCGATGATGGCTGTTGTTATGCCCACAACCTCCCCGTCAAAATTAAGTAATGGGCCTCCTGAGTTGCCGGGGTTAATCGGGGCTGTCAACTGGATAATGTTGGCTATTGAATAGTGGCTTCCTGATGTATCCTCAGTTAACGTGCGTCCAAGACCGCTAACTATTCCAGTGGATAAAGAACCTTCTAAACCGTAAGGACTACCCATAGCTAAAACGGATTGCCCTATAAACAGGGATGATGAATTTCCAAGCGACAAAGGATTAAACTGGTCATCAGGCGCCTCAACTGAAAGAACGGCTAAGTCTACATACGGGTCAAAACCGATTACTGAGGCGGCATAACCTTGACCATTTGAGAAGGTTACACTTACCTCGTTAGCTTCTGCAATGACATGATTGTTGGTTATGACAACGTTTCTTCCAGAGTAATCGTAAACAAAACCTGACCCTTGCGCGGTTCCTTGATTCGTTATGCTTCTTATTAACACGACAGATTCTATCGAGTTGTTATATACTTCTGCAAGCGTATTGCTATCGGCGACGAATGTGGAAGTGTTGCTTGCTACATTCACTTGATTGATCTGCAAAAAATAACCGGTTAATCCGCCGATAAGTATCCCTAGAGCGAAAAACCCAACTATAGCCAGTACCGCGAATTTTGTGAATGTTGGATAAAATCGAAAATTCATTATTGATCGATTGCAGATGACTAAAGATTTTATTTAAGGATATGTGGTTGTGAAGAATTTACATTTTTATTGTCGAGAGTACCTTGGAATAGTCAGAATTACGTCTTTATTGTATTGTTAAGTGATTGAACTGTTGGCTTACAGGGTAATGTGTTGTTTTTTCCAAAGCAACATCAGCTTGAATGATTGTTGGTATATTTTTTATTTCTTCCGTGACTTTAATCATGCTATTATAATCTTTTACCACCGCGAATGCTATTACATCATAATCCCCAAAAGTCTCTGCTACAACAACAACACTGGGGATTTTTTTTAACGCTTCAATTGTTGAAGCTTTTTGAGTTGTTTTTATTGTGAATTTAATTCTTCCTTGATAACCAATCTTTTCAAGGTTAATTGTTACAAAGGAACACAGGATAATTTTCTCTTTTATCAATTTTTCATATTTCTTCTTTAAGGTGTTTTGAGAAATATTCAGTTTCTTAGCGACTTCCGAGAAGGAAGCTTGAGGATCTTTTAAAAGTTCGGTGAGAATTTCATTATCAATTTTTTTCATAAAACATTCTCCAGTATTTTTTCGTGCATATAATAAGGATTTGTCCAACATGCGACATTGATTTTTCCTGATTCCGAATATTTTCGTAAAACGCTTCTAAGATTGTCGAGGTCAAGAACACCTTTGGCTATAAAGAAAAATCCTAAATCGCTTTTTCCAGTAGTTTCGCTTTTAACAAGAATTATTGCTCTTTCTTGTAGTAGTTCTGTTACTTTTTGTGCTTGCTTTTCTTTTATGTTTTCAATTTCGATTGAACAAGGGTGTAACCCGCCTATTTTGCTTAGGTCTATCAGTAACGCCGAACCTGTTATTACTCCCTCTTTTTTTAGTCGTTTTATTCTTTTACTTATTGCAGTTGGGGATAGGTTGCAGTCATCGGCGATGTTTTTCACTTTTGCTCTTGCATCTTTCAAAAAAGCGTGTAAAATTTTTATATCAATTGAGTCTATTTCAATCGACATACTTGAACGTTTATTTCTTTAAGTAGATATCACTTTGCATCATATTCGAATAAAATAATCTGGAGGCTTTTAAAAAAAATTAAACATTTTTATGTAAATTATCATTTTTTTGCTTTTTAAGGTGATCTTTTTTGAGAAACTTATTTTTGCTTTAACGAATGGTCGTTTTAAGCGTAAATATGTGGAAATAGTGTTAAAAAAACAAACTTTTTGGCACTAAAAAGTTTGGTTTTTAAGTTTTGGTGTGCCTGTTTAGAAAAATTTAATAAACAAAACCAATTTAATTTTTTATAAGGAGAAAAGATTATGATTTTTAAGACCAAAAACTATGCAAAATTTATTGCTTTTTTTAGTGCGGCCATAATGCTTCTATCTTTTCCCATTGCTTTACCCACTGCTAACGCTCAAGAAGACACAGTCATCATGGGCGGTATGCCCACACACAGCAGCGCTGGCGTCACCGGAGCCTTACCATCTGGAGTTACACCCGATTACACAGTTAACACTAGAGCGTTTCTAAGCTTTGCACCTAACCCAATCGGTGTAGGACAAACATTGCTAGTCAACGTATGGACAAACCCGCCAATCAGCCCTAACAGGTTCCAACAAGGGTATTCAGTTGAAATCATGAAACCAGATAACACAACCTTCACTGTAGGACCATTCAACTCATATGCTGCTGATGCAACAGCCTATTTCACGTTCATACCAGACGTGATTGGAACATGGCAACTCAAATTCACATTCGCTGGCCAGTATTTCCCAAACGGAACATGGTTAAACAGCAACTTAGTACCTGTTAACACAACAAACTCGTACTATCTACAGTCCGCTTACTATGAACCAGCCTCAACAGATTGGCAACCCTTAACCGTGCAAGAATCAATGGTGCAATCTTGGCCTCTAAATGACCTTCCAACAGATTACTGGACAAGACCCGTACATTTCGAAAACAGAGCATGGTGGCCAATTCTTGGTGCTTATCCACCTTACGGTGTTGTAGGCGGAGGCCCAACATGGCCAGCAGACACTAACATATACATGAGCAACTACAATTTTGTGCCATACGTAGAAGCTCCAAACACGGCTCACATTGTCTATAAACAACAAGTTGGATTAGCCGGCATGATCGGTGGAACAGCTGGACAATATGGACAAACCTCTTCGGCGAGCGCACCCGTAATTTATGCAGGCAGATGTTATCAAACTTTAACGGTGCCAGTCAATGGTGTACCAACAAGTTGTGCAGTATGCTGGGACATAAGAACAGGGCAACAGTATTATGCAATTCCAGTATCGGCTGGTGGTGTAACGCCACAGGTGATTTCTTATACTCCTCCAGGAGTCGGTGCAGTTGAAGGCGCAATTGCTGAATCAACCTACAGCGTGTCACTTCTGAATTTAGCAAGCAACAGACTGATAAAAATCGACCCCTATTCAGGCGCAGTAACATTAAACGTTACGGGCATGACTCCACAACTGCTGGGTGGCGCTCAAGGCAGCGTTTCACAGACAGGCTTCTATGCAGACCCATATGTGATTAGCATTCAAACACTCGGCTCAGGTGCAAACACTCAATACCGACTAATCAACTGGACAACAGCTGGAACATCAACCAACTTTACAAGCAGAATAGCCAACAACGTTAGTCTACCTTGGGGCTTTGTAAACTGGGGCGGAGGCGTCTTAGGGTACAGTGGTATCGTTGCTGACTTTGAATCAAACATAATGGTTTGGATGGTTGGTATGGCACCATTAGCGTTAGGCGTTTATCACGGGACATGGATGATGGCGGTTGATATGACATCTGGGCAGCTTCTATGGAACAGAACATACGAAGACACTCGGTACAGTACTGCCTGTTTAGTTGCAGATCACGGAATGGTTGCTGTTCTAATGGAAGACGGCTACTATAGCGCTTTTGACCTTCACACAGGCGACCGCGTCTGGGATAGCGACCCATTTAGTTACCCCTGGTCATCAGCGGGTTTCGGTGCATACGCAGTGCAATCAGCATATGGTTTACTTTATCGTCAAGCATACGACGGTGTCTACGCTTTTAACTGGAGCACTGGAGAAATGGTCTGGCGTTTCATAGCTCCTGCACCACCCTTTGAAACACCCTACAACGATGGAAACGGAACAGCAGTTTACTCTTTTAACGGCGGCGGCTTTGTTGCGGACGGCAAACTTTATACTTACAATACTGAACACACGCCATCTTATCCAAGAACAAGAGGTTGGAAACTATTCTGCATCGACGCAATGACCGGCGAAGGTATTTGGAACATAACAGGTGCAATGAGTCCAGGTGCAGTTGCTGACGGTTACCTTGTCAACGTTAATCCTGATGACGGTTACGTGTACTCTTTCGGTAAGGGTCAAAGCGGAACTACAGTTACAGCTTCACCAAAAAGCAGCTTACAAGGAACCCAAGTCATAATTGAAGGTACAGTTCTTGACCAATCGCCTGCCCAACCGGGAACACCCTGTGTTTCAGCTGATTCAATGACAACACAAATGGAGTACCTACACATGCAACTTCCTCAGAGCGGAATATGGGGCAACGCAACAATGACTGGAGTGCCAGTGAAGCTAACCGCAATTGACCCTAACTGTAACATTATCGACATAGGCGAGACAACAACTGATGCATACTATGGAACATTTAGTTATCCTTGGACACCAGACATGGAAGGACAATACACTATCATAGCTTCCTTTGACGGTGACGATTCCTACGGCAGTTCTAGCGCTTCAACAGGAATAGTTGTCGGCACAACATCAGCTACTTCAACTCCAACAACATCAGGCACGGGCGATTCATCTACGAATACCACAATTATGACAGTCACAATTGGTATGGGTATAGCAGTCATAATAGCCATTGCAATAGCGACAGTTTTAATCCTTAGAAAACGGGCATAAAAGCCTCTTTTCTTTTTTTATGCTAATTTTTTGGAATTTTTATACGATTGAGCACAATGGATGCAGCAAAACGCCATTTCCTTGTCATCGATAACTTCACGGTAGGCTCCTTCGTAAACCTTGCAGCCGCAATGCGCACATACATAAAGACTAGGTTCAATGGCGATTGATACCAGTTCAGCAAACCGTTTAAACAAGCCTATGCACAGTTCTTTGCCTTCAGGGGTTAGTTCGAAAATTTTTCTTTCTTTTTCCCCAACAGGCTCAACGGTGTGTGTTACTAAGCCTTTTTCTTCTAGTTGTTGCAGGAAGGGATAGACTAGGCTTGGGCTGACTTCCTTTTTGACCCGTTTTTTAAATCGGCTAATGATGCTGTAGCCGTGTGCTGGGCCTTCATAGAGTATGGTTAGTATGTAGAAGCGGGAAAAGTCGCTTATTAGTTCATCCATGTTGCCGATTTCGTTTTCAGCCATCTGTTTTGCCCTGCAACTGTTTGTAACTGCAGAGATTTAAATGTTTATTAGATATATCTAAAAAAGATACTCTGTCTTAACCTGTTTCAATCCTGAATTTGCCCTTGCTTTTCACATACAAATATATGCGACTGCTTGCATTTACTTTTGGATTTCCACGGAGCGGTACTCATTGAAATATGATGTAATAATCGTCGGCGCAGGCCCCGCAGGCATATTTTCAGCATTAGAATTAACAGAAAACACCAACCTAAGCGTCCTCGTACTAGACCGGGGACAACAAATTGATAATCGCAAATGCCCCTCAAAACGAGGCTTTGAATGCGTCCACTGCGAACCATGCGCTATCCTTTCCGGTTGGGGCGGAGCAGGCGCCTACAGTGACGGCAAACTAACCCTGTCAACAGAAGTTGGCGGCTGGCTAAACCGGTACGTCTCAACCAAGGAACTGGCTGACTTAGTAAAATATTGTGACGGAATTTACCTCAAATTTGGTGCAAGCGAAACCGTTTATGGCACCGAAAACGATGAAGTAAACAAGATAGAAAAAGAAGCTGCTCTTGCAGGCTTAAAGCTTGTCAAGCAAGAAGTCCGCCACATGGGCACCGATAAATGTCTTGAAGTTCTAAAACGCATGTTCAAAGCTTTAGAAAGCAAAATCACGTTTAAACCAAAAACTGACGTTAAAGGTTTAATTATCGAAAACAATGTTATCCAAGGCGTAGAAACCACATCAGGCGAAAAATATCACGCTAAATACGTTATTATTGCGCCTGGAAGAGGCGGCGCTGAATGGCTGCAAACTGAAGCTCAAATCCGCGGCTTAAAAACTGTCAACAACCCCGTAGACATCGGTGTGCGCGTTGAAGTTTTAGCTTCAGCCATGGAGAAACTAACCAAAATTCTCTATGAACCTAAACTAATCTATTACTCAAGACAATTCGACGACCAGGTCCGCACCTTCTGTGTTTCCCCATACGGTGAAGTAACCACAGAATCCTACGATGGCGTTCTAACCGTAAACGGTGGTAGCCAAGCAGAAAGCAAAACTAACAACACCAACTTCGCCATCTTAGTCAGCACACAGTTTACTGAACCCTTCAAGGAACCCATCGCGTATGGCAAATACATTGCACGTTTATCTAACCTGCTTAGCGGCGGCGTTATGGTGCAGCGTCTGGGCGATTTGACTGCTGGAAGACGAAGTACTCCTGAACGTTTAGCCCGCAGCGTAGTTCAACCAACCCTCAAAAATGCCACTCCAGGCGACTTGAGCTTCGTGTTGCCTTACCGTTACCTAGCTGACATTCGTGAAATTCTTCAGGCACTTGACGTGATTGCTCCTGGCGTTCACTCAAGAGACACCCTGTTGTATGGTGTTGAAGTTAAATTTTACAGTAGTCATCTGCAGTTGAACAATTCGTTGGAAACAAAGATTCAAAACATGTTCACCATCGGTGACGGCGCTGGTGTAACTCGCGGTTTAATCCAAGCTTCCGCTTCAGGCGTGATTGTTGCACGAGAGATACTTAAACGTGAAAAACTACTGAAGGCTTAACCATTATGGCTGTAGTGGCTAAACAAATCAGTTGCTCACACTGCGGCGCCCCAGTAGAATTCAAACCAGGCGAAATAATAGCCACCTGCAAATACTGCGGGTTTACAACCGTAATTCAAACCGGGCAAGCCTTCAACTTTGAACACTCTTTAATTTTAAACAGTTATGGCGCTGTTCAAATGGAAAACCGCGTTAAAGACTGGATGCAAAGCGGCTTTATGAAACCCGGCGATTTAGCTAAAAAATCAAAAATAACTGAAGAAAACCTTGTTTACCTGCCGTTTTGGGTTGTATCCACTGTAGCCAAAACCAAGTACAAAGGCATTTTTGAACGCATTTCTCCGCCGATTGTTAAAGAGGGGCAGATTGAAAAAGAGTACAATTGGCTTATTTTAGCAAGAGAAGCCGCTGACTTTCCCACACGCGAATATGACGTGCCCTTAGCTGGCAAGATTCCGTATGACTTTAGAAAAATTGAGGGCTTTGCAAAAGTTCTAAACAGTGAATTAGACAAGGATGAAGCTTTAGAGCTTGCGAAACAGCAAATCGAAAATCATCACCGTTTCCTGCTTCAGCAAGACCTTGACAGAATCGTAGAGGCTTCAACTGAGTTAGAGCTTAAGCAAATGTTGTATTTGCATGCGCCAGTCTGGTTCGTCAAATATCAATATAAGGGGAACCTGTATCAATTAATTATTGACGGTTCAACCGGTAACGCGTTAAAGGGAGATATACCCTCAACCAGGTTTTAGAAGGTAAAAAATAACCTTTTTAAGCTAGCCTTTTTTCTATATCGAAACCATAAAAGGTCGGAATTCAAAAATGAGCGAAAATAAAGATGTATATGCACAAGCAAAAAGCCAAATGCGGCTTTCTGAACGCATTGCAGCAGCGCTGCCCGGCTTTAGAGGATACAAAGAAAAAGAATTACGCCGTGAATCAGACAAACTGATCCGTAACCATTTATCCATGAAACTGACCCACGCAAAAGATGACGTTCGAAGCATTTTCCAGAAAGTCTCAGACCGCCGTTACATGGACGTTTTTTCGGACATGGACAGGTTAACAGCGAAAATCGACCGTGTAACAGAAAAAGTAAACCATGCCTCATACGGTTACAGCGGCTTTTTTGACATTGTAAAGGTTAAAGAAGAAAACCTTGACCGCATGATAGCATATGATAATAGCTTACTTGATGATGTTAACGCTTTAACAGCCGCTGTTGACACCTTTAAAAGTCAACTTGTAAGTGGCGACTACACCAACCTCAAAGATAAAATTCAAGCCGTAACAGACAAGCTTGAAGCATTAGAGGATGCATTTGATAAACGCCAAGAAGTAATAATTGGAGTGACACAATAATGCCACAAGTAATAGAATGGACAAACGCTGGTCAAGACGCAATAGTTTACAGGTACCCAAACGAGGAAATCACTTGGGGTTCCCAACTTGTCGTGCAAGAATACCAAATGGCAGTATTCTTCCGTGACGGCAAAGCCTACGACGTCTTTGGTCCAGGTAGACACACTTTAACAACCCTAAACTTGCCCCTGATTACAGGACTTTTAACGCGCTTAGCTGGTTTTGGCGGAAACAAACCATTCAAAGCTGCAGTTATCTTTATCAGCACTAAAGTTTTTGCGGGCAAATGGGGAACAAAAGCACAAACAACCGAACTTGCGCCGCTTCAGACTTATGGGCAATTCTGGTTTAAAGTTGAAAGCGCCAGCCTATTTGTTAACGAAGTAATCGGTGGACAAAACGCTTACACAACCGACCAAGTCAACAGTTTCCTACGAGGCTACCTAAACGAAAAAATAATCGACGAACTAAGCCACTACGACTTAATCACCGTATTCACACGGCTAGACGAAACAAGCGTCATCGTCAAAAACACTTTAATCGACTACTTCAAACGTGTCGGCATCGAATTAACAGACCTACGCTTTGAAGGCATCGATACCACACCTGAATATCGTGAACGCTTATTCTGGCTTAAAACAGGCCAAACCGCACCCAGCGAAGTACTGCGCATGGAAACAATGAAAAGCGCGGCAGAATCTCTCGGAAAAGGCGGCGGCTCTGGCGCACTCGGCGCAGGAATGGTGCTTATTCCACAAATAATGAATCAGCAAGGACAACCTCAAGCAGCCCCAGCAGCAGCCCTTGTTATTTGCCCCAAATGCGGCGAAAAAGTGCCAGCGACAAGCAAGTTCTGCCCCAACTGCGGAACCCACCTTGTACCACCATCAGAAGGCGCAATATCCTGTTCTAAATGCGGCAAATCCATCCCGGCTAACAGTAAATTCTGTCCTGAATGCGGAAACAAAATCGCTTAAACCAAGGAAATGATGGGTATGAATGAAGGCAACCGTCAACTCTTAACTGTCGCCGTGTTCATAGTCGCTCTTGCAGTAGGCGTCCTATTGTATGCAGTGGCGCTTATCAGTTGGGTGCTCATTTTGCCTGTCGTACTGTTGGTGTTCGGTTGCTGGATGCTGGCTTTAGCGTACATGCAGTCAACAAGCCCAGTAAAATATGCCAGAAGCCCGTTTGGAACAATGGCGCTGGGTTTAACCATGATTGCAGTTGGCGGAGCATGGTTCCTCTTTGCCTTCACCGGCAACGTCCTGTACGCTTTAGCCCTTGTCTTGCTGGTAATCGCAGGATTGGCAATCGCAGCTGCATTAAGACACAAGTAAGCCCTTTTCTTTTTTCTTTTTACGCTTCAACAGCCATTTTATCTATAGCATAATTACTGATTTACAGTTGGCAGTATGAAGTCTTCTAAGAGCGTCCATGGGTCATATGGCTTTCCTGCAACCTTAGATGCAATCGCCACTACAAGGTCTTTTTCTGGTATACAGCAGATAACATTACCGCCAGAACCCAACGCTGAATATGCAAATACATTCTTCTCGTTTCTGAGCCACCAAAGATATCCATACTTATTTGGGTTCAAAGCAGTTGATTCATCAACCCATTTCTGCGAAATTACCTGTTTATCCTCCCAGAAACCGCCGTTGAGATATAGGAATCCAAAACGTGCCATATCTCTTGGTGTAATAGTGAGCCCCCAGCCGCCAACTGTGACGTTGCTTGGGTCATTAATCCAGCCCTTGATGTTTAGGAAAACTTCATCCAAGCTGCATGCTTTCATTTCGTAATTGGCGATTTCTTTCATGCCGACTGGGCGGAATAGGTGTTGATTTGCGAATTCTCTAGCGCTCATCTTTGTAGTGTGACTGATAATAGCTGAGAGTAAATGTGGGCTTGCTGTACAGTACTGAAATTTCCCAAGTAATCCACCTTGACCCATAATGTTTAGGGTGTAAGTTACCCAGTCACGTTGCCTTCGCAGTCTATCAAGTGGTTCAAATCTGAGTTTGTTGTTGGTTTTCCAAGCAAAGGGCGCAGTCATGGTCAAGAGGTGCTTTATGGTCACTGCGCGTTTAACGAAGTCGTTTGCTTCAGCGTTGTATTCGGGGAAGAAGTCCAGCACTTTCTGGTTAACGCTTTTAATGTACCCTTTGTCTATGGCAATTCCAATCAATGCAGACATGACACTCTTAGTAACGGAAGCTACATGATGGGTGTCATTTGGGCCAAAGCCGTTGGAGTATTTTTCAAACACTATGTAGCCATTTTTTACTATGACTATGCCATTTATGTTTCTATACTCAGACTCTATTGCTTCTGCTAGCTCAGTGAGTTTGTCTGGGGATATTCCAACCGATTCGGGTTTAGTGGTTTGCCATTCGTTTGTTGGCCAATAATTCCTTTTGACTTTATTTTGGATGCAGATACGCTCCCGTTATCGAGTTAGAATTATTCTTTAGTTCCAGCGGCCTTCCTTCAGCGATGATTCGTCCACCATCAGCGCCACCTTTAGGGCCAAGTTCCACAATCCAGTCACAGACGGATAAAACTGCGGGGTCATGCTCGATTACAAGGACAGAATTGCCTTTTGCTACAAGTTCATCCAATAGTTGAATCAGCTTAGCGGTATCATAAAGGCTAAGCCCAGTTGTGGGTTCATCTAGCACATATAATATGTTGCCCTTTCTGCGTCTTCCAATTTCCTTGGCGAGTTTAATTCGTTGCGATTCTCCCCCGCTTAGTGTTGGAGTTGGTTGACCCACTTCAATGTAGCCCATGCCGATTCTCTCTAGTATTTTAAGTGTTGAATTAATGGCGGACTGTTCTTCAAAGAACGCTGCCGCTTCTGAAACACTCATTTCAAGGACTTCAGAGATGTTTTTATTTTTGTACTTAACCGATAAGGCTTCATCATTGTACCTTTTACCTTGACATCCGCTGCAGACTTTATGAATAAAGGTCTCACCACCCAACCATATTTTCTCTTTACCGCTACCTCCACATACTGGACAGGCGCCTTTAGAGTTAAAGGAGAAGTGCCCAGCAGCCAATCCCTGCTTTAAAGCTTCGGGCTGATTAGCAAATAGCTTGCGTATTTTATCCCAAATACCTATGTAGGATGCTGGGTTGGAGGTAACGTTTCTGCCGATGGGTGCTTGTGATACCTCTGCATATCCTGATAGGTGTTCTAGTCCTTCCAGTTTTTCTGCAACGGTTTCAATTAAGTCGGTTTCTGATGGTTCGTTTTCTGTTGGGGTCTCATCTTTTAATGGGTCATCATGGAAGTGATTTTTTAGTAAGGGCACAAGGGTATCGGAAACAAGAGAGCTTTTGCCGCTTCCAGAGACACCTGCAATTCCGACAAGACCCCCTAAAGGAAATGACACTGTCACGTCTTTGAGATTGTTTGTTTTAGCATGCTTAATTGTCAAAACAGCAGTAGGCTGGTTTAAGCGAGTGGTTCGTTGCGGCATAGTGGCTTTGCCCGAGAGATACAGGCCAGTTATGGATGTTTTGCATTCAAGTAGTCCCGTATAATCACCTTGATAGATTACTTGGCCGCCTTCTACACCTGCTTTAGGTCCAATGTCGATAACATGTTCGGCCATAGCTATGGTGTTCTCGTCATGTTCTACTACAATGACAGTGTTGCCCAATTCTTTTAACGCTTTAATAGATTCTAATAATTCGGCTTTTTCTGATTCATGCAGACCAACGGTTGGCTCGTCAAGTATGTAGATGAGGGAATCCATCTTTGAATCCAAATGCGAATTGAGGAAGAGACGCTGGATTTCTCCGCCAGAGAGGGTTGGCATTTCCCGATAAAGTGACAGGTGGCCTAGGCGGGCTTTGACCAAATTATTGACTTTGTCTAATGTGTCTTTGAGTAGGTTTTGCCCAAAGGCCGTGAACTTGTTTTTGGCTTGTAATTGTGTAAGGAAGCTTTGGAGTTCGGTTATAGTCATTTTACCCAGTTCCCCGATATGCTTGCCGTTTAAATGCACTCTTTGCGCTTCTTCTCCCACGCGAAAGCCATGGCATACGGAACAAACCGTCATTGCATAAACCTCCTGCATTTCTGGATTCAGGTAGAGACCGCCCTGCAAGATTCTTGTTAAGCAATAACTCCGTTTATCATAGTTACTTTCGACGAAGTGACCGTAAATTACGTCAGCTTTAACTTCATCTGGCAACTCCGAAAAAGGCACCTTTAAGTATTCACTGAATCGTTTCTGGAGCAGATTTGCGTAACCCGGAGTCGGTTTAACCCTGTCAAACAAGTCTTTTAGAGTCATTTGGTTATCTGGAACAAGTTTTTCCATGTTGATTTCAAAGTATGAGCCTCTGCCTGAGCATTTGGGGCACATGCCGTTAGGCGCGTTATAAGAGAAGTAGCTTGCGGGTAAGTGTTCCTCTTTGTTGCCGCATTTTGGACAGGTAAGGTTGCTGTCTACGGGTGTTTGACAAGTTGTGCAGGTTGGTTGGCCTTCAATGGCGTAGAGAACCGCAAGCATGTTTAGGATGCCTGTTCGGGTGCCTACGGTGGAGCGGGGGTTGCTTTGTCGTATGATGCTTTGCTGAACGGCTATTGTGGGGCTTATGCCTGTTATGCTGTCGAATTTGTTTTCGTCTTCGAATCCTGTAAGTATGCCTAAAGAGCGCAGGTATTGTCTGCGTCCTTCCTCAAAGATGATGTCAAAGACGAGGCTGGATTTACCTGAACCGCTAACGCCAGTGGCAACGGTGAGCTTGTTTTTGGGTATGGAGACATCAATATTTTTCAGGTTATGCAGTCGTGCACCTTTTAACGCTATTTCTTTCATTTTTCCAATACTCCTCCATGCCCTAGTGTCTGCTAAAAGTTACCCATTACAGCCCAAGTAAATAAACCAAACCAACACTTCCAATACTCAAACTGCTTGCAGAATCAGCCACAACCAAACAGCAACCTGCAGCGTCACCAAAAACCAAAACACAACCCCTTTAGCAATCCGTTGATTGTTGTTGTGCTAAGCAGATTCACGGCAACAACAACTAACAAAAAAAGCATCAATTAAGCTAACACAGCCGTTTTTGGTTCTAAACATTTTTTTATAACGTATACAGAGCTATGTTACAGAAGGCAGCACAATTGAGTGAAGAAACAACCTCCACCACTATTGGTCACGGTACATGGTATGACATGATGGCCCAAAAAGTCATTGACCGCGAAAAACAATTGGGCAGAAACCTTAGTTTACTTAGAACAGAAATGGGTCTTGGCGCTTCAGGTTTCCCACACATCGGCAGCTTAGGCGACGCTGCACGCTCCAACGCCGTATCCTTGGCGCTTAAAGATTTAGGCTACAATTCTGAACTTGTCGCTTACTGCGACGACAAAGACGGCTTAAGAAAGGTCCCCGCAGGCTTAACAAATGCCGATTTAGAAAAATACCTCGGCTACCCCGTTTCAGACATTCCTGACCCGTTTGGTTGCCATGAAAGCTACGGCAAACACATGAGCAGTCTGCTGCTGGATGCGCTTGACAAATGCGGTATCCAGTACAAGTATTACTCCGCTAACGAAGTTTACAAAAAAGGGCTCCTTCTAAACGAAATCCGTGACCTACTCACTAACGCTCAAAAGGTCGGTCAAATAGTCAAAGAAGAAGTAGGCCAAGAAACCTACACTGAAGTTCTCCCCTACTTTGCCATATGCGAAAAATGTGGGCACCTCTACACTACACGCGCATACAAGTTTGACCCCAAAACCGACAAAGTATCCTACAAATGCGTCGGCCTTGAAATCCGTGGCAAACAAATCCCCGGCTGCGGACACGAAGGAGAAATGGACATTAAAACCGGCAACGGCAAACTAACATGGAAAAGCGAATTCGCCGCCCGCTGGAGAGCCCTTGACATCCGGTTTGAAGCATACGGCAAAGACATCGCCGACTCCGTAAGAATCAACGACCGCATCAGCCGTGAAGTTCTCAACTTTGAACCTCCCAGCCACGCAAAATATGAAATGTTCCTTGACAAAGGCGGTAAAAAAATCAGCAAATCAGCTGGCAACGTGTTTACGCCGCAAGTTTGGTTCCAGTACGGTTCGGCGCAGTCGCTGTTGTTG
Organism: Bathyarchaeia archaeon; assembly: GCA_042296865.1. Taxonomy (GTDB): domain Archaea; phylum Thermoproteota; class Bathyarchaeia; order Bathyarchaeales; family Bathycorpusculaceae; genus Bathycorpusculum. The sequence continues at coordinate 2,050,469 of CP170178.1, read as the reverse complement.
TTGATGCTTAAACGCTTCGTTGGCACCCGCAGCCTTGACGTTTCAGACATTCCCTCGTACATGAATGAGCTTGACGAACTTGAAGACGTATATTTTGGCAAAAAACAGTTAAACCCAAAAGAAGCAACACGCCTCAAAGGCATTTACCAGTACTGCTGGGTCATGAAACCGCCTGAAAAACCAAGCATCCACGTCCCCTACAACCTGCTGGCGTTTCTTGTCAAGATGGCTCCAAAAGAATGCGTAAACGACTACGTCGCCGAAAAACTGCAAAACTACGGTTACCTGCAGAAAAACCAAAAAATCGACGAAGCCTTAGCCCAACGAATCGACTATGCCCAGAACTGGTCAAGGGACTTTGAAGAAATCAAAGAAGCAGCTGTTGCATTAAGCCCTGAAGCTAAAAAAGCCATTGCTGAACTGCTCCAGAATCTGCCAGCCGCTGATGATGCTGACAAGATTCAGAACGCCATTTTCAGCGCCGCCAAAAACAACGGAATGAAGCCGGGTGAGTTTTTCAGGACGCTTTATGCGGTTTTGATGGGTGCTCAGCAGGGTCCACGTTTGGGTCCTTACGTTTTGGCTATGGGTAAACAAAATGTTTCTGCGGCTTTGGAAAGAGCATTGAGCAAGCCGTAAAAGAGTCTCTTATTTTTTTTATTCTCCAGTTTGCTTCCTGGGCGTTTTGTTAAATTTTAGTTCTTTTTTGTTTTTAGAAGAGTACTTTTTGTTGTATATGATAGTAAAGAAAAATTTTTTTATGAATTAAAATATTTTTAAAATTATGGTCGATAAATTTTGTTTTTGATTCTTGGTTTTAAAGTTATTGATTTTTTTGTTGAATTAGCTGTTCTTTTTTACTTGTAGGGGTTGGTACTACAAAATTATATAAGCAAAACGTGCCTGTAAGAGAACCTATCACTTACGTCATGTAAGGTAAACAATCACTTACAAGATAAGCGAGTGATAAACAGGTAAACAATATGATAAATATAAAAAATTCTAAAAACAAAACAACAATAGTTTCAATGATACTTTTAGGACTACTAATGGCGACAATGATCTTCACAAATGCACCAACAGCAGCAGCAACAGTAATCACCGAAGGCGGACCACCAGGCGGCGGCTATGAAGGACCAACAACAGTTCCTTCGGGCGAAATAGCAGACTTTACAATCAGCGACTTAGCCTTCCTCAGTGTCTCACCAAATCCAATCGGTCTTGGTCAAACTGCGCTTGTCAACCTCTGGATTACCTTCCCATCCGGTGAAGGCAAATACATGAACGGCTACAAAGTAGTAATCACAGACCCAGACGGACAAAAGGAAGAAGTTAACCTCAAGTCATACGTGGCAGACGGTACAAGCTGGTTCTCATACATCCCAGAAAAAGTCGGTACATACCAGTTCCAGTTCTTCTTTGCAGGCGAATACTTCCCAGCAGGATACTACACCAACGGCAACTACTCAACCGCACGTACAGGAGCCTTCGCGAACGCGATTTATAACCCGTCAGTGTACTGTACACCCGCAGAGTCACCAGTAACAAACTTGACAGTGCAACAAGACATGGTTCTTTCATGGTCTTCTCCATTGCCAACCGATTATTGGTCACGCCCAATTCAACCAAACAACCGTGAATGGAACGCAATCGGCGGCAATTATCCATGGATGCAAGCAAACATTGTCGGCGTTACAGGAAACGCATGGCATGACAACTATTATGGTCCCTACATTCCAGCAGTTAACACTCCACACATCGTCTGGAAACGCGTAGGCGCAATGGCAGGCATTATCGGCGGCGAAACAGGACAATATTCACAACTCGCAAACCCCGGCACTCCAAACGTAATCTACATGGGCAGAGCTTACCAAACAAGATACGAAACTATTAACGGTGTACCAACAAACTGTGCAGTTTCTTATGATTTACGAACAGGCGAACTATACTATGCAATTCCAGTTGCTCAAGGGGGAGTCACACCAACCCATATCACATACATCTACCCAGGCGACAGCACAATTGTTCCAGGTTCCATAGCATCCTCCAGTTTAACAGTTGAACTAAGCACAATCAGCGACGGAAGACTATTCAAGATTAACCCATACACTGGCGCAGCAACAAACTATACCTTGACAAGCTTTTCAGGTAACGGCGGTAACGCTGAATTGTTCTTCAGAGACGGCTACTACTACAGCTTCCAAGGTGTTAACACAACTACAACCGTGCCAGCCCCAGACATCAACATTACAACAGCGTACGGTGGTTACTTAATTAAATGGACTTCAGCAGGTACAACAAACAACTTTGCAAGCAGAATAATCAGCAACGTCAGCGTCATTTTACCAACAAGCTACAGAACACTTTACCAAACCAGCAACTACGGCAACGTCGCAGCAGCAATCGACTATGAAACAATGATCAGCGTACAGCAACACCGATTCATCTACGGCGGTTTCTATGGTTACAGTTTAGTAGCGCAAGACCTAACAACAGGCAAAATCCTATGGAACTACACCTCACCAGACCACGAAATGTCATCAGCTTACCGACCAACCAACGCGTGGGTAAGAGACGGCAGATACATTGCTGAAATGGAACGCGGCTTTATCACAGCATGGGATCTACATACAGGACGAGAACTGTGGACACTTGAAATTGAAGATTATCCATGGGGAGAATTCTGGATGTACGATGAAGCAGCATACCAAGATTTGATTTTTGCAACAGGCTACACTGGCACATGGGCAATCAACCAAACAAACGGTGAAGTAGTTTGGCAATATGCTGACCCCGCAATGCCATTTGAAACACCATACACATCACACGGAGCATCAACATACACCGTTCAAGACATCAGAGTAATCGGCGGATTGCTATATGTTTCAGACAACGAGCACACACCAAGCCAGCCAGCTCAACGCGGTTGGGGCATGATGTGTCTTGACGCATTGACTGGTGAGCTTCAATGGAAACTTTCAGGTACACGCATGCAAGCAGGTGCAGCAGCAGACGGTTACTTAACGGCAGCAAGCAACTATGACGGAACCATGTACGTGCTAGGCAAGAGCCAAAGCAAAACAACCCTGTCAGGACCACAAGTTGCAGTCAACCAAGGCAGCAGTGTTGTCTTAACTGGAACAGTTCTTGATCAAGCTCCAGCATCAACAGGTATGGCATGTGTTTCAGACGAAAGCATGGCAACATGGATGGACTACATCCACCTGCAAATGCCAATCGACGGAATATACCACAACATAACCATTACCGGTGTACCAGTTTCAATTGACGCAGTTGATCCAAACGGTAACTACATCCACATCGGTGACACAACCAGCGACATGAGCGGAACCTTCAGTTACGTCTGGGACCCAGAAACCGTCGGCAAATACACTGTTACTGCAACTTTCATGGGCAGCAATGCTTATGGGTCATCCTACGGTGAAACAGCAGTAGGCGTAGTTGCAGCACCAGAAAACACGTCGCCAGAGCCAACCGCAATCACAATGCCACCCTTCGAGACATACATTGCTGGTTCAACCATTGCAATCATAATAGCAGTTGTACTGGTTGCATTATTGCTCAGAAAGAAACCATAAAAAACAAAAACTAAACTACCCTAATCTTTCTTTTTCTTTTTTAAAATTTAGGGTAAAGCCAAAATTTTATTGGCTAACTCTTGTGCTTTTGCTTTATCGATAAGCAGTCCAGCAGAGATGTTTACCCATTTGGATAATTCCGGTAGATGCCGTTTCTCTATGGTGTTGAATTGTAAACCATTCATGTGTGAGGTTGTTTGTCTTTCAAGGAATCTTTGTGCAACCGGGCCAATGTAGCTGCTTGCAAGTTTTAGCACTTTTTCAGACAACTCTGTCAATTGTTTTCCCTCTACCGGTTCTTGTCCGTTTCCTGGTTTTCCATCATCATGAATTTTAAGCTTGCAACCATGCGGCTAAATGATTCTGCTAAATCGCCGATTTCGTCTTTGCGTTTTACGTTAACTGTAACGTTCATGTTGCCTTTGCTTATTTGGTCAGCGGTAATGTTGAGTTTGTTTATGTCTTTGATTATGGTTAATGAGAAGTAGCCAACTATTAGCGCTGCAACCGCAACTGCTGCACCTATTACCAGATAGATTGTGTTGCCGACAAAGTTTTGCCGTTGGGTAACTGTTGAAGCATCCATGTCTGCACCAACAATTACAATCACGTTTCCGTTGGAGCCTTTAAGCGGTGCATACCCTGAAAGGTAAGTTCCAAACTCGTCAGTGTAAAGGTTGTCAGATGCTGTCACACCGTTGAATGCGTCGAAAAGGCGTGATTCAGGCTGCTCATAAACGTCCCCTATTAATGCTGGGTCCTCTTCTAAGTCGTCAATAAGAAACGTTACTTTTCCATCGTCAACATGCATGGTGTATATGTTTATTATGTTTGGGCTTAATGCACGCATTGACTGCATTTTCGTTAGCAGCGTCTGGTAAGTTGCGGTGTCTTCTTGTCCTGCTTGAAGCTTGCTTATCGATTCTGCTTCTTGTGGCGTGAATTGTTGGGCAATCATGCCAATAGTGTTAATCATGTCATCCCTTGTGGAGGCTAACATGGCGTTTTTTGTTTCATTGTAAGTGTAAAAAAATGTGGCGCCTGCAACTAACATGATAAGGATTATGAAACTTACGATTAGTTTAGTTTGTAAGCTATGAATCAATTTGGACATTACTTTTCCTCTTTAAAGAGCGTAAGACTGGTCAATAACGTAATCAACATTTGTATATGCAAAAAAATACCGACAAAAGCCTGCTAAAAGAGTAAAAGATGAAACGGACGGTTTTTGATGGTTTATTGCTTGATAAGTTTTAACTCGTTGGTTTGGGTGTAAACGTTTTGTTCATAAACGCCTTCCCAATGGTCATGCCATGTTCCTTGCATTTGGTGTGTTGTGAAAGTGAAAACGCCTACTGAACCGATTTGGTGTATTGGTCCTTGGTCTGATTGTGTAACGGTTAATTGTGTACCGTTGACTGTGCCTTGATACGTCATGGGCGATACGTCTGGAATGTAGCCTGAGCCTGAGATGAGTTGGCGGTCTGAATATGTATAGCTGACTTCAATGTTCACAATGTTTTCTTGACCCGTGCCAGTTATTTTAAAAGTAACGGTACGTTTTTCTGTTCCTACTTTCAATCGACCATGAATTACCGTCAGTGGCGATTGTGAATTGGGTTGGTATTTCTGTTTTCCATGTTCCTTCGATGTCTCTTGTTGGTGAGAGAACGTTTGGAATGCTTATGCCCATGTCACTGAAAAAGCCTGAAAAATATAAGGCTCCTACAACACACACGATGAGTATTACAGCTGGAATTGCTTGGGAGCTTTTTAATGATTTTTTAACTGGGGCTTGAGAATTATTTGACAACTTTTTCTTGTCACTGAATCGTACGAATATCGATGCACTTAATTAAAAACCTTGCTCATCAGCGTTCAAACTTCTAAAAACCAATCGAAACGTCAATGCTTAGCCTTAAATTCTTCAAACAAGACACCTTTAACAGTGAACTCAAATGGTGACCATAGAAAACCAAGAAGTACATTGGACAGTAAACAACATCACAATTTACGGTACAATAACCCGACCAAAAGACGAAAACCTTCACCCAGCAATAGTCTTTGTGGCAGGCAGCGGACCAACAGACAGAGACTGGTGTTCACCATTTTTGCCAGGAAAAAACGGCAGCGCCAAACTGTTAGCCCAACCCCTATCTGAAAACGGTTATGTTACTTTACGGTATGACAAGATTGCTTCTGGTCCACACGCTATGGAAAATGTGCCTAAAATGATGGGTAAAGTCAGCATGCAAAGCCATGTTGATGAACTTTCAGGGGCTGTTCAAACATTAATTCAAGAAAGCCATGTAGATAGAAACTGCATTTTTGTTCTCACCAGCAGCGAAGGAGCTATTCACGCGATAAATTATCAAATGCAAGCTAAAACCAAATTTAAGGGTTTGATTTTAACAGGTGCGCCCGGCAGATCTATCGGTGAAGTAGCTCGTGAACAAATCGTTAATCAACTTGCACAATTGCATAACAAGGACGAAATCATAAAGCAGTATGACGATGCGATAGCTGCCTTCTCAAAAGGTGAACCAATAAACCCTGACCCAACCCTTCCTGAGGGCATCAAAAACCTTCTGCTTTCGCTTGAAACTCCCGTAAACCTGCCATTTACAAGGGAACTATGGAGTTATAATCCTTCAGAATACATTTCAAAAATCCAAGAACCAATACTTGTGGTTATCGGCAAAAAAGACATACAAGCAAACTGGCATGCAGACGGTAAAGCACTTGAAAACGCCAAAAAAGACGGAATCACTTTTGTTTACCCCGAAAACGCTGACCATGTCCTAAAATATGAAGAAACACCGCTCGATAAGCTTGGAGCAAACTTGGCACTTAACTACAACGTTGAAAACAGAAAGTTAGACTCTGAAACGGTGAATGCAATCTTAAACTGGCTTTCAACCCAATCTTGACCCTTTAAAGTCCTTTCTAAAAGTCTTTCTTTTTTGGATTTAAGCTTTTAACTGTATGGTTGCGTTTGAAAGCAGCTTTAAAATCTAAAATGGCTGTTTGGTTTGAGTCAGGTTTATTTAGTTCTGATATGTAGTTACTTTCGGTTTTGGGCTCGTCGTCTAGTACGGATACAGCCAATGAGACATTGGTTGCCGGATTATGACACCAGCCTGCGGAGCTGGAGGTCCTGGGTTCAAATCCCAGCGGGCCCGCCATAACCATTCTACCCAACATTCTGCTCACGTCAGGGGACACCATGAAAAACCTCCAATTTGATGACAAACTATTCAGCCAGTTTCGTCGACCAACAGGCAAGCAGGGCAAAACAATAGCTGCAATAATGAACAAAGAACACGACCAATTAACCAACTGGGGTTTAAGCCACATAAAAATCGAACCCAACTCTGCAATTCTGGACATTGGTGTTGGCGGTGGCAGAACCATTGGCAAACTGGCAAACCTCGCCTTTGAAGGAAACGTTTACGGAATAGACTACTCACGTGACATGGTTGACTTTACAAAAACTCAAAACCAGCAGTTAACAGCGCATGGTAGAGTTAATCTTGTTCAAGCTTCTGTTGAAGCCCTAAGTTTCTGCGCTGGTTTTCTTGATTTAGTCATAGCTGTTGAAACCATTTATTTCTGGCCTAACTTGATTAACGCTTTTTGTGAAATAAATCGTGTACTCAAACAGGGCGGCAAATTTGTAATCATAAGTGAGATGACTAAAGACGGCAAATATGAAGTTGAAAACGCTGAAATAATCGCCAAAACTCACGTCAAGCTTTACTCGCTTGCAGAGTTACAGGGACTGCTTGAAGCTGCAGGTTTCTGCGTCGAGGTTTCAAGAAAACAGGGTTCAGCTTGGAACGTTATAGTTGCACAAAAAACTATACAGGGTTAATTGCCTGTTTTTGCGTTTTCTTTTTCCTATACTTTTCTGACAGCTGCATAAGCATGTTGGCTATGGCAAGTGCGAACGCTGGAAAAGCAGGCAGAATATACCAGTACAGTTTTGTCTGTGCAAACGTGAATAGCCCTAAAACTATGGTTATCCAGACAATAAGCAACATGTCAGGCTTAGACCGTTTAGTAACCGCGTATGCACTAAAGCCAACGGCAAACGGTAACGCGGCTATCCAAACAGGATTTTCCGCTGTAACCAAGTACGTTAAATAGTAAAAGATGCCTCCGTCGTGACCTTCGATTGGGTTTGTTGCACGTGTGATGCCGCTGTAGATAAAGTACCATTCACTGAAACTTGAGCCATACTGCATTAGCATGTAAGTTACCCATGGCAGAAAAATCAGCAACCCAACCCCCAGAAACGCGGCGAAACGTTTAGTGAAAAGAAACCTTAGGCTCCTCTTAGCTATTAAGAAATAGATTATTACAATCAAGGGTAAAAGAAACGCTTGAACCTGTTTAGTCATAAGTGCTAAACCAAAAAATGCGCCCGCCAACGCTGCATACCAGTTTGCTTTTTCGGTTTTCTCGCTTACAAGAATAAAGTATATGCCTGCGGTTATGAAGAAAACAAACATTACATCAGTCATGGCGTGTCTAGAGAACAAGAAAAAGGTTACAAAAGTTCCCAGAATGATTGAAGCGGCAAAACCCGTTTTTTTGCTGTAAAGCGTTTTGCCTAAAAAGTAAACTGTTGTCATGGCTAAAAAGCCGAAAAATGGGCTGATTAAACGCGTGGCAAAATTGCTGAATCCAAACAGTTGATAAGACAATGCCATTAGCCACATGTACAAGGGCGGTTTAGAAATCCAAAAATTGACGGCACCTGATGACCATGGTGTCAAATAGTCCCCCGATTTATTCATGTGAAATGCCCACTGTGAATAAGTCTGCTCATCAGCAAGCCACAACGGCCCATTTTCTAAAAGGACAAAAAACGCTACAGAGAACGCTAAAATCGTTAATACTGCGGCGGTGTCGGCGTGGTTTCTTAGCCATGACTTGCCATTGTCCACCGCGGGTGTTTGGTTGGCCTTTTTTTGGCGGTTTTTGTGGACAATTAAAACAAACCCTGAGATGACTGCAAGAATTGTTGCCACGGCTACTGCGTCAAAGGTAGCTATGTTTAGGCTTATGTTGCTCTCGAAAGGATAAACTGGATTTTCAACCTGCTTGTCAGTTAAGGCAAAAGCGTAGATCATAAAGTCATACGAGCAAACATACACCGTGTTGTTTACCACAGCTGGAGAGGACTCGATTAGGTTTCCTGTTTCGTAACTCCATTTTTGCTCGCCAGTGTATGCGTTAAAACAGTAAATGTTTTGATCCTGAGAACCAACATACACGTTACCATCAGCGACTGCAGGTGAAGAGGTAATCCAGTAGCTTGTGGGTGCCTGCCAAGCAAGTTCACCATTGCCCGAATCTAAACAGTACAGGTTGCCGCTGCATGAGCCAACATAAACATGTCCATACGCAACGGCGGGCGAAGAATCCACTTGCCCATCTGTTTGGTACTGCCAAATTATTGTTCCATCGGCAGCGTTTAAACAGTAAACAAAACCATCAACTGACCCAACATAAACCCTGCCAACCTGTATGCTTGGAGAAGACTGAATGCTGCCGGTATGTGTTTGCCAAAGTTCCGAACCGTCTGAAGCGTTAACGGCATGCGTGGCGTAATCGTCACAAGCAAAATAGACGACTCCCCCAGAAACAGCTGGTGAAGAATTTACTCGCAGCTTGGTCGGGGCAACCCAAATCACTTCACCATTTGTAGCGTTTAAACAGTAAAGTCCACTGCTTCCTGAACCAATAAAGACTTTTCCGTTGTCAAGCGTTGGTGATGACCGGACTGCGCCTTCTCCAATCGGGGTCTTCCAAACAATGTCTCCACTGGTAATATTCAAGGAGTAAACAAAGCCATTATCCATGCCAACAATGACTTGTTCCGTGTCAATGGCAGGTGAAGACCACACTTCACAACCAAAAGCCCGCCTCCAAATTGGCATGCCAGTTGAAACGTTAATGCAGTAAACTTGGCTGTCTCGGGAACCAACAAAAAGCCTGCCGTCAGCTACCGTTGGCGAAGAGTGTATAGCACGGTTTGTTGGGTACCTCCAAAGTAGCATTGGAAGGTCAGGTGCATCTTTGTCGCCGTGAAAAGCAGTGTGGGCTGGGTTTTGGCGGAACATTGGCCATTCATTTGGTGAGGTGCTAACGTCTGGTTGAGCGGAGGCAAAAAGTGCTGATTGAACCAAAACAAGCAAAACCACTGCAATTGTTAGTGCCTGTTTTAGTTTACTCATTGTTGTCATTACAGGCAATCACATGTGCGTTTAACATATAAAACCTACCATACTAAACGTTGCCAACCTGTTTGAAGCCTATTTGCAGCCTATTAGAAACTATATGCAAAAACCTAAGGGGGGTAGGTGGCTATTGGCTGAAAAATCGCTCATTAGCATGTTGGAAACAAGCCGAAAAGCGGGTGTATCTCAAAAAATCCTAAGAGGGGTATCCCGTAATGGTGCAAAAACCTTTCATTGTATGTTGAAAAATATGGGGCTGAAAATTGCCCTTTTTACTTTAGTTTGTTAAAGAAGCAACTGTATGCGCCAGTGTGGCAGGCGTTATCTTTCTGTTCAACTATGTAGAGCAGTGTGTCGTAGTCGCAGTCGGTTGAGACTTCAACGATTTTTTGTGTGTGCCCAGAAGTTTCGCCTTTAACCCAAATCTCGTTACGGCTGCGGCTCCAATATGTGGCTTTGCCAGTTTTCAAGGTTAAGTCCAAGGCTTCTTTGTTTGCGTATGCCAGCATTAAAACAGTTTTAGTGTTTACGTCTTGCACTACAACAGGGATTAAACCGTTGCCTTTAGCGAAGTCAAGTTTTGAAAGTAACTCTTCGGTTGTCATTGTCTTATTGTCACCCCCGCCTTACGCAAGTAATCCTTCAACATTGGAACAGGGTACTTGTTATAGTGAAATACTGAAGCAGCCAACGCCGCATCAGCTTTGCCCAAAGTGAAAACCTCAACAAAGTGCTGGGGAACACCTGCGCCTCCGCTTGCAATGACTGGAACATGCACCCGTTCAGAAATGGCTCGGGTTAACTCAATGTCAAAACCGCTTTCTGTGCCATCCTTATCCATCGAAGTAACCAGAAATTCGCCAGCCCCAAGTTTTTCGGCTTGGAGCGCCCACGCGACCGCGTCGATGCCAGTTGGTTTTCTGCCACCATAAGTGTTAACTTCAAACCACACTGGACCCTCGCTTGTTTGTACTGTGATTTTGCCTTCAGTTGGGGTGCGGTTGCGTTTAGCGTCAATGGCAACGACTACGCATTGTTGCCCAAAAACGTCCGCTAACTCCGTAATCACTTTAGGGTTTTCGATGGCTGCAGTGTTTATTGAGACTTTGTCGGCTCCGCTGCATAGGACGTTTCTTGCGTCTGCCACGTTGCGTATGCCTCCGCCGACTGTGAATGGGATGCTGATGGCTCTGGCGACTCCTTCTACGTACTGCCTCATAATGTCGCGTTTCTCGTGCGAAGCAGTTATGTCAAGGAAGACAAGTTCGTCGGCGCCTTCGTCACTGTAACGTTTAGCCATTTCAACTGGGTCACCAGCGTGTTTGAGTTCCAGAAAGTTGATGCCTTTAACTACTTTTCCGTGGTCAACATCAAGGCAGGGAACGATGCGTTTTGCAAGCGGCAAATTTTTAGGCTCCTATTTTTTGTATGGCTTCTTTTAAGGTGAATCGGCATTCATAAAGGGCTTTGCCAATCACTGCGCCTTCAACACCGATTTTTTTAAGGCTGGCAAGGTCATCGATGCTGCCTATTCCGCCTGCAGCCAAAATCTTGGCGCCTGAACACTTCACTGCTTCCTCAAGCGTTTCAAGGTCTGGACCACTAAGTAAACCATCGTGAGTGATGGAGGTAATTAGAAACCGTTTCACGCCAAGCTCAACGAATTTGTCAAGCGCATCCTGCAGAGTCATGTCTGTTGTTGTGCGCCAACCGTCAATCATAACCCACCCGTTCTTGTTGTCAAGGGCAACCACAACGCTTTCTTTGCCAAACTCGTCCTGAAGCCGGGTAATAACAGAAAAATCTTTGAACGCTAATGAGCCAAGCATAACTTGTGTGATGCCTGTGTTGAAGAGTTTTTCAGCAACTTCGAAGCTTCTGATTCCGCCGCCAACTTGAATTGGTAGGTTGATGTTTTTGGCGATTTCAGTAATAGCTGGGTGATTGTTGCCTTTGCCAAACGCGGCGTCAAGGTCGATAATGTGGAGTTTGCCTGCGCCTTCCTCAACCCAACGTTTGGCGGCTTCAACTGGTCCACCGAATTGACTGTAAACTTTGGCGGTTTGGGCTTCTCCCTGTGTTAAACGCACTATTTTGCCGTTCATTAAATCTATTGCTGGAATTAACTGCATACTTGGTTACCTCGTTACTGTTTTGGCGAAGTTACGTAGAATCTGCAAGCCTACATCGCCAGATTTCTCTGGGTGAAACTGGGTGCCGTAAACGTTTTTGTTTGCTACTGCAGATGCGAAGGTTATGCCGTAACTGGTTTTAGTGCAGACAATGCTTTCGTCAGCGGGTGCTGGGTAAAGTGAGTGCACAAAATACACGTACGTATCCTCTTTTACGCCGTCAAAAAGCTCACAGGGCTTGGTCATGTTGATTGTGTTCCATCCCATATGAGGAATCTTTAAGTCACCTTGCAAACGCACTATTTTGCCCTTAAAGAAACCTAAACCTGCACCGGGGCCCTCTTCGCTTTCATCAAAGAAAAGCTGCATCCCAAGACAGATTCCAAGCATCGGAGTGCCCTCTGAGATTTTGTTTTGAATGACTTCTTTTACGCATTCAAGTTTGCTTGCTGCAGGCGTGAAACTGCCTACTCCTGGAAGAGCAATCGCGTCAGCTTCCGCTAAATCCTTCCCAGTTGTCCCGATTGAAACTTCAAGTCCCGCTTTTTCAAGCGCGCATTTGAGGCTTAACAGGTTGCCTACGCCGTAGTCGAAAATGACTGCTTTGGCCATTTAGATTACTCCTTTGGAGCTGGGTACGCCTTTGCGGCGTGGGTCAACTGTGACTGCTTGACGTAGGGACAAGGCTAGGGCTTTGGTTGCGGCTTCTGCTTTGTGGTGGTCGTTGCTACCGTACATTACAAACATGTGCACGTTCGCCTGCAACGAGTTGGTTAGGGATTCGTAGAAGTGGTTGATGTCCTCAGTTTGCATTTCCTCAATTTTTCTACCTTTAAGTTTAAGGTCTATCTTGAAGTAAGGACGCTTAACCAAATCTACTGCGGCTAAAGCCAGTGAGCAATCCATTGGTGCATTGGCGCTGCCAAAACGTGTAATGCCTTCTCGAGTGCCGAGTGCTTTGTTTAATGCTTCGCCAAGGCCGATGGCTAAGTCTTCTACGCAGTGGTGTACAAGGTCGCCTTTGACGCTGGCTTCAATATCGATTAGGCTGTGGGTTGCCAGTGAGGTTAGCATGTGGTCAAGAAATGGCACGCCTGAATCTATGGCGGCTTTGCCTTCACCGTCAAGGTTTACTTTGGCTTTAACTTCGGTTTCTTTAGTTTTACGGGTAACCTCTTCAACACGCACTGTTTATTCCTCACTTATCTGTTTTAATGCCTCGATTAGTTTAGCGTTCATTTCAGGCAAACCAACCGTTACACGGAAACAGTTATCATACTGCAACAGCTTACCCCATTTTTTAAGCATAACGCCCCGTTTTAGCAGTTTCTCATACACCAAATCCGCAGGCGCCTTTGTGTTTATGAGTATGAAGTCAGCTTGCGACTCAAACGCTTGTACGCCCTCTATTTGGTTTAATGCGCTTATGAATTTTCCCCGCTCCGCCTTCAACGCTGAAACCGCGGTTTGCATGATGTCCATGTTTTCCAGCATTTTTATGCCCATTCGAATGGTAAAGCCGCTTACTGGGTACGGCAGTGGAGCTTTTTCGTTTAAGATATTGGCAAGTTCAGGATTAGCAACAACATACCCAAGGCGCAACATGGCCAGCCCAAACGCTTTGGAGAATGTGCGTAGGATAATCATGTTTGGGAACTCGCGTATGCGTGGCACAAACGAGTAGTCAGCAAATTCGCCGTATGCTTCATCAACAATAACGATGCCTGGGAAAGCTTTGGCTAAGGTTTCAATGTCTTCTGGTTTCATTTGGTTGCTGGTTGGATTGTTAGGTGAACAAAGGTACAATAGGCGAGTTTTTTCTGAAAACGCGGCAAGCATTGCTGGCATGTCAAGCTGGAAATCGCTTTTTAGTGGCACGGCGACGTATTCACCTTCCTGACGCTTAACACACAACCGTGGAATAGCAAAGGACGGTGCAAACGAGACTGCAACGTCACCTTTTTCGATAAAGAGGCGTATCATGCGGTCAAGCAGTTCGTCTCCCGCGTTGCCGATAACTATGTAATCTTCAGGTACAGCCATGTATTCGGCTACTTTTTTTGCCAGTTTGGGAACTTCATCTTCAGGGTACATTCGCAAGTCAATTTCGTCTGCAACCTGCTTAATCAGCGGTGTCTGGCGTCTTCGGTCAACAAAAAGATTCTCGTTAAAGTTGAGCTTCACAATTTTGGAGGTGTCAACGCCCAACTGCTTCGCTAAACCTTCCGGTGTGACGCCTGCGGAGTAGCAGTCGATGGCTTGGAGTTTTTGTTTTTTTTGTTCTATCCATTTGCGGTAGGATTCGCTCATTTTTCGAACCTCGCAGCTATTGATTTGTAGTGGTTGGGCAGGTTTTCGGCGTCTGTTATGACTTTTACGCTGTCTTTTACTCTTTCTAAACCTGTTCGGGTGCTTTCCACTATGCTTACTCGGCGCATATAGTCATAAACTGATAGGGCAGAGAATGATTGTGCAAAAGTACCTGTAGGTAATACGTGATTTGTTCCACTGGCATAGTCGCTTAATGGAACAGGCGTGTAGGGTCCAAGCAGTATTAAGCCAGCAACAAGTTTCTCAGCCAACTCTCTAGGGTTAACAGTGAGAACTTCTAAGTGTTCAGCAGCAAACTGGTTAGCCAAATTGACCATTTCTTTTTCATTGCCACAGACTATAATGAAACCGTATTTCGCTAGTGACTCAGTAATTTTTTCTGCTCTCTGAGTGGAAGCGACAATTTTGACCAAGTTTTCCTGCACTCGTAAAGCTACCTTTTCAGACGTTGTAATAAGTCCAGCTACGCTGTCTCCGCCGTGTTCAGCCTGAGAAATCATGTCATAAGCAATCAGCCGAGCATCCGCCGATTCATCTGCTACAATAAGGACTTCACTTGGACCTGCAGGCATGTCAATAGCTACGTCTGTGGAAACCAAAACTTTCGCCATGGTTACATATTTGCTGCCTGGTCCAACAATCTTTCTTACAGGATCTATTGCTCTTGTTCCATAAGCTAATGCTGCTATTGCTTGTGCTCCTCCAACTTTGTAGACTTCGTTTACACCGCAAACGTCAGCTGCAACTAACACTAAAGGGTTAACTTTACCTTGCGAATCTGAAGGTGAAACCACAACGATTCTTGGAACACCCGCAATTTTAGCTGGCACAGCAGTCATAACCACAGTGCTTGGGTAAGCTGCTTGGCCGCCTGGAACATAACAACCGACACTGTCAAGAGGCTGTAGAACGGTTTGGATAGATATGCCGTCGCTGTTCTGTTTTACCTCTGTTTGGGATAGTATCTGTTTTTGGTAGTTGCTGATTCTTTCTTTCATGAATTTTAAAGCTGAAAGCTGTTCAGGGCTGGTTTTGGTGTAGGCTTCTTTGAATTCTTCAGACCGTACTTTGAGGGTTTTGAAGGTAAGCTCCGCTTTGTCAAATTTTTGTGCATACTCGATTAGCGCCTTGTCTCCCTCTGTTTTAACCTTGTTTATGATGGCTTTGACGGTTTCTTCTAACTCAGCGGTGGCTTTTTGGTCTGCCTGCTGCCGCCTAAACCAGTCGGTAGGTAGCTCTGCAGCTGTCCATTGCTTGACTATTCTGGTTTGCATTGGCATTCGTTTCTCCGCGCTATCTCATCTAGCGCCAACACCTGCCGAGGTTCATACACTACCAAGCCTTGTGCGATTTTGCGGATTTTTGGCAAGAGCTCAATTAGGCAGTTTTTCTCGATTACAGTGTTCACGCTAACCCATCCTTCGTCTGCAAGCGGCGAAATCGTAGGATTCTTTAACGCTGGCAATTCAGTAAGTAGGGTTTGCAGGTTATCTTTTTTGACGTTTACAAAGATGTGTATGCGTTTTTGACCATCAACGACACCTTTAAGGAGCGCTACGATGTCGAAGATTTTTTCACGTTTTTCTGGGTCTTCAAGGGATTTCTTGTTAGCAATTAATGTGGCTGCTGAACGTAGGACTGTGTCGATTATTTTGAGGTTGTTTGCTTCAAGTGTGGTGCCTGTTTCGGTTACGTCCATGATGCAGTCAGAGTTTTCTGGCGGTTTAGCTTCGGTTGCGCCGAAGGAGAGGAAGATTTTTGCTTTTGCGTTGTCGCCTTTTCTCCACCATGGAGTTATTAGCATGGGGTCGGCGTCGCCGAAACGTTTCTTGTAGTTTGGCTGGGCTTTAAGGTAATCCGAGGCAATGTTTAGGTATTCAGTGCTGACGCGGAAGTTTCTGCCTTGACTCCAAACGTACTCCATGTACTCGTTCATGTCTTTCTGCTGGACGTCTTTGGGCACGGCGATGACAAGGCGGATTTTTCCGTATTCAAGGTCTTGCAGGATTTCAACGTCTGCTCGGTTTTCTTTTACCCAGTCCTCGCCCGTGATGCCTATGTCTTGTAGGCCTTCGCTTACAAACACGGGGATTTCTTGGGGTCTTAGAACTTTGATTTCGATTTGTGGGTCGTTAATGCTTGGGCGGTAGGTTCGGTCCATTGAGCCAAGTTTGTATCCTGATTTATCAAAGAAGTCTGAGGTTGCTTTTTGTAGGGAGCCTTTTGGTATTGCAAATTTTATTTTATCCATAAATTTTTTCACCTAAATTTTTAGAGAGTACCCTGAGGGGTTTTTTGTTTAGTGACAAAACGTTTCTGGGAAAGATTGCGCCTAATAACAAATAGTTAAACGGTAAACTGTTTATGCGAGAGTTTCTGCTTTTAAGCTGAATGAAGGCAATCGCCTTGTATGAACGCAATCCCTCATCATATATCACTGAAAGCACCATAGCAGGTTTCTTAAATATAAACCTGTTTCCAGAATATTTAACTATTCAAAAAACAAGACTGCGCAAAAAACTTTAAGCAGTGCTTTTTATTTCAAACACAAGCGGCGGCATCGAGTTTTTGGTATCCAATTTTATCCCGAATAATCCTTCCATTATGCCTTCCCAAAGCGGCGCGTCATTAAGAAACGGTGTCTTAAGCAGTAGATATTTGTCTTTGAGGTAAAAATCGCCAAAACCCTGCACACGAAGCCTAGTGAAAACTGCTTCCCAATTCTCCTGCTTTGAGGCATCAACGCCAAGGGTTGTTTCCATGGAGACTTTTAGGGCGTCGCCCATTTTTTTGCCGATCTCATGCCATTTTTCTTTTGGTACGTTCTGAATTAGAATGTTTATTAATTCTACGTTTACGAAGGCGATTCTGCTGATTCCACAGTAGTATTCTCCTGGGAAGCGCCAGTCGTAAATCATCATGCTTCGGTAGACGTCAAGCATTTTGGAGATTAATGGTTTGATTCCTGGTTCTTTGCCATCTTTGATTAGTTGGTCGATGAAGTCGCGTTCATCTTTTTCAAGGATTATTGTGGTTCTTTTTGCTTCTTCAGCGTGTTCGCCGGGTTGCTCTAGCCTTTTCTTGCTTGTCTGCATATTAATTATTGCTTAAGTCATACCTAATATGCTTTACGATTTTTAAATAACAGAAACCTTGTCTGGTAACCAATCAACAAGGCTTTAACCATCAATTATTTAACTTGTAAAGGGGTTGGCGTTGACTTTGAACTTTCAAGAACCTCTATCGAAGCATGTTCATCAAACGGATTAGTCCTTATTGCCAAAGAGAACAAGTAAGGATAATCTCTTTTCAAGTGTCGTATATAATCAAGCCATTGCAAAACGAGTTGGCTATATACTCTTTTTATGTCTTCGGAAAGGTGTTCATAATCAGATTCAGGCAATCTAGTGAAATCATGACGGTTAGCCAATTCATCGGTCAAATGTAAAATAGCCAATAGCAAATCAGTGAAAGACTCATGTTCAACCAGATTTTGGTTATCCAGCAAATTAAGAATAAACTGTCTTCTATCTATCAAATAAATCTTCAATTGGTCAAGGTCATACCTTTTGCAATCTACATTGGCATTGCGTGGCTGCAGGCTTTGCTTTGCTATTAAAAAGTCTTTATTTGACCAATCTTTTTTTACTAGCAATTTATTGCTAAAATCTTTTGGGTTACAATCATATTTCAGACAGAATTTTAGTAAATCGGTACCTGTTTCACTAAAGAAAGTGTCGATAACAATGTTGAGTTTTTTTAGGATGGACCGTTTTTCTCTATGCACAAGCAAATGGTGCAGTACAAGCGTCACAATTAAGACATCGATAAAAAGGAAAGCTATGTCGCCTATAAGGTAAATTAAAATGTGGTGCAGGTCTCCAAACATCAAATAATGAATAGAATAAACCAAGCCTGACAGCGCTAATAGAATTAAAGCGAGCGCTATTTGCCAATTAAACCCTCTTTTCAATATTAGACCCTTTCAAAAAACTCAGTTTTTGACTTATAAGTTTAAGGGTTTTCAATCACTTTTTGAACTTAAGAAAGACTTCGTTTTTACCTTACAGTAAAGAAAAAGTGTGCTTTACAAAAGAAGACTTAATAGAATATGCGTCTCTTATCAGAACGCCGATGAAGAATCTTAAAAGCTGATTTGATGATGCACCCTAGGGTATCTGAGGCAAAACTCACAAGCATCATGTAACCACTCCCTTTCTAACAAGAAACAACAAGTCAAAAACGCCTACAAGAAAAACAACAAACCCCACCACCATCGACAATGCAAAATCCAGCGTTAACACCTCATTTAAAATCAAAGGCAAATAGGTTGGTCCAGCAAAAATAAAAACTGCCGCAACCATAATCAAAAAAACACGCATAAATTTAGATTCAATCTGGTATCCATAAGACATGTTAAACACCAAAAAACGTTACTGTTCTGGTGTAATGTCTTCTTTTAGCCCCTCTTTTATCTCTTTTCCTAACGCTTTCATAAGGAACTTGAAAACCAGAAAACCCGCTTCCTTGTCAGCTTTAAACCCTAAAGTAGTCCCCAATAGGCAGACCCCGTCAAGGTTGCGCTCTTTAGCTAACGCCAAAGTTAAGCCTGTGCCGCCGACAATTCTGCCTTTACTGTAAATCACTCCGCCTTTCTCCATAAAATCCTCTGCTAACCGGTTCGACGTTGCGGCAATGAAAACTTCGGTTTTATCCTCCGTGATGGGAACGCCGCCCATGGTTACGATAAATTTGCAGCCCAAAGATTCCGCAAAGTTTAGGACTTCTTGGCACACCGAGTAATGTGCTACTACATCGTCAAAGGAGGGTTGGATTTCGCCGCTCATGATGATTAAATTGTTTTTTTCCATTGGAGCGTAGTAGAAATCGTATTTTGGCAGGTGCGCAATCCCCTTGGAAGTTATTGAAATGTAATCAGGAAATGATGGCGAATAAAGCTCAGCGAATGGTTTTGCTTCAAAAAATTTTACTAGCAAGTGTGCTGCGATTCTGCCGACGTTTCCAAATCCTGGAAGCCCCTGAACAAAGATTGGGTTTTCAAGTGGCGGGTTTGAAAGCACATGTAAGTATGGTTTATCCATTAAGATTGCCCTGCACAACCTAAACATTGTACACACTAAAAACGCTTTTGTTGCATCTTAGAAACGAAACTATTAATACCTGACTACTAAGTTTAATAGACTGCAAAAACAGAAACTGTTTGCATCATCCGTAGCGGGGTGGGGTAGCCAGGATTAACCCGCTGGGCTCATAACCCAGAGATCGATAGTTCAAATCTATTCCCCGCTACCAACAAATTCTCAAAGAAATAAAGCTAAAAAAGGGTGCTTTTAATCGTTTGTTGGCTTTCCAAACGTTCCCGTTATCGAGGAGAAAGGAGAAGGTTTCGAAAACGGTAACTTTTTTGTGGTTACGTTTGGATTGGCTTTCAACCGTTAACATTCCTTTTTTGCCTTGAAATATATGATTGAGGTTTTTTGTTATAATAAGTTTGTTGATTTTTGATAATTAGTTGCCCTCTTCGAACGTCAATATAGCCTATATACATTCAAAGAATAGGTATATGGAAAACCATAGACGCTTGCTATAGCTTCCCATTTTTTGGCCTTCTCCTTCTCCACTATACGTTTTGGGGTTATGGAAATTTAGTTTTTGCCGAAATAGAAACCAGCATACCTTTTAGACTACGAGTTTACTCTACATTCTATATAGTTTATGTATGAAAGTTTTATTTGCTAAAAGAGCCTACATAGTTTTTGTAAATAGCTTGGCGGCTACCTTACATCTGTTCCAGTTTGCCTTGGCAGGATTCATTAGCAAACCTTGACGCTCTGCAAACTTTGGCTAATGACCTGTCAAGGCGTAGCTTTGCTTATAGATTTAGTATTTATTTACGGGCAACCTATCTTGGGTTAACCACAAGTGCCCCTAATGACAAAATACAAAGCCTTACCCATAACAACCACATTCTGGAAACCACACGACGATTACCTAACAAGCATAATCAACGCTATAGCCGGAAAAACGTTAGACGGCGACTTTATCGTGGTTTCCGAGAAAGCCATCTCTACAGCACAAGGCAACATTCTCGATGAAAGCAGCATCAAGGCAGGTGGAGCAGCCCGGTTTCTTGCAGGTTTTTGGATGCAAAAGGTTTGGGGTTACCCGCTGGGGGTTCTGTGCCATTTTGGGCAACGACTACTTAAACGGTTACGGAAATACCCTTATGAACCGGGCAGCAGGCATAAACAGGCAGTTTTGCAGTATGCTGGTTTAGGTCAGGCTTTAATGTTTGGTTCTGAAGGCGCTATTGACGGGTCAAATCTTCCGTACTCGCTGGTATGTTTACCCCTAAAAGACGCTCAAGAATCAGCAGAGCAAATTCAAAAACAAATTCGTGCCCGTTTAAGTAAACAGGTTTGCGTTGTAATTATTGACACGGACAAAACCTACCGGTTTAGCAACTTCTTTTTCACGCCACGACCTAAACCGTTTAAGGGTATTGTTTCGTTTAACCGTTTTGCGTTGTTAGCGTATGTTGCTGGCAAGTTTTTGAGGCTTCGAAAAAGTTCTACACCGCTTGCTGTTGCAGGTATGAAGCTTGGCGCTGCGGAGGCTTTGACGATTGCTAACATTGCTGACCGCGCTCGCGGTGCAGGATCGGGGGCGACGGTGTGGGATATGGCGTCACGGTTTCATGTGCCGGTTAACGGGGTAACATGGCGCATGCTGTCACAGATTAATCATAAACCGTTAGTTATTGTTAGACAGACATAACCTTGTACTGGCAGATGGGTACTAATTGTTAGATTCAACATTGTTGGTGCTGGATTATGTTTTTTGTATAGTAAGACATAAAAATAAGCCTCGGAATTTTTAGCAAAAGACCGGGAATCACCATGGAAGAAGCTATACAAAAATTAGACGCATTCTTTAATCCTCGCTCAGTAGCAGTCATTGGTGCAACAAAAAAAGAAGGCAAAGCTGGAGCAGTTATCTTCAAAAATTTTGCCACTAACAAGCTACGAGGCATCTTTAAAGGCGAACTTTACCCAGTTAACCCAAAAGAAGACGAAATTTTAGGTATCAAATGTTATGAAACTTTAAGCAAAGTCCCAGGCGATGTGGACTTAATCGTTGTTATTGTTCCCTCAGGTGCCGTTGCAGGCGTTTTAGAGGAAGCTGGCGGCAAGAACACTAAAGCTGCAGTTATTATTAGTGCAGGTTTCAAAGAAGTTGGAAACGTTGAACTTGAAAACCAAGTTATAGCCGTAGCCAAGAAGCATGGTATACGTGTGCTTGGCCCTAACTGTCTTGGAGTGTTTTATGCTAAAACAGGTGTAGACAGCTTATTTTTGCCTGAAATTAAAGCATTATCTACAGGCAGAGAAGTTGTTGCTACTCCACGTCCAATGTCAGGTAACATAGCAATGATTACCCAAAGCGGCGCTTTCGGTTCAGCAGCACTTGACTACCTTACAGGACGCCAAATGGGTGTAAGCAAATTCGTAAGTTTCGGAAACAAATGTGACACTTCAGAATCAGACATTTTAGAATACCTACTATACGATGAAGAAACACACGTCGTTCTGATTTATCTTGAAGACATCAAGTCAGGCAAAGACTTCCTTGAAGTCGCAAAAAAGATTTCACTTAAAAAACCAGTTGTCGTCATAAAATCCGGCAAGTCTGAGGCAGGCGCACGAGCTGCAGCTTCACACACAGGCGCAATTGCAGGTGCTGATAAAATTTATGATGCAGCCTTTGAAAAAACTGGTGTTATCCGCGCCAAGAACATGGAAGAATTCTTTGATATAGGCAAGGCTTTGGCAACTATGAAGCCGTCGGTCGGTTCAAACATTGGTATTTTAACTGATGCGGGTGGTCCAGGTGTCATGTGTGTTGACGAATGTGAAATTGTTGGTTTAACAGTCAACAAGTTTAGCGAGCCAACGTTGAAAAAGTTTGAGGCGCTTAAAGAAAACGGTAGTATCCTTAAAATCGCGGCAACTTACAACCCTGTTGACTTAACCGGCAGCGTTACTGATGATCAATTCATCGTTTCAGCCGACCTAATGTTCCAGGAGCCATCTATCTGCGGCATCATCTTCCTCGGTTTGCATCACATGCCAGGTTTGCAGGAGAAATACATCAAAGGCGTAGCTGACGTTGCAGCCAAATACAACAAGCCAATCGTTGTTTGTGACATCGGTGAAACTGAAATGGCGCTTTACACAAGAAGCCACTTTGACCGTCTTGGAATTCCCTCATACACTTCACCTGAAGATGCAGCACACGCAATGAAAGCGCTTCTTAACTACGGCAGCTTCCTACAAAAGAACGGCGCCTTAGACGCTTACATCGCTGAATACAACAAACGTAAAGCAGCAGTAGCAAAACCGTAACCTAAACAGTTACATCCCAAACCATATTTTATTTCATTTTTTTGTTTTACAAAAAATGTAGTTTAAATGTTTACTGTTACTGTTACTGTGTCGCCGTCATTTATTTTGAATTTGCTTCTTAGGTTTTCAGCCGCGATTACTTCTAGCAACTCTTTGGGGTAATCTGGCACGTCTGGCAGGACCACGTAGCAGTCGGCGTCAAAAATTTTGGCTTTATACAGGTAGCCGGGTAAGTAACCATTTTCGGGTTTAACTAATGCTCCATTCTGCGGCGTCAGGCGTGCTCTTTGTGCTGTGCCTTGGGGGGTTAAATGCAAATTCAAGGTGCCAAGGTACGGCGTAAACCCCATGATTTGTTTTAGTTGACGCATTACCCATGGCATTTCAACAAAAAACCTGCCGCATCCCTGCCCCGTGTAAACTGAACCAACAAACTTGATGGTTTGCAAAAACTTTCGCCTAAAAATAGTTGATGAATTGGTGATTGTTTAGGTTTGCTGTTTAAGCCATTCCGCTACTCCTTTAAGAATAGGGTCAGACGAAATATCCACCAGGGGTACAATCATTTTTTCTTTAGTTTCAATTACTGAGGCAAACTTGGGCATAAAAGCGTAACCCAAATACGTCCAGTACACCTTGCGCTTCTCCAGTAGCTCTTTGGCAACAGCAGCTGTGGAGGCTGGAAGTGGAAAATACAAAAACACGACGCCGTCAACCCAGTAAAGCCCAGCCAGTTTGCCTCCTGCAATAACTGAAGTGAAGCGTGCAAGCTCCTCTGGGGTGTTGAAATGGTTTTTTTCCATAACAACAATTTCGCTGAAAGGTTCATAGGAAACAGTAACTTGAGGTTTACTCATAAACAATACACCAGCTTAAACAACAACAAAGAAGTAAGCGTTCCCTTTTAATTTTGCCTATCAGAATTTGTTTCTACTTGAAGAAGCTGCTTCTGGTTTTGTGGGAAAAAGTTAAATCTGTGGGGCGTATTAAGTATTGTGGGAAAATTTTATGGTTGAATCCACAGCCAAAATGGATGAAAAAGGCAGGGTTAGAATTCCTAAACAAATCCGAGACATCGCCCAGCTTAAAGAGGGAAGCCGCGTTAACATCAAAGCAAAGGGCAAAACCATAACCATTGAACTCGCTGAACCTGTAGCAGACAAATACTACGGCGCAGTAAAAGTAGAAAACTGGCCAGAAGATCTTGACCAATACGGCAAAGAGGTAATGCAGAAACAATGGAAACAACAACGCGGTACATAGACGTCAACATATTCGTGTATTGGCTGGGTAATCACCCAAAATTTGGCGAAACAGCCTACAGGTGGATTCAAGAAATCGAAAGCTCTGCCGGCAAAACATTCTTCACTTCAAGCATAACAGTCTATGAAACATTGGTCATAATGGCTGGGCTTGCAGGAAAAAACCTAAAAAATGCAGATTTCGTGGAAGAAATTACTTACTCTTTAACACACATGAAAGGCTTAACAATCGAACCCCTAAAACCCGAAGACCTCACAAACGCCGCCGACCTAATTAGCGTCTACAAAATCGATTACGAAGACGCACTACATCTAGCCACAGCAACAAGAATAGGCGCAAAAGAAATAGTAACAAACGACAAACACTTCAATGCAACCTCAATAAAATCTATAATCTAAAAACTTATGGTTTGATGGTATATGGTTTCCTTGAATCTTAGTCTTTTTGTCGATTATTGACGGACCTGTATATTCCAGTTTCCGTATATCTCCATCTCACCTGACCAATTTCCATAAGGCCAGCAAGCAGTATATCCTTCAGCAAGTTCAGTTTCAGTATAATCTCGACTAAAGTAGTAATTTGATGCATAATCTAAAGCTTGGTGCACTGTATCCTGACTGTAAGCAAGACGCATACCGACACTCATAAGCCATGGTTCATAATCGACATTAGCGTTATCTCTAGATATCTGAGTCAATGGCATTGAAGCATCTTCGAAACCTATGAAGCAGTCTCCGTTACTTGGCGCTCCATGGAACCATGCATAAGGCATCCCATAAGGGGTACCCATAATCGTTCCGCCAGTGTAATCACCCTGACGACAAGACCATAGAATGACAAAGAAGTGTTTGTTAGAGGATGTTTCTTGATAAATTTCATAATCCCAAATAAAATTTTCAGAACTCGCCCAGCCATCGTCATCGAAATAATCTCTCTGTGCTCCGTCCATGCCTGCATGCCCATAATGAAACATGGCTACATGGTCATATTTATCTTCATAAGAATCTGCATTGTCTAAAACCGTCTGTTTTTCTGTGGGACTTCCAAAGCAATCATTACAAGTATAACTGGCATAACTTTCAAAAAAGTCTTCCCAAACGTCAACAACTGCTTCAGCTGCATCTACTTGTGGATTCTGTTTGGTACGTGCAGCCGTATAAGCCCATTACATATGTACTGCCATTAACTGTTTGTGCGCCCATTGAAAACACTAAGGCTGCAACTATAAAGCATGATAGTCTACCAAGTTTTATCGAACAAATTCTTTGCCCATTACTGAGTTTAGCCATTCTCTTTCTCTTTTTGGAATAAACCATTGTTACTGCTCCAAGTATTGTTGCCATCAATAGTATTGCTAAAACAATCACGAATATGTTCAAATTTATTTTACCCCTCGTATCTTCGTTTGATTCAGAAGCCATTGTATCTTGGGGAACGCTTGTCTCCTCGTCAGTTGAACTGCCTAAAAACTTCAATGTACGAATGTCATAGTTCTCTCCTGTATCTGCCCAGATACCCACATCAACGCCGTAAACTTGACCTTGATAAATTTTGTCAAAGTAAAGTTTTATTCGCCAGTTAGGATACAATGTTAATGGGTCATTATTTCTTGATTCATTTTTAGTAGCATAATTACTAAACGTTAGTTTCTTTTCGCCAATATCCGATACATTGAATTCTGAAACTATACCTTTCGAATTATTTCCACCCATATTAACGGTCCACGAGAAGTCTTTTGTATAATTCATCGCTTGCATTACAGCGTCTTCTTCCGAAATTTTTATTTCTACATCAGAGATTGAAAATAAACCCCAGGTATCTATAAAGGACTTCAGAAAGTGATTTTCAAAGCTCAAGGATACACATTTCATTGGAGCCTCAATGTTATTTAGTGAATATGTCCATCGGAATGATGTGCCATCGTTTGTGCTTGTAACTTCTAGTTTAGCTTGTTCGACATTTTTTGTAACATTTTGGTTTACTTTAACATTCTCTAGCATAGGGAGCATTATATCGAAGTATGAAGCGCTTGAGAGAATTTTGTATTTGCTGATAAAGTTCTTAGCCATTTCAACATCATTAATGGCTTCATTGGTCGTGTATGGTGAACCATCAACATATGCATTCATTGAGCGTACTTTTCCATTTACAAAAGCACAAATCACTTCAATCTTGCTGTCACTATTTTTAAGCGTACACTTGAAATCTTCTTCCGGTAGAATATCAAAATATAAAACCTGGTTGAATGAGCCAAAGCTTGTATTATAGGCGTCTGTATCAAGGTTTGCTGCATCTTTCAGAATTGTTATGCTCTTCTGAGTGGAATCTAAGCTTGATAGCTCAACATTATAAAACTCCATTTTTTCGGCGTTAGCAAAGGGAACAAAAGAGATACAACCTGTAGAAGTAAACAACGATGTAAAAAGAACTGCAACTAATAAAATTTTTAATGTTTTAATTTTTTTTCCTCCTTCATTCAAGTTAATGTATTTATTCTCTTTCTATCCTTCAATTAGGAACAGGTGGTGACACGCCCCGAGGCACCTAGCACCAAGTTTGGGTATACCAAATAGTTGGGCAGTTACGTTTAGTTTATATAATTTTTGGTTAATAATATTTGACTAAGGTAAAAAATTGTAGTTAAGTTTTTTTTTAAAAACTAAAAAATTTTTATATTTTTTCTATTGTTAGTTTTTTGTTTGTTGGGTCTATTTTGATTTTTATTTTTTCGTTTGCTGTGAATGGGAATGCGGAATCTTTGGCGAGTTCTGTGGGTATGTAGATGAAGAGTTTGTCGTATTGTTTTCCTGCGGTTGTGGATGGTCTGTTGACTATTTTGCTTGTGCTTTCCAACATTTTGGTTGCCTAATTTGGTGTCACAATGCGGGTTGATTAGCGTTTTTGCATGCAAATTGCAAAACAAATTGCATAACAAAACTTAAAAGCAAACCCAACAAAACAACTACCGAGGCAAAAAACATGACACCCCAAAACAAATCAACCAAAAAAGCCATCCTTGTACTAGAGTTAGGTTTTGAATCAAATCAAGCATCAAACATCCAAATAGAAAAAGACATCAGAAAAGAAGCCCAAATCCCATGGTGCAGCAGAATCCGCAAAGTAGACGTTTACAGCACCAAGTAACCCGCGGTGAAGCCTGATGGTTCCTTGTCCACGATGCGGCAAAAACCTAACCAAACCCACACGCACGCTCGAAACGTTCCTCTTCAGAATTGACGACTATGAGTGCGATCAGTGCGGAAAACGTTTCGAAGCGATCAGTTAACCCGGCGCCTATTTGGAGACTATTAGAGGTTCTATGTTGAAACCTATAGGGGGTAGGGTCTGCGCCTGTCTATTTGGAGCCTAATATCCAATCTATGCTGAAAAGGTAGAGGGGGGTCTGCTAAATCCTAAGGGGGGGTAGGTGCTAATGGTTGAAAATCGAGTCAAAAGTATGTTGAAAATTAGGGCCTTATTCTGTCTGCTGGTTTTTTAATGGTTTTATTTTACTGTTTTTTTAAGGCTAAAATTCTTTATAGGGCACGTTTGACTGGTGTTTTGGCTGTTGGAGCGTGAAGCGTAAGAGTTTAGCCTTTTTTAATGGGTCATGCTAGAGCCCAAAATGCATTGTGCTGTTCACTGCTGTCGTTGATTTTAAAAGTTAACCAACTTATTAGCCATCTATTAGGCTGCAAATAGAAACTCTATGCAGAAACTATAGGGGGGTAGGTTAAATTGACGCTTTTTCAAACCATTAACAAGTTAAAAAACGGTTGCTGGTTTAACCTATAGAAAAGAAAGAAGAAGGGGGGAGCTGGTTAATTTGTGAACGTTACTTACTTGCCCATGATTTTTCTTGCAGCAATTTCTATATCTTCGGATTTGATGGTTTTTCGGCCTGCGTGCATTGCAAAATCTAAGGCTTCTTTGGCGATTTTTATGCCGATTTCCTCTAAGGCTTTGGCGAGTTCTTTGGCTGCTGCTTCACTTACGCGGTCTGCTCCTGCTTTCTTGCATAATCTATGCATGGGGGCTACAGCTATTTCTAATTCAGTCATAACGACATCTCTGACGCCTCTTTTTCTAATTAAAGCAATATTTAACCTTTATTGTAAGTTATTTCTTTAATTTTCCCTTTTAGCACATGTTTAGTCGAAAACAAGAAAAGTTATAAAAACGGTGCGCACCTATTAGGCGCTGACAAAGATGAAACTAGTAGACGCACACATTCACCTTTCCGATACAGAATACAGTAGCCACATAGACGAAGTGATAGCAGACGCAAAAACCGCCAAAATGTCCGCACTGGTCACTAACTCTATGGACCTTAAAACATGCCAAAACGACATTAAACTCGCAGAACAGTACCCTGACCTTGTTTACCCAGCACTTGGCATCCACCCATGGAACGTCAACTTTCTAAAACAAGACGAATTACAAGAAACAATCAATTTTATTCTTGAGCAAAGCCAAAAAAGACGCATAGTAGCCATCGGCGAAATCGGACTGGACTACAAGTATGAAACCATTTGGGAAAACCAGATGCTTGTTTTTGACAAAATGCTTCACCTCGCCGAGCAACTTAACCTGCCAGTTATCATTCACTCAAGAGGAACAACAGACAAAATCGTAGAAATGCTGCAATCCTACAGTGTCAAACGTGTACTGCTTCACTGGTTTAGTCACCCCATGGAAACACTCAGCAAAGCAATAGACCAGGGCTACTTTATCACTGAAGGTCCACCAGTTGTTTACTCTAACGGTATCCGTGAAGTTGTAAAGCAGACCCCCTTAACAAACCTGTTAACAGAAACCGACGGTCCAGTGACTTACTGGAAAAAACCTTTCAATGGGCAATTAACAAAACCCTCCTACATCAAAACGGTGCTGGAAGCTGTTGCTGAAATCAAAAACATGCAGGTCAACGATGTCGCTGAGCAAGTGGCTAAGAACTTTGAAGTATTCTTTAACATTAAACTTAAAGACAATTCATCTTAACCGTTTCTGGTTTTCCTGAAAATCCAATATTTAGGCGTAAGCTTAAATTAAGTCTCTATTCTATTGAAACGTTGCTTCTACGCTTATAAGCGTCGGAGAAACATTAAACCGTTGATAATCGGAGGAATCTCACTGGGAAAAGTAAAAACTGAACAGATAAAGAGAACCGGCAAAGAACTCATGACACGCTTTCCAAACAAGTTCTCAAGCAACTTTGACGATAACAAAAAACTGGTTAACACATTAACCACAGGCACAACAACACGTGTCAGAAACAAAGTTGCAGGTTACATCACAAGAACTGTAGCGTTATCAGAAACCGGTTCAGAAATTGAAGCAGACGTAGACGATTTAGAAGAAGAATAAACAGTCGGTTGGAAAAGAACACTGCATGATGGATCAATATAGGAAAGGCTGGGCATTTAGGTACCTGCGCGAAGCTAAAGCTGAACTGGAAGCAGCCCAAAAAATGCCTTACATGGCGCCAAGCCTTGTTTTAGAAGCAATACGAAAAGCTCGAAATGCGATTTATTACAGTTTGGGCGAGCCTGCCTTTATTGAAATCCTTCTACGCGAAGAGGTTGTAAAAAACCCTCAAACCAACGATTCAATCCTTAAATTTTTAATGGACCTCGAAGGCACAGTACAAGCACTTTCAGAAGTAGAAGAAGTAAACAGTGACGCAATGATGAAGCAAGCTGACACTTTAGTTAACATGGCAACAGAGTTTGTCGAAACGTTAACTCAAGAAAAGTATCACTAATAAATTTTAGAAATCAAAACAGTTTTTAAATAACAATCTTTATCCTTCTCTTTAGCAAGAGCAGCAGACTGATAACTAATGGCTGTAAATGTAAAATTTGTCGGTGCCTTACGCCACATCACAGGAAAACCCCAAATAACCGTGGATTACTCAACAGGCTTTTCGATTAAAGAATTAATACATAAACTTGTTCAGAATGCCCCTGAAATAAAAACAAGCATTATTGACCAGCAAATAGATGGCACAATAAAAACTAACGCTTTGATCCTTGTAAATGACCGAGAAATCAGTGTTCTAAATGGGCTGGACACTTTACTTTGTGAAGGCGATGAAGTAGTTTTTGTTCCAGTTGTACATGGAGGATAAACTTGTTGATTACTTTAACAAGCGATTTTGGCATTGTAGACTCTTACGTTGCACAGATGAAGGGCGTAATCTTAAGCATAAACCCGTCATCCGTTATAGTTGACATTACACATGAAATAAGCAAGTTTAACATTCAAACAGGCGCCTATATGCTGGCTTCAGCCGCCCCATGCTTCCCTAAAGGAACAATTCATGTTGCGGTTGTAGATCCGGGTGTTGGCACAAAAAGACGAGCAATATTAATTACAACCAAACAAGGCTACTTTGTTGGTCCAGACAATGGATTGCTGATATTAGCTGCAGAACGTCAAGGCATAATAAGCATCTACGAGTTAACTAACCCAAAACTTATGTTGCCCGAAATCTCTGGGACGTTTCATGGCAGGGACGTTTTTGCTCCTGCAGCTGCTTATCTTGAAAAAGGCATTAAAGCAGCAAGGTTTGGGCCCAGAATTGATGAGCCTGTAAGGCCAGAGTTTGTTCAAGTTAAACGTGAAAACGGCAACATAATCTGCAGGGTTTTACATGTGGACTCGTTTGGTAACATTATAACTAATCTACGAAAAGCTGACATACCAAGTGAAAACTTGAACATAACAATTCAAGATGTTTCATCGCTGAAACTTAAACTTAAAAAAACCTATGGTGAAACCAAACCTAAAGATACCATGGCACTTGTTGGTAGTCACGGTTTTCTTGAAATTGCAGTTAACCGGGGGAACGCTGCGGAAAAGTTTAACGCAAAAATGGGCACTGAAATTGCTGTAACGCCAGCTTAGATTTGGAAAACTGTGGGTCAACTCAACCGTTTAGGCATTTTTTTAAACAAATGCAGAGTAAACCTAACTTGTGACTCTCATTTTAATAAATAGGTTACTTTTCCTTTGTCTTTGTCGTTGAGCTTACGTATTATCTGTTCACCGAATTCTCTACTGCAAATATTTGTTTTTTGGCAAAAATAGCAAGACTCCGGCAGTAAAACTGTGAGTTTAGTGTCACTTAAAAAATATCCAATAGTTAGGTTGCATGATCCAGATTGAACGTTTGCAACTCCAAAAACTTCGGATTCATAGCTGTTCTCGAATTCCAAAAGCATCAACCATTTTTATTTTAACTGTTGAAGCATAAAAAATCGAGTTACTGCCTTAACACAGCAACTACAATTAACTTCATGTAGACATAATAAAAATTATACCGTGTTATTTCTAATTATAAGAGTGTTAGATGAGCCTACTACCTCTATTTGAGGGCTACGGTTTCCATTGCAAACGTTGCCTTCAATAACCGCGGAAGAATAATTGCCAGTTTCAACTCCCCGTTTACATACCGCCTCAATTGCTAAGCCTTTACAATCCATAATTAAATTGCCTTTAACAAGCAAACCAGTGATTGTCTGATCTGAAGGGTCTATTTTTATGCCCGTAGAATTGCCGCCTGTAATCAGATTGTCTAAAATAAGATAACCCTTGCCTATAGCGCCTAATGCCGGTTTACAAAATATTGTAACGTCTTTACACCCCTTAAAATTGTTATCAACAAAACTGCAATAGCTTCCAAAACTGCTTATTCCACAACCGCCACAGGATTCAAACAACGAGCCTCTTACTTGAAGATAATTATTCTCAGCTTGGTCAGAATATATCCCGTGGCTTGATTGGTTCAAAAATTGGCAGCTTGAAATCATTGTTTGATCACCGGGCTGGTTTGCGTTGGCACTAATGTAAACGCCATATTTACTTGCGTTGTCAGTGCATCCCGCAATTTTTACCCCTTTGGAGCCAGAGTTTGAATAACCCGAGTTTCCACATTTTTCAGTATAACAATCAGTAATTGACGCATAACCAACACCTTGAGTCACTTGGGCTTCTAAAGTGAAACCGTTATTCGCAATATTGATTGCTTGGCAACCACTGAACACTACCACCTCTGTTGCGTCACTTACGCCGATGCCAAAACCGTTACTGCCTATGCCGTTGCCGACTTGACCTACGGTTCCACAGTTTGAAACAAGACAGCTCAAAAAGTACCCGTTAATTATAAAGTCCGTGCCAATACCAGTTGCGGGTGTATCGTGAACGAAAATGTTTCGGAAAACACAGTTTTTCATCCATTGATTGCCTATGCCTTTTCGGTTGTAATGATATCCTACGTGGTTCATGTCTTTGCCGTCGATTTCAATGTCATAAACATTAAATTCGGTTAACGGTGAATCTTGCGAGTAAAAGCCGGTTCCATCAATTATTGCTTGATTGCTTTTATTGTTAAACCCCTTAATTATTGTCTCGCCCCAACCGCGCCCTTGTAAAGTTACTAAGCTTTTAGGTTTTACGCCCATGCATCTGTAAGTGCCTTTTTGGAAATCAACAGTGCCGCCTCCCGCGGTTTCTGCGGCTGAAATTGCGTCGTTAAAGGCTTTGGTGTCATCATTAACACCGTCACCAACTGCGCCAAAATCGCTTATGGAAAAACGCATTGAAGAACGTTTATGCTCAAACCGTCTGATTTGGCTCATAAAATTTCACCAGATTTTGTCACTTGCCTATAAAACAAGCCAAGTTAGAACCTAATATTCAAAAATATTTGTTTTTCAAGCCTTATAATTGTTTGTTAGCCTGAAACCTTTCCAGTAAAGCGAATTTTAAAACGTCAGTTTATCGAAAAACCGTTTTTTCCAGTTAACCTTAATAAAAAAGCTTCAAACATTAAAAATGAGCACCAAGGGGCTATTAATTTGAGTCACAAACACGTTATCAAAAAAACAAGCGTCTCGTTTATAGAATTTGATGATGTGCATTTCTCAAAAATTGATGACTTGACATATTTTGGGGAAGGCAACTCTAAGGGTAGAAAACTAAATTTTATTTTTGAATATTGCCTTGATTGCGATTTACGTCTACTTGACGGCAAACCGATTTTGACTAAAGGCATTTTTGATGAAGAACTTGAAAAATGTGTGATTGAAGCAAAAAACGGCTGCTATATCAGCTCTAAAGAAGTAACGGTGCAGCATTCTGATTTTGAAATTCTTGAACGTTTAATCAACAATGCCTTGGCACTTGGCGCTTTAAAACAAACTCTGTGTAAAATAAAGAAATAACCTTTAAACTTTGGCTTTTAACCCTTTAGGTAACACTTTTCTATTACCAGCTATATTAACCCCTAAACAAGCACTTAAACAAGTGTTAACACTTCAAGGGGTACCTGTCAAATGCGTGTTATTGCTGACCTGCACATTCATGGCCGTTACAGTCGAGCTACAAGCGGACAAATGAGTCTACCAGAAATCGGACGGTACTCAAAAATCAAAGGCTTAAACCTTGTCGGCACCGGCGACTTCACACATCCTGACTGGTTAAAAGAGATAAAACAAACCCTCACTCCTGACGGTGACACTGGCCTTTTTAGAATTGCAGGTAACCCTGACTCTCAAACCCGCTTCATGCTTACAACCGAAGTCTGCACAATATTTGATTACAAGGGTGACTCGAAAAAGATACACCATGTCATCCTATCACCCAGCCTTGAAGTTGTTGAGCAACTTAATGAGCGGCTTGCAAGGTTTGGCGATTTAGCTTCGGACGGCAGGCCAATTTTAAATATGACAGCGCCACAGCTTGTTGAAGAAGTTATGGCGGTTTCAAAATCGAACATGGTTTTTCCTGCTCACGTTTGGACGCCATGGTTTAGTCTTTTTGGAGCGTTTAGCGGTTTTGACAGTATAGCTGACTGCTACCAAGACATGACAAAACACATATACGCGCTTGAGACGGGGCTTTCTTCTGACCCCGCAATGAACTGGCGGCTAAGCAAACTTGACCGTTTTACACTCTTATCTAACAGTGACTGTCACAGTTTTTGGCCATGGAGAATCGGCAGAGAAGCCAACGTGTTTGAACTTGAACAATTCACCTATAACCAAGTCATCGACTCCATAAAAACCAACGATCCAAAAAGGCTAAAGTTCACTATTGAAACCGATCCTGCCTACGGTAAATACCATTGGACAGGACACCGCAACTGCAAAACGTCTTATTCTCCGCAGGAAGCCATAAAGTTTGGAAACATCTGTCCAGTCTGCCGAAGAAGACTAACCAAAGGTGTAGAGCAACGCGTTGAAGAATTAGCCGACCGCCCTGCAAATTATAACCGTACGGACGCGCCGAGGTTTATGCGTTTGCTGCCTTTGTCGGAGATTATTTCTACGGTGCTTGGGGTTGATTCGCCGTCTACTCAAGCGGTTTGGGGTAAGTATCACTCGTTGGTGGGCAAGTTTGGGGATGAGTACTCTGTGCTTATTGATGCATCTAAGGAGGCGTTAGCTTCGGTTGTTGATGGTGCGCTTGCGGAGACTATTGTTAAGGTGCGTGAGGGCGCGCTTAAGGTTACGCCGGGTTTTGATGGTGTTTATGGTCAACTGGTTTTGGACACGCCTGCTTTGACTCAGGTTAAAGTTAGGTCTGCTGTGAAACGTGTTCAACAGTTGAATATGTCTGATTTCTGGTAGGCATGAACTTGCATGGGAAAATGTGTGTTTTTTTGTTTTACAGTTGGTTGAGAACACTTATTAGGTTGGCAGAGTCGGATTCTGACTGCGAGTGGGTGTATGGATGGAAGTCCTTAACAGACAAATGGGTGACTCCATAAACAAAATCATAGACAATGTCCTAACAGAAGTATTCGGAGAAAAAGGCGCCTTCTACATATACAAATATTTAGAAAACAATTACCAACTTGAACCCAAACAGTTCAGCAGTCAACTAGAATTGTTCTCAAAAGGGCTCGAAGACTGCCTAAGCAGCGGAGCAATTCCCGTACAAACAAGAATACTGCACACAATAGGCAACATTTAAGGAACGCAAAGGCAAGCATTCAACCTATTTTTACTTATTACTAAAACAAAACCGTTTAATCTACCCACAACGCACTAGTAAACTGTTTCTTTGACCCAAAAAGGTTTGATTACATTTGCAGGAAGTTCTCTCAAAAATCATTGAGGCAGCAAATCAAAAACACGGCGCCAACTATGCAGAGGCAAGAGCACAAAAACTCTACAAAACCATGCTGACGCTTAAAGAGGGACGCGTAGAAGCAGCAAAACAGGGAATCGAAAACGGCGTTGCCCTACGAGTACTCGTCAACGGTGCATGGGGGTTTGCTTCTGTTGGTTCGCTTGAAAACGATATCTTGTCGGCAGCAGTTTCAAACGCTTGTATGATGGCTAAAACTGCAAGTCAACGGCTCAAAACTCCGATTAAACTTGCTGCGGCTAAAACCGTCACTGATCAGGTTGAGGCGAAACCAAAAAAGAATCCTGCCGACATAACGATGGAAGACAAAATTAGAGATATCTCGGAAATAAACAAGACAATTCAGCATTATGACGGACGAATTAAAAGCTGCACCGTAGACTACTTAGACTTGACAGGGCGCAGTTATTTTGTTAACAGTGAAGGCACCAATATTGAGCAGGACAAGTTGTATGTCTGGTCAAGAATCACTGCAACTGCCCAAAGCCAAGGAATTTTTACTTTCAGCCGTGAAGAAGTAGGTTCCACTTTAGGCTACGAAGTCTTTGACACACAACCTCCCGAACAAATTGGGGAAACAGTGGCAAGGCGTGCAGTCGAGCAGCTTTGTGCAAAATCGTTAAAAGGCGGCAAAGCTCCAGTTGTGCTTGGACCCAATGTGGTAGGCGTGTTTGTTCATGAAGCCTTTGGGCACTTGGCAGAAGCTGATTTAGCATTGTCAGGAGGCGTCTTATCCAACTCGATGGGTAAAAAGATTGGTTCTGACCTTGTAACGTTTTATGATGACGGTACACTGCCGGGCGCTTTTGGCTCCTTCAAATACGATGATGAAGGTGTTCCAGCCCAAAAGACGTTGCTGATTAAGGATGGCGTGGTGACGGGGCTTTTGCATAACCGCGAAACAGCCCATAAATTCAACGCTGCCCCAACAGGCAATGCTAGGGCTGAAGATTTTCGTGTGGAACCCATCATTCGCATGCGTAACACTTACATGGCGCCAAGAGACCACGAGTTTGAAGAACTCCTTGAAGGCGTCAAGTCAGGTTATTTCTTTAAGAGTTTTAGAGGTGGCCAAGCGAACCTTGATGGCACATTCCAAGTTGGCATTCAGGAAGGTTACGAGATTGTTAACGGCGAAATCGGTGCGGCAGTGCGGGATGCTTCAATAAGCGGCAACACGCTTGAAACCCTGCTTAAGGTAGATGCTGTCGGTAAAGATTTCGTTGTTGAATCGGGACGGTGCGGTAAGGGCCAAACTGCTTTTATCGGGGATGGTGGACCGCACATTAGAGTAAGTGAGGTGGTTGTCGGTGGCAGTGCTTGAAAAGAATGAAATGTTAAGTATCGCTGAAAAAACTGTTCAAACAGCCGTTACGAAAGGCGCTGCTGAAGCTGAAGCTTACGTTTACGAGGGACAAGCCTCCAACATAGGCATAGAGCTTGGGCAGGTGAATAAGACTAACCAAATTATTGACCGAGGCGTCGGCGTACGCGTCGTCGTCAATAAAGCGGTAGGATTTGCGTACACAAACATTGTTAATGACCCAGCCGCGATAGAAAGAATTGTTAACAGCGCGTTAAGTTCAGCAAAAGTCAGCAAGCCAGATCAGGACTGGAAAGGCTTTGCATCAAAAAAGACGTACACTTCTAGCCTTGAGGGCACGTTTGACAGCAAAATTCTTGAAATCGGCTCTGACGAGCTAGTTAACATTTCCCAGACAATGATTGACGCAGCCTGCAAGGTGGATAAGAAAGTTTTAGCGGCTGAAGGAGGCATAGGAAACGCTTACATAGCAAACGCAGTCGCCAACTCAAACGGCATTTTAGGTTTTGACAAGGGAACAGTTATTGAATGCAGCCTTGCCACACTCGCTAAAGATGGCAGCAAGGTGACGCCTGTTTGTTTTGAGTTTAACGCTGCAAGAAACTACCAGATTGACCCCGAATGGGTTGGAAAAGAAGCTGCAAAACTTTCAGTTTCAGCCCTTAAAACCAAGCCGATTGAAACAAAAACTCAGAAGCTGATTTTGACACAGTTTGCCCTCCAAGACCTGCTTGGTTACACCTTAATTAATGCGGTAAGAGCGGACAGTGTGCAGCGTGGGCAGTCACCGTTTAAAGGAAAAATCGGCGAAAAAGTTGCCTCAGAAAACTTGACCATTTACGATGACGGTTTATTTTCGGGCGGCATGAGAACTTGGCTTTTCGACGGCGAAGGCGTTCCACACAAGAAAACTCCAATAATCGAGAAGGGGGTTCTTAAAAACTTCATTTACGACAATTACGCCGCCAAAAAAGAAGGCAAAGAAAGCACCGGCAACGCTTCACGTGCTGGTTACTTGTCCACGCCTGGTATTGACATAACAAACTTCCATATTATGCCAGGAACCACTTCTGCAGATGACATGCTACGGCAGGTTGACGATGGTTTACTGGTCTATTACTTGCAGGGCGCACACAGCAGCAACCCAGTCAGTGGCGAATTCTCAGTTGTAGCAACGCCAGCGTGGAAAATCAAAAACGGCGAAATCGCCCATGCATCCAGAGGCGTCATGCTTGCAGGCAACATTTTTGAAGTCCTAAAAAACGTTAGCCTCATCGGCAGCAACGAGCGGCAGATGGGCGGTTTGATTGCGCCTTGGGTTATGGTGGAGAATGTCCGAGTAATCGGCAAATAATCTTTATTTTATTTAATAAAAGAAAGGGTTAGGTTGTTTTGACGGTGACTTTCCAAGAGTCGCCAATATCAACGTATGTGTAGGTTTTTTGGCTGCCGTTAATGAAGACTTTAAGCGTTGAAACTGTGGGTAAACTGTTTTTGTTTATGAATGCTTCAATGTGGTTTGTGCCGTTTTTGGTTATGGTTATGTTTAGTTGGTTTGTTGATTGTTGGAAGTTGACTTCTGTTACGGTTACGTTGGCGTTTACTTGGATGGCGTTTGTTAGGGGTGCATCTGAGGGTTTAGGCGTAGGCGTTGGAGTAGGTGTCGGCGTTGGCGTGGGTGTGGGGGTTGGCGTTGGTTGAGGGCTGCTCTCTGGTCCAATGTATGAAGTGCTAACTTTTACGCAGTCAACGTAAACTGTTGAGCTTGACTCTGCATAAGAGATTCCTGTGCAAAGCAAGTTTGTGCTTCCAACATGAGCCCTAACAGCGTTTACCTTTGAAGTCCCGTCCACCCAGAGTTGGCTGCGTTGCCCCGCGGTGTCTCTGCAGATTTCTATGTTATAGTAGACTCCAGTTTTTGGGTTGCTTGGAGTTGCTTCGCGGTCCCAATAGAAGGCGCCGTTGATAACTGAAACTGTACCCCAATAGTACTGACCGTTGCCGTTGTAGATGAAGGGGTCAAGAGTGTTTTGGGAGTTAGAGTTTTGAAGGCTGCCTAAGTACAGGTAGGTTCCAGATGATGGTAACGTGCCTATTTTTACTAGTTGACGATAAAAGGTGGTTGGTGAATTGGTGAGGGTTTTGTATGCCCAGCTTTCACTTGATGGGGCAGCAGTAAATTTGGCGTTGCAGCTGCCGTGGTGGGGGTTGCTGGTCTCAACTGTTGCCGTATATGTGCCTGCACCATTTACCTCTTGATATTCGCTAAAGCTTCTTTCTTCAAAATCTGCTTTAAAAAGTTCCTGAGAGGATGCCTGTGTTTGTGTCGGCGTGGGTGTCGGCGTTGGAGTGGGAGTAGGCGTAGATGAAGTTATACGCTTGCCATTCTGGTAACTACCGTTTAACACTACGTCATGGTAGAGTACGCCTTGCACAATATTGCTTGCGGTTGTGGTTCCATCATACGCTTTCTGCGTTGAAAGACTCTCCGCTAAACTCCAAGTGTAACCATTATTTGTACTAACATAGACTCCACCGATTCTTGGTGAACCTTCGCCACCGCAGAAGCCTGCAACCACATAATTATCCACGTCACTTTTCCTTATCCAAAAGCAATACGAACTGGCGCCAACATCCAAAACCTGCGTGTAAGAGTTGTCATCGGTTGTTCTAAAGAGCCCGTTGGCAGCATAATGGTCGGTTCCAAAAATTCTTGCACCCTGAAGTATTTCAATTGCTACTACTTGAGGCATGCCATTGAGGATTTTTGTCCATGTAGAGCCGCCATTTGTTGACCGCAAGACATAAGCCACATTCCAAATGCTAAAGTCATCGCCTACTGAAGCGTAAATGTAATTGTTACTTCTATCAACTTTTATGCAGTGTACATGCCTAGCTGTTGAATCATAGTAAACAGATAACCAGTTTGCGCCGTTGTTTGTGCTTTTGTAGATTCTCGCGTTAGAATTCAAGCTGCCAGTCGTGTATACGCCTGCAAACAGGTTGCCTTGGCTGTCTTCATCAATGCCCCAAATACATTCAGACGCACTTAACGATAGCACTCTGGTCCAGGTTTGTCCTTGGTTGGTGCTTCGCCAAAGCCCAATGTTTGTGGGGCTAAGGCTGTTTCCTGATGGTGAAAAGTAGATGTAACTGTTAGAGGCAACGTAAAGACAGCCTATGTCGTCAACGTTTGGAATCGTTATTAAGGCTGTAGACCATGTTTGGCCTTTGTCAGTGCTTCTGTAAATGCTGCCTGATGATGCGGCGTACAGGGTACCGTTTTTAGTGATGCCTGCAGATTCGATTGGTTTAGTGAGCGTTGTAGAGTTGAAGGATAATGATTGAACACTTTGGATTTGGACAATAAATAAAGCCGCTAACAGAGTTAAAAGAAGCAGGATTCCAATAACAATTTTGTTATTATTCATTCTTTCACCTTAAAACATAAAAAATGCCCTAAAAAGGGAAAAGAAAAAGTTATGTCGTTTTAACGGTTACTTTCCAGGCGTTTTCCATATCAGTGTAAGTAAAGGTTTTTTGGCCATTGTTAATGTAAACCCTGAGCTGCGAAATGCTTGGCAGGCTGGTTTTGCTTATGGTTGATTCGATAAGGTTTGTGCCGTTCTTGTTTATTGTGATGTAGAGTTGGCTTGTCGATTGCTGGAAGTTTACGGCTGTCACCGTTACGTTAGCGCTTACCTGAATAGCTGTTGTTAATGGCGCATCTGAAGGGTGAGGTGTAGACGTCGGAGTTGGAGTGGGCGTGGGGGTAGGCTGAGGCGAAGATTCAGGACCAACATAGGTGGTTTTTACAAGAACGCAATCAACATACACTGATGTGGCACTGTCAGACCAAGAAATCCCTGTGCAAAGCATGTTTGTATTACCCACATGCATGCGGCTTACGTCAACTTTTGAGGCTCCATTTATCCAGAGGCGACTGCGCTGGTTAGCTGTGTCTCGGCAGCTTTCTATGTTGTAATAAACGCCCACTTGAGGATTGCTTGGGGTGGCTTCTCTGTCCCAGTAAAATGCTCCATTGATTACACTAACTATTCCCCAATAGTATTGTCCGTTACTGTTGTAAATGAAAGGGTCTAAAGTGTTTTGCGAGTTAGCGTTCTGAAGACTACCCAAGCACAAGTAAGCTCCTGGGGCAGGTAAAGCCGAAATTTTAACCAGTTGACGACAAAATGCTACAGGCGTGCTTGCAAGAGGATTGTATGCCCAGCCTTCACTTGATGCTCCCGAAGTGAATTTGGCGTTGTAGCTGCCGTGATGAGGATTGCTGGTTTCCACGGTTTCCGAATGTGTGCCTGCTCCACTTCTACCTTGGTACTCACTGAAGCTGCCCGTTTCAAAAGTTGCCTCGAAAAGCTCCTGCGCAGGCGGCGTCGTTGGTTGGGCGGTGGGTGTTGGTGTTGGCTGAACAGTTTTTTGGGTTATCGCAAATGTTTTGCCTGGACCGTTAGAGCCGAAAACTGTGCCTTGAGGGTTGTAGGTGAGCATGTTAGTATGGTGCAGGTTTTGGGTAACATAGTCTTCTTTTATTATTTCCCAGTTAACGCCGTCTCTACTTGCGACAATGCGTTCAGTGCCCTCATAAAATTCAGCCGTTGAAGAAAAAAGCATCGTGTTACCAAGCCAAACGGCGGAGATTACTGGGAAGTTACTGTCGCTGGGGAAATTGTAGACTGTTTGCGGCTGGAAAACCGTGTTTGCGCCTGTGTCATAGAAACGGTCTATCCAGTTTGGCTGGTAGGCTTGGTCGGTTCCTAAATAGACATAGTTGCCGTCAAAAAGCATGGGCAAATAGATGGTGTTGCCGTACTGTTCACCCTGTGTAGTGCGCTCAACTACTACGGTCCATGTTTGTCCAAGGTCTTTGCTTCGGTAAACGCGTTCACGGTCATAATTATTGTAACCTGGGGCCCATTCTCCTGTTGAAGCATAAAGGTAACCGTTTGAAGGGTTAAACTTGACGTTATGAAAGTGGACTGCGGAGGCTTGATAAATCACACGCCAGTTTGTTCCACCGTTGGTGCTTTTTAGCAAGGCTGGAAGATTGGGGTAGATGCTGTTGCAGTATGTTGCCGTGTAGAGGTTTCCTTGATTATCTTCTGTGATGGCGATGTAGAAACCGTCGTTTTGTGTTCCGTTTGTATTAAGAACCGTTGAAAAGCTTGCACCAAAATTGGTGCTGCGG
The DNA here is from genome assembly GCA_042296865.1 of Bathyarchaeia archaeon. Classification (GTDB taxonomy): domain Archaea; phylum Thermoproteota; class Bathyarchaeia; order Bathyarchaeales; family Bathycorpusculaceae; genus Bathycorpusculum. The sequence goes on along the minus strand of CP170178.1, from coordinate 2,008,780 downwards.
TACAGGCGGTTAGTGCAAGGGATTGAAACGAAAATGTTGTTTCTGGAATCAACAAAAATATTCCAAACATACCCTGTCACCATGGTTGCCGGATTATCTGGTTTGGGAAATTGGTAAATTAACCTAAAAGTGGCGCCGTAATCGTCACTTCTGTACAGGTTATAGTTAATGTCGCCAGCAAAAAGCGTTCCGTTTGGAGCAAAATAGGAAGAAAACATTTGAGCTGAAAAACTTGAAACAGTAGTTATTTGCAAGTCGTCACTTATGGAAGCGCCTGCCTCCATATTAAAAATCAGAAGAGAACAAAAAAGCACAATAGCGATTAAGGTAGCAGAAATAACTATTTTTCTAATCTTTTTCACCTCCAAACATAAGCTCCGCTAAACAAGAAGACTCATGTTTAGAACTCATACAACCGTATTTTTGCAGTGATACAGGTATGTGCCGCTGTTTTTGAGTGCTAAAAACTATGTCAGAACGGTGTACCCGTTCATCTCCTATTTAGCTAGTATCTGCTAAAAGTAAAAGAGGGATATAGTTCTTTTTACGAGACAGACCCTACTCCACTGAATGGGTAAAAGTTAAGCCCAAAAACTTTTCGAGTACTCACCAAGTACATTCTCGTAGATACGTTTGGTTTGCTGAGCGATTTTAGCCCAATCATACTTTTCCAAAACTTTGCGGTAAGCGTTCTCACGAATTTTAGCAGCGTAAGCAGGGTCAAGCAACAACTTGTTTATGCCCCACGCAAGGGATTCAGGATTGTTAGGGTAAACCTTCACGCCTGTAACGTCATGTTCAATAATTTCTGACAAGCCGCCAGTGTCGGAGACAACCACGGGGCTTTTAGCCGCCATAGCCTCCAATGCTACAATACCGAAGGGCTCAAAAAGGCTGGGCACAACTGAAACATCCGCTACTTTCTGCAGCTTTATCAGGCTATCTTCATCCACGAAACCTTCAAAGAGCACCTTATGTTCAAGTCCCATGCTGCGGACAATGTTTAACAGTTGCTCTTTCATGTAGCCGCTGCCTACTATTATGAATTTAGCGTTTACTTTGGTTAAGATTTTGGGTACAGCGTTGATTAGGATGTGGATGCCTTTTTCGTAAACTAGTCTGCCAACGTATAGGACTATTTTTTCTTCAGGTAAAGCAAAACGGTTTCTAAAAGCTTTCATGTCACTGTTGGTTTCATCATAACTTTTAGTGTTAACACCGTTAGGAACCATTACTAGTTTATCGTTTGGCAAGCCGAAAGCCCACTTGACATGTTGAATCATGTAGTCGCTGCAGCAAATTACTTTCCATGCTTCATAGTTTAACCAAGCCTCGGTTTCATGAATCATTTTTTCAGTTGACGTGTGTGTGCCGTCACGGCGTCCCATCTCGGTGGAATGCATTGTTACTAGGAGTGGTTTTCTGAAAATGTGCTTTAACCCGATGCCAGCGTTTGCTACTAACCAGTCGTGGGCATGAAAAACGTCGATTTTGTCTCCAAGTTTGCGGACGATTGAAGCGGTTTCTTTTTGCATGTTTAGGTTCATTAGGTACACCCAAGTGGCAAAATCCGGTGAGGGTGCCTTGTAACTGTCCATTCTGTAAACTTCTACGCCGTCAACAGTTGTTTCATGTGCTGGTGCGCCAGGGAAATCGCAGGTTGCTACGTAAACTTTTACGCCTTGCTGAGCTAAGCTTTTGGATAGGTAGTATATGTGTGGTGAAATGCCGCCGATGACTCTTGGGGGGTACTCCCAAGTTAACATCATAACGCTTAATTCATGCTTCAGCTTTAGCGCCTCCAATTGCGTTTTTATAAGTTTTTAAGGTGTTTTTTGGCCATTTTTCAGGGTCAGTTAAAATGAGAACGATTTTTTCTTTTGGCACGTTGTAGACTCGAGCGACTTCTTCTTTCATCCATTCTGATTTAACGGTTATGCAGCTTGATTCATAGCAACCTAGCCACTCTATGCTTTTGATTGCCATGTTGTAGGGTGAGTTTGATTGGAGAGACCGGTGGTCTTCGAGACTTTCGATTGAGTACACAAACGGTATTCCAAGCCCATTTTTGAGTGCTACAGCGGCTGGAACAAAATGCCAATCAAACACGTCAATTAAATCAATTTTTTTGTCCGAATCGTAATAAATATTGGCGGCTGCCCGTTCAACCTCTTGGTTTAATGTAAGAACCCATGTTAAAACGCCGATGTGAGTTTTTACAGGGTTGAATACGCGAAGAACTTTTACTCCTGACGCTTCAGCAGACGATCCAGTTAGGTAATCATGATAGGTTACAACGTAAGTGTCAACCTTGTTTTTTTCTAGGCTGTTAGATAGCGCGCTAACATATTCAGCAAGTTTTCCCACAACTCTAGGCGGATACTCCCAAGAAAACAGTATTACGCGCATTATTGGGTCACTTTACGTGAACAGGGAGCAAACTTTGATTATTCCTCGACCATTAAGGTAATAGCGTTTTTTGCCTTCACTGTCAACAAAGCTTTCAGCGAAACCTTCAGACTTGTACTTATCAAGGATGCTTTCAATCTCGTTAGGGTCTTTCTGCAGAATTCTTGCAACCTCATCGCTACGCTTTGATAGGTCAGCTGCGGTAGCGCAAAGGTTGTGGAGTGTCTGCAGAACCTTGTCTGGGAATGGAAGTTCTTCTCTCATAACGTGACCTCAATTCAATAAATAAGAAAAACAGATTCTTATAAACCACGTGTACAACCCTTAAAACTGCTGAGTAGCCTCCTGCACATTGTCTGACAAAATCTTGTAACGTATCTTTGCTGCAGCAACAATTGCCCTACGTAGGGGTTCTTTTGTTTTCTTTGAAGCTGCTATTTGACGGAATTTTGCGGCTAACTCTTCATCTTTAAGGGAAAACTTGATCCAGCTTTCAAAATCTCCATTCCCTATATGGTACTCAAGGGCTTTAAAATCAACCGTTTCCACCGCTTTAATGAATCCGTAAAGGCTCCAAGCCATAACTTCCGTGTAGTAGTCTTTGCCGGTGCCTGTGTAGAATAGAAAAGGCTCGTTAGCAGTCAAAATTGCGGCTCGCACTCTTGACTCGAAATCGTTAAGTAATGATTGAGCAACGGCAAAAGCATCCATGGGTGACTCATACGGGCTAAAATACGAGTGTACCTCGCCGGGTCCGCCTCCTGCAGTGAACATGTAGTAAAGGTGGTCGCTTGTTTGAAAATCACGCCAAAGTCGTAACCATTGTGGGTCATCAGATTCTTTAACTAACGGTTCCAATCTGCGCAGTGAAGTGTAGTAAGCCCACTGCATAACGTTGCCAAGCCAACCTGTTGAATCTCTTGCGATGTCAGCCCAAGACACGGTGAACTCGGTTTCGGGAACATCAATTTCTCCCGCTGACGCATGACGGTCAACCGCTTCGCTGGGTGTAACCATCTTCAAGTTATCATACTGTAGCAGTCTCTCAGGCATATGCCGCAAGAATTCATGAATTCCAGTTTCAGGCCAATGATGCTCACCGAAGGTTTCGTAGTCAGGAAAAATGTTGATAACTTCCCCTTTAGTGCCTGCTAGCCAACTTGCATATTTTTCGGCTGTTAACGGCCAATCAGGCCACCAACGTGCACTGAAACGAAAACCAACATCGTCAGTTAACTTGTAATTGCGTAACAGTATGCGGATTTTTTTGCATCCTTTTGGCGTGTAGAGAAAGTTGGGGGATTTTCCGCCGAGAATTTTTTCTACCCCTTCAGTGTAGATGCCTTTGTAGCCCATGCCTTCCACGGTTTTGGCGATGGTATTGTTGTAAAGTAGTTCGGTGTTTTCAAAAACGGTGGGTGTGTACCCAAGTAGGTCTTGGATGAGTTGACGGTGCATTTGCACTTGTTCAATAAACTCGTTTTTGTCAGGGTAAAGACCTGCGATTGAATGGTAATATGTTTGGTCTAGAAACTCTGCTTTACCTGTTTGGGCAAGTTGTTTGAAGGTTTCAAGTAGGTCCTTGTCAAACATTTCACATTGCTCCAAAAAGACGCCAGAAAGACTAAACGCTACTTTAACGGGTTTGTGGTCGTGGCGGTGTCGATCGATGAGGTCAAGTAGAATCTGGTTTGAGGGAAAATAGCATTTGCGTGCTGCACGCTTGAAAATTTCCCTGTCTCCTTCATTGTCAAAATAGTAGTCAAAAAGCTCTTTTTTGGATAAGCGCCGAAAGATTTTTCCTTCCCAAAACAGGCTCCGTTTTAAACGGTGCGGCTGGTGAACCTCAAAAGTGAAAACCACGTCAGTCATAACATAACCCTTTGATTAGATTACTTGGTTGTTGGTTTATTTGTAATTTGCTTTCAAGGGGTTGAAATTTTGCTGATGACTAATGCCTTTTTAGGTAAAGGATTGCAACCGCTGCCACTACGGCCACAATTATGATTGTTATTATTTCGGCTGTCGGAAACGGTGGCTGGTCAATTGGCGGCAGAGTTACAGGTGGCAGGTTAGAATTGTTTGGTTGAGGGACGTCTTGGGGTTTTGCGGGGTCAACCCAAACTGGCAGTTCCACAACGGCTTTGGAGATGTCAAAAGGGTTCTTTAACGGGTGATAATCGTAACCGCAAACATATGACACTTCTCCGTCACTCCCGTCGTAGTAGCTTTTTAGTTCATAAACTGTATCCCCTAAACCGTCAAAATTCCAGTCGCCGCCGTTGTAGTCGCTCCAGTAATTGCCTTCTTTGCCGTTATCCCAAAAGTTAACCGCGTAGCTGCTACTGCTTTTGCCGATTTGGCTTTTATTGTTGATGAAATTGTTGTGGTAGAACAAGTTGTTTGTTACATATTCTGCTTTGCTGCTCCATTGAACGCCAACCCAACCGTTCTCTAATGAGTTAGCGTAAATTGTGTTGTTATGACCAAGCCGTATGTAGATGCCACTGCTTTTGGTTAGCTTGTTTGCGCAGAGCACGTTTTCTGAGCCTTCTTGGATATTGATTCTTGTTTTAGTTAACGTGTTTTTGACGATAAAATTGTAATTTGCCTTTTCAAGTAAAACATCATTGCAGTTGTCTAAACTGTTGCCATAAAACACGTTGTTTGAAGCAGTTATGCTTATGCCGCGCATTGCATTTTGCATTTGGTTTAAGCTTATGTTGTTGTAAGAGCCAGTGCAGGTTACTGCGTAGTCACCAAAGTAACTGGTTTGCTCCATGTTTATGTCGTTGCCTACTACGGTTTGGTAGTAACCACCTATGCTTATGCCAGTGGCGGCGGTGATTTTGTTGTTTTGTATTACTGTTCCGTTGCCGTTTGATTGGATGCCAATGTTGGCGACGTTTAATGTATTTCCGTAAACAAGGTCAAATTTAGTGTTGAAAAGTTGGATACCGATGCTGCTGTTAGAGATTTGGCAGTTAGTGACATGGCAGCCTTGTGTCCCCGCTAAAACTATTGCAGTTTGTGTGCTTGGCGTCAAAGTTAAGCCGTCAACTGTAACGTTTCTGCAGTTAACCAAAATCACAACGCCAGCATCCATGGGAACCTTTTGGCTTGTCTTATCTGCCCAGTAAACTACGGGTTTATTTTCAATCAGGTTAGACTCATCCACACTGTTAATGTAGCCTGAAAGGTCATCGCTTGAAATTTCTAAATTGTAAGAGTTACCCGTTAACTTGTTCTGTTTTAGGACATTACCAGATGATGACATAAACGATAACCCGTTGGAATTGTCTGTCAGCGTGTTGTTGGTTAACCTGTTTTGGCTTGACTGTTGCAGAGTGATGCCGTAGTCGCATTCGCTGACAGCATTGTCATGTACGCTGTTGTGGTGTGAATTGTAGAGCCAGATGCCGCAACCTCTGCTGACAAACAAGTTATCATAAATATTGCAGTCTTCCACGTTAAGCAGGTGTATTGCAGCTTTTCCAGAACTCCAATACCATAACGCGTAGCCTCTGCCTGAACCGTCATGTCGAACCGTGAAACCTGAAAACTCTACATTGTCACTGCTTACCTGTACAATTGCCCCTGAATCCTCAGAGACAATAAATGTGTTGGTTTTGTCTTGCCCTTTGAGAATTAACGGTTTATCTATGACTATTTTTTCCTTGTATGTGCCTGCTTTTACAAAAACAGTGTCACCAGCATTTGCTGCGTCTATGGCTTGTTGAATACTTGCATACTCACTGGGTACTGTAAGCGTTCTTGAAGCATCAACAGGCGCAGCCAAGGTTAACGTGGGCAACAAAATAAAACAGAGTAAACAGACGGCAACAATTTTGTTCATAACTTTTTTCCACATTTTAATTGATAAAAGGGTTCTTGTAAGGAAAAATTGACTAAACAAAAAATTTTAGTCTAAAAACCTTGACAACGGTAAAGTTTTAAGCCTATGTTGATGCCTCATCTTATGAGGGCTTATCATGGCTGATTCCAAAGAAGAAATCTACTCCACAATGTTTAGTTCACTTAAGCATCCAGCACGCCGCAAGATTCTGCGTATGCTCTCAGATAAGCCCATGACGTTTTCAGAGATGCTGGAATACCTTGGTGTCTCCAGTTCAAACCTTACTTATCACTTAGAAAACCTTGGCGAACTGGTAACCAAAGACGAAGAAGGCACCTACAAACTATCCACTTTCGGTCAGGCTTCAGTGAACACCATGAAAGTAGTGGAAGAAGCGCCGCCTATTCAGCCCCGCCAACGGTTAGGGTTAAGTTTGAAGTGGAAAACGGTTTTAGCAATTTTGCTTGTGGGTTTGGTGGTTTTGGCAAGTTTCACTTACATCCAGTTTGGCGCTAACAGTCAACTGGCAAGCGACCGTAATAGCTTGCAGTCGCGTTATGACCAGCTTTTGGCGTGGAGCAGCAGCACTGATGACGCGATTCGTTTCCTGCAGGATGTTGCCCAAATTGACACTGGCAAGTATCAGGCGACGCTTCTTGGTCGAACGGTTGAGCACCGTGACGATTTAGGTGGGGTTGTTGAAGAAATAATGCGTTACTCGTTAACCAGCAGTGAAAGCAAGCTTGATGTGGTGTTTCGTTTCCGTAACGGTCAACTTTCGCGTTACCAAATCAGCATTTTGGAAGGTGCACCTATCTATAGTGTGGGGCAACCCATCAACAGTTTGGATGCGGCAAAGAATCTGCTAAACCGTTTGGACGCATACCAGGACACTTCCTATCTTGGAAACATGAGTGAAATGTTAAGCCTTGTTCAGAAGGCAGAGAACATCGAGATAAAGCAGGGCAACCTTAAGCTTAACGTAACCTTCAACGGTGATGTGACACATCTTTTATGGATGTACACTGAAGACGGCGCAGATTTTTCACCTAAAAGCGTTGACCTGGTTTTTCAAGGACGCACTTTAACTTCACTTACTGACGGTATGTACCTGTTTAGTGTGGGCAGCACAAACGTCAACATAAGCCAAGACCGCGCAATTGAAATCGCTAAAAACGCCGCTAAAACATTCAGCTATACTATTGATGGGCAAACTGTGTCTGGCGTTGGCGTGATTGATTCGCCTGTTTCAACGGTTTTTCACCCTAACACTAAGCAGGGCACTCAACTGTTTCCATGCTGGTATGTTACTTTGTATCTGGATAAAACATACCCCGGCGGCGTAAACAGTTTAGCCGTGACCATTTGGGCTGACAATGGAGAAGTCGCTGAGATAAAAACAGCATAGTTGGTAATGTTATTATTTACTGTCTGTTGTTTATTGGTGTCTTAAAACGCAGTTAGTTTCCGATTTTCTGTCCAGTTGCTTTACTTTTTAAACCAACCTATTAGACCTTAGTCGTTATTGTGGTTTGTGTGGGAAAACGTATTATTTTTGCTGTTAACCACAGACCAATCGACAAGTTTAAATTAGATTCACCTTTTAATTGCTACGAAATACGAAATAATTTTACGACAAAATAATAACGACTAACATCTATTAGGATGCAAATAGCAGTTCTATGCAGAAATCTATAGGGGGTAGGTCATAATGGCAATTTTCGGCACTAAAAATAATTTTAAAAACCGCGCAGTGTCCGCTTCACTGAAAGAAACTTTTAGATATTCTGCTTGTTTTTGTCAAGTGCTTTGGGTTGCTTGTTTGCTTTGTAGGAGAAAATTAATATGGTTTACTTGAATCACAGTTTTGTGTGAACTGTTTATGATTAAAGTTGGAATTAACGGGTTTGGAAGAATTGGCAGACTTTTATATCGAGCCGCACTTGAACGAAACGCAAACATTGATTTTGTAGCCATCAACGACCTAGCAGACGCAAAAACCAACGCGAACCTACTCAAATACGATTCTGTACATGGAAGGTTCCCTGGAACCGTCGAGGTAGAAGGCAACGACCTTATTGTTAACGGCAAAAAACTAAAAGTTCTAGCACAAAAAGACCCGGCACAACTCCCATGGAAGGATCTAGAAGTTTACTTAGCTGTAGAGTCAACCGGCTTATTTACCAACCGTGAAGGCGCATCAAAACACATCCAAGCAGGAGCCAAAAAAGTACTCATCTCCGCGCCTGCAGAAAACCCCGACGGAACATTCGTACTTGGTGTGAACGGTGATAGCTACGACCCTGAAAAACATAACATTCTTTCAAACGCAAGCTGCACAACCAACGCGTTAGCGCCAATCAGCAAAGTTCTCGCTGACTCTTTCGGCTTAGAAAAAGCCTTAATGACCACATGCCACAGCTACACCAACGATCAACGCATCCAAGACCTTGTGCATAAAGACCCCCGCAGAGCACGCGCTGCAGCCATAAACATTATTCCAACAAGCACTGGCGCCGCAAAAGCCATCGGATTAGTATTGCCTAACTGTTCAGGAAAAATGAACGGTATATCCCTACGTGTTCCAACCCCAGACGTAAGCATCGTTGACTTAACCGCAGTGTTAAGCCGAGACGTGACCAAAGAAGAAATCAACCAAGCAATGAAACAAGCCGCTGAAGGCCCATTAAAAGGCATCTTGCAATACACTGAAGATCCAATAGTGTCCACGGACGTGTTGCATAGCACTTACTCGTCAGTTTTTGATGCCCAATTAACAATGGTGCTGGGAGAAAAGAGCAATTTTGTTAAAGTCTTTGCTTGGTACGATAACGAGTGGGGCTTTAGCAACCGCATGGTTGATTTAATCGAGCTTGTAGGCAAAAAAGCCAACCTGTAACTCAGGTTACGCAAGCAGACTTAAATAAAACCAATTTTTCTTTACCCCTAATTTGCCTCAAAGGTGCGTGGGAAAAGATGGTGAACTTCAAAACCTTAGACGATTTTAACGTGGAAAACAAAACTGTTATTGTACGTGTAGACTTTAACTCAGAAGTTGACCCCCAAACCAAAAAGGTCACAAATGATACACGCATACGAGCATACTCTTTTACTCTTCAAGAACTTTCAGAAAAAGGCGCAAAAACCGTTGTCCTATCCCACCAAGGACGCAAAGGCGACCCGGACTACACAAGTCTCAAACAACACGCAGAAATCCTGCAGCAAATTCTAAAATGTCCAGTAAAATATGTTGATGACCTTTTTGGCGAAAAAGCTAAAACAGCAGTAAAACAGCTTCAAGCCGGAGAAATCCTTGTTTTAGAAAACTTGCGCAGTTGGTCGGGAGAAACAAAAAAAGGAAGTCCTGAGCAGCAGTCAAAAACTGAACTTGTTCAAAATCTTGCTCCATTAGCTGACCTTTTTGTCAGTGACGCTTTTTCAGTGGCACACCGTGATAACGTTTCCATGGTTGGCTTCACCGCTGTTTTACCAAGCGCTGCAGGACGCATCATGGAACGTGAACTTAAACATTTAAGCAAAGCTTCAGAGAGTCCACTTCACCCCTGTGTTTACGTTATGGGTGGAGCAAAAGCTGATGACAGCTTAGAAATTAGCAAGTACATTTTAAGCAATGATGTTGCAGACAATGTTTTGTTGGGTGGAGTAACTTCACAGCTTTTTATGGCTGCTAAAGGCGTAGATTTAGGCAAAAACGCCATGGATTTCTTAGCAAAAAAAGACTTGCTCCAATTTATTCCTGGAATACAAGCACTTCTTAAAGAGTATCCTGACAAAATCCTGTTACCCATTGACGTAGCTTTAGAAGTTAACGGAAAACGAAAAGAAATTCCCGCTAGTAAACTTCCTTCTGAACATCCAATTTTAGACATTGGAACAAAAACCGTTCAGCAATACGTAAAAATTATAGAAGAAGCCCAATCAATCGTTGTAAGCGGTCCACTTGGTGTTTACGAAAAAAGCGAATTCTGCTACGGAACCCAAACCGTTTTTGAAGCAATCGCAAACAGTAACGCTTTTAGTCTTGCAGGAGGAGGAAACACGATTGCCGCAATAGACCAGTATGGTTTAACAAGTAAAATTAGTTATATCAGCACTGCGGGTGGAGCGTTGGTTGAGTTTTTGATGGGCAAGAAACTGCCTGGCGTTGTAGCCTTGGAGACGGCGACTAAAACAAAAAAGGTCATTGCCGAACCCGCACCCGCGTAGGCTCGCCGAACGGTTAGTCTCTGCAGAATTTTGTTTTTCACATACCGTTTTCAAGTTTGCATAAATCTAATAAGCAGAGTCGAGTCTAGTGATTTTTGAGGTTAACCTTTTGAAGTATAACCGAATAGCAACCTTAATCGTGACTGCTTTACTACTAACAACAGCATTTATCGTGTTTACTCCAACATCAAACGCGCAAGATGCAGATGAAAACTCAAACAGTTTACCACCGACAAATCTTGAATACGCCAGCGGCGCCTTAACCGTTGAAAATTCGCCGTTAAAAGTCTGGTACAGTTGGGTAAACACTTCTGGAACACAAATCATTTACTACGCTTTGTACACTACGCCGGATTACCCGTATCCTGTTCCAATAGCTAACGTGGTTGGGCAACATTTCACTTCCAGTGACGGAACCGAAGTTTTTGTAGCCAGCGCATTATCTGAACTGGAGATTTACCGTGACTTCAACGGTGACGGGGTTCCCCAAACAAGCAAGGAGTCAGGAGGGGAAAACGAGGTTCTCTACTACATGTACTCCAACATGAGCCAAAGCTACACTGCGTCGGCCATAGAAAAAGAAGCTATAGACGATGTAACTCATTACCGTTGGAGTTTTACTTACGAAAACGCTTACGCGTACCTGCAAAACGCTTCTGCCCGAGTAGGCGTCATTGCGAGAATGAATTTGGAGCATTTAGCGTTTAATTACGATTTTAGTGTTAACGGTAACGTTTCCGATTTGAAAACAAGTTTTGACATTGGAAAAGTAATCAACCTTGAAGTGCTTGAGCCTTCACAGTTTTCAGGCTTTGACGAGTTAAGTTTAGCCTTACTATACACTACAGCAACATATACTTCCAAGGCGTATTCAACTTCGGTAAATGGACAACAATACGATTCATCAACAGCAGAATCATCAGTTGCCGCTGACATTGCAGAGATCAAAGTGGGCGAAGTAAAAGCATATGATTACATGTTCGGCGGAACCTACACGCTATCCAACAACGCAAGCAATCAAACCTACACGGCAAACATTGAAACGTACACTTCTAAAGCCCAAGCTGCACCCATAACTGGTTTACCCGCAATTTACGGTCCAACCGTTAGAAGCATCAGCCTATTCAAAGACCAACTAAACCTTGCAGCTCTTTTTGGCGGTTCATGGCCCAATGTTAACTCAAACTATGAAGCTTCATCCCTTGTTTACCGCATCTGTTTCCCAGTTTGGGGCGGCAGCCAAATCGTACATGACCCAGACTTCGTCGGCTACATATTCAACACTCAAGAAATCCCCGAACTCCCAACAACACTTCTCCTAATTCCTCTCTTAATTGCCGCTTCAGCAGCAGCCATAATAATTGTAAAAAAGCGTAAACTGCCAAGTTTACGCAGTTTTTCTTTTTAATTCACTTTTTCGGGCTCGATATAACGCAAAACCAAACGATGCAATCACCACTACAACGACAAACACTATTATGCCAACAACAAACGTTAACGGGAACCCGACAAAGTTTGGCTGCCTCTGTGCTGTGGCTGTTTCGCCTGCGGAATCGTAAGCTACAACTTTGATTGTGTGCAAGCCTTCGCTGTAGCTGCCAGTGTTGAAGTTCCAGCTAAACGGTGCGCTTGAATCGTTAAACTGCAGTTGGTCATCCAAGTAAAACTCTACATACTGCACGTCTGCGGAGACGTCGGTGTTTATTGTCCATTCCCCGTTCATATCGTTACCCATGCCGTAACCGTTATCCTTGTAGAAACTTAGGCTCAAAGTGGGTTCTGCTTCAACATTAACATTTAATGCTGCGAATGATAACGCTAAAATCAGAACAAGTAAACAGGCAATTGACTTATTTTTCATTTTTAACCCCTTTTTCTCTTCTTATAAAAGTTTCAAATATATAAAATTGATTGAAAAATGTGATTAACATTTTTTTCAAGTGCAAAATATCGGTTAATATAGTAAAAAAGGAAAGGTTAGATTGGGTAGGCTCCGCAGATTCTGCAGAACTGAATTCTTGTCTTAACAAAACCTTTGCATTGTGGACACTGTTTCGCGCCGTCGCCGGGGTTAGTGAAGACTTCAGATGGTTTGCCAAAGATTTTTCTGAAAGCTTCATAGTACAGCAGGTGTTCTTTATCGCGGATTTGCACGTTGTCAGCTTCAAGAATGTCTTTTTTCTTTTCTGCAAATTCGGCGTCAGTGAATTGTTGCTCAAGGACAGTGTTTAATGCAGCTGCGCCTGTGCCTGCTTCCAATGGCGCTTTTGGTCTCCAAACAACTTCTGTGGGTATAACGTCTTCGTAGGCTTTGCGCAGTAACCATTTGCTGTATTTTTCGCCGTTGTGCATGTTAATTTTTACTTTTATCGGCAGCTTCTTTGCCCAATCCATAAACAGGGGGTCAAGATAGGGCTGTTTTACTTCCATTCCTAAAGATTTGGACAATGGAATGCTGCTAAAACCCATTTCTGCCCACATGTCAAGCTGTTTCTTGTAGAGTTCTTCTTCTGAAAGGTGGAATTGCCATGGGTAACCGAAAAGTTCGTCTAACCCATCGCCGGTCAAGATTTTGGATAACCCTTTCTTTTTTAGCAGGGTTAAACCGATGTAGACGGGCATGCTGTTTCTTACGTCCATGGGGTCAAAAGTTTTTAATGCTTTGACAACTTTGGGCACGTTTTCTAATGCTTCTTCTACGTCGAAGACGTGGGTTTGGTGGTCTTTGAGTTTTAGGAATTCAACCATTTTTTTAACGTACTGTGTGTCTTTTGGGTTGCCTTCTTTAAAAGCGATTGTTAACGCTGGCAGGTCAGGGGTGTATTTTACTGCTTCGTAGGCGATTATTGATGTGTCTGTTCCAGCGGAGAATAGTATGCCGTCTCCAAGGTTATTTTTGACGACTTTGTTGACTATTTCTTTGGTTTCTGGGATAAGGTGAGCGTATTCTTTTGGGTCAAGTGTCATTCTTGTTCCCTCACATTACCCCTTTCTCTCCCCTGTCACCTATTTAAGTTTATCCGTATGCTTACTAAAACAGAAAAAAAGTAAACACGTGTAGTAAAAAACGCTAAACAATTAGACAATTAAATAAGCAACCGCCCAAAAAACTGTGTTTTAAACAAAAATTTTACGCCACAAAACATTTTAAATCCAAAAAACTAAAACTCAACAAGCGTTGCAACATGAAACAATACCCCTTACCAAAAACATCCGCCAAAATAGTCATAAAAGACAACATAGTCGCACTAATCAGCGACACACCATTAGTCACCCTCAGCTCAGGCATCTACAACGGAGGCTACAAAAAAGCCAACGCTATCCTAAACGTTTCCGTACCAGACGGCTACAACGACAAACACCTCCACGACGACCCAATCAACCTTGTCTTTGAAGCACAAAAAAACCTCCAAATAAAAAACGATTACGTGGCAATGCTTACTGCTGCTAAAATCCAAAACCTTTCCATGACCACAAGGCAAACCGGAGACATAACGATAACTGTGATAGCTACCGCTGGATGGAGACACGGAGAATCCTCAGGCGAAGACATCGAAAACAGCCACTACACGCACGGAACAATCAACATAATTGTTTTCCTAAACGCTAACCCAACAGACAGTTGCTTAGTCAGCTTGTTTCTAACGGCAACAGAAGCCAAAACCGCCGCAATGAACGATTATGACATCCGCAGCCGATACAGCGGCGATAAAGCAACAGGAACAATAACTGACAGTCTTTCTTTAGCCGTCACTGGTCAAGGCGAAAAAATCGAGCTCGGCGGGCCAGCCTCAACAATTGGGCAACTTGTCGCCAGCGCGGTTAGACAGGCGGTTAAGGAAGCCGCAGACAAACAAGAAGGACCACATAAAGGGCGCTCTCTCGCACGGAGACTATCGGAAAGGCACCTGTCAATAGAGTATTTAGCCTCTGAACTGTCTAAAGCCCATGTTTTTGGCGACCAAAAAACAGTTGCCTCCAAGTTAGAGAAGGCATTGGCGAAGGATGCGGTTTCTGCAACGTTTTTGTTGGCAGCTGCCAAGTTGGATGATGACTCCAAGAAAGGTTTACTTCCAAACGATTTTGGCGATGTTGAAAAGTTGAGCATAGATTTTGGCAGTTTAATCGGCAAAAAGTCTGTTAAAGAAACAATTTCAGGTTATGCTGAAATTAATTTGCCGCCGTTTACTAAGCAGGCAGCTATTGCTATTCTCCATAATTTTTAGTTTGCGGTTTTAGCAAAAGTTGTTGCTTGCTGTTTTGGTTGGTTGAAATCTTTTGTTTTTAGTATGTAGGCGGTTGCCGCTAAAGCCAGAGTGATGCCGCTTAACGAGACTGTGATCGATGTAAAGTTTAATCCTACAGGTGAAAGCCCAAGGAATAATCCTGCTATTGCTGTTATGCCAAAGCTTAATGCGACACTTAAAACGGCTTCTTCTATAAGGTCCAGCTTGTTTCTTTTCCTAAAAAGAATGTTGACTAGGCAGTTGCCTGGGACTAGAAAAACGAAAAAGATTCCTAACCCGTAACGGATGGCAATTAGTGGTGACTCGGCAGGAATCAGGTATGTGCAAAGCATGGTTAGAACTGTGATTAACAGGACTATTTCAAGCCAACGTATAGGTTTCATAGTCACTATAATACACTTACTTAAATAAAAATAATAAAAAAGGAAGAGATGTTTTATGCAAACATCTTGAATATTGGGTGACTTTCGTCTAATGGTCGTGTATCAAAGTCTGCGCCTGCAGATGCAATGTATGAGTCAACAACTGCTGCTGCTGGGAAGACCCATTCAGCTTGTTCAGCTGGACCAATCATTAACCAGTTAGCACCCATTGTTTGCAGGATTGCGTTGGTTGCTGTGACTGTGCCTTTGCGGTATTCTTTTGCAACGTTTGCTTTTACCCAACCCATGGTTGTGACAAGATTGCCGCTTCCTAAGCCTACAGGGTGACCGTACTTTTCTTTCATGATTGGAATGGCTCTAACTGAAGTTCCCATGTCTGGTTCAAAAGCTGGAACGGCTGTGTCGACGAGTGGTTGTGTAATTCCACCTTTAGCTGCAAGTTCTAATGCTTCCTCGAGAACTTTCATTTTACCTGCAAGAGTTGTGTCATGTGGATCGTCTGCAAGGACGATAGACATTGTGATGCCGCTTTCCTTTAGGTTTGCTAACTCAGCATCAGTTACTCCTTTGTATATTGAGTTGTAGAAGCAGTTCTTTGTAAGACCCATTTTCTTTGCAATGTTTGCTGCAGCCATACGGGTTCTTGGGCTCATAGCGTCAAGCATGAGTGGTACTTCTGTGTGTTTGGATACGAAGTCAAAGTATTTCTCGAACGCAGTTTCGGTTGTGCCGACAATGTCTAAGGCGAATGGTACGCCGGTGATGTCACTTTGTGTTTGGCATCTGTTAATGATGTCTTCTGCAGCTTTGGCATCAAAAATGCCTTTATTTGCGTCAGAAACCATTTTTTGACCAAGCCAGAAAATTGAGCCAATTAGCCATGTTGGCGTCTCTCCGGGTTGGCCACCGACCTTTATTTTTCCAATTTCATAGATTTTTTGGGGGGTGTTGAATTTTTGCATGTTGCCTCATCAGCCAGAAATTATTTTTTCAGTGCTTTTTTGGCTAACTCTGGGGCTTCTTCTTTGTTTTTGCCGAAGAGTGCGCCAAATGCGTCTGCGTCTTCTTTCTTGACTGCTGCGCCGCCCATGATAATTCCGATTTTATCTTTTAGGCCTGCTGCTTTGAGTGCTTCGTCAAGTTTTGCTAGGTTGTTTTTTGCTGGAACTGTGTTAATTGAAAGTGCAATGAGGTCTGCGTTGTTTTCTTTTGCTTTTTCAACAAAAACTTGTGGTGCAACGCTTTTTCCAACGTCAATAGTTCTGAAGCCTGCGCGTTTTAGTGAGCGTCTGACTGCTTCTTTTGCTGTATCGTGCATGTCTGGTTCAATGTTTCCAATTACTACTGTGCCGAGTGGATTTTCTGGTTCTGGAGGTTCTTTTTCCATCATAGATTTAAGCCAGGACATAATAAACACCTGTTTTTCCGTTTTATACTCTGGGCTTTTTATACTCGAGATTGATATTTAAACTTTAACTCTGCCATCTTAGTACATGTTTAAAAGGAAAGCACTGTTTAACAGGGTCCAACGTATGGTTAAAGAATCAAACAAGCATCTATTACTGCTCTTTGCAATCTTTGTTTTTGCTTTTCTATACCGTTTTCTACTGATGACCCATGGAAACTACCCTTCAGGCGCCGACATAGGTTTGCATAACAGTGTAATTTACTCAATAATAAACCAAAACAACAACATTGACTTCCTATACAATTTCTATCAGATGGGCGGCGGGTTATCACTTACTTTTCCAGGTTACCACATTTTTGTAGCCCAAACAATTAAGCTTACAGGAATGCCTGAATACTTAGTGCATGCAGTTGTAGTTTCACTTTTCTCATCGGTAATAGTTCTTGTTTCCTTTCTGATTACTCGTGCTGTTTGGAAGGAATCTGCCGCTTTTGTGGTAGCTTTCCTTATGGCTGTTTCAAGGTTTGACATTGAAATGCTTCTTTGGGGAGGCTACCCAAACGTGATAACCTTACTGCTTATACCCTTAACGTTTTACTTGTACATCCAAAAAAATCGTTTCACAAAGTTTCCATTCTATATTTCAACGTCGCTTTTGGTGGGTTCAATATTTCTATCTCACTCACTTAGCAGCTTCGTATTCGTAAGCATACTGTTGTCAGTAATCTTTATGGGAGTGGTTTTTGGCCAAAAAATTGGAACCACTCGGCAGGAGGCGTTAAGTTGGTTGTTGCCTGTAATATTTGGCGCAATCATTATTTCGCCTTACCTGATACAAATCGTGCCAGCGTACCTGTCCAACCAGACAACCGCCGAAATCAATCAGGCAACAGCTTCAACAAGAATCCTGCCTCTAGAAATCATCCTGCCGCTTTTCGCAATAGTTGGTCTTTACTTCCTCTTATCCAAAAAGTATCATAAACGCTACTTTACGGTTCCCACTATTTTGCTGGTGCTATGGATACTGGTTCCAGTAGTGTTCACGCAAGGTTACCTTGTAGGGCAATACACGGATTACAACCGATTCCTGTACTTTGTTATAATTCCTGTTGTCATTCTTATTGGGCTTTTTATTGAACACGGCTCAGCCTTCTTTGCACGGGTAATAGATACATACCGCACATTAACAAGCCAACTAAACAGTGGCGTTAAAGAAGCAAAAACGGTAACTCACAAACGTTTAACCAATCTTTCACAGACAGTCAGCAGAAACTTGACAAGACCTAACATTTATGCCGGCTTTCTTATCGGTTTCTTGCTGGTTTGTTTCCTATTTATCCCGATCTTTATTACACCCAGTGAAGGCTTGGGAACTCAAGAGTTTTATCAGAGGATGAGTACGCCGCTTTATGAGGCGATGGAGTGGGCTAAAACCAACACGCCAGCTAACGCAACGTTTGTCACTGAAGCGTATTACGGTTGGTGGTTTGCAGGATTTGCACAGAGACCCACATGGAGCGCCGTAGACCCACAGTTCCTATCACTTTCACGTGAATTTCCGATTGCTCAAGTGGCAACCAACCTGCTTGACACTGACTACCTGTTTGGAAGTTCTTTTAAGCTTTCCAGCAGCGACGAAATTCTTGAAATACAAGTCAGAGAAGACGGCGGATACCTTGCAAGACACAATCCACAAATTTTAACTAACCTGAACTGGACTTACTTTCCTTATTCCTTCTTCAACTTTAACAGCAATAACACAATAATCAGGTATAGTATAAACGAGAGTCCCTTTTCGATATCGTTAGATAAGTTACCTATTAAAGACATGCATATGGAAAATGACACGCAACACGTTATGGTATCGATCACTAGAGGCAACCAATATTTTAACTGCATACAAACGACAACAATTAATCAGGGCTCAAAATTTGTTAACCTGACAACTACAATCCAAACATTAACAGAAAACGTTTCTCTAACTTCAATGCAAAGTACCATAGAAGCCAGTGCAAAGCCAATAGAGCCTGAGAGAACAAACACAATTGGGTTTATAGCAGAAGGCGTAAAGGCCTTTGGACAAATAATATTCAGTGAAAATATTCCAGCTTTTACCCCAGATTATGAAGAAAAACTTGGTTCAACCAAAGTATTCTTAGACTATAACTTGGGCGGTAAATCTCAAGCAGAAATAGAGATATCCGCAACCACTTACTCAGTCACCGACGCTCCAGCATTATACAATGATGATCAAGCCTTCAACAGTTTCTTTGATTCACAAATTGACATTAACCTAAAACCAGAAACCAAAGACAACAGCTTACCTCTTCCTGAACCATTCAATTATCAGGCTGAACTAAAAACAAACAACCTCAATTACATTGTTGTACCCCATTATTACGAAGAAGCCATGAAAGCTGAAATGAAGCTGAAATTTGCAAATGACCCACTGTTTAGTCTTGTGTTTATTAACAATGAAGTTGCCATATTTGAAGTAAAAAAGTAGCCGTAACAACCTAAAAAAGGGGAAGCCTTCCATTGATTCTAAAGTTTTCAAAAGACAAACTTTTAGAAATCGCGTTTCTAACAGGTTTCTCAATCTTCATTCTAATAGCCTTCTACAGCCTAATCTCCATGAACGGGCTGGTTTTGGGAAACGACGGTTCCGTCCACCTTGCACGTGCACAAGAATTTCTCAGCACAGGGCACATCTCCTTAGGCAACCTCGGTTGGACGCCTCCCCTTTACCAAATTCTGTTGGCGTTTCTAATCGCGTTCACAGGTGCAACAAACATTGAACAGTTAATATTGATAGTGAAAGTTGCAGCTTTAGCTGTTAATTGGCTACTGGTTTTCAGCGTGTACCTTATCGGTGCACGGTTCTTTAACAAGAAGACAGGTGCAGTAGCGGCGGGTTTGCTGTTTTTGTGTTTTCCAATGTTTGAACTTAACATGTGGGGCGGCTACACAAGCGTTCTTGGCATCGCATTTATGTTGCTATTGTTCTTGTATTTGCCTCTTTCAATTGAACGTAAAAGCTACATGATAATTGCTGGGGTTTCAGCGTTTGCATTGGTGCTTTCTCATCAATTAACCATGTTTGTTGCAGTGTTGATTTTGGCGCCTGTTCTTCTGTTCTTAATAATCAAGTCCCGAGGCAAAGGCATCAAAGCCTTAATTTTCATAATCATCGGCGGCGGAATCGCCTTCTTCCTCTACTACGTTCGGGCAATGCTGCCGTATCTTGGCGGCTTAATTCAACACGTGTTTTTAGATCAAAAAGCCATGGCTTACCAGATACCGCAAACGACTCTGTCAGCGTTTTGGTCAAACTTTGGCTTTGTGCTGATTTTGGGTGTTGCAGGCGCGTTTGTTGCCGCTTACAAATTGTGGCTTGAAAAGAAACACGTAAGCAACCTAACCCTGCTGCTTAGCTTTGTTATTCCGTTGGTTTTGGCTGAGTCGTACCTTTTCGGTTTATACTTGCCTTTCCAATGGTTCGTCTACTATGTCATGCCGCCAATGGCGATTCTTGCAGCGGTTTTTCTGTTCTTCTTAGCAGACAAATCCAGAGGCTACTTAAAGGCGCACAAAGCGGTCATTAAACGGGTTTACGTTAAAGCCATCGTTATCGGCGTAATTGTGTTGTCCTGTTTTGCGCTTGTAATGCGTGGAGATGTGCTTAACACAAGAATCAACGGGGCAGCTACTTACTACTCAACTTCTGACCCAATGGCTCTTCAGGCTGGTCAATGGTTAAAAACCAATTATCCCGAACCTGCAACTGTGGTTGCCACGTATGTGCCTGGGTTCTGGTTTAGTGCGTTTTGCGGAAAAACTGTTATAGCTGCCACTGACCCTGTTGTGGAGCGAAATGTTATTTCGGAGACGGTTTTGGATTTGTCGCATGAAATTGAGACTCCTCTTACGCTTCTTAGAGCTTATGAGGCTAAGGGGGACATTTCAAGTGAAAGCCTTGTTTCCATTAACAATGTTTGGCAGCGGGATAGTTTTAGTTCAACTGCAGGCGACTATATTTCCTACAATGTCGGCGACTCTTTTAGGAAGGTAGAGTTAAACCAGATGACTCGTCACTACACGCTTGACAGTAGTCAAACAGCCCAAAAAACATTAACCATCGTTTACGCAAACGACGACATTTCAGTAAAACAAACACAATTGGTTCAAAACACGTCTTACTCCACCCAAGTAACCTACAGTATTGCATCAGTAAACAATCCAGTCAGTAACGTTACATTGTACTTGACAACCTTTTTTGACTTGTACTTCAACTTTGACAAAGCCTACCTGCCTGGAATACTTAATTGGGAAAATCCTTGGGTTAACCCCACAGTTACCAGCGGCACAAGCTGGGCAGTAACAGACTTCTCTAAACACAACATAACTGACAACTACCTTGCCTTACGGGATGAGCAGAATCAGGTTTACTACGCTATTCAATTCCAGGACCTGCCTGACTGGGGAGACATCGGCGCCTTAGCCAGCATGCAAATCGACGCAGTTCGCCTTAGCTACAAGTTTGACCAAATCAGCCCCGGCAATACAGCATCCTTCTCTTACCAGACCCTGACTTTCTCTGAAGGCAGCTACTACCAAACCGTTCAGCCCAGTCAAATCAAAGAAATGTTCACTTCGCAGCCTGCATGGTACTTTTCAATAGCCAGCCGAGACTACCTTGACTTCATTAAAGAAAATAACGTTAGCTTTCTTGTTTACGACAAGAACCAGTTAGACCCCAAGCTTGTCCGAAGCGACATTTTGGAGCTGGTTTACTCAAACAGCCGCTATGCCATCTTTAGAGTAAACAATCCATAAACCCTTTTTTTAAGAACTTGCAATAAAACAAAAAAGAAGAAAAAGATTATTTTTACTGCTTCATTTCTTCAAGCAGTTTGGGGTTTTCACGCAGCGCCTTAGGTATGTATGCGCATGCTGGGTCTGACTCGAACAAGTCGCCCGTGTAGAATTCAGCGCGTGTTCTGCATCCGCCACAGATTTCTCGGTACTCGCAAATTCCACATTTGCCTTTAATTTTGTTCTTGTCTCTTAGTTTAAGATGCAGTGGGTTTGATTGTAGTTCTTGCCATGCATCATTTAGGTGCTTGTCTTTAACGTTGGCTAAACGGTAGCCTTCATGGAAACCGCATGGACGATAATCGCCGTTTTCTGTTACACCGATGTAGTCGCCGCCGATAGTGCATTTGCCTAGGAACTCGTTGGTGAACCAATCCCAGAATCTGGCGGGGTTTCTTTGTTTTACGATTCTTGCATAGAACGGTGAATAAACGTTAACTCGGAAATTATTGTTTTTCTTGTTGTGGCTGTATTTTAATTCGTAATCGTAAAGTTGGTTTAATGCTACTTCATACTGGTCTGCTGTTGGAGCTAAATCCAGCATGTTGTCGCTTGCTCTTCCAACTGGAACAAGATTGTGGTAAACAACCATTTTGCCGCCATATTCAGCTGCTAGCTGGCAGGTATGTTCAAGCACGTTAATGTTGTACTTGTTCATGGTTGTAACGACACAGTCAAGCAAACCTCTTTCTCCAAGTTTCTTCATGGCGTAGGTTGCTTTTTCATATGCGCCTGGACCTCTAACAATGTCGTTTGTGGGTTTATCCCCGTCAATGCTTACGGCTGTGTGGACCTCATACTTTGTTAGAAGGTCTAACCGTTTTTGGTCAAAAGCAAATCCGCTTGTGATTAAACTTACTTCCATTCCATATTCTTTTTTGGCGTGTTCAATAATTTCAAAAATGTCTTCACGGCACAGTGGTTCTCCACCGCTAATGCCGAACCATTTTGCGCCAAAATTGTACATTTCATCAACGACTTTTTTGCCTTCTTCTGTACTTAATTCGTTATCTTTGGCAAATTTTGGTACGTAACTGCAGTATAGACAGTTACCTACACATCGCCTTGTACACCGCCAAGTTACCATGTACAAGGGTGGTCTGTTTTGAGCCAATTAAATCACGAGCATATTACATTATGCTTATCGATATAAAATTTCCTGTAAAAGACGAAAAACTCTAACCTTGAGGCTTAAAAGCAGAATTTGCTAAAAAAACCATTCGTTTCCCTGTTTCAGCAAAAAACGTGTAAAAATTAACCTGAATTCGCAATCTATATTGAAAATTTACTAAATAATGCCTTTAAATCTGAAAATGTCGTTTTTTGTCAAATCTTTTGCTTAAAATAAAGGTTTTATCAAAAAATTTTTAAGGTTTGATTTTTTCCGAAAGAGTTTAATATTTAAGGGCGTTAAATTGTCATTCTATTGTAAGAGGTTACTTAAATGACTAATCAACCCTCTGTTGAAAAACCCAAAGATTTGGTTGTTTCACCACCCCCACAAATTACTGGTGCAATGTCAAAAACTCGAGTAATGACCTACACTTTCGCTGCTCTAATGGCCCTCACCATCATCACTGCCGTGGTCTGGTGGCCTGTCCAGACACCTACAGAGATGCAGGCAGCCTATTTTGGTTTGACAAATCCAATGATTCTACCGCTTGGCGCTATAGTGCTGATAAATGCTTTGATTGCTGTTGGAGTAGCTGTATTAAGCGATGTTGTAATCGGAAAAGCAGCCGCTGACAGTGAATATAATATAATGTCAGCAGCAGTTTTCGGCTTAATAGTAACACTCTCCTACTCGATCGGTGTTCCTGGAATGGCAGGAAACTTGGACATGATTCCTATTGAAACATTAAGTGCCCCTGGATGCTTCTTCTATGTCGCTATAATTTCATTTATTGGCTTAGTTATATTCAAGAAACTTCAAGGAATGAAGGGACGAAAAATCTTTAACCCAGCTGCAGCCGCTAAATTCATAGTCTTACTGCCACTTATCATGTCAACTTTCCTTGTCAGAGACCACTGGGCACCATACACTGAAGGTCTTAGTGGTTTAGGCACTCCACAACTTGCCGGACCAATAGGTTGGGACTTAATCGGTAACAATGGTATGGGCTCTTTTGCAACATATTTACAAGGATGCTACGGTAACCCAGCCATAACTACTCAGCCAAGCGTTGAATCTTTGATGCTTTTAACAAAGTATCACGGATGGACCGGTGGAGCATCTAGCATTGCTGTCATAATCGTTGGTATCGCTTTGATTTTCATGCTGCGAAACTATTTCAAATGGAAGATCACTGGAACATACTTTGCAAGCGTTGTCGTAATGTCACTTATCATGACTGGTATTTACGGTGGAGACGCAACAATACGTTTACTATTCGAATTGTTTATAGGAAGCTCCATATTCTTAGGATTCTTCATGGCTACTGATCCGGCTACAACTCCATTTACGGGAACCGGACAGATAATCTTCGGCATCGGTTTAGGTGTACTAACAGTGATTATCCAAACCTACATGAACTTCTTTGGAGGAGCATTGCTTGCACTGCTAATTATGAACCTGACGGTACCCTTGCTGGACCGTATAAGAATACATAAGCCATTTGGGAGATGAACAAAATGCCATATGAACATATTAAAGAAGTCAAAGATGTAGCACGCAAAGCACCAATCGAAATCTTTCCAGACCCCAAAACTGCCATAGTCATCGTTAATCAGCACTCGGGAAAACCCCTTTCCCCAATTGTTGCTGTCGGTGACTTAGTCGCGATAGGTCAAAAAATTGCTGACTCAAAAGAACGCATAACCAGCCCAGTACATAGCCCAATCTCAGGCAAAGTTGTCAAAATCGGCAACATCTACAGCCACTGCTCAGAAACATTCATGGAAGCAATCTACATTGAAAACGACGGCAAAAAAACCAAAGACAAAGCACTCTCACCAATCTCTGAATCAGAACTAGAAAAAACCAAGTCAGCAGACCTGCTTAACATAATCCATGAAGCAGGCATCATTGGACTTGGCGGCGCAGGCTTCCCAACACACATTAAACTATCACCACCACCAGAATTCCCAATCAAAAACTTAGTCGTAAACGCCACAGAAGGCGAACCATACGACACAGCTGACGAACGTTTACTCATCGAAAAAACCGAGAACCTACTGCGAGGCGTCAAAGTTATCCGAAAGATTTTGGGAAACCCCAAAGTTACAGTTGCCACAAAAGAATCTAAAGCAGAAGCCGTGCCAAAACTTCAAGAAGTCTTCGGTAAAGAACCAGACACAACCGTTGTTGCAGGCCACTTCAAATATCAACAAGGCGACGCAAGCGTACTTCAAAAAGCACTCTTCGGCTACGAAACACCACCAACAAAACGTTCATACGAAATGGGCTGCATCGTCCAGAACGTTGCCACAATTAACGCGATTGCAAACGCTGTCTTTGAAGGTGAACCACTAATTAGCAGAGTAGTAGCTTTCAACGGCGACATAGCTCAACCGAAAAACTTGCTGGTAAAAGTTGGCACTCCAATAAGTGACATCTTTAGCCAAAACAACATCGACATGAATGATATCAGGCAAGTTGTTGTCGGCGGAGTTATGATGGGACATGCAATTCCAACCACCGAGTCACCAACAACAAAACGAAGCTCAAGCATCATTGCATTCTCAGAAAGCAAATACAAAGCAGGACAAAAACAAACCGCATGCATCCACTGCGCAAAATGCATCAGTGCCTGCCCAGTAAAACTGCACCCAATCCTAATCTACAACGCAATCATGAAGCCAGACATGGAAAAAGCCGAAAAACTTTGGAACAAAGACTGCATCGGCTGCGGAACATGCTCATACGTTTGCCCATCACGCATACCCTTAGCAAGCACAATTATGGCATCAAGATAAACGCCAAATCTAAAATCCACGGCATGGTTTTTTCCATGCAACCAATTTTTATTTTTCAGCATTTCCAGTCAGTCTATTTGCCGTCTATTAGGCTGCTATTAGAGGTTCTATGTTGAAACCATAGAGGGGTAGAGTCAAAAGGAGCCTATTTGGAGGCTAATATTCAATCTATGCAGAAAACGTAGAGGGGGGTCTACCCTAAACGCCAACCTATTTGGGGCCTATTAGAAACTATATGCAGAAACCTAAGGGGGGTAGGTCAGTATTGACTGAAACATCAGCCAATAATATGCTAAAAGGTGAAGGTTTCTGCTTTTTTGACGTTTTTACGTGTTTTAGCTGGTTTTGAATAAGCCTTATTAGCGCTGTTTGGTTGGGCGTTAATTATGGGTGTTGGAAGGGTAAAAATGCCAAATCTCAAAAAGTTCAGTTTAATTTTTATTGGCGTTCTTTTTGCAAGTGGTCTTTTACTCGCCATAAATGCTTCTGCTGACTCAGTTTCCACCCCATCGGTCCCAAGTTTCACCTTAAAAATGGTTGATAAATCCTATAATGTCCCTCCAGAAACCACTTCCATAACAGACCCCTACAACGGCAATGTAACAACCTCAACCGTTCCAGGATATTACGTCACTAAATATGAGATTGAATTAAAAATTCAAAACATTTACTGTCCGCCGAACGTTAACGGTCACTCGTCAGAGTTATACTATAATGTTCGACACAAAGGCGCCTATGGAACTCAATGGACAGAATCCTCAGAACCAATCAAAGCAGATAACGGGCAATATACAGTCATTTACTTTGATGCACCTTACCGTGTTGACGATAAAGTTGACTTTCAAGTTGAGGCATTAATAGGGTATCACTATGAAACTTGGATGCCTAATCATCCGCTAGCTGGAACATATTCCGCATTTGAATCTCAATCAAGCGGTTGGAGTCCAAGCCGAACCTTCACAATGCCCGACACATCAGTACTGTTTGCCACGCCAGCTCCCAGCGTTCCCGAGTTTAATGCGCCAACAATCATAGTTGCTTTGATAGTCGGGGGTTTGGCAATTGCCGTTGTAATAAAGAAAAAGCAACCTTCAAACCCGCAAAGCCGAAACTGATTAATGTCATCTATTCTGAGTCTATAAGCAGCAACTATTTGCAGAAACCTAAGGGGGGTAGGTTCTATTGAGGTTTTTTCGACCCAAAAAGTGTTCAAAAACTTCTCAAGTATGGAAGCAGTGGTTTCCAGCAGGCTTTTTGGCGATTTATTGCTTTTTCAGGGGCAATTTTTGTTTTTTAGGGCGAAGACTAAATATGGTTGGTCAGATGATTAAGGGGTAATATTTCCACGGTGAACATGAAATGACGTATTGTCCTGAATGCGGTGGAGAAATGCGGTATATGCCTGTAACTAAGCTTTATGTTTGTAAAAGCTGCGGTTTATCTGTTACTGGACAGGAACTTCAAGAACTTCGAGATAAAAACAGGCCCAGCGACGAAACCGAGGATGAAATAAAAGAAAACCGCCGCAAAGAATACCTCAAATGGTACCTAAGTAAAAAGTAAAAACCACGCTTACCATAGCGTGTTAAACCGTTTTCTTAGCAAACACTATAAAACCCGCAGTTAAGCCTACTATAGTCATTAGGGCGATGTTGGGTTTGACTGTAGATTTAGAAATCCTCTGTATCGGAAACGAACTGCTTATCGGCAAAATCTTAAACACAAACGCACAGTGGATAGCTAAACAAGCTACGGACTTAGCAGTCAACGTTAAACGTGTAACAGTAATCCAAGACCTTGTCGCTGAAATCGCTTCGGCACTACAGGAAGCTTTAGCACGCAAACCCCACTTCTTGATAACCACTGGCGGCTTAGGACCAACCTTTGACGACAAAACCCTTGAAGGAATCGCTGCAGGTTTAAACCGTAAACTCGAACTAAACAAGCAAGCTCTAGAAATGGTTCAACAAAGAAGCAACATGTACGCCAAAAAACGCGGTTTGCCAACTCCTGTGGAAATGACAAAGCCCCGCATAAAAATGGCAATGCTTCCACAAGATGCAAAATTTGTTAGCAACCCCATTGGAACAGCCGCATGCATACAGGTTTATTTGCCCGATACAACAGTTTTTGTTTTGCCCGGTGTACCTGCCGAGATGGAAGCAGTCTTTAGCGAAACAATCGCTCCAAAAATCAAAGAGGCAACTGGCGGCTTAATCTTTTGTGAACGGAGCATGTTTTTGGAAGGCATCGGTGAATCAGTTTTGGCGCCGTATATTGACCAAGTAATGGCACAATACAAGGGTGTCTATATCAAATCTCACCCGCTTAAGCTTAATGCAAACGGTAAACCACAAATCGAACTGCACTTAACCATAATTGCCAACGAAAACCTGAACCCCCAAGGCTTAATTGATGGGGCAGTTGAATTGATGCAGCAACTTCTTGCAGGTTTCAGCGATGTTGTAGTCAGGTTAGATTAAGCGCAGATTTGGGATATGTTTTTTAAGTATTAACTGGGTTTTCACAAAACCATTAACCCTTCAAAGCATAGTGTATAGAATCCATGAAACATGCTTACCTTAAAGCTGCTGCTATACTTGCCGTTGCCGCCGTGATATTCTCCATTATTCCAGTGTGCTTTGCGCAGGACTCTGAATTATCATATCAACTACTAAACAAGCCCGGCGGCGACACCACGTTTCAGCTTGAAGTCGTAATACCAAAACAACTTAACGATTACTACGCAGGCGAAAACCACCGGTTATCAACATCAGACGACTTCTCTAAGTTCATAACACCCTACACACTTAAACCGGTTGCTGACAGGCTCTGGCAAATCTACGATAACGACGAAGACTTCACCAACGGTGTCTTAATGCTTGTTCATCAAATCACTTACGAAGAAACAACGCCTGCTTATTACCCCACAGAAACCCTGGCAGCCGGTAAAGGCGACTGCGACCTTTTCGCGTATATCGCCGCTTCCATCATGAAAGCTGGCGGTTTGAAGGTTGTATTGTTTTATTATGAAGAACAAGAGCACATGAATATCGGCGTTGAATTAGCAAACCCGCCAAGTGAAAACAGAGGCAAAGACTACTACGTAGAATACCAAAACGTAACCTATTACGTGGCTGAATGTACTGGTGGAAACTGGAAGCAAGGTTGGCGTGTAGGTGAATGCCCTGACGATTACAAAGGTGTCTCTACCGAAGTGATACCGCTTGACGAAGCCGTCCGTGTTGACCCTGGTCAGGTGTCAGCAAGTTTTGAGGTAATGCAGTTAAGCACCATATCTTTAGATGCTTCACCGTTTGTCATGATAGGATCTTCCGCTTTAACAATAAAAGGGCAAATCAGTCCCCAACTGCAAAACCAAAACGTAACAATATACGCAAAAATAAACACGGAAAACTGGCAAGTTATCGGTTCAACTTTAACAGGCGCTGATGGAAGCTACGAATATGCTTGGCAAACTCAAACAGGCGGCTTTTATGCAGTTCAAGCAAGCTGGTCTGGAAACGACAGCTACACAGGCGCCTTAAGCGTAACAAAAAACGCGCTGCTTCTGCCCGCCTACCTAATCATGTTAGTGGCGTCAGCAACAATCGTTGCTTTTGTAGGCGCATATGCTTTAGTTCAGAGAAATCGCAAAAACAAAACCATAATTCCCACAGAACCGCAACCAGAAGAAAAGCCATCCTCAGACTCGGACTACCAGATTTAGTTAATCACCAAAAGATTATTACACCCTGTTGAGCCAATCGTTTGATGTAGTGAAAAATTATGCCTCTCGCCTTTATTATTGGAACAGCAGGTTCAGGAAAAAGCCTTTTCACCGCCGCATTTAGTGAATGGCTAAAAATGTCAAAACAGGACGTTGCCGTGGTTAACCTTGATCCTGGAGCGTTAAAACTTCCATACTCTCCAGATGTTGATGTGCGAAACTATGTTGACGTCGGCGACATAATGGAAAAATACGGTTTAGGACCAAACGGCGCTTTAATTATGGCTGCCGACTTGATCGCTGACGAAGTTGAAAACTTAACTCGCGACATTGAAGCAACCAACGCTGACCTTGTGCTTGTGGATACGCCGGGGCAGATGGAACTGTTTGCTTTTCGCGCCAGCGGACCATACATCGTAAACGAACTTACAAAAGAACCTAAAGCGTTAATTTACCTCTTTGATGCAGTGTTCTCAATTAATCCATTAAACTATGTTTCCAACATGTTTCTATCCGCCGCGGTTTACAACAGGTTTTTCCAGCCGCAACTGCATGTTCTTTCAAAAAATGATTTGGTTCCCAAAAAGGATGCGCAGGCAATCACTAACTGGTCAGCAAACCCCCGAGCGCTTGAAGATGCAATTGAAGAAAAACTTGAAGGCACCAAACGCATGTTTAGCCGAAGTATGATGAAAGCCATAAACCAGCTTGGCATGAGTTTTCCTCTTATGCCGATTTCCTCTAAAACCAACGAAGGCATGACCAACGTCAACACGGTGCTTGAACGCATCTTTATGAGCGGCGAAAAATACACAACCTAACCAACAATTAGGTTTAGGCGTCAAGCAGTGACCAAGCCGCCGCGAAAGCCCCCGTTTTAGCCTTCAAAGCCGTTTCTGCCCCCGCAATAATAATTACATCTTTACTGCTTTGCGGCGCTACTTTTTTTAGAATTTCAACTGCAGCGGTTGGGTACTCTTCTTCTATGCATTTATCTACTGACGCAACATGCAGGCAACCCTGATTAACTATAACAATTGCCCTTTTTGCTCCCGCAATAATTGCTGCGTCACGTTGGTCGATGCCTGACTTGATTCGGTCTCCCCGGTCTTTAACCATAAAGCCATAGTTAAACTCTGAAGTAGTTAGTTCAGTTTTAGGTATTTCTGCTCTTTTAGGGAAGACTTGTTCAAACTGACGCCAGACTTCTTGTCCCTTCGGGGTTAGCATGCAGCCTTCTTTACTGTTTAAAATTAATTCTGCATCTTTTAAACGGTTAATAATGGTTCTCACTGCGCCGTCTCCAACGCCAATTTTTTCTGCAAGCTTGTTTCTTCCTAACGGTTCTTGCGAGAGCAACTCCAAAGCGCAGTAAATGTGGAATGGCGTAAACGTTGTTGAGGGTCCAGGCGCTTTTTTGTCAGCGGTTGTAAGTATCAATTTTTTAAGTGCTACAGCCATATTCTTCCACTAGTACCTTTTATTCATGAATTCAAGTTTTTATAATTATTGAATAATTAGGAATAAATAGGCTGGTACGCCACCGTGGATATTTCAACAAGAGCATTTAATGGCAACAGGGCAGCTACAGTAACGCGGGCTGGAGCATCAGCTGAAAAAAATTTTGCATATTCAGTGTTAAATTCTTTAAACAGAGTCATTGAGGATAAGTAAACAGTGTTTTGCACAACATCCCTTAAACAGTAACCTGCTGCTTGTAGTATCGATTTAATGTTTTCCAGAACCTGCCTTGTCTGTTCCATAATGTCCATAGCCACGATTTCTCCCTTTTTTGGGTCAATAGCTAACTGGCCAGATACAAAAAGAAACCCGCCTGCCTTAACCGCTTGACTGTATGGGCCAACAGCTTTAGGCGCATTTTCTGTTTGAACTATTTCTTTCATATTTTTCATCCTTCAAAGGCTCGTATTGGTTTTAGGCTAATGTTTGTATTTATGCTTAAAAACATAAGTCATGTCTCCAGTCGCTGCTTTATTCGAGAATTTCAGAAAGGCTTTTAAGAAAAACACCCGATTAACTATCAACTCAATCCAAGCGATGAAGGGTCCCTGATGAAAATAAACGGAAAATATTTGTTCACATCTGAATCAGTCGGAGAAGGTCACCCAGACAAAGTCGCAGACCAAATATCCGACAGTGTCTTAGACGCAATCTTAGCCAAAGATCCTAAGGCAAGAGTTGACTGTGAAACACTTGTCATGCAAGGAACAGTAATGATCACCGGCCAAATTACCACCTGTGCGTACGTAAACATTCCAACTATCGTCCGCCAAACCTTAAAAGAAATCGGTTTTGATAACGCAAAAGACGGTCTTGACTGGGAAACATGCGGTATTCTTGTTTCATTAACTGAGCAGTCACCAGACATTGCCATGGGCGTTAACGAATCTAACGGTCACGAGCAAGGCGCAGGTGACCAAGGCATGGTTTTCGGTTACGCGTCAAACGAAACAAAAGAACTCATGCCACTTCCAATATTGTTGTCTCACAAACTTGTTAAACGGATGGCTGAAGTCCGCAAGAACGGCGAAATGCCATATCTACGTCCAGATTGTAAGTCGCAAGTTACCGTTGAATATGAAAAAGGCAGACCAAAATGCGTCAAAACCGTTGTTATTGCTGCCCAAAACAATGGTTCAGTAGAAGACGCGGTTCTTAAAAAGCAAGTAATTGAAAAAGTAATCAAATACGTAATCCCAGCAAACCTTATCCCCGAAGACATCAAATACGTCATCAACGGCACCGGTAGATTCGTCATCGGCGGAACCCTTGCCGACTCAGGCTTGACAGGTAGAAAAATCATTGTTGACACCTACGGAGGAGTTGGAAGCCACGGCGGTGGATGCTTCAGCGGCAAAGACCCATCCAAAGTTGACCGAAGCGGCTGCTACATGGCACGTTACATCGCCAAAAACGTTGTCGCAGCAGGCTTAGCAGACCAATGCGAAGTCCAAATCAGCTACGCCATCGGTGTTGCCCAGCCAATATCAGTGCTTGTTAACACTTACGGTACAGGCAAAATTCCAGACGAACAAATCCATGACCTTGTTATTAAAAACTTTGACATGAGACCCCGCGCAATCATTGACCACTTAAACCTGCTTCGCCCAATCTACAAGAAAACCGCAACCTTTGGTCACTTTGGTAGAGATGACATTGAAGTTCCATGGGAAAAATGCGACAAAGCAGCATTTTTATGCAAAGCTTTAGAAGAAGCAAAGAAAGCGTAAGCTTTCCTTTTCTTTTTTACTACATTATTTTTTCGTGCGTTTTGCTTGTTTGATTTTTCGTTTTAAAGTTTTTACTGGTTCCCAAATACAAGCTGAAAAAGAGCCCGGTACAATCAAATCCATAAACTCTGCTCGTAACGCTTTCTCTTCAGGTATTTCGCTAAAACCAGCTTCCCAACCCTTAATGCTGTCTAGGTTTTCAAAGCCCCACATGGCAGTAAATTCGCCGACGCATTCACCTTTCTTGTGGCTAAAAACCTTCATCGACTTTACACCCTTAAACAGGCCCGGATTTTTCTTCATTAAAGAAACCAGTTTTTTACCCCAAGCGTTATGCTCGTCTAGTTTGTCTGGTTTAACAGTGTACGTTCTGACAAGAAAAACATTCACATAAATCCCTAAAAAAGAAAGTGCTAACGTGACTAAAAAACAAATTGCTAATTTAAAAGAAAAGTTGTTAATTATGCGTTAGCCTGCAAATTAAAATCGCGTTTCACTCAAGTCGTTGGTAAGGGCAGCTTAGACGACTTTTTGCGTAAATTACGGATGCCTACAGCTAACGTTGCAAGCTCAACCACGGTCATTAATCCTAGACCAATCGAGCCCACTAAACTGTCCCGTGATGAAACGGCGATGAGCGCTATGCCAAAAAATGCTGTGCCAACTACACCAACCGCCACCAGAATGATGCCGATTACCCTCTTTTTTGAGGGGATAAAATGAGAAAATCCAAGCCCAGCGCCAAGAATCAAAATGGGAACAATAATCATCAGCAACCCTGACACTACATTTGTTAACTCCATAGCCTTCACCTGTTAATGCTAACTTGATTGTTTATCCTTATTAGTTTTTAGAAGCCTTTTAAAGGGTGACTACCAAAAACAAAGCAGTGGAGCCCTAAAATGAAACTAAAATTAGCCCTGCCGTTTGTATGCGTGTTTGTACTGTTATCTGCTGTTCCCTATGCTACTGGTTGGAGTAACGGCGGCTACTCAGCAAACCCCATGCAACCAGATTATGGGACTCATGACTGGATAGCTCAGCACGCGCTCGATTTTCTGCCCAGCAACGAAAAACAGTACATCACCGCTAACCTTGCGGTTTACCTATACGGCACCGAACTGCCTGATTTGCCCGCGAGTCAAGGCGGAATAGGCGACACTACAAAACACCACACTTACTACTACAGTAATGGAACCCTTCAGGATGATGCGTCAGCAAAAAGAGCCCGTGAAGAATACCAAAAAGCATTAACATACCTTAAAAGCGGCAACTACACAGAAGCAGCCAAAAACGCGGGCGCCTTAACCCATTATATTGCTGACATGGCAGTTTTTGGTCATGTTATGGGCGCCAACACTGCATGGGGAACAGAGGTTCATCACAGTGACTACGAAAACCACGTTAACAGTCAAACAGGCGTCTACAGTTCCAGCTTGGAGTCATATTTGCATTTTGATGGAGCCCTCGTAAACGTTTCAGCCTACGATGCAGCCTTAAACCTTGCCTTTGATACCACGTTTGGCAACGGCAGCTACGGATGCAGTTGGATGGACACTAACTATAACTGGTCAAACCCCGATTTTGAGGCACGTTCATCTGAGTCACTAAACACTGCTGTTAATGCGGTGGCTGATGTCTTGCATACACTTTACATAGAAAGTCAAAATAGCATAGTACCCGAGTTTCCAGCAACAGAAATGTTGGCTGTTCTAATGTTAACGATGATGGTTACTGCCGTTATGTTTCATAAAAAAGGTTGGAACAGGTTACTGAACAACTAAACTTTTTTTAGTCAAGGTTTCTTGACGAAAACGGTTTTATTTGTCTCAAGCTCCCGTTTATTTTAGCAAAGGCTGGATGCTTCAAATGGCGAACTGGAAAAGTTTAACGTTGCTTTTCGTGTTAGTGTTCTCAAGCTTTACTCTCGTCTTGCCCATTGCAAACGGAACTCAACCAGCAGTCCTGTTCTCTGATGAGTTTGAGGGTTCACAGGTTGACTCTTCAAAATGGGTTGTAGTAGAGAACACTGACATGTCTGGGTATCCAGCTTACGGCGGCAACGTCACCGTTTCAGACGGGCACATTTCACTTTCAAGTGACGGGTCAGCTTTCCCATGGGTGTACACCAAAAATAATCCCTTCCCCACCATAGGCGATTTTTCTGTAGAATTCAACCTTACTTTCACTTGTTTGGGTGACTGGGGAAGTTGTATACGAATATTTGCCGACTCACCCACAATAGACGCCGATAAATGGACAGGGTGTGTGCTAAGCATTGGTGCAGGAGACGAGGACCCGACAAGAGGCAAAATAACTATGGAATTTTTCGGGAAAGAGGTACACCGCATCTATGTTCCTGGCGGATTCAAACCAAGCGCAGACCCACACATTTTCAGATTAGACTACAGCCAAGGCAACTACACATTATACGTTGATAACACGGCTGTTGCTACTGTAAAGTCAGATATTAGAGCCAGCGCAATTGGATTGGGGCATCCGCCATGTTATTATCTTCCTTTTTCGCCTCAGAAAGTGGCTGAATGGGGCTACTTGGGCTGGACATCGCTTCAATATGATTACATAACAGTAACTTTAGGCAAGACTGTTGAGTCGTCTGCTGTTTTGTTTGAAGACCAGTTTGACGGCGTAATGGTTGATGCTTCAAAATGGTTGATAACCGAAAACACTGACCTGTCAGGGTACCCTGCTTGGGGCGGCAAAGTCACTGTTCAAGACGGATACATTGCGTTTTCCAGTAACGGGTCAACTTACCCTTGGGTTCGCACACTTAACAATCCGTTTCCATCAAATGGCGATTTCACAGTTGAATTTAATGTAACTTACACCGTCATCGCTGATTCAGGCAACGGCATAAGAATCTACAGCAACAAGCAAGTTAACAATGAATACGATTGGTCAAACAACATTTTCACGCTTTGGGCACACGATGAAGGCGAAACCACAGGCGTTATCCTAATTGAACTATTTAACCAAGTAATCTACAAAGATTACGTTTCAGGCTTTAAGCCCTCCTCACCCGCCCATAATTATCGGTTTGAATATTGTGGCGGCAACTATACCGTTTACGTAGATGGCAAAGCCGTAGCATCCAAACCTTCTGATTTGCGTCCAACGGCTATTGGTCTTGGTCATCCGCCTGTTTCAACCCTGCCTTATTCGCCTGAAACAACCCAAACTTGGGCATACTGGGGCTGGTCATCCTTTAGCATGGACTACATAAAAGTAGTAGCCGCCACTAACGGGTCATCAAACCAACCTGAACCGACAATCCAACCATTAAACGGTAATTCTACCTTTACGGTTGAATCCAACTCTACACTTTCCGTTATCAACTTCAATTCTCAAACCAACGAAGCCTCTTTCACTGTAACTGGGCCAAACGGAACCACCGGTTTCATTCGATGCGTTATCCCCAAGTCGCTGCTGCCTGACCCAAACCTGCTTAACTTGTATCTTGACGGCAACAAAACCGCAACATACTCGTTAACTGAAAATTCAACGGATTCCTGGCTACTGTACTTTACATATCACCATTCATCTCACACTATCATGTTGGCAATGCAGCCCGTGTCCCAAGCAGACTTTACAATTTACGCCGTATTTGTTGCGGGAGCACTTATCGGTATTTTAGCTGCAGCGTTAATAGCCGTTGCCAGAAAACTAAACAAGTAACCACCGCACAATAAATGCAGGTGAACCTATGAAAGTTTATCACATGGGCAGCAAAAGCCAAGAGAAAGACGTGCAAACCATTTTTGTAGCCTCAGACGACAGCAAAGGCTTAAACGACATGAAACAGATTTACGCACAAATAACCGTTTACAAACATCAAAAAGGCATTCAAATCCTGACTCCAAAAGGCTGGGCAATAAAGCACGTAACTGGAGAAGAAAACGAACTCTAAAAGCCTAAACCTGTTTTGTTCCACATTCTGGGCAGAACTTGGCTGAAGCGGCGATTTTATTTTTGCATTTTGGACAGATTTTGAGTATAACAGGTTGACGCAGATTTGTACCGCAGTTGTAGCAGTAGTTGTAGCTGCTGGGAACTTGGGTTCTACAGGTTGGGCATGGA
Organism: Bathyarchaeia archaeon; assembly: GCA_042296865.1. Lineage (GTDB taxonomy): Archaea > Thermoproteota > Bathyarchaeia > Bathyarchaeales > Bathycorpusculaceae > Bathycorpusculum. Next base: position 1,972,381 of record CP170178.1, on the reverse strand, counting down.
TGATAACTCTGAGGACTTGGGCATGTTGGAACTGGAATCAAAATTGAAGCGCCGAACATGATTCTGCTCTCCTCAAAAACAGTTGGTGAAGCGTCTTTTTTTGTTTTTCCCAAAAAATTACTGAACTGCTTATTTTAGGATTCTGTCACCATCGACAACATAACCGTTGCGGCCAAGTTCACGTAAAAGCGCCAGTTTCCAGCTGCCACGGTCATCAAAAGCCGTAGCTCTTAAGCATGAAAAAACAGATGGTGCCTCAAAGTTTTCTGCTTCCCTAAACAAAATCAGCATTTTATCTTTCCCCATCCTTCCCAAAAGAAACCCAAGTTCAAAAACCGTTTCCTGCTGGGGTCTTAGTCGACGTTTAGTGGACTCACCTGCCTTTGCGTACGCATAATCATCAGGCGACAATAAAACAACCGCAAAATTCACATCATCGTAATCCACGGCTTGTTCAACGATTTTTCTGCAATGCCCCGGGTCTTCACAAGACACTATCGGTGCAAGCCCAAGCTTAGTCAAAGCCTTCGTTACAGCTTGCTGCATTTCCCCATCACCACCACTGACAACAAAAACCCTCCGACTAACAATGCCTGCGAATTGGTTTGGCATGGTGTTGGTTTGGGGAAGAAACTTTTCAGTGCAGACATAGGCGCCTTTGACTTTGCTTTTCTCTATGCAATCAATTAAGCATTTTTTGTCTTTGGCTACGACTAGGTTTTCGCCGTTGGGCAGTTTTAGTTTGTCAGCTGTTTCATATGACCAGAACACGACGGCTTTGTTGACTTTTGCTGGATTTAAAAGTCTGCCCATGAACCAGAAAGGCTGCCCTGCATTGAAAGGTTCAGCAAAAGTACGGTTTAACTCTTCATGGGTAAGGTTGAAGCGGATGCCTGACTTTTCAACTTCGTATTCAATGTAAACATGATATTTAGGAAGTGGCAAACTAATCGTTCCTATTCAAAGGATTTGACCTCAAAAAACTTTATTGTGCTACCTAAAAGAACAGATTAAAATTAAGAAGGTCGCCCTTCAAACCAACGCCATACAGGAATTACCTTTATACGTTTTTCACCGATTTTTAAAGTATCCTGCTGATTAAAGGTCAGAATTAAGCCTTCAGGTAAATCGAAAGTATCTAACGCTTCTATAAGTCCATCAATTTCTCGGTTTTTGTTCTCTTCATTTAGGTGATAACAGACTTGGATAGTCTGCGTTATCTTGTTTTCTTCTTTTACTACAAAATCGCACTCTTTATCTTCCTTAAAATAGTAAATATCTTTTCTGCTTTTTCGCAAACCTAAAAACACCAAGTTCTCAAGCATTCTGCCTTTGTTTGATGAGAAAGAAGCTGAATTGACATTGGCCAATCCGTTATCTATTACATAGATTTTCTTAGGATTTACTGATTGTTTTTTTAGGGAGTAACTGAATTTTGGAACTGTAAACAAAAGATAGCTGTCTTCTAAGTATGAAATATATGAAATGGCGCTGTTAGTTGAACCAAGATTGAAGGTTTTAGCAAGGCTATTATATGAAAACTCGGCGCCTGCGTTGGAGATAAGGAAAAGCGCTAATTCCGTTATCGATTTGGGGTTTCTTAGTTTATGCCTAACCACAATATCACGCATAACTATGTCATAAAATAATTCCTGAAGAATCTCACTGTGACCAAATTTTAAATACTCTGGAAAACCGCCCTTCTTAAAATACTCATTAAAACTTTCTATACCAGCTTGGGTCGACGTGAAAGCTAAGAATTCGCGGTAGGAAAACGGAAACAATTCTTTTCTTAAATGTCTACCAGTTAGTCTTGTTCCAAGTTCTCTGCTTAACAATGACGCGTTTGAACCTGTTATTAGAAAATGTTTGCCTTTATCAAGCAGTGTTCTTACAAAGAGTTCCCATCTTTCAACGTTTTGTATTTCATCGAAAAAAAAGCAGTCTTCTTGACCATATTCCTCACACAAAATCTCCTCAAGTTTTTGGAAGTCACCCATTTCAAAGCTAATTGTTTTGGGGTCTTCAAAATTGAAGTAGTATTTGCCTTTTGTTGCTTGCATGATTTGCCGTAATAGCGTGCTTTTTCCGCAGCGTCTGATGCCGGATAGGATTATGGCGTAGGGTAATGTTAGGTCTATGTCGTCGGTTATTGTTCGGGGTACGCCGATGTTTAAGGTTTTGAGGTCTTGCTGCTGCATTTTGACTATTTGTTGCAGTGTTTCTTTGAGTATCATAAATAAAACTGTGCATTACTAAAATATAATTTTATGCATTATTACTGAACAGTTGGTGCGGTTGCCGGGATTTGAACCCGAGTATTCAACTTGGAACTGTGGTTCTGACAAAATAGAACAGCTGTGTTACTTTTGCGAATTATCACTTAGTATCTTTTCAAAGTACGGTTTAAGGCTGGGTATGTCTTTGTCAACTGTGCTCCAAACTCTTTTTAGGTCAACTCCAAAATATTCGTGAATCACTTTGTCTCGCATTCCAGCCATCTCTTTCCAAGGGATTTGTCGATAACAGTTCTTAACTTGCATTGGAATGTTTTTTGCAGCTTCCCCAATAATTTCTAAAGCTCTGATAACCGCAAAAATCGTTTTCTTATCTTTCACAAAATCATTAAAATCCATGCCTTTAACAAAGCCTAATGCCGCATCCATAGCGTTGATTATATCTTCGACGTAGTCCAAGAACTCGTCTTTCATACTTTAACAACTTCTTCAAGAACTCTTCTGCCTATCCTTGGTTTAAGCGTATGTTTCTCCACCAAATCCACTTTAACTTTCAACAATTCACTTAAGTAATTTTCAAGCCTGACAAAATCAAGTAAGCTAAGATTTGCTGTTTCATCGAACTCTACTAAAACATCCAAATCGCTTTGCTTACGCTGCTGACCCCTAACGTAAGAGCCAAAAATGCCAATCTCCCTGACTTGGTATTTTAGCTTCAACTCTTCCTTGTGCAAAGCTAAGATGTTTTTGATTTCGTCAATTTTTTTCATAATATTCAATGATTAAATAGATTAGTGAAAAGTTAAGTTTTGTCCTCAATAACGTTAATTGGAAATAGTTGAGTGCGGTTGCCGGGATTTGAACCCGAGTAGCCAGCTTGGGAAGCTGGAGTCCTACCGAACTAGACTACAACCGCGCAAATTGTTAAATCTAAAATCTGTTAAGCCAAGCCCAATATAACAGTTTTTATGCCATTGTATCTTAGGTTTGGGTTATTCTGTTTTGTAGATAAAACCTTAATACCGAATAAACTGACAAGTTGACGCTCACAGCAGCAAGTTAACGCTTGCAACTGCCGGCAGGGAAAGGAGAAAAGTTGGATTCAACCAAAAAAACAATACTCATTATCGATGACGACGCAGGCATTTCAAGGGCTTTTTCGCGTATACTTCAAAAAAACGGTTACATAACCGACACCGCGGAAACCGGCGAAGAAGCATTACAAAAAGCAACAAAACAATCTTATGCGGCAGCGCTTATTGACGTCTGTCTTCCAGATTTAAACGGCGCCAGCCTTACAAGTCGACTTCAACAGTTAAACGGTAAAATGATAAAAATCATAATCACAGGTTTTCCAGTGAAAGCCCCTAAAAACATGGTAGATGCCTGTCTTGTAAAGCCAGTGGCGCCTGAAAAACTGCTTGCAACCCTACAAGAAAAACTCAGACAGCAAACTTAGGCACAAGTAACGATGCTTAAGTCGGGTGATAAGCAAAATCGTTATCTCTAACAAAGCCACAATCAATACCGTACTGGGGGAAAAGTTGATGCCAAAAAATTACACTTACGACGATGCAGGAGTTAACCGTAAACAAAGAGTAGAATCAAAAAAGCAACTCAGCATCCTACAAGAAACCTACAACCAAAGCAGCTTTGGCTCTGTTCTTAAACTGCCGTATGGCAACATTTTTCCAGTTGGACAAGACCGGTACCTTGACCTTGTTGTTGAAGGTGTAGGCACTAAAGTCTTAATTGCAGAGTTAATGAAAAAATATGACACCATCGGCATCGACGCCGTCGCAATGGCAACAAACGATGTTATCCGCTCAGGCGCAAAACCGCTCGCCATCGCCGATAACATTCACGCGCAAGAAAGCAACCCTGACTTAGTCAAAGACTGGCTAACCGGCGTCGCAACAGGTGCAATCCAGTCAGGTTGCCCAGTTACAGGCGGCGAAATCGGCGACGTAGCAGAAATCATCAAAGGCTTAAGCGAAAACTCGGGCTTTGACATGGTGGTCGCATCCGTCGGCACCGTAGACAAGCCAAACATCATCACGGGCGAAAACATCAAACCCGAAGACCCAATCATTGGGTTTGCCAGCAGCGGACTTCACAGCAACGGCATCACGCTTGCCCGCAAAATCCTCTTCAAACAATGGGGCGGAAAATTCATGCCAACAGACGTTCCCGAAGGATTAACCCGCCAGGTTGGACTTGAAGCTTTGGAGCCAACCAAAATTTATGTTAAACCCCTCCTTAAATTGGCTAAAGAAGTGAAAGTTAAGGCGGCAGTGCACATTACTGGCGATGCTTACACAAAATTCAACAACCTCAATCGCTCCTCACCAGGCATTGGTTTCATGTTTAACCATTTTCATCCACACCCAATCTTTGGCTTAATCCAAAAAACCGCCGCCGAGTTAGGCTACACAATCACTGACGAGGAAATGTTCAAAACTTTCAACATGGGCTGGGGCTTCGGAGTCGTCGTTGACAAAGAAGACACAGATAAAGCCATGAGCACGCTTGAGCAGGATGGCATCGCCGAAGTGGATGTCATAGGCAAAATCACCAACAAAGAAAAAGTCGTCGAAATTCACCACCAAAACAAACACCTGATACTACAGTAGACCTTTTTCTCTTCTTTGGAATGTTTGCCATATTACCGAATCCTTAGTTTAAAAGCCTCAACGAGTTAGACAGGCATGTTTGAGTTTGTTCTGCTTGCAGAAAACCTCGTCACCCCCCAACCAGTCGTCAATTTTAGTTTTCTCACCCTTTGCGGCAAACCTAGACAAACATGATATTTGCCACCTTACTGTTATCCTCGTTGGTTACCCATATTTCGTCAGACAAAATCGCTGCCTTATCAACCCGCTTACCTTCACTTGAAGGAAAAACGATAACGTAATGAGCGCTTGGTGGCAAACAGCGATGCAACAATGCCATGCGTACTCGTAGCCACCCCAAATTGAGGCTTGGCATGCATTCAACCACGACTACACAATTCTCTTTGTGTGCTAAAACGTCAACAAAAAACTTTTTCTTGCGTAAAGCAAAAGGAACGCTAAACTCTATATCATGATGTTCCCTGTCATACCATAGCTTCAGCGCAGTAGCAACTTTTAAACACTCAACTACATCACAGCACTCACAAGTCTGTCTGCTGTATTTAGCTCTGAGTCCTTCGTGTAACTTGTTAATTAATAGATTATTCATTTTGTGCCTTCCGTATTATCGTATGCGTATCTAGTTATATACGTGCTTTATACATACATGTGTTTCGCTATGCGTAATAAACCACTTAAGCAACAAGCCGCAAGTAGCAAACAGACCAAAAATGTCAGAACTCACCCCAACTGAGTGTTTCGATGAATTAACCGCTATCGTACGCTTCCTACTCTACATAAAACGACACCCAAAATGCAACATAACAGACATTATTAAAGGCACAACCGCAGGCCAACGTGCCATTTACTCAGCTAAAAAATACGCACAAAAAAATCAACTCATAGAAATAGCCATGAAAACAACACTCCCCTATGGTCCCATGTACAGTCTAAATGAGCGGGGAAAAAGAGTCGCGGAGTATTTAGAAGAAATCCAAAAAATAATAGAACATTAAAAAGACATCCGCGATTAGGTCATTTCAAGAAAAATTCGCGAGCAGTCCCCTGCTAAAATTTAAGTTCTGCACTTAATTTCAGTTTTTTTATGGTAAGTCCACCCTAACCCAAAAACCGAACTGCATGCAGAAAACGCCACAACCAATCTGCAACCGCCCAAATCAGCTAAACTTGAAACAGACGCCAAATCTGGACCAGTTAGTTGTTGTTGTGTATAGCAACTTTTCAACAACAACATCAAAAAAAATACTTCACCAACGTTTTTGGCACTTGAGGTTTATTGTTTTGTGATGAAAGTGTTTAAATTTGCTGTGTTCTCAATTAAAGGTTCATGAAATACGCTGCTAAAATAGAAGTAAGCCTAAAAAAGGGTCACAGTAACCCTGAAGGCGAAACCACAACGCACCTCTTAAAAGAACTCGGCTACAAAGTCGAAAAAGTAGATGTAAGCAAAGTTTACACCGTTACGCTTGAAGCAGCTTCTCCAGTTGAGGCTAAAGCTAAAGCCGAAGAAATGAGCAAACGCCTCCTCGCGAACCCAACAAAAGACAACTACACAGTAACCGTAGTGGAACAATAATGAATTCTAACCTCTACATCCAAAACGCCTTGGCAAGCCAAGTGGTTGAAGTAGCATTAGCAAAAGCCACAGACAAAGAGCTCATCGAAGTAAGCAGCGAACTAGCTTTAGGCTTAAGCCTTAACGAAATGAAAACGGTACAAGCCTACTTCAAACTGGAAAACCGTAACCCATCAGATGTAGAACTACAAACCATCAGTCAATCCTGGTCAGAACATTGCTGCCACAAAACCTTCAAAGGCAAAATCCTCTTCGACGGCAAAGAAATCAACAGCCTCTTCAAAACCTACCTTGCCAAAGCCACCAAAGAAATCAATGCGCCATGGTGCTTTAGCGTTTTTGAAGACAACGCCGGCATAGTCAAATTTGACAAAGGCTACGGCATAGCCGCAAAAGTTGAAACCCACAACCACCCCTCCGCAGTGGAACCGTTCGGCGGCGCAGCCACAGGCGTCGGAGGAGTAATCCGCGACATCCTTGGCGTATGGGCTGACCCAATCGCGTGCACGGACGTTTTAGGCTTTGGACCCCTAGATTACGATTACAACAAGCTCCCCGCAGGCGTCAAACACCCCAAGTATGTTTACATGGGCGTCACCGCGGGCATCAGCGCTTACGGAAACAACATGGGCATCCCAACCGTTAACGGCGCAATATACTTCGACGAATCCTACACTGGCAACGTAACCGTTTACTGCGGCTGCATCGGCCTTTTACCCCTTAACAAGTACACTAAAAACGCTAAAGTCGGCGACTACATTGTAATGGCAGGCGGAAAAACAGGCAGAGACGGCATCCACGGCGTCACCTTTGCCTCCGCTGAACTCACAGAGAAATCAGAAGAAGTCAGCCGTCCCGCTGTACAAATCGCTGACCCGATTGAGGAAGAAAAACTCAAACGTGCAATCATAATTGTCCGTGACCGCCAACTTGGTTCTGCAACTACTGACCTTGGCGGCGGCGGCTTATCTTCAGGGGTAGGTGAAACGGCAGAACGTTTCGGATGCGGCGTAACCGTTGAGCTTTCTAAAGTTCCGTTGAAGTATCCGGGTCTTGCTCCATGGGAAATTTACATTTCAGAATCTCAAGAACGCCAACTATTTGCTGTTCCAGCTGAAAACTTGGAAGCTTTCTTGGCGGTTTTTGAGCAAGAAGAAATACAAGCCACCGCGATTGGTCAATTAACCAAAGAGCGCCGTTTATGCCTCAAGTATCAAGGCGTTACGGTTGCGGATTTAGATATGGCTTTCCTGTTTAATCCATGCACAACAACAAAAAAAGCAACCCTTGAACGGTTTACCTTGTCTGAGCCAGAGTTTGCCGAGCCCGCAAACCTTAATGAAACTTTGATGCAGTTGCTTGGGGCACCAAACATTGCCAGCAAAGAAAGTGTTGTACGCACTTATGATCATGAAGTTAAAGGCAACACTACCCTCAAACCGTTTCAAGGTAAATACGCTGGTCCCAACGACGCTGCCATTTTAAAACCGTTGGATGATTCGTGGAAGGGTTTAGCGGTTTCGTGTGGTATGAATCCTAATTATGGTAAGATTGATGCTTACTGGATGGCGGCTTCAGTTATTGATGAGGCTATTCGAAATAATTTGGCGGTGGGTGGACGTCGAATTGCGCTTTTGGATAATTTTACGTGGGGTAATCCTGAAAAGGCTGAACGTTTGGGCTCTTTGGTGCGGGCTTGTCAAGCTTGCTATGATGTGGCTAAAGCGTTTCGGACGCCGTTTATTTCTGGTAAAGACAGCCTCTACAACGAGTCTCCGTTGGGTCCAATCACGCCGACGCTGCTGATTACGGCGGTTGGTGTGGTTCCAGATTTGCGTTCTGCGGTTTCGATGGAGCTTAAGGAGCCTGGAAACCTGCTTTATGTTCTCGGTGACACTTATCCTGAACTGGGCGGCTCTGAATACTACAGACTAAACGGTTACCTCGGCGCAAGTGTCCCCAAACTACACATGTCTAAAGCACGCAAAGCCTACTACAACCTCACAAAAGCGTTTGGTTATGGTATGGTAAAATCCTGTCACGACCTCTCTGAAGGCGGCTTGGCGGTGGCGGCATCTGAAATGGCGTTTGCAGGCGGCGTGGGTATGGAAATTGACCTTAAAGCTGTACCCAACAAGGGCGTTGCACGGAACGATTTTATGTTGTTTTCGGAATCTAACAGCCGCTTCTTAATTGAGGTTTCACCAAAAGACCAAGTTGACTTTGAAGGTTTAATGCGTAACAGTTGTGCCTTGGTTGGTGAAGTTTCAGATGTTGAACGGTTGCGGATTCACGGTTTGGATGAAAAACTGGTTGTTGATGCTGAATTGTCAGAGCTGCGTGCTGCTTGGAAGAAAACTTTGTCGGAGGCGTAAGAAGTGAAGACTGAAGAAATCAAAGTTTGTGTTATGCGTGCTGGTGGGACTAACTGTGATGCTGAAACTGCACGGGCGTTTCATGAGCTTGGTGTGCAAGCGGAAGTTAAGCACGTTAATGAATTGGTTAAAAACGGTAACTTGCTGGATTATAGCATGCTGGTTTTTCCGGGCGGGTTTTCTTTTGGTGACTATGTGCGTTCAGGCGTAATCTTCGCGAGGTCGCTTAGTGCTAAGTTGGGTAAATCGATGGAATGGTTTGTGGATGAAGGTCGCCCGATTCTTGGCATCTGTAACGGGTTCCAAATTCTTGTTGAATACGGTTTGCTGCCCGGTTTTGAAGGCACCAGCCCATATCCCGAAGCAACTTTAACTACAAATGAACCTCAAGGCTTCAAATGCGAATGGATTTACCTAAAAAACGAAAACCGCGGCAAATGCCTTTTCACAAACAAAATCCCCGAGGGCAAAATCCTCAAAATCCCAATTGCACACGGCGAAGGCCGCTTCCTGTTCCCCGTAGAGAAAGAGCAGCAAATGCTTCAGCAACTCATCGACAATGATATGCTGGTTTTCCGTTACTGCGACGAAAACGGCGTAGCCGCAAACGGCGCTTACCCAACCAACCCCAATGGCGCATTTCATGACATCGCTGGCATCTGCAACAAAGAAGGCACGATTTTTGGTTTAATGCCGCATCCTGAACGCGCAATGTACTGGTGGCAAGAACCCGATTGGACAAGCAAAACCCACATGACACAATACGGCGACGGCAAACTCATCTTCGAAAGCATCATCAGCAACCTAACCCAAAAACAGTAAACCCCACACTTTTTCCGGGGGGCACCCCACAAAATTTCAACATACACTGAAAGGTTTTTGCGCCATTACAGGATACTCCCCCTTAGAAAAATTTGGCGCTTTGGCGTTTAGGGACGTTTTTTAACATGTTAATGAGCAGGTTTTCAACCAATACAGACCTACCCCCCTTAAGAAAAAACTGCATTTCTCCAAAAGACGCTTTTGAAAGGCTGCAGAAGTTGAGGGGGAGGCTCTATTTTTTACCTACCCCCTATAGGTTTTTGCATAGAACTGCTATTTGTATCCTAATAGGTTGGTTTAAAAAGTAAAGCAACAGAAAAGCAAAAGCAGCACAGAACAGCACAATGCAAATCGGGCACTAGCATGGCCCATTGGAACTTTTTTCCGCCCTAAAGAAAACCACAACCAAAACACCCATATAAGGAATTTTATGGTAAAAAGCCCGTTAAAATCAGCAAATTAAAAAAAGCTGACCTACTTGACCCTGTGGAAGATAGGTAGTTGCTGTTTTCAAAGTTAAGTGTTAGTTTTTCAGATATTATTAAGTACTACTCTTGCACTACCATAAAATGAAGGTTTGCTTCTTGAAGGACGAGGTAAAAGTTACCCGAAAATACCAAGTCACTATCCCTGAAAGCGTACGCGCTGAACTGGGCGTAAAAATAGGTGATAAACTTTTGGTGAAATCAGAGAACAACCGTATCATAATGGAGGCGCCTAAACGAGTTTCTAACCCATCTGACACTTTATGGTGCCTTTTTGGGAAACCGTTAGATGTTGACGCGGTAAAGCTAGTTGAGGAATCATTAGAAGAAGCCCAGCCATCTCTTGAAGCCAGAAAAACCAAAAGGGCAGACGAAAATTGAATTACTACATCGGCACAAACATTTTCATTTACTCAGCTTTAGCCCACCCAGTTTACGGTGAATCCTGCAAACAAATCGTTGACGACATTCAAAACCAAAAAATAAAGGCGTACTGCAGCTTTTTAGTGCCCATTGAGCTTCTTGGGGCATTATCTCGCATTAATCCGCAAAAGGCGGGGTTGGCGTTACAAGCCTTTTTTTCTTTGCCCATAAACATGCTAGTTGTTGATGAGCAAGTTATGCAGGAAGCTGCCAAGTTGACGGGTGAGTCAGGTGTTGGTTACGATTCGGTGCATGCCGCATGTATGTGTCTTAAGGGTTTAGATAAAATTGTAACTGAAGACGCTGGGGACTGGAAGAAGTTTAAACAGTTCACAATTATTAGACCGCTCGAATACAAAAAGACAATTAAAAAATAAATTACAGTAAACTAGGGCGATTTGATTCTTTACCGCAGTTGGAGAATCACCCGTGAAACCCCTTTCTTGGCGGCAAAAAAGAACCACTTGATCCTTTATCGCCATAATGTTAATATCATAAGTGATGCTTAGACGGTTGATTGACTCATGGACTTTTTTGACCTTATGAGTATCTCACACAGGTACATGGAGATACTTGACCCTACTACGACTGAAAAAATCATTCAACTCGGCAAACTACTCAAGTTGAAAAAAGGTAGTCGAGTTATCGATTTTGGTTGCGGTTGCGCCGTACCTCTCACTCTTTGGGCTGAAAAATTCGACATCACCGGTATCGGCATAGATATATCCAAGGATTTCTGCGACCGAGCCAGAGATAAGCTAGCCAAGAAAGGGTTATTGGGGCAAATTGAAATCGTATGCTCCCCCGTATCTGACTACGCGTTCGAAGAGGGAGCTTTCGATGCCGCAACATGTATTGGGGCAACTTTTGCTTTTGGCGGCTTCCAGCAGACAATTCAGGCGATGAAGCGGGCAATTCATCATGATGGACGCCTCGGCATCGGTGAAACTCACTGGCTAAGCAATCAGGTGCATCCGCAATATGCTCAGAAACAGACAAGTACCCACACGGAACCAGAACTGGCCCAGTTTAGCCGAAACGAAGGCTTTGAACTCGAGTATATCATTCGTTCCAGCCGTGATGACTGGGACAGGTACGTTTCGGATAGTTGGTATGGCTTGATACGTTGGCTAAAAGAAAATCCCAGTCACCCTGATTATATGCAGGTTTTCAATTTCTTCCGTGCTGACCAGGATGATTATTTGCAGTTCCAAACTCAAAATATGGGCTGGGCTATGTACTGCCTCGCTCCCCTGAAAACTCGTATGCAAAACAGTCAATTATAAAATATGCGTTTGTCTGCGTTTTTGGCGTCAATAATTCTTTCAAAACGTAAATAGCCAGAATCAGTGAAAAGTTTGTTAAAGTGGACCGAGGGGGATTTGAACCCCCGACCTCTTGAGTGCAAGTCAAGCGTTCATACCAGCTGAACTATCGGCCCTTGACCTGTGCGTGCTGAGAAACATTGGTTTCCAGCCATATTTAGGTTTTGCACAGTCACACATGTTAATCAACTAAAAAAACCGTTTGGTTAAAACATGAAAAAATAAAGAATAATTTGGAATTAGGCAAACTAAAGCTTTGAAAGCTTAGTATCTGCGTGGTCTTGCTGGACGTTTTTTGGACCAGCATTCACGGCAGTAAACTGGCCTGTTTGGGTCTGGTTTGAATGGAACTTCACATTCTTGACCACATTCAGAGCATGTTGCCTTGTACATTTCTTTCTCGGACACTACTTTCAACTCCTTCTACACGTTTATGGTGCAAAACAGTGTTGTTTGCACATCGCATTACTGGACTGTTGTATGTGCCATATAAGATTTATCATAAAACGAATCTAACACCAGAAAAAACAGAAAAATTCAAAGTTAAACTGTTTCTTAAAGAAACGTTAATCTTAAAACCTTAAACACGACAAGAATATTTGGCGATAAACTTGGATTTCAAAACAGTAAAAGTTGACCCTCCAAAAGACTGCAACACAATCCTTGGTATGGCACATTTTATAAAAACCGCCGAAGACCTTTACGAAGCCCTCGTTAATTCTGTTCCACAAATCAAGTTCGGGCTTGGCTTTTGTGAAAGCTCAGGTCCCTGCCTTGTACGCCATGAAGGCAACGATGAAGAACTGCGAAGGCTGGCTGCAGAGAAGGCTTTTGAAATCGCTTGTGGACACAGCTTTATCATTTTCATTAAAAACGCTTACCCACTAAACGTTCTTGACAAAATCAAAAAAGTCCCCGAAGTCTGCACCGTTTACGCTGCAACCGCCAATCCCCTCCAAGTCCTGATTGCTGAAACTGAGCAGGGCAGAGGCATAATTGGTGTTGTAGACGGTTTTAAGAGCAAGGGTATAGAGGCTGAGCAGGACATTTTGGAGAGGCGTGTGTTTCTGAGAAAAATCGGTTACAAACAGGGTTAAACCGTTTTTTCTTCTGCATCATATATTCCGTCAAGTCGTGAGTCGTCAATGTTTCCGCCTGACACCAAAACGGCAACCGTTAAACCTTTAAACAGTTCAGGTTTTTCAAGCAGCAACGCGACGCCTGCAGCGCCTGAACCTTCAACTTTCTGCTGGTCATTTTCACAAAGCAAGTAAACAGCCCTGCTTATGGTTTCTTCTTTAACGAGCACTACTTCATCAACATATTTTTGGGCTATTGTAAACGTGATTGAACCTTCTTCTATGCTGCCAGCTAAGCCCTCCGCGATAGTGTTTGGTTTATGACGGTGTGCTGGAACAATCTGACCCATTTTTAGGGATTCATACATTATCGGTGTAGCTTCAGACTGCACGCCGACGACTTTTATGTTCGGTTTAAGGTTTTTTATGGCAGTGCTTACGCCCGCGATTAATCCGCCGCCCCCAACCGGAACAAGGACAACGTCAACATCTGGCAGTTCGAAGAGAATCTCAAGCCCCGCTGTACCGTGCCCAGCCACAAGATACGGGTGATTATACGGAGAAACATACAAGCGACCCTCTGCCTTGGCTAATTCTTTGGCTTTCTTTTCTGCTTCAGCGTAAGAGCCACCAAACAAAAGCAAGTCAACCCCAAACTTCTTAATCCCATCAACTTTTACCTTGGGCGTGTTGGCGGGAACAACAACTTTGGCTGAAAAACCCATTTTTTGAGCCCCAAAAGCCAACGCTTGCCCGTGATTGCCCGCCGATGCTGTGATTACGCCTTGTTTTTTCTGTTCAGGCGTTAAATGCAGCATTAGGTTCATTACTCCTCGAATTTTAAATGAGTTGGTGACTTGCTGGTTTTCCAGTTTAAGATACACGTTGGCGCTGGTTAAGGTGCTTAGAAATTCTGATTTTTTTAGCGGCGTGCGTTTTGCATACGGCTTTATTGCATCCTGTGCTTTTTGGATGTCTTTAAGATTAACAGCCATAATGGTTCCCTTCAAAAACAAGACTTGACGTTTAGGTAATATTTTACCATAAACTATTTTAGTTTACTCTAACAATCAACCCTAAACATACCCTTTAGGATTAGTGTTTTAATGAGTAGCAGATTAGAGCAAAACCGTGCTCAACTTGAAGCTTACCGTCAACAAGAAGCTGCTGAACAGCAACAGCTCAAAGAAAACATGAGTCATATCAAACATAAAATCGCCGTAATAAGCGGCAAAGGCGGAGTGGGCAAAAGCACCGTAACCGCTAACTTGGGCGCCGCGTTGGCTAAAGAAGGCTACCGTGTTGGCGTTTTGGACGCTGACATTCACGGTCCAAGCATTCCAAGATTGTACGGTGTGGTTGGAAAACAGGTTAAATCTAACATTGCAGGCGCTTTCCCCGTTGAAGGCCCATTAGGCATTAAAGTTATGTCTATTGACTTTTTCTTACCCGGCCAAACCCCAGCGATTTGGCGTGGACCCCTAAAAATGAAAGCTATCAAACAGTTTCTTACTGATGTTTTGTGGGGTGAACTGGATTATTTGCTTATTGATTTGCCGCCTGGAACAGGTGATGAACCATTAAGTGTGGCGCAACTGTTGCCTGAAATGGATGGCGTAATCATCGTTACGATGCCTTCGGTTCTTTCAAGCGAAATCGTAAAGAAAGCTATCACTTTCGCCGAAAACCTGAACATGCCAGTGTTGGGGGTTGTGGAAAACATGAGCGGCTTTATTTGTCCGCATTGTGGCGAGAAAACAGAAATTTTCCAGTCTGGCGGCGGAACAAAAATGGCTCAAGATATGGGTGTTGATTTTCTTGGAAGCATACCGATTGACCCTAAAATAGGTGTTGACGCAGATAAGGGGTTACCATTTGTTATTTCTTACCCTGAATCTGAGGCTTCAAAAATTTTCATTCAAGTCGTAGCTAAAATCGAGGATAAACTCAAAAAATGACTTTTAATTGTAAAAAATAGTTGAGAGTTAAATTTGAACTCTCTTTTTGATTTGATGTTTGAATGGTTTATTTTGATAGAGTTATCTCTATTGTGGAAACCATTCTGGACTTGTTCTCGCCTTCTCTTGGCGGCATCTCGGCTGTTCCGATTGCAATCTTGGTTACTTTGAGTTCTTTGATGAAGCGGCTTCTTGTGATTTCTGCAACGTCAACAGCGGTGGTGATTGCTTGGCCTCGAGCTTTCAGGGTTATTTCTTTTGCGGTTCCTGAAGAGAATGCCGTGATGATAGCTAGAACATAGCTCATTGGAGGTTTGTTTCCAACGAATATAACGTCTTGTTGTTTTTCTGTCATTTTCTTTCACTTTGTTGTAGTTATCGTTCTGTCGATATTCTTTGACAGCCCGTTACAGCCATTATGTTGGAACTTGCTTATAAACGCAATTCAAAAACTCGTTGGGCTATCTGGAATAAAATGACTCGCTTAACCCTAAAATATTATTTTTTTGATAAAAAACAATTCTTTAGTTGAATTTCAAAAAATTTTAATTCACCAACCGCCTAAAACGTTATGGCTTTATACTTGTTTAAAGAAACAAGATAAACCCCAAAAAGAGGGTCCCTCCATGTCTGTCTCACCTAGCACTCGCGAAGTTTTAGCAAGAAGAATCGCCGGCGAAATCATTCTTTCCGGAAGACCAGGTGCCACAATGAGGAAATGGCGTGAACTTTTCGCGGTTTCTCAACTTAGCCTCTCAGAAGTCATGAACTTGTCCTCCTCAGTTGTCAGCGACTACGAGAGCGGACGCCGAAAAAGTCCAGGAGCAAAATTTATTCGCCGCTTCGTTTTAGCGTTGCTACAGATTGACGAATCGAAGGGCAGCAGGTTTCTACGTGAATTTGCTAAACTAACAAGCTCTCCAAGCATGGCAATTATTGATCTTAGAGAATTTCCTATTCCAGTTCGCGTGGAGTACCTTTGCAGGGCAATTAACGGGGTAGTTGTTGCTGCAAAGGAAAAATCTGTCAGAGAAATCAACGGTTACACGGTAGTGGATGGTAAACGTGCTGTTGAAGCTCTTTCTGGTTCCGAGTACATGCAGCTTTTTGGCGCCTCCACCGAGCGGGCGTTAATCTTTACTAACGTGGAATCTGGAACCTTGCCAATGATGATTGTTCGCGTCTGCAGCCTCAAACCCCGCGCCGTAGTATTCCATAAAACACAGCCAGACGAGGAAGCCATAAAACTTGCAGAGTACGAGCAGATACCCTTGATTTACTCTTCAGCTTCAACTGTTGAACAACTGGTAAAATCCCTGCGTAAACTCTACCGCGTCGCACTCCGCATAAAAATGGGCAGACGTGTTCGTCCCCCACCTAAAATCAGCGCCTAAACCCCAAAATTTCAACATACTAATGTGCCGTTTTTCCGTCAATAGCACCTACCCCCCTTAGTGATTTCCGCCTACCCCTATAGGTTTCTGCATAGAGTTTCTAATAGGCTCCAATTATGATGGTAAAAAATGGGTTTAACTTCAATTTAGTATATTGAAGCTAAGTCTTTCTGATACGGTAAGCCTGCTCGGGCGCCCATTGCTGTGACGCTTCTTGAAGCCACAAAATTGCCTAGCCTGCCGCATTCGTAAAGGTTGTTTTTGTTGTCTAAAAGGCCATGGAGGAAGCCTGCGTTGAAGGCGTCGCCTGCGCCTGTGGTGTCTACTGCTTTTACTGGGAACGGGTCCACTGTAAGTTGCTCTTGTCCGTCGGTTACGTAGCAGCCTTTAACGCCAAGTTTGACTACAACAATTTTGACGCCCATATCCAAAATGACTTGTGCACCTTTGCGGTAGTCAGACTCGCCAGTTAACTGTTCAAGTTCCAAAGAGTTAGGCATAAACACGTAAGAACTTCTAATCAGCGGCTCTATAGCTGCGAAACCTTTCTGGGCATACAACGCGCCGGGGTCAAAACTCAATTTAATCGAATCAGGGAGCATTCCAGCCAGTTTCTTCTGCGCACGAAAAGGTCTCTCCCCAACAAAAGAGGACATGTGCAGGAACTTGGTTTGGGCAACGTATTCAAGGTTGATTTCACGTGACTCTAAAGTGTCATTTTCACCTGGATTAATGTAAAGGGCTCTTGCTCCTTTCTTGTCCACAAAACCAAGGCAAGCACCGCTTTTGCCCTTTTTAGCATGAATAATGCCATTAACATCAACTCCTTCACTGGTAAAGCAGTCAACCTGCAGTTGCCCTTCATGGTCGTCGGCGACTTTCCCGATAAAACCCACTTTACGGCCAAGCCTTGCCAAGCCAACCATAGTGTTTGCCGCTGAACCACCGCACGCTTCAATGTAGCTTTCGATGAAGCTTTCTTCTTCTGGTCCCGCAATTCGGTCCACTTTAAGCAGCGAGTCAACGTTTAGGGCGCCAAAACCAATTACGTCAAGCTTACTCATTTAAACCCAACTCACTAAACGGAATTTTGTATTGCCCCAGTTTGCCGCCGTAATTGCCTGCGCTGACGCGTACTACGCCTTCGATGCCAAGGACGGATTCGATGCCTGACTTGAGGGCTTTTTTCATCGCATCTAAGTTTATTCCATCAATGACCAGTTCAGCAATGTAGTTTACTCCTTCTGGCACGAGTGATTCTTTGCCCAGTCTTGCTTTAAGCGAGGGACAGTAAACATGGTTTGTTGTGGGACCTATTTCGGGGAAGTTGGTTTCGGGTTTGGAGCCTGCTGAGCAAACATCAAAGCTTGTAACGATGCCGGGCACGGTGTGCATAGCTGCCAATGATTTTTTGCCTGCCACTTTTAGCGCCTGTTTTGTAGTGCACATGACCCAAAAGTTACCGCCCATAATGCCCCTTGAGTAACCGATATAATGTTCGATTATAAAGTCTGGAACCATCAAAGGCACAACAATAACTTCCCTGCCGTATCGCTGCTCCACCCATTCATAACCATCGCCGCAATGACCAACACGTGGCATCATGTCCATTTTGCCCTCCGCTTCCGGCAAGGCATCAAAAACGGCAGTAAACGGTTTAACTAAAATATCTTGCCTTATCTTGTAGGAAAGCTCTTTTTCAAACTTTTCAAGGCACTTCTCAAAGCCCTTTTTCTCGTTAAGTTCTCCCCAAAACTGCAAAATAGCGCCTACTCTGCCGTCGGGGGTTTCTTTTTCGGTGAGGTAGCGTTCTACGCCGCCTTCGGTTCTGCCGATTACAACTGAAGGGGTGGCTGTTGAATCGTTTGCTGCCGCTGTTAAGGTTTCCATGTCGTCTGCAGTGACGATTACGCGGCTAAAAATTCCAGCGAACGCTTCAACAAAAGTGTCATCAATAGTTACTTTGTGTTTCATTTTATCCAAGTTTCCCAATAGCTACGCCGCGAACTTTTTTGCGGAATTCGCTGCTTTCCGTAACTATTGAATTCATATTTTCGCTTGTAACTATTTGAACCTTCGGCAACACATTTGAAAACTCAAACACTTGACGAACCAACTCTGCATTTACGCCTACGGCTTCCAACGCGGTTTGGCTCCACGCTTTCACCGCTTTTAATGCTTCATTTCTGCCTAATCGACAGAATATGTCGGCGAGTACAGCCGTTACAAGATTGCTTTCCGACACTACTGCAACGTCAGTGTTCCTCACAGCGTAACTGTTACCATTAAACGACACTGCCAAACCTCCATTTTCCCGCACCAGCCTGAAAGCTTCTACGTCAGTGATGCTGTCGCCAACATACATCACCTTCTCTAACGGTTCATTTAGCCGTTTAACCACATCACGAATAGACTCTGCCTTCTGTTCCCCACCAACAGTTACAACCTCACCAAAAATTTTTCCAACAGACAACTGCGGAATTTCAATCCAAAAAATTTCCTCCAACCGCCTGATTAACCCTTGGTCTTTTGCTGAGAAATCAGTGAGACATTTGGCGTTTGCTGGAATCTCAATCAGTGGCATTTGGCTAATTTCTTGCGCCATTTCCTTTAGACGGTCTTTTTCTTGGACCGTGATGGCCGCCTTGTCTAAGCTGGCTTTGGTGCAGTAAGTGTTTTTGTACGGAAAATTGACTGCTTTGCAGAGCGCTTTAATGTAATGTTCATAGCTGGTGCTGACTATGTAGGTGTCAGTGATGGCTTGTACATGCTTAAGTGTCGCTTTGGTGTCAGCGATTAAAATGATGTTTTCAGCTGAAAACTCTTCCATTTGGCGGTCGGTTACGTCGTAAGCCTTCAAAAACGGCAAAATCAACCGCAAAGTGCCGCCTGCACAGTAGCCCGTTTTTTTAAAAACGTCCGCTAAAACGTCATCGTACCTGCTTACATTACAGAAAAGGCTGTCGCCGTTCGCAATAAAATGGGTAGCTAGCTCGTATGCGTTATCGTTTTTTGAGATTGGGCCTTCGCAGTCTGAAACAAAGATGCCCTTCACGCTTTGTTCCTCAACTGCTCCATGTGATTGATGCTTCTGGCGATGTGCTGCTGGGTTGCGATGTCTGTTCGGTTCCATAAGCCTCCGCCGTTGATTGCTCTGGCACCTTCTTGACTTATGAGGCGGGCTTCCTCGATGCTGTTACCGATGCCTAAGATGCCGATGGCGCGGGATTTGAGGGCATAGTTTTTGCCGTTTCGAAGCTCCATTGAACCAGGGTAAATACGCATTTTGCCGCCGTACTTTTTAGCTAACTCGTAAACTTTAGACAGGTCAACTGGAGTGTTAATGTCGGATTTAGCCACGTTGTCGGGGTAAATGTTCATGTATCCGCCGTAATCTGGCGGTACTTTGTAGGTTAAAACGGTAGATGCCTTCTCTAATCCGACACTTCCCAAGTTGCCTTCAATCATTTTGTAGCATACATCGAC
The DNA here is from genome assembly GCA_042296865.1 of Bathyarchaeia archaeon. GTDB lineage: Archaea > Thermoproteota > Bathyarchaeia > Bathyarchaeales > Bathycorpusculaceae > Bathycorpusculum. Next base: position 1,952,588 of record CP170178.1, on the reverse strand, counting down.
AAAATCATCCTTGATTATCGGGAACAAGTTGATGCTTTCAGGGTCACCGGGGCGACTGTTGATTTCCAAAATTTTTATGCCCTGTCCAGTATGCATAAAAGCCAAGTATAAAGGTACTCCACGCAGTGCAGTTGAGTCGTTTATTTGTTTGCTCCAACCGTTAAATACTTTGTTTGCCAAAGCAATCGCGTTTTCATGCTCAGCCTCTGTTAAAAATGGCAGTTTATCGCCAACATCCTTGTAGGAGCCCATGCCGCCCGTGTTTGGTCCGCGGTCATCGTCAAAAGCGCGTTTATAATCTCGTGTGTCAGGCAAGGGGGTGAAGTGTTTTCCATCACAAAAAGCCATGCAGCTGGATTCTTCGCCGGGCACTTTCTCTTCAATGATAACTGAACTGTATTGGAAGTTGGACATGAAATGTTCAAACAGTTCTTCACGGCTTTCGAAATGGTCGCCCCAGACGCCTACGCCTTTTCCCGCAGCAGGCTTGTCAGGTTTAACTACGGCTTGATTGTCCAGTTGATCAAGCCACTTGTAAACATCCGCCTTAACAGAGGCTGTATCTTGGTAGTCTTTGGGGTCAAAAATTTTGAACCGTGGGTTAGCTTCAGGAGCGATTTCCTCAAATAGCAGTCGCTGTTTAACTTTGCTTTCTTCGATTGCGTAAGCTTTTTTGGGGCAAACAACCGGAATGCCCGTTTCTGCTTCAAGAAGGTCTCGCAGTCCGTCAATTATTGGTTTTTCTGAACCTACAATGGCAAAGTCGAGTTTGTCTTTGTAAGACTGAGCAAACCTGCATATGTCTAAAATGTTTAGGCTGGGGATAACAACATGCTTTGTGGCATGCTCTGCATTGAACGGGTTAAGCTGCTTATCAGCAATGTAGAATTCCACCTTATAGTTTTGGCTTCTTGCAAGTGCATCAACCATGGCGGCTTCTCGTGCACCGTACGAAACAATCAATACGCCTACTGTTTCCATCCAAAGACACCGTCTGCTTGATACGAAAGATTAAGGGGGAGCTTAATTTGTTTTTTTGCTGCTTGTGGCTTCTTCGGCTTCGTAGATGCGGTTTTTCTCCTCGTAACCTTCAAAGAATCTCTTTTTCATCTCGTCAGCCATTTTTTGAGCCAAAGGCGTCGGGTACTTGCCTGTTACACAAGCCAAGCAAAGTTGCTCATGTGTTTGCCCAGTGGCTTCTATAAGTTTGTCAATGGATTGGTAGCATACGTCGTCTGCGCCAATGATTTTGGCGATTTCGGCAGATCCGTTTCTGGAGCCGACAAGTTGTCCGTAAGTGGACATGTCGATGCCGTAGAAGCATGGTCCAATGATTCTTGGGAAAGTTACGAAAACGTACACTTTTTTGGCGCCTGACTTGCGTAGTTTGTCAATGATGACTTTGGTGGTGTCTCCGCGGACAATGCTGTCTTCACAGATGATCACGTTTTTGCCTGCAACTTTTGAACCTAAAATGTTAATTTTCTTGTCAATAGTTGAAAACCGTTCATTATTAAGCAAGATAAATGCTCGTTCAGTAACGTAGCGGTGCCTCCTTGAAGCGCGTTCCCACCGCAAGCCTGAAGCTTCATGAACTCCCATTGCTGGGTCATCACCGGTTTCAGGTACCGACATGATAATGTCGCATTCTTTTACGATGTCGGGGTTTTCGTGTACAATGTTTCTTCCGAATTGTTCTCGGATTTCGTACACGTATTTGCCGTTGAACCGTGAGTCGGGTCTCGCAAAATAGGCGTATTCGAAAGCGCAAAAAGCGTGTTTAGGCTTTTCAATGATTTGCTGGCGGATAAAACCGTCCTTTGTGGCAATTACCAGTTCGCCCGGGTTTAATTCGAAGTCACGTTCAAGACTGTTCATGTCGAGGCTGACTGTTTCTGACGAAAAAGCTACGGTTTGATGGTCGTGACTGTGCCCGGCGCAGAGGGGTTTTATGCCGTGAGGGTCTTTGAAAGCGAAAAAGGTTCCGTCTTCAAGTATGCCTGTTACTGAGAATGCTCCATCTAAACTTTCCATTACTCCTCGGACGGCGCCTGCAAGGTCTTTGCCTTCTTTAAAGCCGAGGAGCAGTTTGTGGCAGACAATGTCTGAGTCGCAGTTGTAAATGAAGTTTTCAAAATTGTTATACATTTCTTCTTTTAATTCTTGGGTGCTTACAATGTTGCCGTTGAATGATAATGCAAGCTTTATTTTGTCTGTGGAGCCTGTGACGGGTTGTGTTCCTTGAATTATCGAGGATTCGTCGCATTTTCCTGAGGTTGTGTAGCGGACGTTTCCTATTCCGATTGAACCGGGTAGTCTTCCGAACCATTCGTTGATGGCGCTTGTTTTGATTTTTGGTACAAGGTCTAGGTTTTTGTAACTGTAAAATTGGCCTTTGTTGTAGGTTAAAAAGCCGTGTGATTGGTGGCCTCGATGGTTTTGTGCTCGAAGTCCCCAGTAAACGTATGGGAAGACTGGTTGATTATTATAATTTTTTACACCAAATATGCCGCAGCCTATGTTTGGTCCCTCTAAAGCAGTGTAAATTAACTGTAGTTGAAAGGGGGTTTATCAGCTTTTAGTATAAATTTGGCTAAAAACGATGGAGTTTTTAACATGTATTGTTGATGCCTGTTGGGGTTGAGTGTCGGTTTTGTTGTGTGTAGGTTGCTTTACAGACAAAGGTTAAAACTGCTTTTTCGATTATATTGGGGTGTTCGAATGGTTTCGAAGTTTGTTTTCGACATTTAGTATATTGATTCGTAAGATATATTTTTAGCACTAGATTTGAATCTTGAATCGTACGACAGAAGGGATTTATAAGCAAATCACCAATGGTGTTTCCAAAGATGAGTCGGCGATGAAAGAAATGAAGATAATCCAACTCAAAACAAAAAATGAATCAGACTCAAAATTACAAAATAAAAGGGCTCATCACCCCACAATACACCATGGAGGTGAATAAATACAATGAACTACAATGCATTCCACAGACTACTCAAAAACCGCTACGCACTCAGCACAGTCGTCACCACCCTAATCATCCTCGTCATCTCAGTCCTGCTCGCCAGCGTCGTAACCTACTTCGCCATCAACGTCGTAAGCACACGAGTACAAGAAGAAAGCTTACACTTAACAAAACAACACATATGGCTCAACCCGGCAGCAACACCAGGCGACCCAGGATACTCCTTAGCATCACTCATGGTCGTTAACACTGGTGGCAGAGACATCGTAATTGACAAAATAGCAGTTAGAGGCCAAGAAAGCCCCTGGAAAGATGTTGATGTAAACGGCGACGGCAAATTCGTGGTCTACACAATAACAACAGACCCAATCTCTTCAGACATGGGATTCGTTGGAACATTCGTTGCAGAACCAGAAGCTCCAGTTGACCCAGAAGCGCCAGCATTAACTGATGATAACGTCGTGGCATTCGGTGCAACTAACTATCTACTGAACGTAGCAACTAACGACTTGGTCCTTCCATCAGGAAGCACAATGATCCTCTACATCATTAACCCAGACTCAATCACCATCAACGACATCGGCCTAACAGTCAGCATCACACTCTACACAGCACAAGCAATGTACTACCGCGAAGCCAACGTCCAAGCATACACAACAGTCTCATAAACATAAAAATAAACCAACCCCACCCTTCTTTTGTTCTCTTTTTCAAGAAATCGCTTTCCTTACGAAAAATTATTATAAAAAAAGAAAAGTAGTGAGTTGATTTTAGCTTTGAGCGGCGTCAAAGCCATCTGCAAATCCTTTTGTATATCCTTCATTATAGCCTTCATACCAACAAGGGCAATGAATTTCTGGAATAGCCATGTATGCAAAGAATTCTGATTTGTTTGTCACTGAAAAGTCATAGCAGTTGTCAAATGTTGCGTCAGTTGAGCCATCGCTGTTAGTCCAGTTAAATGATTGGAAAATGTATGTAGAGTTTATTGGTGCCGCTATCATTTGTAACGTGGTTAGAGATGTGCATGTTGTTGATGTGCCGTTTTCGATGGATGTGCCGTTGCAGAGTAATTTTCCGCCTTCATTAAAATAGAAAGTGACTGTTGCTTGCACTATAAAGCTTTGTTCAGGCATAACAGCCCACATTCCAGAGGTGCTATTGATGTAATATCGCCAGTGAACTGTACCTCCGAGATTCCTGTTGATTAAAACTGTGGTATTTGCCCAAGTGTTATTTGTTGAACCGGCAAAGGGTGTCCATGTAGAGTTAACGATTTCACCGCTCGCATCTGTTTCAAGAATGTAGCCCGAGAGTTGCATGTCAGTGTCTATGTAGTCGATGGTTGACCAGTAGGACGAAAATGTTGAGTTCACGCCATTTTCTGTACTTGATTGACTAAACGATGTAGGATCATAGTTTATTTTAGTGGTGACCAACTCAGAATATTTGAAATAAATCTCGTTTGCTGAAGTTTGCCAATAGAAACCTAAGCAACTTACATCTGACGCCATGCAAAGAGTCCATGTACTTGTGCCCTTCAAAGTGTATCCACTTATTATTAATTCAATCCCGCTCCATTCTCCAGCACGATACGTTATAGTGAAGACTTTATTTGCGTTTTCTGCACCATTTGGATTATAGAAAGCTAGCAACAGAGTTCCGGTTAGGGAGTCAGACATCAATAACGGACATGTTGGCGATGTTCCTCCTATATCATAAGAAATTTGTTCCCCAACCGACCATGTAGTATTATCAACAGCTTTGGTTCTCATATACATTTGGTCATTATATGGGCAGACAAAATAGATAACGCCGTTTAAGCAAGTAAACGCTACAGCAGAGTATGCAGTGTTCTCAAGTGAAACAGTCTGTTCGGAACCGAGAGATAAGTTACCACAGAAAAATTGTTTGTAGTATTCAGCTTTTGGTTGAATTCCCGATCTGTCATAGAATACTCCAATATCGCCATTATCTAATGCTATAGGGAATTGTTTTTGTGATGACGTAGAAGTTGAGTGAAGTGTACTATTAGCTACTGTATTCCAAGAGTCGTCAATTCCATAATCGGCAGTATAGTACGCCCTGTTGTTATAAGTGTAAGTTACAAACCATAGGTAGTTAGATGTCACGGTTGCTTGAATAGCTGAGTTGGTTGTCATGCCTGTTTGTAGAGTATTGGGTGAACCCCACGCGATAGAGCCATCAGCACTCATGTTTCCAAAGATAGTATAGTATCCCTCGTTACTCTTTATGTAAGCAATCATTACTTTTGAGCCCTGAACTGTTACAGATGCCGTGCTGGCAGAACCGTTTAGAACATCACTGTATGATGTGGGGGTAGCCCAGTGTTCACCATCTGCTGAAGAGGTATATTTAGGTCCATCATTACTAAAGAAAAACCACCATAAACCAAGTGCTCTTACGGTATTATGTGTGGTAGTAGAAACGCCGCCTGTTATTGTGTTTACATAATAGTTTGTGTCTGAATCGGCAGCAGACGTAGGTTCAGGTCTTATAAATGCACACATCGACAGGCAGATTAAGCCTACCAACAGAATTGTCAATGGTGCTTTATGTTTCTTAGTTATATTTGGTTTGTTCATTTATTCACCTGCAATAGAAGCGCTAAGTTGCTTGAAACTGCTCTTAAGAATTATTGACAAATTAACAGTCAAAGACAAAACGTAGCAGCTCAAAATATACGCAAACAAGTAACCGCCACTTTACCCTTAACAGACCTCCAACAGCATAATGGCTCTTTTTACTCTATCTGTCACAAAAAATACGCACACAATAACTTATCCAAAAAAAGCGTATGATTTTTCAAAGTGAACTTAAAATGAGAAATATACTAAGAAATCGTTTGGCTTTAAGTACGGTCGTTACAACCCTAATTATACTCGTTGTTTCAGTGCTTCTTGCAGGTGTCGTTACTTACTTTGCTATCAACGTTACTAGCACACGCGTACAAGAAGAAAACCTTCACCTTACCAAACAACATGTATGGTATGATGGAGAAAATGGCGTGTCCCAAGCAGCCATAATGGTCGTCAACACTGGCGGTAGAGACGTAGTCATCGACAAACTAACAGTCAGAGGTCAAGAAGTTGCCTGGGCAGGCGCAACACAGATGGTCTATTACACTACAACAACGCAATCAATCTCTGAAGACTTGCCATTCCTGGTATATGATCCTGCCGCAGATCCAGTAGAAACTCTGGCTGATGGTGACCTTACATCTCTAGGCGACGGAACTATAACAATTGATCCCGCATCAACTGATATAACTTTGCCATCTGGTCAAACATTGATCGTCTACATTGCAAGCCCTGACAGCATCACTATTAACGACATTGGTTTAACAGTTGCAATCACGGTCTTTACAAGCCAAGCGATGTACTATAAAGAAACTAACGTACAAGCATACGTTTAAACGTAAATAAATAGGGATAACCCCCCCACTTTCTTTTTATTCAATTTTTCGCTTGGTTTTATTTCAGACTCGCCTATTTGCCCTAATCTAACCCTGCTTTTGTTGTAGATTTTTTTACGCACAAATTATCATATCTCAAACTGTCGTATGATTTTTCAAAGTGACTTAAAATGAGAAATATACTAAGAAATCGTTTGGCTTTAAGTACGGTCGTTACAACCCTAATTATACTCGTTGTTTCAGTGCTTCTTGCAGGTGTCGTTACTTACTTTGCTATCAACGTTACTAGCACACGCGTACAAGAAGAAAGCTTACACCTTACCAAACAACATGTATGGTATGATGGAGAAAATGGCGTGTCCCAAGCAGCCATAATGGTCGTCAACACTGGCGGTAGAGACGTAGTCATCGACAAACTAACAGTCAGAGGTCAAGAAGTTGCCTGGGCAGGCGCAACACAGATGGTCTATTACACTACAACAACGCAATCAATCTCTGAAGACTTGCCATTCCTGGTATATGATCCTGCCGCAGATCCAGTAGAAACTCTGGCTGATGGTGACCTTACATCTCTAGGCGACGGAACTATAACAATTGATCCCGCATCAACTGATATAACTTTGCCATCTGGTCAAACATTGATCGTCTACATTGCAAGCCCTGACAGCATCACTATTAACGACATTGGTTTAACAGTTGCAATCACGGTCTTTACAAGCCAAGCGATGTACTATAAAGAAACTAACGTACAAGCATACGTTTAAACGTAAATAAATAGGGATAACCCCCCCCACTTTCTTTTTAACTTTAACCAAGTTAGTTGTATTTTATTTTGCAAATATTGATTCTTGAGTTTTTTGCCGTACAAACAGGAGTTGTACAGTATGGTTGCTACACACAAACAATCATAATCCAAAATCCATACCATAAGAACCAATCAAGCAAGGAATAGGGATTGGATCAGAAATGAAACTAAATGGCAGGTCACTTAAAAAATTCTGGCGCTCAACAAAGGCGCTGGCTGTTCCTGTGACTTTTCTGATCCTTTTCGTTTCCATGCTTTGCATGATATCGGTAACGTATTATTTTGCGGTGGAAAAAGTTGACAGCCGCACTGAAATGCTAAAGGTTTCCACGGCTAAACAGGAACTGCAAAGCTTCAGCCAAGACATCGTTCCCATTCTTTGGCAGCCCGGTTCAGCATGCACTTTTGAATTCAGCGATTCAGGCGGAAAACTCAACGTTCAACCAAACAGCAACATTCTGACAGTAGCGGTTTCGGGCCTAGGCATTTCAAGTGTGCTTTTTAATGAAACGGTGGGGCAAGTAACCTACGAGTTACCCTACAGCGGGTCAGCTGAAACAGGGGTTTACCTCATCGGTGATGGCAGGTCGATTGCAAATCAAACAGGTTCTGTCCTTACCCAGCTTGGAATCGTAAACGGCGAGTCGCATCCAGAAATTCAACTGCGATATCGGCCAACCGTGTCATATGTCACTGCAGGGTTAGAGGCAGATAAAACCGTAAACAACATCCGCGTCTACATAGTTAACTTGAATGCTTCACAAGAATTTGGCTTATACGGAAAACTCCCCATAAAAGCAACCTGCCTTAACACCCAAATCACAACAACCACTTACACTGTGGATTCCACGGTTCAAAACCTAACTTTAACTGCAACATTGGACGGAAATACAGGGCAAGTTACCATTCCAATAGAAACCACCGCATCCGGCGCAATCATCAATATTCAACTGGTAGAGTCAAACATGCAAATAGCGAGGTGCCTACGCTAATGCCGTCCATAGTGCCCTCCTACATTTACGTACTGTTTGCCTCAGTAATAATTGGAACAGTAATCATCACTGTATGCGGCGTTTCAACACTTGACATAAAAAACGACGCTGACAAGCAGCAATTAACCAACCTTGCCGAGTACGTAGCCGCTCAAGGAAACACCATGATTCTACAAGCAAACCGTGACGATGCTAACTCTACAATTTACCTTAACTTGCCATCAACAGTTGGAACCCAAAAATACTGGATCCAAATCCAAAACGACACCACAAAAGCTTGGGTAACCGCAGGTTTTGGAGACATTCAAACAAGCAGCAATCAACGTACTTACCTTCCAGCAAACGTTGACGCTTCAGGCGTTTACACAAGTTATTCTGGGCTTGCAGTTTTAAAATGTGAAACTGACGGGTCAAACGTGAAACTTACAATTAATGGAGCAAACTAAGCATGCCTTTTGGAAAAAAGAAACAAGAAGAAGTTGAAGTTAAAGAGAAAATTTCAACCGAAGACTTAATCGGCTATTTAGGCATCCAAGGCGTCCGAGTGCCTGAAGGTTACGTTCAAATTGAAAGTTACCCACTTAAACCGCCTTTCTCTTATGCATGGATTTTCCAAGACGAAACCGAAGGCAGCTACTTCTACGTTATCGACGAGTTGTCACTGTCCAAAACGGAACGTGACTGCTACAAGCAGTTAAAGAACATTTTAGAATACGAACTTAAAGCGCCGCGTGTCGAAGAATCGCTTGAAGCATCTTTCCAACGTCAACTTCCAGGCATTCTAGAAGACCACAAGGATGTACTCGCTGGAACCGACGGGGTGGGCCTTAAAAAAATCACTTACTATCTTGAACGTGACCTAATTGGTTACGGCAAAATTGACGGTTTAATCAACGACCCATACATTGAAGATATCAGCTGTCTAGGCGTAAACAAACCTGTATATCTGTGGCATCGCAAGTATGAAAGCGCAAAAACCAACATCATGTACACTGACGAAGAAGAACTCGACGACTTCATCACCAGAATCGTTCACCGTCAAGGCAAACACGTCAGCATCGCCCGACCAATCGTAGACATAACATTGCCCGGCAAACACCGTCTCGCCGTCGCGTTTGGAAAAGAAACCACGCCTGCAGGAACCAGCTTCACCGTCAGAAAATTCCGCGATGACCCAATCACCATTGTCGACTTAATCATGAATGAAACAATCGACGAAAACATAGGCGCTTACCTGTGGCTGCTTATGGAAAACAAAATGTCCATGATGATTGTGGGACCCACAGGCGCCGGAAAAACAACCGCCTTAAACGCGATTGCTTGCCTTGTCAAGCCCGACTTTAAAATTATTTCAGTAGAAGAAGTGCAAGAAATTAACTTGCCACAGGAAAACTGGGTTTCCACTATTGCTCGTCCAGGTTTTGGCGGCGACAAAGAAGGCGAAGTCACACTTTACGACCTTATCAAATCAGCCGTGCGTCACCGTCCCTCGCTGATTGTTGTAGGCGAAATTAGAGGCGAAGAAGCATACGTACTTTTCCAGGCACTCGCGACAGGTCACGGCGGTTTATGCACAACTCACGCTGAAGACGTAGAAACCGTAGTTAACCGTTTAACTCAGCCTCCAATGAATATTCCTCAAGGCATCTTGCCGTTGATGAATTGTGTCATCGTGGTTAAACAGGTAAAAACGCCAAACTATATCGCGCTTGACAAAAAAGTCACTACCAGAAAATTTGTCCGAATATCCGAAATCAACCAAGCCGGAGGCGTAGTTGACACTTTTAATTGGAATGCAAACACTGACACTTTCCAACAAAACATCGAAGAAAGCTATTTGCTTAACAAAATCGCTAAGCACCTTGATGTACCCTACAGCGTCGTTCTTCAGGAACTGGAAAGAAGAAAGCAGATATTGCTAAAGATGGTTGAGAAGAACCTTCGAGACTTCAAAAGCGTACACCGAGCCTTAAGCAGCGAAATCAACCTTCCAGACACTGAACTCGCCGAAAAAGCCAAGGAGCACTAAACGCATGCAAAAAGCTCCCCCATCAGGTGCATTCGGTAAACTAATCGCTAAACTGTCAAAAGCTACAAGTGAAGAGCGAGAAAACATTGAACATGAACTTCCCTTCGTAGTCATGGTTTTTACTTTACTTGCCGCCAGCGGAGTGTCGCCTTATGACAGTTGGAAAAAACTGCGCAAACTAAACTTTCTGCCTACTTTTAAAAAGGAAGCAGATGAAATAGTTCGGCAGGTTGAGGTTTTAGGCAAAGACCCCTTAACTGTTATGCGGCAAAGGGCTGAGCAGACACAGTCAAAGCTGTACCGCAACTTTTTAGGGGGCTTTGTTTCTTCCACGCGCAGCGGCGGCAGAATGGTTGATTACCTAAAAAGCGAATTAAAAACCATCTTTGAACTTCGCCACGGCGAAATTAACCGTTCAGTAGAAAAAATCGCCACCCTCGTTGAAGCCTACACAGTTATGCTGATTGTGGTCTTGTGCGTTTACATCTTGTTTGTTGTGTTCTCTTCAACAAACACTTTGGACTTGATGGGTGGAATGGCGCTTCCAACATCAGACACTACAACATACCTTGTCGCTTTCGTTTTTATGCCTGTCCTTTCAGGCATTTTTATTCTCGTAGCTCATAACATGCAGAAAAGCGCGTTTAGCGATTTAAAAGACCTTTACAAGAAAGCATTAATCATCATTATCGGTGCAGCCGCCGCAATTTTAGTTGTGGCTTTTATACCGGGTTTAACAGACGCCATCAAACCGGCAGGTTTGCCTGAAGTAGTTACAATCGGTTTATGTGTTGCGTCAGCTATCCCTGCAATTCAGTACCGAAAAATTGCCAGCGTCAACTATAATGCTGAAGACGCCATCCCATACTTCATCCGAGACATCACTGAATCACACAAAATCGGGCTTTCACCAGAAAAAAGCATCATACAAGCAACCAAACGCAAAAGCTACGGACACTTCTCCAAATTCCTTGACCTAATGCGCAGCCAAATCGAATGGGGAGTGCCAATCCGCAAAACCTTTGCCAACCTCAAAAAAGAAATCCGCAGTTGGTTTGTAACAGTCAATTTTGCAATGATGATTGAAACAATTGAAATCGGCGGTAACTCTTCAGAGTCCCTTGAAATCTTGGCTGAATACAGCGAAAAAGAACGTGAACAACAAATTAACAAACGCGGCCTGCTAAAACCCTACATTTTCTTAGCTTTAATTTGGAGTGTACTGATTGCTGTAACTACCGTTATTGTCTCTTTAACCACCACCATGATGACTGGCGTAGTCAGCGACAGCCTCTCAAGCGTAGCAACATATGCAATGCAAGAAAACCTGCGAACCTTCTCAGTCGGCATAATTCTGCAATGCTGGATTTCCGGCTTTTTCATCGGCAAAATCAGCGAAGGCAACTTCGGTGCAGGTTTCCAGTACTCCGCATTGCTTGGTTTAACTGCTTACATTTCACTCGTCGCGTCACAACAGTTGCTCGGCGGAATGTTTGGATTTATGCCCTCAGGAGCTCTTAACCCGAATCTTGGAGGCTTATAATAAAAGTGCCCACATCCTCCATTGACGGCTTCTTTGCCTGCACACTTCTTGTTTCAGTAGCCCTTATAGTAATGGCCTCCTTTGCCGGGGCAATGCAGACAAACATTGACAGTCAACAAGGAATAAACGACCAAAACTACCTCAAAACAACCGCTGAACAAATCGTGTGCAGTGCAGGTTCTCCCGTGGATTGGGGCTCCACAGGTGCTGTGCCTAACAGTTTTGGCTTAGCAAAAGAGGCTGGAGCAGTTTACGAGTTAGATGTAGACAAGATTTGTAGGTTACACAGTCAATGTAGTAGTGCACTGTTGTATAGCGATGTTTCGAAAGCTGCAAGGCTTTATGATGTAGCTTTTGGCGTAACATTAACGCAGATGCTTTCAGTGCAAATTGAACATGCTGGAAACGTTACAATTGACGATGTAACCACCTACAATTTTGAGGTTTCTGTGGCAGCTAATCTTGAACCTGTTTCCTCGAGCCTCCAGTGTTATATAATCAATGCCGACCAGGTAAACACTGTTTCAGCTTCGACTTCAAGCAGCGGTTTGGGAGACTTTAGTTTTGAATTGTCCGCTTCTGAGCCTGGGCCAGTTCTGCTTGTCGTATTTGCTAAAGCAAACTTGGATGAACGCTTGACTGCCTACCAAACTTATAGCTTCATCCACGTTTCAGGTGAGCAGCCGCCTCAAAACGTTCTCTCTTTAAGCCCCTTAAACAACCAGTTAAGTGTCAACTTTAACCAGCCTGACACGACAGTAAACCACGTTTACGCATTATCTTTTAGTCACCAGTCCCAACTCACACAAAACCCAGACGGCAACTATACAATACCAAAATACCTTGACAAAAGCCCAATCGTTCTTGCCGCAACCGGTTCGAGCCAAAACATTGACTTTATAGAATCAGCCAGTTACCCTAACTTGCCTTTAACTTTCGGTTCAAACTTTGCCAACACAGACCAAAACGCGTTCGTTTACACAGTAACAATCAATGAGGTACTTTACAAGTTAACTCTGACTCTTGGAGGACTCACATGAGGCTGCTTCAGGATAAACGGGGACAAGTTCGAATTATTGAAGCCTTCTTTGCCGCTATTCTACTGCTTTCCGTGGTTGCGTTGATTCCTAAACCTCAAAGCAGCCAGAATGACACAACCCCAACCCTGACTTCAACAGCCCAAAACGTCCTGCTAAGTTTAGACCAAAACGGACAAATCGGCAGCCTAATAGAGAGTCAAAACTGGGCTGAACTAAAAATGCTTATCCAGACAGGTTTACCTGCAGCTGCATGGTTCAACTTGACAGTTTATGACACTAACATGCACATTTTAAACGATGTGCCAATTTGCAGTGGAGGCCCCGTTAGTGACGGCATGATAGCCGTGGATTACCCCTGCGTTTGCACAAGCGGGGAATTTGAGGTTTTTCTTGTTAGGCTTCAAGTGGCGGTGGCAGACTAAAATGGCAAAACCAAACCGTGCCAATCAAGGCCAAGTGCTTATTGTCGCTGCTTTAGTGATAGTAATTATGCTGCTTTCAACGGCAATGTACATTGCAGACATCCAAAAAACCCAACTGAGAGCCCAAACCGAAACAGACCTAAACCTGCCCTTTTACAAGCAAGGCATCCAGCACACAATGATTAATGCTCTTGTAAACATTTCCGATGGCGGCGATACGGGCGTTTTGTTAAGTAACTTGGAAGGTTTCAACACGTTTGTTGAGGCGCAATCGTTTGGGGCATTTTTCACTTCAGACGTTACTCTGCAGGATGATGCACTTTATGATAATGGTGTTTGGCTCTCTCAAAATCAAAGCGGCACCGCAGTCATCGGAGCCTACGCAGGTTTTAACGTTGAATCTTCGGGAACTAACGGGAAAATCCAATCAGCCTTCAGCTTGAATGTTACTTCAATGCTTCAAGCCCAAGGCGTATACAGCATAGATAACAGTTCAAAACAGGCGCAATTAACCTGTAAAATATTCAATGAAGGACAATCTGCGTTGGCAGAAAATTTTAGCGTAAGTGTTGAAACTGACGGTTTGCTTGCTTACGAAAACTGGACCCTTGTTGAAGCGCCAAACATTACTGACTATGGTGATGGAACATACCTTATCACTTTTAACGCTTTAACGGAGCAGCCTGAGAATCCGTTGCTGGTTTGGCTGACTTGTCAGGATCAACGAGGAATAACCCTACAAACTATAGTCGAACCATCACTACAGTAATCTCACTCAAGAAAAACGCGTTGAAAAGTAATTTTAAATCACTATTTTCAGCCTTAAGCACAATTTCATAAGTGCTAAATTAAAACTCAACTAAAATACGCTGGGATGAGCGATGGAGAACAAACCAAAAATTCCCTGTGCATTATGTACGCTTTGGGATTCAAACAAAAAATCCTTTTCATGCAACCCACACAAGTGTGAAAGACTTTCTGGTTGGCTGGAAAAATATGCTTTCTTAAACAGCAACGAAGGACAATGCCTGCAATACATCGTATAAAGTAGTGTTGTCTCTTTAGTTTTTTACACAACGATAAATATTCAACTTACCAACTATTGGCATCTAAAACCAACCAAACAGCGGAAAGAGCAACATGAAACACCAAAGTCTCACAACTGCCTTAATCCTTCTCCTTCTTCCTATTCTTTGTTTATGCTTTCTGCAAAACCCAGCAAATGCAGTACAAGACAATGTTGCTATAGGAGGAAGTTTGGTTTGGGAAAAAACCTTCGGCGGCACCGCTGACGACCGAGCCTTTTACGCCTCAGCAACCGACGGCGGCTTGTTGATTGTTGGTTCAACCCGTTCAATAACGGCTGACCAAACAGTGGCTTGGGTCATAAAACTCGACGAAAACGGCAACCTGCTCTGGAACAAAACGTATCCTGAAAGCAGTGGAAGCGAATTTCGTTACATCATTAACTTGCAGGATGGCTTTTTGCTTGTTGGCAATGTTTTCCATTCAGAAGGTAGCGTGGCGGGGTTTGTAGTAAAAATTGACGGACAAGGCAACACTCAATGGAGCACTACTTTAGGCTTAGAAAAAATTAACCGTTTATTCAGTGCCGTTAGAGCAGGTGATAGTTTTGTGCTGGCAGGTTTAACCCAAACTTTAGACAGTGCCTTTGCGGATGTTTGGTTAACCAAAATCACCGATGATGGCAATATTATATGGAATAAAACCTTCAGCAGCCCTAACGATGACGCGGCGCGTTCAGTAGCTGCTCTGAACGGCAGCACCTTTTTTGTGGCAGGCTACACCGACACGCTGGGTGACGGAAACTTTGACTTTCTGCTCCTAAAAGTAGACGGCAACGGTAATTTGCTGAAAAACCAAACATACGGCGGCACAGAAAGCGACAAAGCCTACGCCATAACGCCTGCAGATGACGGTTTTGTGGTCGCAGGTGATACCCGCTCGGCAAGCGCAGGCGACAGCGATGCATTAATAATTAAAATCAACCAGAATCTTCAACAGCAATGGAGCAGAACTTTTGGCGGCAACGGCTTTGACAGCCCAACCTACATTAAAGCCCTCAATGACGACTCAGGCTTTGTGGTTTGCGGTATAACTTTTTCTTTCGGTAATGGCTTGCGGGATTTCTGGCTGTTTACTATTGACAATTCAGGCAACCAATTAGCAAGTTGCACAGTAGGGCGAAATGTTTACGAAGAATCTTATGCTGCAATTGAACTGTCCAAAAACAACTTTGTTGTGGCAGGGTGGGTTAGCCAAACTGACAAGGGCTTGCCTTACGATTTTTACGTGGTTAAGGTTGAATTAGAAAATAGTCTTCAATGGTGGCAAACAAGCATCGGTGTTTCGGCAATCTTGGGAGTTTTAGCGGTTTTAGTGGCGGGTTTGCTGTTGTTGACTTGGCGGTTTAATCAAAAAAGGAAAGAAACAAAGACAAATGGATATTAGAAGAATAGTGTTTGCTTGGTTTTGCTTTAACACGTTTCTTCATTGCTTATTGGCTTCCGGTTTCTTGCAGTTTTGAGAACAGCATTTGTAGGGTCCAAACGAATGCGTTGTAGTTTGTCCATATGGCGCTGGTTTTGTCTTTCTTTTTGTCGCCTGTCTCTACTGATGTGTCGCTTTCATGGAAGGCTATGAGTAGTTCGCGTCTGTCGGAAATCATAAAGCATGGCAAGTTTTCGGTATGCACTGTCTGGCATTTTTGCGCTGGCCACTCCATTTGCTCAATGAAAAACGCTGCTTTTGCTGAATCCTCTGTTAATAAGGTGATGTTGATGGTGCCAAGTTTTTCTCGTAATGCCTCGGTAAAATCGCTGTAGTAGAGTTGTGAGAGGTAATCGTCTGGAACAAATATTTGGAATTCGCTGCCTGTTTTTGCGAGCAGTTCTTCAGCTTTGAGTATTACTTGTTGTTCTCCTTGAAGCATCTGGAATAGTTCCTTTTTGGCCGCTGCTTGTTTCTGCTGGGGTAACGACATCCACATTTCGACTAGGTTTTCTTTTTCTTTTTCGAGTTGGCGTATCTTCATTTTTTGTGCATCAACGAGCAAATCGATTGCTTTGTCTAGTGGTACAGCGGTGAATTTGAGTGGTTTCTCGAAAACTGAGAAGAGGATGCCTTTCTTTTCTAGGTCGCGTAGGATGCGGTATGTTTCTGTGCGGTGCAGGGCGATTGCTTCGGCTATTTCGCCGGCTTTCTTTTCGCCTGCTCTTGCTAGGTAAAGGTAGACTTTGATTTCGTTTTTTAGCAGTCCAAACCGTGCGAGTGTTTCCTCGATGGTTGAGATTTGCTTTGTGAAACCTTTGTCTAGTTTGACGAGTTTTAAGGTGTCGTTGTCGTTTTGTATTTTTACGATTGTTGGTTTTTCGAATGCTAACTCCATGTTCATCTTCCACTTCTAAATCCGAATATAGCATTGAAATTGATTTTTTGTATATAATATAATTACGACCTAACAATATGTATCCAAAATTCATATTCAAAAAACAAGCCCGAAGCTACACAAAAAACAGGCAAAACCCACAAAACACTAAGGGGGGATAGACGCTATTGACTGAAAATCAAGCCATTAACATATTGAAAACCAGTAGAAACTCCAAAAGCGTATTTAGGTTTCAATTGCCTTCTCAGACGCAGCAATGTAAACGTTAGCAAACCTGCTAACCAAATCCTTCTGAGTATAAACCGACGTGTTAAGCCGGAAAAAATTCCCCATGCGGTCAGTCTGAACCCCAATTCCAATGACAATAACGTTTTTACGCAGCAAATCATCCACGCCTTCCTTAAGTGCAATGGGCATGTTTGCGTAACCGTACGGCCAACCGTCCGAAATTACAATCAAAACCCGTTGCTCCTCGAACCGTTTAGCCAACATTTTCCCTGCCATAAGCACAGCGTCAGGCATATACGTTAAACCTTCAAACTTTAAGCCTCCAATTCGGGCACGAATCGTTTTAGAGTAAGATTCGTTGCTGTCTTTTAAGACATGTAGGCGATCGTTAAAACCAAAAAAGCTCCATGATGTCGGATCAGTCATCAACTCTTTTGCTACTTCCCCAACACTAATGGCCAACGCGCGTCCATATTCCCCTCTTACTTTCATGCTGGCGCTCGCATCAAAAACAATCGACCAAGCGAAACTTTGCTTTAAATATTCATCCAAATTGAAGACGTCTGTTGCAGGTTTGCCGCAAGCCATAGCCTGTATAACTGCACTCAAATCAAGTTGTCCCATTTCTTGTCTTGGGTCCTCATCCAAAAGGTCCAAGGCGCTTCGTAGTGCATCCATTAAGCGGCGGCTTGTTCCCTGCATTAAGTTTCTTGCCCTAAGATACTGGGTATAGTCTTCGTTTGGAAAAGAAATTCCTTTAAAACGTGTCCAACCCAAGTATGGTGTGAGTCTTTGGAGTATTTTTTGTTGGCGTTCTTTTCCATATCTATCTGCGTCGAAAGCCTGTAATGCTTCATTCTCTTGTTCAGGACGCCATAGCTGTTCCATGTTGTCGATGGCTGGGACTGTTCCGCCTAAGGCTTCAAGTGCAAAAATAAATGTGCCTTCAAAATCAAAGTTTTCTTCAGGCAGACTGTAAATGCTGCAATTGCCTGTGTTTTCGGTGTTTGGAAGCGATGGTGCCTCCAAGAAAGGACCATATACTTCAAGAACACTGCTTATAGTCTTGATTTTTTCGTTAACAATCTTTTCTAAGTCAAGTTGGTCACCCATAAATGTGGATAAGAAGGTCTCTTTAAGACCTGAGAGTTCGCTAAGTATGGTGTTTACTGTTTGGTCTTCTTCTGGTTTTAAGTTTCCTTTGATTGCGCCGAGGTTAATTTTTGTTAATAGTGCAGTCATGACTCTTGTTGAAGGTGAAAAAATGTGGTTGACTGGTTTAATTCTTTGATAGAAACATGTGTTGGCAAATGCAATGTCAACCAAGCGGTCTGGATACCATGCCTGCAAGTAAGCGTTTGCATAAGTGTCACGTGCAAGAGCTTTACAGTACGCTTGAAGTGGAGTATCTGAATTGTTGGGGTACATTATCTCGTTAGACAACATTGTAAGGGTGTGAGTGGTTAAATGCAGAACCGACGCCCGAAATAATCGTCCAACTCGGATTTTACCTTGCTGGTCAAAAGGAAAAACTTGTCCTAAATATGAGATTTGTTTGTTTGGAAGAAACTTTACCGCGGGAAGTTTAATGGTTATCCCTAATTCGTCGGGCTGAAAGGTTGGTTGCTCGATGTTTGGGTCTTGAAGCATCTTCACTTTGGTGTTATCCTTTTGAAACGAGATTGACCAAGCGTAATCAATAAAACCCATACGTACCAGCCGAGTTTATTGTTGCTCTGTGCCAAATACTCCTTCTAGGATTCTGCGTACATCAGCTTGAACTTCAGGATTGTCGCTTGTTAAACCAATGATGCTTTCTTCTGCAGCACTCATCGGAGTCATGCCGTCAAAACATAAAGTTCCCCAGTTAATCAAGTCGCCAAGCGATGGTCCATATGGCAGGTCGCCTGCTTTGTATTGGCGTCTAAGTTCAGCGCCGGCTTGAATGATTTTGTAAGCTGTATCTTTGCTTATTTTAGTTCTTTTCTGCAACATATCAACTTCATGCGGTGAAATTTTTTCGCCCACGCTGAGAAAGTCAAAGTTGATCCATACTGCCATTCGTCGACGCATGGCTGCGTTGAGTGGTTTGGTGCCGCTGAATTCGGCGGTTGCAGGGTTCATGCTAATAATCATGTAACCGTACTTGTGGCGTTCAATTACTTCGCTGTCTTTCTCGTTAAGGACAAGGTGACCTCTGGTGTCAAGCACGGGGTTAAGTCTTGTTGCTACGTCCTGTTTCATCATGTTGGCTTCGTCGAGATACATGATGCCGCCTTTCCGCAGCCATTGCGTAAGTAAGCCGTCAACCCAGTTTTCTTTACCTAAACCGATGAATCTGCCGATTAAGTCGAAGCTGCTGGTGCTTAAACCGCAGTTAACTTCCCAAATGGGTAAGCCTGTTAATTCGGCTACAAGGTAGACGATGTGGGTTTTTCCTGTTCCTGATGGCCCGATTAGGCTGCATTGTTTGAAGTAGTAGAGTGCTCGAACTATGCGTTCTACGTAGTTTAAGCCGTGGTCAAGGTATTCTGGGGTGCCTTTGGGGATCATGCTGTCAAGGTGTGAAAAACTGTAGTTTGGATGTAAGTCGAACCTTTGAATGTTGTATTTATAGTAAAGGGGTGACGTTGACATTGGGCGTTCTTTTTCAAAATTCACCATTACTTTGGCTTTTTCTGCTCTTAGTGAGGATACTTCTGTGATTCTGCTTGGGTCTGTTTTCTCTCTTAAGCCTTGATGTCCATATACCATGTTGGCGTCACCTCTACGGATGGTGGAAGGTTCCAAGCACCTGATATAAGTATTATGTAGTGTGACTGCATATACTGGATAATCATTAAAAAATGCCGTCTGTAACTTCTGAAACATACAAGCATTTTTCCCCCAAAAAAACCATCTAACGATGCTGATTCCAAATTGACACAGAAAACCCCCGAACAAGAACTTGCCAGTTCACTAAGAGCCGTAGCAGACGACGTAGGACAAATAAGCGAACTCTCCTCAGAAGAAAAACTGCTCGTGTCAGAATTCTTTAAAGCCTTCCTAAAATTCATGACCCCCCTTTCCCCCGGAATCAGCATATCTAAAATTGCTCTTCCGCCAGAAGTTGGAAACGTGGTAAGCGCCCATATTGACCCGACAGGGCATTTGGCGTTGGCTTATGAGGATGGTCATTTGGAGTTGAAGGATTTAAGTGAAGAGCGGCATCGGGACCTTTTGGTTGCTGTGGTTCAGGATGCTATTCCGAAGTTTAAGCAGTTAACTAATGCGCAGAAGCGTAAGGTGGAGAATCGGATTAAGTTTTTGTCGGCTATTACTAAGGATATGCAGAAGATTTCGGGTGCTATTTCGTCTGCTAATTTGTCTGGTCAGCCATAGTTTTTGGGTTTATTTTTTAGATTCTTAGTTTTGTTAGGGTTTTTTACTGCATTACACATATCTTAAGTATTACTACACAATACTTTTATATTAAAAAACCAACCTTGTAGAACAATCAAAAGTGAGGCAAAAAAACATGGGAACAGTAATGGTAGTAGACGACGCATCATTCATGCGGGCTGTACTTAAAAAAATAATCCTGCAATCAGGCCACGAAGTAATCGCTGAAGCAGCCAACGGAGACGACGCAATCACACAATTCCAAAATGCAAAACCCGACTTAGTGCTAATGGACATCGTTATGCCTCCAGGAACAAAAGCCAAAGACGGCATCGAAGCTTTAAAACAAATAGTAACCACCGACCCGGCAGCAAAAGTTGTAATGTGCAGCTCAATGGGTCAGCAAGCACTAATAGCTGAAGCTCTCAAAGCAGGCGCAAAAGACTTCGTTGTTAAACCATTCCAACCTCAGAAAGTCATGGAAGTATTATCCAAGTACTGCTGAGGCATAGCCTGTGCAAATCGGTACCTTTAATCTCAAGACATGCTCGATAAGAGCTGGCTCTTGGGATTCAATGCCAAAAAGTGGCAATCGAATCAGTAACGCTTGCACGGAACTAAAGCCTATAGCTTACACAACATACAAAACCAATGAGTCGTCGCAAATGAGCCCAAAGGTGGAGGAAGTTCGCGTGGACATGGCGGATATGAAAGCAGATATTAAGCCAGTTGAATTAGTCACGAGTGTTGGATCATGCGTAGCAATATGCTTGTATGATTCAAAAAGCAAGTGTGGGGGGTTGGCTCATATCATGCTTCCAACTTCTGCTATTGCTCCACATGAACTTCTTCCATCAAAGTTTGCAGACACAGCGGTTCCAGCCTTAGCCAAATTGATGCATAAAATCAGTGGTCGTCAAATGATGCTTTCAGCAAAAATCGCTGGCGGCGCTAACATGTTCCCAACCTTGAAGAATAATGCGTTAAATATTGGAGCAAAAAACGTTGATGCTGTTAAAGCAGCGTTAAACCAGCATAACATCAGGTTAATTTCTGAAGATGTTGGTGGCCAACATGGACGCAGAATAACCTTCAACCTGGGAACAGGAATTGCCACTGTTAGAAGATTCAACGGGGAGACAAGAGTAATATGAGTAAAAAAATTGATAGCTTAAATATCTCAGATGATAGCAAGGGCATAATTTCATGCCAAGATGACGATCCGGCTGACTTGGGGATTCTTCAAGAAATCGGAAACATTGGAGCTGGTCACGCTGCCACTTCTTTGTCCACGGTTCTGCAGCAGGATGTCTCTATTGATTTGCCAAGAGTCTGCAGTGTACCAACACATCTTGTTGCAAAATATTATGAAAAAGGTGATGCTCCAACAACTGCTGTGCTTATGCAGTTGCAAAGAGAGTACGAGTGCGATATTCTCTTGATGTTTGATCAAATTGAAGCTAAAAAAATTGCTGCGTTAATGACTATGGCGCCTTCAGTTGAAGAGCTTGACGATTTAATGGAAGAGTCAGCTATTCAAGAATTAGCAAACATTGTAATAGGTTCCTTCTTAACAGCAATTTCAGACTTTACTAACGTAACTTTGATTCCGACGCCACCGTTAAGAGTGGTTGATTCATTCAACTCGATACTTGATAACCTGCTGGTGAAACAGTCCATGATTGCTGAACGTGCATTGGTTTTCGATGCATGCTTCAAACGTCAAGGAACAGATGCAAAATCTATCCTGATCATCTTTCCAAGTGCTTCCCTAAAAGCGATACTTTTAGAGAAATCTAAAGAAATGATGGGCATTGCTTCTGATATAGAGATTCAGCCTAATTTAACTATGCAGGTTGATGCCGTTCAGGTTCAAACGGTTCAACATAACACTCTTTGAGGCAAAAAGAATGAGTAAAAAACCTCTTCAAAGCTTTTGCTCTGTTTCTGATATTGATATTTTAACCGAACTGGGCAGTATTGGTGCAGGCAACGCGACGGTTGCGCTTTCAAAAATTATTCAGGAACCCATAAAAATTGAGGTTCCCACAATGCATTTGTCACCTCCCCATTTGGTTCCAAGTATCTATGACAAACATGATACCGTTGTAACCGCAATTTTCATGCAGTTACGGGGAGACGCAGACTGCGATATCATGCTGATTTTTGATGCTCAAGAAGCCGCAAAAATTGCTGGTATAATGGCACATTCTGCTGATTGTGAAAAACTTGAAATTCAACAGTCCGCCATCGAAGAGTTAGGGTCCATAATGATTTGCTCATTCCTCAGTGCAATGGGCGACTTTACAGGCACCGAACTAATACCGAGCCCACCAATAGTGCTATGTGACTGCTTTGACGCTGTCATCGATAGTTTGCTACTAAAACAGGCGCTCTGTTCAGATTTGGCAGTAATATTTGATGCACGTTTCAAGCGCAGTGAAAGTGCAGCTGAGGGTTTCTTGATAACTTTCCCAAGCGATAAACTTCGGCGGATGCTCGCAGACAAAGGCAAAAAATGGCTTCTCGACTGTGCCGAAGCCGAAAAAGCAGCAATTAAGCAGGTTCCTTAAACTTAAAAACGGTGATTTGCATTGGTTGAAGCAGTAAAAACTCAAAATCAACCTCAACCGGTTGAAGACTTTTTAGAAAACATGTCTTTTCAACGGTTAAAAAAGAATTTGCAGGAAAAGGTTGGGGTTAACTTTAGCGGTTACCGAGATGAATACCTAAAACGTCGCATGAATATTCGGTTACGCGCTACTAACACTAACACTTTTGGCCGGTACCTTCAGTATCTCGCTAAAAACCCCGATGAATATAATATTCTGCTTAACGAAATCACCGTAAACTATACTACTTTCATGCGTGACAATGACGTTTACCGTTACCTAGAATACCAAATACTGCCTAAGATTTTCCAGAAATCTCCTGTTCGCATTTGGAGTGCCGGCTGCGCTTCCGGAGAAGAGCCCTACTCGCTTGCGATTTTAACCCACAAGATTTTAGGAGACAAACTTGCAAGCCATAACGTTACAATTTACGCTTCAGACATCGACAAAGACGCTTTATCCAAAGCTTCTAAAGGAGAATACCAAGAAAAACAGGTTCAGGGGATTAACCGTTTGCTTGTAGACAACTATTTTACTAAAGAAGACGGCGTCTACAAAGTAAAAAATCATGTTAAGCAACTTATACGTTTTGAGGAATTCGATCTAATGAAGCCAGCGCTTCACACTAATCTTGACTTGATTTTGTGCCGTAACGTGATGATTTACTTTTCACGTGAAGGCCAACAGAAGGTTCACATGAACTTTTACAATGCACTGCGGGACGGCGGCTACTTTGTAAGCGGTAAAGCTGAAATTTTAAGCGGTGAACCAGCAGTAAAATTTGTGCCCATCGATGTTAAAGCTCGAGTTTACCAAAAACAAAATGTTGCTTTTCAAATTAACGCTTAACCCCATTTTTAGCAGATGTGTGTAACAGAAAAAGACACACGCAATCAAATAATCATTTTTTCCCATTTAGAGTTTCGTGCAATAAAGTGATGGTTAACTGAAAAGCAGGTGGGTTAGTTGTCGTTAGGTGATAATGATCAATACATGCAGTTATTCATTGAAGAAGCTAAAGAACATATTGAAACATTAACAAAGTCATTACTTATCTTGGAAAAGGACCCTGAAAACCAGGAAATAGTTAACATGCTTTTCCGTTCAGCCCACACGCTTAAAGGCAGTTCTGGAATGATGGGTTTCAAGGACTTCCAAGAATTAACGCACGCGATGGAAGACATTTTTGACGGCATGCGCAAAGGCAACAAACCAAACAGCACCTTAGTTAGTACACTGCTTGAATGCGTTGACTCGTTATCAACAAGGCTTGACCAGATACAGAACAAGATTGAAGAAGAAATCAACGTTGCAACCATGAAACAGAAACTGCATAACGTTTCAGAGCCCTGCACAGCTAAGGCAGAAAATACACCGTCGACAACAACTACCGCTGTTGCAGAAAAACTGGTTGCGCCAGAAGCCAAGTTTGAGTTTGACAGTAACCAAAAAAACACAATAAAAAACGCTCAAGACCTAGGCGAAAGCTGCTTTGTAGTTGACTTAAAATTCAGTGGCGACTGCAACTTTAGAAACCTTCGCGCTAACATGCTGCTTACTAAAATTGGTGAAATCGCTGACATCGTTAAAACTCTACCTGAACAAAGTGACCTTGACGAGCAAAAGCTTGGTTCAGGTTTTAAACTGGTAGTTACAACTAAACAAAGCGACGCTGAAGTGGCTAAATGTGCCCAGCAAGTCTGTGAAGTTGAGCAAGTAACAGTTTTTCCCATAGACCTTAACACTCCCGCAACGCCATCAACGCCTGTTTTACCTGCAGAACCCAAAGAGGAACCCGCCCCACCCCAAACTCCGCCTTCGGCAACCACAGTTGAACCTAAACATGACACTCAAAACCATCCTGGCAATCAAACAGAAGAAGCCAAGGTCCTCTCAGAAGTGCGTAGCGCCCAAACGATCAGGGTAAAATTTGAACAACTTGACAAACTAATGAATTGGGTCGGCGAACTTGTCATCAACAAAATCGCGTTGCTGCAGGTAACGGCTGATAACCGCAACGAGAGCCTCAAACGTATCACTGAAAACATTGACCGTTTAACCGCTGACTTGCAGGACCTTGTTATGCAGGTACGTATGGTGCCTGTTAGCCAAATCTTTGACAGGTTCCCACGTTTAGTTCGCGACCTTTCAATTAAGAAGGGTAAACAAATTGACATAGTTATGGAAGGTAAAGAAATCGAAGTTGACAGAACCGTTCTTGACGAAATCGGCGAACCCCTAATTCACCTGCTACGAAACAGCATTGACCACGGCATAGAATTTCCTGCAGACAGACAAAAGAAAGGCAAAAAACCAGGCGGCACCATCAAGCTTATCGCTCAAAGAAACGGCGACCACGTAATAATTGAAATCGACGACGACGGAGCAGGTATCGACCCAGAGAAAATCAAGGAAAGTGCAGTCAAAAAAGGCTTCATGAAAAAAGAAGACCTAGACAAAATGACTGACGACCAACTCATTAACCTGATTTTCATGCCTGGCTTTTCAACCGCTAAAGAAGTCACAGACACCAGTGGACGCGGGGTAGGCATGGATGTGGTTAAAACTAAAATTGCAGCCCTTGGCGGAACAGTACATTTAGAAACCCAAATCGGTAAAGGCACAAAAACAAGCATTAAACTGCCCTTGACATTGGCAATTATTCAGGCGATATTGGTTAAAGATGCAGGCCAAACGTTTGCGATACCTACCAGTCAAGTCTCTGAGATTGTAAAGTCAAGAAAAAGCCAAGTGCAGTCCTTAGGAAAAACTGACGCCATCGTTGTTAGAAACCATGTTATCCCGGTTGTGCACTTGCACGAGATGCTGGAACTGGATGGTCCAGACGAGGAAGACCTTGAATTGCTCATAACCTACTTAGGAGACGAAAATTCTAAGCTTGGAGTCGTTGTGGATTCAGTGTTGCGTCAGCAAGACATCTTGGTTAAGTCGATGAGTGAAACGCTTTCAGGAATCAAAGGCATAAGCGGCGCCACCATTTTAGGCGATGGACAGGTGGTTTTGGTTCTTGACGTGAAACAGTTTACTCATAAGGCTCAAAAAGCCTGATCTTCATTTTTGTTCTACATTTCTTGTGTTTGCTCCGTTTTGGGAATATTATATTTAGGGGAAGTTCCCTTTTTAACAGTCAAGGGTTTTTCTTTTAATTATTGAAGGGAGCATTAATGGCTGAACACACTGAAGTTAGATCAGAAAACGCTCGAAACGTCATTTTAAGCTACCAAGACGTTGTCTACTACATCAACCAAGTGAACGTGCAACTTCAAGACGGTAACGAAAAAGTTAAAGCAACATTTCACGGGAAAAAAATCGGCGACAACAGGCCACGCGACCTTGAAATGGAAATCAGCCAAGCCGCCTACAACGTTTTGCTTGATTATGCTAAACTTGACAAACGTGACTTGATGCTTGTTTTAGAAATTGAAGACGGTGAAGCTAAATGGTGCCTGATGGACGAGAATTGGTTGAAAAACCAAATCGGTATGGGTCCAAAACCAAGTTACATCATCTAACTTTTCGTTTAGTTTTCTTAACTAGTAATCAATAGCTTGTTTTCATAAGCGTCAAATAAGGGCTTTATTGAATTATTCTACAAAGAGTCCATAATAGGTGTAACATTAATGGTAGATATCGACAGGAAAATCTTAAGAGAAGAAATGCAGATGCTCACGTTCACGCTAGACAACGTGTATTACGGAGTAAACGTTCACCAAGTTCGCGAAGTAAAAAATTTTGAAGGCGTAACACCTGTCCCGTACGCTCCAGCATACGTTAAAGGAGTGACAAACCTTCGAGGCGAAGTTCTTCCAGTTATTGACTTGCGTAAACGTTTCGGCATCACCGAGCAAAAAGAGCATGAAAGCACAGGCATAATGATTATAGTTCAAGAAAAGCATCCAATCGGCGTCATGGTTGACAGCGTCATGGAAGTTTTAACCCTGCCAAAAGAAGACATTGAAACAAACCCTGACAGCCTAATCGTTGACAAAAACGAATCTGTCCTAGGCGTTGCAAAACATGACAAAGACTTAATCATCCTACTGGACCTCATGAAAGTTGTTTCAAAAGACACAATAAACCGCATCGAAGACACAAAAGGCTTTGAAGTTAAAACCGAAAAACAGCCTTAACCACCCAGTTTTGGGCACCACAACTTTTTGGTGACGTTTTTGGGGCAAATAAGCGTTCTAATCGTTGACGATTCCCTTCTAATGCAAAGGGTACTTTCCGACATTTTGAAAAAAGACCCACAAATAGTAGTGATTGGAACTGCACGTGACGGTGAAGAGGCACTTACAAAAATTTCAGCGTTACATCCAGACGTAGTAACAATGGATATTGAAATGCCGAAAATGAACGGTTTAACTGCCGTGCGCAAAATAATGGAAACCAATCCTGTGCCCGTAGTGATGATTAGCGCTTTAACTCAGCATGAAGCCCAACTAACTTTAAAGGCGCTTGAGTATGGCGCTGTAGATTATGTTCCTAAACCTTCAGGTCAAATATCCTTAAACATGGACACCGTTAAGGACGAATTGATTACCAAGATAAAAACCGCGGCGTCAGCAAACGTGAGGCAAATAAAAGCTTTCTTTGACGAAGCGCCTCAGCCTCATATGGTAACTGGAAGCGCCAGTGACAAAATAATTTTTATCGCAGCATCAACAGGGGGACCACCCGCCCTTTCAAGCGTCTTGCGGAGCCTGCCAAGTGACATACCGCCAATCTTGGTAGTTCAACACATGCCAAAAGGTGTAACCAAACTTTTCGCTGACGGCTTAAACCAGGAATGCAAGTTTAAAGTAAAAGAAGCCGAAGAAGGCGACATGATTCAAGAAGGCTTAGCGTTGATTGCTCCGGGCGGTTTTCACATGGTTGTTACCAAAGATGACAAAATAACCCTGTCTAAAGACCCTCCGGTAAACTATGTGCGTCCAGCCGCGGATGTTACCATGTTTTCTCTTGCAGAGGTTTACGGAGCTAAAAACGTAAGTGTAATTTTAACTGGGATGGGTTCAGATGGTGCAAAAGGGGTTGTGGCCGTTAAAGGGAAAGGCGGATTCACAATTGCTCAGGACGAAAAAACCAGTATCGTTTACGGCATGCCAAAGGTGGCTTTTGAAACCGGATGTGTTGACGTTGTTGCGCCTTTGGAGAGGATTCCACGAGAAATCTTGAAAGCCTTGAAGTAAAAAAACCGTTTTTTAATTAAATATTTTGGTTCTGTATATTAAATTCATAATTTTCTTATAAGCAATTGTCCAAAATTAAAGCAGACAAGCAGGAGCTTTAATTAAAATGTCTGTAGAAATCAAGGATAAACAGGACAAACGAACTTTAGACCTTGAAAAACAGGTTGAAAAATTAAATCAAGAAAATAAACGCTTACAAGAAGAAAACAAGACCTTAGAACAAAAAATTGTTGAAATTTTACAGGATGCTATACAGGGGGCAGAAGCAACTTCAGCTATGGCGGACCAGACAATCCAGAACGCCGCTAAAGCCGCTGAACTTGCCTATAACGCGGAACAGTCAGCAATGAAAGTTGCAGAGTTAGCTACAAGTGCTTCAGACATCGTTAGCAAAGTTATTTTTACCACAAAAAACGTTGAAGAAGCAGCCAACAAAGTGGCTATAAGTTCAGATGACGCCACCCGGTCAACAACTAAAGTAGTGGAAATGGGCAAGCAGGCAGCAAGCGTCTCAAACCAGATGGCTATCGGTATGCAACAA
The DNA here is from genome assembly GCA_042296865.1 of Bathyarchaeia archaeon. Classification (GTDB taxonomy): domain Archaea; phylum Thermoproteota; class Bathyarchaeia; order Bathyarchaeales; family Bathycorpusculaceae; genus Bathycorpusculum. The sequence goes on along the minus strand of CP170178.1, from coordinate 1,923,969 downwards.
GTCAGTACTGCTTCTCAGCAGGTTTCAACTGGCGCCCAAAAACTTGCAGACCTCTCACAAGACGCAGCAAGAAGCACTGAAGCCCTCAAGAAAGTTATGGATGAAGCAGGCTTAATTGCTCGTGAAGCTTCCATGGTAACTGAGGATGCTTTAAAGAAGTCCAAAGAAGCTAACGAGAAAGGCCAAAAAGGTTTAGTGGCAATCGAAAACATAAAAACCAACATTACCCGTGTTACCGAAGCAGTAAACTCGATGGTTCACTCTGTTGAACAAGTAGGTGAAATGGCAAACTCAGTTTCAGATATTGCCGGTCAAACCAACATGCTTGCACTTAATGCTGCAATCGAAGCCGCACGTGCTGGAGAAGCAGGACGCGGATTCGCAGTTGTTGCAGACGCCGTCAAAGGCTTAGCAGGCCAGTCAAAGATTGCTGCGCAATCATCAATTAATCTTGTTAAAGGCATTAAAGATGCTGGTGCACAGACAAGCAACATTTCAAGTCAGTCACAAGTAGGGGCCGCTGAAGGCGCCACGGTGGTTTTAGGTGCAATTAAAGAATCTGACGGTATCGCTAAAATAATGGGTGAAATGACTGGTAAAGTTAACAATTTAACAAACGGTGTTGAACGTGGACTTGACGCTTTAAGTTCAGTGGTTAAAACCATTGAAGAAGTAGCCAGCATTGCTGAAGAAAGCAGCTCAGCATCAGAAGAAGCATCCTCAGCGGTTGAGGAACAAACGGCTTCTGCTCAAGAAATGGCTGCAATCGCTAAAGATGTTCAAGGAACCGCAGAACAGGTTGAACAGATAACTAAAACTGTTGTTATTGACGCTCAGGAAATGTCAAAGTTGGCTTTAGGAGTCGTTGATGAATCTAAAAAGATTGAAGCTGCCGCACAAGAAATTTTGTCTCAAGCAAACACTGTGGGAAACAACAATAATTTAGCAGTCAGTGAAATCACCGCTATGGCAGAAACAACTGAGAAAATGAAAAACGAGGTTGAACAAGCCATTGAGCATCGGAAACAAATTCTGCAAGAGTTTCTTAACCGAAAAACAGCCTAAACCAATCTATTTTCCTTTTGTGTAAAAATCTTTTGTTTTCTTTTTTTGGAGTAAGTGTGTCGTATTTATGATAGACAAACACTATTATGACAAACTTGTCCCCTTAAAGATAGAAAACAGCTAATCAAGCCTTAAGGTGCCAGTTTATGGGAACAGAAATTAGAACTTTCAACACGCTCAAAGACATAACTGAATACGTAGTTGACCAAACAGAGCAACACCGAGCACTCTACGAAGACTACAGCCAATGGTTAGGCACCCTGCTGCGCGACGCTGAAGTCACACATAAAAATGATGATTGGTACCAAAAATCCGTTGCCATGCAAAAAACCTCTAAAGCACCGCCAAAAAAGGCTCCAGAAAAAAAGCCTGCTGGTAAAAGCAAAAAAGGCGAAGAAAACTCAATCTGGGTTCCCTCTGGTAGTTTACTGCTTTCATCAACCGATCAAGGCCAAGCCGAAATCCTTTTTGAAGCCATAGAAAAGATTGGCACAAAAATTCAGGACTTAGAAAAACTAAAAGGGTCTGTTCAGCAGCTTGAAAGGATCGGTTTAGGAAAAAATGTTAGTTACATTCTTTACATTGAAGAGGATGTGCCAAAAAAGATTGTGGTTCAACCTAAAAACACCAATAATGATGGCTCATTTAGGTATGCAACAGAATTGTCAATTCAAGCATACGTTAGCGAGCCAGTCACCAGCACAGGTTAGCCACGAGATGTTCTCAATGCTTCCATGTTTGTGGAGCAGGAATCTACAAAGATTAAATATGCATTAACCAAAAAAATAGTGGGGAATAAAAAATCTGCCCAAAATACGCTGTCTCAGGCGTTACGGTTACCGTACGAATTGATAGCGTGCAGGCTGAACGAACCAGTCAACTATTTCCCACAGCTGACATGTTTTTTGACATAAACGCTAAACTGGATGAGCAAAAGAAAGGCGCAAACGAGACAATACTAAATTTTAACCTTATAATTTCTACTAAACCCAGCATCGTTAAATATTTAGTAGCTGGCTCTGTAAATCTGGAAGGACCAGCGGCGGACATCAAAAAGAAGCTGGAACCAAATCCCAAAACAAAAATCCCCCAAATCCTCTTCGCCATCTACCAAGACGTGTTCAACTCAATCTACATCTTAGCATCAATACTAAATGCGCCGTACCCTCCGCCTGACCTGCTACATCCGATGGCAGAAAAAATCCAAATCTTGCCCTTTGTGCCGCCTCAATCGGAAGCTCCTCCGTCAGACAAGGACCAGGCAGTAACAGTTACCCCCGCAACAGCCCAAGCAGTGGAAGCGCCAAAACAAGCCTAAGTTCAAAACATAGTTGTTTAACGCTGGGTTTGCTTACATTTTTTGTGAGATCTAAGCTTCAACGAATTTGGTGGTTTATGTTGCCTGCTTATTAAAACAATAGTTACAATTGAAAGCAGCAAAGGCAATAATCCTAAAGATAGTTCTGGGATAACAGGAGTAGATGTTGGTGTTGCTGATGGGGTTATTTCAGAGCTTAAAGTTGGACTTGGGACAACGCTTTGGTCTACTGTGCTAAAGTAAATTGTGTTTACATATGACATGTATTTGGGTGCGTCCGCTCTTTGATTTAACCCATAATAATCAAATGTCAAGGTATGAGGACCTTCTGGGATACTTGGCAGGTCAGTAGCTCCAATAGCGGTTGTTGCAACGTGAAATTCTCCGTTACTTCTTAATGGAACTGAACCATTGTATGCTCCATCGATACTATATTTCAGCGATATTTGCGGGTCAATACTGCCCAAGTATCCAGCACTATATAGACTTACGTTCAAAACAAGATTGGTGTTGGAGTATGTCATGTTTAGGGGTGAATAAACGGTGATGCCTGAATCAAACGAAATGTAATCGCTGGAACTTGCTTTAGCAGGGGAAGTAAAAGTTGTTAAGGCTATGGAAATTAGTAAACCACAAAGAATAACTGCACATAGTATTGTTCTCATGGTTAGGTCAACAATTGCATCTGTTAAGATGCTTTTAGCTCTCCTCTAAGAACACCCTGTTCTCCTAAAAGAACAGGTTATTTTTCAAACTAATCGAAGAAAATGTTTAGGCACACTTTCGTCTTAAAATTTTCCGGAAATACGCCAGCCTATTTGTATCCTAATATTCAATCTATGCAGAAAAGGTAGAGGGGGGCTACCTTGTCACCAACCTATTTGTCGCCTATTAGAAACTATATGCAGAAACCTATAGGGGTAGGCGGAAATCTCTAAGGGGGGTAGGTGCTATTGACTGAAAAACAAGCCAAAAGCATGTTGAAAAACAGTAGAAAAAAGTTTTTTGGGTTAAACTGGTGGCGTTTTGTCTTCTGAAAGGTTGTCTTTTGCTGTGTTGAACCGCTTGTTTTTTCTATACAGAACTAAGCCTTCAGCCAGAAACAGCCCAGCAGAAATCCCCGTAATCGGTAACAGGTACAGCACTGCCAAGCTTGGAGTTGCATTCTGCAAAAAGAACTGAATCGTTAGGATTGCTGCTTCAACGCTTAGGATGCCAAAGAAAAAGAGGGAATAACATAGCAGACGCGGGACAAGGTTTCTGCCAATCCACAGGTGCCCGCTTATGTTTGTTTTCTCTTTTACTATGTATGCGCCGTACACGTTTTTTTCCAGTAAGCCGAGGTTTTCAAGTTTCTGCAGTTGCCGATAGGCGGTGCTTGGACTGCTAAGGTTTGCGCCCCGCATGACTTCACGGGGACCAACAGGTTTGCCTTCCTTAACAACGTAAGCGTACACGTTAAGTGTGTTGCCCTCAAGTTCTCCCATGTCAAAGTTAGCCATGCCCTTTTAGCTCCTTGGTATGATGAATGCTTCTACGCCGAACTGGTCAGTTTGGAATGCTTGGTTTGCGCCTAGAATGTTATTATAGAGGTATGTGTTCGCTGTTTTTTGTACTTGTACTTCCTTTAGCTCTGTGGCAACTGCAAAGGTGTTTTCAAAAACGGTCTGGAGTTCTTCTCTGTCTCTAAGGTAACTATTTATTGCTGTAAAAAGCGTGATTCTGCCTTCATCTAGAGATTCAAGCCCAGCGTTGCCGCCTACATTCACTGTGCCAGTTAAGACTATAAGTCTTGACTCATGTGGTTGCCAGTAGTTATCAAAGCCTTCTTTACCTGCCCAAACATCAATTATCATCGAACCAAAAGATGACGAATTATTTCTTTGAGTCATGGCTGCATCGAACTCAGTCTTATTTGCATAGTTGCCGTAATTTTCTGAGTCAAAATTGAGTATATTGTGTACAAGAGTATTAACTGCATCTACATATGGTTGTTCATTGTCAACTCTAACTCGCCCAGTAACGTCAACCCAAGTTCCGTTCACAAAGATGTAATCTGCTTTGGTAATTGTAGTTCCTGTTTTTGTTGTTGTTTGATTATGCCATTCGCAAAAATGAACACCTTCAATCCATTTTCCTGTTTGAGTTGCGTTCTCAGGTAAGTCTGGAATGGTCGTGGGTATATTATTTAAGCTGGTCCCCCCTGGAAGCATTGGCCATTCACCGTCTGGAAGCCAAGTGACATTAAGCCATTGATTGTCTAGCCATATGCCTTCTATGAAGTTATTGCTTATACTGCCGCTTTTTCCTCCGCCTGCAGTTGCCGAGAATCCCCCTGCAATCGAAGGCGTTATTGAAATGTTTTCAGCCGCTGTCAGTATGATGTTGCCGATCCTTGCAGGGAATTCAGAATGATTTGTTATGTTGAAAACAATTTCATAGTCAACGGTTGATAGATGTATTCCGCCTGAAACAAGATTGCTTGCGTGTTTATTTACGTCAAAGTTTGCGTAGACTGTGTTCACTTCAAAATCAGCTTTTGGACCTTCTGGTATTCTTGGAAAAGGAGTAATATTAAGTTCCGAAATCATTAGAGGTGCCGCAGCTGCGATTCCGATTGAAAGAGAAAGTATTGCGCAAATGATTATTGTTGGTGTTGTTTTCATGTTTTTTCACCGCTGCTTTCATGGTTGTAAGCGTGATTTAGCTCTGCTTACGGAACAAGCCTGTTCCATACTGGAACACGTCTGCCTTTTTTAATTCTTTGATAGTATGGGTTTGATAAGTGCATCTGCATTTACTGCTAAATCAACAGCTTCCTGAAGGGTTGCTTCGTCAGGTGGTGAAGGCCCAAAATACAAAAACGGTGCTCCTTTTTGATTGCTAACAGACGTGAAATTTGTTATCTTGCAGTATGCTTCGTAAATTTTTGGTCCAATCTGTTTGATGTTATGGTTTACAGTATAACTGGCTTGACTATCTAGCTCTGAAGCTTGTGTATAATTAAGAACCCTTGCATCCATCAAGAAGTTTTCAATTTTGCTTAATTCAAGCCAATGAGTTTTGTCTAAATTTTCCAGCTCTTCTATTGACCTTAACGCATAACGAAGTTCCCTGTCTCCCAAAAGGTCACTTTCTGAAAAGGTTACATACGCTTTTTCCATATGATCCCGAAAATCTCTGGATTTATCAATCATAGCAACCCAACTCTTATGAGTATTAATTCTGTCAACTGCCCAAGCAAACGATGAAACAGCCACAACCACTATAAGCAGGATGACAACGATTTTTTTTCGGCTTACTTGATAAGTTTTTTTAAACCATGATGGTTTTGCCTGTTTAATGTTGCTTGCTGCTCTTGCAATGGGGTTAAACATTTCAGTTCTGTTTCTCATTAGGTTGAGGCTTGCTTAAAAACTGTTGTTTGATCCTTAGATTTTGTCTTTAACGTGTTACAATCCTATTTATAGGCTGACAAATCATTACTTGTGCGTTTTCAAACAGGGGAACTTGGCATGTTGGTTACGGCTCAAGCAGAAGAATTGCTCAGCATTCTTAGGCAAACGGTAGCTGTGCCCAGCCTCGTTAAAGCCAAAAGCGACCCCTTCGAAACACTGGTTATCACAATTATTTCACAAAACACAGCCGACCGCAATACCGAAACTGCGTTTGAACGCCTAAAGCAGCGGTTCCAAATCATACCAAATGTCCTCTCAGAAGCTCCCGCCGCCGACATTGATGAATGCATCAAACCCGCTGGTCTCTACAAAAGCAAAACCCGCGCAATCCAAACTGCCTCAAAAATCATCCAAGAAAAATACGGCGGTTCACTTCAGCCCATTTTAAAGTTGCCGCTTGAAGAAGCAAGAAAAACCCTGATCGCGATGCCTGGTGTGGGACCGAAAACGGCGGATGTTGTGCTGCTTTTTAGTGCACAGAAACCCACTATTCCAGTTGATACTCATGTTAACCGTGTCTCCAAACGCTTAGGCATTGCACCTGAAAAAGGCGATTATGAAGCAGTCCGCTTGAGCCTGCAAAAACTGTTTCCAGTGCAGGATTTCTTGGCGGTTCATCAACTCCTAATTGGACTTGGACGCCAATTTTGTAAAGCCCAAAAACCCCTCTGCCAAACTTGTCCAATAAACTTGTACTGCCAGTCAAAGGAGACCCCGTAGCATGGTTGAGCTATCACCCCAAGTTATGGAGTATTTCCCCTACCCAGCCGTGCGTATCCACCAAGACCAATTCATAAACACCATCCACACCGCCGTAAAAAACCGGCAATCAGTGCTAATCGAAGGCAGCAACGGTTTAGGAAAAACCATTTCTTCACTTGCCGCGTGCCTACCAATCGCGGTTGAAAAGAACCTCAAAATTCTCTACGTAGCCCGAACCCACCGGCAACATGAACGCGTCATCGACGAGTTACGCATGATTTACAAGAAGCATCCAATCAGCGGCGTATCCATCAAAGGCAGAAACGAAATGTGCCTAAACGCGTTCGCCGCCAACGGAGCATATGACTCAAAATCCCTAATGGAAATGTGCGACTTGCTTAAAGCCAAAGGACGCTGCCCCTTCTACAAGAACGTTGACATGCAAACTTACGATTACATTCAACTCGTCAAACAGTTAGCAGTGAAACCTTACACGGCAACCGAGATACAGCAGGTCTGCAAAAAGAAGGAACTCTGTCCCTACGAACTGGTCAAAGCGGCACTTACGGATATTAAGGTTATCGCGTTAAGTTACCTGTACGCGTTTGACCCCTCTATCCGCAACGCTTTCTTAAAGCACATTAACACCGACCTCTCAAAAGTCATCCTCGTCGTTGATGAAGCTCACAACCTGCCAGAAACAGCGATTGACATCTCCAGTAGCAACCTCTCACTTTTCGTACTTCGGCAGGCAGAGTTGGAAGCTAACCATTACGGCAACAAAGACATCGAACAATTCGCCCATTTCTTCCGAGAAGAAATCGAAAAACTTACTGAAAACATCAACCGCGAAGAAATAATCAACCCGGATAAAATCATTGACATAATACAAAAAGGCGGAGTCTCCAACCCACGCACGTTTTTTGAGCACATGCACGAAGTCGGCGCCGGCATCAGACGGAACCTGCTTGCGGAAGGCAAAAACCCCCGCAGTTACGTTAATTCCATGTCTGATTTTCTGCTACAATGGCTTGAAACCTGTGATGACAGTTCCTACATTAACGTGGCAAGCCGATACTACACGGAAAAGAACCAAAAAACAGCTAAACTGGAAATCGTCGCTCTTGACCCCTCCAAAATTACGGAGCCCGTCTTCTCAGCAACCTACGCAAACGTCATCATGTCTGGAACGCTTCAGCCTCTTGATGCTTACCTAAAAATCACAAAGCTACCTAAAAACGCTGCACAGTTTATTGCGCCCTCACCGTTCCCCAAAGAACATATCTATTCAGCAGTCTGCTACGGCGTAACCACAGCAATGGAGAAAAGAACGCCAACAATGTACAAAACCATCATAAAACGCATTGTTGAAGTAGTGGAAAATACGCCCAAAAACGCGGGAATATTCGTTGCGTCCTTTGAAGTTTTGAATTCGCTACTTAACGAAGGTTTAGCATTGTCGCTTGATAGGCCGCTTTACAAGGAAGAAAGAGGCATGACTTCGAAACAAAACGAGAAGCTTGTTTCTGACTTTAAAGCGTGTGGGAACAAGATGGGCGCCGTTTTCCTTGGTGTACTAGGCGGCAGGACCTCGGAAGGGGTAGATTTTCCTGGTGACCAAATGAACTCCGTCATTGTCGTTGGTGTGCCTTATGCTGAACCAACGCCGCGGGTTAAAGCACAAATTGATTATTACGAGAGATGTTTTCCCAGGTACGGACGAGAATACGGTTACGTGTTGCCCGCCATGAAAAAAGCCTCCCAAGCAGCCGGTAGACCAGTCCGCACTCTTGATGACCGTGGCGCCATCGTGTTTTTGGATTCCCGTTACTCAACTGGTTACTGCAGAAACTTTTTACCCGCATGGGTAAACAATGGCATGAAAATGTTGCCTGACCAAGACGGGGTTTTAGCAAAAGAAGTAAAAGCGTTTTTTAACCTTACAAAGGCTCCTCTTTAAGTTCAGGGTCTAACCTGATTTTGCCAATTGCAATGCTGGCTGGTTTGCTGCTAACAGGCGTTAACACCTTCATTACTCGCCGGGCACGATTAAATTCAAGCAGGATGCCTATTCCTAAAAACCGTTTTCTTGAATTGCGCAAGCCGACAAGGATTCCTTTTTCTTTGCCAGGTTCTTTTGGAAGCACATTTTTTTCTTGAATTTCCATGTAACTTGAAAACAGTGAACGAACTTTGGCGTCTTTTAGGTGTTTTGCATAGTTTAATTCCCGCAGTTTTGTCCGTTTTTCTGGGTTGCGTTCACTAACGGCCTTGGATGATTCAACCAGAAAGGTGGGAACGGTGTTTAAGCTGGAAAGTAACGGTTTAAGCTCTTCTTGGATTTGAATGCCAATAACAAGGTCGGGTTTAAGTTGATTAACAAGCTGAAGTTTGTATTTAACCGCTAATTCTCCTTCAACCCACCCGTCAGTGTTAATTACTACATAGTCAGCTTCTGCTTTTTGCAAGATTTCCCGAAGCATCGCGACTACGCCTTCAATTGTTCTAGCAACTGCTTGAACCGGCGAGTTAACTCCAACAAAGAATGCGTTGGAAACTTTTAGTTCGGAAATTTCTGTAACCTTTTTTGTGGTGTACCCGTATGCAACAGTGCATGGGGCGCCTATGTCTGATTGTCCAAGGTCGCCGTCCAAAACTGCCACTTTAGAGTTTCCGTCAACAAGCCTGTTAACTATGTAAGTGCTGAAACTGCTTTTTCCCGAATCAGCTTTCCCTAACACCACGACGACTACAGGCTTTTCTTGTATAGTTCTAACCGCTTGAAGAGGCTCACTCCATGAAGCGGGAATCGTTGACGCTTCGGTTTCCATTACCGCCGCGTTAGCTCCCAGAGAAATATGAAATTCCGCGTTTTCTAAAACGTGAAAGGGTTGTCTTTTGCCTTCTCGAACGATGGCTTGCTGGCTCTCTTTTATGGTGTAACCGAAGACTTCCGCTTTGCCTGAAAGAACCTTCACAGATGCTGGACCGTTTACTAGTAAGGTTTTGCCTGCTTCAATTGTTTGCTTCATCTTTTTCTTTCCTCTCTCTTCTTTGGTAAATGTAGCCTACTCTTGCCGCTATCCGCGTAGCTGAAGTTATATGTCTTACGCCTCGACTGCGTTTGCTTAACGGCAAGTTTGTGCCCGCTTCGCTAACGACTTCTAAGACAACTTTTGGCGGCAAAGTGTTATCCAACGCTTCAATTAACTCCTTGTAAGCTGGTACTCCATTTCCAATTTTGATTTTAACGTTTGTAGATGACAAGTTAACGTTTTTTAATATACTTTTAATTTTATTATTTATTTCTCGTATGCTTAAACAGTTTGCCTTGTCAACTACTTTTCCATCAGCAATAACCGCTAATCCAGTTACTTCACCAGGGTCAATACCGATAACTATTTTCTCGTAATGTTCTTTTCCCTGCAGGGCAATTGTTATGGCGCTCATTAAACTGTCTAATTCATCCTCGGACGTAAACGTTAAAACCTTGCCGTAACTGATTTTGGGCTTCTCTTCCTCTGTGGTTATAACTACTTTAACCTCGACTGGTATAGGGTCGCTAGGTATTAAACTGAAAAAAGGAATATTGTTTTCTCTAAGTAGGTTTACAATGTGAAAGTAAGCTTTTCCTTGTAATGTGGCAACTGCAACTTTTGCTCTCATCCAGCCTACCTAAACGTGATTTTTAAGCGCAAAACACATTATTAAACTGGCAGTTAATAATCTTGATGTGTATATCCAGTGACTGGCATAAAAAAAATCTTAACAGGCATAGGCTGCATTGACAACACTTTAGACGGCGGCATCAGCCCACAAACAATCACGCTAATTTATGGGGAGCCTGAAACTGGAAAAAGCACGCTTGCAACTCAATGCGCTTTCAACTGTGCAATGCAAGACTTAAAAACGCTTTATGTTGACTGTGACAACACGTTTTCTTCCAAGAGGCTCTCGCAGATTGCAGCTGGAAAATTTGATGAAATAGCCGACAAAATCATACTCATTAAACCCTTGGACTTCAAGGAGCAAACCGCCGTCATGGATCGAATAGGCGATTATGTAACTAAAAATTTTGGTTTAATCGTTGTTGACACGATGAATTCGCTGTATGGCGCCAAAGTTGCAGATGCTTCAAGCAAAACTAAAGCGCTTAGTGTGAATCGGGAGTTAAACAGGCAAATGGCTATTTTGGCGCAAACAGCAAAAATCCAGAAAATTCCAATCATAATTACCAGTCAAGTGAGAAGCATGTTCAGTGACCCATCAGGCAGTGTTAAACCCGCCGCGAACCGTGTACTAACCTTTTGGGCTGACAACATAATAGCGCTTAAACCGACAGAAACAAAAATAGTCAAAGTGACAGTAGAGAGAAACCATGCAAAAACGGTGCATGTTACCTGTTATGTACAAATAGGTGAAAGAGGCATATCTGAAGCTGAATTCCGCGAATAAAACAGTTAGGTCAAAGCCATGGATATAGCCCTAATAATCGTTCAAGCACTTATATTCATTTTTCCAGCCTACTGCGCAAACGGTACACCCGTGCTTGCAGGAGGAGGAACAAGAATTGATTTTGGCAAAAACTTTATCGATGGCAAACGGATATTTGGAAACAACAAGACTTTCCGAGGCTTTTTCTTCGGTTGGGGCGTAGGAGTTTTTGTTGGCTTAATTGAATGGTACATTTTCGGTTTTCCTTTGATGTTTGCAATTTTTACCCCGTTAGGAGCGTTACTGGGCGATTTAACTGGCGCATTCATAAAGAGGCGGCTTGATATTCAACCAGGCGGCATGCTTCCAATTGTTGACCAAATTGATTTTGTGGTAGGTGCACTCGTGATTGCGCTTCTGCTTTCTTTGTTTAGCTCGGTTCTTGCAGTTGGTTGGGAAGTAGCTGTTACAGTTTTGCTGATTACTCCGCCGATTCACTTGTTCACTAACTTTTGTGCTTACAAGCTTAAACTTAAGAAGCATCCATGGTAAACATGGCTTTTTTATGTCCCATAACAACACTATTTTTTAAAAGTTAAATACTCAAAAACAAAAAATTAAAAAAAAATAAAAGTTAGGACTATAAACTCCCAGCTGCCTTGAAGTTGATTGCGCCTTCAAGGAACAGGTACGATAACAGTACAAGGCTGACGCCGATAACCATCAGCATGTATGCTTGTCGTGGTTTGCTGGCATTTTTGGTGCTTTGGTAAACTGACAGTAAACCAACAAATCCCATCAGGTACAACATCATGGATACAACTGTGTCTGAGACAAACTGGTTGCTGATGTCTGGATATAAGAAGTAGAATTTGTTATTGTAGTATAGTGAAGGCAAAATGTCTTCGCTTGTTATGGTGAATAAGCCGCCTCCAAGCAGGAACAGTGCGTAGCCGATAAAGATAACTGTTATAATCAGGGTTGATGGGTGAGTTGTTAAGACTTTTCTGAACCATTTGCTAAGTGAAAAGGACAGTGACGACTGAGTCGTGGTTGGCGCCGGTTTCTGCTTTATTTGCTTCCTATTTTTCTTTGACATTTCTACTCTCGTCCTCAATTAGATGCTTTGCTACATCTTTAGCCCATTCTCCAGTTAATGAATTTTTCGAAATTTCAACCAAATAATCCATCCAAGAAACGTTTGACGCCTTCTTCCACACCTCAAATTTTAGGCAAATGTTCTGGTAAGCCTTCAAATGCAGGCTACAAAAACCGTTTTCTTTTACTGGTCGACTGCAGATTTTACAACTCATTGTTTCTTCTCCTTGGCTGGACAGTTAGGGTTTAAGCAAAGATTCCAAGGCTGTTTAGGATTAATGCCGACTTTAATGACGGGATACCCGCATGCTTTACAGGGTGCAGCTAAAGGCTTAATTGTGCCTGTTTGAGGTAGCGGAAAAGAAGTGCTGCATTTGCCTTCAAAAAAGTTGGTGCAGCCGACGAACCGTTTGCCTGTCTTTTTGGAGCGAATTATCATGAGGTTACCTGTTTGACATTTTGGGCATTTGCCTATTGTGCGGTCGTCAAGGCGTTTCTGTTTGATTTTTTGTCCTAGTTGAGCCCCAATTTCAGCTTGGTTCTTTTTAAGCGCCAAAGTAACAGGCTTAAGAATTTCAATAGCGTCGGCAAGCACGTTTTGCTTTGTTTCCTTTTTTTGTTGGATTTGCAGCATTTTTTCCTCAAGCTTTCTGGTCATTTCAGTGGAAACAACACTTGGACAATAATTTCTTAATACCTCGGTTACTTCAAAACCAAGCTCAGTGACAGCCATGTTTTGTGCGCCCTCTAAGTATTTGCGGTCATAAAGCGTCTGAATTGTAGCTGCCCGCGTTGCTTTAGTTCCGATTTCTTCTTTCTCCATTTTCTTAAGTAGACTTCGAGGATTGTACCTTGACGGTGGCTTGGTAAAATTGTTCTTTAGGGTAACCTTTTTTACCGCAACTTTTTGTCCCTCAAAAAGCAGAGGCAAAGAAATATCCTTAGAATGCACATACGGCTTGTAATACTCCATCCAGCCTTCTTTTAACGTGCGGTAACCAGTCATAAAAAACAGGTGCCTGTTAATGTCAACTGAAACCTTGATACATTGCTTAAGCGCGGGTTCACCGAAAACAGCCAAGAATCTTTTAACAATTAAATCGTAAATGTTCTCTTCAGCTGTATCCAACGCTCTTTCTGGAAGGTTTCCAGTGGGGTAAATGGCTGGGTGGGCTGAATCAAACTTGGCTCCTTCGTTGGGTTTTAGTGTTGGTTGGGCTAAAAGTTTCTGTGCTAATTTCTGGTACAGCAGTGATTTGCCAAGTTTTCCAAGAATTGCTTTGTAGCCTATGGCTGGTGGCAGTTTTTGGCTGCTTGTTCTAGGATACGAAATTAATGCGCTGACATAAAGGTGTTGGGCAATGCTGGAAGTGCGCATTGGTGTGTACTTGAAAAGACTGTAAGCTTCACTTTGAAGCGAGCCTAAATCAAACGGTACAGGCGGATTCTGCAAAAACTCGTTCACATCGATTTTGGCGATTTGTCCTTGCTTTACCTTGCAGTCAGCGGCAATCGCGTTTGCTTCAGATTTGGTTTCAATAACTTTTTTTTCGTATTCTAAATCAAACGTGCGGTCATCTATGCCTATTTTAGCTGTTAAACTCCAAAACGGGGTTGGAACAAACGACCGAATGTTTTTTTCCCGTATCTCCAAATACTTCAACGTTGGACCTTGCACGCGACCCGTACTCAAAGTAGCATACATGCCACTGCTGCTTTTAGCCGCCAAAGTTAAGGCTCTAGACAAGTTTATGCCGTATAACCAATCAACTTCATGCCTTGCCAACCCCGCCTCAACAAGAGCAAAATCAAGACTTTGCAGCAGATTACCGAAGGATTCTCTAAGCTCTTCTCGGGTAAGTGTAGAGTATTTCATGCGTTTAGCAGTTTTTTCTTTGCCATTGCAGGCGTATTTGAGGATACTGTAGCCTATTATGCTGCCTTCAAGGTCATAGTCGCAAGCGTCGACAAATTCGTCTGCGCCTTCTGATAGTTGAGAAAGCACTTTTAGCCATGTGCGGATTTTTGAGGCGCCCTTTTCAGCCATCCAGCGTGGTACCCATTGATAATCAAAAACTGGGTAATCCCATTCACCTTTTTTGCTGCCTGCAACGGTGTACAGATGCCCAAGAGCTGAAGCTACAATGATTTCTTTATCGCCGTTTTTTGCCGAAAAAAAGGGTACGCCGCTGTCGTTTTCCCGCAGGGTTTTGCCTTTATCGTCTAAGGCTGCCGCTATACGGTTTGCTGCATCAGGCTTTTCAGAGATGATTAACGTGTATTTTTTCAAGCGTTGCTAAACCACACTTAACTATTGTGAAAAGAGCCTGCCCTGCAATAAGCTTTACACCGCCATAAACCTTTTAAGCTGTTATAGAAGGCGGTTTTGTTCTATCCTGTTAGACTGTATTTAACGTAGTAAATTGCAAACCAGAATGCGTCGGGGATTCCAACTATGAGGCTGTATACAAAGGCTTTTAAACCCTTTTTTAAGCCTCTTTTTTTGATTTGAAGAACCGTATATAACGCAGCGTAAACAGGAAATGCCAGCGCCAAGAAAACGTTTTGAAGAAGAACTCCAAAAACCGACAAAACAATTATCGGCAGATAAAGCAGGTAAAAACCATAACGCCTGAATTGTATCAAAAAGTGTAATTTATCCTTAAAATTTACCGATAAATCAAAAGCATAAACCTGAACCCGAGATTTTTTTCTAACCCCCCTAATAGCATCCTTAAGGGGCATATCAATAGATATGTCGCTGTGAGCCATAGTAAACATGTTCACGTCTAACGCTACAATATTTCGGTTAACAACCAGTTTGTACCCTTTCTCTTTCGCCCGCAGACAAAAATCGACGTCTTCTTGCGTGGTTAAGTCGGGGTCAAAAGAAAGGTTTTCTGCCAATTTTTTGGATAGAAGCGTTTCTCCCATCATCGCAGTTTTCACAGGAGACACATACGCTTCCGTATCCTGCAGTTTTTCTGGTTCTTGTAGTTTGAGGTCGATTTTTTCGGTTTGAGACTTCACCGTTATCTGCTTAACTTCCGTGGTTACCAAGTCAGCGTTTTCTTTGTGAAGCGTTTCTACAAGTGTCAAAACAGCATTTGACGGTAAAATAACGTCGCTGTCCCAAAAAAGCAGTAATTCACCCTTCTTTTTCTTTAAACAGATATTTCTGGCTTCGGGAATACTGCTTTTTTGAATTACAACTTCAAAACCGTTAAAATCGCTTTCAGACAATAACTTTTTTGACACTTCTGGGGTGCCGTCTTTGCTTTCTCCATCCACTATTAAAACAAATATTTTCTCATGAGGATAGGTTTGGTTTTTAATTGAGGCAATTGCTTTATCGATAATCCAAGCCCTGTTCAATGTAACAATGGCAACGGTCAATAGAGGAGTTGATTGCAATGAATCACTTCTGATATCCCAACAGCAGGGTTTGGATAAATAACTTTCTTAGCAATTAATAAATATCTCTAAGAGTGATTATATCCCTATTCGGGGTTAAAAAAATGCCGCAACGTGTTATTTGTCATGGATGTAGTAATATTTTGTATGAAGGTGTTGAACTTAGACCTCCAGATGAAATTATCCAGCAATATGGCGGTAATTGCCCAAAATGTGGTAGAAAACTATCCCTTTTACCTTTAGAAGTTGAAGTTAAACCGGTAAACAAGTAATCATGGATAATTAGCCATGGCAAAATCAGGACAAACAAATGAACGTTCTGACGATGCTTCCATCCAAGAAACCCATTGGGAGATGGCTGCAAAAACCCGCATGGGTAAATACCTAACAGACGTAGAAACGGCTTTTATTACAAAAGCAGTTGACTTCTCCAAAAACAAGCTGGTTCTTGATGTTGGCGCAGAATCCGGCAGGATATCTCTTCTTGCGTTAAACACAAAAACAGGCGTTGTAAGCATCGATATTGACTGTGTTTCACTTAGACGCCTTAAGCAGCGGACAAAACAAGCCTGCATAGTAGCAGCCGACGCAAGAAAACTGCCCTTTAAAGACGAAGTTTTTGATGCTGCTTTCCTAATTGAAGTGTTGGATTACATTCCCGAACTTTACGTTGCCCTAAACGAATGCAACCGTACTTTAAAGTCAAATTCAAACTGTGTTCTGTCTTTTGGCAATAAATCCAGCTTTAAAGCGAAATTGAAAGCTTTGAAAGGCAAATCTTATCTTCATTCATACAGAAGTGTCGTGCAGAGCCTGCCTAAAACAGGGTTTGTCTGTATCGCTAAGTTGGGGTATAACTGGTTGCCTTTTGGTAGAATCTCTCAAAGCGGTTTGGTGCCTGTTTTAGCGTGGCTGGAGTGGGCGTTTGGCTTAAGAAGACTGCGTAGGTTCAGTCCATGGGTCATGTTTCATGTGGTTAAAGAGTCAAACAAAAAACTGTTGTAGTACGGTTGTTTTTGGAAAGCCATAAATAAACCACCATTGTGATATACTCAAAATAAACTTAAGATTAGAGAGATGGCTATATCGTGAGGGGAAACTAATTGTCGAAAGATCAAGTTGCTAGCGGTCTAAAATCTTTTGGAAAACTACGTTTCAAGGTTAATCATTCCTCTATCCTTGTAATAGCGGCGTTAATCCTGATACTCTTTGTAGCATTTACTATACGCCTTTTACCGTTGCGTTGGGAAATTCCCGGTCAAATTCACTTAAACGAGTTTGACCCATACTACCAATACAGTATTACTAACTATATGGTTCAAAACGGTATATTCTCACCATACACAGACCATTGGATCAATTATCAACAATGGTTCCCAGGCGGCCTTGACATGTCAAGGTCTCTTCCAGCATTGCCTATGACAGCAGCTGTGTTATATCAAGTGGTGAGCTTTTTTGGTGTAAACGTAGATTTAATGGCGTTCTGTTCAGTTTTAACTGTAGTTTTAGGAACCCTGTCTTGCTTAATCCTCTACTTCATCGGAAAAGACATGGGTGGACGAGCCGTCGGCTTATTTGCAGCACTTTTCCTGGCATTAGCACCCTCATTTCTACAGAGAAGCTCCCTTGGATTCTTCGACACAGAAATTCCTGGTGTGCTCGGATTACTCCTGTTTATCCTGCTATTCTTAAGATCAATGGATCCAAAACGTTCCCTGCGTGGAAGTCTGATTTACTCTGTCGGCGCAGCTTTAGCGTTATCATACTTCATCGCAGGTTGGGGTGCCGCGTACTACATCTTAGACTTAACAGCACTATTCGCATTTGTGCTGGTAGTACTGAAACGGTATGACCAACGTTTACTCATCAATTACAGCGTAACCATGGGACTAGGCTTGCTTATTGCAACACAGGTTCCCTACATTGGATTAACCTACTTGACGTCAGCTCCAATGGTTCCAGTTGCAGCAGTCTTCATTGTACTGCTCGTCGCTGAACTGTTACGCCACAACGTATCAGCAAAAACCAAAATGATGGTCGCAATAGCAGCAATAGCCGCAATCATAGTTAGCTTTGTTCCATTATGGTACTTCGGGTACCTAGGCAGCATTGCTACAAAGTTCTTCTCAGTAATCGACCCATTCACAAGGGCAGCTGCACCATTAATCGCTTCAGTAGCTGAACACAGAATCTCCGCATGGGGCAACCTCTACTATGAACTGGGTATAGGCGTACTATTCTTCCTTGTAGGCCTATATTTTGTACTGAAAAACCCGACAAACCGCAACATATTCCTGCTAATCTTCGGCGCAACAGGACTCTACTTTGCAGCTTCAATGGTGCGTTTACTGGTAATCTTTGCGCCAGCATTCGCTTTACTTATGGGTATCGGCATAATCGGAATGGTAAAACCATTCATGGCTTTGCTTAAGGAAGCACCAAACGCTGCAGCCAAAGCAAAACGAAAACTCTTCCGTGTTAGCAAAGAATTCAGTGGTCTTGGAATACTGCTGATATTCCTCATTGTCATGACACAGTTTGCTTTCACTCCACAAACAGGAGGCACTCCAAGAGTCTACGGCAGCGCTTACGCGCCCACAGCAATCAGTGCCTCAAGCCTTCCGATAATTCCAAACGAGCAAGTGCCTCAATGGTTAAACATGCTTACCTACACAAGGGACAATTTGGAATCAACTGACGTAGTGGTTGCATGGTGGGATTACGGTTACTGGCTAAGCATTTTAGGTAATGTCACCACGCTTGCCGACAACGCAACGGTTAACTCTACGCAGATACAAAACATTGGCTTTGCATATATGGCTACAGAGGAGCAAGGGT
Source organism: Bathyarchaeia archaeon (assembly GCA_042296865.1). Taxonomy (GTDB): domain Archaea; phylum Thermoproteota; class Bathyarchaeia; order Bathyarchaeales; family Bathycorpusculaceae; genus Bathycorpusculum. The sequence continues at coordinate 1,905,642 of CP170178.1, read as the reverse complement.
TAAAGATGCTCTCCACCTACGATCAAGACCGCGTCCAATACATCCTAGTCTTCACAGTCCTGTACGTTTACCAAGATGAAGCGTCATCAACATACTATGCTGTACCCTACGGTTTAGGCGATGAAGGCAAATGGATGTGGATGGCAAGAATCTCCGGAGACGCACAACAACGGCTAATAGACGAAGGCTTTATGGATCCAAACCAAGCCTGGACTGACGAATTTGCCTTTGGAAACTCCACAAACAACCAATGGGTATGGAACAGTCAAGGTCAAAACACTACAATCTACAAACTGCTAACCAACACTGAACATGTATTTGCCAACAGCACCAACGGCATCGTTACAGCAACCAGCAACCCAGTAACACTGGAATACTTTGAACCAGTATACGTTTCAGGCGCAGAAATCACCAACCCCAATCAATACGGCGGTCTAATTCCACTCGTTGCACTCTACAAAATTGACTGGGACGCATACAACGCGGACCACCCAAACCCCTAATTTAGTCCCACAGGAAGCGACTAAAGAGTGTTTCCAAAAGTTCCTGACCAGCACAAAACCGGAAAACCTTTAGTCCCAAACGGTTTAGGCGTAATATACGTCCTATTCACAACCGTCTACCTCTTTTTACTTTATTTTCTTGGAGAAGGCCGAGCCGCGGCAACTGATATTTCTGCACCTTTAACCCTTGCAGTCTGCATTCTTTTCGGCGGTTTTATGGGTTTGCTTGATGACTGGATGGACCTAAAATGGCGTTACAAAGCATTCATGCCACTAATCGCTGCGTTGCCACTGATTTACTTTGCAATGGGGATGGGCGCTCGTACTTCAATTACTTTGCCTTTCATCGGTTCCATAGACTTCGGCGTTTGGTACTTCTACCTAATAATCCCGTTAATCGTGATGATAGTAACCAACACAGTAAACATGCTTGGCGGTTTTAACGGGCTCGAATCTCTTTGTCCAGCGATTGTGATTATAGGCTTAATGGGAATTTCACTAATTGATTACCCGTCGCTGTATCTGCTTATGCTTGGACCGATAATTTTCTGGCTTATACTTGCAGGTTTGAATCTTCAAGGAAAAATCTTTGTGGGCAACTCTGGCAGTTTTGCAATCGGCATGACCATTGCTTCGTTTGCGATTATAGCGGACTCTAAAGTTAGTTTGCTAATTTCGTTGGTTCCTTACATCTTCAACTCCGCACTTATTCTATTAACCGTGTTCTTTACACACAAGAAAGCTCTAATAAAATTCCAAAATGGCAAACTTGAATCCGACCACAGACGCAGCCTTGTCACAACAATAACTTACAATCGACCGTTAACTGAACGCCAAATTGTACTAATAGTGTCAGTTATTATTGCAGTATTCACTTTAATCGCCGCTCTTTATGCTTTTTTAACTTAAGCTAAAAACTGCGCCAACTTTGTTAAGCCAATAATTTCGTCAAAATTCAAACCCAACGCGTCAAGCACCTGATCAAAAGTAGAATGCAGATAAGCAATGTACTTGTCTGTGTCAACTTCATTCTTGTAAGTTAACTCGACCGGTTTAACTCGTTCCTTGTTACTGTTGACTTTAACGAAACTGATAAGGTCGCCTGCCCGTAGTTCTTTGCCGCTTTTCTGCAAAATAAACGCTGCCTTAACATGCTGAGGCGTAGTCTTAGTATAGCGGTTTAAATCATCACCCAACACGACATGAAACGCAAGCTCAGTGTTCTCAGTCCATTCTCGACGTTTAAGACGCATGTAACGTTCTCGGACGATGCCGGCGATGTCTTTTTTTGCCATTTCGAAGTCAGCTGGCGTTTTGACTTTGGCTAGGCGTTCTTTCATTTGGTTGAAAGCGTCTTTTATGAAGACTGGAATATGTTTCTTTTTGCCCGTTAAACCTTTAACGTCCACTGTGCCGTCTTCCAAAACGCCAAGATAATTCTTTTTACGTGCACTAAAAACCGCGTACCTGTAGATTTTGTCAACGTCAATGTTCATGTTTAAGTGTTGTTCTGTCCAGTGGGCGACTTCTTCAATTTGTTCTTTAGTGGGGTTTTTAAGGAACAAGCTGTCGGTGTCGCCGTAAAGAACTTTTACGCCTGAGGCTTCAGCGTGTTTAAGGATCTGAGTGATGCTGTAGCGGCCAATGGCGGCGGTTGCTTCCGCGACGGGTGGACAGTAAAGGTCAAAGCTGTCAGCTCCAAAAACGCCGTAGCTGGCGTTCAGAATGACTTTAAGTGCACCCTGAGCGGTGCTGTACCAGCTTCTCAGTTCAGGCGGCAAAGTTTTGTCTTTGGCTCGGCTCTTGTACCATCTGACACGCAAATCACGTAGTGAACCAATAAGCAGGCTTTCCAACGCCCGTTTTTGAGTGCAAACCCAGTGTTGAGTGTCAGGTATCATTTGACTTCTGCATTCGGGGTGATTGCAGTCTATTGACTGGTACCCAAGGTTCCAAACTTTAATGATTGACGGGTACAGGCTGGGAAAGTCCATTACTGCAACGTTAAAGTGGACGCCCGGCGTGGGTTCAACGACGATGGCGCCTTTGTATTTTTTGCCTTTGATTACGGCGGTGGTGCTGGTTTTGCCTTTTTTGGTTAGGATATCTTCAGCGTTTGGAATTAGGTAGCCGCGTTTGCGGTGTTCACGGTGCATGAAGTTGCGTATCCAGCGGCTTACTCCTTGGCGGCTGACGTCTTCCATTGGCATGCTGCTGATTCTGGTTAAAACAAGCAGCAGTTTCATGGCTGAGTCGTCTTCGAAGCTTGTGAGTTTATAGGTGATTTCTGAGTCTCGAAGACAATACTGTGCAAGCTCGCTATAGGATAAGTCGCCGAACGCTTTGTCTAAATGGATTTTTTCCATGCCAAGCAATGCTGCGCCGACGTCGCCTAGGCTTACGTCTTTGTAGCGGTTGCTGTAAGCGTAAATTTGAATGGAACGGTTAAAGAAGAACTTGTAAAGGTCAATGTGTATGCCGTAACGTATTAGGCAGACGCGTTTTCCTACTTCGATTGGGATTTCGTTTCTTGAGAAGCCAAGGTTCAATGCGCGGTGTACAAGGTAGCGTAGATCAAAGTCGTCGCCGTTGAAGGTTAAAATGAATGGGTACTCGTTTAAGACCTTGAAGACTTTCCGAAGCAGGTCTTCTTCTGACTCGCAAAATTCAACTTCTATGCCTGCTGGTGCCTGGGTCTTCTCGTTTGGTCTGTCACGGCGTTTAAGGACAAGAACTTTTTTGTCTCCCTCAGAACTGTAGATTGAGCAGGCAATTACTGGGCATGCTCCTTCACGTGCGTCAGGCACACGGTTAGCCAGAGGCGAGTAAACTTCAATGTCAATGGCTGCCCTGCGAAATTTTGGTGCAGGATACTCAAGAAGTTTAGCCCACATCTCCGCAAACTCCCGCTCCTCGGATGTGGCGTCCTTGAAGATTTCACGGATTTTTCCAAGCGTCTGCTCGGCTTCGTGAACGGTGGCTTCCTCCAAGTTGCCGTTTTTTACTTGGTAAATCATTCCTGGCAAAAGTTTTTGGTCGTAAATGTATGATTGGTAATATTTGATTTTAGATTCCCAAACTTTGGTGTCGCTGTCTTGGATTAGGCAGCCGCAAACTTGGGGGTGGTCTTCGGGGATGATGTCTCTGATTGTACCGTTTGGTCTGCCGCCGATGGCAAGGGGGTCTTTGGCGATGATTTTTGTTACTTGGATGTTCTGGTTAGATAAGGGGTCAAAGAGTTGTTTGGTTTCACAACTGTCGTAGCCTTGATGGCTCACGATTCGGTTAAACTTTAAAACTGTCTCTTTAGGCAAACTAGTTAAACAGTAGGGTTTATGGCCAGTGTTGTCGTACCAGAAGTACAGTTCACCTGATTCAGGTTCATAGAGTTTAACAATAGCTTTTTGTTCGCGTCCATCATAAGCTGCCGAAACGAAATATGAGGGCGGAAGGTCACCCTTTACTATTGGGGGCAAAACGCGTGGTTTTCTTTCTTTTTTAACTTGCGCTGGAACCTTTTGTTCTTGAACTTGCGCTACCTGAGTTTCAGGTTTAACTTCAGCTTGCGCTGGCTTAACCAGTTGGGGCACTGATGGCTTGCTTTCTTTGGGAAAGAACGCGTCTAAGGTTCTGTTTTGCACCATTCCCTCTCTCTATTCCTTAGCCCTTCTATTGGTATTGACCGACTAAAATCTTTACCTTACCAAAAACTAAAGTTACCTTGGAAACTGTTCAAGTTAAATTGCGAAAAAAACAGTCAAAAAGAAGGTAATTTCAGGCTTTTTTATTCCCATTCTTCTTCGTATTGTTTTCCTTCACGGATGAGCTCTTTTACACGTGGGCCGCCTTTTGCTCCACCTTTCCGACCTGCTTCAGCAACAGTCATTTTACCTTTTTCTGGTTCCATAGCTTCTCGTCTTTTTGCCAAAACATGTTCACCTCCATTCTGGTGAGCCTTGGGGTTTAGAAACACATGCTTCTAGCACGAATGAATTCTTCTTAAAAGTATGTGGTTGTGAATAAGTGATTACATTTCACGTTTTTGATTTGCCGTGTGCTATGTGCTATATTGTATATAGACTGATTTATCCCTGTATATTCTACATCGAATAGGCAATAATTGTTCAACCACTCGTTGTAACTTGACCAGGTTTACATCAACTTTGGTCATACGGGTGAACGGTGAAAAACTTGGAAAAAACAACTAAAATGTTTCTAATAAGCATAGTTTTAGTTTGCATAACAACCTCAATATTTGCAGTTCCTGCACTTTCAACCAACTTTGGCAGCAACGGTCGAAATAACATAAAAAACGTCATTGTTCTAGTTCCCGACGGGTGCTCGCAAAGCATAGAAACCTTGGCTCGCTGGTATAAAGGTGAACCATTAAATATTGACCCAATAATTACGGGTTCAGTTGAAACCTGGATGGCTGACTCTGTAATCACTGATTCCGCGCCAGCTGCAACAGCTTTCGCAACGGGGCAAAAATCCTCTAACGGCTTCATCAGTGTTGGACCCAAAACAAGCAATCTACTAACAGGATATACACCTAACGCAGCATCTTACGTGCCTTTAGCAACAGTTCTTGAAGCCTCAAAACTGCAAGGAAAAGCAACAGGTCTTATTGCAACAAGCACAATAAGCCACGCGACCCCAGCAGCATACGCAGCCCATAACCACAACCGTGGCGACGAACAAGACATCATCGAACAAATGGTCTACAATGACGTTGACGTCGTCTTCGGCGGCGGTGCAGCAATGCTTTTCCCAAAAAACCAGAATTACACCACAAGTTTTGGCGCTAACTGGACAGGCACACGAAACGACGGCGAAAACCTTCTCGATACCCTGACAAGTAGAGGCTACAAGTTTGTTGACAGTCAAACCAGCTTAAACGCGTTGCGTTCAGGAAAAGCTTGGGGACTCTTTGCACCCAGCAGTATGCAACCAGACATGGACCGTACAATGTTTGCTCCAAATGAGCCTTCACTTGCAGAAATGACAAAAAAAGCTATTCAACTGCTTTCAAAAGATCGTGACGGATTCTTCTTAATGGTTGAAGGCAGCCAAGTTGACTGGGCAGATCACGCAAACGATCCAATTTATGACGTGACAGACTTCTTAGCTTTCGATGATGCAGTCGGCGTAGCACTTGACTTTGCCAAGAAAGACGGTCAAACATTGGTTATGGCGTTTCCAGACCACAACTGTGGCGGTTTAACCATTGGCAGCTACTACCAAGACAAAAACGCAATCGGTCACTCATACACTGCAACCACAATTGAGGATGTTGTTAATCCATTAAAAGGCATGCAAGTAACCTCAACAGGCTTAGCAAAGCTGGTTGCAGGAAAAACCAATGCGGAAACAAGGGACATAATCAACCAGTATTGGAGCCTCAGCTTAACCTTAGACGACATTGAAGCAATCAAAGCATTAACAGTTGCTTCATCTAAACGGGCAGCAGTAAGCTTAGATTACGCGATTTCAGAATATGTTTGCCAGAAATACACTGTATTCGGTTGGACAACTCATGGTCACACAGGCGAAGATGTTCCACTGTGGGCTTGGGGACCAAAAGATTCCGCTCCCGTTGGTCACTATGACAACACTGACATGGCAAAAATCGCCGCCGACACCTTAGGCTTAAGCCTCAGTCGTACACAAAGCAAACTCTACGTTAACGTTACAGCCGCATTCAAACCCAACCAATGGATATTAAACACAACTGACCCTGCAAACCCCGTCCTGCAATTTACTCTAAACGGTAAAACTGCTTACCTGCCAATAAGCAAAGACGTCATGACCGTGCAGTACAGCAACGGCTACACAAAAACATTCAATCTTGAAGGACTAGTAATACGTGCACCAATGATTAACTCAAACCAAGTCTTCGTGCCACAACAAGTAATCACAATTCTAAAATAAACTCAAACTACCTTTTTTTCTTTTTATGCTCTTTTTTTCAGTTTTATCTTGAATTGCTTAATTAGAAGCTTTGCATTTTCTGTAGCTGTGAATTTGCTGTGTTAAAAAATGCTTGGACAATCGCCATTGAAACTTTAAGCTGGATTGAAATGCAGCGCCTCAGTGAACACATCGCCTTGGCAAAAACAATCAAGCAGTTAGAGGAAACCAACTCAAACGCCATCCGTTACGCCTACGGCATGGTCATAGAAACCACGAGACGCCGAAACTTGATTGATAAATTTGTTAACACCGTGATTACCCCTAAAAAAATTGGCGAATTTAACCTTGGCGTCCAAGCTTTTCTAAGACTTTACGTTTACCAAACCCGCGTAGCCAAAAACTGGGGCAAATACAACTTGCAGGAAGCCCAAAACATCGCCAGCTTAGCCCGCTCGATTCTTGGCTGGAAAACCCTTTCAGACGTAGAGCAATATCTTGGTTTCCTGTTAACACGGCAGTTGCAACCGATTTTGGAAGATTCTGACGATGAGGAACGCTTAAGCCTCGAGACCTATCAGCCATCATGGTTTGTTAAATACTGCATTAACCTGCTTGGAAGCGAAGAAGCAGTGCCTTTTCTGCATGCAAGTAACATTCCACCACCCACCTACATCCGCTTAAACACCTTAAAAGCCAGCCACGAGGAAATCCTTCAAAAACTCGCCCAAGAAGGTGTAAAACTCGAAAAAGCTGAGCCCCTACAAGACACCTACAAAGTGTTGGAGCTAAAACAGCCCCTAAATACTCTGGAAAGTTCCAAGCTTGGTCTGTTTTACATTCAAGACAAAGCCAGCTGCTTCGCCGCACAAGCCGCCGCACCCAAACCCGGCAGCAAAATTTTTGACGTTTGCGCCGCCCCTGGAGCCAAAACCACTTACCTTGCCCAACTCATGCAGAATCAAGGCAGCATTGTCTCCGTGGATTTCTCAAAGCGTCGCATGAAGACTTGGCGTCAAGAAGTCAACTACATGGGCGTAACCATCGCAGACGCGGTTACAGCCGACGCGAGATTGCCCCTGCCGTTAATTGGGGAAGTTGACCTTGTGGTTTTAGACCCACCATGCACTAGCACAGGCGTGTTTGCCAAACAACCCTCAGCCAAATGGCGTCTAAGCCAAAAATCAATAGAGAACATGGCAGAAGTACAACAACAAATGATTGACAATTGCGCCTCAAAAGTTACCCAAGGAGGATACTTAACTTATTCGACTTGCAGTATTACTGTTGAAGAAAACGAAATGGTCATAGAACGCTTCCTAAAAGAACATCCCGACTTCCACTTCGTTGAAATTTCGCCTGAACTTGGCGTGCCTGGAATGCGTGGGTTGACCCAATGCCGACGGCTCTATCCGCACCTGCACGAATGCAACGGATTCTTCATAGCTAAACTCCAAAAAACCTAAAAAACGGTTAGTAAACATTTCTTTACTGACTTTAGTCATGGTTTGTTTACGAAAACCCTTTTTACAAATCATGAGGTATCCATTTTTGGTGTCTACTGAAGTATGCATAAGGCAATAACCTGTAGTTTGCTCTTCAGTTTTGTTCTTCTCTCCATTACCCCCATAACCCACCTCTCGCAAGCTACAGGTGCAACATTGCCTAGCATAATCAGTTCTGACACAACATTAACCCAAAGCGGCAGCCCCTACAGTCTGATTGGGCCAACTCGAGTAAACTCTGGTGTCACCCTAAGGCTTGAAGCTGGCGCCATACTAATCATGGGCAACTTTTACTTGCAGGTAGATGGAACCTTGCGGTCAATGGGCGCCAGCGGGAATCCTGCCCAAATCCTAAGTTCTCTTCCAATTTCTATGAGCGATTCAATTGGATACATAAACTTCACTGATTCCTGCACCAGCTGGAATGAACAAACAAACCTTGGCTGCATATTGGAAAATACTCTAATTAACCAAACAAGAATCTACATTGGCAACTCAATCGTAAAAATTAATTCTGACACAATCAACTTCCAAGGAAATCCAATGGTTGACAATGTGGCTCTTTACATTAACGGTGGAGCAACACCCGTAACCAACAACGTAATTAACGCAGCCATCATAACTCAAGGCGGCACTTCCACTATTTCAGCAAACACAATCACTGGCGGCATGGGCTTATACGGCGGTTCCCCAACTGTAACCAACAATCGTGTTTCTGGCGGCAGCACATACATTTATTTTGCAAAGGACGAGAACCGAGTCTATAATACAATCGCAATTAGTTCTGACTGTTCCCCAACAGTATCAAACAATGACGTAGCTGGGTCAATACATTCAGGTGACTATCGGCAATTACAGGGTTATGCAACTATAACTAACAACACTGTCAAGGGCGGAATCACTGGTCAAGCAAACCTTGCAATCACCAACAACAGAATACTTGGGGGAATCTCAACTACAGGCGTTAACGTCAATATTCAAGGCAACCAGATATCTGGCACTGGCTCGGTCGGCGTCAGCGTAAGCGACGATGCAATTGTCAAGTACAACTCCATAACTGGCTTTAATGTTAGCCTTCAAGTAAATCCCTCAAGCATCGGTTCAAGCAATCCAACAATAAAAAACAATAACATCCAAAACTGGATTCAATACTGCATCAAAACCTTAACATCAACTGATATCGATGCCAGCAGCAACTGGTGGGGAACAACCGACATCCAAACAATAAAGAAAGACGTTTACGACCAAACATACGATTTCAACTTAGGCAAAATAAACATCACCCCAATCTTAAACGAGCCAAACACACAAGCGCCAGAAGCCCAACCTGTCGAGGTTTCTCCAACTCCATCCTCAACCGCTCAAGCTTCCCCGTCACCAACAGTTCCCGAATACTCAACAGTGGCAGTTATTGCTCTGCTGGCTGCCGCAACAATGGCGATTGTGAGCAAAAAGAAAACATCTGGGCTAAATCTTCTATGGACCGCTCGCTTGTCTGAATTTTAAAAGGATTCCTTTCTTACCAACCTATTTGCCGCCTATTAGTGGTTCTATGTTGAAACCTAAGAGAGGGGGGCAGAGTGCTAATGACCCCTTTTAGAGCCAATAACATATTGATAGATCATAATTGAGCGTTTTAAAACAAAGCACCCAGCAACCTGCATAAATAAGTCAAGAAACCTTGACTAAAACGTTTTTATACTTCCAATTTTCAGAGAATTATTGAAGCGGTTTGCATGATTCTGAAGAAAAAGCTCTTTTGTTTTTTCGCTCTTTTTTTTTCGATTTCGTTAATGATAGGGTTAGTGCTAATTAATTCTGTTATGGCAAATATGATTCCGTATGTGAAATTACCAGAAATAACTATTGGCAGTGACGGTAGCATCTCACCTCAAACTAACCTGATAAGCAGAAATGGAAACACTTACACCTTAGCAATGAATGCCCAAGAATATCCTATTCTCATTAAATGTAGTAACATAATTTTCGATGGAGCAGGTTATAAAATTAATATCACTAATGGAGATAATCCTGGTCTCGAATTAAGGCAAGTGAGCAATGTTACAGTAAAAAATCTGAGCGTATTTAGTAAAAATATTTACACAGTCACTGTCCAATATAGCTCCAACTGCTTAATAACAGGGGTACAAACCAGTAACAACGTCAGGATAATCGGTGATCATAATACAATTACGAAAAGTACTATAAGCGTCTGTATATTTGAAGGAAGTAATAATACGGTTGTCAAAAATAATGTCCCTGACTTATTTGTTTATGGCTTTAACAATAACCTTTCTTTAAACAACTTTTTGTTAGATGATTACGCTAGCATTTATTATAATAATATCTGGGTGGGAAATTATTGGAGTAACTACTCGGTAAAGTATCCTAATGCTTCAATGATTGGTAACTCAGGAATCGGCGACACCGCATATGTTATAGAAAGAGACTCTTATACAACAAAAGAATACCCCGATGCAATAAATATTGACCATTATCCGCTTATGTGTCCTATTGATAACAAAAATGACACAATAACTTTTCCTTATCAAGCTACAACCCCTGAACCTGACGTTCAACCACAGACCCAACCCTTTATCCTTCCAATTGCTCTAATCATAGGTTTTTGTGCAGTATCAGTCACTGCGGTCGCTACATGCTTAATTTACCGTAGGAAAAGGCTAAACTCAATGAGCAGTAATTAAGTGAAGGCTATTCTTACAAATCGTAGAAGCTCATAAAAATGGTTGATATTGTTTTAAACGATTAGTAAAGTAAAAAATTTTTTTATAATTCGGCAGAGCTGAGTGGAGCGGTGCTTTAAATATAAAACATTTTGTGGTTGTTTAAATGAAGCCACAAAATACTAAATAGTAGAGCAAACAACCAAGCGTTAGGCTTGGGTGGTTGCAAAGATGAAAAGCGCTCAAAAAACCCTTTTAATCATTATCTTTATATTGTTACTTTCTAGTGCTTGTGTATTTACCGTTCCAAGTGCCCGTGCAGCTGAGCCAAGCGTTCAAGATAAAACGTTATCCGTTCTAAGAGATGTTGTCGGTCTCGAGACTGAGCATTACACAACTGAGTCAAGCTCACAGAGGGATAGCCTATACATTAGTCTTGTCCAAAAAGAAGCTAACCTTTGCTTGTTATCCAACCAGAGCAGACTTACAGTCAGGTGCTCTTTTGTAAACAACCAGTTACAAGAGATTTATTTAAGCGACCGCAAAGGAGACCTATCATTAAAACAATCAGTTGCAAATACCGCTGATTATGCTAAAGGCTTCCTAGAACGATTCCAAAACTACACACAAAACTCTATATGCTAACCTTGCCGCGATGTTAAACACTACCAAAGGAAATTCGAATATAACAAAAACTGCAGGCAACATACAGCTTAAAGTTACAACTACTGATGTAAGCTCTGACTACATTTGGACATACATTGACGCAAACGGAACTAGAGCAGACAGAAAAAACGTTGTTCTAAGCTATGAACGTGGGCAGATGAAAGGTTTCTTAAACAATTGGCCACTCTACAACGTAGTTGGCTCCCCTAAAATCTCAGCTGAAGAAGCTACTGCGATAGCGATTGAGGCTTCTAAAAACTTCTCCTACCAAGTAACCACCGAAAATGGCACCATAGAAACGATAACTGGCTTCAATATTGCCCAAAAGTCACTGGGTCACGGAACATTGGCATACCTCAATTTCAACAATCAAAAGGATGCTCGAGGAGGCGACCCATTCGCATTATACTCTGCTTGGTATGTCCCACTTGGTTTCGACAAATTCTATCCTGGAGACGTTTCCGGTATGGTTGTCATAATTTGGGCTGATACTGGTGAAGTAAGTGCCATGCAAGAACTTGTCGTCGATAGTGGACTCGTGCGCTCAAATATGGAAACCATTACTTCTCAAGAGATTTCCAATGGATTTAGTCAGCAATCATCTATTACAATCGCAATAGTGCTCGTATTCAGTGGGCTATTCTTTGGTTTTGCAAAATCGACGCTAAATAGTTGTAAGCAAGTCTATAGAAGATTTTGGAGTTTCTTTATTTGCATGTTAATACTTTTCAGTGCATTGCTTGTAGTGTCTTCACAAACTGTTAGTGCAACTATACCTGCGCACAATAGTAAATCTAGAATTTACTCGTGTGAAGGTACAGAGTATGGTTATCGTAATGATACTGCTGATAGGGACGAGAATAGTGCAATGGCGGAAGTATGTAATTACATAGGTAACTTAACTGAAGATTATGGGTACAATACAGTTAACTTACATGGGTCTGGCACTATAAATGAGACCGTATGTGACAACGCTTATTCTGATGAGAATAATTTTAAGCGGACGACAGTATTTCATGTTGGACATTTTTCATTCCCTAGGGGATGTGCATATCAGGATTGCAACGGTGACCCAATAGAGGATAACGCCTTATATACTAAAACAGGTTTAGGCAAACATTTCTTCGTATTCTTATGGGTATGTGTTCAAGCGGAAAATCCAGTTGAACAAGGAACTGTGCGAAAACATAGTGATTCTCATTGGGGAATGCCAATAGCTTGGACTCATAGAGATGGCAGTGATGGTCACCCCTATATGAGTGCAGACGGCTATGCAAGGCCTGATTTTTACGGTCAATGCTATATAAGTTTCTATGGATTTTCCCCTATGATAAGCGGTTTACCCACAAACACCTTTTTTGAGCAAACAGGAGTAACCAACTGCAAAGAATTCATCAAGAAATTCTATGACTACGCATTAACCGATGGCTTATCAGTACATGCCGCCTTAGATGAAGCTTCAAGCGATTATTTTGGTGTATACTATTCTAACTGTATTCTTAACACTGGTTACAATTCCTATTGGCCTGGAGGCGACTTTGATAATGAATTAGTGAATCCGGGCTATTATCCCATGGATTATAATGATGACCCTCCAAACCAGATGAGGGTTTATGGTGATGCAGACATAACTCTTGTGCCTAAAACTGAAACATTAGCTGTTAACTATTTTCAAAATAAAAGCGTTGAATGGGGTTACTACGGGGCTTCCCCTTTCTTGGATCAAGGCTATAACAACTACATATATGAAAGCGGAAATGACATAGGCGATTTCATGTACTACTTCCACTTCTCAAACCCCATAATCGGTCAAGGCAAAATCGAGAAAGTAAGTCTACAACTATTATGCGAACAAAGAGACCCAGAAAGACGCGTGTCATTTGCAGTTCAAGTAGCCTCAGCCAAAAACACAAGCACAACAAGTTCTGGCTGGGTTTCATACGAAAACTGGACCATTATACCTCAATATGGATATGGAAGCACCGAATGGAATACAATTGACCTTTCCCAATGGATTGACTCATGGGAAGAACTCGACAACGTACGATTAAGATTCAACTACACAAGCTACTACAGCAATTATCAAATGTATATCTATTCAGCCAAAATAGACGTAACCTTTTGGCCAATAGTGGACTCAGAAAGAGACATAATAATATTTGGCAACAAAACAAATTACCCATGGCTGGGCGACTGGGAATCAATGCTTAAACATTATGGTTACACCTACGCCTTGGTTGACCCAAGCCAAGTTTCCCATGGAATAATCAACAAAGCAAATTCACTAATTGTAGCTTCGAACTTAATGAGTGAAATCCCGGGGAGAAATAATCTCTGGGGCGCAAGTGTCCTCCAAGAGGCAAGTGCAAACATGCCAGTTCTATGTCACATGTACAGTTACTGCTATCAAGTTTACAGGAAGGACGACGGAAATTATGATGGAGGATGGGGTCCAATGCATTCAGCTTATAAATACTCAAACGCTACCTCAACAAGAGATCCGTCTGGTTCAGATATGCAAAACATAACTTTCAACATGGGCTACAGCTATTTCTCTTACGGCGAAGTTGTACCCTTCTATAACGATGCAGATGGCTATTTACGAACAGTCAATTCATCAGACGCTTATTGGAATAGTTATGCAACCCATACTATAGTGGCTAAGGAGTATGGAAGCCAAGAATATGCCGCCATTGTTCACGGTAACTTTTACGGTGGAGAAGGCATACTAGTGGCAGACCTTGAAGCCATTTTCACTAGTGACTGGAACTCAAGAAACCTTATCTTCTATCCATGGTTAGACAAAGTCGATTTCTACATTGGCGAAGACAAATGCCCAATAAGCAATTACATAAAAGACTGGTGTGCCAACGGCTATAACTACCTCTCTTATACAGAAGTTCAAAACGAGATAACAAGCATACTTGACCATGACAATGGAGAAATAACAACCTTTAGCCTCGGACAAAGCGTTCAAGGAAGAGACATTACCGCTATGCAAATAGGCTCAGGTAGTGAAGTAGTTCTTATTGTTGCAGGCATACATGGAAACGAGAAAGCGACAGTTGCAGGAGCATTAAACCTTGCAGTTGTATTTGACAACCTGCATAAAACTGACCCAACTTGGCAGCACCTGCTAAATAATCACATAAAAATTGTGATTGTTCCTTGCAACAATCCTGACGGTTATGTAAGTAATACACGGCAAAACGCCAATAATGTAGACCTTAACAGAAACTATGACTACGGTGAGGGCGCAACTCAACCTGAGACAACAGCTATAATGAATTACGTGGCCAGCAACACGATTAAGGCATATGTTGGTTTTCATATGGGGTCAAACGGGAAATACTTGGTTGAGGGAGCGACAACAGGTCTTAACAGGCATGACTATCCCTATAGGGATCAAACGTACGTGTTGGGTTATACGACTAATGACACTTTAGTAAATGAGGCAAAAATTTTTAGTGAAGACAACAATAGAATCAGAAAAGTCGGCGACTCTGAGACGCTAATGGGTCAGGTGTTTAATGGGACTCAGTGGTTGCATGTAATGCTTAATGAAAATTGTCCAGCTATAACTTATGAGGCTCAAGCAGGCTTTGATGCGGCTGACCCGTCTAAATCTACCGCAAGAACTATGGGCACATCAATTGTTCAGATTGCTGTTGTAGGCATGGAACTGGCACATATGCGTTATGAAACGTTGGTTCCTGATGGCGAGGGTGCAATGAGCGAATTTAGCTATACCTCTGGCGGTGCATATCATTATAGTTTGGTTGACGATAACTCTGATTTTGGCGATGGCGACGGCACTTGGGTGGCTCCTTACTCAATGGAAGTTCAGCATGATCTGTATACGGTTCCAAGTTTGAGTGGTTATAGTTCTGGAATGAGTGTTGGCAAGGTTTCTGTGTTTGTTGTTGCTAAGGGTACGTCTGGGCCTAGCATAGTTATTCCTTCTTTGAGGACTCAATCTACGTTTTGTCAGGGAACAAATCAAGATGTGTATTTGGATTATACTAAGGTGTCTTGTACCTGGCATGTTAATCCCAGTACGGAAGCTGCTTGGACTAACAATGACATTAGCGATTTGCAGGTTGGACAAAAAACAGTTTACGCTGCCCTGAGGGTGACGGAGGTTTATGCAGTGGTGGAATACGACATGTTGCATAGTTAAGTCTAAAAATCGCTTTTTTAATCCTTTTTGTTTTGTAATGTTTTTAAGAGACTTTTTGTTTGTCAAAATTGTTTATTAGGACTGGTTTGTCTGCTGGTTGTAGGGCGGATAAAAATTGCCTTTATGGGCCATACTAGTGCCCAATTGCATTTTGCTGTTCAACGCTTTTCACTTTACTTTTTGATTTAAAAAGTAAACCAACCTATTTGTAGCCTAATATTCAATCTATGCAGAAAACCTATAGGGGGGTAGGGTGGTAATGGTTGAAAAACAAGCCATTAACGTGTTAAGAACGTTAAAAAACGTGTTAACCGCTTTGAACTGTCATCCTAAAGAAGTTGCAGTGTTACTGAAGTAGCCATGGGTAAACTCTACGTGTTACTTCCATAATGTTCTGCGGTGGAATGATGCCTTCTTCACAGATTAAACCGTGAATATACCTGTTAGGCGTAACGTCAAAAGCGGGGTTTCGCACATCCAGCTTTTCTGGGGCTTCAGGCCAGACTTCACTTGGGCTGCGTTGCTCAATCCCTTCAAGCTCGCCATACAACGTGACGGGGTCAAACTTTAGCAGTTCAGAAACCACGTAAAACGGTTTACGAGCTTCATACGCTAACACTGCAAGACCGCTGGTGCCAATCTTGTTAATAACGTTGCCTTCAGAAGTAATGGCGTCCGCACCAACAATTACCATGTCAGCTTTCGAAATAAAAGTCCGCATGGCCGAATCAACGATAAAGGAGGTTTCTATGGCGTTTTCAACCATTTCGCGTGCGGTTATTCTGCCCTGAAAGGCTGGACGTGTTTCGGTGCAGATGACTTTGAAGTTTTTACCGTCTATTTTGGCTTTGATTAACATTCGAGTTACAGTTGAGGAATGACAATGAGTGAAAATGGTCATGCCGTTTTGGATTCGTTTCGACCCAATTTCAGCTGTGCGTTCACGTGAAGCATCAAGCTCCTGTAGAAACTCGTCAGCAGCCACAGTCAGCATGCTAGTTAAGTCGTGAACTTTTTGGTTACCGCTTTTTTTAACTTGCCCTATTAGGCAGCGTACGGCGTTTCGCATTAAAGGTTCAGTTTCACGGGTGGCAAAAATCAGTCGTTGCGCTTCAGCGAGTTCAGTGAGGAATTCGGTTTTGGTTGTTGCTTTTGTTTGTGCTGCCAGTGTTTGGAGTGCTTTTACGGCGGCGATTGCGGCGTTTCTTGCCCCTTGGACTTGGAGTTTGCGGATTTTTTCTGCTGTGGCTTTTACGGTTTCCATAAGGTTTCACGTGACGCTAAGGTTTAGTATGTAGGTTAATTGGATGGTGAAGCATATAAGCAGATTGAAACAGTCTATTGCTGAGGCACTGATGTATCCAAGTCGAGATGATTTAGGGATTCTTGAACCCATCATTGGACCATGGTACACTTCATTAGAAAACCCTTTAGAAGCCCAAAAAAGGGTGCTTAAAGAGTTACTTGAAAGTTATGCCAAAACAGATTACGGTAAAGAATTTCAGGCTCACAACATTGACACAATAGAGGATTATCAGGCTAAAATGCCTATTATCAACTACGCTGACATGCAGCCGCACCTTAAAGAGATTCAAAGCGGCAACTATCAAGCGTTTCTTTCTGAACCCGCAGAAACATGGGTTATGACACGTGGCTCCACAGGAAAACAATCCAAAGTCCTGCCAGCAACACAAACGCATCTTAAACAAATCTTCACATGCGGCGCCCGCGGTTTAATCAATTTTGCGTTACGCAAACAAAACTTTGACGTGTTCACCGGCGTGATTTTAAATTTGAATTTTCCTTCAAACGTGCACACTTTTGACCAAAATGGCCGCCAAGTAACTTACGGGTACAGTTCAGGCACTTACGCGCGGCTTAACCCAATGTTTGACCGAGTTAGCCTACTGCCTAAGCAGGAAGAAATTGACAAGTTGGGTTCAGAGGTTGGTCGTGCTGATTGGGAACGCCGTTTTGACCTTGTGTATGAGCAGGCAAAAAACGAAAACGTGACGGCAACGATGGGTGTTACGCCTGTAATTTTAGGGTTTGCCCGTTACATTAAACGCAAGTACGGCAAAAAACCTGTTGACCTTTGGCAGCCTAAAGCGTTGTTTTGTACTAGTGTTCGGAAAATCCAGTTTAAGTATGGACCAATACTGCAAAAGTATTATGGTAAAGCGCCTGTAGTGGAGATGTACACGGCGACGGAGGGCGTGTTTGGTCAGCAACTGGATGATTTGCCGTATATTTCAATGAATTATGATTCTTACCTTTTTGAAGTCGCCACCGGTAAGGGTGTGAAGCTGCTTTGTAACCTTAAACGTGGCGAATGGGGTAGACTACTTATTTCTTCATGCATGTTTCCACGTTACGACATAGGCGACATGGTGGAGTCTGCTGGCGGAAACTATTTCCGTATTTTTGGAAGAGCATCTGCTTCAACAATTCTTGAACACAGGCTTTATCGCGCGTTTTTAGGTAGAATTGTGGGTTAAGGGCGGGGTGAACGTTTTCGAGCCATAATTGCGGCGTAGACTGCGGCGATTATTATGACTACGCCGATTAAAACCAGAATAAAGGCGCCAGTGAAAGGTGACGCGATAATTCCGCTGATGCTTAGCAGGCTAAAAACGCCAATAATGATGAGTACTAAGCCGCCGATGAGGTAGCCGATGAAGCCGCCGTGTTCGCCTTTTTCTTGTTTTTCACGTTTTTCGTTGTCTTGGTTTTTCTCGTTTTTTTCTTGTTTTTCGTCTCTGCGCGGAGGCTGAGCTTGAGGTGCTGCTTGGCTTTTTAGGGGGGCTCCGCATCTTGGGCAAAACGTCATGTTTTCATCGACAAGGTTGCCACATTTTGGGCAGTACGGCATAACTGTTTTTCTCCAAAATTCTTTTACATGTTTGAGTATTTAAAATGTTACTTTTAACGTTTTTTTCTTTTAGAAGTTGTTGACGAAAAACTGCTATACACAACAACAACCAACAGTTTGCTTAGGCGTTTGTTTTTCTTGTTTAGTTTAAGCTGCTGTTTGCTGTAAAGGTTTGCAATGTGTTACAAGCAGAAAAAAGGGTTTAGCTTTGTAGGAGCTAACAGGTATCTTGGCCAAGTGTAAGCGTATTTTATAAATTTCAAAATTCTGCAAGAAGTAGAGCAGACATCTTATGGACGATTTTATGAGCTAACTATTATAGGAGTAACACTGAAAAAGAAGTGAGGGCTCTTTAGTGAAAAAACATGCTGGCAAAAGCGTCTTTCTATTGTGTCTACTTTTATTTTTAGAATCACTGCAAGTTCATTTTATGCGTGTGCTAAAGAAGCAATAAAACCTTCAGTTCCAGAATTCAACATAGCGCTGTCTAATCATTCTACCGATACTCCAGCAACCTACACTATAGACCCTTATACTGGAGAAAACATGACACATCCCAGCACCCACACGGAATGGACAACACTTGACTTAGTAATAAAAAATCAAGAATTCAACAGCAATACAGAATTCTATGCTTACAATGTCAGGGTAAAAGGATATTATGGAGAGGCATGGACAGAACTTTACAGCGTATCCAATGGATATGCCACGCAAAATTCAACATTAAACCAAACAGTATTATCCTATCAGGTTGGAGAAAACGGCGGTTATCTGCTTGCAGGAAATCATGAGGTTCCCGTTTATGGCAAGGTTGATTTTCAAGTGCAAGCAATGATTGGAACAGTAGACCGCGCAAATGAACCACCGAATTATCCTTGGACGTTTTACGGTGAAGTAAGCGACTGGAGCAGCACACAGACATTCACTTTTAGCAACCCTACAAACAGTTTAAACCCAACACCAACAGCTAGCTCTGATGTGACCCCACAAAACACTGAAGAACCTTACTTCAAAGAAGGTGCCTTGTTGAGTTTAAACCAAACGCAATTTGTCCAAATAATTTTAGTCTCTGCTATAATTGTTTTAGTAATTGAGGTGCCCTTTTTGTTAAGAAAAGAAGAAAAAAATAATTCTTCCTAAAAATGGTATAAGCAGGATTAGCGTTGTCTACCCGAGCGTTAGGATGCTGATTTGCTACAGTAGCTCCTGAGAAAGCAGAAAGCTCTTTTTTAGCAACTTATTTATTGAGAAATTATTCAAACATTAAGCATGAGCAAAAGTGCTGACGCCGTCTTGCTTACATTGATATTAATACTTTTAAGCGTAATTATAGTTAAACCCATTTTTGCTCAAAACACAAACCCTGCCATTCCAGAATTTACCGTAACATTTGTAGATAGCTCCTACGAGGTACCGGCTTCTTCTTATACTGACAAATATACAGGCGAAACAATAATTACGCCTAGTTATTATGTAATTTCTAATCATTTGGAATTGGTCATTGAAAATCAACCTTTCAATTCAACTTGGGGGAATAGAAGCTATTATCTAAACTATAATGTCCGTGCTAAAGGTCATTTTGAACAAGGATGGACCGTACTTTATCAGAAATCCAGCGGAGAATACTTTAATTACCCTTTTCAATTAGATTCAAAATTCACCAATATTTCAATCCCCAATATTTATCCAAATGGCGCTAAAATTGATTTTCAAGTAGCTGCTTTCATCAGTCATAAGGAAACAGTACTAAACCCCTTACATCCACAGTTAGGACCTGAGTATGGTGTTGAAGAAATAACTGTTTATAAAATTGATGACACAAGCGGCTGGAGCGATACACAAACATTAACCATACCCAACAGCAGTTCAAGCATAACTTCTCAGCCAACCAATGAGTTAATTAATTCTGGCTGGAAAGGATCTACTGAAATAATAATTACAGTTGTTGGCATCATTGCTATACTGATTGTTGCACTAGCGATTTCACGTAAACATGCGATACTTAAAAAAGCATAAATTAGTAACTGAGTTTCAGGCTGTATAGTTGGAAGGTTTTCTATTAGTCTTAGTAGTTGGTAGCTGAACTGTTTGCAAAAGGTATATCAGTTTTCGTTGAGCAATTATTCTGGAGGGCTGGGTTTTCTATTGCAGAATCAGGGCGCCAAGACTAAAGAGTACAAGTATGCTGAAAGCTTGTTTAGCGCACTTTACATTGGTGCGATATTTATTTCGCTTGGCGTCATCTACTTTATTCATCTGCCAAACAACTTGTTTATTGAATTAGTCGATTTCTTTGAACATTTAACTCTTGCACGGGTACCAGACACTGGACTATTTTTGCCAGCGCCCATTTCGCCAGCTTCCCACGTTGACTTATACACTGCCGTGTTCCAGTTCTTCCTTGTTATCGCCGTAATTGAAGTAGTAATTTTGGCGTTGCGATTCGTGTTTAATTCACCAATAAAACGTAAAGCTGAAACAATCTCTAACATTGTTTTCTGGTTTGGCGTAACCTACCTGATATGGACTTACCTGGTGGATTCAGCAACTATAAACAAGTGGTTTGTCTTCTGGATAGGCGTGATAATAATATTTGGTTTATCCCTAATTGCAAGGGCTTTTGTTTTGCTTGCGGTAAGGCAACCTGAACAGGTTAAAAACTCAGAAGGTCAAGTGCTTCCAGAGAACTAGCACCTGCCAACCCATGTCAAAGGAATCCTTGAAAAGTTTAACTTTTGTTTCACGTGTGCTTTTCCATTCTACAGGAATCTCTTTAACCTTGTAACCTTTGCGTTGAGCGCGAACAAGGGTTTCAGTGTCCCAGAACCAATGGTTAGCTTCCACTTCATCTAACAGCGGTAACAAAATCTCGCGCTGGAACGCTTTGAACCCGCATTGGTGGTCTTTAACTTTAGAGCTAAGAATCAACCTGACCATGAAATTGAATGTTTTAGATGCAAAGCCACGTGTGAAGGTGCGGTTTACTTTGCTTTGGGAAAGCATTCTTGAACCAGTAGCTAACTCGTAACCTTCAACAGTTACCGCATCTATTAATTCGCTTAAATGTTTAAGGTCAGTTGCCAAATCCACATCCATATAGATTAAAACGTTACCTTTCGATTGCTTGAAAGAATTTTTTAACGCTCTGCCCCGTCCAAGCCGTTTTTCGCCATGCAAATGACGCACATAAGGCAGTTTCTGGGCAAGTGCATCGGCTTTTTTGTCGGTGCCGTCTGTGCTGCCGTCTTCAGCTATTATTATTTCGTAGGTGCAACCGTACGTTTGGAGGGCGTCGCTGATTTTTTTTACTGTCTGCTCAATAATGTCTGCTTCGTTAAGGGCTGGAAGCACAACTGTAACGTCTAATTGCCCATTTCTGTTTGTGTCTTGCGTTTTTAGAACACCCATTGGTTGAACCATCTTAAACTTTCAGCTGTCGCCGTTGATACAGGTGTACCTGAGATTACTGGATAGAACAGCACGAATAATGCCGCTACCGCTATGAAGTAGGCTACTGCTGCAATCTTCATCCACTTGTACTTCCAAAACTTGCTAATAAAATACGCTGACGCAAGGCAGATAATTGGCACGTTAACGTAGTAATGGTAAATGAATAATCCTCGGCTTACAAACGCGTAGGGCAACCATTGAGCAAAAAAGACCACTACAAGAAATACTGCGGGCAATTCAAATTTTGGCATTTGACGTTTCTTAAGCTCAACAACTGCTTTACCTATAACAAGTCCAGTGATGCCAAGAATTGCTGCAAAACCGACCCACCAAACCGCTGGGTTTCCAAACAGGCTAATTGTTGACCGCATATCACCCGGCAAAGTGCTGATGTATAGCCAGAGGGGTTTTCCAATTACTGGCCAACTCCAACCAGGCGAAGAGTAAGGATGGTCAAGACCAATCGGGCCCGAGTGATAACCGTACATGCTATCTTGCAGGCCAATCACGTTAAGGAAGGATCTTCCCGCAAGCATGTCTGGAATATAAGTTGCAAAGTATACGCCTATAGCAATTAGGATGAAGGCTACCAGGTAAGCGTACGGGTGGTCAAAGAAGTCGTAGATTTTAGTGGAAAGCTTGTTTTTGTTTTGCACTACTTCTGAGAGCCGTATCATTACCAAGATTGCTAATTGGCCTAAGAAGCCAAATAGAACCAGCCACTTAGTTGAGAAGCCAAACGCAAAGAACAAAAACGAAAGAAACAACGGTACAACACTGGTGTTTTTCCAGCCGTTTTTGACTACGCCACTTAAGTAGATAAAGAAGAACAGTTGAGAAATTAACGAGAAGAATACCACGTACGTGTCGGTGATGCCTAGTCGGGCTTCTGTGAAATGCATAAAGTCAAAAGTGAAAAGGAACGCGGCTGAGAAACCGCCGATGTAGTTGCCAAACATTTTCTTTCCTAACAGGAAAATTACTGGTATCATTAACGCGCCAAAGATTACACCCATTATGCGCCAGCCGAACGGGTTTAACCCGAAAGCTGCAATGCCTGCTGAAATGATAAGTTTGCCCAGTGGTGGATGAGTCCACTCATAGGGGAACTGGAGATTCAGGTATTGCTGGGCGGTTCTTGTAAAGTATACTTCGTCAAACATGGTTTCAGTCATGTAAGTGTTAGGTAACTCAACGATGTTTTGTTCATCAATTAACAGGTTAAAATCTAGGCTGGTGTTGTTTTCGCCTGTGATTGAGGTGATTGGAATTTTTTGGCTGTTCTGGTCAAGAACTGCTACCTCGTTAACTTCAATGTTTGATGGGGACTCAAACTCTAAACGGATGTATCTTGTTGTGTCATAAATGCTTGTGCTGTTCCAGTTCATGTAAGCAAACGGGTAACCTGCAACGATTTTGCCGCTTTCACTCCAGTTGCCTGGTTGACCAGTGGAAATTGTTATGGTACTTGTGCCTTGGCAGTCTTTCATGTAAAAATACAGTTTGTTAACAGAAACGGGGTTACCGAGGTCTATAACTGCGGCTTGTGCCTCGTTAGTGTTTACTGTTAAACTGTTTTGAGGCACAGATAATGCGCCCAAGTTAGTTACAGCTATTGCCAAAAAGATTACTGACAGCAAAACCATTGTTAGAATGTCTTTTTTGTCAACGTGCAAGTCAAGGTTGAGTTTCATTGGATGTTTGCTCCTTTTTCTGTTCCTGCTCTTCGATTGCTAAGGGCTCTGTTTTAAGCACTGCTTTGCCTTTAAGCTCATCCCACAATAGCAAGGAACTGTATAAAAACGTAATCAAATTGATAACGCCTACAGCAAGAACCATAGGGTGACCAGTAAGGTCTGGGCCATAATTATAGCCTAAGTTTGCATACAAGTTTAGCCAGTACAAAACGTAAGCAACGTTTGTAAGGAAAGTTGCCGTGATGAGACCGTAGAGAAGCCGAGTTTTTTTGACAAACGGAAACATTAAAGCCAAAACACTGATGGCTGGAAACAGGTACCGTTCATGAATGCGTGTTGGAAGCATAAAAAATGCAAAGAACAACATGAAGGCAACAAAGAAAACAAGCATCATGTCTGATTTGCCCCAGCGCTTATTCAAAACATACAAGGCGAAAACTGAAAAAGCGCCAAAAAGTGCCCAGCCTAAAATGAAAAGGTTACCGTCGGGAATCCACATGCCAAATATTCCCCAAGTGTTAAACGCGTTAATTGAAGTGTAAGCGTAACCACCGTAAGCGCCGAAATAGATGTCAGAAAGAAAAGTTATTGGATTGCTCCATTGCATGGGCAAGATTACAGCGAAAATAGTCACCGTAAACGCGACAACCGAATATAGCAAACGTTTTAGGCCGCTTTTTTTGAATATCAAGAACGCAACTAACGGCAGCAATGCTATCGCTTGTGGTTTAGTTAAAACGCCAACAGCGAAGCTTACGGCTGAAAGTTCAGGTTTACTTTTTAATGCAAGAATAAGTGAAAGCAGAAGGAACAGGGTGTAGATGGCGTCGAATTGGCCCCAGACTGCAGCGTTAAAGATTACTGCTGGATTGAAAACGTAAAGTGCAGTGGCTAATAGACTTAGTTTGAAGCTTAACTGTTTGCGAACAAACAGGTAAATCAAGCCAGCGATGAGTAAATCGAAAATGTTTGGAACCAATTTTACAATGTAGGTTACGTATGGTGTTCCAAACAAGCCTAAAGATTGGGCTAATGAACCAAAACCCCAAAACAGGTAAATGTTAAATGGTGGATAATCACACCAGCTAACCGCGCTGTAGAAAAGTCTTGGACCATACTCAGCGGCAGTGTTAAACCATGAAATAAACGTTCCCATATCGTTTTGGTAGCCTTGAAGTGGAAACAGCAGTAACCGAATTAGGAAGGAAAAGCCCAGCATACCTGCTAAGACTGCAATTTCCCGCTTATCAAACTGCAAAGTAGACGCCGTTCCTTGGGAGGTTTGAAAACTATTTTGGGTTTAACAAGAATAAGAAGCTTTTTCCAATTTAACTCTTAACCAGTAGGGGCTAAACATTAGTTAATGAAAAATGTTGCAGACCTTGAACTGGTAAAGTTGGTTCGAGGTTTTTTGTTTTAGGTGCCGTTTGCTCGTGACCAAGCGTCAGGATTAGTGTATTTGACTGCTGGCCCAGCTTTCCATATTGTGTCATAGCCTTTTAGGAAGTCTTCGCTTGAAGTGTGTTTTCGCATGTACCAATGTCTCCTTGGACACGTAGAGACAGGTTTTTTGCCTATAAGCCAAGTTTCGCTTTCCCAATTATATCGAAAACCAGAATATTGCGCCGCTGGCAGAAGGGCTAAGTTTAAATCTAAACGAGCCACATCGGGAATTGTGAAGATAATTCAAATATTAGGAGCCATTGCGGTTGCGGTTTTGTTCTTTTTCGCAGTTATCTTTGCGCTTGCCTCAACCGTTCAAGCAGCACCTTCAAGATTGGCAGTCAGCGGCATACTATTCATCACCGGCATCGCAGTTATAGTCGGCATCTATTACACAACCAGAAAACCCAAAACAGTAATCCAGCAACTGGAACTATCAGGCAAAATGAAAGCCGCCTCAATCAAATGCCCAAACTGCGGCGCCAGCGTTGACGCAAACAAGATCAAAATCATCCAAGGCGTCCCCTACGCTACTTGCCCATACTGCGGCACAACCTTTGAAGTTACCGAGGAACCAAAATGGTAAAACACTCTTTCCTGCTGACGGCTATCTTTGCCTTTTTTGTTGTGGCTTTGTTTGGTGCAGGGTTTGCAAACGCTCAAAACTTAGACTACACAGTAAATCAAGAGTGGGCTCAACTATTTATCAACCCAGACGGCACAATTGATTTAACCTATAACATGTCCTTAACCGTAACTTCAGGCACTATGCGTGCTTTTGATTTAGGAATGCCTAACCGAGACTTCACCATTGGGCGAGCAGTTGACCAGTACGGAAACAGTCTTAACACTTACAGTTACACGCCTGATGTGGCTTCTGTAGATTTTAATCAGCCCCTAAACGCTGGAGAAAGCATCTGGTACACCATAACCACAAACGTCGCCGGCATGATAAGCAATGACACCACAAACCCCGGCAACTACGGCATGCAGTTTGCACCCCAATGGCTAGAAAACAAACCCATCCAAAATGTGCGCGTACAGATTGTTATGCCTGACGGTGTCACCGTGCAAGATGTGAAGACTTTGCCTGACAAGTTCTGGAACAGCACCTCAACGGTTGAAGGCAAAACCGCACTTTATTGGGAAACACCAATGCTTGCAGCTAACCAGCAATACATTATCGGCGTGTCTTTTCCTGCAGAGTTTCTGCCAAACTTTGTGCCAACTCAAACTGGAGGTTTTGACTGGGAAACAATTCTTGATTACATTGCTATACCCATCTTTTTGATTATAGTTGTAATCATTATTGTGCTAATTGCCAAAAAAAGCAAGAGCCAATACGTTTCCCCAAAAGTAAGTATGGAAACCCTTGGCATAAAACGAGGCTTAACCGCGGTTGAAGCATCAAGCCTACTTCAGTTTAAGCCAACCCAAATAGTAACCGAAATCCTCTACAGCCTACTGCAGAAACGCGCGGTATGGGCTGAATCAACAAAACCCTCGCTCAAACTTAAAATTCTCGCGCCCTACGAAAACAAGACTGGAACAACCGAAAACCCATTACGCTACTATGAAATAGATTTCCTAAACTCCCTGCGCCCCGACGGCTCGCTTGATGAAGAAAAACTTGCCCACACCGTTACTTTCTTACGGGACACGGTTGAGGAGAAAATGCGGGGTTACAACCGTAAAGAAACCGTGGATTACTACCGCAAAATCGTCGCTACAGCTTGGAGCCAAGTTGAGCAGGCGGGAACACCTGAGCTTGCCTCAAACGCTTACAATGAACAACTACTCTGGCTCATGCTGGACCCCAACCAGAAAACCAAAACAGAAACCGTTTTCCAAAACCGCGTTTTCCAGCCTAATCCCCTCTGGTTCTGGTGGTGGTACGGCTACACAATTTATCATCCCCACCCCGTTTATCGCCCAAACGTTAACGTTCCAGCCCAGTCAGGACCCGCACCCCCAATTCCGGGCGCTGAATTTGCAAACAACATTGCAACCAGCCTAGAAAACACTTCAAACAGCATAGTGCAGAACCTAGAAAAGTTTGCGAACTCGATTGTTCCGCCGCCGCCAAAAGCTTCACATGAACCAGCCCGTCAAGGCTCCGACTGTGTTTGCGCTTGTCATGCGTGTGCCTGCGCTTGCGCTTGTGTTTCATGTGCTTGCGCCTGTGCAGGTGGAGGAGGCAGATAAAAATGAGTTTATTTAAAAAACCCAAGATTGCTCAGGGACGGTATATTTACCGTGGAACTGACAAGTACACTGGCATGTCTTTGCAGTTACGCGTTGAACATGACCAACGAGGTGTAATGGTAATCAACGCCAACACCGTGCTCCACCTTAACCAAACAGCCACTGCCTATGCATACTATTTTATGCAGGGTTTGCCAGAACGGGAAGTTTTAGCTAAAATCCAGAAAACCTACAAAGTAAAACAAGAAACAGCCAAAACCGATTACGAAAAAATCATAAACACCATCAGCACATTAGCGAAAACTGAAAAGGTCGAGCCATTAACTTTTCTTGAAATTGAACGGGAAGAACCGTTTTCTTACCAATACACTGCGCCTCTGCGTATGGATGCCGCGTTGACTTTTCGTTGCCAAAACGACTGCGTACACTGTTATGCTGGGGGACCACATGAAAGCCCCGAACTTTCTACCATGCAGTGGCGAATGGTCATTGACAAGCTTAGCGACATAGGCGTATTCATCGTCACATTCACAGGCGGCGAACCCACCCTACGCGATGACCTGCCAGAACTGCTTCTTTACGCACAGAAAAAAGGGTTAGTCACAGGTTTAATAACGAATGGACGTAAACTCAAGGACGACGCGTACGTTAAACTGCTTGAAGATTCAGGGTTAGATTTCGTTCAAGTAACTTTGGAGTCAGATAAGCCTGAAATCCACGATGCTATGACTAAGGTTGAGGGCAGCTGGGCTGAAACAGTAGAGGGCATCAAAAACGCTGCTAAATCCCAAATCTACGTTTCCACCAACACCACGCTAAGCAAACAGAACGCAGCCGAGTTCCTGTCCACGGTAGACTTCATTAAAAGCTTGGGTGTAAACGCTTTTGGCTGCAACAGCTTGATCTATTCAGGCAAAGGCGACAAAGTCGGTGACGAGTTTGCTCTTTCTGCTGACGAGTTAAAAACTGTTTTGCCTCAGGTTCATGAAAGGGCAGAAGAAGTGGGTTTAAAGTTTCTCTGGTACACTCCGACTCAGTACTGCATTTTTAACCCTGTCCAGTTAGGTTTAGGGATTAAGTCGTGTACTGCCGCAATGATTAACGCCTGCGTGGGACCAAACGGCGACGTTTATCCTTGTCAAAGCTACTTTGAAAGCTTAGGTAACATCTTAACGGAGCCTTGGGAAAAAATCTGGAATAATCCTTTAGCCCAAAAACTGCGCCGACGCGAATACGTGGAGCCTAAATGTAAAGATTGTCCAACGCTTCAGGAATGCGGCGGAGGCTGCCCCTTGGAATTGCAGAGTAAGCAACATATTTGTAGCTAAACAGCATTATAGACTTTTTAGCGGTTACCAGAAGAATCCTTTTAACCCTTAAAGTTAAGCAGTGTAGGCAGAACGGTCATGGCTGTTAAAGAGAAAAAGAGGCTAATTGTTTTCGATGTTGAAGGAGTTTTAATTCCACGAAACATGTTCCTCTTCCAGATGGGCAGAACCTTGGGGTTACTGGGGTTAATTCAGGTTTTGCTGTATGGTTTTCTGTATGAAATCGGTGTATCTTCTCTTGAAGCGTCGCTTAAAAAAATTTTTAAAAAATTAGCAGGACAAAAAATGGGTAAAGTGCAAACTGTTTTTGAACAGATTCCAGCTACGCCAAGACTGCAAAGCTTCTTTAAGGAAGTAAAACAACGAAACTACTGTATAGCTTTGATTAGTTCAGGGTTACCCACAGTTATTGTTGAACATTTAGCCCACTGTTTAGGCGCCGATTACGCCTATGGCATTAACGTTGGCGTGGACTCCAAGGACAGATTAACTGGAGAAATTAACGGTGAAGCTATCGAGCCTAATGGTAAAATGAAAATTCTACAAAAAATATTGACGCTTGAAGCATTAACGTTGCATGACTGCGTGGTTGTGGCGGATGACCGAAATAACCGTTGCCTCTACACTTCTGAAACCAAAAAAATCGGTTACAACCCCGACTTTATCATCCGAGTAAAATCCGATTACATAGTAATGGGCAAACTTTCAAGCATACTGCCAATCTTAGACGACAAAAAAGAAAAAAAACCCTTCCCGTCAACAAACGATTTTGTCCGAGAAGACATCCACGCGGCGGGCTTCTTTATGCCGGTAATCGCCCAGATAGTTGGGGTTTTGCCAGTCGCAGTTTTCATCGGCGTGTTGTCAATTGTTTATTTTATTTCTGAACTTGTCCGTTTAGACGGTAAAAAACTGCCTTTAATCTCTGAGGTAACATGCCATGCTGCTTCGCAGTCGGAGCTTTACGGTTTCGCCGCTGCCCCCCTGTACTACGCTTTGGGGATTTTGTTGACGTTGCTTGTTTTTCCTTTTCCTGCAAGCGCGGCGGCAATCGCTATTTTCGCGTTAGGTGACAGTACAGCTTCAATTTTTGGTGGCTTAATTGGTTTGCAGTTGCCGTTTAATAAGGGTAAAACGTTGGAGGGTTCGGTTTCAGGTTTTGTTTTCGCGTTTTTGGCGGGTAGCTTGTTTGTTGCGCCTTGGATTGCTGTGGTTGGTGCGGCTGTTGCAATGTTTGTTGAGTATTTGCCTTTGCCGGTTAATGATAACGTGTTGATTCCGCTTGTTACTGCGTCGGTGTTGATGCTGCTGGTTTGAGGCTTAACGGTTCACTATTTTTTGATGTTTGACTCTACAAGGGCTTGTTTTTGTTTGTGGCTGAGTTTTTTGATTTCCCGTTCCCGCTTCATCGCCCCAGCGCGGCAATCATGCGTTTCCACGTACGCAACTTTTTGGGGTTTGTGCGCTTTGGTGTATCTTGCGCCTTTACCATTTTCATGCTGCCGTGTCCGCGCCTGCAAATCTTTAGTGTACCCCGTATAGAAGCTTCCATCACAACACAACAGTATGTAAACGTAAAACGCCACGCCAGTTTACTACTCCTCTATGGGCATGTATTCAAAAGTGATACCTTTCTGCATTGCCCTATTGAGGTAAGCTTCTGGATCAATCTCTTGAACATAAAGCTTGTCCACATCGATAATTTGGATTTCGTGAAGATGGGCGTTGCGGATTTCGTCAACTGTAACAGGCGGCTTATTATAGTAAGCGTCTACAAGGCGTTTGACGCAGGCAATTTCGTCGTCTGTTCGGTTGCGTGGAGCCTTAGCCAGCACGGGCGGAAACGGCAAAATGTAATGCGGGGGAACGCCGAGGGCGAATTTTCCCGCGAAACTGCTGTAACGGATGATTTTGCTTGCAAGCCGCGCCGACGTGTAAGTCATTGGTGCCAACGCGTTCTCGGGCGGTATGAAGCCTGTTTCGATTTCAACTATGAGGTTGCCGTAGCCTTTGGTGGCGAACAGGTCGCAGTTTAAAATTTCGTTAAGCGGGTACTCAAGCTGCACTTCGTAGTCACGTTGGATAAGGTATTTGGCGCAAACCAGCTCCATAACGGAATGATTAATTTTTACTACGTTTTGCTGTTGCAGTTTGATTAACCAGTCTTTTAAGCCGATGATTTTGGTTATGGTTGATTCTGGCGTGTTGATTGTAAGTTTTGAGATTAACTTTAAAATGTCGGCTTCAAACTTTTGCCTGCCACTCATCGCCCGCATCAACCAGAAAATATGAATATGCAACTGTTTGTTTAAGCCTTCGGTTCAAACCAGACACCGACGTTTTGGGGTTTTTTTGTAAAGCACTGATTTTTAACATACTTTTAAGCTGTTTTTCAGCCAATAGCACCTACCCCCCTATAGGTTACTGCATAGAACTGCTATTCGGATCCTAATAGGTTGGTTTACTTTATAAAGCAACAAAGAAAGCAATGACAGCACTGAACAGCACAATGCACTTTGAGCTCTAGCATGGTCCATTAAATGGTTCCGCCCAACAAGCCACAACCCGCCAGCGCATTTAAACAATTTTGGCGTTAAAACAGCCGTTTTAAAAAAGCCCATTAAGAAAAGGCAATTTGATTTTATCTGGTTGTGGAGTGTTGGTTTTGTTACTGTTTTATTGGTTATAGTATTGAAGATTTTTTTGGTTCGCTTGTGGTGGCTTCGTGTTCTTTGCGGTGTTTTCCTTGCCATGTGCAGTAACGGTTTGTGCAGATGGTCCAATGGTTGTCATGGAAGTCCGCTCCGCCGATGTCTTTGTGGAAGGTTACTGTGGCGGCGCCGCAGATTGGGCAGGGTTCTTTTGCGTCTGGGGTTGGCAGGTTTTCTTTTGGTTGGGCGTGGATGTATCTTTGTTTCATTATTTCAAGTGCCCGCTGCAGGCTGTATGGTGCGATGCCGAATTCGAAGTGTTCGCATTTTCCGCAGAAGCCAGCGTTTACTGTTTGGCTTGGATGTTCAAATTCTAAGTGTTCGCCTATGAAGTATTCGTCTGAGCCGCAGACGGGACAGTTTCTTTGGGTTTTAGCGTTTATTTGCCCTGTGGGCGCAAATTTTCTTGAATAGGTTTTTTCTTGTTTCATGGAGTTGCAGGCTCGTATGAAGGATTCTTGCCATCCCCCGTACTGGTTGCCTTTAACTGTTATCATGCTGTTCTTTATCCCCCTCAATTGTTAAAAAAGATTAAAAAATCCCCATTTTTAAAGTATTCTATATTAATACACCATACAATAACTGTTGTACAATTCATCCTTAACCCCGCGCTCGTCTTGCCATAAAAGCATTGAATTTCAACATACTAATGACACAATTTTCAGCCAATACAGACCTAACCCCCCTTAGGAATCTGCAATTTAGGAAATCTTTGGCTAACTTAAATTTCGAGTTAGTAAAAAAACCTTGACTGCCTAACAGCTAAAGCTTAGTCAAGAATTTTTGACGGAAACTAATTTAAACAAAAAATAATTGCATGTTGCTTGAGCGCGGGTATATTGAAAAAAACATTAGCCACCATACTATCAACAGTTTGCTTGATTTTGGTTTTACAAGGTTTATTCTTTTCATTACCTAAAGTTGGGGCTCAATCAAATGTAATTAGCAACATCAATGTTAGTACTACATGGTACAAAGCAAACAGTCCCTACATACTTACAACACCTCTCGTAGTAGACCCCAAAGCTACATTGACTATCGAGGCAGGAGTTCAGGTAAACCTTAATGGCAACTATTTACAAGCCGATGGAGCCCTGATCGTGCAAGGAACCGCTAATGAAACTATACACTTGAGCGGTGGCTCAATTATCTTGAATTCTAATTCGAAAATTAAAAACGTAATTTTAAGCAACGACCTCCAAGTCATTATCAATTCAGGTTCACCAGAAATCAGTGACAGTCAAGTGGATTCTCGAATTGTCGTAAAAGGCGGCTCACCTAAAATCTCAAACACCATAATTTCTGATGGAATTCATGCAGACGCTATTGGCGGTCCAATAACAATAGAAAATAACCGGATAAAATCCAAAAGCGGCTATTCGGTAATATACATTCAGGGAATTCACGCAAATATTTTAGGAAATACCATTGAAGGAAATAATAACTGCAATACTGGAATTGAAGTCTACCTTTTAATAAGCTCCGCATCAATCACGAATAATACAATATTGCATTCTGCAGTCGGGATTCATATACTCACAGGACCAACGAACAGAAATGACATTATAGAAAATGCAGTTTTCAACAATACCGTAGGAATATGTGCCCGCGGCAGCACAGTCGTACAAAATAACACGATTGCATACAATGAAATAGGCTTGCAAACTGAAAAAGCGAATATTGTTAGCGGCAATAATTTTCTAAGTAACAGTCGTTATAGTTTGGAAGCTGTTGGTATCCATGACATTGCCGTGACTAATAACTGGTGGGGAACCGTTGACAATGCAACAATAGACCAAATGATTTATGATAGGAATGATGAGGGCGTTAGAGGACAAGTATCTTATTTACCCGTCTTAAATAAGTCAAACCCTAAAACCCCTGCTATTCCAGCAGAAAACATGACACCACCTGTGTCAACACAACCAACTATTCCCAATGAAACTAGGCAGAGTTGGGATTGGGCAAAAACAACGCTGTCAATCATAGGGGTAGTAGTCCTATTTGTTGTTACTTTTGCTCTATTATTTTTTAGAAGAAACAGAAAAGCAGCAACGTTTACTGCAACGCCTATGGCTTCTTAGGGCGTTAGTTAGCCTACGCACCATCCGAACCGTTTGATGTCCGCAGGCGCTATCCGCTCTTTTTCCAGCAGTTCTTTTAGGCATACTGGGTCTGTTTCTAGTGGGTCGCCTGTGCATGCGTATGCTCTTCCTCTGCATCCTCCGCAGGCGTCTCGGTACTGGCAGGCGCCGCATTCTCCTTTAAGGTTGGCTCGGTCGCGCAGGGTTTGGAGGGTTGGTGAGTTGTACCAGATGTCGCTTAGGCTTTGGCGGCGGATGTTGCCGACGGTTATCGGTAGGAAGGTGCAGGGGTAGATGTCGCCGTTGGGACGTAAACTGAAGTAGAATGTGCCTGCGTGGCATCCCACAGGATTGTGTACCCAGAACTCTTTAAGCAGTAGGTCTTTGGGGTGGCTGCCGTTTCGCCGATGCATTTGTGTGGCGATTTCGGGGTACAAGGGTTGCCCGCCTGACATGGTAAACACGAGTTCACGGTTTTCTTGGAGGCTTTGCAGGTACCGCATCAAATCCACCCGCTGCTCTTTTGTCATTGCCTGCGCCATCATGTCATGCCCCCTGCCCACGGGAATCAAATCGTAAACGGCAACTTGGTCAACGCCCAAGCTTTCCAAAAACTCGACCCGCGCTGGCATCTCCGTCACCGTGTCTTTAAGCGCCATAGTGGTAACCACAACTTCTATGTCAAGTTCAATGCAGGTTTTGATTGCTTCCACGGCTTTCTTGAAAGTGCCTTTCTGGTTACGGAGTTCATCATGCTTCTCGGGAACCACTGAGTCGATTGGGATTCCGACGGCTTTAACGCCAGCATCCTTCAACTCAACAGCCACTTCAGGAGTCAAAAGCAGCCCATTGGTCAGCATAGCGGGAATGATGCCTGCACCGTTACAGTATTCCGCAAGTTGCAGAACAAAATCTTTGCGAAGCAGGGGTTCGCCGCCGCTGATGATAAGCGCCTGTGTGCCCAAAACCTGCATTTCATCCACTGCACGCATGGCTTCTGGAAGGGTGAGTTCGTCGGGGAGGGGTTCGCGGGCGCTAACGTGGCAGTGCAGGCAGCGCAGGTTGCAGCCGCGGGTTACTGCGTAGGATACAATAAGCGGCGTGTTATGTTGCCCTTTTAAGCCTTGACCCAGCAGTTTCTGGCGTAGCAACAGTTCAACCATTCTAAGACCCGTACCCAACCGTTCACCCTCCTACGTGGCTGGTTTAGGTTTTATCAGCCAAATCTGCACGGCGCGGCGCAGAAACCATGCAACCGCAAACACCACGGCAATCACAATCGCCGCAATCATGATGTTGGGTCCAATGTCAAAGGCTGCCTCCGTCACGGTTGGCTCCAAATCGGTCATGCTGACTTCGTCGATGGTTGCGTAGGAGTCGTGTCCAATGTAGACTTCTGTGCCGTTTATGATGTTACCCTGGGGGTTTTGGACGCCATGGAGAACTGTGGCTTTTTGTTCGGCGCCGTCAATGTAGAGGTGCATGCCCGTTGATGTTCGTGTAAACTCGACGTGTATCCACTGGTTAAAAGGCACAGGCTGGGTTGTTATTATTTCGTTAAAGCCGTCTTGGTCAGTGTAAACGTAACCCGAGAGGGCGCCCTGCACGTAGCTTTCTCCAGTTTGGGGTGTGCCTGCTCGAAGTGAGATGCCCAGTACGCGGGTGGTGTTTTGCCATGAGCATGCTTGGTCAGGATGATCAGCTTTGACAACGATGTTGTTGTAAGGTTCATCTCGAAGAGCGGGAATGTTAATCCATGCTTTGATGGAAACCTGTTTTTGGATGTCAAGATTTGGCGAAACGGGCATGTAGATTGGTTGCGGTGTAGGCGGGAAACCAACAACGAATTTTATTGGTATGTAGATGCCGTTTGCGCCGTCGAATTGCATCGCTTTGTCAATTTTGCCGTTAACGAGGGCGGGTTCTGGGTGGCCAACGACGATGCCCGGGTTTACGTTTGACGTGTCGGGGGTTATGGTGTTGTAACCGCTTGCCTGCACTTCATCCAAGGGCCAGTAACCAACAGTAACGCCGCCCTGCGCGCTTGCCGACGCCACCAGAAAGGAGCCTAAGAGGGCAGTTAACAGTAAAACTGAAGTTACAAGTTTGAAGCCTATTTTCAGTTTGTTTTGGACCATTTTGTTCACATCCACTACAGGAACGTATGGGTCTTATAGCTCTCCCACGGGAACAATGTGTTCTGCAAAAAGAACAACACAACTAGGCAGGGCGTTACAGTTAAAATATTACCTAACAGTTACTTGACAACCATAAGGTTTAGCGTCATGCGTAAAATTGAGGGCTCCAGCAACTACTTAAAAAAGCAAACAAGAAAATACTTCGTTCGAGCACTGCTAAGTTTAACGTTTTTCATGTTAATATTCGCCTTAACCGGGTACCGCGTGGTTTTTCAAACCCAAAGCTTTGGCGCAGTTGAACTTGCAGGGTTTTCGGCGTCTTTTACCTGCCTAATTGTTTACTGGTACAACCAACGAAAATATCAGATTTACAAAGGTGGAAGGCAAGGAGAAAAAAACGTAACCAAAACCTTAACGGGCAACCTAAACGATGACTACATCCTCATTAACGGCGCTTACCTGCAGGGTGGAGGCGGCGACATCGACCATATCGTGCTTGGACCAGGCGGCGTGCATGTTTTGGAAACTAAAAATTGGAGCGGCAAAATCGTCTGCAACGGTGACATTTGGCAACGACCTGGCAAACGCAAAATGGGCAGCCCAAGCCTGCAGGTTAAACGAAATACCCAAAAAGTCAAACAGTTAATCAACCTGTCGCCTGACTTGCGGGGGCTGGGGGTTATGGTTGAAGGTGTAGTCGTTTTCACCAATCAACATGCCCACTTAAGTGTTAACAACCCGACCGTGACGATTCTTAAACTACAACAACTCCCAAGCCACATAAAACGGCATGCAGGCAACGGTTTAACCCCCCAGCAGATGCAGCAAATACTCAAACAAATCCAAAACGCCTAAGTTTAGCATTGAATTTTTAGCCAATCTTTGCGTTTTGCCAAAGCTAACGATGTTATGCTTGTTATTAGTAAACTGCTAACAAGGAAAGCGTCAGGCAAAGCTCGAGCGGGATTTTGAATAGTGAAGACGATTATTGCAGCTGCCAAGTAAAATGTTACAGCGCCGGTAGCAAGTTGGATGGCGAATAAGGCTTTTCTTGCTTTGTAGGCTTGCAGTTTTAGCCAGTCAAGAAACCTTGAAGTTCGCATGGACACGTCTGGTAAGTCATCAAGCAGCAGGGCTAAACCGCCTAGCAGAAAGAATCTTCCAGCGGTAACGTCAACTCCTGACGAATCTACTAGGAACAGGTTGAACAGGGAAACTGGCGTGAAAAACGTGATGAATACTGACGAAATAGATAGGACTAGAAAGCCGTAAACGTAATGGTGAAAAAGGAAGCGTCCAGTGTGGAGGACTCTGCCTATGGCGGCGCTTGGAAAAATGTTAACCAGTCCGGCGATGATTGCAAGTATGAATAAGTTGCCGCTAAGAGCGTAGGGAGGGTAGGGTTCTGTTGATGTTGAGTAGTAATAGTTGAGTATGCCTATTACGCCGCAGATTGTTATGAGCGCATTTAGGATTAAGGCTATGCTGAAAATTTTTTTAAGCAGCGTCATTACTGTGCCAGCCATTAACCCTGATAATCCCCCTGCAGACGATGGTTAAAGTTTTAAGTGGATTAATTTCGCGGCACTTAATTATAAATAAAACGCAACCCCACGGAGAAATACTGGGGGAAAATGGCGTCTTTTAGGTTAAAACAAAAGGGAGACACATTTTTTGCGTATCTAGGAAGGTATCATCCTTATGCCTTTTTCAGGCGTATAAGGGATGATTAGATAAACCTGTGTTTCAACCAGTTGTTGAAAGAATACTAAATTCTCCATACCTGATCCTAGACGTAAATGATATTAGCAAAAACCGCAATAAAGCTTTTGCATGTCAGGCAATCCAATTTTTGACGGGCTAAACCTTGACTTTTTTTACATTTGCCCATTTTTAACGCATTTTTTTCAAAATGAGCAACTTAACCAAAACTTTGACTGTTTCATGACGCCTAAAAGCTTCTGCGGAAGATACCAGTCAGATGTTTTAAGGGTAAAGAAAAATCCCATGTTGATCCATCATCTTGGCATTCTGCAACCACTCAACAAACATGATGTTAAGGAGCATTTTTGGATTAACATGTTTGGAGGAAAAAACTCTAGCTTAATAACGCATCTTTCAAGAATGAATTATGACGGTTTTTTCCCGTATGTTTTCTATTCAGTTAAACCCAAACTAGTCATCCACATTAAATCTGAAGTAATCGAAAAGATTTTGGGCAACAATTATCAAGCATTAAAGGTTGAAGCAAGACTTTTCCCCTTTGGAATCGCAGTAATTCACCTAAAATTTTACACCAAAGCAGCCTTAACAGTTAAGGACACAATCCTTTTAGAGCGTATGTTAAGAAATAACCAAATATTTGGTTTAACAGCAAATAGCGCAAAAAAACTTGGTCTTCAAGCAGACAAAAACTATAACCTGCAAACCCTTTTTGAAAAAATAGCCGAACGGTTAAGAGAAACAATCTATTTAGGGCAAAGGCAACCCGTGGATAATTATCCGCCTGATTTTCATGTTATTCGTTTTGGCAAATCAGTTCAAGACGTCAGTTTGGATGACAAAACGGTTGCGCAATTGATGGTTTTGAAAGATGAGCCTGCTTATCGAGAAATCGTTCGGTATAAGGAACAGAGGCTTAAGCCTGAGGACTTGTTGGAAATCAATGATGCCTTAGCGTTTGGTAACGGTTCAACACTTCTGTATATGTCTAAAGGTGACCCTGCGCATAAGGCTTGTTTTAGAAGGAATTATTCAAATGTTGTCGAGTTTGCTTTAGTTAGGCATTATGTGCTTCAAACTTTTTATCGTTATATCGTTAACGAATGGGACAGAACGATTTCGCAGGTTCCACATCTTGGGAAACTGGATGGGTACACTATTGATGCTATAGATACAGGATTAAAACAATACAATGGTTGCCTAAAAGGCGGTCACGGCAAATTTTATAAACTTATACACGAAACAAGGGATTATAAGGATTTAGAGGTAAGGTTTAAAAAAATGTCGTTTGACGAGTTTTGGGCTGGAAGAGAAATTTTTAAGCAGTTAGAGGTAACTC
Source organism: Bathyarchaeia archaeon (assembly GCA_042296865.1). Classification (GTDB taxonomy): domain Archaea; phylum Thermoproteota; class Bathyarchaeia; order Bathyarchaeales; family Bathycorpusculaceae; genus Bathycorpusculum. The sequence goes on along the minus strand of CP170178.1, from coordinate 1,867,205 downwards.
AGAAAACTCTAAAAACTATTGGTGATAATCTTGAAAACGATAAAACCTCGGCGGGTATTTTGCTTTCAACTACGCAGGATGCTGTTAATGCTCTTTATGTTAAAGGTAAATCTATTGAAGACGGATTAAACAATACATTGCAAACGTTAAATGACGTCCGAAATGACCCTGTAGGCGCTAATCAGCAGACTATTCTTCAACTGAAAAACGTCATTTCTAATTATCGCCGAGAATACGAAGACCATTATTATTCACGGTTTATCAAGGTCACTGAAGAATTAGCTAACCCTGACAAGGTAGAGAAAGTAGCTAACCAGAAAAGGCAAGAAGGCGCAAATGTACCATCGAAAGAAAAAGTTGATGAACTCATAAAAACTGCCAAAACCGAGCTAGAGCAAACAAAACAAGAAAAAGCAAAAGTAGCCGAAACAGACAAGGGCTCATTTATAGTTAAAGCCTTACCGTACATAGAAGGAATCGCTAAAGTTGCAACCACAATTTTCAAAGCAATAGGATGGCTACCCGTCTAAAAAGACAAAAAACCCTCATCACTTTAAAACACCCTAACCAGTTTACCTACCTTTTATCCATAGGTTATTAAGCCAGAATTCTAAAGGCACTCTACAGAGAGGGAACTCAAAGTGAAGTTTGAAGTAAAATACAAACCATCCTACTCCATGCTTGTCGCCAGTCTAGAACAGGGCGAAACCATTACAGCCGAGTCAGGCTCAATGACCTACATGGACCCCACAATTGAAGTTCACACCCGCAAACGTGAAAGAAGCCTGCTGGGCACTTTAGGCTTAAGCATAATCGGCGGGCAATCTTTTTGGGTAAACGATTACACTGCCGCAACAGGACCAGGAGACGCCGCATTCGTTGCTGCCCCCGTTGGAGACATCGAACGCCTTGACGTATCCCCTGGCAAAGGCTACATCATCCAAAAATCCGCCTACATCGCCTCAACGTCAGACATCAACTTGGATGTTAAGTGGGAAGGCTTCACCAAAGGCTTATTCGGGCAAGGCTTATTTATGCTAAAAGCAACCGGCAACGGACCATTATTCATCAACACTTTCGGCGCCATCGACGTCCACACTTTAGCCCCCGGACAAACATTGATTGTTGACAACTTCCACCTTGTCGGCTTCAGCGACACCTGCAACTATAAAGTCACTAAATTTGGCGGCTTAAAAGAAACCCTGCTTGGCGGCGAAGGCTTTGTAACCCAAATCACAGGTCCCGGCGACGTGCACATTCAAACAAAGAACCTGCAAGAATTCACTGAATGGCTCTGGACGCTTCTGGAACCAAAAGTACGCAACACACGCAGCCGCTAAAAAAACAAAACTTAATACCTTCTTTCTATTTTTAAGCCCTAAAAAACTGGTGAAAATGTTTGGGGAGCACACTATTTGGCGCTTTCGTAGGTTTCGTAGTTATTCTTGCTTTAGCTTGGCTTTTCCCGGGCATCGGACACATTTTAGGTGGTTTAATCGGCGGTTTCGTATCGGGGCTCATCGCGGGCGGCATGATTAAAGGTCCAATCGCGGGCTTTTTGGCGGCAATCGGAGCAGGCATTGTCTTGGCAATTTTGGCTTTCTTAGGCGCAATTTACGCTGGCGGAATTGACTTTGGCTTTTTCGGTGCACTCTTTGGAGGACTAAAAGGTTTAGCTGCAGGAATTGCCGCTTTGATTTTAGGCGGCATAGAAGGCATAATCGCTGCCATCGGCGGATTTGTAGGCGGCTTACTACACAAGTAAAAGGCGAGCTTAAGCAAACCCAACTTTTTTTCTTAACGGTCTAAACTAAACGGCTTCTCAACTGTAGCTTTCTCGGGCACTTGGTCAAGAATCATTTTCTCCTCAGGCTTCTTGCTAAGCACAATCGGCTGAAGCTCCTTTGCCAGTTTTAGGGCTGCGGATAGTTTGCTGGCTCGGTCAGCGAAGACTTCAAGCAGCACGCCGTCTTTACGCACGGTTTCACCAAGCTTAGCATGAAGCACCACGCCGGCGCCTTTCTCTTTAGGTGTTCCAGCCTCGCGGGCTATTCGAACCAATGCGTCAGTGCTGAGCCATAAAACTCTGCCTGAACGGTCAGAACGGACTACGTCATGGAATTTGCCAACTGGCAAATCTTCAGGTTGAATCGTGGGGTCACCGCCCTGAGCAGCGATGATTTCACGCAGTTTCTGTTCTGCTTTGCCTGAATCCACCATGTTTTCTGCGATGGCTCGCCCGTTTTCTGCGCCAACCATTTCAAAAAGCATTCCAGCAAGGCTAACGGCTTTTTCACGCAGGTCAGGCGCACCAGCACCCATCAAGGTTTGTAGGGCTTCTTTTGCTTCTAATGCTGGTCCCATGCTGCAGCCTAACGGTTGGTCACCAAAGGTTAAGGCGCATTGAATGTTTAAACCTAAACGTTTGCCTAAATCCACAAAATCCGCCGCTAAAGTGTAGGCTTCTGTTCGTGTTTTGATTTTTGCGCCAACGCCCGTGGGGATGTCGATGGCAACGTGGGTTGCGCCGATGGCTACTTTCTTGCTTAAAATTGAGGGTAGAAGCAGTGGGTCAATGCCTAATGGGTACTCAACTTGAATGAACAGGTCATCTGCTGGAGCAAGCTCAAGCGCGCCGCCCCAAACAAGGCAACCGTTAGTTTTTGTAACTACATCTTTGATTTCGGCAAGTGACAAGTTAACTGGGCAGAGGGTTTCAACGCGGTCAGCTGTTCCAGCGGGTGAGGTGATGGCGCGTGAAGAAGTTTTTGGAATGGTGTATCCTGCAGCGGCAACAATGGGTACAACCATCATGCTGGTTTTGTCGCCGGGGATGCCGCCGACGCTGTGCTTGTCAAGAATGGGGCCTGCACCGAAATTGAGTGATTTGCCTGTTTCAATCATTGCTTTGGACATGGATTCTGCTTCGCTTAGGCTTAATCCATAAATTTTTAGTGCAGTAAGAAACGCGGCGATTTCTACTGAACTTAAATGCCGTTCGACTACGTCTTGAACAATGGTTTTTATGTCCTGTTCTCTTAGGCGGTCGCCTCGCAGTTTAGCGCGTACGTTGATTAATGATTCTGGAACAGGCGCAAGGGTTACAGTGACTCTTTCGTCTCCTTTAACACCTAAAACAATAGCGATTTCCTCGTATAGCCCAATGCGGTTCATGGGAAAATTGGAGGCAATATTCGCGATTGCAATGGCTTCACTTGCTCCATGGGTTAAATGTATTCTGTCAGAACTGTGCACTCCAAGCAAACTTGCGCTTTGCTCGCTAAGAATGGCTATTCTGTTGCCGCCTGTTGTAATGTTTAAGACTTCAGCGATAAGCTCCATAAATTAACCACCAAATCATTGGTTTTGGAATAGTTAAAGATTTTAATGCAACCCCATTTAAAAATAAGCTAGAGAGTGACCGTTTTGAAGTATGTAGACTTTGTTAATTTAACTTACCAACCTAAAGAAACCGATTTAATCTGCACATTCTCTGTTGAACCTGAAGGCATCAGCTTCAAAGAAGCAGCAGGCGGAGTAGCAGCAGAAAGCAGCGTAGGCACATGGACCGAATTAACCACAGTACAACCGTACATCGAAAAACTCGCCGCCACCGTCTTCAGCATGCAGGGCAACACCTTCAAAATTGCTTACCCCATCGAACTCTTCGAAGCAGGCAACATGCCAAACATCCTAAGCAGCGTTGCAGGAAACGTTTTCGGCTTAAAAGCACTCAAAAACCTGCGATTGCTCGATATCGAGTTTCCCAAGGCGCTTCTGGACAGCTTTAAAGGTCCAGCTTACGGCATAAAAGGCATCCGTGAACTCGTTAAAGTTCCCAACCGTCCACTTGTCGGCACAATAATTAAGCCTAAACTTGGCTTAAAAACCGTTGACCACGCAAAAGTGGCGTATAACGCTTGGGCAGGCGGCTGCGACGTAGTTAAGGATGATGAGAACCTTAGTAGTCAAAGTTTTAACCCGTTTGAAGAACGCTTGGTTCAAACGCTGGAGAGCCGTGACAAAGCAGAAAAAGAAACAGGTGAACGCAAAGTCTACATGATAAACATCACCGCTGAAACCGACGTTATGCTCAAACGCGCCCAAGCTGTTGTTGACCAAGGCGGCGAATACGTTATGGTTGACATTTTAACCTGCGGCTGGTCAGCCCTGCAGACGCTTAGGAACCAAAATTTTAAACTGGTCTTGCATGCTCACCGTGCTGGACACGCAGCTTTCACCAAGAACCCCCTGCATGGAATATCCATGAAACCCATCGCTGCCGTAGCACGAATCATCGGTGTAGACCAACTGCATGTTGGCACGGTGGTTGGTAAAATGTCTGAAACACGCGATGAAGTAGTAGAAAACATAAAGATTTGCAAAGAGGAAATGGGCGGCTTAAAACCTGTTTTGCCAGTTGCTTCAGGTGGACTGCATCCACGCCTTGTTCCCGCGTTGCTTAAAACTTTCGGCAATGACGTGGTGCTTCAGGCTGGCGGCGGCATTCATGGTAACCCACTTGGCACTGTTTCAGGCGCGATGGCGATGCGGCAAGCAGTAGACGCCGCGTTGGAGGGCAAAACGCTTGAGGAGTACGCTAAGACTCATAAGGAGTTGCAGGCGGCGTTGGACACTTGGAAAGCTTAACAAGCTTTCTTTTTATTTTCTGGTCTGTGGTTTGTGTCTGCTTGTTGGACAAGTAGACTTGTAAGCTACAAATCAATAAGGTTTATTACTATTTAAGACAAGAAAAGTTTTGGCGACCGCTTATGGAGAAAATTGAAGAAAGCGCACAGTACCTAAAAGGTTGCACCAGCATAGAAACTCAAGCCTTCAAACTCTACGAAACCTTAGCCAAAAAAATTAATCACCCCGAAAGCAGCTTCGTTCTCGGCTTTGCTTACGACAGCATAAAAAACGCCAAAATCATCCAAGCAATGCTTCAAACCATCGATTTGCCTGAAGAAGATAACGAAAACAAAAAAACCGTTTCACTTCTCGCCAGCGAAGTCTACACTTTTTTAAAAAAGATAGAAAAAACCAACAGCATCGACCAGAAGAACCTTATCGAAATCTTCAAGGAACTAGTACGTCTTGAAGACCTTGTAAGCAAACTGTATTCTGAATTTATGGAGTCAAATTACCCTAAAGTGTTAGCTGAAGAAATGGCTAAATTCTTTACGATGGATTATAGCAACTTTAAGAAAGTGTTTGAAGGTTTTGTCACGGAAAAACAGAAGCATCGTGAAACCATGATTGAAATCATCTACTGCATCGGCGCCAAAGAAGCAGAACGCGCCAAAAACATGACGCCAACCGTGAAATACCAAAACCCAGACGCTTGGGTAAACACTTCGTCACTTCACGCCTTCTCAAGAAGCAACTATTAACCCCAACTTTTTTCATAACCCAGTTTTAACCCAACCGTTCATGCTGCTTTGCCCGTTACGGTTTTATATCAAATCAGTGTAACGAGTAAGAAGAGTTAGTTAGCCATGTCAGATACTGGAGTAACCGTAAAGAAAAACCAGGATTTCAGCGAATGGTACGTTGAAGTAGTTTTGAAAGCGGAACTTGCCGATTACGCCCCCGTAAAGGGCTGCATGATTATCCGTCCAGACGCTTACGCGGTTTGGGAAAAAATCCAAGAAGTAGTCAACCAAAAAATCAAAGCCACAGGCCACCGCAACACTTACTTCCCAATGTTCATTCCAGAAGCCTTCCTCAAAAAAGAAGCCGAACATTTTGAAGGGTTCACTCCAGAAGTTGCATGGATTACACAAGGCGGCGACACTCCGCTTGAGGAAAAACTGGCTGTTCGCCCAACAAGCGAAACCATCATGTACGCCATGTTTAACAAGTGGATACGGAGCTGGCGAGACCTGCCGCTCAAGATTAATCAGTGGTGCAACATTGTCCGTTGGGAAACCAAAGCCACTAAACTGTTCCTGCGTACCCGCGAGTTTCTTTGGCAGGAAGGCCACACGGCACACGCCACCGCCGAGGAAGCTGAAGCTGAAGTCATGTGGGCATTAAACATGTACAAGGACGTCATCGAAAACACCCTTGCTATTCCAGTGTTGATTGGCACTAAGAGTGAAAGCGAAAAATTCGCAGGCGCCATCTACACCACTGCACTTGAATCAATCATGCCTGACGGTAAAGCTTTGCAGATGGGAACCAGCCACAATTTGGGTCAGCATTTCGCTAAAGTTTTTGACGTAAAATTCATCGGCGAAGACAAGCAGGACCATTATGTTTGGCAAACCAGCTGGGGCATTACCACACGGCTGATTGGCGCTATGATTATGGTTCACGGTGACGATAAAGGCTTAATCATGCCTCCCAAAGTTGCCCCAACACAAATCGTCATTGTCCCAATCCCATTTAAAGGCCAAGAAGCAGAAGCCATCGCCGCTAAAACCAAAGAAATCCAAGACACCCTCAAAACCAAAGGATTAAACGTTGTTCTGGATGACCGCCAAGAATACACGCCCGGCTGGAAATTCAACCAGTGGGAACTCAAAGGCGTCCCCGTCCGCATCGAACTTGGACCACGCGACCTAAAGAACGGTCAAGTCGTCATGGTACGGCGCGACACTAAAGAGAAACTGTTTGTCAAAGAAGCCGACATCCCAGCCACCGTTGAAAAACTGCTCCAAGACATCCAAGACAGCATGCTATCTAAAGCCAAAGTCATCCTTGCAGACAAAACCACCCTAGTGCAGACTTATGATGAGTTTAAGCAGGTTGTGGAGGGCAAAGGCGGCTTCATCAAAGCAGCATGGTGCGGCAACCCCGACTGCGAAGCCAAAATCAAAGAAGAAACAGGCGCAACCATACGCGTTATACCCTTCCAGCGGGAAGAGCCCCATTCTGGCTGCGTTTACTGCGGCAAAGAAGCTAAAGAAGTCGCCTATTTCGCGAGGTCTTACTAGACCCTTCAATTTTTTACTTTTTTACTGCTAAACTTTTTAGTCTCGTTTTTTGCGTGGGCAAGATTTATTTTTTTCTCCCGCCATGTCATGTGGGTACAGGTCGGTAACTATCAGTGTCAAACGTTAAAGTAACAAAACGTGCAAGCAACATCGAATACGCTATTCGCGATGTCGTCGTCCACACAAAAGACCTAATTAAGAATGGCAAAAAAATTTATTACCTAAACATCGGCGACCCCGCCGCTTTTGATTTTAAAACTCCACCAAGCCTTAAAGAAGCCTTATGCAACGCCATTGCCAAAGAAGACAATTACTATTCCCCTTCAGAAGGTCTTCCCGAACTAAGACAAGCAGTGGCTAATAAAGAGAAAAAAATCAACAACGTCGACATAACAGCCGACGACGTACTAGTTACAGAAGGCATCTCGGAAGGTATTCAGATGCTTCTTGCAGCCATCGTTGAGAAAGGCGACGAAATCCTCTTCCCCGGACCCACTTACCCGCCATACATTAGTTACACCAAATTTTTTGAGGGTACACCAGTCAGTTACGAAACCATCGAAAAAGAAGGCTGGCAACCCAACATAGACGACCTGCGCAGTAAAGTAACCGAGAAAACTCGCGCCATCGTCATTATTAACCCAAACAATCCCACGGGCGCAGTTTACGACCGAAAAACCGTTAAAGCAATCCTTGACATTGCAGGCGAACACAATCTGCCAGTTATCAGCGATGAAATCTACGACCAACTCACCTATGAGAAACCGTTTGTCAGTGCAGCCAACTTAACCACAGATGTTCCCGTTATTGGTTTGAACGGTTTTAGCAAGGTTTACCAGATGACTGGGTGGAGGCTTGGCTACATGTACTTTAAAGGTGAAGGCACAAAGTTGCAAGCGCTTAAAGATGGTGTTGAGAAGGAATGCAGAATCCGCATCTGCGCTAACACGCCAGTTCAAATCGCGGCAACCGCGGCGCTTAACGGTCCACAGGATTTCGTTAAAGACATTGTTGAACGTTTAAAGCAACGCCGAGACTACAGCTACAAACGCTTAAACGAAATTGAAGGTGTCTCCACCACCAAACCTGAAGGTGCATTCTACATTTTCCCCAAAATCGAAGGCATAGGCAAACGCTGGACAAACGACATGGAATTCGTAGTTTCACTGCTCAAAGAAACCGGCGTTTTAATCGTGAACGGTTCAGGCTTTGACCCCGTCTACGGTAAAGACCACGCAAGAATCGTGTTCCTACCGCCAGTTAACGAGCTTGAAAAAGCCTATGACGCGCTTGAAAACTTTATAAAAAATGGTCATAAAGGAAAAGGGCACGTAGGCAAAGGGTAAACCCCTTTAGTTTTTTAGGGTTTTCTGTGTTAATTTTGTTTTGGAAGTATTTTGATCCATTAGCGCTCTACCCCCCTATAGGTTTACTGCATAGATTGAATATTAGGCTCCTAATAGGTTGGTTTAAAAAATAAAGCATTAATGTATAGCAGACAGAACCACAACTTGCCGCTAAAGGCGTGAGAGATAATTTTTGTTTTTAGAATAAAAAGAAAGGAAAATTTAGATTTTTGTGCCTTGACTTGGGTCACAAATGACTTTGTGGAATTCAGCCATCAACTTTTTGGTGACTGGTCCCGGTTTGCCGTCTCCGATTACGCGTTTGTTGACTTCTCGGATTGGCGCCATCTCCATTGCGGTTCCAGTGAAGAATGCCTCATCAGCGGTGAACAGCATGAACGGTGTCAAGTTGCATATGTTGACTTTAATGTCAAGTTTAGCTGCGATTTGCGTTACAACTTCTGCGGTGATTCCTGCAAGCGCTCCAGTTGAGGTTGGTGGACTGAAGAGTTCGCCGTCTTTAACGATGAACACGTTTTCGCCGACTCCCTCTGCGATGTACCCGTTGTTTTCTAGGCACATGGCTTCGTCAACGCCGCAAGCGTTTGCTTCCATTTTGGCAAGGATGCTGTTTAGGTAGTTTAATGATTTGATTTCGTGAGTAGTTGCATCCACTGGGTTTCTTCTGACCCAACTAAAGATTGTTGTTATACCGGTTTCTTGAGCGTTGCCCGCCTTGATGCTGATTGTGCCAGCAATTATGATGACTGAGGGTTTGGGACATTTGCGTGGATCCAAGCCTAAATCGCCAACTCCGCGTGAAACGACAAGGCGGATGTAGGAGTCTTTCATCTGGTTTTTACGCAATGTTTCTACTACGGCTTGAATCATTTCCTCTTTAGTTAAAGGTATGTTTAACATAATGGCGTGTGCTGAACGGTACAGGCGGTCAACATGTTCTTTAAGCTTGAAGACCACACCGTTGTATGCGCGGATGCCTTCAAAAACGCCGTCTCCGTAAAGGAACCCGTGGTCATAAACGGAAACTTTAGCTTCCGATTTGGGGTAGAATTTTCCGTCTATGTATATTTGCAGTTCTTCATTGTTCATTTGTCTTTCACTTCTTGGATGCAGTTTTCTTATTGTTCAATGTTTGATATAGTTTACCACAGTGATACGTATAGTTCATTTATGGCGGATTTATTAACCGTGGAACTGGGGACGTTTTGAAAGGTAAACCGGCAAGGGCAAAGGTTTGTAGGGTTTCCCAGCAATCTTCTCTGAGACTTGGGCGATGAGTTGCTCAACAGTTAAGGTTTCCTGTTTACCCTTAAGTTCACGGACACGAACAGATAGGGTGCCTGACTCAATTTCTTTTTCGCCAACCACAATCACGTATGGAACCCATTCCTGTTCAGCTTCACGAATCTTTTTCTGCAAAGTCGAAGCGGAATCGTCGATGTCAACGCGGATGCAGTGCCCAGCGATTTGTGTGGCTAACTGTTCAACTTTGTCTAGAAACTTGTCGGAAATCGGGATCAAACGAACCTGAGTTGGTGAAAGCCAAACTGGCAGCATAGGCGCTTTGCCTGTCATTTGTTCTCGGTATGCTTTTTCAAGCAGGGCGTAGATGTCGCGTTCGATGGCGCCGCTTGGGCTGCAGTGCAAAATCAGCGGGAACTGTTTCTCGCCTTTCTCATCCACGTAGGTGATTCCGTAACGTTTGGCGTTTTCAACGTCTATTTGGTCAGTGCTCAACGCGGCGGCTTTGTCTTGGTTATCAACAAAGTTAAGGTCCCATTTCAAAGCGAAATAGAAGAATCGTTCATTCCAGACTTCAGCCAAAATGGGTTTGCCAAACTTGGCTGCTAAGGAGGCGATGAATTCTTTGTGTTCGGCGTAGAAGTCTTTGGTGAAGCGCATGGCTATTTCGTAGTCGTCTTTTACTAAGCCGATGTTGTCAAGGACGCTGATGCAGAGGTCAAAGCGTATCATGAATTCCTGTTTTGCCTGTTCATAGTCAGCGCAGAAGGCGTGACAGTCCGGCATGGTAAAGGCTCGCAGACGTTTTAGGCCGACGACTTCGCCGCTTTTCTCTCGTCTGAAACTGTAACGTGTAAGTTCAAAAAGCTTCATGGGCAATTGTTTGTAGCTTATTTGGGCGTCGTGTGCCATCAAGAATTGACCGAAACATGCTGCAAACCGAAGGAACAATTCCTTATCCTCAGATTTGAGGACGTATTGGCGTGCTGGGAAACGGTTAAGGTAACTTGCGAGGCTTGGATGGTTGAAATCGTACATTAAGGGTGTTTCGACTTCCATGCCGCCGTAAGCTGCAACACGAGCTGAAACGTACTGTTCAAGCAGCGATTTTATCATGCGTCCTTTTGGGTACCAGCGAATGTTTCCTGGGTCACTACCTGGTTCGTAATCCGCAATTTCAAGCCGCTTCATTAAGGGCACGTGAGGCGGCATAACGGTGACTGCCCGTGTCTTCTTAATTTCGTAATTAGCGAATTTCTGCAGGTTACCGTGGCCTTTGAATTTGAATTCTTCAACAGGTACAAGTGAACCGTCAGTTTGCAGGATATGCCAATAAGACTTCATTGTGTCTTCAGCTTTAAGCGCTGCTGAGACTGGTTCCTCTTCCTTCTTTGCCTCACACACGCCACCTTCAGCTTTGGGTTCAGCTGCGGGGGCTGCTTCTGGAGCGTAAGCGCGGGCTTGCTCAGCTAAGGGGTGACCTTTGATGGATATAGTGAACTGTTTGTTCCAGCCAAATGGTGCACGGTATGTTTCTATGCCTTTTTGTTTGGCGTAGTCTTCCATTTCCTTGATTACTTTGAAAGCTTCCGAAGGCTTTGAAAGGTTACTGCTTAAATGAGCAAATGGGTAAATGAGTATCTTGTTGACTTTTAGTTTACCCAAAAAAGCCCTAACATCGTTTACGGCTTTCTGCGAGATTTGCGCGTTGTCGCCTTCTTCCACGGCAGTGAATAAAACGACGACTTCGTCAACTTTAACCTCGTTTTTTTCTGCTTCCTCTGCTTGAGGAATCTCTTTCTCTACTGGCTTGTAAGTTATAAAGTTTGAATGTAACTGTAAAATCCGCATTGGTTTAACCTTCTACATTCCGTGACGCCATTTGTCAAGTTGTTTATCTTTCTTGGACTTCTTCTTGTACTCTTTATAGTGCTCTTTACATAGGTAAGCACGTTTGTCAGTGTTAATTTTTAGTCCTGCTGATTTAACTTTGTCAGCTGAAATTGAACGTTCTGCTTCATTGCTGCAGCCTGACACACTGCATTTTTCGCCTTTATCTATACGACCCACAGTTGTGCGCCTCTAAATATTCTGTTTTACTTTTAGTTACATGTATACTTATTGCTTAAGTTCTTTTTCATAAAGGTCGGTGGCTCTTTTTAGGATTTCCTGTTTTTCCCCAAAATAGGTTGAACCGATTCCTTCAACCACCATTGAAGCAGCCGCTGAACCAACAGAGGCACACCACAACGACTCTTTCCCTTTAAGGTACTCGGTCAAGAAGCCGCCGATAAAAACGTCCCCCGCGCCAGTTGGGTCAACAAGCACGTTTGACTTGCAAGCGGGAACATTATACTGTGCGCCTTCAACGGAAAGTATTGAACCTTTAGCGCCGTTGGTAACAATCACGTTTGCAACGCCAGCATCATGCAACGCTTTAATTGCCACTTTAAGCTCAGACTGCCCTGTTAACGCAAAAACTTCATCCCTTGAAGCTTTACAAATGTTAACCAAGCCCAAAACACGCATGTCTGCCTGAAGGCTTTGTGTTACGTTGCCGTTTTCGTCAAAACTTCTCAGAAACCCCTGAGGATCCAGTGAAAGGACATCACAGCAGCTTTTTAGACGTTCCACAGTTTCGTAGCTAAGTTCATCTGCTATTGGTGCAACATGGATTGCTTTAGCGTGCAGGTCAATGGGAATGTCGCTGGGGCTAAGTGGGGTGCCTTTGCAGGTTAATTTTAGGGTTCGTTCAGAGAAGTCTTTGTTGTAGGTGAGTTCAAAATGGGTTGTTGTTTCGTTTGGGCAACGTTTTACGGCTGAAACGTCTATGCCTTCCTCTTTTAGCCACCACAGGTAAGCTTCGGGGAAGTCTTCGCCGACCCGCGACACAACCGACGCTTTTCCGTCTAAGGTTTTTACTGCAAAAGAAGTATACGTGGTTGCGCCGCCTAAATTGTGAAAGGGTTTATCGCGTCCAGGCACAATGATGGAGTCTAACGAGAAACTTCCAACAACACAAACGTCGCTGTTTTGGTTTGCCATTTTGCTGTTCCGTTTGATTTTATGGCTGCATGTGCTATATAGCGTTAGCCTTCAAAGCGAAATGATTAAGTGGGCGGTTTTGGTTGGTAAATTTTATATTACCTATGCTTGAAGAGTAGGGTTGGCTATGGCATTAGCCTTGGTGCAATCCAGAACCGCAACCGTCAGAGGGATGCTGATAATGCCTACCAGAAAAGGCAGGTTACACAGTTGAAGTGGATAGAGTTTGCTCTCTTGGCGGCGGGCGCAGTAATAGGCGCAGTTTTACGGTACAAACTTGTAGAATCCCCATGGTCAATCTACGGGTTACCCCTAAACGTTCTAGTTGTAAACATTATAGGCAGCTTCATTTTAGGCTTCTTCGCGGTAATGTCGCCAGCGTTTAACCTTGACCCAAAATACACCCTGTTCATGGGCGTTGGTTTCTGCGGCAGCCTAACCACTATGTCCTCGTTTGCACTGGAAACCAGCAACCTGTTCGACAACAGCCGATACGGATTAATGGCACTAAACATCTTAACAAATGTGGGTTTGTCTTTGGGAGCTGTTTTTGCAGGCAAAACCGTAGCTGACTTGGTAATGGAGAGGATTTTGAATTGAAACAGAAAATGTGGCAGTTAACTATCAGAATTAAACGCAATGACGCGGTAGGCGGCAAACGAGTTGAGCACCTGCTGCTGGAAACCCTAAAGAAAGCTGGCATCGCTGGCGCCACTGTTTGGACGGGCGTTGATGGTTTTGGTAAACGTGGAAAATCTGCGATGCATCTTGAAGGTGTCCAAATTAACATGCCTTTAATTATTGAGGTTGTTGATTTAGAAGAGAAACTTGAACCGTTGCTGGTTGAACTTAAACGGCTTGTAGACGACAACGGCTTAGTTACCGTGCAAGAAACCTTCGTAATCTAATTTTGCTTTAAGAGCAGAGTAGGTTAGCGTTTATAGTTTCGTAGTCTACCAATTAAATCTCCAAGAAAACCGCCCAACACAAAGCAGCCTACCCAAGTAAGAGCTACAACAGCGTTTATGTCATGAAAACCGAGTCTGCTTAAAACGAAAATTGCAGCGATACTAAGCCAGCACCCGAAGAAGCCGCCGAAAAGAAGAATGTACATTACACGATTAGTTTTTCGTACTTTAGATTCGGCTGTTTGCTGTGTCATTGCTAACCAGTAAGTTTTTCGCTCTTTAACTATTTATCATGTTCCTCTTTTACGCCAAAACAAAACAAGAGCATAAATCAGCAACCATGTTTTCAAAGACATTTTTGGCGCATTTTTTGACCAATAGCACCTACCCCCCTTAGAGAAAAACGGTTTTTAACATGCTTTTGGACGGGTTTTGGGGCAATAGTTTCTCTAGCCCCCAAAATAGGTTCTGTGCAATGTTTGGCTATTAGGAATCCAACTATGCCTAGTTTCTACTTACCCCCTATAGGTTTCAACATAGAACCACTAATAGGCACCAAATATGCTGGCACTAAAGCGTTTGATTCCAGTAATACACGGTTTGGTAACCTGCGCCATTGACTGGGTGCGCTGGGTCATCGTAAACAATATCCAAGCTTGCCCCATACTGAGCTAACAGAGTTTCCATAGCGTTTGCCACCAACGGTGCTTTATCGTCAGGCGTGTAGAATCCCCAAATGTTATCGGTTTGATGCCGTATTCCCCAACCATAGTTTTGCGGCAGAACCAGCACTGCTTCTGGCTGGCTTAAATCTTCTAGGCTCTTGGTGGTGATGTCATTCCAAAAGTTTCTTAACGCAGTGAAGTGTTCGGTTTTCATTACGCCGTAACTGCTCAGGATTGGGTAGTTGAAGATGATTATGTAGTCGGCGCCTGCCTTGTAGGATTCAAGCATCTGACTATAGATTTCTTGTCCACTGTCAAGGTAAGGCGGCTGCTCATACTTCCAAGTGATAATTGTACCCCAAGTCTTGTTTTGAAGTCTTGCCGCGCCTTTAACGAGGCTGATTTGTTGAGTTACACTGCTATTCCAGCCCAGTTCCGCAAACATGGTATCGTAGCCGCCTAAGTAGTCAAACCAGTGCAGGCAGTAATCCGCCGTAAACAGGTTCAAACTCGTGTTTTCCAGAAGCATCATACCCGGGTCTTCCCGTACCACGCCTTGGATGAAAAGTTCTGCCTCCGCATTGTAATCTGACGGGTGGGTACCGTTGACTCTTTGTGTCTCCATCTTTGCAAAGATTTCGTCAAGCAGCTGGGCGGTTGGATGGTCTATTAAGTTTAGGCTAGAGTTATACCTGTTGAACCAGTCTGTCCAGTTGCCGTCAAGCTGAATTCCTGCGGGTTCATCATTGTAATAGATTCCAAGAAAATTGTCGCCCCACCGTTGCTGCCAACTGTCAGTCACATCTTTTATGGGTCTTGTTTTCCAGAACCAACTGTCCGTGTAGATAGTTCCAAGATTAACGATGACTTTTAGCCCCTGTGAAACTGCGTAGTCGCATATTTCTTCTATTTGGGTGCGGTTTTGGCTGATTAAGCCGCCGCCTGAATCTAAAACAAACAGGTTTGTGTAGTCTTTTGTGCGGTCAATCAGCAGTTTAGCTTCGGCTGTGGTGTTTCCACAGAAGGCGATGCCAACGTTCACGTTTGGGTCAGCTTTGGCTTCTGCTTCAGTAGGGGACATTGTGTAAATGGTAAAGGTTGAAATCAGCATTACCGCTATCAAAACTGCTGGAGCCAAGTATTCTTTGACATGTTTACCCATATGCATGATTGAGCCTTTCATGAAATCCTTAACGTACACCTTTATGTTATTTGTGATAAAACTTGCAAAAGCATTGGTTTTTGTTTTTTATCAGAAAACCTAAATATTGTTGGGTGGTAAACGCAAGAAGACATATCTCATATTTGGGGCGTCTATTTGAAACATAAACTTGCGTCGTTAACGTTACTAAGCCTCTTGCTGGTTTTACCGATCCTAATTGGAACTGTAAACGTTCAAGCCCAAAATAACTCTTACATAACCATTAAACCCACAACTGCAGATTCACAGTTTTACACTTCAGCGGGAAATAACTGGACGCTCACTTTTATGGCAAACTGGAGCTTTGGCAGCCAAAACGGTCAACCGGTTCAAAATGCAACTGCAAAAATCGACGTAAGAAACAGCGAAGACACGTTACTTGAGACACTTACCTTTAACACGACAACGGGCGTTTTCTCATTTAACTATTCCAGCGAAACCGCTGACATTTTAACTTTCACTCCAACCAGTTTAACAACCCAGCAAAGCCAAGAATACACCGTTGACGAGACGACTGATGCAGTTTATGGTCTTACATCTGAACCAATCACGGTTTGGTATGACACCTTCCATGTTTCCCCGGTAAGTTTTAACACGGACAGTTTAGGCAAAACAGTTGCCACCGTAAATGTAACCTACCTTCTGGTTCCCGAAGAAGGCTTAACACTTCACAACCAAACTTATTCAAAGATTGTACATAACGCAAAAGTAACAATCAACGGCGTAGAAGCCACAGAAACTTCATCTGGAATTTCCACGGCTGAAAGCTCCTCTTGCATAGACACCGCTTACGTTAACGTTAAAGTTTCCCAAGAAGGCTGGACGACAACTGAAACCGCATTCAGTTTTGCTCACAACGCTAACCAGCAGGTTTGGATGTATGGTGTAGCGTTTGTTTCTGTAGCGGCTTTTGCAACTGTTGGCTTACATTACGCTGTTTACCGTAAAGCAAACAATTCTTCTAAGCATTCAGGTAAACTCTTTTTTGGGTTCATACTGTTAATGGTTTCTTCAATGCTAAGTTTGTATTGGGGGGTTGTCGCCGTTGAAGGTGTTATGCATACGTTTGATTGGTTCTTGTTTGCTTTAGCTTGCCTGTTCTCTTCCATCTTCGGCTTAGTGGGCAGCATGCTGGTTTTAAGAAAGAAACTGCAGCCTTTAGCTATTTTTGCTCCAGTTGTGCCTTTGATTATAAACACGGTTATCGCCAAATCCGCTTTGGATAGTTATCAACTAGCAACTCCATGGTTAATGCTGCTGTTTTCTACAATACTGTCAGCGGTATGCATATTTTTTGTATCAAGCAGTAACGATGCTTTTCTAAAACCAACACAGGCAACCTAAAACCAACAAAAAAACAGCATACTGCTTATTACTTGCTTGTTATTCACATTTTAGACAGAAGTGACGTTTTATGAGTAAAACTACTGATAATTTAAAAGCCGCCTTTGCAGGCGAATCTCAAGCAAACCGCAAATATCTTGCTTTTGCCAAAAAAGCAGACGAAGAAGGCTACCCGCAAATCGCTAAACTTTTCCGTGCAGCCGCTGAAGCAGAAACCGTTCACGCCCACGCCCACCTTCGTGTTCTTGACGGCGTAAAATCTACCGCTGAAAACCTAAATGAAGCAGTAAACGGCGAAACCTATGAATTCACGAAAATGTACCCCGAATTCATTGAGGCAGCAAAAGCTGAAAACAACAAAGCAGCTCTCATCAGCTTTAACTACGCAAACAAAGTTGAACAAGTACACGCGGAACTTTACAAGAAAGCCGTCGAAAGCATAAACAACAAGCAAGACCTGCCAACCACTGAAGTTTATCTTTGTCCAATCTGCGGCGATGTTTTCGTAGGCGAAGTACCAGACAGGTGCCCAGTTTGCGGTTTAATCAAAGAAAAGTTTGTTAAAATCTCCTAAAGCCTCAACTTTTCTTCATTTTTTAGGTTAGATAAAATTTTAACAACCAAGGTTCCTTGTAGTGCAATTATAACGGTAACAGGAATAAAAAATGGGGATGTTTGTTATTTTCTTTTACGTATACTACGGCGTAAAACGATAGGCACACTTACGATAAGAAGTAGAACAGCAGTAATGGTTGCAATCGTTATTATGCCTAAGAAATTATTGCTCGTAGATGACGCAGCATCGTCAGAGGACACATCTGTCAAAGTTGAGTAACCGCCGCCCAAATACCCAAATGTTCCAACCGAATAAATTTCGCCTGTATCACCTAAAACACCAACCTGTATGCCTTCAATATTTGCGATGGTTTCGTTGAAATAGAAGTGAAAACGCCAAAATGGATACAACGTCAATGGATCTAACGATAGTCTGCTGGTCAGGTCAGCATCTGAACTGTAGCAGGGTAACATGTTAAGTGTAAAGTCGTACCGTGCGTTTGAAAGATCATGGGTTTCGATTGTTATGTTTTCGCCTTTAGAATTTGATAAGTGTAACGGAACTTTTTGTGCTGCGTCTAAAGCTATCTTTTTTGCTTGTTCTTCTGAAAGAGTGTTAGGACCAGCTACCTTGAAGATACGCCATGTATCTTGAAAAGACACTAAGTCAAAGTTGTTAAAAGTAAGTTCGACTCTTTTAGGGTTCATTACTGTATCGTAGTCAAAGTATATCCATTGAAGTTTAGTTGTGTTTCCATCTTTTGATGCTTGAAAGTTTATGTTGCCCATAGTAGTGTCAACGGCGGATAAGTTATTATCAGTGGTACTTAGAACGTTTCTCATTGAAGTAAGAAATGAAACATCAACCGAGGCTGTTTGAGATAGAACTTCTGCATATCTGCTTAAGAGATTATCTGCCTGATTTTTTAAATCAGTCCCTGGCGATTTTGTGTATGAATAGACAGAGTCATTGCCAGCGGGGTCGAGATTTACAACTGCCAGTTGTCCATTATAAAATATGCTGAGTACACCTATCAGTGCGTTATCGGATTTTAAGTAATACTTCGCTGGTTCTAAATTTAAATCACCTGTCTGGTAAGGAACAGATGTGACGCCAGTCGAATCATTAGCTGTAAGGATATATTTAGTTAAGTCAAGCCCAAGTACATCGGACAAGATACTCTTTGTTTGATTATCAAGATTGTCGTATTGCGAAGAATTTGATAAGGAAACTGAAAGCAAAAGAAAGGCTGTCAGCAGAGAAAAAATGACAACCTTTTCTTGCTTCATTTTTCATCATAAGTCTTCTCAGTTAACACTTGTCCTATAAGCTTTGCTGTTTTAAGCTTACTGCGAACTAACTTTTGTCTCTTGCAACATAATGCAAGAAAAATTTGTTAAACAATCAATTGTTTCCAAAAAGGACAAGTTAGTTATGGTCAGAATAAAGAAAAACCCAACTAAGAATTGACTCAAAAAATCCTTTTAAAAAAGGAAAGGTTTTAGGCTTTGATTTTTTGAGCGAATTGTTGCCCAAACTCAAAGCATTTCTTTAAATCTTCTTCGTCTGGAACCCATTTGATTTCCAAGGTTGGCTCGTAGGTTTCAAAACCCGCTTTTTTAGCCATTTCAACCATGCCGCGTACTGCGCCTCCGCCCCAACCGTAGGAGCCAAAGAAACCCCAAAGTTTACCTTTAGGTCTAAGCCCGGTAATGTACGTCATAAAGCTGCCGATAGTTGGAAAAACGCCGTTGTTAAGCGTGGGTGAGCCTGCAAGGACGGCTTTGGACTCGAGAACTTCGGTGACGGCTTCAGTGTTGTTTGAGGCGCGCATTTTTAGGATTTTTGCTTCTACGCCTTGACTGCATATGCCCTCTGCGATTGCACGCGCCATCTTGTCGGTGCTTTCCCACATGGTGTCAAAAACGATGGTAACTTTATTTTGTGCTGCCGCGCCGCTGCTCCAGTCAAGGTAAGCTTGTATGATTTGCATTGGGTTTTTACGCCAAATGATGCCGTGGCTTGGACCAATAATGTCGATTGGGAGTTTCATTTCTATGACTTCATTGATTTTCTTGGTAATCAAGGGGGCAAACAGCATCAGTATGTTTGCGTAATATTTGGTGGCTTCTTCCATCAATACGTGGTTGTCTACTTCGTCATCGAAACGGTAGGAACTGGCAAGATGCTGACCGAAAGCATCGTTGGGTAGCAAAATTTTGTCTTCAGCTATGTAGGTGAACATGCTGTCGGGCCAATGTAGCATCGGAGCTTCAAGGAACTTGAGAGTTTTTTTGCCAAGTTTAAGTTCGTCGCCGGACTTGACGATTTCTATCCCGTCAAACATGTGACCGTAATGCTTAATCAACTCCTCTTTACCGCGTGCTGTAGCGAAGATTTTTGCGTTTTTGGCAAGTTTAGCCACGATTGGCAATGAACTTGAATGATCCATCTCTACATGGTTAACTATTATGTAATCCAGTTTTTCCCAGTCAACGATTTCTGAAACGTTGTTGACTAGTTCGCCTGCAAAGGGAGCTTTAACAGTGTCAACAAGCGCTGTTTTCTCGTCCTGTACAAGGTAAGCGTTGTAGCTGGTTCCTCTGCTGGTGATGTAACCGTGAAAGTCACGTAGGTTCCAATCTACTACTCCAACCCAGTAGACTCCGTCTTTTAGTGTGGTTTTAACCATAAAAATTCGCCTTAACAGGTTTAGTAGTAAGCTTTTCTGCTTTTCAAGTTTATCGGTTACGTTTAAGCGGTTACATGGAGTGACCCATATGCATATCCATGTCCTTCATGTCGTGGTGTTGGTTTTCTGTCTGGAGACTTTTTGGGGAAGTGTCATATTTTCGTAATGTTTGACTATTAACTGCCACTATAACAGTGCTAAGCGACATAAACAGGGCGCCTAACGCCGGCGGCAAAAGCACCCCATACCCGTAAAGCACGCCCGCAGCAAGCGGTATAGCCATGATGTTGTAGCCTGCAGCCCACCAAAGATTCTGCACCATTTTGCTGTATGTCTTTTTCGAAAACTCTTGCAGTTTTAGAACCGCTTTAGGGTCATTTTTAACAAGAATAATGTCTGCGCTTTCTATTGCCACATCGGTTCCGGCGCCTATGGCTATGCCAACGTCAGCCGTAACCAAAGCTGGAGCGTCGTTAATGCCGTCGCCGACCATTGCCACTCTAAAACCGTTAGCCTGCAACTCTTTGATGCGGTCGGCTTTCTGGTCGGGCAGTACCTGTGCAAAATACGCATCAATCCCCAATTCTTCAGCCACTGCTTGAGCGACCTTCTGAGAGTCCCCCGTTAGCATGTAAACTTTTACTCCTTGCTGATGCAGTTTTGCAATTGCCTCTTTGGATTCTGGGCGAATCTTGTCAGATAACGCAAACGCTCCTGCTACTTTACCGTTGATTACTGTAAAAACAACAGTGTAGCCTTGACTTTCCAAGTGAGAAAAATGCTCCTCAGGAGGAAGGCCTATTTCCTGAAGAAGGCTTGGACCGCCAACATAAACCCTATCACCGTCGACTACGCCGTAAGCGCCTTTACCGGGCAACGCTTTAAAATCCTGCACTTTCAAAGCATCAATACCTTGCTCTTTTGTATAGTTGACTATGGCTTTGGCGATGATGTGTTCAGAATACTGTTCGATGCTGGTGGTTTTAGTTAAAAGTTCCGCTTCAGGTACGTAAGCTTTGATCTTGTTTACGCTGAATTTGCCTTCGGTTAAAGTGCCAGTTTTGTCAAAAATAATCAAGTTTACGTTTCTGACTTGTTCAAAAGCTTTTCTTTCACGGATTAAGATACCCTTTTTTGCGGTTATAGATGTTGAAATGGCAACTACAAGTGGGATAGCTAACCCTAACGCGTGGGGGCAAGCAATCACCAGCACAGTAACCGAACGTTCCAGCGCAATGCCCGCATTAAAAAAGTAAACCCAAACCACAAAAGTCACTAAACCAACCGTGACGGCAGTGTAAAAAAGCAAAGCCGCCGCGCGATTAGCCAAATCCTGAGTCCGCGACCTACTC
This sequence comes from Bathyarchaeia archaeon, assembly GCA_042296865.1. Taxonomy (GTDB): domain Archaea; phylum Thermoproteota; class Bathyarchaeia; order Bathyarchaeales; family Bathycorpusculaceae; genus Bathycorpusculum. Next base: position 1,845,892 of record CP170178.1, on the reverse strand, counting down.
CCCTGCACCTGCTTAACAAGCTTAACCACCTGCGATAAGTAGGTGTCTTCACCAGTTTTTTCAATTAGCACTTTAAGACTGCCCTCACCGTTAACGCTGCCCCCGATAACTTTGCTGCTAAGTTGCTTCTGAACCGGCATCGATTCACCGGTTAAAAGCGCTTCATTAACTGCAGATTTACCTTCAAGTACTGTGCCGTCTGAGGGGATTTTTTCACCTGGACGCACCAAAACCACGTCGCCTCCTTTAAGCTGGCTAACGGGGACCTCAACAGTTTGGTTATCCCGTATTACGGTAGCGTTGGTGGGCATAACTTTGACAAGTTCTTCAAGGGCACGTGATGCTCCAAGAACACTTCGCATTTCAATCCAGTGCCCAAAAAGCATAACATCAATAAGCGTAGCCAGCTCCCAAAAAAAGTTGGTTCCAACCAAAACAAACACTGTTGCTGCCGAATAAAAAAACGACACAGAAATGGCTGTTCCAATAAGCGTCATCATTCCAGGCTGCCGCGCCTTAAGTTCACGAACCATCCCCTGCAGAAACGGCAACCCGCCATAAACAAAAATAACTGTTGACAAAACAAGCAAAACCAGGTTCTGATAGGGAATTTGTAGCCAAGATAAACCCAGCCAAGCCTGGATTGTTGACGAAAACAGCAGAATCGGTATTGTCAAAATCAGGCAAAAGTAGAGTCTGCGTTTAAACGTTTGCAGATGGCTTTTTTGGTGTTCCATAAAAAAACCGTGTTAGCTTCAAAAAAGGGTTGGTGTTTATGATAGACTGGTTTTTGGTTTACCCGCCGCCTGGAGCGCCATGGAATGGAACATCTTCCCAGAGCATCTTCCACCAGTCATCCTCAGTGATGGTTTCTCCGTGAACAATAGTTTCAAGCACTCCTTTAAGCAGGGCGTGATGCCTTTTTTCGTCAGCCAAAATCGCGTTTAAAAGCAGTTTGACTTTCTTGTTCGTGACTGTTGGAAGTATAAGCTCGATTTTCTGTATTAACTCCGCTTCCATCTGAATGTGCTTCTCAACTAGCGCGCGATGCTTATCCAAATCTTCCTGAGTTAACGCTGTTGAAGTTTCCGTAAGCAACATGTACGCTGATTCATACATGTCCGCATGCTTCAACGAGTCAAGCGAGATTCCCTTTAGAACCCCTTTTACTGGAGGATTTTTCATATCCACCAAAGCTTTCTCTAAAGAGTCAACAATTTGATTTTCAACCTTGATTTGTTTTTGGATGAACTCTAATAGATTATTTGCCGTCAAAAATTATCACTAACAAACTAAACGTCACTTTTATGGTTAAGTCTTTCGGAAAACCAAACAACTATATCCCCTTAACCAAACTTTCCACACAAGCAAACGAAAAAAATTTTTTAAAAGGCACAATCATTTATTTTTCTTTTTGTTCGTACCCTTGCTGCCTCGACTTTCTCCCCCTTTCTTGCCAATTTCCCTAAAATAGTCTGAACCACGCTGCTCAGCAACCTTTTCTCCGCCTTTTTTACCTATTTGACGGTAAAAATCTGAGCCCCTTTCACGGGCAACTTTCTGTCCACCTTTTCTGCCAGCTTCTTCTCGAGTCATTTTATCTTTTCTTTTCTCTTCAACATTTGCAGTCAACTACCTTTCACCTCCAACGGCGGGAAAAATTAATAATTAAAAGAGATAGGAATACAACGAAAATTAGGAAAGAAAAAAATGCGTTTACTCTATTTTGCCTATCTCTTTTGTTATGTCTATAGGTGAATTGTATGTTTTATCCGGCAGCTTAGAAATTAAATTCATAACGTCATCTGGAGCACCTTTTCCTTGTGCATTGTTTACCAGTTTATTTTTTTCAGCAGGGTAATGTACACCCCCCAAGTACTTTTCAACTATCGCTGGGCTTACACGTCCCGATTTTCCGCTTTTATTTGTGTACTGACGCCTTGAACCTCTGCCTTGACCTATTCCTTTGCGTCTTTCAGTTGCTTCTTGGCTACTCGTTGTTTCTTCACCTCCAAAAGTAACTATTTATTAAAAAATGGGAAACAAAAACTTGGTTGAGGCAAATTTTATTCTTGTTCGTATTCTTTTCCTTCTTCAATAAGCCTTTTTACTTTCTGTCCGCCTTTGTGTCCAATGTCACTGTAGAATTCTTCTCCATGAGTTTCAGAAGTTTTTTCTCCGCCTAACCGCCCAGCCTCTTCAACTGTCATCTTGCCCTTCTTTTTCTCTGTTGACAAAATTTCACCTCCAAAGAAATATTCAAAAAATCCAAAAAAGCGGTTACCTGTTTCCTTCTAGTTCCTTTCCTTCCTGTATTAGTCTGCGAACTTTTTGTCCACCCTTATGACCTATCTCCTCATAGAATTCGCGGCCGTGCGTTTCAGCAGTTCGTCTACCACCCTTCTGACCGCCTTTACGTCCAGCTTCCTCGACACTCATTGTTCCCTTCTTTTTTTCGGCCAAAGTTAAATTTCACCTCCATTTAACGTGACCTTGAGGTAAACGTGTCCTAAAGATGGAATTAAAAAATTAGAAACGTTTTTACTCGTTTTCATACTGCTTTCCTTCTTCAATGAGTTTGCGTACCCTTTGTCCGCCTCTGTGTCCAGCTTCTTCTAGACTTGTTTTGCCTCGAGCTTCCGGAGACCCTTCATGCTGAAGTGCTCTCTTGGAGCCGCCTTTGCTTCCTATTTCACTGTAAAATTCTTCGCCGTGTGTTTCAGAGGTTCTTAAGCCTCCTTTCCTGCCTGCTTCCGCAACACTCATTTTTCCTCTTTTGGATTCATCATCCATTGGCATGCGTTTCACCTCCATTGGGCATGTTTAAAATCCAAGGTTGCTTTCTCAAGTTTCTAGCCTGAACCACGGCTATTAAACGTATGTGGCTGTCATAAAACAGCTACATGGCTTTTTTTCTGGTCTATTTTTTACTTGATTTGCCTGCAAACTGGCTTTAATAAAAGTTAAAAGAAAATTGTTAACCCTAAAAAAAGTGATTTCTTGAGGCTTATTTTTCTTCTTCTTCGCGTTCTTTTCCTTCTTCGATTAGTCTGCGAACTTTTTGTCCACCCTTATGGCCTGCTTCTTCTACAGTCATTTCTCCTTTACTGCTCTCTTCCTTCTTTTTAGCCAAGCACTTCACCTCCCGTTAAAAATGTGGTTAAAAAACAAAAAATGTGACAAGATTACGCTTCTTCTTCGTATTCTTTGCCTTCCTGGATTAGCTTGCGTACTCTTTGTCCACCTTTTGGTCCACCAATTTTTCCACCTTTACGACCGATTTCACTGTAAAATTCTTCTCCATGAGTTGCAGCTGTTTTTTGTCCGCCTCGTCTGCCTGCCTCTTCAACGCTCATCTTTCCTTTTCTTTCATCCGACAAAATATTCACCTCCTACAACTCGATCAAGAAATGTTAAAAAAACACTTGAAAAAACAGGATTTCTAGGCTGCCTCGCGCTGTTTGCCTTCCTGAATTAATCTTTTAACTTTTTGTCCGCCTCTGTGTCCAGCTTCTTCTAGACTTGTTTTGCCTCGAGCTTCTGGGGTTCCTTCATGCTGTTTTGCTCTTTCAGAACCACCTTTGCTTCCTATTTCGCTGTAAAATTCTGGTCCACGCTCTGCCGCAACCTTCTCGCCGCCCTTACGACCTATTTGTTCATAAAATTCTCTGCCGTGAGTTTCAGCGGTTCGTTCACCACCGCGACGTCCCGCTTCAGCGACTGTCATTTTTCCTTTTTTCTTTTCTTCTTGAGAACGCATACTCAAAACTTGTCACCTCCGTTAAGGCACCATAAAAGTAGACATGTTAGTTAAGCCGAAATACCGCTCATAAACATATGTGGTTGTTACATAACAGCAACATGCCCATCTAGCAGTGGGAATGCGGTAGAAACCCAGGAATTTGCAAACATTTAGCTGCTAAAAACAAAAACTCTGTTATGCTATTTCAAAAAGGCTAATTTAAATATTCCAAAACTGTCAACTAAATAATTCATAAAGGGTCAACATGAAAATTCTGCTAGTCAACCCGCCACAAACATTCTATCTAGGCTCCGAACCGCCTGCAGGCAACTTGCCACTAGGGTTGATGTATCTTGCCGCTGTTCTTGGCAAAGCTGGTTACACGGTTGAAATTTTGGACGCATTCATGGCTGATTGTGAACCTCTAAAAAACGGTGACGCCATAACGGTTGGCTTGCCCTTTAATCAAATTGAATCAGAAATACGCAGTCGAAACCCCGCGATTGTTGGTATTTCTGGTCCCTTCACCAGCCAAATCGTCAACACGTTAAAAGTAGCCGAAATAGCAAAAAAAGTTAACCCAAACATTCTCACGATCGTTGGCGGTCCACACGTTTCTACGGTGCCAAAAGAGTTTTTGGAAGAAGCAGAAAACGTTGACATAGCTGTAATGGGTGAAGGTGAATACACGCTTTTGGAGATTGCCCAGTATGTTGAAGGCAAAAAGCTGTTAGCTGAAATTTTAGGGATAGCTTACCGCCACCAAGGCAACGTGGTAGTTAACGATAGACGGCCTTTTTTGGAAAACCTTGACGAGTTACCTTACCCAGCTTATCACCTTGTCGATATGGAGTTTTATTTGAGTAACAAAAAAATTGGTTACCGAAGCTTCCAAAACCGCGCCATCTCAATGATTACAAGCCGTGGCTGCCCCTTTAACTGCTGCTTCTGCGCCGTCCACCTGCACATGGGCAAAAGCTTCCGTGCACACTCAGCAGAATACGTCTTAAACCACATTCAGTACGTCGTTGACAAGTATGATGTTAAAAACATCTTTTTTGAAGACGACAATTTAACCTTGGACATTAAACGGTTTGAAGCCATATGCGATGGCCTTATAGCGCGAAAAATGAAAATCCGCTGGGAAACCCCAAACGGTATACGCGCAGACCGCCTAAACATGCCGCTCCTTAAAAAAATGAAAAAGTCAGGCGCGGTTAGCATCTTTGTCGGCGTAGAATCAGGAGACCAGGAAATTCTGGATAAAGTCGTCTGCAAAAGCCTTAACCTTGACAAAGTCGTCGAGTTTGCAAAAAACGCTAAAGAAATCGGCTTAAAAACTGGCGCTTTTTACATTATCGGTTTCCCCGGGGAAAAGAAGGAGAACATGCAGTGCACCGTTGATTTTGCGCTTAGGCTTAAGAGGGATTATGATGTGGGTATGCACTTGTTTACGGCGACGCCTTCTTATGGAACACGGTTGTATGAGCAATGCAAAAACAACGGGTATCTTGAGGCTGATTTGTCATGGAACTCTTTTGGTTCAGCCGCACGACTGCCACAGGGGCATTCGCTGATTCACACTGAAGACTTCACGTCCCAAGAAGTAAAAGAAATCGCGCAACAAGCACTCAAAGAGTACAAGCGGTTATCCCTAATTAATAATGTGAAGAACCCAAAAAAAGCATTAAGCACAATCTATTTTCAACCGCAACTGCTCGGTAAATACCTAAAGAATCTGCTATCTTGAGCAGCGGTTTTTTCAGTTTTAACCTCTGTGTTGCCGCTAACCATAAACGTATCAGCCTAGAAAACAAGAAACCACTTCCTACAAATTCAAGTATTGTGCGGCACAAACATTCATACCATTCGTTCGGGTGCGACGTGTCCTCAGGTGGAGTAGAAGTAGAACAGTTAAAGCTGAAGTAACAACGTAACTAAAGAGATATTCTGTTCTCTTTTTTTATGATAAAGCTTATTTAGGTATTAGTTTTAAATTTTATTGATGAAGTTAGCATTTGAATCAAAACCGCTGTTTTGTACAAATGTTGTATTAAAAAGATGTTTTAATTAAAGAGGGCTTAAGAGCCATGGCGATAATAGAAAGCATAATAACTGGTGTTTTTGGAATAATAAGCGTAATATTGTCCTGTTTTTTAAGATGGAAAATAAAGAATAATGAACCAGCCAAGGATGATGCCAAAACACCGCCTGTTTCCTCATCTAGAAAAACAAAGTTTTTCATGATATCAACTACTGTTTTAGCCGTTATTTTAATTACGTTATCTGTTGTATTTATCCATTCGTCAGTAATCTGTCCAACCCCTTTTGTCAAGATTATTGCTCCCCAAAGTGCCACTAACGTAAGCTTAATTCAGGTTGTTGAGGGCGTTTCTATGAATGTCCCAAGCGAAGACACAATTTGGTTGATTGTTAAATCAGGGGAACGATACTACCCAATGACATCAGCGGTAATGTCCCAAACGTATGGTTCTTGGCCAGATGAGATTTGCGTATGGTCTTCTACAGCTTATCTTGGGGGCTTGCAAGATTCAGGAAAAAAATTTGACATACTTGCTGTTATAGCCGATAATGATGCTCAAGATGCCCTTAACAGGTATAATGACAACGCTAAAACTATCCAGGTTTATGCAGGGTTTACTGAACGGGAATGGGCTGATTATCAAGTGACAGTTTGCGATAGTGTTTCAGTTATTTTACAGGTCTCATCTAACGGGTCAACTCAAAATAGTGATATGCCTTCAAATAATGCGTCGAATCAAAGTAGTTCACCCAATTCAACTCCAATTACATCGCCTTCATCAAATAAACCAAACATAAGCATCACCTACCCCACCAATAATTCTAACGTGAAAATTTTTGAAGACGTAACAGGAACATCTAAAAACATTCCAAGCAACCAGAAATTATGGATTGTAATCCATGAAGGAAACCTATACTACCCCATGGTGGATGCAGTGAATCCTTTAAATGGACAATGGTCCTATAGCACTACAATCGGAAACGAAAACAGCACTGGAAAAATATTTGAAATTGACGCCGTTTTGGCAGACAGTTCAGCTCAAAGCCAATTCACTTCTTGGACTAACGCGTTTAGTACAAGTCAACACTGGGACATGGCTAATCTTCCCAATGGAGCAACCATTTACGAAAAAGTTTTTGTTAAACGTGAATAAACGCAAGCTTGGAAACGCTTTAAACAAAATAATGAATCAACTGGGATTTGATCTTTAGAATTCTTAATGCCGAAAAAGAGAAGGTTACTTATTCGGCAACTTTTATGCATTCTATTAACTGGCGGTAATCTTTTTCGTCTTCTTTGGCTTTGAAAAGTTGAAGGTTTGCCGTAAGCTCTTCAAGTGAAGATACACCAGTGACAGCAGTGCATACTCCGTGTTGACTTAAAGTATAATTAAGAAGCCTTAGGGGGTTTGAATTTTGAGGCACCTTTACAGTCATGCTTTTCCAGCCTGTCTTGTAATTAGCCACCTTTACTTTACGTCCAGCTTTAAGCAAGTCTCCACCAACAAGCGGCTTCATTGCAACTACACCCACACCCTTATCTTGGCATAGTAGTAACGCTTCATCTCTTGACGTGTAAAAATGGTTTGCAACGTTAACTTGATGCATCACGCAATCAACTAATCCGGATTGAACAGCCAATTTGATTACTTCTGGTTCATGCGTACTGACTCCAACTGCTTGGGCAGTTCCTTCGGTTTTAAGCTTCTGTGCAAGAGCAACTATGCCTTTCCTTTTTACTTCCTTCCAAATGTCCATGCTTGCTACATAGTGAATGTTAATAATAGGCGCAGAATCTAAATTCAAGTAATCAAGCAGTTTTGTGAGGTACGCTTCACATTGGGCTGGATCGCGGCTCCGTTTGTAACGCCCTTCTTGTAGGCAAGACCCCAAATGGAACGCGAGCACTGGCTGTTTTTTCGTGGCAGCTAAGGCTTCTTTTAAACCTTCAATAATGTTGGGTAATGTCCAAACGAGGTCAAAATAGTTTACGCCTTCCTCAAGCGCTAAAATGAAAAGCTCGGAAGCCTCCCTTACTGAAGCCTTCTTTAGGTATTCAACGCCCAGTCCGATAACACTTACTTTGAAACCGGTTTTGCCTAACTCTCGAAATTCCATCTTGCCCAATTACCGAGTTAAGGTATTCTTTAATTCCTTTCGGTTAACAAAAGCTACAATTAAAAATGTGTATGGCGGGCCCGCTGGGATTTGAACCCAGGATTCTCGGCTCCGGAGGCCGATGCCTTAATCCGTGCTAGACTACGAGCCCACAAACGTCAGAAAACAAACATGCATGCCAATTAAAAGTTATTCGTCTAAGCCGACTACTTCCTCGTTAATCCACCACGCCTTCTTCTTGCCTGATCGTTCGCCGCCGCAGTAGTCGATTACTGATTTGCCGTATTGCTTTTTGGATGTGCGCTGGATTTTTCTAAGACGGTTTAGGATTAGCCAACGGTTGCTTTTGAGGTACTCCGCAAGTTCGGGCGTGGTTGCGCCTTTGTAATGCATGAGGTACTCGATGATTTTGTGGTCAGTTTCGTCAATACAGAAACTGTGCGGGTTCACTTTGCCGTGCTCAAAAGTCAAAAGTTCCAAGTCGGCAAGATATTTTCTAACCTGTGCAAACTCTTCTTCAAGCTTGCTCATGCGTTCTTCAAGCGCAAGGAGCTTGTCGGGTTTGGGTGTTTTTTGCAGTTTTTCGCTGATGGCTTCTCGGATAAAGTTGCTGCGGTCACCTTCTGGAATGCGCAGCGCCAATTCTTTATAGACATCTTCTGGAATTTTTAAGGTTACAACGTGGCTGTCACTCACTTAACATCACCCGAGTTTACCCAAAGTATTGCGGTTTGCCTATTTCATTTTTTCCCATAGGTAACGCACGTTTTTTTGCCTCCAAGTTAAGCGTAAACTGTATAGTTCACAAATTTTTATTCAAGTTAGCGCATTTTTTGTGTGTTCGGCAAGTTTAAATGTTTATTTTCCCTCGTTTAAAGCAGGGATTGTTTTGTCAAAAAAAGTCACTATATCAATTATTAAATGTGACGTTGGCTCCTTGGCTGGTCACCATATTGTCCCTAAACCCCTTCTGGATGTGGCAGAAAAAAACCTAAAAACCGCCCAAAACGACGGTTTAATCAACAACTATTTTGTTTTCAACGCTGGCGATGACTTGGAACTTTTAATGGCTCACGAAAACGGCGAGCAAAACCCTGAAATCCATAAACTCGCTTGGGACACGTTTAAGCAAGCCTCAAACAAAGCCTTATCTTTGAAACTTTATGCTGCCGGTCAAGACCTGCTAAAAGACGCTTTCAGCGGAAACGTCCGTGGCATGGGACCAGGCGTTGCTGAAATGGAGCTGGAGGAACGCGCTTCTGACCCGCTTATCGTTTTTGCCGCTGACAAAACCTCTGCTGGCTCCTTTAATTACCCGCTTTTCAAAACGTTTGCTGACCCAATGAACACTGCAGGTTTAGTTATTGACCCAAACATGCTTTGCGGTTTCAAGTTTGAAGTCATTGACACGTTAACCAACAAATCTGTAGTTCTGAGATGTCCCACTGAAATGTATGAGTTGCTTGCGTTAATAGGTACAGTTGGACGCTACATAGTTGCCCGCGTTTGGAGAGCCAGCGACGACTTGATTTGTGCAGCAAGCAGCGTTTCTAAATTGTCCTTGATTGCTGGAAAATACGTTGGAAAAGATGACCCAGTAATGATTGTTCGAGCTCAGCATGGGTTGCCAGCGGTTGGAGAAGTTTTGGCGCCGTTTTTGCATAGCTATTTTGTTCAAGGCTGGATGCGTGGAAGCCACTGGGGACCGTTGATGCCTGTTGGGTTGCAGGCTTCTAAATGTACCGTTTTTGATGGTCCACCTCGTATTGTGGCTTTGGGTTTTCAGGTTGCAAATGGAAAAATCGCTTGTGATGATGAAGGTGTTCCAATGATTGCTGACATGTTTGATGACCCCGCGTTTGCTTTGGCAAGGCATGAAGCAGTAATGAACGGTAGTATGCTTCGGCGGATGGGCGAGTTTGAACCTGCACGGCTTAGCGCTGAAGACATGGAGTACACTACTATTCAGCAGGTACTGCAGAAAATGGAGAAACGCTTTCAACCATTAACGTAAAAGGCTACTATGGAGCGGTTTGTTCGGTATATTTGGTTAATTCAATACAACGCTGCTCAACCATGTTATGAAGCACTGCTCTAAGCTGTTCTCCAGAAACCTTTTTTTCTTTAATTACCGCTGCCTTTTTAGCAAGTTCCTGGTCGCCTAAACTTTTGAACCAAGCTTCAAAGTCGCCTCTGCCTGTGTGAAACTCTAAAGATTTTATGTCTACTTTGACTGTTTTGTTAGCGAAGTCTTGCAGGCTGTGGGCGTGCATGTGAAGCGGTTTGTCAACGTCAACGTAAAAGTTGAAGGATTTGTCATGTGGTGCATAAGCAATTATTGTTTTAGCGGTTTCTTTGGTTGCTGGTTGGATGCCGAGGGCTTTTTTTCCTTCATCGGTTAATGTGTATAACCCTTTTTGGGGTGAAGCGACGTAACCCATTTTGGTGAGTCCTAAAAGGTGCATCATAGTGGATGGAAACTCTTTCTTGTTTTCACTGGCAACTTGCACGGCTTTTATTGGTTTGCCGTTTAAAAGCAAAATTTCCAATATCTCAAATTTAACTGGTGACAAACTCATTATTATGCACCTTGCTTGGTAGTGGTAATGTAAAACTTGCTAATCAAAGTTGCCTTTAACCGATGCTATTTTACATGCAAAAATCACAGTTTTTGACAAATAGGTAAAGCTTTAGTATTCTGGCTCATATCTGTAGCTGAGAATTAACGGTGAGTCTTGGATGAAGATTGCAGTTTTTGTTTACGAGTATCCACCAAAAATTGTAGGCGGATTAGGCACCTACGCAGCTGAAATAACCAGAAAGTTCGTGTTAATGGATCATGACGTTACCGTTTTCACCATGAACGATGATGAAGGTTCTTTGCCCACCCGGGAAATTTGGCGAGGCATAGAAATTCATCGCCCCCTGCACATTGACGTTTCAGACTCTTTGCCTGACGTTATCGCTGAAGACATAAGAAAATGGGGCAGAGGTCTGCATTTATTCGGTAAACTGATGGTTTACAATTACCTTTCCGCTGCCCAACTCATTAATCAGTTAATTAAAAAAGAAAAAATGAAATATGACATCATAATCGTCCATGACTGGCTCTCCGTTATGGGCGGCGTCACGGTGAAACGTGAAACAGGTTTGCCTTTGGTTTTCCATGTGCATTCAACCGAGAAAGGTCGAACTCTTGGCGGTGGCTCTGGCGTTGTAAGCAACATTGAATCACGCGGTGGCCAAATGGCTGATATGATAGTTACGGTTTCTTACGCTATGAAGGATGAACTGGTGCAGCTTGGTTTTCCTAAAGAAAAAATTGAAGTCTGCTATAACGGAGTGGACCCTCAAAAGTATAATCCAAAAAACGTTTCAGAAGAGTACATTAAAAAGATTAGGCAGAAACACGACGTTAAAGATGACGAGTACATGATTCTTTTCCTTGGCAGGCTTGTCGCGATTAAAGGTGTGGATAAACTGATTATGGCTCTGCCGCATATCATGACAAAGATTCCTAAAATCAAGCTTGTCATAGTCGGCGTAGGTGACCAGCAAGAATACATGACAAACTTGACAAGAACCATGAAGCTTGAAAACTATGTTCGCTTCTGCTTTGATTTTGTTTCAGAAGAAGAACGTATAGCATACTACGCTGCATGCGATGTAGCCGTATTTCCAAGCTACTATGAACCCTTTGGCATTGTAGCTCTTGAAGCTATGAGCATGGAAAAACCCGTAGTTGTAGGAGCGTCAGGAGTCAGCGGCATGCGTGAAATCGTTGTGTGCTGTGGAGATGAACAATGCGGTTTTCATATTGACCCAAACAACCCAACCGACATAGCTTGGGGAGTTGTAAGTTCACTTGAAAACCCTGAAAAAACAAAATGGCTTGGCAAAAACGGCAGAAAACGCGTATTAGCCGAGTTTACATGGAGCAAGATTGCTGAAAAAACAATCGAGCTTTACCAAAAAATCGTTAAACCCTAACTTTGCATGGTTAACATGAACAGCGCTGATGACTTGCGAAGCCGAGTTGCCCGTGAAGCAGCTACCCTTCTTTATTACGGCGCTGAAAAAGAGTACAAGCAAGCTAAACTCAAAGCAGCCCAAACTTTCGGTGTCCATTTTCTGCCAACTAACTTTGAAGTTGCCTTAGAGCTTGACAGGATTGCGGAGGAAAAAGAGGGCAATGCAAGAAAAGAACGGCTTGTTTTGATGCGTCAAGAAGCGCTTAAAATCATGAAGTTCATAGACAAGTTTTGTCCCTTGCTTATTGGCAGCGTTTGGCGTGGCAACATCCGGTTTGGCAGCGACATTGACATAGCCGCCTACGCAGACTCGCCAGAGCATGTTCTTGAAACCTTGAAAGCAAACAACGTGAAAGTGCAGAGGGCATGTTGGACAAGGGTTAACAAGCAAGGTGTAACCCTCTCGTCTTACCACATTTACGTTGAAACAGAAGCGAAACTAAACTCTGAAATAGTTGTTCGAAGCATTGAAGAAGCCGGAAAAAAACGTAAATGCGAAATCTTCGGAGACGAAATCAAAGGGTTAAAAACAGGTGAACTTGAAAAACTGCTTAATGAAAACCCAACTCAACAGTTTTTGCCGTAACAGTTCTGGGAAAAAACGGGTTTTCTTCAAAAAAGGTCTTAAACTTCTTTTTCCAATATTTTGTTAGATGCATATGGCTATTGATAAAAAGTCGCTCAAGAAAATGTTTCCGCACCTTTACCGTGAACTTGAAGAAGACAGCGAAAACAAAGTCTCTATAGACGCGGTTCGTGCTACCCCTGACGCTGCTGAAAGGGCCGCGGAAATTGAGGACGTTTGCGAAGAAGAGTTTCTTGAACCAACCAAAACGGTTGATAAACTGCGTCATTTTAACCCTTCTGCGGTTGATTTTATTCGTCGATGTGACACTGACGAGCAGGCGCAAGAAATTATTTGTTACCTGCAGAAGAGGGGCGAGTTAACTGAAGAGGAAGCTAAAGAGTTACAGTGTAAGCTTAAACGTGAAGGTGTTCGGGGTTTTGGTTCAAAGAAGGAAGAGAACTATTACTTCCGAGAAGGCGGACTTTTTTAAAAACTATTTTTTCTCACTTTAACTTTGTTTTAGACTAAAATTTTTGATTTTTTTTAGTTGTCGCTTTGTTGGGTGATATTCTTGTAAAAGTAAATAAGCAAGGTACGGTTACAGTAATAAAATCTAAGGGTGTACTGTAATGAACCGAAAAAACGCGGTCTTTATACTTGTTATTATGTCACTGTTTTTTATGCCAACTGTGTTGAACTTAAATTTTGTTAATGCTCAAAGCAGCGGCTACACGATTCAAAACGTGGATCACACGATTGAAGTAATGTTTTCAGGAAACAGCGTAGTTAGAGATGAAATAAAAGTTTCAGGCTCAGTAGTTAACGGCTTCCAAATTGGTATACCCTCGTATTATGCTTCTTCGGTTCTAAAAGTGGTGGCTTTTGACGGCGAAAGAGGCTACCCTGTCCAGATAGTTAACCAATTAGGGGGTCAATCAGGGTTTTATGTTGCTCAAGTAGATTTTGAAGGATATAACCCTCAATTATTCACGGTTGAATTTGTCTTGTCAAACAACCTTGTAACCAAATACTCTTCAGAATACTACGTGCTTGATTACCCAGCTTACCCAGCTTTAGCCTCAACTGCAAGTCAATGTAAAGTAACCTTAAGCTTGCCTATTGACCAATCCACCGTTGTCATTTCAAAAAGTGATGGTCAAGTAAACGGTACAACCTACTCCAAAACTAGTTTTCCAGCGTTCACAAGTATGCAGGCAACCGCATCGTTTGACCTTCCCGTTGGATTGCTGCATATTGTGGATATAACTGCATTAGATCGTCAGGTAACCATAGCACCCTCTGGCGAAGTATCATGCATGGACAAGTTTGTGGTTAAAAACTTGGACGCGTCTAACTTGGTTTCTTTTATGCTTACTTTGCCTTCTGACGCAAAAAATGTTGTAGCTCATGGTGGTTCAGGGAATGTCTTGTCAAGTCAAACTTTGGGTGTGGCAGGCAGCACACTTCTGGTTAACGTTTCTTTATCTTCGCTTATTTCTGCTGGGCAGTCTGTGCAAGTGAACGCTGAATATACTTTACCCAGCTTAACTGGAAACAGTTACAATTTTACAATTTTCCCGGCACTGAACTTTTTTGTTGACAAGGCAACCTTTACTTTAGTTTTGCCGGAAGGTGCATCGGTTACCACTGAGGATTCCTCCGCCGAAATAACGTCAAATGGGTTTGAACAGAAACTAACAGTTACTAGACAAAACGTAACTTATGTTGACTACCAAGTGCCCGGCTATGACTTCATTCAAATAGAGTACAGTTACAACCCGCTTTGGGCGTCGTTTAGGCCAACAATAATTGTTTTCGCGATTGCGGTTGTCTGCTGTGTAGGTATTGTTGTTTATAGAAAACGAAAAGGCGAAGAAACCCCAGTGCGGCATAAGAAAAATGGCGGCTCCTCAAAGGCGGCGAAAAACAAGAAACGTCGCCATAAAGGATCTCGCTACTAATCTTTTTAAAGTAAAACAATGTGCAAATATTATTGAGCGTTACAAAATATTGAATCCTTCAAGAAGCTTAAGAAAACAGTTGAACGATTTAAGGGATTTTATTTAAGAATACGTGAAAAAACGACTTAAAACACCTAAATCCTTTTATTTTACAAAACAGGTTTTTCAAAAACCAATAGAGGTAAATCAAAAATGGTAAAAATCGTTGTTGACCAGAACAAATGCTCTGGCTGCGAAACCTGCGTAAACACTTGCCCCGTAATGGTTTACGAAATGAAAGACGGTAAAGCCGTTCCAGTCAAGGTTGAAGAATGCCTTGTCTGCAGAGCATGTGAAGCTCAATGCCCAGAAGGCGCAATTCAAGTAATTGAATAAGCGTTCTGTCAAGAAAGCTTCCAGATAAAAAAGAAACTCTCAACTTGAGAGCTTATCCCTTTTTATAATTTACATTTTTACTTTTAAAACCCCTTAAAACCTGTCTTGTTTTTACATTAATTATCTGCCTAAACCATAAGTAGTAACAGGCAGAAGTAGCTACCGTTGATTAGCAAATAATGGATTTCACTTTTGAAACGCTTATTCCAAGATGTACCTTAAATCAATTGCATCCCAAGTGGTATGCTGTAAAAAAATGGAGGATTAAACATGAAAAAAATTGGAGTAGTAATAGTTGTTTTGCTTTTGGTAAGTATAGTTTGTGGGGTAGCAGCAGTAAACGCTGTAGGACCAGCACCTAATTCTGGCGATGGCGTCCCAGACGGTAGTGGATTTGACCAACCGAATCATCAAAACCCTGATAACATTGGGATGGGTCCAGCGCCTAACTCTGGTGACGGCGTTCCAGACGGTAGCGGCTTCTAAAGAAGCTTACTCTCTTTTTTTAATTAGTTAAATGGGGTACAAGGTATTTTTTGTTTACCAATTATTGCTGTCAAATTATGATTATTATGCCGCTTTAACCAGTTTATAGCCTATTTTGGTGCCCATGCCGTAAGTATACGCCATATTGATTAACATGTTTCCCATAGCTTCCAAAAACCGCGCCGTTCTTAATGGTCCACAATCAACAGGGTCAAACCCAATATCCATAGTTAACTTCGCCACAACCTTCTTCGCCTCTAAATCGTCGCCTGCAATAAAAGCCGTTAACTGTTCACTGCCGATTCTGCCTACACTCTGGTTTGGAGCAAAAACAGTGTTGAAAGCTTTTACCACGTGGGCTTTAGGGAGTTTTGCTTGTGTTTCTTCTGCGGAAGATGTTGAGCAGTTGATTGCATACTCCATTTTTGGTCCAAGAGGATTCATCACGTCAATAACGGTTTTTCCGTCAGCATAAGGTTCAATTTCCTTAATTGCTGAACCCGCGTTGCTGTAGGGAACCGCAAGAACGATTACTTCCGCCCACTTCGCCGCTTCCGCAACTGGCTCAGCTGGGTCACGATGCCCAAACCTTATCTCATGTTTACCGCTTAAGCCACTGCAAAGAGCATTGCCAACATTGCCCTTTCCAATAATTCCAACCTTCAAAACTTTTGCCTCCAAAAAATAAATGGTTTTTTGGATTTTTAGGAAGTTGTGACTGCATTGCAGCTACAATAAATGCTGTTTGCCTCGATGTCAGACCTATTTGGATCCTCTTAGAAACTCGATGCAGAAACCTAAGGGGGGTAGGTAGCTATTGGCTAAAAAACAAGCCAAAAACACGTTGAAACTTGTTTAACCTTTGTCTCACAAAAAAGTTAAGGCGAGTAGCGTTGCCTGCTTCTTTCATACAGCCCCGTTATGTACTCGTTAACTGTTTGCTCATGCTGTTTGGCGATTTTTTTCACTGCTTCATTAATGCCTGTGGAGTACTGCACTGCTTTCTTTGGCTTCTCAACAATGGATGCTGGCAAACCCAAATTAGACGCAACCTTACGCAGCACCAACTTACGCAGTGTGTCCTGCTTCTGCTCAAACTTTACATCCACAGGCAACCCCAATGCAAACGCTACCAAGTCAAAACCACCAAACGGCAACCGCAAATCAACATCCAAACTAATGCAGATTTTCTCGTCCCGCTCCAAATTGCTCTCATGAATCCTAACCACGTCACCAAACATGGTTTTACGGGCTTTCTCGTTACCGTCATTGCAGCATTCGTTAACGTAACGTTGGTAACCGCCGAAAAGTTCATCCGCGCCTTGACCAGCAAGCAAAACGTCGTAGCCTGATTCCCGTGTTTTTTGGGCAGTCCAATAGAAGGGTATGCCGATGGCTGCTTTAACGGGGTCTGCCTCTTCAATTAAATCTACTACTTGGGGCAACGCTGTTTCCACGTCTGACTCTTTAAACAGGTGAATCTGCATGGGCAAACCCAGCTTTTCTGACGCTTCAATTGCCGCTTCAGTTTCAGGCTCATTCTCAAGGCTAACATGAATCAAGTCAACTTTAACACCACATTTGCTTGCCAAATACGCGACTAGGCTGCTGTCTAAACCGCCGGAAAACGCTACTGCAACCTTTTTCAACCCAGCCACCCGCACCTTAACCGCCTGCTCTAAAAGCTTTTGCAGTTCTGCTGCGGCTTGTTCCATCGTAATTTGTTTAGGCTCAGCGTAGGTGAAGGTTTTTACTGGCTTAAAGCGGAAACCTTCCTTGTTAACAAAACCTAAATTGCCCGGCGGAAAAGACAACGGTTTTTCAATGCCAAGTTGCCAGAGGGACTTTCGGTTAGACGCAAAGGCGGCAAGTTCACTGTTTTCGCCGTAGTATAATGGTTGAACGCCGATTGGGTCTCTTGCGGCACCAATCCAGCCGTCTTTTAACATGAAAAACGAGAAGTCTCCTTCAGCTTTCTCAAGCAAAATTTGAAGTTGTGCTTCACAGTGTTCGTTGTTTTTTGTTGCTTGTTCCGCGAGGGCTTCTTTGGTTACAGGTAAGTAGATTTTGCCCTCAAAAGTCACTGAGGCATCGTCCATTGGCAGGAAACTGTAGGCTTTTTTTGCTTCCCTAGTATAAGCGCAGCCGAAAAGTGCTGGCTCGTTAAGGTCCTGTTTGCTTAGAACGTTAGGGCTTTTATGAGAAACCACTTTTTTGGGTGATGTAACAGTGAATTCTAACGGTTGGTCAACCCAATCGCTCTTCAAAACATCAATTACCGGAGGTAAAGCGGAATCGCCTTTTTTGTTAAACACTGCGATGGTTGTTCTCATTTTATTCTCTTCCTTACGGGTTCTTTGGTTAATGATGGGGAAAACTGTCCTAAGAGTCTTCTCTTTTTCGTAAAAAAACTAATAAATGCTTGATAAAGCATCATTTTTTCAATTCAAATTAATATTTACTTGTAAGTAGTCAAGTTACAACAAGCTTATATGTAACATTCAACTAATTTTTTTATGGGAAGATAGCGTTTTAGGCAATAGCTATCCCCAAAAAGGAGATTTTTAAATGAATTTTTTACATAAAGCAATCGCTCTTTTTGCCGCAGTTTTCATGGTAGTATCCATCTTTGCTTTGCCAATCCCCGCTAACTCGCAACCGACAGGCAGTTCTTGGCAAACCGCTCCACCTTCAAACGTTACTCCAGACGTCATAGTTGAAGTAGAACCATACCTGAGTTTTAGACCAAACCCAATCGGCGTAGGGCAACAACTCCTCATTAACTTTTGGGCAACACCGCCACCAGCAGCAAACAGATATCTATCAAACTTTTACCTAACAATCACAAAACCCGACGGTACCACAGAAGAGTTTGGCCCAATAAACTCATACGTTGCAGATGGAACCGCATGGTTAGAATACACGCCAGAACAAACTGGAACATACAAACTAAAGTTTGAATTCAAAGGAACATATTTTCCAGCAGGAGTCTACATTAATGGATATTTAAATGGAACTGACATGCCAACAGGTTACGGAGGAACCTCATCTACATACGGATCAACATGGTTCAAACCAGCCTCTACAGCTGAACAAGAATTAACTGTTCAACAAGATTTTGTGTCGTCATGGCCAGCCTCACAGATGCCAACTGGTTACTGGACTAGACCAATATCGCCGGAAAACCGTGAGTGGTGGTCAATAGCAGGCAATTATCCTTGGGCATACTATAATGATGCAAGAGACTATTTAGGACCATTTGTCATCGCGCCAAGCACTGCACACGTAGCCTGGAAAATGCCTGTTGGTTTAGCAGGCATCATTGGAGGCGAAACAGAAGATTTCTCACTTGGAACCAGAGAGTTTCTTGATCCCGGCGTTATTTTAATGGGCAGACTATACATGACTAATTCTAAAGCAGGCGTTGGAAACGTTGCTGGATGCTATGACTTACGCACTGGCGAAGTAATATATGAAAAACCCTTGGCTGAAGGCGGAGTAACACCGTACATTATTTCCTACGTTGAAGGAACCTCCGCTGTTCCAGGGGCTATACCAAGCCTGACACCAGAATTAATAGCTGCTGATAGAGCAGGACTATATGGCAGAGTAACCCTCGGTTCCAGACTAATCAAAATAGACCCATGGACAGGCGCAGTAACACTAAACGCAACAGGAATGACAGGATACTTCCATAACAACCAATACGTTTTAAGTGTCCAAAATCTTGGCACAAACATAAGCGAAGCAAACAGGTACCGCTTAATCAACTGGACAACCGCTGGAAGCTCAACCAATTTCACAACAAGAATAATCAGCAACACAAGCTTTCCAATAAGCAATCTACCCAGCCTAGTTGACTACGAAAGAGGCGTTGCAGTTCAAGTTAACAGATTCGCTGCAGGCGGAGTATACGGCGGCAACATTTTCGCTATAAACCTAAAAGATGGAAAAGTGCTTTGGAACATAACAACTGACCCTGAGACACCGTTTAGTTCAGGCTGTGCAAGCATTGATGATGGAAAAATCGCTGTCGTCATGGAAGATAGAAGCTGGTACTGCTATGACTTATACTCAGGTAATTTAGCGTGGAAAACAGAACAACTTGGTTATCCATGGGATGTCTTTTGGTCATATGACGCTTCATCATGGAATGGTACGATATATGCTGGAGAATATTCGGGAGTTTACGCTATCAACTGGGCAGACGGAAACGTGCAATGGAAGTTTGAGTCAACCAGTGTACCGTTTGAGACACCATACAATGGATACTACTCCTTCCATGCAGCAACAATAGTTGCAGATGGAAAACTATACACGTACAGCAGTGAACACACGCCAAGTCAACCAATAACACGAGGTTGGAACTTCTTCTGCTTAAACGCTTCTACAGGCGAAGAAATCTGGGACTTTGCTGGTTCAGGAACAGACTCAAGACGTTTCAGAGGCTGCGCAGCTGATGGCTACTTAACGGTATCAAGCGTGTATGATGGTATGATGTACGTTTTCGGCAAAGGCCAAAGCATCACAACAGCAGACGCATCACCTAAAGTTTCAGCCTTAGGAACAAGTGTGCTTATTGAAGGCTCAGTATTAGACCAGTCGCCAGGACAACCTAACACGCCATGCGTATCTAAAGATTCAATGTCTGTTTACATGGAGTACATTCATAAGCAGATGCCGATTGCTGGAATCTGGGGCAATGAAACATTAACGGGCATACCGGTTTCACTTGACGCCGTAGACCCCAACGGAAATAACATACACATAGCAGACGTTACAACTGACGGGTACAGCGGCTCTTTTGGTTACGTTTGGGAACCCGAAACAACAGGACAATACACTATTACTGCAACATTTATGGGCGATGACTCATACGGCGGTTCATTTGCAACAACATACGTTGGCATCGTAGACGCTCAAGCCACAACCACACCCACATCAACGTCAGTTCAAGCTGCACCAGATAGCATACCTTACATCATAGGCACAGGAGTCGCCATAATCATCGCATTAGCAATCGTTGGTTTACTAATTCTAAGAAAAAAACCCTAAAAGGCTAAACAAGCCTTACCCCTTTTTTTATTTTATAATTAACCTATTATTACACAAAACATCTCTGAGAGCTATTCTGCCATTGTAAAGGCAGAGGACGTTTTTTCTGCGTTTTTACCGCACAAAACATTAATGTTTAATCTGTGTATCCTTCAACTTGAGGAACCAAGATTTGCCTATCTTACCCATTGACACCGGTCGGTACGGAACACCGGAAATGCTTCATGTTTACGATGAAGAAAATCGCCTGCAAAAACTGCTTGACGTCGAAGCCGCCTTAGCCTTGGCGCATGCAGATGTAGGCAACATTCCCAAAGAGGACGCAGAAAAAATCGCGGAAATGGCATCCACCAAATATGTTAAAGTTGAACGTGTAAAAGCAATAGAGAAAGAAATCAAACACGACATCGCCTCACTCGTCCGCGCCCTGTCAGAACAGTGTGGCACAAGCGGCGCATACGTGCACTTAGGCTCAACCAGTTACGACATCGTTGATACAGCCAACGCCCTGCAACTAAAAGATGCTATAGAAATTCTGGAACAAAAACTCGTTAAATTCAAAAAAATTCTCAAAACTCAAGCAGCAAAACACTCAGCCACCGTTATGATTGGCAGAACCCACGGACAACACGCATTGCCCATCACTTTGGGTTTCAAGTTTGCCGTTTGGGGTTACGAAGTTAACCGCCACATTGACCGCTTAAACGACTGCAAAAAACGTGTCTTAGCAGGCAAAATCAGCGGCGCAGTCGGAACACAAGCAGGCTTAGGGGAACATGCCGAAAAAATCCAAGAACTCGTAATGAAACGCCTTAACCTGCAAACAGCGGAAATCTCTACCCAAATCGTCCAAAGAGACCGCTATGCAGAACTCATCTGCATTTACGCAGAAATCGCCTCATCACTCGAAAACTTCGCCACAGAAATCCGCGAGTTGCAAAGACCCGAAATCGCTGAAGTCTTCGAATCTTTTGAAGCTAAAAAGCAAGTCGGCAGCTCAACGATGCCTCATAAGCAGAATCCTGAAACCTGCGAACGCGTCTGCGGCTTAGCCCGAATCGTACGCAGCCTCGCTTTGCCCGCACTGGAGGACATGGTTACTTGGCATGAACGCGACTTAACCCAGTCATCGACGGAACGGTTTGTTTTACCTGAATCAAACATTCTGCTCGACTACATCCTCACATTGATGGTTAACATTGTTGAGAACTTGCGCGTAGACGAGCACCGCATGCTATCCAACCTGTCATTTACTCAAGGCAGGGCAATGTCTGAATCTGTCATGATGGCTCTTGTACACAAAGGCGTGAACCGTCAAGAAGCACACGAAATGCTCCGCCAACTCACCATCAAAAGCGCCGTAGCCAAACAGGAATTCAAAGAAACACTCCAAACAGACCCCTTAGTAAGCAGCAAACTAAGCCGACAAGAAATCGAAGACGCGCTAAACCCGAAAAACTATTTGGGCACAGCAGTTAAGCAGGCAAAACGATTTGCGGAATCCGCTTAGAACAGGGTTTTTTGTTTAAACTCCTGCTCTTTGTCAAACCTTTCCAATTCATCCTTTTTTATGAAGCCGCCGACTTGTTCCTTAATTTTCTTGGCTAAACGTGGACCAACCGAGGGCAGCATGGTTAAGTCTTCAAGTGAAGCCAACTTTAAGTCTTCAAGGGTTTTGTAGCCTGCGTTGTAAATGATTCTGCCACGCACCCTGCCAATGCCTTCCAAACGTACGATGGGTAAGAGTTCACGTTTAATGCCTTTAGACACGCGTTCTTCCAACTCGTTAGATAGAGGCTTGATTTCTTTGTTGGCACCTACAAGCGGTGCAAGTTCATGCGTTGAATGTAGAAGCCATTTAGCGTTTTCTATTGTGCGGTACAAGTCACCGGGTTGAACGCCGAACTTTGTGATAAGTTGGTCTTCGGTGGTTTCTTCAATCCAGTTTTTCATGACCATGGCGGTTTTAATTTCTCCAAGAAACTCTTCGTAGCCTACGTGGTCTTGCCATTCGTTAGGTGGGTCAATGAGTAGTTCTTCTCTGTGCTGCTCCATCTGAAGGCTAAGCACATCTATTTCACGGGCATACGGGCGCATTATGGGACCCATGTCTGGTGTATGAGAAATCATGTGCAGCAGGCTAAAATCAGTTAGGTAATCAGGTTTTTTGGTGAGTGCTTCACGCATAATCACTGCGGAAAGCGGGTCAATGTAGAGTTCGCTGACGCGTTTGCCGAATTTGGTGGCGTAAATGTCTCGGCGGTCAACAGTAATCATTTGCTGGTCAAAGAGGTATTTGAGGATTTTTGCGATGATGCTTTTGATGGCTTTCACGTCGTACTGGTAAGCATAGAAGGTTTTGCCGAAAAACTCAAACAAACCCTCTTCCGAATGCGCATAATCCGACGCAATAGTCGCCAAAACGTGCCCACGAATGATTTTTTCAACCGCCATCCTTGACCAAATACGCTCGGTTTTTGCAAGCACGTAACCTTCCATAAGGTAGTCAGCTTCATCACGGGTTTTAGCGATGATAACCGACTCACCGAACTTATCATATTTCGGTCTGCCAGCTCTGCCCGCCATCTGCTTATAATCCAGCACGGGAATCGGGTAATTGCCGTATCCAGCTTCAAAACGCCTGTAATCCTGAATAATCACTGTACGCGCAGGCAAGTTAACACCCCACGCAAGCGTCGGGGTAGCTGTTAAAACTTTAATTTTGCGTTCCTTAAACGCGTCCTCAATGATTTTACGTTGAGCTCCTGATAAGCCTGCATGGTGATAAGCAACGCCGCAGCGAACCATCGCGGCTAGTTCGTCGCTGATTTGGGTTTTCTCGCCTGCCTCCTCAATTTTGTGAGCTTCCTTTTCCAGCAGTTCCTTGGTTGCCTCTTTCATGGTGTGCTTGATAAGTTTTGAACCAGTCTTAGGCGCTGCCTTGTTCATGTGTCCCGCAAGAGTTTTAGCTGCAGAAACAGCGTTTCGTCGAGTGGAAGCAAAAACAAGCGCTTGCCCACCATTCTGCAGAGTATCCAGCACCAAGTTGATGAAGGTAAAACGGGTTTCCTGCTCGATTCTTCTTGAACCGCCGTCCTTGTACTGGATTTCATCTTGAAGCGCAACGCCTTCTTTTAGGTTAATTGGACGCCACTCGGTGACGATGTATTTGGAGTTTAACCACCCCGCGATTTCATCCACGTTAGTTATGGTTGCGCTTAACGCTAAAATTTGGATGTGCGGGTTAACCTGCATTAGCCTTGCAAGTACGATTTCAAGTGTGGGGCCACGTTCAGCTTCATTAAGCAGATGCACTTCGTCAGCGATGACAAGCGAGATGCTGTCCATCCATTTCGCGCGGTGCCTGAGCAGGCTGTCAGCTTTCTCGTTCGTGGTGACAATGACGTCATAGCGTTCCATCCAGTTTTCGGCGTCATCAAAATCGCCCGTGCTGATGCCTACTGACACTTTTCTACCGTCAGCCTTGAGGATGCTTGTGTATTTTTTGAATTCCTCATATTTTTCGCTGGCAAGCGCTCGAAGCGGTGAAAGATAGATTACTTTGCCATGTTTTTCAAGCACATGTTTCATGCTGGCAAGTTCGGCGATTAAGGTTTTTCCTGACGCGGTGGGGCTGGCTAAGACAATGTTTTGTCCTTCAAGCAGTCCAGCCTGTATGGTGTCTGCTTGGGGCGGAAACAGTTCTTTGATTCCCAAGCCGTCAAGAACATCTTTGACAGGTTGTGGCACGGACAATTCGATGATTTTCAATGAGGTTTCGCCGTTAGGTACGATTTTGAAAGAGTCTAGCGAATTGATGGTTATTAGGGTTTTTTAATAAACTGACGCAATTTACGCTAAAAAAAGGTTTATTGTAAAAAAAAGAAAGGGAAAAATTTTGGTGTTACGGGTAAAGGTATACGCCTGTAACGGTTGTTCCAAAGTATTTCTGTATCATTTCAGCATGCACTGTGGCGGGGTTAATGTCGGTGAACAGGTCTGGATGGAACCATTTAGCAAAATAAAGCAAGCCTATGGTGTCTCTTTCAACTAAAAGTGTGCTTTTGATAACGTATACTTGGTCATTTTGTTCTGCGTTTAAACCTTGTACTGCTGGTCTTGTGACTATTTGATTGTACAAGTTTTGGAAGGCTGCTAAGTCTTCGCCAGATGTGTAGTCGAGCATGCGTATGATGATGTCGGGGTTTTGTTCAACAATGAATTCTGCGCTTAACTGTGGGCTTGAAGTTGAAGCGTTTTCACCAATGTTTATTCCGCCTGCAGCTTCAATCAGTTTAGTGTATGAACCTTCAGGTCCAGTGCTGAACCATGCCATGTACCATTCAAAGAAAACCAGAGGCTTCTCACTTCTCGGTAGGCTTCCTACTCGGTCTTCAACTAAATCCCAGTAATACTGTTCATAACTTAACAGTTCCTCTACTCTTTCTTCTGCATCTAAAATCAAGCCTAAATTAGTGAAATACTGTATTCTTCGGTCTCCTGTAACTGAATCTTCAAGGACTGCAATTCCTGCGTCTTCAAGGGTTTTTCTGTGTTCATCAGTTAACCTTTGACTGGCAAGAACCACATCTGGATTAAGCTCAACAATTACTTCCAAGTTAGGGGAAGTATCTCTGTCTCCAACTAAGGGCAAATTTAAGATGGACGCGGGCAAAACAGCTTTAACGTCAGTGGTAAGCATTCCTGCTATGCCAACGATTTTGCTGCCTCCGCCTAATGCACAAACCGTTTCTGCCGATGTAAGACAAACTATGCGGTTAACTGGGAGGCTAATGTTGACTTGTGCGCCTGTTGCGTCATCAACAACAACGCTGGTTGGGGATGGTGTGGGGGTAGGTGTCGGTGTTGGTGTGCTGGTTGGTGAAGTTGTGGGGGTTGGTTGAGTTGTCTGGCTGGGGGTAGCGGTTGGTGATGTTGTTTCGCTTGGATTTGTGGTGGGTGAAGTTGTGGGTTCGGGTGTAGATGTGGGTTCTGGAGTGGCTGACGGGTTTAGTAGTGTGTAGGCTCCGTAAGTGCCTGCTCCGATTATTATGACTACAAGTACGATTGTTAGTACAATCAGGTGTTCTCTTTTCAATTTGTTTCTCCTAGGTTTTGGTTGATTGTTTCCTTAATGGTGTGTTTACCGCAAAATTATTTAAACCTTGGTTTAACCGTTATTAATCTGCAGTTGAACAACTCTGCATTAAACTCAAACAAACCAGCAGCCTCCACAGCGACACTAAACCCGATTAGGGCATTTTGTACGTCACAAAACCAACAAGTACAATCCCGTGTGGCTGTTCATCCTGTAAGCGCAAATACCTTTAACCGAAAAAAACCATGTACACGTAAGGTTAGGGGCTGAGTTCCTAAATCCATTCCCCTGTTCATCTTCCCAAATATCAGCCCTTAGCCCCCTTCTCCCTGCCAGAAGCGCCGCCTTTTAATGAGAAATTTTTCTAAAACTATTAGTTAGATGCAAAAAGAACTACAAAAGTGAGTTCAAGTTTCCACAAGTCGAAACATGCCCTGTTGCCCTGATGCAAAGTTAAGAAAGCTTTCTCCGCTCGGGAACAATATTCCAGTGTCAGGGCTAAAACTGGTGGTTATGGTTGAGTTATACATTAAAACCTTGTACTGATTCAGTAGATGAATATTCTGATTTTGAATAACTGACTGCTCAATTTGCACGGTTGAGTATCCAGCAATAATAGCCACGCAAACAAGAATGCCTAATAGAAATAGCGTTGGCAGAAGCGTTCTTGTTTTCTTAGCCTGCTTGGATGTCACTGCAGTAATATTTTGCATACGCTGAGCGATTTGCGGATGGGTGGCAAGTATTCCTGATCTATGGGCAAGAGGGGAGACAATAAATAAGCTTGAGGAAAAGCGGTCAGCAAGACTTAGCTTTGACGGTGAAGGCGCCATCGTTTCAAGTTTGCTGAGAACCTGATGCATTAGTGCAGGTTTGTCGAGTAGTGTCAAGGATTTTTCATCTGCAAGTAACTCGCGTTCTTTTTGGGCTTGCGATGCTGCAAAGTAAGAGAGGGGGTTAAAGAAGGAAAGAAAATTCAAGCTATACGATAGGGTTCTAAACAGGTAATCTTTAGCTTTTATATGTGACAATTCATGGGAAACTACAGCCTCTAACTCCTCTGGCTCAAGCATCTCTAGTAGACCCAACGAAAAAACAACTACTGTGTTTCGTCCATAACCAAGTGTAAACGCGTTGGGTAATAAATCATCCACTAATCCAACCTTTGGTTGTGAGATGTCAAGTTTTCGGGATATTTTTTTTACTTCCTGCTGAATGGAAACATATTCGTTCGGCGTCATCAATACCACATGGAACCGTCTAAGAGCTATTGTTCTCCCGAAACCTAACATGAGCACAAGGTAACCCACAGCAGCAAGGGTGCTACCAATACATACCAAGCCAGTAAATGAAAAAATGTCTGGTCCTAACAAAACTACTGCAACATCGCTTGCCTGAGAAAAATGAGTGGGGACCGGCAGTGTGATAGTTATGAATATTTGAGGATGGAAGTATGAGAATACGATTGCCGGAACAAAAAGCGGAAGCACCCATAATAGACTTTGAATCTTCCGTGACAGGTGTGAGTTAAACTTTAGAAAGATTTTGACAGACACAAAAGCTATTGAAAGGAAAACTAACGAATAGAAGAAATACGGCTGAAATAGCTGAACTATAACATCGTCTATGCCAACCATTTCTTATCCTTTCTTTTTTTCTTTAAGTGTTCTGTCAATTTTTTCCTTTAGTGCCTCTAACTGTTTATCGTTAGTCGCAGCTTTTTCCACAAGGCAAGTTGTAACAAGTTCATCAAAATTGTCTAACAAGCTGTTTAACACTTGACGCACGGCAGCTTCCTTAAAGCTTTGTTTCTCAAGCTTTGGCCAATATGCATAGTAGAGATAAGCACCGCCCTTGACTTTTTGAATTTGGCGGTCAAGTAGCCCTTTTTCATAAAGGCGGTCCATTGTGTTCATGACGGTGGTGTAGGCGACAGATTTTTTCTTTTTTATTATTTCTAAAACTTCTCTTACAGTAATTGGTCTTTTCTCTGAGCACCAGATTGTTTCGAGGATGCTTGCCTCTAGTGGACCCAGAAATGCTTCGAGCTGTTTTCCTTCTATGTTGTATTGTGAGACGGCGGTTTTTTTGTCAGTTGACGTTTAGGTTTCCTCATTTACCATGGGGGCTAGTAGGCTAATTAAGTTTTTCTAAATTCTGCCTGTGTGTTTTCTGCTTTCTCAGTGTTCAATTATTGCCTACCATTGCTGATAGTAAGTCTTATAAGTGCTACCATCGATAGTCGTAGGTGAAATGAGGGAATACAAAAATGGGAATATTAACGAGAGCAACCCGAAACATTTCAAGAAGAAAAACTAGAGCTCTGCTGGTAATAGTGGCATTGAGCCTTGCACTAGCCATGATAGTATCCATTCCACCAAGCATAACGGCTAGTCAAGAAGCCACTCAGAAAACCATTGACCAACTCACGGCCAACGCGAAAATCGTTAGTTCAACAGTAAATATGGCGGCAACCGAAATAGACTGCAAACTTCCATTGACTTTTCGCACCGACGAAAACAACAAAACCGTCCTGGAGCAGCCACTTATGAATTACACCGATTATGGAAATCTTACAGCAATTCCAGGTGTCGCCAGTGTTATACCTACGCTGGTCCAACAAGGAGATGGTTGGGAGTACCAAATCAATGGTATACCCTTAGATTCCGCTGACCTGCTAAGTAACTACCCGATAGTTTTACCTGCTAACATAACAGATGGACGCAACTTACAGGCAGGCGACAGTGGTGTCGTTGTTTTGTCAGAACGCATAGCAAACCACTTCAACATTGGCGTAGGTGGAACCATAAGCATTTTCGGTCGGAACTTTGAGGTAGTGGGCATCGAAGGTCAAGAAGCCCTCAATTCAACCTATGCTAACATGAATATTGCCGATGCTCAAGCAATCACTAATACCACTGACCAAGCATCGGCATTCAAAATATTCGTGGACAGCGTTAACAACGTTTACACCGTTAACCAACAAATAATTGGCGCCTACCCGAAATTGACAACCACAATAGCTCAAACTCTCATCAATCAAGTTTTCCAGATGCAAACCCAAACAAACGAACAACTACAACAAGCCCAAAACACTATGAACCAAATCCAAAGCACCGCCATAATAGAAATGGGCATAATAACCGTAGCAGACGGCGCAATCGTACTATTCATAATGCTTTATACCGTTCGTGAGCGAACCAAAGAGATTGGCACACTCAAAGCAATGGGCGCAAGCAACAAAACAATCATAGGACAATTCATGCTTGAGGGCACTCTACTAAGCCTAATCGCAGGTATAGTCGGTATATCCATTGGCATATTCGGCGCAACATCACTAGCTAACATACTTCTACCGCAGCCAACTCAAGCAGGAAACGGCTTAATAATATCGGGGAGTGGAGCAACTGCAGAATTAACATCGACAGCCGTTACCGTTACTGTAACCCCCGAACTTATGCTATTTGGATTAGGCGTTTCAGTATTACTAGGCGCAATTGGCAGTTTGTATCCAGCTTGGCAAGCAGCAAGAATACGACCCGCGGAGGCAATGCGATATGAGTAAGTTAGTGCTAAAAATTGACGACCTCTCAAAAACTTACACACTCGGAAAACGAGACGTTTGCTGCTTGTGTAACCTCAACCTCGAAATAGAAAAGGGCGAGTTCGTTGCAATTATGGGGCCATCAGGTTCAGGCAAAACTACACTGTTAAACATCATGGGCTGTATTGACAAACCAACAAGCGGCAAAGTCCTAATAGATGGCATCGACATCGCAAACCTGCCAGAATCCCAACTTTACAAGATTCGAAGAGACAAAATTGGCTTTGTTTTCCAAAGTTTTAACCTTTTACCGTACTTAAATGCCCGAGAAAACGTTGAATTAGCCATGGAACTTGCAGGCAAATTTAACGGACAAAGAAAGCAAAGAGCCAAAGACCTTCTTGCGACCGTAGGCTTGCAAGGCAGAGAGCAACACAGACCAAATCGCCTTAGCCAAGGCGAACAACAACGAGTAGCAATCGCCAGAGCACTAGCCAACGACCCCGCCATTATCTTAGCCGATGAACCAACAGGCAACTTAGATACTGAAAACAAGCACGAGATTGTAAAATTACTTGCAAATCTCAACTCAAACCATAAAACCACTACTATTATGGTAACGCACGACCAAATAGTTGGCGAATCAGCCGAGAGAATACTGTGGCTAATTGAAGGAAAAATACAAGATAGGCATACAAGAAAAAGCAGCCTTCCCCAAAATGACAACTAGGTGATAAGATGAAGCGTAACGCAAAAACCACCTTTGATGTTGGAATTATTTTTTTCCTTTTCTGTGCTTTTTCATTCTTGCCCTTGCCAACTATAGCGGCAAGTACGGCTACGGTGACAGTTGGGGGAATGCCTTGGGCTATAGCTGTAACGCCTGATGGTAAATACGCCTATGTTCCAAATGGAAATAACGTCTCAGCAATAGACTTAGCAACCAATAAAGTGACTGCAACAATAAACATTAACGGCTCTAACGGAGTAGCCATAACTCCCAACAGTGAATATGCTTACATAACAAGTTCAGCCCAAGAATCAAATTTGGTTTCAGTAGTAAACATTGCTTCAAACAAAGTGATTGAAACAATAACTTTGGATGGAAACCCCAGCGGTATAACTATTTCTCCTAACGGCGAATTTGCCTACGTTTCAGCAAGCACCATCATAGGCACTAACAGCGTAGGCATGGTTTGCGTGATAAACGCTGCTAGCAACAAAGTAGTGAAGACGATAACCGTAGAAAGCAGTCCTAACGCTTTAGTTATAGCTCCCAATGGTGAATACGCTTATGTTGCAAACGGTGGAAGCAGCAGCGTTTCGGCGATAAATACAAAAACATGTGAAGTAATAGCAGCAATAATAGTTGGAATGAATCCTGATGGTGTAGCTATAACTTCTGATGGCGCCTACGTTTATGTTACTAATCTTGCAGGCAATTCAGTTTCAGTCATAAGCACAGCGACTAATACAGTAACAGCGACAATAACTGGTGTAACCAACCCTAACGGTATAGCTTTAACACCGAATAACCAATACGCCTATGTTACAAATGGCATGAGCAACTCAGTCTCAGTAATAAGCACAGTCAGCAAAGAAGTGAACAGCACCATCATCGTTGGAACAACTCCTTACAGCATAGTTTTCACACCCGACGGACAATACGCATGCGTGACAAATCTTTTAGACGGAACAGTTTCAGTGATAGACACCCGCAACAATTCAGTGCTAACCAGCAACCCCGCCTCGTCGGGTTCAGAATCTCCTTACCAAACGCTAATAATCTTGGCGCTCATCTTAACTATACTTGCCCCAATAGTACTCTTTGCAGTACGCCATGCAAAAAAGAAAAATTAAGCAGACAACTTGTGGCATATTGCACAACCAGCCAGCAACCCCAAAAACAAGCCGCCACCAAAAAACAACCCCAACCAAAACCTGTTGATTGTTGTTGTACTAAGCAGATTTGCGGCAACAACTTCAAAAGAAAAACTAGGTTTTTTTACTTGAACAATGTATATGCAAAGTGACGAGTTATCTAACTATTTTCATTGGTAGGATACGTTATGGTTGAAAACGTTAAAGAACTCCTTAAACTACATGAAGGCATTAAACGAGAAGTCTATTTAGACAACGAAAACTCCAGCATTGTACCCCAAGAAGTCATAGAGGCAATGCTACCGTATTTTAACAAAACCGCATATGGCAACCCAACATTAACCCATAAACCCGGCTGGGAAGCATTCGAAACAATCATGAAATGCTTCCAAAAAATCAGCCAAACCATGGGCGCAAAAATCCTTGAAGAAATCACCTTCACACCAGGCGAAACCGAAGCCAACAACCTAGCCATCATGAGCGCCTGTTTTGCACAGAAAGAAAAAGGAAAAAAAATAGTCATCTCCGAAATAGAACCAGTCAACGTACTGCAAGTTGCAGAAATGATGCAAAAATACGGCTTCACAGTAACCAAAATTCCAGTAGACCACGAAGGCTTCTTGAACATGGAAAAACTCAAAGAAGCAGTCGACAAAGAAACCATCCTTGCCAGCGTCGCCACCGTAAACAACGAACTTGGCACAATACAAAACATCAAAGAAGCCGTTAAAATCGTTAAAGACAAAAACCCACAAACACTCTTCCACACAGACGCAACCGACGCCTACGGCAGAGTAACCTTTAACGTGCAAGACCTAAACGTTGATTTGGCAACAGTTAGCAGCTACAAAATCCAAGGCCCAAGAGGAATGGGCGCCATGTACCTACGTGAAAGCGTAAACTTGGACCGCATCATCGAAGGACAAATCGGCACACAAAAACTTTGGCCAGGCGTAGAAAACACGCCACTAATCGTTGGCTTCACAAAAGCATCCGAGTTAACTTTTGAAAAATTTGAAGCAAACACCACAAAAATGCGCCACTTAAGAGACAAACTAGTAGAGGGCATCTTCTCAGAGTTAACTGATCTGCGCTTCAACGGTCCAAAAGGCGAAAAACGTTCCCCCGACAACGCCAACATCAGCATCCTACGCGCCGAAGGAGAAGCCCTGACAATCGAGTTAAGTCTAAAAGGTGTTTACCTTTCAAGTGGAAGTGCCTGCAGTCGAAGACTACTTCAGCCCAGCCACGTGTTGGTTGCTATTGGCCGCAGATTCGAGGAAGCTCATGGCAGCGTGCTTATGAAGACAACGCGGTATCTTACAGAAGAAGATATAGCTTACGTTTTGGATGTAATACCAGAAGCTGTCAATCGTATTAGACGCATAGTTGGTTCAACAGGAGTGGAATAAAAAATGTCACGTGTACCATTACCTTATAACGCGAAAGTTATGGATTTATTCCGTAACCCGAAAAACTTGGGAAAAATGGATGATGCTACAGTCGTTGCAGTAGCTGGCAACCCCGCGTGTGGTGACATGATAACGTTTTACCTAAAAATCATTGAGCAAACTCAAGTCATCGAAAAAGCTCAATTCGAAAGTTACGGTTGCGCCGCAAACATTGCAACTTCAAGCATAGTTACAGAAATGATTAAAGGCTTAACTCTTGAAGCAGCCTGGAACGACATCACATGGAAAAAAGTGACTGACGAAATCGGCGGCTTACCAAGCGTTAAATTCCACTGCGGCGTCCTCGCTGTCGGCGCCTTGAAACGTGCTATCAGAAAATATTTTGATGACAGAGGTTCTGAGCCTGTTTGGATGCCTAAAGAAAACACTTTTGAGGAAAAGCAAGCCTTAGAAGAGGAAGAACTAGCCAAAACGTTATCTAAGAGGTTAAAGCCGGAGGAAGAAAAATCTCCATAAACTTAACTCGCGTACGCGATGACTTTCCAATTTTAAAGCGTCAAGTAAACAATAATCCCCTCATCTACTTTGACAACGCTGCAACAACACAAAAACCAAGACAAGTTATACAAGCCATAACCGAATACTACGAAAATAACAATGCCAATGTGCATCGTGCAGTTCATACGCTCTCGTTAGAAGCCACTGAAATGTACGAGAAAAGCCGTGAACGTGTCGCAAAATTCATCAATGCCAAAGAATCTTCCGAAATAGTTTTTGTTAGGGGAACAACCGAAGCTGTAAACCTTGTTGCGTACGCTTGGGGGTTAAGTAATCTCAAGAAAGGCGACGAAGTTCTTGTTTCTTTAATGGAGCATCACAGCAATATTGTTCCATGGGAAATAACTGGGAAAATTCGAGGTTTTAACACCAAATATGCAAACGTTACTCCTGAAGGCGTTTTAGACATTAAAGATTTTGAAAGCAAGATAACGTCTAAAACAAAAATTGTCTGCCTAAGCCAAGTCTCAAACGTGACAGGCGCAGTAAACGACATAAAAAGGTTATCAAAAATCGCTCATGACCACGGCGCCTTAATGCTTGTAGATGGCGCTCAATCAGTTCCACACATGAAAGTAGATGTACAAGACCTTGACGCAGATTTTCTGGCTTTTTCGGGACATAAAATGCTTGCTCCAACTGGAATCGGTGTCCTTTATGCCAAAAAAGCGTTACTGCAAAAGATGGGTCCATTCCAAGGCGGCGGCGAAATGATAAAAGAAGTAGCCTTCAACAACGAAAACCAGCAATGCAGCATCAGCTGGAACGAGTTACCTTGGAAGTTTGAAGCAGGCACCCCAAATATTGCAGGCGCAATAGGTTTAGCGGCAGCCATAAAATATCTTGAACAAGTAGGTATGGATAACATTTTGGCTCACGAGAAAGCATTGACAAAGCATGCAGTAAAAGGCATGAATGAGTTAAGCAAAATTACTCTTCACGGTCCAACAAGTCCTTCAAGTAAATGCGGTATAATTCCTTTCAACGTTAAAGGGTTATCTTCGCATGACGTCGCCCTTTTATGTGACAGCTACGGAATAGAAATACGCAGTGGATTCCATTGTGCACAACCGCTCCATCAAATCTTCCAACTACAATCCACTGCACGCGCAAGCTTCTACCTTTACAATACTAAAGAAGAAGTTGACCGTTTCCTTGAAGTGCTAAAGGAGCTGCAGGAGCTTTAATGTCAACAGTAGACGACTACGTTGCAAGAATTGAAGGCACCTGCGGAGCCGAAAGCGACGTTGTAGTCGTCTTAAAATTTGACAAAAAAGACCAAGCACTTGAAAAAATCCTAAAAAAAGCCACGCTTAAAAACAAGGTTGCCGGAATGATTTACGACTTAACGTTCCAAGAATATTCTTTTCGTTTTTATGCCAGCGGCAAAATCATTTTCAGAGGCATAAAAAACAAGCAAACCCTAAATAGTCTCCTTGCCAATCTTTTACTTTAACTTTAAAAACAAGAAATATTTAACACTTTTTTGGTTTTTTAATTTATTAGGTACTTGCGATATAAGGTATTTTGCTGATTTAATGTTTCTTCAGACGACTTTTACTATCAACCCAGTACTTACTACGACCTTTATAGACTTCAACCAAAAGGTGAGATTCAGTTTTATAACTTCAGGTATAAAATCGATTTTGGAATATTCAGAAAAGGCGAAGTTAAACATTTTAGATATAGGTGCAGGTTTAGGTAACCTGTCTGACTTCATTTCTATCAGCCAAAACTGTTCCATTGTTAACGTAGAGATAAACTCAAAACGTAAGCTACAGAACATGGTGGTTGCCGACGGTAGCCAGCTGCCTTTTGTTTCTGAAGTCTTTGATTTTGTTGTCTCATGCGATGTTTATGAACATGTTAAAAAGGAAAACCGCTCAGATTTTGTTAAAGAGATGCTCAGATGTTGCAAACGTGGGCTGGTTTTAACCTACAGCAAAATACATGCAAAAAATCCTTCTTCAAGTGGGATAAAGATTTTTGAGAAATTAGGCGGTAAAAACCTCGATTGGTACCTTGAACATAACAAAAACGTAATTGTTGATGACAAACTTTTGATTGAAAACATCCAAGAAAACGGTGGTAAAATAAAAAACAAGAAGCCGTTAGTAGGTGTTTTTGGGCTTTTTTTTACTGGTTTAACGATTTTTATTCAAGGCAAAATTAGAATAAGCGCCTTCAAATATTTCTTGCAAATTGCAGGCCTGTTAATTACAAGGTTGATAGATTTTCCGCCTTTTTACGGATTTGGATTAACTGTTGTAAAAAACAAAGACTATGCGGGGGTTTTATGAAGAGTTTTGTTTTAAGTAAAGCGGATGGTTCTATTCCAATTGTTAGTTTAATTGTTGTTTTTAAAAATTTTGAAAATAATGACATTCAAAGTTTAATTGAATCCACCAAAAAGGTTTCTGTTAAATATGAAATAATTTTGATTGTTGATCAAGCTAGCAATGAAGCAGTTCAAAAACTTTTATTTGCCATGTTTTATAACAAACCCAACCTTACATGTCTAAGGACTATTATAATGGCTCATAAAAGTAGCGTAACCTCGGGAAGAAATATGGGCGCTGCTCTTGCAAAGGGGTCAATACTTTTTTTTGCTGATGACGACTCTGTTGTGCTTGACGACATTGCCCCGTTAGTTAACCGTATACAGAAGGGCGAATGCGATGGTATCCAGCCTTTGATTCTTAAGTTGGCTAACAGTGACGTAATTGACTCTGCAGGGGACTTTATACGGCACAATCAGGGGCTATATGGTGCTTACTGTAAAGGTGCAGGTGAACTTGTAAATGATTTATCAAGTGACCTTCATCTTGAAGAGGTTCCATCGCTTAGAGGGGCATTTATGCTTGTAAAGAAAGATGCGTTTTTTGCGATAGGTGGAATGGATGATTCTCTTCTGTTTAACTTTGAAGACGTTGATTTA
Organism: Bathyarchaeia archaeon; assembly: GCA_042296865.1. Lineage (GTDB taxonomy): Archaea > Thermoproteota > Bathyarchaeia > Bathyarchaeales > Bathycorpusculaceae > Bathycorpusculum. The sequence continues at coordinate 1,810,082 of CP170178.1, read as the reverse complement.
GGTTGGCGTATGGTTTGCGCCGGTGACACTTTGCTTTTTGATCCTGCGGTAAAAGAATTGCATAAAGGGGGCTCAACCACTGAACAATCAGATTTGGTAAACGAAGAAGTATACAGTTTAGGTTTGGTTAACTCTTTTATTATTAACCTTAAAATTGTTAAAATGAGTGTTTGGTTTAATGTTTTGTTTCAGTTCGAAAAAAAGCTTATCCTTTACGAATTCTCAAAAATTAAAAATCATCATTCTTCCTTTTTCATTTTGATCCTTGACATTCTAAAGTTGAACAATTTCTTTCTTAAAAGAGGGTTACATGCGATTGTTGATAGACGAGTTTTACACGAGTACAAGTTTAGAGGTTCAAGAAAACTTTACGATATGGCTCATGGAAAACGGTTTATAATTTCGGATTAAACGCTTAAGTAGTGAACAAAGTTCAAACCTTATTAAGTGGCTATTATTTTGGTTTTCGAAGACTTATTTTTGTTCTGCTTATAAAGTTGTATATTGAAAGAATTTTTAGTTTTAATCTTTGGGGCATAGCATCTTTCAAATCCCGATGTAAACCAATCTTTGCAGCAATTTTTCCTTTTCGTGATAAAATTACGTAATAACGATTTAATGGATACTTAACAAAACCATTACTTTCCTTAAACTTATCCAGTGAAGGGTGATTACCTATTCTTCCATACATGAGCCAAGACAGATCGTTTTTGGTACAAACCTCAACTGCTTTAGCTAAAAGAACATTATTCACCGCTTTGTCCCAATGCTTCTGAAGTGAAAGTATCTGAGTCGTCACCACTAATTTATCGCCATAGACCAATTGAATAAAACCCGCCAATTCTTCCTCTAAATATGCAGCTATAAAAGTGCAATTTTTGGTGTTAAAAACCATATTTTTAACGCCTTCAAGAGACCACCCGTAATGAGAAAAGGCGCGTCCCTGCCTAATCGGCGTTTCATTATAAATTCGCCAAATGCCTTCAGCCAACTTTTCTGACGGCTCAACAACTTCCACTTTTACCCCACATTTTTCTGCCTTACGAACCATATTTCGGGTCTTTTTACCAATTTTTTCCCACCAATCATCATAGGAATTTATTTGTAGTAAGGCAATGTTGTCTTCGGTTTTTATCCACCTATCTGACGGAACAAAAGCGTCAGGACAGCACCAGCTTCTTTGGACGAAAGTAAAAATGTCTACGTCTCTGTCTTTTAATTTTTTAAAGAAACTCTCGGAGGTATTAACGTCTTTAGTGAATTCAAAATGCTCTGAGTACTTTGCTATTTTAACGAACCCTTTCTTTTTTATTTTTAACTCTTCAAATTCAGAGTCTACTTTTAAGATTTCTTTAAGAGTTTCATAGTATGGTCCTCTATGATTCAATCTTCCTCTCTGAAAGAGCCAGTCAGGGTGAACAAGAAGAACCTCACCTTTTTCAATGCTTTCATAACCAATTTTTAAAGACTCTTCCTTTGAATTATCGTGACAAACTCTGTCAAAGGAGATTGTTGGGAAATCATAGAATGATTTTAACGGAAAACCTTCTGGAATAGGCGCTTTTTCTTGTGAAAACTTACGTCGCCAAATAATTTTGCCCAGCAGGCGTTCTGTTCCATGAACTGTGTAGTACTTTACTTTTTTGTTGGTTGCTTTTTCCAAGTTTTCCAGTTCTTTGTAAGCATCTAATGCAACGTGTAGAGCAATCTCGTGTTTATCAGGTCTTGACAGTTCAAGCATTTCGGGGTCAGGCAACGTGAAGGGGGTGAAGAACCAGTATGCCTTTGCTTCGACAGGGGACTCGTTAATCATTTTTGCTATTATTTTAGCGTTTTTTAGGTAGCTTCTTTTAGTTTTTCTTTTAAGTAGTGTATAAAGAAAGCTTTTCCACCGTGAAGGATAAGCATAATCTACGTCTAGCCTGATTTTTATCATTGTTGCTCTGCTTGCTCATAGTGAAGGCTTTAATATAATTTATAAATTATATCCCTGAGCAATTGACCAAAAAGGTGCCTATTTTCAGAAAACTACAATCTGTTTTATAACTTGTTTATTTTTTTACGCCGTATCTAAGCATACTGTTGTTTCCCATACGCTATTAAGTATGGAAAACTTGTAAACCATCTATCAGGAGTTGTTTGCGTGGTTATGCCTAAAATATCCGTAATAATTCTTAATTACAATGGACAACGCCACTTACAAGAACTTTTAGGCAAATGCGTCGAATCCGTATTACTAACTGATTACCCCAATTTTGAAGTGCTTTTTATTGACAACGCATCCACTGACAGTAGTGTAGATATAATAAAAAGCAGGTTTGGCAAAGATGAAAGGTTAAAAGTTATACAAAACCGTAAAAACCTTGGATTCGCTGAGGGCAACAACGTTGGTTTAAGAATTGCTCAGGGAGAATACATAGCTTTACTGAATAGCGACACCAAAGTTGATTCTTGCTGGCTTAAAACTTTGGTTAAAGCAATTGAACCTTCGGATGTTGGTGCAGCGCAAAGCAAATTGTTGCTTATGAGCAAACCAAGTTTAATGGATTGCGCCGGCGGTCTAGTTGATTACTATGGATATCACATTGAAAAGGGCCGTGGAGAAGCCGCCTCCCATTACACCAAAAATAGCGAAATATTTTATGGAAAAGGGGCAAGCTTAATTTTAAAACGTGAAGCCCTAAAAAAAGCAGGTTTGTTTGACAAAGACATTTTCATGTATTATGACGAAACAGATTTGTGTTGGAGAATAAGATTAGCAGGTTACAAAGTTGTTTTTGCTCCAGCTTCAATTGTTTTTCATGCGTCTGGTCTGACAACAGCTAAAGTTTATGACCAAAAAAAGCTGTTTTTTGCCCAACGAAACCATCTTATGATTGTTATTAAAAATTTTGAATTAAACAACATGTTCAAGGCCGTTTCAGTTTCAATCATTTATGAAATCAGGAATGCCCTGTTGTTCATACTAAGACGCAAAACACTTGCAAGTTTGGCTATTCTTAAAGCGTTATTCTGGAACTTGTTTAATCTAAGAAAAACTTGGAAAAAAAGGCTCGACGTTCAAAAGTCAGTTCGTCAAGTTTCCGATGAAACCATAAAGTGCATCATGCTGCCGCCATACCCACCTTTCCCGTTGTATCTGGTTTTTCCAAGAAACCGCTATTTTAAGAACGCCAAAAATTTACTTAACAAAAAAAGCGTTAATAATTTAGATTGAAGTAAGCGCCGGTAAGTTGCTTTATTTTTCCTTTCAAGAATCGGTTTTTTCTGCTACAACATGTTTTTGATATTGGAGAATATTTCATTCTCAAAATTTTCGGGTTCTAACACTTTAATTTTCGCCCATAGATTGTTTCGTTCTGTTTCCCAGTTCTCGTTTTTGTCTAACTTTTTAATTGTATGCGCTATTTTTTCTTTCAAGTTTTCAAATGTGTTCCATCGGAACTCTTCAGGGATGAATTCTCCACTTCCGCCTCTGCTGTGAACTAATGTTACGCAGCCACTGGCTAGCGCTTCTATAGGGGCAATACCGAAGTGTTCTCCTTCCATTAAGTGGCAATAAATCTGTGAATCCTGCAAGGTCTCAATCAGTTCTGGTCCCGGCAAATTGGGTTTAACCGAATAGTTTTTAGGTAAATCTCGGTTGTATTGCTCAAACCATTTTTCTTCGCTATTTCTTAAACCGCCAATGCTTACAAACTCATACTTAGGGAACTCAACTGCAAGTTTCTTAAGAAATCCGTGTCTTTTCTGAGGAATAAAACGCCCCAGGTATACTACTCTTTTAGTTCTTTCTTTAAGAGGGTTGCTGCACCAGAAAGGGGTTAAATTAACGGGAGGATAAACTGTTATGGGGTTAGCGATTCCGGGTTTTTTCCAATACTTTTCAATAATTGCTTTAGTGTAATTGCTGTTACAGAAAACCATATCCAGTTTGTTAACATTTTTTTCAAGCCATTTCTTATATAGCCATAAGTAAGTTTTCATTTTAAATCCTGAATGGTCAAATGTATAATGGATTTCTGGAAAATGCACATACGCTATATTCCTTTTTCCTTTGTTAAGAACTCCTGCTTCAAATGCTGTATACGATTGCGTAGAAAAAACGAAATCGTAATCCACGTTCTTGAATTTTTTTAGCAGTTTGATAACTTTTCGCCTTTTTTTATAAATAGTAAATGGAGGTTTTATTTCGGTTCGTTCGCCTAACTCGTGAACAGTAACGCCTTGGGGCAATTTTTCTCCCATAATTTCAAAGTAACTCTTGGAATCAAAATCAAATGTTAATAACTGAACTTCTTGACTGTGAGTTGATAATGCTTTAAGGACATGATGGCAGACTTTTTCGCCTCCACCGTAAATATCCAAGTTAGGATGTACAACTAAAAATTTTGCCATTACTTTAGGCTCCATTTGAAATCAAGCATATTTTGAACTTTTTGTTATCTTTTGAATTCAACTGCTTATGTTCCTCTTAGTTGCTGGCTGGTGTTTTAAGCCTATAAGTTTTTAACCTTATGAATTTTGCTTATTAATAAACCCCAATTTAAGGTAGGGCTGTTTTTCTGGTTTTATGTTTTGCCCTTTTTTCTTGTTAGGCGATAAGACTATTAATTTCTGAGGGCATTAAGCACTGTTAAAGCTGGCAGCTCATGAAAATGGACATTGTAATTCCAACAAAATCCAAAGCTAACGCTTCGCTAATGGAAACCCTTACACACATGAAAGGTGTGGGTAAAATAATTGTTTCAACGGATACTCCGCTAAGTCTGGCTCGTAAACGTGCCGTTCTATCTGCCGACACTGAATGGGTGGCAATGGTTGACGACGACATGCTTTTGCCAAAAGATTGGCTGTCAAAAGTTGCCGCTGAAACAGGTGCATCAGGCATTGGGGCTGTTGCTACTGTTGCTTTGCAGGCAAACAAGCACATTGCCGCCTACGACAGGGTTGTTGGAAAAATTGTTAAACTAAACCTTGTTGACACCTCACCTCACATTAATAATGTGCTGATTAGGCGTTCTTTAATGGAGAATTATGCTCCTCCACCCTTGTTTTTTGGTGAAGACCATCATTTGAAACGTTATGTTGAACAGTCGGGGTTCAAATGGAAAGTCATTCCCTATATAGGTGCGATTCACTTGGGAATAACTAGGAACTACATAAACTTGGGTGAATCGTACAGGCGTTATGGTCACTACTCGCTTTATCAGCTTGCGAGACGAATGATTGCCCGCTTCATTTTTACTCCTTATGCTGCCGCTGCCGAATTCAGTTTAGCAACGCTCATTTACCTTAGTAAACTTAATGTTGAATTCATAGCTGGCTGGGCTAAAGAATTTGTCAGTGAAAGGCTTTAAGCTGTCCTGTTAAGACAAAATTCTACATATTTTATCCATGTAGTTACTGGTGATTCCATTTTGCTTAACGCTTCTTGAGTGTCAATTCTTTGAGGATTGCTAATCAGTTTCTTTGTGGCAGCAATTATACGGTTGTTGCTGCGCAGTATTTGTATTGGGAACCCTTTCTTGAACAGATAGCGTGCTTGTACATCCCAGAAGTGGAAGTTAATTGTGGGAACTCCGCAAAGTGCTGTTTCTCTGCAGGCTGTTCCGCCGCTGCCAACCATCAAATCAATATACGGCATAAGCTGCGCGGTTAGGACTGGTTCAGGTGAAACCCAAACGTTCGGAATCTCCTTAAGCTTAGCCCGTTCCTCCTCATAACGTGGTAAGCAAACAACCGTGCCCAATTTAGCCAGTTCACGCAGAAGCTTTTCCGAATCCACCTTGACGTCTTTGCAGTAGACTGCTTGGTATTCGGCGTCACGGAAAAGAATAACTGGTTTTTTCTGACGTGCAAGGTCTTGGAGGAATTTTGGTTTTTCAAATTCTGAACCTACATACGCCAACTCTTCCAATCCATCGTAATGGATGATGCGGTATTTGGAGATGCCAAATTTGCTCCATGACTTGCCAAAACATTTGGGTGTTACCAGATAATCTACCAATGGGCAAGCCAGTTTAGCCACTGCATAAGCAAAAACGGTGTCGTTAGCGTAAACAATTGGAATTTTAAGCCCGAACGCTGTGCGAATTGCTGAGACGTCACCATGTGTCCAGAGCACTTTGGGGTATCCGACGCGGTCGAAAAGGTCTAAAAACTCCAGTGTCCGCTTTTGCTCAACCGACAACTTTTCTTTGAGTGTGGTTCCGTATTCGCCGACGGTTTCATATGGCACCTTTAGGGCGTTCAGCATGTCAGTGGTTTGTGTTTGTTTTTTTGCAGTTACAATGGTGGAGTAGCCTTTCTTGTGCAGGACTGGGAGTAGGCTGTTTATGACTATGCTGATTTTTGGTGTTACGGTGTCTAACCAGACGTCGGGGGCGGACATAAGTGTTCAAGGAAGAAAAGGTTCGGTTTGGCATTAAAGGTTTATCTTTACAAAAATTTTTCCAAGTAAAAACTGGGGCCGACGCTTTTTGACTTCCATTGACTTTTATTGATGCTTAACGCCTTTTTTTTAACGTCGTCTGCAAGCATTACAGGAGCTTTTCAAAATAGGTAGACGGCGTGTTCTTCTAAAGAAGAAACCACTTTCACTGCTTCTTTGCCTGTTTAGATAACCATTCACGGTATTGCTTGTCAACATCCATTGCGGCGCTTAGCAGGATGCTTGGAGTCAACGAAGTAACATAGCGGATGTCTTTGGGTAGGCAATGGCGGCCTATGCCGTCTCGTGCTTCGGGCAAATCCACGTTCCATTTAGTATTCATAGCAGCCCTTAGCTCGTCAAAGTTCATGCCGATGCGGCTGCACATCATTTTAAGGTCCTCTGCAAAAGCGATTTGCAAGTAACGGTGACTATTTTCTGTGATTTTACACATTTCCGCAACTTCAACGCTTGAAACCGTGTGCATTGGAATGCCAAGTTGGTCTTTGTAGAATTTCATGCCAGCGTCAAGGCTTTCTTGGTTAACGCCGCCGACTACGCGGACTTGGTTTACGCCGTACTTGTCTTCTTGGTCAGCCCAGTAACGGTGTGGAGCATGAACAAGCAAGACTTTACTGTTGAAGGTTTCATTAAATATCTTTTTAGAAGTGCCGGGCAGAATGGTGCTTTCAATGGCGATTAGCGTGTTTGTGTCGGCTTTTTCGGCGACTTTTTTTGTTACTTCAAAAACGGCGGTTAAGTCGGCTTGATTGTTGACTTGCCCGGTGGTGACGCAGATTATGTAGATGTTGGCTTTGGGAAGTTGGCTCCATTGTGTGGTTGCTTTGAATCCTCCGTTTTGGATGCCATGTTCAACGGCGGCGGGGTTAATGTCAAAACCGTAAACAGTAAAGCCTTTGGCGGCAACGTATTTTGCTACTGGAAAACCGATTTGTCCAAGACCAATAACACACACGATCATTTTTTGTCCTTCCGTTAATGCGCGTTTGTCATTTCATGGTTAAGCTTTATTCTTAAGCTTTCCTATAAGTGGCGGTTAATTTTTGTTTAGAAGTTGTTGCCGCAGATTCTCTTAGCACAACAACAATCAACGCTTTATGCTGTTTGCTGTAAACTGTTTTCTGGGTTTGTCGTGGGTTGCTGGTTGGTTGTGCAATATGCTACAACTGAGAATTTGTTTGCTTGCTCAGCAATGGTTAGCCTTCAAAAGTGAATAAGTAAAACTTTTATTATTTTTTGGCAAAAAAGAATGTTGGGCCAAAAGGACAAATTCTGATTCCTAAACCTATGCGTGAAGCACTCGGCATCAAACACGGCGTTGACGTGATAATCGAATTGCGGGATAATGAAATAGTGATAAGCAAACCCAAAGTTGAGGGCAAATACACCGAATACTACACAAGCCCCAGCACACCTAAACTAAAAAAGCGCACAAAAATCAAAGACTTAATCATGGAAGAGGTATCAAACAGGCATGCCTTACCTTGACTCCAACGTATTCATTTACCCCGTTATTTACCAACCCGAATCCGAGCCCAAGGCAAAACGCGCAAAAGAAATACTGTACCGCGTTGAAACTGGAAAAATAGACGCTTACACGTCAACTTTGACATGGGCTGAAGTGGTTTGGGTAATCAGTAAAACTATGGGCAGAAACGAGGGCACAAGTCAAGGCAAAAAACTACTTGGTTTCCCCAACTTGAAGTTTATAGCGGCAGACGAACCAGTTATCAGCCACGCCCAAAGACTCATAGAGAAACGAAAAATAAACCCAAGAGACGCAATAAACGTAGCATCTTCGCTTGAGAAAAGAATTACAGAAATTATCAGCGACGACTCAGAACTTGACGCCATAAAAGAAATACAAAGAATCCCACTGTAAAGTAGCTTGCCAGCCTCAATGGTCATTTTTTCAGGTTAACGGTTTTTTCATGTCTACGATAAAGCAATAACGAAGTAACAATTGATACCGCAAGAATAGTTACAGCAATAGGCAGTATAAAACCAACATTTAGTTTGTTGGGTGCTTGAGTTAAAGGGTAGTGGTCGATATTATTTTCATCAATATAATAGTGCCCTTTCCCATTATAGTCACTCCAATAATTACCAATTTCGCCGTTATCCCAACTGTTAAAAATTGAGTTGAGACCGAGATGGACCTGTTCAGAGTTATTCAGAAAAGCATTGTTCTGGAAGCTATTATGAGAAGATTGTACCCAAACACCTTGACTATTGTTCGAAAGAGTATTTTTCGATACCGTATTAAAAGCCCAAGATAACTTGATGCCATATTCAGTATTGTTAGTTATGGTGTTATTTTCAACTGTATTATATGATGTTTCAAGGGTAAGTCCTTGGGCGTTATTGCTTATGGTGTTATTGGTTATAGTGTTATTTGACGAATAACGATTCCAGATACCTTGATTGTTGTTTATCAAATCGTTACTTACTATGTGATTGTCTGATGCACGCTCAAGCTCAATGCCACACCAAAACTCAGTTATCTTTAGATTCATGACAGTGAGCCCTTCTGCGCAGCTATAAATTCCAACGTATGAGGTATTGACATCTTTATAAGTGTACCAGGGTATTGTCATATTGCCTTCCTCAATTGAACCAGCATATTCGCGTTCACCTCTATAGTCAGCTCCGTGTCCTCGAATTGTAAAGCCCCCACCATCAATCACTACGTTGTCTCGCTCAACAACTAATGACCCAAAAATGTTGTCCAAAAGAACGTATGTATCCCCATCGCGGTGGATTAGGTTAGTTGGGGGTTCAATTGAGCCGTCGGCTCTGATGTAGGTGGTGTTATATCTGGCAGGGTTCTTAGGAACAGCAGCTGGAGTGATGGCTTTGTTGTAATCAAGGGTAAACTCGCTTTGTGAGTCGCTCTTGTACTTGTCTATGATGGGCGAGTAGGTTTTGACAAAAACCTTTCCTTGACTTTGAGCAAATGTTAGTATTCTTAACCAGCCGCTTTCGATATAGGTTGAGTTTTGGTAGTCTGCTAGCATCTGATAGACTATATTGCCATTGATGCTGTCAGCTATTAGATCCTCTGCGCCTGCATGGCCGCAGAGAACAAGAAAAACCTGCTCGGCATGTTGCTTTATTAAACCATGCCAGATACGTTCGCCTATTTCAGACCTTTGACCAAGTCCTAAGAAACCCATCAGGTAATCATGAGTTGAAACTATTACTTTCCTGTGAGGATATGAATCAATTATGTGGCTTGCCCAAAGAAGAACATCATCGCTTGGATCATATTGGAGATTAAGAATCAAATAATCAGTACCACTAGCAGAAAACAGCTGATAACTATTTGAATTGTCACCAGCCCCGTAAGCTCCCGCATACCACGTTTCATTGCTAAACCTCTCAGACCCAAAATACGTGTTAAAGTTTGTAATGTTGCCGTCATCCATATCATGGTTTCCAGGCAAGACTGCCCAAGGCACTTTTCCATCAAGCTTGCTCATGCTCTGATTTGCATTTATCCATTGATAAGTATCATAAGGAACGTTCACAAGGTCACCAAGCTGCGATACAAAAACGATGTTTAGTGATTCAACGTTGTCAGCTATCCATTGCGTTTGGTTGTTAAAAATCGAAGGATAATTTTGGGAATAACCTTGTGTATCTGGAAGAACAACTATAGTAAAATTTTCTAGTAAAGAAGAAGCGTCTGAAACGTAAGATGCAGGCAATGGCTGTGTTGTTTGTCCAATTGATAAGCGGTTTTGGTAAATTGGGGCAAAAACTGAAGTTAGTACTAGTAATACAGTTACAATTAAGCTTATTTTCTTCATTTGCTCTATTACTTTAATCGGTTATTTTTTAATCTAACTTATAGAACACCTATTCTGTCCAAAGTAAAACATTAGCAGAAAATGAAGCAAGCCAATGCAACAATGTATAGCTTACTTTTCATCATTTTTTGCATTCCAAATGAACATTTGAGAAATAAAAGGTATTAATGCCTTCCCAGTCTGCCCTTACTTCTTAAGCCTTCCAAAGGTCTCCTAAGACATAACTGAACCGCCAAATAAGCCGAACCTACAGTTCAATAGCTTAAGAGTCTAAACAGGATAATATAGCAAACACGGCAATAGAGCAACTTGTGAAATTTGGTCCATCTTTTTTCTCATATCTCGTCGAACGAAAATATTGTGTTATCAGCGCTTGCTTAATATGAAGTGCCTACATTTTAGTGTATTAAAATATTTAATTGTGAACTTGTTAAAAATATACGAGGAAACAAACGGATGACCAATAATTCACCGCATTTTTACGATGCGTTTGTTTCACATTATGACGTTATGATATCGAACGAGCGGTACCAGAGAATTCTTCCTTTTTTCAAGAAAATTATTGATGAAAATAACGCTAAATCCGTTCTTGATTGTGCTTGTGGAACTGGAAAATATACGATAGCATTTTCCAAACTGGGCCTTAATGTTGAAGGTAGTGACCTTAGTTCTGAAATGGTGTCACTCGCTAAAAGAAACGCTGCTGCATCTGATGCTAACATACCCTTTGTTCAAGCTGATTTTAAGAAACTCCCTGAGGTGTTTGACCGCAAATTTGATTGCGTTGTCTGCATTGGCAACTCCTTAACTCACGAACTCGAAGACCAAGGCGTAGTATCTGCGCTGAAAAGCATGTATAACGTTCTAAATGACAATGGAGTGATTATGGTTCAGATAAGAAATATACCAAAGTTAGTTAAAGACAAGACGAGGATTTTCCCAATTCACCATCACAAGGAACCCAACGGTGACTTGAAATTATTCATCTACGTTTTAGACTTCTTCCCTAACAAAATTACCTTTAACGTCGTCTCCTACGTCGAAAACGACGCAATTCCCAAATTTGACGTGAACTCGGTAGATTATAATCCGCTCTCCGAAAACAAACTCGCCTCTTTAATGACCAAAGCAGGCTTTAGAGACCTGAGAACCTATGGGTCTTTTGAGTTTACGCCTTTTGAGGAACAGAAAAGCGCCGACATTATAATTGTTGGAAAGAAGATATGAAAAACAGCCTTTAAAGTGTTAGGCACGCCTCAACGGAGAGCCAAAACATCTTCAAAGGTGCCGATAACAAATCATCCTGCAGCCTTTGGTCCCATGCAGTTCCGCCGCAGTCGTCTCCTGCCAGCAAATACTGTCCAAGCACAACGTTACGGAACTTAGCGATAGCAAGCAAAGCTGAACACTCCATCTCCACTGTTAAGCAACCGTCCCGTTTACGCTGAGCGATTTTACCTTTGGTTTCTCTGTAATACGCGTCAGTGGTCCATGTCTTGCCCACTTCATAGTTAACACCATGCTTCTGCAATACCTGTACGAGTCTTTGAACTACCTCTGAGTCTGCTTCTACTATCCTTGATGGTGGCAAGTAATGATAAGACATGCCCTCGTCTCTAATGGCGGCGTTAGGAACTACAACAGCTCCCCGATTCAATTCTGATTTTAAGACTCCAGCTCCACCGCACGCTACGAATCTTCGGCCGCCTAAAGCGATTAATATTTCAAGCAAGCTTCCTGCCAATGGAGCTCCGCATCCTGTGGGGCAAACGACAGCAAGAAGACGGTCATCCTGTTTAAGGTTGAAGACCTCGATGTTTTGAAGTACTGACTTGATTTCATAGGTTTTTTCGAGCAGTTGTTCTTGCTTTAGCCTTTGTATGACTGAGTTGTAGAATACTATAATGCAGTGTTCTGGCAAGGTGGCGTCTTTAGGTTTAGAGGGTTCAATTAATGCTGTTTGGTCGCTGTCAAACTCAAGTAGCGGTATATTGCCCATTTTTTCATACGTGCCCTTGCTTGGAATTAATGCTTGGTTAAGTTCTTAAAAACTTCTATTTCACATATACTAAAGTCACCGTTTGCCTGAATATCATGCAAGCGAAAAACTCGAAAATATTATTTACTTATTGCCGTATCTAACACAGTATGGTAATAGCCAACGGAAGTTCCCAAAAGCCAATCGTTCAGACTAAGCGGCTTGATCTTCGAGATTTTGAGGAGTCTGATTGGGTGGCAGTGCATGAGTATGGTTCTAACCCTCATGTTGTTCGTTACATGGATTGGGGTCCAAATACAGAAGAAGAAACACACAGATTTATCCAGAAATCTATCGGCTATCAAGCAGAGAGTCCTCGAATACACTATCCTCTTGCTATAGTAATTCGAGAACAAAATAGACTCATCGGTGGTTGTGGGGTATATGTATCAAACATCGAAAGCCGCATTGGTTGGATTGGCTATTGTTTGAATCAGCAGTTTTGGGGTCAAGGATATGCTACTGAAACGGCACGTTCGCTTCTAGAATTCGGCTTCAATAACGTTAACCTGCATCGAATATTTGCCTTCTGTGACCCAGCAAACGTTGCTTCTGCTCATGTTATGGAAAAGATTGGGATGAAGTATGAGGGTCATTTCAGAGATAGTGTTTTTTCCAAAGGGAAATGGCACGATGAGCTTTATTATGCCATTCTTGAAAAAGACTGGAAAATATAAGAAAGGTGCCTTTGTTCATGACTTATGACTCAACGTTATCAGAAGAAGATAAGAAACGACGGATTGAGCATCAGGATAGATGTTACCAAGAGCACCTAAGAACTGGCGATACTTCGGTTAAACTTAATGGAATAAAATTAGTAGTACCTCAAAACGTTTTCTTACCTATGGCTGATTGGAAATGGAATTTGCTTGCTCAAACAGTTCTAATGGAAGTTAAAGAGACGGATAGAGTTTTAGATATGGGCACAGGGAGCGGTATTCAGGCGATTTTTGCTGCTTCCAAATCAAGGGATGTTACAGCGGTTGATTTGAATCCTTTGGCAGTGGATTGTGCTAAAATGAATGCTGAACTCAACGGCGTGTCTTCAAGAGTTAAAGTGCTGGAAAGTAATTTGTTTGAGAATGTCGAGGGAAAATTTGATTTGGTAATTTTCGACCCTCCTTTTAGGTGGACTAAACCGAGGGATGTTTGGGAGATATGTTCGGCTGATGAAGGCTATGTAACTTTGCAAACTTTTCTTTCAGAAGTGAGAGACTACTTGACTATCACTGGGAGAGTGTTAATGTTTTTTGGGACTTCTGGAGATTTAGCGTACTTTAAACGGTTGATTAGAAAAAATGGATTCAAGAGAGAACAGATTCTAAAAAGCCTAAAAAATGAACGCGGTTGGGAATATTTCACCTTTAAACTGACCAAGTCAACTCAAAATCCTGCTTATAAGGTTGATAATTCATATTTGAAAAAGATCAAGAGGCTTCAAAATGACAATAGAACCTATCAACCCTGAAACCATGTCGGCGCCCAGAGGGTATTCACACGCTATATCCGTCACTGGAAACCACAAAACCGTCTACATCGGCGGACAAAACGCCATAAACCAAGCTGGCGAACTGGTTGGCAAAGGCAACCTACAAGAACAAACACTCCAGGTTCTCTCAAACATAGAAAAGATACTCCAAAAAGCAGGCGGCAAACTCGAAAACACCATAAAATTCAACATTTACCTTGTTCAAGGACAAAACCCTGCGGCGGGCTTTGTGGCTTTTCAGCAAAAATGGAAAGGACAGACACCGCCTGTGGTAACTGTGCTTTTTGTTGCGGGTTTGGGCAATCCTGACTGGCTTCTTGAAATCGACGCAACCGCCATAATCCCAGAATAGGTTTCCCTATTTTACTTTGATGAATTGGCAGCCTACCTGTTTTGCTGCGGCTTCATCGTTTTCCATATTACCAACAAACAGCACATCGGGCGGGGTGCAGCCAAGTTTTGAGATTGCCATTTTCAGTTGTTCTGCTCGGCTAAATGAGTCTTCACGCGTAAAGATTGCATTAAACTTAAAGTCGAACTTTTGGCTGATTCTGCTTAGCGTTTCTTTTCCCTGCATCGTAACAAGCGCCTTAGGCAACCCAGCGTACTGCTGGTAAAGCTGCATGCCTTCCTTGTGAACCGTAATTTTGTCAATAATTTCTGCTTCAAACCCTGTCCAGCAGTCGAAAACTTGCCTTAAAACTTGGGGGTCTTGGATTTGAGTCACCGTTTTCAAAATAGGCCGAACTTCATCGACGCCCATTATTTGCTTGAATTTTTCAAACATGCGGGGGTAGTCGATGGGTAAATCGAGCAGGGTTCCGTCTAAATCGTAAACGACGGCTCGAATCATTTACTGGTACATTGCTCCCAACACTTTGTTATCCTTCACTAGGCGTCCTGGCGTATCCATGTGGCGTATCCAGTAAACATCCGCAGGCAATGGATTGTATTTTTCCAGTTTAGGCAAAGCCTCCTTGTAAGCCAATTTCGTGTAAAGGTAAGGAATGTTTATGCGGTAATCGTTAAAGAACACTTTACTTGCATAACTAAAGAAGAACGATGTGGTGAACATTCGTCCTGGGTTGATTTCGGTTACGCAGGGAACGCCTTTGCTGTTTTCTTTCAAATCCACGCTTGCGATGCCGGTAAAGTTGGGGTCAATTGCGAGGACGGCTTCGGTGCTGATTTTGTTAACCGTGTTCATATGCACCGTCTTCTGCACTGCGGGGGTACCCATGATGCCTGAAGGCGCCAGATACGAGTAAATGTATTCTAAACGTTCACGCGCCATTGAAGTTACCAGTTCACCGTTTTGCCACAAACTATGGAAAGCGATGTTTCTGCCGGGCAACATTTCTTGGGCAATAAATTCCCAGTCAACATTGCGGGCTCGCCAATAGTTTATCCATGAAACAGCGGTTTCCCGGTTGCTTGCAGGGGTGCTTCCTCTGCCTCCTGCACCGCGCGTGGCACGTATCCAGATTGGTGAACCAAACTCTGCAAACGCACGGTCAATATCAGACTCCTGCTTGACTACGATGGTCTTGGCTACTGGCACACCCTTGTTTTTCCAAGCCGTGGCGGATGCAAGTTTATCTTGGCAGGCCATTACGGCCTGTTTTGAGGGCAGAAAGACTGGGGCTTCAATTTTTTCTCTTTTCTCTGAGACTACTTCGACTTCTACGTCGGGTTGGGCGTGGAGGAAATCGATTTTCTCTTTACGAATGATTTCGTTTAGGCGGTCAATGTAGCTTGGGTCTTTGGCTTTGGGCACGAGGTATTTGGTGTCGGTGGGCATTGTGTGTAGGTAGTATTCGCTTGCTTCAGTTCCTACAATGTACAGTTTCTCGGGAGCTACCTGTAAAGATTTTACAAAGTTTATGCCTGCTGGACCGCCGGCGCCCGTGCAGAGTACTCGTTTTGTCAACCAGATTCACCTTAAACTTAACGTTTGCCTGTACGCTTATGACTGTGCAGGCTTAGGTTTGACCTATACAAATACGAATTTATATATGTCTCTTGTGATGGCGAGCAAACAAATTACGTTCATCAATCACTCTTTAGTCTATAGAGCGCGTTTTTTAATGCTTATATCATTTTAACACTTGCTTGTACTGTTAACAATTAAATTTAAATTCTCTATCTAACAATACGCTTTGTTATAGGGGCTGATTGTTTAAATGGTAATTGAACAATTTGCTGTGGCTATTCTGCTTGTTTTTGGAGTAGTTTTCATTACAATGGGTGTGTTCGGTGAAGTCAAATCATTTGGGTATACCAGAATTAACGGTAACAATTATAACTTGATTAACGGCAAGTATGCAAACATAACTAGTACAATAGTGGGACTTGTGTTTATCGTAATAGCTTCGATTGTAGCAATTTTATCCTTTGCTTAACGTACTTTTTTTCAATTGAAATACTGCACAGGCACTTTTAGGTCAGGTCGTTTGTATAAACTAAGGAAAAGAAAGCCCAAATGTTACCGTTAAAGAAAGATGATTTGTTACAAGCTTAAAGGTTATGAATTTATATCTGTATCCAAACAATCCTACAGACAAACTTAAAAACAGAAACGTTGTCTTAATCAAACACCAACTGCAAACTGTGGGCCGGTCGTCTAGCCTGGTTAGGACGTTGGCTTTACGAGCCAAAGGTCGCCGGTCCGAATCCGGCCCGGCCCACCAATCATTTCAACTTTTGCCGTTTTTGGGAAAACGTTTAATCCAGTCTTTATCAAGCAGGCAAATGTTTTTTTGCAAACCACGCAAACCCTGCTTCCTAAAAACGGTTATTTCTCATGCAACCCCTAAATCAAACCATGGGAATACTTCAAAGAATTGCAGTTGTTATGCTGATTTTGACGCTCACGTTGCTGTCCAACTTAACATGCCTTGCCCAGGTTTCAGCACAGTCATATGGCAATATACAAACCGACTTTTTAGCGCTCGTAAACGCTGAACGCACCAGCCTTGGCAAACCATCACTTGCCGCTAACTTGCAACTTGAAACCGCCGCTTATTTGCATTCTAAAGACATGGGGGATAACGTTTATTTTTCTCATACTTCGCTTGATGGGCGAGAGTTTAGCCGGAGAATTAGTGATGCTGGTTACCGTTATGTGGCTGCGGCGGAAAACATTGCGAAAGCTTACGGGTCGCCCAATGCGTCTAAAGTTTTTGATATGTGGAAGAACTCGCCGGGGCATTACGCCAACATGATAGGCAACTACGTTGACGCCGGATTAGGTGTATACAGCATCAACGGCGAAACCTATTATACACTTGATCTGGGAAAATGTATTGCCTCACCAACCCCAACATCTAAACCAGTCGCTACAGCAACACCTACTCTTAGTTTCCCCAGTAGCAGTCCATCATCAACCCCTATAATCCCAGAAACCTGCCTGTGGGTTTCAATGATTCTGCTACTAATAATTACACTTATAATAAAGCTAAAAAACCGTTAAGTTCTTTATTTCAACAAACAAAGAGCACTCCTCGCCAACTATTTTTCCATTAAACACTCAATTTAGGGCGAAATCCTTTTTCGTAAAGATTTCTTGACTGGGTTTAGTAAAGAAATATTGACGAATACTCTTTTATGAGTAGTTATTCCCGTTGGATTGAGTGAAAAGTTTGTGTCCTTAACCCTGAAATCCTCAAAGTGTCTTTTCTTGACGGTTTTATTGTTTGTTTCTTTGGTCGAAGTTGGCCTGATACATTTTAGCCAAGCACAAACTTTGGGTACAAGCGTTAGCGGCATAATCGCCATCGACACAACGTGGACACAGGCTGGTAGTCCTTACACGTTAATCGGCAACCTTCTTGTGAACAATGACGTCACCCTGACCGTTCAACCAGGAGTTATCGTAAACTTGGGGTCTTACTATATTATGGTCAACGGCACGCTACGCGCAATTGGCGACAGCGATAATCTCATCACATTTGCAGTCAACCAAACATATTCCAACCCAACGACAGCGCAAATCATCTTTACTCGATACTGCAAGGGCTGGAGCACTTTGGATTCAAGTGGATGCGTTATTGCGAACGCAAATGTTAACGCACCCCTAAAACTTAGCAATTCAGTAGAAATAATTCAGGACAATATCTATAATGGAATTTTTATTCCATTTGTAACTGAGACGCAACAAACGGGAATGTTGATTGCAAACAATTTTATCAAGGGAGGAATCAGTATTGGAAGCACCTTTGGCGGCACCACCATATTGAATAATACACTGGTTGGTAGCGGAATCATGTTTAACGACAATATGGACCCGCCCCACGTAACTGTTAGGGGTAACACAATAGTGAATTGTAACATAGGAATAAGCTTAGGATACTGGGCTAACTATAACAATCCGTTACAGCTCATAGAAAATAATTTCTTATTCAACAACACCTGTGGTATTGTCTTAAACTACTGGCAACGCATACAAAACCCTGTTATCCAAAACAACACTATAGCAAATAATAGTATTGGAATCAGTATTTCCTTCCCCTCGAGTTACGTCGCATCAACCCTCAACTCAACAATCGCATATAATAACATCTACGACAACACAAAATACAACTTTGAAAATAAGCAGGAAAACACAATTAACGTCACCTACAATTGGTGGGGTACAACCGATACCCAAACGATAAGCCAAACAATCTATGATTACTACGACGATTTTAATTTCGGTCAAGTAATATACTACCCATTCTTAACAGCCCCAAACACTCAAGCCCCAACTTATATTGAACCATTAATCCCAAAACCTTCGCCTTCATTGGCGTCTACTTCGCTATCACCAACTCCTACTCAAACTCCGCAACCAACCACAGAAAGCTCTTCAACCATTCATGTAACCACAGACAAAGGCGTTGTAGTTGACCTTCAAATCAGCGGAAACATTACTGGCTCGCAAATGTCAAATTTTATTATAGCTACTAACCAATCGGACACAACCACAGTTATTTCATTCACTTTAACAGGGCAAGGCGGCACCAACGGCTTTAGCAACATAACCATTCCCAAAACTGCGATACCTTACGGGAAAATTCCAACCATCTACATTGATAACCAGTTGGCCTCAAACCAGGACTATACCCAAGACGATAATAACTATTACGTATGGTACACCGCTCACTTTAGCACACACCAAATATCAATCATCTTTAGGGGCACCTCAAGTGCAGACTCAAATTTTCTTGAGGTAGTTTATGAAGTCGCAGTTGGAGCAGCAATCGCAATAGCAATTGTCCTTGCGCTTGTAATGATTATGAGAGAAAGAAGACAGGAAACCCAACAAACTCCCTAACTGACGCTGCACCTAGTCAGCTTTTGAAACCTAAAGCGTAGAGATTCCGCCTTCTCTAAACTAATAATTATCGTCCTTCTTTGGCCCAAAACCTCTTCCGCCTTCCTTTTAAGTATGCACTCAAGCTCTGAAACCTGCTCTTTCGTCAATTCGTCCTTCTTGCATAGGTAAGATATGATTTCTTGTGCTTGAGCGTCTACAGCTTTAACGGTTGCGCTTACTACACGCTTGATCTGGGAAAAACCAGTTATTCACTAACACCAATAATCCCAGAATTTTCATTCGTTATCTTGCTGTCGTTGATGGTTCTACTGGTGTCAACTTTTCCGTTGAAGCTGAAAAACCGCAAATCGCCTTGTACATGTGCATATTAGCTGTTGATGGTTCAAGTCCTGACTCTTAAATAACCTGCTAAGAATCAGACTTTTAACAGCTAAACTGGCTGGTTGTAGTTGGCATTCGAACAAAGATTTAAATTGAGTTTGCATCAAATGCGGTTCTATAGCAAGGAGAGAATTGAAAGATATGCAAATAAACAATTTTTTAGCGAAGAGGCTAAGCGTAGCGTCACTGATACTTCTGTTGATTGCTTCAGCGGCACTAACGCTTAATCCCTCAGCGAACGCGGCAGCAGGAGACACTCAAGTCGCAGGAGAATTACCCAGCGGCGTAACCCCAAGCATAACCATTACAACTAAGGCTTTTCTAGGAGTCAGCCCAGACCCAATCGGCATCAACCAACCGATACTGGTTAACATGTGGCTTCATCCACCAATTCTAGTGGCAAGACAATTCGTAGGCGCTTTTACCTTGAGCATTGAAAAACCTGACGGCGAAACTGAAGTAATAGACGGCATTGATTCATATGCAGGAGACTCAACTGCTTGGCTTGAATACTCGCCAGACCAGTTAGGAACTTACCGCTTCAAATTTGACTTTATCGGTCAATACTTCCCGCAAATTTCAGTTGCAGGCGGCGGATTTGTTTCAGGCGGAACCTATAACTCAGCTTACTATAAACCGTCAACAAGCGGATGGGTCAACCTTACGGTGCAAGAAGAAATGGTGTATTCATGGCAGCAACTTCCAGCTCCAACAGACTATTGGACTCGCCCAATCTCGCCAAATACAAGAGAATGGTGGTCAATCGGAGGAAGCTTTCCACCAACCGGCATCGTCGGAGGAACAGATTGGCCAGAAGACACTAACAAGTACATGAGCAACTACAACTTTATTCCATACGTTCAAGGACCAGAAAGCGGGCATGTTCTATGGCGCAAACAGTTTGCTCTCGGCGGTCTAACTGGTGGACCGGGAGGACAAGCAGCGCTAAGTATTGGAGGCGGATTAACTGGTGCAGGGTTCCCAACTATCGTTTACCAAGGCAGATGCTACGAATCATACACTAAACCAGGCGCAACAGCTGGAGTCACCAACGTTAACTACACTTACTGGAAATGCTATGATCTGCGCACAGGCGAAGTCTACTGGGATATGCCGGTTGCACAAAGCTCAACAGGTTCAGCATTAGTGCCAAACATGGTTGAATACCATAAACAAGGTTTCGAAGTTGCAGGAGCAACAGCAAGAGCAGGATACAACGTGTACCTAACCCTTATTCAGTCAGGAAGCGGAAACACTGATGGCAGAATATTAAAATGGGATCCATACACTGGAGCGCTTTCAATAAACCTGACAGGTCCCCCGTCAAGCTTTGGGTCAACTAACGTTTATGGTTACCCATGGGTCTTAAGCGTACAAAACCTAGGCGCATCAATACCTGCAAGCCAAAGATACCGGTTAATCAATTGGTCAATAGAAAACAACGCCGGCAACTGGGTAGCTGCTGGAGGCGGGAGCGTCGCAAACGAGAACAACTTCACAAAAAGAATCTACGGTAACATTTCATGGCCCTTTAGCAATCTTGGAACAGTTCAAGACTTCGAATCTATGATTGCTGTAAGCATAGGTTCACAATCAGCCAACGGAACAGGAACCGCAGTCGCTCAAACTTTAACTGGCGCAAGCATGATAACGGGGCAAACCCTTTGGACAACACAGACTGATAACAGTACTGGACTTGAAACATTCTTTTCTTCAGGCATTTCCGTGGCAGATCATGGTAAACTTGCCTGCAGAATGCAAGATGGACCAATCCGCTGCTGGGATTTACAAACCGGCAAGGTTCTATGGGATAGTGAATTATCGGCTTACCCGTGGGGCGTGTTTGGTGCTTATCATGTGCAGTCAGCGTATGGTTTCTACTACACAGCCGATTATGATGGTGTGCATGCTGTAAACTGGACAAACGGTAATATTGAATGGACTTTTAACGCGCAGGCAGTACCCTTTGAAACACCGTACAATGAACAATACGCTTTCCATAGCTCCGCAAAAGTTGCTGACGACAAATACTACACAGTAGTAAGTGAGCACACGCCAACTCAACCGTTAACAAGAGGCTGCATGCTTTACTGCCTAGATGCACACACTGGTAAACAGTTATGGAACGTTTCAAACTTCCAAGGCATACCCGGGTCACGTACATTCCAAGGAGCAATCGCTGACGGCTACTTAGCACTCACCAACGAGTACGACGGCTACACCTACATTTACGGTAAAGGTCCAAGCAAAACCACAATTTCAGCACCACAAACAGCAGTAACACTAGGCCAAAGCATAGAAATTACTGGAACCGTGCTTGACCAATCGCCAGGTTCAATGGATACTCCAGCAATTGCAGATGAAAACATGGGTGACTGGATGGGTTACCTGTACACTAACAGTCCAAAACCAACAAACGCTATAGGTGTACCAGTGTCACTTGATGCTTATGATCCAAACGGCAACTACATACACATAGCAGACGTAATAAGCAATGTTGACGGTTCATTCCAGAAACTTTGGCAGCCAGAAAACGCGGGCGAATATACAATAATCGCAACATTCATGGGCACGAACTCGTATGGCAGCTCATCGGCTTCAACAGGTATCGGCGTCGTCAACGCTCCAGAATCAACTGCAACCCCGCAAACAAGCGAAATAATGCAAGCCCCAATCACAACTTTTGATGCAGCAATATTAATTGCAGTAATCATCGCAATCCTAATCGGCATAATCAACCTAAGAAAACGCTAAAATCATCCTACTTTTCTTTTTTTATGGTTACTGTCATCATTGTAAGGGGTATGGATACAGAAGAGCACTAACCAAGTTCACGTAAATCATGAGTAACAGGCGATTTCTTTTTTTGTATGGTTCTATTTTCTGGACGGCTGGTTCTAATGCTTGGCTGTAAATAACTTGTTAACCTAACTTAGCTACCTAAAAAGGTTGACAATGGAGAAAGAAAATTTGAAAAGCAAAAAACTGATTGTATTCTCGCTGCTTGCAACTCTCTTGGTAAGCACTGCTTTTGCTTCCTTTGCAAACGCAGAAGACGACAACACTAAACCCCAATCAATAGAACCCGTAGGACCAGACATTGCTAGCCCACCTGACATGCCAAGAGAGGCTGGTAGGGCAGATATCGCTGAACCAACAAGCCCCGATTCATCCGTGTCCTCTGATGAGCCAACTCTTTATCCTGACATGCAAGGTCTTGATTCGACAACTGGCGACGATTTTCAAATTCAAGGTGACGCTGAAGTAAATCTTGTCTCTGAGGTGGCTGGAGGTGCTGTTGATCCTTGGTTTATTTTAGGTTTAATGGGGGTTTGCTCGTTGGGTTTAGGTAGTGTTGTTGGCGTGGTCCTATACCGCAGAGTGAAAATTCGATAATTAAATAAGAAATCTAGAAATCACTATTTTCTTTTTTTAATGGTTTGATAGAATTGGTTTGGTTATCTGATTGCTTCGTCGATTTTTGATTCACGGCGTGTTCTGGTAACTTCTTTGAATAGTTCTAAGCATTCTTCTTTGGTTGGTGCTTCGATGCCTATGCTGCCGTATGCTCCGATGTCTATTCGGTATTTTTTTGGTCTTCCTTCTTCGTTTTCTTGACTCGTAAGTTTTTGTTCCCCCTCTCTTCTATGACCAATTTTTTGGTAATAGAATGTTTAACTATTTATTGTCACAATATAAGGTTAATGCTTATTCACCCAGAAAACCAGCAATCTTCCGAGGATTAAACACCAAAAACCTGCCATACCGCATGTAACGGCCAATACGGGGAACAAGCCCAGCCGCGTCCGTACCCAACTTACAAGTTAACGAATGCTCAAACAACCCCAACGCCTCAATACCGATAACGTCACGGTTAAGCCGCGTACGTTCAAGCGTCAAAGTAACCTCATCAGCCGTAGTACCCAAAATCACAAGCCGATCCAAAAGCGAATCCCGCCAATTCCTAAACTTCTCAACCTGCGCCTCCGAAAACTCCGCTTCAATAATGCCCTCAGCAACATGCACTTCAATAACTTTGATGCTAACAGGCAAATCAGCGCTTAACGCGTAAAGTTCAGCGATTTTTTTAAGTTCCGCTTTTTTGTCACCTAAAAGTTGATTCTGAATGGTGGCAAGGGAGATTTTGGCGTAGAATGCTTTTGGCTCCGAAATGCCCAAGTCAACAGTTAATGTTTGCGGGTTATCCATTTTTTGGATGTACCCTTTTAACTCTAAGCCTGCTGAAACCTTGTCGATGCTGTTTGGGCAGACACCGATTTGTTTGGAAATGTAGCTTTTCGCGACTCCCTCATCTTCGCCGGTGACTTCAATTTTTACCCATCGGTTAGAAAGGTTGCCTAAAACTTGGATTTGAACGTCTAAATCTTCAAAAGCCGTCTGCAAGGAATCTTCTATCTGTTTAAGTTGCCCCTTATTGTAGACTCTAGTAAACAAAGTTATAACAGTCAATGTTATGCCTCAAGATAATGTGTTATTTCATCATGGAGTTTTCTAACTCTTTCGGCTGCCCCGTCCAGTTTCTGTTCATGCAACTGTTTAATAGTTGCCTCCACAGGGATGCGTTCGTTACTGCCGATGCATTTGTCAGCGTAACAAACAATTTTTTCTTCCATCGACTGCGGAACATAATTGTCTTTAGGCCAGCCGAGCCATTGTGCTTCTTCATCGGTGATGCCTGCGCCTACATGCCGTTTAATAATGCAGATTACTTCTTCAGGTAAACCTTCAGCCCTTGCCAACTCAGCGCCTTCAACTGCATGGTTAACGCTGTGAGTTTTGGAGCGGCCAAGGTCATGCAAAAGCGCGCCTGCCTCCACCAACGCTAAATCAACAGGAATATTTTTCTTTTTAAGTTTTTCTGCTAATTCAAGCGCCAACGAGGCTACTGCTTGGCAATGTGCAATTACTTTAGCTGAACACCCGTTTTTTTGCAGAATCTCGATGGCTTGCTCCCGGTTTGGAAGCTGCTTATTCACCGAGTTCCTTCCTTAGAATCTCAACTTTTTCTGCAAGTTTGCAAATCATTTTTTCGTTTCCAAAATGCGATAAAGGTTTGCCGCATGTGCTGCAGTGGAAAACCAGTTCTACAGCTTCCTCGAATGGAACCCGTTTGCAGCCTTCACTGTTGCAGAAGTAAAAGTCATGGTTTTTCTCGTATTCAAGGCGAACGCTAAGTTTCTCAAGTACTCTACGTTTCTGACTTAAAATGAATCCTTCTAGCTGGTCTGGTTGGAGTTTCCAGTGGAAGATGAACCAGCCTGTTTTGGGGTCGCGTGTTCTGCGTAGGCTTACAAGGGAGTGGTCGTAGAGTTTGTAGAGGATTTTGCGGACGCTGTTTAAGCGGATGCCTGTTTTGTTAGCTATTTCGTCGTCTGTTATTTCGTCTACGCCTTTGAGGTGCTCGATAAGTCTGACGGCTTCTTCCTCTCCAAGGGCGGAAGCTACCTTCATTAAAGTTGCATCATCAATAGTTGATAACATACTCAATTTTCCTTATAATACCTATAATTTATGCGTATGGATACATAAAACTCTTCGCTCAAGCATCAAGATTTTTCCTCGTTAACCTTAACGTTTTTACCATGCTCTTGAGGAACAATTTTCACCTTGGCTTTTTCAAAATCAACGGTTAACTCTTTACCTTCAAAGAAACGGTCCAAAAAAATCGCCAAAGCACTGCATTCACTGTGCGGCTGGTTGCCTACGCCAATGTTAAAGTCAGAGACTTCAGTGCTGTAGAATTCGCCGGGCACTTTCTGGCTGCCCACCAGCAAAAGAATGTTTTTGCCTGTGTCGCGTATGCGGTTGATTGCGTTGCTGGTTTGGATGTTTTCGCCGTAAGCGGTTAAATGCACGACTATGCCGCCTTTTGCTTTCCAGTCACGGACAACCGTCCGCCATGGAGTTGCCATTTCAAAACTAAAGTCGCCGCCCCAATGTTGTGTGATGCCTTTTACAGTTTTTTCTATTGATTTGTCTTCTATGTCTGCGAGGATGAAGCCTGAAGCGCATAATGCCCGTGAGGTTAATGCGCAGTGGGTGGTTAAGCGACTGTCGCGGTGGATGCGGTGTCCCCACCTTAGGACAACGATTTTTTGTTTATTGTTCATTAACTGGTTGGGCGTATTTTCCATTGAGTTTTTCCACTTTATTTCTTATTTGCTCAGCCATCTGCGGGTTAGCTTCAAAAGTAACCTCTATATGGTCACCTAAGAATTCTTCTTTTTTAACTTCAGCTTTTTCATGAACCCACGAAACAAACGGCATCACATCCCCCGACAAAGGCAAAGAAAAACTTCCCTGAACATAATTTTCAAGCATCCGAACAATCTGCGCTTTCAAAACCTCAAGGTTTGTGTGTTTTTTTGCTGAAATTAGGATGGGGTTTCTGATTTTGTCTTGTAACGCTTCTATTTTCTGTTGGGTTTCTTCTGGGCTGAGGCGGTCAATCTTGTTTAGGGCGGTGATTTGTGGAATGCCGCTGGCGCCTAAACGGGATATTGTGTCTTGGCAAATGCTGATTTTCTTTTCGATAACTTCAAGGGGCTCTTTTAGGTCAACAACAAGTATAATTAAGTCAGAGTAGATGGTTTCTTCCAATGTGGAATGGAAGGCTTCGATTAACGCGATTGGCAAGCGGTCTATGAAGCCGACGGTGTCGGTTAACAGGAATTTGCGGTTTGAAAACTCTACCATACGAGTTTGAGTTGAAAGGGTAGTGAAAAGTGACTTCTCAACTCTTGCCGCTTCATCTGTTAAAGAATTAAACAACGTGCTTTTTCCTGCACTAGTGTAGCCTGCAAGCGAAATTGAAAGAAACCCTAGTTCTATCCTTCTTTCACGTTGTAAAACCCGTTTCGTCCGAATCGAAGCGAGTTTTTTTAGTATAGTTTGAACTTGTAATTTAATTGCGTCACGGTAAACGTCTGCTTCGTAAACGCCTAAGCCCATAAATCCAGGTTGCTCGCTGCCTTTGGATAAACGCACTTTTTCTCGAGCATGTTTAAGCTCATTTTTAAGCGTTGCCAACTGGATTTGAAGTTGAGCTTCGGTGGTTGTGGCGCGATGTGAAAAAATTTCCAGAATCAACTGGAAACGATCTATGACTTCGACTTTTGTTGCTTTAGCCAAATTGTAATTCTGCAACGTACGCAATTGGTTATCAAAAATGATTTTGGTTGCGCCTGTTTCTTTTACCATGTTAGCGAGTTCTTCAACTTTTCCTTTGCCAATCTGGTAACGTGCATCAGGGGGTCTTGTCTGTTCCATTGTGCCTACTACAGTGTAGCCTGCTGATTCGGCTAAACTTTTTAGTTCTTCAAGACTGCTGGCTTCTCGGTTTAGGCGTCTTTGAGCTATGATTGCTTTCGTCCTTTGGGTTCCTCCGCTTTGTTGCTGTCTACTTCAATTAAGTCACCCAAAGTTATCTCTTGATTTTTTCCTGCAGTTGGGGCTGGTGTCGGTTTTTCTTCTTCTATGGGTACAAGCAGCGTGATTTTTAGGGTGCGTTCAAGCTTGTTTGTCAGTAGATTGTTTGGCTCCATTTTGCCTAGTTCAATGTGTTTTAGTACTGAGGCACGTTCGTTGATTTTTAAGCCAAGATCTTCATGTGAGTAGCCGAGTCTTTCTCTTGCAACACGAATAAGCGTGGGGTAGCCTTCAACGAGTTCTGTTGTCATTTCGACTTTTGCGACGAGAGTGCGTTTTTTCTGCATCATTTGAGGTTGCCGTTTTGGTTTAGTTGTTGCCGTTGCTGTTGAAGCTTTGGCAGAACCTGAAGTGGAGCCTCCGCTTGATGCGATGGTTAGGAAGGGTGATTTAGGCGCCCTTGTTTCTTCGTCTGGATAAATTACTTTACCATGCTTGGCACATTCTGCACAGACGGTTAACTTGGCGCCTTCAATATTTGCCCGTATTGGGTCATTGTGAATTTTACGTCCGCATACTTCACATCTTACCGTAAACTTTCACCTTTTAAACAATTTATTTAATATGATAAGTTTATACTTATCGAAACAAAAGCGTCAATATAAGGATGAACTAATTTGGAGAATCAACTCGGCAGAATAAGAAGCATAGCTGATTACCAATTCGGCAAAAACGTAGGCAAAAAACTGTTCCCAGACAACGTAACGTTTGAACTTTCAAAACGCACAGGCAGAATACGCTTTGTCAACCTTGACGGGGAACGTTTAGCTACACACCGCCCAACCGACGGACTATTCTCGCTGAGCATTAAAGCTGCCAAAAACTTGGTTGAAAACATCCCCGAAGCAAAAGGCATTATCGTACTAAAAAATGACGTTTCAAAATACATAGCGGAAGGCGGCGACGTTTTCGCGGTGCATGTGGTAACCGTTGATGACGAAGTGCGAGCCAAAGACGAAGTCATCGTGGTTGACGAGAACCGTCAGCTTTTAGCAGTTGGACGCGCAGCCCTTTCAGCCCCAGAAATCCGCGCGTTCAAAACAGGCGTCGCCGTTAAGGTGAGGCACGGCATAAACAGCAAAGACTAACCTAGAGGTTTCTCAGTTTCCCTATAATTAGGATTAAGACTCTTTTTTCTTGTTATAAACTCTGTTTTGTTGGTTTAAGTATAGGTTAAGTTTATGAGTTTCTTTTGTAAAATAGACTGTTATTGAAGTGTAATGCTGTATGCATAAACGTATGAATCCTCGTGAACAGAAACGCATGATGCAACGCATGGGCATGAACATGGACAGCGTTGAAGACGTAAACCAAGTTATCATAAGAACTGCCACTAAAGACATCGTCATCGATGAACCCGAAGTTGCGATTTTAGCGGTTCAGGGACAAAAAATGTACCAAGTCATCGGCGGACAAGTATCCGAGCAAGCACCAGGCAAACTCGCAGCCTTAGCCCCAGCAAAGCCAACCTTCACTGACGAAGACGCACAACTCGTAGCAGACCAAACAGGCAAAAGCCTTGAGAAAGCAAAAGAAGCCCTTGAAGAATGCGGCGGCGACTTAGCAAAAGCAATCCTGCTGCTTTCATCCTAAATTCAAGTATTCTCTTTTAGTACACTTTATTTTTTAAACCAACCTTCCCTGGCTTAAAACTATAAAACACTGGGGGGGGGTAGGTTCTAATCGCCAAAAAACAGGTCAAAAGGAACATTGAAACCTGTTTATGTGGCACCAAAGTCACCAAGCGTCCTCTGCGGCGTCTCTTTTTCGGACAGGGGATAAGACACTTTTGTGCCTTCCACATGCGCCAACTCGTTAAGGCGATGCGTTAAAGTGTCATCTTTGCTGATTATGTGTAAAACCTTCACGTGACGGGCAACAAGGGCGTCGCTGATTAGGTTTCGGTGACAACGCCAAGGCAAAGCTTCAGCGCACATGATTGCTAAACAGTTCTCTTTTGATAAAACAATTAGTTTTAGCAGGTTTTCAGTGAACTCTTTGGTTTGCATGTAGTCGGCGTATCCGCGAAAACTGCTGTTCTGTAGGGCAAGGTTGATTGTGTCCTTTTTTGGGTGGCGTAGTCCGCCGATGCCGGGAAGCGAGAGGTATTTTATGCCGTGGGGTTTTAGGGTGTTTGGCAGGGTTTCCTTGTTAAACTGCGGGTTATGTCGACTGCGGGGCACGGTGCGTACGTCAACAAGCAATGTGATGTTGTAGGTTTTTAGGATTTCAAGGAACTCTTCAATTGAACGGGTTGAGTGCCCAACAGTGTAAATTGTTAACTCCTGCCGTTCAGACAAACCTTTTCACCACAGTCAAGAGCTTAATAGGTTTTTCAAAGGTTTAAATTTTAACCACAAACAAGGCGCCTTTTCGCTGCAAAAAACTTCAAGATTGACCCGCGTACTTACGCAGAAGCTCTAACTGCCAATTACGCTCTTTAACCAAACCGTCATCAACCATCCCTGAATGAGCAGCAACAGCCCTAATACCATAAACGGCGCTGCCTAAAGCGTGAGTCGCTACGTGAGCAGTTGCCACAGCTTGACCAGCCGCGTGAGCAGCAAATCTTGCATCATCCTTCTCTGCCATTTTAGCAGCCGCATGCGCCGACAATGAAGCCCCACGGATTACCTGCATGCTGAAGACGCCAGTGTTCGCCCATGCTCTGCATTCTTCAATGGCTTTTCTTGGCCTGTTATCGTTGGGGCATTCATTTTCAAAGTAAACAAGCACATGTTCTGCGCAGTCTGCAGCCCAAAACGCCAAAACCTTTTGGTCGGAACGAAAAATTTGGTGGTTTATGCGTTCAGAGACGGGTTTGTTTAGAATCTCTGAAACGGCTTTGCGTACTTCATATGCCAGCAGGGTTGGCTTGATTTTTTTGGGTTTTTTAGGTGGCATGACAATTTACCAACTTGGTACAGGTAAAAAGCTTTTAGGTGACTGGTCAAGGGTTGATTTGGGATTAAACTTATATGTAGAGTTGGTGTGCTTGATTAAGCAAGGCGAACACTTGTGTCAATTACAGCCGAATTTAAAGCCTTAAACCGACCCGAAAAGCTTTCAACCGTATTCTACCTAATTTCAGGCATATTCCTGTTGGCAATGTTGCCTTTTTCAAGTTTTGCACCGCACCTAGCGTTGATTGGCGTTTTTAGTTTATTTACTGGGGCTGTTGTGCTGGTTAAGAATGGTTGGTTAACATGGTTTGTGGCTGTGCAATTCGTTACCGTGCTGGTTTTCTCGTTATGGACAATTTTTGCTTTAGGCTCAGCAAATTGGCTGGTAACCGCGGTTTTAGCGGTTTACGTTGCATTAGACGTTGTCGCGACGTTATGTTTTACGATTTGGCGTAAAAACTTTGGCTTCTAAACTGTCTTAAACAGTTTAACATTAACTTCTTCATCCTTGTTAATGTACTGCTGATTCTCCGCAACCTCAACAAACCCGTCAGCCTCAGTCAATGACGTAATCGCGCCAGACGCTCCAGCAACAGGTTCCGCAACTAAACGACACTTTTCCATATCTAACACCAATCTTACCATAACAAAAGTTCGCCGTCCCTTAGCGGAAAACAGTTTCGAGCCAGCAAACGCTTTAATCGAACGCATCTCGCTGGGGGTTCTGCCGCAAAGACGCTGAATAACGGGACGTACCAGCATAATAAACATCATCAGAGCAGCGGTAGGGTTGCCGGGCAGCGAGAAGATTGGTTTACCGTCGGCAAATGCGATGGTTGTTGGTTTTCCAGGTTTTACTGCTAAGCCGTAAACCACCACGCCGGGTTTGCCTAGTGAATCAACGATTTGTGGAGTGTAATCTCTGGGGCCCACTGAGACGCCTCCCGACGTAATTACAACGTCCGCTGAAGCCAAGGCAGTTGCCAAGGTTTTATTTAATGAGGCTTTATCGTCGGGGACTACGCCGAAGAAGACGGGTTTTGCTCCGCTTTCAATGACGGCTGTGCTTAAACTGTAAGCGTTGATGTCAAAGATTTTTCCAGATGACAAGGGGTTTCCTGGTTCGGTGACTTCGCTGCCTGTGGATAGTACTGCAACCATTGGAGGCTTGTAGCATCGGGCTTTGGTTAAACCTAAAGCTGCTAGGGCACCGATTTCTGAAGCACCCAGCACTTGTCCCGCATGCAAGACAGTTTTGCCGTTTTTAATGTCTGAGCCTTTCTTCATTACATTCATGTAAGGTGACACGGCTGAGTAAACATTCAGTTGCTCATTTTCTCTTTCAGCATCCTCCACCATGACAACAGCGTCAGCGCCCTCAGGCAAAGGAGCCCCAGTAACAATCTCAACAGCTTCACCCTTACCCAAAACCATATTTGGCTGCTCACCCGCAAAAACCATCCCAGAAATGTTAAGGGTAACAGGCTGGTTTTCGTCGGCGCCAAAGGTGTCCTCGGCTCTGACAGCGTAACCGTCAACAGTTGAACGGTTAAAAGGTGGAATATCCAGAGTAGAGATAACGTCTGCTTTAAGTACACGGTTGTAGGCTTCCAGAAGCGCCACGTCTTCGTCGCCTATCTGGGCAGGCCTAAAGTTTTCATCAATTGTTTTCTTTGCTTCCTCAAGAGTCATAAGTTTGCGAAACATTTACTCTTGCACCTCTATGTTGCCGAACATTTGAACCATAACGGTTTCGCCTTCCTTTAAGCCTTCACGGTTCTCAGGAACCACCACGAAACCGTTACTTTGAATCATCGTGGATATTGCGCTGGGACCTTTAGCGCTGACGGGTTCAACAATTAATTCGCTTTTCCTAAGCTTTACATTGACTCTAACGTAGGTTTTTCTGCCGAGAACACTGGACACTTTGCGAGCCATCACTGCTTTTAAGATGGGGCGTTCCTCGGTCCTGTTTAAGCCCATAAGCCTGCAAACGGCGGGTCTTCCAAAAACTTCAAACCCGATAATTGACGCAACAGGATTTCCTGACAAAATCATAACAGGTTTACCGTTAACAACTGCAACGCCGGTGGGCATAGCGGGTCTTAAAGCTAAACCATGAGCGACAACGCCGGGTTTGCCAACCCTGTTAACGGCTTCAGGTACAAGGTCTAAACCGCCAACACTTGTTCCACCCGTAGTGATTAAAGCGTCAGCATCTTTAAGGGCGCAACTGATTTGTTCTGTTAATTCCTCAAGGTTGTCTCTTGCTATGCCATAATTGATTGTTTCTGCTCCGAGTTCTTGACACATTGTCGAAAGCGTAATTTTGTTTGAATCATAAACTTGGTGTTCACTGGCTTGTTTTCCGACTGCTACTATTTCGTTTCCAGTGGCAAGAATGCCGATTCGAGGTTTCTGGTAAACATTTAGCTTACTGTAGCCAAGGGCTGCAGCCATGCCGATATGGTAAGGGTTTAAGCGTGTGCCTTCCTCTGCTATGATTTGACCTTTTTTGACGTCTTCGCCGTGCCTTGAAATGTTAATGCTTGGAGTAAGCGGACCATAAATTTCCAAAGCGTTGCCTTCACGGTTAGTGTTCTCTATCATGACAACGGCGTCTGCGCCTTTAGGAATAGGATTGCCCGTCCAAACCTGCTTAGCTTGCCCAACCTGTATTTCATCAGCTTCAACTATCGCAAGTTTAACTGAGTTCACCTGTGACGCACACAGAGAATCCTGGTATCTAACGGCATAACCATCCATTGCGGAGCGGTCAAAACGGGGCAAGTCAGATGCGGCAACAATATCTTCAGCTAAAACTCTGCCATAAACTTCAGTAAGAGGCAACGTGACCTGCTTAGGTTTTAAGGCTGGCCAAGCTTCAAGCCAGTTTTTAAGCGCTTCATCAACGCTTGTTAATGTTTGAAAACCTTTTGGTTTCACCACGACAGTCCGCTTCCAAACAGAGCAATATCGACGTTACATTAAAAACATATCGAAAAACAAGCGATAATCTTAGTAAAAAGGTGGTTAAGGCTTGATTGTTTTCATGATATTTTCAAAACGTGTATTGCTTATTGGGTGGTGGCTGAGGATTTTTCCGTTGTAGATTATACAGAAGGTTCCAAAAGCGCAGGGGGACTTTTGGGCTGATTCAGCGTCTGTTAAATCGATAAGTTGCGGTTTTAAACCAAGTTTTTCGGCGGTTTTCATTATTGCTTCAACGTTTTTGACTGAGTAGGGGCATTGTGGTGAACGAATAATCGTTAACCCCTCCGCGTAGGGTGCGGTATCCAACTTTTTGAAATGCGGGCTTTCAGCTTGCGTGTCAAATTTTAAAGCCAACAATTCAAAATCAGGCTGAGCCACATCAACCACGTGGAAGCCTTTCTTTATGAAAATGTCCTTTTTAGCCATAAATGGGCCTTTTCGGGTGACAACAGCAACGCCTTTCATGCCTGCAGTTTTGGCTTCGTTGATGCATTCCTCTATTAATGCTGAAGCGTAACCTCTGTGTTTATACTCATTTTTGAATCCTGCAAAGATACAGTGAATAAACATGTAACCGTCAGCGTCAACTGGCCGGTGAGCATACTTTCCAGGTATGTATTCAAGCATGCCCTGATAGCCGCCTTTATCGGCAAGAACAGCTTTGATTCTTAACCCTTTAGGGTAATAGGTTTTAAACCAGTCAATTTTTCGCCGTAACTCTAACTGTTTCTTGACGTCCTTGTAACCGCAGACGCCGTAATCCGCAATGTTGTCTGGTGTAAGGTTAATAATTTTGGCATCAACAAGTTTTCTGCCTGTAGACATTACAGCAACTCCAAACAACCAATTGAAACCTCAACCTTAAAACGTTATCCAAAAAAGCGTTAGCCTAGTTTCTGCTGTCCACTGGTTTTCACGTCTTTGCCTTCAAGTACTTGCCTTAAGATTTTCTGCATCCTTAACGCGTCAATATCCAAAATAGGCGACTCACAAATCATGGTTGGATGCATCTTAAAATCAACCAGAACCTTGGCAAGCAGCTCAAACTCAGGTCCATACCGGGGTTCATCTAAGGTGTGATGTTTGCGTTCGCCTTGACTTGAAAACTCTATTTTAGAAAAATGACAATGCATACTACGCAGCACGTCAGTGCCAAGGGTTGCTTCAATTTTTTCGGCGACGGCACGAACATCATCAACCTTTCTAAAAGCCCCCAAGTTTCTTGCATGCAGATGCCCCCAGTCAACCACGAGTTGTGTGCCTTCAACCTCTTGACAAAATGTCATGATTTCGTCGATGCTGCCAACCTGGAATTTTCTGCCCATGGTTTCTGGGCCAAGCTTAACTTTTAAACCCATGTCTTTGATGGTTTGGCTTACTTCTTTTAGGGCTTTAATGCAGCCTTTAAAAGCGTAACTCTTCTCAAATTTACCGTAAAAACCCGCATGAAAAACGATGACGTAAGCCCCCATCCAGTCTGCCGCTGTAGCTCCCGCAATTAAGCGGTCTTTGCTGGCTTGAATAACATCGTCTTTTCCGGCTAGGTTAATGAAGTATGAACCGTGGATGCTTAAGCGTACATCATGCTTTTTTGCTTGGGCGCCGAGTTTTTCTGCTTCTTCCTGTTTTATTTGCGGTTTAGCACCCCAACGAGATGCTTGGTACTCGAAAGCGTCAAGACCTTCTTCTCGTAGCAGTCCGGGAACGTCATGCATTTTTGCTTTTAACAGCCTAAATGTTGGGGGTACGCCTGCTGGGCCGAATCGGGTTTGCTCTGCCATGTAAAATTCCTTGCACGATAGAAAGTCGCTTTTGTAATATAGCTTTTTCATAGTTTAAAGTTGAGTTTTGATATGAATTGTGGCACCTTAAAGGCTATATTTTACTACTGTTTAACTTCAAAAGATAGAAGTAGGGTATTTGGCAAATAAAACGTGCGTTCAAACAGCAAACCCGCACCTTGCTAAACACCTGTATAACAGAAAATGGCTTGTATGTACATCTTTCGACTCGTCCATGTAAGAAAAACTTAAAACAGTGTACATGAAAAGTAATCCCACACTAAATCAGCAGAATCATGTAAACTACCAAAAAATAGGTTAAAAAATGGTTGACAGCGAAAAAAAAACGGTAACTTCGATTAACGGCGATTATAATGTACAGGCGTTACTAAGCAAGTTTGTTAACGGCCAAATAAACAGTTTAGAACCCGCATATTCTCTACGTGCAGGTTACCATTACCCTCTTATTGAAGACATCTTGGGTGACAAAACACAAGTTCAACCCTTCCTAAACAAGCTAACCGAATTAGGAATTCTTGAAAAGAAAATCTTTGACAAAACCATTTCATGCCCCAATTGCCAATCACACAACCTAACCTTCAGGTACTGCTGCCCCTTCTGCAAATCATTTAACATCCAAAAAAGCAGCCTAATTGAACACATAAAATGCGGCTACATGGATCTGGAAACCAAGTTTCAGCAAAACGGCAAACTAGTCTGCCCCAAATGCCGCCAAGAACTAAAAAAACTTGACGGAGACTACCGAAAAGCCGGTGTATGGTGCTCCTGCAAGGACTGCAACAAAAGCTTTGACATTCCAGTTCCAGAGCATTACTGCAAAGACTGCCATGAAATATCCAATTTTGAAGAAGCAGTAATCGATGACGTGTACACTTACATTTTAAAAGCCGACATTAAAGCTGAGTCATCACTTAACTGGTACCTATCATCAGCCGTAAGTAGTTTGCTTGCTAAAAAAGGCTTGCAAGTTGAAGCCTCCGCAGTGGTTAAAGGCAAATCAGGCGCCAACCACACTTTCGACATAGTCGCCTACAACTCGGATGCCTCAAGAAAAACAGTAATTGACATTGCAACCGCCGAAAACAGCGTTTCTGAGCAGCCTCTAATTGCTTTGTTTGCCAAGGTTTTTGATGTTTCTCCAGAAAAAGCGTATCTTATCGCGGTGCCTAAGCTTAATGAGAACGCTAAAAAGATGGCTGAACTCTACAACATCCAAGCTGTTGAAGCCAAGAACCCTGACGAAGCCGTTAACGCTTTAAAGGAAAAAATGAATCTGCCTTAAACTGGCGAGTAAACGGCTGTGTTGCCTCTTTCTGTAACAATTTTTACAACCGTGTAATCGTTTGGCAGGCTTATGCCTTTTTGTGTGCAAGTTTCGGTTTCTCCTGGGTTAAGGAAAAAGTCTACAGGGTAACGTTGATGATTTGAGGAGTTAATTATCCAGACTGCAACTATATGTACGCCGTTTGGTCCACTGTTTTTAATTTCAAAACTTGTTGAATCTTCAGCTGGGGTGACGTTTTTTAGGTTGACTGTTTCTTGCATGCGTTGCATGTCTAAATCGTTCATTTGGTAACTCCACAGCACCATGTTTCCAACCACGGTAACCATCAAAGCGAGGCTCAGCATTACCACTATCACAGTGCTTATGCCCTGTTTCTGGTTCCTGAACGTTTTAAGGTGCTTTATAGTCTGCTGCAATATGGTTACCTCTGCTTGTTAGGATGTCAATATAGTATACTTCGCCGGTGTCCCAACCGTCAAAATAAACCTGCAATTTGTCTTCTTCACCAACTTTAAGGCTAAAAGCTGGATACGGCTGGCTTACATGATTAACGTAAACCGCGGTGATTTGCACGTCAACTTTTCCAACATTATTAAGGTACAAATCAACGGTTTCGGTTGCCGAGTTAAACCAGACATCTTCCACTGCAACACGTTCCCCCATGTTCTGCCTTAGGTCAGTGGTTATGACATAAGTTGCTGAAGTTGCAATTGCCATTAACGCGACAGCAACTACCGTAAGCAACAAGTGACTAAGCACCGCCGAAATGGCACGTTTATCATGCAGCAACCGTTTAAAGGGTTTCATATTTTTGCCTCACAGGAAAAATGTTATCGTTAAGTAACTCATCAACATCATCAACACACTATGCTTTAACCCTGCAGAGATGGAGCCTTCACCCATTTTGCCAGCGACTAAACCGCCAAAGAAGCCCTGAACAAGCGACAAATGCAGAAAAACCGCTTTCAAATCCGCCGCTGAACTTGCATCAGCATTAAAAAGCGACAAGCCATCAACGCCTGTAAAGAAGGTTTTAAACAAAATGGCAACAGTGAAAAGAAACACAAACAGGGCCACGTAAATTATTGCTATGTATGGGCGCGTTTGGGTTTTACGTTCTTTTTCCAGCAGAAGCGTGGTTTGTATGAAGCTGCCCATGGGTTCAAACACTTTCTCAACATGACCGCCTGAACGTCCAGCTTCAATAATCATTGGCACAGTGCGCAAAGTCAAAACGGTTCCGACACGTTTCCCAAACGCCTGCAGCGCCTGCTCGAAACTGGCGCCCCAAGAAATTTGAACCGTCATCTTACGAAGCTCCCCCGTTAACGGTCCATAATCCCGTTTAGCTGCTTCTTCAAGTGCTTGCGGCAGGGTCATGCCTGTTTCTTGAGCTTGAACAATGCTTCGAAACAGCTCCGGCAGTTGAGCGTCAACCTTTTTTCGCCAACTGTAATCGACATAATCCAACACTGCAAAGGGCGTAACCGCTAAAACGATACTAAAGAAGACAAAATCGTCTAATGCTCCGACACCAAAAAACAGGTACCCAAAAACTGACAGAGCTAAAGCTGCCAAAACCGACACAGCTAACGTGGCTTGCTTAATTTTCTGGTTTATTTTAGGCATTTTTTGCTCCTTTTACCATTTAGGCGAAACTGAATCAAGTATTACAAGGAAGATTAATGCGCAAACGGGGATTCCAATAAATGTTAACAGGGTTAGAAGTGCTTCTGGACTGAAAATGCCGATGGTTCCGCCGCCCATAACCGACATAACCGACACCATAATCGCTAACAAGAGTGGTCCAGTGAGCAGTATGGCTACATAAAGCTCTGAAAGCACAGACAAATTGTCGGAATATTTTTTTAGACTTAACCGTTTAAGCCTCATCGCCACCTTGAAACGCGCACGCAGAAACGCTCCAAGATTGCTGCCCGAGTGAATCGTTGAAATTACGCCTTCAAGAACGTTTTTTAGTTTTTCAGACGGGGTTCTTGCTGAGGTTTTCTCAAGCGCCGAAACAATGTCAAGCCCAAACAGGTTAACGTCTCGAACGATTTCTTTTGCTTCAAACGAGGCTGCCAAAGGCGTGTCTAACGCTGAGATGGATTCAAACATGCGTTCAGGTGGCACGCCGGCGCTTGCAAGAATTGACATGTAACCAGTTAGAAACGGCATTTCGTCTTCGATTTCTCGTTTGCGTTTGTCAGCGAGGTAACTTGGATAAAAATAGAACGCGAAAACCGCAACTGCCCAAGCAAGCAAAGAGCCGCCTACGCCGAACAGGAGCACTGAAAAGAGTGTCATGTGGAAAACGTAAAACATTACAAGCGGCAAAACAATTGACACAGGCAAAACAATCAGAAGTGACCCAAACAGGGTTAAACTGATGTAGGCTTTGAAGTTGATTTTTAAGCCTGATTTGGCTATGCTTTTGTCTAAGCCTTCGAAAAGTGGCATGAACTTGCCTGTTTTCTGTCCAATTAAGCCGTATGCGTACGCTGAAGGCTTCTCCAACTGGTTAGCTACGGTTTCGGTTTGGTTTTTAGTTTTGTCTGGGGCGGGTTTTTGGAGGTTGTCAAACTTTTCTGTTAAACCTTCAATTAACGTTCTAAACTTGCTTTGCCCCGTCACGTTAAACCCATCCTTGCCTTTTGAACCACCCGTTTCGGGTTAGCATAGTATTCTCGGATAACGTTTGCAACGTCACTGTGTTTACGGATGCCTTCTTTAACCATCCATTCCAGCACTGCCCGTCGAGAGTCTAACTCGCGAGTTAAAGCTTCTTGAGGTAACCCAAGTTTTTTAGCGTTCTTTTCAAGTAGACTGCTTTGGCCTAAAAACGTGAAGGCGTCTTTGAGTTTGTTATAGCAGAAGACTTCTTGGGTTGTTATGTCATTAATTTTTGGGTCTATACCGTTGACTTCTGCGGCGACGTTGACTCGGCGTGCTGGTTTACCGTTAATTTCTGTGCGTTCCATAACCAACACCACATTAGTCATTGCCACCAACGTTTTTGGAATGTTCATAGGTTCGGATTCAAGCCTGCGAATAACGGCTTCAACAGATTCAGCGTGAATAGTACACATGCCCAAATGGCCAGTTGCCATAGCCTGAAACAGGGTGTATGCTTCATCGCCCCTGACTTCGCCGACGATGATGTAGTCTGGTCTTTGACGCACCGCCGCCCGTAGCAAATCGTAAAGTGTGATTGTGCTGGTGTGCCGTTCGTCAGCTTTGAAGCCTGCACGGACAACGGAGGGTATCCAGTTTTCGTGTGGCAGATTAATTTCTTGGGTGTCTTCTACGCTGACTATTTTCATTTCTGGCTTGATAAACATGGAAAGGCAGTTGAGTATGGTTGTTTTTCCACATGCGATGCCGCCTGCAACCATAACGGACGCTTTGTTTTCGATAAGAAACCAAAGATACGCTGCCATTTCTGAAGAAATCGTGTTAAACTCGATTAAATCGGAAATGGTTAACGGGTCAGCTTTAAACCGTCTAATAGTGAAGGTTGAGCCTCGTTTAGTAACTTCTTTACCGTAAGTTAACTGGATACGGCTGCCCTCTGGAAGTGACGCATCCAAAATGGGCGCTGCAATGGAAACGTTTTTGCCCGCCAAGTACGCGAGTCGAATTACGAAATTGTCAAGTTCTTGAGCGTCGTTAAACTGGATGTTTGTCGGCAAGGATTCGTATAGTCGGTGCCAAACGTAAATGGGGATGTTTACGCCGTCGGTTGAGATGTCTTCAATCATCTGGTCTTTCATGAGCGGGTCAATTCTGCCGTAACCCACAAAGTCGCGGATAATGTAGTAGCTAAGTTTGTCGACGGCTTCTTTGGGAATTTTTATGTGGTATTTTTTGACGGTTTCAATGATTTTGTCTTTAAGGTATGTTTCGGCTTTGTCTTTTGAGTTGAGTTCTTTTAGGTTTACGTTTAGTACTTCCATTAGGATGCTTTTGACTTCTTTTAGGTACTTTGCTTCTTCTGGGTTGAGGGTGGGTTCGATGATTTCGTAACGGATTTTTTGGGTGTCTTTTTCACGGACGATTGCCGCGTAAACGTAGGGTTCCTGCAGGGGATAGACTTCTTGGAAAACTGTTGGCCGCCTTGAGGCTTCAGAGTTTACGATGGCTATGGGCTCCGCTGGGGTTTCTATTGTTGGAGCTTCTGGTGGTTTAGCCTTCTTCGTACTCCTTACCCTCCTTTGGTGAACTATCTGTGTGTTGTACAAGTAAACGGTGTATTAAGTCTTAATAAGGTATATGGGTTAACAATCAGTACCCAAAAACCACAAACAAACTCACGGCAACAAAATAACAAACGTACACTAACTTATTTGGTGCCTATTAGAGGTTCTATGTTGAAACCTATAGGGAGGTAGGTTTGTGTGGTTGGGACTCTGTTCATTAGTAAGTTGGATTTTTGTGTTGATTTTGTTCTTACGATTGATTGTATGTTTTAGAAACGTTTTTTGAATATGTCTTTTTTAGGCGTAAAATTGTTTATAGGGAGCGTTTTACTGCTATTTTGGCTGTTAGGTGATTTCAAGTGATAGTTTCAGTGCTTTTCTGTTGCTTTAAAAAGTAAACCAACCTAATTAGGATCCTAATAGTTATTCTATGCAGTAACCTATAGGGGGTAGGTAGAAACAAAGAGCCCTACCCTACAGAACACCTAGCCAAAAAACGCCGCCTCTCGAAAACCGCAAAAGCCATTACCGCAGAAACAACCCAAAAGCATCATGAAAACTGCAAATCACTAAGGGGGGTAGGTGCTATTGACTGAAAAAGCGCTCATTAGTATGTTGAAAACCCGAAGAAAATGGTTTAGAAGAAGCTGCTTATTGGCGGTATCGGCACAAAAAGCCACACGTAAAAGGTCACTGCCAGCACGAGTGCGGTTATACCGATTAAGATGAAGTCGCCCTTGTGCAGTTTAAGCAGGTACAGGTTTGTGCGTTTCTTTGTGGCGCCCCAAGCTCTTGACTCCATCGCTTCCGCAAGTTCCAAGCTTCGGCGAATAGCGCTAACGATGAGTGGAATAAGGATGGGGATGTAGTTTCTGATGCGTTTAAGAATGCTGCCTTTTTCCAGTTCTAAGCCGCGGGCTTTCTGTGCGTCCATGATGGTTTGGGCTTCCTCAGCAAGGACTGGCACGAAACGGACTGCAGTGGTGAAGGCGAACGCGAACTCGTATGGCACCCGCGACTGCTCCAAAGCCAAACCCAAATGGTCAGGCGAGGTTGTAAGGAAGAACACTGAGAAAGATTCAACCAGCACAACAAACCGCAAGGTCATTGCTATGGCAGCTTCAAATTGTGGAACAGTTATAGTGTAATTGTTTGTTAAGAAAGTGGTAAGAATATTAATTGCGAAAATAAAGCCTGCAAGAAAAGCCGCGCCACGCAGCGACCGAACCCACTGCTTTTGAACCCGCGCCAAAAACACGAAAGGCAACTGCATCAAGAACAGGATTGCAAGCGGCAGTATCTGGTAGAATAAAA
The DNA here is from genome assembly GCA_042296865.1 of Bathyarchaeia archaeon. Classification (GTDB taxonomy): domain Archaea; phylum Thermoproteota; class Bathyarchaeia; order Bathyarchaeales; family Bathycorpusculaceae; genus Bathycorpusculum. The sequence goes on along the minus strand of CP170178.1, from coordinate 1,768,642 downwards.
TTGCACTGATAAAGATGGCTATAACGTAGACGAATTTGATTCTTGGATCCAAATTGTGAATGGGCGAGTAGACTTTGCGGAATTTTAAGCCGTCAAAAACGCTCATCTACGTTTTGCCTCCTTAGCTTTCTGAAGAATTGCGGTTTCGGCTTCGTCAATATCAATAATGTCAGAAGGCAAACCTAAAGGCGCGAGTTTACTGAAAACCTGCGCGATTTGCGGAAGCACAATTGATGATTCAGCAAGCAGTTTAGGGTTAGTTAAAATGTCTTTAGCTATTCCGTCAGCAACAATTTTGCCGCCCCTCATCAAAATAACCCGCGGGTTGCATTCAGCCACAAACTCCACATCATGAGTAACCATAACAACGGTTTTCTTTTTTGTCTGCAGTTGCATAACAAACTGGCGCAGCTTCTCTTTCTGCTCATGGTCTTGCCCAATAGTGGGTTCATCAAGCACCAAAGTTTCAGGGTCCCAAGCCAACACGGAAGCTAACGCAACACGTTTACGTTCACCACCACTAAGTAGAAACGGCGAAGTCTTACGGTACTGCACAAGTGAAAGCAAATCAAGCGCCCACGTTACTCGTTCCTCAATTTTTTCTTTTTCAAAACCAAAGTTTTTCAAGGCAAAGCCAATTTCATCCTCGACGGTTTCGCTGAAAAGTTGATTGTCAGGGTTCTGGAAGACAAAGCCGACGTTTCTTGCGAGGGCTGCAACGCTGGTTTTTGTGGTTTCAACTCCGTTTATTCGAACCGTGCCCATGGAGGGTTTGAGTAGTCCGTTGAAGTGTTTGATGAAAGTGGTTTTTCCAGCGCCGTTTTGTCCCATGATTGCGATGAACTCGCCGTCTTTGATGGTTAAGGATACGCCTTTTAGGGCTTCAATGTTGCTTGCGTATGAGTAATGAATGTCTTCGATGACAATCATTTATGTAGCGCCTCCAAAAGTTGGTTTGCAAGTTCCTCTGAACATAGAGGCGTTTGTTTGTTAACGTTAAAGCCAGCCTTTTGTAACTTCTTGTAGAGCAATGTCGCTTTAGGGATACCTACACCGATATCGATGGTTTCTTCATTGTAAAGGATGTCTCGGGGGTTTCCTTCAAGACGAATTTTACCCTTATCCATCACGACAAGATGGTTAGTGTATTTCGCGGTTAAATCCAGTCGGTGCTCAACCAGCACAACTGTTATGCCCTGTTCTTGATTGAGTTTGTAAATAACCTCAAAGATTTTTTCTGCACTTAAAGGGTCAAGAAAAGAGGTAGGCTCATCCAAAACGATAATTTCAGGTTGCATCGCCAACACAGACGCGATTGCTACCCGCTGCTGCTGACCACCTGAAACTTCATGCGGAGACCGTTCACGCAAATCATAAATGCCCGTTAAGTTAAGTGCCCAATCCACACGTTTACGCATTTCTTCACGAGGCATACCCAAGTTTTCTAAGCCAAACGCAACATCTTTTTCTACACTTAATGCGAAAAGCTGGTTTTCAGGATTCTGAAAAACTAGACCAACATGTTTTGCCATGTCAAAGGTTTGTTTTCCGGTAATGTCTTGACCGGCTACGGTGATTTGACCTTTAAGTTCGCCTTGGTAGAAGTGTGGCACAAGCCCGTTAAAGGTTCGACAAAGCGATGTTTTACCGCAACCGCTTGGACCAGTGATAAGCACAAATTCGCCCTTCTCTATCTTAAGAGAAACACCGTCAATCGACGGTTTAGACGCTCCAGGATACGTGTACACGAGATCGTTTATTTCGATTATCGCCATCGCACTTGTGCCTGCTAGACAATAAGCGCAACATGGCTTCATTTAAGCGTAGCTACGCATTAGTGAGTATTTTGTCCTTCAAAAGCTTAAGACACTTATCCAACGCGTCATCTATTTCGCCTTCCGCGTTTACCCCTGCAGCCATTGCGTGACCGCCGCCAACGCCTCCAAGGCTTTCTCCCATAGGCATAGCAATGTCTTTTCCAAGATGAATGCAGGCTTTTTCGCTAAAGTCACGGTTGCAACGCAGACTGACTTCAAGTTTGCCCTCTTTTTTCCCGGCGACAGCTGCCATGTGTGCGCCTAAATCTACAAGGGATTTGGCGGCTGAAGCTTGATAAGCGCTAACGTGGGACAGGGCAATTATCCATTCACCGATTTTAACTATTTTTGCTCTTTTACAAGCTTTAAGTTTAGCAAGCCGTTCAGAATTGTCAATCGGGTTAGAGAATAAGGCAAGCATTGCCTGAGCGTCTACACCTGCATTTACTAATCCGCCAGCGATTCTGAAAGTGTCCGAGTCACCCAAGGCGAAGTGGCGAGTGTCAAAAGCTATGCCAGTGAAGAGAGCTTTAGCTTCATTTAGGCTAAGTTGAACACCAGCCTGCTGGTACATGTCATAGACTATTTCGCAGGTTGCGGCTGCTTTCTCGTTTATTATGCAAAATTTGCAGATTTGCTCGGTGTCTGGACTGGGCGCGTGATGGTCAATAATTATTATAGGTGCACTTGAGGCTTTTAGGCGGTTAACAACTTCGTCAAGCTGTTCAACGGTGTTCATGTCAATAAGGAAAAGAACGCTTGCGGATTCAATGTTGGGTTTCAGGTTAACAGTGATGGGGAGGCTTTCAAGCAACTGTTTAGTAGGTTTGTTAATTCCTTGGGGTGCTCCAATTTCTACTACTAAATCAGGCATGTACCGTTTAAGTAAGCCTTGAAAAGCGTAAGCTGAACATACCGCGTCTGCATCTGCACTTTTATGGCATAACAACAGTACAAACGTGGCTTGTTGCTGTTTTAAAATGTCTACAATTTGGTTAATAGTCATACAAGTTTTCTCAAAAAGTTTTCACTTGCCAAATGTGCTTGGGCGACTGCTTCTTTCACTAACGCGTCAGCGTCAACATCTTTGGCGGCTTTGTTTAATACAAGATCTATTTCTACGCTTAAATCAACAGGTTTAGTTCCCTGCGCTTCCACAGCAATATCTAACCGGTCAACCATTTTAGAGCCAATCTTAGTTTGAATGTATTTACGTGCAGCATCTTCAGCCGTTGCACATAACAATTCAACTTGTTCGGTAGTTAGCTCGGGTAAACCCAGCTCTACCAAGAAACATGTCACCTAAAAAGAAAGTTTACTGTTGACCCGCTGAGGGGTTTATTTCTTCTTGAAGTTTAGTTTGTGTCTCTTTGACTTGGCTGCGTATGCGTTCTTCCTGCTTTGTAATGACGGTGCTGCGTGTGACTAAGAGGTCTTTGCGGTCGGTTAAGTCTGCGGCGACTTTTGCTTTGTCAGTTTTTACCAAAAGTGAACCGATTGCTTTGTAGATTACTGCGTCGTCAGCGGTTTTTGCCATTTCAGCGAGTGTTTGTTCTACTTCGCTTTTCTCCATTTCAACCTGCTGTTTCTGAGCCATGATGGACTGCAGGGTTTGCTGTAGCTGCTGGAGTCTGAGCAGTCTTTCTTGAACGTTAGGAGGTAATTTTGATAATTCGTCACTCAAGTTTAATTCCTTCCGATACAGGCAATAAGCAAGGCTCAATAATAAGTATTTCCAACTCTTTTTTCTTCAATAATAACCCAATTAACGGCAGCCTACTTTTCTCTTCTCGTAAAAGTAGTGCTCAGAACCTGACTATTTGTATCCTAATATTCAATCATTGCAGAAAACCTATAGGGGGGTAGGGTGCTAATGACGTTTTTTCAAGCCAAAAGCATGCTAAAAAAGTAAAACATGAAGCTACCTTAAGCTTGTCAGGTTTTGTTGGGTAAGTGGCTTATCGTTTCTGTAAGAAACATTAAATTCAAGACATCAGATTGTTTTCTTAAGAGTGAAAGGTTATGTTCCGCGTTAGAGTTAACAAAATTGAATCAACCCGCGACGTAGACGGAAACTTGGGCAAAAGAATCGAGCTTCTTGAAGAACGGGAAGTAAACCCCTACGTGTTAAGACCCCAAACAGACGAAGCAAAAATGGCGCAAGACATCATGCAGGCGCTTCAACAGCAAATGCCCTTTCTGCCACAACGCCAACAACTTGCCACACCAAAAATCATCTTGTTCCTAACAGAGCAAGAATACGACAGTTTAGGCATAACCTTTGACGTAAACCAAGTCTACGAAGTAAAACTGGAAAATCAGTCAATTCGCTTCATGAAAGTTTAACGATTTCACTTCGCAACTGCCGCAACCCACTTTGCCGTGGATGAAACGAAAGCACAAACATCATGTTACGTAAGGCAGAACTGATTTCTTCCAAACCAGACCTTTTTCCTTCATCACAATACAAAGGAACAGCTTCACCGTCACAGCCTTCATAGTAAACGTAAAGTGGAGCATCCGTTTTAGCAAATTTCACGATACCGAACTCCATGTTAAGGCGTTTAGCGGTTTGTTGTGCAGCGGTTTTAACGGATTCTAGGCGTTCCTTTGAAGACAATCCTGTTGACTCGTAAACCAGTAGTTTTCCAGCATCTCTCTTGTACATGACTCTTCACGATTTGTGCATCAGCCAAAGGCGCTTATAAGCCCTGTTTAGAAGCGACTGTTATCGTCAGGGCAGGGGTAAGTTAAAATGAAAATGTTACTGTTGCCATGCCATCACAACTGCTTATTTTAAAGAATATTTTTAAGGTTGCTGAATAAAAATGAGTATTCAAGAAACACAAGCCCCATCGACGCCGCAATGGTGGTACCGAAACAGCCGCCCCAGCAGCGACGACTGCTATTTTGAGAACATGTGCAGAATAATTTTTCAAACAGGCTTAAACTGGCGTGTTGAAAAGAAGTGGTCAACAATTAACCCTGCCTTCTGCGGTTTTAACGTTAACAAAATAGCCGCTTTTACCGAGGACGACGTAAACCGTTTACTTAACGATAAAGGAGTAATCAGAAACAAGTACAAGATACACGCCATAATAGAAAACGCCAAAAAATTCCAACAAATCATCCGTCAGTATGGTTCTTTTAGAGCCTTCTTAGACAGTCTTGACAAGTCAAACAATTACCAAAACATCCTAAAAAAGCTGGAAGACACCTTCGACCGCGTTGGACCAACCACGGCGGCGCTTTTTCTTTACTCCGTTGGAGAAAAAATAGAGCATCAACAAATGTATTAAAATAAAGCAGTAGCAAGGAACCCTATATGCCAAAAACTAGAGCACACATTTACGTAACGGGCAGGGTTCAAGGCGTCTTTTTTAGACAAAACGCTAAACGGCAAGCTCAAAGTCGTGGCGTTTCGGGTTGGGTATGCAATTTGGCGGATGGGCGGGTTGAAGCGGTTTTTGAAGGCGAGGACGAGGCTGTTAGGGAAGTTGTGGATTACTGTCGTCATGGGCCATCTTTTGCTAAAGTTGAAGTTTTTGAGGTAGCTTTTGAAGAGTTTAAGGGCGAGTTTTTAGGTTTTAGTATAGTTTAGTTTGTTTTTGGTTAACGGTTAAATGTTTGTTTGGAACGTTTCTTTTGAGGGTTAAGCGTGAAGGTTCTTGGTTTAATTGGAAGTCCACGAGTGGAAAGTAACACTGACTTGCTTGTAACTTCAATCCTAAAAGGCGCAGACGGCAATGGGTATTTAACAGAAAAAGTGTACCTTTACCCTTTAGATATCAAACCCTGCATAGACTGCAAAGCCTGCAAAAAAGGCAGCCTTAGATGCCCCGTTAAGGATGACATGCAGCAGCTTTACCCTAAACTTGAAGAAACCGACGTAATCGTTTTTGGAACACCCCTGTACTGGTATGGTCCTTCAGCAAAGATGAAACTGTTAATCGACAGGTTGCGCCCCTTTATTGCTTCAAAGAAGCTTGCGGGCAAAAAGGCTGTTTTGGTGGTTCCCTCAGAGGAGGGCGCAGAAGCCTGCAGCTTAACTGTTGACATGTTTAAGTTGTCTTTGAAGTATTTAGAAATCGAGTTGGTTAATGTTTTGTTGCCAACTGCTTCTGAGTGGGCTGAAGTTGTACAGCAACCTCAAATCCTCAACCAAGCCTTAGAAATCGGAAAAAAACTGACGTAAGTTTAAGCGTTGGGTTTTTTCTTTGGCACTCGGAAATGGCTGTCTTTTCCTGCGCTGATGTATTCGCCGCCCATTCCTCGGACTGCTGAGGCGATTTTTGCGAAGTTGTCGCTGCCAAGGAACTGTTTGGGTTTGATTGTGATGTATTCGCTTTTGTCTTCAAAGCCAAGGCGGGCTTCGAGTTCTTCTGGGAAGGACATGCGGACGTCTTCAAGTGAACGCAGCTTTGAGCCTGTGGATGGTGTTGATGATGCGGTGGGGGCTGGTGTGGGTGTTGCTGTTTGCGGTGGCGTGTAGGCTGCTTTAGGCGTGGGTGCTGATGGTTTAGGTGCTGAGACTGGTTGGGGTTGTACTTGTCCAACTGAAAGAAGCTTTAAGGATGCTGAAATTGACCGTAACTCTTCAGAAACCTTATTCACGGCTACTAAAAGCTCGTCAACTCTTGCGGCTAGCTGGTTAAGCTTCTCTTTATCACTACTCACGCTACTGCTCCTCAAACCCTAAAAAAATAGCTCTAACGCTTATTAATTTTGTTTGTAAAAACTTGTCTATAAGCTGATTTACTTAGAAGTTGTTGCCGCAGAAGCCCTTAGCACAACAACAACCAACAGGTTGCGGGGGCGTTTGTGTTTTGGGTTCTGTTTACGGGGCGGGTTGTTGGCATTGTTTGCAAACTGCCACAAGCAGTTGTTTTGGAACTTGAGTTTATGGCTGAAAGTCGTCTAAAGGTAAGCGAACCAACTGCCTGAACCTTTGTCAAAAACGGGGTCTGTTATTGCTTGTTAAACTGTTTTTCTGGTTCCTGTTTTTCTTGAGACGGTATGTTTGCCATTAAACCGTTGCCGTACCCGTCAAACAGCAGGGTCTCCATCATCAACGCTCCTGCAGCGCTGCATGCACAACCCCAGTCATTCCGAACCGTCTGGTCAAGTTCATCTAAGGTTCTGATTTTCTTTTCATCCAAAACCTGAAAAAGAAAAGTAATGTAGCCAATAGCACCCTCCAACCGCGCCTTCTGCAACATCCGCTCAAGCTCATAACGATTCAAAAGCACATCAGAATCAGCCGCATCTGCCAATTTTTTTTCATCTCGTGAAGGTTCGGGATTTTTTTCGGTGTATTGTTGTTTTTGTTTTTTTGGGTAAGTTGGATCACGGGTATGGGTACTTGTGAGTTGTTGTGTGTTCATCTTTTTTCACTCCATATTAATGATTATTAATTATTGTTAATGATTGTTAAAAAAAGTTCATAAATCTTTCCATTAATAACCATTAGCGACCATTAACATGCCCAAAAAATTAATCCTAGACATAAACGACGACATCTGGAAAGACGTCCTCAAATACAAAATAGACAACAACCTAAAAAACAACAACGAAACAGTAATAACACTAATCAAAAAAAGCCTCTACACCCACAACGCCCAAAAAATACAAAAAAACAACCCCTAAACAATCACTATTTTGAACAAAACGCTATCTAACACCAATTACCAGCTCCCTACCGTTCATGTTATCTTGCTCTTTCATGAACATTTTTTAGATTAAAGCGGTTGTGCAATTTGCCACAAGTTGCAATGTCATTTACCCTTTTGGCTTGATGGTTTTTTAACCTGTAACCATATAGAAGAAATTGTATGTTTGAGATTGATGGTAGTCAGAAAAGCGGTAGCGGCACAATCCTGCGCTTATCCGTTGCGTTGTCGGCGATTACTCAGCAGCCCATGCACATCTGCAACATCCGCCAGAGCAGACCCCAGCCCGGGCTAAAACGACAGCATCTAGAAGCGGTCTTAACTGCGGCGAAACTGTGTAACGCCAAAGTTGAAGGGGCTAAACTTGCTTCTAAAGAGCTTTGGTTTACGCCAAACACGATTGAAGGTGGCAATGTTGAGGCTGAAATTGAAACCGCAGGCAGTATTCCCATGCTTTTGATGGCGGTGCTTCCAATCTGCACGTTTGCCAAAAATGCTGTGAAGCTGAATGTTAACAAGGGTGGAACTGACACCACGCATGCTCCAGCCATCAACTACCTCCGCTTCGTTTTGCTTCCAACTCTGCGCAAAATGGGTGTAGACGCTGAAATTACCGTGCACAAGTACGGTTACTACCCAAAAGGTATGGGTGAAGTAATAATGACAGTAAAACCCGCCCCCGTGAAACCCATTCAACTGGACAGTTTTGGCAAACTCAAAACGGTAAACGGGGTTTCCGTCTGCACTTTCCTTTCAGACCGTCAAGTCGCAGAGCGCCAAGCCAAAGCAGCACAAGAAACCCTAAACCAGAACGGTTACCAAAGCCAAATCCAAATCGTAAATGACCAGTCAAACCCCTGCCAAAAAGGCAGCTCAATCGCACTTTGGGCTGAAACAGACACCAGCGTTCTTGTGGGGGCAGATGCGCTTGGGGAACTGCGTAAATCCAGCGAAGCCGTGGGAAAGGAAGCTGCAGAAAAACTGGTTACAGAATTGAAGGCTAAGCCAACTGTTGACGTGTTTTTGGCTGACATGCTTATTCCGTACATGGCGTTGGCAGAGGGCAAATCAGTTTTCTACACGCGTTGCCTTTCCGAGCATATTGAAGCTAACATTTGGCTTATGGAAACCATGCTGAACACTCGGTTTAGTATTGAAAAAGTAAATAACTTGTTTCGGATAGAGAAAACCTGACCGTTTATGCCACGCGTGGTTTGCCTTAAAGTGCCCAAAAGTTTAGGCGAAAAAGCTGTCTCTTTAGTTCACAAGCTTGAACTGGTAGATAAGGCTCTGCTGATTCAAAGGCAAGACAGCCAAATCTGGATACCATTGGTTAGGCAGCCCAGCGAAAACGAGTTGGTTCAGTTGACAGAAACTGTGCCCCAATTAGAGTTAGCTACCGAAGATTTCACGCAGAAACGCCCTGCCGAAGAAACCCTAACCCAAAATCTCGAAAAACTGTTGCCCATTGAACTGCATCCCAAAATTCCGCATTCTCTTGACATGGTCGGCGACATAGCAATAATAGAAATCCCAACAGAACTAAAAGCCTATGAAACCGTTATCGGGCAAGCAATATTGAAAGCGCACAAGAACATTGTAAGCGTCCACGCGAAGGCAGGAGCAATAAGCGGCGTTTACCGCGTCCGAGAACTCACCCACATCGCAGGTGAAGACAGAACCCGAACCGTTTATCATGAATACGGCTGCCAATACCATGTTGACGTTGCTAAAGCGTATTTTTCTCCAAGACTGTCTCAAGAGCATCACCGTGTAGCCGCGCTTGTCAAGGCTGGCGAAGTTGTTGCAGACCTTTTTGCGGGCGTTGGACCCTTTGCTATACCAATCGCAAAAATGTGCCCTGAAGCCAAAGTGTACGCGGTGGACATTAATCCTGACGCGGTTGAACTGCTCAAAATTAACGTTCGCGTTAACAGGGTTGAAAACAGGGTTTACCCGCTGCTTGGGGACGCCAGAGAATTAGCAAAAGAAAAATTATGTGGCGTTGCGGATAGGGTGATTATGAATTTGCCTGAAACTGCAATTGATTTTGTTGACGCTGCATGCCAAACCTTAAAGCCTTCGGGCGGAGTGGTGCATTTTTACGGTTTCATCCGCAAACCTGACACAATCGATGACCTTAAAAAGCGTTTTTCAAGTCTGGTTGAGCAGCAGGGCAGAAAAGTTTTGGCGTTCCAATGTGCCCGAGGCGTCAGGGAAACGGCGCCGTATGAACAGCAAGTTGTTTTGGACGCCCAAATCCTTTAGCGATGTTTTAGTTCTTTGAGTAGGATTCGTGCTTTAAGCGGCAATTCTGGCCTAATGCTCTTGTTAACCATTGAGAAGAATGCGCCCAGAAAAATCAAGGCAACACCCAAAACTGCAACGCTTTCTAAAGGCGCAATCTTGAGCTCAATTAGCAAGGTGCAGGCGATTAGTATGATGCCTGTTGCAGCCAACACCTGATTGCTCCTTGACGCAGTGGTTTGGAATGCGAACTCTTTTTTGCCCGCTTCAGTCACGGTGAAGTAGCCTTCTTTTTCTTCCATCATGCCCGCGTCGACAAGATAGTTCCAGTCATGGTGAAAATGCCCATCAGACTTGTAGCCTAACGCTGCACAAATTTGCGATTTAACTCCGGGGACAGCCTGAACTCTACTGTGTGGCGCTGAATAAATTAGGTACAGCAGTTTTGTTCTTGGCGCCTGTATGTCAGTGTTGATTCCCCGAGTTTTAGCCAATTATACTTCAACCTACCATATCTTAGTTCAGGTTTAGAGCGTTGTTTTTGGTGAATTGAACTGGTGTTTTGAATATGACTCTATGTCTTAGAGTTCCAACTCTTTCTGGTAGGGCTATACCAAACAGGTTTAACTCTTTATGCAGTGACAAAATTGACCAGCAAAACCAAGTCAACTAATCAACATATACTAATCGTAATTTCAATTCTATCCTTAGCTTGCTTTGTGCCTCTTGCTTTCTGGCAAAACCCGTTCTTTGACGCAAATCAGTCAGTAAACTTGTGGGCAGCAAACCTGCAGTTAAGCAACGGGTTAACTCAAGCAGCCACAGCAGTTTCAGAAGTATTTGACACAACCATCTTGTTTGTCGCCAGCTTGCCAATTGCAGCCGTACTGTTTTATAAAAAATACAAAACAAACGCGATCTTACTTGTAGGGGTAATGGGCGCCGACGCAGTAGCGCTTAGCATCCTAAAATCAATAGTTGCATCTCCACGACCCATAAACGGCTTAATCGTCGAGACGGGATACTCTTTCCCAAGTGGGCACGTTACAACAACTATTGTGCTTTTTGGGCTACTAACTTTTTTTGTCTGGCAAACCATAAAAAGTCTGCATCCAAAAATTGCCATGACTGGCTTAACAGTAGCTTTAGCGGTTGCGGTAGGTTTTGACAGGATATACCTCAATGTTCACTGGTTAACTGACGTGTTGGCAGCGCCGTTTTTGGCTTTGTTTCTTCTTGCAACTTCATTGTTGGTTATGCAGTACTTGAGGGGCTGGTTTAACAAGCAACATAAAGGAGGTTTTACGGGTGATTTCAAGGTTTAAAACACTTACTCTCAATGGTAGAGCTATAACCAACCACGGTTACAAAATGGTGGAAATGAGTAACTTGCAGGAAAGACTTGAAGCAGCCTTCGAATACTCCATGGATCATCCAGAAGCACTCATGCTAATCTGCGGCACACTCTTTGGCATAATATCAGTGATACCAAACTTTGATTCAAGCACCCTGACCTTTCTCAGACTAATGGCTATTGGATTGGTTGCTTGCGGCATCCTGTTCTACGCGTTACGTCTCGGATTACGAATCATAATACGTGTCTTCCATAAAATCCTCAAAATGTAAACCTTGAAACAGTATTGAGGCTTTAAAATGATACCGTTTATTGAGATGCTAATTATTTTCGCGACAGCGTTTGGGTTCGGCTTAATTCCATTTGCTGGGCCTTCAACGCTGTTTATAGCATCTAACGCGGCGGTGATTCTTGGCGCCTCCGATGCTCCAACTTTGGTGCTGGTTGGTTTTTTGGTTGCAACTGGTTCAGCTTTAGCAAAAAGTGTGCATTACCTGACAACGTTTGTTATTAGTACACGTTTAAGCCCCCAAAGGCAACAGCGGCTACAGGCGGACGCAAAGGTGGTTAACCGTTGGGCTTTTCTGTTCTTGTTTGCGGCTGCAACTACACCTATTCCTGATGACCCAATTGTTATTCCCCTTGGCTTAACCAAGTATAGTCCATACAAGTTTTTCACTGCATACTTTTTGGGTAAACTGGTCATTACTGTTTCGGGTGCGTTTTTGGGGTATTGGACTGGGCAACAGTTTGCAGAATGGTTGTCCCCTGAAGTTACAATTGCAGTTTCAGTGGCTTTAACTATAATTATCACCTTTGTCCTGTTGAAGGTCGATTTAGGCAAATTAGCAGAAAAAATTAGTCGGAGAATAAAAATTTGAATTCTAAACGTTTACGAACCCTGCTTATCCCTGTTCAAGCAGCTGTCAGCATCTTAATACTTTACCTATTATTCCAAAACGTCAACCTGTCCCAAGCAGCAAACATCCTAACAAACACAAACATACCCATACTTGCAACATCAATAATCTTCTTTATACTCTCATCATTTGCAATCAGCTTTGCACTCCACGGCGCCCTAAAATCCCTAAACGCTGCGCCATCCTTTAAAGCAACAACCCTTGCAAACTTTGGCGGACAACTCTTAAGCGACGTAACCCCAGCCAAATCAGGCTACTTCGCCACTCCAGTGCTGCTTAACCAGCTTGAAAAGGTGCCTATAGAGAAAGGTTTAATGGGCGTCATGGCGGTTGGAGCAGGCAACTTTTTCGTAAAAGCCTCTTTCTCAACAATTGCGCTTCTTTACTTTTTAACCCGCATACCCAGCAGCATAATTGACGCCACAATGACTAACGCGTTAATTGCGGGCATACTGGTGCTTCTTGCCTGCGGAATAGGCTTAACCATTTTGGTCTGGACAAACTATTTCTCTGGACTGCTTCTAAAACTCTGCAAACTGCCTCTTGTCGGCATCGTGATTAAGAAACTGCAGGAAGTTCGTTCAATGTTCACCAGCGACAAGGCCGCGCTGCGCAGCTCTTTGAAAGTAACTATTGTCTCCGTGTTAGCTTCCATAACTTTCAGCGGAATATCCCTGTTTCTGCTGGCACAAGCTATAGGCATGACTGAACCAACCTTGATTGACATGCTGTTTATGGGTCCATTAACAGCCGCATTCATGTATGTACCAATCACGTTTGCTGGGCTTGGCTTGCAGGAGGCTGCTTACGCTTTCCTTTTAACAGGCATAAGCACACAGCCAACATTGATTCTTCCTTACGCAGTCACTTTCGCGTTACTGGTAAGATTAATCGCTACCACTACTGACCTTGTTGGTTTACCGCCTGTTCTTAAAACAAGCACGGGTTTGATTGGAAGAATTCACAGCAAATTTTCAAAGCACCCTTCCTCAGAAGCTAAATTACAAGACGGGCTGACTGATGAACCCGTAAGAGGTGAAAAGTTTGGATAAACTTGCTCTTTTAAAATACGCTGCTGTTTTCTTGTTAATTCTGTTTGTTTCCTTTATCGGTTTAGGTCTTGTCTTAAACGTTAATGTTTTTATCAGTTTGGGGCTGGTGTTGTTTGCAGTAGGCTCAGGACTGTTAACTTATTACTTAGTAACTACGAAAGCGTAACTAAGCCTAAGTTAAAGTCAATGTTATCTTAACCTGCTGGTTTGGGTTTTTAAGTTTCTCAATAAACTCTCTTGGCAGGTCAACCGCCGCTTTATCCGCCTTCACTGCCAACGTACGCTCAGAAGTAAAATCGCTTTTCCTAACAACCATGTCCACATTGCTGGTTAAATCAAGCTTCACTGAACCGTAAGCGGTGACTTGCTGGGTTAAACCATCAACTTCTATCAGCACGGTTAATCGAGTGTTGGGGTCACGCAGTTTCCGTTTAAACTCCACACTAAGGTCCACAACAGCTTTGTCGGCGCCAACCGCAACAATACAGTCACCCTGCTTTGAGAGCTCCTTGTCTTTAGTAAACATAAGTGTAGAGGGGTGAATTGCCAACACGTTTTCGTGTCCATAGGCTAAAATCTGCTCACGTAACTGATGCGTCACTTACTCGTTAACCTCGATTGAATCCACTTTTCCATCGCCATCCAAATCAAAGCCCTGAACAACCACCGCAAACGGGTCCTTATCATCAAAACGTTGGAGCGTTTTTTTCCAAAAATTCGTTAAAGCCAAAACGCACGCTTTGGTGCCAACAGCCTTGTTTCCTGCAATAACGATTATGCGTTTACTTTTGTCCCAAGGGTTCACTATTTTAGCTATAACGCCTGCAACGTCAGACGTATAGTTTCTTGCGGTTTTTTTTGAGTACAATCCGCCAAGCAAAAAGCCCTGCTCAGACGAGTGCATAATGAACTTGATGGGTAAATGCTCGTTGACTTCTTGCGTTAAAAGGTTAGTACCTGGTCCACCGACAAGTATGAGATTGTTTTTTTCTTCCTTTTCCACTTTAACGTCAACGTCAAGCTTCACCGCGAACTCACTGGGCATCTTGACGAATTGCCCCATAAACAAAGCCAAATGCGCCGCGTAATGCCCATCCCGAGCGCTCGTCTTAAAAGGACCATGAGGCTGAGGACTTCCAACCACAATTTTTCCATCAAAAACGCCCTCGTCAAGGAATTCGCGGAAGAAACCTTGAATTTTCTCATCAACGCTTAAGGTGCAAACGTTTTGGATCGGTTTGTAGCCGCCATAAAATTCTATACCGAACGCTGGAGAAACAGTTTTGTAGTATTTGGCGATGGCGCCTTTCTTGTTTTCTTCCCGAGCAATGATGATTGCGCCGGCTTTGGCGAGTTTTCGTATGTGGTAGTAGACTTTTTGTTCATGCATTCCTAGTTGCCTGGCGATTTCGAGGGGGTACATTTCTTTTTTTGAGAGCATATTGAGGATTTTCCAGCTTAGGGTGCCAAGTATCATTTTTAGGTCTTGAGGATTGTTTAGTATGCTGATTTCTTTTACTTCGGGGCTTTTGCCGTTGTCTTGCAGAAGGCGTTTCTTTTCCATACTTTAGTCAAAGTTTATTCATTAGTACTGTTATAAAAAATTTGTTTATGGTCTCTTTATTATTGCTGGTTGATTGGCAACTGTTTTAGGCTAAGTGTCAAATCAGCCCTAAACCAGTAAAAAAAAGTTTATAACGGTGCCATTTTAACCTTAAAAATATTAATTAACAATTCACAGCCTTCATAAACCATCGTTAAACAAAATAACCGAAGGAAAAACAAATGTGCGGAATATTTGGATGCATCCTAAAAAACGCAAACGCTGCCCCCGTAATCCATTCTTCACTAAAACGGCTTGAATACCGCGGTTACGACTCAGTCGGCATAGCCACGCTTTCCGAAGGAAAAATCTTCTTAAAAAAAGACCAAGGCAAAATCGACGAAGTCCACAAATGCCTAAACCTTGACGATTTACCTGGAAACATCGGCATCGGTCACACACGTTGGGCAACACACGGTGCACCCTTACAAGTGAACTCTCACCCGCACTCTGACTGCACAGGCACCATCACAGTTGTCCATAACGGCATTATCGAAAACTTTAGCGAATTAAAACTTGAACTCCAAAACCTCGGGCACACGTTTGTTTCTAAAACCGACACTGAAGTTATTCCGCACTTGATTGAAGAAATCATAAAAAACAACCCCAAGTTTTCCCTTGTAACTGCCGTTCAAGAAACCATAAAACGTCTCGAAGGCTCTTTTGCGTTAGCAGTTATTTCAAGCAGGGAACCTGACAAAATCGTTTGCGCCAGAAACGAGAGTCCCCTTGTTTTAGGTGTCAGCGACAACGGAGTCTACTGCGCTTCAGATATTCCAGCGTTTTTGCCATTAACAAACAAAGCCGTGATGATAAACAACGGCGAACTCATTATCCTAACCGCAGAAGGTTACAAGATAAAAAAGCTTCAAGACGGCAGCTTAATCGAGCGGGCTCCAGAAACCATCCAGTGGACCGCTGAAATGGCGGTTAAACAAGGCTACCCGCATTTTATGATTAAAGAAATCCACGAACAAGCTGAAGTTCTACGCAACACCTTACGACTTCAAGACCATTACCTTGACTTGCTTTCAACTTTTCTTGACCGGGCGAGTGAGGTTTTCTTAGTTGCCTGCGGAACAAGCTATCATGCTTGCCTAGCCGCGTCTTACATGTTCTCTAAACTGGCGTTTTTGCCTACTTATCCGGTGTTTGCTTCAGAATTTATTGAGCAGCATGGTAAATCAGTGAACATTGACAGCACAATTTTGGCGGTAAGCCAGTCAGGAGAGACTGCTGACACTATCGCAGCCGTAACTTGCGCTCAACAACGAGCCGCCACAATTCTAAGTTTAACAAACGTCATCGGCTCAACATTAACCCGCATTTCACGAGTATACATTGGCACACAAGCGGGACCAGAAATCGGTGTTGCAGCAACTAAAACTTTTACTTCTCAGCTTTCAGTGCTTGCGCAGTTAGCGTTAAGGTTGGCTAAGAAGCGGGGTAAAGTGTCTCAAGACGAAATCGACACCCTTGAAGTTCAACTTGGCAAACTTCCTGACATTGTAGATACTATCGTTAGAACTCAAGAAGAAAAAGTTAAACAAATAGCCCACAAGTACGCTGGCTCCAAAGTGTTCTTTTTCCTTGGCAGAGGCATAAGCACAGCCACCGCTTTTGAAGGAAGACTAAAACTTATGGAAATCGCGTATATTCCATCAATTGCGTTTCCAGCAGGCGAAAGCAAGCATGGACCAATTAGCCTAATTGAGAACGGTTTTCCAGTAGTGTTTGTTTGCCAAAAAGATGACACCCACAAAACCGTCATTGGCAACATCATGGAAATGAAAGCTCGTGGCGCAAAAATCCTGGCTATCATAGAAGAAGGCGACGATGAAATCAAAGCTTTAGCTGACGATTACCTTGAAGTTCCAAAAGGTGTCCCAAGCGTGCTCTCACCAATACCGTTTGCTATACCCCTGCAACTTTTAGCATACTACACGGCTTTAGAACATAACTATAACCCTGACATGCCGCGTAATCTGGCAAAATCGGTCACAGTGAAGTAACCAAACCATTTCTTCACTTTTTGTTTTACACCAAAGTTGTTAAAAGCAATAACGCTTCTTTATGACTTTAAAGGGTTAAAGCTTTGGAAAAGACTGACTGGGAAAAACTTGTCGATAACCTAGTAAAACAGGGCATCATCCGCACGCCAAAAATTGCCCAAACAATGCGTTTAACCCCACGCTCAAAGTTTCTGCCACCAGAAAAACAAGCTTACAGTAACAAAGACACGCCCCTTAACATCGGTTTTGGTCAAACCGTTTCTGCACCTCACATGGTTGCAGTAATAAACGAAAACCTCAAACTTGCAGTAGGCCACAGAGTGCTTGAAGTCGGAGCCGGAAGCGGTTGGCAAGCGGCGACAATGGCTGAACTTGTAACTGCTCCCGATGTCCCAAGAAGTGAATGGGGACACATTTACACTGTTGAAATTGTGGCAGCGTTGGCTGAGCAGGCACGTAAAAACATTCGAAACGCAGGATACGGTGACCGAGTATCAATAATTAACGCTGACGGTTCAAAAGGTTATCCCGAAAAAACACCTTACGACCGAATAGTAGTTACTGCGGCAACACCAGAAATTCCTTCGCCCCTGCTTGATCAACTAAAAAGCGGCGGTATACTGATTATTCCAATTGGTAAAAGCGACCTTTTTCAAAACCTTATGCGCATAACCAAAGATGCCGAAGGAAACACCAAGAAGGAGAATCTAGGCGGCGTCACTTTTGCACCATTAACTGGCGAGTTTGGACAAAAAAGTGGAGTTTAACCGAACCATTTTTCCAGCGACGTTTTACTCTTTTGTTTTTTGCTGCCCGCTGTCATGCGTTCAAGCGATTTTTTGATGCGTTCTTCACCGAACTCTTTCTCTGCACACATGAAATCGAAGAGTTTTTGTTCGTTGGGTTCTTTCCAGTCGAGCGTGTAGTCGTCGGTGACTTTTGGATGTAGAAACTCTTGCTTAATTAGTTGTGGTTCACAGGGAAATGACGCGTTTTTGATGAATGGTAAAGCATTCTCTAAAGAACCATGTTGTCGTATAAGTTTTAAAGCTGTTTTTGGTCCAACGCCTTCTATGCCGTCAGGGTTAAAATCAGTTCCAATCAAAATACCTACATCAATAAGCTGCTCATAGGTTAATTCGCAGTCACTTAGTGCTTTTCGTAACTCGATAACTTCAGGAACAACTTCAACGAAGGCTTTACCTCTTCTGCGTCTGCCAGAAATAGTGACGTTTCTAAGCAGTTTTGGGGCTCCAAACATTAGGCTGTCGTAGTCTTGGCTTGCACAATAATCTGCACTGCCTTTTTTGTTCATATACGCAGCCTGTGCTTCGCCTTCACTGGGCGCCTGGATCCAAGGTAACCCCATCAAATCTAACAGTGTCTTACTTTCAGGAACCATATAGGGCTTCATGGTTGCAGTCATCTGAGCGTATTTACGCATTCCTTCCATGTCGCCGCTTGCTTGCGCTTTAGCATATTGAATTGTCGCTTGTGCCTTAACTTGTTGGCGCCTTTCAACCTCTTTTGCTTTCAAATCAGGAGACTTACCGTCAAAGATGAAGACCGGTTTTAAGCCAAGTTCTACAAGATTACTTGTGCGGTAGAAGAGTCCGCTTAAGTGGCTTGTAATTTGGTCTTTGCTGTTCTTTAATGGTGTGCCGTCTGGTTGGCGAATTATTGAAAGGAACTGGTAAATGGTGTTGTATGCGTCTATGGCAATTATTTTGCCGTTTAAGTCTTCAAGTTTCACGGGGGTTTTTGGTATGAGGTCTTTGAAGTTTACGCCCAAAAATGGCACCAGTTGAATAATGGCAACGAACCAAAATAATAAACTTCCTAAACCATAGGTTACCCCAATCTGACATTGTCCCAATAATGCAAAAACAAGTCCTTTGCCCAGTTATGAAATGTTTTGTTTTCGCCAAAGAAGTGGAGTAGTCCACTTTGCCTCCGATTGAACGGAAACATACGGCTGTTTGGCTTTCTGTAACTGCCATGATTGCTGGAGGGTTGATAAGGGTGCGATTTTCAAGGTTTGACAGTTTCTTAAATGGCTGAGGAGAAAGAACTCGGTATTGACAACCCTTCGGCACTTCATTTGAAATTACGTCAAACTGCTGCATTGACGGTTCAGGAGATATAGCCCACATGTACTTTTTTGCTGACCTGATTGTTTGGGAAATTTTTTTGTGCTCAAAACTTTTTTTTAAAATAGAGTATGTAAACGTCTGGGTAGTAATGTCAACTAACGTTTTATTTCATCTATAAATTTTAGGGCATTACCATGTTCAAAATAGAAAAAATTTGCAATAAAGCACTGATTTTTTATCACTATATTTCAATTACAGATCTATCGTGAGCATAATTAAAATACTTCAACAACATCTC
This sequence comes from Bathyarchaeia archaeon, assembly GCA_042296865.1. Classification (GTDB taxonomy): domain Archaea; phylum Thermoproteota; class Bathyarchaeia; order Bathyarchaeales; family Bathycorpusculaceae; genus Bathycorpusculum. Next base: position 1,749,577 of record CP170178.1, on the reverse strand, counting down.
CTAAGGAAAAAACCTGAGCTGAAAAAACTCGGATGAAGCAAGCTAAAGTAAAAGTCGCTACAATTCTAATCATGCTAATCCTTGCAATCTCCAGCCTAATCATAATAATCCAACTGAATTCACAAACACAAATAGCGGCACAAGTTATACGCGTGGCCTGCATCGGCGACAGCATCACCGAATGGTCAAATTATCCTCAAGAATTGCAGGAAATGCTTGGCGATGGTTACGTGGTTGGAAATTTTGGAGTTGCAGGGTCGGCTGTAACTAAAAATTCTGATATTCCTTATATGAATCAGTCAGCGTTTCAGGAAGCTAAAGAGTTTCAGCCGGATGTCGTTGTAATTATGCTTGGAACTAATGATGCTAAAGACTTTAATTTTCGTTACATTTATCGTTTCGTTGACGATTATCAGGAGCTTGTAAACTCTTATGATACTCTTCCAGATGATCAAGAAATTTTTTTGGTTACACCCCCACCGATTTACGATAACACTTTAGGTTTAGATAACTCGTATCTTGAAGAAGGCATAATACCCAATATAGAGCAAATTGCGGATGACCTTGATTTGCCAACGATTGATGTAAACTCGGTTATGACAGATCATTCAGACTACTTCAAGGATGGCGTACACCCCAACGACGAAGGCGCCGAAGTAATAGCAAATACAATAAATGGTGCAATAACCCAAAACGACTTTTTAACGCCCGATATGCTTGAAGTCTACCAGTATTTGCTGGAATCCTAAAAACCCAAAACAGTTTGAACAACCAAAAACCCCTGATTTTTCAAGCATAGCAGTTATAAGGAACCCTTACAATAAAAATCCGCAAAGAAGTGTACAGTTATGTCAGAAAGAAATGCACTATCACTGGTAACCTGCACCAGCTGCGGAAAACCAATCGCGCCAGGATCAGAATCAACAAAATTCTTGTGCCCCAACTGCGGTGAAATCCAAATTAAACGTGACGGAAAATGCCGCAAATTCGGACGCCTCTACAAATGTCCAAAATGCGGATTCCAAGGACCATAAAAAGATAGGTGAATTCTATGGGCGCTATCCTTGTAACCTACAAAGTTTTCCCCGAAGACATAGTGGAAAGCTTTGACCCCTTAAAAGCTGAAATCACAAAAATTCTTCCCGCAGCCAGCAAAATTGAGGGTTGGGGTGAAGAACCAGTAGCTTTCGGCTTAGTTGCGTTGCTTGTTCAAATACGCTTTCCCGAAGATGTTTCGGGTATTGTTGACGAGTTTGAGGTTGAACTGGGCAAAATTAAAGGTGTAAGCCAAGTTCAGACTTTCCAGATTCGCAGAACAAGCCGAGACTAAATTTTTTCTTCTTTTTCAGTTAACATTTTGTTGTAGTATTTGTGCAATCACAATTTTATTTATTCTTCAACATCACATTATCTTATTAATAGAAAGTTGGCTTAAACAGATTGTTTCTCCCTCTCTCTTCCTATTTCTAAGCTGTTTAAGCTAACTTTTCCCTCTCTAAAAGAATATTTTTTTAATTAACGGAGGCTGTAAGCTTTTACGACGGAATTAACAATATGCCCGGGTTGCGGCGCAAAATTTGACACATACAACCAACTAATTGATCACGTAGTAAAAGCACACAACAGTACTTGCCAAATATGTGGTGCCAAGCTTAACTCAAAAGAAGAATTACTAAAGCACAACAGGGAAAAACACGGCGTAAAAATGTAAGTTGTCCAGTTTTTGGCTGAACTATTATGGTTTCTAAAATAATTGAAAACCTTCCATACCGTGACAGAGTTAACGTTTTTCAGGACCGATTTGAGGCTGGCAGACTCTTAGCTGGCGAACTTAAAATGTACGTTGGCAACTCAAACGTTATAGTTTTAGCTATACCCGCTGGCGGAGTCCCAGTAGGCAGTACAGTTGCAAAACTGTTAAATGCAAAGTTTGATGTTGTTATCGTTAGAAAACTTCAGGTGCCATGGAATCCAGAGGCAGGGTTTGGTGCTGTAAGTTGGGATGGAAAAGTTTTTTTAAATCCAGATTTAGTTGAACAGTTAAATTTAACTAAAGCAGAAATTGACGCTTCAATTCTTGAGACCAACCGAAACATTGAGGAGCGCCTCAGCAAGTTTCGAGGTGACAAACCATTGCCTGACTTGACGAGCAATATTGTCATTTTGGTTGATGACGGGTTAGCTTCAGGCTATACTATGTTGGCAGCTGCCCAATTCGTTAAAGCAAAAAAGCCTCAAAAAGTGGTCATTGCAGTGCCAACAGCATCCATGGGCGCCATTGAACTGCTTAAGCCCCATGTGGACGAGATTTTTTGCCTTAACATTCGAAGTGGGGCAGCTTTTGCAGTTGCGGACGCTTATGTAAACTGGTATGACCTGACAGACGAGGAAGTGCAAGATTTGCTTCAGTAAGCAGAGGGATAATTGAAGTTACTTGCTATCTAACCAACCTATTTGTTCGCCTATTTGCAGCCTATTAGAAACTCATTGCAGAAACCTATAGGGGTAGGGTAAAATTTGATTAAAACTAACCCAGAAAATACTATTAGTCAAACCAGCAGGCGTTAAAAACCCAAGTTTACCCTTCAAAGTTGTATTTAGTTGTTTTCTTGTCTTTTTTTATCGCCTGAAAGTCTGAACTATTACGCTTTAAAGTTTATATAGGAACAAAATGTTCTTTTGAACAAGCTATTACGACCCTTAATTTATGGAGAGTTCTACGTGAGCGAAGTTCAATTACGTGTTGGAGATGCAAGACAACGAGACGTGGGCAGAGGAATAGCCCGAATTGACCAGCGTACAATGCAGAAACTTGGCATAAGCGCTGGAGACGTCATCGAAATTGTTAACAAAAGAACAACAAGCGCGATTGCTTGGCCCGCATACAGCGAAGACCAAAACCGCGACATCATACGGATAGACGGGTTCACACGAAAAAACAGCGGCGTAGCCATCAACGAGTACGTTGTAGTGCGTCCCGCAAAAGTAAAAACCGCCTTAAGCCTCACTTTAGCGCCAGTTGACATGCGCCTAAACGTGGATGAAGATTTTACCAATTTCGTGAAAAACAGGCTTATGGAACGTACCCTAGTTGAGGGCGACACAACCCTTGTTATGATGCTTGGTCACGCTATACCATTTACGGTTTCTAAAACTCGTCCACACGGAATCATCAAAGTTACAGCGGAAACCCGCCTAACAATTCTTAACGAACCAGCCCCCGAAGGCAAAGGCTTACCCCGTACAACATACGAGGACATCGGCGGCTTACACGTAGAAATCCAACGCGTCCGAGAAATGGTCGAGTTGCCACTTCGGCATCCAGAACTTTTCCAACGCTTAGGAATTGAACCGCCAAAAGGTGTACTACTCCATGGTCCACCAGGTTGCGGCAAAACACTGCTTGCCCGCGCAGTCGCGAATGAGTCGGAAGCCAACTTTTACAGCATCAACGGCCCAGAAATCATGAGCAAATTCTACGGCGAATCCGAAGCTCGCTTACGCGAAATCTTCCAGCAAGCACAACAAAACGCTCCAAGCATCATATTCATCGATGAACTTGACAGTTTAGCACCTAAACGTGAAGAAGTCACAGGCGAAGTCGAAAGACGTGTCGTTGCGCAACTGCTTGCCCTCATGGACGGTTTAGGCGGCAGAGGAAACGTAATTGTTATTGGCGCAACCAACCGGCCAGGCGCACTTGACCCAGCCCTTCGCAGACCAGGACGTTTTGACCGAGAAATCGAAATCAGCGTTCCAGACAAAGCCGGAAGACACGAAGTCCTCCAAATCCACACTCGCGGCATGCCACTTGCAGAAGACGTTGACTTAAACAAGCTTTCAGCTATGACTCATGGTTACACAGGCGCTGACCTTTCATCACTTGGCCGAGAAACAGCCATGAAAGCTTTAAGACGCTATCTTCCACAAATTAATCTTGAAGAGGAACGTATCCCACCAGCAGTGCTGGAAAAAATGGAAGTTAAAATGGATGATTTCCTTGGTGCATACAAAGAAGTTACACCCACCGCTATGCGGGAAGTCTACATTGAAGTTTCCACTGTTCACTGGGACGACGCCGGCGGGTTAGATGATGTTAAACAGCACCTAAAAGAAGCTGTTGAGTGGCCAATCAAGACCCCAGAAATGTTCACACGCCTAGGCATTCGTGCACCAAAAGGCATCTTAATGTATGGTCCACCAGGTTGCGGCAAAACCCTGCTCGCTCGTGCAGTCGCCACAGAAAGCGAAGCCAACTTCATTTCAATCAAAGGTCCAGAAGTCTTCAGCAAATGGGTAGGCGAATCAGAAAAAGCCATCCGTGAAGTCTTCCGTAAAGCCCGCATGGCAGCACCATCAGTAGTGTTCCTTGACGAAATAGACTCGTTAACACCTAAACGTGGAATGGGCATGTCCGACAGTGGCGTATCCGAACGTGTCATCAGTCAACTATTAACCGAAATGGATGGCATCAATACACTGCAGGACATTGTAGTTATTGCAGCCACAAACAGACCAGACATGGTTGACTCCGCAGTTATCCGACCGGGCAGATTCGACCGTTTAATCTACGTTCCGGAACCAGACGAAAAGAGCCGACTGCAAATCTTTAAAATATACACTAAAAACATACCAATGGAGCCTGACGTTGACTTGAACCAGTTGACAACTCTAACAAAATACTACAGCGGTGCAGACATTGAATCCTTGTGCCGTGAAGCAGCAATGCATGCCCTACGTCGAGACGTAAACGTTCAAAAAGTCACAATGAAGGATTTCCAGGATGCCATGAAAGAGATGGGTCCCTCAATAACACCTGACATGGAGAAATGGTACAAGAGTTTCATGCAGGCAATCCGTCAAGTACAAAAACCAGCAACACCAGTAACTTAAGAGAAGCTGAAACAGACTATGCCACAAATTAAAACTTGGAAAACACGCCCAGCCTACTATGTCCTATTGGAAATTTTAGGCAAAAAAGGCGATTTAACTGATGATGAACTGTTCAGTCAAATGCGTAGTGAATATGAAGATTTAGGCTTCAAAGACTTTAACAATTTACTGCTTGGCCTAGAAGTCAGCGGCAAAATCCGCAGCTCCGGCATGTCACGCGGTAAACGACGCATTGAACTTGTCCAGTAAATTTCCACTCTTTCTTTAATTTATTTCATTAGAAAACCGAACTGCCACAACTTTTTGTCCAAATATCAAGTCAAGAAACTTTGACTAACTCCTTTTTTGGCTCTAAAAAGTTAGTAAACAAACCTTTACTACCCTTCGTCAACATTCCTTTACGAAAACCCTTTTTACACAAGTTCAAGGAAGATGCTTTTGGGAATGTTTGATGAGAAAAATGTATCTCTCAGGTTCAGTATCATCTTCTCTCTCGGCATGTTTTAACCTAACAACAAACTGTTTTGCGGCTAAAAGTTTGACAGTCACTTGGGAGGCTTAAACATGGTTGCTGTCTTGTTATCTCCCAAACCTCAAAACGGGCAGGGCACATTTGAAAACCTCAAAAACCTCGAGGACATGTGCAGACACTGCACTCCAATCACACCTGTCCAATGCATCAGCCTATGTCGATTCTACAAGTTAAAAAACGAGTTACGAAACCTCCGAAACATCATGAACAACCCAAACTACACAGTAGACTTCTTTAACGTCTTAAAAAACAAGACAAGACTTCACGTTTTCCAAGCAATCGTTAACGGCAGATGCACACTTGACAAAATCCAGCAGGAACTTAAAAAAACAGGCATCAAACAAAGCCAATACACAATAAGCGAAGAATACATTCAACCCCTAATAACAATAGGGCTCGTAACAGAATCTCTGGGCAAATACAATGCAACCACTTTTGGCGTTCGCATAAACGAAATTCTTGACGGGTTTGAAGCATTCACTGAAAAACTGCCGCCCCAATCAGAATGCCATGAAGAAACGCTTTTGCAAATGTTGCTTTCTGGACCAAAAACCTGTGAAGAAATCAAACAAGTCATCTCACCAACAATAACTTCCCGAATCCTTAAACGTCTTGCAACAGCTGGACTGGTAAATCAGCCTGCAGATAGAAACTATATTTTCTTCCATAAATCAAAAAGAGACCCTGGGCTTGAAGAGTTAACAGACTCTGCCATGAAGGTTTACCAATCAATACCTGAGGAAGGAGTCTCCGCTGATAAACTGGCAAAACTTACTGGGCTTTCACAACGTCGAACCTACAAGCACATAAGACATCTTAAAGGCAAGAAACTGGTGTTTGTACGAAAAATTCCGTTAACCTACAGTTTAACTATTGATGGACAAAAGTTAGCTGGTATACTGCAGAATTTGTCTTTGAAAGTGGAAGAAACTTGGGGCTTCACCGAATATGTTTCACAACCTATAGAGAATGTTTGCTTAACCAACACTGTTGTATCCGAAAAATTGAAGGTGAAAAGCAAGATTGGAAGACGTTAACGAAATAGTTTTCGATTTGCTTGCAAGGGTTGAAAAAAGCCGCCAAAAAGAGTTAGCCGAAGCCCTAAGAAGAATGGGTACAATTGATGAGGACCAGAAAAAAGTGGTAAGCGACTTAACCAGCAAACTTGTTGGTAAACTGTTTCAGCCAGTGGTTGAAAACATTCGCATCGCAGCCATGAACAATGAAGCAAGAACACTTGAAGCCGCCTCCAAACTACTCGTAGTTAGCCAAAACTAAACACAATTTTTCGATTCCTTTTTTTAGTAAACATGCAGTACCAATAGTGATGATGCATAAGAAAGGTCAACCAACAGACGTGGCAGTTGTTGGCGCGGGTCCAGTGGGTTCCTACTCGGCGCTTTGTTTAGCTAAGCTTGGGGTCAAAGTTGACGTTTTCGAAGAACATTCAGAGGTTGGTTTACCTTCTCACTGTGCTGGGCATATCAGTATACATAGCCTAAAAGCTCTCGGCTATTACCCTTTGCCCAATGGTATTGTGGAAAACACTTTTGACGCCGCCAACTTTTACTCGCCATCAGGCACCAAATTTTCAATCAAGCTTAAAACACCAGTTACCTGCGCTTTAGACCGAGCAAAATTTGACCAGCACATCGCAAACCAAGCGCGGCAAGCTGGAGCAAACTTTCATTTAGGTTGCTCCGTCCAGTCGTTACAGCTTGAAAACCATTATGTAACAGGAGTCAACCTGAAAGATGGCACAGCAGTCCCCAGCAAAATCGCCATCGACACTGAAGGCATCAGTTCAAGACTTCTCCGTCAAACAGGACTAAGGGGGCTTAACGGGACGGGGCTGGTTTACGCGGTTGAAACCGAAATCGACCAAGTCCAAGATGTTGAAGCTCACGCGGTTGAAGTGTACATGGGCAGCTCGGCACCGGGCTTTTACGGTTGGCTGATTCCCCGTCCAGACGGAACCGCTAAACTTGGGTTAGCAACAAACCACGGAAACCCCGAGCAGTATCTGCAGCGGCTGATGACTAAACATCCAGTTGCATCACGGCAGGTTAAAGGGGCAAAAATAGTCAAAACCGCCTACCACGCCATCACTTTAGCGGGTCCAATTAGCAGAGCTTACGGTAATGGTTTTTTGGCAGTAGGCGACGTCGCCTCCCAAGTTAAACCCACAACTGGTGGCGGAGTAATTTTCGGGTTAACCTGCGCAGACTTCGCAGCTAAAACAGCCAAAATCGCCCTTGATGCTGGTGATGTTTCGGCTGAGGCGCTTGGTATTTACCAGAAACGCTGCAATGACGCCCTAAACTTTGACGTTGCCTTTATGCTGCGGCTTAGACGGTTTTTGAATTCGCTTTCGGATGAACGGTGGGATTCTGTTCTGCGGTTCTGCACCCGCGTCGGCGTGGGTGATGCTTTGAGCAGTGTGGAAGAGATTGATTATCAGGGCAGAATGATGATGCAAGTAGCAACTAAACCCGCGATGCTGGCGGCGTTGGGATATTTTGGACTACTTTATTTGTTTGCAAACCCTTAAAACAGTGTACAACAAAGTTTAGCCAAAAGGCGAAATGTCATGGTTGAATTCGAGTACAAGCAGGTCATAGTTTTCCGCAGCGACTTACAGATGAGCAAAGGCAAAATCGCAGCGCAAGCAGGGCACGCGGCGGTTTCATCAGCACAGGAAGCATACCAGCGGCACAAGAAGTGGTGGGAAGCTTGGCTGTACGAGGGACAAAAGAAGGTTGCTCTCAAAGTGCCCAGCGAAAAAGAACTCAGCGAACTCGAAGAAGCCGCAGACGACCTTGGCTTGCCTCACGCGTTAATTATTGACCGCGGTTTAACGGAGATACCTGAAGGCTCCGTAACTTGTTTAGGTATTGGACCTGCACCTGCAGCCATGATTGACCGCTTAACAGGCAAACTCAAACTCTTATAGGTGAAATGTTTTGCAGTCTGCACCTGATATTGATCGTTTGCTTGGCATAGAAGTTTACGCCACCAAAACCGAAGGTGTAGGCGGCAGAATCAAAGTTGCAGCAGAAGATTTCCAAGTTGAAGAGGTCCTTGTTGACGGCTCCAAAGCCCAAATTAACTCGTCGCAGGAGAAGCGGGCGTTGGGCGCGTCCTTGGAGCGTCAGCGGCATCTGCTTTGTGTTTTGGTGAAACGGAACTGGGACAATTTTATGGCAGCCAAAAACGTTGCTGGACAGCTTGGTTTGGGACAGAACAGTATTCAAATCGCTGGAATCAAAGACGCTAAAGCTGTTACTGCACAGTTTGTCACAATCGAGAACCTGACGATAGAGGATACTGCCCGTGTTGCCGTGAAAGGTGTCGAGGTTCGGCCGGTGGGTTATCTGCGTAATCCTTTGTCAGTGTTTTACCTGTTAGGGAACAGTTTCACAATCAAAATTACAGGAATAACTCAACAACAAGAAATAGTAAACAAGCAAGTAACCGAGACTATCGAGGAAGCCAACCAACTCGGGGGAATCCCAAACTTTTACGGTCACCAACGCTTCGGCACAACTCGCCCCATAACACATCTTGTCGGCAAAGCGATTCTCAAAGGAGACTTTGAAGAGGCAGCCATGCTTTTTTTGGCTAAACCCAGCCCAGATGAGCATCCCCAGTCAAGGCAAGCCCGTTCAGAACTCCAAACGTCCCGTGACTTCAAAGCGGCGTTGGAGCATTACCCAAAACAGCTGCGTTATGAACGCTCAATGCTAAACTACCTACACAACAATCCCAGTGATTTTACTGGTGCTTTTCAAGTTTTGCCCTTAAAGTTGCAAGGCCTTTTTGTGCAGGCTTACCAGTCTTACCTGTTTAACCGTTTCTTAAGCGAACGCGTCAAAACCGATTTACCCCTAAGCAAGGCGGAAGTTGGCGACTTCGTGGTTGGGGTTGAACGCAACGGTTTGCCTATGGTGAATATGGCTCAAACCGTAACCATCCAAACTCAAACCAAAGCTAACGAGGCAATCGTGGCGGGTAGGGTGCGTCTTGCTTTGCCGATTGTCGGGTTTAAGCAGAAGCTTTCAGGCGGCAAGATGGGTGAACTGGAGCAGCGTGTTTTATCTGAGGAAGGCGTGAACATGGATGATTTCCGCGTCACCGTCAACTCACGGTTGGGAGGTAGAGGCAGTTTGAGAACAGCGTTAACGCCTGTTAAAGACTTTAAACTTCTCGACATAACCCCCCGAGACGATGGATTGGCGGTTTCTTTGGTTTTTATGCTTCTGCGTGGCTGCTACGCAACAGTTTTGCTTAGAGAAATCATGAAGCCACAAAATCTCATAACCGCTGGATTCTAAACCCTTTGGCAAAGGCTGATAAGGCAGATTCTGCCTATTTTAGCTTAGAGGAAAATTTTTTGAGCGACAACCCTAAACCTGAATGCGTCATTCCCATCCATAACCCAAACTTGAAAGAGAAAATTTTCTTTTTCATTTCAGGGTTGCTTGTCAGCGTGCCCTTTGCCGTTTTCTGGAGCCAATTCTACGATTTCTTGCCTCTGCTAATCACGTCAGCGGTTTTGGCTCCCTTTATTGAAGAACTTGCCAAAGTGTTCCCCCTGTTTTACCGTCACGGTGAAACAGAACGCTCCATCGTCCTGCTTGGCATCCTCATCGGTTTAGGTTTTGGCATAACCGAGTTTTTCCTTTACACGGTACTGTTAGGTGTATCGCCGCTTGTCAGAATCCCCGGCATAGTTTTTCATGCTTCAAGCGCTGGCGTCACCGCTTACGGTATCGCTAAAAAGAATCCCCTGCCATACTACCTAGTCGCCGTTGCATTGCACAGTATAAACAATTTTGTCGCTATCGAATTTACTGACACAATCTTTGCAATCGCTATCCAGATTATCGTGTTGGTTGTGGTTTACTATTTAGCTTGGACTCTTTACCATAAAGCGTCAAAAACAAAAATGATAGTTTAAATCTTGTCGGTTTGCGCTAGGTCTCTTAGGCGGTTTACGCCGTCTATCTTTTTTACAAATTCGGCTATGCTTTTGGGGACAAGGGTTGTCCAGTTTTCGTCTTTAAGCATTTTTTCTCGTATCAGCGTGGAGGAATAGGTTTGTCTTTCGAAAAGGCGTATGCTTTCAATTTTGTAGCCTGCCTCCATAAACAACCTGCGCGTCAAGGGTTCATTAGAGTAAAGCGTATTGAATTTTGGAGTGTAGCCTTCTACAGCTGAAACCCAAAGCATATGCAGGTGAACGTCTGGAACAGGAACAATCCAAACCCGCGACAAATCCACATTAGCCTCCAGTAGAGAGTTTCGTATCATTACTAAGCGTTCACCGGCGGTGAAGGGGTTTTTTAGGTTGTGACTGTATTGGGCGCTGCCAATCACGATTACGAGTTCGTCAACTTTGTTTAGGACATCTTTTATGGCGTCAAGATGGCCAAGGTGGAACGGTTGGAATCTGCCAACGTAAAGACCGCGATTAATCAAACACTATTACCACTGTCAACCTAGTTTGCCCAAGCTAATATCATTTACGATGCCATGATTCCGCTTTCTTTTGACAAAAATCCCCAAAGCAACAACCGCCACAACACAAAAAAACCCGGCCAAAACAGAATTAACTGCAGAATTGATTGGTTTTTCCTCAGGCGTGTCTACATGGAAAATAACGGTGTCGGAAGCTCCAGTGTTCCCCGCAGGATCGGCTGCGTAAACAGTAATATTATGATACCCACTTGTTAATCCAGTCAAATTTGCATTATAATAATGCATGATTTCAAAATCTCCAACCAGTGTATTGTTGGAAAATGTTTTGTTTTCTAACCCATCAATACAATATGTAACTAGCCTGATTCTATATGGCTCGAATATTTGGAAATAAAGTCGGGTTTTGGTTTGGTTGATGGTTTGGTTTTCCACATACAGGTTAATAATTTTTGGCGGCGACAAATCCGCTATCGGCTGTGGTACAAACTGTTCAGAAGTGTTTGTGTCAATTGTGAAGTATACTGTTCCGTTGTTTGAGGGTAAACTCCGCATTAAGCCCGAACAAATAATGAAGATAGTAAGCGAATGGGAACCAATACTTAATTCTGGCAGTTCTGAGAAAGCATTTGCCGAATAAGTTACATGCGTTTCATTTGCTTTTTCGACCGTAAAAGGAATTTCATCGCCATATTTTCCATCAAGGGAATAGTAAAGCGTGTATCTGATTCCCAATCCCACTGTGAATGAGAGGTTCAAATCCAAAAAACGACTGTTGTATGTGCCATTAAGCGGAGAATAAAGCGTGAACATATAGAACTGTATAAACCTGTCAGTTGATACGGTCTCCCAAGCCTTTGCGGATGGCACATTTCCCATAGTGCTGGCAAGTAAAATAAACATTAGAAGCAACGTTAAAGCAGACAGTTTATTCAATTTATATCCCAACCAAGACTTTTTTGACACTATCTTTTAGCTCTCCCACAGGAACATCCTGTTCTCCAAAAAGAACACCTAAATATTTTATTGCCAACTTCTAAAGTAAGATTTTAAACGTAAACTCTTCAACCCCACAAAGCAATGGAGTACAATAACATATGGTGAACTTGAATCTTCCACAAGAAACCCTTGACAGACTCAAATTTGCAATAAACAATCAAGAGAACAGTGTTCGTTTCTTAGGCTTCAATTTGAATCTGCAAACAGGAGACCTGCAAGATGACTTGCAACAAAAAACTGTTGAGCCTAAGGTTAAAGACCCCACCATGTACCAGCAAATCGCGGAACTGCTCATAAAGTACGCTTTAGCAGGCAAACACGAAAGAGTAGGCAGACTGGTTAAGTTTAAAGATTTTTCGGGCGGTTACGCTTATGAAGTAGCTTTCCAACGAAGAGCAGTTGAACCGATAGCAAAATTGTTTGGTAGAAATCCGCTTGAATTAATCAAAGCCGCCGAACAGTTGGGCGGTAAACAGCTTAGCCACGGCGACTGTTCAGTTGAAATTGAAGGTTTCCCATGTGTGCCGTTAACGATTATTTTGTGGGCTGACGAGGAACTGCCGCCGACAGCAAACGTGCTCTTTGACGAATCCGCTGGTAAGTACTTTAACGTGGAAGATTTAGCGGGGCTTTCGGATTTGACGACTTGGCGTTTGTCACTGGCACAATCAAAGCTAAAAGGTGCTTAAATCGAATTATTATTTAACTTCTGTTGAGAGTATTTTGCAGGTTGTTGTTTATGGAAAACTGGGATGTAATTATCATTGGAGCTGGTTCTGCAGGTCTTTCTGCTGGAATCTACGCTGTGAGAAGTGGATTAAAAGCCCTTATACTTGACGAGAAACTGGCTGGCGGAGCTATTTCTGACTCAGCAAAAGTTGAAAACTATCCTGGTTTTACCGAAATAAGTGGACGAGAACTATCAGAAAGGATGACGCTGCAATGCCAAAAACTCGGCGCCGTCATTCATGACCTTGAAGCGGTAAGCGAACTCAAACTTGAAGGCGAAACAAAAACCGTAACAACCCAAAACGCCACTTACGGGGCTAAAGCGGTAATTTTTGCCACTGGCTCCCACTACAAGGATGTGGGTGTTAAAGGTGAGAAGGAGTTTCGTGGTAGAGGTGTTAGTTACTGTGGCGTTTGTGATGGCCCATTTTTTAAAGGCAAAAAAGTTGCAGTAGTCGGAGGAGGCAACTCAGCCTGTACAACCACACTTTACCTTTCAGGTTTAGCTGGGCAGGTTACGGTTGTTCACAGAAGGGACGCTTTTAGGGCTGAGCAGCAACTGGTTTCAGACGTTACTGGTAAAGCTAACGTGAATGTGCTTTGGAACACGATTGTTGAAGAAATTAAAGGCGACCGCCAAGTAAGAAGCGTTGTTCTAAAAAATAACAAAACTGGAGAAACAACAGAGATGCCTGTTGACGCCGTTTTTGTACAGGTCGGCGAGGCTCCTAACAGCGCAGTGGCTAAAGCTTCTGGCGTGGAAACCGACGAGGCAGGCTACATAAAAGTCAACATGCGGCAAGAAACTAACATTGCAGGAGTTTACGCGGCAGGCGACGTTACCACGCATCCAATTAAGCAGGTTGGCACAGCCGTGGGGCAAGGAATCACAGCCGCAATCGAAGCTTATGGTTACATTCGTAGACCATACTACAAAAAATAAACCGCCCCTTTTCCTTTGGCTTGTCAATAAATCTGGACTTATCCGCATAAGGTTTAGTCAAGAGATGTGAACAAGAACTCTTTTAACAATGAAGCATCAAGCATGTTCATGAATTAGTATGCAGAAAATTTTTGGCCTGTTGATGCTTGTGCTTCTTGGTGTATCCAACGTGGGGATTATCCGTGTAGGTTTTGTTGGGGCAGCAACTGAGATTGAAACGACTGCGCATATTTCTGTGCCATCAACATTTGAAACTGGCCAAGCAGTGAATGTCCACATGTGGATTGAACCTTCCCCTCCAACCGTAACAGACCGTTTTCATAACGTTGCCTTAATCATCACGAACCCTGAAGGGTCAAGAAATGAGTATACACCAGTTGCTTGGGAAAATGGCACGTTTTACTGGTCTTACATGATAAACAAGTTGGGCAGTTACTCTTTTCAGTTCAGTTTCCAAGGCGAAACTTTTGAAGATAACTCTGTCACGTATAAGCCTTCGAAAAGCGTATTTGTCACCTTAATGTCTGTTGGCGACCAAACACCGCCTGTTGAAAAGGATGGCGGGTCATGGAGTCAGAAGCATTCGCTAAGCCAAGCAAGAGCAGGTTTAGGCGTTGCAGCAGTTAACGGAAAAATTTATGCTATCGGTGGCAGTACAGAAAACGGTAGTTATGTACCGTCTTATCAAACAACTGGAATAGTGGGAACAAACGAGGAATATGACCCTGCATCTGACCTATGGACTGTTAAAAAGTCAATGCCTACACCACGGGCTAATTTTGCAGTAGCTGTTGTCCAAAACAAGATATACTGTATCAACGCCGCTTTAACTGGGTTTAAACTCGATGAAACCTACCACTTATTCCAGGTACCTGTATGGTCTGGAGTTAACGAGGTTTATGACCCTGCAACCGACACTTGGGAAACTAAAACGCCAATGCCTGTTGGAGCATCTTACGCTAGGGCAAATGTTGTAAACGACAAAATATACGTCATGAATGGGGATGATAACTGGATGTATGACCCCAAAACTGATTCTTGGTCCACTAAAACGTCTCCTTCTATCTCGTATGGCGGTTACCCAACAACTTACCCGTCAGCAGTAGTCGGTGACAAAATCTATTTCTTAAGCAACCATTTACCAATACAAATTTACGACACAACAAATGACAACTGGAGTTTAGGTGAAAGGTGTCCACGTCTTGACCCTCAAGGCATCGCGTGTGCAACAATTGGCAGTTTTGCTCCTGAACGGATTTACTTTTTCACACTTGCCCAGTACGGTTGGGTACCTTATGGAGAAACTGGCACTTCAGGTTTTGAAAGAAAAACAACTTTCATTTACAATCCCCAAACAGACAGTTGGTCAGCCGGCGCTGTTATCCCAAACTACCGCGTCAATTTTGGGGTTGCAGTGTTAAACGATAAAGTCTACATGGTTGGCGGATACGTTTGGAAAGACCATACAAGCAATAACGTTACCGTGTGTGACTTAAATGATCAATACACGCCAGTTGGTTATGGTCAAGTCAAACCTTCAGACTCAAGCTTAAATGAATATGTTGACCAGCAAACACTCGTCCCCTCTGAACCAGTAAACGATAATCTGTCTGTAGTTATTTTTGGCGGCTCAACTGCAGCAATTGTGTGTTTAGGTTTGAGTTTGTTGTGGTATTTCAAAAGGTCCCGTTATAGATAATCAAGATGATGTCGAGATACCCTTCCAGTTGTATTGTGACTGCTGACAAGCAACCACAAAATCTCAAATCCGCCAGTTTCTTCTAAATTCCAGCTAACCTTTGCTGAGAAAGCATCAGCTTAGTTTACGCTGAAAAAAATTACGATTAATTAACGCGTCAGTAGAAGGTGAAACATATTGGCAAATATGTAGACGGATTTGTTCTTGTTGTTCCAAAAGAGACAATTAAAGAGTACCAGGAAATGGCTGAGAATGGAAAAGAGATGTGGATGAAATACGGCGCTCTTGAATATATGGAGTGTATGGGTGAAGACCTTACCTCAAAAGACACGGGCGGCATGAAGACACTTGGCTTTACAGAGTTGGCAAAAGCTAAACCAGACGAAACTGTGTGGTTCTCTTTTATTGTTTTTGAATCAAAAAAGCATCGTGATGAAGTTAACGCTAAAGTGATGGAGGAAATGAATAAGCAAGCAGAAAAATACAAAGACGTTCCAATGCCGTTTGAAATGAATCGCATGGCTGTTGGCGGCTTTGAAGTCAAGGTAGAAGGATAATAAAATGCTTCTATGGGTTTTTGCTTTTCAGAAGACCGCTTTAAAAATCGTCTTTCTAAGGAAAACACCGAAACCGACATTTACCTATTTTTCTCCATCCAAAAAGCCTTTTCAAATGCGACGAGAACAATTTTGGCTGATGGTTTCACCTGTTTGGGAAAAGATATTTGGCTTTAGCTGATAGAAAAAGCCTTAAACTCAAAAAGCCATGGCTATATTATGACCAAACGCTTGTCTACCAAGCTTAAAGCATTCATTTTAGTGTTGATTATTGTTTTTTCCAGTATGGGTGCATTTGCCCTGATTCAGTCTTTGGAGCCAGAAAAAGCGTATGTTCAAGTTTGGGGTGAAGTGGTTTTAGACAAGCCGCTTGTTGGGGCAGCAATCAGCGTTTTCGACCAAACAGGCACATTATTATTAAAAGAAGAAAACTCTACCTACGAAACAGGCGCATTTTACCTTAGTATCCCAACAGCAAACAGGCCAGAAGGAGCAGTCCCCGGCAGCATCAAGGCTGAAGGCGGAACCCTTGGCAACCTCTCCTTTAACGGAACCGTCACGCTTGAGGTTCCATTGTTTGATGAAGAATCATACTACAAACTTAACGCAATAACAACCTTAACCGCGAGTTATCATGAGAGGAACCCCGAAATTGATTACGCTAAAGCCGAAGACACTGTGGCGGCGTTTCTGCAAGTGCCAAGCGGAAAAAACTTGAGCTATGTAATTGAAACCATGGAATGGGACAATACAGTTTTCAGTCATAGCGTTTTCATGAGGCAAGCCAAAACCGTTGGAGGCTTTGACCAGTTTGTAAATGCTTTGGTTTTGGAGATTGAGGCTGGAAAAGTACATTCGATGAAGGGTGAGCCGCTTTATGGTGGTGAATGGGGCGATTTGGCTGCATTCATCGGTAAAAGCGTAGCTAGCGGCGCTATTGGTGCGATAGCTGGTCAAGGCGTTAACTGGATTATGCACTCTTTGGGTTATCGTAATCCAACCGAGAAAATGATTGAGCAACTCAAAGAGCAAATGGATAGTATGAGTCAGACGATGACTCAAATGAAAAGGTCACTAACAAGAATTGAAGACCTGCAACAGGTCACGCTTCAGAGAATTGATGATGCAGTTAAAACGATTGGAACCAAAATTGAAACCTCCTACAAGGGGCTAAAATGGGAAATCGAGTATTCCGCGCTTAAGGTTCGAAGCTCAAATATTATAACTGCCATTTCGGGTCCAAAAGAGGTTATCTCAACAGCGTTTAACCGTCTTTACCAGTACTCAAAGCTGAATCCTTCGGAATCCCATGAGGCTTTAAGAAGCGAGATTGCCAAAACCGTTAGTGATGTTCTTTCAGTAACTGGTGGTCTTGAACCCAAGCTTATGCAAATAAACGATAACATTTTGGGTTCAATGGATATGGGGCTGCTGGACCTTTGGAGCACAATTCTAACCATTGGAGCCACCGATAAAACACAGTTAGAAAGCCTGTATTACTCTTACGTTGAGCGTTTCTCGTACCTGTTAAGCATAGAGTTAACCGGAATCAACGTTATGATAGATGCATTTCATGCAAAGTTTGGAAACGACACAAAACTTGCAGAAGACTTCTGGATGACTTGGCAGGGAAAACTGAAAAACCAGCTTGATCTTTTCCTTCGCTTCTCGGAGCGTGCGGCAGCGTCCAGAATAGACAATTTAACAGCAGGCGAATTTAACAACCCCAACCTGTATTACAAACGCTTTGAAAACCCCAACATTATGCAAAGAGCCGACGAATTCTACCAGCAAATGCTAAGTAGCCTAAAAGCTGAACAAACACCCCTTAACGTTATCACCGTAAGAGTCGCCAATTTTCCAAGTGTTACAAGTCAGAATTTGCCTGCAAACGTTGACCTTAAACTTCTTGATGTAGCAACTGGAAAAACCGTTGCGCCTGCAACGTTTGAACTTAGAAGTGACGTTACAGTGCCTGATTGGGAGTTTAACAAAGTCAAGTATGAATTAGCTTGCTTCACGTTTAAGGTTCCAAATGGCACTTATAGGGTGACAAGCCAATCCGTTAACCTTCTGCGGGAGTATGACCGTGTTCAAAATGTCACTTGGACAGCTAATAGCCAAATACTCTCACAAGGTTTCGTATCCTACATGGCAAAAAATGAAGGTTCAACGGTTAAACCTCACTTGGTTAGTCAATGGGTTTTAAACAATCCAAATAACCAAATCGATGGTCCATGGGGCATCACAGTGAGCCGTGAGGGATACGTGTACATAGCAGAAGACGGCTGGATATGGAACAAACCATACATTTACAAGTATGATGGTGAAGGCAACTTTTTGTTTAAATGGGGCTCATTTGGTTGGGCAAATGGAAAACTGGTGCTGCCACGTTATGTCACCACTACTCCTAATGGGGACGTCTGTGTTGCCTCTGGTCGTATACAACTGTTTGATGGTTCAGGCAAAATCTTAAAGGAATGGGGAAAAATGGAACAAATCTTCTCTCCACCACACCCCACATACTTAACCATTTACGGGTATACTGGCATAGCCTCAAGCAGTGACGGCTACCTTTACGTGGTTGATTCAGGCAACTTCACAGGCAAGCCTCAAATCCTAAAGTATGACGGTGCAGGAAAACTGATTCTTAAATGGGGAAGCTACGGTATTGATGATGGCACTTTCCTTAATCCTGGACCCATAGCTATAGACAAGCAAGGATTCGTATACGTTTTCGATAATGGACGTCTAGGCGGAGAAAAATATCCGATACTTCAAAAGTTTACCAGCAACGGAGATTATGTTTGGAGCAAATTTATCCGTAATTCAAAAGGTGAACCTTTCGTGTGCAGTGCCATGGCTGTAGACGGCTTGCATGGGAACATTTACCTTGTTGGGGATGATGGCTACTACCGTAACGTTACCTACATCGAAAAGCTCGATAGTGAAGGCAACCTTGTATTTGAAGACACTAAGAAGCTGGAGTTTCCAATGGGAATTGCGTTGTCTCCGGATGATTCGAGCATTTACGTTACCGACAGAAATGGAGTTCAAAGATATTCATATTACCCAGTAACTTTCGTATCCACCAAATGGTAACTATTGCCTAATGGCTGAAAAAAATACAATTTAACTCGAAAGCCCAAGTTTTTGACAGTTATTTTTAAATATCTCCGTACTGTGGTTGTAAGGTGCAGAATTAAGGTGTACAGATGCCAAAGCAAGAAAAAGGAAAATCACATTCAATACGGCCTGTAAGCAGAAGGCCTCCAAGCTGGTGCAAATATCAGCCTGAAGAAGTAGAAGCCTTCGTTATAAAACTCGCAAAAGAAGGCCATACACTAAGCGCAATAGGCACAATTCTTAGAGACCAATACGCAATCCCACTGGTTAAACCAATCACAGGAAAAAGCGTAAGCGACATAATCAAAAGCGCCAACTTGTCTCCATCAATGCCTGAAGACTTAGGCAACTTGATGAAGAAAGCTCAAGCCTTAGCCGTTCACATGGAGAAAAACAAGAAAGACCTGCACAACAAACGCAACATGCAGGTTATCGAAGCAAGAATCCACAAACTTTCACGCTACTACAAACGTGAAGGCAAAGTCGCTAAGAACTGGAAATACGAGGCAAAAATCGCTTCAGTATTCTAAACCAGCCCTTTTCCTTTCCATTTTAACTATTGTCTAATTTTTTGGTGCGCCAGCTTTAAATCTAATCAGCCATCTTTACTGCATTCAGAGGCAACCCCGCATGGTAGACCAAACACAATTAGCCAGCTTCCTAAAAGCAGCCGACAAAGCAGCAAAAATGATTCTGGAAACCATAGAGCAAGACGGTTTTATCGATTGTTTCTCGCATTTGGATGCTGACGGGGTTGCAGCAGCCGGAGTTATATCTAAAGCGCTTTACAGGCTTGACGCCCGCTTCAGGGTACGGGTTATGCAGTGGGTTGACGATAAAATCATTAACGATATAATCGCTGACAAACCGCAACTGGTCGTTTTAACTGATTTTGGCAGCGGCTACTTGCAGTTATTAAACGAGAAAGTGCCCGGCGTTAAAGTTGCAATTATGGATCATCATCAAATCACCGCCAAAGTAGACAACCCCAACTTTGCCCAAGTAAACCCCCACGAGTACGGCGTAGACGGAGCAACCGACGTTAGCGGTTCAGGCGTAACCTACTTTGTAGCAAAAGCCATGAACCCAAAAAACGTTGACTTAGCCCCCGTAGCGTTGGTTGGAGCTTTGGGGGACATGCAGGATAAGTATGACCAACGCAGTTTTGGCGGTTTAAACGAGTTAATTCTTAAAGACGCTGTGCAGGCAGGATTAATGAAAGTAGAAAAAGACCTTACCTTTTTTGGCAGGGAAACCCGTCCAATCCACCGCACCCTGGCAACTACAACTAACCCGTTCATTCCAGGCATAAGCGGCGAAGAAGACAAAGCCCTAGCATTCCTGGCGACTTTGAACATTAACCTCAAACAGGGCGACAGACTACGTGCCCTAAGCGACCTTAACGAAGACGAAAAAAGGCGCCTCTGCTCAGCCCTTGCGGACTATATGCTTTCAAAAGGCTTGCACGTTGAAGTCTCCAACCTAATCGGCAACAATTACGTACTGGTTAACGAGGAACCGAACACTGCGCTTCGGGACGCACGAGAATACTCAGTTTTACTGAACTCTACCGGACGCATGGATCGTCCAAGCCTAGGCATCGCCATCTGCATGGGAGACCGCGGAGCAGCCCTTGAAGAATCAAACAGTATTCTTGAAGATTACCGTAAAAACATCAACAAGTACCTTGGCTGGGTCATGGAGAAACCCGAACGCATGCGCGAACTCTCCAACATTTACGTGGTTAACGGTGAAGACTTCATCAACGAAAAAATCATAGGAACAGTTTCTTCAATTATGGTTGCTGGTTTAGCCAACAAACAAAAGCCTCTCATCGCTTACGCCAAAGTGGAAGGAGAAGATTCAGTGAAAATTTCGTCTCGTACAACCGAAGCTGCGCTGCAGAAAGGTGTTAACCTCGGCGATGTTATGCGGTTAGCGTCTGAAAAGCATGGCGGGAAAGGTGGCGGTCACAATATTGCAGCTGGCGCTCAAGTTCCAATGAATTTAGTTGACGATTTTGTGAATACTGCTGATGCGCTTGTTGGGCGGCAGTTGAAGGGTGAAAAGCTTGCAGGCAACAATAATGCTTGAGTACGCGGATGTTAAAACTGCGGAGGCGGTGGCTAAGGCTGTTTCGCCTGACAATTTCAAAACGCCTTTGGGGTTGAGTGTTGACACGGTTAGGCAGAATTTCAGGGTGGTAACTGAAATTGTCTGCGACGGCAAACTGGCAACTTTCACCGCAACCATTGACGACCTGCTTTTTAGTGCTTCGACAGCGGAGAAAACCTTGCAAGCCATAAAAAACGCGCCATAACACGAGCCTGCAACCGACAAGCCGCTAGTCAAAGTTGAGAGTTTTTAGGGAATGCTTATAACTTGAGAAATCGCCAACTTAATTGTGACTAATTCCTGCAGATTCTTTTTATTGTTCTGCTCCGTCCTATTTCTAACCGTTTTTTCAGTTGTAGCCCTATCAACTGTTAAGCCGGTAACGGGTCAAACCGAAGTATCGATAAGTTACAATGTTACTGCGCCAGTTCAAAACCTTGTCTACTCCAATAATGTACCGTTGAATTTTACTTGTGAAACCAACCTAGACCGCATACAAGAAGTGCTTTTCGTGTTAAACGTGGATGGAGAAACAGGTTATCATGGTGGACGGGGGGTCCGACTTGGAAACTTTACATCTATTCCCCCCTTTTTTAATACCACCATATACTTCCCCGACGGAAATCACACGATTTGGGTGGACGGTTTTTTCTGGTATTACAGCGACAGCGGGCTAGCTTGTATTGAAAGACCTTCAAAAATGGTAAAGTTTTTTGTAAACGCTGAACCCTCAAGTGTACCCTCAGAATCTGTTGTTGTCCCGACTGATTCGCCTTCGCCACCGCCGCCTTCTCCATCTCCAACCATTCCAGAGTATTCTTGGGTGGCGATTATGCCTTTGTTTATTGCAACACTATTAATTACGGCAGCACAACGGAAAAAGTCCTGCAAATTTTAAAATGACAGCTGGCAGTTTAACAATGGCAACCGGGCAAGCATTTGAAAGTTTTGAGTGCAAATGCCTGTTTTGCTTTAGTTTTTGCCTGAAAGATTTAAAAAACCCTTGCATACAGCATTCTTTAGAGGGAGAAGGGTGAATAGTTCACAAAAAATCGTTACATTCCTGATTTGTACTTTAATAATTCTGTTGATTATAACGGCTTTAACTCCGGTCGTCAAGGGGCAAACTAACATTTTACCTAACCCAGACTTCGAAGATAATCTTAACAACTGGTCAACCTTTTTGGGAACAGCATCCTACACAGTTGACTCGTCAACGAAACATTCAGGCTCCTCATCCGTTATGGGGGTTGAAACTTACCCTGACAATATAGGCCGATTGTACCAGAACGTAACCGACATCACTATTCCTGGTCAGCAGT
The DNA here is from genome assembly GCA_042296865.1 of Bathyarchaeia archaeon. Taxonomy (GTDB): domain Archaea; phylum Thermoproteota; class Bathyarchaeia; order Bathyarchaeales; family Bathycorpusculaceae; genus Bathycorpusculum. The sequence continues at coordinate 1,727,184 of CP170178.1, read as the reverse complement.
ACCAAATCAGCGGCTGGATAAAAACAAGCGGCGTCACCGGCAGCGTAGTTATCGCTTTAGATTACGTCACATCATACTACACACCCTCAGACGGTCATGTCAGCGAAATAGGACAAGTAACCGGCACAACAGACTGGACCTATTATGAAAGCCCAGTATTCACGTTACCCGAAAAACCAGCCGACGCAGACGCATTATTCTTCCTTCTTGATTTTAACGCTGGCACAGGAACCGCTTGGTGGGATGACCTGCAATTAATCGCGGTATCAGGAGTAGTTCCCACTCAGAAACCAAGCGGCACCAGCGATTCATGGATTTATTTTGGTCACGACTTATCCGGTGCAAGATACTCAAGCTCAACAGCGCCCAAAACCAGCCAAATACTCTGGCAAACCCAACTTGACGGTGCAGTCCGAACATCGGTTACTATTTCGGGAAGCACTGCGTATGTTGGCTGTTTTGGCGGAAGCGTTTACGCCTTAGACGGCAGCACTGGCAACACTGTTTGGACCTATAAAACGGGCGACAACGTTTGGTCTACACCCGCTGAAGCTAACGGCATAGTGTATGTTGGTTCAAACGATTGGAGTATTTATGCTTTAAACGCTCAAAACGGTGGTTTACTCTGGAGTTTTCCCACGGGCGGCGGAGTTTTCTCTTCACCGATAGTTGTCGGTAACGTGGTTTACGTTGGCTCAACCGACAGTAACATGTACGCTTTAGATGCTGCAAAAGGAGTTAAAATCTGGAATTTTACAACGGCAGGTCAAATTCGGGATACCGCCGCAGTAGTTGACGGAGTTGTCTACGTTGGATGTCAGGTAATGGCTGGCACACAAGATGCTGGAAACGGCGTCCTTTACGCGTTAAACGCAAATACGGGCGCATTAATATGGAGTTCACCAACAAACGACAGCGACACCTACACTAATTCTTCCCCCGCAGTGGTTGACGGCGTCGTTTACGTCGGTTCAACTGACCATAACCTTTATGCTTTTCGCGCTTCTGATGGGTCAACACTTTGGACTTTTCCAACTCCTGATAAGGTTTCTTCTTCCCCCGCTGTACATGACGGGGTCGTTTATGTTGGTTCAGAGTCAGGGGATTTCTACGCAGTTAACGCCAAATCAGGAACACAAGTCTGGACTTATTCAACAAGCGGCGCCATTTATTCTTCGCCTGCAATCGCTGACGGAGCAGTTTATGTTGGTTCTTATAATCCTGACAATTCCGTTTACGCATTTGACGCTTCCTCGGGCAGCCTGCTATGGAGTTACCAGACTGGCAGCGGAGTATTTTCTTCTCCAACCGTTACGGGCGACGTAATGTTTGTGGGTTCCTATGATAGCACTGTTTACGCTTTTGGCACAGAATTCACTCCTGGAGCCAATTCCAATCAAAACCCTGCAAGTTATGACTCTGGAACTGTTTGGGCACCAACTCCAGTAAACGGGGTAGCAGCAAGCGTCGTCACAGTTAGCGCCGTAGCAGCTACTTCAATTGTTGCAGCTGCCGTGACAAGTGTCCCCGCGGCAACAGGGTCTTCTTTTTTGGGTAAACTTGTAGGCAAACTTCGAGACCTTTTACCTTTCACGGTTAAGGATTGGCTTGAAAGCATTGTCTTATCTAAGCATAAAGTGAAGCTTGATGATAAGCAGGGTTCACCTTATCGGCCAACAAAAAGCGAAATCGTGGTTTATATAGCGTCTATACTGGTTTTTACGTTCTCTTTTGCTTACGTTCAAGTGAATTCGCTTCCCGAGTTTGTCCTTGTTCTGCCAACGTTTATAGTTACAAGCCTTGTTGTTGGTTTAATCAGAACTTACTTGCTTACAGTCTACGCTAGACGGCGAGGTGTCTGGACAGAATACAAGTTATGGTACTTAGGTATAGTCCTGTTTTTGGTTTCAACGCTTGCTTTCCGAGCGCCATTCTCTTCACCGACAAGAAGAGTAAGCGCGTCAAACAAGCCAAGCAACTTTGTCGGCGTAGTGATGAGTATCAGTATACTGCTCAATTTGGTTTTTGCAAGCGTTTTCTTTGCACTAGTCATGGCAGGATTCACCATGGTGGGCGGCGCAGGTTTGGCAATGTGTTTAGTGGCAGCGTTTATTGATACCATCCCAGTTAAACCCATGTTTGGAGCAGACGTTTTCCAGTACAATAAACGAGTCTGGGCAATCCTGTTTGTTGTATCCTTAACGCTTTATGTGGTTTGGATAGCTCATGTTTTCTAAACCAAAATTTTTTCTTTTACAGGTCGCCTCTAATAATGTGGAGTAATTCATGAGGAATAATCTCTTCGAATGTATGGTAAGGATTTTCTCGAATCAAAATAACGTACTCAGCGTTTTCTTTACGGCTCCCATTAAAAACGCAGGCGTCAGTGCCTTTAGTTGAAAGTAAACGCCCCCACTCCGCAATTTCCCGCTGTGCATCCTCACGGCATTGATGATGCTCGATGATGTGGTTGAAGTCTTGGTCGCTGATAATTAACGCTTTAATGTTTGGAATCGGCTTGTCAGTCAGCGATTTCCAGATGGGTGCAAGCTGTTTTTTGGGTATGCGTTTTGCTTTAACGTTTAATCCTTCAACTAAAACCATAACGTCGGCACCATTTTTTTGCAGGTTAGGTGCAGTTCAATTTTCAAGCATTAACCATTTGTAAGAACAGAGTTTGGTTTGTAAAAGCTTTTGCAGTAAGCACATAACAACAACACGTAGTATCCATGAAACGGGAAGTTTGAATGAAAGAATTTATTACCGCGAATTTCTCTTCAACGTTAGGGAAGAAGTATGTGCGAATTCAACGTATTTTTGGATGGAAACAAAGTTTTCAGCGACGTTATTTACGTTAAGGTTGATGGCGACAAAGTGACTGTTAAAAGCATCGTTGGGGAAGCAAAAGAGTTCAATAACGTTAAAATAACTGAAATCAATGTGCCCGCAACAAGGCTTGTTCTGGAAACAGTCAAAGCCTAAAAAAGGGCTTCTTACTATTCCTTTTTTCAACCTATTTGCCGCCTATTTGAATTCTAATAGGATATCTACGCCGAAACTATAGAGGGGTAGGGTACTATTGACGTTTTTTCAAGCAGAAAGTCTGCCAAGAAGCTGCAAAAGTTTTTAGGCAAAAAATTTATCTTGTAAGCCTTGTAATGCTTACACAGAGGCTGCTGTATTGAGTTTAAGCATAGGTTATTTGACTCCCAAGCAACTGCAGATTTGGGATTACAAACGCACTGGACTGCAAGAAGCCAGCATAGCACGCGAACTCCAAGTCAGCCGCCAAACAATACACAAAGCCCTCGACATAGCGCACCTAAAAATCGCTGAATCCCTAGAGGAAACCGCCAAAATAAACAAAATCAAAATCCAAACCGTAGACCCCGAAAGAGGCTACCTGCTAGGGTACAGTTCACACTTCAAAACCAAAACTTTAATCACTTTCTCAACAAAAAACGGCATCCAACTCTGGTACAAACACGAAGGCGACTGCAAAAACTGCGACCAACTAAAAGAATGCAAACAAACCCTACTCGCCGAAGCAAAAGAACGCAACCTCTCCGTACCCGAAGACTGTTTGCCCTCGGATTATGCAGACAAACTGTTCGCCGCCATAACAGGTGAAACACAATGAGCACAGACAACCGTTTCATGGATTGGTGCAGAATGCCGCCTGAACCACCCAAGAATAAGCATAAAAAACTGTTTGCTGGCAGCCTAATTTTTGTGGTGCTAAGCGTGAGTCTTTTTGCATGTTTGCCTTTGTTTAATGTTGGTATGATGGCTGGACAAACTGGTGTTCTTGGAGTGACAGGTGTTGTTCTTTCAGTTGCCAACTTGGCTGAAGGCCCAAAATACATACAAAACGTCACCTACCAATGCGTAAATGACACATATCAATCCGTTCAAGATATTTGTTCAGATATTCTTCGGTTTGGCTGTTCCTCTGGTCATCGTGACGGCGATTTGGGTTATGCCACCGCAAAAATAATCAACAATGGAGAAACAAATTTGACTGTTACGGCTATAGAGATTTACCATGTCGGCAATCTTTTTGCAGTAATAAATGGCCCTTTTACTGTAGAGGCGCATTCTGAGGGTTTGGTTAATTTTCAAGTTTTCAATCTTACTGAATTGTCAAAAAGTGAAGTGCAATGGATAACTGGCAAGGATGAGATTACGGTTGATTGGGTGCAGTATTGGTATCCTGTCCTGTATCGAGCGGTGTTAAAAACCTCAGAAGGCATTACGGTAACAGATGACTGCTTCTTTTTCCCTACTGCTCCCGGCTCTGGGGCGACTTAATGTTGCAATAAACGTTAAGGTTTGAGCGAGTGCTTGGGTACAGAAAGCTAAATAAGCAAGACAAGGCATTGTCAGCCTTTAGAGGTTGACAAATGAAGCGAACAAAAATCCTATCAATCATAATAATACTTATCATCATTATCGGCGTACTCACCGCCATCAGTTACACTTCACTTAGCCAAAACAGCGAAACCAAACCCATCCATTTCGGGGTAACCTACGGCGGAGACAACCTAGAAGACGCCAAAGCATTAATCGACAAAGTCAAAGACTACACTAACCTGTTCGTAATAGGCTCCGTACCTGGCAACGAAATAACCGATATTGGCGATTACGCAGTCAACGCGGGCTTAGATGTCATTCTGTACTTTGGTTCAGACGAGCGGTATAAAAGCACAAATAGGGGACATATCGATGGCGCAATAGAACGTTGGGGTAGCCACCTTCTTGGAGTGTATTATGGTGATGAACCTGGAGGAAAAACGCTTGATGGAACCTCATATTTTACCAACCTTCCTGGCATTGGTAACGTTAGTAAAACCCCGTCTGGCGGTTTTGTGGTCAGTCAAAAAAATGGTTCCTTAAGCGTCATAAAGACGTTCGAAGCTTCAGGCCAAATCAACCTCTCCTACAATGACTTGTTTGGCGGCAACAGTACTTACTACAACACAGATGGCACAATCAGGCATAGTAAATTCAAAGTTAACAGTACAACTTGCGAGGAATTGACTTACTACCCTAATGGCACTGTCACCCTTGTAACCATAGCCGCTGAGTCAATAACTGAACCAGTAGTAGTTACTGACCGCGGCAGTGTTTCCCAGTTTGAACCTTACCAGAAAGTCTGGGATACACGTCCCTTCCAAACCTACAATGAAACAATCGCAGCCATGGTTGCAGAGAAGTACGTTAACGGCAATCTACAGTACAATGTAGGATGGATAAATAACGAATTCGACGTTAACGTTATGACTTCTGATTATGCCCTTTACTGGTGGGACTACCAAGGCGGCTACGACACAGTTTTTGCTGAACTTGGCTGGAACAACTCGGTAGCGCAGGAAGTCGCTTTGGTGCGTGGTGCGGCTAATTTGCAGGATAAAAGTTGGGGAACAATCTTAACTTGGAAATACACTCATGCGCCATACTTAACCGATGGAAACGAAATGTTTGAGCAGATGAAGGCTTCTTACGAGGCGGGCGCTGAATACGTGATAGTTTTCAATTACGCCCAAGACATGTCAAGTCCTTATGGAACCTTAAAAGAGGAGCATTTTCAAGCATTGGAACGCTTCTGGAACGATGTTGCCCAAAACCCAGTGGTGACTCATGGCAGCGTTAAAGCTGAGGCGGTGCTGGTTTTGCCCAAAGATTACGGTTGGGGCATGCGTTTTAGGGCTGACAAGATTTGGGGCTTATGGGAGCCCGACGGCACTTCGGAGCAAGTCTGGAGTCAACTGCAGAGCAAGCTTGGGCAGTACGGGCAGAAACTGGACATAGTCTACGATGACCCAGCCTATCCCGTGACTGTAAAATACGGTGAAGTCTTCTATTGGAATCAAACAGGTTAACTTTCACACACTTAACGTAAAATTTTTCTTTTTTCTGTTATAAATCAACCATAAAGACAATGACTAAGCTTGTCTGACATTCTGCTTTTTCTTTTGCCAAAACATTAATCCAAACGCTACTAACACAACCCCAACTACTGTGGCTATCAAAGCAATTATTTGCCAGTTAAAACCAAACAGTAAACCCGCCTGCGATACTGGTTCAGTTGGTGTTGGTTTAGAGTTTTGGGACGGCTTAACCGTTTCAGTTGGCGATGCTACTGTGGTTGAAGGTTGAGTTGTTGGTGAAGTGTTTGGTATCACTGTAGGTTCATTTGAACTGATAGTGATTGTTTGCGTTTCACTCCATCCGCTTGTGCTGACGATAATAACTGGTGTACTGTTAGGGTCAAAACCGATTGGAGGGGCATATGGCATAGTTGTATTTAGATATCCATTAATCGCTTCAACTTGATAATCAATTTGGTGGACACCGTGCGGTAATCTTAATAAAACGCATATACTGTTGATATCTTTCTGTATTATGGTGTAACCAGACGTTCCAGTTTCACTTATGTAGCCTCGTATTCCTTCAGATAGATTTGGAACAGTTACATTAACCCAATCTATTGAATCATGGCTTTTTATTCTGATATCGATAAAAATATATGCTGTATCATGGCCGTTGGGAATAATAGGTTGATTCTCAATTGTTGTTTGAACTGTGTTATCGACTATTTTAAGACTAAATTGTGGTACAGATGGTTTAGGCACTGACTGAGCCGAGACAGTATTAATCATTATTAAATTTGAAACAGTCAAGATAACAATAATTAACAAAGAGACAGCCTTAAGATTGCCCATAACCAAATTTAAAAAACTTGCTCTTAAAAGTTTTATGGTAGTTCGCTTGTTATACTTGTCGTCGAAAAATAAGGAACCTGCTAAAAACATTAAAAAAGGCTAATTCAAACAAATTTTTCAATATTTATAAACGCCGTTATCATTTAAATTTTTTTAATATGTATGAATTAATTTTTATTAATTAATAGTAAAATTGTTTAAATTGCTAAATGTATTCGTATGTTTTTGATGATTTATATGTTAGGAAACAAACAAGAAAACAAAAAAATTCATTTATAAAGCGGGGGGGGGAACTCGTTTTTGTTTAAAATTTTAAAACATCGAAACTTGGGCAATTTGAAGGTGTCGATATGACAAACACTTATTCACCAGAACTCACAGCAGGACCACCAACTCAACAAATAATAAATTCTATCTATTACTGGATAAATCAGAATACATGGGCACCAGGAATAGCCTTTCCAGCAGGCCCCACCAATCCAACCACTGGTATGCATGAAAAAGACTTCTTTTATAACACCACTAACTCTCACTTATGGCAATACCAAGACGGAGATTATCCAAGTGGTCAATGGATTGATCTTGGAACAGCCGCTAATGCGATAACTTGGTGTGGAACAACTCTGCCAGAAAGCTCCAGTGAGGGTGCCCTCTTTAACAAATATGACGAAGGAAAAATCTATCAATGGATCACTGTAAATGACATTGGTGGCTGGCGTAATATTGGTTCAAATGCAGATGGATTACCGCTCGGAGCAGATGCAATAACTTTTACAGACTTAAGCAAAACTTGGAGATCCGCACGTTTAGGCATGATCTTGACCGTTGAGGGAGCTTCTCCACTTTTAGCTACTGATGTAGGTTTGGTCGTTAAAAAGGATATTACTGCTGGCGGCTTTATCGGAACTAATCAAGGCGAAGTATGGATAGGACATGGACAGAGTAGTCAAGATGACAAGCCAAAAATAATTATGATGCATTCAGAGCAAACCTACGATACATTATACCTTACACAACTTGATCGTTCTACGCCTGCTCATTTGGATTTGGTTAACCTGAATGTTCATGGTATGATTGATATGAATTCTAACATTGCCCTCTACCGTCCAACCACAGGCACACAAAGTAACCAGCACAGTCTCAGAATCCAAACTCCCATTGACGGCGGAGTAATAGTTGAGCAATCGCTTTGGGCAAAAAACATGGCAGTTGACGACCTCCTCGGCGTTGGCGGCGACTTGGCGGTCGATGGCAACGCAATAGTATCAGGAACATTGGAAGCTGACGTATTAAGAATACCCACATCACCGCCACCGGGGTCTCCTCAGAACGGTGATATCTGGCTGGTGACATGATGCCTTGTTTGTTTTCTTTTTTTTTTGGAGGTGGCGGTATAGATGAACACTGTATACTTAAAATTTAAACGCTGGGTGCACAGCCGCAAACTGTACCCGTTGCCCTGCAATGGTATGCTATGCCCTTGGAGGCTGAACCTGGTACATCCATCCTGTTTAATTTGTCGGCATCGCCGCAAAGCGTACTGTAGTTGGAAAGAGCCAAAACGTTACATACTGTACACATACAGGGGCAGCGTAAAGCAAATTAGTCCTGGTATGTTGCAAGCGTATTCGACACAGGTTGACCCTCGAGGTAAGTTTCTTCACTTTCGACTTTCAGCAATAAAAATCGTTGATGCCTGTATGCCTTGGGTTCTTTGGCGCCCCAACGGATACGGGAGACCGTTAACTGAAGTTTGTGAGTTTCTAGCAAACTATCCCATGTAGGCGATATGTATGGTAACACTTGGAATGAAAAACGAGTCTTGGACGGTTAACGGATTAACAGCATATAAACTGCTTGAAGATTATTCTGAAGTTTGCCTTTTTCCCCCTTTAGGACCGCCTACATTGAGTTTAATTATAAAGAGAAGAAGCAGCGGTGGAACTGAAACAACGTTAGGCGAGATGCAGGCATATGAAGCTAGCCCTAAGCGGTTAACCGTTAATGCTGACATACCCGCGACAAATGCTTTACTGGTTGAGGTGCATTGTTATATTTCGGCATTGAGCAGTGGCGGAAGCGGCTCACATTTTATTGCTAAGTACATTTCGGCTCAACTCGGTATCACACACCTAAACTATATCGATGTAAATGCGACATTCAGTATGTTTTCAGTTCAAGCAACGTTTACCCTGAATTCTGCGCCTCCGTTATATTATCGTCATAACGACACAAATTACAGGTTAAATCTTGTTCCCAACGATGCTAATCCTGGCGTGCGAATCAGAGTTGATGGGGTAACTTGGCGAATCATGGATGTAGCTGTAGGCGGTCCTTCTGCTTCGCATGTACGGGTACAGGTCGGCGGTGCAACAAGAGCTTTGCAGCTATACATGTAGAATGGAAGGGGCTCCGACGCTAAAGATTCAACAATAAACAACGTGGCAGTTTGACTATGGGAGGTGAATTATTTGACTCAACCAACCACTGAAGCCTCACCTGTACTCCAGCAAATCGGCGGTGCTTAACTTGCGCATTAACGATATGATGGCTCAGCTAAACATCGTAATTAAGACCCTGCTGGAGGAGAATGACGTCTTTAGGCAGCAAAAGGTTAAGCTTGAAGGGTAAGCTGCAAGATAAAGCCTAAACGTGGGTTTGGGCGAAAACTTTTTTTGTTTTTGTTTTGCTTTGTTTTTTAGTGAATTGTTTGTGTTCATTAGTTGTTTTGTGCAGTATCTTTGATGATAGCATGTAACTTTGCTTCACTTTAAGCCGTTTTTTAGCTGTTTTGGTTGTTGCTTTTTTTGGGTGGGTAACTGTTGTATGGGTAATGCTATTGCCGAATGTATTTCGCTTTGTAGTGTGGTTCTATTGCTTTTCATTGTTGTTTTGTTGACTTTTTTTGACTTTACTTGACCCTTCCCAACGTATGCCGCCTTTCTTTGACGTGCTCTGCAAACGTTTCAGCTTCTGATTTAAAAAAACAACCCAAAGCAAACCCTGAAAAATAACCCGGTATATTGCAGAAAAATAAGACAAAAAATCGCCTCTCTTTGAGAAGTCAAAATTCACCCTACCAAACCAGCTTTTAAATCTGCTTCCAAACAGGTCTGCTTGCAGAAACTGCCACAACCAACCACACCGCACCAAAAAACACTAAACCAAAAAAGCAACCTTTCTGTCAACCCGTTGGTTGTTGTTGTGCTAAGAGACTCTGCATCAACAACATCTAAACAAAAAAGCGCCAAGACCCCCTTAAACTGCGTAACAGGCTAAGCGTCAATAAAGAGACATGGCGTGTGACGGTAAAAAGTTTATATTCTTGGTTGATTTTTGCTTTATTCCGAGAATAAGAAACAAAGTTCTATTAAAAGATGGGATTTACACATGGCATATTTAACCACAACAGGCTCAGGACAACCAGTCCTTATCCTTAAAGAAGGAACAACACGAAGCAGAGGCAAAGAAGCCCAAAGAAACAACATAATGGCTGCACGAGTAATCGGAGAAGTCCTAAAAACCACACTGGGACCACGAGGCATGGACAAAATGCTCATCGACAGCCTCGGCGACATCACCATCACCAACGACGGCGCAACAATCCTCAAAGAAATCGACGTAGAACACCCAGCAGCAAAAATGATGGTTGAAATCGCAAAAACCCAAGACGACATGGTCGGCGACGGAACAACAAGCGCAGTTGTCCTTGCAAGCGAACTCTTAAAGAAAGCAGAAGAACTCCTTGAACAAAACATTCACCCAACAATCCTAGTTAGCGGCTACCGAAAAGCAGCACAAAAAGCCATTGAGTCAGTAAGCCAAATCGCTGAACCCTTAGATGTTAACGACCGAAAAACTCTGCTTAAAGTAGCATTAACTTCAACAAGCAGCAAATCAGTCGGCGGCGCAAGAGAACACCTTGCAGAAATCTCCATAGACGCAGTTAAACAAATTGCTGAACAACGTGGAGAAAAAACAATCGCCGACATAGACAACATCCAACTTATCAAGAAAACAGGCAAAAGCCTACTTGAAACACAATTAATCAAAGGCATCATCGTAGACAAAGAAGTCGTCAACCCAGGCATGCCAAAAAGTAAAGAAAACGCAAAAATCGCACTCCTCGACATTGCACTCGAAATTGAGAAAACCGAAATCAGCGCAGAAATAAGAATCAAAGACCCAACACAAATGAAAGCATTCCTAGACCAAGAAACTGACATGCTAAAAGAAATGGCTGACAAACTAAAAACAGTCGGCGCAGACGTCATCTTCTGCCAAAAAGGCATCGACGACATGGTACAACACTTCCTAGCCAAAGAAGGCATAATTGCAGCACGCCGCGTGAAAGAATCAGACATGGAAAAACTTGCACGTGCAACAGGCGCAAGAATCAGCAGCGACCTTGACGATTTAAAGAAAGAAGACCTCGGCATGGCTGGCCTTGTTGAAGAACGCAAAATCGGCGACGACAAAATGATTTTCGTCGAAAAATGCAAAGACCCACACAGCGTAGCAATCCTACTCCGTGCAGGCCTTGAACGCATGGTTGACGAAGCTGAACGCGCAATGATCGATTCACTCTCAGTCGTCTCAGATGTTGTTGAAAACAACAAGATTGTTCCAGGCGGAGGCGCAGTAGAAATCGAAATCGCAAAAGAACTCCGCAAATACGCCACAAAAGTCGGCGGACGCGAACAACTCGCAGTAGAAGCTTTCGCAGACGCAATCGAAGTTATCCCACGCACACTCGCCGAAAACGCAGGCTTAGAACCAATCGACATTCTTGTCCAACTCCGCTCAGCACACGACGCAGCAGAAGGCAAAAACAAAGGCATCAACATTTACGAAGGAAAACTGCAAGACAGCGTCAAAGAAGGCGTAATTGAACCAATCATGGTTAAAGAGCAAGCAATCAAATCAGCAGCTGAATCAGCAGCCATGATACTGCGCATTGACGACGTCATAACAGCCAAGGCACCAAAAGGTGGCCCCGGCGGTCCAGGCGGAATGGGCGAAGAATAAGCTTCCCCAACCCTAAATTTTTAATTTTTCAAGTTTTAACGGTTTTAGTTTTTGTTGGTTAATGTTCTTTCTTGCAAGTTTCTGCTTATGCTTCACGAAAACGTATTTATGTTTAAAGGCTTACCCTTCTGCGTTAAATGCGCTCTGGTAGTATAGTCCGGTCAAGTATAGCGGCCTCTCGAGTCGCGGACCCGGGTCCGAATCCCGGCCAGAGCACCAAAACCCTGTGGTTCCAAGCATTTTAGATTTATAGGTGCTAGCCCTTTTCTGTTGCAGGTAGGCACCTATAAGTTGATGACTTTCAAAACCATGCAAACCGTTGCCTGCATAAACGGAGTCAACGTTGGTGGGCAACCAGGCGAAAACCCAACCTGTATCATACCAAGTATCTTTTACGATGGCCACAAAATCGTCACTGACCCTGTCAAAGGCGAGTTTAACAAGGCACAAGCAGAAACACTGCTAAACAAAGTTGAAGAGTTATCCGAGAAAACTGGCAACCCCTTCTTTATCGATATCATGGGAATAAACACGCAAGCCTTAACCAAATACGTGAATTTCGTGTCCGAGCTGACTTGTGCGCCTTTTTTGGTGGACAGCGTTTCCAGAGACGCCAAACTCCAAACCATGGCTCATATCCAAAAAAACGGCTTAATCAACAAAGCCATCTACAACTCATTAAACTTCCTCTCCACACCCCAAGAACTGCAAACACTAAAAGAGTTAGACGTCAAATCCGCCGTGGTACTGGCTTATGACCCTAAAACGCCTGCAGACCGCTTGGCAGTTTTGTCTGGAGACAGCAAACAGCCGGGTTTACTGGGGAAGGCTCAGCAGGTAGGAGTAACCAACCTTCTTGTAGATACTGCAGTAATGAAACTGACCAGCATCGGAGCCGCCAGCAAAGCCGTCTGTTCAGTTAAAGAAGCCTTCGGGTTGCCCGTTGGGTGTTCACCTGCAAATGCGATTTCTGTCTGGAAGAAACTTCAAGACGGCGAGTTTGGTCCAGATGCCCTAAAGGTCTGCGTCGGCGCTTCCGCGTTATTCACTCAAACGATGGCTGCAGATTTTGTGATTGCAGGACGGATTGATTACGTTGACGCCGTTTTTGCAGCCTGTGCATTGGGGGACGCAGTTATCGCGGCTGAAACGCAGGGGTTAGGGGTGAAAACTGCTGCAAATCACCCGTACTACAAAATACTGTAAGTTTTAGGATTAAATGACTCCGTTTTGGGTTTTTTCGACATGGCGAAAGCTAGTGAACAGCCAAATCACAGTGACTGCTAAAAACCCTGTCAAGGCGCATCCAAGAAACAAGGTGCTTGTGTTAATCAATTCAACAGCTACTCCAGAAATAACCATGCCTATCGGCATCGCCGCCGTAACCAACGCTAGGTTAACAGAGTTTACTCTTCCCTGCATTTCAAGTGGAACAAACGTTTGGGTTATGGTCGCCGCTAAAACGTTAATTACAGGGATAAAGAATGCCGCTGCTAATCCAGCTAAACCCATAAACCAAAAAGCTCCGGTTGGCGAAAGAGAAACCAGCAGGTAACCTGCAAAAATGGCGTAGAATGAAGCTGTCATGGCTACGCTTTTCTTTTTAACTGCGCCGATTGCTGTCATTGCTAAGCCTCCGGCGAGGATGCCGCCTTCAATCAGGGCTTCAACTAACGCCAAATCTCCTGCGCCGCCCAAATGGTCAAACCGTACAAAGTACGGTAGAAGCGTGGTTAATGGCGTCACTAGCAGGTTTAGTATCATGGCTAAAAGGAAAAGAGGCATAAGCCCTTTGTGGTTGCGAATGTGGCTTAAGCCTTCTTTGAAACTTGCTTTAAATGACGCTCCTTTTTGAGTCACTGTTACTGCCGAGGGGATTTTTACCGCTAAAACAGGAACAATCGCGGTGGCAAACGTGACTATGTCAACCCAGAGAATCTGGTCAATGGTTCCGAATGCAAGCAGAAGCGCCGCTAATACGGGTCCCGCCAGATTGACTGCTCCTGTAAAGAAGAAGCTTAACCCGTTTATGCGTCCCAGTTTTTCTTGGGGAACCATTGATGGGGTAACTGCCAGCACTGTGGGGGAATGTACTGCTTGGCATAATCCTCTAACAGCTAGTATGACAAAAACGTTAAAGACGGATGCTGCTCCACCCCAAAACAGAACAATCAACGCTAATGTAGCAATTGCCTGCGAAAAATCCGCTAACGCGATGAGTGCTTTGCGGTTCCATCGGTCAACCAGTACGCCGATTAATGGGCTTAACAGTATGGTTGGTACTAACCCCGCAAAGGATGCGAGGGCTAAGTATGCGCCGCTTTGGGTTTGAAGTGTTATCCACCATATTATTACGAATTGTACTATTGATGAACCTAAAGTGGATGCTACTTGTCCTCCAAAAAAGAACAGGTAACTCCTGAAGGTGCTGTCTGTTGGTTTCTCCATTACTGGTCCCTTTTTGGCAATGCTAATTAAGAACTTCTTTTAAATGTTCGTTTAATAGGAGATTTCGTGGTGCCGACAAAAATACGGGCAATCACCGACCCCAAAAAAGCAAAAGTACTCGCAAGCGAAACACGGCTTAAAATTCTTCAAGAGATTGCTGAAACTCCCCAATCAATCAGTCAACTTGCAAAGAAACTCTCCATAACTCCCGTGGCAGTTCACTACCACATAAAAAAACTGGTTGCTGCCGGTTTTATCAAGCTCTCAAAACAGGAAGTTGTAAACAATAATCTTACTGAAAAATTCTATGAAGCCACAACCCAAGAATACCTTGTTGTTGTCAGCGGAGAGCTTCCAACTAAAGGGCCAGTGCCTGCAAAAAAGCCGACAGAAAAGCTACTCTTAGGTATAACAGCCAATGACGTCCAAAAAATGCTTGAACTATTGGGTTTAACATGCCTGCCAAGTGATAAAGAATTTGTTGAAAAAGAAGTTCTCAAGTTTCTAGAGACGGCGGTGCGTGAAGCAGGTGCTGTTCAAAAAGACCTCTTGGCTCAACTAAACCTGAAGCTTTCAATGGTTGACCGTTCAAAACTTGAGTATGCGGCAATGGCTGTTTTTGCGATTGTTGTTGATAGAATCCTTGATCAGCCTGAGAATCAGGAAAAACTGCAAAAACTAGTTAAGCTACTTCGAAAAAGCGATGCCCAAAAATAGGCAAACTTTCTTATAAACTTGTTATAGCGGTAGACTACGGCGGCTTAAATAGGTGTTTTAGCAATAAAAACCTGTTTTCTAACTTTAACTGTTAGTTAAGGTTCTGAGGATGTCTGATTTGGCTGTTGTGATTTCAAGAGAACTGTCTTTTTATTAAAGAAACTAATTTAAGTCAGATTAACTGTTTGCTGTGAAATCTGTAGTGGAAAAATAAATTGGCTAACGGAGGCTGTCACATTAAGCAAACAAAGCTTCGCCGTTTCGGCAAACCAAGAAAACAACGCCTCAATAGCGCAGCCCCCGTTGACCACTAATGAAATTTTAGGTAAACCAGTCGAAGAATTACTAAGTCGTCTAAATTCGTCAATAAACGGTTTAAGCGTTGAGGAAGCTGAAAACCGCCTTGAAGTTTATGGCAAAAACGAGTTGGCAAAAAAGCACAGACGCTCAGCGGTTTTTGAATTCCTTTTACATTTCAAAAGTCCTCTTGTAATCATTTTAATGATTGCAGCCTTAATCTCGGGAATTCTCGGCGAAATTCCAAACATGGTAATCATTTTAGCAATAGTTTTTCTCAGTGTTATTTTAGATTTTTATCAGGAAAACAAGGCGGAAAACGCGGCTGAAATGCTTAAAGAAGCCGTAACAACCACTGCCACCGTTGTACGTGAAGGCATAAAACAAGAAGTTAAACTTCATGACATTGTTCCGGGAGACGTTATTTATCTTTCAGCTGGAGATATAACCCCTGCTGATGCCCGTGTATTAACGGCTAAGGATCTTTTCATTAACCAGTCATCATTAACAGGCGAATCTTTTCCAGTAGAAAAAACCTCTGCAGTAGTGAAAGTTAAAGACCCTTCAATTACGGAGTGGAGCAATTACCTTTTTATGGGAACCTCTGTTGTCAGCGGCACCGCGACAGCGTTGGTTGTTAAAACCGGCAGTTTAACCGAGTATGGTAAAATCGCTAAAAAGCTGGTAGAGAAAGCTCCTGAAACTGAGTTTGAAAAAGGAATTAAAAACTTTGGTTTCTTTATCATGCAGATAACCATACTTTTGGTGCTGTTTGTTTTCATGGTTAACGCGTTGCTTCACCCAGACACCGATGGCATTCTAACGGCGCTGCTTTTTGCTGTAGCCATCGCAGTTGGTTTGACTCCTGAACTTTTGCCAATGATTATCACTGTTAACCTGTCACGTGGCGCAATTGCAATGTCCAAGAAAGGTGTAATAGTCAAACGGTTGGCTTCCATAGAAAATTTTGGTAGTATGAACGTACTTTGCACTGACAAGACTGGAACACTTACGGAAAACAAGATTACTCTTGTCTTGCATGTGGACCCTGAAGGCAACGATAACGACAAAGTGCTGCTGTATAGTTACCTTAACAGTTTCTACCAAACAGGTCTAAAAAGCCCCATGGATGAAGCCATTCTTGTTCACGAAAAAATTGATACAGCTGGTTACCAAAAAATTGATGAGGTACCATTTGATTTTGTTCGGCGTCGCGTTAGTGTTGTTGTGGAGAGTGACCGTCAGAGATACTTTATCGGCAAAGGCGCCCCAGAAGAAATCCTAAAGGTTTCATCATTTACTGAAATTGGCGGTTTGCCTGTTGACTTAACTGAGGAACTGCGTCAAAAAGCTGAACAGAAATATTACGATTTAAGCTCTGAAGGCTTCAGAGTTTTAGGCGTTGCTTACAAGAAACTCAAAGAAGAAAAAAACGTTTACTCTGTAAACGATGAACGTGACATGGTGTTTATGGGGTTTATGGCTTTTCTTGACCCGCCTAAAGAAACATCTAAAGAATCAATAAGACTGCTAACAAACGCTGGTATTGAGCTTAAAATTTTAACTGGGGACAACGAGCAGGTTGCACGTAAAACTTGTGAGGCGCTTGGGTTTGAAGTTAAAGGTGTCGCTTTAGGCAACGAATTAAGTTTAATGTCTGATGAAGCCTTAGCCCGTATGGTTGAAGAAGGCAACGTTTTTGCCCGTGTGACTCCTGTCCAGAAAGACCGCATCATCACGCTCCTGAAAAGTAACGGTCATGTAGTCGGTTTTATGGGTGACGGCATAAACGATGCACCTTCACTAAAAACCTGCGACGTAGGCATCTCCGTTAACAACGCAGTGGATGTTGCAAAAGAATCCGCAGACATTATCCTACTTAAAAACGACCTTACCGTGCTAGCTGAAGGCGTGCTGGAGGGCAGAAAAACATTCGGCAACACCATGAAGTACGTTATGATGAGTGTAAGCAGCAACTTTGGCAACATGTTCAGCGTTGTGGGGGCCTCGCTTATTTTACCGTTCCTTGGCTTTGCCTTTTTACCTATGTTGCCCATTCAGATTCTTCTTAACAACCTGCTTTATGACGTTTCTCAGTCAGCCATAACAACAGACAACGTTGACCCCGAATATGTAGAGAAGCCTAAACGTTGGGACATCAGCTACATCCGCAGCTTCATGATTTCGCTTGGTCCAGTCAGTTCACTATTTGACTTTTTAACGTTCTTCATATTGCTATTCTTCTTTTTGCCCTACGTAGCATTTGGACAGCAACAGGCTCTATTCCAAACCGCTTGGTTCCTTGAATCGCTCGTCACGCAAACGTTTATCATTTTTGCCATTCGCACACGCAAATCGCCGTTTTGGAAAAGCAAACCGGGCAAATACGTGGTCGTAAGTAGCCTTGCCATTATAGCAATCGCAATAATTATTCCCTTTACAGCGTTTGGCGAAACCTACTTCCTATTCATACCACCGCCCCCAGAGTTTTTTGTTGTGCTTGCTGGTTTAGTAGTTGCTTACTTGGTGTTTGCGGAAGTGGTTAAACGATGGTTCTACAAACGTAACTCTTACCGTGTTGAACAAGCTTTGGTGCCTAAGAAACGCGGTTTATACATGAGCAGACGCGCACGGCTTGTACAGGACGTTATTGCCGTAATTTGCTTGCGAGTTGAGGATGAAATCTCGATTGACTCCTTAATCGAGGACTTGACAAGGAGCCTTAATTACCCCATTAACCCTGACGAGGTAGCTCAGAACCTGCATCACCTACGCCGTACAGGCTTAATCAGCATTGACTGGCATAAACGCACAATCAAACGCAAAGATACGGCAAGAAACTATGTTACACGGCATGTGGAGACTCAGAAGATTTGGCCATTAGTGTATGAGGATTGGGTACGCATCAACAAGGCAATCTTTGACCGTTATGGCGAAGTAAACACTCAATACTCTGCACTACTTACGCAACAAAAATAAAAAGAAAACTTGCCTAAAAATCGGTTATTGGGCTATACCCATGGTGTTGCCGACGCCGACTACCACGACCGTGTCAGCTTCTGTTGTGCGTTCCAAAATAACCCGTTTGAGGGCTACGGCAACTTCGTCTGCGGCTTTTTCAATTGCCGGCGTCATAGGCGCCAAAGCTTCCTTGACGGTTTGCTTGACAACTACAGCATAAACTGGCACTTTGAATTTAGCGGCTGATTCTTCAATTTTGAATTGTTCAAGTCCTGGACCGCCAATAGCTGGACCGATACCTTCAGATACGGTGCCTGATTCTTCACCTTCAAGTTTAAGGGCTGCATCCACCATGATGACAAGTGCTATTTTGCCTTGATGCATCTCCATCAAGTTTTGTATGGCGTCGCCTGTTTTGCCTACTGTTCCGCCGGGGCCTTTGGCTTTCAACACGATAACGCGTCTGCCTTCAATTGCGGTTTCTGCTCCAACGGTGTCCTGCGCCAAATCAAACTTTTCATGGGGCGCCATTAGTTTTTGTGCCGTGAGTGGTCCAATGCCGTCGCCGATGGGTTTTCCCGTTCGGTATGCATCGGTGAATGACACATATGCCTCTGCTTCTTCCAGAATGCTTGGAAGCCTCATGTCTATTTCTACGAGCGAAAATTGTGACCCTCCCTTTTTGCCCATAATGTAGTATTGGCGAACAACCTTGTACATCTTGTTTAATTCCTGCGTTACTTCAACAAGGTTTTGAAGATTTTGCAGTTGTTGCTCGTTTGCTTGTGGAGCAATTGCTTTGATTTCATCTTTTACTCTTTGGTCGGTATTGTCAAGTAAGTGTTCAAACCTGTGGGTTACGCCTTTGGGGTCCATGGTTGAGGGTCTGATTGTGAAAAACTGCATTAGCCTTTCTACTTTGGCGTTTGTTGTTTTATCGTTTGCAGGATCTTTGGGAAGGGCTGAGACGAGTTCTTTTTTGGCTTTGTCTCGCATGCCGCCGATTTTGGTTAAGGCTTTAGAAAGGTTGCGTGTGGTTTTGAATGTTTGGATTTTTGTTGAAAAGAAGAATGTGAATAAAAAAAACGCGAAGTAACCAATGTACATTATTGTGTTAAGGATATCGGTAGTTGGAGATGCTGACACTTAGTTTTCTCCTTGAATCTTTTTTTTGTTATCTTTCTTTTCCATTTGTGATAGTTGCTTATTAATTTGCGCTAAATCTTCCTGTAATCTCTTTATCATGGTCTCGATGTGGGCACGCTTGTTTTCAAGCACTTTTTTTGTATCTTCAGGTTTGCAGATGCTTTCCTCAAGAAACAAAGCAAAAGGCGCCTTAGGTAAATGTGCTTTATTTACTTCAACATCCAGCACGTCCTTCATGTACTCTTTTAGCAGGTCAACCATTGTGTTGACATAACGGTTTTCTTTTGCTAAAGTGTGTTCGAGAACATTTTTGCCTTCGGGGGTTATTGCGTAGATTTTTCTTTTCCTTTTTGTTAATGTGTCCCATTCACCTTTAATGTAGTGGGAGTTTTCAAGGTCTTGCAGAATAGGGTATATTCCGCCTGCAGTTGGTCTCCAAAAGCCGCTGGTTCTTTCATCTATGGCTTTCATCATTTCATAGCCGTGTTGGGGTTTTTTGTTTAGTAGTATGAGAACGGCGATTCTGATGTAGCCTTTTTGTGTTTCTTTTAGCCAGCCTGTGGCTTTTTCTTCTGCATGCATGTTGGTTTCTCTTTCATTAATTATGTAGCTTGTATAGATACGTTACGATATATTTATATTTTAATGCGATATATTGCGGTTGTTACTATAGAAACAGGATGGTGTAAACCATTGGAAAATCACAACCTAATTGAAATAAAAAACCTCACCAAGACATTCGGCAAATTCACCGCAGTTGACGACATCACATTTAACGTCAAAAAAGGCGAAATCTTTGGACTTTTAGGACCCAACGGTGCAGGCAAAAGCACAACATTGCGTATGCTCTCCACCCTTGCAAGACCAACAAAAGGAACAGCAACAATCGGCGGATACGATACAGTAAAAAACGATATGGAAGTAAGAAAACTAATCGGAATCGTCTCAGAAAAAATGATAATTTATAACCGTTTAACAGCTAAAGAAAACCTTTGGTTCTTTGGAAACCTGTTCAACATTCCAAAAGACGCCTTAAATAAAAGAATTGACGAATTGCTTGAACTAGTTAATTTAACCAAGTTTAAAAATGCACAGGTGGGAACGTTCTCAACTGGCATGAGGCAAAGAATGAATGTTATTCGCGCCTTGCTCAACACGCCTAAAGTGTTGTTTCTTGATGAACCAACCTTAGGGTTAGACCCTCAATCATCCGTTGAAATCCGAGAATTCATAAAAAAGCTAAACCGGGAACAAGGAACCACCGTTATTGTAACTACCCACATGATGGTTGACGCTGACTTAATGTGCGACCGAATCGCAATCGTTGACCATGGAAAAATAATAGCGCTCGACACTTCAACGAACCTTAAAAAAATCCTTTCAGGAGCAGACACCATGATAATCAAACTTGAAATCGCAAACATGACCCCCGAGTTAATCGACTCTATCCGAAAAATTGACTGCGTCGACACGGTAACTCAGGAAAACTCTAACAGTTTGCATATTATAGTGCACGGCGAAGAAGCTTTCGACTCCATCGTTGATAACGTTAGAAGACGAAACGGCAAAATTACTTCAATGGCAAATCTCCAGCCAACCCTTGAAGACGTATTTTTGCACATAACTGGTCATGAAGTGCGCGATGCCGCCGACCAGAAAATTCCAATGGAACACGGTCCAAAGGAGTTCAGGGTGCAAAGTAGAGTAAGGTGATAATGATGACTGCACAAACAATCCTAAAGCACAGTTTTAGAATCGCTTGGAAAGACCTCATGGAACTCTTCCGTAATCGGCTAGGTTTAGTTCTGCTTATTGTGATGCCGCTTTTCATGATGATCATGGTTGGCTTCATTTACCCGACCAGCGGCGTAAACATAAGTAACATGTCCATCGCCATGGTCAATGAGGATTTGGGTTTTAACAATTCAGTGATTCCAAGCCAAACCTTCATGGCAACCCTACAGGGAATAAACAATCAAAACAACATAATGACTCTAACAAACGCTTCAAGCATGAGTGAAATCAAGGATTTAGTTCAACGAGGCGACATTGCAGGCGGCATAGTTATTCCTGCCAATTTTAGTCAATGCATATACAATGGGCAACAGGGAACAGTAATTATCATAACAGACCAATCGAACCCTCAGATATCTGCAACCATTCAAGGCGTACTTGCATCAGTTTTTGACGGCATGGGTACGATGATGGCTCAACAAAATGTGCAAATCATGAACCCAACACTTAACGCAACAAACTCTCTTGCAGTAGTACAACCCTTAAACGTCCAATCCGAAGGCGTAGTTCCAGGAAACCCAAGCTACTTTGACTTCATTGCACCCGGCATAATGGCCATGACCGTAATGATGAGCGTCATGACAGGTTTACCCGTAGCGATTTCGCAGGAAAAAGAAATCGGCACAATGGATGGCATGATGGTTGCACCAGTTAACAGGCTATCGATTTTGCTTGGCAAAACAATAGCGCAGACAATAAGAGGGCTGATTCAAGGTGTAATCATTTTGACTTTAGCGGTAGGCATATTTGGCGTTACCATTCAAGGAAGCATCCTGCTCGTCTTCGGATTGCTGCTGCTGGGCGTATTTAGCTTCGTTGGCTTAGGCATAGTCGTAACCTCTTTCACTAAAGACCAAGAAACCGCACAAATGCTAATGATGACACTGATGTTCCCAATGATGTTTCTAGGCGGCGTATTCTTCCCCATACAGCAAATGCCCTGGTTCATGCAGACGATTTCGCAGTTCCTGCCGTTAACCTATGCAAGCGATGCCCTAAGAAAAGTCATGGTGCTGGGCGCTGGAGTTCCACAGATATCTACAGAGTTGATAATACTGGTTGGGTTTGGCGTAGTAATGATTGCTATAGCTTTGCCAGTATTCAAACGGATGATGACCCGCTAAAAATCGAAAAATTGGGCAAACAAGCCCTTTTTAATTTTTTTAATCTGTATTTTGAATTAATCAACCATTTAAACCAAAAACCATAGATACGCCTTTTATGTTACGTAAAAGCGTCCGAGCCGTCATCTTAATCGCAATCAACATAGCCATCGTTACCTTAAGTCTGCTTCTGCTGTTCTATCCAACCTCAACCGTCTCCGCTGCAAGCACAATCGGCAGCCAAGGCTTCATCTTAAACGAACACTCAGCCCAAAACAACACAGCCACCGTAATGACAATAATGCAGGACGCAGTTTTCCAGCCAATCCTAAAAATCCTAACCGTAATAGGCGCAGTAAGCCTGAGCTATGTTTTACTCGCCAGATTCTTCTCCGGCACCAACATCTAAACATGGCTCTTGGGCTGAAAGACATAAATTTGCCGGCAATCATGTAATAGGTAAAACGTTTTTCAAACCCAAAATTCTAAGTGAGTAGTTATGGATTCAAAAGCCGTTATAATTGCAAGTTGCTGGCTAGCCTTGGCCGTTATAGCTTCCGTTTACATGATAGTTTTTGCTGACAAGATTGGGGATGTGCTGTTTGGCGTGTTTTTGCCTGTTGGCGCGTTGGTGCTTGCTGGTTTAATTGTTACTTTCATGTTTGCACAAAAACAAGCCATCTAAATCGTAATTTTCTGGTCTACTGCGGATTCAATACAAGAACTATTGTGTCCCAAATGCTGCAAACGCTTTGAATGTCATCAGTTGACCCGCCTATTTGTATCCTAATATTCAATCTATGCAGTAAACCTAAGGGGGGTAGGTGCTAATGATTGAAAAACGGCGCATTAGTATGTTGAAAATCAAGGCTTACCTTTTGTTAAACTGTTTTTTTAATGTGTTTATGTTACTGTTTTTTTAAGGCTAAAATTCTTTATAGGGAACGTTTGACTGGTGTTTTAGCTGTTGAAGAGTGATAAATGTTTTGGGTTTCAAGAATGGGCCAAGCTAGACCCATAAACTGCATTTTACTGTTCAATGCTTTTCATTGCTTTTTGTTGCTTTAAAAAGTAAACCAACCTATTAGGATCCAAATAGCTATTCCATGCAAAAACCTATAGGATGTAGGTAGAAAACTGGAGGGATAGGCTCATCCAGCACCTTTCTGGCTTGAAAACTGTAAATCACTAAGGGGGGTAGGTCAGTATTGACCAAAAAAAGCGCCAAAAGCCTGAAAAGCCCAAATGAACGCTAAAATGAAGGTGATTTTTCATTTGAGTGAGGCAGCTTGTTACTGGTTGTGTTCTTTTCAAAGGCTACATCAGTTAAGTATTTATTATAAAACTAACCTATTTTTAATGGTGTTTTATTATGGAAAACAAAACTGAAACCATGCAAAAAGGCATGGAAAAAGCTTCTCATGGATTCGAAAAAGCAGCCGAATCAATGGGCGATACAATAATTGCAATTATGGATAAACTTGCAGGTAAGAAATCAGACGTAAGGCTTAGCTTTGAAAACTTGACGCTTGAATCAGGTATGATGAAGACAACGATTAATGGTTCAATAGTTCTAGACATCGTTTATGCTTCAGAAGCCGAACAAAAACCGTAAAGTTGAAGCCCTTTTGAGGAAGAAGCAGGTTGCAGTTAACCACTTTTCTAGCTGAAACCATAAAATCAGGAAAACTACGCATAAGCCAAGATAACGTGGAAGCATTAGAAATAACTGCACAAAACAAAAAAATCGATATAAACGCTAAAAACAAAGAATTCATTAAAGAAATCATCTCTACAGTTCG
The DNA here is from genome assembly GCA_042296865.1 of Bathyarchaeia archaeon. Lineage (GTDB taxonomy): Archaea > Thermoproteota > Bathyarchaeia > Bathyarchaeales > Bathycorpusculaceae > Bathycorpusculum. The sequence continues at coordinate 1,703,163 of CP170178.1, read as the reverse complement.
TAAGAACGATGAACAACAGTCTAAGGGCATACTTGGCAGTATTGAACGTGGCTTTGATAGTTTGCGTTCGGCGCGTGAAATGCAGCCGATGGTTAAAGAAATTGCTGAAGATTTATCCCGTGAAGGCTTAACTGTAACCCTTTCCTATAAGGGCGATAAAGTTGTCACAATCGGCTCCGAAGCTAACTCCAAATTTACCCGCTTTTTAACAGGCACAAAAGAAGTAGAAGTTAACAACCCCAGAAAACTAATCGAAATGAGCTTATAGAGGGACCAAACAGTTTTTCGAACCCGCTTACAGTGAATTGATTTAATTTAATAAGCCCTAACTAGCGATACTATAAAACGGAAGAAATCTTGACTCAGGAATGGCAAAAACCCTTAAAGTTCGATGTAACATCGGCTTTGCTTTCTTCAAATAACAAAGCAGTAATCTACTTTACAGAACGAGACCTGCTCGACAAAAACGTGCACTCGATAAAACAAGCGGTTTGGGAGTTACCTGAAGTCAAGAAAGCTTTTAAAAAACAGCAAACAGACGGTTCTTGGAAACATAACGGCAAAGAAACACCGGTTTATCCAAAACACCACGACACGCTGGTTGAAACATGGAAAGCTTACCATTTACTGGTTGAACGATATCAAGTCACCAAAGAACATGAAGCCGCACGTAAAGCAGCTGAATTCTTTTTTACCTGCCAAACAAGTCAAGGCGACATCAGAGGCATGATTGGAAACCAATACGCAACCTACTACACAGGCGCGATTTTAGCGGTTCTGATCAAAACGGGTTATGCTGATGACCCTCGAGTAGAAAAAGGCATGCAGTGGCTGCTTTCTATGAGGCAGAATGACGGCGGCTGGACGATTCCACTGTTAACCCATAAACTGGACAAACAAACATGGCTGAACCTAACAAGCAAATACGCAGAACCACTTGAACTTTACAGGTCAAAACCTTTCTCGCATAACTGGACGGACATGGTTTTGCGGGCTTTTGCTGTTCACCCAAAATATCGGTGCTGCAAAGAAGCAAGGGCAGCGGGGGATTTGCTTAAATCAAGCTTTTTTATGCCAGATTACTATACTTCTTATCAGGATTCGAGTTATTGGGTGCGTTTTTGTTTTTGGTGGCCTAATCTGGTGACTGCGCTTGAATCGTTATGTTTGATGTGTTACTCAAAAAGTGACCCTGATATTTGGAAGGGGTTGAGTTGGCTTATTGAAAATCAAGCCGAGGATGGATTGTGGAATTTATCGTATGTTAAAGGTGCCAAAGATGGTGCAAGCGTGAATGCGAAGGAAAACCGTTTATGGTTGACTTTGAGGATTGCGAGGTTTTTTAAGCGGTTTTTCTTGTGATTGTTTGTCTTTGTGGTTTTTGTTAGATACCATTAAATATGACACGTGGAATATATTTTAGGTGGTTAACGGTTGGCAGAAAAATGAAAAAAATTTTAACCATGACAATAACAATAATCTTCTTACTAAGCATAATCGCCAACATACACATCAATTTAAACGCACAAACCACAGACCCCACAGCATTAACAATAACCGGACAGGTAAACCACCCAACAAACCTGACCCTTACACAAATACAAGCAATTCCAAAAACAACCCTTTACGCTGCAATAATCTGCGTAGACTTCCCATCAGTAATTGTTGAAGAAGGCAACTGGACAGGAGTCCAACTTGGAACATTGCTTGAAACAGCCGGAATCCAGTCAGGTGCAGTAAAAATCGTGATAGCGGCTAGCGACGGTTACTCAAGCGATTTGTCAGTTGATGATGCACTGCAAAGCAACGTCATTTTGGCTTATGAAAAGGATGGAGAAGCCCTTAGCGCATTACGTTTGGTTGTTCCCGGCAGGTGGGGTTATAAGTGGGTTAACTTTGTCAGCAAAATAGAAGTAGTAAATTACAATTACTTGGGTTTCTGGGAAAGCCGAGGTTACTCTGATACCGCAATAATCGGGCAAGACCCTGGAGGCGGCGGAACACAAAAACCACAAAACACACCTTCACCAACCACCGCCCTTCCCACAACACAACCAAATACCCCCGCAACACCAACCCCGACACCTACCAAAAATGCTACAACAGGAACACAAGCAACTCAATCTCCAACCCAAAACTCAACAGAACAAGCATTTCCAACAGAAACAATCTACGCCGTTGCTATAGCTTTAGTTGCCGCTGTAGCAGCTGCAGCTTTGATAGTGCACAAAAAAGTAAGGAAATAATTTCCCATTTTATTTTTGTTTTGCTTTGATGACTGCTAATTTGCCGCCTGCTCGAATTTGCTCTTTTTCCTGATTACTCAGACTCAAGTTAACTTTGATTTGGGTGCCTTTGGTTTTGTTTTTAACTGTCAGGTTCTCAGCCAATTCTTTGACAGCCAGTTCTAGCATGTCACCTTGGTTAATCGCATCGTAATCCTGTTTTGAGACAAAGGTTAACGGCAGAATTCCAAAGTTAATCAGGTTAGCCATGTGAATTCTGGCAAAGGATTTGGCGATAACCGCTTTTACTCCAAGATACTTTGGTGCTAGCGCTGCGTGTTCACGGGAGGACCCTTGACCATAGTTTTCGCCACCAATGATGAATCCGCCCTGTTTTTCTTTAGATCGTTGATAGAAGCCTGTGTCTACTCGGCAGAAAGTGTATTTGCTGATTTCTGGAACGTTGCTTCTAAGCGACATAATGTCAGTTCCGCCGGGCAAGATGTCGTCGGTTGTAATGTTGTCGCCAGTTTTCAGCAGAACCTCTCCAGTGAGTTGAGGCGGGGTAGGCTGGAATTGTGGCAAAGGCGCAATGTTTGGTCCCATAATCACTTTAGCGTTAGGGTTGACGGTTGCCGGGATGAACATAGCGTCGCTGAGAACAAACTTTTCAGGCATAGTGATTTGGGGAAATATGCCCAGTTTTCTTGGATCAGTTATTTTGCCTGTTAGAGCGGCTGCAACAGCTGTTTCGGGGCTGACAAGGTAAACTTTGGCGTCTTGTGTTCCGCTTCTTCCTTTAAAGTTACGGTTAAAAGTGCGTAGGGATACGGCGCCGGTGGTTGGTGCTTGACCGATACCAATGCATGGACCGCAAGCGTTTTCAAGGATTCTTGCCCCTGACTGAATAAGGGGTTCAAGTTCGCCTGTTACTGCGAGGTTTTCCATTGCTTGTCGTGAACCTGCGGAAACGGTTAGGCTGAGGTTTTCGTGTACTTTTTTGCCTTTAAGCAGTGCAGAGACGATTTTAAGGTCTCGCAGAGAGGAGTTGGTGCAGCTGCCGATGCAGACTTGGTCAACTGGGGTTCCTTCAAGTTCGCTTACAGGTTTAACATTGTCTGGGCTGTGAGGCATCGCCAGCAACGGTTCGACCTTGGCAAGGTCAATATCGAGGACTTCACTGTATCGTGTGCCCTCGTCAGCTTTAAGCTCAGACCACTGGTTTTCTCTGCCTTGAGCAGCCAAAAATTGTCGTGTCTCCTCGTCTGAAGGGAAAATGCTGGTTGTTGCGCCAGTTTCAGTGCCCATGTTAGTTATTGTTCCACGTTCAGGAACACTCAGGGTTTTAACGCCGGGACCAAAGTATTCTAAAATTTTGTTTACACCGCCCTTAACCGTAAGTTTCCTTAAGACTTCAAGGATGACGTCTTTAGCTGAAACAAACGGTGAAAGTTTACCTGTTAAGTTTATGCCAAATACACTTGGCATTTCAAGATAGAATGGTTCACCTGCCATTGCCGCGGCAACGTCAAGTCCGCCGGCTCCGATGGCTATCATGCCCATGCCGCCTGCTGTTGGAGTGTGGCTGTCGCTGCCCAGAAGGGTTAAGCCTGGTTTGGCAAAGCGTTCAAGATACAGCTGATGGCAAATGCCGTTGCCTGGTCGACTAAAAACGATGCCATATTTTGCTGCGACGCTTTGTAGATAGCGGTGGTCGTCGGCGTTTCGGAAGTCGTTTTGGAGCATGTTGTGGTCGACGAAGCTGAGGCTGAGTTGGGTTTTTACTTGTGGGATGCCCATGGCTTCAAACTCGAGATAAGCCATTGTGCCTGTGGAGTCCTGTGTTAGGGTGTGGTCGATTTTTAAGCCGATTTCTTCGCCCGGCTGCATTTTGCCGTCAGCTAAGTGTTTTTCAAATATTTTTTCGGTTATGCTTTTACCCATTAACTGTTCCCTTCGGATTATAAATTGGATAGTTACGTGGCAGATGTAGGGAACTTGAGAAATTTAAGGGTCACGCAGAAAAAACCAATAAAGAACGATTATTTGCTGCGCCATTGCTGGAGAGTTTCAAATCCAAAACCAACCGCGGCAGCACAGGTAAAAACTACTGCAATTAAAATATTCACGCGTAACTACTATTGGCATCAGTAACGTAACTTCCAAAACGGCGCCTAAAGTAAAAAAGAGAAAATAGAAAAAGAATCGTGGAACCAACATGCCACCAAATCGAACCATACGGGAAAGCATTACTCTATCGGCAACATAACCGCCTACTTCCTCTTTGACTAAGTTTCCGTTTTTTAATTTCTCTAAATGGTAATGTACCAGTGAGGGGCTGCTGAACTGTAGTGACCGCTGAATCTCTCTAACCCCAATAGGTTCATTGCTTTTTATGATTAAACGGTAAACAGCCAGAGTTTTTCCCCGCAATACGTCAGACTTTTTAGCAGTATCCAGAAAATCCCCGCTCAGTTTACCCTCACCATTCCAGTTCCAGTTAAGGATGCTTCTTCATAACCTGCAAGATACCCGACAAAAACACGTACCGAATAATAGCCGGATGGAATATTATTAAGGGGCAATTGAAAATTGTAGCTGACTTGCTGATGGACTAACAGAGCGATTTCTTGAAGTTTAGATGTCTGGCCAATAAATGAATAAATAAGCTTACCTTGTGTGTCATACACCCAAAAATCAAAATACTCGAAAATTGAAACCGATTTATTGTAGTTATCTGTCGGCTTATCATTCTTTATGTTGAGGGTAAAATTCACTAATTCAGTTGACGAGTAAGCGGGTTTATCCGTTTCTAAATCGATAACTATTCCGTCAAGAGAAATATCACGCCACGCTGCAGGTTTTAAAGATGGATACAGATTGGCTATTTCTGCTTTGGCACTTGGAAAAATTCTAATTTTTAAAGCATCACCCCACTCAACTCTTTCCCAATCGTCTTGTGTTACAATATATCCAAGAGTTGTTCCGCTTTTTACGTCATTAACTGGGTCATCATTTAAGAGGTTTACATTTATCACATAATTTGTAAAAGCTAAACCATTATTGTTTATTCCGTGTCCAATCTTTTTATGGTCTACAATTCCATTGACATAAACAGTTGAGAATGGACTAATGTAGACATACTGCGGCAGTAAGTAGGCGGTTACAATGGTTATTACTAGAATAAGTGAGACCACGGCGATTACTGATTTAGCCATGTCACGTTTAAGCAAGTTTATCGTTCCCTCTGTTGTTTAGAGATTGAAAATTAATTAAGTCTATGTTTTTGAACAGCGTTCAAAACAGTTAGAACAGCCTGAGCAGGACAAAACCGTTTAATGCCTGCAAGACAGATAACAAAGAAGCGAGGGTGCACTTTGCAGTTTAAAGACAAAATCAGACAAGTCAGTAAAGCTAACAATTCACGAATAGTTTTAGCTTTAGATTTTCCTTATCAAGACCCAAACAACCGTCAAAATTTACTCTTAAAAGCGGAAACAATACTGGAACAGGTTTACCCCTACATTTGTGCTGTAAAATTCAACAATCACCTTGTTCTGCCGCTTGGACTTTTTGACGGCGTACAGCAGTTGGTGGATAAAATTCACAGTAAAGGGCTTTTAGCAATTATGGATGCCAAAGTAAATGACATCGGCAACACCAACCAAGTAATAGCTGACTACTTTTACGCTGCAGGGTTTGATGCAATAATTGCCAATCCATTCATCGGTTGGGAGGACGGCCTTAAACCAATTTTTGAGGCGTCGAGAAAGCAAAACAAAGGCGTAATCCTGCTCACTTACATGAGCCATAAGGGTGCTGTAGAAGGATATGGTCAAACAGTAATTGACCCCACGACAGGCGTAGCCGCGCCCCAGTACATGGTGTTTGCACACAAAGACGTGGCTTACAAAGCAGACGGCGCAGTGGTTGGAGCGACTGTTCCAGAAAAAATCAAAGAAATACATCAAGTGCTCGGTGAAAAAGTGCCAATCTTTTCGCCCGGTGTGGGTGCTCAGGGTGGAAGCGCAGAAACTGCGATAAAAGCTGGCACAAGCTATTTGATTGTTGGCCGCGAAATCGTTTCAGCGGAAAATCCAGCGGATGCTGCACGAAAACTGCGAGATCAATCAAAAATTTTTTAGGAAGCGGTTATCTTCCTCGTTTGTTTTCCCATAATTCTTTCTTTAGCAAGTCGCGTACTGCGCTGCGTATGACGCTGCTTCTGCTTGGGTACATGTTTGCTCTGACTAGTTCATCTAAGCCTTCAAGATAGGCTTCTGGTAATAGTACTGTTACAAGTTTCATGTTGTATATTTCCCCTAACTATGTTATGCCTATATACATGCGCCAAATATAAAATTTAGCGCTGACCTATACAACAAATCAACAACCACAATTGACCTATAAAACTGCACTTAAATATAATTTGGATGATTTAAAAAGTTAATGTTACCTATTTTTGTTTAGCTTTGGGATAATGCGTATAGTAATCTTGAGGTTTCAACATAACGCTTCGTACACGTTGAACACGCTTGTTGGTGTTAGCCCTCTTTTGAAGCAAAAGCACATCTTTGGGTTTGCTAAATTTTTCAACAACACCATCTTCACGTTTACGCTCCAATTTTATGCAGTCATCAACTTGGCAGTTCAAAACACATGCGCCGCAATAAACGCATAAGTCATCCACAATTTCGACTTTGCCGCTGCCCCAGTAAAGAGCATTTGTCGGACAAACCTTAATGCACTCTTTACATTGCACACCAAGGCAAGTGTACCTATTAATGCCTATTTTGCCTTCTTCGAAAAGGTCTTTTACGCCTGTTGGAGCTAAAAGTTCTTTGCGATTCTTTTTCTTTTCAGAAACAGCATTGTCTTCTGATAGTAATCCGAAGATATCGATGGAACCTTTATTCTGAGGCATACTAAATCATCGTCTAATGTTTATTGGTTTGAATAGCAATAAAATAATTATACTTATCTTAACTGTAACAACAAACCAAACATTCAAAATCTTTTAAAATTTTATTTTCTTCTGGAGGATAGCTTTTGATTATTCGGTCCCTTTTTTTTAGATCTTTTTGGTTTTTATCGGTTGTTTCGAAAATAAGGCATCGCTTTTATCCCTGCGAAGCCAGCTTTTCATGTTTAGCAAAATCAAATTCCTATCTTGTCAACTTTCAACAATCAACCACTGAAATAGGATTCGCAAGAAAGCTCAAATTTCCGCTAACCATTAGCAACTTCAAGAGTTAAAACGAGAGGAAGAGAGATGGTTAGAAGATCAGTGCTTGATAAGATTTACCGTGAAATGATAAGCATCCGCTACAGGCTTGATGATCTCGAGAAAAACATTTCACAATGGAACCCTAAACCGGCAGAAATTCCAGAAATGAAGCTTTTACTTCTTCCAGACCATTTAAGAAAAACCTACACCACGGTTGCCGTCAAGGGTGAATGTGACGCTACTATTGTTTCCAATGTTACTGGGCGTTGCCGAGCGGTTGAAAGTAACTATCTTAATCAATTAACCCGTATGGGTTGGTTAAATAAACGCAGAATCTCTAAAACGATTTCTTTTAGGGTGGTTGAATTTAGCCCTGAAGAGATAAGTATGGATCAGGTTAAAAAGGCATAAGAGTTTTCATATAATTTAGCATTTTTTATTTGAAGGGGTTTCGTTGGTTGTGTTCCAAAGCATTTCAAAATAGTCATGAACTAACCCCACAAGACTGGCGTTGTTTGTCCATAAAGCTGGAGAACCAGAAATATCCATTTTCGGATCCACGATTACAAATAATTCTCTATCATCATAAAGACCAAACACTGTTTTGGGCATTTGCGAAAGGAACCGTGCTTGAAACGTAGGGTAGATGTTCCAGAGCCTGTTACCTGCTTGGTTGACTTCTTCTGATGGCGCTTTTTCAACTATAAACCGGTAGTTGATTTCTCTTTCAGCTGCTTTTTGAGCGGATTCAAGGAAAACATCTCCTACACCGTGAACAAAGCGTTTCCAAGAAATAACGACGCTTACAGATTTTTTTGAGTTATCGATTGCTTGTCGGATACGATTTATTATTGCTTCTCTTTGGGGAATCAAAATAAACTGGTTAGCGGTTTCTGCTTGATTTTGCATGTTTCTTTTTCTGAAAGATTTTAACAGTGTTTCAGTTTCGTTTTTTAGGCGGTTATATTCTGTCTGTTTTTTTAGTAATAATAGTTTGATTCCTTCCTCGATGGGTAAAGCTTTGTACTGGACAGGTGCTTCAACAAGTTTTTCAACTAATCCTAATTCATAAAGTTTGTTCAGTGTTCGGTACACGTCTGGTCTTGCAACTTCAGAAGCTTTTGATAGTAACGCTATTTTAGAGACGCCGTACCTTGCAAGAGCTAAGTAAACTCTGGCTTGTACTAATGTAAGTCCTAAATCTGTTAATGTTTGAATTTCAGTGGGTTCAGGCTCCAACGTTTTTGCTCCTTCGAAAACAGATGTCAATATTAACGCTTTTTATATTCAAGAAAGCGTTTTATTTACATAAATATTTTTTCGTTTTTTAAAAAATTAGTAATGCCATCGCTTAACGCAAAAAGTATTCTAATTAAAACGTCAAGCTTTCAAGTACCATTTAGCAAATTTACTTACAGCCATAGCCCGATGTGATGTCTGATTCTTTTCTTCAAGGCACATTTCCGCAAATGTCTTCCCCCTATCAGAAGGCTGAAAAATTGGGTCAAAACCAAAACCCGAGTTGCCTTTGCCTTTACGTTCTGTAAGCGTTATTTCGCCTTTTACTTCTCCCTCAAAAAGTAGTGGACCAGTTTCTTTGCTGATGTAAACTATGGCTGAACGAAAAATTGCTTTACGGTTCTGTATATTTTCCATCAGTTTTAGGATGCCTTTGTTATGTATTGTCTTGTAAACGTAAGCAGCGTATGGTCCCGGGAAGTTTTCAAGAGCTTCAATAAATAAGCCTGCGTCTTCAACAATCAATGGCAGATGACACCGATTAAATGCTTCTATAGCACTGTTTTTAGCGATTTCTTTAATGTCGTCGCTTTGGATTTCGTTCCCTTTTATCCGTAACATGCCAACAGCTATTCCAATGGGGTTTAAGATACTTCGTACCTCATTGAATTTGTGAAAGTTGCCTGTTACAAAAATAACTGTTTTACCGTTAAACTGTACTTTACCGGTGTCACTGCTTGCGTTCTTCAACATAGCGTCCTCGCCTTTCAATTTCACGGATTTTCTCATAAACCTTTTCTGTCAACTCGTCACCTACCATCCGGTTGTAACCTGATAGGATATCTTCAAAGCAGGCTTCCCAAAAAACAAAATGAGTACTCTGCAAGGCACGCTTAAGCAGATGCAAATCAACCCCCTTAGCTTCTAATTCAACGTTTTTTTCTCCCAAACCAAAATCCACCAAAAAAATCATGCCTTGACTGTTTAGTATCATGTTTGAGGTTGTTAAATCACCGTGAATTAAGCCTTCCTTGTGAAGTTTGCCAACTAACTCGCCGATTTTTAGGCAAATGTTTTTGCGTTCAGCTTTTGTAGCCTTGTTTAGGCGCTGTTTTACTTGGGCGCCTTCTATGTATTCCATTATGATTGTCGCTTCTGGCACGTTTACCATGTAAATTAGTGGTGTTGCAACTCCTGCGGCTTTTGCTTGATGCATTAACTGGGGTTCATGCACTGTTCTGTAGCTTCTGATTTGCTTGTCAAGTGCTTCTGGTCGGTACTTTTTTGGTATTCGAGTTTTAATTACTGCTTTTCTTCCATGCCATTCTGCAAGGTAAAGGCTTGCTTCAGCACCCTTCTTTAACAAAACAGGCTGCATCAATTTATCCATGGCACATCAACCTTATCTACACGCCAACGGAGCTTCACAAAGCTTTCATCCACGGAAGTAACTAAACCGTGTGTATAAGCTAAAACGCCTGTCCACGCAACCATGGCGCCGTTGTCTGTGGCAAACCTTTGCGGAACCACACTGAATTGTGCATCATGCTCCTCAGCAATCACCTTAAGCATTGCCTGCAACCGTTTATTGGCTGCTACACCGCCGGTTAGTAAAACCTCTTTCTTTTCGGTGTGGGCTAAAGCGCGTTCCGTAACTTCGGTAACCATAGAAAACGCGTGTTCCTGAAGACTATAACATAAATCTTCAAGACTGCAGCCGCCCTTTTGAAGCTGAGTGGTTGCTGCTGTTAACAGTCCGCTTAAGGATAAATCCATGCCTTTCACCACGTAAGGCAATAAGACTAGTTTTTTGCCTTTAAGCGCAAGCTGCTCTATGGCGGCTCCAAGCGGTAAACCTTTTTGGTTTTTAAGACCTGCTTGTCTTCCGAAAACGTCAAGGCAGTTGCCAAGTGCTATGTCTAAGGTTTCGCCGAAAACACGGTAACGTTTAGATTCAAACGCTGTAACCATAGTGTTTCCGCCTGAAGCATACAACGTAACGGGGTCAGTTACTCCGGTTTTTAGTTTTCCAACTTCAATATGCGCCACAGAATGATTTACCCCGACCAGTGGAATGTTAAGGTATGCCGCTAAAGCTCGAGCAACGGTTGCTCCAGTGCGCAGGCAAGGTCCAAGACCGGGACCCATGGAAAAAGCTATGCAGGTGAGGTCTTTGGGTTTTATTTTTGCTTCAGTTAACGCTTGATTTAGGACTTTGTCAGCTACTTCAGCGTGGTGCCGTGCTGCTTCTCGTGGATGAATACCGCCTTCCGTTGGCACGTAGCCGTCTACCGTGTTTGCAAGGATTTCCCCGTCGAATTTTGCTATGCCTACGCCGAAATCGTCTGCTGTGGATTCGATGCCTAAACAGTACAAGTTTTCAGTTGGCAACGTTTTCTGCGTGTTAATCATAGTAATCCACGTTTAAAGAGAGATACATATTTTTATTTGGAATGAACGCTTATATCTAATTGCATTAGTTGGAACTGATATTAGAATGCCTAAACGTAACGACCTTGAACAAAAAGCGCTCCATTATGTGGTAAACACAGGTTATCAGGGTGTACTTCAATCAGACTTATGGCGTGAACTAGGCGCAAGCAGCCGTGAAGGTTCACGTGTCTCAATTAAGCTTGAAGAAAAAGGGCTCATCCGTAGAGAAAAAGAATTGCAGGAAGGCAGATGGACCTATAGGCTTTACCCTAAAAGGCTTCCAGCATCCATTGAGACCATTGTAGACTGCCCATGTCTATTGTGTCCAGACAATGCAAGATGTGACCCAACCACCGCTATTTCTCCTAAAAGCTGTCAAAGATTAACTGACTGGATTTTAGGGTTAGGAAACGAAAAACAAACGCAAACTGTTGCTGACGCTCCAAGCGAGCCTAGCATACCAGAGGATGATTCCCTTGCCGAAGGCTTGGATACGTGAAAGAAAAAACGAGTTTTACTACAAGAAAGCTAAAGCTGAAAACTACCGCAGCCGAGCCACATACAAGCTAGTTCAAGCAAACGAGAAATATGGCTTCATAAAACTCCGTGACGTTGTTGTGGATTTAGGCGCTGCACCGGGCGGTTGGATACAAGCAGCCAGAAAAGTGACTGGTAAGCACGGTTTTGTTTTAGGGGTCGACTTGAAACCTATTGAGCCGTTTCCTCAAGATTACATTCGCACAATTGTTGCAGATTTAACTGACCCCAAAATAGCTGAACAAATTCTTTCGTTCCTTCCTCGTAGACCAGATGTTGTTATTTCGGATGCTGCACCAAACGTTACAGGCATATGGGAAGTTGATCATGCATTGCAAATTGATTTAGCTACCAAAGCGATGGATATTGCATTGCAGATTTTGCGTCCAGGCGGCAACTTTTTTGTAAAACTCTTTGAAGGTGGTTTAATGAACGAGTTTATTCAGAGTGTTAAGTGCAATTTTGAAGAAACCAAAATTGTTAAGCCACAAGCCAGTCGAGCGAAAAGTTCTGAAATGTACCTTTTAGCTTTAGGCTCAAAAAACAGGCTTAAAGAGTAAACCATTATTTCTTTGGTTTCCACTTTATTTTAGGTGAAAGGTTTGAATGTTATAGCGGCTGATTCTGCAGCTGCAATATTGGATGAAAAATTTTATCCACTTTATCTTGTTGCTTCCGTCTCAGTTTTAGTTAAGCCGCCTTACCGTGAAGCCAGCAGTCGTATTGCTAAAGCGGTCTTTAAAGAAGTTGACACAGGCTTTGAAATAATTGTGCATGAAGCTGAACTCTGCCTAGAAATGCTTGGCAACATGAAGGCTGATGTGGTTCATTTGGACATGACTTTAGGCGGTGTCTCAGTTGAAGCGCTTTCGCCTGTAGAGTTATCTAATTTGCGGGCTTCACGAACAGGCAGGGCAAACATTCTTAGGATTCTGCCAAGGTTGCGAAAAATTGCTGCAGAAATTAAACGGCTCTATAACGTGGAAATGCTGGCAATCGGCAAAGAAAGCGTGCCTGTTAGAATTGCAGAGTTAACTGCTGGTGCTGAAGCGGTTTTGTTTACAGCGAAAAAAGTTGAGGCTGAAAAGAAGTCGGCGTTGTTGGGGTTGCCCGTTAATTGTCAACCCTTTTTTGTGGAGGATAAGGTTTATTTGCAGTCTCTTATGGCTGGCGAGCATGAACTTCGCGGATTCGCCGTTGATGAGGAAGATATACTGGGAAAGGTTAAATTGTCTGAAACGTTTAATCCCTGTGCACGTGGCTTTAGAGCCTTAAAAATTCGAAATCGATAAAGAGGTAAGTGTTTCATTGACTGATATTTTATCATTTTGGACTAGAGCTTCAACTAGACGAAAAAGAATCTACTCATTAATCTTTATCTTTGTTCTGTCTGTTGTGGTTACTTTTGCTGGAACCTTAGTACCCTTAACCGCTGAGGAAGCTCAAACAATAAATGACCAAGTGAATCAGACATTGGTTGAAAACGATGATTTGGCTTCTTTAACTGGCGCAATTTTCGTTAACAACTTTATGCTTTGCCTAATCATGTTTATCCCCGTTGCTGGAGCAGTGTTTGGCATGTTTGTATTATTCTCCACTGGCACTGCTATCGGAGCAATTTCGATGGTGCAAGGAATGCCCGCAGGCTTAACAATACTGTTGCTAATGATTACGCCGATATTCTGGATAGAATTCGCCTCTTACTCGTTGGGTATGACAGAAAGCATTTGGCTATTCCGACGGTTAACGCAGAAACGTTGGCGTGAATTAAAATGGACCGCCATATTCATCGGCGTCACTGCAGGACTGCTTGCAATCGGCGCTGTGGTAGAAGCATGGCTTATACTTGCAGGCACTTAAACTGCATAAACCCTTCTTATTTTTTAATTATCTCTAAACTTATGTCTAACGATTTTACACTGTGCGTTAACGCGCCTATACTGATTATGTCAACTTCAGCCCGAGCGTAATCCAGCAATGTTTCACTGTTTATACCCCCGCTTACCTCTAACAAGACTTTATGAGGCAACTTCGCATTCTTCAGCGTTTCAGCCGCGTTTTTTGCTTCTTCAGGCGTAAAGTTATCCAGCATAATTATGTCTGCACCTGCCTCAGCCACCCTAAGAACGTCAGTTGCCTTTGTTATTTCAACCTCAATTTTCTTGCTAAAAGAAACATTTTGCTTTGCCATCTTAACCGCTTGCGCTGGGTCGCCGACTATTGCGATGTGATTGTCTTTAATTAAAACCATGTCATCCAAGTGTAGCCTGTGAGGGTCACCGCCGCCGATGGCAACGGCTCTTTTGTCAAAATTAAGCAAGCCTGGAGCAGATTTTCGGGTTGCGGCGATTCTTGCAGGAGACTTTAAAGCTTTAAGTTTTTCAGTTAACGTGCGTGTAGCTGTTGCGATGCCACACATGCGTGACAACAAATTCAGCAGGGTACGTTCAACTGTTAAGATAGCTTGCGCGTCGCCAATTATTTGCATTAAAACCTGCTTATCTTTTACTTGGTCCCCATCCGTGACGGCTGCTTTAACTTTCAGATCCATGGCTTGAGCAAGAATGGTTGCTTCTTTAATGCCTGCAACTACTCCTGGTTCTTTAGCGATTACTTCAGCGGTTACAATTAAGCCTGACGGAATGATTGCGGTTGCTGTAACGTCTCCTTGACCAACATCGTCAGCTAGAAACTGCATGAGCCGTTCCTCTACAAGTCTTCTCGGCATAAACATAACTTTAACTTTAATTTATCAAAGGTTTAAATGCTTTCATGCACCTTTTAGAAAACTAAAATTAAGCCGTTCCACTTAGCTGTGATTGTATGCGACTGCTGTTCACCTGCTCAGAATTGGGGTTGGGCCATGTTTCAAGAATTATTCCTTTAGGCAAACGGCTGGAGCAAGCTGGGCATGAAGCGTTCTTTTTCTCAGGCGGTAAAGCCTACGAGTTGTTAAAGAAAGAGTTCAAGCATACATACAAATGCACTCCAATAGCGTGGTACGAAAACGCTTCTGGCATCGTCACTTCTGCATCGCTGATTAACATCTTGTTTCCTTTGCCAGTGTTTAACGCGGAAAATCGGCAGTTTGAAATGAAAAACTCCAACGCAATGGAAGTCATCCACCGCTACTACGATTTAAGAGAAAACATACGCGACATTGCCCCAGACATGCTGATTGCTGACGGCGACATTAACGCACTGCGGCTTGCACACAGGTGGAAGATTCCGTCAGTTTACATTGCAAACCTTATCCGTCCTAGCTATGGCTTCAACCGTTTCCTTAACCCTGGCGAACGCATCGTAGAAGAGTACGTTAAAAAGTGCAACAAAATCGTTATTCCCGATAATCCCCCGCCATACACAGTTTCAGACTACAACATCGGTAACCTAAACGGTTCAGGGTTTGAAGACAAAGTCGAATACGTCGGCGCCTTCATGGATACCACACCAGTGGAAGGTTCAGAAGAGCACGTTTTTTCACCCGTAAGCGGACCAATCGGGACACGTTCAAAAATGCTTAAAACCCTGCTGCCAGTTCTCCAAAAAACTTCTGGTAAAGCAGTACTCAGTCTTGGCATTCCAGGCAAGAAAGCTTCAGCAAAAATTGGCAACTGCGAAATTCACAATTGGCTCTCCACAACTGAACGTCAACAAGCCATGAAAAACGCCAAATACGTCATCTTCAGCGGTGGACACATAACCAGTTTTGAAACCATAAAATATGCTAAACCAAGCATTTGCATTCCTACACAGCCAGAGCAAGGTGGCAACGCCGCGAAACTGCAAGATTTAGGCTGCTCAGTCAAAGTTAAAAACCAAAAAGAGCTTGCGAAAGCTGTGCAGAAAATGGACGCTGAATATGCAATTTACAAGGAGAACGTGCTTAAGCTTAACAGGTTTTCCAGCCGATTCCATGGGTTGGATAGAGCAGTTGAAATTGTAGAAAACGTTTTGGATTAAACTTTTTGGTTTAGACTTAAGCGTTTGATTTCTCCGTTGGGTGTTTGTTCTTCAAAAATTATAGCCGTGAAACGGTAAATTTTTGTGCCCTTTGTTAACCAACTGTCCGGCGGCAAACCTGCTTTCATGCAGCATTGGCAAAGAAACTCTTCTTCACACCACTGCCATTCAACGGGCACCTGAGGTAAAAGCAGCCCTTTGCTGTAGCCTTTCTCTATGATTAATCCGTCTTGTCCAACCTTGATTTGTTTAATATACTCTTTAGGGTTGTCTACTTGCACTGGTTCTGGCGGTGTTAAAACGCTGACTTCAAAAACGCACCTCTCAAGTTCGTCAAGGGTCATTGATGGGAAACGGGGGTCTTCTGTTGCAGCGTTTATGGCTGAATCAATAACTGCCTCCACAATTGGACTTGTAGGGTAAGGGTAACCGATGCAACCGCGCAACTCTTTTTCTGCGGCTGTGAATGTGCTTATGGTGACAAAGACGCCGCATTTCTCGTAAAGCTTCTCTGGAGTGTCTTTAGGCGGCTTTAGAGTTTGACCTACTTCAAGGTAAGTTTCAACTGTGTTTCTTGCAAGTTTTATTAGGAATTTTCCTTCTTCATCGGTTAATTCAAACGGCATACCTAAAACCTTCCAGTCACTCAGCAACAGACTTAGTTAACGAGAAATAAAAAGTTAAAAAGGTTTTAAAAAGTTGGTTAGAATTTGGTTGATTCTTCAGTTAATCCGTCCTTAGTTATAATAAGGAAGTCGATTCCGTCGCCGCTCATGGCGTCTCTGTTTATTGCTGATTTGATTGCTCTTTTAATGAGTTCTTTTGCTTCAGCAACTGTTATTGTCTCTTTGTAAGCTTCTTCAATTACGCCGATGGCTACTTCTGTTCCTGAACCAACTGCTGCGTACTTGTCTGGGATAAGTGAACCTAAAACGTCAAGAACATAAAGCGAGGCACCATCCTCATCAAGTCCGCCGACGATTGTTTGCGTGAACAAGGGCGCGTATCTGCGGTTAAAAAGAATGTTTGCCATAAGTTTAGCTGCTGCTTTTACACTGATTTTTCTTCCAACATCCATGCTGAAGAGTTTGGCTTGAGCTTCCATTTCTCTGGCGAGAACCTGCATGTCACCTACAAGGCCAGCGCATGCAACGCCGATTTGTTCTGTTACTTTGAAAACTTTTTTTCCGCCTCGGCTCATAATAAAGCCGCCGTATGTTACACGTTTTTCTGAAGCTAAAACGACGCCGTCAGTACAGACTATGCCGACTGTGGTTGCACCCGGCATCCACGCCATGCCTTGCTGGGCTTGGTTGCCCTGAGCTTGCTGTTGGTTTGGCTCTTCTTGAGGCATTATGTGCGCTTGTGGAATTTTTCGTAATAATGGAAATTGTGACTGGAATCCGTATCTTTCCATAACTTTTCGCCTTTTCTTGGTGTATTACACAAAACAAAGTATTAAGGTTACTTATAACCATTTTAGGCAGGGGTTAACCCTAAATGTTGAAATCTTCTGAGCCTGTTAGATGCCAAAAATGTGGAAAACCCCTCGGTTACGTGACTGTGGTTTCTAAAGGTTTAACGATGTTTCAACAACCGATGCCTAAATTTAAAATTGTTGCTACCTGTTTGGACTGCGCCAAGTAAAGGGGAAATTTAGAAACGTTTTTCCATAACCATAAAACTACAGAACAGGATTGCTGATGATTCAAGTTTACACTCAAAACGTCAACGGCACATGGCTAACGTTAGCCTGCACTGAACAACAAATCGTCGCCGCCTCTTTTGCCAATGCTGAACAAAAAGCGTTAAGCAAACTGCTAAATGACTTGCCCTTCAACATGCCATTTCAAGTTTTGCTTTCACCTTCACCTTATGCCAAAGACATTTTTTCGTTTATGGAAGGCATTCTTGAAGGAAAAGAACTCGAAGCAAACCTTAATCTTGCAATGGATAAACTGCCCAAATACACAACAAGAGTGCTTAAAACTGTCATGCAAATCCCAGTTGGCTACGTTGCAACTTATGGTGCTGTCGCTAAAGCTGTTGGTGGTGGTCCACGGGCGGTTGGAAACGTTATGGCTGGCAACATTTTTGCTCCCATTGTTCCCTGTCACCGTGTTGTAAAATCAGATTTCAGTTTAGGCGGATACGGCGGCGGCTTAAAAATCAAGTATCAACTGCTAACTAAAGAAAAACGTGGTTATCTTGAATCTAAAGGTGTCTCGGTTGAAGGCGGCGTTTTGCAGGTTTACCCAGCCGAGTATAGCCTTAAAAAATGTTTACTCCAACCATTTTAGCTGTTGCCTGCTTAAGTTAAAGCAATAAACAAATTAACCCCAACATTTGACTATTTAATGTAACATTTTTGAGGCTTGAGCTTATGGCTAAGTACAGATGTACCATTTGCAACTGGGTATACAACGAAGCTAAAGAAGGCAAAAAATTTGCTGATTTACCAAAAGAATGGGTTTGCCCAATCTGTGGCGCCCCAAAAACCGCTTTTGTGCTGCTTGCTGAAAAAGCTGAAGCGGAAGAAAAACCAAAAGCCGCTCACACCGTGTCAGAAATATTGGTTAATCAGCTTGCGGAATGGGGTCTGCAATATGTTTTCGGTATTCCCGGCACATCAACGTTGGGTGTTGTGGATGCAATTCGTAAAAGTAACGGCAAAGTCAAGTACCTGCAGGTGCGTCATGAACAAACCGCCGCTTTTATGGCGTCGGCTTACGGAAAACTTACCAGTCACGTCGCCGCCGTTTTGAGTATTTCTGGTCCAGGCACTACTAATCTTGCAACTGGCTTGTTTGACGCTAAACTTGACTGGGCACCCGTTATCGCATTAACAGGTATGGTTACACGGGAACAAATCGGTCCAGGGTCGCTTCAAGAAATTGACCATTACGCCTTCTTTGAACCCATAAGCGTTTTTAACAAGATTCTAATGACTCCAGAGCAAACCGCTATGCTTGCAACTTTAGCTGTTAAGCATGCACTTGTTGATCGCGGCGTTGCGCATATTGGAATTCCTAACGACATCCAAAAAACGCCTTACGACACAGAACTTTTGCCTTTTGAAGGACGCATGCCAAACCTTGCGTATGGTCAAGAAGAATCAATCATTACAGAAGCAGCAAAAGTTGTTGATTCAGCAAGCCGTCCAGTAATAATTGTCGGTAACGGCGCGAAAGGGCAAGGAACCAAACTGTTGAAGCTTGCGGAAAAGGTTTCGGCGCCGATTGTTTCAACCTTTAAGGGCAAAGGCATAGTTGACGATAGTGAACCTTTGTATGTTGGATGCCATGGCGGAGTCGGTTCAACAGCCGCTGGTCAACTTGTAGACAAAACGGATTTGTTGATTGTAATTGGTTCATCTTTTGCGGATTTAAGTTTGATTCCAAAGAAACGGATGGTTCAAATTGACATTAACCCGCTTATGCTTGCACGCCGCTACCCCGCTGAGGTTGGCCTTTTAGGAAACAGCGCTATACTCATCCCTAAACTGACAGCTAAAGTCTCCCCAAGACGCGACACCGTGTACCTGCAAGAGATTGCCCAGCTTAAACAGGACTGGCTAAACCAAATCGCCAACGAAGCAGACGCCGCAGCAAAACCCATCCGTTCACCCTACATCATGAAAGTTTTAACTGAAAAACTGGCAGATGACGCTGTGATTTCGCTTGATGTGGGCGAGAACTGTTGGTGGTTTGGTAGAAACTTCCAGATGAAACGGAGCCAAAAAATGGTTATGAGCGGCAACTTGGCAACAATGGGTTTCGGGTTGCCCGGAGCTTTAGCAGCTGCACTTGCCTATCCCAACAGACAAATCGTTTGCATTACCGGCGACGGCGGCTTAACAATGGTTCTTGGCGACTTTTTAACGGCGTTGAAGTATCAGATGCCAATCAAAGTCTTCGTAATAAACAATAAGAGTTTAGGCATGATTAAGCAGGAACAAAAAGTTGAAGGCTACCAAAGCTGGCAAACAGAACTGCACGACTTCAGCTTCGCTAAATTCGCTGAAAACGCAGGCGGCTACGGGATAAAAGTTACGCAACCTGACGAGTTACCCCACGCTGTCGACCGCGCATTAGCAGCAAAAACTGCCACAATTGTTGACATCGACACTGACCCCCAAAGGTTTCCTTAGATTCTTTTCAACCCTTTTTTGGCTTATTTTTTGATCATTACTGACCTACCCCCCTTAGGTTTACTGCATAGATTGAATATTAGGATACAAATAGGCTCCTTTCCACACTGCCCCTCTTAGCTTTCAACATAGAACCTCTAATAGCATCCTATTATATTAGACACCAAATAGGTAAAGTTCAAAAAATCAGCGTTATTGCCAAGTCGTTAATGTTTGTTCCAGTAGGACCCGTAAAAACCAAATCTTCAAGCCCCAAAAAGAATCGGTAAGAATCATTTTCCCGCAAAAACTCTTCAGGATTCAGCCCCAACTGTCCCGCTAAGCTTAGCGTGGTGTCATCGATTAATGCTCCAGCCGCATCAGTTGGGCCATCCACTCCATCCGTGCTTAAAGATGCAAAAACAAACCCTCCAAACCCTTTAAGCTGCAACGCCACGGCTAAGGCAAGCTCCTGGTTTCTTCCGCCTACGCCTTTGCCTTCAACTGTAACAGTTGTTTCTCCCCCAGCGACAAGACAAATTGGTTTTGAGAATGTTGCGATTTTGCAGATTTTTTCTGCCAGATTTTCTGCGACTTGTTTTGCTTCACCTTGAAGTGGTTCAGTTAACATGCAGGTTTCAACTCCTTGCGTTTCAAAATACCGCTTTACGGCGGAGCAGGCTGTCTGGTTGCTGCCAACGATTATGTTGTGCACCTTTTCAAACGTTAGGTCACCGGGTTTTGGTGTTTCAACTATCTCGCCGTTCACTCCTCTGGTTAGTGTTTCTTTTACCGATATGGGTGAGGTGTCCCAGATGCCGTGTTTTCTCAAAATGTCGATTGCATCTTGAAACGTTGACTTGTCAGGTGCTGTTGGTCCAGACGCGATATCGTCAAGGTCATCGTCTACAACATCAGAAATTATCAGGCTTAGAACCGTAGCGGGGTACGCTTCTTTGGCTAGGTTGCCGCCTTTAAACGTTGAAAGATGCTTTCTTACTGTGTTAACTTCCGAGATGGCGGCGCCGCTTTTCAGCAACGTTTTTGTGAGTTCCTGTTTATCCAAAAGCGTTACCCCTTCTCTTGGCAGCGGCATAAGACTTGAACCTCCCCCAGAAATAAGGCAAATCATAAGGTCATCTGCACCTGCTTGTTTAGCTATTTGAAGCATCTGTTTAGCACCTAAAACTCCTGCCTCATCGGGAACTGGATGAGTTGCCTCGTTAAGCATGATGGTTTTTGTTTTGGGTTTGCTTCCTTTGGGGACGTTAACTATGCCTTGTGTTATCCAGTTGCCCAACGTATGCTCTAAAGCTGCAGCCATTTCTCCACTGGCTTTACCTCCACCAACAACGTAGACATGCCTAAACTTTTTTAAATCAAAAACTAAACCGTCTACTTTAAGGATTGAATCTTGCAAGGTAAGTTTAGACTGAATAAGTCTTTGAGGTTGAACAGCGTTTAAGGCTAATTCATAACTGTCAAGAACCTGTTTGCGAACGTTTTTTAACGTTTCAGTTTGACCTTTACTAATCAGTAAAGCCTTGTTTTTTACTTTTACAGCCATAAACCCACATCAACCGTGAAACAGTTCGGATGCTTAGCCCCTGACATTTTAGCGTTTAAATGTTTATTCTATTTTTCGCTTTCCCTTTTCTCCTAAAGTATAATTCAATAAGAACCATTAGTGAAATGCCAACAACAATTATCAGCAAAATGTAAGGAGTCGTCAATACGTTAGCAATAACTTCTAAAGCCCTAAGGATTGGGTTGTCTGTTAAGGATCGAGGCGCGGGCTCAACAGACGGAATATACTCATAAGTAATATTGTCTGGCAAGTAAAGCTCCTGTCTAGGCGAGGGCACCGGCTGATTTGGGTTAACTATCCATTGAAACGCGTTTGCAACACCATACATGTTCAGCGTAGAAATCTCGTATTGAGGCGCGTAAACATCATAAAGAGGATACATTAAGTCGGTGCTTGAATTGCTATGTCCTATGCCTAACGCGTGCCCAAATTCGTGGGTTGCCACGTTTTGAATGTCTTTTTCAGTTAAACTGATGTATTGCGATTGTTCAGCAAGTAGGATTAGGCAATTCTGGATTGTTCCGTTACCGTAGGGTATAGTGGTTGTTGAACCGATAGCATCTTCGCTTCCTAATATGACGGATTCAGAAAAGTTGACGTAAATTTCGAAATCAGGTTTCATTGTATCGGAAACCTGAACCTGTAAATTAACAGTTGAGAGGTAACTAAAACTGGAATAATTCGTTGAGAAGATTTGGATTGCATGATTCCAGTCTTCTATGGCTCTTATGGTTGAATTAACTAAGCTTGTATGCCAGTCGCTTTGGTTTTGGGAAACAATTAATACATTAAGCGTGGTTTTATTCCATAAATAGCCGCCAACCTCAATAGTAATGGTGTCCTGCGTTTGGGCTTGAACCTGCAGAAACCCTGATAAAATTAAAAATCCAACCATTAAAAAGCAAAGAAACTTCATACAAAAAAGTGGTAAGTAAAAATTTTAAATGTAATGGTTAGAAAAAGCTTTATTGCCAAACAAAAAAGGTGTCTATTGAACAGTTTTTAACTGGGTTAAGAACATGAAAATTGGTTATCCCTGCATTAACATTACAGTTGGCTGCACAAGCGGTCACACTTTTAGGCTTAAATCATACAGTGAAGACCGCTTAAAAGAAACAGTTAAAACAAACCTGCAATGCCTCAGCCGCACCCTGAAATACAATAAAGAACACAATTTACTGTTTTTCAGGGTATGTTCAGGTCTTGTACCGTTTGCTTCACACCCCATTAACACTTTCAATTGGCAGCAGCATTTCAAGGATGAATTTGAAGCATTAGGCGAGTACATAAAACAAAACAACTTTCGAATTTCTACTCATCCCGACCAGTTTACGTTAATCAACTCGATTGACAAAGAAATTTTTGAAAGAAGCAAAAAAGAGCTACAGTACCACGCCCAAATATTTGACTTAATGCGGTTAGATGAATCTGCAAAGATTCAAATTCACGTGGGCGGAGCCTACGGAAACAAGCCCCACAGTATAAGAACATTTATAGAAAGATACAAACTGCTTGACAGCCAAGTAAAACGGCGTCTTGTAATCGAAAACGATGACCGCCTATTTGATGTTGACGACTGCCTTGAAATCTCCGCTCAAACTGCCATCCCTGTTCTCTTTGATGAATTTCATCATAAAACGAATCATCGTGCTGGAAAAGAAAACATCGATTTTGAATTGATAAGCAAAACATGGAAAACAAAAGATGGCCTTCCAATGGTGGATTACAGTTCGCAACAGCCCCAAGCCAAAACTGGACAGCATACACAAAGCATTGATGTGGCAGATTTTGAAGTGTTCTTGAAAAGAACTTTACCGTTTGATTTTGATATTATGCTTGAAATTAAAGATAAGGAAGCAAGTGCAAATAAGGCTCTTCAAATCGCTTTAAATGACCCGCGAATAAAACGATGACTTGCTGTTTGAGGGACTATTCTTTTGGGTTTTGTTTGTTTTGGGTGTCCACGGTTGGTTTAGTTGTTACGATGTAGATTGGTCTTCCTTCGCTTAGGGCTTGGGCAGTTTTTTTTCTTGCACTTTGAACAAGCCTCCAGATTGTCCCTCTGGAAATATTCATTTTTTGTCCTGCTTCTTCCTGTGATAAACCTTCCATGTCAACTAGTCTGTGTGCTTCTAATTCTGCATAATCAATCATTACTGGTTCAGGGTTTCTTGGCGGGTTTGGAGTAAAAACTGTTATTGGTGGTATTGTTCGTAGGGTGATTGGTTTTGGTAGTCTTCCTCTTCTGCCGCATCTGTGTCTGCCTTGCCACATTTTGTTTTCAACTTGTTTTGGTTTTATGGTTGTTATGTTGTGGGGAACTTTTATATATTTCTGTGCACTATCACATAATTGTAAAATGTGCATAAACACAAAATAGAGGTGAAAAATATGCCCGCAGGAGACAGAACAGGACCCAATGGCACCGGACCCATGACCGGAAGAGCCGCCGGATACTGCACAGGAAACCAAGTCCCTGGATACGCAAACCCAGCATACGGTTACGGCAGAAGAGGCGGAAGACGAGGATACGGCAGAGGCAGGGGGAGAGGCTTTGGCGGATGCTGGTACGTTTACCCACCAACACCAGTTCCACAAGTAACCCCGCAAGCTTACGTTCCAGTAACACAGCAACAGCCTCCCGAACAAGAAATCGCAACTTTAGAAAACTATCACAAAAACTTGACTACAGAAAAAGCCGACCTTGAGCAGGAATTGGAAGGCGTCAAAGCAAGAATAGAGGAATTAAAAACTAAAATCATCCAGAAATAAGCGCATCGCGCTAACCCGCTTTTTCTTTTTTCAAAAACATTAGTTAGTACTAACTTTTCCTTATTGTCTCTTTTTGGCAAGATTCTTATAACCCCCATTATTTTGAAGATATGAGGAATTTTTATGAAAATAAAGGTAACCAGAGTATATGTTGACGACCAAAACAAGGCTCTAAAGTTTTACACTGACATTCTTGGTTTTATAAAGAAAACCGACATAACTGCAGGAGACTACAGGTGGTTAACGGTTGTTTCGCCCCAAGAACCAAACGGCACCGAATTACTTCTTGAATTAGACGATAACCCCGCCGCCAAAGCCTTCAAAAAGTCTCTTTACGAGCAAGGCATACCGGCAACCCAATTTCAAGTTGACGACCTCAACAAAGAGTATGAGCGAATACAAAAAATGGGCGTAAGTTTTAAGCAGAAACCAACAAAAATGGGGCCTGCGAACACGGCAATATTTGATGACACATGCGGCAACTTGATCCTGATAAATCAGCTTTAAAAAAACGATTGAATTAGCGGCGCTAAGCAAAAAAGGGTATACTTCTATTCAGTTTTTCTTTATTGGGATTGCTTTTCTTTGTTGCCTGCGATGCCTACCAAACGTGAAATCAAAATGGCAATAAACAGTGTCCCAATCACGGGTTCAAGCATTACAAGCGACTGTGCCTGCAAAGTGTTAGGCGTCATAAGTCCACCTATTGTTGTTAACGCGTAATAGCTGTAATAGATAAAATTAGAGAAATCTTGAGAAGGTGGCATTGAGCTGCTGGAAAAAGAACCTGGATGATATAACTCAACTAGACGATAAATTGAAGCGAAAGTTAACCCAATCAAAAGATAACTGGCAACGCCGCCCCAGATGAAATCCGATTCAATGCTGCTCTTACGTTGGGTTCTAAGTATGTTGATAAAGATTAATACTCCAATAAATGAGAAAGAAATTGTAGTAAAAAACCTGACAAGCGCTTCACTGCGTGTACTTCCTTGAATCGTAAAGAACCAAACAAAAAACAGGGTCGCTAAAGCGGTTATCAGGGCTATTGGACCAGTTCTTTTCTCTTGCTTTACAGACAATCCTGCAATAATTAGCACTAATGAAACAATAAAGGAAAGAAAAATACTGCCAAAATAGCCTTGACTGTAAGGGATAAAAAGCAAGTAGACTATGATAGAAACTACTAACAAGAAATATTTTGAATCATAAAACCACTTCTTAAAAAATTTTCCATTAAAAGATGTGGCTAATATCTAAATCACCTAAACAAAAAACAACCTTACAGTAGATTTCTAGTTAGTACCTACAATTTAAGGGTTTAATGCTTGATGAACCACAGAATTAGAAAAAGCGGCTGTATACATCAACATGCAATCTTGAAAGCCTATCTTAACAAAGAATGACTGCGAGTGATTTTATGGACCATTTTTCTTGCGATTCAATTTGCACGAAATTTAACTATCTTCCTTACTGACCTTAGGTTATTTTTTGGTCGTCAATTAGGCATAGAGATACGAACGTTTTTTATAATAAACGATTGTTTTTACTTTTTTTACTTTTTAATGAAATATAGCGGAAAAATGAATTTTTTTGATTTTTCAAGTTCACAATTTGCATCTAAAAACGGTTTTCTAACAAAATTAATAAACAGTTGATTTGATACGCCTCCTTATAAAATTTGGGAGAAATAGAATTGGAAAATAATAAAATCTACATAAAAAAAATAAAAGGTTCATCATTTGCGTTAATAGCGATACTTCTGCTGATAGTCGCTACTGTACCATTGACATTACTTAGTCAGTCTGCTCAAGCTCAACTCTCTACAACACAGCCTGTAAGTGGGAAATTACCAAGCGGCGTTACCCCAAGTGTAACGGTTAGCGACCTCAAAGCTTACCTTAGCTTCAGACCCAACCCCGTAGGTCTTAACCAGGTTATTCTGGTCAACATGTGGACAACGCCTTCACTTAATCCTCATCGCTTCCACCAAGACTATACAATTACAATCACAAAGCCAGATAACACCATTGAGACTGTTACTCTCGATTCTTATTGTGCAGATGCAACTGGGTATTTTGAATATCAAGTTGACCAAGTTGGCGTATGGAAATTTAAATTCGATTTTCCAGGAGAGTATTTTCCAGAAGGACAATACTACAACGGCTACTTAGTAACGAACAGTTCTGGCAACTGGCTTGACTCAGCTTATTATCCACCTGTTTCAACAGGCGAACAAGAGCTTGTTGTACAAGAAAGCATGATAGCTTCATGGCCTCCATCATCACTACCAACTGACTATTGGACAAGACCCGTACACTTAGAGAACAGAGAGTGGTGGCCTATTCTAGGCAACTATCCCGGCGACGGCGTTGTAGGAGGAGGAGATGAATGGCCAGAAGATACAAACGCATACATGAGCAACTACAACTTTGTTCCATATGTTCAAGGACCTAACACTGCACACATTGTATGGAAACGGCTCAATGCCATCGCAGGTATCACAGGAGGAACAACAGGAATATACGGTATAACTAGTAGCGCTGGCAACCCAAGCGTAATCTATGCTGGAAGAGCCTACCAAACCTTGACAGTGCCAGTAAATGGCGTGCCGACAAGCTGTGCCGTATGCTATGATCTGCGAACTGGACAGCAATACTACGCAATACCCGTTTCACAAGGCGGTACCACCCCGACAGCTATCTCATATACACGCGGAACAGGTGAAGCAGTTCCAGGCGCTAGTGAAACTAACACATTTTCAGTAACACTATTATCGATAGGCACAAGACTAATAAAAATTGATCCAAATACTGGAGCAATATCACTAAACGTAACAGGCATTTCAGCTACAACAAACATGTTCTACAGTGATCCTTACGTTATGAGTTTTCAAACACTCGGTAGCGGAGTAAACACTAAATACTGTTTAGTCAACTGGACTACTGCTGGAACCGAAACCAATTTCACAAAAAGAATAGCAAGCAACATAACATTACCATGGACTCTACCAACTTTCCCATCTACTGCTGCAATGGGTGGAACTAGCCGTGTTTATGACTTCGAAGCAGGCGTAGCTATTTGGTCTGTAGGCCTTGTAGATGATGGACTAGGCGCACTTTATGGAACATGGCTGAGAGGGGCAAGCATTACGACCGGTGCAGAGTTATGGAACATAAATATTTCAGACACCCGGTACAGTTCAGCAAGTATAGCTGCTGACCACGGAAAAGTTGCCATATTAGTGCAGAACGGCTACTGGATAGCATTCGATTCTTTAACAGGTAAACAAGTCTGGAAAAGCGAATTAATGGAGTATCCGTGGGGCGCACCTAGTTTTGGAGCCTACGCAGTACAATCAGCCTATGGTCTATTATACAGAGAAAGCTATGACGGCATCTACGCCTTTAACTGGACCACTGGGAAAATTGCTTGGCACACAAAAGCAGTTAGTGAACCATTCGAAACACCCTATGATGGTAATAACCCATTCAATTCTGGAGGTATCATAGCTGATGGAAAGCTTTACGTAGCAAACAGCGAACACACGACCACTTGGCCACGCAGCAGAGGTTGGAAACTCTTCTGCATAAACGCTACTTCGGGCGAAGGCATATGGAACATAACAGGAGCTGCAACACCAGGCGGAGTCGCTGATGGTTATCTTACAGCTGCAAACGGAGATGACGGATACTTCTATGTATATGGCAAGGGTCAAAGCGCGACAAAGGTTGAGTCTCCACTAACTGCTATAACTCTTGGAGAAAGCGTTGTGTTAAAAGGCACAGTGCTTGATCAATCACCAGCCCAAGCAGACACCGCATGCGTTTCAAAAGAATCCATTGCTACACAGATGGAATATCTACATATGCAATTACCAATTGACGGAATCCACCATAACGTTTCACTAACCGGCGTTCCTGTTTCATTGGATGCAGTTGATCCTAACGGCAACTCCATCCATATTGGCGATGTCGTTACTGATGGTTATAGTGGCACTTTCGGCTACACTTGGGAACCGGAAGTTTCGGGGCAGTATACTGTTACGGCAACTTTTTTGGGTGATGATTCTTATGGTAGTTCGTTTGCAACAACCTACGTGGGCGTAACTGAAGCTGAAGCAGCCTCGCCGACTTCGTCGCCGATAACTTTTGATGTGGTTAGCAATACGATAATGACTGGTTTGGTTGTGGTTGGGGTTGCTATTATAATTGCAATTGCAATCGCAGTAGTTCTTTTGCTACGGAAAAAACCATAAAATCAAGGGATTAATTCCCTTTTTCTATTTTTTTGTTTAATATATACTACTGAGGAACACATGGGCAAACAAGTAGTTTTTCATTTTTTTCTTTAATCGTAGCCTAAATAACGTAAAAAATGAATCATTTTTACGAAATTTGTTTATAATTTGCATTTTTTATCGGTTTTTTGGCAAAATTAATAAACAAGATGCTTGGATACGCCTTCCTTATAAAAAACTTGGAGAAGAAAAAATGGAAAGTAAAAAAACTTTTGAAATCAAAAACTTGAAAGGTACATTGTTTGCAATATTTGCTATATTAATACTGCTTTCTTTACCGGTAACGCTACCGACTCAGCCCGTTGAAGCTCAACCCTCAGAACAACAGCCAATAAGTGGAGAATTACCCGCAGGCGCTAATCCCAATGTGACAATTTCTACTCAAGCACGCCTAAGTGTTAGACCTGACCCAATAGGTCTTGGTCAAACTTTCTTAGTAAACTTGTGGACCAATCCAGGAACCCATGTTGAACGAAAACATGAAGATTACACAGTGACTATAACAAAACCAGATGGAGAACAAGAAGTCATTAAAGTAGATTCATATGTTGCTGACGCAACGGCATGGTTTGAATACGTTGCCGACCAAGTTGGCAACTGGACACTAAAGTTTGACTTTCTTGGAACATATTATCCTGCAGGATACTATTATCAAGGTAAAGTTTACCCCAGCTTAGCCGCCATTGGCACTTACACATCCGGCGCTTTTACAGGACCAGCATATCTTGAATCAGCCTACTATAAACCAAGTTCTACCCCAGAAATAACACTTACCGTGCAAGCAGAACAAGTCATGTCTTGGCCTCCATCTCAACTCCCGACAGATTACTGGACACGACCAATATCGCCCGAGAACCGAGAGTGGTGGGTAATTGGTGGCGATTTTCCATGGTACGGTCCAGCTACAGAAGGAGTGTGGGATGAACTTTATCCTGAAACAAACCGATACTGGGATTCTCATTACAGGTTCACTCCATGGGTTGAAGCACCTGACAGTTCACACATAGTGTGGAAACAACAAGGTACAACACTGGCTGGAATCGGCGGAGGAGACAACGGCGCTTCTGCATATAACCCTGAATCAAGCAGACCTGACGCTCCATCTATTATCTGGGAGGGAAGAGCTTATCATAGTTACACAAAACCGGGAAGCGGAAAGACTGCCGTAACCTATTGGAAATGCTACGATATACGTACAGGTGAACTATTCTGGGAAAGGCCCCTAGAAACAGGTGAAAGTGCACCAACAGTCATTTGCTATGAAAGCGCTGATCCTACTGTTTTAGGTGGAGGTTACAAGGCATCATTAAGCGCAAGTCTAGTGTACATTGGCGGTGGACGAATGATAAAATACAATCCAATGACAGGTGCTATGAGTTTAAACGCTTCCATTTCACCGTTGACTACAGGTACCTATTACATGAACTCGTACGCTTTAAGCATCCAAAACATTGGAAACACCACTAACCCTAACTACCGCTTAATTAACTGGACCACACGAGGCACTGCCACTACTTTAGCTGCAAGAATAATAAGCAACACATCCTATGCTAGAAGCAGTCTTCCAACACTAATAGATTACAGCGTCGGATTAGGCGCAACAATTTCTGGCATCACCATTGCAGGGACTTATGCTGGAATTAACGTGACAGGATACGATTTGCTAACAGGCGCAACATTATGGTCAAAAACAACTGATGATCCACTTTTCAGCGGAACATCCATGGTCGCAGATCACGGCAAAGTCGCTACCGTTTCAATGAAGGGGTACTGGCTGGCTTGGGATTTGAGGACAGGAGACTTGGCGTGGAAAACCGAGGAATTGGATTATCCTTGGGATGCATCTGGCTGGGGAGTCTACGGTGTGCAATCAGCTTATGGAAACATATATTGGGAAGGTTACATGGCTCTTTACGCTATTGACTGGGATACAGGCAAAATAAATTGGAGATACTATGATCCAAGCGTTCCGTTTGAAACTCCGTATAGCGGATACACTTCTCTTCGCTCCAATGCTCTTATTGCTGACGGAAAAATCTACTTATGTAATGATGAGCACTCACCCACTAACCCCTTAACCAGAGGATGGAACCTCCACTGTGTTAACGCAACTTCAGGCGAAGGCATATGGAATATAGTAGGTTCAATGCGGCCAAGTGCTATTGCTGACGGCTATCTCGCAGGAGCAAGCATGTATGACGGTTACCTTTACTGGTTTGGCAAGGGTAAAAGTGCAACAACGGTTTCAGCACCACAGACCGTTATACCGCAAGGACAAAGCATAGTGATAACAGGCACAGTATTGGATCAATCTCCAGCACAACTCGGCGCAGCATGCGTTTCAAAAGAATCAATGACAACACTAATGGAATACTTACATATGCAAAAACCAATTGACGGCATATGGCACAACGAAACCATAACAGGAGTTCCAGTCTCGCTAGACACAGTTGACCCCAACGGTAACTATATCCATATTGGCGATGTCGTTACTGATGGTTATAGTGGCACTTTCGGCTACACTTGGGAACCGGAAGTTTCGGGGCAGTATACTGTTACGGCAACTTTTTTGGGTGATGATTCTTATGGTAGTTCGTTTGCAACAACCTACGTGGGCGTAACTGAAGCTGAAGCAGCCTCGCCGACTTCGTCGCCGATAACTTTTGATGTGGTTAGCAATACGATAATGACTGGTTTGGTTGTGGTTGGGGTTGCTATTATAATTGCAATTGCAATCGCAGTAGTTCTTTTGCTACGGAAAAAACCATAAAATCAAGCGAACAATTCCCTTTTTTCTATTTTTGTATTTGTTTATTAACAAGTTGATGGTAAACCAACTGTTTATCGGTACTTGCAGATGAAATTATTAAAAATTCGTTTATCCCCCGAACCTTTTCTTGAACATAAACCAAGAAACACTAACTTTGAATCAGGAAACTTGCCATATTTGATTTTTCTTCCGTAGTTGTCTATGAGCCTAATAACTGCCTTATGGGAAAAAGTGCTTTTCAATCCATTTTTCATATTTTGTTTAATTATTGGAAAAATGTAAAAAAGGAATTAATTTCCGTTTTTTTATTCATAATTTGCAATTAATGAAGGTTTTTTGGCAAAACTAATAAACAAGGTACCTTGATACGCCTTCTTTATAAAAACTTGGAGATAAAAAAAATGGAAAATGAAAAAACAAAAAAATCAAAACTAACAACGTCTGCAATATTTATTATTCTATTGCTGCTTTCTGCTATTCCGGCAGCGCTACCGATTCAGCCCGCTGAAGCGCAACTTTCTGAAACCCAACCTGTCAGCGGTCCACTATCATCTGGTGTTACAGTTGACGCAACAATTGAGACAATCGCTCATCTTAGCTTTAGACCAAACCCTATAGGGTTAGGGCAAACATTTCTAGTCAACCTTTGGATGCAACCGCCAATTCATGCTCAGCGGATGTTTACCCAAGCGTTCACAGTCACTATTACTAAACCTGATGGAACAGAAAAAATTATTGGCCCTATGGATTCTTATACTGGCGATGGTACCGCATGGTTCGAATATATTGCCGACCAAACTGGCACTTGGAAAATCAAGTTCGATTTCCTTGGGATGTATTGTCCAGCAGGAAGATATTATAACGGTTACATTGTAACGAACAGTTCAGGCACTCAATTTAGCTCATCGGTATACTATTCGCCAAGTTCCGATGGACCTTATGAACTCGTTGTACAGGATGAACAAGTAGCTTCTTATCCTTCAACACCAATGCCGACTGACTACTGGACCAGACCCGTAAACCCGATCAATAGAGAATGGTGGCCAATTCTAGGTAACTGGCCTTCAACAGGAGTTGTTGGCGGAGGAGACTATTGGCCAGAAGAAACAAACACTTATAATGTCTACAATGGGGGAACAATGAACAATTATTATGTTGCATACGTACAAGCGCCAAACAGTGCACACGTAGTCTGGAAAAGACAATATGCAATAGGTGGTCTCATAGGCGGATCAATGGGGCAACAAAGCATTGGAGACACTTCAACACTGATTTATGGGCATCCAAAAATTATCTATGCGGGCAGAGCCTATCAGACTGTCACTAAAGAATGCAATGGAGTAGTACAGTCTGTTTGGCAATGCTATGACCTTCGAACAGGCGAAGTATTTTGGGAAATAACAGGCATAACTTCACCGCCGACATTCATTGAGTACGACGAAGGTGGCTATGCAGGGCAAAGTAATGTAGGAGCACAACCATTCACCGCAACGGCATATCTCGATTACATAGGTAATGGAAGACTGATAAAGTATCAACCATTCACTGGGGCTGTAGTAGGGAACTACTCAATTGCTCCTTTATCAACAGGCGTTTTCTATGCTAATCCATACGTTCTCAGCGTTCAGAACCTCGGCACTACGTCGAACCCTAACTATAGATTGATCAAGTGGACCGCTAAAGGGACTCTCGCCAACCTAACTGTAGGCGCAGAAACCAGACTAATCAGCAACATTTCCTGGCCTTTTAGCAATTTAGGAAATTGTGCTGACTTCGAAACAGGTATAGCCGTATCAACTGCCGCAGTAAATAATCCAGCCACCCAAGTTGCCACAGAAACCCAAATAAGGGCAGCAAGTTTAACGACGGGACAAATACTTTGGAATATTTCCTCTGGCGTCAACACAGGACAATTCAGCTCAGGTATCGCATTAGCTGATCATGGAAAATACGCTACACGTTTCAACGATGGCTACTGGTACTGCTGGGACCTAAATACAGGAAAACAACTATGGAAGAGTGAACTATCAAGTTGGCCCTGGGGAACCTTTGGAACCTATGGTACAACATCATACGGTGGTATGATAATTTCAAGCAATTATGATTGTATCTGTGCAATTGACTGGGACACTGGAAAAATTCTTTGGACTTTTGAAGCCGCAACAAACCCCTATGAAACACCATACACAGGCGAAAACGGAACAACAGTATGTTCTTGGCACAGTGTAGCATGCGTTGCGGACGGAAAAATATACACATTTAATTCAGAGCATTCACCCGACCAACCATTAAAAAGAGGCTGGAAATTCCAATGTATCAACGTAACTACCGGAGAAGGCATATGGAACATAGCAGCCACCCAAGCAGGAGGCGGAGACGGTTCACGAGTATTCCAAGGCGCAATAGCCGATGGATATGTAGCAATCTCCGACGCTTACGATGGAACTCTGTATGTGATTGGCAAAGGTAAAAGCGCAACAACAATTGAAGGCCCGAAAACTGAAGTAACACTAGGACAAAACGTCATACTAACTGGTACTGTACTTGACCAATCTCCTGGACAACCAGACACTCCGTGTGTATCTAAAGATTCAATGACTACTCAAATGGAATACTTGCACATGCAATACCCTATCGATGGTATCTATCACAACCTTACCATATCAGGTGTTCCAGTTTCGTTAGATACTGTTGATCCTAATGGTAACAATGTGCATATCGGCGATGTCATCACTGACGGTTACAGCGGCACTTTCGGCTACACTTGGGAACCAGAAATTCCTGGACAGTACACTATTACAGCAACCTTCATGGGTGATGACTCCTACGGAAGCTCGTTTGCAACAACCTACATAGGCGTAACCCAAGCAGCAGAAACAGCTTCACCAACAACGACGCAAATAACTTTCGATTCAGTTAACAACACAATACTAACCGGTTTAGCAGTGGTAGGAGTTTCCATTATAATTGCTATAGCAATCGCAGTAGTTCTACTACGAAAGAGAACATAAAAATCAAACAAGCAAAAACAACTTTTTTCTATTTTTTGTTTATACATAAGGCTTTAGGTTTGAGTGAATTTGTCTTCACAAGTTTGATAATTTAGCTGTATGGTTAACCAAATATTTCTCGGTAACCCTTTTAGCGCCTATACTTTTTTGGCTAACGTTTAGCTGCACCTAATAACATATAGTATTTTGATTACCTTCGAGCAGCTCAGAGTTGTCATCGAGTAATCTCTTGAAGCAAACCTGAACTTGGCCAAATGGGTCAACAACGAAAACCGGGCCGGGAGGTGTATGGTGGTCTACGCCTTCCGGCTTGGTCTCGTTTATAGGTTTGTTGATGTACAGGATGACGAGTAGACTCTTTCACTACCGTTTTTGGTTTGTACTAAAAAATCCATTTTCACACATTCAGATCTGGAAAGGAACAATGCTCTTCCATGAAACTCCAACCTTTTTAGTAAAAGTTATAGCCGAGAAAACTTCCAGCGGGACCCTATGTCTGTTTATTTATGTATGGTGTAGAGGGTGGGATTTAAACCCCTAACACGCTGGCGGCATCGTCAAGTTCCAAATTCTATGCAGCTTTTCCTGTTTTTTTCTTTGAGGCGCCTGTTTAGAGGTGAATTACCTTGCGAGCCACATTTTCTACTCCTAAGCTATTCAAATCAGTAGGGTTCATAAGTCGAGGGTTTTTCTATTTGGTCAGCCATACTTATAAGTTAGACTGATCTAATAATATTAGATCAATCTAACATGGTGCTGATATGGCTATTGAAGGAGTTTCAAGCAAAGCAGAAGACTACCTGAGAACAATTTACGAGGAAATATCAAAAAACGGGTTCGTTCGAATTAAAGACATAGCAAGAGAGCTAAAAATCACTTCCTCAACAGTTGTCGAAATGATGAAAAAACTAGATAGTCAAGGGCTTGTCAACTACAAAAAATATGGCGGAGTCACGCTAACCAACCGAGGAACCGAAATAGCATTAATCGTAGAAAAACGGCATGAAACATTCAGACAACTGCTCGAAATACTGCTGGTTCCAAAAAGTATCGCCTTAAAAGACGCGCACATACTTGAACATCAATTACAGTCAAAGACCATCTTCCAATTCTCAATGTTCCTTAGCTACATAACCGCATACCCTAATCAATCAATGTTTATCAAAAACTGGGTTGAGGACTTCAAAAAATACTGTGAAACTACAACAAGAGCAAAGATGTACTGAGGAAAATGCAATTTGGATGTTGCCCGTCAAAACAAGGAACGCGCCTTTTGGGATAAATTCGCAAGAAAATATGACCGATTTATGAATCGCACTACAACTGTATATGAGCCGTTTATACAGAAAATCGAGCCGTATCTATATGCTGCCACCGTTTTGGAGGTAGCAACAGGAACTGGAAATATCGCTTTTGCAGTTGCACCAAAAAGCAAAACTGTGTATGCTTGTGACCTTTCCGAAGAAATGATAAAAGTTGCCAACGAAAAACTAGCCTGTTCCACAATAAGTAACATTGATTTTCAGGTTCAGGATGCATATGCTTTAGATTACCCCTCTGACTCTATGGATGTAGTGGTTATTTCAAATGCGTTGCATGTCATGGTACACCCAGAAAAAGCTTTAACCTCTGTAAAACGGGTGCTGAAAAAAGATGGCTTACTAGTAATCAGCTTGTTCTGTCACGGACAAAGCATCCGTAGCAGAACCTTGTCCTTTTTCATGTCCCTTACTGGCTTTAAAGCGTATCATAAATGGTCACTTGGGTCATTCAACAGTTTTCTTGAATCAAACAATTATGTAATAGTGCAAAGTGAGTTCGTCAGTGCACGTGTGCAAATACCCATAGCTTTTGTGGTTGCTAAAAAACAGCGTAAAAAAGAAGTGACGCCTCTGAAGGGGCTTTGCAGCTGAATTATCAAATTGAGGGCTGTAAAAAATGAACGTATCTGAAAGAATACTAAATCAATGTAGAAAACCAAGCGGGTTTTTAGGGCGAACCATGGTCAGGTTAATGAATCACACCCACAAAGTTGCAGAATGGGGCTTAACGTATGTTTCTATTTATCCGGATGCTGTGGTTCTTGATGTTGGTTGCGGCGGAGGCAAAACCGTAAACCGCCTCGCTAAACTAGCTCCGAACGGAAAAGTTTACGGTGTTGATTACTCAGAAGACAGCGTTAAAGTTGCAACTGAACCAAACAAGAAACTAATCAAAGCAGGCAGAGTTAAAATTCTTCACGCCTCAGTGGTGGCTCTGCCTTTTCCCGACAACTTCTTTGACCTCGTTACTGCCGTGGAAACGTATTATTTTTGGCCTGACCTAGTTGCGAACCTAAAAGAAATACGCCGAGTACTAAAACCAGAAGGACAAATACTGCTTATCAACGAAGCATACAAACATGAGAAATTCGAAAGACGGAATAAGAAATTCGCAGAATCAGGTAACTTCAAGTATCATTCACTAGAAGAATACCTGCGATTTTTGAATGCTTCGGGGTACACTGTCGTCGAGATTAATGTGCTTGAAGATAAGAACTGGATTGCCGCTAAAGGGAAAAAGCAACACTAACAAATTCTCAATATCTACTCTGTTCGCTTTGGATTTCTTAGTTTTTCAATTTTAACATCTATTTTTTTGGTTTTTTTGTTTTTTCCAAATTTTTTTCGGGCAAGCTATAGCTGTATCTAGCCGTGTTATTGTACTAAAAACGTACTGCTTCGTACGCATAACAAAAAACAAGGCGAGAGAGTTTCATGAAAAACACGGCACAGCGATTAGTTGGAAAGGACTTTGTGAATATTGGTGTGTACACCGTTTTGCTTATGGTGGTTACCTTTATAGTCAGTGTTCCATTTGCTCCTTTCATGGCAGTTACGTACCCTTTTATGGCTGGGTTTTGCGCTCTATTCAGCGCCCCCATCTTTATGCTTATGACCTACAAAGTCGCAAAACACGGTGCGATACTGCTTTGCACAACCGTATTTGGGTTCATTTACACCTTTATGGGCCATTTCTATTTACTTCCCATCGCGTTTTTAGCTGGTATAATCTGTGAGGCAGTGATGTGGAAACAAGGGGTTTACCGTAGCTTCTGGCATAATGCCGCCTGTTTCTCGATAGTGAGTGTACTTATGTTTGCATTTTCCACATACATTCCCATCTATATTTTCGGGCCTGAATACTACATGAACCTGGCATCCAGCAACAGTGAGTACGCTCTGATTCAAATACACTATGCAATGTCTCCATTATGGGCAACTGTTACGGTTGTGACAGCTGTACTCCTTGCGGTTGTCGGTTGCTTGATTGGGCGACGGTTACTGAAGAAGCATTTCATGAAGGCAGGCTTAGTTTCTAAGGCGTAACAAATGGTCGCTGCTTATGGGTTACGGAAGCAGAATTATGGCATCAAGCAAACTCTACCGAAACCTTACTAATAAAAAGGTGGACAAAGCATGAAAAGCCAAACATGGGGGCTTCATTTTGACCCTCGAACCAAATTTTTTGTCGTACTAATCTGCGGCATATTCACTTTCATTGTTAATCAAGACGGCTTGTTCATATTTCTCGTCTTAGCATCAACATACCTGCTTATACAGGGGATGCCTAAAAATGCCGTTAAATTCACGCTAGCATTTGCCTTGTTGAACGCCCTGCAATATGCAGTCTATACCTATCTAAGTGGCATCGCAACTATCTTTGGTTTCATTCTGTTCTTCTTAGCTCGTTTCATACCTGTGTTTATGGCAGCTTCAGCCCTTTCAGCAACACCGCCCGGAGAGTTAATCGCTGCGTTGCAGAAGCTGCATATGCCAAAAGCAGTAGTCATCCCGCTCGCAGTAGGACTACGATTCACACCCTGCATCTCCCAAGAATTCAACACGATACGCGACGCAATGCACCTGCGCGGCATAGCAATTTCGTCGTTTAACACAATAGCGCACCCCGTTATGGCTATGGAATACATCTTGGTTCCTCTGCTTATGAGAAGCATGAAAATTTCCGATGAACTAGCCGCGTCAGCGTCTGCCAGAGGAATTGATAATCCGGGGCCAAGAACATGCCTACGTCAAATCCATTTCGGGCTTTCAGACGTAACAGTACTGGGTGTCTTTTGTGTTAGTGGCGCACTGATTGGTCTGTTGTTTACGTAAACTGTTAGAGAGAAAAAGAAAATGATTGAACTAAAACAATTAAACTTTCAATATAATGGCTCACAAAAACAGCTCTCAGATTTGTCGCTGGACATAAAAAAGGGCGAGTTTGCCGTCGTCACTGGTCCCAGCGGTTGCGGCAAGACCACGTTGACCCGCATCATAAACGGGCTTATTCCCCATTTTTACGAAGGCAAGCTAACTGGCGAGGTGTATCTTAACGGGCAAAAGGCGGTAAAGCTTCAGCCGTGGGAATTCGGTAAGCTAGTCGGCAGCGTTTTTCAGGACCCTGAAAGCCAGTTTTTTGCCATTGCAGTGCAAGATGAAATAGCCTTTAGCTGCGAGAATTATGGAGTACCCTCAAAAGAGATAGCTTTACGGCTAACCAAAGCTGCAGGCGCTCTTCATATTGAACATCTTATGTTAAGGCAACTGACGGGTCTTTCAAGTGGGGAGAAGCAGAGGGTTGCGGTGGCTTCTGTGGCAACAATGCAGCCAACCATTTATGTGATGGATGAACCCTCAGCCAATTTGGACATGAAAGCCACCGAGGAACTTGCCCTTATTCTTAAAGCGCTTAAAGAAAATGGTGCTACCGTTGTTCTTGCGGAACACCGCCTTTACTACATAATGGATCTTGCCGACCGTATAATATACATGAAAGATGGCAGAATACAGAGTGAATTCACACCCCATCAAATGAAGGCACTAACTGAACATCAGCTATCGGAAATGGGGCTTAGAGCAACCGGGCTAGAATGGCGAAAGCATAGTAACCTTACTTCCAATACTGCGTCGAGTCAAAAGCCCGTTGTAAGCGTCCGAGATTTATGTCTAAAAGTGGGGAAAAGACGTGATTACCTGCTTGCAAACATGTCTTTTAATTTATTACCCGGCGAAATTGCCGCATTAACAGGCTCAAACGGTGTAGGAAAAACTACACTTGCACGAGTATTGTGCGGTCTTGCGCGGGAAGCAAAAGGGCAAATCCTATTTGACGGACGCTCTATCAAACACTCTGCTCGTTATAAGTACGCTTGGTTTGTGATGCAGGATACTGATTGTCAACTGTTCTCTGAAAGTGTACTGGGCGAAATGACCGTGGGCAGAAAGACCACGCCGGAGTTGCAAAGAAAAGCAGAGGAAATATTAACCGAGTTAAATTTGTGGGAGTACCGAGATAGGCATCCAGCTTCCCTCTCTGGAGGGCAGAAGCAACGGCTCACGCTTGCCGTGGCATTTATGCAGGATACCCCGCTGTTAGTTTTGGATGAGCCGACTTCGGGGCTGGATGGGGCTAACCTTGAAAAGTTGGTGCAATGCATAAAAAAGCAGGCTGAGCAGGGTAGGGCTGTTTTGGTTATTACGCATGATCATGAGCTTGTGCAGAGTACTTGTTCTAAGATGCTGTATTTGGCAAAAGGTACGTTGATGAATGATTTTTCTCTGTGTTCAGACAGTGCTACATTGGCGCTGGATTGTATGATGACTGAAGCTTGTTAGAACAATTAGTGAATCTAATTGGGGCGGGCTAAATGATCGAGGCAGAAAAGCTGTTTAAGAAAGTATTTCTAGAAAGTTTTTTCGGGAGTGGAAAGTTGCCGCTATTCATTTGTCTTGGTAAATTGATTGATGCAGAGATGCAGAAACATTAGGTCTTATCAAGTGGTTTTATTAGAGGGAGAAATTAGTGTTTATCTTAAAGAAAGCTTATAACTATTTAAACTACTGCGTGCCAATGCTGAATATATTGGTGTATTGTTTTGGTCAAAGGTTTGCTTAAGATGTGTATGTTAAAAATAATTTCTGCTGAGCGCGTTAGTGGTTACCAGATCATAAAAAGAGTTGAAATAATGATAGGTGAGAAGCCTAGTACCGGTTCAGTTTACCCTTTGTTAAAATCTATGCAAGACAAAGGGTGGATAGTTGGCGAAACGTCAGGCAAAAAGACCTTTTATACTATCACTGATCAGGGAAAAGAAATTGTTAAAAAACATGATGATTTGAAGCAACAAATCTTTCAAAAAGTTCGTGAATCAGTTCTTCTAGCAAATAATGCCTTTGAAGATGTAGCTTCAGTATTCTCTGAGGACTCTCACTTAACATTTGTAAAAAATTTAGACCTTTTAAGTCCCCTTATCAGTGAAATATCTCGCCTTCTAGCGGTTGGTGTATCGCTTGAAAAAATTAACGAAGTCATTTCTGAGACAGTGGCTGAACTGAAGAAATTAGAGTAATTCTGATTTAGTGTAGAATAAGACTTACTCGTTGTTTTGTTTTTTGCTGGGTGCTTGTGGTGGTGTATTTTTGTTAGTTTTGGTGCTGGTGGTGTTAGTATCGGATATTATATGTCGATATCGATATATTTATAAACCGTTTCGCTCCATACTGTTTGCGATGGCGCACACACCAACACAGCAAAACGCAAATGTGCAGGAAGCCCGATAAAATGGCCAATGAAAACACTCAACTAAAACAATCACCCTTAACGTACAGCATAGGCATCGATGCAGGTTACTCCTCAGTTAAAATAGCCCTCTTAGAAAATGGAGCCAAACAAGTTTTCAGCAAATACTCTTTTCATGATGGAAAAGTAAGAGAAAAAATTGAGCAGATGATTACCGAACTTTCAGCAGAATATGATATGACAAAAATTGTGTACGGTGCAATAACTGGTAGTGGACTCAATTTTTTACATCAAAATGCTGAAATAAAGTACGTAAATGATGTTGCAGCCATTGTCGAAGGAGCCCTCAACATCTGCAGAGACGCTCAATCCATAGTTGAAATTGGCGGAGAGGGAGCAACATACATAACGGGCTTTAATTCAGATTCGTCCTCAGGAATACAGATTTCTATGAACCCCAGTTGCTCTGCAGGTACTGGATCCTTTCTAGAAGAGCAAATCTCAAGATTGAACCTAAACCTCGCAGACTATTCCAATCTAAGCATGAAGGCAACTTCTATTCCACGTATAGCAGGAAGATGTAGCGTATTTGCAAAAACCGATATTATCCATCATCAACAGGAAGGGGTGCCAATTCCAGATATATTAGTGGGGTTAGCCTACTCGGTTGTAAGAAACTACCGGTGCGCAGTAATTAAGAGACTGCCTATTGTGCCTCCTATACTCTTTGTCGGAGGTGTCGCTAACAATCAAGCCATAATAAAAGCGCTTAAAGACATACTGCAACTTGATAGTGATGAATTAGTCGTCCCGAAAAATTTTGATACCGTTAGTGCTGTTGGCGTGGCTTTGCTTGCATTCAAGGGAAAACACCCCATATCATTAAGAAAGCTGCTGAGTGCCATAAAAAATCAAACGCAAACCATAAGAAACTCAGAGTTGCTCTACTCGCCCTTATCACGTTTTGGCGACAGTAACGTAGGGAAAATGCATGTATGTTCACCATTAAAAAGCACACAGGTTGTTTCTGGATATCTAGGTGTAGATGTTGGTTCAACTACAACTAAACTTGTTCTTATAGACGAAGAAAATAACATTCTTGGCTACCAGTATCTTCGTACCCAAGGCAAACCAATTGATGCCGTTCAGAGAGGACTGAATATTTTCAAAGAACAGTTCTCTACAAAAGTAAAAATAAAGGCTGTAGGTGCCACAGGTTCAGGTCGTTATTTAGCCGCAGATTATTTAGGTGCAGATGTGGTTAAAGACGAGATCACAGCTCAAGCAACTGGCTCAAGGACATTAGATCCTTATGTAGATACGATATTCGAAATAGGTGGACAAGATTCAAAATACATTTACTTAAAAGATGGTGTTGTAACGGATTTTCAGATGAACAAGATATGTGCTGCAGGTACTGGCTCCTTTATTGAAGAGCAAGCCCAACTTCTTAAAATCCCTTTAAATGAGTTCAGCTCTCTGTCCTTGAGCAGCGATAACCCTGCTAATTTAGGTGAAAGATGTGCCGTTTTTATTGGAACTAATGTTGCTTCAAAACTTTCAGAAGGCGAGCCACTTAGAGACATAACGGCTGGACTATGCTATTCTATAGTGAAAAATTATCTTAACCGCGTGGTAGGCGCCAAAAAAATTGGGGCTAAAATATTTTTACAGGGAGGAATTGCCTACAACCAAAGCGTAGTTAACGCTTTCAAAGCGTTAGTGGGCGACCGATTGATTGTGCCTCCATTCTTTAGTATAACGGGCGCTTTAGGGGCAGCAATTCTAGCAAAAGAAAACAAAGGCACCACGAAATTCAAAGGATACGAAGTGCACGAAATTCATAAAATCGCCCTTGAAGAAGAAAATGGTGTTAGTGCATACGATAATAGCATAAACAAGATGGTGTTTGAGGATTATACAAGTACACTTGATCACTCAAAGAAGACGGTTGGCATTCCCAGAGCATTATTTAGCTTTGGGCTGTATCCTATGTTCAACACTTTTTTCAAGGAACTTGGATTTAATGTACTTTTATCTGAACCGACTAGCGAGGAGTCAATTAAACGCGGTCAAGAATACCTAACTGACGAAACCTGTTTTCCAGTCAAATTAGTTACTGGCCATGTAGCTGAGCTAATGGAGAAAAAAGTAGACTACATATTCTTCCCCAACCTGTACACAGTCGAACATTCAGGTTCACATTCACGCCAAAATTATGGCTGCCCTTACATGCAGTTAGCCTTCAAAATGGTTAACTACACAATGGAGCTAAAGAAAAAAGGTATTGAACTTCTATCACCAACCATGGCCTTCAATCAAGGTCCCGAATTCATGAATTCTTCTTTTATTAAAATCGGTAACCAACTTGGAAAGACCCCTGAAGAAACAATAGACGCTCTAAAGAAAGGTAACGAAGCGTTCATGGCTTTTAGAGACAGAATGATTGCGCATGCAGAGAAGAATTACTCAGCGTCAAAAGACAAAAAAGTGATTATTCTTATTTCAAAAATGTATGGCGTGGCCGACCCCGTTTTAAACATGGGTATACCACGCAAACTAGAACAGCTTGGATATCACGTAATACCTTTCTTTGATTTTACTATGAAACGCATTGAAGGCGATTACCCCAACATGTACTGGCCTTTTGGGGTTCACATATTGGAAGCTGCAAAACTTGTAAGACAAAATAGCAACATGCACGCCATTTTCTTAACTCATCACGGTTGTGGACCAGATGCAGTGGTATCTCACTATTTCCAAGAAATAATGAATGGAAAGCCATACCTCAACATAGAAGTAGATGAACACTCCTCAAAAGTGGGTGTTATAACCCGTGTTGAAGCGTTCATAAACAGCCTTGAAAACAACTGTGCCATCAATGCGCCCGTACCAGAAGTTAATCCACAAATCACCACAAACCTAAAGGCGTTAGAACATAACACTGTTCTTTATCTGCCTTATTTGTATCCATATTCACAAATTTTTCAAAGAATACTTGAACGAAACGGTCAAAGAACCAAAATTCTTCCAGAACCAAGCCCAAAGATAATTGAGGAAGGCAGAAAACACGTTTTCACTAGCGAGTATTACTCAGTCACATCAGTACTAGGCATGGCACTAAATGGTCTATCGAACAAGACTGCCGACAAAGTAGCTGTGTATTTGCCTCAGAATGAGGGTGCCGAAATGAGCGGTCAGCTTGCGCGTTTACTTTGGACTAAACTTTATCAAAACGAGCAGCAACACGTAACCATTGTTTCTCCTTACATCGAAGACTTTTTCAACGCAGATACTGAAGACTTTCAATTAATATCCAATGGATTGATACTTGGCGATATCATTTACACTACTCCCTTAGAACTTCGACAACGTGCTCTAAAAAAAGGCTTAGAACTGATTGATAAAAACAACTTGGAAAACAG
Source organism: Bathyarchaeia archaeon (assembly GCA_042296865.1). Taxonomy (GTDB): domain Archaea; phylum Thermoproteota; class Bathyarchaeia; order Bathyarchaeales; family Bathycorpusculaceae; genus Bathycorpusculum. Next base: position 1,658,980 of record CP170178.1, on the reverse strand, counting down.
TAGCATCATCAAACTTGCTCGATGGGTTAAAAAAAACAGTAACGTAGCCAAAAACGACAAAAGTATACTAGCAATAGGTGAAGCGTTAATCCTTTACAATGGTTATATGAATAATCATACGCTCACCCGTTTGGAGAAGAATGGGCACAGAGTACTGTTTAGTCCCCTTAGCGAAACCTTGTGGATGTTCTGGCGTGACTACGTAAACTTTAACGTACAAAAGCGTGACATTGAAACAGAAAAACGCTTAGATTCATACAAAGAGAATATTCTAAAGGCATCAAAAGCGTTAGAACACCTAAGTCCATTCGAGAACGACTTAGATTTACTACTTAAATCTGCTGACGCTACAGTAGGTTACTATACAGGTGCAAACGGTAGGTATCGAGCTGCTAAACTAGTATGTCAAACTAACAAAGTTGCAGGCGCAATTGCGGTTTCTTCTCTTTATGAAAACACCGGAATAGCTCTTAACACAATTCACAAATGTATCGAAGAGTCGGGTTCGCCGCCTTTACTGAACCTAACTTTTGACGGTACAAGCAATGATAAAGACCTCATTAAGATTGACTCTTTTATCCATTTTTTAAATACGAACAAGAGCATTCAGAAAAATGCTCCCTTAAAAACAGATGGTGAATAAAATGAACGAATCCACACAAAACAACAATTTTAACCCCAACCCAAAACAAGAAATAGCCGAAGCAATAGAATCCCAAGACTTACTAAAACTTTTAAAGATAACTGGGACACTTCATGGTCATTTCTGTCCAGGAAGCGCACTAGGTGTCATGGCTTCAGTTTATGGTTTAAACATACTTAGGCGAGAGGGTATAAAACTAGACGGTATGGAAGAACTCATAGCCATAGTCGAAACCAATGCCTGCTTTTCAGACGGTGTCCAGATGGTTTCCGGTTGCACTCTTGGAAATAACGCACTAATATATCGCGACCTTGGAAAACATGCCGTAACTTTTGCCCTACGCGGAAAAGAGACAGGGATACGTGTTAGAGCTTTACCTCATTTTCGAACTTACCTAAAGCGAGAAGTCCCAGAGTTCTTTGCACTTATAGAAAAATTAACTGACAACACCGTTTGGAGCGTTACCAAACAACGAACTTACCGTGAGAAGGGCTGGGAAGCCGCCTGCGCACTCATCAAGCTGCCTTTCAAAGAAATTCTATCGGCAGAAAATGTTTCCGTCCAGTTGCCTGATTATGCGCCTATAATGAAAACTACTGTTTGTACTTCTTGCGGAGAAGAAGCGATAGCAACACGAATCGTAGCTGAAGGAAAAAATAATGGTCTTTGTCTACTGTGCAGTGGAGAAAAATATTTCCAAGTTGAAGGGCGGGGAATAATTGCAAAGAACCTGCAATCTGAGAATTTTACAACCAATCAAAACAAAAAGGTGTAGTCGACATGCCAGAAGAACTATTTCAAATACGACCAGTAGGTGTAATCAAAAACCAAGTTAAAGAACCATTTTTGAAGACAGAAGACAGCGATTTAAAACTTCAAAAAGAAATCGACGTTATCAAAACAGACATCAAAAGCTCGTGTAATCAAACTTCAGAAATTGTGATCAACAAAGACATTACGGACATTCTTGATGGCGTTGAAGCTTATTCTCATCTTGTGGTTCTTTACTGGGCGCATAAAGTACCAGAGGGGAGCCGTAGATTAACTAAAGTACATCCTATGGGACGCAAAGATACGCCCTTATCCGGGATATTTAGTACATGTAGTCCTGCACGTCCGAATCCTGTACTTACATCTGTTGTTAGACTTTGCGCAAGAAAAGAAAACGTTCTGCAGGTGAAAGGCCTAGACGCAATAGATGGCAGTCCAGTTATCGACATTAAACCTTATGTTAAAGACTTCTATCCCCAAAAAGATGTTCTGGTTCCCAATTGGATGCACAAGCTTTGTCAGGAGATGAAACAATGAGTTTTACAGATAATTCAAGCAAAGACCAACCTAACTGCAGGCATGGCGGGCACAAAGGTCCTAGCAGTTTTTGGATGCACGACCCACAAATTGTGTTTGGTGAAATTAACCTTAAACCTGGAGAGACCTTTTTGGACCTAGGCTGTGGACTGGGGGATTATTCAATTTATGCTGCTAAAATCGTGGGGGCCTCTGGGATGGTGTACGCTGTAGATAAACAGGAGGAACTTGTTAATAATTTGATAGAAAAAGCAACCACTATGGGGTTGAAAAATATTCTTGCTATAAAATCTGACATAACCTCTCCGCTATCTTTAAAAGACCATACCATTGATGTATGCTTCGTTTCTACGGTACTTCATTGCATAGATACCCTAGATGCAGAGAAAGTAACATCATTATTTATAGAAATTCGCCGTGTTCTAAAACCCACAGGTCGTCTAATAATTATTGAATGCAAAAAGGAAGATATGACTTTTGGCCCACCGAAGAATATGCGTTTATCACCCGATCAGATTAAAAGCTTAATCACGCCACATGGCTTCGGGAGTACTGGTTTTGTCGATCTAGGTTATAATTACATGATTCAATATACTTTGCAAAAGACTGACGTGGTTATATGAAGATGTTAGAAAATCCTTTTAAATTATGTTTTTTGGTTGACTGACTACCTTGTAGATTGCAGGAGGTGCTTTTCAAGATTATTAGTATGCTTCATTTCCCTTATTTGTAAAGGGTTATGGTGACGTAATTACCTTTTTGGCATTTAGTGGAAAACTCGTATCCGCGAGATTTATCGCTCTGAAAATCAATGCAATCCGTTTCCATTTTATATGTAAATCTTCCTGTTTTTTCTTGTTTTCCTTTTTGTGCCTACTTTTTTTCGGGCAAGTTATAGATACACCTAGCTGTATCATTTACGTGAATAAAGGTTTTATACCGTGCGTTTGAAAACGGAGTGCTTAAAATGAAAGAATTACCTAAAATAAAAAATAGTTGGGGCGATTTATATGGTCTGTTACGGATTGGAGCACAAAGCAGCCTTTTTGTTAAGGCACTTGAGTGGAAAATCTTTGATTACCTGACAGAAGCGGTGTCTGCTCAAGAAGTGGCGGCGAAGCTTAACTCGCATCCTAGAAACACTGAATTGTTTCTAAACTTCTTGGCAGGTATGGAGTTTATAAACAAGAAAAATGGGCTTTTTTGTAATACCGAAAAAAGCAACGAATTTCTAGTGTCAAATAGTTCAACATATATGGGTGCGTTTTTTTTGCACATTAATAACTGGAGCAAAAACCTTTTACCAAATCTTGATTCGTTGGTTAAAAACGGGCCGCCGGAACAGCAAGCAGTGAACCTGTCAAATGATAAACTGTGGGCCGCATCTGCCCGTACATCAGCTGTTTATCAGTATTGCGGCGAAGCACAGCATATAGCTCATATTGTTGCTGCCTTACCAGAGTTCCCCAAAATGAAACTTATGCTGGATTTAGGTGGCGGTGCTGGTTTTTATGCAATGATTCTTGTTAATGCGCATCCAAGTATGAAAGGCGTTATTTTCGAGCAGTCAGCGGTAGCCTCTGTGGCTAGGGAATTCGTAAAAGAATATCAGATGGACGCCCGTGTTTCTGTAATGGAGGGCAATTATTTCACTTCTGACTTGGGCGGTCCCTATGATTTCATTTTTGCCAGTTCAACATTAAATTTCTACAAAAACAAACTAGAGGAATTATTCTCAAAGATATACCGTTCTCTTAATCCTAGAGGCGTTTTCATGACTTATCAAGACGGCATTAAAAATAACCGAACCCAACCGGTATCTCATATTACCGAATTCTTACTGCCTGAACTAATGGGGATGGACTTTGCGCTTGAACAAGGAAAAATCGCGGAGACTATGCTTCGTGTAGGTTTTCGGTCGGTTCGCAGTTTCACGAGACATTCAGATCTGGATGATATGGATATTGATATTGCCCGTAAATAATTGATTCTTATGATTGAACTTGAAGACTCAATAGAAATTAAGACAACCATTAATGAACTTTTCAACTGGTTCATTAATTTAGACAAGAACTTCGTTGAATGGCATCCTAACCATAAGAAATTTGAGAAAGTAACAGGCGGCGACGATGTGGGGGATATGATCTGTTTCGAAGAATGCATAAATGGGGTCTTGTATAGGATAAAGGGTGAAATAACTGCCAAAGAGAAAACTGAAAGCAGCTTCAGCTTCGAATTTAAAACAATGTCGGGGATAGGTAACATTTTATTTACCGCAAGAACAGCAGAGCACGGCTGCATATTCACCCATGTTGAGACCTTCGGATTGAAAACTCCGATCGTTGGCCGCGCCCTGAATTACTTGCTATTCAACGTTTTAGCTCGAAAGAAGGCTAACTGGGCTTCAATCCTTCAAGATATGAAAGAAGACAACAAAAATTTGAAAAGAATACTGGAAAAACAGGTGATGTAAGGCTGAATTTTGAAGTTTCAACTTGGATTATTGCCTCCGATGGATCCATCTCTTAGCGCATGTTTTTACGGAAAAGTAACTTTTTTGGCTAGAGCCTTTTTCCCTAGTATTTGTCGGTTTTTAATTTTTACCTATTTTCTTTCGGGCAAGCTATAGGTGCACCTAGCATGTATTATTGTTACACCATTTCCTGGCAGGGGAAAGATGCACCTGGACATGTATTTGTTCCCTGCCAGGGTCTTACCTCTTGATTGGACAGAATATGGATCGAAAAACTGCTGTTGCAATCTGCCGTTGTTCCTGTAGTGTCTATTGCTGTGATCTTTTGGTCAAGCAATTTACACTATCTGCTATTGGCGGCTGCTGCAGAATCAGTAATTAAACACTAGAGAAGGATAATTGGATGACTGAATCAAATTTAAAATCATCAAAACCTAAAACGGGTATGGCCCGGCTACTAGAGCTTGCGGGTACAAAAAAACCGCTAATAATAGCTGCTGGGGTTCTGTCGGCGTTGGCTGCAATCGCATCGTTTATCCCGTATATAGCAATCTTTTTTATCATACGGGAAATCATGGGAGTATACCCCAACTTTGCAAACCTTAATCTGCAAACAACGCTCGGCTACGGTTGGCTGGCGTTCGGCGGCATCGTTCTCAACATCGTGCTTTACTTTTGCGCACTTATGTGTTCACATCTAGCCGCATTCGGTACCCTATACGAGCTTAAGGTAAATTTCGCTTCCCATCTTGCCAAAGTACCGCTTGGCTTCCATGTGCTTGCAGGAAGCGGCAAACTACGTAAAATCATGGATGAGAACATCGAAAAAATCGAGGGGTTCATTGCCCACCTCTTCCCCGATCTAGTCGCCTCTTTTGTCGCGCCAGTAGTTATGGTTATAATTCTACTCGCTGTAGACTGGCGTTTCGGGCTCGCCGCCGTCGCAGGAATCGCTGTTGCCTTTTTGATACAAAAGAAAGCCTACGGAAATCAAGGGGCAAAGAAAATGATGGAAAAATACCAAACTTCAATGGAGGACATGAACAATGCTTCCGTTGAATACATTCGAGGTATAACCGTCGTTAAAGCCTTCAAGCAAACGGTCTATTCTTTCCGCAGAATGCACACAGCCATCACGGATTACACCAAAATGGTTATCCCCTATACATTGAGTTGGGAGAATTACATGTCAGCCTTTGTCACAATCATCAATAACATTTACCTGTTCTTGATACCGGTTGGCATCTTAGTTGGGTTCTACACGACTGATTATGTCTCTTTTGCTTCTTCATTTATGTTCTACCTGATTTTTGTGCCCTCCATCTCGACAGTTTTAATGAAAATCCTGTATCTAACTTCCAGTGGTATGCAGATCACCGGAGGAACTGAGCGTATGGACGAAATCTTGCATGCCGCAACGCTGCCACAGCCTCAAAACTCCAAAACAACCTCTGGGCACAGTATCATCTTTGAAAATGTGTCCTTCTCTTATGCTAATCAAGAAACCGCAGCGTTATCCAGTGTTACTTTTCGTGCGGAGGAAAACCAGATTACTGCCATCGTCGGCCCATCGGGCGGCGGAAAAAGTACAATTGCACACCTTATCCCCCGCTTTTTCGATGTCACAGCGGGAACCATAAAAGTAGGCGGTGTCGATGTACGCGAAATGACTACGGACTACCTAATGGAAAAAGTCAGCTTCGTTTTCCAAGACGTTTTCCTCTTCAAACAAAGCATACTGGAAAACATCCGCATAGGCAATCAGAAGGCCACCGACGAGCAGGTAATCGCCGCTGCAAAAGCTGCCCAATGCGACGAGTTCATCAACCGTTTACCTGACAAATACAATACGGTGATCGGAGCAAAAGGTGTACATCTTTCAGGAGGCGAACAACAACGCATCGCTATCGCGAGAGCCATCGTGAAGAATGCCCCCATCATTGTGCTGGATGAAGCCACAGCGTTTGCTGACCCTGAAAACGAGTACCTGATTCAGCGGGCTTTTGAAAAACTGATGCGTGGCAAAACCGTTATCTTGATAGCCCATCGCTTGTCCACCGTCCGTGGTGCCGATAAAATCATAGTGATGGATAAGGGGCATCTGATTGAGCAGGGCCGCCATGACGAGTTAATGACGCGACATGGCAAGTATTTCGATATGTGGACTATGTATAATAAAACGCTTGATTGGAAAATCGCACATAAAGGAGTTGAAGTATATGTTTAATCTCAAAGATTATTTGATGCTCACCGATAAAGGGTATGCTGATTTAAAGAAAGCTATTGCTGCCTGCACAATAACCAATCTATCCTTGATGTTGCCTTTTATAGTGACTGTTCAGCTTTTTGTAGAGCTGCTAAAGCCGCTTATGGGTCAGGAAATATCTTGGATGAATATGTGGATACTGCTAGGCGCAGGTATAATCGGTGCAGTCATTGTATTTCTCGCAAATAAGTACGATTACAAGAAAACCTATGTTACATCTTACCTTGAGGCTGAAACCACAAGAATTAACGTTGCAGAGCACATCCGTGAGCTGCCGATGAGTTTTTTCAACACAAAAGGCATATCGGACCTTACAACAAACATTATGGCTGACGTCTCGACCAGTGAGCATGTGCTGAGTCATGTCATTCCTCAATTATGCGCTAATGCTATTTCTATCACAATAGTCTGTACCTTGTTTGCTATCTTCGACTGGCGAATGGCGCTTGCTGTATTCTTCACTGTACCTCTTGCGTTACTAGTCATTTACGGTAGCAAAAAAATTCAGAACCGGTTAAGCGAAAAATTTGTAGTGGCAAAACTCAAAGCTTCCGATCAAGTGCAGGAATATTTAGACGGCATCAAAGTTATCAAGGCTTGTGGGCTTTCTGGCTCTAAGTTCTCTGCGTTGGATGGTGCCTTGCGTGCGATGAAAACGATGGCTATCAAAATGGAGTTTGGCACCGGCGTTTTTGTTACGGGGGCCCAGATGCTGTTGCAAGCCGGTGTAGGTGTCACCGTTTTTGTTGGTACCTTCCTGTTGACAGGTGGACAAATAGAGTTAATTCCGTTATTGATGTTCTTTGTCATAGTTGTTAGAATTTATGGACCGATACTTGTAGAATTTGCTCTTCTGCCTGAATTGTTCCACCATCGAGCCGCAACAAGACGAATGCGAACCTTAATGACTACACCGATAATGGAGGGCTATACACATAAGAAGCTTACACGTTGGAACATCGACTTCGAGAACGTATCCTTCAGCTACAACGCTCAGAATCCAAAAGAGGACATGGTAATCAAAAACATGACAGTATCCATCCCCCCTAACTCTATCACAGCTCTCGTTGGACCTTCTGGCAGCGGTAAAAGCACCGTTTCACGACTTATCGCCCGATTCTGGGACGTAAACGAAGGAACCGTCAGAGTAGGCGGCGTTGACGTTAAAACCTTAGACCCCGAGCACCTGATGAGTTACATGTCATTCGTGTTCCAAGATGTTGTCCTATTCAACGATACGGTATACAACAACATTCGCATCGGAAACATGGACGCAACCGAAGAAGCTGTTATGGCTGCAGCTAAGGCGGCTTGCTGCGACGAATTCGTACGCAACCTCCATAGCGGTTACCAGACGGTGCTAGGCGAAAACGGCTCCACGCTCTCCGGCGGCGAACGCCAACGAATCTCGATTGCTCGTGCACTTCTAAAAGATGCCCCCATTGTCCTGCTCGATGAAGCCACTGCTTCGCTTGACCCTGAAAATGAGGTGCTGATTCAGCAGGCCATTTCTAAGCTGATTGCGGGCAAAACTGTGGTTGTCATCGCTCATCGCCTAAGAACAGTGGCGGGCGCGGATAAGATCCTCGTTTTAGACGAGGGTCGATTAGTCGAGGAAGGCACGCATGCAGCTTTGATGAAAAATAAAGGTCTCTACGAGAAGCTGTACCGTATACAACAGGAAAGCCTCGGCTGGAGCGTAGATAAGGTGAGTACCCAAGTGGTGTTGAACAAATGACCAACGTTAGCCTCAAAATACGCCTTTACCTTTGGTCTGTTATTGGCTGGTGCAGCAAAAGGGTTCGTCTCTTATTGAGGCTTCCCTACTTGGATGATGACCGGCGGTTTATTTCTTTTAACCGCTTTTGCCATCACCAAAGCATGATTGCGTCCGAGCAAATAATGCTTATTTTCTTTTCAATGGCTTTTATAACCAGCGCAGACTTTATTGTAAATGACTACTTGGGCTATGTGTCTGCTTGATTATGGGTTACTTAATAAACTGGCTCAACTTCCTTTTTTTATGCTTAAGCAACAGTTTCAAATTGCATAAGCATGGTTTCGTATAGTTTTGAAATTCTATCTATTATGCTACCTTAACGCTCTGTAAACGATAACGGTGCCCAATTTTGGTATAATAAACGTTTTATCGTCAAAATACCGTTCGACTTACTTCTCTATGGCAACTAGTGCCATCCTTAGTTTTTGAAATGTTCTCATAGTCATTTAATTAAGCGTTGCAAGATGATGTATGCTGCCTTTTTATCTAATGGTTCGTTCCCGTTTCCACATTTAGGCGAGTATATGCATGATGGGCAACCTTCTTTGCATTCGCAGGTTTCAATCAACTTTAACGTTTTTTCTAGTAGCGGTTTTATGTTTGAATAGAGGCTTTCTGAAATTCCAATTCCGCCCTCAAAACCATCGTAAATAAAGATGGTTGATTTTCCCGTGTCCGCATGTTCACCTGTTGACATTCCGCCTATATCCCATCGGTCACACATTGCAAAGATTGGCGCCATCGCAATAATAGCATGTTCGAGAGCATGCAATCCGCCGTCGAAGTTCAAGCCTTTATCTTCTATTTCTTCTCTAATCTGTTCAGGAACAATAAACCACATACCTACCGTTGAGAAAGACGAAGCGGGCAAATCAAGCGTATGTTTTTTGATGATTACATCATTGGATTTCACCACATACGAATGATAATTTTCAGTAATTGTTAATTCACCCAAACAAGTTTTGAGACCTTTCTGTGTTTCCTCCAAGGTTTTCTTGATTGCTACTTCAACGGTTTTTTGGGTTTCAGTATAATAGTTGGTGCTCTCTTTGCGAACTTTTGCAGTATAATTGTTGAGGTCTAGTTCTTCTGAACGGTATGTTTCACCTTGATGTAGAAGAATTGCTCCCACATGAGTTTCTTCATAAACCTTGTTTAAGGGAAGTGTTTCAAGAATGTGCCCATTGCAAAGAACATTCACTGTTTTTCCGCTAATACTTTCAAGATTAACAACTCTATTTGCCCTTTCCAGTCCAGAGTAAGTCCAACCTTGAGCAGTTTCCTTTAAAAGGTTTTTTTGCGCAAGAGTTTGAACGCTTTCTTTGAAGAGCTCTGGAAAATATTTTTGGTCAGAATCAGTAAGGGGCAGCTCGTCAGCTGCACACATAAGGTGGTTTGAAGTAATTTGCCGATTATGCAGATTAATGATTGCTTGCTCATGTGGTCTATCAAAGAAGTCTTGCGGATGCTTCATAAAATATTGATCAAGAGGATTTTGGAAAGCAACCAAAGTTACGGTTGAATCGTTTTTGTTTCTACCTGCACGCCCAGCTTGCTGCCACGTCGATATGACTGTTCCTGGGTAACCAGAAATTATCACTGCATCCAAAGAACCTATATCAATGCCAAGTTCTAATGCGTTTGTAGACACTAAACCGATTAAATCCTTGGTTTTTAGACGATTCTCTATATCACGTCGTTCCTGAGCAAGGTAGTCTGCTCTGTAGGCAGTTACTGAACCGTAAAACTTAGGATTTCTTCGTTTGAGGTCTTCTTTAGTCCATCTTGTTATAAGCTCAGCCATTTGTCGCGAGGTCGTAAAGCAGAGGGTTTGCAAGTTTTTCATGACGCTAACGGTTAGCAGGTCTTTGGTTTCTTGATGCGTTGATCGGCGAATTGTTTTTGCTGGATTAATAAAAGGTGGATTCCAAAACATGAACGATTTTTTACCTCTTGGGGAGCCATCCTTTGAGACTATTTCAAAATCTTTTCCAGTTAATTTCTTTGCGTGTTCCTGCGGATTAGCTATTGTTGCTGACGACAGTATAATTTGAGGGTCTGCATGGTAAAAATTGCAGATTCTCAGCAGCCTTCTAAGAAGCATGGCGACGTTTGAGCCAAAAACGCCTCTGTAAACATGCGCTTCATCAAGAACAATGTACCTTAAATTTTGAAAAAAAGACCTCCAGAGCTTATGCCAGGGAAGGTAAAGATGCAAACCATAAGGGTTAGTCAAAATTATTCTGGAATTTTCCCGTATAAATGCACGTTGCTCTTTTGGTGTGTCACCATCGTAAACGTTAGCATCTGCTTTGATTCCAGTGCTTTTCTCAATTTCCTGTAAAACTTTGAGTTGATCATTTGTTAAAGCTTTTGAGGGATAAATGTAGAGTGCCGTTGCTTTTGAGTCCCTTGTGAGGGCATCAAAAATGGGAATATTAAATGCCAAAGTTTTTCCTGAAGCCGTGTGGGTAGTAATAATCACGTTTTTGCCCTGACGTGCTTTGTTTATGGCTTCTGCCTGATGGCAATAAAATTTAATTTTCTTATTTTGCAAATAATTGCTTATATTTTCTGGAAGAGGTTTTTCCAGTTCTCCATAACATGCTTCTTGTGCCGGAATTTCTTGAGTATGCGCAATAGGGTTTTGTGAGGTTTGAACTTTTTGGGGGCTGGCTTCTTTCTTTGGCACGTTGACTGGTCTATTTTGTGACGGATTATTGATTGAGGGCGCTTTGAAATTTTTTGGTTTGCTGCCTGGTGTTAGAAAGCTGCCGCATTCTTTGCAGAATAAGCTCTGGGCGTATTCCTGATGAGTGTGGGTTTTGCCACATTTTGTGCAGTAGTAAGAAGTCGGCAACTTTTTCCAGTTACAATCACTCTTATTATTATAAAAGCGCTGTTGCATAAAATCGCTTTTTAAACATTCAAGTACTGGAAGGAAAAATGCTCCCTGATTATTTGTGGTGCAGGGGGTGGGATTCGGACCTCCAAAATTGGGGATTATCGCCAACAGGTCCAGTTTACGTCTTTTTCTCCGCAGCTTCTCTCCCTTTTTTCTTTTTTTAAGGAGGCTTCTGATTGAAAGACGACTCCTTGAGTGTTGTTTATCGTCGTGGGAACAACGGTCAACTTTACGTTTGGCTATACCGAGGCAAACTCCATATTGGCACAGTTGAGGTTAACTCGTTTAACTGTGTGAAAGTCATTCGGGGCTTAGAGAATGCTTCGCCTGTTTTGGTAAAGTATCTTTCAGCGGAGGCTATGGTACCATAACAACGTTCAGAGAACTCTGCTTAAACTGCGTTTCTTGGTGTGGCTGCTGCAAGTTCTCTTTGAGAGATCAGCATTCAGTTGACCGGCTGGAGCCTCTCGTTTAGGAGTTGTTTTTTTGGCCGCTGATCGAACCGTTGAACCCAAGTCACGTAAACCAGTTCAACAGTTCAAGGGCAAAATTGAACTCTTAGGGTTCTCACAGCGAGGCCTAAAGATACTTCGCGTCTTAGGTACGCCTGACTGCACTGCAAGCGATGCCGCCAAGATAGTTGGATGCTCAAAGAGCTTGGTTTCCCATTGGAAAGACCATGCCCTAAAAGTTGGCGTCCTACGGCTGCAGATGGACGGGATAGTAAAGTATTATGAGCTCACGCCTTTTGGGGCTAAACTTCTTGCGAGTTCAACCGATGTCACTACGGGTGAGAGCGGTGCTGCGGTGGGTGCAGTGCATGTTCTGGAAGACCATGCCGTCAAGTTTTTGATTCTCAAGGAAGAAGACAGGCAGCACCCGATCGATTGGCGTAAGCTTGGGCAGCCTCATAACTGGGTTAAGCTTGGCTTAAAGCTGGGAAACGTTCGAGTGATTAAAACTTCACGCCATATAATTATTCATCCGGGGAAGCTTCGCGATTTTGACGCTGACCAGTTGCTAGTTACAGCAGGGCAAATTGTTGGAAGGGTACGCTTGGAGTTGATGCAGCGCTTTGGCATGATTCTTAGTGAGGAAGGGGTGCCTTTGCATGATCCTGTTTGGGAAGTTTTTACTCCTGAAGCCGAGGCACTCAATGGTGCTGGAACCTTTAAGGTCCACATGGCCGATGGTGCTACGGGAGGGCTGGATAATAGTCCGCCTGATCGAAAACGCCATTTTGAATACAACCGAAAAGAACTGGCAGTAGCAGCTGTACGGAGCCCAGAACTTTTTGTAGAGCTAGCCCAAAAAGTCGAAGCCTTAGTTCAAACAGTAAATGGTTTGGTAACAGTTAACGAGAAGCTTGTTGGTTTACTTACCGAATCTTTAGGTTTATCGGATGAAAACGGCAACAAAACCAGCAAGCTTGGAAACGAAGCAAACAGCTATATCCGATAAAATTGGCTCTTAATATGCGCTAATGGCAGTGAAAAGCTGTTCAAAAGATGCTTTAGCGCCTATCAGAAGGCATGGAAAAAGTCCATGCTTTTTCCGATTTGCCGTTTTGAAGTTGGCTGGTCCTGCTTATCTACCGTCAGTTTTATCATACGTTGATGGGTAAAAAAACATGAAGTGAGCATTTTGGCATGGAACCAAGTGTATAATTGTTCAAACCGATAATGAGTATCTACTTTATGACCATTTTTGCTCTCCATTTCGCGGCGAGAGGTTTAGCTTTCTCCACTTCCTCCCATTGGGAAATAACAACAAATTTCTGACCTGCAGAATCGAAGATTGGAAAGGGCTCTTTTGCTGTTTGAACTAAAGTGGATTTTGAAGGAAGGGTTGGCGGAACGTCTCTCCAGGTAAAGTAAGCTTTCTTGTAAAGTTTTTTATTGGCTGGATTGTTGGGGTTGAGATTTTTGAAGTCAATCGGTTTACTAACAGGGTTTGATAGGTCTATTGGGCGAGGTCCCATATCTCTGTTATAGACGTCTTTTATTTCAATCTCTTCCATAATTCTTGTGTTTGCGGCGTTTTTCTTAATTTTTTCTGAAGCATCTTTCAATTTTACTTTTGACAGAAGAGACCAGTCGCATAAAGACTCGAAATAGGCTGCTAAATCTTCAATAATCTTGTTTTCATCTTCTTCAAAAACTACACTGGTTTCAAAGCCACTATCTAGCCCACGTTCGGTAAAATTTGAAGTCATTACTACAGCTTTTGAATCTATAATAATTAATTTGCCGTGAAGCCGGTCATGACCATATAGTTTTGCGCCTTTTGAAATCAGCTTGGCGAGTGATTCAGTGTTTCCATACGAGACTCTTGCGAGAATCTTAACTGAAATACCTCTTGAGAGTGCTTTCTCCAATGACTCTAATACTGGGTGTGTTGAGCTAAAGGACCATCCAGTAAGTGTTATGGATTTTTCTGCAGTGTTTATTCTTCTTAGAATTTCTTCTTTAAGAGACTGGCAATTTGCAAACGTTGCTGGGAGCGTGACTAGACCAAAGTCTATGTCCGCAGGTACTTTTTTAATCACTTCATTAAGCGTATTTGGTTTTAGTAGTTCATGTTCGGCTTCTTTCCAGAAGGCATTTATGAATTGTGAGAAAAACGAATTAATCTCGTTTTTATTAAGAGTAGTTGCCGCTTCAAGGTTTTTTCCGGTCATAGCATCTACTGTAGCATTGCAGGTCATCATTATGCCTTGGCTGTTCGTGGAATTAGGATCGATCAGTAGAAATTTAGCATGAAAGTGGGAACCTGTTCGGATAAGGGCTTTTCCAGCCATGGAATTAAGCAAGTCTTTGTATTCTTCTAATCTTGCTTTTCCAACGTCATCCATCTCTTGATCTGCTTTTGCAAGTTCTTGTTCTCCAGCAGTTAGTATATAGACTCTGACACCTCTCGAAGATGCTTCAAGCAACGATTCGGTAAGGGATGATTTTTGTAGCATATAACTTGAAAGGCAGATAAAATGTTGGGCTTTTTTGACCATACCGTAAAGATATTCAAGTAATTCGTTTTGTTTTTGCATTGGAAGCGGAAATATGGTGCGAGAATGTGTTTTAAGGGGAGATTCGATCAGCGTTGATGTGTTTTGTTTTTTCGTCCAAACGTTGTCCCACTCAAAATCGTTACCATAATCTTCTTGTTTTATTCCTTTTATTTCCTTGATTATTCCAGTGGCCATGTTTATCACCGTTTAATGCTGACGTCCTGAGGCGCTATGAGATACCAGTAACGGCTAGTGTCGTTACCTGCAATTTTCTCCTGTGTTACTATGTCAACCAATTCATCGAATTCTATCATTGAAGCTTCGAGTTCTTCAGAGTCAAAGCGGTAACTGAACTTATTTGCAATCTCTTTCCGCAATTCCGGATATTCCGCTTGAGTTAGGTACCTTTTTACTCCGCTCTTGAGTAAATGATTAGCCCATAGCTTTGCATCATTGAAAGATTCGGGGAAAATTGGAAGTCTTACGTTCACATTTTCAAAAGTGCCAAACTCGAACAGTTCTGGAGCGTTTATAGAAATCTCTTTTGCCATACTTTCAACTTCTTGCTGTGAAACTTGAGTCCAGTTTACACGGAGCGTTGGTTCGTTCATTGATAGGTCAAGCACTCCATGCTTTCTGGTTAGTGCTTCTAAAACTTGCGTGTAGTCTCTATCAAAATTCGTTTCTGCATATACTTCTTTGGATGAAGGGGAAGTACGGGACGTTTGAACCTTGAAAACTGTGGGTCTATTTGGTTCTAACTCTAAGGTGACGAAAACATCTATGGATTTGAATGATGGTGTGACTTTATCAGAGATACTATTAATTTGGACTGAGGCGTTAGAGTTTGCTGCTTGAGCAAGAAGGTATCCGTGTTCATATTTTTCTAAATAGCTTGGTTTAGCAATGGTCTCTACATTGCTTCTAGTATCCTCTTGTTTTTTATAGCCAAAGGCGTTTTGAGATTCTTCTCGCTCAACGTAATTGCTCTTCTCTATACGCAGTATTGATTCCTTAAATAGAGAGTCGGATGTCGTGTAAAAGGTATAAGCGCCCTCTTCTGGAATCATCACTTGTCTATTCTGGAGGTTTTCTTTGCCAGCAGCAGTTAAGACAAAGTTGTCTGCTTCCCATCTGTTTTCTTTCTCTAGGGCGCCATAGGATTCTATTATAGTAAGCAGTCTTTGACCTTGTGGTGATCCAGCAGGGCGACCCAGAAGTTTTAAGTTTACATTTTCTGGCGATACATGGCCATTGTTCTCTTCAGCTAATGTCAGAACTGCAAGGATCTCTTCACGTTGACTTGGAACACCTATTTGGGCAATAGCGATATAGGCATTAGTTTTTACTTTTCTTTTGAGCGTTATCATTTTTCATCACTAAAATTCTATTGGACCTTCTGGGAGTATACCCTCCAAGTTTCTAAGCAAATCAGTTGATTGGTTACTGTTTTTGAAAGTTTTTCTATCCCCGACGATAACTAGTTGGTACTTAGCGCGCGTGAGAGCTACGTTTAGACGATTCGGGTTGTCTAAAAAGCCTACATAATTATTAGTATTTACAAAAGAGAGAAATACTAAATCCGCTTCATGGCCTTGGAACCGGTCTACTGTACAAACTTCCACTTGCACATTGTTAGGTTTGGATTCAAAATAATATACACCTCTAAATCCTAAGCTCCTCATCATTTGCGAGAGTTCTTTTTCTTGCCCCTTATAGAAGGTGAGCAGGGCAACTTTCCAGTAACCATTACTGCCTCTTTCCGTATTTGGATTATCTTTTGACCAGTTGATGAATTTTTTAAAGTGCTTTGAAATTACTTCGACTTCTCGTTGATTATAATTTCCCTTCTTGTTTCGGAAAACTTGAGTGCTGGATGATACGTTAATCCACACAGCTTTCTTTTTGTATTGTGTGTAAGTCCATTCTCTAAGGTTTCGCAGGTCAGGCGAGTCTTTTAGAGCCTTATCTTCATAGATGAACTCTCTTGGGAAAGATGAAATGTCTGGGTGCATTCTATGCTGGTAAACTAGAAGGCTGTGGCGGTCAGCGATTACTTTTTCGGGTAAGCCATCGTAAAGTGGGATTTGGCTATCCTCGGACAATGTTTCATTTCTTTCATAACCTTTCTGGAGGAGCTCTAACACAGAGGGCAGAGCAATTCTTTGTATGCTTTGAATCTCTTGCATCAAAAAATCGGCGCGTGTCCGATATCTCCTTTTATCGGTGCCTTCTTTATCGATAAAATCGCTTCTGTCAAACATGGGCATCAGCAAATATAGATCCCTTTTAAACCTAGACTGCTTATCCTTGACTGCTCTTAATTGATATATTCTCGAGAGTCTCCAAGCTATCTCGTCTTCCCAGTTATCGTTTGAAGGTCGATAATCAGATATTCTCCGATTCGACTGATTGGTCACGAAGGCTTTTTTGCGTCTTTCAAAATTATCTGACAAATACTCCTTGGAGTAGAGATTTGGAGGTAAATACTCTTCAATCTCTTCAATCTTTGTTTTAGAGCTGAAGATAACATTTGAACTTATTAGATTCAATTTACTCGTGAGCGACTTTGGCCGCTCGGGTGCTATGTATACAGATGAGCCGCTATTAACAAAACCCATCGACGCCAAGACTTTATCTATTCCATTTACCTGTGCTTGAATTCGAGGAGCCAAATCCTCAAGATTTTGGCATAAGAACAGTTGGCTATTGCTCTTACTTTCGTTACTATCTATTGAGCGAAAGACAGCCAAACAAATTCGTTTATCATCTTTTCCTATTTCATCATTTAGCGTTGGAAGGTTAGCAAGATTTTCTCTAATTGGAATACTATCAACATAAGGTGCCAATTGCATTATGTCACCTGACAGAATCCATCGCTCCGCATGTAATGCAGGGACTAAAAATTCTTGAAAAGTTGTTTTAGAAGCCTCATCAATAATAAGATAATCAAATGCGGGCCTGCTTTCATTGGCGTTCTTAATAAATTTAGATTGCAAAATTCCAATTGTCGTTCCACAAACAAGATTAGCAGATTCAAGAGCGATATTTTCTATTACGGTTGCTCCACGGTCCTCGCTACAGAGTGCTTCATACAAAATCTTTTGTGAACCGCTTAGTTTCTTATGCCGCCCAAGGAATTCTATCAAACGGTTCTTTTCTGACTGCATAAAGTTATTTACGTGATATCCGCGTACCTTTTCAGAAACGTTTTCAATATCACCAACTCTAAGAGGCACAATACCATATTTTTCGATTAAAGAGACACCGTTTTCCTTTGTTTCAAGTAGTTTTTCTATAACGTTATCAACAGCTACATGCGTTGAAGCTACAAGCATTACTCTTTTATGCTGTGGAATGAGCTGGAGAATTATTTCAAGAATTGTTGTGGTTTTCCCAGAGCCGGGCGGTCCTTCGAGAATAGCGAAATCAGGTGTTCCTAATGCTTTTGTTACAAAATCCCGTTGCTTATCTATCCCTGCTTTGCTTTCATCCTTAAGAATATGGTATTCGATATTTCTTGTTGCATACACGGCGTTCCAGGAAGCGTTTTTTGTTCTTTGTAGCAAATTAAGAAGTGGCAGATGATGCGGTTTAGGTCGAAGAGCCAAGTTATCTAGAGCTTGGCACTCCATTTTCATAACATGGGTATTATATCTAGCTATAATTTTTTCTTCAGAAGGCACCTCTGAAAGAATAAGAAGTCGTTCAGAGCGTTTTTTCTCAAGTATAACCAAGCCCTCTCTTTCATTCTTAGAAGAGAAATTGTAAACTTTTTCCGATTGTTCGTATAAGAGGTCAAGCGCCAAATCCTCTTCCTCTTCATTAACATCGGTAGGCTCAATATTTGATAATGTGACCTTTTCTATCCTCATATCTACGGGCTTGGTATACGTTCCAAAATCAAAATACAACCTTAGATCTTGGGGTAATTGTTTTAAAGAAATTATGACTCGTGATCGGTCTATTACTTCGCCATTTATTCTCTGTCTTTTATTTGAATCAGCGTAGATCCCCCTATAATTAGAGAGACCTTCTAACAGGGGGGTCTTTGGCGAAACGAGAACTCTTTCAATTTTAAACTTGAAAGTGTAAGTCCTATAAAAAAGTCTATTTTCAGCCTTGTGAACGTAATTTCTTACATTACGAAGATACTGAGTAACTTCCTCCCTAAAGGAGTCAGGGTCGGAAACGCCAAGGTTCTTCCAATATAACTCTGCGCTCAAGTAACTACCTCTTCTTGTGTTTGAATTTGGTCAATTAGATTCTTTGTCAAGCTAGCACCTGAGCACTGAAATGTTCTATGATTATAGTTACTCATGATTGTTCTATTTCCGTTTTAACTCTATCCAACTTTTATTACTGTTAGGGTTTGTTGGCTTGATGTTTGTCATCTTTCTTTTTTGCATTCAATCCGCCTCAATAGTTAGAAGGCTGCTATGCCTTCAATGAAGATAATCTATTTATGAGATATCTTTGATATTCAAAATAGGATTTGTATTGGTTTGCCAGTGCATATAGCAATAATGGGTCGAAGTCCCGAGCCAGTCCTAAACGGCTTCCATCATTATGGCTCTGTAGATCGGTTATACATCTTGCATAGTCCAAATAACGAAGAAGATAGGATTGCTGACATAGCAATAGAGTTAAAGAAAAGGCTAGCCCAAACAGGGTTCAATGAAGTTATCCTTAAAGAGATTGACGCTTTTGATATGAACAATATCATTAATGCTATTCTTGAAATCGTTGAAAAAGAACAACCGCCTTTTTACATCAACATTACAGGGGGTACTAATATGATGGCCGGAGCAGCCTGCGCGGCGTCGTTCTTTGTTGGAGCTAAGGCTTATTATGT
Source organism: Bathyarchaeia archaeon (assembly GCA_042296865.1). Taxonomy (GTDB): domain Archaea; phylum Thermoproteota; class Bathyarchaeia; order Bathyarchaeales; family Bathycorpusculaceae; genus Bathycorpusculum. Next base: position 1,639,743 of record CP170178.1, on the reverse strand, counting down.
GCAGGGTAAACGGCTGAGTGAGAACTCAAGCTACAAAGTGATTGAGTTGCCCGTTCCCAACATACCTTATTACAGAGTAATTGGTAAGTCAGAATTGTCAATTCTTGACTGTTTAAGTAAAATGGGTGGAAAGTGTACTACTCCTCAAATCAAAAGCATGCTTGGGATGTCGCCACAGATAATTAGCTATCATGTCAGGGAACTGCAATTGAAAGCTTTAGTGGAGGTTGATAGCCCCGAATTGAAACCTGTAAAGTCAAGGCCAGAAAATCTAAAATTGGATCGCAGGGTGAAAACCATTAGAATAACAAACGCTGGGCTACTTGTTCTAAGATGGACTAAGGACTAATCATATCGGAAACATAACAGGGCAAATGGAAAGGATGGTCTTTTCTTAAGTCAAAAACCGTTCTCTCAATCCTCTGAGCGCGGTCTTCAAACTTAGTTAATTAGTACAAATTCAATTTTGAATATCAAATATTCATCCTAAATAGTGTATTGCCCTCATATGCAGTTCAGAAGGGTAAGACCTTGTTAAGTCATGTAACAAGAATTAAATCCGCTAACTGGCACCTCTCGACAAGATGTAACTATAATTGTAAATTTTGTTTCTCGCGAAAGCTTGATTCTGAAATTAAAGATTTAACTGAAGCTCACCGGATACTCGATAATCTGAAGGATATAGGAATCGAGAAAATAAACCTCGTGGGAGGGGAACCATTACTTCATCCGTTAATTTTCGATATAATCAAACTAGCAAAAACAATGGGCTTTGTGGTTTCGATTGTTACAAATGGCCATTATCTCAATCAAGACCTCATCCGGAAACTAAAGCCCTTCATTGATTGGATAGGCCTGTCTATCGACTCAGCAGATGAAGAAGTCGAAATAAAGCTGGGTAGGGGAAACGGCGGCCATGTCAAAAAGGTTAGCGAGCTTGCTAAAGCCATCCACGATGCCGGCATTAAGCTGAAGATTAACACAACAGTAACTAGACTTAGTTGGATGGAAGATATGCGGCCACTAATTAGGTACCTTAAACCTGACAGGTGGAAAGTCTTCCAAGTGCTGCACATTTTAGGACAGAATGATGATAACTTCAATGAACTTTCAATCACTGATGAGCAGTTCAGTTACTTCAAAACGCTAAATCATGAACCAATGGAAGGTATTGAACCAGTATTCGAAGGAAATAAGGAAATGATTACTTCTTACCTGATGATTTCACCGAGCGGCTTAGTCATGAGTAACATGGACGGCGCAAACAGAACTTTTCTGAGCTTGTGCGACATCAATTCAGACAACCTTTCGCAGATAATGGATGTTCAGCAATATCTCGAAAGAGACGCAATTTACCCATGGTAATTTTTGAGTTAATGCCTATCTTAAGGAGGTGAAACAGTGACCAAAGAGAACATGACAAAGGAATCTTCTGCAAGAATCCAGTCGGACGCTACCCGGACAGGGCATAACCAGGATTTTGCAGGACGCGCACAATCGGCGGCTGATAAGAATAAGAGCTAATAATATTTTACTTAGGTTTAATTCCTTACTCGTTTTTTTCTTATCCGATGATCGCAAGAAAAACATGACTAATGGCAGGTTCATAATATCAGGTACCTTGAGGTTATTTACCTTAAGCTTTTAAGCGATAGGCAACTATAGGCCATCTAAAAGGTGCGCACAATTTGGATGAAGACGATGGGAACATAGCTTTTTTCAAAGAAGTATCAGATGAGATTTACAATCTATTGCCTTTTGATAAAAAAATTAAATTTGCAATCGAGCTTTCAGAGGAACAAGCTTCAGAAACAAAAGACGAAGATAACCATAAGGAACGTTTTTTCCGTTTACTTCACTTCTTAGATGTCAATTATGTAAAGCCAATACACTGGGCCAAGTACGTAATAGATAGTGCTAGAAAAAATTCTAAAGAAACTAAAGTTGTTCTCGACGATCAGATTTCACTCCAATCAGTCTATGAATCTCTAAAAGAAAGCCAAATTGAGCAGCTGTTTAGCAGCTTTTTAGAAGATAACCAACTAAAACAGGACTATTTAGCGTATACAGCAAAGCAGCAGGGGAAAAGATATCTTGAGTAATCCTCAGAGAAGCTATTATATTAAACAGATATTTGACAAGATAAACACCAACGCCTTTCTTCAAATGCCGCATTTAAGCGATCAAATTTTTGAGCTTTTTTGTTACTTTAGCAAATTAGAACAGTTCGTTAGTAATGGCAAGACTCCAGTTTGCGAATCAAAGACAAACGGCGTATTTAGACCTAACTTAAAACCGGGACTGACAGGTGACCATTACCGTCTAGTGGGCGTAACTCCGTCTGAGGAAAGAAATATTTTCCTGAACGTAAAATTCCAAGGTGCGTCAGGAATTCTTCATTGTCCAGATATAGTTGTTACGAAAACGGATCGCACTAAGCGCTTTTTTGAAAAAGAAATTGTATTAACAATTTATGAATGCAAGAACTATTCCGGCAAAATAGGACCAGGCATCTATAGAGAATTTATTGGGTATTGCAAAGAGTTAGGTGTCTCTATAAATCGTTCCGACAGTAAACAAAGCGCTCTAACCTATACCTTCTCGGTGATGACACCTTGCATATACACTTCAGGAATCGCGGATGTCGAGCATAAGGATTGGCTCAGGAACACCTACAGTATTAGCGTTGAGGATTTGTTCTAAAAAATATGATGGTTACCCAGCAAATAAAATTAAAAATCTATTAAGACAATTGACAAAAATCTAAGAGTGCTCGGAGGATAAGTGACTGAATGCCCGGTAGACAAGCCAACGGCGATCTACTAAATGCCTTAAGCGAAGAGAAGCGTAAAATTCTAACTCCAGAATTCAGGTATGCTTTGAGTATTATCGCGGATAAAATGTATAAAGAAAAACACTTCATACGCGAACTCATTCAGAATGCGGACGACGCGAAATCTCGAAAAGTCGTTTTTAAAATCGATACTAAAAATAAAATTGTAAGTGCCATCAACTATGGAAAGCCATTCTCTGAAAAAGACGTAAAACAAATTTGCACAATGCTACCGAGTGCAAAAACTTCTTCGGAGATTGGTGCTTTAGGAGTTGGTTTTAAATCGGTCTTTGCCGTTTCAGACCGCCCGAGTATATACTCTAACTCTTTTTGTTTTGAACTGACGGATTACATCGTTCCACAAGAAGTAAAAGACATTAGAGATAAATCAGATTTGAATTCTACAGTTTTTAATATTCCTCTCAACGATAAAATGTCCTGCGAAAGCGTGATTGAACGGTTCGAAAGCATAACTGACCAAACGATATTATTTCTAAAAAATATTAGAGATATTGAGGTTTTTGTTGATAACTTACAATTCCTAAGTGTCAAGAAGAGGCTTATTTCAACATCCAAGCATAATGACCTAAAAATTAGCCATATTATTATTAGTCGGATTCTTAACGCTAAGAAAACAGACTTACGTTTTATTCTAATCACAAAAAAAATTATCGTTCCCGATGAAAATCGACAACAAGTTAAACAAACGCTTCTAGGTGAAATGCAAAGAATCTATCAAGACCCTCTTGCATTCTTCGGACCAAAGGAATTGGAGAACAGGCTTGAGTCAAAGGCACCTAAAGCAATCAATCCAACTATCGCAATACTGGCTGACCGGGAATGGAATTTTCTGAGAATAACGAATGCCAAGCTCTTTATGGGCTTGCCTTCAGAGATTAAAACAGGGCTGCATTTCCATATTAATGCTGAGTTCCGTCCTTCAGCCGATCGCGGAGGCATCGAGGATGATGTTAATAATAAATGGATTCTTTTGAGGCTTAGCGAAGTCATTTGCGAAGCAACAGAATTTATGAGAGCTAAGAAAAAGTATGCACAGAGATTTTATGCTATACTACCCGATAATTTGAATACCGAGCGCATCGATAGTAAAGAACTCGTTTTTGACGTTATTTTTTCTCAAATACTAACTTACCTTAAAAGTAACCCATTTTTTCTAACTAGCAAGGGTACATGGGGAAAGTTGGAAGAAGTTTGTTCCTTCCAACACAAGGAAATTCCAAATCTGTTGTCGGAGAAAGATCTTAGCAATAAATTTGGGATTAAATGGTTTATCTCTAACCAGATTATCAGTCAAAACAAGCCTTTCTTTTCTTCTATAAACCTATTTTCAATAACTCTCGAAAAATTTATAGACTTCACATACGACTTCAGTTTAATTTCACTAAAACCTCCCAATTGGTTTTTTGAGGCTTATGCATATCTGGGAAATCACATTGACAAAGAAGACAATAAATTAATTGAAAGACTAAGAAACGAATCAATTATTTTCACCGGACAAAATGCTTTACTGTCACCTCTTAAAGAAAAAATCTTCCTACCTAAACAGAAGCAATCAATGGATTACTTGTTCTTGAATAAAGAAATTAAGTTAGTTCATGAAGAAATTAGCAAGCGTTTGGATAAAAAAGACAAGAAAAGTACTAAAGCGAAGTTTTTTTTGAGCCTTATGGGTGTTAGCGAATACAGTAGCTATTACATTATCGAAGACATTATCATACCCAAGTATAAATCCGACAAATGGATGCAAGAAACGACTGAGACCTTATTTGAATTTGTCTTATTCCTAAAGAATAATCTGAGAGATTATGTTATTTCCTACAACAAGTTAACCGCTAAAGATGATCAAAAAGTTGATGCGTTAGAAAGGCTTAGACAAACAATTTACCTAAGAACAGATCGTACTGAAAAAGACGATGAAAGAAGTACTAACTACTACGATTTCGCCCCTAATTTGCATTTACCGGCAGTTTACACTAATACCAAATCCCTTGAAATCCTTTTTACAGGTACAAAATCGCGGTTCATCCACCCATTTTATGCTAAGCAGGGGAAAGAAAGCAAGAGGTCTTGGGTTGAATTCTTTAAAAAATTGGGAGCAGAGAATAAACTTGGAATAAACGTCTCGCTTGAGGAGACTAACTATGATTACAAGATACAAGGCATTTTGGGAGACGACGAAATATCCTGGAGAGAGCGTTCGGCTTCTGGGTGGAACGAATTAATCAATTATGACAAGACATCTAAGGATATAAAAGAACTTCTTGAATTAACCCAAGCATTACCCGATAGTCAAAGAAGGAAACGATTGGAAAAAATCATTAAGTTTGTTGATAAGAACTGGGAAGTATACGAACAGGAAGTAAAGAAAAAAATATCGAGCACTAGCAGTTGGGATTCAAGTTCCTATACTTCTCTTGACTCATCAAAGTGGAAGTACCATTACCAAAGCTGGAATTCTAAGAAAATACATTCTACGCTTAAACGCATGCTTGCCAAAACCCTACTCCCGACCGATAAGGGGTGCTTCTCTGAATCGAGCGGTATTTATATTAACGATCCAGCCATCCGTGCGGTCGTTGGTGATAAGGTACATTTCCTCGCTTTTGAGATTACCCATTCATCGTTAATTAGCCTGTTAGGTGTTAATCGTTTTCCCAAAAAAGAAGATATACTTGCTAATTTGATAGATACTGCAAGAAATGATTTCCAAGAAAAAAAGGTTAGATTCTTACTTGACTATTTGAATGAACCAGAAGATATCGCACATCTTATAGAAGAAATTAGTAAGGAAGCCTCAACAGATGGAATAGCCAAGTTAGCGGTGCTTGCCTATCAAAACCTCAATGGACGAATTTTGGCATCGGAAACAAGTAACTTTCCTATTGAAAGACAGGATTGGTGGCGTGCATTTAAAAGTAAAGCAAAAATTCTAGCTTCCGATGGTGAATTCAGAGAAGTAGACTCGCTTAGATTTCCTCCTTCACCCCAATTGAATACAATCTTGATCCGTTCTGGAATCGTGCAAATTCCATTTTTACGCAGTGACTGGCGTCAATATGAAACCTTGGCAAGACAACTAGGCGTTCAGGAGCTTAGATATGGGGTTGACATAAAGTGTCGTTTGGTTGAGCCCGAACCCGAGAAGGTTCCGAACCTTTCAGATCGCTTGCCTAAGTTTGAAAAGATGATACAAGACAGCGTACCTTATGCCAACGGCGTTGAAGCAAAGAAGGTAATAAACGAGGGCGAACGCTTGGAATATAATAAATTATTTTTTAGTTTGCAAGTATTTTCCGTACAATCGCTAAGGGTCCAATATTATTGGGAATCAAACAATAATACAATCGATGGGGTGCCTATTCCAAGTATAATATTTCTCCTGCAACGTACGGAATGCAATAAAATCTTAATCAGGAAGGATTCTGAAGATGATAAGACTATTTATGAGTTATTAGCTAACGAAATATCATTGCTAACAAATCCGAAAGGCGATAGAGACTATGTTGCAAAAACCCTTAAGGAGTGCTTTTTAGGTTTCCCGCCTCTTGATTTAGAACAAATTGAATCTTTATCATCAGACGTTAACCTAACGGCGGAACCGATTAATCAAGTAACCTATGAGTTGAAGAATATAGCGGCAACTAATCCAATCAATGAAGTGGTTACAGGCTCCCCTGAATCTCTACCTATTATTCCCCAACCTAACATAAGTACAGCTGAGTTGCAGACAACGCAAAGCATTGTTAATTCAAACTTAACCCCACCTCTGATTGTTGAAAAGAGCAGTTTGCCGAACCAACCACCATTAAATAGTGGTATAAATCAAGACGGCGAACCCGTAGGTACCGATGATTCAGTGGATGGCCAATCAATACCAATCGAAGTGCCAACCGTTATTCACGATTTGATCGATAAGGAGAAAACGGTTGAAGAAGGGAAGATAGACGTACCCTCTCTTAACGGACAAATTAGCGGAACAGAAGTTGAAACAGCTCAACAGCCGACAGAAGGAAAAAATGAAGAGCTACACCAAAAAATCGTACCGAGTGAAGAAAAAGCTGGTATAAAACAGATAGAGATACCAGCAATGGATAAACCCCCTGCGGAACCAGCCATCAGTGCTCCAATAGATGAAGTACCAAATAAGGATTCCCAAGAGCCTCTGACCGAAGAACTCCCAAAGGACAAGGAATCATTGGTTGAAGGCTCACCTGAAGAATCGGCAAATGGCAATCAAGAACATGAAGAAACCCCAATCGACGATTACATGGCAGAACAACCGATTGAAGCCCCTCCCCCTGATGAGGAAACCCCTATGAAGGTCTCAACGTACCCGGCAGTGACTGAACAAAGGGATACTACTAAAGCCAAATGGGTCAAAAGAAGTTATAACTACAACTGCCAAATCTGCTTATCCCAAGAAACGCCAGGAATCCTGACTTATCCAAAATCGTATGCAAAACCGGAGATTAATAGGCGGTATATGATCCAAGGGCATCATATAAAGGAAGTAAAAAAGGACATGGGAGATGACCATGTGGGAAACATATTATCACTTTGCACATATCATCATATGTCTTGTCTGCACCATCCATATCCTTTCACTGAACCATTAATTGACATCATAGGCAAATCAATCCAAAATTTGGACGAGAAAGATATTATCTGGCCAAACGGTTCAGTTAGTAAATGGAAGGTTTTAGACACCGGTCAAAAGCTTAAGGATGGTCAGCCATTTCTCATTGTCTTCAACTTAGCACATCTTGATCAAGTTCAAAAGTATATTAAATTCTTAGAGCTTTCAAGGAACAGCTTATGATTAAAAAAGCTGTCTAGAATGCCAATATATCGACTGCTACTTGTATACATAGTATTAGGTGCTGGTTATGGCTGAATTAAGCCTCTCTCAATCAATTTTTTTAATCGTGAGCCGATGGCGTTTCTTTTCCGTTGGTGGATTCTAGCGATCTCTGAGATGGGAATTTTACTCTTGTATTCCGATATTAGCTGATTCTCTTCAGCTTTAGTCCAGCTTTCATAGGCTCTAGCATACTTCAGCTTGACTTCATCAACGCTATAGGTTTTTTCTGATTTGATGAAAGATGGTCTGGTTGAAAGAGAATTGATGCTGCCAGAATTATTGACTTTGAAAAAAGTCGGTGCCCCGGTCTTTTGTGAGATATTTACAAGGTATTTTTCAGTGGCGGGAAGCATAGTTAGCTTGTTCATATCGCGAAGGCTCGTTATCTGGTCGTTTCCGCGTTTTTTTCTTCGTATCTGGAATGCTGCTTTTATCTCTGGCCCTTCTTTCCAAACAACGCTGATAAAGCGGTTTACGCCATCCTGCAGAAGGTTGGGGACCTCATATTCAATATAGGAATTAAACCCAGCATCGTTTCCTAATTTCCATAATTTCATTTGAGCCTTCTTTCTAACATCTTTACCTGGTTCAATTGTCCCGAAGGCTTTAGTTAGAGTTTCCGGGTTTGAAATGTCTGTCTTCTGCAACGTAATAACTGGGTGAAATTGTATTGTGGCCTGTTTTGCTTGTTTGACACTTGTTGGACCGGTTTCAACTTGTTTTTGCTGTTGATTAATACTGACGCAGTTAGTGTTTTGGTTAGTTAGGTATTCTTTGATTATACCATCTATTCCAAAGTATCTTATTAGCGCATTAACAGTCTTTTTTGTCCTAAACGCCATCATGCTTTCAGCCGATTCGAGCTGCGCTAATATGTTTAAGCTACCATAGTACACTACTGAGCTGTCGACAAGGGCAAGCTTGAAATGGAATTTGTCGAATTCTTCAAATCCTAAGCCTTTTGAGGCGAAAATGACTTTGACGTTTTTTCCTATGAGGTCATCGATAACGTCGTTTTTGGGTGTTTTTCTTGTTATAACATAAATTGGGATACCCTTTTGGGATACAGTTTGGAAATCGGCGAGTAGGCTTTCAACTCTTTTCCTTGATACGAAGGGGCTGAAAATGACGATTCTTGATTTAGCTTTTTTCATATCTTCTAAGAAGGTTTCATAGAAGTTTGTTTGGTCATAAATAGTAAAAGTGGTATCTCTAACATCTCTGCCAGATAGAGCGGTGTCTTCGTAGGATAGGTAGTCAGCGAAGTATGAATCAATAATTTCACCTTTTGCCTTTATCTGCTCAAGCACCTGTGGCACAGCATCTTTAACCCAAAAATGCTTAGCAATATACTCGCTGTTACCCACCAGAATGAATTTTCCTATGGCTCTGGAGATTGCTACATTGATTAAGCGTCCCGGTTCCGATCGTTTGAATGGGCCTTGCGTAAGCTTTCCGGGACTTAATGGTTCACCTTCGACTAGATCGAATATTATGCAGTCCCTTTCGCTCCCTTGAAATCGATGAATGGTTGAGGCGACAATTTGTGTAGGGTCTGAGTCTTTGTCTGAGAGTATTCTTGAAATAAGTTTTGCTTGAGCGTTATATGGGCTAACGATTCCAACCTTTATTTTCTTCCCTTTTTTAGCTGCTTCTTGCACACATCTTAATGCCAAATTTGCTGAAACAACTGCTGAGTATGGACTTATTCTCGAAAATGAGTTCTTGGGTCTAGCAATGTATGGGTTAGTGGTTGCTGTATCACAAAATATTAGGGCTTTTCCCTCAAACGGTGGTAATTTAGCTAGCTGTTCTTTCAAGATAGCGACATTTTGTGGAGTTTTAAGTTTGCCGTCATACACGACTTCACTTATCAGGTTACAGATAGCTGGGTGCATTCGGTACTGCTCTTTTAACATTACCAGTCTTTCATCGTCTACGTTTGAGTCTACTTGTTGAAGTATACCTGATTGTTGGAATATGTCTCTTTTTAGCCATTTTTGGACAGCGGGTGTTCTGCCTTGGGCTATGGGTGATAGTTGGCGGAAGTCTCCTGAAATTACATAATGGGTTGAGCATAGCCCGGCTAAGTAGAAGATATTCGGCAGCGGCGCCATGCTTGCTTCATCAACAATCAAGACGTCGAATTTTTCCTTCATTATTGATGAATCGATGCATGCCCGTGCGATGGTTGTGGCAATGACGGAGCTTTCTTTTAAAATTGTTTTCTGGGCTTCCTGTTGTTTCTGCTTGAGTACGCTGATTTCATTTTCTTGATTTTGGTGTCGTGCTATTAGTTCCGTTTTTTTCTTTAGGATTGTATCAAGAGTGTCTGTTTGGTCGTTTTCTTTTTGGGCGGAGAGTTTAGCAGAAATTAGTTTTTCCTCTTGGATAAGTGAATAGAATTCCTTTTCGATGCTAAGGACTTCTAATTGGGCGATTTTATGTTTATTTTCGAAATACTTTATTTCCTCTTGGATTTTTTCCTTGTTTGTCCCTGAAAATAGTCTTTTGAATACGCTTGCTTTCTCTGCGTCCTCTAGTTTTTTATGCGATGCGGTTAATTGGTTGAATAGCTGATCTCGGTTGTTTTTTGTGTTGCTTAATGCGTTCCTGAGCGTTTCTATTCTGTTCTGGATTTTTAGTAATTCATCGCCAAGTTCCTTCAGTAGGAATTGCCTATCTCTGATTTCTTTCTCCTGTCTTTCTAATTCGAGAATTTTTTGTTGATCTTTTTCTATTTCTTTTTGAATACTTGCAATGGCATCATTCGATTGCCCCGCTCTTTTTTCGAGTATATTTCTTGGCACAAGTAACGCCATTTTTTCGTCTTCACTTGTTGGAACACCAAGCCGGATTACTTTTCCTTGTTCTGCCAAAGAGAGATTTTGTTTGTCATCGAGAAATTTCTTTAACATTTCATCGACTGCTGCATTGGTGTTTGCTGTTAAGAGTATTTTTTTGCCTGAAGCGCTTAGAAGCCCTAATATAAACGCAAGAGTTTTGGTTTTACCGGTGCCTGGAGGACCCCAAATGAAAGTGACCTCTTGACTCAATGCTTTCCTCATTGCAATTTCTTGTTCATAATTTGGGTGGAAGTCAGCTAGCAGTTGTTCATTCAATGGCAAGGGTGCCAAAGAGTTTGGTTGGCTAAAGCCGAATAGTTTCATGCTTCCGTTTGTATTAATGTTGAGTTGACCTGACTTTATGTTTTCAAGTTTACTGTTGAGTTTCTCGAGCAAGAAAAAAGACGAGTCTTGAATGACTGCTTCCTCTATAACTTCGCCCATATCAGCGTCAAATGTTATGGTTATTGCTTTTTTGTCGATAGAATCAAGACGTCCAAAAAATTCTTCACCGTTAATTCCAATGGTCAATTCTGTTTGGAGTTTGCGATTATACCACTCGTCTGCATCATCTGATAAAAACCGATAAACATAGAGTGCGTTGCTTTTGAATATCCGTTGACCATCATAAACCTCAGTCTTTCTACCGCTCTTCTGACCCTTTAATTCTTTAATCTCATCTAGTAAGGCAACTTGGAACTCGGAAATGAGAGATTTTTCGTCATTAGAACCTGCGGTGGCTCTATGTCCTATGCTAGAAGCAGCATTTTGCTGAACACTCAAGCGTTAACTCCAATGATTATTTGGGGGCGTATCTATTTATAACTTAAGAATCTCGAAATAATATTAGAATCGTTTTACATTACTTCGTAACCAAGGGATAGATATGGAAGCTTTCCTCGGTACGCCCAAGAAAGATGAAAAAACAGTCGATGTATGGATTGATGGTTCTTGTGAGCCTATTAATCCTAATGGCACCGCTTGTGGAGCTTATGTGATTAAGATCAATGATACCTTGGTGGAAAAAACGGGTAAAGTTATTGGAAGCGGGGAAGGAATGACCAATAATGTAGCGGAATTCCAAGCATTAATTTTTGCCCTGCAGAAGCTAAAGCAATTGAGCCTATCGAGAGAGTATATTAAAATAAAATCTGATTCTGAATTGCTTGTAGGTGCAATAAACAGGAAGTGCCAAATCAAAGACCACAAGCTTCAACCCTTGTTTAGAACTGCCAAAGACTTGTTAAGATGTATCCATTATCAAATTGAATGGATTCCACGTGAGAAAAATGAAGAAGCGGATGCTCTTACACACGCTGCTTATAGTCGTTCAAAATAGCCTCATTGCCCTACTAAGCTATGACCATTTAAAGGTGAGTAACGAGACGTTCATTGTCCAGCACCTTAAATAACGGAGCAATGGTAAGCGCTGTGTCAAGACAAAGCTTTGCCTCACCGTTTGTGGGATTATCGCAATCGCCATGAATTAGATGATTTCGCACTCCTCTTAAAGTGTTAAAGTTATTTTTTTGATCTTTTAGTGTTTGCAAGTGAGCTTTAGTTTTAGGCAATCGGTCATCTATGTCGCCGATGAAAAGCATTTCAATTATTTTTTCCGCTTCCCATCTGTCTAATTCATCAAGCTTTGTTGATTTCTTAAGCTCAAGGTATTGACGCCAAATCCTATGTAGCGTCATTTCAATTGACATCCACCCAACCATAAATGCCGCAAAGGGATCGTTTTGATCCAAGTATAATTTTGCCTCAACTGCCCTTAAGAAACACAGATTCATGTAAGCGGGAAGTTTGTAAAAGTTCTTGGTTGTTGACCTGTCAAAACTTAGGGCTTCAAATATGAGCTTTCTTGCGTAATCCCACTTGGCTTTATCTACGGTACCTTCAGCCAACGTTTTTTTCAGCAACGCTAAGCCAAAATCATTAAGCATTGTCGATTCATTAGAACCTTTTTTCTTGATCTCTTCGAATATTGCGATTGCTTTATCGTGCATTCCTTGACCGCTATATGAGTTTGCAAGGAAGATTAAGAAATCTGAGCGATCGAGTCTGTTTACTGGAATCGGCTTATTTTGTAAGTTACTGGCGGTGTCTTTTACAATTGCAAGTTCGGATATTGAGGAGAGGAAGTTTTTGAAATTCTCTTCTATGTTATTCTGTACAGCCCAAATCACAATGGTCGGATAACTATTGTTAGGAAGTTTGCCTTCTTTAACTGCACTTGCAATGGCATCGTCAAGCTTCATAGAGGTCACTCAAACAACCGTTTGTTAGTCAATTATTCAATCTCTCTTAATACCTTTTGTTAGTTTAAAATAGAAGGAGCGTTAGGGGATCATTATTGACCTCGGTAGTATCGAATTAACGGTGGATTGACTGGATCATTTGGGTTCATCATTCTTACTTTTGCGTTTAGTTCAGGTGGAGGCTCCACATAATCGGTTTCAATAATAATGAATTGAGTATCATTTAATGGACCATCAGCAAGTTTATAGAGATAACGATAGAATGCTTCAAAAGTCTCCTGATTTACGCCCCTTCCTACGTTTTTCATCGGTGAATCTATTATTAGGAAATTGGGAAGAGGAAGGTTATTTTCAGCCGCTACTTTGTGGATTGCGAGCGCATAACAAACGGTCAAAATAGTCTTTTTACCACCGCTACCCGCGTTGAAGAAATCCAAAGCGCGGTCTTGTTTGCCATGTTCTAAGATATATGGAATCCAATTATTGCGGTCGATTTCAACCACATCGTCATCATTAATGCCATCTAATCCAATTTCATTAAGCGCTTCAAGGTAGCTATTTGCTATTTGCTTAATCAATTGCTCGGAAGTAATCAACGTCTTTTCTTCTTGCTCTATTTCGGCTTTCAGTCGTTCTTCTTCTGTATAGATTATCGAGAGGTCGTTTTCCATCTTGTTTACTTCTTTTGGCATTTCAATTGTTCTCTTGATGTTTCTGATACGTTCCTCTGAATAAGCAACTTCATGTTCTTTCTCTCTTGTTGCGGCAACAAAATTAGAATCATAAGTCTTTAACGCATCTGCAAGCTTTTTATCTGCAATGGTCTTCCGTTCTTTTAACTCTAAATAAGTTCTTTTTTCTTGCTCCTGTGCCTTTTTCTGACGCTCAATTGAATCTTCAAGCTCAAAAATCCTCGAATCTAAGTCAAGTTTTAAAGTATCTTCCTTTACAACGTCATTGCCTTCATTTTGGGTGACAGGAGGCTCTTTACATAAAGGACATATGCTATTGTCAGTATGTGTTTTCGAGGTAATCTTATTACCACATTCAGGACATACCTCAAATTGTACATTATCTAACACATTCTTGGCTGAGCGAGTGCGAACCAACTTGAACTTAGAAGCAATAAGCTCAGCCCTAAGGGCATCCTGCTCATTTATCCTGGTTCTTAAATCGATAAGAGTTTGCTCGCTTTGAGACAAATCTTTCTCTAAATCTCTGAGACGTTGCCGCTGATCATCAACAAAATGAGTTTCTTTAGCATAGTCTTCGTTCATTGACTGAATTTCGGCTTTTACTACCGATAATTTTTCCTCTATGCCCTTTATTTCTTTAATCAATTGTTCTTCTGAACTATAGCCTAGTTTTTCAAGAAAAAGCTTGATGCTTTCGATTTCGTCTGTTTTTCTAGTCTTTGATTGCCTAACGGAATCTAACTGTCCTTTCAAAGCAGATAGTTTATCAGTGTATGCCCCCGTAATAAAGTCAAGAACATACCGGCTATTACGTTTCTTAAAATCAGTTTTTAACCAAAAGAATGCTGAATCCATTACATCTTGTTCTAAATAACAATACCACATAAAATTGCGAAAGCTTAGTCGTACCGTTTGCTCTTCATTCATGTCCTTGCTCTTAGGTATCTTCAGTACCTCAGCTCCTGCAAGATAGAATAACAAATCATTGAGATTTCTAATGTCATTTTTCCAGATCGGCAGAGGTGATTCGGCTATCGGTGCAAGTACACTACCATATTCTCCCTCCTTGTTTGTCCAACTCACTTGAACTTGGTTACCATATGCTTGGCGTTCGAAAATTACTTCGTTTTCACCTATTGTAGCGGCAAGTTGTACCGCGACCATTTCACTTTTTATCGCGGGGGTTCTTTCAAGCTCACCGCCTAAACAATAGTCGATCAGACGTGCAATGGTTGACTTACCGGAGGATATTTTTCCATAAAAAACAGATAATGTTGGAGAAAAATCAATTGGCTCAACTGACTGCTTACATGTTAAGAAAAGGTTTTTAAAACGGATATAGAATTTCATCATATTTTGATTGTCTCCCCACTTTTTAATGAGGTAATTTCTGGAAATGTGTCATAAATGAACGTTCGAAGGCTTGTTCCACTTTCATCAAAGTATCTGCGTAAAATGTGCGCTCTGTTAACGGTAATCTCAAATTCTGTTGAATCTTCCAATTCGTTAGCAACTTCTATGCCTTTTTTTGTGAGTCCGATATAGACCGTTCGCCCTTCTTTTCTAATTTCACACAAACCCATGCCTATCAACAGATTTAGGAAAGTGTCATAACGAGGGTCCCACGGTCCATATTTATAGCGAATCATCGCTGACTCAACACTTTTACGCTCGTAGTCCAATATTGCGAGATTTTCAATGGGTAAATTTCTTTTCAATAATGCCTGTTCTAAGTAAACAGGATAGCGTAGGAGAAAATCTAACTTAACAAGCTTTGTTTTTCCATCAATTTCGTCAGTTCCTTTCTTGCCAGAAAACTCTCTAAGCAAAACCAAAAGCCTTGCAGTATGTAGTTTAGGGTTCTCCTCAATTTTTACTAATTCCTTAAATAGGCTCATTATTTTCCTCCTTTGCTATATCAAACCATTCGCTCCACCAAAGTTTACAATCTTCAGTCAGAATGCCTGCGACCCCTAAGAGTTGTGGATAACTCATTTCATGGTATTGACTCTTAATTTGATTGTCAAAAGTATAATGGAGTTTATTTCGGACTATTTCAAGCATTTTTTCGCCGTACAGTTCGTTAGGTTTTTTTACTGAATCGTGCGCCTCTTGGCACTCGTTCCAAACTAAAAGTGAGAGGTGATCTGCATGATTTTCTGCCTCGACCCTTCCACGTTTATGCAACCACTCAACGAATAGGTACTGAGCTGACCAATTGTTATTTTTCATCAAACGAATATTGGAAGCGCCAATGCCGCCCCTTAGCATCTTCTTCTCTAATAGCTTAGTCGCATCTCTTGAAAGTGATATTGGCATCGGCTCAATACTTTGCAATAGTATAACCGAGTCTTCACACCGAGCTAAACAATCGTCGACCATTGCTGACGTAATTCTTTTGTTTTGTATTATGGCTTGATTACTTGTACCCTGTGGGTCTTGAAGCATTCCATAATAGGATGGCTTCGATAAATCCGTTGACAGACAAGCCGCATTCCAAGTCAGTCCAATTAGTTCTTGCGCCATCTTTTTTAAAACATAATCCGGTTGGGCCTGCTTGTTTGTGATTTTTGATATATCATCTGCAAGTATAATTCTATAATTTTTAAGATCAGCCCAATCTGTTAAGTTAACTTTACTTAGTGTAGCCAATACTTGCTTCTTACTGCAATTCGTAAGACCAGTTAATGTTTCAATTCTACTAGCGAAAGTATTGTCTTTCTTATCAATACGTATATTTTCCTTTTGTAAAAGGTCAAGGGCATAGGTCAAATCTGAAGTATCCTTGCTTGAAAGAAAACCGCAGTTTGTTGAGAGCTGGAAGTTCTGAAATGCGTTAGGAAATTTCTTGTCAAGTATTATGAATTTCTTCAGGCTTTGAAGAACCTCGTCATCCCCAAATCTGAAAGGTCCGAGTGATTTTTTCTTCGTTTTAACCTGAACGCCTATAAATTTACCATTCTTACATTTGATTAATATGTCTTCAAGTAACTCGCAATAAACGCACTCGTATGGCGAGCTTTGACCTAAAAGTTGAAGCGTTAAGTAGGCAGCATAAGCAGCTTGAAAACGAAACCGATTTTGAGTATCGTCCCCTGTATCAGATGTATCTATTGACTGATCAGGTGCTACGTTAGACACTGTTAACTCTCCAAGCAAGGGACTGTTATGAATTGGTTAGTTGGAATTTTGGGAATATAAATTTTTATTAAACAAGAAAGAAGGCGTTGCTAGAAGTAATCTAAATAACGCAAGTGCTTTCCTTCAGTATCTGCTAAGATCAACTGATTTATTCAGCCAATCATTCCTGTGTACAGTGGTGAAGATTGCAGAGACTTCTTTTAAGTAAAGGCAGTAGATTTAATGGGCACGTCGTTAACAAGGGTTGGATTAATTCGTTATTCCCAGCAAACGACAGAATGTTTGCTATGCAGAGTTGCTGTTTCCTAAATCCCAAACCTGTTTGCTATATTGCCTAATTGTATATTGTACGCTCTTTTCTCTCGTTTAAAAGAACAACAACAGTCGGCAAATTGGTTTGTTGTTGTTCTTTTGAACGCTATCCTGCTTAAAGGTATATGGCGAATCAAGCAAGGCACCAATCTACATTTACGATCAAACCGAAACAGACGCCTTGACTATATTAATTCATGAAATGATCGAGTTTAGGCTCAAAGAAGTCACCAAGTAGTGCTCATCAGCGGTGCAAAAAGAAGAATTCAGAGTTTATCCCAAGATTGATAGAAACTAAGGGCAAATAGCGTTCATTAATAGGTAGCTCATACGAAATGGCACATGCTTGATAGATTATCAAGAGCTTTATATTGAAAAAAGTAATATTTGCTAAATCAAGGTGGCATGTTCTTGCCCAAAAACGAAAAAAATGTATTTTGGACGGAATTCAATCCGATAAAGGAAGAAGAATATAGTGTCGACCCTTTAGGATTACAGAACTACTCTGAAGTTCTTGCTGAAAAAATTCTCCCAGGTATAACTTCAAGAACTAGGAAGCCAAGGTATTTTTCGTTTCTTTGTTGGTGTCTTCAAGTAATTGAGAAAAACAGTGGAACACTGGGCGTTCGACAATTTGGCAAAGTCGAAGATACTGAAATCAAGTTAATGCAACTTGAAAAGCTATTTGTGCTATCAATAATTGCTTATTATGGCTCCAAAGGAACAAGCGTTCCAAACAATGAGAAACCTCTTCTAGGCATTGAAAAGGCATCATCCTATTTTCAACTTGGAACAAAGACTTTTTCATTAGGCAATGACTATGAATTTTTGAAAAATCAGAGGTTCTTAGGTTGTTTTGGCGCCTACAAAACAGCTCTTGGTAAAATAGGATTTATGGACTTATCAACCTACGAAACAACTAAAGATGGGGATTCTAGCGGTGAGAATTTAGCAAACGCATTTTGCAGGAAGAAAGAAATCGAAAGAATAGCGGTCAAGTCGATAAGGCTTGGAAAAATCGAGCGAGAAGAATTAGTCAAATTAGGGAAAAACTTCTTACTATCACCCCAAGCAATGTCAGAGCGTGAAAAAAATATTTTTTATTGCAGACTAAAAGAAAAATATTCGATAAGATCTCAAACGTTCGGTCTTTTTGAGAACGAAGACGGGGTTGATGATCTTGAATTAGTCGGGAATGTGTTAGAGAAGAAAATCAAGGTAAGCGCAGAACTTGCCAAGATTTTAGAGCTCATACGTATCTACGAATACTTCTCGATCGCTGTTGCCTCAATATTCGAATTGGCACTACATACGCTCCAACAAGGAAAAGACCTTTCCGAACTGCAGGTAGATCAATGTATTGCAAAGTTGAAAACGCCAGAAAGTCTGGTCAATTACTTAAGAAAGGATAATCGTTCAATAGAGCCAAGCTTATGTTTGCTTCAATCAATCAATAATCAGCTAATTACAATTTTGATTCCAGCTATCTCTGAAGATGAAAGCGAATATGCGAAATCACTTTGCATTTTTGTAAATGACGTTTATTCTGCAGTGACAACCTCTGATATAGCTGATTTAGTAAATGTGATAATTCGAAGACATGTACAACTTAAAGACCGCTGGTCATGGATCGCTAACAACACTCTAACAAATAAATTATGCATAAATACATCTAGGTCAATGAAGGTTCCTAAATTACATTCTTACCGTCTAGAAAGCCTCAAACAATTGGCAAGTGAGTCGAGGTAAATGCAGGAGAAAATCCTTGAAAGTTTCTCGGTACAAGGCGAGGTACTCTCAGCGATATTCTTAACATATAACTTTGAAATCGAGTTTTTCGTCAAAGACTTGCTTAGACAAGTCTTGGATGTAAGTAGTAATCCTGCCCAAAATATTGATTTCATGAATGAAGTTCATAGCAAATTAATTGACAAAGAAATAACAGTGATTGCTAACAAGAAGGACTATGTGTTAGAATTACAAAATATGGTAGACAAATTCTTTATCTCCCCCGAGTTTCTTGGATACAAATTTCTACCAGCAAACTATGAAGTGTTTCATCCTAAGCTATATCTGATTATTTACAAAGCCCAAAACATTGCAAGTGCTCGTCTTATTGTCTCTTCAGCGAACCTAACCCAGAATGGAATACGGGAAAACGCTGAAATTTTTGCTCTATTTGAACTAAATAGATTGAAACCGATTTACTATGAGTTGTTCAAAGATGTTCTTGATTTCCTATCAATTATCATAAGAAAAATGGGGCGAGAAAATAAAGATTTCAAGATTATCGGACATTTGGAGACTCTACTAAAAGAATGCAAACACATTCAAAACATGAATGCCAAGTTTATCCATTCTCTTGGACATCAAAGCATCTTGGCACAAATCGAAGAAATGCTGCAGAGTGAGAAATTAAGTAGACTAAGAATCATAAGCCCTTTCTACGAAGATGACATTAAATCGACTAGAGATGTCAGTGCATCACTTTTTGGACATACACTTTCTTTAGATAAGCCCAGTATCTTTTCAAATATTCAAGAAATAGATGTGTTTTTTTCTGCAGTCGAAAAAAGTGGTAAATATACCTCAGGATTACCGCTGACTCTAATTAACGCAATACCATCGAAAGAACGTGGTAAATTGAGATTCTTTCCTTTGCCTGATAATAGACCAATCGATAACCCGGAAAGCTACGAAGAAATAAGAAGATTCAAGCATGCAAAAGCATTACTTTTTGAAACAAACAAGAACTCTTTTCTCTTAACAGGTTCAGCCAACTTCTCAAGTAGAGCATTGCTTTCAAAAGAAGGAAATGGAAATGTCGAAGCTTGCATCTTGCTCAGAAGAAATGGGAAATCAGAATTTGACATTCTTCCAAATTCTCGAGAGATTAAGCTAAACAATGTCTTGACAGAAGAGAAAGTTGAGAACTCAGATGAAGCGCCAAATGATTATCTATATCTATTCCTTCAGGAAGCAATATTTGACGTAAAAAAGAAAGAGCTAATATTGTTTTTAAGTTTTCAAAGTGAGCCTATTAATGATTGGAAAATAAGCTTGGATGGCAAAATTCTACTTGCTAAAACCCCATTGATCAAAACAAGTTCGGAAATAGAAAAAGTCCCCTTTAAGCCTATAGAAGTCAAAAGCCATTTTTTGACTTTGTCAATCACTAATCACGGAGAAGTAAAAATCCCAATTAGGTTTGAAAACCTGGACCCGCCTGAGTTCAGACTTGATTATAATAAAACGCTTCTACTGTTATCAGGAGAATACTCACCAGCCTATCTAACAAAAATGCAACAACTAGAAATGTGTGATAGGGCAATGTCAAGTTCGATTGTGGATAGCAAAACGGAGGATAGCATTAAAGACTATTTCAAAGCTCTGGACGGAATTAGAGCAAAATTATTTCCAGTCTGTAACGATAAATTTTCCAATATAAAACTTGAATCAACCCTTTGTAATATACAAGAATTGTCCCAGTTAATAATCAATCGAATAAATGCTGGGATAGATTCCCCAACTCGCGGGCTCTTCAAATTGGTAGAGCTTATGCATATCTTGAAAGAGTTTCAATCGATCTGTGATAACCCGCAAGTACTGAGCAAATGTTCTGACACTATATCGTCAATAAGGTCACAATCCGAAGCCCTTGCAAATGGCTATGAAAAAAGCTTTTTCAGAGACTACTTAAGAGACTTGATTACAAATGGATGAGCGAAAAAAAACCAAAAATATTGAGCAATTGATGCTGAAAACCGAAGACATTACTGACGAGCAAGCAGGAAAACAAATCAATGCTATAAGCAAAGGCTATGAAATTTTGCAGAAGAAGAAGGGGGTAATTCTTGCTGACGAAGTGGGAATGGGAAAAACGTTTGAGGCCCTTGGGCTGATATTCTTACAAGCCTATAACCAGATAAAGAAAACAAGGGGTAAGCGAGTTCCTTCTGTCCTTGTAATAGTACCCTCTGTAGTCCTCCGAAAAAAATGGGAAGATGATATTAACAAATTCTTTCAAAAGTGTGTCAAGAATAACAAGATCTCAAGGGCGATAAAAAACCAGTATTCTAACCCCTTTATTGCCTACAGCAAGGAAGACATTAAGGAAACAAGAAGGAAGCTCGTTGTTTGCTCAGTTAATGCACTTTTTAGTAATCCTTTACATCGACAATGGGATATTATAGTAATTGACGAAGCCCATCAATTTAAAAATCCCTACACCAAAAGATACGCATTATTTGATAACTCTAAGAGAGTAGATGTAGAAGACGCTATTCTTAATCAAAAGTTCCAAAAGTTAATCCTTATGACGGCCACTCCCTTTCAGCTTCAAGCAAGTGAAATAACAAATTTACTTTTACTCTTCACTTCAGCAAAGCAATCACCTGAAGTAAAAGAGGCGCTTAAGTCAGACCTCAAAACGCTCAGCGACAACTTGGTAAGATATGAGCAATGCATTCAATCGTTTGAAAGGGCTTGGAAAGCTATCCCCCATATTAACGCAACTGAGGTAGAAAAGTTACAACATGATGACACGAACCTCGAAGTCTTAATGAGGGAAATGATTGATGACCCAAACATTAGTGCGGTTGTTAAAAAAGCGATATCCGCATTTGTCGAAACCAAAATAGCGAAGACAAATCTTGAACTTTCGTTAGCTGCTTATATGCTAAGGAATTCAAAACATAAATCTTATCGCGAGGAAGTAATTGGTTCACTCATACCAAACAGTCCAAACAAGAGCGTTCAACTTACAACTGACGAAGAATTATTTTATCTCCTTGTTAGAAAGTTTCTCTATGAATCAAACAAATACAAGAAGACTTTCACCGTGCAAGTCCTACAGGAAACAACTTCCTCGTTCTCTACACTAGATAAATACTCGATTTCAACTCAAAAAATAGCCTCCAGGATAGCCCAAAAATCGATCCCGATTAAGCAATGTATATTTTTAATCAGGGAAGGAATAAAAAATTTGGAGATTTCTGGAGCGCATCCAAAAGCAAGAGAACTCAAACTAAACCTAGGATTGACAATTGATAGTTTTAATACAAAACAAGATTTTGAGAAAGCGCTAATTTTTTGTCGATTTGTAGAGACTGCTTCAGGTATAAAAAAGTCGGTAAATCAAGAACTACAAACAATCGTAGAAATGAGCGTACCTCAAGAAATCCGTGACTATTTCCGCAAAAAGCAATCAAAAAAGACTTATACAAAAAATAAAATGGTCAAACGAACTAAGGTTTGGCGGTTTAGTAAACGGTTTGAAAATGCCCTAAGTCAAGTAAGCGCCGAAATTCATTCCTTGTTGGAGTCGCTTTATGAAGTTAATCCAAAAATTAAAAATGCTGTTACGCAAGAGGCGACATTTGTCACTTATTCAAAGACTGGAATCGAGAGGTATAAGGAAATAATGGCTAATGAATTGGAAAGCGTACTTAGAAGCAAGCTTAAAGAAGATTTTATGCTTTTCAAAATAATGAAAACCTTCCAAGTTAAATCACAAAATATTTTTTTGAGAAGAAACGAAATAAATCGTATTATGAAAGAATCAGTTCGAGAAGTCTTTAACGAAGAACTTTGGGGCTATATCAAGAGAGCAGTCGAAGAAGCAACAAAGAACTCTTTAAACCTCACTAAAAGTGATGTTTGTGCAAGAATAACCAAGCTAATTGAAGGCTTAAGAAAACAAGACTTTGCCGAAGTACTCTCAGGAGAAACCAAAAGCGTATTTCAGGGGAGGCTTATTGAAGCTTTCAATACGCCATTCAATCCAAAGGTGCTTATCGTTACACAAATTGGGCAAGAGGGCATTGACCTACAAAGAGAATGCTCAAAGGTAATTCACTATGATTTATGGTGGAACCCAGCCGTCATGGAACAAAGGGTTGGGCGAATAGACCGGATAGGCAGTAAGGTTTCAAAAACAACAGGGAGTAAACTCCAAGTTTTTACTCCTATAATCAAAGATACCATCGACGAGGATATCTATAAAATTTTAAAAGAGAGGGAAAAATGGTTCGAATTAATTATAGGCAAAGACAGCAAAAAGAGCAAAATATTCAATCAGGAGATAGATGATGAAAAGATCGCTATTCCTTTGCCTGCATTTATGGTCGAATCATTAAAAATAAACCTTGAGCCAAATATACATGTCGCCAACTAATCTGTAGATCAGAGTTTATTTGGAAAGAAGAAGAACGACTTTTCCATGGGAATTCAGCCGTTTTTCTTCTTTTACAATAACCGCTTAACTAAGCCGGCTTTTCTTTATCTGCCTTTAGGTATTTTATCCACTCAACTATTGCCTTAGCCGTCTCTAGCTGCTCCCGCGTCAAATAATCCAAAAACTCATTTCGCCGCGTCCTAAGTTCATAGTCGCCATCAACTACTTTCCAGATTTTCTCAAGCGCATTCCAACCCGTCTTGCCAACGGATTCCTTAACGTAATCGATAGGGCGGTTCATGTAGAAAAAGCCCAAGACTAAACTGTCAAAGGCGTTTCTTCTCAAAGTTTCGTCTTCTCGGCGGAAGTTTACGCCCACGGTTGATAGGCTCACGAGGTTGTAATAGCCAACATTGTACTGGTACTCAACGTTTAATGCTTGTAGTATCCGGTCGAATAGTTCTTGTTCGCAATCTGCAGAAGCGAATTTGTCCCATTTCTTAAAAACGAACAACATCTCTTCATGCGTTTTTGCTATCTCACGCATTTCAGACGCGTGAAACTTCACCGCACGGGACCTTAGGTAATAAAAGACTAAACCGTAGAAGCTGAGGTTGTAGAGGCGTAGTTCTTTTCCTCTGGGCGAGGTGCGCTCTAGCCGAAAACTAACAAGCTTATTCTCGCTTAGTTCTGATATAGCACGTAGGATTGTGGAGTAGTTTTTACCTGTTTGTTTTGCGATGTCTTCTACGCTTGCTTCTTTATGGATTGCCAGGTAAGCTAATGGTGTTAGTAGGGATTCCATCTTTTTGCCTTGTGTTTCATTATGCATAGCTGCGCCTCTATTATGCATAAAAAATGTTAATATTGCATTTAAACATTATGCATGACAGCGCATAATGGAGAACCAAGCATGCCCATAATACGAAGCATCCTCAACCTCGGCAACAGTAAAGCAGTCACTATACCCAAATCGTGGCTAACAAACGCCGAAAACCAAACAGGAAAAAAAGTAATCGCTCTAGCAATGGATGTTAACGAACGCATAAATCTGCAACCAGTTTTTGAAAAAGAAACAAAACCATTACCGCAAAGCGTACCCTAAAAAACGGTTAGAGAGAAGATGGCTGGACTTACCGATGAAACAATTACTCCGGACGTAAACAACGGTAAGTCACCATCGGCTAGTGAAACCGGTGCTGTTCCTAATTGTCCACAATGCAAATCCCAAAAAGTATGGCGCGATGGCAACAGACAATATTATGGTCAAAGAATCCAACGCTGGATCTGCAGAGCCTGTGGCCTAAGATTCTCAGACCCAAACGAGCTACAGCAAGCAAAGAAAGCCGTTGATACCGTTTCAACTGTTGATACGAAGTCATTAAAAACATTCGAGGACATAGTAGCTAACGGCCAAATATGCGTCATGGAGACGAAAAACTTGGCAGCAGAACCTCAAACAACCGAAGTTCTGCGGAGAAACGAAAACGACGTTAAAGGAAAAATCCTCGAATACATCTGGTGGATGAAAAAGAACGGCTACAGCGAACAAACAATCCTCGGACGCTCAAAACTGCTCTTAGTCATGGTAAAACGCGGGGCAAACCTTTACGATCCTGAGACAATCAAAACAGTCATAGCCAAACAAACATGGAGCAACGGAAGAAAAAATAACGCAGCAGACGCATACAGCTCTTTCCTAAAAATGGCAGGAGGCAAATGGGACGCCCCACTATACCAATGCATACGCAAACTACCCTTCATACCAAAAGAAACCGAAATCGACCAGCTCATCGCAGGCTGCACCCAACGCATGGCAACCTTCCTACAGATGCTCAAAGAAACAGGCGCAAGATGCGGTGAAATCTGGCCACTAAAATGGGACGACGTAGACTTCGAAAGCAAAGTTGTAAACATTACAGCTGAAAAACACAGCAACCCAAGAGTCGTACACCTAACAAACAAGCTCCTCGAAATGCTCCAAGCTCTGCCTAAAGAATACGGCGATAGAATCTTCTCTTTCCCTCACATGCCAGTAGATCACTTCGGAACCCTATTTAGCATGCAACGAAGACGATTGGTACATAAGCTCCAAAACCCACGCCTACAAAAAATCCACTTCCATACCTTCCGCTACTGGAAAGGCACAATGACTTACCACGAAACTAAAGACCTGCTTTACACCATGCAAAAGCTCGGACACAAAAGTTACAAAAATACGCTTCTGTACGTTCAACTTGAAGAAGCTCTATTCCAAGGTGAAACCAACTACATCTCAAAAGTCGCTAAAACCGAAAAAGACGTCTGCAGCCTAATCGAGGCAGGCTTTGAATATGTCACCGATTTTCAAGACGCTAAAATCTTTAGAAAAAGGAAGCTTTAACATGACAAAAAACCGCCATACATCGCCAGAAAAAACCCCCTATAGTTTATTTATATATGGTGCAGGGGGTGGGATTCGAACCCACGAACGCCTACGCGATAGGGTCCTAAGCCCTACTCCGTTGACCTGGCTTGGAGACCCCTGCACAAGTGGTTTTCAGTTGAAAATGATAACTATCCTTAATATTTGTTTATCCCCAAAATCTGCGTAAACAACCGCAAGTTATCGCCGATCTCGTAAGAGAATAAACTATTCCATTTTCAACTGATGTATTTTAATAATTAATTAATCTACAAATATCCTGTAGCGAGTTTTCATGTTTCTAACCAATGCAAGCGGCAGCCCTGTTCGCGTTTTAGTCATCGACGGAGACCAAAACAGCTGCAAAACTGCCTGTACCCTGTTAAAAAGTAACGGTTACTTGGTGGACATTGCAGAAACTGGCGCCAAAGCAATAGAGCAAACCGAGCACACCCGCTACAACCTTTTACTGATAGCCACTGTTCTTCCCGACATGGCCGGGGTTAAACTGTTAACTCGCATACATGAAACCATTCCTAAAACAAGAAAAATAATGCTTGCAAACATCCAGCTGCTCCCTGATGCAATAGCTGCAGTGGACCAAGGCGCCGACACCTACATCATAAAA
Organism: Bathyarchaeia archaeon; assembly: GCA_042296865.1. Lineage (GTDB taxonomy): Archaea > Thermoproteota > Bathyarchaeia > Bathyarchaeales > Bathycorpusculaceae > Bathycorpusculum. Next base: position 1,613,566 of record CP170178.1, on the reverse strand, counting down.
CCTTTTGACAAAGAAAAAATGTTTGGAACAATTGAGGCTCAGCTTGAGAAACAAAAAATTAAGCCTCCCCGGCAAGGTAGGCATGCGAATGTGCTTTTCATTGGTGCGCATCCTGACGATATTGAGCTTGGCTGTGGCGGCACTTTGATTAAGCATGTTAAAAACGGTGATAACGTTTTTGCGTTAATTTTTACTAATGGCGAAAAAGGCGTAACAGACACTGATTCAGCAAGCGATGTTGATAGGCGGCGGGAAACTATTCAAGCACTTAAAATCGCAGGCGTACCGTTGTCAAATATATACTTTCTACAGTATCCTGACACCGAATTGTGGCAGCACAGACAAAAAGTGATGAATACAATCTCCAAGTTTTGTGAAATATTCCATATACATCTCGTTTACACTCATTCCAACAAAGCCCAGCATCAGGATCACGTAACCATTTTTGATGAGACAATGCGGGGCGCCAAGAAAGCATGGGGCATAATGACTTACGAGTCACATGGAGCTACGAACCCTTCTTTTTCTCCTAACATGTTTGTGGACATTACGGATGTTATTGACAAAAAAATCGCGATGATTAACTGTCATCAATCACAAATCTCAAAAAACTCTTTAAAGGTTGAATCGGTTGTGGCGCTTGCACAATTTCGGTCATCGCAGTCGGAAGAGTTCCATTACGCGGAGGCTTTTGAAATAATTAAAATGACGATTACTTCGCATCCGAAAAAAGAGTTTTCTGTTCGTGACCTTTTGAAGATAGCTTCAAGCACAAGTGAGGAGCAGATTCAGGGTTTGCCGTTTCAGGTTTAACTTTTGGGAGGCAAAAAATTGAAGATTTTGGTAACTGGCGCCGGGGGTCCGGCCGGTGTCGGAACAATCAAGGCGTTAATGCATTCGTACAGTGTTGTTGCTGTTGATTCAAATAATCTTGCACCGGGTCTCTATCTTGCCAATCAAGCATACGTTGTTCCAAACGCCGATGACCCAACATTTATACCTAAAATTTTGAAGATATGTCGTAAAAACAATGTTAGTTTGGTTATTCCGACGGTAAGCGAAGAACTGCTGCCTTTTTCCCAAAATATCGGTTTGTTTCAAAAAAAAGGTGTTACAGTCGCGGTCTCAGGCCCGGAATCAATCGAGGTTGCAAACAACAAACTAAAAACTTACGGGTTTTTTAAGGGGGAATCGTTCTGTCCCGAAGTGTACTCTGCGCAGGAACCGAAGTTTCCCTGCGTAGTTAAACCGATTGAGTCACGGGGTTCAAGAGGCTTCTACATTTGTGAGAACATGGAGGATTTGAAGGTTGCTTTAGAAAAAAATGTGCACAGCGGGTACCAGTCTGTGGTTATGGAGCTTTTGAAAGGGGTAGAGTTTTCTGTTTATGGCTTGTCGGATTTAGGCGGGAAGCCTTTGGTTTGTGTTATTAACAAGCGGATAAGGGCGGTTGGTGAATCTAAAGTTGCGAAAATCGTTTTGAGTTTGGAAATTGAGGATTTGGCATTTGAAATGGCGCGGAAATTGAAGCTGGTTGGGCCTTGGAATATTCAACTTATGGGCCGCAAAGGTTTCTTTAAGCTTGTCGAGGTTAACCCCCGAGTTGCAGGTTCCCTGTCGCTGGTCGAAGCATCGGGGCTGCATTACATCGATTTAATGATTAAAATTTTTACTGACAAAAAAATTCAGCCCTACGAACTCCAGTATCATCCCGGAATCATTATGACCCGTTATAATGAAGAGCTTTTCTTAAATCCTGACGCGGTTTTGCCGGTTGCTTGAGTGGCTTGAAATTTTTTTGATTGCTTTAGTAATGGTCGGTTACGTAATAATCATCCTTATTTTGGTGTTGATGGTTTTAGCTCCATTTAACAGGCTCCGGTATCGGCACTTCTTTTTTGATGATTCCTACAAGCCGACGTTTTCGCTGATGGTTTTAGCTTACAATGAAGAAAACGTTATAGAAAGAACAATCCAACAGTTTCTTAAAACCGATTATCCCGAAGACAAAAAAGAGGTCGTAATAGTGAACGACGGTTCAAAAGACAAAACCGGAGAAATCGCGGCTAAATACGCTTCAAAAATAATTGATGCCGAAACAGGCAGCATCCAACTTACCTTTTCAGGACACAAAAACGTGACTTTGGTCAATCGGAAAGTCGGCGGAAAAGGCAAAGCGTATGTTGCAAACGATGGTATAAAATATGCGTCAGGCGAAATCCTCTTCTTCATAGACGCTGACGTCCGATTAACAGGAAACGTGTTCACTCGGGCTGCAAGGCATTTTAAAGACGAAAAGGTTGGGGCGGTTGCTGGGTACGTTTCGGTTTTTAAGAAAAAAGAAATCCTGAACATGTTTGTGGATTTTGAGTCCGCGTCGGCCCAAAAAATAGTCCGTTTAGGCTACGACACCTTAGGCGTCCACTATATTATTCCAGGGGGCTGCGCGATTTTTCGGAAAAAAGTTATTGATGAGGTTGGCGGTTATCGGCATGATACTTTGGCTGAGGATACGGATATCACGTGGCGGATTGCAACCGAAACCAATGTGGCTATACATTTTGATCCTTCAATAGTTGTTGTTGCTGATGAACCGACCTCGTTGACGGGTTTATGGAATCAAAGGGTAAGGTGGGCAAGGGGCAACTTTGGAGTCACCTTGAAGCATACTTACAAGATCGGCAGGCCAAGGTATCATAGGGCAGCCACAATAGGTTACCCCTTCTGGTTAGGCAACATTTTGGCGCCGTTAACATTCATTTTTGTCTCAATAGCCCTAATACTCAACAGCCTACTAAACATCAATTCCGGTTTTATCTCCACTTTTGGACGTTTTTTGTCTTTCACTTTTTTCTTTATCGTAGCCGCCGGAATAATTGTGAACAGGGGTCAATCATGGTTTGGGGGTCTTTTTGCTCCCGGTGTGCCGTTGCTGATTTATTTGTTTTCAAACTTTTTTGACCCTGCCGGCATCATCGGGGTGCTGGATAATTTTGGTTACTTCTATATTGCCCGGCTGGTGGGTTACTTCTTTACTTTTTGGCTGTTTTTTTCAGTAATAGGCACTTGGATTTGCTTGAAACTGTATAAGGGGCATCCGCATGCCGCTGTTTTTCTGCAGCTTGGCCTGTTTGGGTACTGGATACTGCTGGTCTCCGCTGTACTGTATGGTTACTTTAAAGAGTTAAGAAAAGAAGAAATGGTTTGGATAAGAACCGAACGGTGAACCGGGATGGATGATTTTCATATTCACACAAAAACCACCGACGGCAAAGCAGACCCAGCCCAAATCATAAAACTGGCAAAACAGCTTAACGTAAAAACCATCGCGTTTACCGAGCACATATCAAAAACCCCCACCTACGACTGGTTCAGTTTTAAAGAAAAAATCTTGCGCCTCGATTCTGCAGGGTTGAGGGTGCTTGTGGGGATTGAAGCTAAAGTGCTTAACGAATCGGGCGAGCTAAACGTTAACGGCGACGTTTTAGGGTCTGCGGATATAGTGCTGGGTTCGTGTCACGGCGTGGGCAACGTCGAGTGGCTCCTAAATTCCCCCTGCGACGTGATTGCGCACCCCCAAATAGACCCGGGCAACATCGAAAAATTTGTTGATTGCGATAAGGTTTTGGAAATCAATTCGAAACACCGATTGCCGTTTGAAGTTTTGGATCGACTGGTTTTGGATACAAAAAACGTTTTCTCGCTGGGCTCAGACACTCATGAAACTGCCGATTTTGTTGTTGCCCAAACCTATTTCGCCGAGGTTCTTGCGAGGTACCCAAAAATTCGTTTGTTTAAACCGAAAAGTTAGTTTGGCTTGGTTTTTATTTTGCTGTTGTGACCGTAAGCATTTTATTGACAAGACGCATTGTTTCACGAAGAACAACACATGTGTGCCTTCGTAGCCTAGCCCGGTGGGGCGTTACCTTGGTAAGGTAATGGTCGCGGGTCCAAATCCCGCCGAAGGCTCCACACGCAATCTATTTTTTGTTTAGAAGTTGTTGAAAGAAAGTTGCTTAGCACAACAACAACTAACAGGTTTTGTGGGGGTTTGTTTTTTGGGTTTTGATGGTTCTGCGGGTTGTTGGCTGGTTGTGGATTGAGCTGCAAGTTGTTGCTTTCTTTTAAATGGGCAGTAATCAAAAGGTGCGAAAAATAAACTTTAACCAAAAATACCTCAGCCAAAGCAGTTATCTTCGTTGAAGACTCAATATTAATCTTTGAATGTATACTGGTTTTCCTTTTTTTTAACGGTTTTTCCGTATTAGTGTACACGCTAAATATTGTATTGTGAAGGGCAAGCGGAGGCTATTTTTTGCTGAGCAGGCTAAGCTGTGGTGGACTTTTATGGCTGAGAAAATCAAAAGCCGATTTGCCTGATAATTTACAGTCAACGGTGCACTTTGTTACTGACCAGAAAGACGTCGTCATTGATGGAACAGTGACTAATGTCTCCGCTGGTGCAGGCTAAGATGAAACCGCAGCACGCTTCGTAAAGGTATTTTGGTTGCATAAGATGCAAGCATGAAGGGCTGGATGGGATACGTCTATCAAGATAGACCACCAAACAATTTTTAGTGTATGACCAAAGCGAATGACCAACAAAATGAAAAAAGGATTGACAAAGGGCACATGACAACTCAACAGCTAGCCAACCGAAACTTACCGAATGGCCAAAGGACAAATGTTTTAGGGGTGGGGTATCAGTTTTGTCTTATTTTTTTGTTTTGCTATTAGAGTTGTGCTTAAGCCCAAGCAAAAAAGTGCCACACCACTCACCGTTAAAATTACGCTAACAAGAAACTTGTCAGCCTCCCTATAAACAACACCAGTATCCTTTGGATACTCTACAGCAACTGGAATAGGATTATCTTCATCGCTCATATTAGTTACATTAACTACATATTCGCCACGCTCGACAAAATTAACCTTAAAACTGCATGGAGTAACAGCTTCCTCATCAACCAAAACAACACCTGACGGACTAACAACCGCCACATGTATAGGTACTGCAACATTAACCGTTATGGGAGCAGGAGATCCAGGAATCACCTTCAAAACCTCCCCGTCAAAAGTAATGTTTCCCAAACCAACCGGAGCTATAAACAAGCCATAAGCAAAAGTCTCACCAGACTCAATTGTATCAAGCTGGGTTCTTATTTCACAAACTCGTGCAGTCCAAACATTAAATAACGTAATTGCCCCGATAATCACCAATATTAAGCCAAGTCTTTTAGTGTTTAATCGCATATTTCAAACCTCCGACTGAAATAAACAAACAATGGAATCACCAAAATACACACATAAACAATCAGCAAAGCACCAAAATCAACTGCATTAAGAGAAAGTTCCAATGCATATGAATAATCAGGAAGTATCTTGGGATCTGTGCCGAGTAATTTACCCAAAAAAACCAGAGCCCCCTTATAAGGAGTTAAACATAAATAATTAGCATAACTAGCACCCTCGATAAACGCAATTCCAGTAACTATTGTGGATGGGTACCAGATAGAAAAGTTTAGAAGAAATGATGTCAACACTGCTGGAATTGTACGTTTTACCACTAAAGCAACTAAAACGCCTATGCTTCCGCAAAGCATCAAAAACAAGAAGGCAACAGGTAGAGCAAACAAGGAAAACTGTAAAACAAGCCAAGGACTTGAATAAAAAGTAAGACCTACAAAGAATGTGGTAAAAATCCAAGTAAGCAAAGCTAAAGGTAACACTACCGCAAAAAACTTTACAGTAAAAAGCATTCTACGAGATACAGGTGTAGATAAAATTGATTGCATTAATCCCGACTCATAGTCCCGGGCAAACGACAAAGACATTAAAACTGCACACATAACAACTAAAGGCAGCATCAAAGAAGTTACAACAGAACTGACGTTTTCAGTCACCACGGCTTGAAGAGTAACTGAAAAATTTGAGTGACTAACAATCTTTGTAAGAGGCTGTACTAAAAATGTGGCCATTAATGCCATTAGTGCAACGGTAATTTCTAGTATTGGTCTGGCCCAAACTTTTCCCAATTCAGCTTTTAGCAACGCTAAACCTGCTTTAAGAGACAATTGCTTGAGCCTCCTCAACAGCTGATTTAAAAACGGCTTCTAAATCAGACTTTACCATTTTCACTTCATCCAAAGACGCACCGGCTTGGCCTATAAGCAAAGGCAAACGCTGCTTAAACAAGGCAACATCACGTACAGTAACATACAAAGAATCATCAACTGCCGACAAATCCTCAACATACGCCTCGTCTTTCAAAAGAGCCACCACCGACCCAATAGGTTGCGCCTTAACAATGAATTCTGTTGTAGAAGTTTTATCAACCATCTGCTCTAAACCCCCTTGACGCAACAATCTGCCCTTATTCATCAAAATGAAGTTATCACACACTCTTTCAAGCTCAGATAAAATGTGACTTGAAATCAAAAACGAAGTGCCCTTTTCTTTACACAAAGACCCTATTAATTCAAGGATTTTTGCACGATTTAATGGATCCAAATTTGATGTAGGTTCATCAAGAAACACAAGCTCCGGATTACCTAAGAGTGCTTGTGCTAAGCCAAGTCTTTGACGCATCCCCGCCGAGTACCCACCAATACGACGGTCATGAGCCGACTCGTCAAGCTCAACAAGCTTCAAAAGCTCCTTTAGCTCAGTCAAAGACTCAGGTGCACCTTTTAGTTTAGCCATTAGCTTTAACTGTTCAAGACCTGACAGGTTGTCGTAAAAGGCAAGTTTTTCATATAGAACTCCTACTTTGCTGCGGATAGCATAAGAGTTGTTCCAGCAATCGAATCCAAATAGTTCTGCTTTACCTGCATTGGGTTTGATTAGTCCTAAGCTTAGCCTGATGGCTGTTGTTTTGCCTGCACCATTTGGACCAATCAACCCATTGATACCGCTGTGTATTTCTAAATTAAGGCCGTCAAGTGCAGTTGTAGCGCCAAACCGTTTTGTTACAAATTTAAATTCGCCAATAACTTTAGAACTCATAAGCTGTGTCCTCCTTTTTTAATGCATAAGCGGGAAAGATTTTTAGAAAATTGTGTGAGTTGGTTTTTGGTCTGCCACTCTTTTTATTCTTTGATGATTTATAGGTTAAAGATACGACCAAAATAAACACCGCAACAACTACAGGTATTAAAATTAACCAGGGAAGCGAAGGCGGTGTTGTGCCTGATTGTCCACCGTTTGATGATGGGTTAGGCGACGGATTTGATGGCTTAGATACGATGGATGGATTCAAAGAATCCGTAAAATCCCATAACGTGAAGTTCAGGTTCTCTGAATAATCCCATAAACGAAAGTTTCCGTTGTATAGAAGAGCCACACCTACCTTGTTAAAAAGCACCTCATCCATAATGTACGTAGGAGCGTCAACAAGTACACCAGTTGTCAGATCATAAAACAAAAGAGACGTCCACAATGATTTTGATCCGTCAGGTTGCTGATAGAACGCGTTAACTCTTTTTGAAGACACATGGTAATCTTCAATTAAAGTATTTATTCGCGCTGGTCGCCCATCATCATTCATAACAGTGCCATAAAAAGACCAGTCTTCGGTTTGAAAAATTTGGATAACATTGTCATTAATCAAATCCTTGGGATTTACGACAAACATTGTTGCGGTGGAATCTATGTAAACTCGCCCATTTGAAACAGTGGCAGGTAAAGTTACTTCATAATAAAAGTCATCTAAGGTGAGCGTAAATTTGACTGTGTATTCGCTGTTAGAGGATTCTTCCATGGAGAAAGTGAATAGCACAGTTTTGGCGAGGTAATATGTTCCATTCAAAAACTGCACAGCATGTGCCTCATCTGTTGTATCGTCACTACGTGATTGACCAAGTTGCAAGTCTCCCTTGAATGTAACATAAAATGATGATGGAAAAGAATTATCCGTTGCGCCTGTTGCAGGAGTGGAAAATAGCAGAGGAAGCAGACAAAGCAACATGCAAATCCCAGCTAAAACTGGCTTTCTTAAGCGGCTTAAAATTTTTGTTTGGGCAATCATTGCTGTTCACCTAGGCCTGCGTCAGGCATTAGTTTGGAAAAAATTAAAGTTGCCAACCTTGCCGGGTGTAGTTTTTCTGCGTCTTGGATTTCTATGCTTCTTTCTTTGGCAACGTCGAGCAGGTAGACGCGTGTTTGGTGGAGGAATTCTTGGTTTGTTACTTCTTCGGCGTTGTTGTGCCAGTACCAGACTTTGATGCCGTAGTTGGTGCTGTAGGTGAGGATGGCTTTTCGTTTTAGTACTGGGTGGTAGCCTAAGAGGAGGCCTTGTGTTGGGTAGAGTTTGGTTACTTGGAAATCGTTTGCTTGGGCTATGTCCATTAGGGTTGTTGAGAGTTTTGCTTCTGCGGAGATTTTGGTTTGGTTTACGAATTGGCGGGTAGTGTTGAGTTTTTCGGCGATTATTGTGGTGGTTAAGCCTTGGGTTATCATTTGCCAAACGGTTTTTTGTGTTTGGCTTAAGGGTGATGTTATTGTGAAAGTTTGTCTCACGGTTGACCTGCCTGCCTACCTACTGCTGCTTGTAAACAATAAACTATTTGCTAATATTTAAAAATGTTGCTGACGCCCAAAAAAATCCAAAAAATAAGTCTGCACCAACCTTTTAGGATCCAAATAGCAGTTCTATGCAAAAACCTAAAAGGGGCAGGTCATATTGGCACTTTTTTAAAAAATCGTTAAAAAAGTAGTTAGGCTCGATTGTTTTAGTGAGGCATTTCAAAGGTTGCTTTTCTGCTTTTACGCCCACTTATAATCAGAATCGTTCCTGGAAGAGCAGTAACTAACAGTGTTATTGCGCCCGGTGTCAGCTTGCCAATATCTGTTTGTATCTCGTTTAACTGGAAGGTTACTTTTGCCTGCTGACTGCCCGCATTTTGGAGGGCGCATTCATAATTGTATTCCCCATTCGCGGGAAGATTAAACTTGTATGTACCATCAACGGTTGCGCTGAGCACTTCGTGAGTTGGTGAATCTCGCATGTAAACGATGCTGTATCCCTTTGTTCCATTAACATCGTACGTATTCACTATCGGTTCTCTACTAATGATGTTAAGCTCCACATTCTTGCCTTCAACAATTATTTGCCCCTCAATAGAGTGAATATTGTAATAAGGATAATATCCGCCTCCTGTCGATGCCTCGACGCTTCTCTGGTTAGGCTCCAAGACACAAGAGTCATTATGAATTTCGCGTATCTGCTGCGTCTGCTGCACAGCCATAATCGATACCAACAGCGCAATTAAGCCTATCAGCAGCAAAGTTGAACCAGTAACAATTTTTGCTTTGCCTATCCATCTATGCCTGCTGGAGATAATCTTTAGGTGACTCGGAACATACGGGTCTTGCGGAAGCCAGCCTTGAGTTGTAATCTGACTGAGGCGTTTCATGGATTCTCACTTCTAATTTGTTTTACTATGCTTTTTCTTTTGTGTAAAAATAAAGACGTAATTAAACCCAAACAAAAGAGCACCACTCCACTTATCGTTAAAATTAGACTAACGAGAAACTTGTCAGCCTCCCTATAAACAACACTCGTATCCTTTGGAAGGGCTAACCCAAGCTGTTGCCTCTACCTGAATACCGCAAGTATTGTATGTGCCCACACCATCTGCGTACACAATTGTGCCCTGACTCATTTGCAACTTCGCCAACTTTTAAAGCATTACCTAATAAGCGCTATACTGGTGAAGTTATTAAAGTTTATTGGAAAATTACATACAATTTTTTCCCTCGATTGTCTCTTCCGGCAAGAATTTGGTTTTATAACTGAAGAGTTCAAGAATTTCTGTGTCACTAATTAGGTATTCATGGAGCCCTTCTTGTTTTGATAGCTCGATTATCAAGTTAAAGCTTTCAAATCCTTCGCTGCTTCTAAGCCCAGAAACCCCAGAAATCTCAAAAGTAATTCCTCAGGAGTCAAAATTGGTTTGACGTGGACTAATAAAAGCTGCAAACACGTCTAGCCTGCTATCTTTGATCCCGTAGCTTTTCAGAGAAGCCTTGAATTGTTCAAAAAAAGGATGATGCCCAAAATGGGTCAACATAGTCTTTGGTTAAGATATAGTGTTGAGAAGAACTGAGTGGTCTAAAGTTTTGCGCATGGCGAATTCAACTTGTTTGCCGCCGTTCCATTGGTCAACTGGACGTAAGTAGCCGACGACGCGGCTGTAAACTTCACAGTTGGCTCCACAGAATTGGCATTGACGATGCTCGCCAGTGATGTAGCCGTGGGTTGGGCAGACGCTGAAAGTGGGTGTTAATGTGAAGTAGGGAAGCTTTGAGTTCCAGCAGACTTTCTTAACCAATTCAGCGGCAGACTTCCATGAAGGCAACCGTTCACCCAGAAATAGGTGTAAGTTTGTGCCACCTGTATAGAGCGTCAGCAATGTATCTTGGTGTTCTAGTACTTCAAAGAGGTCACCTGAAAAGTCTACTGGCAACTGTGACGAGTTAGTGTAAAACGGTTCTGCATGTTGGGTTTCGACTTGCTTTTGATTGGCTACTATAATGTTTTGATAGCGTTTGCGGTCGATTCTAGCTAACCGATAAGACGTGCCTTCAGCCGGGGTAGCTTCCAGATTGTATAGGTTACCTGTTTCCTCTTGGTACTCAATTATGCGTTTACGCATGAACATGATCGTTTTTACTGCGAAGGCTTGCCCCTCTTTAGAAGCAATGTTTTGTCCAAACATGTTGATGAGTGCTTCGTTTACGCCGATAAGGCCGATGGTTGAAAAATGGTTTTTCCAGAAACTGTTAAACCGTTGTTTTACTTGACGCAGATAATGCTTGGAGTACGGATATAACCCGTTTTCCGTGAAGCGTTCCAACGTTTTACGTTTAATTTCCAAGCTTGCTTTAGCAATTTCCATCAGGTCGCTTAGCCGCTCGAAGAATTCTTCCTCGTCTTTGGAGAGGTAGCCAACACGTGGAATGTTAATCGTGACAACGCCGATGCTGCCAGTTAAGGGGTTGGCGCCAAAGAAGCCGCCACCACGTTTGCGCAGTTCACGGTTATCAATGCGCAGCCTGCAGCACATGCTACGGACGTCTTCGGGGTTCAAATCGCTGTTTATGAAGTTACTGAAGTTGGGTACGCCGTATTTGGCGGTGAGTTTAAAGAGAGCCTGCGCGACAGGTGATTCCCAATCAAAATCTTTGGTTATGTTATAGTTTGGGATGGGAAACGTGAAGACTCTGCCTTTTGAGTCGCCTTGTTCCATGACTTTTGCAAATGCTAAATTGAATGTTTCTATCTCTTTGGTCATGTCGCCATATGTGTCCTGAGTGACTTTGCCATTGTAGATTACGGCTTCATTTTTCATGAAGCTAGGAACCGTCATATCCATGGTTAGGTTTGTGAATGGTGTCTGAAAGCCTACGCGTGTGGGGACGTTCATGTTGAATAAGAATTCCTGCAGCGCCTGCTCCACATCTTTTTGGGTTAAGTGGTCATAGCGTATGAATGGTGATAGGTATGTGTCAAAGTTGCTAAATGCCTGAGCACCAGCTGCTTCACCTTGTAGCGTATAGAAGAAGTTGACGACTTGTCCAAGTGCGGTTCTGAAGTGTTTTGCTGGTTTGCTTTCTATTTTGCCGGGAATTCCACCGAATCCTGAAAGCAGCAAGTCATTTACATCCCAACCAACACAATAAGGACCTAAAACGCCTAGGTCATGAATATGTATGTCACCTGAAAAGTGGGCGGCTCCTATGTTTTCTGGGTAAATTCGAGATATCCAGTATTTGGCAATAACTGTGGAGGAAAGGTAATTGTTTAGTCCCTGTAGTGAGTAGCTCATGTTGCTGTTTTCTTTAACACGCCAATCCTCAACTTCAAGATACTGATCGACTATGTCGGAGTTGCTAAGTAATGCAGCTAATTCGCGCATATCGTTGTGTTGCTTGCGGTAAATGATGTATGCTTTGGCAGTTTGAGCATGCCCCTTTTTGATTAAATGTTTTTCCACTATGTCTTGAATCTCTTCTACTGTTGGGACGCCATCATCGCCGAAGGTTTGTTGCAGTTCAGCGACTACTTCTTCACTGATGCGTTTAGCTTGTTCTTTGTTTGTTCCGCCTACGGCTTTTGCAGCTTTCCAAATTGCGGTTGTTATTCTTTCTTGATTGAAAGGTTCTAATTTGCTATCACGTTTGAGGACAAACTTCATTGTTTCTACGCTCCAACTCTTAGCTTGGTCTTAAGCTAGTGCTCTTATGCTATCTTATACACTACAGGTAGGGTTTTATATATTGTTAATATACAAGAAAAAAGCAAACCAGCTCCAACGCCCAAAAAAGTAACCATAAAATAAACCATAAAAAAGTGACAAAAACAAAAAGAAAAACAGCCAATACATAAAAATCACTAAATATCTTTACATTAAAACCATAAGAACTCAAACTGCCCTTTTAGTCCTAACTTGACTACATATGGTATGGTTCACAAGGGGGTCCAATAAGTCGAAGACTCCACAAATCCCCTGCCCCGTCTTCAATCAAAAGCCTGAATCTGTCTTGTTTTCAGAAGTGTTTTAGTATTTTCTCAGTAAGGCTCGTAAAGCAAGGCTTCTATCATGCTTTTTCATTGCTTCTGCAACAGCGTTTTTGGTTGAGGCAGCTATTAACTCGCCCATTTTAGTGTGCCCTTTGGTGCATTGGATGGGTTCACCAATTTTTGGTCCAGAAACGATTATGACATCATCGGTTCCTGTTCCTGTTGCCTGCTTTTTAGGTGTAAGTGTGCTTCTAACGTCAAAGTCTTGGAGTGCAGCAGTTTTTGCTTCTGTAGCTGTAATTACTGCGCGAGCCATGGCGCCATCAGTTAGATTAACGTTTGTTAAAAGAATTATGTTGATTGTTCCAAGGACGTTTTGGTAAACTCCTTTTCTTTCCACCCAGTCTCCGCCGTCTGCCCCCATTCTTAAGGCGTTGTTTTTTACTCCTGCTGTTGCAAGGCATATTACTTTGAATTCTTCAAAAGATTTTTCGCAGACTGCCGCATGTTCCATGGTGACGGCTGTTGTTAAAAAAGCGCTGTCTTCAAAACTCAAGTTTAAAAATCGGGCTAAATTTTTCATTAATTCAAGCTGAAAATTTACGTTTACGCCGTTTTCGAATTTTATACGTTCACGTTCTGATAATTCACCGTTAATGTACATGTTGCCGATGCAATTTACTTCTTTGTATCCTTCGCAGGTTGAGAATATCCTACGTTTTTCTGAAAGCAAAACAAGCAAGGTGTTGAGTTCAAAACTGTCATAGGTATAATTTACTATGGTGGTTTTTACTCCTTCTAACGGTAAACTAATTATTTTTTCATCCAAATTATGCATATTGTTGGTCTCTTTTGTTACGTTTTAGGGGGGTGGTGGTTCCCTGTTGTTTTGGCCAAGGGTCTTTTGGTTGCTACTTATGGATTTATTTCGCATAATTTCAACCTTTTTATTATTTAGTTAAACTTTGGTTTACTTTAGCCTTGATCAAAATTTAAGTCGATGGTTAAAACTTAACAATTGAATGGTAGCCACCTTAGAAGGTGTTGCTGCAGAAAATGAGAGCGACGAAATCATGCAAAAACCAATTTAGAAATTCTGCTTTAAAATTATGATAAAGCTGCGGCTGGTTTTGGTTTAGGTTTTGGTTCTGCTTCCCTTACAGCGCCTACCAACGCAATAACCGCGTAAACCGCGCCCGCCAAACCTACCGTGAAAAACAGAATTGTTCCAATGATTTGCAGAAGCGTCCAGTTAGCAAGTTCTTCAAGCGGCACAGCTATCCACGGCAGAATTGCGCCAACAAAAACTGCAATATAAACTGCTAAATAAAGCGAAGCCAACGCAACTGTACCAACTCTAATCATTTACAAAACCTTTATTTGATGTTAATACGAATATTTTTTGGAAAATCTTCAATAACTTTTACAGTTTGATTTTATAAAAAATTTTTTACAAGATACAAATTGAAAAATCCAACCCTAAGTAAACCGCCAAAATCCTTGAATAAACTTTCAATACAATACCGTAAAGTAATCATTGGGTGGTTTGTTTGCCGTTAAAGGTTTGTTGGCAAAGCTGGAGCGGCGAGTTAACTGAACATTTACTTTTAAACTTTTCCAGAAACGCCGTTTCTGCAGTAAGCACTATACGTTCCGACAGCGACAGGTTTGTTGTAAAGTACAGTATTGATTGTGATAATTCATGGGTAACACGGCAACTTTACATAGAAGTTGAGCAGATGGGTCTACAAAAATCGTTTAGACTAGAATCTAACGGTGAAGGTGTATGGACCAGTGGTTCTCAAGCTTTAACGCATCTGTATGGGGCAATTGACCCTGACTTATCTGCTACTCCTTTTACTAACGCCTTGCCAATTCGCCGTTTAAAACTGAAACAAAACCAAACCAGAGACATAAAAGTTGTTTACATTACCATTCCTGAACTGGAACTTTCTCTGAGAAACCAACGCTACACGTGTATAATGCCGCATAAGCGTTATCTTTTCGAGCAGCCTGCCGACAATTTTAAGCAAGAAATAATAACAGACGAAAACGGTTTAGTGCTAGATTATCCGATGCTGTTTAAAAGAGTAAAATGCTAAAATCTAAAGATGCTTTTTCATGTAGCCGTTTACTTGAGAGCTAAATTTGGCATCAGTAAAAATTTTAAACTTCCAAACCCAGAAGAGTGTGGAGCTCCATGAAAACTAAAATTGACATTCAAACTTGGCAGAGAAAAGAATACTGGGATTACTTCGGCGGCTGTGATGACCCATTTTTTGGCATAGTTACAAACGTGGACTGCACGGTTGCGTATGAAACCTGTAAAGGGTTAGGTTACTCATTTTTCGTTTACTACATGTTTGAATCAATAAAAGCTATTAACAAAATCGAGAACTTCCGTTACCGAATAATTGATGGTGAGATATGGCTTTTTGACCGTGTCCATGCAAGCACCACTGTTGGCAGACCTGACCACACGTTTGGTTTTGCCCTCTTCGAGTACACGGAGGATTTTGAGGTTTTTTGCAGGCAAGCTGAGGCTGAAATCACTGAAGTCCAAAAAACCACGGGTTTACGGGCAAACGAAGGCGCCAAAATGCTTGACGTTATTCATTACACTACGGTTCCCTGGATTAGCTTTACTGGGGTTAAGCATGAAAAAAACATTCGGTGCGGTGAGAGTATTCCTAAACTGGCTTTTGGCAAATACTTTGAACATGAAGGTAACTTGTGGCTGCCGGTTTCTGTTAACGCTAACCACGGGTTAGTTGATGGGTATCATGTGGCTCGGTATTTGGAGCTTTTCCAAGAGGGTCTTAACAAAAAACTGTAGCTTTTTTTGTTTTCCTTCAAATTTTTTGTTGTTGGCTTGATTAGAACACACAAATTGTAATAACGGTAACAAACCACAAAAGAGCATGTGAAACAAGTGACTACCCGTTCCAGTTTTCAGTATGGAAAACGTTTAGCTATAGTGGGCTCGATACTGACGGCGATGGTTATGCTTCCATATGTTGGTTTACTGTTAAGCGCTGTAGGCGTATTTTTGCTGCTTAAAGCCATGAAAACCTTTTCCATTTACTATCAAGATAACAGTATTTACCAGAACTTCCTTACAAGCGCCAAATATTACGCAGTCGTTTTAACCTCGTTAGGCGTCGTTTTAATAATCATAACAACAACGTCACCCTTAGTTGTGGCCAACCGGGAACTCTCAACAATCTGTACAGCAATGTCTATCGCTGCATTCATGCTTTCCATTCTTGCCGCTTACAATATGCGAAAAACCCTTAACCTGTTTTCACAAAAAACCAGTGCAAAAACGTTTGCGGTTGCAGGTAACTTGCTTTTAGCTGGATCTTTAGCCGCCGTGTTGCCGGCTGGTTTTCTGGTGGTTTTTGTTGCTTGGGCCCTTGCTGTTGCCTGTTTTATCAACATTTTACCTAGAAACAATGTGCCTCTAGCTTAGTTTATGGCTGCTAATGGTATCACGTAGGGTATGTTGTTGCTGCTGTGGCTGATTTCCACTTTTACGTCGTAGACTGCTTTAATGTTTTCAACGTTTAAGACTGATTCGGCGGTGCCTGCCGCGTAGATTTCGCCTTTTTTAAGCATCACAATTTTGTCACAGAAACGGGCGGCTAAGTTAAGGTCATGTATAGCCATCATCGCTGACAGGTCTTCTTTTTTAACCAGTTGCCGTGTTAACTCCATAACTTCAAGTTGATGTTTAATATCCAAACTGCTTGTTGGTTCATCTAAAAGAAGCACTTTTGCTTCCTGCGCCAGCGCCCTTGCCATCAAGACTCTTTGCTGTTCGCCGCCGCTTAACTCGTAATAGTTACGCATTGCCAAGTGTTCAATGCCGAGCGTTTTTAGGGTTGACCAGACTTTTTCGTTGTCTTTTTCGCTGCTTTGCCAACTTATGTGTGGTCTTCTGCCCATCATGACTACTTCAAAAACTGTTATTGTGTCTTGGCTGTAGATGCTGCTTTGAGGTACGTATCCTATGCGGTTGGCTATTTGGGTTCGGCTGAGTTTTTTTATTTCCTGATCGCCGAGTAGGATTTTGCCTTGTTTTGGTTCTAATATTTTGTTTATGCATTTAATTAGGGTGGTTTTTCCTGAACCGTTTGGGCCTATTAAGCCTAGAACTTCTGATTTTTGTAATAGTAGGGATATGGCGTTGAGGTTTTTGGTGCTTTTGTAGCTGAAGGTTACTTCTTGTACCGTTATGTTCATGTTGGCTCATTCTATTTCTTGTTTGTTTGATGTATAAAGGTGTTACGTTTTGATAGTTTAGTAACACAACGTATAAGTATCGCTTTTTTTTGTAAAAGTAACAACGTGATTTCGATGAAAAAACAATTCATATTTGGCATAATTCTTGCCGCCATACTAATCGGTTCATTAGCCGTTGGTTACAGCCAAAACTGGTTCCAACCAACAGAAGGCAATCCTCAAACAACCCCCACACCAACAACCACTCCAACAGAAACCCCGCAAACAAGTTCAACACCATCGCCAACCGAAACTCCCCAACCAACAGAAACAGCCGAACCCACAGAAACCCCAACTCCAACACCCACGCCCTCAACCATTGCTGCAATGGATTTGGTGCTTGAAGTATACGGAAACGCCAACATGGACGACAAAGTAGACCAGCAAGACGTAACATACGTCAACAAAATAATCGCTGGCACAGAAACCTCAACCAAGTATGCTGACGCAAACAACGACGGCAAAGTAGACTCAAATGATGTAACCCAAATAAACGGAATCATCAACGCTAACGCTTCTCAAATTGTTCTACTTGACGGCTTAGGCAGAGTGCTTACGGTGCATCTTCCAGTAAACCGCATAGTTGTTGAATACATTCAGCAAGCCGAATTAGCCCGTATCTTAAAACTTGAAAGCAAAGTTGTCGGCGTTGACTACTGTGTTGATAAACTAAAATCAATCTATTTCCCAGAAAACGCTGCCAACATCGTTTCAGTTGGTCAAATGTACACACCTGACTACGAAAAAGTTCTTGCTCTAGACCCTGATGTGCTCTTAACCTTTTCTAACACTGCTGCGGCTAACGACGAAAAAGCCTCTAAACTACCTGGCGTTGACGTAGTTTTCTTAGGTTTATACTATCCAAACGTTACAAACCCTGAAGACTCCAAGTTCCTTCAAGGTATATTGAAAGCAGGTTACATCTTTGACCGTGTAACAGAAGCAACAGATTACGCGAACTGGCTGCTTAACCTAACCAACACAATTCGCACTACCGCAAATGCTATTCCAGCAAGCCAAAAACAAACCGTGATGCTTTACACCTACCCCTACTCGTCTTCAACAACCATCAAAGCATATGCAACTATTGACACTTTAGGACAAGTGTGCATTTTGTCAGGCGGTCAAAACATCGTTTCAAACATGACAACTTACTTCAATTCTTCCTCAGTAAGCATTGACGCGGAATGGGTAATCGCTAACGACCCAGACTACATTTTCCTGCACACAGTAGCCTACACTTTCAGTGGATTAGACTATGTAGACCCAGCTCAAGGCTTAAACGTTAACAGCATAACTAGCATAAAACAAACCCTGCAAACGTACCTTTCACAGCCAATGTTTGCCAACCTTACCGCTGTTAAAAACAACCACGTCTACATTATCGCTGGCGACTTTAGAAACAATGCTATGGGCGGCGTTTTAGGCGCCGTTTACCTTGCAAAAACGCTTTATCCTGACCAATTCAGCAGTTTAAACCCTGAAACAATACACCAAGAATACATCACTAAATATCTACGCTTAAACTATGACCTTGACAACAGCGGCGTCTTCATGTACCCTGGCTTAGTCATCAACGGCGACATAGTCGGCTATCCCAACGGTGCAACTTAAGAATGCAAAAAGCATTCTCCCCTTTTCATTTTTGTTTGAATTTAATTTAAAGGAACAAAAAACCACGAAATGGTAGATTGATATGGTTAACATGATAAACTGGGTTGAACTGCGCAAACTTATACTGTCAAGCACTCACCGACTTGAAGCCACTAACGCAAGTTACTGGGATAAATGCGCAAGCAATTACAACCAAAACACCAATCAAATGAATGATTTAACCCAAAACCAGTTAACCCGTATACAACTTCAGCCGCAAGACACCGTTTTGGAGGTCGGTGCAGGTAACGGACGACTTACGGTTATGATGGCAAAAAAAGCCCAGACCATCACAGCTTTAGAGCCTTCAAAAAGCATGCTTGAATTTTTAAAGACTAATGCTCAAAACGCCGGCGTTCATAACATAAATTGCATTAACAAGTCTTTTGAAGACTTGAGCACTGAAGATACTGTTGGCTGTTTTGATGTTGTAATTGCTTCTTTCTCTCTTTTCATGCTTGACATGGATAAGGCACTTGCAAAAATGAATGAGTATGCTTCTAAACGTGTTTACCTTTTCTTGTCTGCCTCACGATGGCTTGACGACCCAGAACTCCAGAAAATGGTTCCATATGAATCAGCCTCCGTTTGGGCAGACTACGTTTACGTTTACAACATATTATACGATTTGAACATAACAGCAAACGTGGACATTTGGAGTTACATTTCAAAACAAAGTTTCAACAATATTGCTGAGGCAGTTTCCAGATTTACTGAACTCTACAGTATACCTTCCTTCAAAGAGGACGCCCTGAAAGCGTATTTACAAAAAAATCTTGTGGAGGAAGAAGGAAAACTTTGGTTTATTCGTAAAAGAAAGGCGGCAATGATATGGTGGACCAAATCCCAGTAAATACCTCCCAAAAACAAGAATCTAGCGTTAATGAAGAAAAACGCAAATATAGAAAATTGATGGCTAAAAGAGGGATTTTTCTTGCTGTTTGTGTAGTTTTACTTGTCATTATCGTCGGTGTTTCTTTGGCGATGGGTTCTGCGGGGATTTCGATCGCAGAAGCCTACGCCGCCATCTTTGCCAAGTATTTTCCAAACTGGTTTACGGTAAGTTCACTTGCTGATACTGTAGTGTGGACCCTTAGACTGCCAAGAGTATTGTTGGGTCTAATAGCCGGCGCCGCTTTAGCCATGTCTGGCTCAACAACCCAAGCAATATTGCGAAATCCGCTGGCAACACCTTACACATTAGGTATTTCTGCAGCTGCAGGTTTTGGAGCAGGAATCGGCATAATTTTAGGAAAAGGATTCTTAACAGGGTCAGCCATGACAATTGTTAACGCGTTTGTTTTCTCTTTAATTCCTGTGGCTATTATTCTCATTTTCGTAAAGCGCCGCGGGGCATCTCCTGTAATGATGATATTAGCAGGTATTGCTGTAACATACTTCTTTTCAGCTTGCACAACGATACTGCAGTATTTTGCTGAGGCAAACGCTGTTGCAGCCACAGTATTCTGGGCTGTAGGTGACCTGTCAAGAGCCGCTTGGTGGCAGCTACCCTACATACTGGGTGCTTTACTGATATGTTTAGTGATTAATTTGCGTTTGTCTCGTGACCTAAACATTATGAAGATGGGTGATGATACAGCTAAAAGTTTAGGCGTAGAAGTAAACCGAGTTAGAACAATCACAATGGTTGCAGCTTGCCTATCAACCGCAACGGTTGTAAGCTTTACCGGCGCAATCGGCTTCATTTGCTTATTAGCGCCACATATTTGCCGAGCGATAATTGGCGGTGACGAACGGTACATGGTTGTTGCCTCAACCCTTTTTGGAGCGATTCTGCTTCTGTGTGCCGACCTATTGGCTAGGCAGTTGATTGCTCCGTTGGTGATTCCTGTAGGTGCTATAACTGCTTTCATTGGTGCGCCTTTGCTGCTTTATTTGCTAATAAGAAAGAAAAGTTTTCAGTAAAGCAGCAACCTCTTTTTCTTATTTATAATAACTATTTTTGATTCATAACCTTTAGTATGTACCATAATTAGTATTCTGTATTGAAACCTAAAGAAAGGGGCTAGTATGCAATCAACCGATTTCATTTGTGTGGTCTTACCCTTAGGTACAATCGTTGTTTTACTAGTGGCTATAGTGCTTCTTTCAGAATCACGAAAAGAAAGACAAGAGAAAAAAATAAAACGCGCTGTAGAAAAACTAACAAAAGAGAAAGACCAAAAAGAATTAGCTTTCAAAAATCAACAGGTAGAACTTGACAAGATGTATCAAAGCCAAGCAATTGACAATGACACATATGAACGCCTTAGCAAATTAATTACAATGAATGAGAAGAACTTTGAAGAAACAATAAATGCCCTCATATTTGCTGAAAACCTTGGTGGAAAACCAAAAAAGGCCAAGATGGTTACACAAATAAAAATTTAATTTTTATTGATTTGCAGTTTTTGCCCAGACACGGCATGTTCCTTCACTGGAAACCATGCATGCGCCAACTGGTTTTGCTGGCGTGCAGGCTTTTAGGAATAGTGGGCACTGGTCGGGCTTGATTTTGCCGATAATCACGCGGTGGCACTGGCAGCCCTTTAGGATATCTTTTCCTTCGGTGACGTGAACGTTAAATTTGGCTCTCGCATCCAAACCTGAAAATTTATCCTTGAGAAGCAATGCTGAATTGTCCAGTTTACCGATTCCACGCCAACTACCCGTTGAAACCTTGAACACTTGACTCATTAATTCTAACGCTTTAGGGTTACCTTCTGGTTTAACCGCTCGTATATACTCGTTTTCCAATTGTGCTTTGCTTTGGCTGATTTGACGCATAAGCATATAAATTGACATTAGGACATCGTTTGGTTCAAACCCGCCCACAACCGTTGGCATCTGATATACCTTAGGGAAGACTTCGTAAGGTTTCAAACCAATAATTGTACTTACGTGACCTGGCGCGATAAAACCGTTAATCTGCAAGTCCTCAACGCCCAAAAGCAACGCCATCGCTGGTGGAATAAGGCGGTGAGAAACAAGAAAACTGAAATTCTCAGGAAGCTTTCCAAGCGCTTCAACAGCCGTTGACGGCGCAGTCGTTTCAAAACCAACCGCAAAAAACACAAACTGTTTATCCTGCTCAACTTTAGCCATTTTTACAGCGTCAGAAACCGCGTACACAACTCGCACGTCAGCACCGACGGCTTTGGCTTCTAAAAGTGAAGATTCACTGCCTGGAACACGCAGCACGTCACCAAAACATGTTACTACTATGCCTTTTTTGGCTATTTGGACTGCTTCATCTATTTCAGCTGCAGGGATAATGCAGACTGGGCAACCTGGACCCGCAATAACCTCCACTTCGGGCGGCAAAAGGCTACGTAAACCAAAATGGGTAATTGTCCATTCATGCGTGCCGCAGACATGGCAAAACTTGACTGGACCCGTTTTTGCGGCCAAAGTTTCGATTTTTTTTGAAATGTTCTTTGCAACTTTGGGGTCTCTGAACCCATAGTTTTCTTCCATACCAATCGCCAATTACTGTTTGTCAGCTTCTAAAACTTCTTTCCAAATTCTAAGGGTTTCTTTTGCTTCTTTTTCTTCAACAACCTGAATGGCGTAGCCGGCGTGAACAAGTATGTAGTCTCCCACTTTGGCGTCAACAAGCGAAACATTTACGTCGCGCAAGACGCCTTGACCAAAATCTACGTTGGCTCTTGTGCCTTCAACGCTCATAATTAGAGCGGGAATAGCTAAACACATAAGCATCAAACATATAAAAACGCCAAAAGGGCGATAAAAATTGATTGGTCTAAAAAACATGAAATCCAGCTATAACAGCCTGACCAAACGCGACTCCCCCGTCGCCCGCTGGAACTGATTCATGTACAACAAACCGTAAACCCGCCGCTTCAACGGTTTCCCTTATTAGCTTGGCTAAAATCTGGTTACAAGCAGCACCGCCAGAAAAACCTACAGTTTTGACGCCTTCCGCCTGAGCTTTTTCAACAGCTATTTTAGCTAACCCTTTTGCAAGATACGCGTGGGCAGAATACGCTAAATCGTGTGTTGACAATTTTGCCCTGTTTTCGTAGACTGCAGCTAGCAAACTGGTTGTTTCCAGTACGTCATTCTGTATGATTGGCTCAAGGTTAAACGCGTCTGTGCCGTTAAGTGCGGTGGATTCCAGTTTCATAGCTGCTTCCCCCTCGTAGGTGCGTCTGTAGCATACGCCTAAAACAGCTGCAACCGCATCTAACACGCGCCCGCAACTGGTTGTTTGCACGATATTCATAACTTTCTGGAGTTGTTTTAGAATCAGTTTAGCTTCTGTTTCACCATATGGCAAGTGACTGATGTTCTGCATTAGGTAATCTTCAATGTTTACGCCCGCTTTTCTTAGTATTCCTGCTGCAATTCGCAGTGGGTATCGGCTGGCTAAGTCTCCGCCAAGCAAAGGTTGTGGCTCCAAATGTCCAAGCCGTCTAAACTCCGCTGAACCTGATTGGCACATAAGGATTTCTCCGCCCCACGCTTCACCGTCAACTCCGTAACCGTAACCATCACAGGCAACGGCAACAAGCTCGTCTAAGCCATGTTCCGCCATTAAAGCCGCCGCATGTGCGTGATGATGCTGAACCCTGACAAGTGGCAACCCTTTGGTTTCAGCCCACTCTTTCGCAAGGGTAGTTGTTGTAAATTTGGGGTGTAAATCGCAAGCCAAAACCTCCGCTTTTCCATTAATCAGACGCAGAAGATGGTCTGTGGCTTCAGACAGAAAAGTGCGTGTTTCCACGTTTTCGACATCGCCGACGTGTTGGCTAATGAAGGCTTTATCGTCAAGCAGGATGCAGCTTGTGTTGTTTAATTCGCCTCCAAAACCCGCAGCACACCTTAACGCTTTATTTTTTAGCCTGATTGGGGCTGGCGCGTAACCTCTGCTTCTTCGCAGAAACACTTGCCTGCCGCCATGAACCCGCATAACTGAGTCGTCACAGCGGTGGGCAATTCGACGGTTGTGAAACAAAAAATAATCCACTGTCTCGCCAAGGGTGCGTAGGGCTTCGATGTTGTCGTTAATTATTGGCTGGTTTGGTGGATTCGCGCTGGTCATAACAAAAGCGTTGTCGCTGACTTGGTCAAAAAGCATGTAATGCAAGCCAGTGTATGGCAGCATGACACCGACGTTGTGCAGATGAGGCGCTATCAACGGCGAAAGATTGTACCGTGCACTCTTGTTTAGCAGCACGATTGGCCTCATCGGCGAAGTCAACAGTTCCTCCTCTTTTGGGTTCACTTCCGCAAACGTTTTTGCAGCTTCAAGACTGCGCGCCATAATCGCAAACGGTTTCTCCCAACGATGCTTCGCTTCCCGTAGCCTCATTAACGGTTCTTCAAGTGTGACCGAGCATGCAATGTGAAAACCGCCATACCCCTTAACTGCCAAAATTTTGCCCTCTGAAAGCAGCTTTCCTGCTTCACGCACAGGATCCAACGTTTTAACCAGTTCACCCATGCTTGTTGTCAAATAGGCTTGGGGTCCACACTTGGGGCATGCCACCGTTTGAGCATGAAAACGCCTGTTCGCTGGGTCCTCGTACTCTTTTTGGCAGAAACTGCACATGGGAAACTCGCGTATCGTGGTGTTTTCGCGGTCGTAGGGTAGGCGTTCGATTATTGTGAACCGTGGCCCGCAGTCGGTGCAGGTGATGAAGAAGTAGTTGTGGCGTGGTTCGGCTGGGCTGCGGAGTTCTTTTAGGCATTGGTTGCAGATGGCGATGTCTGGCGGTATAATGGAGCCTGAGAACTCTGCCGTTTGGCTGCTTTTGACGATTGTGAATTGTGTATATTCTTCTTTGTCTGCCAGCGTGATTTTTTTGACGTGGTCGATTTTTGCCAGCGGCGGTTTTTCAGCAGTTAAATCCTGCATAAACTGCTCAACTTTCGCTTCTTCGCCTTCCAGTAGCACTTCAACGCCTGCGTCACCCATGTTGCGCACGTAACCTGCGAGCCTGTTTTTCACTGCTAAACGGTAAATGAATGGGCGAAAACCTACGCCTTGAACAATGCCCGTGACAGTTAGTTTAACACGCAAAGTTTGGGAGCCTTCTCTTATTTCAAAAACAGAGGTTTGCTATAAGCATTTTAGATACTTGACAAGTTCTTCTAATTCTTGGGTTTTTCTCATATGCTCCTTCTGAAGCATACCTTCAATGTTGGCTTTTAGGTAGAGACCGCCGGGTGGATACAGACCACGTGCAACCAAAGTGAAGACTTTACAGTTCTCTTTTCCAATAACTTCTTGCTTGAACCGCCATTTATAGAGACCTTTAGGCGGAAGCAACGTTTCAGACATAACGATAACCGCGTAATTTTTCACGTTTGTTAATGCTTCAAGTTCATTAAATTTGGTCTTAAGTTCCTTGTTTGGGTCTTCCCTTTTCTCATCATCCAAAATTTTGCCCGCTGCACCGTTGTTCTTTACCTTTATTACCATCTTAACTTGCCCGGGCGGGTAGTCTGTTTGGTTTGGGTCTACGCCGTTCTTTAAAAGAACCAAATCGTTTTCAATTTTTGACCCTTGAATTGTAACCTTGGGAACCTTTGAAATGTTTAACCCCTTACTCGTTAAATGATTGCGCAGGACTATTTCGGTTGGTTTTCCATATTTTTCAAGTATTGTTTTGTCGGTTTTTTGTTTTTCAAACTCTTCAGTAACCTCAATTAGCATCAAGTATTCTTCATCGGTTTCCTTTAGGAGTGGCTTTTTGGAGTAATTGGGCATGAATGAAATATCGTGAATTACTGGTTTATTTACGTTTTAGTTCTCGTCTTAAAACTTTGCCTGCACCGCTAATTGGAAGCTCCCCTCGAAATTCAACCTCTTTTATTGCCTTGTAGAAAGCCACTTTACCGTTAACAAACGCCATAAGCTCCTCACCTGAAACAACCGCGCCTTCTTTAAGCACAACAAACGCCACTGGAACCTCGCCAGCCAACACGTCAGGCTTGCCAACTACTGCACAAAGTTTAACGGCTGGATGCTCATACAACACGTCCTCAAGCTCCCGTGGGTACACGCTGTAATCTTTGTGTTTGATTAGGTCTTTTTTGCGGTCAGTAACATAGAAGTAACCGTCAGAATCCATGTAGGCAACGTCGCCCGTCAAGAGCCAGCCGTCGCGGAGAACTGTGGCGGTTTCTTGGGCGTTCTGCCAGTAACCCAGCATAACCTGCGGTCCTTTAACGGCAAGTTCACCCTTCTCATCAACAGCAAGTACCTTTTGCCCAGTTTCTAAATCAACAATCCGCGCATCCGTACCCGGCAAAGGCAAACCAATAGAGCCAACCTTAACCGTCTTCATAGATTTATCCACTGGATTGCAATGCGTAACAGGTGAAGCTTCAGTTAAACCGTAACCCTCAGCAAGAAAACCACCCGTAACCTCCATGAAACGCTTCTGAACCCGCGGCGGCAACGGCGAAGCACCTGAAATGCACACGCGGATAGAAGTTAAGTCGTGTTTTTCAAGTTCCGGGTTAGCAAGCAGGATGGCGTACATGGTTGGGGAGCCACAGTAAACCGTAACCCTATTTTGCTCAATGGCTTGTAAAACCTTCAGAGGGTCAAACTTGGATAGCAAAACGATTTCAGCGCCAAGACTAATCGGGGTGGTCATGCTGGTTGTCATGCCGTAAATGTGAAACAACGGCAACGCAGCCAAAAAAACGTCTTGTGAGGTGCCTTTTATCCATGAAGCGAAGGCTAATGCGTTTGAGGCAAGGTTGCTGTGGGTTAGCATGGCGCCTTTTGCGGTGCCGGTGGTGCCGCCTGTGTACTGGAGCGCCGCCAAATCCACGTCAGGCTGAAACTGCAAGTTTGGTGTTTTACCAGAGGCTTTTTCGACTAACCCATTAAAGTCCAACACATTTGAACGTGTTATATCTATGTTTGAACCAAACTTTTCTAAGCCTGTAACTATGACTTTTTTTAGATGCGTTTTCTCCCAAACCTTCTCAACTATAGGCAAAAGAGCTTCTAAAACAACAACTGTTTGAGCTCCTGAATCAGAAAGTTGATGCTCCACTTCCCGTTCCCGATGCAATGGGCTAACAGCTGTAACCACCGCGCCCGCCTTAAGCGCCCCAAAAAAAGCAATCAAGAACTGGGGAATGTTTGGCAAAAACAGCCCTACACGGTCACCTTTTCTGGTGCCTAATTCGAAAAGTGAATCGGCAAATTTGTTGGAAAGCCCATCCAGTTCGGCATAGCTGATTTTTTGGTTACCACATGTAATGGCGGTTTTTTCAGGTGAGTTCTCGGCGGTTTGGCTTAAGATGGTTTGAAGCGGCACCTGTGGAATGTTTAAGTGTCTTGGTACTTCTGGCGGCCAATTTTTAAGCCATGGCTGTTTTTCGCCGCTCAATTCTGCATTACTCTTTGGCAGGCTTATCTTGAGATTCTGGTTCAATTATTACGGCGGTTCCCGTTGCGGAAAACAACATAATCCCGTTTTGAGTGCCCATGTCTGAAGTTTCAACATCCATGCCAATAATTGCGTTTGCACCAAGCGCTACTGCACGGGTTTTAGCGCGTTCAATGGCTTCCCAACGGGCTTTTTCAACTTCTGAAGTAAAAGCCGTGACTTCTCCGCCAACCATGGATTCCCATCCAGCCACGAATTGACCAAAAATGCCTCTTGTACGCGGCGTGAGTCCTGTGACTAAGCCGAGGACTTTTTTGATTTTGTAGCCTGCGACATTTGGGGTTGTTACGATTAGGAATTGGCTGGTTTGGGTTAAGGGGGCGCCGCATCTTGAACAGAAACTTGCGCCTTCAAAGTTTGCGTTTCCGCATTTTGGGCAATTCATGTTAGTCACTGTTTGATGTTAATGCAGGGTGCTTAAAAAAACTGGTGATTTCTTGTATGCAAAAAGGTTAAGTGCTTTCTCATTTGATTGATGAATGATGCAGCTATGGTGAATTGGAAAGCTCAGCTTAAAGCAGACCCAACTGACTGGCTCCTAGAAGAAGACAACCCGTCCGTGAAATACTTCACATTAACCACGCTGCTTGACAAGCCCCAAACAGACGTTGAAGTGCAAAAAGCTAAAAAAGCCATAATGACCACGGGGGTAGTCCCTAAAATTTTGGCTAAACAGAACAGTGACGGCACTTGGGAAACACCAGGCACTTTTTACACTGCAAAATACAAAGGAACATCTTGGCAACTCATCATTCTAGCTGAACTGGGCGCTGACCCCGAAGACCAACGCATCCAAAAAGCCTGCGAATTTATTCTCAAAAACAGTCAGCACCTTGAAAGCCACGGGTTTTCAATGGCAACAGCGGCAACAACCGGCGGCGGAAGACAAAGTGGTGTAATTCCTTGTTTGACGGGAAATATGGTTTGGAGTCTAATCAGGCTGGGCTACTTGAATGATTCTAGGGTTCAAGCTGCCGTAAACTGGATAACCACTTATCAACGCTTTGACGATGCAGTAGAGGTTGCTCCGAAAGGTTGGCCTTACGACAAGTTTGAACCGTGTTGGGGGAAGCATACCTGTCACATGGGGGTTGTGAAAGCCCTAAAAGCCTTAACCGAAATTCCCAAAGAACAAAGAACAGAACAAGTCAAAGAAACCATAGCAAACGGTGCAGAATACATGCTTAAACACCACATTTTTAAGCAAAGCCACAACCTAAACAAAGTATCAAAACCGGGTTGGCTGCATTTCGGTTTCCCGTTGATGTATCAGGATGACGCTTTGGAAGTCTTGGGTATTCTGACAAAACTCGGTTACCGTGACCAGCGGATGCAAGAAGCAGTAGATTTAGTTGTTTCTAAACAGGCCAATTTGGGCAGGTGGCGTCTTGAAAGCACTTTTAACGGCAGATTCCAAACTAACATCGAGCGTAAAGGAGAAGACAGCAAATGGATTACTTTAAAAGCTCTACAAGCCCTAAAAGGGTACTATAGCTAAAGTAAGCCTGTGATTGTTAACATGAAAACTTTGTTAATTGTTTATTCTTACCATCATAACAATACCCAGAAGGTTGCAGAAGTTTTTGCCAAGGTTCTTGAAGCCGAAATGGCGCTGCCGCAGCAGACAGAATCCAATAAACTTGCCGGCTACCAGTTAATTGGTTTTGGAGCCGGAATAGACAGCGGAAAACACTACAAGCCCCTGCTGGACTTCGCCGACCAATTACCGAGCGTCACTGGTAAAAAAGCTTTCATTTTCTCCACCAGCGGAGTATCAAATCAGCGATATAAAACAAAAATCCACACGGCACTACGTGATAAATTGTCTGCGAAAGGCTATTTGATAGTTGATGAGTTTAACTGTCATGGTTTTAACACAAACAGTTTCCTAAAAGCATTCGGCGGCATAAACAAGGGCAGACCAAACACGGAAGACTTGGCAGCGGCAGAAGAATTCGCAAAAAACCTGAAACAAACAATATAGATACCCAACTGCTTGCCCGAATCTGCCCTTTTTTGACTTTTCACGCCTTTTAATAATTTAAGCTGACCCACTCTGCAGTTATTTCATATTTAGTTTTAAAAAAGCAACCTAAACAAACCCCAAAAAGAGCCTGCCCTTTAACTGAATAATATAAACAATTGGTGCCGGGAACGGGAATCTCGCTTAATACTTTTTTCTTAAGCTTCGAGCCCGTGACTTCTGGCAAAAGGCGTGTGGCCCTTTTTGTCTCCAGATTATGAGTCTGGCGCCCTAGCCAGGCTAGGCTACCCCGGCACTGTTGCCCTTTCCGTTTTTCTTTACGGATGTCATGTTAGTTTGAGTTCATTCATTTAAACTTTTAACTGCCCCAAGAGGAATCCAACCAAAACAAGAGATTGTCAAGAAACCTTAACCAGTCCAAGTTTAGGGTAGTCAAGAAACCTTGACGAAAACCAATAAATACACAATTAATCTACCAAACAACAAGACAGCATTGAAATAAAAATGCAGTGAAAAGCCATGACGCAAAAAAGTGTTGTAGCGGTTTTACTTATCGCGTTATTAGTTGGAACCCTTTGCCTGTTTAATTCAAACGGCGTTTCCGCTGAAACCTTTGACGGTTGGCAACACACAAATAGCGGCGGGGTTGTTTCTGAAGAAGATGGTGTATTAACGCTTTCAGGAGACGAACGCAAACCCGGTCCATATCTTGTTAGAGAATTCAATCCTGAAGGCGACTTTGAATTTTCACTTGACGTAAAAGCGGAAACACTTGGAGAGGTAAGTCGAGATCCGATGGGTGCAGGGGAAGGCTTCCAATTTGGGTTTTTCGCCAACTTGTCTCAACCTCAACCGGGCTTTTATTTTGAATTGCGCGCTCGTGCAGGTGGCCAGTTTCTGCTGGTTTGGCACGATGACATTTGTGACTTGAACGGGTGGGGCTGTAACTGGGACCCGTTTGTGTATAACGCTTTAGGCTACAATGATGGGTACGATTATTGGCATCCTGAACCGCTTGTAGACCTGTCAAACTCTACCGTTAAACCTGATGTCTGGTATACGATGAAACTTAAAGTTCAAAAAGAGCCTTTTGTGGTAACTGGCGAAGTCTATGATGCGCAAGGTTTGTTGCTTGGTTTTTACACGGTTGACTCGATTAATAACATGTCATTTGACGACATTAAATACGTTGAGTTGACTTCAGTACAAGGCGGAACTTTTCAAGTGCGAAACATTCAAGGGCTCACAACTACGGCGCCCGCGGTGTCGCCTACTCCAACGGTTGTTTCTGGTCAAAACATGTTCCATTTAGAATCCAACAGCACAGTTTCAGCGTTTGCGTTTAACAGTACCTCTTACGAGTTAAGCTTCAACGTTACTGGCAAGTCAGGAACCACAGGTTACGTGAAACTTATAATAGCTAAAACGCTTTTGCCTCAAGCGCAAAACTTGAAAATTCAGTTAGACGGAAAACAGTTAAACTACACGCTTATCCAAACAGAAGATTCATGGCTACTAGAGTTTAACTACAATCATAGTACGCACCAAGTAACCGTTAATTTGCCTAAAACAGCCGCAATAGACAATACTCAAGCTGTTAATCCTGCTTCATCTTTAACGCAGAGTGAATTGATAATTGCAACCTCTTCAGCATCAGTAATATTTCTGCTTTTTGGACTCTTACTGGTCGCCCTAAAAAAACGGTAATTCCAACTTTTTGGCGATTAGTTTATTTTATCCAAACACACGCTAATTATACAATAAACCACAAAAGCGGTTTTTAAATGAAAACTGACGAAAAAATAACCATGCTGCATGGCGCAGGCGGAACAGTCATGCATGATTTAGTAAAAAACCACATCGTCAAAAAATTTGGCGGCTTAGACCTTTTCGCCGACGTGCCCCTAGAAGCCATGGACGACGCAGCCGCGATAGGTGATTTAGTCTTCAAAAGCGATTCTCACGCGGTTAAACCCATCTTTTTCCCTGGCGGCGACATTGGACGATTATCAATTTCGGGCACAGTTAACGATATTTCAGCTTTAGGCGCTGAACCATACGCGTTAGCTTCAGGCTTCGTCTTAGAGGAAGGTTTGCCCATGTCTGATTTGGACAGAATCTTGGAAAGCATGCGCCTAACCCTCATTGAAGCTGGCGTGGGTATTGTTACTGGGGACACGAAAGTTGTGGAAAAAGGTAGTTTAGGCGGCTGCATTATGAATGTTTCAGGTATCGGGCGACGTTCTCAATCACTAGAAAAAAACATGGCAGTGGTTAAAAAGTATCGACCAAGTTTTTCTGCACGGTGGGCGCTTGACTCTAACCTAACGGTTGGCGACAAAATCATCCTGTTAGGCACAATCGGCGACCACGGATTAGCAGTACTTTCTGCACAGCAGGGACTTAGTTTTGGTAGTGAAATAAAATCAGACGTAAAACCCCTAAACAAACTGGTGCAACGCGTACTTGGCGAAGTCGGCGGCGTTGTAACCATGAAGGACCCAACACGTGGCGGTTTAGCTGATGCTTTAAGCGAGTTTACCGAAAAATCAGAAGTAGGCATCTTGGTTCAAGAAGATAAGGTTCCTATACGAAAGGATGTTGTTGCAGCTTGTGAAATGCTTGGTTTGGACCCGTTTGAAGTTGGTAACGAAGGAAAAATGCTCTTTGGTGTGGTGCCAGAAAAAGCTGAGGAGGTTTTGGCGTTTTTGAAGCAAACTAGTGAGGGTAAAGACGCGCAAATTATCGGTGAAGTCACTGATGCTTTTAAGGGTGTCGCGATGCAAACGGTTGTAGGCGGCAAACGTATAATTGCAAGACCTGTGGGTGACCCGGTTCCAAGAATCTGTTGAACCTTCTTTTTTGGCTTGTGCTATATAGGTCTGCGTCCAGTAATTAGCCAAACAATCAGCAGGATAATTGCGATTACCAGCAGAATATGTATGAACAAGCCAAGAGCGGGTAACAGTAGCCAGCCAAAAAGCCAGATCAAAATGATATTATAGCTATCCACAATAGTATTGACATAACTTAAGACCAAATAACTATGGAGAATTACGTCTGTTTTTAACTTGTGTGACTGCAATTATCCAGTTATGGTAATCAAAAAATGTTGATTAGAGCTTATTTTAATCGCTCAATCTTTTCAACTTTACTGGATGTTGCAATATAAACCATGTCTGTTAAGCCGATAAAGAAACCAGTTTCAACAACACCAGGAATCATCTTAACTTTGACCGAAAGCTCTTGTGGGTTTTGAATCAATCCAAAGTTGGCATCGATAATGATGTTTCCGTTGTCTGTTATGATGGGGCCAAGTTTGCCTTTTCCTTCACGCACCAGTGGGGTTCCGCCTAGCTCGCTGATTCTGTTTTTTACAAGTGCAACTGCAAACGGTAAAACTTCGATTGGTACAACTTGGTTGTTTTCACCTAACACTTTGACACGTTTGGTTTCGTCAACGATTATGATATTGTATTTGCTTGCTTCGGCAACAATTTTTTCTCTTGCCAAGGCTGCTCCCATGCCTTTTATCAGGTAAAGTTCTGGGGTGACTTGGTCAGCGCCGTCGATGGTTACGTCAATTACTGGGTGCTCTCCAAGCGTGGTTACTTGTACGCCATGTTGAACAGCCAATTGGAAAGCTTGATAAGAAGACGGGATGCCTAAAATTTTCAAGTTTTCCTTTTTAACTCGTTCGCCTAATGCTTCAATAGCAAAGGCGACCGTTGTTCCGCTTCCCAAGCCAACAATGGAGTTGTTTTTGACGTGTTTGACTGCTTCAAGTGCAGCGTTCTTTTTTGCTTCTATAATTAAGTCTGCGTTAGCTTTCAATTTCCATCTGTCCTAATTTGTCTAATACTTTTTCAACTTCACTTCTAATGGATTCTATACGTTTTTCTGCTTCAGTTTTAGCGTCTGGCTTTTCCGCTGGCGCTTTACGTTGTGGCTTCTTTTTAGGTTTATCGTCGCTGCTTGCTGGTGCGGTTTCTTCCTCTTCTTCCTCGTCGTCAATCTCCATTTGAGTTGGCGGTGGAGTGGGCATCTTGACGGGGATTTCTTTTATCGGTTTGATATCTATTCTACCGCGAAGTTCCTCAACCTTGGAGGTTAACTCTCCAAAGCGTGAACTGAAAAGCTGCATTAAATCTTCCTGCATGCCTTCAAGTTCATGTAATGCAACTATGGTTTCATCTTTAGCTATGGATTCTTTGATTGTAGTCATACGGTTTTTGTAGGTTACTGCAAGCCTTTCCCGTTCTGTTTCGGTGATTTTGCCTTCTGCTTGAGCTTCATATAAGCGTCTGATTGAGTCGCCGAGAATTTCGCGTTCTAAATCTAAAATACGTAATTCATCTTTAGCGTTTAACGCTGTGGTTGATTGGACACTTTTGGATATTCTAAACGGTGAACTGGAACTAGTAAATTCTAAATCTATGGTTTTGGGGTCTTTGACCGTTTTTTGTTCTGTTTCAGGCTTTTTTTTACCCTTGAGCCTCATTCCGAAAAGCACTGACATGGATGCGGTTATCGTCACTGTTACCGCTAGCGCGATTATTATGATGATTGTTGGGTCATCGTACCAAGCCATGTCGTGCTATCCTCTGTAATGTGATTGCATATGATGTATAAATGAATTAATATAATTAATCCCTAAGCTAACCCTGATTATTTAAATGAACAATGAAAAACCTTGCATGCTTGCGTTAAGCCGGATGCGGCGTTTGCTTGGTTTTTTGGTGCTTGGAGCTTTTTTTCTGACCTGTTCAAGTGTTGCTAAATGAGACTATGTTTTCGAAATACTGTTGGTGTACTTTTTTGAATTAATTTATTGGTTATTTTTTTTGAATTAAATTAAGCGCTTATTCGACATTTTACTTAAATTATATAAGTACCTTTATTTTAATGGTTTTTTGCGACGCTGATAAGCGTTTGATGTATTTAGCGTTGATTTTGATTTGGAGTATTTTTTATGAAAACCTGTTTTTGGAAAAGCTTATCCACACCTGTTTTTTTGGCATTAATAACTATTGTATTGCTTGTTTCAGTATCTACGTTAGGTTTGCTCACTATCAATAAAACAATCACTTCTACTGGAACCATTGTAGTATCAAACCCTGATCTTAACGTTTTTTCTGATAGCCAAGGCACACAACCCTTGACAACATTCGATTGGGGTTCAATAGTTCCTGGTACAACCGTTAACCATACGATCTACCTCAAAAACACCGGGGATGTCCCGTTAGCTTTAGACATGATGCCTGAAAGTTGGAATCCAGTTGCCGCAGCAAATTCAATGACGATAACTTGGAACAAAGAAAGCTCTGTTTTGGCTGTTGGTCAAATAACCTCTGCTGTATTAACTTTAAATGCGGATGCTGACATTAGTGGTGTAACAACTTTTAGTGTTAGCATTATACTTTCTGGCACAGGGTAAGCTTTCTCTTTATCTTTTTTCCTGTGTATTCTCGTTTTTCAGTTTCGATACATCTAATTTTTCGAACTTTTAAAGATAGTGAGTGGCCTTTTAAATTGCATTTTTAAAGAATTTTTCTTTGAGATGTTTTTTAACAAAAAGGGTTGCTTAACCGCACAATATTGGTTCATCCCCTTATTTGTCATAAAGCGATATGGTGTTTTCCTGCTAAAAGTGGTTGCAGACGCCTGATTGGTCGTATCTTTTGTGTCTTAATTGATGCTTTTTGGGGCTTCCATGTTTTTGGTTGGGTTTTTCATTCTACCTGGGCGTTTTTGGAAAAACTATATTAGATTAGTTGCACTCCAAAGAACTGACACACCTCACGCGTTCGAATTGATCCCTCGCAGGGATGCTTATTGGCCTGATACAGATTAAATCTTAGTTGTGATACGGAAAGCCATATAAATCGCTTTTACGTGTTTGATTGCGCATCGGAGATATAGAAATGCCAAAATGGGGATACTCCATCATTCAAGAAACTTTAGATACGGAAAAAACAGCGAAAGCCAGCGGAAGAGAACTAAAAGTGTCCCATAAAGCGGCAAGAGAAGTTTGCCGTGCTGTCAGGGGTATGATGCTTAGTAACGCAAAAGAATATTTGCGTGACGTCATCGCAATGAAGAAAGCTGTCCCCTATGCAAGATACAATAAGAAACTCGGCCACAGGCGTGGTTTAGTCCGTACTTTTGCCGGAAGATATCCAATTAAAACAACTGAACAAATCCTCCGTGTTGTCGAAGCTGCAGAAGCAAATGCTGAAAATAAAGGCTTAGACGTTGACCGCCTAAGAATCATGCATGCTGCTGCCTATCCAGGTATGAAGCTTAAACGTTTCACTCCAAGAGCACACGGTAGAGCATCACCGAAATACGATACAACAACACACGTTGAAATCGTCTTAGACGAGAAACCGGGAGAATAGGCATGTCAATTGTTAAACGTTTTATAACTGAATCAATAAAAAGAACAGAAATTGACGAGTTTTTACAGAAAAAACTTGAACGAGCTGGATACGGCGGAGTTAACCTTTCAAAAACTCCACTAGGAACACACGTTGTAATCTACGCCATGAGGCCAGGTTTAGTTATTGGTCGAGGCGGCGAAACAATAAAAGAACTCGCTTCATCACTGGAAGAAAACTTTAAACTTTCTAATCCACAAATCAGCGTCTCCGAAATTGAGGTTCCAGAATTCAATGCTCTAGTAGTTGCAAACCGCGTTGCATCAGCATTACAGCGTGGTGTGCACTTTAGACGTGCGGGTTTCTGGGCATTAAACCAAGTTATGGAAGCAGGCGCCTTGGGCTGCGAAATTGTCGTCAGCGGCAAACTTCGCACAGAACGCGCAAGATTCGAAAAATTCCGCGCAGGATATTTCCCAAGATGCGGAGAACCAGCACTACAATTTACCAAGAAAGCTGAAGCACACGTTCAACTTAAACCCGGCATGATTGGCGTTCGCGTTAAAATTATGCCTCCAGATGCGCAATTCCCAGATAAAATCAAAATAGCCACAGCATTGCCCCCTGAAGAAGTAAAAGTGGTTGCACCGGCGCCAGTGGAAGTAAAAGCTCCAGCACCAGTAGCACCTCAATCTGAGCCAGCACCAGAAGAAACCGTTGTAGCTAAAGAAGTATCAGATGAAGCACCCTCTGCTCCAAAAACAGCTAAAGAAACAAAAACAGCAGAAAAGGCTCAAGAAAAAACTGAGGAGGCCAAAGCATAATGGCCATAATACGTCTACAAGAAATCATTAACATGTCCAGCGAAGACAGGACAAAGAAACTTTCAGAATTACGCACTGAACTTGCACGCATGAAAACCATGATTCGTGCAGGCGGCGCTGTTGAAAATTCGACACGTGTAAGACAATTGCGTAAAACTATCGCTCAAATTCTCACTATTGAGAATGAAGCGAAACTTAACCTTAGGGCTCCAGCTCCAGAAAAGGCTGAAAAGAAAGAGAAAAAGCCCAAGGTGACACAGTCAAAGGAGAAACAAGAGTAATGAAAGTAACCCCAGACATCATCCGATATGAGTTTATCGGCACGGCGGCTCAAGTCGCTCAAAGTAGCCATCTTGGTTACCTTGGCTTAAGCGGCAGAGTTATCGGGGAAACAAAAAACACTTTCACTTTAGACAGTGAAGGCGAAACTAAAAGCGTAATTAAAGAATCCGCTGTTTTTAACTTCGCATTCAATGATGGTACAATCGTTGAAATTGACGGTAAACTTTTGGTTGGAAGACCAGAGGATAGACTAAAAAAAAGCATTAAGAGGTTATGGTAATGTCTCTAACATTCAAGCAACCTAAAAAAACATGCGATGACCGCAACTGTCCATTCCATGGAACGCTCGCCATAAGAGGCCGTATCCTGGAAGGCATAGTTGTTTCTGCAAAAATGGACAAAACAGTCATAGTTGACAGAGAATTTATGCAGTTCTCATCAAAATTCTCAAGATACGAAAGAAGACACGGTCATATTGCATCACACAACCCACCCTGCATTGACGTAAAAGAAGGCGACCGCGTAAGAATTGCTGAATGCAGACCAATCAGCAAAACAGTATCTTTCGTAGTTGTTGAAAAATTAGGAGAGGAAAAGTAAAATGTGTGCAGCGAAGGCAAAGCAGAGAGCCCTTACAGCAAAAGGAATGCTTTCTCACGGACAAAAAATCAGCAGAGGCTTATTAGCCGGTTCTGAACTCCGATGCACTGACAACACAGGCGCACGAGTTCTTCGTTTAATTCAAGCAATGGGCTACAAAGGACGCCTGAGACGTTACCCATCAGCCACAGTAGGCGACAAAGTTACAGTTTCAGTACGTCAAGGCGCACCAGACATGCGTAAAAAAATCTTCCAAGCGGTCATTGTACGTCAAAGAAGAGCTTTCCGCAGAGTAGACGGTGTCTGGATACAATTTGAAGATAACGCAGCAGTAATCATTACACCTGAAGGCGAAATGAAAGGCTCCGAAATCAGGGG
The DNA here is from genome assembly GCA_042296865.1 of Bathyarchaeia archaeon. Classification (GTDB taxonomy): domain Archaea; phylum Thermoproteota; class Bathyarchaeia; order Bathyarchaeales; family Bathycorpusculaceae; genus Bathycorpusculum. The sequence continues at coordinate 1,576,223 of CP170178.1, read as the reverse complement.
ACCAGTCGCAAGAGAAGCAGCAGAAAGATGGCCAAGAATAGCCAGCGCTTCAAGCATAATTGTGTAAGGAGAAAAAAGACATGCAAAAAGTTAAAAATCCCCGAAAACAACGAAAACGCCTCTTCAACGCTCCAGCTCACATACGTCACAAGTTAATGGCTGCCCCATTAACAAAAGAGTTAGCTGAAAAGCAAGGAGTAAAAACACTTCCAGTAAGAAAAGGTGACACAGTTAACATTCAACGCGGTGACAACAAAGGCTTTGAAGGAAAAGTTTCCCGCGTAGACCTGAAGAGTTACCGAATTTACATTGAAGGCTTAACACGAGAAAAAGTTGATGGCACCAACATTTTCCTTCCAGTACATCCATCCAAGGTTATGATCAAAAACCTTAGCCTTGACGACAAGAAACGCAAAGCGATCATTGGAAGAAAGAAGCCACTAGAAAAAGAAGCTGCTCCTAAACCTACAACGAAACCTACATTAACCGTTAAAGCAAAACCAAAACCAAAAATCGTTGTCGAAGAAGAAGTCGAAGCACCCGCAAAACCAAAAGTTGTAAAACAAGCATCCGCACCAAAAAAGGCAGCAGTTAAAAAGGCGCCAGCGGCTAAAAAAGAAGCCGAATCTAAGCCTAGTGCTAAACCAAAAGCCCCTAAAAAAACTGAGGGAGGACAATAAATTTGGGAAGAAAAGGAAAAACAGCAAGGCTGAAACGTAAGCCAGCACCAAAATTCTGGCCTATTCACAGAAAAGAATTGCCATGGGTAGTGAAACCTTCATCTGGTCCACATTCACTTCAAAAATGTTTACCAATGACTCTTGTACTCCGAGACATGCTTGGAGTTGCTGAAACAAGAAAAGAAGGAAAACTAATCCTTTCAGAAGGCAAAGTTCAAGTCAACGGCAAAGTTCGCAAGCAAGATGATTTCCCAGTTGGATTAATGGATGTCATCTCAATGCCTGACTCAAACCAGTACTATAAAGTTGTGCCTTCACACAAAGGATTAGTCGTGACACCAATCAGCAAAGAAGACGCAAAACAAAAACTTGTCCGCGTCGAAGACAAAACAGTCACAACGGTTGGTGTTCAAATCGCACTTCATGACGGCACAAACATGTTAATCAAAGTTGCCGACCCTAAAAACCCAGTTGAAGTAAAATACGAAACCTTCGACATCCTTAAAGTCAACATTGCAGATGGCGAAGTTGTTGAAGTAATAAAAACAAAAGAAGGCAACACTGCAGTAATCACCGGCGGTAAAAACATCGGTGTTAAAGGTAAAATCGTTGAAATCGAAAAGACCGAAGCCAAAAAACGTAGACAAGCACTAGTCGTTATTGAAGACGACAAAGGTGCACGTTACCAAACCGTTTTGGACTTCATCTTTACCATCGGCAGCAACGAGCAACAAGTAATAGCAGAACCGGAGGAAACCACAGTTGTCTGAAGAAGCCCAAAACCAATGGTCAGAACATAAAATGATGCAGCCACGAATCGAAAAGGTCGTTGTTAACCTTAACATCGGCAAGTCAGGCGAACCGCTGGAAAAAGCAACACGTGTGCTAAACGAAATTTCAGGTCAAACACCTTACAAAGCAAAAGCAAAGAAAAGCATCAGAGACTGGGGTATTAGACAAGGTGAACCAATCGCTTGCGTTGTAACCCTGCGCCGCGAAAAAGGATTAGACTTCCTAAAGAAGGTCCTTCCAGTTGTTGACAACAAAATCTCAAAACGTTCCTTTGATGAAGTTGGAAACTTTGCATTCGGCTTAAAAGAACACATTGACATTCCAGGCGTAAAATATGACCCAGAAATCGGCATCTTCGGCATGGACATTTGTGTTTCAGTTAACCGTCCCGGTCAACGTATAAAGATACGTCGAAAACAAACAAAACGCATCGGTAAGAAACATTTGCTTACACCTGAAGAATCCATTGAGTATGTAAGAAAAACTTTAGGAGTCGAAATCGTCTAAACAGAGTGTGTGAATGTATGGGAAAACAGCAAGTTAAAAAAGAACGAAAATACGGTAAAGGTTCACGACCATGCGTTAGATGCGGTGCTTATGGACCAGTTATCAGACGTTACGATTTATATTTATGTAGGCAATGTTTTAGAGAAGCAGCGCCGAAATTAGGATTCAAAAAATATGAGTAGGAGCTAGGGCAATGGATACTTTAACAAATGGATTAATAACAATCATAAACAATGAGATGCGCAATAAACGCGAATGCATCATTAGCCCAGCCTCTAAACTGTTAGGCCGCGTTTTACGTATAATGCAGCTTAACGGTTACATAGGTGAATTCGAATTCATCGACGATGGACGCCTAGGCAAATTCAAAGTACAACTCTTAGGCAGAATCAACAAGTGTGGCGCAATCAAACCACGCTTCCCATCCAAAGTTAACGAATTCGAAAGTTGGGAAAAGAAGTTCCTTCCATCAAGAGACGTGGGATTAATGGTTGTTTCAACCTCTAAAGGCGTTATTGCACACAAGGATGCTGAACAAAAGAACGTAGGAGGAAGGCTGTTAGCCTTCGTGTACTAAGGTGTTTTTTATGCGGCTCCCAGAAATATCTAGAACCATTCAGGTTCCTGAAGACGTAACCGTTAGTCTACAAGGCAAAAAAGTTAGTGTAAAAGGCGAAAAAGGCCAATTAACACGTGACTTCACTTTTGCCACCGTTGCAATTGACGCTGAAGGAAAAAACGTGCGTATCTCCGCAAAGTGGCCACGTAAAAAGGAATCTGCTCTTGTCGGCACAATCTACTCTCACATACAAAACATGATAACAGGCGTAACCAAAGGGTACTCTTACAAGCTAAAGATTGTGTTCTCGCACTTTCCAATATCTGTAAAGCTTGAAGGAAAAAGTGTCCTGATTGAAAACTTTACAGGTGAAAGAAGAGCACGACACATAAAAATCATCGGCGACGTCAAAGTCAAAATCGAAACAGAAGACATCGTAGTCTCAGGGATAAACCTGGAAGACGTAAGTCAAACAGCAGCCAACATTGAGCAAGCAACACGTGTCCGGGGCAAAGACCCGCGTGTTTTCCTTGACGGCTTGTACGTTTACGAAAGAAATGAAGGAATGGCATAATGACTGAAAAGAAACCACAATTACAACGCAAAGCACTCAGAACAAGGGCACGCGCTCGAAACAAGAAACCAGCTTTTGTTAGACAAGAAAGCTGGAGAGATGCCAAGTACAGCATAAGCTGGAGACGACCACGCGGTTTAGACAATAAAGTCCGCCGAAAAATTTTGGGTTGGCCAGCATCTCCAAGCACTGGATACAAGGGCCCCAAAGTTGCCCGTGGATTACACCCATCAGGCTACCGTGAAGTCATCATTTACAATGCCGAATCAGTTGCTGCCGTTGACCCTAACACTCAAGCTATCCGTATCGCTCACACAGTAGGCACAAGAAAACGTGCTTTAATAATCGCTGAAGCTGAAAAACTACAAATCAAAATCCTAAACCTTCCACTTGTTGAGGAAGAAGAGGCAGTTGAAGGCGAAGAAGAAGCTGAGGATGAGCAGGAAGCAGAAGAAAAGACAGAGGAAGCTAAAGAGAAGATAGAGAAAAAGCCTAAAGCAGAAGACAAGTCAAAGGCTAAAAAAGCTAAGGAGAAGAAGAAATAATGACCAACCTATCCAGTCAAAGACGCCTTGCTTCAGCTATACTTAAAACTGGTGAAAACCGTGTTTGGATAGACCCTGAACGCATTGACGATGTTGAAGGCGCCATTACACGTGAAGAAATTAAAAAGTTGATTCACGAAAAAGTCATCGTTTCATTACCTGAAAAAGGTGTTAGCCGCTCAAGAGCAAAGATTATTCGCGAAAAGAAACGCAAAGGAAGACGAAAAGGTCCAGGCAGCTACACTGGTTCATCAACAGCTGTTATAACTAAGAAAGATGCTTGGATGATCAAAATCCGCTCCTTACGCCGTAAACTCCGCGAGCTTAAAGCAAACCGTACAATCACTGAAGAGACCTACACGGAATTTTACCGTATGGCTGGCAGTGGACGCTTTGAATCTGTTGCTGACCTAGAGCGTAACTTGAAAGCGAAGGATCTATGGAGGAAACGTTAAGATGGCAAGAAACGCAAATTACCGTGTACAACTGCGACGTAGACGCGAAGGAAAAACTGATTACCAAGCCCGAAAAGGCCTGGTTATTTCAGGTAAACCACGCCTCGTCGCAAGAGGTTCATTAAAGAACGCTACCGTTCAAATCATTCAAGCAAAACCGTCAGGCGACTTCGTCTTGGCAGCTGCAAACAGCAAAGAACTTGGTAAACTGTTCGGTTGGAAAGCTCCAACAGGCAACATTCCAGCAGCATACCTGACTGGCTTGCTTTGCGGTTTGAAAGCTAAAAGCAAAGGAGTTGAAGAAGCAATCTTGGACACTGGTCTTGTTTCCCCGACAAAGGGCGCAAGAATCTTTGCCATGCTTAGCGGTGTAGTCGATGCAGGCGTTGATGTTCCTCACAGTGAAGAAAAAATTGTTAAACAACGCATAAAGGGTGACCAAATTGCAAAGTACGCAAAAGAACTAGGCGTTGGCTCTGACGAGTACAACCAAAAGTTTTCAGCGTACTTGGCAGCAGGTGTTGCTCCAGAAAAGTTGCCTGAGCACTTTACAAAAGTTAAAGCTGACATTGTTGCGTCATTTAAAGGTGAGAAGAAAGAATGAGTAGACAACAACGAGGAGATCGTGAAAGACATCAAGTTAATCTTGAAGAATGGGTTCCAAAAACCCGTCTCGGCAAGATGATCCAAGAAGGCAAGATTACCACAATGGAAGATTTGTTCCTTAGCGGCATAAAAATTTCAGAGCCACAAATCGTTGACGCGCTACTTCCAGACATTCAGGAAGAAGTCATCAACGTTAACTTGGTTCAGAAACAAACTGACGCAGGCGAAAAATCACGTTTCAAAGCAATCGTTGCCGTCGGCAACAGAGACGGATACATTGGCCTTGGCAACGGCAAAGCCGGTCAAGTGCGCAATGCAATCGAGAAAGCAGCAGCAAACGCGCGCCTAAACATTGTTCCAGTTAAACGTGGCTGCGGCAGTTGGGAATGCAGCTGCGGACAAACCCACAGCGTACCCTTCCAAGTTGAAGGCAAATGCGGTGGTGTCCGTGTCGTGATTGTTCCAGGTCCAAGAGGTCTGGGGCTTGTTTCAAGCGAAGTTGCAAAAACAATCTTTGGCTTAGCAGGCGTAAAGGATCTTTGGATGAGAAGCTTTGGTTCAACACGAACTGTTCCATCATATGCATGTGCAATCTTTGACGGCTTACGCAAAACGTATAATCTCATTACAACAGCCGACTGGGTGAAGTAAAATGGCACAACAAACAGAACAAAACAAAGTAATCGCAGTTGTCCGCATCCGCGGAACAGTAAGCGCACAAAACGAAGCACGCGATACTCTTTCACTGCTTCATTTAGACCACACTAACCACGCAATCATCATTGACGACCGCCCATCCTACAAGGGTATGCTGCAAAAAATCAACAGTTACGTCACTTGGGGAGAAGTCACAAAAGAAACCCTCAAAGCAATGCTTGAAAAAAGAGCACGCCTCGCAGGTAACAAAAAACTTGACGCTGAATACCTTGAAAAACTTGGCTTCAAAACCTTCGAAGAACTCGCTGATGCAATCATAACTGGCAAAGCAGAACATGGTAAACTACCGTTTATGACTCCAATCTTTAAACTGCATCCGCCATCAAAAGGCTTCAAAGGCAACGTTAAGAAGGCTTTTAGAGCTGGCGGCGAAGCAGGATACCGCGGCGAAGCCATCAACGCCTTAGTCCAACGCATGATTTAAACAATCAGCGTTTTTCCTTTTTGTATATTTTTTTAGTTTAAGCTTGTTATTTTAATGGTTTAGCTTGGTTTAACCAAACATTTTAAAGCTGATTCTTCTTAAAGAAGGGCAAATGAGCTTCCGTAAATGGCTATCCAACAAAGTTTACACTCCTAAAGCCAAAATAGACCTAACACTTGAAAAAAGCAAGTTCCTGTTAGGCGAACAAATCCGCGGCCAAGCAACAATCATCAGCCAAGAAGAAATCGATGTAACAGATGTCTCTGTTGTTTTAACCTGTAATGAAAGCGTCAAAAAAACCCGCGTTACAAGCAGTCAATATGGCACCCATCAATCCGACTACTGGGACCAAGGCGAAATTTACCGTGCAAAACACGTTTTCTACCAAAACTGTCATCTTGCCCAAGGGTTAAACCAAACCTGCACGTTCGCGTTGCTGGTTCCGACCGCTGCTAAAGAAACCTGCTACAGCATAGACCGCTACGTAAAATGGTACCTGACCTCCACTTTTGACGTTAAAGGCCGCCCAGACATCCACACAGAAACCTATGAAGTTCTTATCGAAAAACCCATAGTCGCTGCCACAACATATGCGCCAGTTATCAAGGAAGTAGTCAAAGAAATTGTTCTCATCCCATGCGGGTACTGCGGCTCGCTAATGCCCCAAACCGCCATCTTCTGCCCCAACTGTGGCGCAAGAAGAAAAACCTAAAACGCTTAGATAGCTAAGAATTATATGTATTTTTTAGTTTTCACGCTTTAAAAAGTAAACCAGCCTATTAGGATACAAATAGCAGATCTATGCAGAAACCTATAGGGGGGTAGGTGCTATTGACAGTTTTCCAGAGCAAAAAGCGCTTTTTTACTGTATGGACATGTGCACCCTGACCCATTCTTCGGGGCTGATTTGCCTTATCGTTTCTTCTGTTCCTGTTTCGATACGTACCCAACTGATTTTACCGTTAAACTTGTTGCTTTTGTCTTTGAAGTCGCTTGAGATGGGTGCGCCGATTTTGTCGCCGACCATGCATGTAGAGTCAGCTGAAAAAATGATTGCTGCGGTATGTTCCAGTTTGCCTTGCGCCACTTTATTGTTATCAATAAACAAGGTTGCTGTGCCGCCTTTCCCTAAACCGCCGCCGTCATAGTTGAAATCCATGCTGACCTGATGCTTCCCTGAAGGCATAATGTTTGGCGCTTCAACACTGTAAAGAGCTAAACCTAAAAAGTTGTAGACATACTTTAGGTGCCCCTTAAAGAAGTATAATCCCCAACCGCCAAAATTAGCGCCTTGCGCAACAACCACGCCTTCAGCACCTGATTCAGGAACCTCAATCTCAGCCAGAATAGAATGCGACTTGTTTTTTATGTCAATCACGCCGCTTTCATTAAGCACCATTCCAGGATACAAGAATTGAATGTTGCCTTCCACCATTTTTGGTCTGCCAGCAAGTTGTGGATTAAAACGTTCCAACGCACGGTCATCCATCGGCAGGACATTGTAACGTGTTGCTTCAATCAGCCACTGTCGTTGCAGTTCATGAAGCATTTCTGGGTTCTGTTTAGATAAATCGTCGGTTTGAGTCCAGTCTTTTGTGGTATCATAAAGTTCCCAGTTGTCATCATCAAAAGCCACCGTCTGCTGACCCACCAATTGCCAAGGCGTACGATGCTTAGTAACTGCCGTCCAACCTTTATAGTAAATTCCTCGGTTGCCAAACATTTCAAAATACTGCACATCATGACGATCAAGCGCTTCTATGTCGTCAAAGGAATAAGCCATGCTGAAACCCTCCATAGACTTCTGCATAACACCTTCTACAAACTCGGGTTCAGGAATACCGGCGATTTCAAGAATGGTGGGTGCAATATCTATTACATGGTGGAATTGGCTGCGGAGTTCATTTTTTGCTTTGATGCCTTTGGGCCAATGGATGATTAAACCGTTTCTGGTACCGCCAAAATGTGAAGCAACCTGTTTGGTCCATTGGTAAGGACAACACATTGCATGCGCCCATCCTACCGCGTAATGGTTATACGATGTTGGTCCACCAAACTCATCTAAGTGCTCCATAAGGTACTGAGGTGTTTCCAAAGCCGCTGCACCGTTAAAATTAGTCATCTCATTAAACGTGCCATTCAAAGTGCCCTCAGCAGACGCCCCGTTATCGCCTATAATGTAAAAGACCAACGTATCATCCAAAATACCTGAGTCTTTTAATGAATCCATCAACCTGCCAACATTGAAGTCAGTAAATTCCAAGAATCCAGCGTAAACCTCCATTTCCCGCCGCAACACCGGTTTAAGCGCTTCAGGCATTTCATCCCAAGAAGGAATCTCCTTATGTCGCTTGGTAAGTTTTGCATCTTTAGGAATAACGCCCAACTTTTTTTGCTGCTCAAATGTTCGTTCACGAAGCTTGTCCCAACCGTCATCAAATTTGCCCTTGTATTTGTCTGCCCACTCTTTGGGAACATGATGTGGTGCATGAGTTGCTCCAGGAGCGAAATAGACGAAAAACGGTTTTTCGGGTGCAATGGCTTTTTGTGTGCGAATCCAATTGATTGCTTGGTCAGTCATGTCTGTAAGGAAATGGTAATTGGGGTCATTTGGCAAGGTAACTCTGGCGCGGCCATCGTATACTTCTGGAAACCATTGGCTAGTTTCTCCTGCGACAAAGCCATAGAATTTTTCAAAACCCGAAAAGGTTGGCCAATGATCAAAAGGTCCAATTGGGCCTGTTTCCCACACAGGCACTTCGTGGCATTTACCGAAATGCGCGGTCGAGTAGCCGTTGTATTTTAAAATTTTAGCTAAAGGTGCACAGTAGTTGGGCCTCATAGAATTGTAGCCCGGTGCTGATGTGGCGATTTCTGTTATGGCGCCCATTCCGACAGTGTGATGATTGCGTCCTGTGAGAATTGCTGCGCGTGTTGGCGAGCAAAGTGCAGTTGTGTGGAATCTTGTGTATTTTAACCCGTCAGTTCCAAGTGCTTCTGCAACAGGCGTGTTGATTGGTCCGCCAAAAGCGCTTGAAGCACCAAAACCAACGTCATCAAGCAAAACCAAAACAATGTTGGGTGCTTTTCTGGGTGCTTTTACTGGTTGGATTGGCGGAAACTTGGCATCCGCGTTTTTTGCGTCATAAACAATTAAGCCTTTATATGGTTTGTCTGGTATGGGTAGAACTGTGCGTTGTGGATTAGAAGTTTCTGGTGTAGCCTTAAAATTGTTAGGATGTGACAAAAAAATTCACCAACCACAAAAGCTCAATCTTGAAGTTAAAAATTTGTGACTGCATACTGGAAATAACAACTAACAAGAAATAAGTCAGTTTAATGCGGCATAATTCCTTGTTTATATCCAACGACGATTGTACGGTAGTGTTTCTGAACTGTTAAGATTGCTGTTATGGATAGGGCTTTGCCAAATTTTTAACTAACCTATTAGGCTTCTATTAGAAACTCATTGCAGTAACCTATAGGGGTAGGTTGTTTTGATAAAATTTAATAAAACAAAGCGTTATATGTGGGAATCAGGCAAAAAGTTTGTTAGGTCTGAGGGGTAAACTGGTTTCTCTTTTCAAGGGTTTAGTAGCGGTATTGATTTTTGGAGTTACACAATTAACTCCCGTGGTTGGTTTTTATGGTTTCATGATTGCGCCTTTGCTGGTTTATTTACCCTTTACTTCTATGGGGCAACAAAATCTTTTAGCTAATTTAGGGGTAATCTTCCTTTTTACCAAAGCAAGTTTCTTTGGCACCATGGTTTTTTATTTTGGGTTGATTATTTTCTGTATTTCATTTATTCAATGGGTTAAGTATCATCGTGAGAAGTTGGGCTTGTTTAGTAAGGGTTTGTATTCGAAAAGTAGGCATCCCCAGTTTTTAGGAATAATCATTATGACGCTTGGTCTAACAATTAAGACCTTATCTACCACTGAAGGCTGGGAATTAATTGGGACCCCGTTTGCAATGGGCATACAGCATATTGGCGCGTTTGAGCTTGCAGTGCTATGGTTTTTGCAGGTTATAGGCTACATTGCCTTTGCCGCAATTGAAGAGCGCAGTTTATCCAAAAAATTCGGCGACTTCAAAGAATACAAGCAACGGGTTCCTTTTTTGTTACCAATTAAGAATCCCGCGAGGATTCCTGAGTTATTGTTTACGGTATTGTTGGTTAGTGGGGTATGTGTTCTGCTCTATCTGTTGCCTTATGGCTTGATTAAAGAATTTAGTTACAATTGGATTCCTTGGATTCCCTAAGTTTTCAAAAAATGTTTGTTCTAACAGGAAATTGCTGAATCACTAAGGGGGGTAGGTCCGTAATGACTGATTTTTGAACCATTAGCATGTTGAAAACCTGTAGTTTTGTTGCCTGCTTTATCGAATAACTTAAAAACAAAATTTACAAAATAGTTCTGAGTTGATTGAAATGTCTTCAACGGAAGAAGAAACACAGTGTATTCAAGCATCATGCACTCTTGAGCAATTTACTAAGATTTTTGTTAAGAATTATCCGTTAATTTTTAAAAACGGGTCTTACAGCGCAAAATTGTTTCCTGATATGGATGGAAAGTTTCCTTACGAGGTGATTTTGGAAATAAGGGTTAAACAGTAAAACTTGGGTCTACTATAGTTGTTGAATTCTTGGCGTTTGCTTTGCGACTGGTGTTTGAGCACTTGTTTACTTGTCTCTTCGGTAGTTTCTTGCAGGGGTTTATTTATTTTTAAGTGTGGGTTCTGCTGTTGTTGTGCAGGGTTTTTTTGTCCCTTGATGTGCGATATGTTTTATAATATCGATTTAGAAATCCGTTAGGTAAATTGGAGGGGGAAAAATGAGTGCAAAATGGCGTAGAAGCACTAAAAATCGTAAGTGGCTAGACCTTAACGATGATTTAGGTGCAAAGAAACCGGTTAAAAGCAAACCAAAAACCCTGCGAATTGAAACCATAAAACCAACAAAAAGCGTCCGTTCTAGCCAAAGTTTTAGGGCCCCCAAAAGCTTTAGCAAGCGCAAATTCGTAGACCCAAAACCGTTAATTGATATTTTTCAAGAAAACAATTGGATAACTATAGTTGCAGAAATCGCAGGCTTTAATAAGGAATCCTTCAAAATAAATGTGAAAGACCAGAAAATTACGCTGTCGGCGAAATCAAAAGAGCGCAGATACTATAAAAGTTTAAATCTGCCGAAGGTAGTCATTCCCAGCGATATCCACACGACTTTCAAGAACGGCGTACTGGAAATAAAGTTAAAGAAAGCAGAAAATCCTCAAACAATTAACAAACAATAAAGAGAAGCGGATTAGAATATGCCTCATAAACTTAGAAAAATACGGAAAACAAGAGGTTCAAGAACACAAGGTTACGGAAGAATCGGGCAACACCGAGACGCAGGCAGCAAAGGCAACCGAAAAGTTGGTCGCCATAAACACCTTTGGAGCAAAGTAGTTACTTCCGAACCAGACTATTTCGGAAGACACGGCTTTACATCTCCACAAAGCCTTAACAGGAAAGAAAACGTAATCAACCTGCAAAAACTGATTGACCTATCAGAAAACGGTACAGTCAACTTGACAGAGTTGGGTTACACTAAACTGTTGGGCACAGGAAAAATCACTAAATCCCTCACTGTTACAGTACCAACCTGCTCCAAATCAGCCCAAGAAAAAATCGTTCAAGCAGGCGGAAAAGTAATCACGGTCTCCCAAGAGAACGGAGAGTAAAGCTGACAAATGGCCGGAAGATTCCTAAGCCTATTCAAACCAGTAGGCAGAGTACTGCTTGAAATAAAAAAACCTGCACGTAAAGTTTCTTTCAACGAGAAAATCTTCTGGACTGCGCTTGTTCTAATCATTTTCCTAGTTATGACTGAAATTCCCCTCTACGGGATCAGTGAAAGCGCACAAGACCGGTTTGGTCAACTTCGAGTTATTTTTGCTTCCAACCAAGGAACTTTAATGGAGCTTGGTATCGGTCCAATTGTGACGGCTGGACTGATTCTTCAGTTGCTTGTTGGTTCATCAATTATTAAATGTGACATGTCCAACCCTGAGGATAGAGGACTCTTTACTTCAGCAAGCAAAGTTTTCTCCATCGTATTAACCGGCGTCCAAGCGGGCGCATATATTCTCAGCGGCATGTATGGTTCAATCACTGCAACAGTAATGATTGTTATATTCTTCCAGTTGTTAGCCGCGGGTATAGTTGTGATGCTTCTAGACGAACTTGTCCAAAAAGGATGGGGTTTAGGCAGCGGTATAAGCTTATTCATCATGGCAGGTGTTGCCCAGAACATTTTCTGGTCAATGTTTTCGCCAACAAACGGCTTATTCGTGGGCGCATTAAACGACCTGCTCGCTGGTGCTATAACCACTTTTGACTGGGTAGTTGGAACCGCCAGCGGATTCTATCCATCATTCATCGGCTTCATTGCAACCATCATTACATTCATAGTAATCATTTACATGCAAGGCGTCCGCATTGAATTACCAATGACGTATGCAGGTTACAAAGGCTTCCGCAGCAGATACCCAATCAAACTACTCTACGTCAGCAACTTGCCAGTCATCTTCGCCAGCGCACTCTTCGCAAACGTATTCTTCTTCACACAACTACTATGGTCACAGTTCGGACAACCTGCACCAGGCACAAATCTGTTCTTCCAAATCTTCGGCGACTACAACCTCACTTCAACAACAGCTACTGACGGAACAGTCTCAACGTCAGTTGTGAACGTTGGCGGCTTAGCGAAATTCATGTCACCGCCAAACGGCATCATCAACGTTGGTATGGATCCGTTACGCGCGGCAGGTTACCTTGCCATATTGGTGGCTTTCTGTGCCATCTTCTCGCTAATTTGGCTTGAAGTCGGCGGATTAGGTCCCAGCAAAGTGGCAAAGCAACTAATGGACAGCGGCATGCAAATTCCAGGCTACAGACGCAGTGAAAGACCAATTGAGCAGATACTGAAACGGTACATTCCAGTAGTAACAGTGCTCGGCGGTATAATTGTTGGTTTAATAGCTGGTTTAGCAGACTATGCTGGCGTTTACGGTTCAGGCACCGGTATCTTACTGTCAGTAGGCATTATCTATCAGTACTATGAACTGTTGATGCGTGAACGTGCCGCAGAAATGTTCCCAGCGTTCAGAAGAATACTGGGCGACTAAACCCCTTAGGCTTTTTAAAGCCTCAAACCAATTCTTTTTTCGAGAGAATTTTGTAAACTGTTTCTAAAGACACGACCCGTTTACTTGTTAATTTGACAAAAGAGTTATTTTTTGTCTTGTCCATACTCGCCAGACTTAATCTTGTCTACAAGTAAACCTACAAATTCTATCGGCCACACATCATCGCAGACGTCGCTGGTTAAAATGTTTCTTTTATTAAAGAAAGAAATCAAATCGTTTTTTAAAAGCAAAATAAGCATGAACTTGTGACCATAGGTTTGTTTAAACAAGGAATACTTTGAAGACTGTTTTAGACTCATCTCGTAATGTGGTTCAAGAATTATTCTTCTACCATTAACTTCCTTGTCTAAAATAAAATCCGGCGTATACTTGTCACCGGGCAGCGGAAAAGTAATTGTTTCATAACCATACGGAATATGCATCCGCATAAGCATCCGAGCTGTTTCTTTTTCCCAACCGCTCTTGTAACGACTCAACTTCTGATAATGCACCTGCGGTTGACCAGTAACTTTCTGGATTTGCTCAAAAAACTGTAGCGCCTCTTTTAGGGTGCTTCGGTTAAGGTTTTTACGTTTAAGCCATCTGCCCAAAAGGAAAAAAGGGTAATCCGCTTTGGCAGGATCGCGAGGAAAAATACGTTTGGCATATTCAGTGATTTTTAGTTGCGCTTTTACGGCGGCGGTTTCGTCTTTCCATATGTACGGTGCAGTCGAGTTTATCAAACCCAAACTTATTGCGACGCTTGCGTTTTCTCTTGTTAAAGGAACCATTAGATCTTCTGGCGAGAAATGTTTAAAAATTTCAAGGTCAGGTTCGGGACGTACCATCCAACGCATGTAAGTCCAAGCTTTATCCTTATGGATGCCTCTCATCCGTTCGATACTTCGGGTTAATTCTTCAACATATTCTTTAGGTTTGGAGAATTTTAGTGAGTAACGGATTAAGTCTCTTTCAGCTTTGAACTTTACAAAGATGTTTACTGCCGCTAAAGTTTCAGGAATGGCATCTTTTCTTGGACCAAGAAAATTGTAAAATCCATATTTTACTATTTCTTCGCAAAAAAGATGAGGTTTGGTAATTTCAAAAAGACGGGTGGTTCCGAATCTTTCGTGTAAATTAATAAGCAGGTTTCTGGCGTTTTCCGAAAAACCCACCATTTGATCATCAAGTATGGCTGCTGCAAGCAAAAAGTAATGTGCAGATTTCTTTTTTTCTTCATATTCTTTTGAGTAAGGATTGAACAGTAAGCGTGGGCTCATCCTTCTGTCCCACTGTATATCGGCGACGTTCGCGTTGGTTCTTACAAACTTTGCAAGTAAGGACTGTAGGTCATCGGTCGCCATTTATTTTTTTGCCTCTTTACTTAATCTGTAGCTTACTCTTTTAATAATTACCTACCTACTTCAACGTTATCAGGCATTAACCGTTTTCCAAACCTATTATAGTGCCCCTTTTTAGATCAAATAAATTTTAAGTTGGGAAGAAAATGCCTATTGAACGTAAAATCAGTAAAAATGGTTATTAACAAGGAAGAAGGATACGGATACACAATAAGTACTTTAAGTGAATGAGAATGTCGGCACCAGAGTTATCATGGATTGCAACCCTACCCGTTGCAACAGTAGTAATCATGGCTATTGCGCTTGTAATTGCAATCATTAACACCACAGTCAACAGGGCACTTATCAGCTACTTCATTGGATGGGACAAATACCGTACAATGCAAAAAGAAATAGCTGAATTCCGTAAAGAAAGCATGGCTGCCGCACGTTCAAGTGACAAAAAACAAATGGAGAAAATCAAGAAAAAGCAGTCACAAATAAACAGCATGACCGCTCAAATGGCTAAACCTCAAATGGTTCAGTTAGGCATTTCGTTTGTCTACATTGTCGTTTGGTGGTTTGTTCTGATACCTCTGTTTGGAAGCACCCCTGTAGCTTACGTGCCCGGCTTTGGACCCATCTCTGTAATTTACTGGTACCCGATGGCGTCATTCTTTCTTGGGTTACTAATGCAACGCATCCTAGGCACAATGCCTATTGAATAAGCAGAGGTAACGCTCATGTCTACAAGTAACAATCTTCAATGCGTTGTCAGTAAACCCATTATTCTCTGTATTTGTGGAATGGCTGGAACAGGCAAAAGCACGTTATCCAAAAAAATAGCAAAAAGATACAGCCTCAAATGCTACTCGGGCGGCGACGCTCTCAAAGAATTAGCTAAAGAAACCGGCTACGAAGTAACTGGTGAAGGTTGGTGGGAAAGCCCAGACGGTTTAAGTTTCCTTGAGAAACGTGTTAAAGACCCCCAGTTTGACAAAAAAGTAGACAGTAAACTGCTTAGCTACGCTAAACTGGGCAATGTACTGCTTGACAGTTGGACTATGCCTTGGCTTCTTAAAGACGGCTTCAAAATCTGGTTAATGGCGTCTTTAGATAAGCGTGCAGCAAGGGTGGCTGAACGTGACAAACTGACCCTTGAGCAAGCTTACGCTGTGCTGAAGGAGAAGGAAGCCCAAACAAAGGCAATTTACAAGAATCTTTACGGTTTTGATTTAGGCGAAGATTTTACTCCCTTTAATTTTATTTTAGACACTGACAACTTGAACGCTGACCAAGTTTTTGATGTTCTATGCAGAGTTATTGACAATACAGTTTGTGCTTGTCAATCTACCTGAAAAGCAAAAAACTGCATTGAACAGCATAAAAGCTTTTCTAAAAATTTAATAGCTAAACGATTGCCATTACCTTCTCACTTCAAACTTCATACCTTAGGGGGAGAGGAGAAGGAAACTGAAGATTCACGAGGCGTTAACTGCAATTCTAATAGCCATCGCTATTACCTTATGTTTAATAGCGTCTTTTAGGTTTGTCAATATTGAATCAACCATAACTCTGCTAATTTTTAACTTGCTTTTCACTTCACTAATTTTTCAATTAAAAGGCTCTTTACTGAAAAAAACGTTCTTTTTAGCTGTAGGAAATGTTTTAGGGCTCGGCTGCAACATGGTGTTCTTTCTTTTTTCTTGTGCTGGACTTCAATATTTTGGAGATGCATGCCAAAACCAATTCAATGCCCTATATACTCTGGCGTTTCCTTTCCTAAACCTGCTGTGGGTAGTGCCTTTTTGGTCTTTAAGTATAAGTTTCTTTATAGAATCAAAATCATTTGAGGCTTAAACTTGCTGGTTATTCTGCTACAGCTGTTTTTCGGTTTTGTTACACTCTTAATTATTGCCTATTTAATCCGTCACTACCTATTCACTTTTACAGTTCTAAAATCTTCAAAAAATCCAAAACCCAAAAC
Source organism: Bathyarchaeia archaeon (assembly GCA_042296865.1). Lineage (GTDB taxonomy): Archaea > Thermoproteota > Bathyarchaeia > Bathyarchaeales > Bathycorpusculaceae > Bathycorpusculum. Next base: position 1,559,862 of record CP170178.1, on the reverse strand, counting down.
CGTAACCGCTCATGCACCTTTTGAACCTACAGTCACAATTCTCGTGCCGGCGCATAATGAAGAACATGTGATAGGTAAAGTGATACAGCAAATGTCACAGTTAACTTACCCCAAAAACAAACTTGAAATAATCATAATAGACGATGCCTCGACAGACGAAACTGGGCAAATAGCCGACGAGTGCTCTAAAGCTTTTTCATTCATAAAAGTCCTTCACCGCAACAAAAATGAAGGCGGTAAAGGCAAAGCAGCCGCATTAAACCATGCCCTTGAACATTCAACAGGTGAAATCGTTCTTTGCTTTGATGCAGATTACCTGCCGCAACAAGAAATAGTTGAAAAACTTGTACAACCATTTAGTGACCCCAAAGTTGGTGCAGTTCAAGGTAGACCAGTCGTGATGAATGAACCTGAAAATTTGGTTACTCGAATGATTTCACTTGAACGGATAAGTGGCTACCGTGTTGACCAAGAAGCAAGAGATATCTTAGGTCTTATACCCCAATTCGGAGGGACAGTCGGTGGTTTTAGAAGAAGCATTATTGCAAATGCAGGCGGTTTTGACGAATCAATGCTCGCTGAAGACACTGACTTAACTTTTTTAGTTATTCTTAGAGGCTATAAAGTTCGTTACATAGGAGAAGCTGAATGCTACGAGGAAGCGGTGAACACTTGGCGTGCTTATTGGCGCCAACGGCACAGGTGGGCTCGCGGGCACATGCAGGTCTGTTTCAAATATTCATTAAAAGTACTGAAAAGCCGCAAACTGAATCTAAAACAGAAAGTTGATGGTTTGCTTTTATTAAACATATACTTTTTACCTGTACTATGTTTAGCTTCACTTTTTTTGGGGATACCATTAATATTTTGTAGCACACCAGTTGCTGGCACACTGTGGTTTTCAGTCCCCATTCTACTTTACAGTTTTGTAGGCAACTTTGCACCCTTCTTTGAAGTTGGAATCGGCGCTTATCTGGATGGAAGAAAACGTCTTCACTGGTTGGCGCCACTTTTGGTTTTCGCTTTCTTTTATAACATGCTAATTTGCACAAAAGCATTAATCGACCTAGTCACTGATAGGGCAAGAGGACAACGCGGCAACTGGGCGAAAACCGAACATTCAGGAAAAGGAAAATTTTATATTTAAAACTAGACGATACCACTCAGCTAAGGGAAGGAGAAGGACGTATGGAGCAATTCTTTGTGTTCTTATGCTTCACAGTGATAATTGTTATCGCGCTTTTTACGCCAGCTTTGTTAGAACTTAAAAAACCAAAAGATGCAGGACCCAGAGAAATCGTTGGCTTTAAAACAGGCGTGCTATTGCAAGCCAAAAGAGAGCCTGAATTTAGCTCGAAAGCCTTAAACGCAAATATATCTGACGTTTTTGATTCTTTAACCAATTTGGAAGTTTAACTCTTCTCTTTTTTAAGTAGAAGAGCCGTGTTCTTCCATTGATCCATTGCTAACGCCAAGTGCCCTGATGGTGAACCATACAGCGAGTAGAACACATAACAAAGATACGTGCATTGAGTGCAAGTTTTGTACTGTTCACGTAGTTCGTTAAATTTTTCGCTTTTCCATATTTTGGGTAAATCAAAAATTGACCCAGCAAAAGTGTGGTTATGGCATCCTGCAACCCTGCCTATATGATCGACTACAAGGAAGCTTTGGAGTGCCTTACAATTCCATGTTCGTTTGTCTTCAGCATAGAGGCTTCTTAATGTTTTAAACAATTTATTCGTCATCAAAATGAGTTTATTTGTCCTTTTCATTTCCATTAAAGTATCGCAGAGTTTAACCATGGCTTCTTTATCGGTTATTATGTATTCATCGTTAGCTTTACCTATACGGAACAACTGGTCTGGGTCCCCAGTCATGTCATACGAATAAAGGCAGTACCAAACAGGAATGCCCTTTTTTGTGAAATAGTTTGTTATATCAGGAATTTCGTAAAGATTTTTCTGAGAAATCGTTGGGGTAACGCTGACTTTTACGCCTTCTTTATGCAGGGTTTCAACAGCTTGCATAGAGGTTTTCCATGAGCCGGGAACATTTTTCATGTAATCATGCTTTTTCTCATCAAGGCTGTCAATTGATATGGCGACAAAGTCAACTTTTCTTAAAAGGTCAATCTTTTTAGCTGCAATGCTACCGTTATCACAAACAGTGACTACAAACTTGTCTGAAGCATAATCAATAATTTCACCGATATCTCCACGTAAGAGCGGGTTGCCACCAGAAAGAACAAGCTCAATAATGCCTGCCTCCTTAAGGATGTCTAAACCTCTTATAATTTCTTCTGTTGAAAGCTCGTTTTTATCCTGTTCTTTCCACACGTTGCAGCCTAAGCATTGGTAATTGCATTTTCTTGTAATAAGCCACTGCGCATGGTGTGGTTTGCCATGAACCAGTGAACGTGCCGCTATTTTTGCTGCTTTTTTTGCTCCTGTTACCAAATAGAGTCACTAGCCGCTTAAATTTTGATATTAACACTTAATCAAATCTTGACTATAAAAACAATTATTAAAGTTCACCTGTTTGATGCGTTTTAACTGTCTTTAACGCTTTTACAATGTTTATTCGGCTAAACCTTATAGGCATAAATGCGAGTGTACACTGAAAAGAAGCTGGGTTAAAATGGTGGATTCGATTGACGTTGTTCTGCTAACAAAAAATAGTGAGCGAGCACTAGTCAAATGCTTGGATTCACTTTACCATAATGTTCCAGTCCACCAGTTAATTGTAGTTGACGGATACTCTACTGATGATACTCTTGCTATTGTGGAAACTTATAACAAAAAGTATCAAAACGTAACAGTAATTTTTGATAATGGCAATAGAGCTTCAGCTCGACAAAAAGGCATTATGACAGTTCAAACTAAATGGTTCATGTTCATAGATAGCGACGTAGTCCTCTCTCCCGGTTGGTTCCAGAAAGCCACAAAACACATTACCTCAAATGTTGGCGCCGTCTGGGGCACCGAAGTATGGTCCACATTGAAAAACCCTAAGATGCTAAAACTTTTCTTGATAGTAACCCGCAAAATTTTTGAAGTTCGAGGGGGCACCCATGATACCCTAATACTTGCATCAACTGTAAAAGATATAAAAATTCCCTGCGAACTTCACGTTTTTGAGGACGCATACATAAAAGACCACATAACCCGCAAAGGCTACAAGGTAATCGCATGTTACGACCCCTTCTGTATTCATTATAGACCTGACTCCGTGTGGACTTTAAAAGGTAGCCTTAACTTGGTCGCTGAAGCATTGCGTTTGGGTAGTCCACGTTTGATTTCGAAACTTCTTTTAGCTTACGGTTTCTACACTGGCTACTCATTTTACCAGTTTTTCGCCAACGGCAAATAATCTTCTGGGAATACCTTATTATTTTAATGCCCTCTATATGCAAACAATTTGGCGTGTTAACCTTGAATGGCTCTTTAACGCAAGCTGACGTGGTACTGCTAACAAAAAACAGTGAGTACCTTCTCACAAAATGCTTAAACTCAATCTACGCCAACGTACCTGTTCACCAGTTAATCGTTGTTGACGGCTACTCAACCGACCGCACTATAGAGATTTTAGAAAAATTCAACCAAAAACACGGTAACATAAAAATTATACAAGAAAAAGGCACGCGTGCCAGCGCACGTGAAACAGGCATACAATACGTCACCACCGAATACTTTGCTTTTATCGACAGCGACGTTATCTTGTGCAGAGGCTGGTTCAAGAAAGCCTTCGTCGAAATGCAGCAAGGCGTCGGCGCAGTGTGGGGCATTAATATTGATGTTATCCCAAACGTAAAACAAAAATGGTTTCTGCTTTTGGAAAGTATGATTGCCCGTCAAGGCTTCTGTTTGAGAGGAGGTACACATGACACGCTTATTCGAAAAACCGCGTTAGATGGTTTACATATACCCTTTGAACTGCATGCCTTTGAAGATGCTTATCTTATTCGTTGGATTGAAAAACAAGGGTACAAAGCAGTTGTGGGCAGTAACATTTACTGTCTGCATTATAAGCCACCGACAAACTGGAGTCCCAAAAACGCAGTAGACCAAGCCATCGTCGAATTTAAATGCGGTTTACTTCATTCACACATGTATGCGTATGCCCTGTTTTATCCAGTCTTCATGTTTTACTGGCTACTTCAAGTGCCCCTTAGCGGTTTTGGCGGCCAAATAAAAAGATAATCTATCTTCAACTCGTTGCTTTACTTTCAACTCAAACTATTAGGCTCCAAATAGGATATCTATGCAAAACCTATAGGGGGGTAGGTTCGTAATGACTGCTTTTCAAACCATAAATGCGTGGAAAAGGTGTTTTGGGAAAATGCTTTATAGGTTAAGCGCTTTAGTTTGAAGTGATTGGTTATGGGCTCCAAGGAACCTATTGTACTGCAACCCATTGGTTTTGTTAGAACTATCGGGGAAGGAAACGAAGTTAAAAACAGAAATCTTGTTTCCAAAATCGAGCTTCGAGAAGATTTAACAGAAGCTTTAGAAGGGTTAGCAGAGTTTTCGCACATTTTTGTGCTATTTTACCTAAACCAAATCACCAATGAAGAGTTACCGTTCAAAATTCATCCCCAAGGACGAACGGAATTGCCGCTTGTAGGTGTATACGCAACCCGCACCAGTCTGCGCCCAAACCAGATTGGTTTAACCGTTGTGGAGTTGCTTAAAATTGAAGGCTCAATTTTAACTGTTCGAGGCTTGGACGCTTACAATGACAGCCCAGTTCTTGACATTAAACCGTATGACTTATGGGACAGTAAATCTGAAATAAAAGTCCCTGAGTGGCGCAAGCAACTGGAAGAAGAAAACCAAGGTCTTAAAGCAAATCTTTAAGCCCATATTTTTGGTCAATAACCTTTAGGAGCTCTTTTCGGACCTGTTCAGGTTTCGGGTTTTCTTTCGTGAGGTTTTCAATCTTTTCTGCCAATTCAGCGTCATCAAGAACATCAGCCATCCACTTCTCAAAGTCGCCACGAGACAAATGGAATTCAATGCTGTCCTCGCCAATTTGCTTAGCTACATTGTAAAAGTCTGAGAGGCTTTGCGCACTATAGACAGTGGGGTACCCGATTCTGGTGTAAAAGTGGAAAGCTTTTTCTTCTGGCACAGGCGTGAAGGCTTTAATTGCAGCTTTTCCTTTAACAGTTACACCGTAACCGCCACCGGTTTTACGAACTAACCCTTTTTGCGTGAGTTCTTGAACGTTTGCCATGGCATCAGCGGGGTCAAGATTGACTTTTTGGGCAAACATGGTTAAGTCCATGCGGCTTGTGACTTGGCTCATAAGTTTTAAAATATTTAGCTGTTCCTCTTTCACTGCAAAATCCCTTCTATGCTTATATTGTTGTCATTGAAGTTTAAATCTGTTTAACAAGCAACAAAACAGTTTTAACGCCCTAAACAAAAATAATCAAGAAATGAGGTTTCTTAGTTTTGAACGGCTACATTATGGTTTATGTTACAACATCAAGCAAATCTGAAGCAGAAAAAATCGCGCAAACCCTGCTAAGTGAACGCCTTATTGCATGCGCCAACATTTTGGGACCTGTATCTTCGCATTTTCATTGGAACGGAAAAATCGATTCAGCTGAAGAGTACTTGATGATTATGAAGTCGAGGGCGGACTTGTTTGCTGCTTTGGAGTCGCGGGTTAGGGTTTTGCATAGTTATGAGGTGCCTGAGGTTTTGGCGGTGCCTATTGTTGATGGGTCTAAGGGGTATTTTGATTGGATGACGGGTGCACTCAATCGTTAAGTGTACATAACTGTACAAATAAGGCTTAAATAAAACATTGCTGTATGCTTCTGAACTGACAGGAGCACAAACAAAATGAGGAATTGCCTTTGGCGTACAAACGCCCCAAACAACAGCAACCATTAAACAAGCTTACCCCATAACCTACAAAAAAGCCTCCTACACCCAACAACCGTTTGAAATCTTTTCAAAACTCCAAAGCCACTACAAAAACGCATACTTCCTTGAATCCATCGAAGGCCCCAAAAAATTAGCCCAATACTCCTTCATCGGTTTCTCACCAACAATGACAATTCAAGCCAAAAATGGACAAGCAACAATCCAAAATGAAAAAACAGGAGAAAAAACCACTGAGAAAACCAGCGACCCACTACATTTGATTCAGGAAGCCCTTAAACCTAAACTGGTTCACAATCGAGAGTTTAGGCTTGTTGGGGGAGCAGTAGGTTACATTTCATATGACGCCGTCAGGTACTGGGAAAAACTACCCCCTAACAGGGGTGACATAGATTTCCCAGATGTGGAAATGGGCATTTATGATGACGGTTTCATCTTTGACCACACCCAACAGTTAGCACTTTACTATTACCAAGAAGAGAACAGGCTGGCTGAAGTTGAGAAATTACTGCAAAAACCTGTTGAAGAGGGTGAACTTGAGGTTTCTAAGCCCCAAGTTAACATTTCAAAAGACCGTTTTGAGAAAGCTGTGGAGAAAGCCAAAGAATACGTCACGGCAGGCGACATCTTCCAAGTTGTTCTCTCAAAACGTTACCAATTCCAAACAAAAGGCAATCTAATACCATTCTATCAGGCGCTGCGTCGAATTAACCCTTCACCATACATGTACTATTACAAGGCAGGCGAACACCAAATCGTTGGCTCCAGCCCCGAAATGCTCGTCCGCATCGACAACCGCATGGTAGAAACCTTCCCAATCGCGGGAACTACCCAAATCGCCCAAGAAGAAACAGAAAACCTCCGCTTAGCACACGAGTTGCTTTCCGACCCCAAGGAATGCGCGGAACACATTATGCTTGTGGATCTTGCACGCAATGACGTTGGCAGAGTCTCCAAATATGGAAGCGTACGTGTGCCCGAATTTATGAAGGTACACCAGTACAGCCACGTGCAGCACATCGTTTCTCAAGTAGTCGGTGAACTGCGGGATGAACTTGAAAGTTTTGACGCATTACGGTCAGTTTTCCCAGCAGGCACAGTTTCAGGAGCGCCAAAGGTCCGAGCAATGGAAATCATTGATGAACTTGAACCTTCACAGCGTGGACCATACGCGGGTGCTGTAGGTTACTTCTCATACAACGGCAACGCGGACTTTGCCATAACCATCCGCACCCTGTTTGCTGATAAAAACCAAGCTTACATTCAAGCGGGCGCAGGCATTGTTGCAGATTCGGTTCCCGAACGTGAGTGGTTTGAAACTGAAAACAAAGCTAAAGCCTTAATGAAAGCACTCGAAACCTCAGGAGGCAACTAACGTGAAGGTCTTAGTTATTGACAATTACGATTCATTCGTTTACAACCTTGTACAATACATTGGCGAACTGGGAGCGGAAACAGTGGTTTTCCGTAATGATCAAACCAACCTACAAGAACTCACAAAACTCCACCCCGACCGCATCGTAATCTCGCCAGGTCCAGGCAATCCTGAAGACGAAAAATACTTCGGTGTCTGCAAAGCAATCCTGCAAAGCCTAAGCCACAACATTCCCACACTCGGCGTCTGCCTTGGTCACCAAGGAATCATCCACACTTACGGCGGCAAAGTAGTTCACGCAAAAAAACTCATGCACGGCAAAACATGCACTATCAAGCATGACGGCAAGGCACTCTTCAATGGCGTACGCAATCCCTTTTCAGCTACACGTTACCATTCCCTTGCTGGTGAACGAGACTCCATTCCCTCATGCCTCGAAATAACCGCTGAAGCCATGGATGACGGCGAAATAATGGGCATACGACACGTTAAATATCCTATCCACGGAGTTCAGTTCCACCCAGAATCAATCCTGTGTCAAGACGGCAAAACAATCATACGCAACTTTGTCGAAGGCAAAAACTTATGATACGTGACTGCATCCAGAAACTCATCGAAGGCACAGACCTTACGCTTAACGAGGCAACGCAAGTCATGCAGGAAGTTATGACTGGAGAAGCAACAAATGCTCAAACAGGCGCGTTCTTGACGGCACTTCGAGTTAAAGGTGAATCAGTCGAGGAACTCATCGCTTTTGCCACTGTAATGAAAAGCCAATGCAGACAAATCACCCCCAATGTGCACGGCAGACTTGTTGACACTTGTGGTACAGGCGGCGACAAAATTAAAACCTTTAACGTTAGCACAGCTTCAGCGTTTGTTATTGCAGGCGCAGGGATCCCAGTTGCTAAGCATGGAAACCGTGGGGTAACAAGCAAAAGCGGCAGCGCAGACGTGCTGGAAAAGCTGGGGCTAAACCTAAACATTACACCTGAAACAGTTCAGACAGCGATTGAAAAAGTTGGCGTCGGCTTCATGTTTGCACCCGCGTTTCATCCAGCAATGAAGTTTGCTGCTCAACCCCGCAAAGAAATCGGCATACGCACCGTTTTCAACATTCTTGGGCCTTTAACCAACCCGGCAAACGCCAATGCACAACTACTTGGAGTTTATGACCCTAAACTTACTATGCCCTTGGCTAACGCTTTATGCAAGTTGGGTTGTAAAGAAGCGATGGTTGTTCATGGTTTAGACGGGTTAGATGAAATTTCAACTTTGGGCAAAACGCTTATTGCACATTTAAAAGATGGACAAGTTGAAGAGTTAGAAGTTAGTCCAGAGTTTTTCGGTGTAAAACAAGCAAAAGCAGCGGACCTGAAAGTTACTTGTGCTGAAGAAAGCGCACAAACCGTATACCAGATACTTTCAGGAAAAAACCTAAGTGACCCCAAAGCGGAAATGGTTTTAGTGAATAGTGCAGCAGGAATTATTGTTGGCGGTAAAGCAGACGATTTCAAGAAAGCCATGGAAATCGCTATAGAAGCCATTATGAGTGGCGCGGCATACAATAAACTAAAAAAGTTAATCAGCGCTTCTGGTGGTAGCTTGCAGACTCTTGAGGAGATGGAAAAACTTGGGTGACTTCTTTGACATTTTAGGTTTCGATGCACAGGTAACTATCGACAGTGGATATTATGACCTGTTTAATCCAACGCCAAGCCTGCATTTAAGCCTCAAAAAAGCGATTCTTGAATGCAACAGAAACCCAGTGGTAACGGAAATTAAGCCGGCTTCTCCCACCCTTGGAACAATACGTGGAAACATAAACGCCGTGAAAATTGCCAAAGCCATGGAGAATGGGGGAGCAACGGCGATTTCAGTGTTAACTGAACCAAGACACTTCAAGGGTTCAACTGACATGCTTGCTGATGTCCGCAGGGCAGTAAAGATTCCAATCTTAATGAAAGACATAATTTTAAATCCCATACAAATCACCGCCGCATCCTTCATTGGAGCGGATGCTGTACTGCTGATTAAAGCGCTTTATGACCGAGGCTACGGCAAGTTAGACCTTGACAACATGATATCTTTTATACACGCTAAGGGTCTTGAGGTTCTCCTTGAAGTGCATACTGAAGAAGAATTCAAGGCAGCCAAAAAAACAAACGCTGACATAATTGGCATAAATAACCGCAACCTTGCAGACCTAAAAATAGACCTGAACACAACCAAAAAAATTCTCGAAAAGTACAGTTTTGAAGATTTAGTTGTAGTAAGCGAAAGCGGAATTAACACGCCAGCGGACCTGCGTTTTCTAAGTGAGGCAGGCGCTTGCGCGTTTCTTATCGGTTCAAGCATAATGTCAACAGAAAATATTGAAGAAAAAGTTAGGGAGTTTGTAAACGCATGAAAATAAGCAGTTATCCCAAAGATGGAAAATACGGTAAATTCGGCGGCAGATTTGTTCCAGAAATACTTATGGAAGCAGTCAATGAACTCGAAGCCGCCTATGACCAAGCCAAAAAAGACCCAGAATTCCAAAAACAACTCGATTATTATCTTGCAGATTTTGTCGGACGACCAACACCACTTTATTATGCCGAAAACTTGACGCGCAAGTTAGGTGGAGCAAAAATCTACCTAAAACGAGAGGATTTGGCACACGGCGGAGCTCACAAAATCAACAACACCTTGGGGCAGGCGCTGCTGGCTAAACGTATGGGTAAACCCCGAGTCATCGCCGAAACAGGAGCAGGACAACATGGAGTAGCCACTGCAATCGCTTGTGCCGCTTTAGGCTTGAAAGCTGAAGTGTACATGGGAACAGAAGACTGTGAAAGACAAAAACTCAACGTTTTCCGCATGAACCTCTTAAACGCTCAGGTGCACCCTGTGGATTCAGGCTCAAAAACACTTAAAGACGCCATTAACGAGGCATTCCGTGATTGGGTAACCAACCTTGAATCCACATACTTCCTTATGGGTTCAACAATGGGTCCACATCCTTACCCGATGATGGTACGGGACTTTCAAAGCGTTATAGGAAAAGAAATCAAACAACAGTTCCAACAGAAAGAAGGATGCTTGCCAGACGCGCTGGTGGCGTGTGTGGGTGGAGGAAGTAACGCTATGGGCACCTTTTACCCGTTTGAGGATGACTTAGAAGTCAAACTTATCGGTGTTGAAGCAGCGGGTGAAGGCGTAGAAACAGGCAAACATGCAGCCACACTGGCGGCGGGATACGAAGGCGTGTTTCACGGCATGTACACTTACATCCTGCAAGACGATAACGGGCAAATCCGAAACACATCAAGCATCTCTGCAGGTCTTGACTACCCGGGCGTTGGACCAGAGCATTCCTTCCTAAAAAGCTTAAAACGTGCAGAATACGTTTCCGCTACAGACAAGGAAGTTGTAGAGGCATTTTTGACGTTGTGTAAAACTGAAGGAATCTTGCCAGCACTCGAATCTTCTCATGCATTGGTGCATGCCATGAAAATTGCGCCACAGATGAGCAAAGACCAAGCCATAGTCGTTAACCTATCAGGACGCGGTGACAAAGACGTACATACCATAGCTGATTACATAGGTGCAAAAATATGAAAACCATAAAACAAGTCTTCCAAAACAATCGTGTGAATGGAAACGGTTGCCTGATTGGCTACATCACCGCTGGAGACCCCGCGCCCGAAGTGACGCCTAAAATTGCGGATGCCTTAATCCGTGGCGGCGTTGACATTCTTGAGCTGGGGCTGCCGTTTTCTGACCCAATTGCTGATGGCCCAACAATACAAGCAGCAAGCTTACGCGCTTTAAACGCTGGCACCACGCCAATGAAGGTGCTGGAGATCGCTAAACAAATCAAAGCAGATCATGACGTGCCAATCGTCATCATGACTTACTACAACCCAGTCTTTCGAGTTGGCCTTGACAAGTTCTTAGCCGCCGCCAAAGAGCATGGAGTTAACGGTTTTATCGTGCCTGACTTGCCGGTAGAAGAAGCTGATGACTTCAAAAAAGCCGCTAACGCACACGGTTTAGACACAATCTTTCTTGCTGCGCCATCCACCTCAAACGAGCGCTTAACAAAAATCGTCGCTGCATCCTCAGGTTTTGTGTATTTGGTTTCACGTTTCGGTGTTACAGGCGCAAAAACTTCAGTAGAAGACTCGACATTGCAATTGATACAGCGTGTTCAACCGTTCACGTCGGGAAAGATTCCTTTGGCGGTGGGTTTTGGCATTTCACAGCCAGAACATGTCCACAGCGTTATCAAAGCAGGTGCAGACGGAGCAATAGTAGGCAGCGCATTCATCAACTTAATCTTAAAAAACGAAGACAACACCGGCCTTATGCTTAAAGAATTGCAGAAAACCGCCAACGAGCTGAAAGTAGCCACAAAAATTTAACTCCCAAGTTTGCCACGAAGGCAACTTGAAACCATTTTTTCTAAAATACCCTAAGACAAAAAATCGTGACCGACTTTTTCCATCGAGCCATTTAACGCCAGTAACATCAGCCAAGTCTCTATTAAGGGCGACAAGGTCGTCTTTGCAGAGCTTTGAAACATCATCTTTTCCTACCATTCTTGTGAAATCTGCCATTTCTTTATTTGAGACATGGACAAAATTGGTTAGCCTGCGTATGCCGTCATTAACTTTTAACAGGTCAAGTAGGTTTGGGTTGCTTGCGGTTACGCCTGTTGGGCAGGCTCCAGTATGGCAAACCCTGTACTGTTGGCAGCCTAACGCGATTAAAGCAGAAGTACCAATGTAAACTGCGTCTGCGCCAAGGGCAAGGCATTTTGCAAAGTCAGAAGACGTCCGCAAGCCCCCGCCGACGATTAAGCTAACTTGCCGTCTTTTACCGATTTTTCTTAAGTGCTGGTCTGCTCTTGGAAGCGCGGCAACTATGGGCAATCCAAGGTTTTCTCTTGCAAACAACTCGGTTGCACCAGTCCCGCCTCCAAACCCGTCAAGAGCGATAAAATCTGCGCCGCAATCCGCTAAAACTTCAACGTCAGCTTCCACGTTGCCACAGCCAATTTTTGCGCCAACCGGCACGCCTCCGGTTAATTCTTTGAGCCACTTTATCTTTGCCGCCAGTTCCTTTGGGTTTTTAATATCTAGGTGATGCGCCAAGTCATACTCGTCTTCGCCTTCTCTTAGGCGTCGGAGTTTTTTAATTTCAGGGGGCACTTTGGCGGCAGGCAAAACGCTTCTCCAACCAGGGTAGGCTCCTTGCCCAAACCGTATTTCCACCGCTGAACACTTCTTAAGGATGTCATCGTTGATGCCAAGCCGAACGGTTGAGTATTGTATGATAAGGTTGGGGGCTGTCAACTCGATTTCGGGAACAACTATGTCTTCGCCAGTGTTTATCGCCAAATCAAGTTCAGCTGCTACTTTTGTGAGAATCAAACGGACATTTTTTGTTACTGCCCCATAACTTATGGCTGAGAAAATAATTCGTGAAGAAGCCTTCAGGGGCTTTTTTACTTGTTTACCGATGGTTAAGGCAGTGTTTACTTGTTGGTCTGAGTTAAGGGGGATTTTGGAGATTTGCGCCGGAATGAAATGCAGGTCATCAAGAGAAAAAGGCGTTTTTTTCTTGGACCCCATCGAAACTATGCTGCTAACACCTTTTTCGGCTATGTTATTTATTTCTTCTATTTTGCGGTAAGACTCAAGATTTTCGTCAGGAAGCTTTTTTCTCATAGCGACAGTGCCTCAAAAAACCGTTTCGTACATATTATGGATATGCCTGAAGTAGCCTATAAAAGGCATCTGGGAAATCACTTGGTTCCCAATAAGAATTGCTGCTAAGACGAATCAAATTTCTACGAAAGACTTAAAGTGTGATTTGTGCTTTCTAACTGCGGCGATGGATCTTAGGCGGTGGGTCAGGGGTCCATTATCTCCGTAAATCCTCTACATGACGGGCTAACATCTGCGGATGAGGCGTCAAAGGCCGCCTGGGTTTCCCTTTCCGAAACGTTGATTATCCGTCCTTTGGGGCTGGCGGTCAATGGGTGGCTTCCGTAGGGGAGCTGTTTCATTGTCTACCAGGCGAACCCGGCTAGGCTCGGGAGAGAGCAACCTAAGTTTGGACGTTATGCGCTCAAGGGGGCGCGGGTATGAGTGTAGGGTCCGGAAGTCTCAGGCGGAGTCTGGGCGTCAAACCGCAGTGGTCCATCGCTACTTAACCAGTTTTTGTTGAATGTTTTTTCTACCTGTTGCCAGCAGTTAGAAAAAATTGAAGATCACGCTTTTTGTAGCATTTTTTACCAAGTCACGCCTTTTTTATCCAGTTTTTGAATAATGAGATGCATTTCTTAACACTTATGATAACATTTCACAGGTATTTCAACTTTCATAATAATCTCGCCAGCAAGTAATCTTTAAATGCAAGGCGCTTACAGTGTGCCTACCGAAAGACTATTCGCGTTCAAACTATGAATACAAAGGAAGGAAAGGAGAGCCAAAAATTGTCAGCAAATAACGTTTCAAAGTCTAAAATCCTTGACGAACTAAATGAGAGAGTAATAAAAAGCTTTTTAGACATAGTCGTCATGTCAAAACTAAAAACCGAAGCATTAAGCGGATACGATTTTATAGCGTATATTAACAGACGTTTTGACATACTTATTAGCGCAGGAACAGTGTATTCACTGCTTTATTCGTTGGAACGTAAACAACTTATCGAAGGTTCAGGCGAGGAACGAGGAAGAACCTACAAGCTTACAAAGAAAGGGAACGAAACCATCGACATAATTTTGAAAGAAAACCGTCAGATAGAAGCTTTTTTAGCTAACCTACTAAAGCCTCAATAAAGGGGAAAAAATTATTTTATTTCAACTTTTTTGATTTCGTCTTGCCAAGGAAGCCTCAAGGAGCTCTTTTCAAGATAATCATAGAGTTCTTTTTCCAAATTCACATTTAAAACATCGGCAGATTCCTTGACCAAAGTTATTTCTATCACAGCCGTTTTCGCCATAGCATTCCCCATTAAAAAATAAACTACTGATAACTTGGTTAAATAATTTCAACGCTTTTACGCTTGCACTTGAGTCAACTGTTTATAAATAAAATGCTGTGCAACAAATGCACACAAAAAACACATTTACACGTAACCCTTAAAACTCTTAATGTTGCAACGATTTTTTTTATCGATATATGTCAAAAATGAAAAACTAGTTTTTAAAGAAACTACACCTGAATCGAATTTACAAGATTTAGCACAGGTTATAAAAAAAAATATTACGGATTACCAGCCAAAGTTTATATGCAAACAAGGCTACACAGCGTTTCATGCAGACAACCCAGCAAAAACGCACAAAAAAAGGCGTAACCTGGAAGCAACCGGCAGTCTTCGCAGTTGCAACCGTAGTCTGCACCGTTTTAGCTGTCTGGGCAGTTATTCAAGCACCAACAGAAGGCTCACCAGTTTCAGGCGTTTCCGGTCTTTACATTGCTGCAGCCATTTATGTGCCGTTGGCGCTTTGGTTTGGCATCTGGGGCTGCCTTGCAGGCTACTTAAGCTGTGTTTTCATGGGTTTGTTTGTGGGGTACGCGCTAGATTTTGTGCTTGTTTGGGCTTTAGCAGACTTTTTTGAAGGTTTTGTGCCCCTGCTCGTGTTTAGGTCACTTAAAAGTAAGCCGTCAATAAAGTTAAATCGCCCCAAAATTACCTACAGCATAAACGCGTTACTTATGGTTAACTTGATTGTTTCAGCGTGGGCTTTGATAAGCTCTGCCCGAGAACTGTTTATCGGCACTTTTGTTGTTGCTATTTCTTTGGTTTTGGTTCAAGCCGTTTTTGAAAAGCACAGGTCTTGGTTTACCTGGTTGGCAATTGGCGTTTTTTCGGCGAGTTTAGTGTCAGGAGTGTTTGGTGTTGGCGCGCTAGTGTTGTTTGGCAGTGTCCCAATTGAAGCGTTTTCTACGGTTTTCTTCGGCTGGGTTTTTGGAGACATTATAGTGCTTGCCACTTTAGGAACAATGCTTACAGTTGTGCTAACGCCCTACATTGTAAAAGCACGTCTGTACGTGAAAGGGTACTTTAGCTAAAAACTTGGCAGAGACCCGCCGATTTTTTGGCGTTGACCATTTTCAAACAAAAACACGTTATTGATACAAGACAAAGCACCCTTATCATAAACCAACGCAGAGCCTAATGGAACAGCAAAAATCCGCATGCCCTCTGAAAGCTTTCTTAATGATTCATCCTTTTTGCCGGTGTAATGCGCTTTTAGGGTTAAATCAATCAAACCCACACCGTCAACCACTTTAACACGTTTGCTGGACCTAACTGTAACGACACATTTCTTGCATAGAGCCAACGCTCCTGCGCTTCGTCCAACAACCACGCCTTCAAACTCGGCCAGCAAAGTATTCATGCCAGTGCGTTGGAACCGTTCAACCAGAATGCTTGTGCTGCCACCCGTCAAGTAAATGAGGTCGGTTTGGCTGATTTTTTCTTTAAGCTCTTCACAAGGTGTCGAGTAATCAACAAAGGTTACGTTGCCTGCTCCAAGGTACCTTAGGTAATTGTAAACCAGTTTCTCTCGAAGGTACAAGCGGTCAAAGTTGGCTCTTGCCCACGAAAACACTAAAACATCAGGCGACCCTCCAGCGTCTCGGAAAGCTGTCTCGTTGACTCTTTCGCCGTCACGTTTACTGATGCTTTCTCCGCCTAAAAGATACACCTTACGCATACCAGAAAATAGGTTTAGAAGCTAAAAAAGAAGACCCAAAAAAGTTTAGTTTATGAAGGCTAAAGATGTCTCCAGAACGGGTTGTGCAGATTCGTTGATTGAGTAAACTGTTTTTAAGCCATCATTAACTTGCAACACAAACTTTGTGTTTTTCAGAGACTTCATCTGCCACGTTAACGCCTGTGAAGTGATGCAGAGTTCATCGGCGAGTTTGCCGTGGGACAACTGTTTCTTGTTTAACAGCACTTCAAAGATGCGTTTAGCCGTTTTGTGCCTCAGCAAAGTTATGACTGCAACCTGTTTTTTAGAGAACTTTTTAGACACAAAAAACCGTTTGTATTTGCCGTCACGAACAAACGATACAAGCCCAGACTTAACCAGCACACCAAGGTGATACTGCACTAAACCGACAGGTAAGGTTAAGCCTGTGCACACTGCCCTAAACTGTACCCCCGGATTAGCGTTTATGTAATTGAATATTTCCATTCTTGTCGAGTTAACAGGCGGAGTCTGCCCAACCAGTGGCGCATAAACGTTAACTATTGGCAACGCCAGCAACAGGCTTTCTCCTTGCGATGGAACAATGAATTCGAAGTTTTGTTGCTGATCCATTGACGCCACGAAACAGCAGCCGATGATTAGAATCAGTATTAAGCCAATAGTTGCTTGTTTGAATTTCAACAGAGCCAGCCTGCCATAACCATTTTAGTGCTTGTGGCTTTTAACGTTATTTGTAAATGAATGTACTACTTTTTTTGTAAGCGGCTTAACTGGTGCCTTGTTTTAGGGCATAAAGGAATAAGGATTTATAGCTTGATTACTTACACTTTTTGGGTTTGTTTATGTCTTTTTTAGACCCTTATACCTTAGTTGCGACTGCTAGTTTGATTATTCAACTTGTTGTTTTAGTTTTGCTTTTTTTTGGTTACTCCTTAAAGAGGCAAAAAAAGTTTCGAAAGCACGGCTTGATTATGACTTCGGCGTTGCTGCTGCATTTACTTACGGTTCTTACCATAATGATTCCATCATTTGTTATAGCCGTTATTCCTGACCTTGTTATTCCCAATCCCACTGGATTGCTGTCAATAGTTGGTTTATTACATGGAATCACAGGCTTAATCGCCATAGCATTTGGTGTATGGTTTGTTGCCACTTGGCATTTCAAAAAAGACTTAACCCCCTGCTTTAACAAAAAACAACCAATGCGTTACGCCATAACAGTCTGGGTTATCTCTTTGCTCTTAGGCATATATCTATACATAGCATTTTATGGGCCATTACTAATAGGCTAATTTTTAATTAACCTGAAAAGTCAACTGCCAATTTTTGTCTTTCCAGTTTTTATTCACGAAAATCTTTAAGCCGTTTCCAGCCAGTTAAACTGGTCAGGTGTAGCTTTGACAGAAGAGAACCAATACGACGAAATCTTTACAGCGCTGAAACATCCAGTGAGACGCCAAATCCTGCTCTTCATCGACAGCAAAGGTGAAGCATCTTTTACTGAGATTCAACAGGAAACAGGCATCAATGACACGGGTTTGATGAGTTACCACCTGAAAGGGTTGGCGCCGTTGGTTGAGCAGTCGAAACGTGGCAAGTATCAGCTTTCAGATGTTGGTCAAGCAGGCGTTGAGTTGTTTCGGAAGGTGGAGAATCAGCGTGAACGTACAAGCGCAGTTGTGCATGAGGAAGTTGAATGGTTAATTGGGCAGTCGATTAAGAAGAGTGTACTTTTCCTTTTGATTGCAGGATTAGCTTTGTTTGTACCACTGCTTATAGACATATATTTCTCAGTCAATTCACGGTTTTATGGTTATTCCACAGTAGAGTTAACGATGATTTTTCTAGGAACTCTTTGCTTGATGGTTACGGGTGTATTCTTGTTTGCCCTGTATGATAGGCACTATTATGCAAAAACACTCAAGACCAACATTTTTCACTCTACAGTCTTCGCGACTGGCGTTTCTGTGCTCTCAATCTGGTTCTTCTACCAGATGCAAAATTTTTATCGAGGCACATTAATTGGTCATGCCCCCGAGGGCATTCCATGGCTGTTTGAGATTCTAAGAATCATCATTGTCTTAGCCAGTGCACCAATAATTGCATATTCTTTTAGCAAACGTGCCATTCGCAAAGAAGAAACTAAGCTGCAGGCATAATCAAATAACCCTTATATTTTCTGTTGAGGATATGCCAGTTTGGTGAAAGATGACGTTGGATGGTTATGTTGAGTATAAACGTCGAGAATTCTGCAATGACGTGAAATGCCCCGTGCAGATGGAGTTAAATAGGCAAAAAGAAGGGTCCGAAGAATACGAAAAAATTCGACAGAAATGCGGCGGGGGCTGTTTGTATACTACTTATCAGTTTCATCATTGGCTAATTGAAAAAGGCTACTTGATTGTGAGGCCAATTAAGGAGCGTTGAGGAGATTTTTACCCTAAATTTTAAGCCCTCAACTGTTTTGGGTATATAGGGTTTTTTGGTTAAAACAAGCCCTTTTTTGGTTTTTTGTTTTCGGCGAATTTGTGTATTTTTCACGGTGTGTTATTTCGGTTTTTATAAGGGTATTTCATGTTTAATGTAAAAACGACTTAAATACGCGCTAACTGTAGTGTATCATGTAAGCTTGTCGGCACTATAGGTGTGTGAAATTCATGAAATGTCCTTACTGTGGCTCTGAAAACTTCAAAACCCTTGAAACACGCGATTCCCCAGACAACACTACGCGCCGACGAAAAGAATGCGTCAACTGCAACAAACGCTTCACCACCTACGAATACGTCGAAACAGTAGAGTTGATGGTACGCAAAAAAGACGGCAAACTTGAACGCTTCGACGCAAACAAAATCATCCGCGGCTTACAAAAAGCGTGTGAAAAACGGCCAGTCACAATGCCCCAAATTAACGAACTCGCGGGACATGTACGGCAAGACCTGATGGCAAAAGGCGTAGAGGAAGTTTCCTCGCAAGAAATCGGCGATTTAATCATGAAGTACCTCAAAAACGTGGACCGCATCGCCTACATCCGGTTTGCTTCTGTTTACAAAAAGTTTGAAGAACCCGAAGATTTCGGACGTTTACTTATGGAAGTGAAGAAACAATGAAGTTTGTACTAAAACGTGACAGTAAATTAGAACCATTCGACCCAGAACGTATTACACAAGCCATTTGGAAAGCAGCTAAAGCTGTTGGCGGAAAAGATAAAGAACAGGCTAAACGTGTCAGCGACGAAGTAGTAGCAGCATTAAATAAGCAGTTTGGCGACGACGGTGTCCCCACGGTTGAAGAAGTACAAGACCTTGTTGAAAAACAGTTAATCAAAGACGGCTACGCCTCAACAGCGAAAGCCTACATTTTGTACCGTAAACAACACAACGACATGCGTGAACTCGCCGCGCTTTTGAGCAGTGCTGATCTTGTTGACCAGTACCTTGAAGTTGAAGACTGGCGAGTAAAAGAAAACAGCAACATGAGCTACTCACTGCAAGGCTTAAACAATTACCTTTCCTCCACAGTTATCGCCAAATACTGGATAAGCCGCATTTACCCAACCAGAATCGCGGAATCCCACTTTTCAGGCGAACTACACATCCATGACCTCGGCGTTTTAGGCCCCTACTGTGTCGGCTGGGACGTAAGTGACCTGCTGCTGTCAGGTTTTGGCGGCGTGTCAGGAAAAATCGAGAGCAAACCAGCAAAACATTTCCGAACCGCACTTGGTCAAGTCGTCAACTTCTTCTACACCCTACAGGGAGAAGCAGCTGGCGCGCAGGCGTTTAGCAATTTTGACACTTACCTTGCGCCATTTATCAAATACGATAATTTAGCCCAGAAAGATGTGGAGCAGGCGCTGCAGGAATTCTTTTTCAACATGAACGTGCCCACCCGCGTTGGTTTCCAGACACCCTTCACTAATTTGACACTTGACTTGACAGTGCCTAACTTTATGAAAAATGAAGCCGTAATCTACAATGGTAAAGTAACAAACGACACTTACGGCGAAATGACTAAAGAAATGGAAATGTTCAACCTTGCTTTCGCCAAAGTTATGGCTAAAGGCGACGCCAAAGGCAGAGTCTTCACTTTCCCAATCCCAACATATAACATCACAAAGGATTTCGATTGGGAATCCCCAGTTTCACAGGCAATCTTTGAAGTCACCGCTAAATACGGCGTACCCAACTTCAGTAACTTCATTAACAGCGATTTGAACCCTGAAGACGTCCGTAGCATGTGCTGCAGGCTACGCATTGATAATCGTGAACTGCGCAAACGTGGAGGCGGCTTCTTTGGAGCCAACCCCTTAACTGGCAGCATCGGCGTTGTCACTTTGAACATTCCACGCATCGGTTACCTGTCTAAGGATGAGGATGAATTCTTCGAGAAACTTGGCAGCCTGATGGACACTGCGAAAGCCAGTTTGGAAATTAAACGTAAAGTTCTTGAAGCGTTCACTGAGAACGGTTTGTACCCGTACTCTAAACGTTACCTACGCCACGTGAAAGATGCTACAGGTAAATACTGGAAGAACCATTTCTCAACCATTGGCATAGTAGGCATAAACGAGGCAGTCCTCAACCTATTAGGCGAGAACATTGCCACCAGAGACGGCCAAGCCTTCGCCATAAAGACGCTCATGTTTATGCGTAAACAAATCACTGATTACCAAGAAGAAACCGGTGACATCTACAACTTGGAAGCTACCCCCGCCGAAGGCACCGCTTACCGCCTTGCCCGCATCGACCAGAAACGTTACCGCGACATCGTCTTTGCCAACCAGAAAGGCGTAAAAATGAACCATGCTGAACCCTTCTACACTAACTCTTCCCAGTTGCCAGTTGACTTTGCAGGTGACCTCTTTGAAGCCCTCGAACACCAAGAAAGCTTGCAGACGCTTTACACTGGAGGAACTAACTTCCACATTTTCCTTGGCGAACGCCTGCCGTCATGGAAGTCTGCGGCGGAACTGGTTAAAAAAGTGGCTTGGAGCACTAAACTGCCATACTTCACTTTGACGCCGACCTTTAGTATTTGCCCCAATCACGGCTACACCACTGGCGAGCACAAGCATTGCCCAGTTTGCGGTGCCCAAAGCGAAGTTTACAGCCGCGTCGTCGGTTACCTGCGTCCAGTGGATCAATGGAACAATGGGAAACAGGAAGAATTTGCCATGCGCAAAACCTTTGACCGCTCAACAGTAACCACCCAAGCCCCAATCTTACACTAGGTGAAGCATGAAAAATGAAGTTTAGCGGATTACAAAAAACAAGCCTTCTGGATTACCCTGACCACATAGCCAGCGTGCTATTTACCCCCGGCTGCAACCTGCGCTGCCCATACTGTCACAACTGGAAAATCGCCACCGATCCCCAACCGCCATTTCTGCAGGAAGGCGCCGCCTTGGAGATTTTGGAGAACCGCAAAAAATATGTTGACGCCGTAGTCATCAGCGGCGGGGAACCCTGCATGCATAAGGAACTACCCAAATTTCTCGCTAAACTAAAAGAACGGGGCTTCTACGTGAAACTTGACACTAACGGCTTCTATCCTGAAGTGCTGGAGGAATGCCTCGGCTACGTGGATTACGTGGCGTTGGATGTTAAGACTTGCCCAGAAAAATACAAGCAACTCGGAGCCGAAGACACCAGCAACCTGCAAAAAAGCATAGAAATGCTAAAAATGGGCAAAGTACCCTACGAATTCCGCACCACCATTGTACCCGAACTTGTCACGTTGCAGGACGCTGATAGAATCGGCGAATTAACCAAAGGCGCCAAAACCCACGCCCTACAACAATACGTACCAGAAAACGCCATGGACAAGCATTTCCAGACAGTGCATCCGTACGCGCCTGAAACCATACACGAATTCGCAAACATACTTGGCAAATACACAGAAAAAATTGTATTGCGCATCTAACTTTTCTTCTTTTTAGTTGTAGATGACAAAAACAATCAACCTAAACCCCAAGCAATTTCCCTCGGGTTCATAACTGAATTCGCAGACATACTTGGCAGATACAC
This sequence comes from Bathyarchaeia archaeon, assembly GCA_042296865.1. Lineage (GTDB taxonomy): Archaea > Thermoproteota > Bathyarchaeia > Bathyarchaeales > Bathycorpusculaceae > Bathycorpusculum. The sequence continues at coordinate 1,537,848 of CP170178.1, read as the reverse complement.
AGAAAAATAAATGCACATCGCCTTAAGCAACTAAGAAAACGGATTCTTTGAAAGAATGAAAAAAATCAAAATAAAAATTAGGAAACGACTAATTAACCCAGCAGGTTTAAACTCAATCAATTCTTGAACGGTATTCAGTTCAAATGCAAAAATTTAAAAGGCAACAGGCAAGAGATAGCTTTCAGATTTAAGTTGACAAGTGTGCCAGACGGATTTATTGATATTCTGCCAAGGTCATTTGCGATACTATTGGTTATTGGAGGGTTAGTAATTATTTTCACTTCACCAATCGGTTCGACTCTCCAACAATGGCTAGGTAATGCAGAATCTCTTGAGGAAGAAATTTATCATTCAGCTTTAATGATTAGCGCTTCATTAATGACAGGATTAACCGTTATTTTACTAGAAAGACCAATTGTAGGCAATGAAGGACTTTTTCAAAAACTAAATCGTAAAGTAAACAAACGAAAAAATACTGAGCAAAATAATGATTTAACGGAATACAAGTTTTTGTCAGAAGTTAATTTCTATGGTTGGTTACACGAAAATGGCTGCAGTTTAGACCAGTTCAACATTCAAAACTCTATTATTAATGCACTTTTAACCGGATTCACCATTTCAGGTTTACTAAACTTAGGCTGGCTACTAATTGTTTTTCCATTAGGATTTTTGTTAAGTTGGCTAACATTTGATTTGCAGTTATGCCTCTTAACTTCAGCTATAAGCTTGTTTGGTTTATTGGGATTATTGTTATATAATAAAAAATGCTGGATTCCAGTTAAGAAAAAAACAATAGATGAACTTAAAGAACAATATGCCAAATTTTTGGAAAAAAGGAACTGTCATAATTCTTAATTATTCGTTAATTTTAAAGACGCAAACATCTACCTATTTTATGTCTTGTTGTATTTGGTTTAGTTGTTGGGCTATTGTTTTTCCTTTTTCGGTTAGGCTGTAGATGCTTTGTATGGGTTTTGTATCTAAAATTTTTCTTTGTATTAAGCTGTCTTGTTCGAGTTCTTTTAAGCTGAGGCTTAGGGTTCCCCTGCTGGCTGTTAGCTTGGATAATTGAGAGTGTCTTAATTCGCCTTTTTCGTATAGGCACAGGATTATGCGTACGGTGGGGATTTTGATTATTTGCGAGATTTTCAAATGGCAAACCCTTGGTTGATTATGAGTTAAACCCACAGATAACATAAACGCTTTAAAATTTAACGTATAATTAGAAAAAATATATAAGTATAAAAAATCGAGTTAACAATGGAGATATATGCCAAATGAAACCAGATAAACACGAGACCCAAAACATGTTAACCAAAAAAGCAGTTATTGAGATAGAGTTAGGTTACGAGTCAACCCAGACCCCAAACAATCAAATAGTAAAGGACATCCGCAAAGAAGCCCAGATTCCTTGGTGCAGCAAAATCCGTAAAATCGAAGTCTACAGTAAACAGTGAAAGCGGGCACACTGGTTGGTTGTTTGTCCTGTATGCGGCAGAGATGCAGCTAAAGCGTTGCGGACGTTTGAGGCGCCGACTTTTCGGATTACTGAGTATAAGTGTTGCTGTTGCGGGAAACGGTTCAGGGATGGCTGCTAAAGCGAGGCTTGTGAAAGTGGTTGTTCGGTTTTTGACTTAAGTCTTAAAATCAATAGAAGGAATGAGCAAATGGGGAAAGTGATTGGATATTAACGTGTTAATAGCCGCGGTTTACGCCGCCTTTTGGGTAGCGCCATTGATTCTTGCCATTGCAGGCACCCATGTTTATGATTACTTTCAAAGGCGCAAAAGTCGAGTAGACGGCAAGTACAGGTGCAAACGGTGCGGGCTTGTTTTTCCCATGAAAGGCGCTTCCATTAGTGGTTACGAAAGCCACAGGTACGGATTGCACATTCACTGCAGGCAATGCGGCGCGGTTGTAGCGCAGTTTGTAAAAGTAAAAAACGGGCAAGCGACACCAGCCTATTTGGATGCTATTAGAGGTTCTATGTTAAAACCTAAGGGGGGTAGGGTTGTATTGGTTGAAAATCGAGCCATTAGTATGTTGAAAATTAGGGTTACTTTTAATTGAATATTTAATGCGTTTATTTTACTGCTAATTTAAGGCTAAAATTCTTCAGGGCACGTTTGCTGGTGTTTTAGCTGTTGGTGCGTGAACCGTAAAGTTTAGCCTTTTTTAATGGGCCATGCTAGAGCCCGAATTGCATTTTGCTATTCTACTGCTGCTTCTATGCTTTCTTTGCGGTTCCACCTTAAATGCCAACCTATTTGCCGCCTATTAGAAACTCATTGCAGAAATCTATAGGGGGTAGGGTGAAGCAGTTTTAAGCGAGCAGCTACATAGACAAAGCTGTTGGTGGAGTAAATGTCAAAATATGGAAAGCCTGTTTGGCAATATGTTTTTGAAGCTGCCAAAACCTTGAAAACACAGACTTTCTCAGCTGCCGACATTGTTGACAGGGTGCATCAAACTAATCCCGCGATTCCAGCGGTTACTATTCAGTCGTATGTTATTGCTATGGCGCCTAATCACCCGTTTAGTGGGCATTGGCCGTCTACTCGCAGGTTGCATGGGGTTTTTGATTATTTGGGAGATGGACGGTTCCAAATAAAAGAAGAAGGCAAGGCTGGAAAAACTGTAGAACCTAAGAGGCGGCTTTGGTATTGCAAACAGTGCGGCTATGTAACTTATAGGGAAAAGCCTCCACAGGTTTGTCCCATCTGTAAAGCAAAAACGGAAATGTTTGAGGAGACAAAAACGGAATTAGTCTTCAGAGGATAAACGACATAACCAAGCCTATTTGTATCCTAATATCCAATCTATGCAGAAAACCTATAGGGGGGTAGAGCTGAGGGTGAAGGCTGCTATGGTGCATTGGTGTGTCTACGCTCGTCAACGCCAGTTTCTACGGCATTCGTCAAGTTCTGCAAGAATTCTTTTGAAATCTTCTTCTCCGACAGGTTCACCTGCTTCGAAGAGTGGCAGGGGTTTAAGTATGATTTTGTCATCCTCTGCTTTAATTTCCAAGATTGTGCCTTCTTTTATGCCGAATTGACTGCGGAGTTTTTGGGGGATAGTTACTTGACCCTTTCGTTTAACCCTGACGTGGGACAACTTACTCACAGGCAAACTATTGCTAGTTCCAGCTAAGAACTTTATCCTTAAACAAACCATAACAAAACTGTTTCTAAAATGCACGACGACTCTGCAACCCCTAATCCTCATTATAGAAAAACTTGCAGATTTTCGGTTTGGGGAAAGATAGGTTCTGTGTGGTAGTCACAAAAATTAAAAAGGGGCGGTAGGTCCACCTTTTTTTGGTTGGTTTAGGATTTGGTTTTTAGTCAGCGTGATGTGAGTGAGGCGCAAACGGTTGGTATGCGGGAGCCTAAGATGCTTGATAATGGCAAACTGGAGTGTCCTGTTTGTGGGCGGGTTTTTGTTTCTCGGCAGGATTATGATAATCATTGGTTAACGTGCCATCAAGACTTAGACTCAAACGTTTCTATGGCAAGCGGAAGCATGGGCAGCATGCAACCAAGCGGCGAAGAATCCTGCGAAACAAAGACAACTTAAACAGTCATTTTTTGACCAAAAAACTTAGAATCGCGTGAAATACAAACCAGTTTCGTTTTGCGGTTATTTCCCTAATTTAAATGACATTTTTAACGCTAAAATTGTTTAAAGGGCACGTTTTGCCACCTGTTTAGCTGTTGGAGTGTGAAACGTAGAAGGATTAACGGTTTTGAATGGGCCATGCTAGAGCCCGAATGCATTTTGCTGTTCAATGCTGTCTTTGCTTTTCTGTTGCTTTACTTTTGATACCAACCTATTAGGACCTAAATAGAGGTTTTATGCAGTAACCTATAGGGGGTAGGTAAAATCTCTAAGGGGGGTAGGTGCTATTGATTGAAAACCACGTCAAAAGTGTGTTGAAAAACAGTAAATGAATTTTAAAAAATAGGAAGAGAAAAGTTTTCGGTTTTAGGAGAACACTGAGAACGATGATTCTTCGTCGCCGGCAGCGTTTTGCTTGTTAATTTTGTCATTGATTTCTTTTATTTTAGCATCGATTTCTTCCGCTTCTTTGGTGTTGCCTGCTGCTTTCTGGTTGTTTCTTGCCTCTTCAAGCGCAGTTAAACCGTACCGGTCAAAACCTTTGTTTAGGGCTATTTCGGCGGCTTTATTGAAGGATTCAGCTGCTTTTGCTGGTTCTTTTAGGTTTGCGCTGCATTCTCCAGCTTTGAAATACATTTCTGAGGAACCAAAATAGTTTTGCCCTTTAAAGTAAAGTTCGCCGACTTTCAGGAAAAGATCGCGGGCTTCAGCGTATTTGCCTTGTTCCATAAGGGCGTTAGCGTCTTTGTGAAGTTTAATTACATCTACTTTTTCACTCATAACTGATCAACAGCAATATTTTGCTGAAACACACATTTAGAATTTTCCCCCACCAAAACAAGCCGCAAACAAGCAACCACCGCAACACGGAGATATAACGTTTTAAAGCCTGCAGTAGCAACATTACAAACGATGAAACCCCAACTTAAATGCGTCAACTGCCAAACACAATACCCCACAGAGCCACTGCGGAGTAACTGCGAAAAATGCGGCGGCACACTTGAATACACCGCGGATTTGCCAGAGGCATCCTCGTTTAAGGTTTCTGGGTTGGAAGGGTTTTGGAAATATAAACCCATGCTGCCGCCAATCTCGCACAGGCTCAGTTTAGGGGAAGGCGCAACACCACTACATCTCGCTGAAAGGCTCGCTAAAGCAGTTGGACTTAAAGAGCTTTACCTAAAAGATGAAACACGCAACCCAACCAACAGTTACCGAGACCGCGCAGCCGCCTTTTTAACATCAAACGCGATTGACCAGGGCTTTGAAGCTGTGGTTTGCGGCACAAACGGAAACATGGGCGCTTCCCTAGCGGCTTACACTGCAAAAGCGCAGCTGCAATGCCATGTTCTTGTTCCAAAACTGGTTGACGTTGGCAAGTTAGCGCAAATGATTGCTTACGACGCAGTAATTGAAGAGTCCGGCAACATCATTGACGACGCCATCCAAAAAGCCATAACTTTAGCCAAGGAAACGGGGTGGTATCAGGCGACAGCTGAAATTAACCCTTTTGCGGTTGAAGCCCAAAAAACCATCGCTTACGAAATTTTTGAACAACAGGGGGTTCCAGATTGGATGATTGTTTCTATGGGAAGCGGCGGAACCATTTATTCACTTTGGAAAGGCTTTAAAGAACTCAAACAACTCGGCGTAACCAACAAGTTACCACGGATGATTGGTGTTCAAACAGAAGGCTGCGACCCCATCATCAAAAAACTCGTCCAAGACACGGCGGAGAAAACTTGCAGTTCATCCACTCGGGCGCTGGCAATTCTTGTCGGCGACCCATTACAAAGTGACATGGCAATTAAGGCAATTAAAGAATCAGGCGGGTTGGCTTTAACAGTATCTGACCCAGAGATTTTGGCGGCAGAACTCTTGATAGCAAAATTAGAGGGCGTTTTCGCAGAACCAGCAAGTTCAGCCACGGTAGCGGCACTTAAAAAAATCTGCACGGACAAAATCGCTTCTGAGGATAAAGCGGTTTGCTTAATCACTGGCAGCGGACTTAAAGCCACGGACGTTCTGCAGGCGTTGACGAAAAAGCAGAAAGCGGCGGGTTTGGGTCTTGCGGTGAGTACGAAGCAGAAGATTCTCAAGGTGCTCAGTTTAGCAGATTCTTATGGTTATGATTTGTGGAAGCAGCTTGGGCAGGTTATGACTCGGGGGGCGGTGTATCAGCATCTTAACGAGTTGGAGGCTAAGGGGCTTGTGGTTAGTTATGAAAAGGCGGGGAAACGGTTTTTCCGTCTTACGGAGCGGGGTCGGAAGGTTTTAGCGGCGTTTGATGAGATACAACTTTTAATGTAAGAGCTTGTTAACGTTTAAATATAGTATAGATGCAACTATACTATGATGGGAAAATGCTAAACAAACCTACCACATCACCAAAACCTCCAAGGACCATAGCCTTCAAAATAGCCGCCGCAGCAACCTTCGCAGCCCTAGTCGCAGTCGCCACCCTAACATTTGTCATCCCCATACCCGCAACAAGCGGATACTTCAACCTCGGCGACACAATCATCTACATTGCAGCACTTCTCTTTGGACCATTCGTCGGTCTAATAGCAGGGGCTGGCGCATCCATCGCGGACATACTTGTAGCGCCGCAATTCGCTCTTGGAACATTCACCATAAAAGCAATAGAAGGTTTCCTAGTGGGTTACTTAACAAAACAGTTTAACAAGAAAATAAAAAGCCTCACAGTGTCGGCAACTTTAGCCATCTTAATAGCCGGGTTTGAAATGGTAACTGGCTACTTTCTGTACGAAATCTTTGTACTCGGGTATCCAACCGCGTTAGCGTTCGCAGAAGTACCATTTAACGTTATTCAAATGCTGGTAGGCTTAATAATCGCGATACCCGTTATGCACGCAGTCTTGAAAGTTTTCCCACAGCTTAAAAGCTACCTTTAACAGAGGATACAAGCATGAAGTTACCGCCTGGAAAAATCCCAATTAACATTCTGCAGGAAATAGTTTTCAAAAATTTGGGTGCAGACCGCAAAGAAGTCACTCTTGGCCCTAAGACAGGCGTCGATGGAGCTGTACTTGAAATCGGCGGAAAATCAGTCATTGTCTCCATGGACCCCATTACGGGCGCGGTGGAACGCATCGGTCAAGAAGCCGTGAACGTTAACGCTAATGACGTGGCAACTTTCGGTGTACCGCCCGCTTTCCTTTTTTCGTGCATAATGCTACCTGAAGGGTCTGACAGCAAAATAGTTGAAACGATAAGCACACAGATGGGGGCAGCAGCTAAAGAACTTGGAATCGCCATTGTTGGTGGACACTGTGAATCTACCCCCGGTTTGAATAGCCCAATTGTGGTTTGCTGCATTATGGGCTTAACTGAAAAAGGCAAGTACGTCACTGCTGCAGGCGCAAAAGCAGGCGACAAACTGATTTTGACTAAGAGCGCGGGGATTGAGGGCACAGCCATTTTAGCCACGGATAGAGAAGTGCAATTGTCAAAAGTGGTTAACCGTAAAATGTTGGAGTACGCCAAGGGCTTTTACAATCAGATTAGCGTCGTTAAAGATGCCCTGACAGCGTACAAAGCGGGTGGTGTGCATGCAATGCATGACCCAACAGAAGGGGGAATACTCAATGGCGTTCACGAAATGGCGGACGCTGCAGGTTTGGGCTTGACAGTTTTTGAGGAAAAAATTGTAGTTGAACCTGAAACTGCTAAGATTTGCCGTTACTTCGAAATTGACCCCCTACAATTGATAAGTTCAGGTGCACTCTTAATTGCTGCGGAACCTGAATCGGCACCGCAAATTATTGAAACCCTGAAAGAGCAAAGAATTTACGCGTCAGTAATCGGTGAATTCAACGCAAACCCAGAAAAACGCATCCTTGAAACAAAAATTGGCTCACCGAAAACCCTGCCAAGACCCTTAACAGACCCGCTTTGGAGCGCTTTATCAAAGTAAGTAAGTAAGAAAACACCATTTTCCAAAATTGCCCCAGAGAAAGGCCGATTTCAACAGGTTAATGGTTTGTTTTTCAACCAATGCTGACCTACCCCTAGGTTTTTGCATAGATATCCTATTAGTAACCTGATAGACAGCAAATAGGTTTATAGCTAAATTTTTTTCTTTTTTTATAAAAACCTAAGGCAACTACAATAGATACTCCGAATACAACTGCGCCAGCTAGAACCTCAGGCAAAAACCAGCTAACATCAAACGCTGTTTCTCTAGCCCCTGAATTGATTCCTGCATAGTTGATTTCACTTAAAGGCGTCGTGTTATCTAACGTCACAGGTTTTGTTAATGGTGACTTATCCTTGTTACGTTCATCTATAACATACGGTGAAGCTCCAACGTCGTCACTGCCTACGTCGCCATCATAGTTGCTCCAGTAATTATTCTACCAAACATTAACTGAATAATCCATAAGTGGGTACAAGGTAAAAGTGAAATTTCGTGCAAGCATTTGTTTTGTTTGTTCGTTTATTTTTTGATAGGTTTCATTGCAGAACAGGTCTTGGACTTGAATATGGTTTTGGATTAAATTGTTTTGGCTGAAATAGATGTTTGAAGAGTTCAAAAGAGTTCTTCCCGAGTAGAAGCCTGTTATAGTGTTAGCTGCAACTATGTTGCCGTTGCTAAATTGAATGTCCAATGCGCTGATGAGCCATCATTCAAGTAGTCGGCAAGAAAATGAGTTGCCGTAAATAATTGTGGAATTAGAGTATTTTAGCCAAATTGTTGGTTGCTCGTAATTGTCTGCGAAAGTGTTTTCGGCAATAACTACTTCGCTAGAGTTGGATACTATTATTACTCGTTTACCTGATGAAAAGGTGCAGTAAGTAATTTTGATGTCTGATGAGCACCAGATTTCGGCTGATAATTCATAATTTGTAAACGCAAGGTTTTGGATTGTAACATTTTTTCGGTATGAGGGTTAACCGTGCCGTCGCTTTGAATGTTAATAACAACGGCGTTGGGTGGACCATAAGGGTTTGCATTACACAAATCCGCACCTGCAAAAAGCAGCATTAAACAGAGCATTAAGGGGGCAACTAATGTTATCTTCATGCTTCCCAAAAGATTCAGAAGCCAAAGCTTAAGAGCGTTTTCGTCAACAAACCTTGACTAAACCGACGTTTTGCAGTTAATGTGCTATTATTGGCGCTTTTAACACGTTTTCTATCCGTTGTGTATCTTCTTGGCTTTCAAAATTTAGCGGAATTAGCGTTATTTCGCCGGCTGATTTAACCCCGAAGCCCAAGTCTGAAGCGGTTTTTAGTTGATCTTGTAGAAACACTGCGTCTTCGCCGACTTTGCCTTTTGCTCCATAAAGCTTCAGTATTGATACGCCTACTGCGTCGATGGCTACTCGGTCGTGGCTTGCAAGCATCAAATTCGGTTCCGCAATGAGTCCGCTTTCTGGTCCGCCTGTGGTGAAGGCTTTGATGCCGTCCATAATTACAATGTCGAGGTTGTAGAACTTGTTTATTTCAGCAATCATTTGCCGCTGAAACGGTGAACCATGCAGTTCCCACATGTAATCATACAATCCGCCCGGCACACGTTTAGCAACCATGCCTACAGAGTTTTTCATTGATAAAGTGAAGTGTCCGCCGAAACGGTGTGTTTTGAGGCAGCAGGTTTGCACGATTTTGTCGGCGTTATGGAACATTTTTGCCATGTAGAAGCCGCGTAGCCAATGGGTTCCTTCATGTTCATACTTTAGCCATTCGTCTTTGCCAAGTTCGTCAAGTACAACTGCTTCAAACCCTAACTCTTCAGCTAGCCTAAACACGCCCATCTTCTCCAGCACTTCTCGCGTGTCACCCATGCCGCTTCGCTCGCCTAAGGTAACTTTGTCTGCACTTGCGTTTTTTAGTTCTTTTACTATGGCGCGTAGGGTGTCAAGGTGTGTTGAGGCTGGATATGGGTCGGCACTGTTAAAGTTGGCTTTAACTGCGACTTGTTTGTCTTGGTAGTCTTGTAGTCCCATTTTCTGCATTAAAGCCGCTACGCCTTCTGCTCGGTCGCTGGTTTTAATAACGTAAACTTGCGAGTTTGCCATAAAAACGGGTCTCCTACAGAATCAAAGGGTGAAAACTGGGTTATTAGTTTGTTGTGCATCACGGTTGAAACAACAAAACCGCAGGGCTCTAAAGCTTTTTTTGTTTAGAAGTTGTTGCCGAAAAGTCTCTATGCACAACAACAACCAACGGGTTTTGTGGCGGTTTGTTTTTTGGGTTTTGTTGATGCGGCGGGTTGTTGGTGGTGTGTGCAAGATGCCACAACCAGTTTAGAATTGGGTTTGCGTCGCTTGTTTTGGGTTTGTTTGCTCTTGTTTGTAGGTTGCTGCCGCTTTGAGAAGCGTGTTTTTGGTGTCAGCGTATGTTTTTAGTTTCCTGGTACCGGTCTAAAAATCAACGCTTTCTTTTCTTTATAACTAACAACAAGCAGACAAATGCAACTGCTACGGCTATTACTGCGATTGCAATTACGTGACTGTTTAACAGTGGTTGTGTTGTGTCTTGTTCTGCTGCAGCGGCATCGTCAATGTTTGGGTTATCGACTTGAACATTTCCGCCCCAGCCTATAGGATAGCAGAAAAGAATTTCTCCGTTTTCTGCCCATACGCCTACATGAATGCCATTGACAAAGCCTGGATAAGTCTGGTTTAAGCTTAGTTTAACACTCCAGTAGGGGTAAATTGTTAAAGGTTCTCTTGGCCAAGTAAGCATTTCCACGGTTGTTTGGTCTTCAAGTATTTTGAAGTCTGTTACTTCAACGGTAGTATCATTGCCAGTGTTGACTTTCCAAGTGTAGTCTTCTGCATACTTGGAGGCGATGGATATGGCCTCTTGCTTTGACACTGCTATTTCGGTGCTTCCCGCTTTGTATAATCCTCGGTCATCTCCAAAAGCAAACTTGTCCTCACGTATACCAAAACCCACTTGTGCATAGTAAGTACCGCTAAAAGTGTATCGCCAGTAAAAGGATGCATATGAGTCATGCCAAAGAACTTCAAGTGCCACATTTCCTAAAGTGGTTACGCTGTTTTTTGACTCATCGACATTTGGCAACATGTTTTTAAGTGTTTCTAAGCTGGCATCGCCAGTCCATTTTTGGTATTTGTTCATGATTGTCTGTGCAGTTTCCAGAGTTTCAGTGCGTGTTGAAGCAGGGAAAAGCTTGGAACCCTCCTCAAGGCTTACAAGGCAATATGCTATTGACTGGTTTCTTATTGTGAAAAAAACATCTAGTTTGGTTTCCTCAGACGCAAGTTTATAAGTTAATGCCTCTTGGACTGCACCCCCCAAGTCTTCTGGGTACTCAACTGAATGCTTTTCTAAGGTTACTTCATATTTTGTCACATCAAAAGGTAGCACGTTTGTTATGAATGATAAAGCAGTTTCTTCAGTAATTGATTCAACTGAGTTCACTGTTGGCACTTGCAACATCATAAAAGCCAATAGTGCAAAAAGAATTACGCTTATTTGACCTTCTTTCATTTGCTTTTTCATTTTCCTGACCTCGTTATGTTGTTGGCAACCCTCGATTTCCATTACCGAATACTTTCAGAGCAGTGTATTGGCCTTCTAAACCCAGCAGTCCCTCGTAGAGAGGGGTATCATCAAAATACCAAGTATTCATTGTGAGCCATGATGTTGAGTCAAGGGCTTGGTTTACCGATTTTTCTTCCTCTAACACATACTTATAAAAATGGGCAGCAAAACCGCCGTAATCCCAAGTTAGATAACCTGTTTGACTTTTATAGTTTGGTGATGACCAATTGAATCCCAGAAAAACATGTTGTGTAGTAGTTGTAGGGTAATTGTAACCATCGCTTGATATTCCAGTGATTTTCATCCAAGAATAACACATACCTCTACCGCCTCCACATCCACTACAATAACCTCCTGGGAACATATCAGCTGCCGCCATACCACAAGTCCAAAGAAAAACAAAATCGTGCCGGTTTAGAATAGTATTTGTCCAAATATAGGCATCTTGAATGTTATTAGCTGCCTGACCAGTATAATCCATTAAAAAGGAATGCTTCTGACCACCCACACAGATATAATTGCTAGAATGCCCTTTATAGAAAACTGTGGCAAAATTATGATTAGTTTCACAATAGTGAGTGAGATACCCCATTTGGGTTCTTGTTACGCTTGAGCCTTGCTCGTTAGTGTGAAATTGGAAATCTCCTTGGGTTTGGATGTAATAATCAATAATGTTAGCAATTTGCAAAGAATATGTGTTTTCACCAGTCTCTAACTCTGGCGGAGGGTTAGGGCAGTAAACTACGCTTGCATTGCTTGCCTGAGCGTCACTAACGGATTGTAATGAGCAAAATAAGGATAATATGAGAAAAGCTGCAATTAAGGAAAGGGTATTGTTCCGTTTCAACAATAACTTTACCACCATGCAAGTAATGGCTCTTTAACATTATAAATTTTTGCTTTTTTTAAACCTTTCATACAAATAATCATGCAAACTAATGAAATTTGCTATATAAATTGTCTCAAAAAATAAAACAGGTGTGAAGAAAGAAGTCACCCATTACTTCTAAATGACCTATCACGCAACAGTTGTTCTGAAAACGAAAACAGGATTAGTTGACAAAAATTTTTGTGCTTATACATTCGTCTTATTTAAACAAGTTAACGGTGTAAATGCGTACATTGAAGGATAAATCAACAAGGCCATCTTTTGGATAGTTAGAGCTGTAAAATGTTAAACTGTTAACATAAACCGCAAGCTCTATATTATTCGTTGGCGCATTTTTTGAACTGCAACAGTGTGGGCCCGTGGCTCAGTCAGGCTAGAGCGGAGGACTCTTAATCCTTAGGTCGCGGGTTCAATTCCCGTCGGGCCCGCTACTTATTACGTCTGTGGTTTTTCCTTCCTCTTTTGTCGCTAACATCTGCTGTATGCGTAGTTGACGTTTGCTTCTTGTTTTTTATGCCTCACTTAATATGTCCGCAAGTAAACGTCTTTCTGCTTTCCTTATGTGCGTTGCTACCGCCGATTTATGAATGCCAAGCTTCTCAGCTAATTGTCTAGCACTGATTCTGCGCGGCAAGTCAAAATATCCCAACTTGTACGAAGCGACCAGAACCCGTCGCTGTTTCTCAGTCAAAACTTTAAGCTGCGAATCTGATGAAAACGTAGCATCGGCCAAATAAACTACTCTATGGCGAATTTCCATCTTTTTCAGAGTCTTTAAAGTTTCTTTTATTTGAGGTAACGTTCCAAGAAAAGTAATCCTGAACTTTCCGCCCCAAATCTCTCTAGAGATAACATAGCCACTTTTTTCCCACATTACTTGTGATTGTGTACGAAGTTTATCATCAATCAGCTTTAGTTTGTGCTTAACAAGAACTAAGTATGCACCGCCTTTTTCTTTTTCAAGAATCTGAATATCATAAATATTATAGTCAACTATCTTAAGATACTCTTCAATGTTTGAAATTTCAGGATCAAGTTCCACCTTGCAGACCATCAATATTTCTTCATTACTATATCTAAGATACACTAAAACTTTCAGAGTTTTCACTTTTTGTAAAAATTGTGAATCTCCTTCAACTTTGTCAAGCTCCTCCCTTGGAAACTCGACTACTAATTTACGCATAATTAACATTTACCTCTAAATCATATATTTGAATTTGGGGAGGACATGTCCGCTGAAAACTAATTCGTGACAAATACTTCTTGTATAAACCTAAAAAGCATCAGGATGAACAACATGCTTAAGGATATAACAGTCACCAAAAAATTAACAAAAACAAACCTCGATACGAATAGAAGCGGTAATTATGCAACTAAAGTGCTTCTTGTAGTAACATCAGTTGCTTTATTGATAAACTATGTTGAAACGATGGTTATTCCCGGTATCCCAACAATCCAAAATGATTTTTCGACCACATCAACAGTAGCCTCTTGGATAACCTCTGCTTTCCTAATAGTTGGCGCAGCAGTCTCACCACTATTCGGAAAACTCGGCGACATATACGGCAAGAAAAAAATCTTACTCACAATTCTGCTCCTCTACATAGTTGGAGTAGGCTTGGCAGGGTTTGCCTCAAACATATACATGCTAATAGCTACACGCGCCCTTCAAGGGGTCGGCTTTGCCATAATTCCCTTAGGCATAGCTATAATAACGGATGTTTTTCCCAAAGAAAAAGTAGCTACTGCTCAAGGCATTATCAGTGCAACTTTTGCTATTGGTTCAACCTTAGGCTTAGTTATTGGTTCATACATTATTGGGAACTTTAGCTGGCACTGGGGTTTTTACACTTCATTCGTACTTAGCATAGCCTTGTTTTTTGCTGTAGCAGTCATGCTTAAAAAAGATGTACCGAACCAAAAAAGCAAGGTTGATTATACGGGCGCTGTGCTGTTGACGGTAGGCATAGTTCTAGTGCTACTTTATCTCACAGAGATTCCAAGCTTAGGGTGGCTATCCTTACAAAACATTGCCTTTTTGATAACCGGCTTGGTTTTAGTCACTGGCTTTTCTGTTTTTGAAAGTAAACAGACAAACCCATTGATATCAATTAACCTACTAAAAATCAGAAATGTCCTTGTGGCAAACGTTGTAGGTATACTTTCAAGTCTAATAATGTTCTTGGGATATATTGCGGTCGTGTATTATGCGCAGTCTCCGGCGCCACAGGGTCTAGGACTAGGCATAATTGAAACTGGCTTGGTACTTGCGCCTGCATCCGTGGCTTTAATTGTGCTGTCACCACTCATGGGTAAACTAGTCGCTAGAATTGGACCAAAACACGTCCTTTCTTTAGGTGCAGGCATTACCGTCGTTGGTATGTTAATGCTGATTTGCTTCCGTGGAACGACATTGGACTTAGCTGTTGACGTTACAGTTACCTTTGTCGGGGTCATTGCGATGTTTATACCTTTAGTAAACATGATTGCTATGTCAGTGCCTCCGGAGAACAGAGCAGTAGGTTTAGGAATGAACACCATGTTGCGGAACATAGGTGGCGCGATAGGTCCAGTTGTTGCTACAACAATAATCGCCACTTATACCGGGAGCATCGCCTTTAACATAGTTTACATAGTAGGCATTGCAGCCGCAATAGTAGTCGTCATGTTGAGCCTAACTGTGAAAAACTACACTTTCAAAAGCGCTCCGAAAAAGCATGACCGCTGTAATGGTTGCGGTTGATTCGGTTATGTAGTTTTTGCCTTAACAAATGATGCTTTTGATCTTTAGGTCCCGGGTTCAATTCCCGTCGGACCCCTCCACCATGAAAACTTTCCAAGAATTTAAAAATCAAGTCATTGCTGAAATTTTGCTTTTTAAAGAGTTGCCTGTTAGGTGCCGATTGGGTCATCTTCTGCTACGGTGTCGATACGCTTTTTCAGTTTTATTTTGCCGCACCATGGGTCAGGTTCCAAGGCACGCACATTGGTTGAAGGAGCTTTTTTGGGTCTTGCCATACCTTTTACCTCTAAAGGTCTTATTTTGTTGCGCTTGTTTTTAATTTTTGTGTTTTAATGCTTGATTAAGGTGGGCTTGTCCTATTTTTGGTAGGTTATAAAAATTCTTAAGTTAGCTTTAGGGCTGTCCTAAAGTGTAGTTTTAAAATAACTCGAAGTACAAAGTAAAGTGAGGTTAACTTGAGTTGCACAAGAAAGCCCTCTTAATAATTGCTGCTGGCTTGATTATTGTGGTTGCCGCATCCCTGCTTACATGGCATTCTCTATTTTCCCAGCAAGACACCCCTAAATATAAGACGCTTATTGATCGAAGCTTCGGTACCTCACAAGAGGAAAACGCCCTTAAAGCCGCTGAAGCCGTCAACTACTCAAACATTACTGCAACAGAACGTTTTCAGGGCTCTGGCAACCCAGAAGATTACCGCAACCCCGGTGCCTACCTGGATTATACTTATGCAAATTTTATCGACAAAGAAGTCATAAACTATTACCAAACAAGGTATGATGACCAACAGGGGCAAGTTGGCTCTAAGTATCCTTTAGGAATAACGTTTACTTACCAAGCAAACGCAACTGCCTATAGTGATTTCCAAATTTACAATACTCCCGCTCCAGAAAACGTAACTTGGCACAACATTACAATCGTCAAATGCACACCAGACGGCTATGACAAGTATGACAGTGGCAACATGTATTTCTACTGTAGAAACCAGTCAAGCTACCAAATGACCCAGTGGAACTACAGTTTCAACTTTACCGATTGCTACGTGGTAGAACTTAAACTGCATTACTCTGAATACTATGCTCCTTTGGCTGCTTTCTTTTCGGACGTTTACCAAATCGTTGTCCTTGACCAAAACTTGACGCCAGTAATGGTTGGGGTTGAGTCTCAAAAAGTCATTTCTTGATTAACCCATTTTTTATGCAGTTTTTTGGAAAACATCCATGTTTCTGCCGATAAACTCGTCAATCCTGTCAGAGAGAAGCAGGTCCATGTTTTCTTTTATCCTTTTAAGGCTCCAGTTCCACCATTTAATTTTCAAAAGCTTCTCAACAGTTTCGGCGTCATAGCGTTTCTTAATTTCTCTAGCAGGGATTCCAGCTACTATAGTGTAGGGTTCAACGTTTCTGGTTACTACGGCTCCTGCGCCAATTATTGCCCCGTCCCCAATGCGCACTCCTGACAGGATAATCACGTTCATTCCAATCCAAACGTCGTTTCCGATGATGACGTCGCCTTTGGTGACTTTTTTTTGCCGCTCGTATTCTGGAAAAACTTCACTAAAAGGGTAAGTGGTTATCCAGTTAACTGTATGCTCCCCGCCAAGAAGAATGTTAACACCCGAGGATATGGAGCAGAAACTGCCGATTTTCAGTTTACCACACTCTGGGAAACTCCAAACTAAGGGCCAAGAGGAAGCGTAAGTGAATCTGCCAACAGAATATTTGCTTCGAAAATCCGGATTTTCGGACAGCATGTGCTCTGGAAGAGTCCATGTTCTTGGAAAAAACATTTCTTTTAAGGACAAGAGCCTTTTGCTTGGGTTACTAACCATAAAGACCAGCGCCATTGCAGGCTTTTGATTCCTAATTTTGAAGATAAGTGTGGCTTGAATTAAGATTTATGGGGGCTAAGGGTGCTACAGTCGATAACAAGCAAGATTCAATTCTCCTTTAACCTGCTAATTTAAGATGTCCTGTTTACCTTCAAATTATTTGGGTCGCCTTCTCCAGTTAATCAAAAACAGCCCAGCCAAGACCGCACAGGTTAATCCCGCAGTAAGAAATACTCCGCTAAATCCAAGCGTAGAGAAGATTGGGTTGAAAATGATCGGTGGCAAGAATTGACCTATGAAAAGGAAAGATGTTAGGTATGATACTATTCTTCCCCGGGCGCAAGTGTTTGTTAATTCTCCAACCCAAAGGTTAAGCGTTGGTATAGTCAAGCCTTGACCTACCCCAAACACTACAACCGTGAATATGACTGGCACTATGCTAAGGATTTGTGATAAAACAACAAAAACTACGGTCCACAGGATAAGTGCTGTAAGAATTATTGTGTTAAATGACAGTTTAGATTTGATTGTTTTATACAGTACAGCGGTTGTTGCAGCTGCGATTCCCATCGCGCTAATGAAGAGACTAATGACTAAACTGTTGTTTATGCTGAAATTGTTAGAGAGCAATTGAGGGATAAAGGTGACGTTAGTGTATAGTAGCATCATTGTCCATAAGCCTAAACCATAAATTGCCAAGATGAATGGTTTCTGTTTAAGTGTCTGGAGCACTGAAACCTTCTCAGCAGCTTTTTTTAATTCAACTTCTTTCTTGGAAACGTCAGGTACAAAAAACAGTGCCAGCAAACCAACCGGGATTCCCGCTAAATAAATGCCAAATGGCAAATTCCAAGCTAATATTCCTAAAGCGCCTCCTAAGAGTGGCCAAATTACTCCACCAAGCGAAGCTGCACTGGCTTGCCAACCCATCACCTTGTTGCATTCTTCTCCTTTGTATGCGTTTAATATTAACACTATAAGCGGATTTGCAATTGCAGCTACGGCAATGCCTAGCACTGCTCGACTAATAATCATGGTTGTTATGTCCGAAATGAAAAGCCCCGAGGCTCCAGCTATGCCGTAGAGTATTAATCCCAGAGCGAACGGTTTTTTGGGTCCAATTTTGTCGATTAAGCTGCCAAAAATTGGGCTAAACATTGCGATGAACAATGCGTGGGTTGTTATGACGAACCGGATATTGTTTTCGTTGGCGCCCTGAAGGTTTGCTTGCATTAGGGCAATTACGGGCGAAATAATCGAGCCAGCCATAACCGCTAACGTGCCCGCTGCCAGAATGATAAATAAAGCCTTCTTGCTAAACACTTTGCTCATAAGGTTGCCTTTTTTTGTTTTTTGTTTTCAGCTAAAATGTTTAGATACATTTTTTCAAGTAATAGCATAACGGTTGCTCTTTCTTGTTGGGTTAAGCCGGCTGAGAGAATTTCGGTAAGCCCTTGTAAAACATTTTTTATCTTTGGTTTTATTTCGTGACCTTTATGTGTTAGGTGTAGTTTGTAGGCTCTGTTGTCTGTTTCGTCTCTTTTTCGGGTTACATAGCCTTCTTTTACAAGTTTAGCTACTGCTCTGGCGGTTGTTGCCTTGTCGACTCCCAGTTTGGTTGTGAGGGCTTCTTGGTTTACGCCGTCCTCGTTTTGGAGTGCTGTCAGGAATGCGATTTGGCCTGCTCCAATTTTATCCTCGTAAAGTTTGGCGTCTATGTAAATGCTGAGGTTTTGATTGATTGACGAGATTAGTCTGCCGAAAGATGCGCATTTTGCCATTTTTATCGTCTCGCAGTTGGTTGCATTAACAACTAAATTGTTTATAAAAGTTGCGTATACAACTATTTTTTTAACGCAAATCAAATATCAGATGGCCGCTTTGAATATTTCCATTCAACTAAAAATTAACCAAGGTTTAACTAATGTTTATTAGGTTTTCCAAATGTTAAATCCAGCCAACAAGGAGAGACAGACCACTGGGCAACAAAACCATCTACCCCTTCAGCGCTATCGTCGGCCAAGAAAAAATGAAACTCGCACTCATCCTCAACGTAATCAACCCAAAAATCGGCGGCGTACTCCTGCGAGGCGAAAAAGGAACAGCCAAATCCCTAACCGTCCGCGCTCTAGCTAATTTGCTCCCTGAAACCGAAGCGGTAGCTGACTGCGCCTTCCACTGCGACCCAAACAAGCCAAAAGACCTCTGCGACAACTGCGCAGCCAAACTTGCATTAGGCGAAAAGTTAGCCGTAACTAAACGTTCTATTTCCGTCGTAGAATTGCCTGTAGGTGCCACAGAAGACCGCTTGGTCGGCACTTTAGATATCGAAAAAGCCATAAAAACTGGTGAAAAGCATTTCGATCCCGGCATTCTTGCTCAAGCAAACCGCAATATTCTTTACATTGATGAAGTTAACCTGCTAGACGACCATTTAGTTGACGTATTGCTTGACGCGGCAGCTATGGGCATGAATTACGTGCAACGTGAAGGCATCGCATTTACTCATCCTGCCCAGTTTGTCTTGATTGGAACCATGAATCCTGAAGAAGGCGAGTTGCGTCCACAACTTTTGGACCGTTTTGCTTTATCAGTTGAAGTAAAAGGCATCCCCTACAAGGAAGCACGCGCTGAAATTGTTAGGCGACGCATAGCCTACGAAACCGACCCAATAGCATTTATGGCTACGCAGCAACAAAACCAAGAAGTCTTGCGCCAAAAAATCGGTGTAGCAACCGCACTTTTGTCCCAAGTAAAACTTGCCCCTAAAATGCTGGATTTGATTACCCAAATTAGCACTGACTTCTCGGTTGATGGGCACCGCGCCGACATAACCATGTACAAAACAGCCTGCACAATCGCCGCCTTTAACGGACGCATTGAGGTAACTGAGCAGGATGTGAAAGAAGCTGCTGAACTTGTACTTCCACACCGTCAACGTCGTCAACCTTTTGAGCAGCCTAACCTTGAGCAAGACAAGCTACAAGAAAGTATTCAGAAATGGGACAAAAACCAAAGGGAGCAGCAACCTCAAACTGAACCGCCCCAAAACAACGACAATCAAGACCAACCCCAAACCCAACAGAAAGAACAATCCGCCAAAGAACAGGTTTTTCAAGCTGAAAAACCCTACAGCGTTAAACCTTTTGCTCCACCGGTGCTTGACGAAATTCAACGATGCCACACTGGTCGTCGTTCAAAAACTTTGAGTTGCTCCAAAAAAGGGCGTTATGTTGACAGCAAAATTCCTGTTGGTCCAGTGGATGATTTAGCTTTTGATGCTACACTTCGAGCGGCTGCACCTTACCAGAAACGGCGTAAGCAGGAATCTTGTGTAGGAACGGCTTTGTTGCTTGAAAATTGTGATTTGCGTCAGAAAATTCGTGAAAGTAAAATGGGTAACTTGATTGTTTTTGTGGTTGACGCTAGCGGGTCTATGGCGGCTCAGCAGCGGATGAGTGCTACTAAAGGAGCGGTTCTTTCGTTGCTTCTTGATGCTTATCAGCGTCGTGACCGGGTGGGAATGATTGCGTTTCGTAGAGAAACTGCCGAGTTGGTTTTGCCGCCTACTAACAGTGTTGATTTAGCCGAGAAGTTTCTGTCAAAGTTGCCTACTGGTGGACGAACACCGATGGCTCATGGTTTAAAACTTGGTGTAGAAACGATTAAGAATTACATGCGTGGTGACCGTGAAGCTGTGCCTCTTTTGGTGCTTGTTTCTGATGGACGCGCCAATGTTAACCTTCATGGGGGCGACCCTTTTGAAGAAGCAAAAATGGTGGCTCGCCAAGTGGCTTCTGCTGGTATTCAATCGGTTGTTTTAGATACTGAACAGGATTTTTTGAGTTTTGGTTTGGTTAAACAGATTTCTGATGCAATGGGCGGCAAATACATGCGGCTTGAAGAGTTAAGTGCTGCTCCAATTGCTTTAGCTGTTCGCTCTAAACTGTTTGAAGGCGTTCATAACGGTTTAAACAATTAAAAGTGACAAGGCTTGACTGACGCTATCTACACTCAGAATCTAGTTAAAACATATGGCGACATAAAAGCAATTAACAACCTTAACTTGCAGGTTCATCAAGGAGAAATTTTCGGTTTCTTGGGACAGAACGGTGCGGGAAAAACAACAAGCATCCGTGTTTTGACTACTCTTACTCGTCCTACCTCTGGGCTTGCCTTAGTTAACGGGTTTAACGTTGTAAGCCAACCTGACAAAGTAAAGAAGGTAATTGGTGTAGTTCAGCAGCACATGAGTCTAGACAGAGACCTGTCCATCCGCGAAAACATGGAGTTTCACGCGCGAATTCATCACATTGACTCTTTAACTCGGAAAAAACGCATTAATGAACTGCTTGATTACGCCGAATTAACTGAATACTCCGATAAAATGGTGGATACCCTTTCTGGCGGCATGAAAAAGAAGGTTATGATTGTTTGCAGTTTGCTTCACCAACCAAAACTGCTGTTTTTAGACGAACCCACCGTGGGGTTGGATGCTCAAACGAGGCGTCGTATGTGGGATTTGATGCGTCGGTTGAATAAGGATGGCACAACAATCTTTTTGACTACTCATTATATTGAAGAAGCTGAGGTTCTTTGTGACCGTATTGGTATTATGCATCATGGTCGTTTAATTGCTGTAGATAAGCCAATTGAGCTTCGTAAGAATTTGGGGTTAATTGCTGTTGAAACTTTGGGTGGCGATAATAAGCAGACAAATTACAAGTTTTTTGCTGACAGGGAAGCAGCTAATGATTTTGTTAAAGGGTTGCCTTCTGATGCGCAGACTGTAATTATTCGTGAGTCTAATCTTGAGGATGTGTTTATTGAGCAGACTGGTGAGAAAGTGGGTGATTCTTGATGCAGTTTGCTGGTTTGAAGGGTTTTGTAGTTGCTGTATCATTATTCAACCAATAGTTAACCGTGGTTAAACTAACGTTTATTAGAATTAGGCTTGATAATCCAACAATACAGGTAAGAAAAGCATGAGCAACAACGCCAAAACACAACCATTAGAAGCTGGCTACAACCAAAAAAACGTGCTATCAATAATCACTGACCTAAACCTGCCTAAAAATTAAAAAGAGCGTGCTCAATAAACCCTTGATTACTGCGGCTGAAATAAAACAAAACTACAAGAAAGGCAAAAAACGCAAAATCTATGCTCTTCTGATATTCATTGCGGCACTTCTTGTATCCGTAATAGTTTCAGTCAGCCTTGGCTCAAGTACACTAGGCTTCGAAGATGCGGTAACCACTATTTCAGCTAAACTTTTTCCATTCCTTAATCTTGACCCCGGCTCGGTGCTTGCGCAGAGAATAATTTTGGATGTGCGTCTTTCCAGAATAACTTTGGCTATTATTGCTGGTGCAGGGCTTGCAGTCTCGGGAGCAACAATGCAAGGGGTTCTAAGAAACCCTTTGGTTTCTTCTTATATTTTAGGGATTTCTGCCGCTGCTGGTTTTGGTGCTTCTTTAGCTTTAGTTTTTGGTATAGGCGTTTTAACCTCAGTTAGCGGTTACATGGTTATCATTAACGCTTTCGTTTTCAGCTTAATTGCAATGCTCATTGTCTATGGCGTTGCCCGCATGAAAAACATGACAAAAGAAACCGTAATACTGGTAGGTGTAGCGGTAAGTTACCTTTTTTCTGCGTTGCTATCTCTGGTTCAATATTTTGGTCCCGAATCTGACGCTGTACGTCAAGTTGTCTACTGGATGATGGGTGGACTTGACCGTGCAAGCTGGGCCAATAATCCTATTGTCTTCTCGATTGTTTTAGTTGCATCCATTTTGATGATGCAGCAATCATGGAACATTAACGTTCTAAGTTTAGGTGAAGATGTAGCAATCAGTTTAGGAGTTAACGCTAAACGTGCACTTGGAACAACATTGATTTTATCGGCTTTGGCAACTTCTGCAATAATTGCTTTTACAGGCGTTATTGGGTTTGTATGTTTAATTGCTCCCCACATGGCACGTATGCTAATTGGTAGCGATCACAGGTTCCTTATTCCCTGCAGCGCCCTTGTCGGAGCCTGCCTATTATTATGTTCAGATACCATAGGTAGACTTATTCTTGCCCCCACAGAAATTCCCGTCGGGGTTATAACTTCCATGATTGGTGCCCCATTCTTCATTTATATATTGTTAACTAAACGGAGGAAAAGTTGGCTTTGAAACTTGTAATAAATGATCTATCGTTTAACTATGCAGGACATACGGTCCTAAAAGATGTAGAATTTCAAGTAGATGCAGGCGAAGTGCTAAGTATTGTAGGTCCTAACGGTTCAGGAAAAAGTACACTACTTAAATGCATAAACCGCATCCTGAAAACCAAACAAAACACTGTACTTATTGACGGTAAAGACACCAGCAAAATCAACTATAAAGAACTCTCAAAACTCATCGGGTACGTACCCCAGAGTTCATCCAGCACGTTTTCCTTCACCGTTTTTGACGTGGTACTCATGGGTCGTCGCCCATACATTAACTGGAATCTAAGCGAACGAGACAGCGAAATCGTCGCAGAAGTGCTTGAATATTTAGGCATCGGTGAATTGGCAATGCGGCCTTTTAACGAATTAAGCGGTGGTGAGCAGCAAAAAGTCGTTATCGCCCGCGCTTTGGCACAGCAGCCTAAAACTTTGCTTTTGGATGAACCGACTAGTTCTTTGGATATTCGGCATCAACTGGAGATTTTGTGCATGGTTAGGTCTTTAACTCAAAACGAGGAGCATTCGGTTGTTGTGACTATGCATGATTTGAATTTGGCAAGTCGCTTTTCGGATCGTATGTTGATGCTTAAGAAGGGTGAAATTTATGCTTGTGGGACTCCTAAGGAAGTGTTAACTGAGGATAATATTAGGGCTGTTTATGGTATTGAGTCGAAGGTGTCTGATTCGTTTATGGGTATTCCGCAGGTTATGCCTTTGATTTCTGGTCTTAATCGTGTTAAGGGTTCTCAGATTCCAGCGAAATTGGCGGCGGAGTATGCTTAGTATGGTTGTTTTTTCACCTGTTTCTGTATTCAACCATTGTTTAACTTCAGTTAAATTAAGTTTATATTTGCGGTTGGCTAATCCATCCCAAATCGAAAGGTTGACAATATCCCAATCAAAAAACCGTCACCCAAACAAACCGCAAACCAGCCAAACAACTCTTGCACTCACAGGCTACAACGTAACAATTCACGATTCAACACTTGTTTCCTTTCGAAATTAATGGAGAATATATAAATGAAAAAAAACACAATTGCAATACTAGGAATAATCGCCATAGTAATCATAATAGGTTCCGTCTATGGTTCCTACAATTTATTAGCGCCATCAGAAACACCTAATCCGACTGCAACACCAACCGCAACAGCAAATCCAACTGCAACTGCTACGCCAACCACAACAGCGAACCCGACCGCCACTCCCGCAGAAACAGCTGAACCAACTGCTACCCCAACAGCGACACCCGAACCAACACCAACCCCGCCACAAAACATAACCTACACCGACGCTAAAGGCAACACCATCACCATAACAACACCATTGAACAATGTTTCAAGTCTTAACTCAGGCGTAACAGAATTAATTGTTGCCCTTGGTGGACAAAGCAAACTTGTCGGTCGTAGCGCTGGATGCCTTTACCCCCCTTCAGTTACGTCAGTACCAGTTATCGGTGACTCTTCAAACAGCCCCAACTTGGAATTAATCCTTCAGCAGGCTCCACAATTACTAATCGCTGACACAATGATCACTTCAAAAGCTGAAATTCTAAGCCAAATACAAGCAGCAGGCATACCAGTAATTATCGAGCAACCTGGCAACTTTACACGCCTGCCTGGTCTAATAAACTTCCTTGGCACTGCATTAAATAACCAAACCAGAGCTACAGAAATCGTTGACTACATCACCTCATACGTAAACCTTGTTCATACACGTGTTGCAACAATCCCGCAAGACCAGAGACCCACAGTTTACTTTGAAATGTCTATGCCTTGGAGAAGTACTCCTGCAAACAGTGTACGCGAAGAATACCTAATTGAAGCCGGCGGCATAAACCTAAATGCAGGCTCAAGCGGCACAACCGTAACTCCAGAGTTCGTTGCAAGCGGCAACCCAGACTTAATCATTAGAATGATTAGCAGTGACACCCACGCTGAATCTGACTTTAAAACAGTACGCGACGAAATCATGGGTAGAAGCCAAATAACCACTACTGACGCAATCAAAAATGGACGTGTCTACATTTACGATTCAACAATCTTTACTGGTTTACGTTACCCCATCGGTTTGCTGTACTGGGCTAAATGGATAAACCCAACACTCTTTGCCGACATAGATCCTGCTGCCATTCATCAAGAGCTTAACCAGAAATTCTACGGTATTGCATTAGACGGCGTGTATGCGTATCCATGACTAAAGCAACACAATTAAAGCAAGTATACCAAAAAAGCAAAAAACGTAAAATACTTGCTTTATCTTCCCTTTTTATGATTTTATTAATAACAATGCTTGTATCAATCAGCGTTGGTGCTGGTGCACCCACATTTATGGACGCTGTTAAAGTTATTTCTTCAAGAATTTTTCCCTTCCTAAACATTAACCCCGGGTCCGAATTAACTCAATCAATCATTTTAGACACCCGTCTACCCCGTTTACTTCTCGCAGTAATTGCAGGCGCAGGTTTAGCCGCTTCAGGCGCAAGCATGCAGGGTGTGTTAAGAAACCCGTTAGTTTCATCTTACACTTTAGGCATTTCAGCAGGTGCAGGTTTTGGCGCTGCTCTTGCAATCGTTTTCCAATTAGGTGTTTTCACACAGTACCCCGCGTATGTAACAGTAGCTAACGCTTTTCTGTTCAGCATGATTGCCGTGCTATTCGTGTATGTTATTGCTCGACTGCGTGGAATAACTTCTGAAGCCATAATCTTGTCTGGAATCGCTGTTGGTTACCTCTTCTCTGCGGCTTTATCGTTTATTCAGTATGTGGCTCCTGTGCATGAGGCTGTGCGTTCCGTTGTTTTCTGGCTACTTGGCAGTTTTGTTAACGCGACATGGACTAGTGTTTTTATTGTTTTGCCCTTTGTTGCTGTAACTGTCTTCTTTATGATTCGTTATTCTTGGGATTTGAACGTTATGAGTCTAGGCGAGGAAACCGCGGCAAGCACGGGTGTAAACTCCAAACGTATCCTTACCATATACTTAATTTTGGTTACTATTGCTACTGCAAGCATAGTTTCCTTCACGGGTATACTTGGATTTGTTTGCCTTATTTCACCGCACATTGCACGCATGCTCATAGGCAATGACCACAGATTCCTCATACCCTGTAGCATCCTTGTGGGCTCAGTTTTGCTTTTATGCGCTGACACACTGGCAAGAATGGTACTTTACCGTTCAGACATTCCAGTCGGCATCATAACGTCACTTTTAGGTATCCCCTTTTTCCTTTACCTGTTGTTAAGCAGAAAACGAAGGAACTGGTAAACAATGCTTAACAAACCCTTCTTTTCTTTAATACTGGAAAATTCACAAAACATTTCATCTTAAATTTGGAGCCTTAAAAATGACCCCCAACCCCCTAAAAATAGCGTTTATGACCACAATTCCCAATGACGCTGTCCCCTTTATCGACGCTTTAAAACGGGTGAATGCAAAAGGCAACATTGTAACTGCTTGTGTTCAAAGCGTTGCGCATGCACGTGATTTTCGGGATTTCGGTAACATTGAAGATTTTACAAGTTTTGCTAAAAACTCTGATGTGGTAATTGTGCATTTAATGGGCAGTTCTCCAGAAGTTGAACTCTTTATTGCTCAAACGAAAACCGCTGGTGTTCCCTGCTTTGTTTCATCTGCCTCTCCCGCACGCACCCGAGAACTCATAAAACACTGCACAGTTGAACCGCAAGATTACCAAACAATCTCAAAATACCTCAGTTACGGCGGCAAAAACAATCTGGCAAACCTTTTACTTTATTTAGCAAACCGTTTTACCGGCACAAACTATACCGTTGTCTCTCCTGAATCTCCGCAATGGGAAGGCATATACCATCCAGATTTAACTTGTTTCCCCACAATAGAAGCTTACGCCCAAAAGAAACTTATCCCGGGTAAACCAACCGTGGGATTATGGTTTAACCAAAACCATTTACAAGGCGGAAACACCGCTTTTGTTGACAGCATAATCCGTGAAATTGAAAGCCAAGACGCAAACGTGATTCCCCTGTTTTTCAGAGGCATAAGAGACGACAACTTGGGAACAAAAGGGTTAGAATGGCTTGTTAACAACTACTACATTAAAAATGGCAAACCCATAGTTGATGTCGTCATAAACGCTTTGTCTTTTTCTTTACCTTTAAACTCAACCTGCACGAATGCTTCCTGCTCCTTTCTAAAACAGTTAGGCGTGCCAGTTTTAAAAGCCGTATTAACCTGTAACACGTTAAATGAATGGCAAAAAAGCCCTCAAGGTTTAAACCCTGTAGACATTTGCCGCTGCATTGCATTGCCTGAATTTGACGGCGACCTCATAACTGTGCCTGTTGCAGCAATGGAATTCACTGAAACCGACCCTGCCACTGGAGCAAAAATAATCAAATTCCAACCCATCCCTGAACGCATCAAAAAGCTTGTACGTTTGAGCATAAAATGGGCAAAACTACGCTACATTCCAAACAAGAAAAAACATGTAGCTATAATTCTGCATAATTATCCACCCAGAAACGACACTATCGGTCACGCGTTTGGGTTAGACACGCCGGCGTCAGTGCTTAACATTTTGAAACATTTTAACACAGCAGGATACCGCCTTGATTATTTGCCTGAAAACGGTCAAAGCTTAATTGAAACCATACTTAACGGTTTAACAAACGACCACCGATGGCTCAGTAATGAAAATCTTGCAGAACGAGCAGTAGCCAAAATCTCTGCCAGCCAATACACTGAGTGGTTTAAAGAGTTGCCTGCTTCAACCCAGAATGCTATGGAAGAAGCTTGGGGAAAACCGCCTGGAGAACTTTTCTGCCATAACAATGAATTGTTAATCGCTGGAATAGTCAATGGTAACGTTTATGTTGGATTGCAGCCTCCACGCGGTTTCTCTGACGACCCTGCATCTATTTATCACAGTCCAGACCTTGCGCCGCCGCATCATTACTATGCAACTTACCGTTGGATACGAGACGTATTCCAAGCAGACGTAATCATGCATGTTGGCACTCACGGCACATTAGAATGGTTGCCCGGCAAATCAGTTGGATTATCTGACGCGTGTTTTCCTGACGTTGCAATCTCCGACTTACCGCACATTTACCAGTACATCATAAGCAACCCCGGCGAAGGCACACAGGCAAAGCGGCGCAGTTACTGCTGCATTATCGACCATTTGGTTCCAGTAATGAACAATGCTGACTCGTACGGTGAATTAGCCGAACTTGAAGTAATGCTTCACGATTACTATCACGCTAAAACTTTCGATAAAGAAAAACTGCCTTCAATGCAAAAACTAATCTGGGAAAACGTTTGTAAAACAAAAATTGACAAAGACTTAGAAGTCACTCAAGACGGCGCCTTTGCCGATTTTGACGCGTTCCTTGAAAACCTGCACGGTTATCTTCATGATTTATCAGACACTCAAATCCGCGACGGTATTCATACCCTCGGAGAATACCCTGCTGGGTCACAAATGGATAATTTTTTGGCTTCGTTAACGCGGTTGAGCAACGGCGCGGTTCCTTCTCTTAGGCAATCCATCGCCGAGCTGAAAGGGTACGATTATGACGGTTTATTAGCTAACAAGGGCAAACTGTTAGCTGACGACAAAACATACGGTGACCTTCTAACCGAAATAAACCGTGTCTCGCTTGAACTGTTACAACAGTTTAATGCTGCAGGCTTCAAAGAACACGCCATAGACACAGTAATCCAAAACGTTTTAGGCGAAAAATGCTCAAATGTGACGCAGTGCTTGTCTTACATTGCAAGCTTTCTTGTTCCCGCCATTGAAGCTACCACAGATGAATTAACAAACACGTTATCAGCCTGCAACGGAAACTATGTCCCGTCTGGCCCTTCAGGCTCGCCAACACGCGGCATGTGCGATGTACTGCCAACGGGCAGAAACTTTTACTCCGTAGACCCCCGAGCAGTTCCTTCAACTGCTGCTTGGCAAGTCGGGGTTTCAATGGGTGACACATTGCTGGAACGGTACCTTAAAGATGAAGGTAAATACCCAGAAAACATTGCAATGGTTGTTTGGGCAACCGACAACATGCGCACAAAAGGCGACGACGTAGCCGAAATTTTATATCTTATGGGTGCAAAGCCTGTTTGGGAAAAAACCAGCGGCAGAGTAACCGGCGTAGAAGCTATTCCTCTTGAACAGCTTAAACATCCACGAATCGATGTTACTCTTCGTGTCAGCGGTTTATTTAGAGACACCTTCCCCGACGTTGTAAGTTTACTTGATGACGCCGTACGGCTTATCGCAGGTCTTAAAGAATCAGCAGACAAAAATTATCTCGCCAAACATGTAACAGCTGAAGTTGAAAGACGCACCGTTCAAGGAGAAAACAAAGAAGTAGCTCATGAGGAAGCCAGCTACCGTATATTCAGCGCCAAACCTGGTACCTACGGTTGTGGCATCAACGAAGCTATTGACTCAAAGAACTGGAAAGACCAAAGCGACTTAGCCAACATTTACGTTACATGGGGCGGCTACGCGTACGGAAGAAACAATTACGGAAAATCAGCACCTGACCAGTTTAAACACCGCCTAAGCAACATTAACTTGACCGTAAAAAACGATAACACCCGCGAATACGACATACTTGACAGTGACGATTGGTACGACGCGCATGGCGGCTTGGTTTCAGCCGTTAGAACTTTCAAAGGTGACGCGCCTAACTCCTACTGCGGCGACAGTTCAGACCCAGACCGCGTAAAAGTCCGAAGCACCTCTGAAGAAACCAAGCATGTTTTCCGTTCAAGACTTCTTAACCCTAAATACATTGAAAGCATGAAACGCCACAATTACCACGGCGCCGCCGACCTTTCCCGTTCAATAGATTTCGTTTTTGGATGGGACGCCACTGTTGAAGCAGTGGAAGATTGGATGTACGAAGATTTAGCGAAAAAATATGTGCTTGATCCCGAAATGCAGAAGTGGTTCAAAGAAGTTAACCCTTACGCGCTTCAAAACATGACTGAACGTTTGCTTGAAGCCATTAAACGCGGCATGTGGCAGGCTTCTGATGAAATGAAGAGTCAGCTCCAGCAGCTTTATTTGAGTGTTGAAGGTTTGCTTGAAGGAGAAAACGATAAACAATAACCCGCTAAAAATTAGCTTTGCTTGGTGGAAACATGTTAATCAGAAATGTGCCTGTACTAAACAATATCGCTTGGACCTTAGGAGAAATCTATTCCGTCTGGTGGGTTGACTTACGGCTAATCAGGAGAAACAAGCTCCGAACAATGGCGACCAGCCTGATTAACCCGCTGCTTTACCTAGTCGCTTTCGGTTACGGTTTAGGCAGAGGTATCAGCTTTGAAGGCGTTAGTTACCTATCTTTTGTTATTCCAGGCATTATCGCGTTGACAAGCATGACAAGCAGTTTTAACGGCGCCGCCTCTAAACTAAACGTGGACCGAATTTTTCATAAAAGTTTTGACGAACTCTTAATGGCTCCAGTCAGTTTATTTTCGATAGTTATAGGCAAAGCGTTGGCTGGCGTTACACGGGGATTGATAAGCTGTACTGCAATACTTTGCATAGCAATGGCAATATCGCCCATGCTTATAGTAAGCCCTATTTTTATTTTGTTGATGATTTTGTCTTGTTTTGTTTTTTCACTGCTAGGTGTACTTGCAGCTTTCTTGGCAAAATCTCACCAAGGCTTAAACACGTTCAACGCTTTAGTTCTTTTACCTATGACTTTCCTGAGCGGTACTTTCTTTTCATTAAACGAAATACCTGATGCTCTAAAAGCAGCACTTTATGCTTTACCGCTAACTCATTCAAGCCAATGTATACGTGCGGTTGCTTTAAACCAGTCTTTTCCGTGGCTCTCTTTATTTGTGCTTGTTGGTTTTGGCATAGTCTTCTTTGTAGGCTGCATGGTGGTTCTGAAAAGAAACAGTGTTTAACCTGTTTTCTTGTTGTTTTCCCTACTTGTAAGAAATGTTTTCTACATATTGTAACTGTGCAATAATAATAACAAAAAATTGGTAGCCACTACCGTTTAGTGGATTTTAAAAAAATTGATAGGCTGGTGTCTTAGCTTTTTTATAGTCTTCTTTTTGGCGGCGGCTGACTTTTCGGTGCCTCGTCTGTCTTGTTTTCGCTGTTTAGTCGCTGTTTTAACCGTATAACAAGCACTTCGCGGTCGTTGGGTTTTAGCTGCATCCAAGTGGCTCGGTTTTCTCTAAATTCTTCTCCCGTTATTTTGTGTTGTCTTTGCAGTTCGCCAAGAAGCTTAACGAAGCCTTGCATGTCAAGTTGCTCGTCAGTTACCTGGTTCACAAGTTTTCTTTCTCCGCCTGTACCTGTTTGAGTTGAAGCTTCACTGTCAGGAGGCGGGTAAGAAGCGTACAGGAAACGTGCAAAGTACAAGTTATCCCAACCGCGAGTGACTGGCAGATTGTTTTTGGCTTTTAGAAGCTCAGCAGTGTAATGCTCATATTCTTGTCCTAATGAGAAGTATTTGGTTGGTCCACTTGACTCGTCGACTATTCGGTTAGCAAAATGCCGCATATGCTGAATGCTGAATATTGGCAGAACCGTTTTGCCTTCGTAGTTGAAACTGTAGATGATTTCCAATGCTAAGGCTTTGTCTTCTCCGATGCCGCCGATTCTTTCCCATTTAGCATCAACTTTTTGGGCTAATGGTTTTCGGTCATCAGCTGTTGTTCGGAGCAAAAGTTTGAAGTCGTTGATTTGCAGTCTGGCGTTGCGGTAAACGTTAGAGTTGCCAAACGCTGGGTAACCTAACGGTTTAAAAATGTTTTCCAGAGACAGGAAGAATTCTCCGACCATGTCAGGGTTTACCCTAAACAGTCTGTCAGGGTTTAACCATTCAATTTCACGCAAGTTCTCAACAAAAGGAAACTTTTGCCTAAACTCTTTTAGGGCAACAAGTGCTTTGTCAACTTCACGTTTGGTTAAGCCTGCTTTGTCGAAAGCGTTTGCTCTTTCTTGCATTTGATTACTTCGAAGCATTATGTACCATACCAAGTATGTTTAAGTGAAACTAAATACGTTTGCGGTGCAATGGACATTTGGCGGTGTTTTTTAGGAGAATATGAATCCTATGATTAAGCCTACAATGAATCCTAAGCCGATTGGTAGCATGCCTATGAGTAACGTGCCGTATTGGATAGCCATTGGACCGTATGTTTCTGCCGTTGTTTTTAAGGCGTCAAGGCTTAGACCGAAAAAGCCCAAGTAACTGACAACGACTAGTATTACGGCGGCGATGATGGCGATTTTTAGAACCTTATGCACAAGATAACCCACAATTATTCCTAGAATGAATGGAATAATCATAACAACTAGTGGTGGTAATCCTGCTATGGTTCCTGAAGTGATAAAGCCAAATACTTCTTCTAATGCGCCCATTTACATTCAACTCCAATTAGGATTAAAAGTGCGAAATATGCCTATTAAACCTGTTTAACGGTAAACCGTCAGCTAAAGAACTGGATGTTTTATCCCGAGGATTTTTAGGAGTCCTCCTCATTTGATTGCATGGTAAACAGTAAGAGGCACAAGAATTGCAGGGCATACATGTACTAGTTGGGGGCTTTATGAGTGTAGACGGAAAAACAGCGCCCGCAAACCGTAAGGGGCGAGAATTTTCAAAATACATGGTTCCAATGCATGAACAGTTGCTGCATGAAATCCGTGCAGGTGTCGATGCAATAATCGTAGGTGTCGAAACGGTGTTAGCTGATAACCCTTCACTTACTGTGCGGAAGGCGGAAGGTAAAAGCCCTTTGCGTGTAGTTTTAGACAGCCAAGCCCGAACACCTCTTGACTCAAAAATCCTTAACACTCAAGAAGCGCCAACACTGATTGCCGTCGCCAACGATGCCCCACAAGAAAAAACCACTTTACTAAAAAACAGAAATGTTGCTGTAATGTTTTCTTCGACTAAGCAAAAGGTTGACTTAAACGAGCTACTTGCCGAGTTAGCGATGCGTGGCGTTAAACGTGTGCTGGTTGAGGGTGGCGGAGAAGTGCGTTGGAGCTTTTTTGAGCAGAAGCTTGTAGATGAATTGTTTATTTGGGTTGTGCCTGCTGTTTGGGGTGGACAAAACGCACCAACGCTGGTTGAAGGTGCTGGTTTTCTTAGGGCAGAGGACGCAGTTAACTTGAAGTTAGAAAGCGTTAAGCAGGTTGAGGGACTGTTGATTTTATGGTTTACTGTTAAACGATGAATCAGTATTTTTGTCGACAATTTTCTGGAGCAGTTGACTTTCTGTTGCGCCTCTTAGCTTTCTGTAGGAGAGAAAAGCCTCTACAAGCGTGTCTATGAAGGCATCCATTTCTACGTTTTGTTTTGAGTCCTGTTCAAAGAGCTCTTTTGCTTTATAGAGCTTTTCCAGTTTACCTTTTTCATAGTTTACTATTAACTCGGTTTTATGCTGGCTTGTTGACGTTTATTTTAGCCTCCATCTTTAGAGTAACCAGTTAAGCTTGTCTGAATTGCCACATGTTAACTGAACCAGTTGCTTAAGCTTTGCAAAGGCTCTTCCCTCATCAACAGTCTGTTTCGCAAGTTCAAAACCGTCACGCAAATCCCCGCACACGTCAGACAGGGCGAGTATTGAAGCAGTGTTTAACAGAATTATGTCTCTACGGGAACTGACGTCTTTACCCGCTAAAACCTGTGCCACGGCTTTGGCGTTCTCCAAGTGGCTTTCTCTGGCAACAATTTCACACGTTTTCCCTTTCTTCACTCCCGCATCTTCAGGATAAACCGTGTAGGTTTCAATCTTGCCGTTTGTTTTTAGTTCTGACACTACATTTTTGCCTAATGTAGAGAACTCGTCGATTTTTGTTTTTTCAGTTTCGCCGTACCCAAGAACGACAAGTGCCCGCTCGTAGCTGCATTGTCCTAAAACATTTGCAATTAACTCTGTGAATGGTTCACTGACGCCTCTCACTTGTCGTTTAAGCGAGAATGGGTTAAGAGCTGTTGCGATAACAAGCCGCAGTGAGTAAAGAAGAGGCAAGATTTGGTTTATGGGCGATTTCGAACCTACATCGATTAAGGGATGCATCCACGGATATATATCCTCTGAAGCCCAAATTGCAGTACCGATTTTATCTACGCATTCTTCCACTTCACTTGGCGGCAGATGCACATTGACTCCTAAGGCTTCAGCTACATCGATGCATCCGGTTTTTGAAGAAAACGATTTTGACCCGCTCTTTACAGCGTATGCTCCAGCGGCTGCAGCAGTTATGATTGCGGGTGTTGTAATGTTTATAGTGTTTAGGGTGTCGCCGCCTGTTCCGCCAGCTGTGACCACTGGTTTGTTGACGTTGAAGTGAAAACTAACAGTTTTGGTTGCTTCCATGGCTTTAGCGGTTCCAATCAGCTCATTAATGCTGGGCTTTTTGATTGTTAAAGATCCAAAAAACACCGTTAACCATGTAAGGTAATCAGGCTCATTACTTGATAGAGCCGAAAAAATTTTGGTAGCGGCAGTCTGTGCCTCTTTTTGCGTCAAATCTCTACCAACGGCAAGTTTGCTAAAGATCTCGCGCATTTTATCATTAGTTCCAGATTGGGATGTTTCCATTTTTTTAACCTTTGTTAACGGATTTTGGAACGTTTTATTGCTTTAACAACGATGTAGGACAGGAATGTTGAGGGTACAAGCTGCAGTACAAGGTACATTGGTAACGCTGCAAGGTAAACAATGAAGGGCAAGCCAAGAACTATAACCATTACAAGATAAACCAGCGGAATATCTAGCATTGCACAAACCGAACTCATCAACAAAAGCTTTGTGCCGCTTTTCGCGTTTGGACGCAACTTCGAGAACCCTACAACTATTAGGCCTACGGCTAAAGCGAAAACCAGATTTACGAATGGCCAAAGCCAAGACAATGGGTTTGCTAATGTGATTAATCCAATCATTGCTTGGATTTCTGTTGTTATGATTGCGCCCCAGAAGCCGAACAGGAGTGCGGAAACAAGTATCCATGTGTAGGTGTTTATGTATCCTAGTGGTGTTGCGTTGCCTCCTGTTATTAGGGCATCGGCTCTTTCGGCGAAGGTGGCTATGACGCCTGCTGTGGCTCCAAGGATTAGGGCGGATATTTTGTTTGTTCTTTTTAGGGTTGTGTTGTTGGGGTTCAAACATGTCACTCTTCTCATATTTGAGTACAAACCCAAAAATGGGTGCGCTTTTATAAGTGTTTTTAATCAAAAATGAGTACCGCCTGTACGATACTTTCCCATTTCTTCCAAAATCTATTTATCCACATCAATACAAGCGTGAACAGGGAACTTAGATATTTATTAGGGGGATGAAAAAATGGGTCAAGAACAACCTTTACAGCAAACAGCACAAACCTCTTTTCAGGTGACAAACACAAACTGCACACTTGAATTATCCCAAAGACGCTGGTTCTACATGGCGCTGGATTCTTCATGTAAAACCTGCAAACAAGAAGCAGAGTCACCAACACAGCTTTTAGAATTAATCAACCAGTCAGTAGTTGTTTGGGTAGACTACACTTCAGACGATCCAGTAAAGGACCTGCCTGCATTAGCGGCTAAACTGGGTTTTAGCGAATTATTAATTTCAAGCGTCTCTGGCGGAAACGAATTAAATTATCAAGACTTCGATTCTGAAATGTTTATGCGCTTACCCTCAATCCAAATTCGAGGGCACGATGTACAAGCGTACCCACTGCTGTTTTTGATTAAAAAAGGCATGGTTTTCACAATTCACAGTCGCCTAGTTGATAAACGGTTTATCAGGCTTCGCCGTTATTCTGATGTGATAATGCGTAGAGTGCCAGTTAATGTTCCACCTGAAATAAAACTTACACTTCTACTTACAAGAATCATAGACGCAAACAACGACAGCAACTTTAGACATTTACGTGCAATAGAAGAATTCGGAGACGACTTAAACAAGGACTTAATGGATCCAGACACAGACCGAACCCTGTTGGCTCCAAAAATTTACGAAATGAAACATGCTCTCATAATTTACATGAATGCTCTCTGGGAAAGCGCAGACGTGCTTCATGCAATCCGTTACGGCGATGCTGAACTGATAACCGACGATGAGCACGTGCTAAACAAGGTTAGTTTTTTGGCTGATGAAGTTAAAAGTCAACTGGGCTTGTCTGAGCACATGTCTGAAGTTTTAGCGTCAGGCATCGAGGCTACACAATCCATCTACAACAACCAGTTAACCATATCTAACAATCAACTTACCATCGCAAACAATCAGCTTACTAAAATGAATAACCGTTTTGCTTTACTTGCCGCTTACCTTGCAATTGTGGGCACGGCACTTTTGATCCCTAACACTATCGCTACTATGCTGGGTAACAGCGTTTGGGTTTATGGCCCCGCTGACTTTGGAATCTATATAACCCTTATAATAGGTGCCACTGCAGTAGGCTCTTTGATTATGTGGTTCTGGATAAGAAAACACGATCTGTTACCAAAAGACAAAGAACCCTAAGCTTAATCCTTTTTAAAGGTCATAACGCGACAAGTCAAGTTGTGAACCACATTCAGGAGTAACAAAATAGAATACGTACCCACATTTACCGCATTGATGCTCCTGGTTTTTTAGTCTTTCAACCGCGCGGGAACCGCATTTAGGACATTTCAAATCAAAAGGCATAAAGTCACCTTCAGTAACGCATAAACAGTCTTTGCTGTTAAAGAGCGTTACCGTTACCTGTTGCTGTTTTTGAGCAGTCACATATTGTTAAATTGCTGCCAACTTGATTTCTCAACGAAGCAATGGTGACACAAATGAAAGCTCAAGTCTGCACAAGAATCGACAAAATCGAAAACCACCCATTAGTCTACCAAACAGTTCCCGACCCCAAACCTACACCCAACCAGTTACTGATTAAAGTTAAAGCTTGCGGAGTATGCTACAGTAACCTGCACATGATAGAGGGAGAACTGCAACAGTTCGGTGTACCTAAACGTTTACCAATTATTCCAGGGCACGAAGTAACCGGCATCGTGGAAGAAACAGGCAGCAGCGTCACAGCTTTTCAAAAAGGTGACCGTGTCGGTTCACAAGTGCTTTGGTGGGCTGACGGAACCTGCGAATTCTGCTTAACCGGAAAAGAACACCTATGCATAAACAAGCAAACCACTGGCGAAACAGTGGACGGCGGCTACGCTGAATACATGACTATACCAAGCACGTTTGCTTACCATTTACCTGACGGTCTTGGTTTTGAAGAAAGCGCTTCCCTATTTTGCCCCGGAGTTACCGGTTATCATGCAGTGAAACGGTCTGGGCTCCAGTTGGGTCAGAAAGCGGCGGTTATCGGAATCGGTGGTGTAGGTCACATGACTTTGCAATTTGCAAAATTGGCAGGTGCACAGGTGATAGCGGTGGACACCTCCGATGACAAGCTAAGGCTCGCTAAAGATGTTGGTGCCGACATGGCGTTTAAGCCTGACCAAATGGACAAATATGTTGAAACCGAGGGCAAGTTGGATGTGATTTTTGTTCATGCTCCTTTCCAGAAAGCTGTTGATCAAGCATTAAGAATTGTTAAACGTGCTGGTACAGTGGTTATGGGTGTGTGTGGTAACGCGGTGATTAATTTTCCTGAAGAATACTCGGTTGTTGGCAGCGTTATTGGGACAAGGTATGATATGGTTGAAACCTTAAAGCTTGCTTCAGTGGGCAAAGTAAAGGTTGATTGGAGCGTTTATAAGTTAAGTGAAGCTGAAGATGTGTTAATCAAGTTGAAGCAGGGTAAGATTGTTGGACGCGCAATTTTGGTACCCTAATTTTTTGCGTAAAAGTTTGTTGCTTGGGCGCTTTATTTCAATGTTTTTCTTATTTTCCGAAAGGTAAATAGCTTGTTTTTAACCAAATAATCCATGAACACAAACTTTCTCTCACTAGGCGTTCCTAAACGCCCAAGTTTCAGATGGCATATTCAAGGGAAAAAACATGGCAACACCTAAACAAAAAATCTTAACATTAACAATCATCTCGATTCTTATAACCTCAAGTTTAACTTTACTAATAACCACACAAAATCCTGCCAACGCAGCTGCATCAGACGACCTTATGCAGTATGAGTGGCCACAGTTTAACGGGGACGCCTCATTTGCACGTTTCTCAGAAGGTCCTGCTCCATCAACCTCTGATGTTGCTTGGAAAACTAACATAACTAACTTGCACAGTTACCTTGCAGCTTTTGACGGTTTAGTTTTTGCTGCAACAAATGAATCTGTTATTGCTCTTGACTACGATACTGGTTCAACAGTTTGGAGTAGAGATATCCCGTTTAACGGCAGTTGGCCAGTAGCTTACAAGCTTGACGACACCCGAATGCTAGTAGAAAGCACCTGCCTTAAAACTGCAACAGGGGAAATCCTGTGGACCAGCGACGACTTCTCTGCTGATACTGGAAACTTCAACTCCAACGTATACGTTCCTGAAGAGGAAATGTTCTACATAAAAATTGAATCATTCGTTGAAGCATGGAATTTTTCTGACATTTCGAAACCGCCAACTCTAGAATGGAAAACTTTCACTCCCGGCGCCGGCAGAGTTGGTATAGGCATAACCTATGGAGACGGCAAGATTTTCCCCGGCTCCTTCCAAGACCAGCAGATAGCTATTGACGCTAAAACAGGCGAAGTCTTATGGACTACTTTCACTAAAAGCGCAATGATTTTCTTTGGCTCCTATGCTAACGGCAAGTTTGTCCGCGGCGGCAGTGACGATAACACAATGTATTGTTTTGATGCTGACACTGGCGAGGTTTTATGGACTTACGTTGCTGATACTTCAGGTTATTTCTGTTCAGGTACAGCAATCGGGTACGGTATGGTTTATTCACCTAATAAGGACGGGTACATTTACGCTATCAGTCTAGCAGACGGTAAACTGGTTTGGCGCTATAAAGGTCCAGGAACAATGTTGTTTCCTGGCATGCCAACAGTTGCTGACGGCAAAGTGTATGTTACTTCAGGACAAAACGCTCGGTACGGCGATGAATCAGGTTCATCACAGTTTGCCTGTTTAGACGCTTTCACTGGACAACCGATTTGGACTTTGCCAATTGAAGCTTATGCTCCAAGAGAATCTGTTGCAATTGCATATGGTTACCTATACCTAATTCCCGGCGAGGTAACTGAAGCTGTGGACTCCACTTCAGGGTGTGAATACGCTGTAGATGGTCAAATTTGGGCTATTGCTTCAAACGGTTTTGAACCTGAAACTGGTTCATGGAGTATGTTCCGTCATGACGCAGACCGTTCCTCAATCGGTGAAAATGGACCAGCAAACCTGAGTTTGGCTTGGAAGTTCACAACAAACGGCGCAGTGATGTCATCCCCCAGCGTTGTAAACGGAATTGTCTATTTTGGGTCTCAAGACCACAACATTTACGCTGTTAACGCCAAAAGCGGATTCCTAATCTGGAACTTCACAACAAACAACACGGTCGAATCTTCCGTTGCGGTTGCTGAAAATAAAGTTGTAACCGGCGCAGAAGACGGCTACGTTTATTGCCTTAATGCTTACAGCGGCAAAATGCAGTGGAAAACCTTTGTTAACGCAAACTTGCCAGTGACTTATGGTTCAGCAGTTATGATTCGTTCTTCACCCGCAATAGCTGATAACACCGTTTACATTGGCTCTTTAGACGGCAACATTTACGCACTCAACTTCACCGACGGCAAAGTAATATGGAAGTACCAGACCGGCGGATGGATAAAATCTTCACCCACGGTTTCTGACGGCGCAGTCTATATCACTTCAGAAACCCCTAACACAGGTACAATCTACAAGCTTGACGCAGCTGACGGCAACTTGATTTGGAAACAAAACCTTCCGTATGAAGAGCAATTTACAGGCGGCAACGACATGATAGGCACACCAACAGTTGCTGACGGTAAAGTCTTCACTTCCGCTAACCTTAGAACTTACTACTGCTTAAATGCACAAAACGGAAACATAATCTGGAACTTCACCAACCCTGAAGCAAACGAGTTTATAGTATCCTCACCGATCTACTTGAACGGGCAAGTTTTTGTCGTTGACAAGTTTGACATAACCTGCCTTGATGCTTCAACAGGCCAAAAAATCTGGAACACCTTCACAGGTGATGAATACTACGTTTCTCCCTCTTATGCTGACGGAAAAATCTACATTGTCACAAGCGAACGAAACATATTCATTTTTGACGCAGTAACAGGTGAAAAACTTGACCGTTACATTCTGCCTTCTGCAAGTTGGTCCTCACCAACACTATACGACGGCATGCTATACATCGGTAGCAAGGACTGGAACCTTTACTGTCTTGGCGAATACAATACAAACACGATGACTCTTACATTGCAGGCTGATAAGTTGCAGCTAAAAACATATGAAACCATAACGTTTTCTGGGCAGCTTTCTCCTGTTCGGCCAAGTGTTAATCTTGACCTTGTTTTGAGTAAACCTGACGGGTCAACACAAACCATTACAATTACTGCTAAACCTGATGGGTCATACAGTTACCTTTACGCTCCAGCCATTGACGGCACATACAGTATCACTGCTACTTACCTGTCACAACCGCCGGTAAATAGTTCGCCATTAACTTTCACGTTGAACCAGCAAACTACCATTTCACCAACACCAACAACAAGCGCAGTATCGTCTATACCTGATTACATGTACGCTATCGTGTTTGTGCTTGTAGTAGCCTTGGTTGTGGCGGTAGCACTTCTGTTTTTAAGAAGAAGACGCTAACATTGACCTTTCTTTCTTTTCTATTTAGTATTTAATGGGAATTCAACCGTAAATTTTGTTCCTTTACCTATTTCACTTTCAAAACCTATCTTGCCACCCATATTTTCCACCATACGTTTAACAACCGCTAAACCGAACCCTTGACCCTTCGATTTTGTGGTCATCAATGGCTGAAAGAGCTTCGGCTTAATCTCTTCAGGAATCCCAACTCCCGTATCGCCTACGCTTATGCAAACCATTTCGTCTTCTTGAAAAGCACGTATAGTTAG
This sequence comes from Bathyarchaeia archaeon, assembly GCA_042296865.1. Taxonomy (GTDB): domain Archaea; phylum Thermoproteota; class Bathyarchaeia; order Bathyarchaeales; family Bathycorpusculaceae; genus Bathycorpusculum. Next base: position 1,496,985 of record CP170178.1, on the reverse strand, counting down.
TTTTCCACCGTTAGGCATCGCTTGAATAGCGTTAGTGGCAAGATTAACAAGTATACGTTTTAGAAGTGTTACATCCAGCCTTAACATTGGAAGGTTTTTGCTGCATGAAGCATACGCTTCAATATTTTGTGGCAAAGGAACCGTTGAAAGCAGTTTTGGAAGGATAACGCAAAGGTCAACTTCGGTGAGTTCAGGTTTTAAAGGTCGAGCATAATCTTGCAAGTCAGAAATTATTTTATTGATGTAGTCAATTTGTTCTTGGATGGAACGAAGGCTTTCTTGAACATTTCGCTTACATGCACTGTCAGGTGAAGTGTCCACCTCTTGCTTCATCAAAAACAGGTCTCCCGCAATAGCTTGCAATGGATTGCGGATGTCATGTCCAATCATGCCTGCCGTTTGTCCGATAGTCGCTAAACGTTCAGCATCTTTAAGTTGTCTAGTTCTTTCTTCAACAAGACATTCCAGGTTTTTGGCGTAATCCGCTAATCTTTGCTCACCCAATTTGCGTTCTGTAACATCTTGCTCAACACCATCAATTCTTGTAGGCTTATTATCAGGACCAACCTCTCTGACCCTGCGTTCTGAATGTATCGTTCGAACAGCGCCGTCTTGACGGATAATGCGGTAATCAAAACTGGCTTTAGAATCCAAACTGCCAAATGCTAACTCTTTTGATTTTTTATCTATCTCTTTTTGGTCTTCTGGATGAATTTTCGAAATGTAATCAACAGCGTTCGGACCGAACGGTTTAGGTTCTAACCCAAAGATTCTGAAAAGTTCTTCAGACCAAATCGCTTTATCTTCTTTTACTCTGTATTCCCAATTGCCTAAATGTGCAATGCGTTGAGCCCAGTTTAGTCGGCCTTCGCTTTCTTCTAGGTTCTTTTGAGTTTGTACTCGTTCAGTTACATCATCAAAGATTGTTAAAGCCGCGTTAATGTTGCCTTCGGAATACAAGGGGGTTGCGCTAATGTTAACTATTAAACGTTTACAGTCAGTTAATCTTTCTATTTCTACCAGTTTATCACGTATGGTTTCGCCGTAAAACAATGCACGGTACACAAAAAGTTCCTCATCGGGATATACATCTTTGTTTAGTTCGAAGACTTTTAGATCTTTTGCATGCTCCTTAAACAAAAGTCCACATGGGTTTATCCCTACCAGTTCAACAGTACGGTTATTAACAAAGATTATTTTTCCCCCTGGTTTTTCAATAATCATTACTGCTGAGGGAATGTTTTCTAAAATGGCTTCAAGTTTTTCCCTATTTAACGATCTTTTATTGAAGTGCTTAGTCTTTTTGTTTAAAATTTTTGAAGATTTTCCTGTTTTCCCTTTTTTGGCAGAGTAACTTGAAACCTCCACCATAGATGTTAGCTCCTCCGCTAAAATTCAATAACTTTTCAAATCTAACCAAAGTTATTGTGATGGATTAACTTTTTTGTTAGATTTTATGCTTAAGCTTTTGCTCTTACGCAAAATCGGCAAGTAACTGTAAAGCCCAAAAATCCAAATCTCAATATGTTTCCAAAATGAACAAACGCCCTATAATTAAATATTTATCGAACATTTATGCTTTTTTTACAGTATTTTATGCTTAAAAGTTTTGAAATTCAATTCTCTATTGGCTATATGTATCTTGAGTTCAGAAGATAAAATAAAGGGAAAATCGTGAACACAGCAATCAAGGGGACATATTAATGCTAACTGAGAAGCAAGATAACCAAAAAATTACCCAGAATAATTTGGATATAGAAAAAATTAGAAGCGAAAACACTCAACTTAAAGCTCAAAACAGCGAACTTGTAAACATAGTGTTAAAGGTGCTTGAGGGCGCAATCGAGAACACTAAAGCTCTTGCTGCCGGCGAAGACGAAATTATACAAAAAGGAAAACGCATCTCTGAACTCTCAAACCAAATTGAACAATCCGCCGCTATCGTAGAAAAACTCGCACTTGACACATCCGTAATTGTTAGTCGAGTTGCTGGAAGCGCAAAAAACGTTAACACCGTAGCAAAAAAAGTTGCTTTTAGCGCAGATAAAGCCGCCATTGAAAGCATCCGCGTTTTAGAAATGGGTAAACAAGCGGCAAAAGTTTCTGAACAAATGGCGGCATCAATGCAGCAGGTTAGCACTGCTTCACAGCAGGTTTCTACCGGTTCCCAAAAACTTGCCGAACTCTCGCAAGATGCAGCAAAAAGCACAGAATTCCTAAAGAAAGTTATGGATGACGCTGGATTAATTGCCAGAGATGCTTACACCGTTACTGATGAAGCTCTTAAAAAATCTCGTCAAGCAAACGAGAAAGGTCAACAAGGCTTACAAGCAATTGACAGCATCAAGAAAAATATTCAGAGTGTTTCAAACGCTGTAACTTCAATGGTTTCCTCAGTTGAACAAGTCGGCATGATGGCTAACTCTGTTTCAGACATTGCCAGCCAAACGAATATGCTTGCACTCAACGCGGCAATAGAAGCAGCCCGTGCAGGAGAAGCCGGCAGAGGTTTCGCAGTCGTTGCGGACGCGGTTAAAAGCTTGGCAGGGCAATCAAAAGCAGCTGCTGGTTCCGCAATAACTTTAGTAAAAGGCATAAAAGAGGCTGGTGCGCAAACCTCGCAAATTACAAAGGAGTCACAAAAAGGGGCGGCAGACGGAGCAAACGTGGTTTCAATCGCTATCCATGAAGCTAAAAGCATCGGTGAAGTCATGGAAACCATGACTGGCAAAGTAAGCAAACTAACTGACGGTGTCGAGCAAGGCTTAATCGCTTTAGATAGCGTCGTTAAAACAATTGATGAAGTGGCAAGCATAGCTGAAGAAAGCTCCTCTGCTTCAGAGGAAACCTCCTCATCTATTGAGGAACAAACGGCTTCTGCAATGGAAATGGCAACAATCGCCAAAGATGTTTCAGCTACTGCAGAAGCAGTTGAAAACTTGACTAAAACCATAGTTAACGATGCACTGGACACGGAGACAATTGTTTCAGGCGTAAATAATGACGCACTTAACGTTGAAGCTTCAGCAAAAGAAATTCTTTCTCAAGTCAAAGTTGTGGAAACTGTTGCCAATGACGCAGTTCAAGCGGCTTCTGAAATTGCTTCTTACGTTGAAAAAACTAACGAGTCAAGAAAAGACTTGTTAAACCAACGCATAAAAATTTACCGCGATTTTTGTATGAAGTATGGCGTTAAAAAGCGTCTATGATTTCGAAGCTTAACTTTCTTTATTTTCTGTTACTGCTGGTTTCTTATGTTTTTCTGCTTCTTAGAAACGTTAAGGTTATAATGTAGATTTTTAACTAACCTTGCTGTACTGCAGCCCAGTGGTGTAGTGGTCAAGCATAGGGGCCTCTGGAGCCCTTGACAAGAGTTCGAATCTCTTCTGGGCTACTCTTTTGCTGAAAAAACTGCCTGTTTCTAGCTAAACAGTTATTAAACTTGATGTATTGCTGGACAGTTAACATGTCAAAAGCAACAAGTTTCCCGGCCCATCAATCAGCGTCCTCAAAATATTTCAGTTTAATTTTTATACTTATATTTGCGATTCCTATCGGAATAATTCTGTACTTGTCACTTGAGGGACCCTTGATTTTTTCTGTCTTAATGTTTTCGGTACTTCTTGGCGTTTTAAGCTTACTAACATATTTTGCCTTAGCCGGTGGAAGCACACGTTATGAGGTTTCATCAAAATCGTTACGAATCAATTTTGGGCTTCTCAAAAAAACAATCCCCTACCCCAGAATCGCCAAAGCAGAAATCGTAGACCTGAGCATAACATTGCGGCTTTTCGGCGCCAGCCTCCCAGGAGTTCACATCGGACTCTTTAGAACAAGCATCGGCAACGTTCACGCTTACGCAACCAAACTCTCGGGCACCTTTGTCGTGTTAACTTTGGCTGATGGACAAAAATATGCGTTATCCCCAGAAGAGCCCCAAGGCTTGCTTAACATGATAGAGCAGAAACGTTCCTTTTTCGGTACACAAAGCCTTGCGGAAATTGCTCAAAAAGAAAAGTCTCTTTCAAGGCTTGTTTACATTCAAGTTTTAGCTGTAACGGCCGTGTACATAGCTTACATGGGTTATTTCATCTGGGCTTATCTTTCCTTGCCTCAAATCATTCCGTTACATTTTGGATTTGATGGCGTGCCTAACCGTTTTGGCGACAAATCTGAACTGGTTTGGGTAGCAGGCATAGCTGGGATATTTCCAGTAATTAACGCTGTTTTGTCTCTTAAGTTTGGCAAGCATGAGCGCGGTTTTGTTATCGCTCTTGGCGCCATATTCCTTGCAGTCATGGCAACATTTTTTGCAGTTACCTATTACACGGTCTCTATGGTTTAACTAAACTGTTGCTTTAGCTTGTCATTGCGACGTAAACAGTAACTAATAATTCTTGCTCAAAGCATTACATGTTGGGATAAAAACTGTTAAGTGGGCAAAAAATTAAGTTGCCTGATGGGCGCAGGCTTGGCTACATTAAAATCGGTAATGGCGCCCCTGTAATTTATTTTCATGGAACCGCTAGCAGTCGCCTCGAAGTTATGCTGCTAAAAAGTCTTTCAGAAACTGCTCAACTTCAACTCGTCAGCATAGATCGTCCTGGTTACGGTTTATCAACTTATAAACCTCGAAAAAGTCTTCAAGATTTCAACGAAGATATCAACTGTTTGGCTGACTTTTTGGGGTTAGACCAGTTTGCGGTTTTGGGTTGGTCCGGCGGCGGTGTTTTTGCCTTGTCATATTGCACTTGTAATCCTGAGCGTGTAACTAAAGCAGTTATTGTTGGAACACCCAGCTTGCCTTTTGATGTCTCCACCGCTCACAATCTGCCTTTAGCCCGTTACATCATGAAGCTTCCTTACGTTGGTGAATTAGTTATGCGTCAATTGAGCCGGCAACTGCTTAAAGTCAACGGTGACACGGCAGCGTTTCTGTCGACACGGCAAGGGAAACAGTTACTTAACGGTGCCTCGCAAGGTGATTTAACATTTTTCAATGATCCTCAATGGATTCGCCAAATGTATCAGTCAATGGTGGAGGCTTTCCATCAGGGTAATTTTGGTGTGAAAGCAGTGGTTGAGGAGCATCAACTTTTTATTAAACCTTGGGCTTTGCCTTTTTCTGCATTTGACAGTGGAAAATTGTGGATTTGGCATGGTGCGCAAGATTTGACTTGTCGTGTTAGTAACGCTTACGTCAACGCTAAAGCTCTGCCTAATTCGTCGTTGGAGATTTTTCCTGAGTCTGGTCATTGTGTAATGTTTGAGCATCAGGAACAGTTGGGTAGGCTTCTTTCCTTAAACTGAACGGTTATGTGGGAACAGTTTTATATTTTTCTGGGTTGCTAACTTAACGTTGAGGAAAGATTATGGCTGATTTGAAAGGTTGCCCGTTTGGTCAAGACACCAGAAATGATTGTAAAAACTGTGATTACGGTTTAACAAACCATTTTGACGCTGCATCTGGGCAATGTGTAAAACGTTGATCCTATGCTTACTTTAAAGGTAATTCTATGTTAAAAGTTGCACCTTTACCGTTTTGGGTGCTATAAGTGACTTCCCCGTTCTGAGCTTCAATCAAACGCTTAACAACTGCTAAACCAAACCCTTGTCCTTTGGATTTAGTGGTGAAAAGCGGCGTGAAAAGCTTCTCTTGTGCTTCTGTTGGGATGCCTTTGCCGGTGTCTTGAACACTGATTTTAGCGCTGCCATTTTTGGTTTTTGCAGATATTTTTAAGGCTCCACCGTTCGGCATTGCTTGAACAGCGTTTTGAATTAGATTAATTAATGCACGTTTTAACATTGAAAAGTCAGCCTGTAACTTGGGAAAATCTTTCTCGATTGATATGTTAACGCTAAGTTTGCTTGGAATGTTAACAATCAGCAATGCTTCCTCAATTGCCTTCTCTACACTGACCGATTCTATGCTGGGCTTTAACGGTTTAGTGTAATCCTGCAAGTCCGCCACAATCTTATCAATATAATACAAGTTTTCCTCAATGCCAACTATGCTATCACGCAGACTATTTTTAGCCTCACCATCCGGCATTGCATCAAGGTCCCCCTTAGCCAAATAAAGCTCTCCCGCAATCGCCTGCAACGGGTTACGGATATCGTGCCCAACCATGCCGGCAGTTTGTCCTATAGCTGCTAACCGTTCCGACTGGCTAAGCTGTTTTGCCCGCTTTTCCGCTAGTGCCTCCATTTTGTTTGCGTATTCTTCAAGTTTTGTTTGAAACTTTTTTCGTTCCGTTGTTTCCACAAGCGAAAAAACTAAACCTTCAACTTCGTCTTGATTGTTTTTGACTGGTTGAAGCGTCCAATCCCAATAGGTTATTCCTCTTTCTTGTTGGTTAGGAAAAACAAAAGGTTTATCGTTAACACTAAATGCTATGCCTGTGTCTCTGACTTTGAGGAAGATTGCTTCATTTTCCTTGTCTGGGTAAAGGTCAAAATGGTTCTTTCCAACCATTTCTTCAGGTTCAAAACCGCAGGTTTCTGCGTAAGTTTGGTTGACACGGACAAAATTGAAGTCACGGTCTAAGTAAACTAAATGAAAGTTTGCGCAGTCCATGACTGTTTGAAGCAGGTTTCTTTCTGTTTCAAGTGCACGCTCGGTCTGTTTTAACTCGTTTATCGGTGTGAAGTAGATGCGAATTTTTTCTGTGTTTGGCACCAAAAAGTATTGAGTGATAAACCAGTCCGAGTTGATTTGGGTTTCTTTGCGAAAGTTTGTTACTGTTTTGTCTGTGAGGGGCTGTATTGTTTGTTTCCAGTTGGCAAATATTGGATGTTTAATAAGTTCTAAATCTGGAAAAACAGTTTTTGCTGCTCTATTTGAGTACACTAAATTGCCTTCGAAATCTGCTTCAATTATGGGGTTAGGGTTAAGCATAGGGAAAGAAACCGACGGCGAATCTGAATTGACGTTAGAAGACTTATCCATGAATGCGGGGGCCTCTAAAATTCAACTTTAACAAATTAAGTTAGACAAATATAAGAATTGTCTGTAAAAAGGTGGCAATTTTGGCGCAATTTTGTTCATTTTTTTTCAATTTAACAGGGACTTTTTACTGTTCCAAAACAGGTAAGCCTTGCTTTGAGCAAAAAAGCGCAGCTTCCTCAATGTACCTGCAAGTTCACCAGCGTTAAATTGGCTGATTTTCTGCATAAACTCTTCCTGTTTAGGATAAACATTTTTCAAACATGCCAGCCTTCTGCGAACTATGACGTCCCGTTTTGAAAGTTCAGCAAGGATTTCTACTATTTTTTCTTTGTCGACTTTCTGAATGTTTTGTTTAGTTAAACCTGTCGCTGAAAGCAGTTCATTGTCGAACCCTAACTTTTCCAGCCGTTCCAATGCCCCGTTAACATGCGGGTTTGGTTTGCTTTCTGCAACCCGTGTCATGCCTGCTTTTTCAAAAAACGGGTTATACTTTGCCATAACCGCAACCGCCTCCACACAGGGCGTTCCCGCTTGAGGTAGGGTTTCTTTAACGATTTTTATGCCTAAGCCGATGCTGCGGTATTTTGGGTGAACAATCACGCGACTGATGAGGCTGATTTCCTGCTGCAACTGCTTAATGTTGCCCTTCCAAACCTTGCTTCTTCCAAACATTACAGGCGACGGGTAACCGTAAACGATGACTGCGCACAATTCGTCTTTGCGTTTTAGGGTGAAGGTTTTTCTTGGTGGTGGTAGGCGACTGGTGCGGTAATGGAATTGGCTGAGGCTTTTGTAGTCCGCTGTCGTGCCCGGTTCGATGTGCATTTGGCGTGTGAGTGAGCAGGCTGCGGCTTTGGCTTTTGGGTAATATTTTACGGTGACTTCTTTTCCGTAGCGTTTGTGAATGTGCACGTTTGGCGCGTAATCTTTGAGCAGGTCTTTGTGGGTGGTTGCCGCGATTACTGCTTTGCCCATTTTGCGTGCGAGGCGTTGAAGGTTGTAGGCTAAGATTTTTGCGGTGTCGCGGTCAAGGGTGCTTGTGAACTCGTCTAAAACCCAAAACGGTTTATCTGATGCGGCAAGCAGCGCGGTTTGGTAACGGTGTTTTTGGCCGTCGCTGAGCTCTTTGTATGGTCGCAGGAACAGGAACGCATCGTTTAAACCGACACAGCTTAAGGCTTCAATGGATGCTGTGGTGTTTTGCCCGATTGTTTCTATTATTGGCGTGTCAGGGTTGATTGGGATGTCTTTGGCGTCTTGGGCTTGTTCTGCAAGGTCCGCTTTTATGGCTTTCAAAAGGGCGCTTTTGCCGCTTCCGCTGTCCCCCGTAATTAACACGACGTCGGTTGGACGAATATGGATGTCAAGGTTATCGTAGAGGGTGAATTTGCGGGTTTGGTCGCATCCTAAACCGAAGGCTTCTGCAACTTCTTGTGTACGTTGCGTCGTGATGGCGGGGGCTGTTTCGTAACTGATGTTTATGGTAAACGTATCCGTGTTGCGGTTGTAGGTGCGTTTTAGCTGACTAATCTGGAAGTGTTCAGGTCTGCGTCTTGTCAAAGTCTGTTGCCTCCTCTGCGGTGAGCCAGTTTTTGTCTAAACGCCTGCAGGCTGCTGGTTTTGTTTTTGAGTGCTTTGCTGATAACCCACAGTTTTGGCGTCGGCTGGGTTCTTGAAGCGTAAGCGGCAAGTGCGAGTGCCCAGAAACGGTCATCATGCGTGCCCAATGGGTGGGATAGGCGGATTTTGCCGTCTTTAGAGAGCTCGTACTGTTCAAGGTTCAACTCAGCGATGAGGTCGCTGTCATAGGGGATGAGGAGGCGTTTTTCAGTCATTGCCTGTTTGAGATGCTGAGCCATTTCCTGTTTGCGTTCCAACGTGAAGGTTACGCCTTCAATGTTGTCTACGCCAGTATTCTCCATATCTTCCGTAATGTAGTCGCCCACGCCGCTGCTATCAACAAAAATTTTTTGTATAGTTTGCCATCGGTCGCTGATGGTTTTCACGTACCCAATCACGCTGGCATACGGCGTTTCAAGTGGGAACCTGTGCATGTGAACAATGCGCAACTGCTGGTTTTCAGCTTTTAAAATCGCAAGCACGCTTGGGTCTTGATGCTTACCCAAATCCAAACCAGCGTAAAAAGTGCCGTTTGCTTCTTCCTCAAACCCAACATAATCCAGCGTATGGTCAATACACTGCGTAATCAGCGCCTGTGAAAGCCAAGTGTTTTGGTTTTCTGCCCAATCCGCTTCCATTTCGCGCCGCCAACGGCACGGGTCACCTTCCAACTGTTTGCGGATGCGGTTTAGGATTTGCTGTTTTAATGGTCCGTTTGGTTCGAGTGCCTGCTGGTAGGTTACATGGCTTTTGGCGTAGTCTTCAAAAGTGGCGTCATGGAATATCTTGTGGAAGATGTTGTTTGTACGCCACGGCGTGCTTGTGCAGATGAATTTGCCGTTGGTTGTTCCCAACGTGAAAAGCATGGCGTCATAGAGTTCTTCATCGTCTGGGATGAATGCGAATTCGTCTGCGTAGACTATTTGTAGTTTTGGGCCTCTGATTGTTTCGGGGTTGTTTGGGTAAGCTTCTATGTTGCTTCCGTTTGAAAGGGTTACATTGGTTTTTTGGGGCTTCTTGTAGGTGCCTTTTGGCAGTTTGCCCAGAAAGCCGTTGATGGTTTTTATGATGAGTTTTGTTTGTCGCCAACTGGGGCCTACGATGCCGATGTTGCTGTTGGGGTTGGTTAAGGCGTAATGGAGTAGCAGGGCGCTTATGGTGTGGCTTTTTCCTGTTTGGCGTGCCCAACGTGCCGCGATGAACTGGCTGGATTGGAACTGGTTGATAAGTTCTGTTTGGTAACTGGTTGGGGTGAAGCCTAAGGTTTCCCTGAAAAACTGGTTTGGGTCTGCGGGAAAAGTGACTTTGCGTTTATCAGCTGCTGCCTGTTTAAGATGCTTGATTTCCCGCTGGAACTGCGACATTGTCATTGCTTATTTAGTTCCTCCACGGTTGTGCGAAGCTGTTCAAGCTCCTTTTTGATTTCAGTTACGTCATAGGTTTTGCTTATACCATTAATGACTTGACTAATGTACGCAGCAAGTCTAACCCAGTTTTGCCGTTCTGCAACTCTTCTGCCGCCTGTACTAAGTGATTGTTCTGTGGCTATTTCCAAGAGACTCTTAAGACCCAGAATGAGTTCACAGCGAGTGTTTTGTGTGTCGCCGTCAAATTTTTGGGTTAAATTGCTTATTCTTTTTTGTAAAACTCGTTTGGGAGTAAGTCGTCCTCTACCCCCCCTATAGGTTTTCTGCATAGATTGGATATTAGGATCCAAATAGGTTCGCCTCTTACTCCGCTTTTTGAGAAATCAGTATCCCCGTAATTGTTCCAGCTAAGCCTGTGATGGCTGCGAAGACCTCACTGTTCCAAGACCCCAGCAGCGCCAGATGAGCAATTTCGATAGCCGTAAAACACGCCGTCAAAGCTATAGCAAACTTTGTACCTAAAACCAAGCGGTCGCTGGGCGCCACTTCCTCCACTGCTTGGGCGTTTTCCTGCAATTGCGTTTTGTTGGTTATCCGCCGTGTTAAGGCTTGTCGTACCCAGTCAGTCAATGGTTTCGCACCCTCTGCTGTCGTCGGCAGCGTCCAAAGCTTGCGCCGTCACTTTTGGCTTTAGCGTTTACTGTGAAACTTTTGAGAAGGACTTGGGCTTCTTCGGTGCCTACATGGTTCTTCTGGATGACGGTGGCGTTGGTTGTCCATGGGAGCGGGACGGCGGTGTAGTCAATGTCGTATAAGCCGTCGCTGTAGCGGAAACAGTTCTGGGCAAGGATGAGGTGTTTGCGTTTTTGTCCGAGTTGGCCAATGTAGATGCCCCAGCTTTTGACGGGGACGTCTATGCCGTTTACGCCGTTGGATAGGCTTTTGCCGATGCTGGCGTCGCACCATTCAACGCAGATTAAGTCGCCTGTTGTTAGGGTGTTTATTTGGTTTGTAAGTTCTTTCATGTTAATCGACCGTGGTGACGGTTTTTTAATTGTAACTTAAGAGTTGAGATGTAATATTTATAGAATTTTCACGTTAAAAATGTATTATTTTCAATGATATTTTAAAAAATAACGATAATTTGATGCTTACCACTCCACTAAAAAGCAAAACATCTCACATAGAAGTGATTGCAGCTGCCATAGCGCTTGCTTGTGCAGTTTTACGGTGATAAGACGCAGAAACAAGCAAAAACAAGCATTAACGCCGCTAAACAGTTCAGTCTTATTGTGTGAAGTTGTTTTTTACAGGCACACCTATAAAAGAGGGTAAAGCAACATGGCTATTGCAAATACTTGGGAAAAAAGAATGACTGAACAAACAAACCAGAAAACCCCAGCCCCAGAAAAACTCCAAATTGATGACCCCGAAAATTTTCAGTTCCACGCAGCCTACACCGTTTATGCGGAAGCTTTTGACCGAACCAGCGACGCAGACACAAAAGAAGAATTAAACCAGTACCTTTTGGACTTAAAAGAAGGCAAAATAAATTGTGAAACCTTCTACCGTGACATGGCGCCTTTCCGCAAAATCGACGTGCCCCGCCAAGAACGCTTCAGCATGCAGACGCAACGCAAAAAAGACTGGCGCAAGAAGACTCAACGTCAAGACCGCATTAAACGTCACAAGAAGTAAGCTTTCAAAGGCTCAGTGGCTGCTTTCAAGTTACAAGTTTATTTCCCTATTTAACATTAGGTTTAGCAATTAGTGGTTACTTGCTTTCTAAACAGGATAAATTGTTTAAACTTGTTTAAACAGTTCATAGACAAGTTTTATCTACCAAATCGGCATCACAACAGCCTTAAACACTACATAAGTTATGTAAGAAAGGGATAACTGTTGAATACTAAACTTAAAACCCAAGACGTCGCTGTAATAGGAATCTGTTCAGCGCTTTATGCAGTATTTGGAATTTTAACTGGCGGCTTAACCTTTTTTGGAATAGGTTTTCTTCCAGCTGTTGTTATACCCGCAGTTTTTGCTGCACTTTTCGGACCTTGGGTTGGCGGTTTAAGCGGCGCAATTGGCATTTTCATTCGAGACATGGTTGTTCACGGAAACCCCGCCTTAAGCCTCGCCGCTGGTGTTCCACCAAACTTCATTTTGTTCTTTATGATTGGCTACTTATACTCCAGAAACATCAGCTTAAAACAGGCGCTTGCAGGCGTAACAATAGCCGCTGTCGGGTTACTGGTTCCTTCAATAGTGTTTCTACCAGATATGGCAGCTTATGCGGGTTTTACAAGTGAAGCATTCTTGCTTACCTTTGTGTTAACCATAATTGCCAGTTTAGTTATTATCACGTTAATTTCTGTTCGCTATACTGAATGGAGAAGCTACGCTATTGGCGCGGTAGTTGGTCAAATTGCAGGTGGGCTTTTACTTTCTGTGATAATATGGATAGTTAGTCCCCTGTTTCTGACAACTCTTGGGCTTAGTGAACCTTTAGGTGCCGCGTTGATTTTGCCAATTTTCATTTGGACAATAGCCACAGAAATTCCGTTTATTCTTTTAGCTGGACCACCAATAATTAAAACAGTTCAAAAAGCCTTTCCCGCATTACAATATAGAAATAGACCCCAAGGAAAAGGCGGAACCATTGCCAAAGAAAATCGTTAAAGCTTTTGCGCCTGGAGCAATCTCCAGCTTCTTCGAAATCCACAACACCAACCCAGACGGCACCCCAATCACCAACCTTGAGAGGATGGGTGCACGGGGCGGCGGCTTTGGACTCTCATGCGGCGTCCACACCAAAGTCACCGTTGAAAACGCACCCGAAAATGGTGTCCAAATTTTCATTAATGGGCAAGCGGCAGAAGCCAAAGTAACCCGAAACGTAACCCAAACCCTTCTCAGCCAAACCGCCACAAAATGCGCTGTCACAGTTGAGCACCAGATTGACGTGCCAGTCGGCATGGGTTTTGGAACAAGCGCAGGCGGAGCATTAACCACAGCTTTAGCACTCAAAGAAGCCCTCAGTCTGCCGTTAACGTATAATCAAATCGGTAAAATAGCGCATTTAGCCGAAATCCAGTCTCAAACAGGCTTGGGCACGGTTAGTTCACTGACGGTTGGCGGCGGCTTAATCCTTGTAACCGAACCCGGTGCGCCAGGCGTATGCCAAGTTGACCGCATCCCAATCAAACCCGACTACTATATCGTAGCAGGCTTCTATAACACTAAAATCAGCAAAACCCTGCTTTCCTCACCGCAGCGTAAAGAAGAAATTAACCGTTGCGGCAAACAAACCCTCCAACAAATCCTGCAAGAACCCAGCCTTGAAAATTTTCTTGCCAGCTGCTGGATGTTTGCCCAAAACGCAGGCTTCGCATCTGACGACGTCCGCGAACTCGTACGGTTAGCAGTTGGGGCGGGGGCGGTGGGTGCAGCTCAGAACATGCTTGGTGAAGCGGTTCATGCGGTGGTTAGGGAGGAAAACGTGGTTTCTGTGGCAGAAGCTTTTAAGCAAGTTTTGCCAGAAAAGCAGGTGTTAAAGTGTAAAGTTGATTTCCAAGGTGCCAGGTTGATTGGCGATGAAGAAGCAATTTAGAAAAGTTGCAGTCGGCGGAACCTTTGACGAGTTGCACAAAGGACACAGGGAACTGTTAAGCAAAGCTTTTGAAGTAGGCGAATACGTGCTTATCGGGTTGACAAGTGACGAGTTTGTCTCTAACATGCATAAACCCCACAAAACCGCGCCTTATGCTGAACGTTTTGCGGATTTAACCGCTTTTTTGGAACAATCTGGTTTTAAGAACCGTTTTGAAATTTCCAAGTTAAAAAACAGTTACGGGTTGACCCTTAACAGGGACGGCTTGGACGCGTTGGTTGTTAGCCAAGAAACCGTGAAAACTGGCGAGGAAATCAACAGAAAACGTGCCAAAGTGGGGTTGCCGCAGTTGAGTATTGTTGAGATTAATTTAGTGCCTGCAGAAAACAAGAAACCCATCTCCACAACGCGCATCCGCGCCAACGAGATTGACCGAAACGGGCACCTACTAAAACACAAAGCCTAACAGGGTACGCCTATTGGATTTCTCCGATAACGTTCACGGGTTTTGGAATCAAATCCTTTAGGTCTTCTACACGTTCAGGGTCAACACTTGCCAGAACCACTGTTGCGGGACCCGCGGACTTATTAAGGTCCAAGCCTTCAACGTCGAAAAGTTTTAGTTGCCTGCCCACGCCGTACGCCATCATCCTCGCCTCCGCCGCTATCCCAAACGTGCCCACCGCCGCAATATCATGCACATACCGACGTTGAACCAGTTGCCCCACGTTGCGTAAATCCGCGATTTCGCCATGCGCCTCAGCTGGGATAACTTCTTCACCAACCTTAGGCCGCCCAATAGCAACGATTTTGTCGCCCGGACAGGTTCTTGCCAACCTTAGTTCCGCCTCGTTAGCGAAACCGACGACGGTTAAACCTACGCCTGTTTGCACGGTTTCAATGTTGTCTTCCGTGTTTTCCAGCAGGACCTGGTTGGGGTCAAGGCCAAGCAGGCGGGTTTCTTTGCGTATGCCGTCGAGGATTTGGTTGCCTGTGGGGTCTTTTTCTACGCCAAGGGTGGCTGAGATTAGCAGGGGAAAGGCGCCTGTTGCGGTGACGTCCATGAGGGCGACTCGGGCAAGGAATTTTCCAAGCACGTTGCCGGTGACTTTGATTTTGTCTTGTTCTTTGGAGCCGATGGCGCCCGAGCTGGTGGAGCCTGTGACGATGGCGTGTCCTGTTGGGACTTTGATGATGGAGACGTCGCCGCGTCGTGTGTAATCCATTTGGGCAGGTTTTACTTGGAAGACGATGGGGCGTAGCATGGTGCCTACGTTTTCTACTATGTGTAGGTACATGGTGAGGGCTTGGCGGATGACTTCGCTTCTTGTTAACTCGTGTTTTTTGGCGAGTGCGTCTAGGTCTTCTGAGATTTTGTCGGGTAAGCGGACGTTTATAATTTCCATAACGGTGCTCCTGTGCTACAATTGTATTACAGTGTGGGCTTTATCTCTTTATCCACGCCACAAACCGCACGCTGGGTTCTTTAGCAAATTATTTAAACCAACCCGCGAAGTATCAAATGTGGATTTTATGCTAAAAAAACTGGCTGCAACCCTAATCATTTTAGGCTTCCTGTTAACAGGTTGTATACCCGCCGCTTTTGCTCAAGATTCCAATTCTGTTGGCGTCAAGAAAGGTTATTGGATGGAGTACACGGTAAGCGGTTCTGGAAATCTTCCAGAAGGCCATGATGTTGTTTGGGCTAAAATGGAAGTCATCGAAGTTGCCCCCGACGGTAGCAAGTTCTGGGTAAACTTTGTTTCGGTCGCACGCAACGGTTCCATATACAGTGCAGTTAGGGACTTTGACTTTGCAGCAGGCGACGTGGAGGCTTGGCTTATTATTCCGGCAAACCTTAGCCCGGGCGACAGCTTCTATGATGAGTTGTCGGGTCGTGACATAACAATTCAGGGCGAGTCAACCATGACCATTGCAGGCGCTACCCGTACAGTTACTTACACTAACACTACAGAGCGGACCAAGGTTTGGGATAAAGCAACAGGCATGTATGTCCAAACAATTGATGTTCTGCCAGACTATGAAATCAGCGCAAATATTACCGCAACTAACGTTTGGGAACCGCAAATTTTGGGGTTGAATCAAAACGTGTTCTACATTGTCATGGCGGTTGTTGTTACGGCTGTTGTGACTGCTGTGGTTTCGGTGGCTGTTGCTTGGCTAATTATTAGGCGACGCCGTAAAGTATAGCAATTTTTCATAGGGGTCGAAAGTTACTTCACTTTTTACTTGACTGTATCACAAATGTGTTACAGGCGGTAACGCTTTTATTTCAAGCCACCCAGCTACAGCAAAAGTGAAACCTTATGCAGCAACAAAAACCCCAAAGCAAAATCCCCAACTACCTCTTCAGCAACCGACCAAGCGTAAAAATCGCACGTATAGCCATCTTTACCGCGCTTGCAGTCATCGGTTCATTCATTAAACCTGACCCGGCAAGCAGCATCGCCTTTGACTCCTTCGCAGGCTTCATCGTTGCACTCCTCTTTGGGGCAACAGAAGGCGCTCTGGTCTGCGGCTTTGGCCACCTTGCAACGGCACTTGTCAGCGGCTTCCCAATGGGCATCCTCCATCTTCCAATCGCGTTGGGCATGGCAATCGCTGGAGGCGCAATAGGCGCAACTAACAAGTTCAACAGTGCCGCCTTTATCCCCGCGCTAATCATCGGTGTAGCCATTAACACTGCAATGGTTTTTCCGCTTGCACCCATGTTGGGACCCACCTTTGACGTTGGTTTAATGGTTGCAACCGCAATAGCGCCTGGACTGCTGATAGTCGCAAGCCTTAATGCTTTGCTTGCAGGCATAGTTTACATTGCAGTAAGAGGCAAAAAACCAGTTTGACAAACAAAACACGTTTTACTTCTTTTTCTATCCCGACAAAACGAGACCTACGAATTTTCCAGTTCACGCCAACCGACGTAATGGTGATTGGGTGTGATTCAAGCGGCGCCATCGGACCCAAACCGCTGGATAGGCTTAAAGTTGACGGTTACATTGTAGGCAAATTCGCTGCCCGCGTTGCATTAATGGAAGTTATTTCAACTGGCGCCCAGCCGCTCTGTGTGGTTGATAATTTAACCGTTGAACTTAACCCGACTGGTCTTGACATTCTGCGAGGCGTTCAGCAAGAAGCCGTTCAAGCTGGTTTAGACCCCAAGTTGGCAGTAACGGGAAGTGCAGAAAAAAATTTTCCTTCAGACCAAACTGGCGTAGGCGTCACCGTGATTGGAGTCTGTGATAGAAGCCAACTGCGGATAGGTACTGCTGAAGCTGGGGATGCTCTTGTAGTGGTCGGCTTGCCTGCTGTGGGCGCGGAAGTTTTGCCTGGAGAAGAAAAGGGTTCTAACGCAACAATTTTGGATTTGCAAAAACTGCTTGAACTTGAGTTTGTGCATGAAGTTATTCCTGTTGGGTCGGAAGGTATCCAACGCGAAATCAAAGTTTTAACAGAAAGCACTGGACTAAAATTTGAGGCTAACCCGACTTGTATGGTGAGTCTTGATAAGTCTGCAGGTCCAGCTACTGCCCTTTTAGCCAGCTTGCCAGCGGATAAGGTTGCGTGTCTTGAAGGTTTATTTGATAAGCCGTTTAGTCTGGTTGGAAAATTAATTTAGTTTTTTAGGGTTTAACAAAAAAGGAAAGTTGTTGGAGGTTAACTACTTCTTACCACCAGAATAAATTCCAAATTGGGAAGTGGAATGGGAAGTAGCAGGCTCTCCAGAAGCCCCAGTAATTGAATGGCTTAAAGATTGATGGCAGTTCCCATCGTGTTGGTGCTGAAGGCGTTGGAGTTACTGAAGATGCTGGTTCTGTAGGTTCTGTTGTTGGTGGAGTTGTTGGTTGGTTGAGTGTTGGATCTGTTGGGTTTGGAGTGGCTGTAGGTGTCGGGGTTGGAGTTGTAGTTTGGGTTGGGGTAGGTGTTTGAGTTGGTGTGGCTGTTGGAGTCGCTGTTGTTGTAGGTTTTGGAGTTGGGGTTGTTGAGGGTGTTGGGGTCGGTGTAGTTGTTGGTGTTGCAGTTGGGGTTGGTGTGGTGGTTGGTGGGAAGACTTTTTGGGCTTTTAGGTATTGTTGTGTGACTGTTCCGCCTGTTGTCGGTGCGAAATTAGGTGCGCCAGTGTGTAGTCGGAAGATGCCGATTTCACGGAACCAGTGAACTATCCAGTTAATGCCCCATTCGTTAAAGATTTTAAGCTCATTAGCTAAGCCTTGTTGTTCATAGTTTGCTTCAGCGCCGCTCTTGTCCATGTTTGCTCCACATTCAGTAACAAACATTGGCTTGTCTAAAGTGTTAAGGACGTAGTCGATTCCTTCTGCAGTGAAAGCTCGTTTGAGTTCATTGTAGTCGTAAGCATGGTTTGTTCCCCACTTGCTGATTGATTCTTGTTTTGAGTAGATGCCTGTTTGGCCGTATTCACGGTAAAGGTGAGTAACGTAAACCAAGTTGTCTGTTGGGTCAGATAGTTTAGCTGTGTCTACCCAGTACATAGTCGAACCACCACCGTAGTCAAGGTCTACCCAGCTGCCCATGTCCCATTGTGCAAGGATCAAGTTTTGAGCGCCGGTTGCACGGATTGCGTTGATTACTTGTTGCTGTACGCCATAGAATTCTTGAACTGCTGCGCCGCTAGCGATGGGTTCGTTCCAGATTTCGAAGAGTACGTTGTCGTAGCCTTTTAGTTGGTTTGCTACGTCAGTCCACCAGTTGACAAAGTCTTGTTTGCTGGTGATAACTGAAGAAGCTCCTTGTGAGGTTTGGTATGGCGGGTATGGTAGTGGGTCTTGGTTTCCGCCGCTGAAGTAGTTGGTTACGCGGTAAGCGGTGAAGATTACGTACATGTCGCGTTCTGCTGCGAATTGGATTAGTCGGTTAACTGCGTCTCTGCTTGAAATGCTCGCGTAGGGTGTATCTAGGTCATATTTCCAGTTGTCGATGGATTGTATGCAGCGGACAGTGTTTGCGCCCCAAGCTTTCATTTGGTCAAGTTCAGCTTTGACGTTAGCATCGCTCCATATTGCGTTGCCATTCCAAGTTCCATCTGGATCGTCAGCCAACTCGACTTTCTGCAAGCCACGTAGGTAAATGGTGTTGCCAGAGGCATCTTTGATTAGTTTGCCTTCTGTGTGTAGTGCCATTGAACCCGTTGCTGCTTGAACTCCTGAAGTCAAAAGTACAGATACCATGCTTAGAAGCATTAATGCCGTTAAGCATATGACTACGGGTTTGGCAAGCTTACGGGTGGCGTTGAGGGGTAGCAGTGATTTAGCTTTTGTTTTTAGATTCATTTGCTCTCTCTCTTCCTGAATTTTGAAGCCTACTTACGTTTGATGAATTTTATAGGTTTTTGCAAAGCCCAGTTAGTGTGATTGTTAAGTTCAATGCGCCTGTTTTTGCAAAGCCTGTTTAACAAAAAATGGCAACAACCAATTAGATATAACAGTGTAATAACTTAGTTAATTGTGAGGTACACTCAAAATTTAACCCTTCTGTGCTGCCGAGACAAGCACAAGTATTATATGCATCATACAGCTAAAAAAATGGGTAGGGAGCGAGAAATTGAAAAATAAATGCATCGCCATATTAGTAATCATCTTATTAGCCTCAACCACCATTTATTTAACATCCAGCACACCGACTCAAGCAGCAGTTGGACAAGGAGACTGGATAACCAAATACCGCATTGAAACCGCGGACACCCATCAACTGCTTTTAGAAGAAGACTTCACCACAGGCACAAAAAGTGGAAGCGGCGCAATAGCCCAAGGAGCAGACTTAATGGTGACCGTAACAATCAACATTGGCATTAGCCAGCCAAGTGCCAATCTTAACCTTGCAACTGAACTTCAAAAATCTTCAGGAAAAGATTACTATTGGTCACATGACACAAGCGACGGTTACAACCTTGGAAGCTACAACCCGAATTCTCAATCATTCAACTTCCCTCAAAATGCAGGTACACTCACTATCGTATGTTACGGTAGAGTTCCAGACGGAAAAGTCGTACAAACCGTTGGCAACGTAACATTACACAAGCCAACACCAATCGGGCTTGTCGTTCTTAAAGACCCAAGCGGAGCAGTTCTTGACCAAGTAAAACCATACATAACAGACGGCAAAATCGATGAATACAACACACTACTAAAAGCAAAACAGGAAAAACTAGCAAGCCTCCAAGCTTCAGGAGCATCACCAAGCTTTGTTCAAGCATTCCAAAACACAATTGAAGCATCCCAAAAAGTTGCCCAAGACGGATTCGCTGACAACGCAATTGCAATGCTTAACGCTTTTAACGTTGCAGACCCAGCAAATGCAACCTTGGAAATTCTCTTCATACCCTTAATCGCAGTGTTTGCAGTGCTTTCCGGCGTATTCGGATTCATGTTCATGCGGTCAAAAGGTAAAGTCGGCTACTACAAACTGGTTGTTGAAGACCAAATCAAAGATTTAGAAGGCATATCCTTGAGAGCTGCAAAAATCGACCGAACCATGGGCGCAAGTTTAGAAAGTGTAAAAGACCGTTTGAAGCGGTTAGTGGGGATGTAGACTACGGCTAGAATATACCAGAACAGTGTACAACTAATCGGGTTAGGTTCAGCGGGAACCAACATTGTAGAGGCGTTCCTTAAAAGCAGAAAAACAATGGACCTCATGCAAAATGAGTTAACCCGCCTTTCTCTTTTAGCTATAGACATTGCTGACCCTGAAATTCGAAGTTTAATGGAATCCAGCGAACAAATAACCAAACAAATGATTAAATCCGGCATTCCCGCGGAAAGAATGCGACTTATCGCGCAGTCAGTAAAGTTTCCAACGGCAGAAGCCATGTTTGACTTTATCAACCAAAAATATAACGAGTACCTTGTTGGTGAAGGCGCAAAACTGACTGAATTTATGCCGTGGTTGCAGTCTACTATGGCGATTCCGCCGATGGCTGGCGGCGCTGGACGCAGACGAGCACTTGCAAAAGCAATCTACGCTCTAAACTATTACCAGCTTGGCATCATACGAAGTGCAATTAATGCGTTTAAAGAACAGGCTCTCTCATCAATTGTTACCCCCACCGTAATTTTGGTTTATGGACTGGGAGGCGGCACTGGCAGCGGCATCTTCTTTGACTTCGCAAGGCACCTAAGGAAAGTTCTCGGTTCAGGCGTACCCATCATTGCCTTCGTTGTTACCCCGTGTGGCGGTGATGATCCACCAGCAAAAGGCTGCAGTGCATTTACATCCATGAATGAACTTGCGTTGCTGCTAAACAAGGATTATAATGAAGTTATAACCAAAGAGTTCGGTGACGTTTACCGTAACCCGTTAAACGCATTAATCTACTTGCCACTTCTTCCAGCATTCTCCAAAGTCGGCAACATTCTTACTGCCCGCAGAGAAATGGACGAAATGGTTGTAGACATGCTGTATATGCTTATGGATTTTGACTTAGCAGACTTAATGGGCGGTATAGGCACCGAAGTAGGGTTAACAGGCAATTCAGCTCACACTTTGGGACTGCAAAAAGTTGTCTACCCAGTCGACGACTACATTGCAGCGTTTAAAATCAATTTTGAAGCCCTGCAGATGCTTCAGTCACACCGCAAAGAAAAGCTTGAACTGCTTGAAGACATGAACTGCATAATCAAAGTAAACTCTGACGTAGCAAGAAACCACCTCAAAAACTACCTAATTAAAACAGGCACGTTTAACGAGGAACAATTCGAAGACAAAGTTAAAACCATAGTTAACAGTAACCCCCGCCTTGAAGACGACGTTGCCCTACACGTGAAAGGCATCGAAATCCAAGTTAGAAACTGGATTGAAGAATTAACAAGGTTCCTTTCAACCGTCAAGTTCGTAGGCAAAACTGGCCCGATTGAAGAAGCAATAATCAATCTGATTCTTAAAAAAGAGGGCCAAAGAAAAATCGACAACCTCGAAGCCCTGCTAACCAACCTAACCAAGACACACCTTGAATTTTCAGAACGCAAACAAGCAATCGTTGAACGCTTACGCCAACTGATTCCAAGCTCACAAGTCTTCACTGTCCGCCAAAAGAAAGTCTTAGACGATTACGTAATGATTGCTGAAATAGCTGAAAAAGCATTAAACGTACTCAAATTCTACGATGAAACCCGCTACTTAACAGATGCTTTGGTCCGCTATTATGAAGCGCTTCCAGAATGCCAATGTGAAAGAGAAGAATTATGCGAAATCCAGTCTGAACTTGCAACCCTGTACCTGATGATTCAACTGATGCTTAGAACACCTCAAGACGAAGCAAAAATGATTGATGAACACTTAGCCTACGTCAACGGCGTCATGGCAAAACGTATGGAGAAACGAAGCGTCGCCGACAACGAAGTTATGCGCATACAGGAATCAAAGAAACGCAAGGAATTTGACAAATCCAAAATGGAGTTGCAAGTCCGCAAAGTTATAGGTTCCAAACGTTACGCTCGTGAGCAGCTCTTAGACCTTGACCGCAGCCTTAAACGCATTGAACAGGAAGAATCCTTCGCACTGGAAACTTTGGAAAAACTTGACAGCACCATTCGACGCTACGAGAAACTTGCTAAAAAAATCGAGTTAACTTCAGCTTACCGCAAACGGCTGGCAAAAATCGTTGACTTACAAGACGAATATGATGAACGCATGGCTGCAATTATCAAGCCTAAACGGTATTTTGAGAAAAACGCTGAGTTAACTGAGGCAGAGCAACGCAAGATTCTCTTTAAAATCGTTACCGAGCAAGAAGAAACCTTAACCCGCGACGTAATCTTCCGAGACATCCTTGACATGGACCACTTCAAAGACTACATAAAAAGCGTAGTCCGCGCATTCAAAACACCAAGCTTAATGGGTTACAAGCCAAGCTACAAGACTGACTACATTTGGGTAACCATTTCCACTCCGCCAAACATGTGGACCGAAGACATGAGCCAAGAAGTCTACACTGCACTTGCAGGATACGTAACCAGTGAAGTTTCAAGAACTATCACCGTTCGCTTAATCGATTCACGAGAATCATGGACAACCAGCATTCTTGTAGTCGGCGGCAGAGGCAGACCCGAAGACATGGAGGCCTTTGACGAAATGCAGCTGCTCTACACCAAATCAAACGATTTCGAAAGACACCTATCCCGAAGCTACCTACTTGAACATGGCGTTCACGCAACAAGCGTAATTAAAGAAATCAACGGCCAAAACGGCATGGTTAAAAACCTAAACGGTGGCTCAAAGAAACAATAAAAAGAAAGCTTTATGCTTTCCCAACTTTTTTAGCTTGTTAATTTTTTAACTAACTCTTTCCACTCGTCCTCTTGCACGTAACCGTTTTTGACTGCTCGGTTTTTCATAGTGTTAACTTTCTTTTCGATGGCGCTGAACATTTTTTGAGTGTTAAAGCCGCCGATGAATAAGGCGATGTCTATGCGGTCGCTGTTGTCTTCAACGTATACTGGTTCTGCGGCGTGGATTGATTTTAGGGTGGCTTTGTCTTTGAACCAGTTGGCTGCGGCTATTTCGATTTTTCCGCGGGGCACTTTTTCTTTAAGATGGTAGGGTACACGTGTTAGTATGTAGATTAGTTCAACGCTGGAAAGGTCCACTGAAAGGAACTGTTTGAACAGTAAAGTGTCTAGAATGTTTTCGATTGAACCGTAAACGCGTAGGCTTGCTCCTGTGCCAAACATAAGCGTAAATATGGGTGAATCGTAGGTTTTAGAAAACTCGCAGAACTCGTCAACGCTTGTTTCTTTTGACAGTATCAAGTCGACAAGGTAATTGATTACTTTTGTACCGTTTATCATGTTGCCTTTTCTGTCTACGCCAAGATAGCTTTCTATGCTGTCTCTATCTAAAAGCACAATTGGTGCTGAGCTTGAAAGTGCGCATTTTCCTACTGCGGCGAAAGCGTTAAAATGGCTTTCCAAAGACTGCACTTTACTTGGGAACAATGCTAAGGCAGCTGAACAGATTTTGCGTTCGTTAAACTCTGAAACCAACGTAGGTAAAAGTGCGCTGCCAACGCCGTCCCAGATTGATGAAACAATCAATGTTCTGCGTAGTTGACTAATCGGTTTGGCTTGTAAGCGGGACAAAAATGGGCTGTCTTTTGAAACGTTGGGCAATATGTTAAACCAGAAGTGAGCATCTAACTCAGCGTCTAACCCAACAATAAAGTCTGGATTAACAAGGTTTCTACTCTCCTTAATTATGTCCTGACTGGACTTATCAATAAACAAGGGCAACACCCCGTCAGGCCTGCTTGCAAAACGGTTCTTCAACAACAAATGAACCGGGTACTCGCCGACGGACAAAACAGCTTTTTCCGCAAAACGCGACTTATCCTGACGGGTAAACTGGCCAATCTGAACAATGCCGTCAAAAAACGGCGCTTGCGCATTAAGCTGCTCAGACCCAACTGCTTCCACGTCAACAGGTTTAACCTGCAAATCCTCCAAAGGCTCAACCAAAACGGGTTCAACAACCGCCTGCGGTTCAGTCGGGTTTACTTGTAACTCCTGCAGTGCGGGTTCTTGGGTTTCTGTGACTGGCGATTCAGGGGCTGAGGTTAATGTCTCTTGTGGTTCAACTTGGATATCTATTGAATCTTCTGTTTGGATGGGTTGGCTTGTTTGGCTTAGCTTAGGTTTTGCCTCTTTGTGTCGATGGAGGAAACCAAAAAAGTCTCGTTTCTTCTTAGGTTTTGTTTCTTTAACTGGAGCGGGCTCAACTTTCAATTCAGGCAAATCTAACTGTACATCATCTAAAACAGTTGGCGGGATAGGTTGCGGCTCGTTTTCAATGGTTTGCGGCGGCTCTACCACGTCTGTTTCAGGGGGTTGGGGTTCTTTTGGTGCTTCAACAATTGAAGGTTCAGGTTCAACCTTAACTGGCTCTTCAACAATCTGAACAGGCTCTTGCGGTTCGGGGGCTGGCTCAAAGTTTTCAGTTTTAACTTCTTCAACTTTTGGCGTTTCGGGCGGCGGTGAAACTTCGGGCGGTTCGACTTTGGCTTCTTGCCGCGGGACCTCTTTTGGGGCAGATTCTTTTTTGTCTTTCTTGCCTACCCCAAAACGGCTCTTCTTTTTTAGGCGGCGATTCACGTTTTCAAAATAATCGTCCGTACTTTGAATGGGTTCAGCCAATTTTTCACGTTCTTCCTGCGTTTTTTCTTCGTTACTTGTTGGCTCTCCGCTTTCAGTTGCCATGTTTTCTCGATAAGCTTAAGAATGCTTTAGCAAAATAAGGTTTTAGGTATTATCACTTGAAAAAGGTAAAGGGCTCAGTTGGCAAAGTTCGAGGGGTTTCCAAATTTTCAGGTTGGGTAAGCAACCGTAGACAGAAAAGTAAAGAGAACGAAAAACTGGAAAAGGCAAAGGAGACAATGCCGCTTAAACTGCTAACGTTTGTTTTTACGTTGGCAGCTATGGGTTTAGCGTTTTCATTTATTCCATTGTTTCCACAACCGTTGCCGATACTAATCGCGGCGTTGGTTGCTTTTGTAACCTTCAAATCGCCGCGTATAGGCATTCCAGTGGGAACCACCCTTATCGGACTAGGATTAATTTATCATTTGTCTGAATTGACCTTCATCTCCTACATTGGTGAAGTGCATAACCGCGTAATCTTCACCGTGGTTTGGCTGGTGCTTTTCGTTTTGCCGCCAATATTTTTCCACCGCTACAAAACAGCAATCGCTGTTGACTTGGGCATAATTGCGGCTATGGTACTGTTTTATGCGCCCATATACTTTTTAGCTATACCAATAATTTTCACTTCAGCAGTCTTCTTTAAGAAAAGCGCCGCAACAACCATCCTGTATTACGTTTTAATTGCTTTGCCTTTGCAGGTAGTTCATTACTTTAATTATATTCTAACAATTCCTCAAGAGGAATGGTGGATTGTTCCAGGTTCTAGCCCGCCAGTGCTGGTTCCGTTAAACGACTTATTTACGGGCCTTCAAAGCTCAATGACTCAATTCAGGCTCTTTGACACAGCCCAATTTGTCGACGTAGTTTACTCTCAATTATTTACTGAATTTCCTCATGTGCTAGGTAAAACTTTGAAGGCTGCCTTCGTCCAATACTTAGACTCGTTCCCAGGCATATTCATGTTCATAGTAATTATGGCGGGGATTCTGTTGGCGTTTGTTTTCTTTGCAAGAATCTTTACTCAAGAAGCAAACCTGCCCTATAGTGAACAACTGCTTGGACCAGTGACAGCGATAATTGCGACAGCCATGTTCTTTATCTTACTAGATGTCTTGCAGGCACCTTTAGCTTTCACCGCTGACATCGACGCTGGCACCATCGTTTTTGCTACCCTTGCCACAGCAGCGTTTACGTTGCCTTTATCCTTCTTTACTACCACGCCAAAAATTACTGCGACAGGTGAAATGATAATTGCCAAAGCAAACGAGTTAAAAGCGCAACTAAAAGAGTTCAAAACCAACCTGGATAACGTCAAAGAATCTATTCCAGTAAACGTTAGCTCGCCAGAAGGAAAAATGAACGTTATCAGCGACAAACTGGACGACATTTTAGGCAAATCTTTGTCAGCCTTCTTTGCAGAAGCAGACTTGGACCGCATTTACACGGACTTAAGCAAAAACACAAGCTTAGAAGTCCAAAACCTCACGGTAGAGCTAAACCAGATTCTTGTCGAATACCAAATTTTCGCTAACGGCGAATACTCTGATTGGTCAGGCAAACTCAAACAGGCTGGCTTTAAAATCAGCGGCAACGTGAAAATTAGCCCCCAAAAAGAAATGCCCTTAGAAGAACGGATTGCAAGCATCCAAGCAGTCCTAATTGAAAGCAGAAACATGGCAAACGACGTCATAAACAAGGCTGAACCAATCTACGGCATTATCCGTTCACTTTACGACCCTGACTTGCCAGAGGATTGCCAAGTTGTAGAGTTTGCAAGAGAAAAACTGCACAATAAAGCGCCTTTCCATGCTATAAGCGGCTTATACGGTGGATTGATGAATTGGAGAAAACAGTACAATCAACCAGTTGAACAGTCAATTACACAGCTAAACAAGTCGCTTTCTACAATTATCGAGTTAGGAAAAGCCCCTGACAGCCTAACGACAATTTTTGGTGACAAGATGCCAAATATTCTTGCAGACGCCAAACGCGCGGAAGCCATACGAAAAACCAGCGAAAAAACCCAGCCAAACGTCCTAAACATCCTGACGCTTCAAGAAATGCTTGACAGCTTCATTGACACATCCAAAGACGTCCTCTCAGTTCTTTATGAGGAAATTAAAGACAAAGAACAAACCATCGAAGACCTCACACCCGCTGAGGACACGCTTTGGGCGAAAAACGCTACCCTACGTGAACGAATGACAAACGCTATGCAGGAACTCTACAACCCTAAAACCCCGCTGGACCAAATCATGGTTCACCTGCCAAAATACTTAGACTACATTGACGAAGCCGTACAGACCCTTGCAGCGTACAATGACCGAAAAGAACTCCTGCTAAACTATCCAATGGCAGAAGCAGCAATCCTTGAACAACTCAAAATCAAAACCAAACTAACACCACAAGACCTACCGTTCCAACAAAAATATGCTCAAGAATACCTGCGCCTATTCTACATGCAACGGTTCAGCCAATACAGTTTCGACTACCAAAACGCTTGGTTAATAAAGAAAGACTAAACCCCCTTTTTTGGGCTTAATCTTTTTCTATTCTTTGCATTGTCTTAGTTGGGGAATTTCTGCCCTGCTTTTATTCAAAATTGCCGTATCGCTTATGGAGCTAATCAGTGTGACAGGTAAACAGATTGTTACTTTGCCCAGGAACGGCTGTTTGAACCCAAATAACGCTGTTGCCTCGTCAGTTAAGCTTACATAAAAACTGGTTATTTGCCATGTTGTTTGGTCTAGATCTGCGCTTTCAGTTTCTCCAACTAAAAACCCGTCGGTAGTGTAAACTTTTTTCCAGAAAAGTCTGCTTATTTCAACCATAAAAAACACCACAAAACTGTTACTTACTTTTTGGTTGAGCGGTTATATTTGTTTTGTGTTGTTTCTGTTTAGCGTCTGTAAAAACTCTTAATTCGTTAAATGTTCATTGATATGTGGATGTGACTTTTTGATTAACCCTCAAAGCAAAAATAAAGAGTTAACTTCTGAAGAAAAATCCGTAATCGAAGACAAAGCAACAGAAGCCCCCTTCACAGGCAAATATTACGCTTTCTGGGAAAAAGGCACCTACATTTGCCGACGCTGCGGCGCATCGCTGTATCGTTCAGAAAACAAGTTTGAAGCAGACTGCGGCTGGCCCAGTTTTGACCAAGAAATTTCTGGCGCCGTAAAACGTTTCCCCGACCCTGATGGAAGACGAGTGGAAATTCAATGTGCCAACTGTGGCGCCCATTTAGGACACGTTTTCACAGGTGAACACTTCACCGAAAAGAACACTCGGCACTGTGTGAATAGTATATCTATGGAGTTTGTTCCCGACAAAAAATAGGTAGCCCACGGTTACAGAAAGAGTTATAGGTTTACTTTTGGGCTGAATAGTATTGAGAACGTTTTATGTCAACCGTTGAGCCAACGCCCCAATCTGGCGGTTTTTTTGGGGTTACTTTACCTCAAATCTTTGGGTTACTGTTAATTGTAGCCATAGCCATCGCTGTTGAACGGTTAATTTCCAGGTACATTTCACATTTCGCTAAACGTGCCAAGCTTGAACCAAACACTGCAAACAACCTAACCTTGACCTTTCGGATTCTAATCTTAGTCGGCGCTGTGCTTGCTATAACCCAAGTCGGCGGAATCCCATCAGAATGGCTCATATCCATCTCCGCCATCGCGGGTGCAGCGTTAGGTTTTGCTTCCCAAAAAACCATAGGCAACTTTATCGCGGGGCTTTTCCTTTTGGCAGCTAGACCCTTCAAAGTGGGCGACTACGTCAAAATCGGCACAGTCGAAGGCATAGCACAAGAAATCACCTTGAACTACGCTAAAATTTTAACTGCAGGAAACAATATTGTCTCAATAAGTAACCTGCAAATGCTTGACCGCGACATAACCAACTACCTTTATGAAGACACACCAAAGGGCTGCCTGTACTGTTACACGTTCGAAATCGGTTTCGACCATTCCGTTCCGTCAGAAAAGATACTAGAGATTTTCAAATCAATATTTGACTACTACGAGCGGACTCTTCTGAAGAGGCCTTTTTGCATTTTGACTCGTTCAGCTGCTTTTGAACGGGTTTACACGGTTTACTTTTACGTGGAAGAGGCAGAGGATATTTTCAAGATTAGGCCACAGATTGCTGAAGAGGTTTTCAAACGTTGGGATGAGGAAAGGTCAAAAACTAAAAAATAATTAAGCCTAAACCCACATGTAGTTTAGTGTGGTTTTTATGGAAAATACAAATCTTGAAGCACAAGCAAACAATCTTTCTAGCTTAATTAGTTATCAGGGCGGCTCGGTTGTTAGCCGAACATTAATCGACAAAAAAGTTGGAACAGTTACGCTTTTTGCTTTTGACCAAAGGCAAGGCTTAAGCGAGCACACTGCACCCTTCGATGCTATGGTAATCATTTTGGAAGGCACCGCCGAAGTCACTATCGCAGGCAAACCTATCACATTGAAACAGGGCGAAACAACCATAATGCCAGCAAACAAACCCCATGCACTCACAGCCGTAACCTCCTTCAAAATGATTTTAATAATGATAAAAGCCTAAATCGGCGCGCCCCAAACGTCACAGTAACAGTAATCCTTAAGCGGTTTCCTGACTGGTGTGGTCGGCGTTTCAGCGGGGTACCCTAGCATAATCAAAGCTGACGGCTCCACCCCTTCTGGAATTTTTAGCACTTTTCTTACAGTATCTTTGCAGAAAGCCGGAGCACAAAACCAGCAAGCCCCCAAACCCGCCATGTGAGCCGCCAAAAGTAGATTTTCTAATCCCGCACCCAAACTTTCCAACGCCAAATCCCGTTCACACGCCTGCCTTTCAACGTCAGGGAATCTGTGGCGTCCCTCCATGGTTAAACAGGCAAGAATCAGCACTGGCGCATTAGCAAAGCGTTCTCTTTTTTCAATATACTTTTCTTCTTCAGCTGTTACGCCGTCTTTTTTTAAGTCAGCCGCCCACGCTTCCGCCATCCGCTCTGCTAATTCACGCTTAACTTGAGCATTGCGCAAAATGATGAATCTCCATGGCTGAGAATTATGTGCAGAAGGAGCCCAACCTGCAGCTTCCAAAACCTCCAGAACGAGCGTTTCTGCCACGGGTTGGTTTGTGTATTTGCGGATGCTTCGCCGCTGTTTAAGGGCGTCGTTTAGTTGCATAAAAATAAGAAAGGTTGTTTAGGTTTTTATCTTTTACAAGTCTGGACTGTTGGGTTGAAGAATTACTTTTAGGGATTCGCCAGCGTTTGCCATTAATCGGAAGCCTTCTTGAGCTTCACGCAGGGGCAGCCTATGCGTTATCATATCTTTAACGTTTAGTTTTTTGGTTGCAAGAACAGCAAGGGCTTCTTCAAGATCGTTAGGTGCTGCGCCGTAGCTGGTGCGTATGGTGATTTCGTTTCTCCAGAACTGGTTAATCGGCAAAGGAATCCGAACGGTTGGGTCAGGCACAGCAAAAAACAGGATGGTACCGCCTTTCTCTACACAGTCAACCGCTGACGTTACTGCTGAGGTTGCGCCCGTGCAAACGATAACTTGGTCAGCTAAACAGCCATCATTTAACGCTTTAATCTTCTGAGGCAAGTTGTCTCTTGCGTCAAGCGCGTAGTCTGCACCGAACTGCACTGCAAGCTTCATACGGTACTCATTAATGTCTGCAACAATAACCTTTTTCGCACCTTTAAACTTGGCAAGCTGCGCATGCAAGATGCCTGAAATACCGCTGCCGATAATCAACACTACATCGTCTTTTTGGATGCATGCTAACCTTTGTCCACGGGCAACGCAGGCTAAGGGTTCAATAAATGTTCCCTCTTCAAAGCTCATGTCGTCTGGCAGTTTGTAGACGCCGAATTCCACGTTGATTTTTGGAACTTTAATGTATTGGCTGAAGCCTCCGGGGTAATAGTTGGTGTTGTGTAGGGTTTCGCAGGCTGTGTGGTGTCCTTTTTGGCAGTGTACGCAGGCGTTGCAGGGGACGTGGTGTGAGACAAAGACGCGGTCGCCAACTTTTAAGTTCTTGACTTTTTTGCCAACTTGGTCGATAACGCCGGTGGCTTCATGTCCAAGTACACGTGGAGCCTTTGGGAGTCGGTACCATTCTAAAACGTCGCTTCCACAAATACCGCTTGCCATAACTTTTAGCAAGACTTCTTCTTCACCAATTTCAGGCATCGGGAACTCTTCAACGCGGACGTCTTTATTATTGTAATAAACAGCAACAAGCATACTTTTTCACCAAAAACTGGGGTAGGTTAAGCTTTTCCAGCTATAACCTGATTGTAAAGGTCCTCAGCTTCCTTTGGCGTGAAGCCTTCATGAATTATTGCTCGGATAGCCCTGATTGACGCGACTGGATGGTCAGTTTGCCAAATGTTTCTGCCCAAGTTAACACCGATAGCTCCTTTCTGCATGCCGTCATACACAAAATCGAAAACTTCACGTTGCGTATCTGTTTTTGGTCCACCCGCAATCACAATAGGCACTGGGCAGCCTTCAACCACTTTTTCAAAGTGTTCTTTGCAGTAATACGTTTTTACAACGCGTGCGCCGATTTCTGCTGCGATACGTGCGGCAAGAGCAAGATAGCGTGCTTCTCTTTTTTCCAGTTCTTTGCCAACCGCGCAGACTGCCATGACTGGAACGCCGTAATCTTCACAGTCATCAACCAGTTTGGAAAGGTTGGTTAAGCTTTTGTTTTCGTATTTTGAACCGACAAAAACTGACATGGAAACTGCGCTGGCGTTGAGTCTAATGATTTCTTGGATGCCGGTTACGAGGCTTTCGTTTGCTAAGTCTTCGCCTACCACCGAGACAGCGCCTGAAACACGCATAATGTACGGTTTCTCGATTGCTGGGTCAACACAGTTGCGTAGTACGCCTCGTGTAAGCATCAAAGCGTCTGCGTACTGATATATTGGTTTAATGGTTTCTCCTGGTTTTTCAAGGCTGTGAGTTGGGCCTTGGAAGTATCCATGGTCTATTGGTAAAAAGAGGGCTTTCCCATCTTTTTGGATAAGCTTGTTTAATCTGTTTTGCATACCCCATTCCATAATGTTTCCTCCGTCAGACTGCTTTCTTGTTTTAACTGCATAATAAGTTTAGTGATAACTCTCTGCTGGTATAAGATTACAAAACAGGGTTAAGAAGGAAAGGTTTGGGTTAAAATGGGTTAATTGGTTTTTTTAGTCGGCTGTTTTTCTTTTGCTTCTAACTCTTTTATGCGTGTTTCAATGAATTCAACAACGTTTTCTTCACAGGACAGTTTCTCTTCTTTCTGTTTCTGCAGTTGATCTTTGATTGTGTTAAGGATTTTTTCTACATCGAAAGGCTTCATAATGTAAGCGTTTGCTCCATTATTAACTGCGCTGATCGCGTTTTGCAGTGTTGGGTACCCTGTTACTATGATTTTGCGCATTTTTGGTTTAGTTGAACGTAGTTTAGTCAATAACTCGATGCCTTCCATGTCTGGCAAGCGAACGTCAACAAGCGCGATGTTGAAGAAGGCAGCTTCACTTTTCTCTATGCCTCTATTGGCTGTTTCGGCGCATTCAACGTTATAGCCTTCATCAGTAAGGATGGTTTCAAGAACACGACGTATGTTCTCATCATCATCGATTATGAGAATTCTTGCGTTTTCAGTCATTTCTCCATTTCACCTCCAAGGTTAACACGTTGACTTTTTGTTAGTGCACGGTAGCACTTGTAATCCTTCATTACCGCTAAACTTTAGCGGCTTTTGATAAAGCCTTTATGACCTATAAATCTGAATTTTTAAACACTGTTTGCAGAGTCATCTATATACGAATGCTTCATCTCATTTACGTAATCCACAAAACAAACCTTGCTGCTGTCCATATTGATCGATGCGCCAGTTTTTAAGTAAAGGTTCTTCATGATCAAGATTTCCAGAAACCTTGCTCCTGAACCAAAAATCTGCTCTATTGCTTCTTGAAACTTGTTTAGCTTATTTGGGATTTGGCTTCTTTTTAGGCAGAATTTTTCTTCAAGATGATAATATATCGATTTTTTTACTGATTCACCTAAACTTGAGAGGGCATTGTCGATTGCTGTTAGCAAGAGATCGTCAAACTGTTTGGTTTTATTGTTGTTTGTTGCTGGGTGGCTTGGCATTGTAGGTAGTATATTATTTTTTTTACTTTTAAAGGTAATTCCTCAGTTCAACTTTCAGGTTACCCGTTTCTTCAATAAATCAGTTCACGGGCAATCGGCAACTCCACTCCATCTCTTCCTATGCAAAGCCTCCTTCATCAAACTTAACTCCTTAACATAATCCATCAAAGCCAACCGTAACGCTTCACTCTCACTAGTACCCAGCCTTGTCGCCAACTCAACAAGCATCTCCCGCTGCTCCGGGCTTAACACCACCTTAACCACAACTTTTCTAACCATCGTGCTTCACATTTTTTGTTTTCGCCCCACAGGAGGGCCAACATGTTGTCCCTCGCATGGTCCAACGGGTTGTACAATTCGACTTTTTGGTTTCCAAGTATATTAGTGAAGTATCAGAAATGTGAGGTCAAACACAAATGCCCTGGGAAACCACAGAAAAAACCATCAAAAGCGGGCACAAACCCGTAGAAGACTTCCAACAAGACACCCTAAAAACAGTAACCATCGACGAGGAAACTGGAATCCAAGCCGTAATGGGAAAACCCAAAGGCAAGCAAACAATGGAAATCCAAAGCTACCTTTTCCCGTTAGACAAAGCATGGACCATCCAGAAGGCCCAAGAATGGTTCAACACACACAACGCTGCAAAAGAACACGTTTACGCGCTTTTACCCTTTGTTGTAACCGAAAAAGTGGTTGATAAACCGCTGAAAATCCGCGGCTTAGCCATGACCGCTGGAATAAGCAGGAACTTTAACATTTACACGCCCATGGAACTGCAGTCTTTTGCCGGCAAACTAGCCAATGCACCCGTTTACATGGAGCATGTTTCTGCCGTAAACGCTGTTGGAAAAGTAATTCACACTGAATGGGATGGCCATAACCTGTTGTATGAAGCAGAAATCTACGATGAAGAAACCGCCGCCAAAATCCGCAAGGGCTTAATTAAGCATGTAAGCGTGGGCGCCGATTATGAATCGGTAGATTTAGTTAACGGCAAAGTACCGCATGGTCTTTTTAACGCTGAAATGAGTCTTGTCGCGGTTCCCGGCATTGCTGAAACTAACATTCAAATTGTTGAAAAACTGGGTTTCAAAGAACAAACCCTTGAACCCTCCATAATCGGTGAATTCTTGCTTGGATTTTACCAGGATGCCAAAGCCTTCATTGCTGAACATTTCAGCACAGTTTGGTTGGACAGAGAAAACGGCGTTTTAGCCGTTATGGGAACGCCTATTCAGCAGCCGACAAGCCAACGAGCAATGGCCATTTTCTTCTCAAAACAACACCTGTGGAACCAAGCTAAAGCCAAAGATTGGCTGTCTCTTCACCCAGACTACATAAACCCCGCATTCCAAACGCCTCAAACCGGCGGCATAGGCATTGAAAGCCTAATCAAAAAACCCCAAGAAAAAACAGTACCAATCAGTCAAGCAGTGAAGCTAATCGAACAAGCCTTGCCTAACCATCTTGTTCAACGCAGCTGGAGCCTTGGACCACAACGCATGTGCCAAGAACTAAGGCGCGCAGTTTTGAAGCTTCAAAGCTTGCAGGACAGTCACGAGTTGACCACCAGTAACTAAGGATGAACTTGGTGAAAAGTGAAAAATCAAAGGAATGACATACATGACAGATTTTACCGAAAAAAGCTGGATGGCAATAGGCGAAACAGATGACCCAAACGCCGTAATCGAATCTTATGAAGCTGCAGCCCAAATCGTCAAAGGCGACCCCGTTTACTTCAGCGCTGACCATAAAGTCTCCTCTGCAGCAGCCGCCCAAAACTGCATCGGAATCGCAGTAAAAGGCGCCGCTCAAGGAGAACAATGCCCCGTGCTGATTAGCGGGCGCGTCAAAGTTAAAGCTGGCGGAGCAGTCACCCGTGGACGAGCAGTTTACGGTGCAGACTCTTCAAAACGTATTCTGGAATTGACTGACCAAGCCGTAAACGAGTCAGGTTCAGCAAGCTACACGGTTTACTATAACCGTAGACTTGGAACAGCTCTTGAAACCACCGCGGCAGCCAACGATTTGCTGTTCATTCAAATTTAAGGTGAAAAAAGATGAAACCAAAACTTTTTGAATCCTTAAACAGCCGCGACAGCGAATTTAGGGAACACGTTGAAGCCTTAAAACACAAAATGAACGTGCATCCCTTCCTGAAACGTTACTGCGAAGTCGGCGTAAAAGAAGGCCTTTTCAGCGACACCGTTTCCGCTTTAGGGCGCATGCATGACACACTGGTGCAGGCTGCTTACCCAGAAATGATTGGCAGAGGCATCATCACTGTTATGCCGACAAACCAAGCCATGGAACGTTTCCCGCTGGACGAAAAAGCAACCGCCTATCGTTACGCTGAAGGAGCCGCCACACGTTTAACCGCAGCCAAAAACGCAGTCGTTGACGTCTACACCAACATTTTAGCTGAAGCCTCCGAAGAGTGGACCCGAGAATTTCTTGAAGACGCCACCTGGAACGTAATGGATCGTATGGTGGAAAAAGTAGGCCGAGCCTTAGGTGAAGAAGAAACCAGCCGAATCATTGCACTCTACGGTGCTATTGCAGACGCAGACTTAGCTGGTGGAGCAGCGGTTAACCAATCCAGTGCCGAAATGGACTGGGATGGTGTTGTTAAACTGCATAACGCGGTTCGAGCGGAAAACTGGAAACCCACCGTTTTGGCAGTAAACGAAACGCAACTGCACCAACTGCTAAACGACGACAAATTCATTCACGCTCAATACCTGCCTTCAGGACAAACTGACCTTGACCAAGCCACCGTTGCAAGCGTGCTAGGCATGAAAGTTCAAGCCAGCTCTCTTGTTCCAAACGGAACTGCCTACGCAATTGACACACGCGTCGCTTCAGTTATGCTACTGCGACGTGACGTTACAGTTGAGGACTGGGAAGACATCAAAAACGGCAAGTACGGCGTAAGAGCCACCACCCGCTTCGGCATAGGTGTACTGAAAAGCAAAGCTATCGCAAAAATGACCAACATAGCAACAACATTGACCTAAACTTGGTGATTATGGATGGCAAGATATGAAGGCAAATGCAGCAGCTGCGGAAAAACCCACAGCAGCCCCATCAAAGACAGCATTACAACATGCGACTGCTACAAGCACTGCCAGATATGCGGCGCCGAAATGACTCCTTACACGCCTGACCTTGCCCCCGGCACCTACAGCTTTGATGGTCACCGTGACTTTGCGGTAATTATGGTTTGCACTCGTCATTTTCCCAATTTTTTTAGCACTTTAAAACCTATAGAGGTCGTTTGCACATGAGACGATTAAACGATAGAATGGATTTAGCTAAAACCGTATTGAAAGAGCTCGATAAAGAGCAGCTTACACGTACTGAACTGGAAAACCGAACCGTCCGCAAAAGAGGCACCCACGCCACGTTTGAAGGCATATTTCGGTACCTGATTCAAGGCGGCTACATAGAAAAAACTGAACAAAAACACCGTTCAAACTACAAAGTAACCGAGAAAGGCGCAAAGCTTTTGGAGGCAATCTAAAATGAACCCGCAACTGCAGAGGCTTTTGGAAGCTTTTTCGCCGAAAACAAAATCTGGTTACGCCACGCCCAACCGCGCCTTGGTCTATGAAACGCCCTGCCTGCCGTTGGATGATGTTGTTAAGCTTTACCAGCGGGATCCAACCTGCAAGTCAAGCGTAGATTTACTTGCCGCTTCCGCAGTCGGCTCAGGCTTCTACACAACCGTAAATGACACATACAAAAAAGCCTCTCAAGCAAAAAAAGTCGTTGACAACTTTAACGAAAACACAAATTTAGATGAGCTTCTCGGCGATATGGCAAGGATGCTGGTTGCCTGCGGAAACGATTTCTGGCTAAAACTTACCCCTGAAAGCCTGCAAGAACTCCACCGACTCCCAGTCGACGCGGTTGAACGAATCCACCAAACCTACCTTGAAGACAAAACCCTCAAAATCCCCTACAAAACCGAAAGCTACAAGCTACGCCAAACTTACGGCGGCGAAAATCTTGCCCAAGAAGCAGTAATTCATTGGCGCATAAACTGCCTTGACTATTCAGGTTACGGAACAGGCGTCCTGCAGGTACTGCTGCACTCGTTAACTTTTCAATCTGAAAACCGTCCCGCCTTTGGGTTAATGAAAGCTAAAATCGAAAAAATCATGCCTAAAATCTTTGAAAAATACGCTGGCCCCGATGTTCTGGCGCTACTTGAACGGGCTGATGAGGACACGATTCAAAAGTTTCAGCAAGCAATAAAAAACCGTAGCGACGAAGGCGCCTGGCTCTTCTTTAACGGCAAAGGCGACATAAGACCAGTAACGCTGGACCCACGTGCACGTTTCGAGTACTACATTGACCACATCATTAACCAGTTTTACCTTGGATGCGAAACACCCCTGCCCCGATTGTTTAGCACGCCAGGTTTCACTGAAGCCTCAGCAAACGCTGCACTGGAGCTTCAAAACATGCTCATTCGCCCCATACAACGATACATTAAACGTCAAGTTGAACGAGAAATTTTCGCTCCTATCTTAACGCAAGCCGGATTGGACCCAGCCCAAGCGCAGGTGCGGCTAAACTGGAGCGCCCTTAAAACCCGGGAGGTATGCATGGCTGACATTTTGAAAGCTGCAGAACAAGGCTTGATTCGCCAAGAAGAATTCCGTAAAAACGCCGTCAAACTTGGATGGCAACTCTGGGAAAACCAAACAGCAACCGACGGAAAGAGTGATTGACATTGGAAGTTGCTTACGGCAGATACGAAGAAGCTTACAAAGCCATCCACAGTGCATTGATGACTCTTACTTGTCCACCGCCTGGTCATAAACTTACCAAAATTGGTTTCACTTGGAACGTGGATGGCACTCTTTCCACGCTTAAAGCTTACGATGGTGCAGATGAGCTTTTCACTTTAGCATTCACTTGGAACCTTGATGGAACCCTTCGCGAGGTTGCTCGAACATAGCTGGCTAGCTCAGCTAAGCGAGAAACAAAACTTTAGGAGATGCATGTAATTTGGAGAAATCAAACGAGAAAATCGCTTGGAAAGCTAAATGGCGAATTGACAAATTTCAAGACTTAAACGGTGAAGTAGCAAAAGCACTGCAGGCTGGATTATCAAGTCAAGAAGCAGTAAACCTGTACGGTGACGTGTTTGTCGGTACAGAAAGATTTGACTGCAACATAGCGTTAAACGAAGGACTGCAAGAATTAATTGACGTCATTTGTGGACTTGGAACCCCAACTAAGTGGGATGCAAGCAACGCAAGACTCGGAGTAGGCGACAGCAGCACCACCGAAACCGCCGCCCAAACTGGACTGCAAGCCGCAACAAACAAGACCTTTAAAACAATGGATTCAGGATACCCCCAACGTTCTAATCAAACAGCTGAATGGCGAGCCACATTTGGCAGTGACGACGCAAACTTTGCTTGGGAAGAATACACAGTCGTAAACGCAGAATCTGACACCGGCAAAAACTTGAACCGTAAAACCGCCAGTAAAGGCACTAAATCCAGCGGTGAAACATGGACGTTAAGTCTACAATTAACGTTCAGTTAAACCAACACGGCGAGCGTCCTAAACATGGCTAACCTTCTCTATTTTAATGCAGTAAAACAAAAAAAGTTAAACGGCAACGTAATCTTAACGCCCAACTTTTTCTGCCCAACATGCAAGAATCCAGTGCAAGAACAAAACGTTACTGTACCTGACGCTGAAACAATCAACTTTAACCAACCAGTAACTTTCACTATACCCTGCTGCAACCAAACAACCACGCTGTACGTTGCAATCCATAAAAGCCCCGGCGGAGTGCCTCAACACGTTATTTCTACAGAACCAATTATGACCGACTGGTGGGTGCATTATACTTAATGACCCGCATTTTTAGTGACGGTTTTGAAAGTGGTAACTTTGACGCTTGGACAGCCAACGGCACCGAAGGCGGCAGCACAATTTCCGTACTTAACGAATCGCCCTACGAGGGAACAAAAGCTGTAAAAGTGTACTTTGACGCTTTTGAGAATGATGCTTATGTTTACAAGTCAATTTCAATGGATGAAGCCTATATTGGTTGCCGTTTAAACGTTTCAGAT
Organism: Bathyarchaeia archaeon; assembly: GCA_042296865.1. Lineage (GTDB taxonomy): Archaea > Thermoproteota > Bathyarchaeia > Bathyarchaeales > Bathycorpusculaceae > Bathycorpusculum. Next base: position 1,458,017 of record CP170178.1, on the reverse strand, counting down.
TTTCATGGATACAATATTTATCGTATGATGCAGTTTTTGTGGCTTTTCAGAAGCAGTACGCCTAACGCTTTTCTTATTCTGAAAGCCGTTGATGACACAAGCAATCCACTGCTTTGTCTTGGATACTACGATTTTAGTCTTTACACGCAAGTGGTTAATGGAACGCATGAAGTGTCTAAAAACGCGTATCACTGGGTTGAGCTTTACTGGAAACGGTCAACAGGCACCATACGAGTTTGGCTAGATGGTACAGAATGCACAGAATTAAGAGTTGACGGCGGAAACTTTGGCACAAACCCCGTGGATAGAGCTGGAATCGGCGCTTACCAAAGAGGCATAGGCACAGCGGAACAAACAGAAGCAACCATTTACATCGATAACGTTGTTATTGCTGACTCGTATATTGGAGCAGACTCAACGTTACATTCAGTGACTGAAACGGTTCAAGTTGCTGATGCTGTTTTTCGGCATAAAGGGGTTTTGCCGCTTTTTGATGTACTTGCTTTAGAGGATGAATCGTTAAGTAATAAATCGCTGTTTTTAGTGGACCCGCTTATAGTTGAGGATTCTAAAACGGGTACATTCAAAACCGTTTTGATTGATACAGACAATATTAGCATTGTGGATTTGGTGGCTGTTGATAAAGGCTTGTTGGTGATTGATGACGTTACTGTTTTTGAGGCGGTTGAATCTGGAGCGATTGGTGGAAGGAAGACGCGGCTTTTTCTGGTTTTAGGCGATTTAGCGATTCAGCTTAACGGTGAATAGCAGCTTAAATGGCTGTTTTTTTACTCTTTTTTGCGGGGCTTAATTAAAAGGTTGATTATTTAGCTGTTTTTTAAAACCTGTGTTCTATTAATATCGTTATTTTAAGACTATTTTGATAAACAGAGTTAAAAATGGTGTTTTAATTGCCAAAATAGTTTAAATTGAGCTTATTTACTTATTTAACGATTGAGGTTGAGCCTGTTGGCAAACGTATCCTTAAGCGATGTTCGAGACACAATCAACATTAACGAAACAGACATACCAAATGACAAAATCCAAAAAATGATTACCCGCGCAGCAACAACATTAGCCCTTGAACTAAAAAAACCCATAAACCCCCAAGACTGCACCGAACCAGAAAAAGAATTCATCATTCTATTGGCCTCAGTATACGCCATTTGTTATTTAACCGGCGGATCCGCTGTCGGCTTAAACTATAGCGTTGGAGACCAAAACGTTTCAGTTACCAATCAAATGCCGCCACTGACAGTGTTACAAAGTGAACTTGAAAGAATCCTCTCAGCCCTAAAACAACCCACCATAAGGAGCGCCTAAACATGCCCGTTCCAGAAGCATACTACGATTTCGTCACGGATTATGCCCCATACTTGTATGTTACGCCAGAGGTTGGTCCAGATTATACTTGGGGCAAAGCTGCTTTTGCAGGCGCATTTGCGGTAGATTTTCTTTACGAAGCCTACTTTGACAGCCAATTTGACGGTCGCAGCGGTGAAATAGAAGCAAAAATTGTGCAGCTTACCGACTGGATTTTAACCCAGCAAAACGTGGACAGCCAAAGTCAAGCTTACGGCGGCTTCAAAAGCACAGAAACCAGCACTGTTTATTACAGTTCTGATGCCGCAAGAACCCTGCCTGCACTGCTAAAAGCTTACGAGTTAACAAGCAACATAACATACCTTGACGGCGCAAAATTGGCTGCCACATTTCTTTACAACATGCAACATCAACCCAGCATCGTTGGAGTGCATAACCGGTATTATGGCGGGTTTGCACGTGCTGTTGACAGTTCAGGTGTCTGGCAGCCCCAGATGGACACTGAATCCGTTTATGGACTTATCGGGTTAAAGATGCTTTGTGAGGTTGACCCTTCTAATCAAGTCATATACGAGGCCATGATGGCTGACGCCGTCCAGTTTTACCGGTCAGGCATCGAAAACTTGTACCTGTTTTTTGACCCTTTACCCCTTGGCGAGGGCGCTTGGCATCGAGTTGGCTTAAGCGATGACACAATTTACGATGACTCGTTAGCTTATGCGTTACTTGGCCTTTACGACAATGAAGGCTACAGCCCAACGGTTCAAAAAGCCTACGAAACCCTAAACAGCATCGGCGAATCTCCAATTTACCCCGCTTACAACTCTGCAATATGCTGGGCAGGATACCTAAATGTAGCCTCAAAATCAGTGGCTTGTGACTACTATGATGGAGTAACCGCGGGGATTTTAGAAAAAATTCGCGTGAACCATGACAAAACCGCTTACGATTTTAGCGTAAAAACCATCACGTCTCATCCTGAACAATTCATGTTTTGGGGAGTCAAACACTCCGATTTTACTTATCTGGAAAACACCTATGCCCTGGTAACGGTGTGTTGGCTGGGCGAACTGCTCCTAAACTACGAGCCGCTGGTAACCCGTTTCACGCAGATACTTAACGCTAAAGGTGAAACCTTAACGTTTCAACCGATTTTGCAGGCTGGAGAAAATAGTCAATACGGTTTCTCGACTGATTTTAAGGCAATAGTTTTACCGGTTAAAGTTGAGGAAACATTGATTGAACCTGGGTATTTAGTAAACGATTACTTGACCCTGCACACGTTCACGCCAATCCGACGTCATGACAAGGTCTGCCGAAAAGGCGTGGATTATGAAGTTTTAACCATTCAAGACTTCACTTTCAGAAATCAAACGGTTTTTCTTAAAGCCAACCTTAGGAGGCTACAAAATTGAGTGAAACAGAAGCAGCACAAACAACAATTTCACGACTTCTAACACGTGAATTAAGTGTAGTTAAAGACACAGGTGCCTTAGCAAATATTCATGTAGGCGACGAATTCCCGCAAGCTGATGCTCTAAAAGCTTATGATGGTCAAGTCACCGTTGCCTTAGCTGAGTCCTCTGATCAAAAGTTAGAGTTAAGCGGTCTGAGTCGTAAACGCAACCAAACTCTTCGTGTAAACGTTTGGTCTACCGATTTTTCACATTCAGAAAAAGCACGTTCAATGCGCAATAAACTAGTTGAGGAAGTAAACCGCGTAATTCGGCAAAACAGGAACCGACCCAACCAGACCCTTTACAATTTCGCCGGTTGCATCAATGGGGGACAAACATGCAAAGCCTTCCAAGGCACCGCTGAACATGCGCCCGGTGACAGTTCATGGGTCGAGCTTTCAAGTTTAGACTACCCGAAATTATGGTACAGTGATGATACCCGATACCAAAATATCAGCAGCCAGAATGGTGAATACGCCGTTTTGCTGTTAGGCTTCAAACTTGAAAGCCGTCGGAACACTGTTAAAAAAATCGTTTTAAACTTTGAAGGTTACACAGAATCTCCAAACGGCGACAGCATGACCGTTAAAGTCTGGAACAGCACGGAATTAGCTTGGCAAAACCAACGCACACAAGGCGGAAACCTGCAAGACCACACAGCAACCTTGACCATTGAAAACACGGTCGATTACATAGATAACGCTGATTATGTGTGGATGCTTGCTCGAACCACTGACTCAAGCAGTGAATCCGTGCCAGCAGTTTTGTTCTGTGATTACGCTTCATGCACCGTAACAGTTAACGGAGTAACCTATTGTGACGTCTCTGGTTACCGCCAAATTGACCATTCAGACGTTAAACCCTTCATTTACCGTACAGAATTCACAGTAAAAACATGGTATTTTGAAAAAATAGGAGAATAGAAAGAATGCCTGAAACATATAGCTCAAACGAAAGTAAAATCTACTACGTCGATGAGGCAACCTACGGAACAACCCCCACTAACCCATCAATGCTAAGCATCCCTGCAGAAAGCATAGAATCAACGCTGAACCCAAACAACCTTAAACTTCGCGGCGTCGGCTCAATGGATTTGCAGGCAATAAAAAAAGGCCTAAAAAATCCAAGCATAAAACTCTCTTACCCCTTGCCAAGTGATTCACCAATCAATTTTTTGCAGTACGCTAAAGCTGAACTCGCCAAATCCTTAACCCTGCAAGTACTCTACTACAAAGACGCTTTTTCCACTGCAACTGACATTATTTCGCTGCTTTACAGCGGCTGCAAAATCCAAACAGCAACCGTCCAATGCAGCGTCGAAGACCTAATAAAAGCAGACATAGAACTTCTCGCTCAAGACGTAGCAACATCAACAAACAAAATTTCTGGAGCAACATACTCCGACTACATTGGAGCAATCCCATTCTATGAAAGTTACATCAAAAAAGACGCTTCAACACTTGACCGAGTAACCGACTGGAAATTCACCATAAACAACAACCTACTGCAGGTGCCCGTGATTAGAAACCCCAACGGAAATATCCTCAAATACATGCCGTATCGATACCGAGACTTAACAGGAGAAGTAACCTTCGAGTTTGAAACCAAAGAAGAATTCGACGACATCATAAACGACCGTGAATTCACCTTAGAATTCGGTTTAGGTGGTACAAACAAAGCAACATTTGCTGGTTGCAAATGGGAAAACACTTACATCCCAACGCGAATCGAAGACTTAGTCACCCTGAAAGCCGCCTTTGTGGCAAAAACATTCACAATAACTTGAGGCGTAAAAAATGACTGACAAAACTGATTATCCACGGCAAGCTGAACTGTTTCTTAAATGGCTCAGCACTTGGGATAAAATCGGAAACCGCATACTTGACTTGCCAGAGTGGATGCAAACAATCCTTTTTGAAGACATCAACACAGCAGTAACCAACAGAATCGCAACCATGGAGTTGATAATAAATGCGCAAAGAAACAGTTAACATAGGAACCGAATACGGCACAGAATACGTTGGCACGTACGTTTTCCAAGAATTAACCTGGGCAAAACGTAGCCGCATCATTCAAAAACACACAAAATACCATCCCATAACTGGGCAAATAGTAAACAGCGACTTAATAGCAATTCAAGCCGAAACCATTTGGGCAGCACTAAAAGAGCAACCACAAAATCAGCCAATCACTTTGGACAAGCTTTTGGGTGAAGAAAACGGTGTCCCCATCGCATTGGGCGAATTGCTCTCAAAAATCGCCAATAACCTGTGCGCCTTGTCAAGGGAAGAAACCGCTTTTTTATCCGAGCAATCCGACGCCAAAAACCCCACAGTGGCATCACCGAGTTCCGGTTATGCAAAGAATTCGGCTGGACTCCCACAGAACTTGCAAAACAACCAGCAAGAACCATCTATCAATTCACCATTATCTTAAACGAAATAGACCAACAAACAGAGCAAGAAAGAAGAAAAACCGAAAAAAGAGGCAAAAAAACATGAGCGTTACAGTTAACATTAACGTTTCAGGCGCCGAAGACTTCAAGCAGGCAGTCGCCCGTTTTGACGAGGCGATGAAACGTCAAGTTCAAACGAAACTGGTAGATTGGGGACAAACAGCAAAAGCGACTGCTGAAAGGCTGGTTCCAGTAAGAACTGGTTATCTTAAAAGTACACTTTACGCTAAAATTTTGGATTGGCAAATCATAGTCGGCGCCAACGCACCTTATGCAGCTCCTGTGGAGTTAGGAACAAGCATGCGTCGGGCTAAACCTTACTTGGTTCCAGCAGTCCAAAACCGCTTACCTGAACTCCAACACGTCATAAATGAAGCAATAAACAGCGCAAAAACGGAGGCAAAACTGTGAGCTTCCAAGAAATCGCCATAACAATTCGAGCTATCAACCAAGCCAGCAACGAATTCAGCAAAATCCAGACAGACGCGCAAGCTTTAGCTGCACGAGTAAAAAGTTTGGGCTCAGCAATTGCAGGTATCGGTGTAGCTGGAGTAGCAGTAGGCTATGTTGCCAACCAGTTTGGCGTTTTAAATGATGAGCAAATGAAAGTTTTCAATTCAGCCATGATGGTAGTGTCTGTAATGGGCATTTTTATGCGTACCAGCGCAGGTTTAGCCGTGGCACAAAAAGTCTACTCAACCGCAACCGCAGTAGCCGTAGCAGTTCAAAACAGCTTAAACATTAGCTTCGCCACATTCCTTGCCCTAACCGGAGTAGGCATAACCGCCATAATCGCTGCAGCAGCCGCAATGTACAGCTTCGCCAACAGCATGAACAACGCCGCGGTAAGCGTGCAAAACTTTAACGAAACAGCCGCTGAAACACCTCAAAGCAGCCGAAGTATAAGACGAGTCGGCGACGACGAACTTTACAGGCGAGGAGTCGAATAAACCGTGAGTGTAACTTCGCCTTCTGTCGCGGTTGCTTTTGGCAGTGTCGCGCCGCCACAGGGTGACGTGATTTGGCTTAGGGTTCATTTAGGATGCACCAAAGAAGTCGGCAGTTTCGAAGCGTTATTACAGAACTGGAACGGCAAATACAGCCAAAACGGTGCCTATCCAATAACGGTTGGTTTAGACGGCAGCATAAGCATTGGTAGAGCCGATAGTTGCCCCCAAATCATGGCTTGCCGTGTCGAAAACCTCAAGTACCAATCAACCCCAACCGAAAACTATCTACACGTTAGCGGCAGATGCTGGGGCGAACGACTTTTCCGCAGAGCAATAACAAAAACGTATGAAAATAAAAAAGCCGAAGAAATCGTCAAAGACCTACTAGATTACTATGTTGGGTTAAGCCATGTCCGAGACGATGTTGAACTGGTAGAGGACACCGATACCACATACACTAAACTGGAATACTCTGACACGCCAGTTATGGATATTCTGCAGGAAATCGCAGGCAGCGCCGACCGTCAAGGCGTCATCGGGTTTGACTTCCGTGTTGCCCCCGACGGAAAATTTGAGTTCTTCCCAAAAGGCACAAAAACCAGCGCAGTAAACCTTGCAGAAACAATAGAAACAAGCGAATACAGCAAAGACATTATTCGCGTGCGCAACCGCATAACCGTTTACGGCACACAAGACAAAAGCGTTCCAGCCGACAAAGACCAATGGACCGAAACCTTAACCCCCACCGACGGAACATGGACCGCCACCGCTGGCACAGTCAGCTTCGACACAACAACAAAAACCCGTGGTTTAGGAAGCATAAAAACGTATGCAGAACAGCTAGTTTATGCTGGATGCCTTCTTACGCTTAATTCTGGCAAAGAAGTAAACACCGACCAGTATCCACTGCTCAATTTTGCGTTATACCAAGACGCCAACTTCAACGGCAACGTCACCTTATCCCTTTATGACACAACAAGCCATATGGCAAACAAAGAATTCACCGTTGGCAACAATAAATGGTTCCAAAACCAATTCCCCGTTGGCCAAGCAAACCGTGACCTATGGCAAGTTGAGGCTGGATTTAATTGGAAACAAATAAACCGAATCCAAGTCACCTGTTGGTTCGCTGATTCTGGACCGAGCAGTTTCTGGGTTGATGGCTTGTTTTTCAGCGGAAAACGCTATAGCAACATGCAGGAAGACTCGGTTAGTCAGGCAAGTTTTGGTTTAAGAGAACTTGTCGAGGTTAACGAGGAATACTGCAGCGACCTTGAATGTGAATCACACGCAAAAGCATTGCTTTCTAACCTTAAAGACCCCGCTGAAAATTTAACCCTAAAAAGCTCGGTGATTGATTACGGCACAGCCCCAATACTGGCAGGCGACAAAATGCATGTAGTGTTGCCTAACGAAGACGTAAACAGTGACTTCAGCGTGTTAAGCGTCGAATACATTGCTGATGGAAAGACTATAGCTTTGGAAACCACGTTGGAGTTGGGCAAAGAGAAGCCTTTGCTTGCCGATTACGTGTATGCCCTAAGAAGCAGAACTGATCGGTTGAGCAGAATCAAAAAATCAAGGTAGCATAATGCAGGGAAATGTGCAGTTTTCTCTTTTTCGTCCTGTTTTTCAACGTAATAAGGGGGAGCTATTTTTATAAGTGAATCACAGTATGCTTCAGAAGAAAGAGACGAGGGACACATTTAATTGACAGTCATAGTTGACGACGCCGGCAGCGGAGACTTGCTTTTCGGCGTTGTAGTCGGCGCTTACCGTCAAGAAACAGGCGACTTCAAATACGACCTTATCGACGTTCGTTTCTACCAGGACAGCTTTAAAGAAAAAGAGTATCTGCAAGAATCCTCACGCGTCGTATCCCGACTCGTAGCAGGCTTCAACCTTTCACAAAACGAAGAAATCCATATCTGCCAAGGCTGCATTTTCGACGTCGCTGCCGAGGAACTGCGTAAAGTTTACGGTGAAGAAAGAGTCAAACGTATCCACGTTGAAGGCGAAGCTCAACGCTTAATCGAAATAGCTTACCTAGACGAAATCCGTAACCTCGGCTACGAACCCTTAGCAGAACGAGAAGAAAAACGAGGCAAAAGCTTCTACCACATGATGCGTTGGCTAAAAGACAACCCTGAAATGCTACGTTACGCAAAAACCGGCTGGCCGAAACTAAAAAACTACCAGTTATTCAAAAAATTCCACGCTGCAACAGAACCTGTTCAAGTATTCAAAGCGGTTTGTGCAGACTGCGGAGTAGAGTGTGAAGTGCCTTTTCAACCTAAACCTGACAAACCCGTGTACTGCAAGAAATGTTGGTCAAACCATAAACCTCGTAATGGAAAACAAAGAAACAGGAAAATAAAACAAAAAATAGGTACAAAACGATGAATGTATTTTTCGATTTTAACTCAAGCTGGTATGTGCTTCTGTTTGCTTTTCTTGGAGCATGGGCACTACTACTGATTGTACGAAAAAGATGGAACCTACATGAAGTAAAAGAACAACTCTTCCTAGCAGTCGGCGGCATGGTTTCGTTGGCGCTTATGGAATTCTTCGCCGTAACCACCGGACTATGGAACTATACGCCAGGAAACTGGCCCGTAATACTTTGGCCAACCTACTTTGCCGCGATACTGTTCGGGTACCAACTATTAAGATCAATAGAAGGTCTGCTTTTAAACAGACGCTTGATCTAAAACTTTTATTATTTTTTAGCATTTATTACAATTTGAAACGATTTTAGAACATGCTGTTTTTGTTTGCAGACTGAGCGGGGATTGGCTGCCTAACGTCCCAGTGTTCAACTAATTTGTCGTTTTCTACTCGGAAAATATCCACGACTGCGAAGCCGCGGTCTGACGGGTTGGGTTTTAGGTGACTGTGTAAAACAACAAAGTCTCCTTCAGCGATTATGTGTTTAAATTCTAAGTGCAGTTGTGGGTGGGTTTTGATGTAGTTTGTGGAGTACTGTATTACTCCTTGGGGTCCGTCTGGTGCGTCTGGGTTGTGTTGGCGGTAATTGTCGCCGATGTATTTTGTTACGGCTTGTTGGGGTTTTTGCTGGTTAAAAATCATGTCTAGGCATTCTTTTGCTAAACGTTTGTTTAGGGATAGGTTGTGGCCGATTTGGGTTTGCATATTTTTGTTCTCCATTAGAATGTTTTTGGAGTGTTTAGATAAGGTTGTGTGGGTGTTGGTTGACAGTAACGTTTGAGTTTTTTAGCAATTCAGGTTTTGTCTGGGTTTTGTGGTTGTTTGTTTATTTGTTCTTAACTTTTATGAACATTTCTCAACACTTTTTAAATAGATTTGGACAATTAACCTTTATTTCAGAGCACACTAAATTGAAAGTGAGTTCCATGGCAAGCAAAGTTTAGCATCCCAAGCCTATTGCCTTGTTAGTCACCAAACAAGCGCCCAGTTCCACCCTCGAGTACCCAGCGAGCAGTGTCAACGGGTAAATTGCCGTATAAAGCTTGATAACATTTGGGTTTGCCGAACAAACGCTGCCATCCTCCGCTCTACGTATGCTACGCCGAAAACTGTTTTTTATGTATACATATGCATGTTACATAATCTTATATCCTGATTCCGATGATGAACAAACTCTGGAGGCGAAAAAACTGCTGAGTAGAGACTGTAACGGGTGCTCCCAACTGCACATGTGCAGTGAAAGATACCGCCGTGTAAACAAAAACGAAAAGGTTTACTGCCCAGACGGAACAGCCCACCTCGTAGACCAAAACTAGTTAACCTGTTTTTTCCTTGTTTTTAGCTTAATTTTTTGGAAAAATAAAAATGTAACCAGTCTTAACTCTCTGTTGTGTGTTAGGTTTGGATAAAGCTGATTACTTAGTTTGGAGTCGCAAATACGATAAAGCTTACGGTTTTTTGGCGCAGCGTGAACGCGAGTTAGGCTCCAAGTTCCGCAAACGTAAAGTAATGACTAAAGCTGATTTAGCCGCGGTTGTTGAATGGAAATTTAAAGATGACCCCGACAAGAAAGTCCGCGCGCTTGAACTGGTCGAACGTAACAGTGATGAAACTGTGGAGCGCGTTTCAAGCCAAGCTTTTAACTTGCCTGAAGGTGATGACTTGTACCGCATGACTTGCCTAACCAGTCTTGAAGGTGTTAACCCGGTTTTGGCAAGCGTGATTTTAACGTTTTTTGACCCAAAAAACTATGGTATTTTTGATGTGCGTGTGTGGAAGCCTTTTCTTGGTAATCCACCTGGTAACTTGTTGACGTCTGTGAATTATCGCACTCTGTTGTTGTCGCTTAGAAAGTCTGCTGCTAAGCATAATTTGGATGTACGTGTGATTGATAAGGCGCTTTATAAGAAGAGCCTTGAAGAGTCCAGTTGAAAAGGAACTGTTTTAAAAGAAAATGTTTGTTTAGATTAGTTCTATGGTTACGTGTACTTCTTCTGGTACGCGTATGCGCATGATGCGTCTCATGACTCGTTCTTCTGAGTCAATGTCGATTAAGCGTTTGTGAATGCGCATTTCCCATCTGTCCCATGTGGCTGTGCCTTCGCCGCAGGGTGTTTTAAGAACTGGAACACGTAGGCGTTTTGTTGGCAATGGTACTGGACCGTTGATTTTTACGCCTGTTTTTGTTGCGATGCTTCTGAGTTCCTCACATACTTCTTCAAGTTTACCATAGTCGGTGCTTGTGAGGCGTATTCGTGCTTTTCTTACCATTTTTGAACGTCAATCCCGCTTTATTGCAATCCTTAGAGTCAATAACGCAGTTTAAAAACCTATCGTCACACAAACACGATGTTTTAGTTTAGATTAAGCTTTATTGTGCTGTTGATGAAGGTTTTTGGGTTTGTTTGGTTTTTATTAGAAGTTGTTGCCGCAGATTCCCTATGCACAACAACAACCAATGGATTGTACGGTGGGTTGCTTTTTGTTTTCTGTTTGTTTTTTTGGTTGCGTGTTGGTTGTGGCTTTTTTTGCAACCAGATGCGTTTTTGGTGTTGTTTTTAGGATTTTGTCTTTTTGCTTTTTTTAGTGGCTTTGGCTAAAAAAAGTAAGGCTTTTTTGAGATGGTTTTTAGTCAATACCGACCTGTCCCCTTAGGTTTTTTGCAGTGATTAGGTATTAGGCTCAAAAAGGTTGGGTTTGTTTAGTCAATAATCTTTGACTAACCCCTATTTGCCCATAGTCAAGAAAGTTTAACGAAAACCCTTTTTAGACAACCAAACCCCCAAAAATTACGGGAAGTAAATTGGATAAGCGAATCACAGCATTAACACTTTGCGCAATAGTTTTCACTTCAGTACTTTTGGTAATAGTGCTTTCAGAGAACGAGCCTATTGAGGCAATGCCTAATACTTCCTCAAGTAGCCCAAGTAACCCAACCATAAGTGAGCCAATCGAAAACAGTGACGCCTCTCCTAAAAACATTGATGAACCAAACCTAACAGTTCCAGATGATTGCCATAATATCACTGAAGCAGTAAACAGCGCCAAAGATGGCGACACAATTTTTGTGAGAAGCGGTATTTATGTTGAAAGCGTAACAATAAACAAAGGTTTAACCCTAAAGGGCGAAAACAAAGACAACACAATAGTTGATAGTAACAATTTTGGACCAGCTTTTTTGGTGAAAAGTGAAAACGTTACAATCACTGGCTTTAAAGTAAGAAATGTGGAAAACCCAAGTCAAGTTACAGGTAATAACTATCCGGGCATCCATCTTCTAGGAGCCAGCCATTGTTATGTTTATGATAATATCGTGGTTGAGTGTGGCAAGGGTGTATGGATTTATGGAGGATCAAACAATTGCATTGCAGAAAACCTTGTAGTTGGCAACGGTTACGGCGTTCTTCTGCAGTCGTCAAACCAAAATGAAATAGTCAATAACACTGCAGAAAATGGATTGAATGGAATATCTGTAGTTAACTCTTATAATAACACTTTGAAAGGCAATGTAATGAAAGGCAACCAATACAATTTTGGAGTCAATGGCGATACAGCTTTAGCTTACCAAAATTCAATCGATATTACGAACACGGTAGAAAATAAAAAAGTGTATTGTGTGAGCGGATTAATCGATCAAACTATAAGTCCTCAGACGTACCCCGACATAGGTTCACTTACAATCGCAGATAGCAAAAACATAAACATTCAGGGCATTTCAACAAAAAACACCAATTACGGAATAAACCTGTTTGAGGTAGAGAACGCTAAACTGACCAATAATTCAGTCCAAGACAATGAATATGGATTTTATCTTGTGAAATGTAGCAATTGCGTAATTTCCAATAATTCTTACTATAAAATAAGTGAAAACGGAATCAAAGTTTCGACATCAATGGCTATTAGTATTTCCAAGAACCTATTTCAACAAACTGGCTCGATGACCATAAACATTGTAAATTCAAGCGAGTGTACCATTGAGGAAAACACGCTTTATGGGTATCATTCTTTAGGAATATGCCTTGACTGCTCAAACAACAATACGATTTTTAATAACAAGCAGAGTGGAGACGGGATAGTAAATACTGTGTTTAAAGTAAAGTCGTCGTCTAATAATCACTATAAATCCAACAACTTTTCTCTTTGTGCACTTTCATTCTTGATAAGCAAGGGTTCAAACAATAACATGATTATCAGCAACTCGTTTGCTACCGATGGGGGCTGGACTGGGCTATCGTTAGACTCGGCAGAGTATAACACAATAAGCGATAATGTTTGGTATAACTTTAGAGTTGGATTTGAGTTAGGTAATGCAGGGAATAATGTTATAGCAAGAAATATTGTAACAAGCAAGGATCATGCGGTACAGTATTTTAATTTTAATAATAATATTTTTGACAGCAATCAATTTCTTGGATCAACAGATATTTGGGATATGGGGTCTGAATTACAAAAAGGCGCTTCTGTCAACACTTGGAAGTAAGCATTAATAATAATCAATAACTCTTTTTTGAAGCACACTCAAAATGAAGCGAGACGTCGTAATTATCATTGTTTTTCAACATGCTAATGGCTTGGTTTTGAGCCAATACGGACCTACCCCCCTTAGGTTTTTGCATAGAACCTCTAATAGGCTCCAAATAGATTAAATCAAAAAAATTATTTCCAGCCGATGACATTCCATTGTTGTATACGATTTCTAGTTGACGGAAAAGTTTCACACACGTGGAGGTGAAATTGAATGAATAGAGTAAGTATTGCTTTGATAGTCGTTGTAATTGTAGTGCTTGTGGCTTTTGTTGCGCTTTTGGTTAGTGTAATGTTTTTGCCGTTTAATCCCGCAAGCCAAGTTACTCCTCCACCAACTGGCAGCCCAATACAGACTCCCATTCCAACCGCACCCCCGACGGCAACAATAACAATTCAACATAAAGACGTAACATACAGTTCATTAGTCAACCAGTACGGCTTAACAGACACCCCTAATCCTGGCAACGTTTGGCTCGTAATAAACATGACAATCACCAACAAGGGCTACAACTCATTTAACACAAACCCCAATTACTTCACAGTCACCATCAACAACATAAAATACAGCTATGATGCCGAAACCTTCTCGTACGGTAACTGGAACACCGTTGACATACTAGACGGTGGCTCCTTCAACGGTTCTCTTGTATTCCAAGTCCCCAGTTCAACAACAACCTTCACCTTAAACTATGAACGGTTTGGCGTAAACTACAACATCGTCTACCAATAACTTGAACCTACGCCTCTCGATTACCCCTGATTTTCAATATGCTAATGGCTCGAAAAAATGTCAATACGGACCTACCCCTCTTAGTTTCACAAATAGTTTTTATTTAAAGGAGAGGAATAGCAAAATTAGGCAAAACTTTTATGCCAAACAAGCACTGGCTAAATTGGTGTTTACAGTGTCTAAAGAAACACAGGCTCCCAATTTACAGGAACAAATAGACAGAGTAGAAAAAATAGTGAACCATACCCCTTTTAGACTGTTTGTGGTAGGTGTTACTGGCGGAATTATTCTTGCGCTTTTAAGTTACTTTGGAATGCCTTGGTCAATAGTGGGTTTTGCTATTTTAGGTGGCTGCATAGGCTTTTGTAGTTATTCCGTTCGTAATGCAAAAGAGGAATATCGAAAATTACTTGAACAGTTTAACTCTAAAAGCTAATATTTTACTCCTCCTTAAAGGTCAGGCATGTCTTTTCATGTTCGCCGCAAAGAAAGAGAGATCACCGACCCCACGGAAATGCGCAATGTCCTAAAAGCCACCAAGTACGTTACCGTTGCCCAATGCATGAACAACCAGCCTTACCTTGTTTCACTGAGCCACGGGTACGATGAAGAAAAAAACTGCCTCTACTTCCACTGTGCCCCCGAAGGCAAAAAACTGGTTTACCTGCAAGCTAACAACCGCGTTTGGGGTCAAGCAGTCCTTGATTATGGCGTAACTGACGAGTGTGATTATGCTTACACGTGTGTTGAATTCTGGGGCAAAATGGTTCTGATTGAGGATTTGGCGGAGAAGCAGAATGGCATGGCGGTGTTGGTGCGACAGGTTAGCTTTAATCCTGAAGAGAAACTCGCTAAGATTAAACCAGAAAAACTTGATAGGACAACGATGGGCAGAATTGACATTGAAGGCATGACAGGAAAAAAACACCAAAAACCGCCATCATCATAAATTGCTCAGCCTTCCTTTGTGGGGCTATTACTTAGCCTTTAGGGGTTTTTCATCGAGAAAGCTTAATTAGTTAAATAATGTGTATTGTTTCGGCGCTTAAGTGCCCAGGTAGTATAGTTCGGTCCAGTATATGCGGCTGTCGCCCGCAGGACCCGGGTCCGAATCCCGGCCTGGGCGCCACTTCTTCTTAACAATTTTTGGGTTTTTGTGTTTAATGTTTTCCTTTTTGTTGATTTTTTGCATGTTTTTTAAACAAGGTTTGCTTATTTTGCTACGTATTTGAAGTTTAACATGTGCTGAAGCAAGTTTTTTGTTTGCTTATTTGGTGAATTATTATTTTACCAATGAATATTCCCTGTTCATAACTCTATTATAAAATGACTATGAAGTATTCAGTTTAAGGAGGCAATAGCGTGCAAGAGGAAGCTAAAGTCAAAAAAGCGTCTGACCAAGAAGATCAGCCTAGTCAGTTTGAACAAGAAATCAAACAATTACAGCTCGAAAATAAAGAGTTGAAACAAGAAAACTGCAAACTCGAAGTCAAAATCGGTGAACTCATTGAGTATGTTATTCCCGTTCTTGAAGAAGCAGTGAAAAGTGGCGAAAACGTTCTCAATAATCAAATAGAAATAATTAACACATTCACAAAAGTAACTGAATACTCAGAACAAATGAAGACTGCTTCAACCCTAGTTACCCAGTTAGCAGAAAACGCAAGCCAAGCAGGCGCAAAAGTTACTGCCAGCGTAAAAGAAGTAACCGCTGCCGCTGAAAAAATTGCTGTAAACTCTGATGGAGCAGTTAAAGCAAGCAGGACACTTTTAGAAATGGGCAAACAATGTGCTGCCGCTACCAACCAAATTGTTTCTGGTATGGAGCAAGTTAGTACTGCATCTCAGCAGGTTTCAACTGGCGCGCAAAAACTTGCGGATCTCTCGCAGGATACCGCCAAAAGCACTGAATCGCTCAAAAGAGTAATGGATGAAGCAGGTTTAATCGCTAAGGATACTTCAAGGGTTACTGCTGAAGCTTTAAAGAAGTCTAAAGAGGCAAACGAGAAAGGCCAAAAAGGTCTTTATGCAATAGAGAATATCAAAGCGAACATTAACGAATTATCCAAAGCAGTCACGTCTATGGTTAACTCTGTTGACCAAATTGGACAAATGGCCGGTTCTATCTCCGACATTGCAGGTCAAACCAACATGCTGGCGCTCAACGCCGCTATCGAAGCTGCTCGTGCAGGAGAAGCAGGCAGAGGCTTTGCAGTGGTCGCTGACGCCGTAAAAGGTTTAGCTGGTCAATCAAAACTTGCCGCTGGCGAAGCAATAACACTTGTTAAAGACATTAAAAACGCCGGCGATAAAAGCACGCAGGTTGCTTCACAATCACAGACTGGCGCTGCTGAAGGATCAACCGTTGTGCTTGGTGCAATCAAAGAAGCCGAGAGCATCGCTCAGATAATGGATGTTATAACCGTTAAAGTTGAAAATTTAACACGCAACGTACGTAGCGGCGTGGAATCTTTAGATTCTGTTGTTAAAACCATCCAAGAAGTTGCAAGCATCGCTGAAGAAAGCAGTTCAGCCGCTGAAGAAACATCATCTGCTATTCAGGAACAAACCGCTTCCGCCGAAGAACTTGCAGGCATCGCCAAAAACGTTTCCAGTGCTGCAGAAAACATTGAGAACGCTGCTGAACGATCAGTTACCAACGCACAAAGTATTGGAAAATTAGTGAACGAAGTTTCTGTGGAAGTTGAAGGTGTAGAAGAATCTGCAAAAAACATTTTCACAAATGCCCAGACAACCGTTTCCCAAGCTGAAACAATCGTTAATGACTCCAAGAAAGTGTTAAGCGCGTTGCAGACAGAAAGAGGTGTTATCATTAATGCGCTTGAGAAGCGTAAAGTACGGCTTTCTGAGTTTAAAGAGAAATATGCAAACAAAGCCTAATTTTCTTTTAATTTTTGGAATTTTGGAAAAACATTAAAGGTTTGACCTTCAACATTTTTCTTAAATGCAGAAGCCCCTGTCCCGCAAGTTAATGCACCTTCGCAATAGGCAAGCCCTCGTACTTGTCACACTGTTTTTTGTTGCATTCACGGTTTACTATGTTACAGGCGAAGGGTACCCAAACCATTACAATTATTACGTGCGTTTAGCCGACGCTTTACTACAAGGACGCCTTTACCTTTTGGACAATCCCGCTTGGCTCAACGAGCTTATTCCCCTTAACGGCGTCTACTATGTGGTTTATCCGCCATTCCCAGCATTAATCATGACACCATTGGTTGCCATTTTCGGGTTAAGTCTGAATCAAACGTTGGTTTCCCTGTTTTTTGGTGCTTTAACCGTTAGCTTATCATACATTTTAGCTTGCGACGTGCGAAAAAGCCAAAACTATGGCCAAAACGTGTCGTTTTCTGTTTGGGCGGCTGTGTTGTTTGGGTTTGGGACAATTTTTTGGTGGATATCAAGCGTGGGGTCGGTTTGGCTTATCGCGCAAGTGTTTGCCACGTTTTTCATGTTTCTGGCGCTACATGAATCGTTTAGTAAGTCACGGCCTTTGCTGATTGGGTTGCTGGTGGGGGCTTCTTACTGGTGCAGGCTACCCACAATACTTGGCATATTCTTTTTTGTAATTCTGATTCTAAACCGTCAACCAGCCCAGCAGTGGGGCATCAAAATTCGTCAAGCAATGCCTTCACTGGTTAAACTTGCCGTTGGCGCAGGCGTTTTTGTCTTGCTTAATTTTATGTACAACTACGTGCGTTTCGGGACTCTGCTGGATGCTGGGTACTGGATGATTCCTGGAATACAAAACGAACCATGGTTTAGCAAAGGACTCTTCAGTTTATCTTACATTTATGATAATCTTGTAACCTTCTTCTCAGGTTTGCCAACAATAGCTTTTGATCCTTTCACAATCATTTTCCCCTTAACTGGAACAGCAATTTGGTTAACCACGCCCGCTTTTGTTTTTGCTTTGAAATCAAAAATCAGCAATGTCGTAACCGTTTCTTGTTGGGTAGCGGTTTTTGCGGTCTCTTTTGTGATTTTTACTAAGGGGCTTTCTGGTTGGGGTTTTGGTTACCGTTACGCGTTGGATTTTTACCCGTTCCTTTTCGTGTTGACCCTGAAAGGTTTCGGTAAGGAATTGCGGTGGTATCATAAACTGCTGATAGTTGTGGGTGTGGTGGTTAACTTGGTTGGGACAGTGGCTGTTAACCAGTATCACTTGATTGGTTAATGTTGTTGCTTCTTTGCAGTCACAAAGGCTATTTTGAAGCCAAGCATGTCCTGTTACTTGTGAAATTTAAATCATTACATCAAAGAGCCAAAATTTTAGACGATTTAATAGATGCGTATATAGATTCTAAAAAAACGGGTTTTATCCCGATGAATGAACTTCAAAATATTGTTCCTACTGTTTTTTCTGGAGCCGTTATGCAAAGTTTTGGTATGCATAAACTCGTTTTTCACATTGTGTACCGAAAAAGGGATTTGGCGCTTAAAATCGGCAAAAAAGACGCCATAGAGGACGACCATAAAGCCTACAAGAAGTTACCTCACCCATACAGGCATGTTTATTTTGCAAGGGTTTTTTGGCACACAAAATATTGTCTGCTTCAAGAGTACGGTGAAGAAGTTGAGGTTTCACCGCAGGAGTTATCTCAACTAAGAAGTGTAGCTAACAAGTTTGGTCTTTTGGATATAAGTTGTGAAAACATACGAAACATCGATGGGTATCTTAAAATTATTGATGCCGCTTTGGCGCCTGATGGACTTTTTGGATTGTATAAAGCGGCTGATTATGTTATGCTTCGGTTGCCGCCGCCGATTCGTCGTGTTATCAAAAAATCGGGTGTTCTGAAAACGGTCACTGGACGTTAAGTTGACATTTTCAGTTGTACATTATTCATTATTTTGGTCTGCGGTGGCGTTTGTTTTTTAATGGTTTGTTTGCAGAAAACATATCAACCCCCTGTAGCCTTCAACATTACAATGTCCTTAAACGTCAAACCAGCACAAAACGTGCGTCCAACAGACAACTGGCTAAAGGACGTTCTAAAACAAGCAAACATGGGCGATGATAGCCAAATAGTGGCCCGCGCCTCTCAAGACAGCTTGTGCGTTATCTGTAAAGGCGCACGGAACCTTTGCGGCAAAACCCGTTGCCCAATAATGGTTAAAGTTAACTATTTCTCAAAAAGCATACCTTTAATGTCAAACCAAGACATCGCTGGCATGTCCCCGCCCAGCGTTTTTATCGGCAGAATCGGCTACCCAAACGTTTACGCTGGCCCACTTGTGCCGCCAGTTAGCGAGGATACGAGCATTTATGATTTGCCTGAGCAATGGTTTGGAAAGTCGATTGATGAAATTGTGGGTTTCCGCTCCCTGCTGGTTCGTGGCAAACACCGTGTTAACGTAACCAACGTGCTTAAGGCAGGTAAAATTATGGATGCCACCCGCGACCTTGCTCTTTCAGATAACAGCGTCGACATGGAGCTAAACTTGACTAAGAAGCCTTATGGTTCAATTTTTATGGATGATGATGTGCAACCGTTTGGTCCCTCTGCGCCGATTCGGGACATGCGTGTAGGTAACGCAAGGTATGAGCAGCATATAGAGAAAGCCTACTATGACACTGACCTAAAATCAACCAACGCTGTGCTTGAACTTTACGACCGAGGCGTAATAGTTACTAAAATCCAGAAAGCGTTCAGCGTCGGCGCCTTTGGCATAGAAAAAAACCGCCGCTTAGTCCCAACCCGCTGGAGCATAACAGCCGTTGACGACATCATCTCCAAAACCCTCCGAGAACAAGTCAAAACCTTCCCAGAAATTAACGAGTACCGCGTCTACGAATCGGTATATTTAGATAACGTGTTTGAAGTTTTGATGATTCCTGCCCAGTACAGTTACGAATCCATGGAAGCATGGTACCCAGGCACGGTTTGGAATCCAGCGGGCAAAAACGTAGCCATCTTTAGCGATTGGGAAGGCAACAGTGGACGCAAAACATACGCGGCTATTGGAGGCTGCTACTACTCCGCACGGCTGGCGACTTGTGAATTGCTGGTTAAGGAGCGGCGACAGGCAACCGTGATTGTTTTAAGAGAAGCACGTCCCGGCTACATTATGCCCATCGGCGTCTGGCAGGTCCGCGAGAACGTGCGCAACGCAATGCGCCAAAAACCCTTACTATTTAGCACTTTACCTCAAGCACTGCAGCATATTAGCACACGGTTTGAGATTCCGTTGGGTCGCTGGATACGGCAAAGCGAGTTGCTCAAGCGGGCGCTTTACCAGAAGAAGATGTCTGACTTTTTCGGTTAAAACGTAACCACTAAATACGGCACTCAACAATTTGCCTGCTATGCCAGCTACAATCCGTTACAGGTTCACCCAAAAATTCCATTTTCCGGCAAAGGCGGCTTTTGATTGGTGTACAGATTTTACTTCACAAGACCATAAGCTCATGGGCAATTTGCATGCTGAACGCAAAGTGGTGCAAGTCTCGGAGGGTATCATGGTTTTGGAAGAAGTGTTCCACATGGCTGATGGGAAAATTTTCAAGCAAAAACTGATAACACTTTATCCTGACAGGCTCTTTTGGGTTGCAACACACCTAATTGGACCAAACCGGCATTCCCAATTCACATACCAAATTAACCCATGCAACAGCGGTTCTCAACTTGAATTTACAGCCCTGCATATTGAGCATGACAAAAACTTTACGGAAACTGAGGCAAAGGCGCTAGCTGAACGACTGTGCAGGGAGGATGCGGAGGCTTGGCGGCTTTTGGCGGCTGCGATGGCTAAAGACCTTACAAACACGTTTAAGGCAACTATGAGGTAACCTTTAATTCTCTTTAAACCCCACTTGATGTGATATTTATGGTTAATCTTTGGAAGCAGGTTCCCGCAGGCGACAACCCCCCAACTGACTTGAACATGGTTATTGAAGTTTTAAGCGGCAGCCGCGACAAATACGAGTACAAGTCTGACTGGGAAGCTTTTGTGCTTGACCGCATCATTCCATCTGCTGTCTTTTTTCCTGTTGACTACGGGTTTGTTCCTCAAACATGGTCAGAAGATGATGACCCTCTTGACATTATGACTTTAACTTATGAACCGTTGGAGGTTGGCGCAATTGCCCGTGTTCGAGTCATCGGCGTTTTACATATTGAAGATGAACATGGTCCAGACGAAAAAATCCTTTCAGTACTTGCAAACGACGCCCGTTTTGACGGATACAACGACATATCTGACGTGCATCAGCACCAGTTGAATATGATACAGGAATTCTTTACAACCTACAAACGGTTAGAGCATCAAAAATGGACTACCGTTAAAGGCTGGAAAAACGCGGAAGAAGCAAAAAAGGTTGTACAAGATGCAATGCAACGCTTTAACCTGCACTTCAAATAACCCCTTTTAGGCGTTTCTTTACTTTTCTTCTTATGCTTTGTAGTTGTGTCTTGGCTACAACACAGAGTTAAGTGAAGCTGCCAGCCCTTACTATTGCAGGTATTTTTTCAGGAAAAATTAAAGCGGGCAATCATGCAAAAAAAGATTTTATCAGCTGAAGATACCAAAAAAGTCTCTGTTGACGAATTGTTTACTACTTTATCCAGTGGCAAGAACGGTTTAAGTTCAAATGAAGCTAAGCAACGTTTAACCGTTTATGGAGCAAACGAGATATCCCAAAAAAAAGTTAACCCCCTGCGCAAGTTTTTACGTTATTTTTGGGGTCCAATCCCGTTTATGATTGAAGCAGCAGTTATTCTTTCCGCGGCAATTATGCATTGGGAAGATTTCGGTATCATTTTTGCACTGCTAATGCTTAACGCTGTAGTAGGTTTTTGGCAGGAGCACAAAGCAGGCAACGCTATTGAACTGTTAAAGAAACGTTTAGCTCTTAAAGCGCGGGTTCGCCGTGACGGCAAATGGGTTGAGGTTCCTGCAAGAGAACTGGTGCCCGGCGACATGGTAAGAATCCGTTTAGGCGATGTTATACCTGCAGATGTTAAGCTTGTTGAAGGTGACTACTTGTCTGTGGATCAGTCAGCGTTAACGGGTGAATCGTTGCCTGTTGAGAAACATGTTTCTGACGTTGGTTACTCGGGTTCAGTGGTGCGGGTAGGCGAAATGGATGCTTTAGTCGTATCCACTGGTATGCATACCTTTTTTGGGAAAACCGCGCGGCTTGTCGAGAAAGCCCAACCGAAAAGCCATTTTCAAAAAGCAGTGGTGAAAATTGGTGATTACCTCATAGTTTTAGCGGTGGTGTTGGTTGCAGTGGTTTTTTTGGTTGCCTTGTTTAGGCAGGAAAGCGTGGTTGACACTTTAGAGTTTGCTTTAATTCTGGTAGTTGCCGCTATTCCCGCTGCGTTGCCCGCGGTGTTATCTATCACTTTAGCGGTGGGTGCAGTAGCGTTGGCAAAAAAAGAGGCAATTGTAAGCAGACTTGCCGCTATCGAAGAACTGTCTGGCGTTGACGTGCTCTGCGCTGACAAGACAGGAACGATAACTAAAAACGAGTTAACCGTAGCAGAAATTAACTCTTATAGCGGGTTTAACTTATCTGATGTCCTGTTTTTTGGGGTTTTAGCGTCTAGGGCGGAAGATAAAGACCCAATCGACAACGCCGTTATTGCCCGAGCCAAAACAGAGCCAAACGTTGCAGACCAACTTGGCAAGTGTAAAGTGAATTCTTTTAAACCCTTTGACCCCGTGGTGAAGCGTACCGAAGCCACAGTCCAAGACTCTACTGGCGACAGTTTTAAGGTTGCAAAGGGGGCACCGCAAGTTATACTTCAACTGGTAAACGCAGACAAAACACTCAAACAAACCGTTGATGAGGTTATCTCCAGTTTTGCAGCGAAGGGACACCGTGCACTTGGAGTAGCCAAAACCGACCCAAAAGGCGTTTGGCAGTACGTAGGCTTAATTGCGCTTTATGACCCTCCCCGCGAAGACTCAGCCTCAACCATTAAAACCGCTAAAGACATGGGGCTGCAAGTAAAAATGGTCACAGGCGACCACATTGCAATCGCCAAAGAAATAGCCAGTCAAGTTAACCTCGGGGGAAAGATTGCTTTGCCAGAAACTTTTCTTAATCTTACGGATAAGGACGCTTGTAAGGTTGTTGAAGCTGCGGATGGATTTGCGGAGGTTTTTCCTGAGCATAAGTACAAGATTGTTGAGCTTCTGCAATCTGATAATCATATTGTTGGGATGACTGGTGACGGCGTGAATGATGCCCCAGCTTTAAAGGAGGCTGACGCGGGCATCGCGGTTGCAGGAGCTACTGATGCAGCTAAATCAGCCGCGGACATCGTTATTACCAAGCCTGGTTTGTCAGTGATTATTGACGCCGTTAAAGAGAGCCGTAAAGTTTTCCAGCGTATGAATAATTACTCGATTTACCGCATAGCAGAAACCATCAGAGTATTGTTTTTCATTGTAACTTCGATTATTGTGTTCAACTTTTATCCTGTAACCGCCGTAATGATTGTGCTCCTAGCTCTGTTCAACGATGTGCCAATCATGGCAATCGCTTATGACAACGTCAAATACTCAAAAACGCCTGAAAGATGGAACATGCGCAGCGTCCTATTCATTTCAACCCTTCTTGGCATCGTCGGCGTCTTTTCCTCCTTCTTCATCTTCTACATAGGCGACGTCATTTTACAGTTGCCCCTGCCTGTTTTACAATCGTTTATTTTCCTTAAACTAGCAGTTGCTGGACACTTAACCATCTTTGTAACCCGAACAAGAGGCCATTTTTGGTCCATTCGTCCGGGCGGTTTGCTTTTCTGGTCAGCCGTAATCACCAAACTGTTGGCAACGTTGGTTGTGGTTTTCGGCGTGTTTGTGGCGCCTATCGGTTGGGCTTTGGCAGGTTTTGTTTGGGGTTACGCGTTGCTGGCTTTTGTAATAACAGACTTTCTCAAAGTGTACTTCTACAAGCTAATAGACCCCAGCAGCATAG
The DNA here is from genome assembly GCA_042296865.1 of Bathyarchaeia archaeon. Lineage (GTDB taxonomy): Archaea > Thermoproteota > Bathyarchaeia > Bathyarchaeales > Bathycorpusculaceae > Bathycorpusculum. The sequence continues at coordinate 1,434,175 of CP170178.1, read as the reverse complement.
TCTTCAAAAAACCCTAACATAACTGGTTGATTTAAATAAATGAAGAAAGCAAGTTGAAAAAACTTGCCAATTTTACTCTTTTGCTGGTTCGCCGTTTTCTGGTGGAACAAAAACCGCTGCAGCTACAGTGGTTGTCCATAAACCGTTTTTGTCGCCTTGAGCTGATTGGGTGCTGTTTGTTGTTTTGATGATTAAACCTGTGGTTTTGAAGATTTTTTTGCGTTCGTCCCATGCGGTTTCTGGGTCAAACTGTATGCCCATGGTTGTTGCAAGCATAGTGGCTGCAAGGTCTTCTGCGTAGTCGCCGGCGACTTCGTCGGTTTGTCCGAAACTGTGGTGTTCAGATAGGTAGCCGTACTGGTTCTTTTCTGATGGAATAGCTACGCCGATTGATGATGCTACTTGGCGGTGTGGCTCGTTGGTTGCGTTGCGTGCGATGACTACGAAGGTGATTTCGCCGGGGTGAATCATTTTTAAGCCTTTTTCTTTTGTTAGCATTTCGCATCCTGGTGGAACGATGCTGGATACTGCGACTAGGTTGCACATTTGAATCCCTGCATCTCGTAGAGCTAATTCGAATGATTGGAGTTGCTCTTTGTGTTTGCCAACTCCTTTTGTTAGAAAGAAGTATTTTGGTATCATTTAGAGTCGAGATTTAGTCATTGCAGTATTGATTTAAAAACGTTTTTATCTCAAAAAAGGCGACAGCGCCATGCTTTTTCCATTCTATAAGCGTTATATAAGAGCGATTGGTAAAAACCTGCCTGAATTTCTAATCTCCGCCCGTCTTTGACTTCTCAAAACTTACCTTTGCCTTGTTGAAAGGTTCCCGTAGCTTGTTAGCCTCAATGAATAATTCTTTAAGTTGCTCGTCTGTGGCTCCCTGCCGCATCGGCGTTAATATGTCGGTCAAATTGTCGTTTCGCATAAGGCACGGTTTTAGTTTTCCGTCGCTGGTGACTCGTAGCCGCGTGCAGTGATTGCAGAAATCTGTGTTTTCAATCGGATGCACCACTTCCACCGTCACGTTTGGCAAGCGGTAAATTAAGCGGTTATGCATGAAGCGGCGTTTTTCAATTTGGACGGCTTTTTGACGCAGGATTTCTTCTTGGTCTTCAAGGCTACGGTGATACTGGGAGAAATATGCGTTGCTGACGTTAACTGGGTCAAGCTCTATAAGCTGCAAAATAACGCCCATTTTTTCGGCGTAAGCAACCATGTCTAAAACTTCATCTACGTTAACGTCGTTGAGGATAACCATGTTAAGTTTGACCGGGTTAAACCCTGCTTCTGCAGCCGCTTTAACACCCTCCAAGACCCTGTCAAGGTCGCCGCCGGTGATTCTGCTGTAAGTTTCAGTGTTAAGTGAGGCTAAACTGATGTTTATTCTGCCCAGTCCCGCTGCATGCAACTCTTTAGCCATTTCTGGCAGCATTAAACCGTTCGTGGTTAACGAGAGGTCCCGTAAACCTGGAATCGCTTTGATGCCTGCAACGATTTGGCAAATGTCACAGCGCATTAAGGGTTCGCCGCCTGTAAGTTTAACCCGCGCTATCCCCAACTCCACAGCATTTCTAGTTAACCTTACAATTTCTTCAACAGTCATTTCTGAATAAGCACCTGCACGTTCAACTTCACCTTCCCGGTGACAGTACGTACAACGGTAGCTGCATCTTTGAGTAACTGAAACTCTCAAGTTAAGAAGCGGTCTACCACAATTGTCAACTAAACTCATCGCTGTTCACGTGCATGTTTGACGATGTGAGGCGACTCGGGCAAAATAAGTTTTTCCACCGCAAGTTTAACCGCGTTCGGGGAACCTGGAATGCAGAAAAACGCTTTGCCGCCGGCGACTCCTGCAACGGCGCGAGACAACACCGCTGCTGGGCCAACCTCGTCAAAACTAAGGCGTCTAAAAAACTCGCCAAAACCAGGCAAAGTTTTTTCCAGAAGCGGCGTAACTGCTTCAATGGTGACGTCTGCTGGTGTGATGCCAGTGCCGCCTGAAAAGATGGCGACATCCAAGTTGCTGGTGGCTAAGCAGTCGTCAAAAGCTTTGGAGATCATTGCTTTATCATCCAAAATTATTTTCTTAAATAACAGGTAATGTCCTGCGGTTTGGATGAGGTTTTGGATGGTGTCGCCGCCAACGTCAGTTACTGTTTCGCCTTTTTCCATTTGGTGATAACGTGAACTGCTGCACATGTAGATTGCATAGTTGAGTTTTTTTGGGGCCTGTTCTTTGTGCTGTTTTGAAGTTTCACTCATACTTTTAGACCTGCTTGTACTTGCGGACTACGTGAATATTTTGGATAGCCGTTGAAGGGTACTGTCCGTCAGCGTCTTTCTCATACTGTTTAGTCATGTCCCAAACCGTCAACAACGCCATAGACACTGCCGTGAGCGCCTCCATTTCCACGCCTGTCTGCGCACGGGTTTTAACGGTCGCCGTGACTTCAACGGTTGTTTCGTTTTGAACTTTAGGGTAAACCTCCACGTTAGTAAGCGGCAACGGGTGACACAGTGGAATTAACTCGCTGGTTTTTTTAGCGGCCAAAATTGCTGCGATTTTGCCGGTGTAGAGGGGGTCTCCTTTAGCTATGTTGCCCTCTTGGATGCGTTTTATGGTTTCAGGCTTCAAAATGATTGTGCCTGAAGCGGTTGCTTCTCTTAAAACTTCAGCTTTTGCCGAAACATCAATCATCGCCATAACAGTACCTCTATTGTTTATTTTGTTCCCACACTTGTATTAGGTTTTGCACCGCTTTTGCTTTTTCTGATGCTTCATTGAAACTGTAAAGGCGGACCCTGCCGTAAGTGTAACGTTTTATGATTCCTTCGCCCTCCAAAAGCAGCAAATGCTCGTCAGTAATAGTGTAGTTCGTGTTGATTCGTCGGGCAATATCAGAAACGTTCAGTTGCTTTAGTTGGAAAAGTAGTTTTAGGATTTTCATGCGCGTTTTTGACGAGAACACTTCCTCAAGCTCCATGCATTACCGCTCCATCGCAAGCAGCGTACACAGTTCTTGCTCCAGTTCAACTGCTGGAACCGACGGCAAAGAAACCATCGTTGACCTGCCACGGGACATTGCTGCGCTAACTTCAGTTTTTACTATGCCGATTTGAGAGAAACGTTGCAGGTACTTCCAGAGTTGAGTGTGACTGTAAGGTTGTTCTTCGTATTCTTCACAGATGACTCCGTAGGCTTGCTCAATCTCTGAAAGCGTTGCGAAGGCTTCCTTGTTTTCTTTAAAGAAGCGGGCAACCGCGAGCAGTAACATCTTTTCGTGAAGTCCCAATCCGCCCAGTTCGCTGCGTTTGATTGTGGGAATTATGGCTGAGACTGCTTGCCGTACACATTCAGGTTCAACCCTGTTAGCGTCTTGAGCGTCAGCGTACTTGCCCGCCCGCCAGAGCAGTTCAATGCCAAAACGGGCGTTCCCCGTTTCAGTGGCTGCAAGTTCAGCGATTAAACCAACAACATCCTCAGGAACAGCGGCAAGCTCAAAAGCCAATTTCACACGGTCATTAAGAATATCAGTTAACGATTCCTTGCCGTACCGTTCAAGATTAACAATGTTACGTTGCAGTGTGCTTCGGGCGCTGTCATCAAGAGCTTTAAGCGGTGAAAGGTTCCGTTGAATAAAAATAAACGAAACCCGCTGCGGTTTACCCTGCTGCATCTCCTGCAAACGCGTGAGTTTGTAAACCGTGTCTGAACCTTCTTTCTCAATGATGCTGTCAAACTCGTCAAGCGCCAAAATTATAAACGCCTGCTCCTCCTCAAGCACCTGCAACAATGTTTTGAGGATTTCTTCGGCTGAATAACCGCGTGCTGGAAAGTTTGGTCTAAAAACCGTGACAGCTTGATGCAGAATCGGCGCAAGGTTTCCGCGGTATTCGCGGCAGTTAACGTGGATGTAACGGAATTTTATGCCTTTTTTGCCGATTTCGATGCTGATGTTTTTGCCAAAAGTTTGGCAAAGCGCGGTTTTTCCTGTGCCGACTTCACCGGTTACGATGACTCGTTGTGTCATGCGGTCTGGATACCGTGTGAGGAAACTGAAGAACTCCATTAAGAGGCGGTGTTCGTGGTCTCGGTGGGGCATTTGGGTTGGAAGGTAGTTTATGTCAAGTTTTGATTCGTCTTTAAATACGCTTTGATGAGACATCACTCTTTAAACTACCTCCTGTTAGCTGTATTGTTGCTTTTACTGTTTAGAATGCTACGCCTAATAAATCAATATAGTCTTCGCCTACTATTTTGACAGGGTCATTTTACAATTCACTGGTAATTTTACTTTTAGTTTTCAGAAAGGTTTTTCCATTCATAGTATTATATGATGAAAATTAAGGCAGGAATACAAAATAGCAGAAATCAGCATCAAACCCGGGAAAATCGTTACCGTTGGGCTTATTCAAACAGCCGTTTCAGACGACTTAAACGTTAACTTGCAGAAAACAATCGCCCAGATTGAGCACGCCGCCACCAGAGGCGCACAAATCATTTGCCTGCAAGAACTTTACCGCACCCGCTACTTCCCCCAACAAGAACACCAAGACGCCACCCGCTATGCTGAAATTATCCCCGGCGAATCCACCGACGCGTTTCGTGAATTGGCGAAAAAGTATAAAGTAGTCATAATCGTGCCCCTATTCGAAAGCCTGAACGGTAAATTCTATAATTCCGCCGTAGTCATTAACGCAGACGGCGAACTGCTTGACACTTACCACAAAATCCACGTTCCCCAAGACCCCCTGTTTTATGAACAAAACTATTTCGAACCAGGCAATTTAGGATACAAAGTCTACGATACTGCCTACGCTAAAATTGCGGTTCTCATCTGCTATGACCAGTGGTTCCCAGAAGCCGCAAGAATCTGCACCCTAAAAGGCGCCGACATCCTGTTTTACCCAACCGCAATCGGCTACATAAAAGGCCACACTTCCGCTGACGGCGACTGGCATGACGCTTGGAAAACGGTTCAGCGGGGACACGCCATCGCAAACGGAGTGCACGTTGCCGCGGTTAACCGTGTTGGCGAGGAAGGGGAACTGCAGTTTTGGGGTGGCAGTTTTGTTTGTGACGCGTTTGGGGAAATTCTTGCTGAAGCAGGCGATAAAGAAGAAACCGTAATCGCCACAGTAGACCTTGATTTTAACAAGCGGATTCGTGAAGGGTGGGGTTTTCTTAGAAACAGGCGTCCTGACACTTACAAACCCATCACCGACCCCATTTCAGCAAAGACCCCATCAGAACATGGTTACCGCATGCCAGCGGAATGGGATAAACATGACGCCATCTGGCTTAGCTGGCCACATGACCCAGAAACTTTTCCCGACTGCGTCGATAAAGTTGAAGCAACCTACATCAAAATCATCAAAGAAATTCATACAAGCGAAAACGTCAACCTTTTCGTAAAAGACAACGAGATGAAACAAAAAGTCACCGGCATGCTTGAGGCGGCGGGGGTTGATTTTGGCAGAATCCGTTTCTTCATGTTTGACTACGCTGACGTGTGGTTCCGCGATTACGGACCAACTTTCCTTGTCAATGGCAAGCGGGAGTTGGCGATGGTTAACTGGATTTTCAACACTTGGGGCGACAAATACGATACCCTGCTAAAAGACAAAGATATTCCCCAAGTAATCAACAAGACACTACAGTTGCCCTGTTTTAAGCCCCGCATTGTTATGGAAGGCGGCTCTTTTGACGTTAACGGCAAAGGCACACTTTTGACAACTGAGCAGTGCCTGCTTAACCCTAACAGAAACCCCGACATGACCCGTACCGACATTGAAAAATACCTAAAAGACCACCTCGGCGTCACCCATTTCATTTGGCTTAAAAACGGAATCTGCGGCGACGACACAGACGGACACATCGATGACCTCGCTCGTTTCGTAAACCCAACAACCATCGTCTGCGCTTACGAAGATGACCCCACAGACGAAAACTATGCCGCATTAAACGCTAACTATGAACTGCTCACAGAAGCAACAGACCAAGACGGCAACTACCTCAACATCGTCAAACTGCCCATGCCTGGAAACGTCACCGGATGCGACTGCAGGCTCCCCGCAAGCTACACAAACTTTTACATTGGCAACACCAAAGTGCTCGTGCCAGTTTTTAACCACAAAAACGACGCCAAGGCGCTTGATATCCTGCAGAAACTGTTTCCAGACAGAAAAGTTGTCGGCATCAACTGCTCTTTTCTGGTTTACGGTTACGGAACAATCCACTGTATCTCGCAGCAGCAGCCAAGCACAAAACAGTAAACGCTAAAGCTCCACTATTTTTGCTTCATTTTTTTCGGTGTCAAGAAGGGCAAGCGTGGGTTTGCCTGTTAGATAACCACACAATTCGCCAGGATTAACAATTAGACTGTTTCCCCGTTGCTCAATGCCCTTGTTGTGTGAGTGACCATGGACAACAGCGTTGAAGCTTTGACTGCCGATTAAAGCAAACAGCAGTTCTGGCTCGTCCCCGTGTAGCAGGGCAATTTTGTAGCCGCCAGTTTCTATTTGGGCGAATCTGCCGTGTACTTCGCAGTTTTGGGTTTCGCTGAACCGTTTCTTTAGAAGTTCATGGTCACCGTCGTTGTTGCCAAATACGCCGATGAGTTTGCAGTTTAATGCTTTAAATTTGGCTATGGTGAAGGGTGCACAGTAGTCGCCTGCATGTAGCACCAGTTGGACGCCGACGGTGTTTAGGTGTTTTACGGCTTTTTCTACTTGCTGCAGGTTGTCGTGGGTGTCTGAGATTAAACCGATAAGCATGACTTGTCACTTGTTGGTGTTGTTTTGGGGGAAGTTAAGGCTTTTTATTGTGTTCTGCAGGTGCTGGTATTCCGGTTTGGGAATAATCTGTCGCATGAAACAGGACTTAATATAGTGTTTGTGGAAGAAGCATATAGAACATAAATCTGAAAGAGGCAAACAGAAAAATGAACCCCATGTTCTCTCTGGACGAAAAAACCAAAAGAAGAGATAAACTAAGCATAATAGCCGAAATATTAGACATCGCCAAAGACGGTGCATTAAAAACACAAATCATGTATAGAGCAAACCTGAGTTTTGCACAGCTTGGCGAATATTTAACGTTTATGTCAAATACTGATTTGCTTGAAAAAATTGAAGAGTCTGGGCGAGAGGTTTACGGGGCAACTGAAAAAGGTATTAATTTTCTCGAAAGACATGGAGAACTTGTTGAGTTGATAAATGGTTGCAAAACAGGCAAGAATGGCGTGAAAATTCCAAAGAAGCTCTTAATGAGAAGAAACTAGGCTAACAAAACGTATTCTTTTTCTGCTTTAACTCTGAAAACTCTTCAAGCATCGCTTTTATGATTTCAAATCAGATTTCTGTTTTTTAACTCTCTAAAATAGTAATCATGTGAATCGTAATATAGCGCATATTTAAGGTTGACCACTAAACAGAGAAAAAAGTATCCACGGGAATGCTAAATAGTTTTAAGTACAGAGGGCAAGTCAACCAAACTCTCAATAACAACATCAGGCGTAAACATTTCAAGAGTCCGCTCAAAACGACGCTTAATATAAACCGCTTTCATACCAACCCCATGAGCCCCAGCAACATCAGCATCCGCCGTATCACCAACAAAAACCACTTCACCAGCCGAAAGCCCCAACATTTTTAGTGCACTCTGAAAAATTTCAGGACTAGGCTTGCGTCTGTTCACTTCGCCAGATATAACAACCAAATCAAAAAGGTCATTTAACCCATTAGTATCCAAGAAACTGTATACGCCTTCTGGGATTGCAAAGTTGGAGATTATTCCAAGTTTATATTTGCCCTGCAGGTCTTTTAGCAATTTTTTGGCGCACTCATCTATTTTGACGTGGTTAAGGAATTCTTGGCAAAACTCCCATGTAGCTCCGGCGACTACCGGGTTTTTGGCGTCAAGGTTGTAGCCTAAAAGTTCTAGGGCGTTTTGTATTCTTTGGTTAAAGTGTGGTTCTTCAAGGTTTTTTTCTGCTACAGCGTAGAGTTCATCGCGTGCTTTAATGTAGGCTTCACGGAATGGTTCAAAAGCCACGTTAAAGCCTTGGTTAACTAAATGTTTGTGCATGCGAACTATTGCGTGATTGTAAAATTCGTAGTCTCGGTCAATTAACGCTAACGTATCAAACATGTCAAACAGTACTGCTTTAATCTGCATTTTGCTTATTCCTAAAGACCAACCCTTTTTCAACGTTTAAAATCTTATTGCTCAAAAAAGGACTTTTTAAAGCTTGTATTAGTCTCTTTTAAGAATTTGGAGCTTAATGCCAACTGTTAGGGGTTGCTTAAGCCTTTATTTGCGAGTATTATATCAAAAACGGCTTTCAATAGGGTAAAGATTATATCTGTTAAGCTATCCTCATATTTTTTTATCATTAGGGTGTAAGGCGCAAACTATGGATTTAACGCAGAAAATCCTTGAGCTTAAAAAAGAGAAAAAAGCAATAATTCTCGCACACAACTATGAACGTCCAGAAGTACAAGACATAGCAGACTACGTCGGCGACAGCATAGAGCTCAGCCGCAAAGCTATGCAAGAAAAAGACGCTGAACTAATCGTTTTCTCCGCAGTGGATTTCATGGCTGAATCAGCCGCAATTCTAAATCCACAAAAAAAGGTTCTCCTACCCTGCACCGGCGCACGTTGCCCAATGGCTCAAATGCTAACAGTTGACGAAATAAAACGAGTCAAAGCCCTGTATCCAGATGCGCCTGTAGTGGTTTACGTTAACACTTTGGCTGCCGCAAAAGCCTGCAGTGACATATGCTGCACCTCCGCTAACGCTGTCCAAGTGGTTGAATCACTTAATGCTGATACTGTCCTGTTCGGTCCCGACCGCAACCTAGGCGAATACGTTGCAGAAAAAACTGGTAAAAAAATTATTCCAATTCCAGAGTGGGGTTTCTGTCCAACACATTTGCTTTTCCAACCTGAGGACATTGAGGTTTTAAAGATGCATCATCCAGACGCTGTGGTTATGGTTCATCCTGAATGCAGTTTTGAAACACGGAAAATCGCTGACTTCATCGGCAGTACCTCAAAAATGTGCAAGTACGCCAAAGAATCAGAAGCCAAAAAATTCATTGTCGGTACCGAAGACGGTATCATGCACCGCCTAAGAAGGGAAAATCCTGGAAAAGAATTTTTTATTGCCTATGACGGCTCTATTTGTCCCAACATGAAGCTGACAACGCTTGAGAGGATTTATGCTTCCTTAAAGGAAGAAAAGCATCTTGTAATGATTCCAGAACCAGTAGCCAAGAAGGCGCGAGCTTCATTGGAACGGATGTTTGAAGTAAAAAGTTAAACGTTTTTTAGACGTTTACTATCATTGCTTTGAGGATTTTTACTCCTCTTCTTGTTGCGAGTTCGTCGCTTAAATGCCGAATTTCTGAACCTTTGCCTTTTACCGCGATAACTTCGAGGCAGTCGTGTTCGCCAAGGTGAATATGCATGGTTGATGAGATGAGGTCGCCATGGTGGTGTTGAGCATCGGTTAAGTCGCTTTCCAAGTTGCGAACTTCATGGTCGTAGACCATCAGGATTACGCCGGTTTGGTTGGCTTCTTCTTCTTTTAACCATTTACGTTCAGAAACATAAAGCCTTACTGCGTCTTGGATGGCTTTGCTTCGGCTTTCATATCCCATTGTGTTTATGATTTCGTCAAAATCCTTAAGCAAGTCAGGAGGAAACGTTACGCCTACACGGACAATTTTTGACATTTTTGCTCAAACCTTATGATGCGTATTTAGCCTAAAAGCTTTTATATCAACCAAGCCAGCAAAACCAGAAAAAACGGTTTTTTAACTGGTCAAGTTCATGTTTTTTTACTGTTTGGAACCCAACGGTGCTTAGGATTTGACCCTTTCGGTTTCACAGTTTGCAAACCACATGCATAACATTTTCCATCATGCACTGAAACCACGTCGCCACAGCTTGGACACTTATACCTCTCAGTTTGGCTCCTAAGGAACACGTCGACGCCTTTTTCTTTCATCATTTTCTGGTTTTCAACCATGCTCATTCCATAACGGGCACTATAGTATTGGTCTATTTTTTCTAATCTTTCACAAGGCATGTCTGGGCATTCATAGCAGAAACGGAACTGCTTTTTGCGGATTTTTTCACAGCCTTTTTTGATAAAAGCGCAGTTCTTGTTTCGTTCAATGCAGCCGCTGCAGTGGCTTACTTCGCCTTTCTTGTAGGGTACGTTGCGTGAATAGGCAAGGTATGCTTTGCAGACGCCGCAGTTCATTCCACAGGGGGCAATCAGATCAGGCGTAAATGGGTGGTCGGTCATATTATGTATTTGGTGTCAAGTGCTAATTAGCTTTTTTTTAATTATAAAGGTAATTTGGAATAAAATTTATTTACACTTAACCCCTAAGTTTTTAGCATTCGAAAGGGGAAACTGTTTGGTTAGCATAGAATTAAAAATTGAACGTTTCAAAACAATGCGTACAGCCAACGTGCAGTCGCAGGCTGGCAATCCTGAAGAGGATGCGCTGGGAAAAATTTTAGATTACGCTGCAACCAATGGCTTAACAACCAAGACGAATGCACGGTTGTTTGGAAGAAACTTTTACCCCACACGTCAACCTGAACCTCACGGCTACGAATACTACTTAACCATTGAAGAAGACGTTAAACCATCACGGGAAATAGTAATTAGAAACATACCTGAAGGCCTTTACGCTACTTTACGTGTTAAAGGTGTCGCTGAAATCCCCGCAGGCTGGCAGGCGCTGTTTAGCATGGTAGAATCTGCTGGTTACAAGCAGGTAGGTGTGTTGAGGCGCGTTTATGGTTGGGTCAACGCGGGGTTTGAAGAAATCGTTAACTGGCAACAACAGTCAGATCCCATGGATTGGGTAATTAATTTGTGGCTCCAACTTAAAGAGTAAGCAAGTGCCTGATGATTTTTCGGGGATAATTCTTATTTACTGCGCTCGCTAAACTTTTGGCTTGAGGACATAAAAATGGTAAAGATGGATTTCGGTGGCGTTGAAGAAGACGTCATCACTCGTAACGAGTTCACAGTAGCGCAAGCTCAAAAAATCCTAAAAGACGAAGTTGTCGTTTCACTTGGCTACGGCATACAAGGCGCAGCCCAATCACTTAACATGAGAGACAACGGCGTAAAAGTAATCATTGGACAAGAAAAAGAAGGCATCTTCAAGAAAGAATGGGATAAAGCAGTAGCAGACGGATGGGTTCCAGGCGAAAACCTTTTCCCACTTGAAGAAGCAGCCAAAAAAGGCACAATCAAAATGTTCCTGCTCACCGACGCCGCACAAAAAGCAGTCTGGCCAAAAGTAAAAGCCACCCTCAAAGCAGGCGACGCACTCTACTTTAGCCACGGCTTTAGCATAGTTTACAAGGAACAAACAGGCGTTATCCCACCCGCAGACATAGACGTTATCCTTGTCGCGCCAAAAGGCAGCGGCACCAGCGTAAGACGCAACTTCCTTGACGGCAGCGGCATCAACAGTAGCTTTGCAGTCTTCCAAGACGCAACAGGTAAAGCCATGGACCGCGCCAAAGCTCTTGGCATCGCCATCGGCTCCGGTTACCTGTTCCCAACAACCTTTGAGAAAGAAGTCTACAGCGACTTAACAGGCGAACGCGGCACACTAATGGGTGCACTCGCAGGCATACTTGAAGCCCAATACAACACTCTACGTGCAAACGGTCACAGCCCAAGTGAAGCATTCAACGAAACAGTTGAAGAACTCACAGAAAGCCTCATCCGCCTCGTCGACGAAAACGGCATGGACTGGATGTACAACAACTGCAGTGAAACTGCACGCATCGGCGCACTTCGATGGAAAGAACGCTTCCGCAGCGCAACACAACCAGTTTTTGACAGTCTATACGAACTCGTCGCGGCAGGCGAAGAAACCAGAATTGTACTTGAGCGCAGCAAAGGCGCAGACTATAAGCAGAAGCTTGCTGACGAACTACACGCTATGGGCAGCAGTGAAATGTGGCGTGCAGGCAAAACTGTGCGTTCACTACGTCCAAGCAAACAAAAGAAAGAATAAGCACGTTGGGCTTTTTGCCCACTTTACTTTTTAAACCAACCTATTAGGATCCAAATAGCAGTTCTGTGCATAAACCTATAGGGGGGTAGGTCGGTATTGATGCTTTTCAAAGCTATTAACTCATTTTAAGGTCGATGAAAACTTGGTTTTTTCTGGTGCTTACTTTTTATAGTTGAGCAAATGACTGATTGCGAACACTACAAGAGACCCATATGGATGCAGCCTCCGTAATTTCAGTATCAATCTTTGTAGGCACACTCTTTTTGATGATTAAGCGTCCACGTGGCATACGGCTTGGTTTGGCAGCTGGCATCGGCGCTTTGGCATCGCTCTTGTTGGGTACGGTGGCGTTTGGGCAAGCGCTTCAGTCGTTTATGGACATTTGGGACGCCGCACTTGCTTTCATCGGCATCGTCGCGCTTTCAGTGACGTTGGATGCGATGGGTTTCTTCAAATGGGCAGCGCTAAAAGTTGTCAAACTTGCAGGCGGAAGCGGCGTAAAACTGTACTTCTACGTTTCCCTCTTAACAGCAGCGGTAAGCATCTTGTTTGCCAATGATAGCGCCGTCTTGATTTTAACGCCGATTGTGCTGGAAATCGTTACCACCCTAAAAATCGACTCCAATGGACGCTTGGCATACTTGTTCTCGGCAGGTTTAATCGCTGACACCGCAGCCATGCCCCTTATCACCAGCAACCCAGTTAACATTGTAAGCGCCGACTTTTTTGGCTACAGCTTCATCGACCACCTAACATTGATGAGCCTTGTAGCGGTTGCCACCATAACCAGCAGCATGCTTCTGGTCTTCCTGATTTTCCGAAAAAAAATCCCCAAAACCTATTCCACTGAACTCGCCGAAAACCTGTGCCAAGGCACCCAAACATGCCCCAAAAACCTGCTGAAAATCAGCATTGCGGCTCTTGTAGCTGTTGACGTTGGTTACGTGTTTGCTTCCTTAATGCGTATCCCCGTTTCCTTCATAATTTGTGCAGGCGCGATTTTCTTAATAATGACTTATTGGGCTGCAGTTAACCGTGGCTACTTCAAAGACACCCAAACTAAAACCCTCAAAACCCTCACCAAAGAAATCAACTGGGACATTGTCCTGTTTATGCTAAGCATCTTCATCGTAGTACAGGGGCTAGAGCATGTGGGTTTAACCGAGTTTTTGGCGGGGGCTCTTGTTTGGGGCGGCTCATTACCTTCAGTGCTCTCCATTATCGTTCCCAGTCTGCTGGTTACGGTTGGCGCCAGCTTCATGAACAATTGGCCCATGACAATCCTCGGCTTGTTTTCGATAGAGCAAGCAGCCGCAACCGTCGCGTTAAGCAGTCCAGCCATGACGGGGCTGGTTTTTTCAAACATTATCGGCAACAATCTTGGTCCCCACTTTTTCCCATTGGGTTCATTGGCGATTTTGATGTGGCTTGAAACCATGCGGCGAAAAGGCGTAAACATCAGCCTCTGGAGCTACCTAAAAGTTGGCGCCTTTCTCTCTATCGTTGAAGTGGTTGTGGCGTCAGTGGTTCTTTACTTAGAAATCTCGGTGCTAGAAATCCACTTATTCTAATTCTTAGAAGGTTTTATTTTTTTCAGGATTTCCCGATAAACCGTTAAGGCAGTTTTCTCATCCATCACGCCTTTGATTAACATACGTCCCCCATTAAACAAACTAACTTCATAATTGTCATACTGGAACATTAACGCCAACTGGGACTTTAGACGCACAGTAAAAAGTTGATTCACCAACGGGTAAACCTCTTCAAGACTGAGTTTAAGCGGGGTTTCAGGGTTAATGTTAGCGGTGTCTTTGCCGCATAGCCAAACCAGCCGTTCATCCCCCGCTATATGGGAGACTTCGCCATGGCAGACGGGGCAATGCGTGTTTTTAGCGATGTCAATACTGGTAAAGTCCATATCACTAAAATCGCACACCACCAGTTTGCCCTTCAACGTTGAACCCATGCCTGTTAAAAGCTTGATGGTTTCCATCGCTTGCATAGACCCGATGATTCCCGGAGTCGCACCAACTACGCCGCGGCTGTTGCAAGTTTGTAGCTGGTTGTCGGAGAGGTTTGGCATTAAACATTCAAGGCAACCGGTTTCGGGCGGTGCAAAAACGGAAATGTTCCCTTCCAAGCCGATGGCGGCGCCAAAAACGTAAGGCACTTTAGCTTTAACACAGGCACGGTTAACAATGTAGCGGGTACGCATGTTATCTAAACCGTCAACCACACAATCAACACCCTCAAGCAACCGCTCCACGTTGCCCAAATGAACGTTCTCCGATGATGCTTCAATGGTTATCAGCGGGTTAACTAGGTTTAGGCGTTTTAAGGCGGCTTCAGCTTTTGGATAATGTAGGTCTTCTGGAGTGTATAGGATTTGGCGGTGCAGGTTGTGAGGTTCAACTGTGTCTTGGTCAATCACGCGGATGTAACCGACGCCGGCAAGGGCAAGGTAAAGCGAGGAAACCGTGCCTAAACCGCCCACGCCCACGACTGCAACTCTGGATTTAGCCAGTTTCTTTTGCCCAGCTTCTCCTAACTCTTTGAGGACGACTTGGCGACTATAAAACTCTTCAGCAAACGCTTTCTTATCCATGCTCTGTGCCTGCAAATGTTGTGTTGTTAGTCGGTTTTATATTTGCCCTTTTTGTTAAACTGCCCCTCATAAATCCCTCGAACCTGCGCAATGGTGCTGGCTTGTTCTGGCGATTTGTCATCTCTTATACGGGTGATTCGGGCAAACCTAAGAGCCATTTGGCTTTTGTATTTGGGGCTTTGCTGAATTTCGTTGTAAGCTACTTCAACAACAATTTTAGGCATAACGGTAACGCGGTGACCTTCTTGACTAACAGCCAACTCTTTAAGCCGCACTGTCAAATCAACAATTTCCGCATCTGTTAAACCTTTGAAAGTTTTACCCACATCCAAAAAACCACCATCTTCAGGGTCACGAGCTGCCAAATAGTAATCAGAAAGCCAACCTTTACGTCTGCCATACCCGTACTCAGCCGCTGTTATAACCAAATCCAAAGGTTCAAGAACCTGCTTGATTTTGAGCCAACGTTTCCCACGGCGACCCGGCGTGTAGGGGCTGTCAAGTTTTTTAGCCATTAAGCCTTCATGACCTGCTTTGAGAGCTTTCTGCATGAACTCTTGGGCGCGAATTGGTTGGTCAGTAACAATTTGCTGGCTCAGGGTGAGGTTGCCTGCAACTTGGGCGAGAATTTGTCTGCGTTTAAGGTACGTGTTGGCGATTAAGCTTTCACCATTGAGGAATAGGATGTCAAAGAGGATGAGGGTTAAAGGAATTTTTTCTTTGGTTTCTGCTATGTCTTTTATTCGTTTAAAACGTTTCATTAAATGCTGAAACGCAATCGGGTACCCCGAAGCATCAAGCGAGATAACTTCGCCTTCCAAAATAGCCGACCCCGCAGAAATGTTCTGCTTCACCACTTCAACCACTTCAGGCAGGCTACCTGTTACGTTGGTCAATCTGCGACTAAAAACCTCAACTTTGCCAGCATTAAGGTGTATTTGCACTCTGGCGCCATCATACTTGTATTCCAAAGCCAAAGCACCATCCTGCTCCATTAAAGCTTCCTGAACACTGTCCGCAGTTTGAGCAAGCATCAACTGCACAGGCCTAAAAACTCTAAAACCCACTGTCTCTAAGCTCTCTGCGCCTTTGGTTTTTATGGCGGCAGCTACCTCGCCTATGTCTCCAAGCACCATGCTTGAATGCTGGACCTTTAGCAAAGGCACATCAAAAGCTCTGGCAACAGCTTGCTCCGTCAACCCTTCATGCAGCCCAGTACGCATTTCACCCGTAAACACCTTAACCAAATACTTCGTTTCTACGGGAGACGCTTGGCTTAGCAAAGCCGTGATTAAGCGTTCTTTTCTTTCCCGCGCGCCCGAACCGCTTATTTGCGCTATAGCTTCAAATGTGCGCTTGACCTCAATAATTGTAAGCGGCTGCTCCAAAAGCTGGGTCTGCTTTTTGGTTTTTGAGTTTTCAAGCACTTTTTTTGTGGCGGAACCAATATCGCCTGTGGCTGCCATGGCGGATTGGAAAAGCTTCCAGTTAAAACTGGTTATGCGTTGCAGGATGCGGACGATGGTGGACCAGCTTACATCGAGGCTTTTTTGGCTATGCTTCGGGAATGCTCGAGCAACCATAAAGTTTACTGCTGGCTCTGTTTCGTCAGCGTTTAAGGTTTTGAGGAATTGTGCTACCTGATCGATGATTTCGAGGCGTTTATTTGTAGCTTCAACTTTTTCCAGCAATTCAGAGAGGGCTTTAAATGAAACCGCCATGTTTTGCCTAAAACTTCCAAATCTTTATGGGTGTTTGAGGCTAAATAACGCTTACTGTCACTTTCACTTTAACTGACCCCTCCCCAGACATGGATTGTTGTTTCTTCGATGCCTTAAATAGGCAAGAACGAGGTTAACGGTTTCTGTGAAGTAACATGCAAAAACTAATATTCGAACCATCAATGCAGCAAACAACAAGCCTACGGTTAACATTCAACATCCCAGACCTCGACGAGCTTTTCCCAGCATTCCAATCAGGCGAGTTTGCCATCATTTATGGTTCACAATCCGTTACTTCCTTAATGTCACAACTCCTTATCCGAGCACACTTGCCAACAGAACAAGGCGGCTTAGAAAGCAAAACGGTCTTCATCGACGCAGCAAACAGTTCCACACTACCCAACATTCTGCAGGCAGCAGAACTTCAACAAATCAGTCCCCCAACAATCTTAGGACAAATCATCAACTTTCGAGCATACACAGCATATCGCCTCCACTCATTAGTAATAGAAAAACTAGAAGAAACCATTAAGACCTGTAATGCAAAACTGGTAGTAATCTCCGACATTATGTGCCCCTTCTTAACGGAAAACATTGACGATCAAGAAGCAAGAACTGCCTACAGTCAAATTCTAAATTACCTTTCAAACTTTGCAAGAAAACACGGCATAATCATAATAGCAACAAACCTGCCACACGAAAACAGCTCAAGAAGCATTACACTGCAGGAAATAAGCAATGCAAAAGCCACCACAGTACTAAGGCGTGCAAAAACCCCTTACAACAGCGAGGTTGAGTTAGAGAAGCATCCCTCTTACATGTTAGGCGTTATCGACTTTGCTGCTGAAAATAAAACGTTAACCGATTTTTAACGCTAAACTAGATCGCTTTAACGCTGCGGTCAAAAATTACTAAGGGGGGTAGGTGCTAATGGCTGAAAATCCCGTCATTAGTATGTTGAAATTGGGGTAGGGTTTTTACAGTAGTAAGTAGCCAAAAATTGCCAGTATCAGGCTTGGAATGAACGCTGCAGCCCAAACTTTCTTGTCGATACTGAATATTTTGTAACCGTCAAGAACGCCGAAGGGAATCAGATTGAAAACTGCCATGAACGCGTTAATGTATGCAGCGAAAGAGAACACGTAAATGTACTGCCCCAGCGTTGAAGGCAAAGCAAACGATAACAGAAAGAAGATAGTTGCCAACGCGATGTTTGTGATTGGTCCCGCAATAGATATTTTTAGTAAGCCTTTTCTGTCTGCGCTGCCGCCAATCATCATTGCGCCTGGTGCAAGCATTTTGAACGGTAAGAATATTGATGCAAGCGTTAACATTGCGCCCCACATGGTTAAACGAAATTCAGCCCATAACCCGTGTTTTTGAGCTGTAACTTTGTGCGCGATTTCATGCACCAAAAACGACCCTGTTAAGCATACAGCAAAAACCGCCATCATGTCCAAGCTCCAATAATTAAACCCGTTAAGAACATTACTGTAATACCCTATCGAGAAGCCTATAGCAATGACCAGCGCCGCCGCTATGCCGATGTGTTTTAACTCTTTTGAGCTAGAAGTCACTCGACGGGGGCTTCTGATTGGTTGCGGGTTAAAGTTGAAACTGTAATTGTAGCCGCCGCCAGTTTGCGTCATTACTGTTTCTACAGCGTTTTGTCTTTGACTTCGAGCGCGGTTTATTTGAGGGCACGCGTGGTTTTCTGGTAAACGGTGTTGACTGCAGAATTGTCCTCCACAGTAAGGGCACGTGTAAGGCATGGTAACTTCGGTTCCGCAAATTTGGCATTTCATAACTTTAGCCTTTTTAGAAAGTGAATCCATGTTTAATGGTTTATATTTTTCCCCAAAACTAACCAGTACTTTTTGGCTGAAGATTAGATTTTAGTTGTATTTTCCGTTTTTTATGTTTTGAGTATGCAAACAGAACAATATAGTAAAGTGCGCCGAAGATGCAAAGCCAAAAACATGACAGGTAAACGCTTAAACTTGACACGTTAAAGCTTAAAAAGGGGTTTAGATTCAAAGGGAAAAATGGTTGCATTTCCGAGTAAATCAGGGCGTCAAGGACCACATGGAGTGCAGTTCCAAAGACTCCTGCAATTAGAAAGGATTTCAACGGCAAAACTTTGTTTGTTTCTAACTCTAATTTTAAATAAAATCCTGTCAAATGTCTCTCTAAACTATACATGGCAAAGCCTAACAAGAGCCCAACCGCCAATGCGGAAAGAAAAGTGTGTAAAAAACCATGCAGGGGAAGGTTAAGTCCTAAATATAAAACCAGTAACGGTTCAATGTCTAAAATTATGTTAGCCACTAAAAAAGTAGGCAAATGCACGAGTTTTCTCAGCGGTAAGCCAACCATTAAAGCTGGACCCAAATGCAGAGGCGTAAAGGGCATACAGCAAAGTATGCTGTTAACTGTGTTAATGCTTTTTGGTGCATCTGCCAGTTGGTTTTGGTAAAGGCTTAAAACCTTCAAGCCTAACCTTCCTACTAACTTTGGGGGAATGATGGTTTGCACGCTTTCAGTTTTGTTCACGCGTCAGATTTACATTTGGGTTACTCACAGTACGGGCTTGAAGCACGACGCCAAGACTTTGACAACGCTTTTGCAGAGCTTGTGGAGCGTACGATTGAGCTTAAGCCTGACTTTATGATTATTGCGGGCGACCTGTTCCATCAACCAAGACCCTCAAACGTTACGCTTGAAAACACGATTCGTAGTTTCAAGCGGTTAAAAGATGCTGGAATTCCCGTGCTTACGGTTGATGGTTCCCACGATTCAGCGCCAAACACAATCACGGGCACAATCCTGTTTCCGCTTGACAGCGCCGGCTTAATCATCCATTTGCCCCGCCATGAAGGCGCATGCTGGCGCAAACAGGACTGTTGCTACGTTTACGGCATCCCCAACTATCACAGCCGCCACAAAACACAGGATGCTTTACCTAAATTCATGGCAGAAAAGCCGCCCTCACCTGAGGCTGGGGTTTTTAACATATTTGTGCTACATGGAGCAGTTGATTTGCCGGGTGTAAAGCCTCCTTACATTGAAGCTGAATTGTCGCCTGAAATGCTTCCTTCGGGTTTTGGCTATTACGCGGCTGGGCATGTTCACGAACGATTCAGTACCCGATTCAAAGATGGATGCTTAGTTTACAGTGGCTGCACGGAAACCGCAGGGTACGACGAAGCCAAGTATCCTAAAGGATTCAATTACGTGCAGGTAAACGAGAACGGTGAGTTGCAAATTGAGCAAATGGAGCTTTCCTCACCAAGGCAATTCATCATTTTAGACGAAACCGACTTTTCAGGCATGACATCTGCAAAAATAACGGAAATCGCAACTCAAATCGTAAAAGACGCTGACATGGAAGACGCCGTGCTGATTCCAGTTTTAAAAGGTACCCTGCCAGCGGAGGCAAGCCGAACGGAAATTGATATAGCAAAAATCCGTGGTGCAGCCGAAAAAGCCCTCCTTGTCCACCCTGTTGTGCTTCTTAAGGAGACGGCGGTTTCTGATGAGGTTGTTAGAAGCATTTTTGAAGGCAACTTTAAGGACCTAAAAACTAAAGCGTTTGAGTATTTTGTGCAGATTTTCAGTGAACGCTACAGCAAAGAAGAAGCTGAACGAGTTGCCCGTTCGGCTTTGACGCTAATTGAGCCGCTTGCACGCAAACAGGATGACAAAGTTAAGCAGGTAATAGAGGAGCTGCAAAAATGAAAATTGAAGTTGTGCAGTTGGAAAACATTCGCAGTCACGTTAAATCCACGGTGCCCTTTACGCGAGGTTTTAACTGTGTTGTAGGTGGGGTTGGCTGTGGGAAATCCAGCGTAATGTACGCCGTTGACTTCGCACTGTTTGGTGATTCTATTGCCCGCAGTTTTGAGTACCTGCTACGGGAAGGCGCTGACTATGGCAAAGTGGCAGTGCAGTTCAGTCAAAACGGTAATACTTACAAAATAACTCGTGGGTTAAGGCGGAAAGGCAAAGGAATAAGCCAAGACTTTGACCAACTCCGACTGTACCAGGAAGATACGTTAATTGCCAGCATAAAAAACGACGCTATAGCAGAACAAATCAAAGCCATTACCGGTTTAGACCGTGACCTTTACCGCGAAATCGTCTGGTTCCGCCAAGAACACCTAAAAGAACTGCTTGACGCTGCACCACGTGACCGGCAAAAACGTCTTGATGAACTATTTGGTCTTTCCGATTATGAAGCGGCATGGAGCAGCATCGCCCAGTACCAACGAGACTACGAAACCGAAAAACGCATCTACGAAAAAGACCCAGACGTTAACAGCATCGAAAAATTAAGCAACGATTACAACCGAGCCAGCGAAGAGTTCACGCTTTTGGAAATGGACCTTGAAAATTCAGCCCAAAAAATCACCATCGCAAAAAGGGTTCATGAAGAAGCTGAAGCGGAACTTAAAAGGCTTGAAGATAAAAAGCTGATGGTTGAAGAGCTTAAACGCAAAGAAGCCCGCTTACATGCAAGTCTTCAAGGCGTAACTAAAACGGTTGCTTCTTTAACGCAGCGGGTAGAGGACAAAAAGACCCTTGTTGACAATCTGCGTCAACGTCAAACTTCGATGGATTCTCAAAAGAAGCTGTGCTTAACCAAACTTGAACAGGCTGGGCTGCCAATTAATCAACCGTTTGATCAGTTAGCGCCGTATTTAGCGTCTTTTGATGACAAAATCAGCAGCTTACGAGGTGAACAGGAAGCCGCAGCTAAAGGCATCCAAACTGACCAAAAAAGAACCAGCCAACTCTCCCAAGAAGACAAGTGTCCCCTTTGCATTCAACCGTTGACTGGTCAATACAAAACGGATTTACTGCAGCGGATTGAGCAGGAAAACAATGAACGCCAAAGAATCATCAATCACATACGCTTGGAAGTCGCTGATTTGCAGAAAGCCAAAACTATTGCTTCAGAAGCCTACTCAGGGCTGCAAACATGCTTAACCCGTGAAACTGACCTTAAAGCCCGCATAAACGAGGAAGAATGCAACCTCAAAAGCTTAACTGTTGAGTTGGAAAGTCAACAGAAACTTGAAGCTGACCAGAAAACCCAGCATGCGACAGTGCAGGACGAAATCGGCAGATTCGACTTATCCGACTTAGATTTGGCAAGAAATCGTCGTGAACAGGCGTTTAGGCAATACTACGTTTTAGAATCGGATTTACGCACTAAAGAGAACCGCAAAAAAGACGTACTACGCCGCATTGACGAAGCCAAACAGCGCATTGACGTTGCCCAAGATAAGTCCGAAAAAGTTGAAAGGCTCAAACGCACCATCGAACTTCTCACCGCCATCCGAGACGCCTACCGCAGCATCCAACCCAAACTCCGCAGCGAATTCGTCAAAGTCCTACGCAACTTCATCCAGCAAGTCCTTGACAGTTTAGTCGGCGGCGAAACCCCCATGCTAAACGTCGTCATAGACGAAACCTACACGCCCTACGTGAAAAGCGAGTCAGGCGTAGACCGCGAAGTCTCAAATCTTTCAGGCGGCGAACGCACGCTTCTGGCGTTTGCTTACCGGCTTGGTTTGGGGCAACTTATTATGCAGTCACGCACTGGTCACGGTTTGGGCGTACTTATGCTTGATGAACCCACCGAGAACCTTGGCAGCGAAGACGGCAGCATCGAACGATTGGCTGAGGCTATTAGCCGATTCAAAGCCATTGAGCAAATCATAGCCGTCACGCACAGTGAAGCATTCGCCGATAAGGCTGAGCATGTTATTACGCTTGAGAAGGAAGTAGGTATCAGTAAAATTTCTATTGAACGATGACCCGAGTTTTGTCTTTCTTTTCATTTTTTTGAATTTTATAAAAATGGTTTTGATTTTTTTATTTGAGCTTTTGGTGACGCTAGAAAGTCCGTAGCTTTATTTTAGGTCAAGTGTAAGAAATTGGACGAAAGTAACACCCGAGTAGGTTATTTTTCAGGTTAAAATCGTTTTTTTGTTGTATGGGTTTTTATTGGTGCAAGGAAACTTAGTATGGTAATTAGTGAGGAAAGAAGGGTTGAATGGAAAACCACTTGTTAGCATAATAAGCGCTGGAATGTCAAAGTTCCAAAAACACGAAGGTTTACTTGCAAGAGAAATCTTCACCTTAGCCGTCCAAGAAGCATTTACCCGTTGCCCAAAACTTGAGCCAAAACGCGACATCAAAACCATGTTTATTGGACACATGGGCGAAGCCTACGAACACCAAGGTCACATGGGTTCAATCATTGCCGACTGGACAGGCTTACTTGGAATCCCCGCAACACGGTGTGAAGCCGCTTGCGGTTCATCGGGCGCCGCTTTACGCGCCGGCATATACGCGGTAATGTCTGGACTCGCCGACGTGGCTATGGTTGGCGGAGTTGAAAAAATGACTCACCGCACAACCGCTGAAGTCACAGAGTATCTTGCAATGGCTTCAGACTACCCATTTGAACAGTATCATGGCATCACTTTTCCCGGCTTGTTTGCGTTAATGGCAACTGCCCACATGAACGCTTACGGCACTAACGAGGAGCATTTTGCGATGGCAGCGGTTAAGAATCATTATCATGCAAGCTTTAACCCTAAAGCGCACATGCAAAAAGAAATCACTGTTGAAACCGTAATGAAGTCAAGATATGTTGCGTGGCCCCTTAAACTCTATGACTGCTCCTTGGTCACCGACGGAGCAAGCTGCATTATACTAACTAAGCCTGAACTTGCATCCAAATACACCGACAACCCAGTTCACATAGTCGGCAGCGGGCAAGCAAGCGATTCCATCGGGCTTTACGAACGCAAAAGCTTCACTTCACTGGCATCAACCAAAACAGCCGCCAAAAACGCTTACGAAATGGCGCAACTAACACCCCAAGACGTCAACCTTGCCGAAGTTCACGACTGCTTCACCAGCGCCGAACTAATGGCGTATGAAGACTTAGGTTTCTGCAAACCCGGCGAAAGCGGCAAAATGCTGGAAAACAACGAAACCCGCCTCGGCGGACGCCTCCCAGTTAACACCAGCGGCGGCTTAAAAGCCAAAGGTCACCCAGTCGGAGCAACAGGCACCGCCCAAGCCTACGAAATTTACCTGCAACTCACTGGTCAAGCTGAACGGCGACAGGTTAAGGACGCCAAAATCGGGTTAACCCACAACGTCGGCGGTTCAGGCGCAACCGCGGCAGTTCACATTTACAGGAGTGCACAATAAATGAGTCTGCAAGAACCGTTCACTATTGAGCAATTCTACAAGTTCCTAGCGCAAGGAAAATTGATGGCTGGTAAATGCCTTAAATGCGGCAAAATTCATCTGCCCCCGCGTCCCTTATGTGACAACTGTTACGGCGCCGAGTTTGAATGGATGCAGATTTCAGGAAAAGGCAAACTCTTAACCTACACAGTCATTCACATAGCACCTACAGCGTTTCAAAGCTTGGCACCCTACGCAATAGGCATAGTCGAGTTAGATGACGGCTTAAGAATTCCTGGCATGATACAAGCGATACCGCAGGAGCAACTTAGAATCGGCATGACGCTTAACGTGGATTTCAGCACCTGTAGTACACCGCAGAACTGGCCACAATGGCCCAAATACTGCTTTAAGCCCTGATTTTTCTTTTTTCTTATTTTTCCAAAACAGTTTTTATTTGATTATTATAGTGGCAAAGGGTAGGTTTCGAAATGAGTTCAAAAAATGATAAAGTATGCTTGGTATCCTGTAGTGTTCTTAAAGCGGAGCTTCAAAAACTCGTCAGGGAAGGCAAACTTGACGCTGACCTTGTTTTTGTAAGCAAAAACTGGCACGTAGACTACAACCTTGTGGAGCAGAATGTACGCAAGGTTCTAGACCACACCTTAAAGCGTTATCCTGGTAGGGTTGTGCTTGTTTATGGAGATTTGTGCATGGGTCAAGATAACGAGATGAAACGGCTGGCAAAAGAGTACCATATAATTAAAGTTGATGCGTTAAACTGTATCGATTGCCAGTTGGGCGGTAAGGGTAAATCTGAAGAAGCTGACCCTACTCATAAGCTGATGTTTATGGGTCCCGGTATGGTTGACTTCTTCAAGTATGGAAGGGAACTGTTTGCTAAGCAGGGCGTGGATGAGGAGACGTATAAGAAAATGTTTAACGGTATAGATGGTTTTGTGATTTTGGACACGGTTGGCAATGGTGAGGAGCTGAAACGTGATCTTGAAGAGTTAGGCATGGGCGTCCGGGTTCTTGAAACCCGTAAAATCGGCAGTGAAAATGTTCGTTTGGTTGTTTTGGACGCTATAGAAAAAACCATTAAACGGTAGAGGTGTCTGCCTAAACCTGTGACCATTCATTAAGCCTTAATATACGCTAAACCCAACTTTTTAACTGACAATACAAGTAATGTTTTGTCATTTTTGCGTTTTTTTATGACTTTTTCTCAAAACTGTAGTTTAAATTTGAAATTAAACAGCTAACATAAAATTTATTGCTTAAACCGTTAAAAAAAAGTCAAGCTTTTTGATGGAGCAACAAGCTTCTTTTCGGTTTTTTGCTAAACGTGTTCGACCGTAAATATTAAAGAAGTAAACGCACAATTAAACAAACAATACGCTTGTTCAAAGGGTGGACTCATTGGCACAACAAAACTCTTCTCCATCAATGCGTCGTGTTGAAGACTGGAAGTCACGTTTAATCGATTTAACACGCCGAAATAACTTGCTATATTTCCATGTAACTAGACGTGGAAACTTACCGATAAACAAACCAGACGCTGAAACCATATTCAAAGAACTGGTGGTAAAAAAGAAGCATCTTGAATTCTGGATGCCCCCCGAAGAAGAGGATACCACCGAAGTAAAAGGTGCCAAAACCTCAAAGCCGGCGTCTTTAGAGGAACCTGAAAAGCCTGGTCCAAACCAGCTTGTCAATGAAAACCTCAAACGAGCCGACCTTGAACGCATACTTAAAAACCTGCAAAGACGCTCCCTACTTGATTACCGTGAACGTGGTGTTAGGATTCTTTACGCCGCTTTTGGCAGGTTGAATTGGGTTGACAGCGAAACCAAAGAAAACGTGCATTCCCCGCTGGTTTTGGTGCCGTTGGAGTTGGCAAGGGAAACAATCCGTAAACCTTTCGAGGTTTATGTGCCGCCTGTTGAAGATGAAGTCATCGTTAACCCTGCGTTGCAGGTTAAATTGAAAACTGAATTCAAAATTGACCTACCTTTGCCTCCAGAAGATTGGGAAACCGAGACTCTTACAGAATACTTTAACGCTGTAAAACAGGCAATTGCCCAGTTAGGCTGGAGTGTTGAATCCACTGTAGATTTGGGTTTATTCTCGTTCCATAAACTTGTTATTTACAAGGACCTTGAATCAAACGCTGAACTTGTCACTCAACACCCCATCATTCGGGCGATTGTAGGCATAAAAGACGAAGAACTCGTGCTTGACAAGCTCCCCGACGAAAAAGACGTAGATAAAGTCCAGTTGCCTGAAAAAACCTATCAAGTCCTAGACGCCGACAGCAGTCAACGCGTCAGCATCGAATACGCACTTAGAGGTCAAAGCTTCGTCATGCAAGGACCACCAGGCACCGGAAAAAGCCAAACAATCGCAAACATCATCGCCGAATGCATTGCTCACGGAAAAAGCGTTCTTTTTGTAAGCGACAAAATGGCTGCCCTCGAAGTTGTCTATAAACGTCTCAGCGAGGTTGGTTTGGCACATTTCTGTTTAGAACTTCACAGCAGTAAAGCTAACAAGCAAGAAGTTGTAGCTGAACTCAAACGTAGCTTAGATGAGCATTTGGTGCCGCGTAAGTTGCCTTCAATGCATGAGTTTGAAACCATAAAGGCTTACCGTGACAACCTGAACGGTTACGTCACCGCTTTACATGAAAAACGCCCGTTTATGCAGAAAAGCGCCTACGAAGCCTTAAGCATTATCGCCAGCCTTGAACGTGTTCCTTATGTTGCTGTGGGTTTAACTGGTCTTAGCGCTTTAACGCCTCAAAAAATCAGTGAACTTGAAGGCTTAACCTCCGAGTTAAGCAAGGTTTGGCAGGTGGTTGAGGAACCAGATTTCCCATGGGCAGGCTACCGCGCGAGTCTTTACAATCTTGAAGTGCGTTCTGAACTGTTAACAACAATTGAGGTTCTTGCCCAAACTGTTGAAGACCTGCAACTGGAAAGCGCCAACTATTCAGGACAGCTTGGCCTGAGCCCACCTGCAAGTCTTGAACGCGTAAAATGGTTAATCAGCATTGGACGATTACTTTACGAAAGCCCAAAGCCTGAAGCGCAATGGTTAACCCGCCAGGACGTTGACACGTTAATAGCTGAAGCTAAAGGTTACCATGAAACCTGCCAATGGATTAAAAATACAAGAAAAAGCCTTCTTGAACGTTACGCGTCTTCACTGTTTGAGTTATCATTTGACAGGTCCAACGAGTTGAAAAAGAATCTGCTTATTTTAGAAAAACTGTTTCCAGGCGTAGACTTGCAAGAAGCCGAATTCTTAGCAAAACAAGAGAAACTTTTGGCTTACATTCGTAGCACGCAGCAGGCGGTTAAGAAGTGGCGTGAAAACGCTGTCTCGCTTGCAGAAATCTGTGGTTTACCCACTGAAAACTTGAACCTTCAAAATGCTCGACAACTCTCCAGAATGGCTTTGTTCTGCTTTACCGACGATAAACCTGAACCTCAATGGTTTGACCCCACAGTTTTCCAGCAACTACAAAACACTGTTTCAAAAGCAAAAGACTCTTACCAGCAACATAACCTGCTAAGAGAACGTTTAAGCAAATCCTACACAAAAGGCATCTACGATTTGGACCTTGACGAACTTATCGCCCGTTACAATGGCAGTTATCAAGGCTTCACCAAGTTGCTTAGCTCCAGCTTCCGTAGTGACCAAAAACAGATCGCGCGTGTCAGCGTTGACGGCAGGGTACCTAAAACGGTGCTAGGCGACTTAATTGACGCCCGCAAAGTAAAAGCTCTTCACGCTGAGATTGATGCTCAAGCTGAAAACGTTAAAGCGTTGTTGGGACGCTTCTATCAAGGTTACAATACCGATTTTCTACGAGTTGAAAAAGCTATAGGTATGCTTAATGAGCTTAAGCAGGTTTCATGGGCTAATCCGTTGCCAGACGGTTTAGTTAAACTGGTTACAAGCACTTCCAGTCCGTCGCCGATGATTAAGCATTTGGGCAGTGAACTTGAAGATTCAATCGCTAAATGGGAACAACAAGCCAAAGACGTCCTTGAACTTCTTCCTGAACGTTTGCCCTATTCTGATTCAGCGTTAAACCAGACTGCCCTGCCACAGCTTGAAGACTGGGTTGTCGACGTTGAAAAACAACTTGCACCCCTAAGTATGCTGACAAAAGAAACATTGTCCACCGCCAAGACTTCGCCGAAAACCTATAAACAACTCCTTGAAGACCTTGCAAACGCTGAAGAAGTTCGCAGAAAAGAAGCCTCAGTAACTGGCGAAAAATTCCAGCTTCAAATAAAATACGGCGCACGCTTCAATGAGCTTGAAACCAACTGGTTAGACATTATTTCCGTGCTTGAATGGGTAAAACGTGTCCAAACCGCTTTTGGTGAAGTGGCGGTTCCAGAAGCATTTGCACTTCTCGCAGCGGCAGGTCCATCCAAAGCACCTTCAGATGCCAAGGTGTCAAGGTATTACGAGAATACTCTGCAGTCAATAGCTGCATTTGAAACACGCTTTGAAACCGAACTTAAATACCAAAACCAGAAGCTCCGCAACTTGGACCTTTACGTAATTTATGAGCGTCTTAAGGCTCTACGGGAGCGAGTTGATGAATTGCAGGTTTGGATTGACTTTAAAGATCTTAGAAACCGTTTCTCGCTTCGAGGTTTAGGCGGCTTCTTTGAAAGATTGGTTGAACAGAAAACGCCCTCTCGCCAGTTAATTGAAGTTTTCCGCAGAGGCACATATCAGGAATGGATAAACAATCTTTACACTGAAGACCCACGCTTGGGCAGGTTCCGCCGTGAGAACCATGAACAACTCATAGCAGACTTCAAGAAGCTTGACAAAGAACTTATCCATTTAACCTCCAGCATGGTAATTGAAGCCGCAAACAGCCGAAAACCCCAAGACATCCTAATCCAAGCCAACGACTCCGAAGCATCAATCCTAATGAAAGAAGCCGCCAAGAAACGTCGCCTCATGCCAATACGTACCTTAATGCAGAAAATACCCAACCTGCTTGTAAAACTTAAACCCTGCCTGCTCATGAGCCCCATCAGCGTAAGCCAATTCCTTTCGCCTGAAACAGCCAAGTTTGACCTTGTCCTGTTCGATGAAGCCTCCCAAATTGTGCCTGAAGATGCAATCGGTTCTATTTATCGTGGTAAAACTCTTGTGGTTGCAGGTGATAATAAGCAGTTGCCGCCGACCAGTTTCTTCCAAAAATCCCTTATCGACGACCTTGACTGGGACCAAGTAAATGATGAAGACTTTGAAGTTTTTGACAGCATTCTTGACGAATGCCTCGGCATCGGGTTGCCAGTTAAAACCCTGAGGTGGCATTACAGAAGCAAACATGAAGACTTAATCGCTTTTTCAAACCATCAATTCTACGATGACACACTCATCACTTTCCCTGCAGCCAAAGCCAAACATGACAGCCTCGGCGTAAAAATGGTCTACGTCCCCGACGGCATTTACGATAGAGGCGGAAAACGCATCAACCAAACAGAAGCCGAAAAAGTTGCAGACCTAGTCTTTACACATTTCACTAATTACCCTAAGAAAACCCTTGGCGTAGTCACCTTCAGCATTGTACAAATGGAGGCAATAGAAGAAGCAATCGACCGTCGCCTAAAAGAGCAACCAGCATTTGACAAATTCTTTAAAGAAGACCGCCTTGAAGGCTTTTTCGTTAAAAACTTGGAAAACGTGCAAG
The DNA here is from genome assembly GCA_042296865.1 of Bathyarchaeia archaeon. Classification (GTDB taxonomy): domain Archaea; phylum Thermoproteota; class Bathyarchaeia; order Bathyarchaeales; family Bathycorpusculaceae; genus Bathycorpusculum. The sequence continues at coordinate 1,404,831 of CP170178.1, read as the reverse complement.
GCGACGAAAGAGACGTCATATTCTTCAGTGTCGGTTACGGTTATGACCAGACTGGGCAGATGGCAATGAATTTTGGCCCGTTAAACAAGCCCGGTGGAGAACGCCGCTTAAACGTTGCTGTAACCCGTGCCCGCGAAAAAGTTGTTATTGTCAGCTCCATTAAAGCTGCAGATATTGACCCTGAAGCTAAAGCTCAAGGTGTCCAAACTTTACGCGGCTATTTAGAGTACGCTGAGAAGGGTCCTGACATTCTTGATACGCCTCATCAGAAAGCTGGCACCTACGAGTCGCCGTTAGATGAAGAAATTGCTTCAGAAATCCAGAAGCTGGGTTACGAGGTGATTCCGCAGGTAGGTTGCAGCGGCTACAAGATTGACATTGGCGTGCTTGACCCAGTTAACCCCGGTTGTTACTTGCTCGGCGTTGAATGTGACGGAACAACTTACCGTTCAAGCAGTAGCGCCCGTGACCGTGACCGTCTCCGAGAGCAAGTTCTCAAAGGTTTAGGTTGGCGTATTCACCGTGTATGGTCGCCTTCTTGGGTTGCCCGCCGTGACTCTGAAGTTAAACGTTTAAAGGAGGCTTTGGAGCAAGCCCAGAAACTTCAGCTTGACAAAGAAGCGCTTAAACCATCTGTTGACGCAAAAGAAGACGGCGTTGAAGCTGACGTGCGTAAAGTCAAGTTTGCAGGCATAGAAAAAATCGGTGCACCCTACAAGATTTACCCCTTAAAAGCCGCGTTTAGCCCATACATTAAAGTGCAAACAGGAAAAGCCAGTCACACTTCAAAACAGAAAAACGAGTTCCATTACCCTGAAAACCGTGAAATCCAAACCCGATTGCTAGGCGAACTCGTCGAAAAAGAAGGGCCAATCCATTTTGACTACGCTGTTGAACGCCTCGCGGAGGCTTGGGGACTTAAACGTGTAACGCCAAAAATTAGTCACGCCGTTCAAGAAGCCCTTAACGCGTTGCTTAGAGACCAAAAAGTTGCAATTAAAGGCAGCTTTTTATGGTCGGTTCAGCAGAAAGACGTTCAAATCCGCATCCCTGTCGAAGGCATTCCTGAAACCAAACGCAAACTCGAGCATATTCCACCTGAAGAAGTTGAAGCCGCCATGAAACTTATCGCCCAATACGCTTTAGGCATAAGTGACGAGTCGTTAGTGGCTGAAACCGCTAAAGTCTTCGGTTTAAACCATTCCACAGACAAATCAAAAGAGTACTTTAACGAAATCCTAAAACGTCTAGTGCGGGAAAGAAAACTATCTGTTAAAGACGGCGTTATAACTTTGGCTTAATTTTCTTCTTTTTCTTTATTTATTTTCTGTACAAGCAGTGGTAAGTCAGAAATTGCTGTTATTATATAGTTGGCGCCGCTGCGTGTTAACTGCTCCATTTTTGCGGTTCCCGTAGGGATGCCAACTGCTACGGCTTTAATGTCTTTGGCGCTTTGCATGTCAACAATGCTATCGCCGATAACCAGCGTGTTTTCTGGATGAGCTTTTAGGGCTTTTAGGGTTGCTTCAAAATGTTCAGGGTTAGGCTTTACCCGTTTAACTTGGTCTCTTGGAACTACTGCGTCAAAGAAACCTGCGATTTGGAACCGTTGCAGGATGTTGTTGGCGGCTTTTTGACTGTTTATCGTGCATAAACCAAGCCGTATGCCCATTTGTTTGAGTGTTTTGAGCATGTCGTAAGTGCCTGGCATTAGGCTGGTGCATGCTGCAGCTTCAACCTCAAACTTTTCTGCGATGGCTAAAGCTTCTTTTTGGACTTCAATGAAGGCTTCGTCGCTTTTGGTGGCGTTTCTAAAAAAGACTTCTGCTTTTTGCAGCATTTCAAATATGCTTTCTCTTGCAGAAATGACGGATGCTGGTACGCCTCTTGCGTGCAGATGGTTTCTTACTTCCACTCGGAGGGTTTTGTAGTCAAGGTTAAAATTGGCTAATGTTCCGTCTAAATCAAATATGACTGCTTCGATTGCCATAACTGTAGGCTCCGTTGCGTTTCACGGGTTTGGGTTAAGAGTTCCCTTAACAAAAATATACTTTGTGGTCTTTTTCATGTCATGTTTTGTGTTTTTAAAAATCATGTTTATGCTTTGAAAAAGCGCCATTACTGACCTACCCCCTATAGGTTTTTGCATAGATTGAATATTAGACTACAAATAGGCTGGTTTTCACTCTACCCCTCTTAGGTTTCAACATAGAACCTCTAATAGGCGGCAAATATGAACAAGCAAAACACCCTAAAGAGGACAAAACAAAAAAGAAGCTATAACTAAAAATTAGCTTTAAAAGTTAAGAAGGCTGGTTAGACAACTCTTACGCGTTGCAGAGTTTTTCTTTGCCAGTTGTAGTGACGCATGGTTGTGGTTGCACCGTAACCGCAAGCTGCACAACGCTTATGGCGTACATGGTAAGCTCTTCTTCCGCAGCGTCTGCATTTTATGTGGACAGTTTTGCCCTGACGCTTGCCCATTGATGGCGTTCCTTTACCCATTTAAATCACCGTGGTGGAGGCGAAATAAGGACTACGTTGTCTCCGCGGACAATAATTAATCCTAGTTTTCGTTGATTTTCTACGACTGTAGTGTCTTCTGTTTCTTCTAGAACCAGATTTAAGTGTTGATCGAAACCCTTCAGCCTGCCTCTGAGGCTTTTTCCGCCTTTTAACCGTACAAGTACGATTTTGCTGAGGTTCTGTTCAAGGATTTCAGTTGTCATTTCGCTCATATTGGAATCCTCAAGTATCTTTATCTCTTTCTATACTTGAACTCTCGACATTTAAACCTATCTAAGCTTTTTAGAGTTATACCATTTCTCCCTTGCATGCATTAACATTAGTCCAGAAATGCCTTTTCTTCTGGATTTGGTTTTTCTCGAATAAAAGAAAACAGCGATAGCCAGTATAGCGGAACCGCATATCAAAGCTGCCACATTCAACACAGGGAAAATTTCAGACTGAACCGAAAAAAATATTGTTTCAGAAGCACCAGTATTTCCATGAACGTCTTCAGCATAGACTATAACGCTGTGTTGACCATTTGATAAATCCTTTAGAACAGTATCTTCAGTCACAGTAATGTTGTTTTGTCCATCCAAACAATAAATAATTCGGGATACGTCAGGATAATTCGGTTTAGAGCCGTCAATGGAAATGGGTTCGTTTAATAGAAAACTGAGGGGAACTTCATTTTTGGTATAGGTCATGTTTTTAGGGTTTTCGATAGAAATGACTGGTGCTATGGGTGATGGCAGTCCCTCTTCGGTTAAAAAAATAGTTGTAAAATGTATAATTTCTGAGGCACCAATATTACCTTTATAATCCGCAAAATACACTCTCATATTATGTTTACCCGCTGGAGCAAACTTGTTAATTGTTGTATTGCCAAATATTGTTTCATTAGCTTGATTGCCAAGACTAAATCGTGCCCATGTTAAGGGCTTATTTGTCTGAAAAGTTAAATCTATCTTAAATCCAACTGAAAAATACGTTTCATTTTCAGGGAATATAATAGTTGCTTTAGGTGGTGTGTTGTCACTAACTGGCATGTTTGAATTAACACAGAAGGTAACATTTGAAGTGACAGTGTTACCCCAATTGGTTTCTCCATGAACAGAAAGTGAATGGTTTCCGTCGCTTAAGTTATGAAGTATTTCACTTGTGAGTATTTCATCAGTTTTATTACAAGTTTCCAACAATTTTATTTGAGGGCTTTCATCCAAGCAATAATAAAGATCTGTCAGCATTTCTCGGCTTACCAAATTTGGAAATAGCGTAATATTAATAGCTAAAGGAACATTCGTATTGTAAATTTTACCTTCCATTGGGCATACTATAGTTTATCTAGGCGGTTGCCACATATCGGGATTGGCTACCGATTGGGTAACACAAAACGGCGCCATGATTAATGACACAAACATCACTATCAAAATGGTAATTAATTTTGTTCGCATAGGCACTCTATATTTATTCGCTGTACTCTGACGTTTTAGTTTGTCTTGTTTCTTTAGTAGAACAGCGGAGAGCATTGTTAAAGCAATAATGACTGTTACAATAAATGAGGCTGTTGGATACTCTGGAATTGTGTTCCGATTAAGAGATACAAGAACATCATGAATGCTGTGTGAATAGTTAATTGTTACCAGCCATGTGTTCTCGTCAAGTGATGAATACGTGTAAGGTATTGTATTGTTGTCTATTTGCACGATGATGTTTTGAGGGTTAAACGCAGAATTTTTGTTTAAGGTGATATTAACATAACCTTTTGTGTCGTCTGGACCGCTTACGGAAAAAGTGAGCAGTTGAGTAGTCAAGTTAAAGTTTAGTTTGGTTATTGTCGAGTTCGAGTTAAAACCCGTAATCAAGTCACCTAACCGAAAAACTGTTAGTATGACGTAGCTGCTTGTTGGGGGATAACTTGCATTTCCAGCCCAGGACACTCTGATTTGAAATTTATTGCTTTCTGGCGGTTTCCATGTCACTAAAAACTCGCCACCGTCACCAGTTTTAACTTGGCCGATTTCACGCCAATTTTCCTCCCAAGGATTCGTATTCCAGAAAAGCTGCAATGTTTCGCCATATACTCCCTCCCCTGTTAGGTCATTTGTTAAGTTACCGCTTATTATTGCGTCTTGACCAATGAGTACTCGATCTGAATTTAAAGAAGCATAAACAATGAGTGGGGTTCTCTCTTTTACAGTTAAAATTCTTTGAGTGCCGCCCCATTGACCTGTGGTTTTATCTGTTGTATTCATTGAGATTGTGTAATTGCCCGGACTACTGTATGTGTGACTTACTACGTCTCCGTTGGCAACTTCGCTGCCGTCACCAAAGTCCCAAGAGTAGGCGTAATACAGTGGTCCAAAAGTCTCGTTTGCCCAAATATTGGAGTTTGTCGTATTGAAAACAACTGTTTCTCCTACCCTTGGAATATACGGGTGAGTCTCCCAGTCTATGCTAGCCATTCCGCTTGCTGTGTTGCATTGAGCTGTAAATAAAGTCAATAAGAAAAGGCATGTAAACAGAAATCCGAGTGATTGCTTACCGCCAATTTTTGTCCTCATCAGGCAACACCTAGTCAAACAGTACAAGTCCTACTCATGAGTTATTAGATTTAAACATGTTCAAAAACAGGTTAAAACTCATCTAAAACATGTATGTGCAGTTGGTGAGCAATAACGCTGGGTATAAATGGAATGTTACACGCTTGTACTTATAAGTCTCGTGGCATCCTTGTTTTTAGAAAGAGGATGGTGAAACCCGAAAATGGATGCGATAATTGAGTTAATTTTTATTTTCTTAGGGTCTTTCGGGTTGAATCTAATACCGTTTATGGGGCCATCAAACTTGTTTATTGCCTCAACTGCTGCAATCGCATTAGGCAACACAAGTCCAACCTCATTGTTACTTGTTGCAATTCTTGTAGCGTTAGGTGCAACCTTAGCAAAAGGCATCCATTACGGAGTCACGTTTTTTGTCGGCAAACACCTTAACGAGAAAAGAAGAGCGCGGCTCGACGCTGATGCTGCAAAAGTTAGAAAATGGGCATTTTTTCTTCTTTACATAGCAGCTGCAACACCTATTCCAGATGAACCAATCGTTATCCCACTAGGACTAATGAAGTACAGTATCCCAAAATTCTTTTCAGCCTACTTTTTAGGTAAACTTTCAATCACATTGTTAGGAGCATTCTTAGGAAACCAACTCGGCAACGCCTTCTCAGGTTGGCTAAGTCAGGAAGCGATGATAGTCATATCCATAGTTTTAACTATTATCATCACAGTTATTCTGCTCAAAGTTGATTTAGGCAAACTTGCAAAAAGAATCATGAAAAAGAAAGCCACTCAAATAGGCACTGCCGAAAATGTGGAAAAAATTAATTAACCCTCAAACTTTACGCTATGTGCAGGTTAATTTATGCCGTCAAAACAGCGACGTTACTCCTTAAAATCTAAAGACGCCAAACAAATCATAAACGAAGCCTCCCAACGGTTAAAACTTGATTTAGACGTTTTATTTGGCAGTAAAGTAAACATTGAAGTAGTCGAATCAGAAACCGGTCAAATTTACCTTGTCAACGGTAAACCTGTAATGTTCAAATCCGACGTCTTGTTGCCGCTTTTAGGCTTCACCGAATTCGTGAACGCTGCCCCCAAAATCACTGTAGACATGGGTGCCGTTCCTTACGTTTGTAAGGGCGCTAACGTGATGGCTCCAGGAATCCGACGGGTTGAAGGCGAATTCGGGCAAGGCGACTTGTTGGTGGTTGTGGATGAAAAGCATGGTAAAGCGTTAGCGTTGGGTGAGAGCATGCTTGACGCTGCAACACTTCGGGAAACAAAAAAGGGGCCAGTAATTAAGACGCTGCATTATGTCAGCGACAAATACTGGAACGCTGCCAAACTGATAAGTGAGTAAGCTTATTGTTTGGCGAGGATTTCTTCTCTTCTAAAGATTTTCATGCTTAAGTAGAAGATGCCAACGTCGACAGCTGCGAATATGCCGATGAGCGCGGTAAGTATCAGTGGACCAAGCACCAGTATGCCGCTGATTTGTGCGAACACTAAGCCCAGTACTGGAAGCAATAGTACGACGCTGATTTGTTGCGCTTCTTTGAAGCCTTTTACTTTAGCTGATATCATCACCGTTAAGCCTATGCTGCAAAGTGCAATGACTGGGGTTACGCCAAGCATCATGATGAGCCAGTTAACGTTTGGAAGCAGCAATACACCTCCGAACATACTAAAGGTTAATGCATCAACAATTACCGCGTAAATGCCGAAAGCTACGAATGTTACTATCATGGCGGGGATGAAGCTGACAAGGATTTTGCCAAGCAATAGTTCGCTGTCGCTGATTGGTGTTGCAAGGAGTGCCTCAATTGTTTTTCTTTCTCTTTCTCCGGCGAAACTGTCTGAACCAATTACGCTTGAAGCCATCACTGGAATGATCAGGAAGAACGGTGCAAAGAAGTACAGCACCATAATGTACACCATCGACTTGTTAGCATCCATGTTTGCAAGCATTTCTTGAACATCTGGTGGCAGGTTTGGAATTAGCGAAGCAAAGTCTTGGTCGCCGCCGCTCACGTTGGTTACGGGTGCGTTTCCGATGCCTGCAATGATTACTGGGAACACTATTGAGAAGATTAATGGCAGAATAATTATGGGCAGCAGGACTTGCCAGTTGCGTTTTATTTCAAGCCAGTCTTTTTTGAATACGAGCAATGCATTGTGGAATTTCATTGTGTTTCTCCTCCTTTGATGAGTTTAAGGTATGCTTCTTCAAGTGAAGCACGGAAAGTGTTTACTCCAAGAATTTGCCCGTTAGCCTCAACGATGGCCCGAACTATCTCGGGAGTCGCTGTGCGTGGGTTTTCAACGCCGATTAGCAGGGAGGCTTCTTCTGGTTTTGTGTTAACGTCTTTGACGTTGTGGTTTGCTTTTACAGCTTGGAGTATCTTGCTTGTTACTTGCGTTAAATCAATTTGGATTACGGGGCGAGTTGTCATTTTTTCTCTTAAACCGTCAGGTGTACCAATGAGGAGGCAGCGTCCTTTGTTCATCATCATCACACGGTTGCACAGTTTCTCAGCATCTTCAAGGTGATGTGTGCTTAGCAGAATGGTGCATTTTTCGCGTTTGCTAAGTTGCGCCATTAGGTCACGGATTTCTTTGGCTGATTCCGGGTCTAATCCAGCGGTGGGTTCATCCAGAAACAGCACGGGCGGTCTATGTACGGTTGCACGGATGATTGCCAGTTTCTGTTTCATGCCTTTGCTAAACGTGCCTGCCTTGTCGTTTTTTCTGTCCCAAAGGTTGAAGAACTCGAGCAGTTCTTGGATTCTTTTCTGGCGTTCCGCTGGGTCGGTTATGCCGTAGGCTTGGGCGAAGAAGTCCATGTTTTCGTAGGCGGTTAAGCGTTCGTATAGGCTTGGGTTTTCGGTTAGTATGCCTACTGATTGGCGGACTTTTAGGGGGTCTTTTTGTATGTTGTAGCCTGCTACGGTGGCTGTGCCTTTGGTTGGTGAGATTAGGCATGCGAGCATGCGGATGGTGGTGGTTTTTCCGGCGCCGTTTGGTCCTAGGAAGCCGAATACTTCTCCTTTGTCTATTTTTAGGCTGACGCTGTCTACTGCTGTCAGGTTGCCGTATTGTCGGGTTAGGTTTTCGGTTTCTATCATAGGGTTTTCATCCCCTTGTTTTATTTTATTATGTAACAATAAATATTTAAGGTAGATGAAACCGTTTTCATTTTATGAAACTGGTAAAAATACTGGACCAACAAGGCAACAAACTTGTCTCCGACCCCTTCAACCAAGCCATACTAAAAGAACTCGTAGACAAACAACAATCCACCTCAGAACTCGCCGAAAAACTAAACATGCCCACACTAAAAATCTGGCGGAGAATGCAAAAGCTCCTCAAAGCTGACCTCATAGAAATAGTAGCCACACAAAAAGTTGGCAACCTAGAGAAGAAACTTTACCGTTCAACCGCAACATGGTTCGCGCCACAACAATACTTCAGCTACCAACCAAAAAACCCCAACCTCAAAGATGCATTTGAACTATACTCAGACATTCAAAAACAGTTAATGTTTGAAGTTTCAAGTTTTGGAGATGTCCCTGAAAAAGTTGACCCAATTGACTACGCCATATATGCAAACATGCAGGCGTTCGCACATGTGTGTAGAAAACCGGAGGTTCAAATCAAAATTGGGGATTTGCAACTGCAGCTCGAAAAATTCAAAGAACAAAATTATTAAAAATAGGGTTTAATTGTCTGGCTATGTTTAGCAGTCTTTGAAAGTGAGAACAGGTCAACGCTTAATGCTGGAATATAGAAAGACTATTTTAGTTAAGGAGGCTATAGTATTGTGGTAGCCAGCGTTTTCGGGCTCGATAAGTTTTTATTCGCGTTTGAAACTTAAATTCGCCCGTATATCTAAAGGATGATTCAAGAATGACCTTTCAAAAGGGAGACTTCATACTAATTAATTACACTGGAAAAGTCAAGGAAACAAACGAAGTTTTCGACACAACATATGAAGAAGTAGCAAAAAAAGAACACCTTCACAAAGAAGGCGAATTATACGAGCCTAAACTTGTCGTTATAGGCGAAGGCTGGGTTCTAAAAGCTTTAGACGATGCACTTTTAGGTATGGAAACAGAGAAACAGGAAACAGTTGAAATTCCAGCCGACAAAGCATTTGGCCAAAGAGACCCAGAAAAAATCAAACGTGTCCCATTACGCCAATTACTGGCAAAAGAGATTAACCCAATCATTGGAGCACGCATCGAATATCAAGGCAAAATGGCCAGCGTCCGCTCCATCGGCGCAGGAAGAGTCCTCTTAGACTTCAACCCACCCTTAGCTGGAAGAACCCTCATTTACGAAGTTACCACTCAAAAGAAACTTGACAGCAGCGAAGAAAAAATCCTTGCACTCGTACACAGACGCGTTCCAGTGGTTGACCAAGAAAAATTCAAAATCACAATCCAAAACAGCAACCTAACCGTTGACATGCCAGAAGACACCTTCTACGTTGAAGGCATCCAAATCGCAAAACGCGGCATCGCCATGGACATCCAGAAATACCTACCAGACCTTGCACAAACACAGTTCGTTGAAACCTTCAAAGCAGAACCAAAACCAGCAGCAGTTGCACCAGCGCCTGAACCAGCGCCAGCTCCAGAAGCAGAATCTGCACCTGAAGCGCCAGCTGAACCAGCAGCAGAAGCAACTCCAGACGAAACAAAAGAGTAAACGCTTGTTTGAGCGTTTAACAATCCTTTTTTAAACTATTTTTTCATTTTCTTGTCTAAGAATCATATCGCCAGTTGTTTTAAAGTAGTCAAGTTAGCATTTATGCTGCATTAATCTTTTTATTACCCTAACGGTTACACGTCTTTGGAGCAGATTACTTTGAAGTACAAGATGCTTATCCCCATCGAAAAAAATATTGAGTATTATGCTGGCGCTGAAGCATGCCAAAAAGTTATGGCTGGTAGTGAAGACATTACTGAAAAAACTGACAAGAAAAAAATGGCTCTCTGGACAAAAGACGCTATGGACCGATTAGATGCATCGGTGCCTAACGAAAAAAGAGTCCAAATCATGAACAACTGCGGGGCAAACTGTGCTGAAATAAACAAGCGTGTACTCCAAAAAGCCCTAGATAGATGCAAAAAATTTGGAACATTTGAGGAGTTTCTTAAATCAGAAATTGAAAAGCCACAAAAAGGCACCCGTTATGAACAGGATGACAGCAGGTTGATTCACATTTATACTCCACAAGCGTTTACTCATCCGATGCGTTGTTACTGTGGCTTAATCCGAGCGTTACCAAGTAACGTTACCATGTCCAAAACGTACTGCCACTGCTCAGAAGGTTTCATCAAAAAGTATTGGGAAGCCATCACTTGTAAACCTGTAAACGTCAAGTTGCTGGAAAGCGCGGTTTCCGGTGCTTCAGAATGTAAGTTTGCAGTTGAATTCTAACTTAGCTAACCTTTTTCTTTTTAGTGTTTTGTTAGTTAAAGAAAACAAAGATTAAATCCGCCAATCTGCTTATAGTATATTTATCATTCTCTGATTTACTCCGAAAAAAGGTGATTTCACTTGGAGGTGAAGTAGGAGCAAAATGGATCATACAGTAATTCATTTTGAAATCCCAGCAATTGATGTTGAAAAACTTAGACTGTTTTATGAACAGCTTTTCGGCTGGAAAATCTTTCAGTACCCTGGACCAATAGATTACTGGATAATTCAAACTGTCCCTACCGACGAAAAAGGCATGCTTCAGCATCCAGGCATAAACGGTGGCATGTACAAAAAACCTCAGCCAGATGTAAAACCCCTAAATTATTACGCTGTAGAATCAATCACTGACTTTTTAGCAAAAATTGAAAAGCTCGGTGGGAAGGTCATTTCCCCAAAAATGGAAGTCCCCGATGTTGGATGGGTAGCAGCAGCAATGGATCCCGAAGGCAACCAGTTTGGACTTATTGAGCCACTACAAAAGACGCCTTAATCAATCACTTTTGTTGCTTTGGCAACTGTTTGGCATGCTTCATAGTTAAGTCCCAGTTTATGCAGAATAGTGTACCGTTCAGGACGGATGGTTGCAGCTAACTCTAAAGCTTTGACTACATCTTCATCCTTTACGCCTAATTCTTTAGCGGTTGTAGGTGCTCCAATCTGTTTAAGTGTGCCTTTAATCCGTTGCCAGTTTGTTCCGTGAAGAAAAGCCGTCAAGATTGAACCTATTCCGGCTTGTTCACCATGCATTGCGTGGCTAGAGCTAACCATGTCTAAAGCGTGACTAAACAGGTGCTCAGAACCGCTGCAAGGACGACTGCTTCCTGCAATGCTCATGGCAACGCCGCAACTAATCAAAGCCTCAAGCAAAACGCGTAAACCGCCGACATTTTCTGGTTTTATTATGGAAGCATTTTCTGTAATCAGTTTGGCACTCATTAATGCTAAGCTTGCAGCGTATTCGCCGTAGTACTCGTTTTTTTCTAAATGTGCAAGTTTCCAGTCTTTTACAGCGGTGTATTTGGCTATTACGTCTCCACAACCGCTTATTACTGAACGCCAAGGCGCCCGAGAAATAATGTCGGTGTCTGCGATTATTGCAAGAGGTGCTTGAGCCATTATTGAGTAGGGTTTATCGGCGCCTTTGATTGAAGCAAGCGGACTGGCTATTCCGTCATGAGAAACCGTGGTTGGAATACTAATGAATGGAATGTTTTGTTTGCCACCGCTGACTTTTGTAGCATCAATTATTGTTCCGCCACCCACCCCAAATAATGCTTGAGGTTTAAGGCTAGCGATTTGTTCTTCAATTAACGCTATATCCTTCATTGTTATGGTTTCAACAAGCAGTCCGAAAGGGTCCATTCCTGCCTGTTCAAGAAGATCATAAACATGTTTGCCCGCAACCTCATAACTTCTGGTACCGGAAATAATTAAGGCAACGCCTTTAAGGTTTAACCGTTGCGTGACTTCGGTTACCCTGTTAAGGACGCCGTTTCCAACAATGACTTCTCGGGGAAGCTGCATGTAGTGATAAGGTAACGTCAAGTTTGCTCACTTACTGTTTTAGGGCAGTATAAAATCGGTTTTTTGGTGTTTAAACTTTTTTGATTTAAGGGTGAAATTAGACAAATAATCATCTTTATTGTCTTTTTCAGGTTACCGTAATATTAATTAGGCTCACAGAACGATATCATCATGCTACTTCCTATGGGATGATATCCACCATTCCACAATTAAATCAATTTTAGGGAGAACATAAAATAAATGTCATCACAAAATAATGCTGCTAGCGAACTAGTCCTTAAAGGAACAACAACAATAGGTGTCGTTTGTACTGACGGAGTAATTCTCGCATCAGACACCCGAGTAACCATGGGATACTATGTTGCCCACAAATTCGGAAAAAAAGTCTACAAAGTCGACGACCATTTAGGAATGACAATTGCGGGAACAGTCGCCGACGCCCAAAGAGTAGTAGACATCTTAACCGCTAACGCAAAACTTTACAAGATAAACATGAACCGTCCAATGCCAGTTGCAGCCGCAGCACGCCTTGTCGCTAATATCCTGTTCAATAACAGGTACATTCCCTTGTCAACTCAGGTTCTAGTCGGCGGCATTGATGAAACTGGACCTCATGTTTACAATCTGGATCCTTACGGTAGCTTGATGGAGGAAAAATCTGTTTCAACAGGTTCAGGTTCACCTGTAGCTTACGGCATCTTGGAAGACAAGTACCGTGAAGGCTTAACAATCAAAGAGTTGTTGCCTACAATTGCTAAAGCAGTAAACGCTGCTATGAAACGTGACGTTGCAAGCGGCAACAGTTACAACATCACCGTAATAGACGCTAAAGGATACAAAGAACTTACAGAAACAGAAAAACGCGAACTCTTGGGAAGTTAAAAATCGTGGCAAGATCAACAGCAGCAAGAGCACAAGATAAAGATAAAGACAAGTTAGAAATAACCCATTATATTTTACAGCATGTTCCAAGAGAAGCAGAAGTTACTCGAATAGAATACGAGGGACCAATGCTTTCAGTTTACACCAAAAAACCAGAAATATTGGTTGACCAAAGCAGCGTAATCGCTGAAATAGTTGGTGTTATACGCAAAAGAATTGTTGTCAGGCCAGACCCTTCTGTAAGGTTGCCTGAAACGGAAGCCGAAAAAATCACGCGGGAACTAATTGCTCCAGAAGCAGAAATAACCGACATCAATTTTGACCCAAGTCTGGGCGAAATAATTATTGAAACCAAAAAACCAGGCTTAGTCATCGGCAGAAGCGGCGCTGTACTGCAAGATATCATTAAGAAAACCAAGTGGCGCCCACATGTTCTGAGAAGTCCACCTATTAAATCAAAAATTGTTACTCACATGCGTCACTACTTGCATTCAGAAAGCAAGGAACGCGAAAGAATTCTGCGCACTGTCGGTGAACGCATATTTAGACCAAAAACTTATGAAGTCGGCGACATCCGCATGACCGTTTTAGGCGGTGCACAGGAAGTTGGACGCTCATGTTTCCTAGTCAAAACCCGTGAAAGCAGCGTGCTTTTAGACTGCGGCATCAACCCAGGTTCAAACAGGCCGTTTGAGTCTTTCCCACGTTTTGATTCGCCAGAATTTCAAATAGACAACCTTGACGCTGTGGTTATTAGCCACGCGCACCTTGACCACTGTGGACTCGTACCTTTCCTTTACAAGTACGGTTATGATGGTCCAGTGTACTGTTCAGCGCCCACGTCAAACTTGATGACTATGCTGCAGATGGACTATTTGGATGTAGCCAGCAAACAAGGCGTTACACCCTACTATGACCAAAAGGATGTTCGCGAATGCGTCCTTCACACTATTCCTCTACGTTTTGGTGTTGTCACTGATATTGCACCAGACATCCGTTTAACACTGCACAATTCAGGCCACATCCTTGGCGCTTCAATGCTTCACTTGCACATCGGCGAAGGCTTACACAACATTGTTTACACCGGCGACTACAAATTCGGCAGAACCATGCTACTTGAAGCAGCGACAACCGAGTTTCCACGCATAGAAACAGTCATCACCGAATCAACTTACGGTGGCGCAGACGACGTTACACCCTCACGTGTAGAATCAGAAGAGCACTTAACAAAAATCATTAATCAAACCTTGGAACGCAAAGGCAAAGTCCTCATTCCAGTTCCAGCAGTTGGCAGAGCCCAAGAAGTTATGCTAATCATTGACGGCTACATGAAACGAGGCATGATGAAAGAAGCTCCCGTCTTCATTGAAGGCATGATTAGTGAAGCAACCGCAATTCACACCGCTTACCCCGAATACCTTGGTAGAGAAGTACGCCACAGCATTCTGCATGAAGAAGTTAATCCGTTCCAGTCTGACTACTTCACAATCGTGGAGCACCCAAGCGTAAGGCAAAGCATCATGGAAGGTGAACCATGCATTGTTCTTGCAACCTCGGGTATGCTTGAAGGTGGACCGGTAATTGAATACTTCAAAAATTGGGCAAGCGACGAACGCAACACAATCATCTTTGTCAGCTATCAAATTGAAGGAACCATGGGTAGACGTGTCCAGAAAGGCGTTAACGAAGTAACAATGATGGACAATGAAGGCAAAATGGTTGCTATCCAAGTTAAAATGCAAACAGAAAAAATCGACGGATTCTCAGGACACTCAGACAGACGACAACTAGTAAACTACATAACACACTTAAACCCAAAACCCGAACGCATCTTTATCGTCCACGGCGAAAAACAGAAAACCTTAAGCTTCGCAAACTTCCTTGAAAACAAAGCAGGCATACGCTCTACAGTACCAGCATCGCTTGAAACATTTAGGCTACTGTAGTAGACAGCGACTCATTTTTTACTGGCGCTTTTTCACGCCAAATTCTTATATTTTTAGGACAAATAACGACGCGTTCTTCTCCTAAACGTGCAATGTCTCCCCCGATTGATTCTGTGAATGCATAAAGCTCGTTTACGGCGCTTTTGACGGATTCAATGCTTTTGGTTGCAAGAGGCGTAATGCGTAAAATTAGTATGTTGCCGTTTTGGACTTCGGTTTTAATTTCTTCGATATCTGATAGGTCACGAAGAGGCATAGCTTTAAGGTATGTTTTACATGCAATTGTTTGAAGCGGCTCTTCAGGATCAGGCGGTTGTGTAGCCTCAACTGTAGGCTCACTTGTGGCTGGGTTTTCTGGTTGAGCAATTGGGGCTTCTTCTTGAGGCGTGTTTTCTTCAACTGGAGCCTCTTGAGTTACGGTTTCTGTTTGTTCAGCTTCTTGGTTTTCGGCTGTTTGCTTTGGCTGGTCAGGATTATTTTGCTTGCGGAATAGTCCAAAGGATGGCATTATCTCGTCTCACCCAGATAGTATTTAAGTTGCAACAGTTAAGCGTTTCTTAATTTCAGGGCTGAAAAAACTGCACAAGTATTTATTAAATGAACAATTAACATACAAACGCTAACAAGATTGCAAACTATGGTTTCCAAAACTGCATGTTACCCTTTCAAGAAAAACAAGAAAAGCGTCTGCCAAGACTGTGAAAACGTTGTTTAACTTGTGACGCTTGCTGTCTCTATTGAATAAGGTCGGTTTCTGTGCTGGAAAAGCGGTTTAAGCTTCAACGGCATTGTATCAGCAACTTTATTCATTTCGCCCTCGCCGATTCTTTTAATAAGCGTGTTGATGACGCCACGTGTGGCTTCTTGAGCGCTGATTATGTCGCGCATTTGAGCGTCGTAGTGGTTTTGAACTTGTTTATAAAATTCTTCTTCGGTTTTAAGTTCCAGATTTTGGTCGGGGTCATAACTGTCAAAAAGGATGCCCTTAAAAATGATTGGCAGGTTAGCTGAGAAATGAAACAGTTCACCTGGGGGTAAACGGTCACGTATTGTTTGCAAGACTGCTTTTGTGGCTTTGTACACGATTTCGCGGTCTTCCCACTGCGTCTCGTCTTGAATATCGTTTAGCCACAGTACCGCGTTTTGCACGGCTCTATCTAACGAAGAAATATTGGTTGCCAAAACAAAAGACTCCACGCTAGAACATCCTTTTGGAGTTTTCAAACTTTTGTGACTGCTTCGCATCGTCTACAAACGGGTTTAGAATAATATTTAACAATCTAACAGCAAATATATTATTGCAGGTTTTTAAGGAGGAAAACTGGTGCCATACTTTTCAAACCGTATTGATGCTGGGCAAAGACTGGCTCAAGCTCTTAAAACGCAAGTTTTTATGGACGGTTTAGTTTTAGCTATTCCACGAGGCGGAGTGGTCGTCGGTTTTGAAGTCGCCGAAATGTTAGGGTTACCTTTAGACGTGATTATTCCAAGAAAAATTGGGGCACCGGGAAACCCAGAGTTAGCCATAGGCGCCATGACTGAAGACGGCACAGCCATTCTGGATGAAAACTTGATGTCCTACCTAAACGTTCCCCAAAATTACGTTGAACGGGAAAGCGTGAATCAGAAACTGGAAATTCAACGAAGAATGCAATTGTACCGCCAAAATGAGCCGTACCCGAACCTTAAAGACAGAGATGTAATAGTTGTCGACGACGGAATCGCAACTGGAGCCACCATGAAAGCTGCACTTGCTTCAGTCAAAAATAAGGGAGCAAAGTCTGTAACCGCCGCCGTGCCAGTTGGACCACCTTCAACGATTGAAGAACTAAAACGCCAAGCCGACCGCGTAGTTTGCCTCTACATGCCCGAATCGTTCTATGCTATAGGCGAGTTTTATGACGATTTTGCCCAAACCAACGATTACGAAGTAATCGACTTACTGAAAAGGAACCGGCAAAGTCAAGTTCTTAAGCCTGCTCAGAGGTGAAAAACATGATTGAAACAACGATTACCCAAATTAGAATCCCAGTTACAGCAAACTCTGCAATCGAGGGAAATCTCACTTTACCGCCCAACGCGTCGGCAGTTGTAACTTTTGCCCACGGAAGCGGCAGCAGCCGGTTTAGCCCAAGAAACCAGTATGTCTCAAAAACCTTCAACGACAACGGTTTTGCAACCCTGCTTATCGACTTGCTAACCACTGAAGAGGAAGAAATCGACGTGTCTACTGCTGAATACCGCTTCAACATTGGCTTGCTTGCGGAACGTTTAATCGCTGCAACTGAATGGTTAAAAATTGACCCGTCAACCAAAAACATGGCGTTTGGCTATTTTGGGGCAAGCACAGGCGCTGCGGCAGCTTTGATTGCGGCGGCAAAACTTCCAAGCGAAATTAAAGCGGTTGTTTCCCGTGGTGGCAGACCCGACCTTGCAGTAGACTTTCTTGGTCAGGTTAATGCGCCCACGCTTTTGATTGTTGGAGGCGATGATACGGATGTTATAGAGTTGAATCAGCAAGCGTTAGACATGATGACTGCTGAAAAGAAACTTGTTATCGTTCCGGGGGCTACGCACCTGTTTGAGGAACCGGGAAAACTTGATGAAGTTGCAGAGTTTTCTGTTGACTGGTTTAAACAGTACCTACGCTGAAACGGTTATTCGCTTTTGGGTTGCTTGTACATGTTGTAGACTGCATAGTTTTGGGCTATGTCGGCGGTGTAAAGGAAACTAAAAATGATAACTTGTTCGATGGGCACGTTCATGTAGGCTTTGTCTTTTGAGATTTTCACGGCGTTAGGTTTAGATGTTAAAATGACTGTTAAGACCTCGCCCATGCCCAGTTCGTCGCCGATTCTATGGCCATCTTCTGACTCCTCGTCAAGGGCTATGGCTGTTTTCCAGCCGCCCGGGCCGAAATCTACTACTACGTATGGGTGGCCAGCGCGGATGAGGCTTGAAAAGAAGAGGGTTGGCATGCATTTTTCGCATTGGCCGACTAGGTCGTTGTATTCGCTTTCGGTTATGTTGATTACAAGTATTTTGTGTTCTGTGCTGGATTGGTCTGTTACTGTAAAAAACTTCATAGAATTACCAGTAGTCTAGTTTTTTGTGGGGTATTAACTGTTTCTGTGTTGGTTTTTTTGGGTTGCTGGTTTAGTGTTTGGTTTTTTAGGGGTTAAAGATAAATACTTGTAAACATACTGTTATTTACAGTGAAGCGTGATAACCCATGGTAAACGCATGCTCCCTATCATCACCCCTAAGCCAACAACAAAAAACCGTCTGGTCCCTACTCAGCAAAGGACTAACCATAACAGCCATAGCCGAAAAACTAAACACCACACGCCAATTCATAAACCAAACCAAACTCCAAGCCGAAGCCAAACTCTCCACCACCCTCCTCGACGTAGCCCAAACAAACGACCTCCAAATCACCCACCTATACCCTAAACAAGCCATCCTGCTAGGTTACCACCCAGCCCTAAAACGCAAAGCCATCGTCACCTACACCACCAGCCACGGCATAAAAGTCTGGTACTGGCACGACAACCCCGAAGAAGTTACCGACCCCACATTCCTCAACCAGACACGGCAATACCTACTTGACATTGCCCGCGAAAGAGGCGTAGAAGTTGAGGGCATGGAAAAAATGCACCCCGCCAAGTTGGCTCACACGATTTTTTGCCAGTTGGTCCCGGAGTTGAAAACATGAAGGCAAAACACAGTTTTCATAACCGCATTAAGGGGTGGCTTCCTAAGGAGCCTTTGCAGACCAGACGAATCGGAGCCGCAAGTTTTCGTTCACATGTAACCTTAATATTTGCAGCAACATTAATTGTCTCTTCAGCTGCAGTATCTTACATTTTCTATTTTAGCACTCCACCAATCCAGACAGCCCCGGTAGTTGCCGATTATAATCCTCTAACCACTGAGGGGTTAAACCTGCATGACTACATTTACATTAAACCTGACGGAAGCCTCTGGCCCAACGCATCTGCAAATGTGCTGAAAGTTGACGGTTTAGTTTATACGTTTACTCAAAACATTTCCAACTCCATTCTCATCCAAAGAGACGGCATCACTCTGGATGGCGCAGGATATTTTTTGGTTGGTCCAGGAAACCATGGAGCAATTGAGCTGAATTCAGTCAATTCAACTGTTAAAAACCTTAAGATAGTTGAGTTTGAGAGTGGCATTCAAGCAACAGGCGATTATTGCACTATCTGTGATAACTACATATCTGCTAACATATCCTTGCTTTTACGTGCTAACCATCTAAACGTGACAGGCAACTATCTCGTTAATTGTCTTAACGGTAAAGTTGATGTTGTTAATCCTGCAATCCAAAGATGGCATTACAGTGTTTACATTGAAGGGTTCGATGCAGGCTGCTACAACTATTTCTCTAATAATCAAATCGTAAATTTCACGGGGGCTATTCGAATGATGTCGTCGGTGGGAAATACAATAACCAACAACAATCTTGAGAACAATTCCATAGGAATAGAGTTGAAGGGGGGCTCGAGCAATGTTTTTTATGGCAACAATATATCGCAATGTACTGAATTTGCTGTTAGCCCATACAGGTCAAATAACAACATCTTTTATGGTAACAATTTCATGGATAACGTTAACCAAGTTGTCGATGCTTGTTCATACATTTTAGTTCCCAAGAACATTTCATCCAATCTTTGGGACAACGGCGAAATGGGCAACTTTTGGAGCAATTATCCAATAGAAAAACTGCAACCACGACAAACCCCTTCTATAATAGGAAACAATCCCTACCAACTTTACACTAACAACACCGATCATCACCCGCTTTTAGTTCCAACGTTCTTCCAAGTATCCAAAACTGAGGGATTAGGTCCATGAAGGCAAAGCATCGTTTAGGTTCACGCGTCAGAGGCTGGTTTCCTGTTGATTTCAAACCTTCACAAGCAAAGGAAAATAGTCACCCAAATTTCAAGATGGACAGGACTACTACGGGTTTGGTGCTGGTTTTAGTTACTTCCGTAATAATGACTGTCACCCAGTTCCAGCGGAGTAACGCCCTTTTTGCCCTGTTTAGCTGGTTTATCTGTGTTGTCGGACTTGGTTTACTGCTTAACGTTTTAACAGCCTTAAACTTCAGGTTGAACATGAAATTTATGCTTGCAGCTTGGTTTGCAGTGTTAAGCGTTGGCGGCGCATTTGTCAATATTTACCTGTTTTCTGTACCCGTCGCAGGTATCACACGAGTCTTCTCTGTTTCCGTTTTAGCGGTTTTGCATGTGCCGTATTTGGCTGCTTTAATTGCTTATTTTGTAGGCAAAAAAGAGTTTTCAAGCAAACTGATGGATTGGTTAAATGCAAGGAGGTAAATGAATGCAAACAAAAAAACAGTTTAGAAATCTAATACGCGGTTGGTTTCCACAGGAACCAAAAACTATAGAAAAATCCGTTAGATTCCAGGGTTACTCTACTGCAACTTACAGGTGGACTGCAACGGCTTTAGTGATTGGTGTTATTGCAGGTGCACTTCTAGGTTTGGTAGGCGCGTTTTTAGGTCTTACTGTGGGTTTAGGCGCTTTTCTTTGGCCCATATTGATAGGTTTGGCTGTTGGTTTAAGCACGGGTTTAGTTGCTGTTTACGAAACCAGAAAATACAGGTACAAAGGAGCGGCTTGAGCTTGTTTAAGTTTGAAGCTTTAAGAAATCGTATCCGAGGCTGGCTACCAAAGGAGCCCTCTTTCGCAAACCCGCTTGTTTCACAAGTAAGCCAACACCCAAAAAGAAGAGTCTACATCGCTTACAGTATTGTTTTCTTCTCGGTGTTCGCTGCTGTTTTTATAACAATGTCGATAGGGCAGGGTTTAGGTTTGGACAGTACTAACTTGTCCTTTGGAGCGGCAACAGCAGGAGTTATAGCGGCTATACTTGTCGGTATAATGTTAAGAAAGCCCACCCAGAACAAGCCCTTAACAAAAACTGGCAAAAGAACCGCAAAAAAAATCGCCGCCGTTAACGCTGGATACGTGGGTGTATTCTTGGGAACATATTTTCTGGTTAATCCCTGCATTAGACGTGTTGAGGTAACTCTCGGTTTATGGATTGTTCTTTTGTTCTCAATGTTTTTAGTGAACAATTTGCTTTACAGGAATTTCAAGAAGCAATTAGGCATCATGGAGGAAATGTAATGGCAAGAAACAGCTTACAAAAACGCGTCAGAGGCTGGTTTCCACAGGAACCACTGATTAAAAACTATGCTACCAACAACTCGGCTGCACCTAAGACGAAAGCGGAGTTGGATAAGAAACTGTTCAAATACGGTTCGATAGTCAATCCAATTCTAGTAGGGATTTTCTTGGGCGTCAATACGTTACTTATCCGACCCCATTACAACTACAATATCCCCGCCGAAGTGGCTGCAATATCTTTTGGCATCTTCCTATCTGCTTTGGCGGTGGCTAATTTGCTGCTTTACTGGCGATACAAAAAACAATTACCCCCTAAGGAGAGCAAATAATTTGAAGTTACGGAAGCGTCAAGAAAAAGTTTCAAAAGGCTGGTTTCCAACAGAACCAACCCTGCCAACCAGCTTAAGCTTTAGTGTTGAAGAAAAGAAGTTCCAGTTCAACAGACGCTTCTATGTTAACTTGGCAGTATCTTACGTTCTTTTTGCCTTGTTGGTGGTTGTGCCTTTTCTGCTTGGTTACATTGACAGTCAGGTTTTGGGGTATGGTCTTGCAGGTATCGCGTACAGTTTTGGTTTAATGGCGATGGTTTACCTGCTTAACCGCCGACCAGACCTTCGCCCCCGAGTTGCCCACGTTGCTGTTGGAGTTTGGCTTGGTCTTGCCGTCGGCGTTGTTGGCTGCATGATGCTGTTTGGGCATCAAATTATCGCTGCTATTGGAAGCTGGGGTCTTTTCGTTTTGATGCTTATAGTTTTGCCGACATTAGGTGGTTTTATTGGGTTTTGGCTTCAAAAAAGAAAATTCTCGACAGAACACGCCAAAAGCTTAGCGGAGAAGGGAATTTGAGCTATAAAAAACGTTTGGCACATCGAATTCGCGGATGGCTTCCTACAGACTCTCTAAGGATTAGTGTTCAACCAAGCCGAACCTTAATGATAATCCTGGTAGCGTTTATGGCATTGTTAATTGTCCCGATTTTCTATTTGGTTATTCAAGCCACTGATTATCTGGGCATTTTCTGGCCTATTATTTATCTTGCCATAGTTTTGGTTTTACGTTACGTCATCGATAAAACAGGCTTCAAAACGGCTCTACCAGTGCCTTCACAAAAGTCGGAGCTAATGCTGCTTAAGCTGCACAGAATACGAATTGCCGTTGCCTCAGGACTATTTACCGCCTTCGCAGTGGCCTTAGCTGCACGGTCAATCATTGGTCCACTTTCAACCTACTTTTCGATACCCTTCATTATCTTAACCGTTGTTGGAGCCTTCATCGGCGACAGCATCGGGAAACTGTTTCAAAAGAAAAAATCAAAGGACGAAACGCAATGAGCATAAAAAGAGAATTGGTAAAGCAAATTAGAGGCTGGTTTCCTCAAGACTGCCCAATTGCATTTGTTCACAAAATGATAAAGCCTTGGTGGTGGAAACCTCTCTGGATCGTTTCGGCGCTTGGCATAATTATTTCTGCGCTTATCTTCTCACTATTTGGGTTGGCTCCAGAGAGAATTCTTTTGGGGGCAGTTATTGCATTTCTTGGTTTAGGCGCTGCATATTACATCCGTGTCAGGCATTCCCTAAAAATTAACAGGGCAGTATACGTTTGTTTGGGAATTGGTATCGGTTCGATTATGTGGATGATTTACGCTCTCAGCGGTGTGGGCTTGTTAGTAGTTAACTTGATTGGGGTATACCCTGCACTCATAATTAATTTCGTGTTCTACATTGTTGGCGCATTGATAGGTGACTGGATAGGCAAAAAAAGAAACTACCAAGTACCGTTATACCCATAAAACTTGGAAAAGGTAAACAAAATGAAGCAAAAGAAAGGAAATGAAAAACAAATTCGCGGTTGGTTCCCCCAAGAACCATACATGACACCAATGAAATCAAGCATAATAAACCAAACCAAGAAAGACTCAGGATTCTTCTTGCCAAAATCGCCTTTAGGTCTAAAACTTGTTACCGTAATGTTTTGGGTTTACGGAGTTCTCACTGGATTAACGGCTGTTTACCAGTTCAGTAGTTTTGCGTACCTGCCGTTTTCAGCCAGAGCGCTAATCATGGTGATAACGGTTGCAGACGCAGTTTGCCTGTTTGTAGTTGGTGCTGGTTTATTGTCAATGAAGAAACGCTGGATTGACGCGGCGATAGTTTTCTGTTCGGTTTCGATTGTTGTTTTCTATGTTGTTCCGCTTAGGGCAGCATTACCTTTAGAACTTGTCGCAATCGTTTACCTTTTCACTTTACGTAGTGGTAGGGCCGGTTTTTCAAAACGGCGTGTTACGGCAGCAGTTTCTGCGGCTTCTTTGGCTTTGGTGGTTATTATGTTCTGCAGCATGTTTACTCCAGTTTACGCCCAAAACTCAAGCTTGATTAACGTGTCAAAGACGGAGGTGCAACAGAATTACCAGTTAAGCGATAATGGACATTACGGCGCTACAGTTACTATTTACCAAATAAAAGACCAAGACCCAGAACATGACTATTACAGTTTAGAAATCCGTTTAAACGGTACCCAAAGCGGATTAAATTACGCTAAAGTCAACGCATCTATGCCATTGGAAGTTGTAGATGTTATTCCAAGTTGGCTTCCTCAAGCAAACCCGTCGTATGCTGCACCAATCAGTTTAGGCGTCGCTGCAATCTACGTTGGAAACACCGACCATACCTTGGTTTATGCAAACAATCAAAACAACGGTGGAGTGTGCTGGATACAAAGCAGTTTAGGTCCTAAAGAAGAAGCCACATTTACCGTTGAAACGTTGGTTGTTGATCAGGATGCCCATTTTAACGTGACGTTTGTATCGGAAGCTGGATTTGGCGATAACGTGTTTGGAGACTTCTGGAATGGCAAACTGGTTATGGAGGGTATGGCTGTTTGAGGAAAAATCGGAAACAGACACGGGGGTGGCTGCCTAAAGAAGGCGCCTTTGATTATCAAAAGCTGAGGTTGACAAGTTACTTTCTTATGCGTTTGCAGTTCATTCGGTTTATTTATGGTTTAACGCTTGCAGGACTGCTGTTTACACCGTTCATTTTTTACCATTCCATTGCTGAGCCATACATTATGGGAACGCTTTGGGGGTTTCAACTGCCAATCGGGTACGTAGCTCTCTTGCTGAGTATACTGGCAGTTACCTATCCACGGTTAGGATTTTTTAAAAATTTAAGGCTCAGCACAATAGTTGCAATCAGCGGGCTATCTTTACTTGCTGCCTTTGCCCTTAGTCCAAACGATTACTTGATTAACCTGTCAAACGGCACAAACCTTACCTCCAGCCAAATCGACGTAGATGCCTCGATAGGGAGCTTGGCAATCGTTTGGATATCGATTCTCAGCATAATTGTGGGGTTGGTTTGGTCTGCAATTTTTGGGTTCACAAAAAAACGTCAATCAAGCCCTTTTCACGGTTGGCTGCCTGAAAGCGGAAACAGTAAGCGGCAAGCAGCAGGTTACCTTAACTTGCCAAATAAAGCGGTGTTTCTTTTCTCGGTTATTGCCCTGTGTCTTTTGGTTACTGGGGCTGTTGTTATAGCTCCAATTCTGTTGTCGAATGGGGAATCAGAAGGGGACGGTTGGGTTGCCTCAAAAGTGGTTGAACGGGTCAGTTTTCCAGGCGGCGATAGTTGTTAAAGAAAACCGTCAATCCCCATCTGACAAAGGCTACATTACATTGGGTATTGAAGCTAACATAACCTCAAATCAAAACCTAACCGATTACATAAACTCGCGGACAATTGCTTTAAACAGTCTTTTGGAAAACACAACTTCCATTTTTGACGCTATAGTAACCTTCAAAGCTCCAGTAAGTCAAGCGGATTTTGAAAGCTGGGGTGAAGCGTCCGTTGAAAAATACGGTGGATTTGTCGCCATATTTACTGACCAAAAAACAGGAAACCAAACTTCAAGTGTAGTTTATTCAAAACCTGACGAAGAAGGCTACATCCCAGACTTAACCAAGTGGCAAGAGGGTTTCAAGTTTGAAGGTGTCCTAGCGGTTGAATGCCGCCTTACACCATATCAAGCAAGAAACCTTCTATCCGACGAAAAAACGCTTCTAATTGACCCCTATGAAGACCTGCAGACGCGTCAAATAGAAGAACGCTACGAATCAACGGGTTTAACAGCGCAAGTTGAACGGACATTAACTGAGGAAGTATGGACACATCATACGCAGATGATTATAGAGCCACAAGCAACCCAGAAAGAGGTGCCATAATGAAATCGAAGAATATATTTAAACACAAAAATGGTTGGTTTCCTAAAGAGCCCCTTAACTTGCATGCAAGCAGACCCTTTAAGCCGCGCTGGAAAAAGCTTCAATGGGTTGCTTTAACGGCTGTTGTAGTTGTTGTTTTGGGGTTTGCAGTTTTTTCTGGTGTGCAGACTTTTCTGCGTTGGAGTGACCCTCGGCTGGATGTGACGGCAAACTATTTTGAAAAAAGCATAAACGCTACTTCTGTTCATGTAGGCGATTCTGTTGAGGTGACGGTGCGGGTGGGTTGGCATGGACGTGTTCTTCCAGAGTTTGCGCGAGAAGTGCGAGTTATTGATGACTTGCCTAAAGGCACTGTTTTAGTGGATGGCGATAATGGTTTTGAGTACATAGGTTGCGGTGGAAGTGACCAGATAGTTTACACTTTAAAGATCACTGAGTCGACTGGTTTAACAGAGTTACCTAAGCCAAAACTTTTCCTTGACGACACCGAGATTGCGCTTAACGGTGCAAGCCCCCGTTTGGAAGTTTTTTGTAAACTGCCCTGTATGGTAACACTTTTATCCACAGGCGGTTTTTCTTAACTTGTGAATGTTTATGCCATCAGTTAAAGACATAATGACTAAAGACGTGGTTACGATTGAGGCTGACAAATGCGTTTTTGACGCTGCCCAGCTTATGACCGAAAAAAGTCTCGGTTGCCTGCCCGTGGTCATTAAAGGGTACCCAGTTGGCATAATCACTGAACGTGACATAGTTAGGCGGATTGTAGCAAAACATGCCTCACCAGATACTAAACTTACTGAAGCTATGACTAAACATCTCATCACAGTTGACCCCGACACCTCGCTTAGAGACGCGGCACGGATTATGCAGAAAAACAAGATACGCCGCTTACCGGTTTTAAAAAATAACCAGTTGGTTGGTATCGTGGTTGCTTCAGATTTTGTTCGTAATGTCGGCAAAAAGACGACTACTGAAGAAATCCTTGATGCATTGGGACGTTACCCCACTGGTCCAGGAATTTAATCTAAATCTACTTTTAATAGCACTTAGGGGAAAAGGAAAAGAAATTTTACCTTTCCTCGATGGGTATGAACGGTTTTCCGAATTCACCAACATAAATAGTCGATGGACGAAGCAAAACCGCGTCTTCATACTGCTCCAGTACATGCGCAGCCCAACCTGATATTCTGCTTGAAGCAAAAAACGGCGTAAAGAACTCTGAAGGAACGCCAAGCGTGTTAAGGGTGACTGCGGCGTAGAAGTCCACGTTGGGGAAAATCTTTTTCTTTTCATGAACAACGCTTTCAATTTTGCGTGATAACTTGTATGTTTTTAAGGTGTTTTTGTGGAGGCATAATTCTTCCGCGAGCACTCTAAGATGCTTTGTTCGAGGGTCTTCTGTCTTGTAGATGCGGTGTCCAAAACCCATAATTTTTTTCTGGTCATCAAGCATACCTTGAATGTACGCTTCAACTTCCTCTTCAGTGTTGAGGTCGTCAAGCATGTGCATGACTTTCTCGCTGGCGCCGCCGTGCAAGGGTCCTTTAAGGGCGCCGATTGCTGAGGTTACTGCTGAATATATGTCTGAGTTTGTGCTTGCTGTTACTCGAGCTGCAAAGGTGGATGCGTTAAAGTCGTGGTCAGCATGCAGTGTCATAAAACGGTCGATTGCCCTTTTCTCTTCGGCATCTGCAGTGGTTCCGCGAAACATGTACAGGAAGTTTTCTGCAACTCCGATTTCAGCTTGTGGCGCAAGAGGTTGTTTATTGTTTTGTATTCTGTAAATGGCGGCTACAAGGGTTGGGAATTTAGCGATTAATTGTTCTGCTTGTTTTCTGTTTGACAATTCGGTATTGTTGTTGTAAGCGTCAAATTGGCTGAGACGAGAAAATTCGGTGCGTAAAATCTCCATGGGGTGGCAATGTTTTGGGGTTGCCTGTAGGTTCTTTAGAGTTAATTTTGGCAAAGTCATCTCGGGTATCAGTCGTGACTTGAACTCGGTTAATTCTTGCTTGTTGGGCAGTTTTTTGTGTATTAGCAGATACGCTACTTCTTCATAGCATACGTGTTCCACTAAGTCGTCAATGTTGTATCCTAAGTAGTATAATGCGCCGTTTGGGTCAACGAAGCTGATTTTTGTTTCTGCTGCATGGACATCTCTGAGCCCACGTACAACATTTTTCTCTGTACTCATCAATTTAATCCCCTACAAACTCTTCATCTATTAAGTGGTCAAAAAGCTTCTTAGGCGTGACCATATTTTAGCGTAGTGGTATCCGACGTTTTTTTGCATGCAAAAATGAGTCAGTAGCGGAAAGGATGGTTTTAAACGTTTAAGGTTTCAAGCAGCTTTTGCCTGAATACTTCCATAAACAGTTGGGCAATTGAGCAACAAAACGTCATGTAGTTAATAGAAATGAGCATTTACTAAAAAAATTTTTTAATTTGATAGATTTATGTTAATTTTTGAAAAAAATGCAATATTAATGTTCAAACCGCGCTCTTTTTAATTATGTGAATTTTCGTGAAAAAGTTAATAAAAGTTGCTTACACTTTAACCAAAAAAGTAACTAGAGAGTTAAGAATGATTTTTCATAATAAAACAGTAGAGGGTGCAATATTTGACATGGATGGAACCATGTTTGACACCGAAAGATTACGGTTCAAAATGCTTAAACAAGCATCCAAAGAAATTTTTGGAACCGAAATCTCAGACAATATTCTTTACGATTCTTTAGGGGTAAGCGCGGTAACGGCTGAAAAACTTGCCAAAGAATGTTACGGCGAAAATTATCCATATAAAAATATTAGATCAAGAGCCGACGAACTTGAAAGGAGCTATGTTAGGGAACACGGTGTCCCAGTTAAGAAGGGCCTTTACAATTTACTTGAACGCTTAAAGAAAAACGGGGTTCTGCTTGCTTTAGCTACGTCGAGTAGAAGAGAAATCGCTGAGGAGTACCTACTTAACGCAAGGGTACTACGGTTTTTTGATGTAATAGTCTGCGGGGACGAAGTGAAAAAAGGAAAACCTGACCCAGAAATATTTCTTAAAGCAGCAGGCGAACTTAACTGTGAACTTGGTAACTGCTTTATCTTTGAAGACTCTCACAATGGACTTTTAGCAGCCAACGCCGCTGGCGGAATGCCCATCTTCTTTAAAGACATAAAACCTCTTGCACCTGAAGCAAAAGTGCTCGCTTACCGTGCATACGAGAAAATGACCGATTTTTTAGATGAACTTATTGCTCAAATGCCTAAAATGCCCTTGCCTAGTCTAAATGAGCATTTTCCACAAAGCACGGGTTACACCATTGCGGGGATTCACGGTTTTGGCGCGATAGGTGGTGGTTATCTTGCTCAGATTTTCTGTCACTGGGATGGGTACACTAGACCACGTCAGATTATTGGGGTAACAACTGACGATTTAATACGTCAACTTGTAAATGCTTTAGGCAAGTACAGAGTAAAATATGAAAGCCTAGCGTATTTTCAAACGATTTCTAACGTGACAATTGTTGACATGTCTGATGAGACTAAGATAATTGAGATGTACAAAAAAGCACATATAGTAGGTTTAGCTCTTCCAGAACAAGCAATTAAGTCTCAAGCAAAACTAATAGCAAACGGTCTAATTGAAAGATATGACAGCCACGGCGAAGGCGTAACCTTGCTGGTTGTCATGAACAAAATCAATTCAGCAAGATACGTTAAAGCACACGTTGAAAACGCGGCCAAAAAACTTGTTGGAGAAAAACGTGCAAAAGAAATAGTGAACGCCTCTTTTTTCACTGAAACAGTTGTTAACCGTATGGTTTCAAGATTACCTGACGCAGAAATTCTTGTCAGCGTTCAAAACGAGCTTCACAAGATGCACAAGAACATTTTGGATTATTCGGAAAAAATGCAAGAAATAATTGAGATGTCTCAAGCGTACTTTTCTGAAATAAACTCGGCGCCTAAACAGAAAAAATCTGCTGAAAGAGAAGAGAAAACTGTAATTGAAACCGTAAACATTGCAGACAATATTTCGTGTGTAACACAGTTTGCCAATGAATTGTCAAAACTAAATGTTACCTTATTTAGCAGTGAACCAGACATGCCTCTTTACGCTAGTAAGGGTAGCCCGCTTTTGGAACGCTTACGACAAATTGTGACTGTCGACGACATAAAATCGATGCAGGAAATCAAAAACAAGCTATCAAACGGTCCACATGCAATTATCGCTTGGTACTCAGCGCTTTTAGGCTACAAAACCATAGGTCAAGGGATGGGTGACCCCCGAGTTTCTGGACTTGCCGAAAAAATAATCAAAAACGAAATTAAACCTGCACTGTTGATAGAAAACCCCAATTCAAAACAGTACATTAACTCTTTCACCCAAAGCTTCCTTAAACGCTGCCGCGCATCCTTCAAAGACGCATGTTCCAGAGTTGGAAGAGACCCCCTAAGAAAACTTCAAGCCGGCGAACGAGTAATGGGTGCAATTAAGCTTTCTCAAAAAAACGGTTTAACAACGTCGGGTTTAGAGTTTGGAGTCGCCGCTGCAATAATGTACTCTCTTGCCTTAACTCATGATAACGATATCGAAACGCAAAAAATTAAAGAAATATACCAAAAAAACGGTTCAATTGAAGACGTCTTAACCTACAATGACGATTATAACAAGTCAAAATATTTGGGGCTTAACCCAAATGATGACCACGAATTAATCATGCGCATAAAAGAAAACTTTGAAACCCTCAAAAACGAGTTAAACCTAAGTACCTTTTAATTGCCCCTGTTCTTGAAGACTATTGAACAGCATTTTTCTTTATTCTTTAAGAACTGAAAAAAGCTCCGTTTGACTCTTAACAAAAGTGGCGCCGCATTCTCGAAGCTGCAGCATTAAACTGGCTGCTTTTCCACCCGTGTAGTCCCGAATGGCTATTGGGCTTTCATCTATAACATAAGTGGGGATGCCACATTTTGCTGCTTCTATTGCAGCTTTTAAATTTTTAAGGTTCCCTAAACCAAACGGGACATCCGTCAAGATAACGACGTTTGCGTTTTTAACTAGTTCCATGTTGGCTTCATGCGATTTCTCAGTTATAGCTGAAAAAGGCGGGTCAGAAACAGAGTGTACCTTTAAGAGTTCACAGGTTTCAAGGTCAGTGTCTGCAACATTCAAAACGCCAGCTGAAACATTGTAGCCTTTATCGCTGAAAATTTTTAAAAGTGCTGTTCCAGTTCCAGCACCACAAATCAGGTGAACACTGCATTTCTTGTTTTCAAAAGGTTTTTTTGGTGAAAGCGGGATAACGTATGGACAGTTAGTTACTGGGTTCTTGCGGACGATAGCGTCTATGCCAAAAACGTTTTGAATGTTTTCTCGTGTTAAAACTTCTTCCACTGGGCCAAAAGCGAATATTTTGCTGTCTTTAAGCATTAATAATAGGTCGCAGTATCGGCTTGCTATGTTAAGGTCATGTACAACTGCAATTACAGCTAAACCGTTATTGACACAGAGGTTTTTGACTAGGTCCATGATTTCTATTTGGTTAATTATGTCAAGGTGGCTTATTGGTTCGTCGAGAAGCAAAATTTTTGGTTCCTGCGCAAGCGCTCGGGCAATAATCACGCGTTGTGCCTCGCCGCCGCTTAACTCGTTAATTGGTCTGTTTGCAAGATTCCAAGTGTTGGTTAACTCCATTGCTTTACGGGCTATAGTTACATCTTTTGCGTTTTCCATTTGGAAATCGCTCAAGTGTGGATTGCGACCCATTAAAACAACATCCATCGCTGAAAAGTTGAAGCCCACATTGCTGAACTGGGGTACTACAGCCATTTTTTGGGCTAACTGTTTAGGTTTTAATGTGTAAATGTCTTCTTTGTCTATTAAGATGGAGCCGCCATAGGGTTTGAGCACTCGGCTTATGCTTTTTAGAAGGGTCGTTTTTCCTGAACCGTTTGGGCCTAAAATGCCCAGAAAGCATCCTGGTTTAACTTCTAAAGTGATGTCTGAGAGAACACTAACAGAACCGTAACGGCATTCTACTCCATTAACGTTTAAGGTAACCATAGCTTTCATCTACATTCTATAGTGAAGTTTCTTTCTTAGCAGGAAAATAAAGAATATTCCGCCAACAATTGCTGTTATGATTCCAACTCGCAGTACAATAACTCTAGCTAAAGCATCACATAGTACAAGGTATATTGCACCAACAATTACAGATGCTGGTAATAGAAGACGATGATCAGGTCCAAAGATTAATCGGGTTATATGCGGTATCATTAAACCAACAAACCCTATCAGGCCGCTGACAGCAACCGCGGCTGCTGTTATCATGGAGCCCAAGGCAATAAGTATCTTTTTAGTTCGTTCAGTATTTACTCCAAGATGCTGTGCAGTGTCTTCACCCATAGAAATCATGTTAAGATCTCGCGCAAAGAAGTAGGATAGAATAATCCCGCTTATTATAAATGGGAAGACAGCCCACCAAGAGGTCCAGCCAATTTCAGATATCCCGCCGATTGTAAAATTGACAAGCGCATGCAAATCGTAAGTGGTTGCAAGGTTCTCCATGGCTTGATATATGGCTGTAAGGAAAATGGTCATAGCTATTCCTGTTAAAAGAAGCGTCATTTCTGGAACCCGGTTGCCTACTCTTGAGATGTTGTAGACCACAAAAATAGTGGCTAAAGCTCCAACAAAAGCTACCGTTGGAGCAAGTGGAAAACCAAAAAAAGTTAAACCGCCAACAAACAATACCACAATTCCTGTGCCAACCGCTGCACCTGAAGAAACGCCAAGAACAAATGGGTCAGCCATCGGATTCTTAAAAACGCCTTGATACAGGACTCCTGCAGCGGCTAATCCGCCACCGATGATTACTCCCGCCATAATGCGTGGTAGGCGGCTTTGAATTATTATTACTTCAACGTTTTCAGTTACAAGTAGGCTAGGGTCAATACTGTTGTGCAGGAAGGGTATTTGTCTGCCTAAAACTGCGAGTAGTTCAGTAAACGAGACTGGAGCGTAACCAATGTTTAAAGATATTATAATTGTTATAATTAGGGCTATTATTAACCCTAAAAGTGTAAGCTTCCATCTTCTTGAACGTTTAGTATAGTTCGCTTGAACGTCGATTTGAGTATCAGACACTTAGTTTTCCTCTAAAAAATTAAGAGGGTAATTTAAATAGTTGCGGGTATAAACACTCTGCAACTGTTTGAACTTGATCTGCAATGCTGGCTCCTGGTTCACCAAAAATGTTTTGGTCGATAACATGTATGCGGTCATTTTTGATTGCGTCTATAGCGGTCCAGCCTGGTCTTGCTTTCACGTCATCTACACTACCGTAGAATGGTGTTCCTGTACCCATGTTTGTTGGCAGCAGTATTACGGTTGGGTTCTTATAGAGTATTTCTTCTGAGTTGGTGTCAGGATATTCTTGAGTGTTGTCTGCAAAAATGTTAATTCCGCCTGCTGTTGCGATTACGTCGTTAATCCATGAACCTGCGCCTGCACTCATAATGCCTGTGGTATCATACCAGATTTCATAGTAAACCTTTGGTTTGTCTGCAATGTTGGCTGCAGCTATTGTCTGTGTGACTTCACTTATTTGGCTTTTTAGTGAGTCAACAAATGCGTTGGCGTTGTCTTCTACACCTGTGGCTTGGCCTATCAAGTTAATAGTGTCGTAGATGCCTTGGATGCTTGTTGGTCCAACAACAATAACTTTGAGGCCAAGGTCACGCCAGTTAGATAAAGATGCGTCATTTATGTCTGTAGTAAAAATCACGTCGGGGTTTAAGCCGATGATCGCTTCATTATTTGGTGTAGAGAAGCCACCAACGCAGGTCATGTTACCTGCTTCAAACCATGCTGAAAAGTCGTAGGGGGAATCATCGTATTGAGTTACGCCTACTACTTTGTCGCCTACTCCGATTTCATACAGGATTGGTGTAACACTTGGAGCTAACGATACAATTTTTTGAGGGATGCTGGTGAAGGTTGTTTTGTAGCCTTGGCTGTCGGTTATGGTTATGCCTTCTGTTGATTGAGATGGGTTTTGGGTTGAATAAACAACGTATAAAGCTGATATTGCAAGGATAGCAATTAATGCAATTACTATTATGATTTTGGTTTTTTCCATTTCTTTCTCCTCAATTCTAAATCCGTATTCGGTCAAAGCTTTCACAAACCACGTTTATTAATCCTTGTTTAACTTTGGTTAAATTAGTGTTTAGTAGTTCTTGAGCAGTTCTTGCGTGACTTAAAAAACAGTGCCTAAACGTTAACCACTGATTTTTTAGGTAACTATTCTTAAGGTAAATCGACTTTTCAAGAAGGCTTCAATAGGCAATGATGGTATTATTAACTGACACTGTTGCCCGTTAAAAGAAAAAGTTAAGCTTGAATATCAATAAAAATTAAAGTGAAGCACATGACAACAAAATACCAAGAAAAACCGATACACCTCAACTTTGAAGATTTAAATGCAAAAATAATTTATCACCCTTATGAGGGCATGGAAACCAACACTTTGATTGTTGCTTTTCAAGAGAAAAGAAGCGTTCTATCAACAGTGGAAGGCTACAGAAAAGTCGACTATGTAGCTAACAGTTACATTTCACCGCAAATTGAAAGACTCGTAATGACAATAAAAGATTACCAAAAATACGAAAAACAACTGCCAAAAACTTTGGGAATAAAACCAAGCCAAATCACGTTAATGAGCACCGGCGTAGACATGGACAAACTTGCCCTAAGCCTAAAAACTTACAAAAACTTAAAAGTTTGCTGCATCGCAACAGGCGGCGCCAAAAACAACGCTTTACGCATGGGTGTAGACTCTGGCGACTGGGTGGAAACAAAAACAAGTTTCGAGTTGTCAACCGGCACAATCAACATTCTACTTTTAACCAACGCAGTCCTGACCGTTGGCGCCATGGCAAGGGCAATAATAACGGCAACCGAAGCCAAAACCGCCGCGCTTCAAGACCTGCATTACATGAGTACGCCTTCGCCGCAGCTTCAAGCAACCGGCACAGGCACCGATACTATGATTGTTGTTTCAGGCACCGAACCGGACCTCACTATCCGTTATACTGGTGGGCACACAAAAATGGGTGAATTAATAGCTAAAGCATCAAAAGAAGCGGTGTCTGAAGCGTTAAAGAATTTTGATGGCGTAAAATAAGCAAGTTATCAGTTTTATACTTCACGAGCTTTGACTGTTTTGGAAAAAACTCTTAAGGCTCAACCTGAAAATTAGTGGCTATGAACAGAGCCCAGAAAGTTCTGCTTCTTACAGCCGCTTTATCTTACGCCATTTACAGTTTTTACTGGCTTATTAGGGGCACATTCTGGTTTGCGGAAACGTTGCTTTATGGTTATCAGCTTCCACCTACAGGAGTACTTCAAGTAAACCCTGTTAGCTTGCTTGCAGCCAACTTGATGGATTTCTCGGCGTTCTTAGGGTTAATCATACGTGCTGTGGGCGGAGCAATCGCCGTTTTAGCCGTATACCAAATTTTTAAAGCCTCAAGCAACTTCATGGCTACCAAAGGTAAAATCGTTAAAGTGCTAATTTGTGAAGCAGTCTACTTTTTGTCTTTAATTCCGTCTATCATTTTTTTGTTAGGTTTCTCAGCGTTAACTCCCTTGTCAATCGGCTTTTTATCTGCCCAATTGACTGTTCAAATCCTCTTTATTGTGCCCTGCCTTGCCCTTTTGGCTTCAAAATTGCGCAAAAGCACGGACTCTTCTACAGTGGTAAAGTCAGCGGCCATCCTGTTTCTAAGCTACATTTCTGCACTCTGGTTAACATACCAGTTGAAGTGGCTTGAACTATTCAACGGCGCCCAAGTAAACGTCTCAACAGTTTTTGGGTGGCTAATCGAGAATGCCCGATTACTTAGCTTTCTTAATACAACAGTCATTTTCACTGTTGCCCTGCTTTTCGCAGTTATGGCTACAAAGTACACGTTTGCCTCAAAACGTGCCAAAGCCGTTAGAATGTGGGGTTTGTCAGCGTTTTTTGTGGGCTTGTTCTTTGTATTCTATGTTCTTTACTGCAGTTACCTTGGCGCGTATTGGGTGATTCCTTTTGGAGAACTATGGCTTATACCGCTGCTTCTTGTAGGCATCTACTTTTTGATTCACCCATTAAGTTTCTCTCATAAATAGTTCAAAATTGTTGATGGTAAGATGGCTGGAAGGGCCAGAGTTTGAAATTCTTGACCCCCTCAGCTTAGAAAGCCCTATAGTGTTGGCTGTAAGCTAGTAACTTATTCTTTTTATTACAGCTGACAAGCCAAGTTGCCTCTAAATTGCTGTTCTCTAATAAGAACAGCCTGTTCCTATGGGAGAGTTATTACAAACATTAGAGAGAACATAATTATGAAAGGTAAAATAGCTATTGTCTTAACCATCTCGTTGGTGTTAATTACAGTTCTATTCTATCATGTCGTAAATATTCAGAATAATAGATTACTTTCCAATGGAGATACTTTCATTTATGATCGCTTTTATATTTGGGAATCAAATGACCCAATAATAACTATACCATCAAATGCTTACTTTATCATAAACAATAACTCTGTAATTACTTTAAAAATTACAAATATTTCAACCCAAATAGTTAATGCTCAAATTACTACCAAGCTCCATAATGGCACAGAAACAATAGAGAATATTAGCGTAAATATCAAGACAGGGGAAAATAATCCAACAACAAATTTTCTGGGAGATACCTTACTAGATAAAAGCATAAACCTAATCCAAACATGTGTAGCTAACGTCAATTATACTCAAACAAGGGAATTCAAAGACATTCAAAGAGAAGTAAAAATATATTATGTTACTAACCAAGGGCAGACAATATTTAAGTGGGGACCTGGCTTGTTCGATAACCTTTTGTATCCTGTAAATGAAATAAAAGAAATTTGCTACGATGCCAAGACAGGTATGTTTCTTCAGTACTACACAAAGTTGTTTATGCATAATCAGAATGACATAAACTTGAATGCAACTATTCAGCAATTCATAAACATTAGAACAGATAATCTATCATGATAATAACTACTAAGAAGTGGGGCAATCAAAAATATTTTTAAATCGCACACTTTTTCTTGTTGATATTGATGCTTTTAAAATTTCGATTTAATAATCGAATTGTTTTGTACTGCTCTCGTTGAACATCAAGTAGCGGTTCCTTCTCATATGCGTCTTTGACGGCATCTAATAATGTTATTGCATTTGCTTTTCTAATCGCTTCTGCTGCATGTATTCGAGTGCGAAAATACGGATCCAGTAATAATTCCTTAAGAACCTTTAATTCGTCTTTGCCAAGTGTACAAGCGTTTTTTGTTTGCGCTTCGCTTCCAATTTTTCCAAGCGCCTCGGCCAAAATGTTTCTTACAGCTGCTTGAGGATGCTCTGACATACTCAACAGGTTAGGTAGTGCCGGGAATATTTTTAGCTCGCCTATAAGCCAAACCGCATAATATGGTCGTCGACCCTTCGTATCAACTGGTAAGTTCTGTTTACAAAATATTGCGTTAACTTCTTCCTCTATTTTTATTTTTTCTTCGCCTTTTGCCTGACGGTGCTCTTTAACTATTGCAACTATTGCGCGCTGATCTATCCATGCTTTTGTTTCATCTTCAGATTGGAAAGATGCCTCTAGTGAAGCAATTGCCATTGCATAGGACCATTCGGTGGGAAGGTTTTTGATCAATTTTTTGATTGGATCGCATGAAGGTTCTAGCTTATGAAGTGCAAATGCCGCTTCCCACCATATTCTCGGATTGTTTGGATAAGTAAGAGCGGTATTCAGCATTTTTTTGACTTCTTCACTATTAATACCTAACTCTCCAAATAGCCACGTTACTCCGCTTTTTAGTTGGCTTTCTTGACATAGTTTTACAAGTTGTGGGACCACTTTTTCAGGATTAAAATATTTTAGATATGATAAGATACTTATTGCGTTCCAAGATGTTAAATGTGTTTCATCAAAAGCAAACTGGCATAAAT
The DNA here is from genome assembly GCA_042296865.1 of Bathyarchaeia archaeon. Taxonomy (GTDB): domain Archaea; phylum Thermoproteota; class Bathyarchaeia; order Bathyarchaeales; family Bathycorpusculaceae; genus Bathycorpusculum. Next base: position 1,367,497 of record CP170178.1, on the reverse strand, counting down.
TTTCCAAGGCTTTAAGATCTTCAGAAACAAACTGTGCGGTGAAACTTGAGATTTCAGGGATAATCTCTTTTTCTCTTAAGCTGGGCTCTATTCTACTTGCTTTTAGTTGTTCAAAAAAGATTTTTGCTACAAAAAATTCCATAAACGATTTATGAATAAACTGATAGTTGCCAAAAGAATCTCTATTTAAAAAAGAGCGTGTTCTAACTTCGTTATCATATGGATCAAGGCTTTTTTCTTTCAAGATTTCTTTTAAGTCAGTATAGGGTATTGAGATGCTGCCAGTATTCCACATTTTCATCGCTAGTTCCAGCATAAACTTACGTTTTTCCTCAATAGGAATTTGCGCTAGCCATTGTTCTCTCTTTATCCATAACTCTGTAAATTCGTGATATAGGTGGACAGCGTTCACTGTTTTTTTCATTGAAAGGAGGACTGGTAGCGTCTCTATGATCATATCAAGTAATAAGGGTCGTCTAGCTAGATCGTACAAGTTCCTGTGAATAGCTAACCAATCCTTTTCCCATTTCTTAGGATTGTGTAACATGAGCAATCGTTTAATCTGTTCATCAGAAAACTCCTTCAGTTCTATTATCTGAAAGTTAGGTTTGCGACCAACGCATTGTAACAGTCCATTTTCTTTTCCATGGCGCAAGATGTCATTTACTTGATGTTGATCTGTAAAATAATGGGTTCTACAAGTGAGAATAGTTTTAGACCCTGATACAACAACACCCGCTAATTCCTCGAAATTATCAATAATTTGCATCTTGTCTACTCTGGACATCTCGTCAAATCCATCAAATATTAGAATTAAATTTCCGTTTTCAAGAAAACGCTGAAAAACTGCGTACTTGTCTATTACAATATGGTATTTGGTTTCCAAAAGATCTTTTATAAGCTTCTGTAAGTTATCAACTCTGGAATAGCCACGCAACGGTATGAAAAGTGGAATACGTGAGTTTATGTTATCCTCTTTGTAGTATTTGGCTAACTTGTAAGTAAGATATAGACAAAAAGAAGATTTACCAGTGCCAAAATCGCCCAGAATGGATAAATGATTATGATAAGGGTCCGCTAACCACTTTTCTATATAGTCCTCTATCGGTTTTATGTGCACTTTATTTTTTGAATCAATGAAACGGCAATTTAAAGGCACAAAAGTGTGATAAAGATCATTTAGATTCATACTTTCAATTATAGGTGTCTTTATGGGACTACCATCGACTGCGACATATTCATTGAAATGCTCAAAATCATAAATCACTCTATCTATATATTCTGAAACCTTCATTAATTTATCAAGTTTTTCCTTGAAAGTCAAAAGACTTATGCCTGCGTCTTGAGCTGCACCTTTGGCAAAATCGCTCCACGGTTTGCTGGTTATAATTTCCGCGGAATCTGCAATGTTTGACTTTCTTGCTAAACTAAGCAAACCTGTAAACTCAAAGACTCTTTTGTTTTGGTCCTTGGGTTTTTCCTCATTTTTGCATTCAACTATTATACGATGTTTTGAGTTAGTGCCAGGTAATTGATAAGTCGCTAGGATGTCAACTTTTTTGTTGCAGATGGAAATGTTTTGTTGGACTGTAAATCCTAGTAATTCATACAGCGAAGCTACTTTGTTTTCGAAAAGGCGTCCTTTGGTTAGCTTGTCACCGTTCACTGACTTTTTTCTACTCATTTTTTCATCTTCAATAGCTGGCTTATAAATATGAATAGCAATAATCTCCTTCAAATTAGGGCATATTTATTTTTAACGCAAGTAACCGATAAATTTTTAGTGTGATAATTTTCATCTAAAAATCTGTTAATAAAGAATTAAGAACACTTATGTTACAAATACAAGTTTCTTTAAAAAAAAGATGGCTGAATTGGATAATGATTGATCTTTGTAGCGGGCGGGAAGACTGGGAAATCAAGTGGAAATGGTGTTCAAAATTAAGAGAATATGCGGGTCGTGAGGGATTTGAACCCTCGACTTCCAGCTTAGAAGGCTGGCGCTCTATCCGTGCTGAGCTAACAACCCATCTTTTTCGGCACTGTAATGGATACACTCACACATATAATTTTGCCTATCCTCCCAAAAATTTTTGAGTTTAAAAACCAGCGAATCGGTGAGCGTGTAAACAATTGAACACGTAGAATGAAATTTTCAATTTACCGCATCAAAACTGTAACAACGCCCCTGCAACCTGTTAACCCTGAGATGATATCTGGACAGCAACATGTTGACTTGGGTTATATTGACGTGTTTTACGTTAATGGAAACCGTACTTTTGCTCACGTTTACTTTCCATACCAACAATTTACCTTTACAATAAGTACTCCATTAATCTGGCTTTAACTCAAAACAAACAACATGCCCACTTTTGGTTTGAACTAAAAAAATGGCTGTCACGGTTTTAAGGTTTCCTATCAGGTTTCAAAATGTTATCTTTGAAGTGGGCAACTGCTTGTAGAACATTGCACAATCCGCAAACAAACACCAGCCGCAACAAAACCAAAAAAGCCGCCTGCCACAACGCCCACTGGTTGTTGTTGTGCTAAGAAAAACTGCGGCAACAACTTCCAATAGAAACTAGGTTTTCCAGTCTGGTCCAGCCTTCTTACCCAGCAACAGCACCTGAATATGCCCAACAACTATTATAATCATCCAAACGCTTGAGTAAAAGAAGTAATACGCAAACAATTCATGCAGCTTGATTTCTCTAAAACCAAGTTTACGCGAAAACCCATAAAACACGCCAGCAGTAATACCGAAACTCGCCAACGAAATAGCCACAATTTTTAGCACATCCGCCATTGGAAGCGACACCAAGAACACGGGTAAGATGATGTTGAATCTGACTGAAAGGAAGACTGAGAAGACAAGCATTGAATTGTACATCCAAAGACTCGGCACCAAAGCGCTTAACAGGAAAACCGTAACTGACGGATAGAGAAAGAACAGGCCTGGCAGAAATACTTGAGGTTTCCTGGCAAACTTTTTAGCCAATTCAAGACACCAGGTTTTAAGCCATAAAGCTTGCCCAATTGCCCACCGACGGCGTTGATTGAACCATTTAGTCCAGTCAGAATGAACAACATTTTTTACTTCAATACTCGAGTTGTAACAGTAACTGCTATCAGCTAAAAACGCACGAGTTGCAATGTCAATGTCTTCAGCGACAACTTTATGGAAGCCACCAATTTTTTCAAAGGTTTCCCGTTTAATCGCAAACGCGGCGCCATTCACTGCGGGGCATTTATGCATGAAGCGATCGGCAATCCATGAGCTAACGTTAAAGGTGAAGTATTCATAGTACGCCATTTTAGACAAAAAAGATTTGCCTTTAATTACACGTTTTTTGATATCTAAAACGTCTGACTTCTGCAGATCCATAATGATTTTTTTAAGAAAATCCGGATCTTCCGCAACCATGACGTCTGAGTCAAGAAAAAGCAGGGCTTTACCGGTGGAGTACTTGACGGTTTCGTTGAGGGCGTTTGCTTTTCCCATGCGTTCCTTGTTAAAGATAAACTGGACTTTGCCGCTGTACCTTTTTGATTGTTCAATGAAACGGGGGGTTGCTTCATCCACGGTTACGAAAATTTCTTTCTCCACATCTTGTGAGAGTAGGCTGGATAGTGTGCTGTATAGTTCGTTTGATTCCTTGTATACGGGAATAAAGATGCTTATGTCAGGCAGCCGTATCCATCCTTGAGAGCTGAACGGTTTTTCCAGCCTCTACACTTATCGGTTTCTGCTTATTAATTATTCTACAAAAACCCGAGTTAACCCACCAACTGACTAGAAATGCATGGTTACAAGAATGATTCCGATGACAGTTAAAATTATACTGACCAGAAGCTTAGCTGATACTTTTTCGATTTTTTTAAGATACACGTAAGCAAACAAAGCAACAAACACGGGTTCAGTAGACAAAATCGATGTAACTACTGAAACGTCAGCATTGCTTAACGCATAAAAACCCAACATCCACGTTACAGCTTGCCCAATTCCCGCCACCCAAAACAGACGCATATCCCGCTTCAAAGTCACCGCATCACGAGTGGGTTTAGAAGCTAAATAAATTGCCAAAAAAGGCAGAAGCGAAAACGTGTAAGCCAAAGCGACACCGAAAACAGGAGCGTTAAACATGTCTAAAGCGAATTTGCGCATTATGCTGCCTACGCCAAGTGTTAAGCCGCCAATTAACGGAAGCAAAATGTTTCTTCTCTGGTAATGTCCTTCAATGTTAACTTCTCTTGAACTCAATTCAACTAGGATGCCGCTAAAGAAAACCATAATGATGCCTAACCAGTTGCCTGCCAGCAAAACGTCGCCTAAGAAAAAGTGTGCCATAAGTGCCGTGTAAAGCGGGTAAGTAGCGTATAGGGAACTGTTTACTGGGGCGCCAAGTTTTTTCATGCCTTGATAATACAGTAGCCGTACGAGACCGGGTGTTAAGATGCCGCTTAAACCAAAAATTAGCAGTGCCATCAAATTGGCGCCTGCAAAATCAGTTAATATTAACGCTAAAGGCCATAGAACAGAGATTCCGATGAGGCTGATTATTAGGCTAATGTTGAAGGTGTTTGATTCTTTGGAGTGTCTGCGTACAAGTATTACTGAAAAAGCAGATGTGATTGCTGACAGTACAGCTAAGGCTACTCCAAGCATGCCCAACCATGTTGGCAAAGTAGTTATTTAAAATTCTTGAAAAACCAGCAAGTTCAGGACGCTTTTGTGATGGTAATACAGTTACACTTATTATCTTTGACCCAAAACGTTTAGTTTAATGACTCAGGTTAATGCCATTTCACTGTTTTCTGGCGGCTTAGACAGCATTCTTGCAACACAACTCATCATAAACCAAGGCATAGAAGTTATCGCGTTTAACGTGAAAACACCGTTTGGCATCCCCAAAAAAGACGGCGTCAGCGAAGCTGAAGCAGCCATAAAACAACTAAACATACCTCTAAAAATCGTCACCGTCGACAAGGATTACATACGCATGCTAAAAAACCCAAAGCATGGCTACGGTAAAAACATCAACCCCTGTGTAGACTGCAAAATTTTCATCTTAAAACAAGCCGTAAAATACGCCAAAGAAGTTGGTGCAGATTTTCTTTTCACCGGCGAAGTTCTTGGGGAACGACCAATGTCACAGCATGGTCCAGCCTTAAGAACCATCGAGGAAGAAGCAGGCTTAAAAGGCAAACTATTGCGTCCATTATCTGCTAAACTGTTACCTGAAACAGTTGCGGAACGCAAAGGCTTAGTTGATAGAAACCGTCTTTTAGCAATTTCAGGACGTTCACGCAAACCCCAACTTCAACTTGCCAAAGAATTCGGCATCACTACGTACTGTTCCCCCGCTGGCGGTTGCCTCTTAACTTGCGAGGAGTACGCCAAGAAACTGCGTGACCTGTTTGACCACAAGAAAACCGTTTTAGCGGCTGATGCTGCGCTGTTAAGGTTTGGCAGGCATTTCAGGTTAGGAGAAAACAAAATTATCGTTGGACGCAATGAAACAGAAAACAAATTTTTAATATCGAGAAAAACCTCCAGCGAATACTATTTTGAGTTACCAGACATTGTTGGTCCGGTAACCATTTTGCAGGGTGCTAAAACTAAGAATGTAATCATGACTGCGGCTCAGTTAACGGCGTTTTATTCGGACGCTAAACTGGATAAAGTCAAAGTTAACTATGGCAAAGATGCGCTTGATAAGTCAGTGATGGTTGTGATTCCTGACCGTTCTGAAGTGGATAAACTAAGAATCGGCAGCAACATCTAAACTACAACTGACTTTTACAAATTAGTTTATTAACCCAGTTAAGAAAAATAAAAAGAAAATGTTGCAAAGTCCTTTGCATTACTGTATTATTGATTTCCCGTTTTGTGTAAGAGCGTATTTTTCGCCGTCTTCTTCTACAAAGCCAGCGTTCTTAAGCTCTCTAAGACCACTTCTGACACGGAAAAGGGGCTGCCCAGTTTTTCCTGAGACCTCTTCAGGTGACAGGGCGGCGTCTTTTAACGCGTTTAACGTGTTCATTCCGGTGGCTGTTGGTTTTCCGTCTGGCGAAACGCAGGGCATGCTATCTCAACTCGGTAGTTTTTTCTTGCAGAGGTACCAGTCTTTGCATTCGTAGCCTTCTTTGAGGCGTTCATCTGCTTGTTCAATGGTTGCTGGAGGTGGAACAACGACTGGTTCGCCTGGTTTCCAGTTGGCTGGTGTGGCGACTTTGTATTTGTCTGTTGTCTGTAATGCGTCGATTAACCGTAGGATTTCTTGCATGTTTCTGCCTGTTGACATTGGGTAGTAGAGCATTGTTCGAATTTTACTTTCAGGGTCAATTATAAAGACGCAGCGGACGGTTTCAGTTTTGCTTTGTTCGGGGTGTAGCATTCCGAATTTTTTGGCTACGTCCTTGTTTAGGTCTGCGATTATTGGGAAGGGGATTTTTATGCCCATTTTTTCTTCCACGTTTCTTATCCAGGCAATGTGTGAGGAGACGCTGTCAACGCTTAAGCCTAAAAGTTCGGTGTTCCTTTTTTTGAGTTCTTCGTAGATTTCTGAGAACGCCATAAATTCTGTTGTGCAAACTGGTGTGAAGTCTGCTGGGTGAGAGAACAAAATAAGCCATGTTCCCTTGTAATCGGAAAGTCGTAGGGTTCCTTGGGTTGTTAAGGCTTCAAAATCTGGAGCTTTTTGTCCCAACACGGGAAAATTAATGGTTTCTTCTATTTTGGTTTCTGCCATTTAATTCACCTTATCGAAAATTTACAGTTAAAGTTTAATCACAACCTTATTTAAGAATTATTATTACCTAATAAGGGCATGATTAGCGACAACAAAAATGACGCTGTTATTATTCAAGCGCTTCGCAATAAAGGCTACAAAGCTACTCCTCAAAGAATCGCTGTCTGCAAAACCACCCTAACCAGCAAAGAACACCCTAACGTAGAAAAAATTTACCATCAAGTAAAAAAAGTCTACCCAACCGTAAGTTTAGCAACCGTCTACAAAACCCTGCATATACTAAAAGAAAATCAGTTAATCCAAGAAATATTTACCCCCAAAGGCGAAACAAGATTTGACCCAAACCCAACACCACATATAAACCTTGTCTGCTCCAAATGTGGCCATATTCAGGATGTTGACTCTGAGCAGCTAAAAGAAATCGTAAAAACTGTTACTTTAAAAGCAAATTTTGTTCCCGTCAGGCAAAGAATTGACGTTTATGGGTTATGTGAAAACTGCGTAAAAAATCGGTAAAAACATAACTGTTACGTCATCTACATGCTACCTAACGCAACCGACAGGACAAGCAAAAAGCTGTCCTTATTGTGGTGCAACTAATAGTGCAGATACAGTTTATTGTCTACGGTGTGGAAAAAAGTTGTGAAGCCTCAAGGGCTAAACCAGTTTTTCTAAGTCAGCGATGAAGTGTTCGAACACTTTTAAGCCGCCCTTCCAGAAATCTGGCGCCTTCGGGTTTAAGCCTACTGTTTGAGCGATTTCTAACGGTGAAAGGCTGCTGCCAGCTGAAAGCGCCGTTTTGAGTTTTGGCACAAACGGTTGTCCTTCTTCCAAGTACCTTTCGTACAGGGAGTACACAAACATTTGCGCGTACACGTATGGGTAATTGTAGAAGCGGTAGTTTGCCATGTAGTAATGCGGCTTCATTGTCCATTCTGCTTCCATTTCAGGGAACCATGTGACGGCGTCGCCGAAGATGCGGTCACGCGCTTTTGTCCAGTGATTGCAAATCGTTTTGTACTCTAAGAATTCATCGTGTTCAATGGAGTTGTAAAGTGCCTGTTCGAACCATACGCGGGCGGTTACTTGGAAAGAAGTCATGCCTGCCTCATCAAGTACTAAGCATAGGATGGCTTTGCGTTCAGCGTCAGTTTTAGCTTCATCCAACAGCAAATCAGTTAGAAGTAGTTCACCAAAGATTGATGCGGTTTCCGCAACGATTGAAGGTGCGCTTGCGTTTAGAGGTGTTTGGCTGCGTGCCATATACCAGTCATGTGTTGCATGTCCCAATTCGTGCGCCAGAGTAAAGACATCGCTTAGGGTGCCGTTGAAGCTTTGCAGTATGTAGGCGGATTTGCCGTTGTAGTAGTTTGCGCAAAACGCACCGTTTCTTTTGCCGTACCGCGGGGTTGGGTCTATGTGTTGTTTTGCAAACATTTCTTTTACGGCTTGGGCGTAGTCTGGGTCAAAACGGTTGTAGGCTCGGATGATGAGGTCGCGGGCTTGCTCGTAGGTGAATTTCATTTCAGGCATGTTTGGCAGGGGTGCAATGATGTCATGATTGCCAAGAACTGGCAGGTTCATTAGTTTAGCTTTGATTTTGAGGTAATGCTGATACGTTTCGGCGCCTTCTTCAATGCTTGTGAGCAGGTTTTTTATGATTTGTTGTTCGGTGTCGTTGTTAATTAGGCTGGCTTCCATTGGGTCTGCATACTTTCGGCGTTTAGAAACCGTTACCCAATCATTGCAGATGCTGCGGAGCGCAGCTGAGAAGACTTCACCGTCCTTTCCTAAAAGTCCGTAGATTGAACGGTTAGCGGATTCACGGGTTGCTCGGTCAGGATGCGGTAATAACCCGTTGGCTTCGCCGTAGGTAAAAGTCTTTTTTTCTCCCAAAACAGTGACCTCAAAAATGCGGGTGTTAAGCCATTTGCTTTGCAGTTCTTCCCAAGCGTTAACGCCGAACTGGTCTTTTTCAATAATTAATTGTTCTTCAACCTCAGAAAGCTGGTGTTCTACTCGGCGGTGAACTCGTTCCAGCATGTGCCTGTAATTGGTTAAAACTGGGTCACTGATAAATTCGGGCTTACTCTTCAATAGTGCACCTAACTCAAGACGGTAAAATGCGAGTTGCTTGCTGATTTGGGCTTCAAGCTTGTTAATTTTATCATTTAACGCCTGCGTTTCAGGCAAAGTCATATTAGCCGCAAAAGCCAAACCTGAATACAAGCCGACATCGCTGAATCGTCGGTTGAACTCCTCAATTTCATTTAGGCATTTTAGTAAACCTTCAGGGGTTAGGCTTCCGATTTTTCCGCGGTATTTCTTCTCAAAAGCGGTTGCCATTTCAGTAGCTTGTGTGATTGTTTGCCCTATTTTGGGGTCGTTTATGCCTGAAAAAAGTTCTGAAAGGTCCCATGTTTGCTGTGGGTTCAAAGTGTAATATTCCTCCTGTGGCATATATTACTAGGTGTATTTTGGAGTTTTGCTCCGCTAAAGACAGAGAATGGGCTGAAAAAAAGAAAGTTAAAAAGAACATTAGTTACCCTAAGGGGCAGAGTTTTTTAGGCTAGAATTTCTTGTTCTTGCCGGCTTTCGCTAAAGGTTTGAAGTGTCAGCTTGCCGTTTTTCTTAACTGTGATGCAGTTGGTTCCGCAGACTGGGCAGGGAACAAACTCGTATTCTCCAACATAGTCAAACTCGAAGTTTTCGTGACATTGGGGGCAACGGAACAGTATCGATGCTAATTTTTGCATAGTATTTACTCCTTATTTTTTTGTTTTTTTATACAATTAGCGTGTTACGTTAGTTATGTGTAAACTATAGAGAAACAGCTTACTTGTATTATTAAATAGTAATTATAAAGTAATGTATTAATGTTTCGAAGAGAAACCGTTTAACCAGCGACTAACCACACCGTTTTGCTTTCAATTCTTGCTAATTGATTTTTAATCATGATTACCATAGCAGAAGCAATAAATTGTTTTCACAGCTTCCGCCTAAGTGATGTTTTATGCCTATTATACAGTGGAATGATTCTCTATCTGTTGGTGTACGGTCTATCGATGCACAACACAAAATGCTGCTAAAGCACCTCAACGATTTAGCAGACGCAATGTCTCAGGGAAAAGCCAAAGAAGCATTAATGCCTATACTGTTGCAGCTTGTAGCATACACTCAAATGCATTTTTCAACAGAAGAAAAATACATGCAACAATGGAACTTTCCAGAATACGAAGCCCACAGAAACGAACACAACGCCTTTGTTGAACAAGTTGCACAGTTCCAGAAAGACTTCCAAGCAGGCAAAGCCGCACTATCGGTGCAGGTTCTAAAATTCCTTAAAGACTGGGTTGCAAACCACATAAAAGAAACTGACAAGAACTATGGCGTATTCTTTAACAGTCACGGATTAACCTAAAACATGGCATTGGGTTATGCTTGGTGTAGAAGAATCAGTTCCTTAGCGCTTTGCTGAAGTATATGAAGAGGGCTTTTTCGCCATTAACCTTCTATATTGCCGTTTCCTTCACTTTTTTGGTGAATAAGGATGACTGAAGATGAATTGAAAGGAAAAGGAAAGCAAGCTAAAGGAAAACTTGATGAAACCGCAGGCAAAATAACAGGAGACACAGGCACCCAGATTAAGGGTAAAATGGAGCAGGCTGAAGGAAAAACCCAAGAAGCTATGGGGAAGTTCAAGAAGAAAATCACTGACTAAGTTTAATACTCTGTTTTTTTAATAAAATTATATCTGTTGTTAGCGGAAAGCTCACGACTTCTTGCTCTCTGCTTTTTATCCAATTTACCGTGCTATTTTAAACCATAAAGTTTAAGGGTAAATGTTTGTTTTAAGGTTCGAGTATTTCATCTTTGAGGGTTTGTGGTTTGAGTACTAAAGTCCTAACAATCGAAGAACGTAAAGCGGAAGTTCTCATTAAACTAAGAAAATACAAGCTTGTAGAAAAGGAGCCGTTTGAAGGCGCATATGCGTACATTATTGATATTCCCCAAGACAAGGAACGCGCAATTGTCTGGTGTATTCTTGGCGAAGCAACCGTCGGTATAGCCGCTATGAACAATCTGTACAAAATTATGAAAGAAAAAGAGCTTGAACGCGCCATAGTCGTAACCGAAGGTCGCTATACTCACGCTGTAAAGTTGGGTGCAAAAAAGAAAAATGTTGAACTCTTACCGAAATCTTTTCCAGTGTTTGACATTTTCGAGCATGGTTTAGTTCCATTCCACGAAATATTAACTGAAAAAGAAAAGAACCAACTGCTCACCCAATTTAAAGTAAAACCGTTCCAGATGCCTCAAATCCGCTCAGGCGACCCAGCCGTCAAAGTTATCGGCGCAAAACCCGGTGACGTGCTAAAGATTACAAGAAAAAGCACAACAGCAGGCGAACACGTAACTTACCGTTACGTAGTAGAATAAATTGGCAAGTAGGCGTTTGCCTATTTTGCAATCATTATTTCTGTAGATTTTACTATCGCCGCCACTTCGTCACCTACTTTTAATCCTAATTCCTCTACGGCTTCTTTAGTGATAACAGCAGTAATTGTTGTTGGAACTTGGACTTCAACTTTAACTTTTGCAGTTATCACGCCCTCTTCAACCGATACAACTTTTCCTTTAAACTGGTTTCTTGCACTTAGCTTCAACGACTTCACCTCCATTGCTTTTGAAGAACACAAAAAAGCATTCATGTACTGCTCAGCCTGTCGGTACTCCGAAAGGAGCGCTTTTCCCTGTTTGGTTAACTTTGTGCCTCCGCCACCGTCTTTTCCGCCTTTAAAGGTTTCAACAATTGACTGCCCCAGCACGTTTTGAATTCGGTGAATGTAATTCCAGACATAACGGTAGGATACGTTAAGGTTTTTGGCGGTTTCACAAATAGACTGGGTTTTATTGATGGTTTCTAAAATTTTTGCGCCATTCTGTTCAAGGACCACTGTGTTATTGAACTGTACGGTGATTGTGTAGGTCAGCTCAGGTTTTTTATCGGCAAGCATCCCATTAAGGAGTTAGCCTTCCTTTAAAATAAAGTTAACCAAATCGTGTACCGTAATAGTACAACAAGTCGTTAAGGAGAAACTTTTTGTTCATCCGCCAGTTCCCCCAAAATCACCAATGCTTCGCCAAGCGGCATGTTCAATCTTTGCGCAAGCTCTTGAGGCGACACGTCCGGTTTTTCGGGAAGTACCTTTTCTCGTGTGTAGGCTTTATGGGTGGGGTACATTACGGAGGCGTGGGCGGCTTCCATAAGCATTTGCCAAATTTTTTCTTTGCTGTAATTGTCTAAATTCACGGAGTTCAACCTCTAATATGCCTAAACCACAGAACGCAACAAAATTAATAGGCATTTTTCCAGGCAACAAAAAGTGTAAGCTTAAAACCAACCTATTTGTATCCTAATATTCAATCATTGCAGGAAACCTATAGGGGGTAGGTCGGTAATTGCTAAAAATAACAGCATTAACCTGTCTAATACTGCTCTTTTCTACTCTAAACCTAAAATAACCAGTTGCTAAAAAGAATTATAAACCAAAAAAGTCCCATTCAACTTGGCGATACTAAACGAAAAAAGTCTTCATCCTACCTAAAATAATCTTTGTTTTGCTTCTTTTGGGACAATCCTGCACAGTAAACGCCGATTTAACTCTTGATGAATGGCCAACTTTTCAACATGACCAAGCACATTTAGGCTTCTCAAACGGATTGGCCCCAAACAGTAACCATACGCTTTGGATTTTTAAAACAGGCGCCAGTGTAGGTTCCCCCGTAGTTGCAGAGGGCAAAGTTTTTGTGTGTTCCGATGACGGCATAATTTACTGCTTAAACCCCATTGACGGTAAACTGGTCTGGAACCTTTTTATCAACTGTACTAAAACAGCAACGCCTACCGTCAGTAACGGTTTTGTCTATGTTGGTTCTCGGGGTGGCAGCCTTTTCTGTTTTGATGCCCAATCCGGCGAGTCGGTTTGGAGTTATCCAATAGGTGCCAGCTTACAGGGGTCCCCCACTGTTGTCGAAGGAGCGGTTTATTTTGGGTCGGATGACCATAATGTTTATGCCTTAAATGCTTCAACAGGCGCTTTAATCTGGAATTACTCTACAGGCGCCTCGGTACATACCTGCCCCGCAGTGGTAAACGGTAAACTCTACATAGGCTCCAACGACCGCAACTTTTACTGTTTAAACACAAAAGATGGCGCTTTAATCTGGCAGTATCCTGTTGGTTCTTGGGTACATTCATCCCCCACAGTCAGCGGTGGAACAGTGTTCTTTGGAACAGACGGTCAATACATCATGGCTTTGAACGCTTCAAACGGCAGTTACCAATGGCGTTTCAGCGTCGGTTATGGAGCTTTCCCAACCCCTGCAGTTTTTGACGGCAAAATCTACATTGGCGCTAACGATATGGCGCTTCACTGCTTAAACGCTACCAACGGGGGTGAACTTTGGCGTTTTAAAACTGACAGTTGGATAGACGCTTCTGTAGCCATAGCCGACGGCAAAGTTTACTTTGGCACAGGCATGCATGCTTTAGTTAATAATGGTACAATCTACTGTCTAAACGGTGCTGATGGTGCACCAATCTGGTGGTTTAACACTGAAGATTGGATACAGTCATCGCCAGCAATAGCATACGGCAACATGTTCATAGGCTCAAGAGCCGGCTACCTTTACGCTTTCGGGTTAGCACAAACTTTCCCTGCTGCTTCAACTTCTTCGCAAAGCCCCGCTTTAGAAATCCCTGCAAACATCGACAATCCCGTTATCTTGGTGTTGGCTGCTGTTTTAGGTGCATTTTTATTTGCACTTTTGATTGTGGTTGTGTTAAGAAAAAGAAAACGCAAACTTGAATGATTTTTGATTTCTAAAGTTAAGGAAATAGGAAGAAACAGAAGGTTATTCTGGACTGTAGTAGCCTTTGTCAATCTTTACAAAGATTAACGGGCCCTTGCTTTGAGACATTTCACGGGCTTTACGCAACGCACTGTTAACTATACTGAAAACGCGTTCTTTATCGCCAAGGTTTTGAGCATGTTTATCTCCAAGCTCCATCTTGAGCAGGTTTTCAGCGAGGATTTCGGTGCCGCAGATTTCGCCGTTTTTAAGCAGTGTGCCAACGATAACTTCGGTTAATTCCTGTTTTCGTTCAATCTTTCTCCAGTAAGGTTCAGCATTGCTTAAGGTTTTGGAAACTTTGCTCCATTTGTTCTGGTTTTGGTCGCCGATTAACAGTTTGACGCGTTCTTTCCATTTCTTAAGCCACATGCCTGTCCAAATGGTTAAGTACGCATCAAGTTCAGCTGGGTTTTCATGGAATTGTTTTTCAAGTTTCTCGACAAGTTCGCATTGACTTGCTTCTTTTCCAATCAAGTTCCAGTGAAACTTTAGGTAATTGGTGAAGTCTTGGCATGCTACTTGTAGAACTTTACGGTCAGAACCCATAACGTCCAAGTCTGGGTCTGCTTCTTTTAGTTTCTCCCCGAGCATAATCTCTACGAAATTCATACTGATTCCCGCTCTAAGCCCTCTCCAATATCTTGTTAGTTTGAGGTTTTAATTAAACTTTATCAGAGCTTGCCCATATAACAGGCTTAGGCAGGTTTACGCAATATATCGAAAACTGAAATACCTAAAAAATCAATTTACCACGTCAGGAAGCATTGACAAATCAGGCAAAATCATGTCTGGGCCTTCTTTGGCAAGCTCCTCGTGAAAATACAAGCCTGAAAGCAAGCCAACAGTTTTTGCCCCTGCAGCTTTACCAGCTTTAATGTCATTTACTGAGTCGCCGGCCATTAAACAGTCACAGATTTCCATGTCCAAAGTTTGGACACATTTGAATATGGCTTCAGGTGACGGTTTAGGCTTTGTAGTGTCAAGAGCCGTCATGACGCTTGAAAAATATTTACCTATGCCAAAACAGTTTAACTCTTTCAAGACGGCTTGATTGGGAACATGACGCATCGTAATTAACCCCAATTTAGCCTTTAATGCGAGAGCTTCAATGGCTGATGAAACGTTAGGTAACAGTCGTGTTTTTTCTTCCGTTAAAACGTGATACGCTTGAATATAGGCGGTTTTAAACTTGTTTAGATCGCCATAAATCAAATCGTCGAATCCTAAACCTTGCTCAATACGTTTTGGAATCTCAAGCACAATTTTCATTTCGGGTGGTTCTTGTCCTATGGCTTTAAACCCGATTTGTGCTGCTTCTAGGTATGCTTGGCGTGAGTCAACTATGGTTCCGTCCAAGTCTAAGAATATGCATTTGGCTTTGAACTTGTCTTCGCGCATAAGTAGTTTACTCTGTTCGGAGTGTTGTTCTGTTAATTGGCTAAAAATGTTTCTGGATTAAAAACCCTTTTTACCCAATATGCTGTGCTATTTATTCTATATATTTTATTAAGAATAACTCTATAGGCAGAAAATAGAAATATAAAATTGACAAACTAGAGGTGAAAGAAAAAATATGCTTTCAAGAGATTGTGACGGCTGCAGCCAATTCAAAGTGTGCAGTAAACGTTTCAACAGAGCCAGCAAAGGTGACAAAGTGTACTGTCCCGATGGTACAGCACATTTGGTTGATGAAGCAAGCGAATTTGTTCCAGACTTGTATCTACTTCATATAGAAGCGTTCCAGTAACCGTTTTTAACCTTTTTTAATTCTTATAATTTGTTTCTTATTTTTGTATTTGAATTGTTTTTTGATAACTTTTATTGAATAATATATAGTTTATGGGTTCGTATTTAGTCTATGATGGGTCTGTATATTACGCGCTTTTTCTATAATGCCGCCTTAGAGGAAAAAATAATGGATAATACCCAAAAATCGATAATTGGAATCATAGCAGTTGTAATTATCATCGTGGCAGCCGTAAGTTACAATTACCTTTCACAACCGGCTGAATCAACGCCACAAACAACAGCTACACCAACCCCATCAACTTCTGCAACACCCACCCCCAGCTCATCAACGTCTCCGACACCAACCACATCAACATCACCCACCCCAACACCCACACAATCTACAAACCCAACCCCAACGCCAACAGTGTCCCCAATATCGGCGTCATTAACAGGTGCAGGCGCATCTTTCCCATACCCGCTTCTGACTGAAATGATAAACAGCTACACAAGCGCCCATTCAACTATCCAAGTTAACTACCAGTCAATTGGCAGCGGTGGGGGCCTCACAGCAATGCAAGCAAAAACCGTTGACTTTGCAGGTTCAGACGCACCCCTTAGCGCTACTGACATGGCAAATATTCCTAACGCGTTGCATATTCCAGAAACCATTGGAGCAGTAACAATCACCTATAACGTTCAAGGTGTTTCTTCTGGTCTTAAATTGAGTGGCCAAGTTATTGCAGATATTTTCCAAGCGAAAATAACAAAGTGGAACGATGCTGCAATCCAGAACCTTAACCCAGGCGTCACTTTGCCGTCAACAAGCATTGCAGTTGTTCACCGTTCAGACGGTTCTGGAACTACTTTCATCTTCACGGGTTACCTGAGCAAAGTTAGTACTTCTTGGGCAAACGATATTGGTCAAGGCAAATCTGTCTCGTGGCCCGTAGGTACAGGTCAAAGCGGTAACGCTGGTGTTGCGTCAGTAGTTAACAGCATGGCAAACACTATCGGCTATGTTGAATTAGCTTACGCTTTAGAGAACGGCATGAATGTTGCAGCGGTTCAGAATCCATCAGGACAATTTGTGATGCCAACCTTGGAATCTACAACTGCAGCAGCTCAAGCAGTTGCCTCATCAGGTTTACCCAAAGGCAACGAGGCATGGACAAACGTTAACTTACTAAACGCCAATGACCCCGATGCTTACCCAATAGTCAGCTTCAGCTACCTGTTATGTTACAAAGAACTTAACGTTGTTCCAGGCATGACCCAAGATAAAGCGACAGCACTTGTACAGTTCCTTTGGTACGTTGTTCACGATGGTCAACAGTTTGCTTCAGGACTTGAATATGCACCGTTGCCAGAAAACGTTAAAGCTCTTAACGAAGAAACACTGCGGTCAATAACCTTCAACGGTCAAACCCTAATCTAAACAACCCCAAATCTTTCTTTTTAATTTTTTTAATTTTAAAAATTAAACCAGAAACTAATCGATATTGTTTTTAAACAAAAATTGGGTTGTTAACTTAGGACAGATTCAACAGTCATATTCAAAACTACTTCAGATATATCCGCGGCGTATTCTGCTATGCGACGAACACTTTCAATAAGTAATCTTATGTTAACGATTTCTTCAGGTTTAATGCCTTGAGTTAAAAGAATTGCTTCCTTCTCAAAACGGTGCGCTTGGTTTAGTTTCTCTATCACACTTTCAGCTAAATTAAAATCTTGCTTGAACAAGGCTTCCATGGAGTTTTCAAACATTGAGTTGGCTAAAACGCTTAATTGATTGATCTTCTCCAAAATGTCAGGTGTTATGGATTCTTTTAGTAGAAGGGTGTTCTCAGCCATTTTAGTGGCATGGTCAGCTGTACGCTCAACCGATTTAGCGATTAGCCTGTAGCCAATGCATTCACGTTGATTATTTAATCCGATGTCTTTTACGATTCGTGGATTTGAAACTGCCAGTTTTAGCAGTCTTACAATGTAGAGACCAAACCTGTTTACTTCGCGGTCAGTTTCGATGACGGCTTTGGCGCTTTGATAATCCAGGTTGTTTAGGGCTGTTAAGGCTTCTTTTTGCATGGATGAAGCGATGATTGACATGCGGCTTAACGCATTGTGTATTGTTAACTCTGGATAGTTAAGCAGTACTTGAAGCGTTAGTTCTGTTGGGGTGTCAATGACGATTTCTGTTCCAACGAGATAGTTTCTGGCAAAATTTTTCAGGTGATTGCGTGTTTTTGTGCTTAAGACTTTTTGGCCTTGTGAGCGTATATGTAAAACGTTGTAGCCGTTTAAGTAAGCTGAAATTGCAGTTCTCATGATGGCGTCGGGGTTGTCGTTGGCGCCTGTTTTGATGTATGCTTCGTCTTGTTTTTCTTTCTTTTCAAATTTTGTTGGGGAAATTGAGAGTGTGCCGTCTTCTTCTTCTCTTAAGACCATGGAGCTGCCGCGTTTTAGGTCGTTTCTGGTTGCCCAGTCTTTTGGGAGTGACAGAATAAACGTGGATCCGCCTGTAACTTGAAGTTTTCGTTGTTCTTCGTTTTGTTTTTCCGCTGGCTTATTTGTCAATTTTGACTCCAAGTTACTTTCTTTGTGTTCTGTCATTATATTAGTTATATCTATATAGACTATAAAGTTTATGGAGATTCGCTATATAACCTATGAGCTTTGTTTAGTAAATCAAAAACAAAGGAATGAAAATATGAACACTAAATATACCATTATAATCGCAATAGTTGCAATCGCCATAATCGCGGGCTCAGTTGTAGCATACACTTATCTTTCAAGTCCCGCCGCGGAAACAGTTACGCTCAACGGTTCAGGAGCAAGTTTCCCCTATCCACTCATCAACAGCATAATAACAGAATACAGTAACATCAAACCAAACGTACAAGTCAATTATCAATCAATCGGCAGCGGAGGAGGCATCTCAGCGATGCAAGCAAAAACAGTTGATTTTGCAGGTTCAGACGCACCCCTATCAAGCACAGAAGCCCAGAACGTGCCAAACGCCCTTCACATTCCAGAAACCATCGGTGCAGTAACAGTAGCATATAACATTGAAGGTGTCTCTTCTGGTCTTAAATTGAGTGGTCAAGTTATTGCTGACATTTTCCAAGGTAAAATAACAAAGTGGAACGACGCTGCAATCCAAAACATAAACCCAGACGTAACTTTGCCAGCATCAAACATTAACGTTGTACACCGCTCAGACGGTTCAGGAACTACTTTCATCTTCACAGGATACCTAAGCAAAGTCAGCACTTCTTGGGCAAAAGATATAGGTCAAGGCAAATCCGTTGCGTGGCCAGTAGGTAGTGGTCAAAACGGCAACACCGGCGTAGCATCCATAGTAAGCAGCACCGCAAACTCAATCGGCTACGTAGAATTAGCGTACGCTTTAGAAAACGGCATGACAGTTGCAGCAGTGCAGAACCCTTCAGGAAACTATGTAATGCCAACGTTGGATTCAACTACAGCAGCAGCGCAGGCAGTTGCTTCCTCAGGTTTACCCGCGGGTGATGAAAGCTGGACGAGCGTTAATTTGCTGAACGCTGACGATTCAGAAGCATACCCAATTGTAAGCTTTACTTACCTCTTAGTTTACAAAGAACTCAGTGATATTCCGGGAATGACAGAGTCGCGTGCAACAGCGTTGGTTCAGTTCCTCTGGTACATAGTTCATGATGGACAAGATTTAGGTCCAGCGTTAGAATATGCACCTTTGCCGTCAAACGTTGTGCAGTTAAACGAAGCAACTATTCAGTCAATAACTTTCAACGGGCAAACACTGCAAACATCTTAAGGTGGCAACAGTGAAACTGCCCAACCCCAAAACCCTTTTTTCACGTATAAAAAATTTCAGGTTAACAGGAGATAACGTTTTCAAAATTCTTGCCGCTGTAATTGCAGCGTCAGCGATAGTGATTCTGCTTTTAACAGGCTACACTTTAGCAGAAGGTTCAGTGCCTGTTCTTCAAGAGTTTGGTTTAAGCTTCTTTTTTGGTCAACAATGGAAACCCGCTGATACCGGTGTACAAGTTTTTGGTGCCTTACCCTACGTTTTAGGCACTATTGTAACATCCGCAATCGCGTTAATAATTGGTGTACCGTTAAGTCTTGGCATCGCAGTTTTTCTTGTAGAAATGGCTCCCAAATCATTACGAGTTCCCATCAGCTACCTGGTGGAGTTGCTTGCGGCTGTCCCAAGCGTAATCTACGGGTTATGGGGGCTGTTTGTTTTTCGTTTTTGGTTACTAAATTACATAGAAATTCCGTTAAACACTTACCTTGGGTGGCTTCCCATTTTTAGCGGTTCACCCACCGGCTTAGACTTTTTCTCAGCTGGAACCATATTAGCAATTATGATTATCCCCACGGTTGCTTCAATCTCAAAAGAAGTAATCGCCGCCGTTCCCAACTCGATTCGCGAAGGCGCCTACAGTATCGGAGCAACAAAATGGGAAGTAATTCGGCACTGGGTACTAAGTTACGGGCGTTCAGGCATTTTTGGCGCGGTAATTCTTGGGTTAGGCAGAGCTGTAGGTGAAACAATGGCTGTTGCAATGCTTATCGGCAACGCTACCGGTCCCGCGGCAATGCCTACCTCACTTTTCCAGTCTGGTCAAACGATGGCTTCGCTTATCGCTAACGGTTTCTTAGAAGCGTCTCCAGGCAGTTTGCTAAGTTCTGCTTACATCGGCGTAGGCTTGATACTTTTGTTGATGAGTCTACTGATTAACGTTGGAGCACACCTTGTTACGACACGTGTTTTCAAAGTAAGAGGAGGTGCCGTTGAATGATGCACACTTATGGCTTTAGAAAATTCAAAAACCGCCTGTTCTTCATCATCTGCGCCATTTGTGTTGTACTTGCCGTGATTCCTTTAGTTAGCATACTAATTGAAGTCATCGTTAGAGGTGCGCCACAGTTAAGTCTAAGCTTTCTAACCAGTATGACGCCTAATGGAATAGGCCCCGCTATCCAAGGAACGCTAATTTTGATTGGGTTAACAAGCCTCATCGGCATCCCCATAGGCGTATTATCAGGCATTTACCTTTCAGAGTTTGGCAACAACCGCTATGCACAATCTATGCGGACAATAAATGACATTTTGACCGAGTTCCCCTCAATCATCGTAGGCATCACCGCATACGGCATAGTGGTCATCGCCCTTGTTGGCTCCTTCTCAGCAATTGCAGGCGCCATCGCTTTAGCCTTCATTCTGATACCCATCGTCGCTAGAACCACTGAAGAATCCCTAAAACTTGTACCCAACAGCATCCGAGAAGCATCACTGGCACTTGGTGCACATAAATGGAGAACAACTCTTTCAGTTGTGCTTCCAACCGCTAAGGGGGGCTTAATAACTGGTGTATTGTTGGCAGTAGCCAGAATCGCAGGTGAAACAGCACCATTAATATTGACTATACTTGGAAACCGTTATTTCTTCCAAGGACTGGATAAACCAATGGCGGCTTTGCCGCTTGAAATTTGGCGAGATTCTCTGCAGCCTTATGCGAATTTGCAGGCTCAAGGTTGGGGCGCCGCTTTGATTTTGATATTAATCGTGTTAACAATTAACATTGCTGTCAGATTAGCCAGCAGGAGTAGAATGAAAACCAAATGACAACACAAGAAAACACTTTCAAACCAAAACCAAACCAGCCGCAAGCAATAGATCCAGCTGCCAAAATGCAAGCAATCAATGTTGACGCTTGGTTTGGACAAAAACTGGTTCTAAAACAAGTTAACTTAACCGTGAAACCCAACTCAGTCACAGCCATTATTGGACCCTCAGGATGCGGCAAATCCACTTTCCTACGATGCTTCAACCGCATGCATGAACTAGTACCCAACGCCAAAATGACTGGACAAATACTGCTAGACGGACAAAACATTTACGACCGACAAATCGACCCAGTGCAAATCCGCCGACGCGTAGGCATGGTTTTCCAAAAACCAAACCCGTTCCCAACAATGAGTATCTACGATAACGTCGCAGCAGGCTTAAAACTGACTGGGACAAAAAAGGGCAAAGACCTTGACGCGGTCGTGAAATGCAGTCTTGAACAGGCAACGCTTTGGGAAGAAGTTAAAGATGACCTTAAAAAGCCTGGCACAAGCATTTCAGGGGGTCAACAGCAGCGGCTTTGTATTGCACGGGCTATAGCGTTGCAGCCTGAAGTGATTCTGATGGATGAACCCTGCTCGGCACTTGACCCAATTGCGACTGCAAAGATTGAGAAGTTAATCATTGAGCTTAAACGGGATTATGCGGTTGTTATTGTTACTCATAACATGCAGCAGGCTTCGCGTGTTTCCGATTATACTGCTTTTATGTATCTGGGTGAACTTGTAGAGTTTGGTGAAACGCGCCAGATTTTTGAGAATCCAAAGAATGAGTTAACTGAGAAATATATTACAGGAGAATTCGGTTAAAAACTGGAGGAAAGAAAGTTGAACAGACTAATTGATGTTGGATTAGAAGAACAATCTGTACTGCTGACAAGAATGGGTGAATTAACCTACCAAACCTTGGCAGTCTCAATTAACGGCTACATAGACGGTGCAACAGTTCAAGGACAAGTCCGAGAAATGTCCGACCGACTAATGCTAATGGCCGACAAAGTTGAAGACCGCACCTTCGAATTAATCGCCCGTTTCCAACCCGTCGCATCTGACCTGCGAGCCATCAAGTCCTATATGAAAATTGGTTACGATTTTGCACGTTACGGTAGATACGCCCTTGACATTTCATTCATTAACGACCAAATCAATGGCTTAAAAGAATGCGACCCAGAAACCAAAGCGTACATTGAAGAGATGAGCGGAAAAGTTTTGCAAATGGTAAAAATCAGCGTTGACGCCCTACGCAAACTTGACGTTGCCTTAGCCAAAACCATCTCGCAACCTGAAAGGGAAGTAGACAAAATGTACCTGACTCACCTTAAACGGTTGATTGATGAAGAGCAAACCAGCGGCAAATGCGTAATCTCCAGCGCATTAATGACAAGGTATCTGGAACGTATAGCTGACCACGCAGTGTACGTTTGCGAATCAATACTTTACATTGGAACCGGCGAAAAAACAAGCCTACGATAAACACTTTTTTAGTTTGGCCAAAGGGGAATCTCTAAAATAAAGGTGGTTCCCTTTTCAGGTTTTGTTTCAAAACTCACATAACCGTTTAACGCTTCAACAAGCTTCTTAACAACCGCCAACCCAAAGCCTTGACCTTTGGATTTTGTGGTGAACAAAGGCTTGAAAATTTTTTCTTTAACCTCTTCAGAAATGCCCACGCCTGTGTCGGAAACAGCGATAATTACTTTGCTTGCTCTTAAAAACGCGTAAATTGACAGGTTTCCCCCATTAGGCATTGCCTGCAATCCGTTAAGCGTCAAATTAGTTAATATCCGTTTTATAAACGACGCGTCAGTTTTCAATTTTTCAAAAGGTTGCTCAACAAAGTATGAAACATTAACTGTTTCAGGCACATTTAAGCTTGAAATGACCTCTTGAATTTCTGTTTCTAAATCAACCTGTTGAAAAGATGGTTCTAATGGTTTAGCGTAATCTTGCAGGTCAGTAACAATCTTGTTAATGTAGTTTGTTTGTTCTTCGATAGCGTTGATGCTTTCTGTAAGACTGTTTTTGCTTAAATTTTCAGGCAACAGTTTTAGTTCCTCTTTAGCCAAATACACTTCACCAATGATTGACTGCAACGGATTACGAATGTCGTGACCTATCATGCCTGCGGTTTCGCCGATAGCCGCCAAACGTTCAACACCTTTAAGCTTCTCTGTGCGGGTTTTGACCAGTTCCTCAAGATGCACCGCATACTGCTCCAAAGCGTGCTGAAGCTTCAACCGTTCTGTTATATCTCTGGCAAACACGGAAATACCGTTTCCAGTAGGGTAAACCCGCATTTCAAACACGCAGTTTTGGTCGCCTTTAGGCAGTTGGTCAGTGAATGTTTGCACCCTGTGTGTCCGCATAACATCAAGAAAAACCTTGACTGCACGCCTCGTCGTTTTAGTTCTGCCAAAAACCTCGTAAACTTGTCTACCAACAACTTCTTTAGAATTTAAGCCCGTGTATCGGTGACTTGCCATGTTCCAGTAAGTAAATTTTAACGAAGCGTTAAGAGCAAAAAACAAATCAGCTATGCTGTTTGAAAGATTCTTGTACTGTTTCTCACTTTGCTTTAAGGCTGATAAAACTTTTTTACGTTGAGTAATATCTTGAAGAATTATGGCTATATACCCCTTTTCTGGGCAGTACACTTGAAACATAAACCATTTGCCAAGTTTAGCAACATACTTTTCAAGGATAACCGTTTTATCTTTAACAGCTACTTTTTCGTAAATTTTTTGCAAATCAGGAAATAACTGGTTTAAAGATGAAAAAACCTCACTTATTCTTCTGCCAAGAACTGGTTTATCGCTAACACAGGTTAACCGTCTAAACGCTTCATTAACGTCTAAAAAAACGCAGTCAATTGGCAACCCGCTTTTGTCAAAAAGCACTTGACAGCATGCAAAACCGTCGGTTAAATGCTGAAAAAGTCCACTATACTTCTTTTGGCTTTTTGAAAGTGCCCGTTCAACACGTTTCCGCTCGGAAATATCAGTGATGTTTAAAACTAAACCGTTGAATTCTCCAAGCTCACTAATTACTTCGGATGCTTCCACCAAAGTGTACACTGGTGCGCCACAACTATGCAGAAATTGAAGCTCTAACTGCTTACTTTTAAAAGTTTTAAAGGGCAACCCAGCTTCAAACGCAACCGCTTTAGCATGCTCATCCAGAAAATTTAGGAAAGGTTTGCCAACAAGCTCATCAATTCTGTACCCGAGTATATTTGCCATTTTCGAGTTAACAAAAACCGTTGTACCTTGGCTGTCTAGAATCCATAAACCGTTTTCTATGTTAGATAACTGTTTATCGATTTGCATGCTTAAGCCTAAATTTGCTTCGAAACGTTTTCTCTGGGTAATATCCTGCATTAATTCTAAAAAGAAACCTTTTTCTGGACTATACACGTAAATGTGGAACCATTTTTGGAAGAATTTGATAAACCGCTCAGTTTCTGCTGGTACACCAGTTAAAGCTACATTGGCAAGTATGCCTATTCGGTCAGACAGCATGTCTTCGCGTTGTTGTGCGATAATTTCTGAGAAGCGCCTGCCTAAAACCTTGTTTTCTTCTAGCCCTGTTAGTTTTACAAACGCTTGATTAATTTTTAATATGATATAATCTACTGGTTGCCCATTATTGAACACAATCTGGTTGTATGAGGCTACCATGTCTATTTGGTCAAAAAGTTGACTGATTCTATTAAAACCGCTACCAGTCGCCTGCTCTTTTATTATGAGCGTGTCAGTATTTTTCATTCTACTTTTCGCTCTCTCCATTATTAAACGCAGTATTTTTCGTGTTTTAATTTTAAGAACAATCAATTACCCCAGTAAGCCCTTACTGGGTTAACTATTTTTATGTATGATTGGGCTCTTTAGCCTTTCTGTTTTCTGTTTCAAAAGTTTTCCATCGGAAATGCAGGTGTAAAAGAGTAACATTCAAAAGACCCATGTCGCCCAATTTATAAACTCAATGATACCAGTCATAAATGTTGATTGGCAATTTCTGCCCACAGGCTACTCTTTCAATGAACGAGACACCGACGTGCTCTCACTCATCGAAAAAGAAGACCTAACCCTGTTCACTTTTGACGGGCTAAAAAGACGCTGCGGCATCCACCCAGAAACCCTCTCACGCGTACTCTCACGGCTTGAAGATGAAGGAATCATCAAAAAAAGCCCACAAGGCTACACGGTTACCCCAAAAATAACAAAACTAAAACTCAACCACGCCACAAAAGAGGAACACACCTCCACACTACTGCAAACCTATCTGCCCTCAGACCTTATGACTCAGCAGGTTATTGACGACCTAAAAGGCCGCTGGTTTGGGCTTCTGCGTTGGCTTGGCATGTCAGAGACCAGCCGAGGCGTCACGTTGAAATGGGTCACCGAAGATGGTGGCATCCAAATCGCGGCAGACATCCAAGGCACCCAGCTTAACATTGAAGCCAAATTCTTATCCAGCAACAACCTGAACCTAGCGTTAAAAGCAACCCATCAGTTAATGACAAACATCAGCAAACTGTATCAGACTTCAAAAGCAGCAAAACATGCAGCAGCATACTACCATAAAGCAACCTCCAACTATATGCCTCCAGCTTAATGTCAGAAACTTTATTTCTCTGATTTTATTAATAATCAGATGAACCTATTATGACTGAAAAAGTTAAAGTCGGTCTTCGAGGCCAAGTCGTTATCCCCAGAAGGCTCCGAAAAAAATTCAACATGGAAACCGGCGTAATACTTGAAATCGATGAAACAAAAGAAGGTCTACTGCTAAAACCTCTCAATCCAGTGACTGACCTTAAAGGCCTTGGACGCGGTGTCTTCGGCGACCCAGTAAAATATCAGAAAAAAATTCGCAGTGAATGGGAAATCTAGCAGCAATGAAAATAGCCTTAGACACAAACGTGCTTATCTATTTTCTTGAAGGCATCGAACCTCAAGCAAGCAAAGTGGAAAAAATTCTTAACAGCTTTATGAAGTCGGAGGCTGAAGGAGTAATCTCAACGGTTACAGTCGCCGAAGTTTTAACGGGCTTTTATAAAGCGGTTAATCAAGAAAACGCTGAGAAAGTAAAAACTCTGCTTAACGATTTAACCTTAAATAGCTTCAAAATTGTGCCAGTCAGTTTTGAGATTGCTGATTTAGCCGCGAAACTACGAGCGCAAAGAGGCGGACGATTGCCTGATGCTTTAATCGTAGTCACTGCACTAAACCAAGGCGCTGACAAGATTTTTTCAGAAGATGCTGATTTTCAACGTTTTAGCAAAGACATTTCAGTTAATCGATTAGTATAACAAACCGTTTCCTAAAATCTTGCCAACCTATTTGTATCCTAATATCCAAATTATGCAGAAAACCTATAGGGGGGTACCTTGGCACCAACCTATTTGCAGCCTATTAGAAACTATATGCAAAAACCTAAGGGGGGTAGGTCAGTTTGACGCTTTTTCAACCCAAAAGACGGGTGGGCTTATTCGCCCCTATAGAAGAGTAGGTAATGGTTTACGGTGTAATTCCATGTGCCGCCCATGCCTGCGGTGGCGTAAGAAAAAAGGTGCCAGCCTTGCTGTTCCCAACTCATTATTGTTGGACCTACATCGTTATGGTGACCAACCTGTACACTAACCCATTCTTTCATTGCAAATTCACCGTACAGGTGCATGCTACATTGGCGAAATATAAAACTTGCCAGGATATACGCTTCTGTTTGGATGTGGGAAAAGTTTAAGTGCGTTTGTAAACAGTACTGTTTACAGTGACTTTGATGGCTCAAGTTCAACTAAGACTACCAGAAAAAACCATCGAACAACTTGACCAATGGGTGGCAGAAGGCAAATTCAAAAGCCGAAGCGACGCCATAAAAACCATAATCAGCCTATTCGAAGAACGCGAAAAAACACGCCAACTTTATGAACTGCTCCACAAACGCAGCCAAGAAGCCAAACAGCACCCTGAAGAGCTTGTGTCCTTAGAGGACGCCTAACTTGATTTTTAAGGTACTTTTACATCCAAAAGCTGCTAAGGCACTGCAAAAACTTGATGCTAAAAACAAGCTCCAGATAAAGACGGCATTGGGAACGCTTTTAACGAATCCATATGAGTCAGGAGAACCCATGCATCCCTCAGATTATTGGAAGATAAAAGCGGAGGATTATCGTGCAATCTACGAAATAGATAGCGCAAAACAAGAGGTTATTGTACTTTTCATTGGTCACCGGCGAAACATGTATGATGACTTCTCAAAAATCCTCTAAACGTTAAACATTCTATCTTTCTACCTTTTTACTAACACTTGCATTTTTGCATAAATCAAAGAAGACATCCCACCGCTAAAAGCCTTGATTGAACAAATACTAAAAACACAAGAAAAGCCGTAATCATCAAAACTGTAGTCACCGTTTTCCCCTGATTGATTGTTGCATTAACTTTAATAGAATTCCAGCCAATTTCTGCTTATGCAACCCTTAATTGACGACATCGGCAGTTTCCCGCTCCCAACAGGAATAAAACGGGACGTATTCGCAGAAGCTTACCTCAAAACCCGAGAGGCAATCATAAACGGGCAAGACCCCACAGCCGACGAGTTCACGCAAAAAAACTTTTGCCAAGTCGTCGTTGACTCTTTCCGCAAAAAACTCCAATGCGGCTTAGATGTGGTCAATTTTCCCCAGCAATTCAGCGGTTTAAGGCAGGTCGGCGACGCAGTTCATGAAGCGATGGCTAAGGGTTCTTTTGTTGTTGACGAAAACAAGGCGATCCTGCCCGAAGTTTACGTGCTCAACCGTTACGCTAAAGAGTTAAGCGAAGAATTTGGCAAAAAAATCTTGTTGCGTGTCAGCATTTTTGGTCCTTTAGAGCAGTACCTCAATGAGGTTGGCGCAACAGCTTACCCCGACGTGTTGGAAGGGTTTGCCCAAACAATCAACCGTTACGCAAAAAACGCCATACTAAACAACAAGTACATCGAAACCCGCGTCATCTCGATTGATGAACCCAGCTACGGTCACACCAACCTAACTGCCACTCCAGAATTAATTGTTGAAACATTAGAGAAAGCATACGATTTCCAAGGACCAACAAGGCAAATTCACCTGCACTTCACTGGTGGAATCCGCAACTTGCTTAACGTAAAAGGTTTAGACGTGCTGTCTTTCGAGTATGCTGCTTCACCAAGAAACATTGGCGATGTACCAAAAAGCATGCTGGAAGAAGCGGGTAAACAGATTCGCGTGGGCATTTCACGCACAGATATTGATACGATTTGGGCGGAACAAAACGAGAAAGGCTTTGAAAAACCCACAAACGAGCAACTAGTCGAACCGATTGAGGAGATAAAGAAACGTTATCTCTACGCTAAAGAAAAGTACGGTGAACTTTTCACTTTTACTGGTCCCGATTGTGGATTAGGCAGTTGGCCAAACCAAGACGTCGCCGCTTTGGTTCTAAAACGTACCGTGGAAGCAGTAAAAACTGCTTAACACGCGCTTATTTTTGTTCTGCAATCCAAGCCATTAACTCTTTAGACAACTCATCCCGTTCAGTAACCGCTTCAATAAGCGTAAAACACTTCTGTTTTTGTGCATCCTTTAACGCTTCGTAAAGTTGCCTGCAGTTTTCGACACGGTAGCTTTTGCCGCCCCAAAGTTCAGCCAGCCTTGCGTAGGGCCAATCAACAAGCTCATTGAATTGTGCTTCAGGATGAAATAGTTGCTCCATCCCCCAACGCCTATTGTTAACCACTATAAAGATGGGGTTGACGTTGTATCGTGGGCAGTGGCAGATTTCTTGTCCAGTCATCTGAAAAGCGCCGTCACCGACCAGAACCAGCGGACGCTTATGGGTTGCAAGCTGGTAGCCGATGGCTGCTGGAACCGCAAACCCCATTGTGCCGTAAAATGAGGGCGCCAAAACCGAGTCCGTCTGAATACTAAGCGTTGAAAAAAGTGTGCCGCCTGTGTCTGCTATAACGGGCATTTCACCGTATTCGCCAAAAAGCCAGTTTACCGCATCAATTAATTCCCCCATAATGAGCGGTTGCGCTGTGGTTTTGCATGTTCTGTTAACCTGCAGTTGCGCCTTGCTGGGTAATGGTGCCTTTTTCTTTTCGGCGTTGGCTTTTTTCAGTTCCAAAACAAGACTTGTAAGTGGAACATTATCCAAGCTTTCGTCCTGCGTGTTAACTTGTTGAGAGAAGCACCAAACGATTTTGCCCCGTTTTGTCGCCGACAGTTTTGCCCCCAGATTCACGTCTGAAAGCATCTCACCTAAAATCAACACAAAATCCGAGTCAGCCACAAGCTCTTGTGCAACTTTGTTCCCTGCTGCTCCCAAGTAGACTTCAAAAAAGTTAACGTCATCTTTGGGCAAATGGTCACGTGCAAGAACAGTTGAAACAACCGGCAAATTCAGGTTCTTTGCCCACTGCAAAATCTGCGTTTTTAAATCAAAACGGTCAGACTCAACACCCATCATGACAACAGGTTTCTGGGCTTGCTGAATGCTTTGAATAATGGTGTTTGTGGCTTGTTTAAGGTTGACTTGGTTAACTGCCGTTTTGTTTTTTGGTGTTTTGACAAGGCTTATTGTTTCGTTGACCCTGTCCGCTGGGATTTCAATGTAAACCGGAAGCATCTGTTCTTGACAAACGCTTAAAGCCTCCGCAATTCTAATCTGGGCTGTTTTTGTGTCATCCAAAAGCACGGCTTTTCCTGTTACTTCCGACAAGGCGTTAAGCAGCGAACTGCAGCTTTTAACCGTGTGATGCAAAAAGAAGTCGCCTTTCCGAGCACTTAATGGTGGACCACCAACAATCAAAACAAGCGGGGTCCGCTCAGCATAAGCACAAGCAACCGCATTTACCACATTAAGAACCCCTGGACCATAAGTAACCACTGCAACCGTCGGCTTCCGCGACGCCCTTGCATCTGCAACTGCTGCAAAACCCGCGCCGGCTTCATGCGAAAACGTGCAAAGCTCAATGTTTGCGTCGTCTTCGAGAAGTTTGAAAAACTTGATTACCATGTCGCCTGGAATTCCGTAAACTCTTTGTGCGCCTAAACGTTTTATTTCTTCCAGAAGATGTTGGCCGATTGTTAACGGTTTATGCATAAGTGTTCAAAAGGAAAATTTGTTGTGCAGTAATTAAGTTTAACTTAAAACAAAAACGCCTAAAAAAGGTGTGTAGGAAATGGTGGGCGGCTGGTTTAGTTCCAGTCGTCTTTGATGAAAAGCCGTAGTGATGGTCGATCGTTGTGACCGTTTATTGGCAGACTGTTAAAGAATTGTATTGTTGCTTCGGGGCTGCGTCGTAGTGGTGGTGCTGGCATGTGTTCTGGTGGGTCAAGTTCTAATTGTCTACTCAATCCTCTCTACCTCCCTGTGTTGTTGGCGTAATTGTTCCTTCAAGGAGTTTTTCTCGGCGAATAATGGTTAAACTAACTTCTTTGCCAACGACGTCTTCAGCAAGTAACCTTGGCAGGTCATAGAATTCAGTTACTGGTTTGCCGTTAAATTTCACAAGCACATCGCCCATTGCTAAACCAGCTTTACGGGCTGGAGAGTCTGCTTCAACGCTAAAAATCATAACGCCTGTTTCCTGCTCAAGACCTGATTGTTCAGCTATTTCTGATGGGATGGCTACGGTGTTGGCGATTACGCCCAAGTAAGCACGTTGCGCAATTTTGCCGGTCATTAAACGGTCAGCGATGGATTTTACCTTGTTTATTGGAATTGCGATGCCTCTTTGCCAAACATACGCGGTGTTAATGCCGATGACTTTGCCGTCAACATCAATCAAGGGGCCTCCGCTAAAGCCTGGGTTAAGCTGCGCGTCAGTGGCAATCACGTTTTCAAGTTGTGTTGCACGCCAACCGCGGATTGTACTGTTTGCGTTGGTTACAATGCCAGTGGTTGCGGTGGGTTGCTGTCGGTTGAACGGGTTTGCTAAAGCAAAAACGTATTGACCTACACTTAGTTTTTCCGAATCGCCCATCTCTATTGGTGTCCATTCGCCGTCTGCTTTGAGCAGTGCAATGTCATTGTATGGATCGGTGCCAACGATTTTGGCGCTAAAAGTTTTTTCTCCTTGGCCAACTTTCACTGTGTTACATCCAGCAAGTACGTGGTTGCAGGTAACAATGTAACCGTCTTTTGAAACAACTACGCCTGTGCCGCGAGACATTTGTGCTCTTACGCTGACAACAGATTTTGCTGTTTTGCCTATAAGCATGCTTGTGGCGTCAGAGATCGATTTTAAAACCTCAAGCGGGTTGACTAAATTGCTCATGTTATATTATTCCCTCTCTCTTAGTTCAGAGTGAATAAGCAAAACTGTATTTGTTGACTAAGGAACCTCAAAACTCAGTCAACCCGAGTGCTTTCAGAACCGACTAAAATAAACGCTGGTTTTCAACATGTTAATGCGCTTGTTTTCAGCCAATAGCACCTACCCCCCTTAGAGTTTTAGAAACGCTCAATTTTAGTTTAAAACAGCAAACCAAGCCCTTCTTTACCATGCAACCACGCAAAATAAGCCGTTTTAACACCCCTCCGTTTCCAGTAGAAGCCTTTGTTGTAGGCGCAAAGCAGTCACAGCCCGTGTTGACAGATTGTTAGTGCTGAAGTTGTATAGTTTATGCCGTTAATATCAGAATTCGCTTTCCGCTTTGTCCGCCTGTTTTTGCAGCGTCAACTGGTAATTATCAAGCTGTTTTTCGGTAAACTCTTCTTTGGTTACGTTAAACGTTTCTAAAAATTGTTTGTCGCTTATTTTTACGAGGGTTTCGGCGAGTTGGAGGAGTTGTTTGCGAATTTTTGCGAGTTCCAAAGCTATGAAACCGAGTTGTGACCGTTCTTCCTCTGTTAAGACTGTCCTTGCCAACCATGCCACCAGAAAGATTACTCTGTAGGATAGCTGGGCAGTATTAATGTTTCACTATGAATATTTTAACCAAATTTCTCGTTTACGCCTCGTTTTTCCAGCATAAGGTTAAAAGCGGACTTTCAAACCATTTACTAAAAAGACATTTGCAGTTGACAGTGTAATGAAAATAGGAAACGTAGACATACCCAACCAATTCGTTCTTGCACCCATGGCAGCCGTCAACTGCACAGCTTTTCGCATGCTCTGCAAAGAAAACAAAGCAGGCCTAGTTTACACCCAAATGGTAGACGCTGAGGAAATCAGGAATAAAAACCGGCGAGAAATCAAAGAATTCCTCAACATACAAGAAGCCGAAAGACCAGTAAGCGTCCAATTAATAGGCAACAACGAAGAATACCTCGTAAAAGGCGTGCGGCTTGTAGAAGAATTCGCTGACATAATCGACTTTAACGTTGGCTGCAGCGAAAAAGAAATCCTTGAAAGGGGTCACGGCGCGTATCTGCTGTCAAATCCGCCTTTCCTTGAAAGTTTGGTCAAAAAAATGGTTGCCGCTACCTCTAAACCCGTTACAGTGAAAATGCGTATCGGCATGGACGCTCAAAACATTAACGGCGTCAAAGTTGCAGTAATGCTTCAAAACGCCGGAGCCGCAGCATTATGCATTCACGGTAGAACGGCTGAACAAAAGCTGGCAAAAAAAGTTAACTGGACAATAATGAAGCAGATAAAAGAAAAACTTTCAATCCCCGTTATGGCTAACGGCGACGTAACCAGCTACGACGAAGGCGTCACTCTTTTGGAGCGGACAGGCTGCGATTTTGTCATGATAGGCAGGGGCGCAAGGGATGCACCATGGGTTTTTGACCCAGAAAAAACGCGACTTGATAACGAGGGTATACGAAAGCAGATTTTGCGCTTTATTGAACTCTACAACAAATATGAAAATCGTGGGTCTTCGCAGGAAGTGCGTGAACACGTGTTTTGGATGCTAAAAGATTTTGTCACTAAACAAAATACTCGAGCGGTTCTGAACTTTAGGTACATTGAAGACATCGAGGATTTCGTGCGCAAGCTACGGTAACTCTTTTTTTAACACTACCATATCCTTCAACTGAACGCCGTTTTCAAAAATCGGTTTTGGATAGTTATCCACATAAAAGTTTCTTCGAATACCAACCCTTTTGAATCCCATCTTTTGATACAACGCCAACTGCTTAGTTGCATCACCCGTACCAATCAAGACCGCCTTAAACCCCTGCGCTTTAGCCCTATCTGCCGCGTCATTTAACAACAGTTTTCCTAAGCCTCTACCTTGAAAGGTTAGGGTAACAGCTATGTTCTTTATTTCAACCGTTTCGGCGTCAAGTTTTTGTAGTGCATAAACCGCGATGATTTGGCTGCTTTCTTCAAGTACAAAAATGTCTGAGTCGAAAATGTACCTGTTTATGGCTTCAACTGTTTCGTCAGCAAGCAGTAGCAGGTTATAGGGAATGTTTTCATCTTTGGATAGCTTTCTTATATTCATACTTTCACTCAGTCAGGTCTAAAGTTTTGGATTAACTATGGTTACTTTTATTTTTTTCAAAGCGTCACTCAGCGGTGATTGACTCCATTAAGTATACGTTAAACTGGGCTGTTTTTCTCTTAAACCAGTTATCATTTTAAAGGGTGAAGCGCGTCATTTTTTTGGCGATGGTAATTTCCAGTTTTGCGCCTTCACCGAATACACCGGTTTCTTGAATGGACCAGCCGTAAGCTTCAATTATCTTCTTAATCAACTTCAAGCCTAACCCGGAGCCGCCCGTAGTGAAATTTCCAAGGAAAATTCTTTCTTTATTTTCTAAAGCGATTCCTACACCGTTGTCTTGGTAAACAATTTTTATGGCTGTCTCAGTGGTGTTGCTGTTGAGTTTTATTTGGGTAACCGTTC
The DNA here is from genome assembly GCA_042296865.1 of Bathyarchaeia archaeon. GTDB lineage: Archaea > Thermoproteota > Bathyarchaeia > Bathyarchaeales > Bathycorpusculaceae > Bathycorpusculum. Next base: position 1,333,627 of record CP170178.1, on the reverse strand, counting down.
TACCGTGTTTAAGTGAATTATCAATTAAATTGTAGAATAGTGCGCTAAGCATGGAGTCGGCAGTTACAGTTAACCCTGAACAGTTATTGATTATTTGCAGTGGCAATTTGGGGAATAAAGAGACTGCTTGGTTGAAACTTTCACCGACGTCAATTTCTGTTGGTTCTTCAACGCCGATTCTTTCGTATAGACGACTAAACTCAAACAGTTTATCTGACTGCTCAATAGCTACGTCTATCGCCTCCACGTATTTTTCCAGCTCGGCGTTATTTTTTATTTTCTTCTTAAGCAGGTAAACGTTGCTTTTTGCTACACAAAGCTTGTTTTTCACGTCATGCCGAGTTAAGCCACCAATAACTTGCATTTTTTCATTAAGGTTTCTTAACTTTAAGTTGGCGGCGTTAAGTTGTTTTAAAGTTTTTTTAATTTCCTGTTCACGTTCTTGAAGAGCCTTGATACCCCAACTGTTGTTTAAAGCAATAGCCGCGTAATTTCCAAAAGAAGTAGCCATCAATGCGTCTCTTTCAGTGAAATTCGATGGTTTATTTGCTAACCCAATTAACCCCACAACTTTATCTTTAACTATTATAGGTGAAAACATTACGTTTGAAAGAGTGACATGACCGTTTGGCATGAATTTTTGCCATGTGCTATTCTCAAATTTATTGTCATAAACAGCTTTTCCCAGTCGGTAAGCGGTTTCTCTTAACCCACGGATAGGCATGGGCAAGTTTTCGTCAACAGTACATCTTAATCCTCCTGAATCAAGGAACAACACTTTATTTTCAGAACCATCTTCAGAAAGCAAAGCAACGTAACCCGCAGTGGCACCAGTCAATTTTTTGCATGTATCAAAAAGGTTCCGTGCCGCTATTTCGAATGGTTGGTTCTTAAGCAAAGAACTAGTTCCTTCTAAGAGTATCTTACGTTCGTAGGCGATTGTTTCAAGTTCCTGCTGCACTTTTTTGCTTTCAGTTATATCGATAAAGATGGTAGCGAACTGGTTTTTTGCTGGTGAGAAGACAGAAATTAAAAAGTGTTTCTGCATAGGCCCAAAGTAGGTTTCGAACTGATAGCTTTCGCCTGACTTTGCCACTTTAGCGTAAATGTTAAGGTATGGGGCAGGGTTTACACCATAGACTTTTGAACCAAGTTTTCCCACTGTTTGTTCACGAGTTAAACATGTGATTCTTTCGTAAGAGTCATTTACATCTAAAATCCTGTAATCAACTGGTTGACCTTGCCCATCACTAATGACTTCGTGAAGGCACACACCTTCAGTCATTTTAGAAAAAAGCGACTGGTACCTTTGGCGGCTAAACGCAACTTCTCTTTCTAACACACGTCGTTCAGTAATGTCACGGAAAATAAGCACTACACCCATTATAGTGCCGTCTTCTCTGAAAATAGGTGCACCACTGTCATCAATGGGAATCTCCGTGCCATTTTTCTTTACAAGCAGGGTATGGTTAGCTAAGCCAACGATGCATCCTTTTTTTATCACTTTAGACACTGGGTCTTCAAGTGGTAAACGGGTTTCTTCATTGATTATCCTAAAAATCTCAGCTAAAGGCTTACCATGAGCTTTCTTTATTGACCAACCTGTAAGAGTTTCAGCTGTTTTGTTCATGAAGTCAATGTTGCCTTTTTCGTCGGTTGTTATAACGGCGTCGGCTATGCTTTTGAGTGTGGTAATCCACCGTTGTTCTTTAGAGCGGATTAATGCTTCTTTTTTCTTATGTTCAGAAATGTCTCGAGCTATACTTAGAATTGCCGTTTTTCCAAAGTATGTTATTAGGCTTGAACTGACTTCTACTGAAATTTTCATTCCAGATTTTGTCGTGTGGATTGTTTCAAAAACTTGTTTCTTCGCAGGTAAGTTTTTAATTAAATCACTGGCTTGTTCGAAAGTGAGATGTTTATCGATTCCTGCAAGTCCCATTTCAAGTAGTTCCGCTTTAGAGTACCCTAAAAGGTTAACCGCGGCGTCGTTTACGTCCAATACGTGCCCATTAAAATCTATAACCCAAGCCGTTTCAGTCATGCGATTAAACAAACTCTGGTAAGTGTCCAAGTTGTTTTTAAGCATTTTTTGAGCAACTTTAACATCGGTTATATCAAAGATGTAATGGATGTAAAGATTTTCATTATATGGTACCCAGAAACCTCGGTAATAATTCCCATAATACTCTACCTCTAATGTTTGAGGCTGATTTGCCTCCCAAACTTTAGGAGCTAAACAAAACTCGCATGGGCTATCCCGCTTTGCAAAAATGGCGTAACAGTACTGTCCAGGCAAACCGCCTTTATCTTGGGCAATCTTGTTTGAGGCAACAATTTTCCGTGTGTGCTTCTCAAGAACAACCGCTGTACAGGGGATGTTGTCTAGAAGAATTTTTCGCAGTTGCGCTTCTGCTTCGTTTTTCTTTTGCGCTTCAATACTTACATGTGAGAGGCGTATTGCATGATTTAACTCGCCATAAACAGTTTCAGGATTACCTTGTTTGTTAATATAATGATCAGCCCCCAAATTGATTGCTTGAATAGCGATTTCTTCTCTACCTCTACCCGTAAATAATATGAAAGGAACCTGATTTTTTTGTTCTCTTAATATTTTTAGCAGGTCTAAACCGTTTTTGTTGGGCATCTCATAGTCTGAGACGACAACGTCAAAGCGTTTGGTTGAGAGGAACTCTATGGCTTGGTCAACACTGCTAGCTGCTTCGATTTGCAAGTTGCTGTTTAGGTCAAGTAGGATTTGTTTTGATATTTCTAAAAACGCTAAGTCGTCATCTACATGTAAAACCTTGATTTCCGTGTTGATGCAGGGTTGAGTTGATTGAGCCATACAACCTTTACCTTTGTTTATCATACAAAAATCATATTAAAATAATGTGTATCAGCAATCCACTTTGGAAACTATAAAGTCATTAGATACCTAAACTGAAACACTCCCTCAGTATTTTACTGAAGAGTTAAAAAGGTTAATCCGCCAGTCGGCGGACAGTACAAATATTCATCGAGAGTGGTGCTACGGGCAGGATTTGAACCTGCGAACCCCTGCGGGAAAGAGTTTCTTTTATCGTTCAACTATTATGGATTGTTCGCTATTTGTAAATAGTTTTTCTTAACCCTAAATCCACGAAAACTAAAGCGTTTTCTTTAAAATCAACTAAGTAAACAACACGGTACTTGCCTATTCGCCATCTCCAATAGCCCTCTAGTTCTCCGTGTAGCCTTGTTCCTGCAAAAGGATCAGATGCAGCCTTCTCTAACCCCTTAAGAATCTGTTCTTTTCCTGTTTTGGACAGCTTATCAAACTGTTTTTTGAAGCTGTGAAGGAAAATTAGGTTATATGGCAACTGTTTTAGTCCTTCATGAGTGCTTCTCTTATCTTGTCAGGACTTGACACTGCAATATACTGTTTCTTTTTGTATTCTTTGACATTTTGTTTTATCCTCTCTACTCCCTCTTTATCGGATATCTCTTCAAGAGTAGCCAAGATCTCTTCTATCCGGTCAAAGTGTTCATAGAGTTCTTTTAATAAGGGCAGAGGAATCGAGATGGTTTCAGTCAAATAGTGCACCACCTTATCAAATGCGTTCATCGAACTTATTATACTTCCGCAAAATGCTGGTTGGTGCTACGGGCAGGATTTGAACCTGCGAACCCCTGCGGGAAAGGATTTCCCATCAGAGCGCCTATTGTCAAAGCGTCTTAGATCTTGAGTCCTTCACCTTTGACCTGGCTTGGTTACCGTAGCCCAAAATGTTTCAGGCAAAAACAAAGGTAAACTCCTCCTTATAATATATTACCCTACAGCAATCCGAATGCTTAGCTACGTTTATTCTTAATGTACACTACCGCACCAAACGCTGCGACTACGCCGATAAATCCAGCGCCAAATACGAGGCTGTTTTTCTGAATAAGGTTAGGTTCTGTAGATTCAAACTGGATTATTGGACTGTTGGTTTCGTAGATTTTGCTGTTTCCCTTGTATTCTGCTTGGGCTGTCCATGTGCCTGTCGCGTTTGGTCCAAACTGTGCGGTGAAGCTTCCGTCTGTTTCAATGGTGGCTTCAAGGTATTCTGTTTGGGCTGCTGACATGATTTGGATTGTTAGGGTTTCGCCTGCCGCTTCCTTGCTTATCTTGCCTGTGAAGGTAATGTTGTTTCCAATTAGCACTGTGTCTTGTGTAGCGTTAAAACTTGTAATTTTTACATTCAACTTGACCATGTATTCGCCTGTTGCACTTAAATTGTTCTCAAGAGTGTCTAGAGCGGTGATTTTGTATTTCACGGTGCTGCCGGCAACCTGTTTAGGAACTGTAGCATTGCATGTGCGATTGTCCACTGCCATCTCGGTTTCAGTGAAGCTTGCCCAGTCATCGGTTGAATACTGCAAAAACGCGTTACGTAATGGGTTCATGTTTGAAGCGTAACTTAATTTGACTTCATCGTCGGGGGTAACTTTTATGATTTGATTTTGTGCTGTTAAGTCGCCTCCAAAGTTGGTTTTAACCAGAAACTCAATGGTGCCTTCGCCTGCTTCACCCATTAACACTAAATGGTACAGGTTTGTTGTTACATTATATTCGTCGGGTAGGTTGTATTGCATGTACATGTCTTGTCCAAGATGTTCACAGCTTGCGTATGCTACTCCACGGTAGCCTTCGCTTTCAAGATTATAGCCGCCTACAATGCTGTCAACGGTAAAGTTTCCGTGAAGTCCCGCTTCCCAAGGCAACGGAATGCCGTTGATGCTGGTTGAGTTTTGGTTACTCATAAGGTATAAACGGGCTTCATACATGTCCAATGTGTCAGGTACTTTCACGTAAACCTCAATCTTTGAACTGTTAGTGACAAAATCGTATGCTATGCTGGTTTGTAGTTGGGGTTGACTCCCAATTTTGCCTTTCACGTCTTGGGTGTACCATTGGTCACATTCAACGCTCTGAATAAGCATAAACGTGGCTGGTTCTGACCCGTTACTTTCGCGTGCGTCATTGGTTAAAACAAACGTGTAGTTGCCGCTCTGTTTAGGTGTAAAGTAGGGCGCATCCACGGTGGTTCCAAGATGCTCAGGCAACCCCGCGGCTTCTGTGTGGCTGCTTTCCAGGGTGCCTTGCGGGTTGTAAACGTAAATGTCATAATCTGTTTTTGGTTCAGGTCCAGTGTGTACCCAGTCACCGTAACAGTACACGTGATAAGAGTAATCCGCGGCTAAGGGGCATATGATGGTGTAGCTTTCACCGATTGGTATGGTTACGTTGCTGATTTTTACTGGAAACACTGGCTTTTCAAGGTACGTGCCGTTGCCTGAATCATTGGTCCAGTCGTGAACAAACTTTTGAGATTCAACCGACGTTTCACCTGCATAACCCGCTCCAACGGTTACAGTAAAGGTAAATGCGAGCATGGCTACCGCTAGGAAAACAGCTAGTAACTTTCTGGTTTTAACCCAGTCTGCCCTCACTTTCTGGTCGCCTCACAAGTTTGATGCGTCGCCTAATGTATCCCTTATGAAGACAGTATACTGATTCAAAATCAAAACCAAAAACGCTTACTACCACAAAACATTAAGCAACAATCGTCCACACTATTGTTAAGATGCCCCTTGCAGACACAGCACAGAATAATCATAGGTAACAGCCAACAAATGCCTGAAGTCGCCAGCCACAGCGTCCACCTAATGCTGACTTCGCCGCCGTATCCGATGATTCAAATGTGGGACAACCAGTTCTGCCAGATGGACACAAAAATTGGGCGTCTCTGGAAAAGCCTTGATTCGCCTGAAAGTGGCAAGGCTGTTGGGCAAATTTATGATTTAATGCATGAAAACTTGGCAAAAACATGGCAGGAAACCTACCGCGTGCTGGTTAACGGCGGCATTGCAGCAATAAACATCGGCGACGCCACAAGACGTTTAGACGGCAAATTCCAGCTTTTCCCAAACCACAGCCGCATAATTGAAGAATGCGAAAAAATCGGTTTCACTACCCTGCCGTACATTTTGTGGAAGAAACCTACTACCAAACCGCATTACAAGGGCAAGGGCGCTTTTTTGGGTTCAGGTTTTCTGCCGCCAAACGCTTACGTAACTTTAGATTGCGAGTTTATTTTGTTGTTCCGAAAAGGGAGTTTGCGTAAGTTTCCGCCCCACGACCAAGTGCGGTATGAAAGTAAGTTTACCAAGCCGCAGAGGGATGAATGGTTTAGCCAAATTTGGACGCTGAAAGGCACACGGCAAACCGTTGATGAACTGGAACGTCGAACCGCCGCTTACCCCGACGAAGTTGCGGAACGGTTAATCAAGATGTTCAGCATCCAAGGCGATACGGTGCTTGATCCATTCTTAGGTTCAGGAACAACAATGAAAGTGGCAATGAAAAATCAACGATGCTGTATCGGGTATGAAGCTGAAGAAAACTTGTTGCCAATCATAAGCAAAAAAACGTGTGGTACAGCTGACGAATCGACTTCAGTGCAAATAATTAAACGTTAACACCTCCCTTATTTAATTAGGTAAACCCAATGAATCCAATAGTTATCTACTCAACTCACCGAAACAACACGGAAAAGGTAGCGTTAGCAATCGCTCAAGCCGTCAACTGCCAAACGGTAAAGTTAACAGAAAACTTTGATGTTTCAAATCTGCAGTTGGAGGGTTATGACAGGGTTTTTCTTGGCACGGGCATACGTGGCGGCGAACCCTACGTGGAACTGGTGAACTTTCTTAAATCGGCGGATTTGGGGGTTGGTAAACGGTTTTTGCTGTTTATGACTTGGGCTGGCGGAGGCGCAAGCAACAAGCTTGCTTACGAAGGCGTCAAGAAGGCGCTGGAAGCCAAAGGGCAATCTTTGGAGCCTGATTATTTCATTTGTTTGGGTCAAACGTTCGGGTTTACTCGTCGTGGGCGGCCGAACGAGGAAGATTTAGCTCAAGCTAAAGCGTGGGCAACAGAAAAGTTAAAGTAAACTTTTGTCAAGCAATAAAGAAAGGTCAAACTAATTGCCCAAAAAAGCTGCCGCAGACAAGAGACCATACGGGTTTGGTAACACTAACAGGCGTTTTGCTGAACCAGAACGGAAGAAGGCAGGGAACTTGGCGCGTGACCGTTTCGCTTTTGACCAAGCATTGAAAGGCAACGATTGTGTCAAAATCCGTAAAGGCGGCGATTTTGTGGTTGTGGAACGAGACTTTTTTGGCAACGAAACTGGTAAACCAACAACTTACCAAGTAAAAACAGGCAACTCCAAAGTCACCGCGGCTGAAGAGAAGCGCCGACGGCAACTGGGCAGAGACAAATACAAAATCGTTAGGTATTAAACGGTTTTTTGCACAATAAAATTATATCCCCAGCTGTATATACTACTCTAATTAGTCAAACTTGAACTGGAGGGGTGTCTTGTTGGAAAACGAAATCATGAATCGCATTGTAATAGATTCTGAAATATTGTCTGGGAAACCAGTGATAAAGGGCACTCGTATTCCTGTTTATTTGATTATTGAACTTTTAGGTAATGGTTTGACTGAAAAAGAGGTTCTTTGGGAGTATCCAACTCTTAAAAAGGAAGATATCAAGGCTGCGCTTCTTTACGCTTCTAAGTGCATTTAAATTTAGGAATCGATAACGCTTTATTGTTAAAACGAAAATCAGCTTTAAAGATGTTCAGAGCTACAAAGGCAAGTTAGTTATCGTATCAAAGAATCGCATTAGAATAATTGGTTGTTAAGTAATCTAATTTTTAAGTGTGCTTTTTATTTGTGAAAATTCTTTAAAGGGGCAGTTTTGATTTTAGAATTATGTTTGGTTGTGGTAAATGGTTTAACGGTTTTAAATGGGTCATGCTAGTTGCCCGACTTTGCATTTCGCTGTTCAGTGCAGTCTTTGCTTTACTTTTTACACCAACCTATTAGGATGCAAATAGCAGATCTATGCAGTAACCTATAGGGGGTCTACCTTTCCAAGGAGGGGTAGGCTCATCCTGCACCTTTCTGGTTTGAACGCTGTAAATTACTAAGGGGGGTAGGTGCTATTGGCTGAAAAACACGCCATTAGTATGTTGAAAACCAGTGATATCGTCATTATTTGTAGTTTCTGCAATTGTTAGGTATTTTTAATCAACTACTAAATGTGGCTATTTTTTGATGCTTGCTTTGTTCATCCATTCATGTCTTGATGCTATGTATTCGCCGACTTTTTTATCGTTAAACTCTACTTTTTGTTTTTGTTCTTCTAATTTTTCTTTTATTAGTTTGAGCAGTTTGTCTGGGTTGAAAGGTTTAACGATGTAGGCGTCTACTCCTCTGTTTGCTGCTTCTATAGAATTGTTTAAGGTAGCGTTGCCAGTTATGACGATTTTAACAAGTGGCGGTTCTGATTTTCGCAGCTTGCTAAGCAATTCTGTGCCCTCCATGTCTGGCAATTGAATGTCAATTAATGCTATGTTAAAAAGTTCACTAAAACTGGCATCTATTGCTTCTTCCCCATTTTTACAAACCGTAACATAATACCCTTGACTGATCAGTATTTCAGAAAGCATTTCACGCATTTTTGGGTCGTCATCAATGACTAAGATGTTGACCATTTTTTATCAACTGTTTCTATTGTTTCTTGATAGTTATTATGCTTGTGAATTTCGAATACTGCTTCTGGATTAGTAAGCAATATTACTTTACATACGATGTATTAAGTATCAATAGATTGCTGTGGAAGAATGTCCAAAACGCTAAATGAACAACAAGGAATCGCAATCACTTCAAGCAACCCTTTAAAAATTCTACACGTAGATGACGACACAGCTTTTTTGGAAATGGTAAAACAGTGCCTCGAATTGCACTCAGATATGCAAGTACAATCAGCACATTCCATTAAAGAAGCATTAAAGCTTATTGAAAAATCAGAATTTGACGTAATCATTTCGGGCTACCAAATGGAAGAAAGAAACGGGTTAGATTTCTTAAAAGAACTGAAATTAAGAAAGGTCACGATTCCTTTTATCTTATTTACAAGTAAAGAGCACGATGAATTAGCGATTAAAGCGTTAGACCTAGGTGCATTTCGATATTTGCGCAAAGGAGCCGAAACTAAAGCAGCATATGCGGAGTTAGAATCTTGCATTAAACAAGCAGTAACGTTTTCTAAGGCTGACGATCTTTTAAAAAGAAGCGAAAAAAAATTTCAAGCGGTTTTTGATTCAACAATAGACGCGATATTAATTATGAACAATTTAGGTGAAGTAGTTTACTCGAATAAATCTGCAAAGTTAATGTTGGATTTTGCAAGGGAAGAAATTACTAAAAAAGTAAAGGAACATTTTGAAAAACAATTGTCAAGTGAAAATGGAAAATTCGCCGAAGTTGAGCTAAAGAAAAAATCGGGTGAAATATTATACGTTGACATGTCCTTTTCATCGTTTAAAGAAAATGGCCGAACCTTTAGAGTTAGCATATTACGAGACATTTCTGAACGTAAAAAGCAAGAAGTCCTCCTTGCCGAAAGTCAACAAACGCTAAAGGCACTTTTCTCTTACAACCCTGAAGCAATTGTTTTTACAGATATAAACAGAAACGTAACTGATGTCAATCAAATTTTTAGCGAATTATTCGGTTACACTCTTGACCAAATCAAAGGCAAAAATGTCACTGATTTAATTGTTCCATCTAACAAGCAAGAAGAATCAAAAATGATGTTTGAACTTTTAATGGAAGGTCCAGTAAGTTTTAATACCGAACGAAAAAAATCAGACGGTTCAGTAATTACCGTTAACATTTCAGGCGGGCCACTGATTGTTAATAACAAGATTTTAGGCTATTTCATGATGTACGTTGACATTTCTGATGTTATTACGGTTCAAAACCAACTGGAAAAAGCGTTATCAAAAGCTGAATTACTGAATGAAAAAATTGAAGTTTTAGGCGGCTTTACTAGGCATGATGTAAGAAATAAGCTTGCTCTTATCCAGGGAAACCTTTACTTAGCTAGTCGGAAATGCAAAATTGACCCTCAAACACAAAAGTACTTCCAAGAAATCGAAAGTACCGTAAAAAGTATTACGGACATTTTTGATTTCGCCAAAACGTATGAAATGCTTGGGGTTGAAGATTTGGCGCTAGTGAATCTTGGTCATATGGTTCAGAACGCGGTTTACCTGTTTTCCGACTTGCGTAATGTCAAAATAGTCAATCAGTGTGAAAACGTTAAGGTCAAAGCTGACTCCCTGCTTACGCAAGTGTTCTACAACTTGATTGACGATTCGCTAAAGTATGGACAAAAAATAACAACCATTACTGTTAACGGCGAAAAAATTGGCGAATCCACCTTTAAACTGTTTTACAAGGATGATGGCGTAGGAATAGAAGAACAACATAAAAGAAACATATTCAAAAAAGGCTATGGAAGAGGAACAGGCTTTGGATTGTATTTGATTCAAAAAATTATTGATGTTTACGGTTGGACTGTTGAGGAGAATGGTCATTTTGGCGAAGGAGTGCAATTTGAATTTACAATACCGCTAAACAAAACTAAGCAATGTTAATTTCGTATAACACACTTTATGGTTCATAATAGGCGATTTTTTTGAAAGGCAATCCGTGAACGTAAAGTTTACCAAGTTAAAACCGGCAACTCTCTAAAAAACCTACAAAACACGCCAAAAAACGGGAAAAACAAACAAATCATCACCAATCTCTAAGGGGGGGGTTAGGTCCGTATTGGCTGAAAAGCAGCTCATTAACAAGTTGAAAACCAGTAGTTTCCCGTCAAAACCTGCTGACCCAGCCCTTTTCTAGCCATTTACCCTGCCTAAACTGTCTAAAAAGTCTGGTGTGTACGGTTTTTTGCCTGAAAAGCCGTTGTCTTTGCTTTCAAAGTCCTGATGACCTTTGGGTTGCGGTTGTTTGCGGCTGCGCACTGTTTTTCTTTGGTGCGCTCGCGTTTTGAGCGTTTGGCGCATTCCAAAAGAGTTATTTTCATGTATTGACTCTATGAAAGTTTAGCCAAACCACAGTTTAGACGCATCCGTTATAACAAAGTTTATAAGCAAGCTACGTAGCATGTGTTTGTGCTCTCAGAAAACGTAGGAGAACCTTTTTCACGTGAGAAAGACAGGCTTAGCAAGGTTTCACCCTCACTCGTTTAACCTGATTGGAGAATGTTTAGTAAAATGACCGAAATACAGAAAGAAGATATACACTTATTATTGAAGGCTTTTTTCAACGACAAAGGCCTAGTAAGGCAACATCTTGACAGCTACAACGAGTTTATCGATCACGGCTTACAAGAAGTCGTAGACGAAGTAGCTGAAATCCCCATCGAAGTCCCAGACAATCCATACAAAGTAAAACTAGGCCAAATCTGGGTAATCGACCCCCAAAGCCGAATAACAGGACCCTACGTCACCGAGGTAGACGGAACAAAACACGAAATTTATCCAATGGAAGCGCGTTTAAGAAACTTGGCGTACTCCGCTCCAGTCGCGCTTGAAATGACTCCAATCGTAGACGGACGCGAACAAGACACAGAACTTGTCTACATTGGAAACATCCCAGTCATGCTGAAAAGCAAACTTTGCTTCCTCAGCCAACTCTCACGTGAAGAATTAATCGCGGCAGGCGAAGATCCAGACGACCCAGGAGGATACTTCGTCGTAAACGGTTCCGAACGCGTCATCGTAGCCATGGAAGACCTTGCACCAAACCGCGTAATCGTCGACATAGACGACAAAGGAACCAGCCCAGTTTACCAAGCAAAAATCTTCTCAACAACCGTAGGTTTCCGCGCAAGAATCGAACTTAAACTAAAATCAGACGACGCAATCTACGTAACAATGCCCGGTGTACCCACCGAAATCCCATTCGTCGTTATCATGCGCGCCTTAAGTTTGGAGAAAGATAAAGACATTGCAGAAGCAGTAAGCTTAGATAAGGACCTGCAGGCACAACTTGCAGCTTCTTTTGAAAAAGCAGTCGGCGTCGACACACCATCAGATGCTGTTCTTTTCATAGGTAACCGCGTCGCCCACGGACAAGTCGAGGAATACCGACTTCAAAAAGCTGAAACAGCCCTTGACAAAAACTTCCTACCCCACCTGGGCAGAAGCGACGCAAACCGCAAAGAAAAAGCCATCTTCCTAGGAGAAATGGCATACCGTGTCATCCAACTAAAAATGGGCATACGCCAACAAGACGACAAAGACCACTTCAAAAACAAACGTCTACGCCTTGGTGGCCCCTTGCTTGCAGACCTTTTCCGTGTATCATTCCGCAACTTAACAAGAGACATCAAGTATCAACTTGAACGCATCGGCGTTAAAGGTCCAATCATTACCGTTTCAGCAGCAGTCCGACCTGGCATCATCACAGAAAGATTCCAACACGCCTTAGCAACAGGAAACTGGGGCAGAGGCAGAGTAGGCATTACACAACTGCTTGACCGAACAAACTACATTTCAACCCTGAGCCACCTAAGACGCCTTCAGTCACCTTTAAGCAGAAGCCAACCAAACTTCGAAGCCAGAGACTTACACCCAACCCACTGGGGACGCTTATGTCCAAACGAAACCCCTGAAGGCTCAAACTGTGGTCTCGTCAAAAACTTGGCGTTATCCGCCACAATCGCAGTCGGCGTGAACCCCGACCGAATAAAACAAATCCTCTTCGAAATGGGAACAACCCCCGCCGCTGAAGCAACAACAGACCACCGTGTTACCGGCGCCAAAGTTTTCGTTGACGGAAACATTATCGGATACCACAATTCACCCCAAGCAATGGTTAAAAGCTTCCGCGAAAAAAGGCGTTCAGGCGAAATCTCAACAGAAGTAAACGTTACTTACTTTAACAAATTACAAACTTCAACAGAGGAAGTTCACGCAAACTCAGATGAAGGACGCGTCCGGCGCCCATTGATTATTGTTGAAAACGGAGTTCCAAAACTGCAACCTAAACATATCGAAAAAATCGGTTTAGGCGAATGGGCATGGGAAGACCTTGTTAAAGCAGGCTACATCGAGTACCTTGACGCTGAAGAAGAAGAAAACGCGTTTATCGCAATAAGCTACGACGACATAAAACCTGAAACAACACACCTTGAAATCGCAACCTACACAATTCTTGGCATTTGCGCTTCAACTATCCCGTACCCAGAACACAACCAGTCACCACGTAACTCTTACCAAGCAGCAATGGCAAAACAAGCCTTAGGCGTTTACGGAACAAACTTCCACAACCGAACAGACTCACGCAGCCACATACTGCATTATCCACAAGTACCTTTGGTTCAGACAGAAAACATGGAAGTCATGGGTTACAAGCAACGTCCAACAGGCCAAAACTGCATCGTCGCAGTGCTCAGCTTCGAAGGCTACAACATGGAAGACGCCATCATCTTCAACCAATCATCAATACAACGCGGATTATTCCGTTCAACATTCTACCGCATATACGAAGCAGAATGTCGCCAATACCTTGGTGGCTTAAAAGACAAATTCACCGTTCCAGAAGCAGGCACACGCGGTTACCGAGGCGAACAATACTACCGCCTGCTTGAACCAGACGGAATCATCAGCCTCGAATCCCAAGTAGTCGGCGGAGACGTATTAATCGGCAGAATTAGCCCGCCAAGATTCCTTGAAGAATACAAAGAATTCGAAGTCAAAGGTCCCTCAATGCGTGACACAAGCGTTGATATGCGTCCTAGCGAAACAGGCATAGTCGACGGCATATTCATCACTGAATCCGGCGAAGGAAGCCAACTGGTCAAAGTCCGTGTTAGAGACCAAAGAATTCCTGAACTTGGCGACAAATTTGCAAGCCGCCACGGCCAAAAAGGCGTCATCGGCCTTATTGTGCCTCCAGAAAACATGCCGTTTACAGACGAAGGCATAATGCCAGATTTAATCATTAACCCACACGCTATCCCCTCAAGAATGACCATCGGCCAGTTCATCGAATCATTAGCAGGCAAAGTTGCAGCAGCCAGAGGTAAACCCGGAGACGGAACACCCTTTGCAAACGAAGGCCCCACAGAAGTCCGCCAAAACCTAGTAAAACAAGGTTTCAGCCACACCGGCAGTGAAGTCTTCTATAACGGCACAACCGGCGAAAAATTTGTCGCAGACATCTTCGTCGGTGTTGTTTATTACCAGAAACTTCACCACATGGTTGCAGACAAAATCCACGCAAGAGCCAGAGGTCAAGTCCAAATGCTCACTCGCCAGCCAACTGAAGGCCGAGCTAGGGGTGGTGGTCTCAGATTCGGAGAAATGGAACGAGACTGCCTTATCGGTCACGGCGCAGCTATGTTGCTAAGAGACAGGCTGCTGGAAGAATCAGACAAGTACACTCTGTTTATTTGTGAAAACTGCGGACAAATCGCTTACTTCGACATGAAGCAAAGGCGTTATGTCTGCAAGATTTGCGATGAAAAAGCAAAGATTGCGCCTGTTACTGTGTCTTACGCTTTCAAACTACTTCTGCAAGAACTGCAGAGCCTCTGTATTACACCAAAATTAAGACTTAAGGAGAAAGCATAATCATGGCATCGGAAGAATTAATCCATAAAGTAGTAGACGAAATATCATTCGGTTTAATCTCACCAAAAGACCTAAGAAAACAATCAGTCGTTGAAATCCAAACCCCAGACACTTACGATGAAGACGGCGCACCAATCACCGCAGGACTCATGGACGGACGCCTAGGAACGCTTGAACCAAGACAACGATGCAAAACATGCGGAAACACCGCAATCCGATGCCCCGGTCACTTTGGTCACATCGAATTAGCCGTGCCAATCGTGCACATTGAATTCACAAAAATTATTTTCGACCTGCTAAAATCAACCTGCCGTAGTTGTGGACGCATCTTACTCACAGAGGATGCAACCAAAAAGGCATTACAAAGAATTGAAAGATTCAACGAACTCTTGGGAACTATCCCCGATGAAGTTTACAAAGAAATAATGACTGACATCAAAGCCAAACAATGCCCCTACTGTGCCTCAGTTCAATACAAAATCACTTTCGAAAAGCCAACAAAATTTGTTGAGGCAACAGAGTCAGGTTCAGAACCGTTAACTCCAAGCATGATTCGTGAACGCCTTGAACGTGTCAGCGACGAAGACCTTGAGGTTTTAGGTTTTAACCCTAAAGTTGCACGTCCTGAATGGATGGTCCTGCAAGTTTTGCCAGTTCCACCAGTCTATGTTCGTCCATCAATCACTCTTGAATCAGGTATCCGCTCTGAAGACGACTTAACCCACAAACTTGTAGACATCATCAGAATCAATCAGCGTCTAAAAGAAAACATGGAAGCAGGTGCACCAACACTTATCATTCAAGACCTCAGCGAACTATTACAGTACCACGTTACAACCTACTTTAACAATGAAGCCTCAGGCATTCCGCCAGCAAGACACAGAAGCGGCAGAGCACTCAAAACACTCAGCCAACGTCTAAAAGGCAAAGAAGGTCGATTCAGAAGCAACCTTTCAGGTAAACGTGTTGACTTCTCAGCCCGTACCGTAATTTCCCCTGACCCCAACTTGGACATAAACGAGGTCGGTGTCCCCCAAGACGTAGCAATGCGTCTTTCCGTTCCAGAAAAAGTTACAGCCTGGAACATTGAGGAAATGAAGAAGTACGTGGTTAACGGTCCAGAAAACTATCCAGGCGCACTCTACATTATCCGTCCAGACGGCAAACGTATCCGCCTTGAATTCGTTGTTGACCGCACAAAAATCGCTGAAGCAGTCGAACTTGGCTTCGTAATTGAACGTCACCTTAAGAACGGCGACATTGCAATCTTTAACCGGCAACCATCTCTTCACCGCATGTCAATTATGGCTCACTACGTTAGGGTTTTACCATACAAAACTTTCCGTATGCACCTCTGTGTTTGTCCACCATACAACGCAGACTTTGACGGCGACGAAATGAACCTCCACGTTCCACAAAGCGAAGAAGCCCGAACTGAATCATTGCTGCTCATGCAAGTACAAGACCAGATTCTTTCACCAAGATTCGGTGGTCCAATCATTGGCGCTATCAGAGACTTCGTAACAAGTGCATACTACTTCACACGAAAAGGTAACTACGTTAACCGTGAACAAGTAGACCGCCTATTAACCACAACAGGCTACACTGGCGAGTTACCTGAACCAGAAATCAAAGAACCACAACCGATGTGGTCAGGCAAACAAATCTTCAGTCTATTCCTGCCAAAAACACTCAACTACGTCCTTAAAGCCAACATTTGTCAAGGCTGTACTAAATGTGAAGAAGAAGAATGCAAGCATGACGCTTACGTTGTAGTACGTAATGGTCAACTTGTTTCAGGTGTCATTGACAGACGCAGTATCGGTTCAGAACAATCAGAAAGCTTGCTTCACAGAATCATTAAAGACTACGGTACACAAGCGGGCAGAGCATTCCTAAACAATGTAACACACCTCTTGAAATTGTTCATTTCAATGAGAGGTTTCAGCTACACCTATGACCAACTGGTACTTTCACCAAAAGCACGTAGCCGCATGGCAAAAACAATGGACCGCACACAGAAGAAAATTGACGAACACATCGCAAACTACCAAAACGGCACCCTCCCACGTTTACCCGGTCAAACATTGGAAGAATCATTCGAAATCTACGTTATGCATGAACTCTCAACTGCCAGAGACGAGTCAGGCAAAATTGCAGACGAAGACTTCACTCTTGAAAACGCCGGTATCGTCATGACAAGAACTGGCGCAAGAGGCTCAAGCTTAAACATTGGTCAAATGGCCGCTTGTGTTGGTCAACAATCAGTCCGTGGCAAACGTATCCTAAGAGGTTACGCAGGCCGTGCATTGCCACATTTCAAAGAAAACGATCCGCGACCAAAAGCAAGAGGCTTCGTTTACAATTCATACCAGACTGGACTTGACGCAATTGAATTCTTCTTCCACGCTATGGGTGGCAGAGAAGGTCTAGTCGACACAGCCGTACGTACCCAACAAAGCGGTTACATGCAGCGTAGGCTCATTAACGCGCTTGAACACATCCGTTTAGAATACGACAGTACCGTACGTGATTCAGCTGGCGACATTATCCAATTCCGCTATGGAGAAGACGGTGTTGACCCAGCAAAAAGCGACCACGGCAAAGCAGTAAACGTTAGCCGACTCATTGAACAAATTAAAATCGGTGAAGGCAAAGGTGAACCTGCACCAGCAGACTTCATCAAGAAACAGCTTAAAGGCGTTGAGGACCAACTCACCCCAATCCTGCTTGACCAACTTAAAAGCACTCTTGCAAAGAGCAAATTAAGCAAGAAAGGCGTAGAAAAAGCTGCAACCTCAACAGCAGAACAATACAAACGCGCTTTAATGGAGCCAGGCGAAGCAGTAGGCATCGTTGCTGCGCAGTCAATCGGTGAACCAGGTACCCAGATGACTCTTAGAACCTTCCACTATGCAGGTGTCAAAGAACAAAACGTCACCTTAGGCTTACCACGACTCATCGAAATCGTTGACGCACGCAGAATCCCATCTACACCAATTATGACCATTTACCTAAAAGATGAACACGCAAAAAGCAAAGAAGGCGCAGTAGCAGTTGCAAGAGACATCATTTACACATCACTTGAAAACTTGGCATCAGCAATCTACGAAGACCCAGTCAAAGAACTCATCGTTGTAGAGCTTAACCGTACAATGATGGCTGACCGCAGCATAACAATGGACGAAGCCAAATCACGGCTTGAAACATTAAACGCCACCGTCACAGTAGTTGATGATTCACTTGAAATCAAACCAAAGAAGTCTGAAGCATTAAAACGAATGCTAACTAAGCTACCAGCAGCACACATTAAAGGTGTCCCAGACATTAAACGTGTACTAGTAACAGAAGAAAGCGGCGAATGGGTAATTCGCACAGATGGCTCAAACCTTGCTAAAGTCTTAGAAGTCACTGGCGTAGACACATCAAGAACAACAACAAACAACATCCACGAAATCGCAAAAACCTTAGGCGTTGAAGCATCAAGAAACGCACTCGTCAACGAAGCAAAAGGCGTACTGGAAGACCAAGGCTTAGACGTAGACGTAAGACACGTCATGCTCGTAGCAGACATGATGACAACAACAGGCGACGTACAACAAATCGGCAGACACGGCATCAGCGGCAAGAAAGCAAGTGTCTTAGCACGCGCCGCATTCGAAATCACCGTTCCAAACATTGTTGAAGCGGCAGTTAAAGGTGAAAGTGATCCTTTAGCTGGAGTAACAGAAAACGTTATAGTAGGGCAGTCAATACCAATCGGCACAGGCCTAGTTGAATTGTACATGTCCACATTCGAAAACCAAGAAAAAGATGGAGGAAAAACTGAAGCATGATAAATATTGATAAGGCGATTGCGTCAGCCGTCAAGACTGGCAAAGTTTCTTTCGGAGCCAACGCGGCATTGCAAAACGCTAAAACTGGCAAGGCTAAAATGATTATTTTAGCTTCTAACTGTCCAAAAGACATAAAAGACAATATAGAATACTATGGTAAAATCTCAAAGGTCCCTGTGATAACCTACAAAGGCACCTCAATGGATTTAGCTGAAGTCGCAGGCAAACTATTCATCATCTCCGCGTTAAGCATCAGGGAATCAGGAGACTCAGATATTCTTAAAGTAATAGAGACATCTGAAATAGAGGCTATTGGAGGAGAGCAATGACAACCGGCATAAAAATCACATGCGACGAAATGCGTTACATCGCGTTGTTCGAAAGCATAAGCGGCGCAAGCGTGAAGGACTGCATAATTGACGAAGAGCAAGAAAGAGCCATTTTCATCGTAAACCAAGGTCAAGTGGGCGTAGCCATCGGCAAAGGTGGAAGAAACATCCACACACTTGAACGGATGACTGGGAAAAAACACGAAATCATCGAGTACAGTGAAGACCCAGTTCAATTCATGAAGAACGCCCTTAAACCAGCAACAGTACGCGAAATCCGCGTTACCGAACGAACAGACGGCAAAAAAATGGCAGTCATCACCGTAAACCCAAAAGACAAGGGCGTCGCTATAGGTAAAAACGGCAAAAACGCCGAACGTTTACGCTTTTTAGCAAAACGATATTTCGACATACAAAACGTCAGCATCACCTAAGTTCAGTCCGCAAGTAACGGCTGACTAGGCGATGAAACGTCGCTTGGATTAAGTTAACGTTTAGACTTCTTAGTGGAAACGTCTTTATACTTTCTTGAGGGCAAAGAAGAACCAAACCCAAAAGCTGTTGCCTTCGTGCCCGTTAACGATTACTCAATAAACTGGGTTCTGCTGGCGATAATCGCTGCGGCATGATCCGTAACCTTGGCGTCGTTGGTGTATATTTTTCGCCCGCAATAACTCTCAAAGGCGAATTGACAGCTAACAAAACAAGAATAAACTCGAAAGAACTTCAATCAAGCGCCTGTTTCTGCCATAAAACCCTCTTTTGTTTATGTTTTTAGGCTTTTTGAATGAAAATCTTATAGCTTAAACATGGTATTTGATAGGTGGGGTAAAGGATGGCAAGTACTCCTGAAGACGAAATATACTCGATAATGTTCAGTTCACTTAAGCATCCGATAAGACGCAAAATCCTTCGCATGCTAGGCTCCAAACCTATGACTTTCATGGAACTCGTAGAAGAGCTCGGTATCTCCACACCAAACTTGACGTATCACCTCGAAAGCTTGGGTGAATTAATCACTAAACTCGAAAACGGTCAATACAAGCTGTCTGCTTTTGGCCAAGCTAGCGTTTGTGCAATGAAAGGTGTTGAAGATGTGCATGGTGCTGAACCTAAACGGCGTTTGTCAGTTTTAAAAGAACGCGGTATTTACGGTATAATGTTAATCGCAATTGTGCTTCTGGCAAGCTTTTCAGCAATACAATATGTTCAGAATGGTCAACTGTTAGAGTTTCAGCAGGCGCTTTCTGCAGAAAACAAGCAGTTGCTATCTTGGGGTATGGGCACTGACAAAGTTTCCACTTTCTTACGCAATGTTACCCATATTGATACCCGAAATTATACGGTGGCTTTGCTTAGTAACACTTTGAATTGGAGAACCGATTTTGGAGGATTATCTGAGGAAGAAGCAACCTATTCCCTTAAGAGCGGCATTAGTAACTTAAATGCGATTTTCCGTTTTAGAAATGGTCACTTTTCCAGATATGAGCTTTCTATGATTGAAAGTTCGCCGATTTTCACCCAAAATGAACCTAATAATCTAATCCTTAACGCTCACGGAATTTTGTCTCGTTATAAACTTTATTCTGGTGATGCATACTTGACAGACATGCTTAACCTTTTGGGCAAAGTTAACTCAACTCAAAGCATGTCGGTAACCGAAGGCAACATGAAGCTTCGAATTTACGTTTCAGGTGCCTATGCTGAGTTGCTTTGGATGTACACGGAAAACGGTATTGACTATCAAACAAAAGGTTTGCAGATGGAGTTCCAAAACAACATTTTAACTACAATGACTGACAGCTTTTATCTCTTCCAAAAAGGAAGCAGCCAAATTTCCGTAACACAAGAAGAAGCAATAAAAATAGCTGAAAACTATGTAAAAACTTTAACTTGGACTATTGAAGGTCAACAAATCTCAGGTTTCAAAACTACAAGTCCACCATTATCTGTGCAACTTGTTCCCCACACTCGAGGTAGCACATTAGAACTATTTCCCTACTGGTACGTCGAATTAAGTCTTGACCAGATTTACGCTGGCGGAATAAACGTTGCTGCTGTTGGAATTTACGCTGACACGGGACAAGTCGCAGATGTACAATTACTTAGCGGAAGCATAGAAATCCAGCCCTCATAAAGGGCTTTAAACTTCTTTTTTTGGGCTTTGATGCTCCGTTACGTATGCAAGGTTAATTCTTCTTTAGTGTTAAACGTTTTACCACAGATTTGGCAGATAAACTTGCTGGTGTTTTCAGTAATCAATTGTGGTGGAGGAGGTGGTGGAGACTGTGATGCCGGGTATTTTAGTTCTGGGGAAATTTCCGCTGTTTCTTCTGGTCTGGGTCTTTTGGGGTAAGGAAAATCTGGTTCACTCAAGATTATGCCCCTTAATGGTTTTTGACTTGTATTTTTCTTAAGTCTTTGTGATTGATGCCTAACAGTTACAGAAAAGATGGTGTGCTTGGTTTATTGTGGAAAAAGTGGGGTAGTTGTGTTATGGTTCGCTTGTTGGCATTGTTTCATTTAACATTTGACTTTGCATGTTATCTAGCCATGTGCATGTGTCGTTGAGCCTGTTTTGTATGTCTTTGATGTCGTCAACTATTGGGTTATCAGTTGGGCTTAAGGTTTGTTCTGTAACGGCGACTGCAAAACCAATCACTACACTTGCTAAAGCTACCGTTGAAACAATCAATAACAGCGAAGCTAATTGTGCCTGCACTGTCTTTCCCTTCTCCAAGGATAGCAGCAGGTTTTTTATATAACAGGGTTATTCTGAAAACCCGAATATTCCTAAACATGATTCTTCGTTGATATGTCTGCCTGTTCAGCGTTTGCGCGAACCCTTTATATTATTCAAAAAGAAAATTAATAAGAGAATATTTAGGAGTGTTATGAATTGAGTCAACCTTTTCACGTTACAGACGCTAATTTTGAGGAAACAATAAAAAACAATAAAGTTGTCTTCATTGATTTTTGGGCAACTTGGTGTGGTCCATGTCGAGCATTAGCGCCAACGGTAGAGGAAATTGCGCAAGAATACGCTGGTAAAGCTTTAATTGGCAAGCTTGATGTTGACGAAAACCCTTCTACGGCTGAGAAATTTCAGGTGTTCAGTATCCCAACCATGATTGTGTTCAAGAATGGTCAAGAAGCTGAACGGCTTGTAGGGTTATGCGCTAAAAAGAACATCACAACCATTATCGATAAGCATTCCCAATAAACCTGCTTTAACTTTTCATTTTTTCATACATTTTTTCCAGTGTCCAGCGGATGCTTGATTTTAACTCTTTTAAGCGTTCATCGTCAACGTTATGTATGACTATTTCGCGGATTAGGTCTTCTTCTTTGACTACATCGTAAGTGAAAGCCTTGTTTGCTTCTAACTGATGGTTGCGTATGAGTTCAAGGTCTTTTTCTTTCATTTTAGCAAGCACTTTTTCTACTAAAAAGTTTTGAAAAGGTGGTGTGTTGGCGCTGAAATGTTTACTTTCGTCGGGCAATATATGCATGGCTTCTTTTTCGAAGCAGATTAACGCTAAGGGTTCTTCATTCATTGTTTTTAATGGAAACACGTTTTCCCTATCTTGAACTGCTGTGGCAGTGGAGGCTGGGGCGGGTTTTGTGTCGATTGGCATTTCATATTTTTGTTCTTGTTTGGGTAGTACGACTTCTTTTGGCAGATTCGGTGGCGATGCCTCTTTTAGGTCTCCACGTTTGAAGCCTTTTTCAAGCAGCATCGTGTTAACCATGTCCAGTGCCGCTTGCACCTCTTTGGTTTCAACATTTAACGCTTCAAGACGGTCTTCTAAACGCTTCTTAAAAGCAATAATGGTTTTCATCTTTTCCTGGTCTAAAGACACAAACGTTCCCCCATTTACCGTACTCTTTAGCGTTTGAAGCTTATCAGTTTTTAGCCTCACCACCAATCTTTTTAGAAGTTGTTGCCACAAATCCGCTATACACAACAACAACCAACACTTAATGCTTAACAATGCATTTTTTGTTTGGTTTGCTTTCTGGTTTGCGTGCTGGTTGTGGCGTTTTCTGCAAGCAGATGCGTCTGGGCTGGTGGCGCGGATTTTGATTTTTCGATTAAGGAGTTCAATGTTCTACGGTACATGCCGTCTAAGTGTTGACCCCTTTCCTTACAATTAAACGACTAATTCATGTGCTAATAAGGTGATTCTACGTCAATACCGACCTACCCCTATAGGTTTTCTGCATAGATTGAATATTAGACTTCCAAATAGGCTGGCTGGGACTAACAGAAAATTCAAGAGAAATACCAAAACCCACACGTCTTGCCTGTTAGAGTTGGCTGGTTTGTTTTAGTTGGGCTGATACATTAGTTTGCAGTCGCAGGCATAACGATGGAATATACGATGTCAATCTAATGATAGGTGCAGTACGGATAATACCTAATCTCTTCTTTTTATATTCCAGTTTATTTTCGATAATCCTGCTTTCATTTTTACAATTATTATTGTTAATGCTGCAATAACTATGGCGATTATTGGAATTAAGTAAATTGTTTCTGTATAACAAGGGTCTTTTTGGGTGAGAGGTATTATGTAGGTAGTTGCAGACCCGAACGCGTAGATTTTGCCGTCGCCTGAACCTATGTAAATTACGTTATCAGCAACTGCTGGCGACGACTTAACATAATCTTGCGTTTTATAAGTCCAAATAGATAGCCCTGTATCAACATCAAGACAGTAAACGTTACCATCTTCTGAGCCTACAAAAATTTTATCATCAGCAACAGCAGGAGATGAACTGACTACACCGTTTGTAATATAGCTCCACAGGAGTTTGCCTGTGGTTGCATTTAAACAATAAACTTGCTGGTCATTTGAGCCAAAAAAGATTTTTCCATCTGCTATGGCTGGCGATGAACTTACCATACTGCCTGTCGTGTAATACCAAACTAAACTTGCCGTCTCTGCATCTAAACAACAAACTTTTCGGTCATCAGAACTAATATACACTTTATTGTTTACAACAGCGGAAGAACGAACCACAGCGCCACTGGTGTAACTCCACCAATATGCACCCGTGTTTGCGTCTAAACAATAAATTTTATTGTCCCCTGAGCCTCCAATATAGATTTTGTTGTTAGCAATAGCAGGCGAACCCCAAACGTTTGCGTCTGTTTCATAGCTCCACACTAATTTGCCAGTGTTTGCATCTAAACAGTAAACCTTCTTATCTGCAGAGCCTATGTAGACTTTACCTTCAAAAAAAGTCGGCGAAGAACCTGAATTGTGGTCGCCAGTTTTGTAACTCCAAATCTGTTCACCATTTAAAGCATCTAAACAGTAAACTATGCCTTCAGAGGCTTCTAGGTAAAGTTTGTCGTCGGCAACAGCACAAGAGCTAGCATAATCTGTTATTGATTTGCTCCATATTTGTTCACCTGTCGCCGCATTTAAACAATAAATTGTGCTATCCCATGAACACATAATGTCCCAGGAAGTAACGTAAACTCTGCCCTCAACAATAACTGGTGAAGAGGATACACTGCCGTTCAAGGAGGAGATCCATAGTGTTTGGTTAGTGTCTGGTGCTGTTGAAGTTGAAAATCCGCTGTGTGCCGGGTCATGACGGAACATAGACCACCAGTCTACGCCGGATTGATTTGCATCCGCAATAGGTGCAAACGGAAAAAGAAGCAATAAAAGAAAAATTGACGCCAACATTGTTTTACCTGTTTTATTCATTTTTCCACTTACACTATCCTATTTGGCAAAGAGTATTCTTTAAAAGGGTTTTAGACAAGGTTTCTTGACTAAACCGCGACACAAATGCCAAAGCACTTGCTGTTGCTTGTTTAGGCTTGTGGCTAAGTTTTTTGATATGCCTGCGATTGCAAGATATTATTATACAATTAGTTAAGTTGTTGATTGTCATTTTTTCCTTTTTTTCTCATTTTGTTTAATATGATGACCGCGGTTGGTGCTGCTATAGTTGCTATTATGAAAGGAAAAATACTGTAGATAGTTTCAGTCGGTATCGCTGCAGGCGGTTGAGTGGCTGTTTGAGAATATCCTGAGCCAAAAGCGTAAATGATTCCATCGGCTGAACGCACGTATATCACGCCGTTGGCAATAACCGGCGAAGAATTTACTGTACCTCCTGTTTTATAAGTCCATATCAATTCACCAGTTAATGCATTCAAACAGTAAATGTTGTTATCGCCTGAACCAATGTACACTTTGTTATCTGCAACTGTGGGAGAAGACTCAACTGCATCTCCTGTTTTGTAATTCCACAATTCTTTACCTGTTGTGACATTCAAACAATAAATCTTGGTGTCACACGAACCCACGTAGACCATGCCATTAGCGACCGCAGGTGAAGAACTTACTTGACTGCCTGTTTCAAACTTCCACACCAACGAGCCTTTGTTCCTATCTAAACAATAAATATTTTTGTCATTTGAGCCAATGAAGACTTTATCGTCCGCAACAATAGACGAGTAAACAACACCCTTTGTAGTAAAACTCCACACAAACTTTCCAGTAAAAGCATCCAAACAATACGCCCTGAATTCACGTGAGCCTCCAACATAGACTTTGCCATCAAAAACAGCAGGAGAACCCCACACACTAAAACCTGTTGTATAACTCCAAATTAACACACCTGTTGCGGCATTCAAACAGAGCACCTTATTGTCATTTGAGCCTATGAAGACTTTGCCATCAAAAATAGTTGGAGAAGAGCCAACACCATGCTCGCCTGTTTTGTAGTTCCAAACTAACTTGCCCGTTGTAGCATCTAAACAATAAATCATGCCATCCCCGGAATCTTCAAAACAAACTTTGTTACCAATAACTGCAGGAGAACTAGCGTAACCATTTATTTTATAATTCCATAGTTGTGTACCATTTTCCGCATCTAAGCAGTACATACTGCTTTCTCCTGACTCACCAATATCCCATATGCCTAGGTAGACTTTATCGTTGACAACCGCGGGAGACGAACCAACGCTTCCCACAACCTTACAGGTCCATAGTGTTTGGTTTGTGTTTGGTGCTGTTGAGGTTGAGTATCCGTTATGTGCTGGGTCGTGATGTAACATGGGCCACCAGTCTACGCTTGTTTGGTTTGCATTAGTGACAGGTGCAAGTATGGAGTAAGGCAATAAAAGCAACAAAAACGTCAGCATTGTTTTTCTTGTTTTATTCATTTTTTTCACTTGCAATTACATGTTTGGCAGAAAGCATTCTTTAAAAGCGTTATCGTCAAGGTTTATTGACTAAACAGTTACAGGATGCTAAGGCGTTTGAATGCCAAACCCAAATGTTTTGCTTGTTTAGGTTTGGCTGATTTGTTTAAGTTGCGCTTGATACATCTCCACGATTTCTTTTGAAGCGGTAGCGTCCTGTGGGCTTTTATCAGTGCGGTATTTTCCTGTGAATCTTGGGAAACGTATGGCTAAGCCGCTGCCTTTTCGGATTGAATCCATCGCAGCCATGTGAATGGGGCTTAAAGTGACTTCGGCGCCTAAAACTTCAAGCACAATAAAAGGTTCAAACCAGACATCAGCTTCCAAAGTTGAAGAAACCCGTGGATGCTTACGTGGAATTACGTGTTTCTGTAGCATCGCGTGTAGGTCGGCTATGTCTTTGTCGGTGAAGCCTGTGCCGCATTTGGTTACGGTTTCGAACATGTCCTTTTCTGGGTTATACGTTGCCAGTAGCAGTGCGCCGTATGCTCCCTTCCGTTTGCCTCTGCCATGAAAAGCGCCCACTACAACCAAGTCTACGGTGTCAGTCATTTCGCTTTTGTAGTCGCGTTTGTATTTTATCCATAGCCAGCCGCGGTTTCCTGCTTGGTAAACGGATTCTTTAGTGATGGATTTGCACATTACGCCTTCGCAGCCTTCTTCTATGGCTTCTTCAAAAAAGTCTTCCAGCTCTTTTGGGTCATTAACCACTTTTTGCGTTGCTAACTGTAGTCGCATGTTTTTGTTTAACGCTTCTTCTAACGCTGCTCGCCGGGCAGTGAGGGGTTCACGGGTTAAGTCTTTACCGTCAACAAACAGCAAATCAAACGTGAACAGCGAAATCGGGTACTGTTCAACCGCGGCTTCTATACCATACTTGCGTCGGCGATGCATAAGCTCTTGAAAAGGCCGCATGTCACCAGTTTCTAAATCCATAGCCACACATTCAGCTTCAAAAATTGCTTCCTGAGCATTCACCTGTTTCTTGATTAAATCCACAACATCCGGGTATTGGCTGGAAATATTCTCAAGACGTCTCGAGTACAGAATGACGTCGTTGCCTTGTTTGTGAGCTTGGATACGTTCACCATCATACTTGTATTCAGCAAGGCATTTACCGTTAAGCTTCTCCAGAATCTCCTCAGGGGAAGGCAGCCGCTCCGCCAGCATTGGACGGATTGGTTCAAAAACCATCACCTGCATCTTCTTCACCGCTTCCAACCCGTCGCGGACAAGAATGTCTGACACTCTGCCAAGGTCTGAGCAGATGTTGTAGGCGCGTTCGATGGGTTCTCTGGCTTCTTTTCCGCCGCCATACGCGATTGCCAATGCTTCCAGCACAGTCATGTCAGCGATACCCAACCGCAAATTGCCCGTGACAGTGCGAATAAGGTATTTAGCCTCCTTTGGCGACGCGTCAGAAAGCAATCCAGCAAAAACAGCCATTTTATAGTCAACTGCTCCTGAACCGGTTGTTTTTGCCATCTTGTCAAGCGTTTCATATACATGTTCAACGGTTAGTTTTTTGGAAAAGAACGTGGATTGCTTCTTTTTAGCAAGCTGAATTTCTGCTGCTTCGCCAAGGTCACCGGTTTTTTGCAGGTCTGAGAGGAATTCGCTTTCTTTTCGTCCTGAACTGCGGACGAGGGCTTTTATGGCAAGTTTTTCTGCTATGCCAATTTCGATGCCCATAAAGTCCGGGTATAGTTTGCCCTGCGTTAGGTAGACTACTTTGGCTATGACTTCCTTGGGGGTTTTCTTGAGCAAGTTCACCAGTAAGTCGGTCATTTCGAGGCGTTTGGTTGTTGCCTCAATTTTTTCGTAAGCATCAGCGATAACTGCGTAATCCATACTCTTTCGCTCTTCAACCATTTACTGATTTGCTGACTTATTAAAAATATCACCACAAACGTGTAGAAGGTTATATATGGCAAGTCAGCCTTAACCAGAACTATGAACACCGCAATCTTTTACATGTCCCGCACAGGAAACACCAAACGCTTCGCCCAAGCCATAGCTGACCAGACAAAAGCGCCAATTCACGATATCACCATCACTGAGCCATCTGAAACCGCCAAATTTGACCTGCTCTTCTTTGGCACCCCAGTAGAAGGCGCAAGCCCAACCAAAGAAACCACGGCATTCATTGACGCCACGCCAGCGTTAAATGGCAAAAAAGCGGTACTGTTTGTAACTTACCGTTTCTTTGGAAACAAAAGAACAATGAATGCAATGGAGAAAAAATTAAAGCAAAAAGGCTGCGAGACCGTGCTGATGGTATCCAAAAAAGGCATGAAACCTGAAAACACCTCAGTGGACTTCTCAGAAGCGTTAGCTGAAATCAAGCAAGTTCTTGGATAAAAAAACTAATAAAAAGAAAAACAAGAGCTAATTTCTTAGCTGATTCTTTAAATCTTAAAAGTATTTTCCTGCGTTTTAGAATCCGTCTATTAGATGGGCTGTTCCGTCTGGACAGTAGACTTTGTCGCCTTTGTAAGCGATGACAAAGCGTCTACCGCATGCGCTCATTTGTGAGCAACCATCGCAATCGCGTGATAACATTTCCTGTTTTTTCCTCCTATTATTACTGGTTAATATTTTTCTTTGCAAGTGCTTATTTGAACTGGTTCCGACCTGTTCACACATATGCCGCTTGCTTTTTGGAATCCCAATTGAAGTGCCTATGTCTCTTTTAAATGTTATGTCGAAAACAAATCTACGTCTAAAACGTTAAAAAAGAATACACCTAAAAAATGGGTGCTTTATGGCTTTATGACTTAATTATTATTGGAGTCTGATTAACTCTTGTTTGCTGATTCGTGCTCTTACAACTTTTTCACTGTCACCGTGGTGTTTGGCGTTGTGCAGTTTAATATGGTCCTCGTTATCTTGAACGCCAAAAGGAGTTCTAATTGTCCAACCGCATTTTGAACACGTGAACGTTTTTGTTTCTTGACTCAATCTTGCGCCACCTCACTGGTTTGCATGTTTGTTTTCATAATCTCGATAGTAACCCTGACTTGGGAATTTGGTTTTAAAATTTTTCGTAGTTGTTTAGGGATTGAAAAACGGTAGTCTAAACCTACCGTACCCTCCAAGATGATTGTTTTCTCGTTTGCTTGCAGGATTGATACTTCTCTTTTCGGCATACTCTTTCACCTATGGTGCTGTACTATTGGTCGTTTGGTCTACTGGGAGGAGTAAGAATGGGGCTGTACTGTTTCCTGACGACCAATATATCGGCAGTTTACCGTCCCATCCTATAGCGTAAAGATACTGAATGTACTCGGGGGTTAATTGTGCCTGGATTATTTCAACTGCTTGAGCGGTTGCGTTGGCTGATATTATTGTTGCGTTTGCATTTGCTTGAGCTATAGTAATTATTGCGGTAGAGTTTGCGGTTGCTTGGATGACTTGCTGCTGAGCCTCGTATCCTATCTGTTCCAGCTTATTCTTTGCTGCTAAAGCGTTTTGTTCAGCTGTCACTTTTGCTTCAATAGCCATCTTAAATGACTCCGAGAATTGGAAGTCAGTGATTGAGACTGAGACGACCTTTATGTGGTATTGATCTAGTTTCTCTTGTAGTAGGTTTAGGAATAAGTTTTTTGCTGCTTCACGTTGAGTGATTAATTCGCTTGCTTGGAATTTTGCGGTTGCAGCTTTCAGTGCGTCTTGCATGGCTGGAAGGATTACTCGGCTTTCGTATTGGTCGCGTAGGTTGGTGTAGATGTCTCGGGCATAGTTTGCGTCTAGCTGGTAGTTTACTGTGACTGAGGTTGATACTTCTTGTAGGTCTGAGGATGCGGCTGATTCTTGGGCTGTTGTTTTTTGAACTTGAATGTTTACGAGCGCGATGTCTTCAGCTATTGGGGTGATTAGGTTGAGTCCTGAACTGACGCTTCGAACTGGGTTGCCCCATTGTAAGACTACGCCTTGATAGCCCGTGGGCACTGTCTGGTATGCGCTTACTAATATTCCAACTGTAACTAGTGCTAACATAACGATTATTATGAGAGCTAAGATTTTTTTGAAGAATCCTTCCATTTTTTAGTCCTCCGTGTTTTTTGTTTCTGTTTTTTTAGTTTTAAAGAGGTCATCCCAGAAGATTGCAAGGACTGCGCCGAAAGCGATTACGATTATGGCTAAGGCTTCGAAGATGTAGTTTCTGGCTGATGTTCCGAATATTATTAGGATTGCTCCGATTATCCAGCAGATGATTACTTCTTTGGTTATTTTCATGGTTAGACCTCACTGGTTTTTTTATGCCTTTTTACTGGCATATAATTGGTATATGTGCGCCAAGATTTAAGGGTTACTATATACAAGCCCCGTTCCGATAATAAAACAAACATCAACCCAACAGCCAAAAAACAGGCATCAACCAAAAAGAAAACCCTATAACAATAAAACAAAAATCGCCTTAAAATGCTCAAATCCTGTGCAATTTAGTTAAATAAGAGAATTTTCAACTAATAATTCCTCAATTTAAAGAAGGCAAATACACTCTAATGCTTATCCAAGAAGTCATCCTTGAAAATTTCATGAGTTACGAATACGCACGCGTACCCTTCAAACAGGGCGTAAACATAATCGGCGGACCAAACGGCGCAGGCAAATCCTCCTTGCTCCTCGCCATATCCGTTGGACTGGGACAAACCTACACGGAACGTTCTCGCAAACTTAGCGATTTAATCCGTTGGAGCAGCGACCAAGCCAGAGTCACTCTTGTTTTGGACAACAGCAAACAGGGCGGAAGACGTCCCGTTCCAAAATACAGCAAAGACCAGCTGTTCTTAACCCGTATCCTGCGTAGGGATGGCAAATACTGGTTTGAACTGGAAAACCGTTCAGCATCAAAACAAGACGTCGAGCGGCTTTTGGGTAGATTCGGCGTTGACCCCGATAACATGCTAATCATTATGCATCAAAACATGGTTGAACAATTCAGTGTACTCTCGAACATCCAAAAACTGCACATGGTAGAAGCAGCCGTTGGGTTGGAGCCTTTTCGTGAAAACGTGCTTTCCGCAAAAGAAAAGTTAACCAAAATTTTAAGCCAAGAAGAATCTGTCACAAAACTACTTGGATCCGCCGAACAAACCCTCAACTACTGGCGTGAGCAGTACGAGAAGTTTCAGGAGAAAAAGCAGCTTGTGCTTAAACGTCGCTTCTTAGATCGTGAATTGGTTTGGGCGGAAGTGCAAAGACGGGAAAACATGGTTAAATCTTTAGAAGCTAACCATGCTAAGCATCAAGACAGCCTTAGCAAAATCGAAAAAGAGAAGCAGGGTTTTAATGACCAGCTTAGTGAGCAGCAGAATAGTGTTGCAAGTTTAAGAGCACAGGAAAAGGCGGTTTTTGATGAGCGTCTGGTTTTGGAGCGGGGTATTGCAGAGAAAACGTCTCTAATCGCGTTTATTGGTGAGTTGCTTAAGGAAACGATGATTCTTGAGGCAACAGTTGCAGACAAAACCCAGTTTAAGTTGTTGCGAAGCGAAAATCTGCAAGCACTGCTTGAATCTTCAAGACAGCAAATTGCTGGTTTAGCTGAGCAAGCAAAAAGAGTCGAATCAACGCTTGCCGATTTCCAGCAAGCGCAAGATAAAATAAAAGACGCTGAACTGGACAAACGTGTTCATTTGGCTCTTTTAGAGTTTAAACGGGCAACAGCCGTTGTTAACGTAAAAGAAATTGAAGCTTCTCTCGCTGAAGCGCAAGCCAACCTTAAAACCGCTGAAGCCAACGCACGGGCATACGGTGAACGTGTCGAGTCACAAAAAAGCGCTTCAGAAATTCAAGATGAAATTCACCTAACCGAGGGGCATTTGGCGGCTTTAGCTAACGTTTCTGAAGATATCGAAAAAATGTATCAATCCTACTCAAAACTTTACTTGGAACTTAAAGAGAAAGCGCAAGTTGTAGCTGAAAACCGCGAAAAAACTTTGGAAGAACTTAAAGCCCGCATGGGTGCCTGGCGCAATGTGATGGAGAACCTGCTTGACCGCGTTAACATTGAGTACCAGCGGATTATGGCTCAAACTTTGGCAACTGGGGAAGTGAAGCTTTCAAATATGCAAGATATTGAAACCGCCGGCATCGAAATCTATGTTGGCTTTAAGGGCAGCAAACCCGTCGCACTTGATGCTTTTACGCAAAGTGGCGGCGAACGTACCACGGCAACTATGGCCTTTCTGCTTGCGCTGCAGCAGCATGTGCGTTCACCTTTCCGTGCTGTTGACGAATACGACATTCACATGGACCCAAAAAATCGTGAAATGATAGCCAAAATCCTTGTCTCAATGATTAAAGACGCTGCATCTCAGTACATTGTTATTACTCCGAGCCAAATCACTTTTGCCCAGCAGGACGCCAACGTGATTACCGTGCAGAATCTTGAAGGCAAATCACTTGTTAAAGAGGTCGTTAAGTAATGCCCGATAAAGAACACAAACGGCTCGGTAAAGAGAAGCTGCAACGCATAATTGAAATGTGCATGGCAATAGAAAAACATGAAGTTGACCCGTTCACACTAAACGTGGAAGAAATCATCGGCGTAGTGAAACAGTATTTTCCACAGTGGGAACAAACCGACGAATTAAACCTTGACGCAGAAGCCATCCACCACTTAGCCACCGTTATCAAGATGCAAAGTGAATGGGTAAAGCAGCGTTCAACTTCGCTGTATGGTGACCCGTTTGTGTTGGAAGAAAAAATTCGCAAAACCAGCCGCAACGGCATGATAGACGTTTTCCTTGGTGCTTGGCACCCGATTGTTGCGCTTGAAAAACTGAACCTACGCACGTTGGCTGATGGTTTGCTGTATTGGGATGCTTTGGCGCCGATTCATGACCGCTGGAAAGACTTCAACGTTGAACAAGTCGCTACTGGCACAACCAGTTATGCTGACCTTGTTAAAGCCCGCGTTTTAGGCGATAAAGAGTTTTCAGCTGAACTGGAAGGCTACTGGCAACAACTCAAAAGTCGCGTCTCCGAAGTGGGCGTGGACGGCAAAATCCATTACTGGACATTCATCGGCGCAGACACCTACGAAGAAACCGTGCAACGGGCGTTTCTTGTCAGCTTCCTTGTAACTTACGGTTTTGCAACCCTGCACATTGACCGACTCGAAGAAATCACCCTAATTGAGCCCTTCACTGAGCCGCGAACGTTGGCCCAGCGCAATCAAGGCGCATCCGTTCCCATTGCGGTTTCGTGTGAAGATTGGCAGAAATGGAAAAAAGGAGAATTACAATGACCAAAAAAGGCGTTTATGAATCTAAAATGAAACGTGCAACTCAAATGTTGCTGTATAAGCGGCACCAGAAACCCGGCGTGAAAGGTTGGGAACTGCGAAAAGCCATAGGCTCGGATTACCCCAAAGTGCTTGAGGTTCTTGAAGACCATTTGGAACCGCTGGATTTAACGGTAAAAACCGTTTACGAGGAAGACATTAAACCCTCCGAGAAACCCACCGAAGAGGAACTGGATAAAGCCCGATACTACATCACCCTGCAGGGCGACGTTAACCCGAAAGAGAAAATGATTGGCTGGCGCATCGACGACCTTGCAGGACTCGCCATAACCATCAGTTTCATAGTTGCCAACAAAGGCCAAGCATCCCGCAAAGACGTTGAAAAACTGCTCAGCGAAAAAATGCCCAACTGGAAAATCGGCTTAAACGTTGACCGCTACATCCGCTACGGCTACCTACTGCAAGACGACAAGGGCCTGCTGTTTCTGGATTGGAGAACCCGCGCTGAAGTGGACGAAAAGGCGCTGCTGAATCTGCTTTTGAACGCTAAAGAAGCACCCGAATCGAATAC
Source organism: Bathyarchaeia archaeon (assembly GCA_042296865.1). Classification (GTDB taxonomy): domain Archaea; phylum Thermoproteota; class Bathyarchaeia; order Bathyarchaeales; family Bathycorpusculaceae; genus Bathycorpusculum. The sequence continues at coordinate 1,299,874 of CP170178.1, read as the reverse complement.
GCCGCAGGAACCCGCTGATGATTCGCAAGAACCGTAAACCTGTTTTTCAACATGCTAATGGCGTGTTTTTTCGTCAATAGCGCCTACCCCCCTTAGTGAAATGGGGTTTTTAACCTTCTTTTGGAAGACTTCGCCAAAGGGCAGAGGCTTAGGCTCTCTGTTTCTACCTACCCCCTATAGGTTTTCTGCATAGATTGAATATTAGGCTACAAATAGGCGGCAAATAGGTTGGTAAGTAAACAAAAAATTAAAGAAGCAGGTTTTTAGGCGCCAATAAGTTTGAGCAGAATTGCTTTTGCTGAGTAGAGCCTGTTTTCTGCTTGCTCGTAGATGACGCTTTTTGGGTTTTCAATGGCGTCGGCGGTGATTTCGTAGCCGCGGTGAATCGGCATGTCATGCATCACATAGGCGTTTGTGCCTTTGAGTAGGTCAGCGTTGATTTGATAGGGCATCATCAACTTGATACGCTTCTCTTTTTCCTCGGCGAACTTGGGGTCGGTGAAGAATTCCATGTCAACCCAAGTGTCCGTGTACACAAAATCAGCGTCAGAAACCGCCTTTTTTAGGTCCAAAGTTTGTTCCCAAAGCCCCGTCTTTTCCGCTGCCTTGAGCAGTTCGTTGTCTCTGGAGGCTTCATTGAACAAGGGACAGACTGTGGTGATTTTTGCGCCCGTTTTCGTGCATGCCTCAATGAGCGAGTTGGCGACGTTATTGTGAACGCCCACGTAAACCAGTTTTGTGCCTTGCAGGGTGCCTTTTTTTTCTTTCATGGTGATTAGGTCGGCTAAGGCTTGGCTGGGGTGATATTTTTCGTCGCATCCGTTGATGACTGGGACGCGGCTGGCTTTTGCCATCTTGTTTAAGTCCGCGTTGTACAGGAGTCGTGCCATGATGCAGTCAACGTTGCGTGACAGGTACCCCATTTCGTCAGCTAAGTCTGCCATTGTAAAGTTGGTGGTTCTCCAATCTAAAAATAAGCCGTGTCCGCCAAGCTGGGTCATTGCCACTTCGAAGGAGACGCGTGTGCGTGTGCTGGTTTTTTGGAAAACAAGGGCGGCTGTTTTGCCTGTTAGGGTTTTGGCGGTTTTTTTTGGGTTGTTTTTTATGGTTATTGCTGTGTCGATGAGTTGTGTTAGTTCTTGGTTGGGTAAATCTTTAAAGTTGAGTAAATGCATGCTTTAGCCTTCTAACTTCAGTACTGGCTAACCAGTTCAGTAATTAAAGGTTTATGTAACAATTTTTTCCTGTTTATTCTGTTTTAGGTTAAAAAAATATAGTTTTTTTTGAAATTGGGAAAAAGTTTTTCTTTAAGCGTTTGCTCACTTCAAGTGACAGTTTTAAGAGATATGCATATGCTTGCTCGAGAATTTTTTTATTCTGAAACATCCAAAAGAAACCTCCGTTTACAACCTGACAAGTTAGCTAACCTTCAATTCAAAAAAGCCAAAAAACTTCTCATAATAGCCTACGAAACAGTGCCATTATATCACAATAAACTCAAAAAAGCAAGCCTTCACCCAAACGATATCCAAACAATCAAAGACTACACAAAAGTGCCCACTTTAACAAAAACGGAAATCCAGTCAAATCCCACAAGCAACACTATACATCAAGGAGCCTCCCAAAACAGGCTTATTTGGCGTTCCACAAGCGGCTCCACTGGAATACCGTTAAAAGTTGGGCTCAGCAGAAAAACTTTGGAGCTTGAAGGCGCAATTTGGTACCGTGCACTTTCAGAGAACGGCTTAAGAATATTTGATAAACGAGCTATAATTGGTGACCCACGATGTTTTCCCATAAAAAAACATATTTTTGAAAACATGGGGCTAATAAAACGTCAGCATCTGTCAATATTTAACGATGCCCAGACACAGCTGACTCAACTGGAAAATTTTCAGCCTGACATAATCAAGGCTTACCCTTCAAGCCTAACTATCTTGGCGGATTATAGTCCGCAACGAACAAGTGCCCTTAAACCACGCATGGTTTTTACCACTTCAGAAATTTTAGACAAACATAGCCGAGACTTTATCAATTCGAGTTTTGAAACTGAAGTTTTTGATTGTTACTCATGCACTGAATTTGCGCTTTTAGCATATGAATGCAAACACCATAATGGTTACCATATTAACGCTGACAGTGTCCTGCTTGAATTTTTGGAGGACGGCGAGCCTGTGGATTTTGGTGAGCGTGGCGAAATAGTTTGCACGGGTCTGCTTAACCAAGCTATGCCGTTGATACGTTACGAAATTGGGGATGTCGGTGTCCCCTTAAGGGACTGTTGTCCATGCGGCAGAACTCTTCCGTTAATGCAGGTAGTGGAAGGCAGAGCAGACGATTTTTTAGTTACAACAAACGGTAAAGTAATCTCTCCCACTGTGTTTTTTCCTTACCCTTTTAGGGACTATGAAGCGATTAAACAGTTCAGGGTAATTCAGCCGCAAAAAGAACGGGTAATTATTCAAGTTATCCCCCGAATGGGTATCCAAAATAAGCAGCAAATCCTTCAAGACGCCGAAGCCAACATTAAACATCTCTTTGGAGAATCCATGCAAGTGGAATTTCAACTGCTTGACAAAATTGAACGCGACTCATCGGGGAAACTGCGAAAAATCGTTTCCAATCTTCACCTTGGCAGTTTTGCTTGCAGACACTATAATTAAGTCTGGTTCAAACTGTTAAGGGTGAGGCGGAAACCTTTTTCTATAAAAGCGGCTCTTATTGACTGAAAAACAAATGATACTGCTGGTTTCCTCAAACAAAGACCCTGCAAGCATAAATATTGCCACCCAAATCCTGCAGCTTTATCCCTTTAAAAAAACTGAAAAAACCTATCAAGACAACCCCGTTTACGCTGCCAACATAAACCAGAAACATGTTAAATTAGTCAGGCTTAATGAGGAATCAGTAAACGCCCAAAACATTCATCAAGACTTTCCGTCTAAACTGATAGTTTTTATCTCAAGACACAGCAGCCAAAGCGGCACCCCAACATTAACTGTGCATGCTCCTGGAAACTTTGCAGACGCAGACTTAGGCGGATTACCCAAAACGCTTTCCGTCGCTCCCGCAACAGCAATGAGTGTAGCTCTAAAAACATTGGATTATTACAGGCGGGAAATGTCGCTTAATTATGAAGTGTCTTTCGAGGTTACTCATCATGGCCCCTCTCTGAAGACTCCTGCAATGTTTGTAGAGTTAGGCAGCTCCCCGCAGCAATGGAGTGACTCTTCAGCCGCTACCGCGGTAGCTCACGCGGCAATCTTGGCAATAGAAAAATTTGATCCCGAACCCCCAAGGCAAGCTTTGATCGGTATAGGGGGGCAGCATTATAACCCGAAATTCACTCAGATGGCTTTAGCTGACCAAGCAGTTTTTGGTCACATGATTCCCAAGTACGCCGTTGCCAACTTGGATGCTGTTATGCTTAAGCATTGTGTTAAATGTTGTTTAGAACATGTTTCTGAAGTTTTGCTGGATTGGAAGGGCATAAAAAGCGATGATAAACCTGGTTTGTTGTCTGCTTTGGACGAGGTTGGGCTTGGTTACAGTAAAATTTAACTTTTTACCTGAAAGTTTAATAACTTAATTGCTGTTAAGGTTTCAACTCTTAAAAGTTACAGCAACATTTATTATTCCAGAAAGAAATCAATGAGTGTGCGGTAAATATGGGTATAAAATCATTCCTAGCACAATGCGCGAGAACTTTGAAATTAGCAGTGAAACCTGGACGTGAAGAGCTTTGGCTCTCAATAAAAATCAGCGTTTTAGGCATCGGTGTAATCGGCTTAATTGGTTTTGTTATTCGGTACGTTGGAACTGCATTAGGCGGCGGAGTTTAAACATTACTTGAGGATTTTTTGATGCAGAAAAAAGAAGAGCAGCAACCAACCAAAATCTTCGTCATAAAAACAACCACAGGTCAAGAACGCAACGTTGCAAGACTAATCACTGCAAAAGTTGAAATGACCCATATACCCTTGAAAGCTCTTCTAATACCTGACACACTAAAAGGTTACGTGTTCATTGAAGCAGACGGGCCACACTTGGTCGAGGAAGCAATCGCAGGTGTTAGGCATGTACGTTCCCGAATTCCGGGTTTGGTCAGCTTTAGTGAAATTGAACGTTACATTGTACGTAAACCAGTCATGGAAGATCTAGGCGAAGACGACGTTGTAGAAATCACTGGTGGACCATTCAAAGGTATGCGTGCAAAAATCACTCGACTTGACAAGTCAAAAGGCGAAGTTACCCTTGAGCTTCTCGAGGCAACATTCACTTTGCCAATCACAGTACATTCAGACTATGTAAAACTGGTAACAAAAGCATAAGGTGAAACAAATGGCAGACAAAAAAGTTGTAGAATTAATCGTCAGCGGCGGTCAAGCTAACGCGGGTCCTCCACTTGGTCCAGCTCTTGGCCCATTAGGCGTCAACATCGTGGCTGTTGTCAACAAAATCAATGAAGTCACAAAAGAATATGCTGGAATGAAAGTTCCAGTTAAGGTAAGTGTTGACACTGAGGACAAAACCTTCGAAATCTCTGTTGGTACTCCAACTGCATCCGCATTAATTGTTGCTGAACTAAAAATCGAGAAAGGCTCAGGTACACCAAACAGCGTTAAAGTTGGTGACTTGTCCATGGAGCAGATTCTGCGTATTGCAAAGATTAAGGCTCCACAACTGTTGGCAACAAACACTAAAGATGCTACTAAAGAGTTGCTTGGCACCTGCGTCAGCATAGGTGTAACCGTTGAAGGCAAAGATCCACGTGAAGTACAGAAGGATATTGATGCTGGCACATATGAACAGCTATTTGGTAGCCAATAATGTTAGGCGAATATTTTTATAAGTGGGTTCCAATCCCTCATTGGTTCGAGGCTTAAAAATGCCCTTAGATAACAAGACTATATTAGAAGCAGTAAAGCAGGCAAAGACGAAGTCTGGCGGCAAAAAATTCAACCAGACAGTAGACATGATACTGGACATTCAAGAAATTGACATGAAAGCCCCAGAAGGCAAAATCCAGGAGGTTGTAGAGCTTCCTAAACCAACTGGCAAGCCAAACAAAATCTGCATCGTTGCTCAAGGCGAATTCGCGCTAAAAGCACGCAACGCTCAAGCTGACATCGTTATTGAAAAAGCTGACCTTGAAGGGTTAGCCGGTAAAAAGAAGGAACTGCGCAAGTTAGCAACAGATTATGATATTTTCATTGCTGAGGCACCTTTGATGCCTTTGGTCGGTAGGATTTTGGGTCCAGTTTTGGGTCCAAGAGGCAAAATGCCAATTCCAGTTCCGCCAAACGCTGACGTAGCCACCATTCTTGCAAGAAACCGTAAAACGGTTGTTGTCCGTATGCGTACTCAACCAATTATTCAGGTTTCCTTTGGCACCGAACAAATGACTGATGAAGAGCTTGTTGAAAATGCTCAAGCTATCCTTCGTGTCTTGGATGGAAAACTCAAACGTGGCCTTAAGAACGTTAAGTACATGTTCGTTAAGACATCCATGGGTGAACCTGTTAAAATTAAACCATAAAACTGAGGAAAACAAACATGCCGTCACAACAAGTGTTACAACAAAAATCGTCTGAAGTAGAAGAAATAGTCGATGTACTGAAGGATTGCAAATCAATCGGCATCGCAAGTTTACAGAAGGTTCGAGCTTCACAACTACAAGAACTCAAAAAGAGCATGAAAGGACAAGTCACCTTTAAAGTTCTAAAGAACACACTAGTCAAGCTTGCCCTTGAAGAAATGAAGAAACACGAACTAAAACCACTTGAAGATTACCTTGAAGGTCCAAACGTTTTCCTGTTCACCGATTTAAACCCGTTCAAACTGGCACTTTTGCTTGAAAAAGGCAAAATTAAAACTTTCGCGAAAGCTAACGACATAGCCGCAATGGATGTGGTTATCCCACAAAGCAACACAGGTCAACCACCAGGACCAGTCATCAGCCAACTAAACGCTGTAGGTTTGCCAACAAGAATTGAAAACGGCAGCGTCTGGGTAAGCAAAGACACTTTGGTTGTCCGCAGAGGCGAACCAATCAACGAACGCCTTGCAGGTGTACTTTCTAAACTTGGCATTAAAGCCGTAGAATTAGGAATATCCATGCGTGCAGTCTACGACAACGGCTTAATCATTAACGGTAACCAACTTATCGTCGACGTTCCAGCAACAAAGAAGACTGTCGAAACAAGTCACCAAGAAGCATTCGCGTTAGCACTTGAAATTGGCTATGCAAGCAAAGACACAATCAAACCATTGCTACAAAGAGCACACCAGAAAGCAGTTGCATTATCAGTCGGCGCAGCAGTTCCAACAAAAGAAACAATCGGCGACTTAATCCGCAAAGCCAACGCAGAAATGACAAGCCTAAGCGGTGCAGTCGACAAAGTCAAAAAAGCTTAACAGCTCTTCTTTTACTTTTAATTTCTTTTTTAATCTTATTTTAACTTAGATTTAGCAAGAATTCAGTTTAGTCCACGTGGTCATGTTCGTTGTGTATTGGTTCATGGTTATGTTCGTCTACATGCGTATGTGTGCTTGCACGCCAAATTCTACCAATCGCTGCTGTTATCAACGCGACAACCAAAAACGTTATTCCCGTTAAGAAAAGGTCTCCGCCAGTAAGGAAATAGACCGCTATGGCTGCAAGAGCCGCAATGGGGAAGGCGAATAGGAAACCTAAGACGATAATTGCGATTAAACCGATAATTAGCAGAATTATTAGTATCCATAAAACCTGTGTAGGGTCGGTTGGGAGTACTATCTGTAAGGCTGACAAAAAAGTTGACAAAAACTTCTCCTCATATTAACCGAAGATTCAGGCGGTATATAAACAGTTTTAGTACCTTTTTTTGGTTTACTTTTTATTGATGGTTAAACCGTTTGAGTGTTTTCCGTTTGGTTTTGGCAGTGTAATTGTGAATGTGGTTCCTTTGCCTTCTTGACTTTCAAACGTTAACGACCCGCCTAACGCTTCAATTAACCGTTTAACAACCGCTAAACCTAAACCTTGACCTTTCGGTTTAGTTGTAACTAACGGCGTAAACAACTTTTCCTGCATAGCCTTAGGAATCCCAACGCCTGTATCTTTGACAGCTATTTGTATTTTTTCTGTTTCTTTGTTTATGCTTGTGTTGATTGTTAATTTTCCACCTTCAGGCATGGCTTGTATAGCATTGGTTGCTAAATTTAGCAGGATACGTTTCAGCATTAATGGGTCTGTCTTCAAATTAGGCAAGTTTTCTGTAAAAGCTGTTAAAACTTCTATGTTGTCGGGGATGATTAAGGTTGAAAGTGAACTTGTAATTAACAGTTTAAGGTCAACCTCAGCAGTTTCAGGCATTAAGGGTCTTGCGTAGTCTTGCAGGTCAGACACTATCTTGTCAACATAAGTTATTTGTTCCTGTATAGAGTTTAACTCTGTTAAGGCTTCACTTTTTTCGGGGCTCTCCGGCAAAGCATTCAAATCAGTTTTTATTAAAAACATTGAAGACACAATTGACTGCAAAGGGTTGCGGATGTCGTGTCCAACCATGCCGGCTGTTTGTCCTATCGCGGATAATCTTTTTGTTTCTTCCTCAACCGTTTTATCTTCAACAATAATTATGATTCCAAGCGTAGACGGGTAAGTGGAGACTTCAAAAATAGCTGGCCGCCCCGATTGCCTGCTAACCGTATTCATCATGAAACGAGCGGGCTTTTTGTTCTTTAACTGTTCAAAAAACGGGTCTATGTTAACCGCAGTCATTTCAGGGAGCACATTGTAAATCTTTTTTCCCAACGCTTCCTTTGCAAGTACGGTTGTTACTTTTTCGGCGGCTTTGTTCCAATGTATAACGTTTAGCTCCCAATCAGTCGCTATGAACGCTTCCCCGAAACTTTCATACAGTTCCCTGTAGCTTTTTTCGCCTTCCAAAACTTTTTCCGTGCGTTCTTTAACAAGTTTCTCCAAGTTTTTAGTGTAATCTTCAACTTTTTGCTGAAGTTTTTTGCGTTCGGTTACGTCTACACCGTAAACTGATATTCCGTCAGCTGAAGGGAATACCTTGAATTCTCGCCAGCCTGTGTCTGCGTAAATGGTTTTCCATTCAAAACTCTTTATCTGCCTTTTATTCATGACTTCATGGTAAATCCTTTCAAGGTCGGTTCCGATAAATCGTGGAAATGTACTCCACCAGTTTTTGCCTAAAAGTTCTTCTGTTTTGTATCCTAAGTCGCTTGAATTTTTTTTGTTTGAATAAGTAATATTCCAGTTTCTGTCAAAAGCCATGATGTAGTCATCGATGCTTTCCAGTATGTCGTAGGCTATTTGCAGTTTGTCTCTTTTTATTCTCTCCAGAGTTTGCTTAAAAAGTTCATTTTGGTCAATCTTCTCTGGTTGAGATTTTTTGCCAGAAGAATTAGACAAGGGAATACCCTTGAAATATGAACACTTTTAGAGATTAAAATGTTTTACTTTGCTAATTTTTTCCTCAAAAAGACAAATGATTATAGTTCATCAACGCTGTTACTCACCGGAATGTTAAGGTTTGTGTCTATTTACCAAATAATAAGCTATCTTAGCGCTTTCTAAAACGTAAGCTTATACTTTAACTGACCCCTCCCCTCTCAAGCTTGGTTGTTTCAGCAGTCGGCTTTTATTTATAAAACGCCAAATGCCCAATCGTGGACAAACATGCCTAAAACCCAAACACAAATCGCACTCAAAGAAGACCTGCATGTGGACTTGACCTTTCACGACTTCTCCGTTGGTCTGCTTACGGAGTTTGCAGAACACATCGTAAAACCCTACTTCAAAGGCAACACTACACAGGCAATTCAAGCGTTAATGAAGAAAGCATTAGAAGAAGAAACCCTGTTTAACCAAACCTTAAAGCAATAAACACTTTTTCGACATATGTTTTGAGTTAATTTTTAACCAACACCACTTACCTCTATAGGTTTCTTCATAGAATTACTGTTTAGATTCCTAATAGGCTGCAAATAGGTTGGTGTCAATTAGGCTTGTCTTTGTTTTGGAGGAGCCTTGAGAGTTCTGTTTTTCCTTCTTCCGCGGTTATCGGCACTTGGCTAATTATGCCCGCGGTTTTAAGGTGTGAAAAAACTCTTGCAACCGTTGGCGCCTCCAGCCCTGAGGCTTCCAGCAACTGATTGTCTTGGAGAACACTATGTGTTTCACCTTCACCGAACAGTTTGCCATGGCTAATAACGATGATTCTGTCGGCAAGTTCCGGCAATGCTTCCACGTCGTGAGTTGAAACTACGATGGTTGTTCCAGCTTTACTTAACTCGTTTAAAATGTCGATTAAGCCTCTGCGGGAGACAAGATCCAAATTGGCAGTGGGTTCGTCAAGAATAAGCAGTTCTGGTTTAAGAATTAACGCTGTGGCAAGGGCTACTTTCTTTTTTTCTCCAAAACTTAGCCTGTGTGATGCACGATTTTTTAGGTGCTGAATGCCCATCATGTGAAGAACGTGGTTGCTTCTTTGTTTAATTTCCTCTTCGGACATTTTAAGGTTTTTTGGTCCATACTCTATGTCTTCAATGACGCTTGGAGTGAACAGTTGGTCGTCGGGGTCTTGAAACACAAGGCCAATTTGTGAACGTAGTTTATGGAAATCTTTAGAAGTCGTTTCCTTGCTAAAAACTGTTATGGTGCCGTTTTCTGGCGTGAGTAACCCAGCAATTAGCAGAATAAGTGTAGATTTTCCAGAACCGTTGGGGCCAAGAATGGCGACTCTTTCTCCTCGGTTGATGTTAAGAGAAACGCCCTTTAATGCATTAACGCCTGCGGGGTAGCTGAACTGTAAATCTTTCACTGAAACAATATGCTCTGCCATAGTTTGGCCTCTAAAGTTTCAACTTAAATCAGTACCAACGCAATTAACGCGAACGCGGTTATTAATGATGCTGCATAAACTGCGTCAACTGCGTGGAATGCTGGCATTTTTGTTTTTGTTTCGTTGTTTATGTCAAAGCCCCGTGCTTTCATCGCCAAATAGACGCGTTCGCTGCGTTCATATGTACGGATGAAAAGTGCACTTAGGATGTGTGCTAAATCTTTGAGGGATTGCAGGTTGAACGTTTTTTTGTGATTGTAGGTTCTGGCTTCTTTGCCGATCAGGGCACTTTGGGTTTCATGTATGGATACAAAGAAGTAGCGGTATGTTAAGCTGAAAAGATGTATCATTATTGGTGGAACCCTGATTGATGATAGCATCTGCAGAAGCTTATCAAACCCAGTTGATAATACCAGCGTTGTGAGAGATGCAACACAGAACCAGACGCGGAACGTGAAAATTAAAAACTGAGTTAAAGCATCAAAAGCTATTGTCAAACTTAATCCGTAAAGATAAACGGTTATCAGGCTGTATATTAGCCCTGGCAGGGCAATCATGACAGAAAACATTGGAATAAGTGATGTTCTTGTTAGAAACTGCTTCATAGGTATACGTGATAAAACAGTTAAAACAAACGGTATAATGCAGATGGTTAATAAAACTGTCAGATTGAAAATAAAAAGGGAAGCAACAATCATGAAAACAGTTACAGACAATTTAACCAACGGGTTTATTGCCTGCAATAGTCCATGTTTGCTGCTTAGATCTTCAACATACGCTAAGGATTCTATTGCTTCTATTACATCTCTGAGTGACTGCGGTACCTTCAATTTTTTTAGCTCTTTACCTTTTTTAATAGTTTAGCTACTGCAAAGCATGCGATGAACACCAACAGCGTGCTTGCTATGCCCAGTAGTATTGCGCCCCACTCGTTTTCAAAGCCGATTATGGTGTAATCTGGGAATGGTGGTTCATAGATGGGTTGCTCTACTGCTCCGAGTTCTTCTGCCTTGACGTCAAGGGTTTCCATGGCGTACGAGAAAAAGAATACCCCCAGCAGAACAAACAGTATCGCGACGGATAAGCCTATAATGATGGTTTTTTGGTTTTTGGTTGTCATTGACTTGTTATCTCCTTGGTTTTTGGTTTCTTAAATCTGCAAAGTTTACCTAAAATTGGGCTTTGTTCTAACACGTCTGGACGGAGTTTTAGTAAAGTTGCAACTAGAATCACTGTAACTATGCCTTCTGCAACGCCAATTATTGAGTGGTTAATTGCCATTGCTGGTACCGCTATACTTAAACCGTACTGGAAGATTGGTTGAGATAACCCGAGTTCTACACCTGCAGAAATTGCTGCTAGTAAATCGCCAAAGAAAGCTGAGATAAATACTGTTGCAAACAAGATGGCGTTTGATTTTATTTTTAGAACCTTGTTCATTACAAGGAATATTGCGCATGGAACAAAGACGCCGATTACGCCCATGTTTAGCACGTTTGCGCCAAGAGTTGTTAAGCCGCCGTCACCAAATAGAAACGCTTGAAGGACAAGTATTACCGTGATTGAGATGCAGCCTGCAAAGGGTCCAAGAATTAGGCCTAAAGCGGCGCCGCCGAGTAGGTGTGCTGTTGTTCCTCCAACGATTGGGTAGTTCATCATCATTGCTGCAAAGAATAGTGCGGTTAGTAGTCCCATGATGGGGACTTGTTGTTCGGTTAGTTTGATTTTTTTGACTGAGATTGCCCAGAAGATGATTGTGATTATGTAGGTTGCTATTATTATTGAAGGTGATAGAAAGCCGTCTGGTATGTGCGTATTTTTCATTCTCCTTTAACTTTTATTCAGTAATACTTTTTTTAGCTTTGGTAGCACTATTAATAATTTTTGTTTCTGTTTCCATAGTTTTGCTTGTTTGGGTTAAAAAATCGAGTTTTTGCCGTTTTTGTTGCCAGTTTGTTGGCGGTGTGCTGGAAGGTTAATTAAGTTGGTGTTACTATTTTAAGAATTAGTGTTACTTGGTGCTTGTCTTATGGAAAACAAAAACACCCAACTTTCAAAAAATCAATTCAAAAACCGAGAGTTCAATAGAATATTCCAAGAAATCGACGACGAAATTGCAATCCTAACAGCAACCGCAAACTTCAACCACGTAACCTGCAAAACAGACCTTAACACCCTAAGGTTAACCCTTGCCTACATAGAAGACACAAAAAAACTGGTAACCTTATTAAAAAGTCGCATGAACCTGCTAATGCAAACCACTCTTTAACCTTTATTTTCGGAATTTAGCTGCTCGGTTTGCAATCAAAGTTGCCACCGCACCAGCCGCAACACCAGAATCAATATTCACAACAGCCAGCCCCAGCGAGCAAGACTGCAGCATCGCCATAAGCGTGCTAACACCTTTTCTGCCAAAACCATAACTGTTAGACGTTGGAACCGCAATCACTGGCACGTTAACCATGCCTGCGACAACCGACGGCAAAGCACCTTCCCTGCCCGCAACCACGACGATAACATCAACATCTTTGATGATTAAATCTTTAAGCGGGTCAAGCAGCCTGTGAAGCCCTGCAACGCCCAAATCGTATCCCGTGTAGACGGTGCAGCCCATTTCTTCTGCGATGACTTTAGCTTCTTCAGCAACTGGAATATCTGAAGTGCCAGCCGTTAACAGCCCAATCTTGCCTCCATTACTTGCAATTTTGCAGTCTTTCTTTTTGATGACTACCATTTTGGCTTTCTGGTTAACTTGACAAACTGCGTCTGCTGGAACAGCGGCTTTTAACGCTTCAACATGCTCTGGGGTACATCGGCTTACTATTACCCTGCCGTTTGCTTGGAGCATTTTCTGGGCAATCTCAACAGTGTCAGCAACTGTTTTGTTTTCAGCCAAAATAACTTCTGGCACGCCCTTGCGGTGTTCACGGTTGCAGTCAATTTTTGCTATACCCTCAAGTTCAGCAATCGCTTGCAGCCTCACGAGTTTTTCTGCTTCTTCCACCGTCAACTCGGAGCAGGCTGTTTTCTCTAAAATTTCCTTAAGCGTAAACATGCAGGTCTTTCCTATTGGCTCAAGAACCACAATCAATATATCGTTTTTGCCTTTGTTTAAATATTGTTAGGTGGACAAAATCTGTGACTGAATTTTCTTTTTTAGCAATTATTGATTGCCAAATTGCCGGCGTCGCAGGAGACATGATTTTAGGTGCACTTTTAGATTTAGGGGCAGACAAAGAAAAGGTAACTGCCGCCATTAAAAGCTTAGAGACTGCCGAGCACGGGTACTCAAACATCAAAATAGACATCAAACAAGTAGTAAACAAGGGTTTTCGTGCCACCAAAGCCTCTGTAACGGCTGACAAAGAAACAAGCCACCATCATCATCACCACATTCACATAGACGGCACAGACCTAATTGAACTCATAGAAAAAACCGCCGAACGCCTAAACCTGTCCCTAAAAGCACGCCAGTTTGCCTCAAACGCTATTCACTCTCTTGTAAACGCTGAAGCCCAAATGCACGGGGGAAACCTGCATGATGTACACTTGCATGAAGTCGGTCTTGTGGATACAGCCGCAGAAATCATCGGTTCCGCAGTAGCAATGGATGACCTTGGCTTATTTGACGCCAAAATTTATGCAACCCCCGTTTCTGTTGGAGGCGGCACTTTCAAGTTTTCACACGGCACAGTTTCCAGCCCTTCACCTGCGACGTTAAGTATTTTTCAATCAAAAAATTTTCCAATCAAAGGCGGGCCAGTAGAGTCTGAGCTTGCAACTCCCACAGGCGCTGCGATTCTTGTCAATTTGGTTTCTGAAGCCTCCAGTTTCTATCCCGAAATAGCTCCCTTAAAGGTGGGTTACGGTGCTGGTGACAAAGAATTTGCTGAAATGCCAAATGTACTGCGAATAACCATGGGAAAACCATTGGATTCTTCTTTGTTGGATGAGCGGATTGCTGTTTTAGAAACCAATGTCGATGACGTTTCGGGAGAGATTGTTGGTTACACTGTGGATCGCCTGTTTTTGGAAGGTGCAAAAGACGTAAGCATCATACCCATGTATACAAAAAAGAGTCGTCCTGGTCAAATTATTAAGGTTATAGCTGACCAGAAAGATGTTCAGCGGCTTTCTAAACTGCTGATTGATGAAACTGGCACGTTAGGCGTACGAGTATCTTACTGTGAAAGACACGTTATGGCTAGGGATGTTTCATCGATAGAGTTAACTGTGGGTGGGCAACGGGAAAGAGTGAAAATTAAGGTTTCAAAAAATAGTCAAGGTAACATAGTCCGCTTAAAACCAGAGTTTGACGATTTAAAGCGTTTAGCAGAAAAAACAGGTTTGTCCCTAAGAGAGCTTTCAGAGTTAGCTTCGGCAAAAGCCCGTGAAACCCTCATGTAGAGACGTGTTTAACATGGAAACGTTAAATCAAAAACTCAACTGCCTCAAAAACTACATTGCAGAAGCGGGCAAAGACGGGGTGGTTATCGCTTTTTCTGGGGGAGTAGACAGCGCCACCTTAGCCGCCGTAAGCCGCATGGTTCTGGGCGAAAAAGTTGTCGCCGTAATCGCAGAATCCCCAACTTACACGTCTGAAGAATTGGAGGACGCAAAAAAAGTTGCCGCTGAAATAGGCATAAAACTTTACACCATACAAACAAGTGAGTTGTCAAACCCCGATTTTGCTAGAAACCCAGAAAACCGTTGTTACTACTGCAAAAAAGAACTACTCACAAACCTAAAACACTTCGCAGACAGGTTAGGGTTCAAAACGGTTTTTGAAGGCACCAACTACAGCGATCTAAGTGATCATCGTCCAGGCTTTAAAGCTGTACAAGAAACCGAAAATGTTGACAGTCCATGGGTAACAAACAAGTTCAGCAAAGACGAGATTAGACAAGTAGCCAAACAACTTGGCTTAAGCATTTATGACAAACCTGCGTTGGCTTGTCTGGCTTCAAGAATTCCATTTAACCAAAAAATTACCAAAGAGAAACTTTGGCGAATTGAACGGGCTGAGCAGTCAGTTAAGGCAATTTCAGGTGTGAAACAGGTGCGAGTGCGAGATCATGACGGGTTAGCGAGGATTGAGGTTCAAAAGACTGACCGTGACCTTTTCTGCGATGTAGCAATTCTGGACCAGATTGCGGTTTCATTGTCAAATTTGGGTTTCAAATATGTTACTTTGGATTTGCAGGGGTACAGGTCGGGAAGTATGCTGAAAACTTTACCGAATTAATGTGCTTCTTTGAAATGGGTTTTGCAGTTGTCGCATGTGTAAGTTTCTATGGTGAAGAAGGTGTTTTGAATTTTTTTGTTTGGTGTGTTTAGCGTTTTTCCGCATGTGGGGCAGATGACCATGCAAACCTTTCCTTTTTCAAAAAAGAAGGTGGCGGTAAGATAAAAAACTGTGTTGTAGCTACGTGGATACAACAGCAAAACGGTCCTTTGGCTTTTTTATTGATTTCTTATGTTAGAAAATTATAAAAATGGTTATGTGTATATTATTTTCAATACGGTTTTTCGGTGTACTTCCATGTTGCGCTTTGAAGCGGTTAAAATCCTTAAAGAAATGCTTGTAGGATGCAATAGTCTTGAAGGTAAATCTGTTAAACTTATGCCTCCTGACGCTGACAGTGTTCAATCTGTTGGTTACCAGATTCACGTTCAAAAAAGGTTGGATGGCGCCGAAAAAGCCTGCATTATCAAGATTGCACAGAAGCATAGTTTGTCTATGCATGACTATGAAGATTTTCATGTAATTTACAAACCTCTGTAGTTGCTTAGCCTCAACCACAAACTTATAACTAAAACTCAAATGTTCTAACAGTTAGGTGTTTTTTTAATGGTTCAAACTCCGTCAAACAGCAACTGCACAGATATTCTTTGCACTCTGCCTTTTGAGGAAGGATTCCACTTCTGTCTTGAAGGCGGCAACTACACAGGCATAACCGCAACAAGCATACATGAATTCACCGAAAAACTGCGAATCATAGATCAAAACTCGATAGATTTTCATATGCAAAGAAAAGATTTCCAGAAATGGATACAAAACGAATTCTGTGATAAAGATTTGCCAAAACAGATTGATGAAATTCAGAAAGAAAGGGTTGCTTCTGAAGCGTTACGGCAGAAGCTTCTAAGCACGGTTGACATGTACATTAAAAATCGTTCTAATGCATGTTAAACGTCCTTTTTATTGTTCTTCAAAGACTGTCTTCAGTTAAGTTTTCGCCCCCGCGCTTTTTTGTTAAATCCATGGACTTTTCAGAAATGCGGGGGAACCTTCAGAAGTGTGGGTCAGAGGCGACTTTTACGTGCTAAAAAACTTGTTAGAAATAGTTTGCGGATGCAGACATTTACTGATTCATATTGTAAAACATGTTTATAGAGGTTAGATTTAATGTTTTTAAGACAGTAAATGCATATACTTTGTTGTCTGCAATTACAGCTGAACTTTGGCGATGGTTTCCATCAAAAAAGGCGACTTTGACAGCATTTATCATCAACGAAGCGTAACCTTTATATTCAATATTGTGGCTTCTGATAGAATTCAGCTATAATTGCGCCCCGCAATTAAAACATATGGCGGCGGCTCAACCCCTACCTTAACGGCGATTGCCTTGCAGGAATGACGGAGTTGGCCTCCAATTGCGGGGACATGTATGTGGACTTGACTAATTGCTCAGTTAAGTCTGAATTGGGCTTTGACGTATAGAGTGGAATGTTTCTCCCTCCAAATCCAGTTAAGCACAATAGTGCGAGAGAGAAGATGTGTATCAATATTCGTACCACACAAAAAACATAATTTGTTCCGACAGAACAAACTGGAGTGTCACAACTCCGGTTGATCCTGCCGGACCCCACTGCTATCGGGATAGGACTAAGACATGCTAGTCGTGCGCTTCAGCCAAAACGAGGCGCGGCATACAGCTCAGTAACACGTGGCTAATCTGCCCTTGGGACGAGAACAACCCCGGGAAACTGGGGCTAATTCTCGATAGGTGAAGAACTCTGGAATGAGTCTTCGCTTAAAAAGCTTCACGTTATGCTCGTGAAGTCGCCCAAGGATGAGGCCGCGACCGATCAGGTTGTTGGTGAGGTAATGGCTCACCAAGCCTTTTACCGGTGCGGGCCGTGAGAGCGGGAGCCCGGAGATGGGCACTGAGACAAGGGCCCAGGCCCTACGGGGCGCAGCAGTCGCGAAAACTTTGCAATACACGAAAGTGTGACAGGGCTATCCCGAGTGCCATCCGCTGAGGAAGGCTTTTACCCAGTATAGATCGCTGGGGGAATAAGGAGAGGGCAAGTCTGGTGTCAGCCGCCGCGGTAATACCAGCTCTCCGAGTGGTGTGGATGTTTATTGGGCCTAAAGCATCCGTAGCTGGCTAAGTTAGTCCCTTGTTAAATCCACCGAATTAATCGTTGGATTGCGGGGGATACTGCTTGGCTAGGGGACGAGAGAGGCAGACGGTATTTTCGGGGTAGGGGTGAAATCCTATAATCCCGGGAAGACCACCAGTGGCGAAGGCTGTCTGCTAGAACGCGCCCGACGGTGAGGGATGAAAGCTGGGGGAGCGAACCGGATTAGATACCCGGGTAGTCCCAGCTGTAAACGATGCAGGCTAGGTGTTTGGACGGCCACGTGCCGTTCTAGTGCCGCAGGGAAGCTGTTAAGCCTGCCGCCTGGGGAGTACGATCGCAAGATTGAAACTTAAAGGAATTGGCGGGGGAGCACCACAAGGGGTGAAGCTTGCGGTTTAATTGGAGTCAACGCCGGAAATCTCACCGGGAGCGACAGCAGTGTGAAAGCCAGATTAAAGGTCTTGCTAGACGAGCTGAGAGGAGGTGCATGGCCGTCGCCAGTTCGTGCCGTGAGGTGTCCTGTTAAGTCAGGCAACGATCGAGACCCGCATCCTCTGTTGCAACCAGTTTTGAGCTGGGCACACTGAGGAGACCGCCACTGATAAAGTGGAGGAAGGAGCGGGCCACGGCAGGTCAGTATGCCCCGAATCTCCCGGGCCACACGCGAGCTGCAATGGCAGGTACAATGGGTTCCGACCTCGAAAGGGGAAGGCAATCTCGAAAGCCTGCCGTAGTTGGGATTGAGGGTTGAAACCCACCCTCATGAACATGGAATCCCTAGTAATCGCGTGTCACTAGCGCGCGGTGAATACGTCCCTGCTCCTTGCACACACCGCCCGTCGTTCCACCCGAGCGACTCTTGGGTGAGGTGCCGTCTTTGATGGCGGTATCGAATCTAAGTTTCGTGAGGGGGGAAAAGTCGTAACAAGGTGGCCGTAGGGGAACCTGCGGCCGGATCACCTCCTAAGAAAATATCTTGCATGAAAATGCTTGATTGGAGGAGCAAGGAGAACAATCAAAGGCTCTATACGTCAAAGCCCAATTCTTAACACAAAAAGAGCATGCAAGAAATAGCTAAAATCTGGGTTTCCAAATTCTTCCAATTTTAAAATTGTTATATATTGTACGTAAGATTTTTTTGGTTTTTATTAAAAAACTTTATTTTTCTTTTTTTAGGTTAAAGGATATTAAGCCTTAGCGGCTTTTCTTGTTTTGTGGCATGTATGAATGTTTTTGAAGCGGTTCAAGCCCGCCGTTCAATCCGCACGTACCTTGACAAGCCTGTTCCGCAAGAAAAAATTGAACGTCTTCTTGACGCTGCACGACTTGCCCCATCAGCAAGAAACACTGAACCCTGGCACTTCATCACAGTAACTGACCTTGAGAAACGCAAAGCCCTCTCAAAAGGCTTGTACGCCAAGTTTGTTGCAGAAGCACCCCTTGTAATTGTTGCGTGCGGAAACAAGAAAGCCTCTTCTGACTGGTATATGGTGGATACGGCTTTTGCTGTTGAGAACCTGATTTTGGCTGCTGTCTCTGAAGGATTAGGAACCTGTTGCGTGGGGAGTTTTAACGAAAAAGAAGTCGCCGAGTTGCTAAAGGTTCCCGATGATTTTGAGGTTCTATTGCTGGTAACTGTTGGGTATCCAAAGGAAAAGTTTGACTTGACAGGAAAACTAACCCAATTGATTCGTCCACGCAAACTGCTCAGCGAAGTTGTTAGCGTTGAAGAATTCGGCAACAAACTGGTTCCCCAAAAACTTGTTGACTTCTCAGATTAACGTTCTTTGCTTCTCTGAAGAAACCAAGCTTGAAACTCGTACACCTACAAGCCGCACTTTACGGTCAACCCGCAAATTCGCCCGCAGCATTTCTTTGGCGTTTTTTTCGAGGTCATGCAGGCGACAAGTTAAGAAGGGTAAGGTTTTGCTTCTGGTGTGGGTTTCAAAGTTTTCATATCGAATTTTCAGCGTCACGGTTTTAAAAAGCAAATGTTGAGCTTCCACTTCTTTTTGCACTTCCACACAAAGCCCAAGTAGCGCTTTTAAAACCTCCTCGGCATCCGCGGTGTCCTCTTCAAACGTGGTTTCATGACTTACACTTTTAACGCCGGTTCTGCCCTCAACCTCACTTTTGTCTATGCCTTTAGCGTTAAGGCTCATCTGTATACCCATTACACCAAAATGAGTCGTCAGAACAGTTGGGTCAAGCCTTGCCAAATCACCAATCGTGCTAACGCCGAGCTCTTTGAGTTTGGCTTCGGTTTTTTTGCCAACCCACAGCAGCTTCCTGACAGGCAGAGGCGCCAAAAACGTTTCCGCTTCTTTTTCTTCCACGATGGTTAAGCCGTCGGGCTTCTGGTAGTCGCTAGCGATTTTGGCGATAAGTTTGTTTGGGCCAACACCAATAGAGCAGGTTAGGCGGGTTTTGTCTTTAATTTCCTGCTTTAATTTTCGAGCTAAAAGTTCAGCTTCCTTGGGAGTTTGGGCTTTGCTGCTTACATCCAAAAACGCTTCATCAATACCCCATTGCTCAAACTTGTCAGCGTACCTGCGGGCGACCTGCATAATTTCTTCTGAAACCTTAATGTACAATGGAAAATTGGGCGGCAGGTACACGGCTGAGGGGCAGAGTTTCCAAGCTTGACTGATGGGCATGCCTGAACGGATGCCAAGTTTGCGGGCTTCATAATTGCTGGTGCTAACGACGCCTCTGCCTTTGCCTCCTTTCGGGTCGGAACCGACTACGACGGGTTTGCCTTTGATTTCGGGGCGTTCCCTTTCTTCAACGGCTGTGTAGAAATGGTCCATATCTAAATGAAATATTATTCTCGTGAGGTTCCCATACCTTTTTTCTTCAAAGTTATTTTTTTTAAAATTAAAGTATATTGTTTCGTTTATTTTTGTTGCAGAGACCCTGTCTGATCTTTTTCAAATATTTTGTTAATTATTGGATGTTTACTTTATTTTGTTACTGCTCGGGCAGCTAACCAACCTGTTAGAATTGCTGTGGGTATTCCAGCGGGACTGTACGCCCATTGACCAGTTTTTAACACGTTTGGTATGGGTGTTTTAACGGACTGCGAGATTTTTCGAAGGTTATTAATTACAGGCACTGGCGCTTCATACGACCATCCCACAATTCCTCCTTCAGAGTTACCCGTTTTTTTCTGGATTGTTAAAGGGGTTGAAGAAAAACGAAATATTATTTTTTCTTTTATTCCTGGGTAGATGCTTTTACTTAATGTTCGTAAAATACGGTTTTCAACTTGGCTTTTAAATTCCTCATACCAGCCTGCTTCTTCAACTTTTTTGATTAAATCGTACTCAAATAAGAAACTTACAAGTAACCCGGTTTTTCCTTTAGGCGCCAAAGAGGCGTCTCTAAGTGTAGGAATCGAAATCTCATAAGTTGTTAATTGACAATAATCATCCAACCATTTTAGCACTTGTTCTTTTGGGGTCTTTTCAAAGTTTTTAATTAACAATTTAAGTCTCGAACGGTGGGTTTCACCCAACCCTTTTTTTGAGGGAGTATAAAAAAAGTGGCCGTTTGAAATTGACTTAAATTTTTCAGGCGACTCATCTATTGCAAGCATTAAACTAAAAACTGAATCTCCTCCACGTTTTGAAAGAAATTCCTTCTTTTGTTTTATTATTTTAGTTACAGTTTTTGTTTCTAATTTTTCTGTTTTCAATATTTGGTATAACGATTTTAAATCTGCGCTCCAAATTAGTTTATCATAATAATAACTGTTACCTTTAGCGTCGACTACTCTTTTTTCTGAAGGAATTACTATATCAATTTCTGTTTCTGTTAAAATTTTTCCTCCCAATTCAATAATTTTTTGTTCAATCGCTTCCGAGAGTTTCCCTGTACCGCCTTTTGGGTAAAGGTAATCTAAATAGACATAGAAGTAACCTAATGCAAAAAACAAAGGGGTGTTTTTGAAGAAATGTTGACCAATGATGTCGGTTAATGATCGATTCTTGGATCGTTTTTCCAAAAATAGTTCCACAGGTTCTTGCATTCGATTAATCCGCATTATTACTAGAGAGAACTTTATCAGCCAAGGCAGTAGCCCTTTTATTAAAAATGCTTTGTCTTGTTTTAGGTCTCTAAAAAATGGGTTATCAATTCCGTACAAGACTTCCATATCTTTAAAGATTTTTTTGATAAAATCCGTAATTTCTTTTATGTCATTCTTGCTTTCAGGATATATTTGTTCCAATAATTGTTTATAATCTTGTATTTGTTCCTTTGAGTAGATATTAATAATTTTATCTTCAATTCCGATTGAAACAGGGCTTCTCACAAGTTCAAGTTCAATTTCTAAATCTCGAAGCATAGGTTTGATTACTCCGGAATTTTCAATTGATCTAGCACCGATATCAAAAACGAAACCATTTTTTTCAATAGACCGTAGCAGGCCACCACACTTTTCACTTTTTTCGATAAGCACGACATTGTAGCCTTTTTTGGCTAAATAAGCTGCAGCAGTTAATCCCGATATTCCTGCACCCACAATTATTATTTTACTTTTCTTCGTATTAATTAAATCCTCCTAACCTGCAGCTTTCTCTCCATAATGACTCTGCAATTTCTTTGTCAAGTGCATGAGGTGCAAGTTGTTCTTCCGTGGTTAGATTGAAAAATTTTCCACTTACTTTATCAACGTCTTTCGATACTCCAAGGTAATAAAGTGCGTCTGCTGAAATCTGAGGTGATTTTGACGAGCGGTTTACAAAATGATGCTTATAAAATCGATATAATCTTCCATTATTTTCTCCGATGTTAGTTTTAACCTGACCTGGATGACAAGCGTTAATCGTTACTCCACTGTCTTGGAAGTATTGATTAAATATTATCATCGAAAGAAGTTGTGCTGTTTTTGCTGAGCCATAACTGCTTAAACTTGAGTATCGATGTTTTTTCCAGTTGAGATCTTCTAAATTTAAACCAAAAATTGCGAACCGATATCCTTCAGAATTGACAAAAATAATTCTTGCCTTTTTTTGATTTTTTAGTTTATTCTTTAACATATAATTCAGAATAAATGAGCCTAAATAAATTACCTGAAAAACCATTTCATTGTTGTCTTTAGTTAATACTTTTTTAGTTGAATGAATTCCTGCATTGTGAATTAAAACATCAATATTTAGGTTGGATTCTAAAAGTTGTTTTCCAACTTGCTTTATTTCTGATATGTGCGTAAAATCTGCTATTTTGTATTCACATTTAACTTTAAAATCATTAGTGATTTCTTCACTTAATTTCCTAGATTTTTCTTTATTTCGATTAATACAAATGATGTTTGCTCCATGTGAGGCATATTCTCTTGCAGTGTAATATCCAATTCCGCTTGTTGCACCCGTGATTACTACTGATTTGTTCTTAAAGTCATCTTTACATATTTTTGGAACTGCTTTGTTATTACGATGCATCTCACGAATATTTGCCAATTTGTATTCTTTTAAATATTTGAGTTTGATTTGCTTCACCCGAATCTTTTTTTCATAAATTGTCGATAGACGTTTCCAAATCTGGGAATATTGTCAAAAATGTCGCCCCAGAGATCATAATAGTCTCTTTGTTCCACAATTTTTCCATCAGGGTTTAACGTTAAACGGCTTATTCCGTACAGAGTTGATTTGGGGTATTTTCCAAAACTCAATCTCATTTTCCATTCAAAGAAAAGGGTTTTATTTTTCATCATTATTTTTACAATTTCCATTTCCAAATCATTAGATCTTTTAACCAACCTTTCTGTCATTTCTTTAAATTCTTTAATACCGTGAATTTCTTGAATTGAGTCATGGAAGTAAATTTTGTCATCGTAATACGGCAGTATGTGTGACCAGTCTGGTTTTCCTTTAGTATTGTACGTTTTTTCCCATAATTCTTTGAATTGTTTCTCATTTACAATACCTTGCAGGAAAAAAACCTCTTAGTGTTTTAATTTTGGACAATAATTTAGCGGGCATAAAGAACAGAACTTTTATCAACAGAATTAATGTCAATTAAAACGATTTATTCTGTACTATTTGTTTTAAATTGTTGTTATAAAATATGAACGTTCGAAGATTTTGAAAATTTAGTGAATTTAGAGGTCTACTTATAGTGCCGATTGAACTATTTTGTTTTGTAGCCAAATAATAACCCTGATTTTTTTATATTTATTGTATACTATGAAGCTATGTGAGTGATTGCAGACAGTCACATTAATTGCAAGTTAACTTAGCTTAACAGATTCCACTCTTTTTTACATAAGTATATCAATAATCTGTATTTTGGTTTCATAAGTGCTTAAAACAAAACAAGCCAATTAGCTTACAAGGAGAAAATTTAGGTTGCCTCAGGTTTCAAAAGAGTCAGCAGGACAAGTTGTAGTAGAATACATCAAAAAGCAAAAGAAAGCAGACAAAGTTGACGTTGCACTGATTGAATGCAAAAGCGACGGCTATATTGTACGTGGCATTACACCGATTAATCTTGAAGGGCACAATTGGGCAGAACGCTTCACCGTGCAAGTGGACAATAAGGGTAAAGTAAAATCAGCCGATTACGCGCTAATTTAACCTACATAATTTTTATTTAGTATTCTTCTCGGAGCTTGTCAGGTTCTTTTTTAATTTCTGCAACGTCTGCGTGTCCAGCAAAAATTCCGCACATGTCCTCTAACGATGGGATTGGCATGAAAGTTATTTGTTTATCCGTGGCTTCTACTGCTAGAGCCTCGCCTTCCTTAATGCCGAGTTTTTCGCTTTTTCTGCAGGAATTGTAGTCTTGCCTTTTCTGGTTACTTTTACGGTCTTGCGCAAACCTGTTCCCCTTACACTTCAATACAGTATTGCTAATAAAAATCCTTTACAATAACACTCAAGCGACGCCCAAGAGGGAATTATAGCAACTCTGCGGCAACAACTTCTAAACAAACATGCAACCAAAAAAGGGCAAACAAATCGTTTTTTGCGCAAACCCATAAATACCAAGCTGGGGCATTAAGGCTTATTTGTCTTATAGGAGAAAAAATTGTATGGTTTCATTAAGAGCTTTAGCACCCTCCTTAACCAGAATAACAGTTGCAGGAGCCGTAGGCGCAGCATACCATGTTGGCCAAGGCGACTGCGATTTAATTGACGCAAAAGCCGTAGAATTCTCAAGAGCCGTACTTAACCAAAGCGACATTGAAGGCGAAGTAATCTGCTGCGAAGGTCCAAAAGACCACGCGCCAGCGTTTGAACGCCGAGAAAAAGTCGGCACAGGAGACGGACCAGCGCTTGAATTTGTTGTTGACCCAGTCGACGGCACCACGGCAGCCAGCAAAGGAAGAAAAGACGCCATCTCCGCACTTGCCTGCGCTCCAAGAGGATGTTTCCAAGTTTTGCCAGACGACGGTTACTACTTCAAACTTGCCACTGACTACCGCAGTAAAGGCTTACTATCCATGAACATGACCACTGAAGAAATCGTTCGCACAATTGCCAAAGCAAAAGGTGTTTCATTAGAAAAGTTTACCGTCATCATGCTTGACCGAGACAGACACAATGATATACTGCATGCGCTTAGGCAGATGGGCGTAAGAATCATCCTTATCCCTGACGGCGACATCGCAGGCGCAGTAGTTGCGGCAACTCCCGATTCAGGCTTTGACTTGCTTATCGGCGCTGGAGCTGGACCAGAAGCAACAATCGCTGCTACCGCAGTAAAATGTCTAGGTGGCACAATGCTTGTTAAAGTTTGGAATCCAAACCATGACGATGCCCGCATGGAACGCTTAACAAAAGCAGGCGTAGACGTGGAAAAAACTTACAATGAGGATGAATTGGCTAAAGGTAACGAGTTGGTGTTTGTTGCTTCCGGCGTAACTAAGGGTGAACTGCTTGACGGTGTACATTTACATCCTGACGGAGCAACAGTGTGTTCAATCTGCATGCGTTTGCCAAGCGGGACAATTGAAAAGTCTGAGACAACCTTACGTTTCAAGGGACACCCAGTCTACAATCAATTCATGCCCACCCAATAAACAATCTTTCTTTTTGTTTTGCTTTTTATATCACATTTGCTACTGATTTTAGTGTATTCTAGGCACTTCTGCAGGCGGTTTTTCATTTGGGAACTAACAAAGAGGTCATTGAAAACCAAACAGAAAGCGAAGTCATAGGCGAAGAAGAGCCTCACAAGAAAGCCTTAACCATTTTTGCAGTTTGGCTTGCCGTTACAATCGTTGTTGCCGGTTTGCTTGACTATTTTTTCGAGGGAATTCCTCTTGGTTTTAGTTTACCTGTGTTAAATTTGGAAGTTACTGTGTCGCTGATTCTCTATTATGCTGCCGTCTTAACAGTCGCCATTTACATTGGAATTGTAGGCTTAAAAGAACTCGTTATAGAACGGCGTTTCAGCGTTGAATTCTTAATGGCTGTTGCCGGATTAGGAGCGCTTTACTTGGATTACCGGTTTGAAGCAGCCACAGTTCTTATGCTATACTGTATCGCAGAATATTTTGAAGGTTACATTCAGAACAGGGCAAGAAAAACCGTTGAAAAACTATCAAGGTTCATGCCTGAAACCGCACACGTAATTCTTGGTAATCAAGTTAAAGACGCTTTTGTTAACGCTGTGGAGCCTGGAACGGTGCTGCTTGTTCGCCCTGGTGAACGGATTCCTTTGGACGGCGATGTAGTTGAAGGTTTTTCTCATGTTGACCAAGCTTTGGTTACAGGGGAGTCGGTGCCGGTTCCTAAAAAAGTCAGTGATAACGTTTATGCTGGCACGTTAAACCAGACAGGAGTGCTAAAAATTAATGTAACCAAAAAAGCCAGCGAAACCTTGGTGTCTCGTATTGTGCAGTTAGTTATTGAGTCTGGAAAGCATAAAGCTTCGATTGAACGTCTTGTGGACAGATTTGCACGGTTCTATGTCCCCGTAGTTATTGGTTTAGCAATTTTCACTGCGGTAGGTTTGCCGTTTATTGTTGGCGGCTCGTTTGACACTTGGTTCTACCGTTCACTTATCTTGCTGGTGGTTTCTTGCCCAAGCGCTTTCATAATTTCAGTGCCCGCAACCATTTTTGTGGCTATAACTGTCGCCGCGAAAAGAGGTGTAATCATTAAGGGAGGCGTGTTTGTTGAAAAACTTGCCAGAGTTAAACGGGTCATCTTTGATAAAACTGGAACTTTGACTTTGGGTAGACCAGCGGTTCATGAAGTTCGCAGAGTTGATAACACGAAAGCTGAAGTGGACGCTCTCGGATATGCTGCTTCGCTTGATCAGTACTCAAACCATCCTGTTGCACAAGCAATCACGCGTCGGGCACTTGAAAAAGGCATTGACTTAACAAAATTCAAAGTAACCGATGTTCTTGAGGTTCCCGGTAAAGGCATAGTTGGAATAGTAAATGGGCAACATGTTGCAGTGGGGAACGTTGAGCTTATGCGGGAGTTTGGCTGTGACTGCACACAAGCTTTTGAAATAACCGCTGGTGATATTCATACGGCAGTTTGTGTTTCTGTTGGTAAAGCTGGTTTAGCTGCCGTTTGTGTTGTTGATGAAGTGCGTGAGGACGCCTTGCGTGCTGTGGATTCACTAAAAAGGGCTAACATTAAGACGGCTATGTTAACGGGGGATAAAAAAGAAATAGCTAAAGAAACCGCTTCAAGTTTAGGGATTGATGAGGTTCACGCGGAACTGTTTCCTGAAGATAAACTGCGGCTTGTTGAACAGCTTAAACGGGAAGGAACTGGTTTGGTGGCGATGGTCGGAGACGGCGTTAATGATGCTCCTGCGCTTGCAGCTTCAGACGTCGGCATAGCTATGGGGGCTAAAGGGGTGGATGTTGCTTTGGAATCGGCTGACGTGGTTTTGGTGAATGATGAGTTAAGGCAGATTCCATACCTTATACGGTTGAGTCAAAAGGCGATGGTGGTGGCTAAACAGAATATTGCAGCTTCGCTTGTGATAAAATTTTTGTTGGGTGGGCTTGGAATGTTGGGTTTGATTCCTTTATGGTTTACTGTTGCTGCGGGAGACGACGGAGTAACCATGCTGTTACTGCTTAACACGTTGCGTCTTGAAAGGATAAAATCCTGAAAATTTGTTACGCTTCTATTACGCATGGGAACAAAACGTCAAGTTAACCTGTTCTTAATACTCTATCAATGATTTGTTTTACGTTGTGTGTTAAGCATTTTTTGGGTGTATTTTTTACTGGAATAATTGCTTTGTGACTCCTGTTAACCATTTAGTCTGTACACGAATTAAAGTGCCGGCTGAAAGAAGCACAACAGCAGTCTACTTAATGATACTTTTTTAGAACAAATATAATTTAATGTGGGTTAACTGGAAAGTGGGGTTTGCCGGGGCTTCACTTAATTTTAAGGAGAAAAGAATGCAAAACTATGCTAATACAATCGAAACACGTGAAGTCCATTCAGCCCCCATATTCCCGGTTTGTTTTTGATGCTCTTGTAGTTTAAGAGTGATTTTTATTCGGGTTTTCCAAGCTAATATATTCTTGTAGGTTGGGGGACTACCACCATAATTTTATGATTAATGTAATCCTCTGGAAAAGGCTAAGCTGACTTTGAGGAGAATGGTTAAGTTTGGAATTTCAAGCGGCCGAAGTTCAAGCACTCATGGATTTGGGATTGGACAGTTCGCAAGCAAAAATATACTTCACTTTAGCCGGATTTGGACCTTTAAGTGTGGTTGAAGCAGCTAAACGATTAAATGTCAATTCGTCAAGCGCTTACTGCACGCTGCTTAGACTTTACGATTTAGGGTTAGTCGAGAAAATTAATAAATCGCAGATAAAGTTTAAAGCGGTTTCAGCTGATCAAACACTGAAATTTTTGCTCCAACGAAAAACTGAACCTAAACCAAAACCATCCTGTAATGCAAAAGCAAAGACTCTTGATTCAAATTCAGGAATCAAGTTAATTTCGCGAATGGAGCAAGTGATAGAGCAAGCGATAAAAGGCATGAGCGGTGCGCAGGAATCAATCGATTTAATAATTTCTTGGGACTTCTTTTCTGAGTTTGTTTATGATAGTTTTCCAGAAAAAATAAACCCTGACGTGCCTAAACGTTGCATTTTAGAGCAACCTCCTAACCGCAAAAGTTTGGCTTTGATTAATAAGTTTCAAAATGACTCTTACATTTTACGTTTCAGTCAAAATAAACCTAAAGCTATGCTTGCAATTTTTGATAAAAAAGAAGCTATAGCAATAGAAAACCTCCCAGAAGGTATCGAATCTCCCGCGTTAATAACTACGAATCTAAACATGCTGGTGTTGGTTAAAAGTTATTTTGAAAACCTTTGGGGTGAATCAATCAACCCTAAACCCAAAATAACGATTTGATGAAAATTTTTATATAGTTTTCATTAGTTGTCTGGCGGGTTTTCCACGTTTATGTCTCAACGTGTGTCAGTGTAATGTCGTTAAAAGTCTTATTATTTAAAAAAGAATGATTAAAAGTTAAACGTTTTTCAAAAAATGGTTGGTTTAGGTGTTTTCCCTAAACGTGTAGTTGCAGTTTGTGCATCTTAGAAACTGGGTTGAGGATTCATCGGAGCCTCGGGTTTGGACTAGCCAAACATTTGCAGTGTTATTTCCGCATCTTGGACATTCAATATGTACTGTTGGCATCGTGTTAAGCTGTGCTTCTTTGCTTATTACTGCAACAAACTGTTTTGGTCCATGTTCAATGACTTTGCCAGTTGTCCTGATGAGTTCTTCTTCAGATTCAGGTTTTTTATACTGGCACTTGTTGCATACAAGCATCAGCATTACTTGATTGCCAGAACTAATTTTTCTCGGTAAAAGACGAGAACCACACTTTTCACAAAACTCCATATTTGCACTCCCTTTTCCCATGTTTTGTAATTAGAGAATTGGCGGTTAACTTACACGCAGACGGTACAGCTTTTGTTTAGGAAGAGAGAGGGATAACGCCGTAACCGTATGCAGACTTGTTAACCGTTTCTTCTCCACACGCTTTTGGACTTGTTAAAGTCCCCTTCTATTATTCCCATTAAGGGGATTTGAAAAATAAAAAAACTTGTGACTGTATCGATACAACAACAAACTTAAGACATGCATTCTGAATAAATGGTTGAGGCTTGACAACAACATACTCTTAAGTGTCATTTACTGAAAAGATAATTTGTTTTTCTTAGATAATGTTGGAGGTGAATTGTTTGTCTCGAGATACACGTGCTATGGAGCCTACAATAACTTCTGATGGACGGTTTCAATGTGAAGCTGACAAACGCGTCTTTGACACACGAGAAGATTATGATAAGCACTGTAGCACTGCGCACATGAAAAACAGGCGATAACCCTTTGGGCCTTTCTAAGTTTCATCCCAGTTTTCTGATGTTTCTTTCTGTAAATGCAGTTGATTCCTCAATATAGGGTCATGTCAAAAATTAACCAACTTTTGTTCCTTCATTTAACTGAGGAAAAGTTGGTTAAAAGAAAAGGCTTTTATAAAATGAAAAAAAGCGGTGTTTTGTTTTTTTATGCTTGAGTTTGTTCTGCGTTTGGAACCTGAATAGGTGTCGGTTGGGGTACTTGCGCTGGTTTGTCTGCACTGTTAACTACTAAACCTGTGAACAGAACCGTTAAGGCGACTCCTGCAATCATTACTACAGCAAAAGTGTTAACGTCTAACGCAACAACCGTTTTTGTAACGATGTCATTGTTAACGTCGATTAGTGATATTGTGCCAAGTCCAGAAATCATTAGTAAAAGGGTAACTACAATCGCTGACAAGATTGTTGGAAGAATAATTTTTAACCACTTATTCATACTGGTGAACCTTGAACACGTATGCTGTAGTAAGACGCTATTAAGCTTTGTGAAGCCCACCTTCAACATGCTATTGAACGCTGTTTCAGCCATTACCGACCCTACCCCCTATAGGTTTCTGCAATGAGTTTCTATTTGGATCCTACTAGGTTGGTTTGCCCTGTCCATACAGGTTTTAAAAATAGAACCTCTAATGGGCACAAAACTGATGTCTTATCATAAACCAAAAAAACACTGATGCTAACCTATACATAGAAGTGCGCTTAAATGGTCGAAGAATGCGTGTTCTGTAAAAAAGCATTACCAAAAGATTCCTGCAGACTCACTTATGTTTTTGAAGATAACCTAAAAGACCTGTATTTTTGCTCGGCTAATTGTAGAGGCAATTTTATAGAATTTGCCAGAGAACTAAAAAACCAAATTTACCTACAATTCAGCAATAATTGTGGCGTAGCTGAACCAAACAAGCCTTCAAACAAAAAATGAGTTAGCCCTAAAAAGGGTGATAGTTGCAGAAGGGTTCAGCTTCCAAATAATCTTTCAATGTGGAATAAGCCCGAGCTCGGCATCCGCCACAGATCGTTTTGAAATTGCATTGGCCGCATTTGCCTTTTAACAGGTCATGGTTTCGTAATTCCTTGAATAGTGAAGCGTTTTGGTAGATTTCACGAAAAGGCTGCTGCCGTATGCTGCCTGCTTTGATAGGTAAAAAGCCACAACCGTAAACTTCGCCTACGTGAGATATAAAGCAGAAACCGTTGCCTGCCATACAGCCTCTTCCGCCGGCGTGCCTGCAGTTTTCAGTTTTGTCTTTTTTGTGTTGGGCTACTATTCGGCTGTATTGTGGGGCGCAGGTGACTTTGATTGGAATCGGCGACGTTAAACTGGCTTGGTAAACATTTTGTAATGTCTCTTCGTATTGTTCAGGGGTTATTTCCATCTGGATTTTTCCTCTGCCCGTTGGTACAAGCATGAAAACGTCCCATTCCACAGCTTCCACCTCAACTGCCAACTTCAAAATGTTAAGCAAATCCGCACGGTTATGCTGAGTTATTGTTGAGTTGATGCGAAAAGGCATTTGAGATTCACGCGCCAGCTTCATGTTATGCATTGCCAAGTCAAAAGCGCCCGTCACCATGCGGAAACCGTCATGGACTTCTGGTGAAGCTCCATCTAAGCTCAAGGAAATCATTTTTACGCCTGCGGTTTTCATTTTTTTGATGATTTCGGATGTGATGTTGCTGCCGCTTGGAGACATAACAACCCTTAAACCCTGCGTAGAAGCGTGTTTGGCAACCTCAAAAATGTCCCCCCGCTGCAGAGGGTCGCCGCCGCTGATGATAAAGACGGGTTTACAGAAAACCGCAATCTGGTCCACCATTTCGAAGGCTTCTTTAGTGGTTAACTGGTCTGGGTCAGCTTGTTTTTGGGCTGTGGCGCGGCAGTGTTGGCAGGCGTAGTTGCAGGCGCGGGTGGATTCCCAAGCGATAACACGTGGCGCAAACGAGGCAGAAGTTGTGTGGCTATGTTGGAAAGTCATGAAAGTCACGCTTGAATCTCTTTTTCGGTCAAGTAACAAGCTGGGTCTGGAGCCCAAATATCGCCGTAAACTGCTTCTGCCCTAACACGCAGGTTCCCGTTGCAAATGTTTAGGAAACGGCATTTACTGCATTTGCCTGTTAGGAAATCTTTTCGGTTGTGCAACTGTTTGAGCAGGGGTTCGGTTTGGTCTGTCCAGATTTCGCTGAATTTCCGTTCCCGAATGTTTCCTAAACTGTAGTGTTGCCAGAACTGGTCAGGATGTACATGCCCGTTGAAGTCGACGCATGCGATGCCACGTCCTGAACTGTTGCCGCCGTTAAGTTTTAGCAGCTGCATGACTTGTTCGGCGCGTTGAGGGTCTTTTTCTTTGATTTTAAGGTAAATGTATGCGGCGTCGGCGTGGTTGTCAACTGTTAGGATTTCGGTGCCTAAACCTTTCTTTTGGAACTCTTCAGCTTTAGCAAGCAACATGTCCATGAATTGTCGAGTCTGTTCATGGGTTAAGTCGTCTTTGGCGATGCTTGTTCCTCTGCCAACGTACGCTAAATGGTAAAAGCAGGCACGCGGGATTTTTTCTTTTTCTATAAAATCAAAAATTGCTGGGACATCAGCGAGATTGTATTTGGTGACGGTTAACCGTAAACCAGTTTTTATACCTGCGTCCATACAGTTGCGGATGCCTTCAACTGCTTTTTCAAACGCGTCAGAAGCGCCTCGGAAGCGGTTGTTTGTTTCTCTTACGCCGTCTAAGCTTACGCCAACGTAGTCAAAACCGACTTGTTTAATTTTTTTTGCTGCCTCTTTGTTGATTAGGGTGCCGTTAGTTGACATTACAAGATGGATGCCTGAGTCAGCGGCAAGTTGTGCCAACTCGAAGAGGTCGCTGCGCATCATGGGTTCGCCGCCTGAGAATAGTAAGACTGGAACTTTGAATTCTGCAAGGTCTGAAATGAAACGTTTTGCTTCAGCATTTGTGAGTTCGTTTTGGTAGGTTTTGTTTTCTGATTTTGAGTAGCAATGCATGCAGTGTAGGTTGCATTGTTTTGTGGTGCTCCAGACGACGACTGGGCGTTGATGCGCTGTGTGGCTGTATCGTAGTTGATCCATGGAGCCAGGTTGATTGCACCACAGTTTTGTAAGCGTTATCATTATGGTTTATCCTGTTTAGTTTTGCCGTTTTTGAGGTCTCGTTTACTGTAAAGTATGACGTAGTCTTGAATGCCAACGGTTTCAGCAAGCAGTTTCGTCGTTTCCTCTATTGTTCCTCGTTCCAATGCATGCATAACCATATACAAGTTGTATTCCCAACGTTCAGGGATTGGACTGCGTTCATAGCAGTGTGTTACTTCTCTAAAAGAGGACAAATAAGTTCCAATCTCGTTTACACGTTCAAGGGGCACCTTCCATGCGATGACTGCGTTCGCCGTAAACCCGATATCGTTAGGTTTTATGCTGGCTCCAAACCGCCTAATTATGCCTGATTCTTTGAGTTTTACAAGCCGCTTTAAGACTTCCTCGGGCGAGATGCCGATTTTCTCTGCGATAACGTTAAACGGTTGCGTAGTTAAGGGGATTCCTTGAGTTAACTCTGAAAGTAAGGATTCGTCAATTTTGTCCAATATTGTTTTCTCCTATTAACTGGTTAACTGGAAGTTAACGTTGATTTTGAAACGTTGGGAAGTGGGGAGATTTAAAACGTCATCTTGGTTTAACCCTGTCTTTTGCAGTATCTCGTTTAATGTGCTTGTTAATTCTTGCAGGTTTTTTGTGACCAGTGTAAACCAAACGTTGTATTCGTGTTCTCGCTCGTAATTATGCGAAATAGTGCTGTACTGGTTAATGACTGCGGCTGCAGCGTCAATTTGGTTTTCTGGTACGCGAAGGGCAACTAAAGTGGCTGATTTGTAGCCGACTTTGAAAGGGTCAACGATAGGCCCGATTTTTCGCAATATTCCCGTTTCATGAAGATCTTTTACGCGGTTGATTAGCTGGTTTTCTGGTATGTTGGTTTTGCTGCTTAGTTCTTTCCAGGGGTTTTCAATCAGGGGGAAGTCTTCTTGTAGTAGTTGTAGGATTTGTTTGTCGATTGTGTCTAATTGGGGTTTTTTAGAGTCTTCGCTATGGGTTGGTTTTGTGGTCATGAATTTTTCTCCTTGACGCTTAAATGGTAGGATTAAATGGGTTAAACTAAACTAACTTGTGCAATACAATGTATTAACCTTGCGGAAGCCATGGCAAAGCAACAAGTTTTTTGCTGAATCCGCAACATCAAGAAAATTTAAAGCTCAATACTCGGAGCAAACTTGAGCATCTTAGTCGTAACCGACAAACGAGCATCCTTAACACCCTCAATCATCTTAGCCCGTTTAACCAAATCATTCAAATGCTCCATATCACGAGCCAAAATCATCGAAACCACATCGTACTCACCTGTACTGCGGAAAAGGTACTGGGTTTCGTCAAACTCCGCCAACTCTTTGCACGCCTTCTCCAAATGTGAAGGGTCAATTTTAAACAAAATAGCACCTCCCACCGTTAAACCAACCTTTTCTGGATCAAGCAAGGCTGCAAAACGTGTGATTACCCTGCTTTCAACAAGACGGTTAACGCGGAAGCGGACAGTGGTTTCGGCAATGTTTAGGTTGCGTCCAATTTCGGCAAACGAAAGCCTAGCGTCCTTTTGAAGCAGCTTTAGAATGCTTCTATCTAAATCATCCAATTCAACTGAAACCGTAATGATGCCCTCCAAGTAGCAGCGAGATTATTTCAGCATATGAAACTTTTAACCTATAATCTTTACCCCAATTTAAAAACTGAATACTTACCCGATAAGCGGTTGCATGATTGATGGATAATCTTATTAGCCTAAACCGTTCAAAATGTTTTGAGGTTTCTTGATTGTCAAAAGAAGATGAAATGTTAGTAGAACTACGGAAAATCCGTGAAGCAGTAGAAAAAGCGCCACCACCCCCACCACCACATGGCTTATGGAATGAATTCAAAGACTTCCTTTCAAAATACAAGATTCTTGGGCTCGCTATTGCTTTCGTTTTAGGTATCTACCTTGGCACGCTTGTTCAATCAGTTGTCAACGGTTTTATTATGCCCTTGATTGGCTTACTTCTTCCTATACCAGGTAACTTGGCCGAAGAATCCTTTAAAGTTGGTACCCAGGAGTTCATGTATGGTGCTTTCCTTTCAGCGCTGATTACCTTCGTTATCGTGGCGTTCATTGCGTTCCTTGTAGTGAAAGTTGCCAAGAAATGGAAAATCGAATAAACCTTCAACCAACAAAATCTTTTTTTATTTTATTTATGCTTGTATTTGTCACGATTGGGGCTGAGAGTTTTGTATTTTGTTGGTTGGTTATGTGGGTTTTTAGTCCTTGGATGATTAGGTATTCGATGAAGTTGCTGCGTTTTTCTCTGCCGCGGATGTTTTCTAGTTCTCGGAAGAGTTTTTGGTCCATGGTTATGCTGATGTTGTGCTTCATCTGTAAACCTCTTATACCTTGTATATTCAATATACAGAAAAGCCTTATTAGCTTTCCTATCACAAATACACATGGTAAACCCCATGAAAACTCTGCGAATATCCGATGATGCACACCAAAAACTCACCGCAATGCTAGGAGAAATAACCGCCCAAACCATGAAAATGCAAACCTACACGGACGCCATCGAAAACCTCCTATCGACCAGCGTTAACCTGCCCCCACAACTTCTAAACGAAACACAAACCTTCATAGAAACCAACCGAGGCCTAGGCTACACCAGCCGTGAAGAATTCATCCGAGACGCAATCCGCACACAACTCCGCTTCGCAAAAGACGACAATACCTACATTGAACTCTCTAAAAACGAGTACGAACGCTTACAACAGGCCTTAAAGGATTTAGACACTGGTTACCTAAGCGCGGACGACTTCATAAACCATCAAATCCGCAGCCTACTCGAGAAGCATGATGCTTACCTTAAAGCGCAGCAGCAGTCCAAACGTTAAAGACGCAACTTTAAATTAGACTGATTATCAGGCTAAATTGGTTTGCAGGTGAATTCTGATTACAGATTAACTCTTCATAAATTCTTTATTTTAAACTACTGTATTTGTGTTAAACAAGGCGTTGCTTGCATGACAAAATCAAAGTTGGAAATTTACGAGGATGTGCTTAAAGTTCTCACAACTAAATCTTTGACGCTTGACGAAATTGCTTTTGAAAGCAACATGGATTGCATGCTTTTAAATAAAAAACTCGAATTCCTAATTGAACATGGACTTGTTGAACAAATAAAATGCAAAGGAAGAACAGTTTACTCTTTGACTTACCGCGGCACCGCCATCTATAAGACATTAACGCTTACAAAACGTTTAGAGCATCTGCAGGCAAACATTGAAACTTCTACTGACGCGGCTCAACCTGTTCAAACGTTCCCAGCAGAAGCTTGGAAAGCAAAACGAAAACTGTAACACAATAAACACTTAAGAAACTCTGCAATCAAACATACAAGAAAACCATGCCTCCTTCAGCTGAGTTAATTTGGCAGTTAAACCAGCAAGAACTTCTTAACCTCCTTAACTTAGGAGCATTAACTCAGAAAAAACAAATCCGATTTTATGCACCAAGCTTCACATACTACAAAAACAGCCCTTTCCTTTCGTCGCCAAACGTTTTTCCAACCATTTCAGTAACCGGCAATAGTTGCGCTTTGAATTGTAAACATTGTGGCGGTAAAGTGTTAGCTACTATGCAGCCCGCGGTTACGCCTGAAAAACTTTTTGAACTATGTTCCAAGCTTAAGAGGGATGGCGCGGTGGGTTGCCTAATTAGCGGCGGCTGCTTGCCCGACGGGTCAGTTCCCCTTAAACCGTTTGCAGGCGCTATTGCTCGGGTTAAACGTGAGTTGGGTTTAACAGTTTTTGTCCACACAGGCATTGTAGATTTGGATACGGCTGTTTTTCTTAAACAGTCAGGGGTGAATGCAGCGTTAATTGATATTTTAGGTTCACAAGAAACCATCGAAAAGGTTTACGGACTCAAAGTTACGGTTCAAAATTACGTTGATTCACTCTTTGCGCTTCAAAATTCAGGTTTACCCTTTGTACCTCACCTGATTGTTGGCCTAAAAGATGGCAAACTCGAGGGCGAATTTGCGGCGCTGCAGATGATTTCAAAGGTAAACCCTTCAGCAGTGGTTATTATCGCGTTTATGCCCCTGCATGGAACAGAAATGGCCAACGTTGAACCGCCCCAGCCACATGACATTGCCCGAGTAACCGCTTCCGCCCGAGTAATGTTTCCCCAAACTCCACTGGCTTTAGGCTGCATGCGTCCAAAAGGCAAACACCGCGCTACCACCGACGTGTTGGCGTTAAAAGCAGGCGTTGACGCAGTGGCGTTTCCAAGTCAAGGGGCAATCGATTTTGTAAAAAGGCAAGGTTGGACGGTTTTGTTTTCGCCGTATTGTTGCGCTCAAGTTTTTGTAGACTCAGCCAAAGGGTGAATCCTTAATTTTTTTGTTTGGAGGTTATGGTTTTTCCTCTTAAGAGATTATCTGCTTATTATTTGATTGTTGTTTAGGGGCTTCTTTTTTCTAATCAAGTAACCAAAAATGATGCATAAAATAATTGTCGCCACTATTGATGTAGTAGCAACTGCTGGATTAATTAGCGGGTCCTCGATGGGTGTGTTGTTTTGGATTTCTGATGTGTTTTCATTGATGCTTACGTTGAATCTGGTGCCTTGGAATAGTGAGCGTCCATTACCGTACTTGTCATAGCAATCTACAAAAAGCATTATTTTGTGTATGCCATCGGTGAGGTTAGCTAATGTCACGTTGCCATTGATTTTGATGTAACGTGCGCTTGGATGTAAATGGTAATCGAGAAGGTATTTCGCGCTTTTAATTTCATAAGTTGTGGCGAAAACTAATTTCACTTGACTTGTTGTGTAGTTTATGTTTATGGGCGAAATAAGCGTTAACTCTGGCTTTTTATAGTTTGAATCTACTGTGAAAATAATCTCGCTTGATAATACTTCTCCAGTTGGCGCAAATAAGTAAGCGTTTAAAGTGTGGTTACCTTCAGAAAGACCGTAAAATGTTGTGCTAGCAGTATAAGATACAGTTGATATTAATGGGTACGCTTTAGCCCAATGGTCTCCTTTTTTGAAATTCGTCAACGAAACATTTTCTGTATTGTCTAAACTGTAGGAAACCCGAGGACTGTAATCCTCTGAAAGACTGCTGTTTTTGAGTAACACTCCAATCTTTACTGGAACAGAATCATTAGAGTAGCAACCCGCCATTGATGATTCAGGAAGTAAAATGCCAACCGCTGGAATTTGCGAGTACGGATTAGCCAGAGAAGTATTCAACTGCATAACCTGTAAAACAAATGCAAACATTAACAGGGCAGCTAATACTTTCTTCACCTTAAACCCTGATTAAATTCAGAAAGAAGCCCATAAAAATGTTTCAGTCAAAAAACCTTTACCTAAAATAGCCTTGCTGGAGCAATAAAAGGAAATTTGGTTTTCTTTAGAACTCTATTTTCTTTAGGTCACTTTAGTTTGTAGTATTTTGTAGCTTATGATAATCGCCCAGATGGCGCCTGTTAAGCCTGAAATGGTTTCTGGGATAGCAACATTGGGCACATAATGAATAGTGTAGTAGAGAATCCATGGCGCCGCCGCAACAAAAGATGCTGTCAACGTGAAAACAGCCAATTTAACCATCCGCTTAAGGTACAGTCCAGCAGTTAAAACCCAAAGCGCAATAGGCAATGTCGCAAAAAACAGTACCGAAACAATAAAGTGCGTAGGGCGGAAATCCTCATTAAATATGCCAATAGCCATCAACCAGACTGTCGCTAACGCGAAAACAATAGCCCCAGCTTT
This sequence comes from Bathyarchaeia archaeon, assembly GCA_042296865.1. GTDB lineage: Archaea > Thermoproteota > Bathyarchaeia > Bathyarchaeales > Bathycorpusculaceae > Bathycorpusculum. The sequence continues at coordinate 1,261,400 of CP170178.1, read as the reverse complement.
TCCAACGGTAGAGCCTTTGAAAAAGCTAAATAACCCTAAAACGGCAAAAAGGAAACCTAACAAGCCAGCAGTAAACAAGCCCACGTTAAAAACTGGCCCTGTTATGCCAGATACGACGCCTAAATCGCTCAGTGCATTGTTTGTCCAGCTGAATTCTGGGTAAGACGCAATCGCTGTGGCTATGCAGCCAAATGCAACTATGGGTACTGCAAAACCGCAGGCTGCACCTGTTTTCTGTAAAACTGTTTTGGTTGGCATTTAGGTTCCTTGCTTGTGATATTAGCGTATTGTGATTTTAAGGGTTTTTGTAAACCTTATGTTTGGCATAATTTTTAAATTTCAAATCAGTAGTTTTCCTTGTATAATTTTTCTTTTTATTAAGGCTAGTTTAAATTAATCCAAAATGATAAAAAAGCCACCGAGAGGGGAAAAGGTATATGGCCAAAGAAGCGAACAGCCTACGCCGGTTCGGTGTTGAACTAGTAGATGCGATTCCATGGGGAACACACCTTTGCCAGTTTTACGATTCAAAACAGGATTTAATCGACATTTTAGTTCCCTACTTCGCTGAAGGATTACGAAGTAATGAGTTTTGCATGTGGGTCACTTCATTGCCTCTTGAAGTGGAAGAAGCAAAAAAAGCTCTCCAAGCACAAGTGCCCGATTTAGATGAGTTCATAAAGAAAGGGCAAATAGAAATAATCAGTTATGACCAATGGTACCTGATAGATGGCAAGTTTGATTCAGCTAAAGTTTTGCAGGGTTGGGTAGAAAAAGAGCAAAACGCACTCAAAAGAGGCTTTGATGGGCTACGGTTGACAGGTAACACTTTATGGGTTGAACGTTCTTTATGGAACAGTTTTGTTGACTACGAAGAAGCAATAAACTCTGTTATTGGCAATCAACACATGATTGCATTATGCACTTACTGCTTAAAAAATTGCAGCGGCGCAGACGTTCTTGATGTTGTTCGCAACCATATTGGAACATTGGTTAAACAAGACCAAAAATGGTATCTGCTTGAGGATTCGACAAGGCGCAGAGAAGTTAACGGAGCCCTCACAGTAAGTGAACAAAAGTACAAGGTACTCTTCAAGAACATGATTGACGGCTTTGCATACCACAAAGTCATTTTTGACGATGAAGGAAAACCTGTGGATTACGTTTTTCTTGAAGTTAACGAAGCGTTTGAACGGTTAACGGGACTTAAAGCAGACGCTATTATCGGCAAAAAAGTTACACAAATACTTCCAGGCATCGAGAATGACCCCACCGACTGGATAGGAGTCTACGGTAAAGTTGCCTCAACTGGAGAAACCCTTAAATTTGAAAGCTTCAACCAAGCTCTCAACAAATGGTTCTCTGTTTCTGCTTTTAGCCCAGCTAAAGGCTATTTTGTAGCAACCTTTGAAGACATTACTGAACGTAAAAAAGCCGAAAAAGCGTTAAAAGAAAGCGAAGAACGCTGGGCTACAACCGTTTCAAGCATCGGTGATGCCATAATAACTACTGACTTAAACGCTAAAATTCTTTTCTTAAATAAAGTGGCAGAGTCGTTGACTGGTTGGACTCAGCAGGAAGCTTGGCAAAAACCGATTGAAAAAGTATTTAACATAATAAACCAGTTTACACGACAAGAAACTAAGAACCCTGTTAGTCAGGTTATAAAGGAAGGGGTAATTGCAGGCTTAGCTAACCATACTTTGCTTGTGAGAAAGGACGGTTCTGAAGTTCCAATCGATGACAGTGGCGCACCTGTCAAGGATAAAGAAGGCAACATTATCGGTGTGGTTCTTGTTTTCCGTGACATAACTGAACGTAAAAAAGCTGAAGAAACTCTAATAAAAAGCGAAAAGCGACTAAAACTTAGTCAAGAAATTGCCCATTTAGGCAGTTGGGAACTTGATTTAAAAAATAACAAGTTAACATGGACTGATGAGGTTTATAGAATCTTTGGGTTAAAACCGCAGGAATTCGTTGCTACGTATGAAGCTTTTTTGGAAACTGTCCATCCGAACGACCGCACAACTGTTGATGCTGCTTACACTAATTCCCTAAAAGAGGGCAGAGACAAATATGAAATTGAACATCGTGTTGTAAGAAAATCGACTGGTGAAATACGGGTTGTTCAAGAAAAATGTGAACATATTCGCGATGAATCTGGAAAAGTAATCCGTTCGGTTGGTATGGTCCAAGATGTTACTGACCGTAAAAAAGCTGAGAATGAATTAAACGAGGTTCGTTTCTATTTACAGAATCTCCTTAACTATGCAAACGCGCCAATTATTGTTTGGGATAAAGAATTCCGTATAACACTTTTCAACCATGCGTTTGAACGTTTGACTGGTTTAAAAGCCAAAGACGTGTTGGAAAAACCGTTAGAGATGCTGTTTCCAGAAGCCAGAAAACATGAATCAATGGGGCACATCAAGCGTACACTTGAAGGTGAATATTGGGAAACAGTGGAAATACCTATTCTAACTAAAGATGGGAACGTCAGAACTGTTCTGTGGAATTCCGCTAACATTTACGATTCAAACGGTAAAAACGTTATTTCAACAATCGCTCAAGGTAACGATATAACCGAACGAAAACAGTTTGAGCAGGCGCTTGAAAGAGCCAAAGTTGACTGGGAACGCACATTTAACAGCGTTCCTGACTTGATTGCTATCCTAGACGATAAGCACAGAATTGTACGCGCTAACAAAGCGATGGCACAAGCTTTAGGAACAAACCCAGAAAAATGCATCGGTCTGAAATGTTTTGAATGTGTACACGGCCAATGTGAACCGCCTGATTTATGTCCACACACGTTGGCAATGATGGATGGGCAGGAACACACAACTGAAGTGCATGAGAAACGTCTTGACGGGGACTTTATCGTAAGCGCTACTCCCCTTAAGGATGAGCATGGACACATTCTTGGTTCAGTGCATGTAGCACGTAACATTACTTTGCGTAAACAAATGGAAAGCAAGCTTGAAGAATACTCAAAACAGCTTGAACGTCTAGTTGAGGAGCGAACTAAACAGTTACGGGATTCTGAGCGGTTAGCAACCATTGGAGCAACCGCCGGCATGGTTGGGCATGACATTCGCAATCCACTGCAAGCAATCGCCAGTAGTTTGTATTTGACGAAAACTGATTTAGAAGATGTTCCGGAAAGCAAAAACAAAGAAGCCATATTAGAAAGCATAACAGAGATTGAGAAGAACATTGATTACATTAACAAGATAGTGGCTGACCTTCAAGATTTCGCTAAACCCCTTAAACCAATCCTTAGCAACATTGACCTCTCGGCGATTGTTCAAGACGTGATAAAAAGCCGTGTAGTTCCCAATAACATTTCAGTTGAAAACATAGTTGACCCTCAAGCAAACTGTTTTGTTTCAGATGCAACTTACATTCGACGCATACTTAGCAATCTGGTGAATAATGCTGTGCAGGCAATGCCGGATGGTGGAAAATTAACCATTAAGGCTTCCTGCGAAAAAGATACGGTCGTCATTAAGGTTCAAGACACAGGTTTGGGGATTGCTGAAGAAGCAAAAGGCAAACTGTTTACTCCACTGTTTACTACAAAATCAAAAGGTCAAGGCTTCGGTTTAGCCGTAGTTAAACGCATGTCAGAAGCGTTGGGTGGTTCGGTATCGTTTGAGAGTAAAACAGGCAAAGGAACAACATTCACTGTGCGTTTGCCCCTAAAACGGTAAAACGTCCCCTGCTTTTTACTTTTAAGCAACCCGTAGCGCAAGCGGCTGTTATTGGGGTTCTACAGTCACATACCGTTATTTCTCTATACGCAGACAAGTAAATGGAAGCCATGTCAGATATAATAACGGTAAAAAACCTAAAAATGACCTACGCCGACGGCACAAAAGCCGTAGATGACATCTCTTTTAACGTTAAAGAAGGTGAATTCTTTGGTTTTTTAGGACCAAACGGGGCAGGAAAAAGTACAACGATCAAAATCTTAACAACGCTTCTAAGAAAAACTTCAGGCACCGTTACCATTGCAGGACACGGCATTGAAGTGGGCGCTTCTGAAATCCGCAAAGTCATTGGCGTTCAAAGCCAAGAAACCAGCGTTGACGGTGACTTGACTGGCAGAGAAAACTTGATGCTGCAAGGTCATTTTCAGCAGATGAGTGGCTCCAAGTTGAAGACGCGGGTTGACGAGTTGCTTAAGCTTGTAGAGTTAAAGACGGCAGCTGACAGGCGTGCAAGAAATTATAGTGGCGGCATGAAGAAACGGTTGGATTTAGCTACTGCGCTTGTGCATCGGCCTAAACTGTTGTTTTTGGATGAACCTACAACAGGGTTGGATCCACAGTCGCGCCTTGCTATTTGGAGTTACTTGCAACGGTTAAACAAGCATGAAGGCACAACCATTTTTTTGACAACCCAGTATCTGGAGGAAGCTGACAGGCTTTGTGAACGTTTGGCGATTATTGACTTCGGCAAAATCGTTACGATTGGCTCACCAGTTGAGCTTAAACGGGAAATCGGCGCTGACTCCGTAAAGTTGTCGATTGAAAACTGTGAACGTGACAAGTTTAAAGCTAAAGAACTGCTAAACAGTCTTGAAGGCGTTACCAGCGTGATTGATGCTGGAACAGAAGACTGCTTAAACGTTTACGCTAAAAACGCTGGACCCTTAATCGCCGATATCGTTCGCGCCTTTGACAGCAGCGGCATTAAGCTTTTGTCGGTAACGTTTTCATCTCCTACTCTTGATGACGTGTTTCTGCGGCATACTGGTCGTACTATAAGGACTGAAGATTTTGTGAAGGCGCCAAGCGGAACATTGGGAGGTAGACGGTGATGTCACTTTTTTTCGATACACGTTACCTGTTTGTTCGGTCGCTAAAGAAACTGGTTCGTAACCCTATTTTGTTGTTTTTCTCGCTTTTTCAACCGATTATTTTTCTGGTGCTTTTTACGCAACTTTTTTCTGAACTGGCAAATGTTCCCGGGTTTCTGCCTGAAGGCGTAAGTTATTTAGAGTTTGCAACCGCTGGCATTATACTGCAGAACGCTTTTGGCAGTTCACTTCAATCGGGAACATCCATAGTAGCCGATATTGACTCTGGTTTCTTGCAAAAGATGCTTGTTACCCCTGTTCGACGTCCAGCAATATTGCTTGGCAGATTAACAAGTGACGCTTTCCGTGTTGTAGTTCAATCCGCCATTATTCTGGCGCTTTCCTACCTGCTAGGCGGCTCCGTGGTTACGGGGTTTGTTGGCGTGTTGTTGATTTTTTTTACTATCGCGTTTTTTGGGCTTGCATGGTCAGGGATTTCGTTGGCAATAGGGTTACGAACCCGTAGTTCAGAAACGGTTTTTGCAATTGGAGGCTTCATCACTTTTCCACTGCTTTTTCTAAGCACCGCGTTGGTGCCTACAACAGCTTTGCCAACTTGGATTAGCACTGTTTCCATGTTTAACCCCATCAGTTACGCAGTGAACGCTATCCGTGCACTTATGATTACAGGGTTTGATTGGCCAGTGATTCTTTCTGCTTGGGGAGTAATCGCTTTGATAGCAGTGGTAACGCTTGGGGCAACCTTGTACCAGTTTAGAAAAGTAGTAAGTTAAAAAGGGTTAAACTTGGCCTTTGAGGTTTTGGACGGCTTGATAAATTTCGTTCCAACTGTAAACGCGCCTGGTGAGGTTTTTAACGTTGAGGGTTCGGTTCCACGGTTGGTCATAAAGCAGGACGGTTTTTACTTTATTTGTCCATTCTAACGCTTCCACAAGGGAGTCTTCAACAATCAAATCCATCGGTTCAATATCGGCTTTATACTTTTCACCGACGTGCAGCATGTGTAGATGCGTGTAGGGTATGGCTTTTTCTTTAAGCCACGACTGCGTAATATCCCGCAGGTATGCGTAGCGTCCAGTTAAAAGGTAAATGCTGTGTCCTTCGCGGCTGAGTTGTTCAAGGGTTTCTTTGGCGCCTGGGTTTAGGGGTAAATCTTTTTTTAGGGTTTGGTTTACAAGCATGTTGCCTTCGTCTTTGGTTATGCCCAGCACAATGTTTAAGTCGAAAGTGTAGATGTCGCTGGTTTTTAGGTTTACGCCGTAGTTTTCTTTGATTACGTCGAGAAGTGGCTGTGTAAAGTTGGCGATTACGCCGTCTATGTCAAAGCCTAAATTCAAATGCACATTTCCCCTTGTCCGCTTAAACTATAAAGTATTCGTGACTTTAAAGTTAAACTATAAAACTGCAACCTATTGGATATAGATTTTTTGTTACATTGCATAAAAAAAGCAAGTTGTTATGGTTAAAGCATCCCAACAGATTAGCCCTTAATTTAGACCAAAAGTATGTTTAGCCGATTTCTTTCTTGATTTTACGACTTAGGAATGAATTTTTCCTATTAATAAAAGTAATTTATTAGTTTGTTTTAACTGTGTTAAATTGAAAATTTACGATTATTAATTAAAATTATTTTACAGTTTATCTCTAAGTTATTGATTTAAACGCAAAATATATGAGGAGTAAACGTTAGATTGATTGGTGCTTATATCGCTCTTATCTTTGGTGAGAACGTATGAAAAATAGAAGAAACCTTTTTTTCACTATTTTTTTACTTGCAATCATGTTTGAATCTTATTTCGGTTTTTCCCATTTAGCGGCAGCTGACAATTTGACAAATATAATTAAAGCTCCGACAACAAACCTTCAAGCGCAAGAAACTTTTTATTCCTTCTTAAATGAAGTGGCAGGTATTAACACAAAAAACTATAATGTAACGATCTTAAGGATGTCTGACTCTGAAGTTTTGGGCTAATAAAACGCAAACAACAATTAGCGCTATGATTGCTAACCAACAAGGAAATCTCAGCATAGTCCTAAGCATTATCGAGGGAAAAGTCAAATTCTACGACTCAGGATTATTATCTGGCACTTTAGAGGGTTCAGAATTAAGCATTAATGACTGCTTAACAAACACTAAAGAAGCTATCTCCAACTACAGAGAATTTTTTAACGCTCAGTACTGCAACGGTTTTGATTCTATACTGCCCAGCACTATAGACGCCAAGAACACGACTTTGAATAACGCTAACCTTACTGTTAATATTCAAGTTAATGAACAATTAAAAACGCCATTAAAATGCATAATCACTACTTGGCGAAGAAGTATTGACAATATGGTAGTAAAAGACTTGACAATACAGAGCACTATATCAAAAACAGGGGTCATAACTTCTTTTATAGACAACCTGGGCGTTTATGAAATAGCCACAACGGATGTCTCGATGACAAAGGAAGTGGCGCTGAAGACGGCAATGCCTTACATTGAAGAATACGCAACAGTTAATGAGCGAAAAATTGAAGCAACTGATGTAACACTTGCTTATGTAAGGGACCTGAATGGTTCAAGAGGAGATAGTACACTAATTTATCCTCAGTGGTGTGTGTCGGCACTTTTTGACAGTTCTGAAGACAAAGATGTTTATGGGTTCAATGTTTTGATTTGGGCTGATAACGGTGTTGTGGGTTCAGCGATTCCACAGGCGGCTTATCACTTTAACAATAGCGTGTCTAATGAACTAATTTACTTAACATTGGGAACGATTGCTGTAACGATATTTAGCATTATTCTATTCATAACGAAAAAGAGAAAAACCTAAAAATATTGTCAGAATAGACTGCAAGAATTATTTAAGCCAATACCTCTGTAATTTAAAGCATTCTCAGCAAGTCAGCTTTTGTAATGATTCCTGTGACAGCGCCTTTTTTGGAAACCAGCACCGCCGGATAAGTCTGCAAAAGACTCGTAATCAACGTTAAAGGCGCGTCTTCGTTAATTTGGGGAAACGCTTCTTCCATGAAGTCGCCTGTTGACCTTTTGGAGACGTCCTCAAGGTCGTTGCCTGCAAGTATTTGCCGCAGAATGGTTTTTTCGGATATGCTTCCCACGGATTGTTTGCCTTCAAACACTGGAATCTGTGAGTAACCGTGCTCTTTCATGAGTTTGACTACTTTTGAGATGGGTTCATCCCGTTGGACGCTGACGACTTCGTTGTGTACGAGTCTTTCGGCTTGCACTTTGTTTTTGAATTCCAATTTTTCGAGAACGGTGAAGATGGTTTTTGCTTTGGTGTATGATGGGTTTATGGCGCCTGCTTCGAGTTTGGCGATTAGGGATTGGCTTACGCCTGCGGCTTTTGCGAGTTCGCCCTGTTTTATGCCTAGTTGGCGTCGGCGTTTTGCGATGTCTTCAAGCGGCGGAAACATGTTAAAGAGTGTTTTTAACGGTGTTATATTCTTTTTGAATTTGGTGGTTTGTTGCTTGTTTGGGGGTAGATACGTTAATTACTTAGAATATGCAACTATTCGATTGTGAAACTAAAATGGTGGCTACAACAACCCAGCAATGCGCCCACGAAATACTAGAAGTAGTTCCCCTCATCATGAGAGACATCCGAAATCAAATGCGCAACCGAAGAACCAACGAATTCACAGTTCCACAATTCCGAACATTAACATACATTGACATCCACAAACACGCCTCACTTTCTGACGTCTCAACCCATCTTGGCATCACTTTGTCCTCAACATCAAAAATAGTTGATGACCTAGTGAAGAAAGAATTCATAACACGTCAAGAGTATCCTGTAGACAGGCGCCGAGTACAGTTGGAACTAACAAGCAAAGGGCTTTCCATTCTGGCGGCATCAAGACAGGGCGCTTTGGAAGTGCTTTCAGAAAAAATCGCTGATTTAAGTGTTACTGAGCAAGCCACTATAACTTCAGCCATGCAGATTTTACGTTCAGTATTCACAGTCAATTCATTAGTAAAAAATTGAAGGGACCACATGTCAATTTTAACAACCAACAATTTAACACGGTACTTCGGCAATTTTAAAGCAGTCGACAGTTTAACCCTACACGTTAACGAAGGAGAAGTATTTGGGCTACTTGGCCCTAATGGTGCTGGAAAAACAACCAGCATAAAAATGATAATCACTCTATTGCCGCCAACATCAGGAACCGCAAATATTGGAGGATACGATGCGGTAAGAAATTCTTCGAAAGTTAGACGTTTAATCGGTTATGTTCCCCAGATTCTTTCCGCGGATGGTGATTTAACCGGGTTTGAAAACCTGCTGGTTTTTTCTAAACTATATGACTTGCCCAAGCAGGGTAGGAACGAGCGTATATGGGACTCGTTGGAGTTCATGGGACTTGGTGACGTCGGCGATAAACGGGTAAAAACTTATTCAGGCGGTATGGTTAGACGTTTAGAGATTGCCCAGTCAATGCTGCATAACCCAAAACTGCTGTTTCTTGATGAACCAACAATTGGTCTTGACCCAGTGGGGCGCAAAGCGGTTTGGGACCATATTGAAAGTCTCCGTAAAAACCTTGGTACCACCATTTTTGTCACCACACACTACATGGAGGAAGCTGACCAGTTATGTTCCCGTTTAGCAATAATGAATCATGGAAAAATGGTTGCTTTAGGCACCCCTGCCGGTTTGAAAGCTTCTTTAGGTAAAGACGATGCCACCTTAGAGGACGTTTTCAGTTACTACGCTCGTGATGTGCTTGAAACGGGGGGAGACTTCAAAGAAACCTCCCGTGTCCGCCGCACCGCAAGGAGGCTTGCCTAATTTGGCGCTGAGTCTTCAACGATTTTTTACGCCGGTTAGTCAATTTGTCAATAAAACGTTAAGTATAGTGGAGCTTGACGTGCGTAAATTGAGGCATGACCCTGGTGAACTGGTTACTCGTGCGATTCAACCTGCGCTTTGGCTTCTGGTTTTCGGTGAAGTCTTTACACAAATAAAAGTGATTCCTACAGGCGACTTAACTTACCGTTCGTTTATGGCGCCGGGGATTTTAGCTCAAAGCATACTGTTTATAGCCATTTTTTATGGTATAACAATTATTTGGGAACGAGACTTGGGCATTATTCACAAGTTTCTTGTCAGCCCAGCTCCACGGGAAGCTTTAGTGCTGGGTAAAGCATTGGCTGCCGGCGTTAGAGCCCTTTCTCAAGTGTGCATTATTTATGTGCTTTCGATTCTTGTAGGCATTAACATGGCTTGGAACCCCGTTAACTTGGTTCTTGTAGCAGCAGTTGCCTTGCTAACAGCAGCCTTGTTTTCATCGCTTTCAATGGTGATTGCTTCTTTGGTCAAAACTCGTGAACGTTTCCAAGGTGTAGGTCAACTCTTAACGATGCCACTGTTTTTTGCAAGTAACGCGATTTACCCGATTTCTATGATGCCCAGCTGGCTGCAGGTTATTGCGACTGTTAACCCGTTAACGTACGCGGTGGATGCATTGCGGAGTTTGATGATTGTCGGCGGCGCGAGCGTTTATGGTATTGGCGTGGATTTGCTTGTGCTTTTGGTGGGTATGATTGTTTTGGTGTTAATAGGTTCTAAGTTGTATCCTAAAGTGGTCATTTAACCCTGATGGCTATGGTTAGCGGTGGGTCGCCGCTTTTTTTTCTTATTCTTTTTGGAATATTTTTGTCAAGAACCATTATAACGCCGTTATCCCATCAACTGTTCAACAAACAAACCAAAAGGAGCAAAATAAAATGGCAAAAAAACTTGATACCTTAGCCGTTCACGCAGGACAAGAAGCACCCGACCCCACAACAGGTTCACGAGCCGTCCCAATATACCAAACCAGCTCTTACGTGTTTAAAAGTACAGAACACGCCGCAAACCTGTTCGCCCTAAAAGAATTGGGAAACATTTACACCCGTATGAACAACCCCACCACTGATGTTTTCGAGAAACGTGTCGCAGCAGTCGAAGGCGGCTCTGGCGCTTTGGCAGTGGCGTCTGGACAAGCAGCAATCTCTCTTGCTTTGTTGAACATTACGGGGGTTAGCGACGAAATTGTTGCAGCAAACAATCTTTACGGTGGAACTCACAGTCTGCTTCATTACACGTTTGCCAAACTGGGACGCAAAGCCATCTTTGTGGATTCCCAAAAACCCCGAGAATTCAAAAAAGCCATTACCTCCAAAACACGTGCCATCTACGCAGAAACCATAGGCAACCCCAAACTGGGCGTTCCAGACTTTGAAGCGCTTGCAGAAATCGCACACGAAGCAGGCATCCCCTTGGTCATAGACAACACCGTCGGCATAGGACTCGCTCGTCCAATAGACTTTGGCGCAGACATTACAGTGGCTTCCGCAACCAAGTACATTGGCGGTCACGGCACAAGCATCGGAGGCGTCATCGTGGACAGCGGCAAATTCAACTGGAACAACGGCAAATTCCCAGAGTTCACAGAGCCAGACCCCAGCTATCACGGCGTCAAATACTGGGAAACCTTCGGTAACTTCCCTGAGCTTGGAAACGTAGCTTTTTTAATCAAAGCCCGCGTGCAATTGCTGCGTGACCTTGGACCAGCATTAAGCCCGTTTAATTCGTGGCTTTTCCTGCAAGGCTTAGAAACCCTGCCCCTTCGGCAACGCAAACACTCCGAAAATGCTCTAAAAGTTGCGCTGTTCCTTACACAGCACCCGCTGGTGAATTGGGTGGTTTACCCGGGATTGCCAGATAACCCAAACCACAAAATCGCAGAAAAATACCTGCAAGGTAACTACGGCGGCTTGGTTGGTTTCGGCATAAAAGGCGGAAAAGAGGCTGGACGTAAACTAATCGATTCCGTGAAGCTGTTTTCGCATTTGGCAAACATTGGCGACGCAAAAAGCCTCATTGTGCACCCTGCATCGACGACACATCAGCAGTTAACCAAGGCTGAACAGGAAGCAACAGGTGTAACAGAGGATTACATTCGCCTTTCAATCGGCATCGAAGACCCAGACGATATTATCGCGGATTTGGACCAAGCATTGAAAACCTCAGCAAAACCCTGACCCTTCTTTTAACGGAGAATCTCACATGACCAACGAAACCGACCAGACACTGTACTTCACCTTCGCCTATCCACCAAACGAGCTCAATTTAGAATCAGGCGAAAAACTTGGCCCAATCACGCTTGCGTACGAAACCTACGGAAAACTAAACACCGAAAAAACAAACGCCATCCTAATTCTGCACGCTTTTTCAGGTGACGCTCACGTAGCAGGCGAAGACGGATGGTGGAGTAGCCTTGTTGGATCCGGCAAAGGCGTAGATACAAACCGGTATTTTGTAATTTGCAGCAACGTGCTGGGTGGCTGTAAAGGTTCAACGGGTCCATCCTCGATTAATCCTCAAACGGGAAAACCATACGGGTTAAACTTCCCAATAATAACCATCAGCGACATAGTCCGTGCACAACGGCAAGTTATTGACCATTTAGGCATCAAAAAACTACTCGCTGTAGTTGGCGGTTCAATGGGCGGCATGCAAGTCCTGCAGTGGATGGCTTCCTACCCTGACCGAATCCGTTCTGCAGTACCCATCGCTACGGCGTTAAAGCATTCGCCCCAGCAAATCGCGTTTAACGAGGTTGGGCGGCAAGCAGTAATGGCTGACCTAAACTGGCAAAACGGCAACTACTACGACTCGGCACCTCCAGCCAATGGTTTAGCCGTAGCTCGAATGATTGGTCACATAACCTACATGAGTGATGCTTCGATGGCTGAAAAGTTTGGCAGAAAAACCAAGGCTGACAAGAACCCCTTCAAGTTCGGCGCAGACTTTGAAGTAGAAGGTTACCTGCGCTACCGAGGAGACAGTTTCGTTAAACGTTTCGACGCTAACAGTTACCTCTACCTTACAAAAGCCATCGACTATTTCAACTTGCTAAACGGGCACAGCCTCAGCGAAGTCTTCAAAGACCTAAAAGCGAAAGTCTTGGTTATTTCTTTCAAATCTGACTGGCTCTATCCCCCCTATCAATCGCAGGAAATCATTAAAGCATGCAAACTCGCTGGCGTAGACGCAAGCTACTGCGAAATCTCCAGCCTCTATGGACACGACTCGTTCCTACTGGAAATTGAACGTGAAGCTGAGTTAATTTCTCATTTTCTTTATGGCGTAGAAAAAGCCAACAGTAACGGAGGCAATCGCAAGTGAGTCAAAACGGTAGAAAACTGGAACACATGCTAATCAGGGATTGGGTGAGTAGCGGAGCTTCGGTTTTGGATTTAGGTTGCGGTGACGGGGCACTCTTAAGCCAACTTGTTAACGAGAAAGCTGTACGGGCGCAAGGCATTGAACTATGCGACCAAGCCATACAAAAATGCGTTGCAGCGGGGCTTAACGTTTTTCAGCAAGACATCGACACAGGCTTATCAGAGTACGGCGACAAAAGCTTTGACTACGTTATTTTGAACCAGACGCTTGAGCAAGTAAAAAATCCTGACTTTGTCCTAAAAGAAGCGCTTAGGGTAGGCAGAAAAGTCATTGTTGGCTTTCCCAACTTTGTAAACCTGTCTGCTCGGGCACAGATTTTCTTTAAAGGACGCGTCCCAGTAACTAACGCTTTGCCTTACCAATGGTATGACACGCCTAACCTGCACTTTCTTGGAATCGCAGACTTCAAAAGTTACTGCAAAAAACGCGGTTTTAAAATTGAAAATTGTATTTTTATAAGAAAAAGTAGTAAAATTAGGTGGTTTCCTAATTTGTTCGCTGATTTGGGGCTGTTTCTGATGTCAACTTAGCCTTTCTGTTCTGAAGCCACTCGCTGAAACTGCCAGAGTAGATTCCCCAACTTTTTATTCGAGGCGTTACTGCACGTAGCAATGCAATGCAGATGATAATTGCAATCGGCAGGTTTAATGCGTAGGTTGGTGGCAGGGCAAGCAGGGCGACTTCAACGGGGAATACGCCAAAGAAGGACAGTTGCCAAAGGATGTATCCTGTGCCAGCTAGAAGCGTCACGGCGTAGATTGCTGAGAGGATTATCATGCTTTTTAGTGATTTTGCTGCTGTGGCCATTTTTGGGATTAGTAGCCAGTTTAAGCCGAAGATGATTAGTGCGCAGACTGATTCGGCGAATGCAAAGTGCAGGGGCAATCCTTCAACGAAGACGCCGCCTATGTATGCGCCGATCATGCTGCCCACTAATCCGCTCCAGCCGAACCAGATTGGAAAAACGCCTAGCAAGATAATTGGTAGGTAGAGTAGGGCAAAGTTTGGCATTGCTATTGAGTATGATACTGCAAAGAACACTGCGTAGAGGGCTGCAGTCATGGCCATTATTGAGGCTTGTTTTGCGCTGGTTGTTTTTTGGTTGGTGTTCATGTTAGTTTGTCCTGTTTTTGGTTGGAATGCTGTTTGTTTGGATAAAAGCCTTGTTGCCTGTAACACAAGTGTAATACATGGGTTTTTGGTGCCAGAAACACATAAGAAGCAGGAAAAGAAAACTTGATAGAGGCTAATCGTTTGGTTTTAAGAAAAGACCTTGTTTTCTTAGTAATTGTGCTTGCTTTCGCATTATCAGTGTCAGTAGTCGCCTTTTATGTAAGCTACCAAAACCCGCTTAGATACTCTGTACGCATCTTTGCATTATTAGGTTTCATGTCTCTAAGCATAGCCGTTATACTGACAGCTTTTCTAAAAGAAGTCACCCTCTATTTCAAAAAACCCTTTCTAAGAATACACCACTACTTTGCAGCGTTAGGCTTAACCCTAATCACTCTTCACCCAGTCGCCTTCGCAATTTTACGCCTAAACCCAGCAGTATTCATACCCACCGTGGGCTCGCTTGAAATTTTTCTAATAAACGGTGGACGCCAAGCCTTAATCATAATTTACATTGCCTTTGTCGCCGTCTTGATAAGACGCCAAATTCCCTCCTACTGGCGACCCATCCACGCCTTAATGTACATAGCCCTGTTCTTTGGTATAGTTCATGCAAACTTTATAGGCACAGACTTCGAGAACCTTTACATACTAGTCACGTTCAACGCCCTGTTTGCAGCATCCATCGCCGCTTTCATCATAAAACGTTATCAAACCTACCGTTTAAAACAAAAAAAGAAACAAGCCTCAACCAGTAAAAACCGAGCCTCTTCAGCGTAACTGGTTAAACCATTTTTTCTTCAGTTTTAGGTATCACCCAGTTAACCAAAGCTTCCTCGATGGTTTTGCCTTCACAAACCTTCATGTTATAAGCTAAAGCATAATTGCGAGCGTTCACCGTCATGCTTGGAATAACAAAGATTAACGCGTCACAGTCAACGTCATTTATCATTCCGTAGATTCTGGTAATTTCCTCCAAATCCACCCTGTTATTAGCGATTAAAAGCTCAATAACCGTGTTCTCATGACCCTTACATGTGCACGCTGCTCCGGGTTTTTGAGGTGTTTGGTTGCCTGCTCCGACAACGCCCACTTTGCCTAGCACTAGCATGTCAAAAAGATGTTTGGTTCCTGACTTGCCATTAACGTAGGCTGGCGATATTACTTTGTAGCCTAATGCTCTAAAAAATTTGGTGCAGACTTCTATGGGTTTGATTTGCTGCATGTCTTTTAATGGCATCTCAGAGTTGGCGGTGTATTTGTAAAGGTAAATTTCTGGTTCCTCGTCAAGCTGGGCAGTGGTGAGGCAATTGTCACATTTAGCTACCAGTAATGGTTCACTGCTTCGTGCGTTACAGTTTAAGCACACGTAAGAAGACGGTAGTAACCTGTAATCTTCTCCGATTTTTTGCAGTTTAAGGCTGCATTTAGGGCAGGTTAAGTCGCCGTTTTGAGTTTCAAAAGCTGTTTGACGGTCAATGGCGCCGCAGTTTAAATGTTCAATAAGCACTTCTTTACGCAGTCGCAATGAGCTGCATTCGGGGCACAGCTTTTTGATTCGCACGTTAGCTGAACCGCAGGCGGTGCAGGTGATTACTTTATCAACAAGTTCTGACTTCAAAAAGCCTTTGTTGACTAACGCTTCAAGGGTTTGTCTTGTACGTTTTATGTCCCAATCCAGATATGGTAAACCTTCGTAACTGTAACCTTCTGGCTGCATAGCGTTAAGGTTAGGCGTGATTTGAGTGATTTTTTCGTAAAGGAAAAGCTCCATTATGCTTTGCTCATCCTTTTTGAGCCCCTGTATTTCAGCGGCTATTTTTTCTTGAGCAACAGCTCCGTTCACGGTTTGCTCTTCTACTGTTGTTTGGGGTGGTTCAAGGTTTTGGCAGGGCTCCAATTGGGCTTCAACGTTTTGTGTTGACAAAGCTTGTGCTGGGTTTTTTCGTTTTTTTAGGTAGCCATCGGTGGTTTCTTGAATGGCAAAACTTGAAATTAAACTGACTTCAAAAAGGCAGATAAGCAAAACTGTGGCTGCTAGCTGGGTTGAACCGCCAAAAAAGCTTGCAATTGCTGTTGAGTTTAGAATGTTTGCGAAGTTTTGGAAGTAAATTATTGATGCTAATTCGTTGCTAAAGAAGGTTGAAAGGATAAAGGTTGCAAACGCTGAAGTTACTGCAAAAACGATTACTGTTATATTTTTTATTTTGGTGATTTTAATGGGTGTGAACTTGAAAAGTGTTCCTAAAATTATGCCTGCAGCTAGTACTATTAGTGGCGTAAATGCCAAATTGAAGTCTATTTTCAGTTCACCCTCTTGTTCTCTTCCCGTGTGACAGCCACAAATAAGCTTGCTTGATTTATTGTCTTTGTAGCATTGCTTAGTGTTCACCATCAATAGCTTGATATAAAAAAAGGGTTTCTGAGAAGACCACTTGCTAAACCTTGCGAAAAACCATTTTACCCATGCGAAGCCCAGAAGGCAAAGAAAACAAGTCAAAAATCCGCCAAATCTAACAGTTTCTTACTACTTACACACCAACCCCCCTTTCCCTATTAGGAGCCTAATATCCAAACTATGCAGAAAACCTATAGGGGGGTAGAGTGCTAATGGCTGAAAAACAAATTAAAATTTTAAAACGGGTTATTTTTTGTTGTTTAACTCTTCCGTGATGCTGCTAAACTGCTCCAGCGCCGCTTGCAGGTTCTCAATGATGTCACGCGCGATGACTTCAGGGGCTGGAAGGTTGTCAGTGTCTTCTAAACTTTCGTCTTTTAACCAGAAAATGTCAAGGTTGGCTTTGTCTCGGGCTACAAGCTCCTTGTAGGTGAAGGATTTAAAACGGTCGGTTGGTTTGCGGTCGTGACGGTTTTTGGGGTTGTAGCATTCGGTGAAGTCTTCAAGGTCTTTGTAACTTAACGTGCTGGTTTTTAAGGTAAAATGCTTGTTTGTTCGAAGGTCGTAAATCCAGAGTTGCTGGGTCCATGGGGTTTCGCTGGCTGGTTTTCGGTCAAAAAACAGCACGTTGGCTTTGACGCCCTGCGCATAAAAGATGCCTGTGGGCAACCGCAGAAGCGTGTGCACGTCGCATTCATGGAGGAGTTTTCGCCGTATGGTTTCGCCTGCTCCGCCCTCAAACAGCACATTGTCAGGCACAACGATGGCGGCGCTGCCGTTAATTTTCAGCAAGGTTTTGACGTGCTGTAGGAAGTTGAGTTGTTTGTTGCTGGTGGATGCCCAAAAATCCTGCCGCTCATACGTCAACGCCTCACGGTCAGCTTTGCCGTCACCATTAAGAATGGTTATACTGCTTTTCTTGCCAAACGGCGGATTAGTCATCACAATGTCATAATTGTCGCCTGTCGCTTTGATTAGGGAGTCGCCTGTCTCAATGGGGCAGCGGTCATCTGCGGGGTCTCCGTCAATGCCGTGAAGGAACAAGTTCATAACGCATAAGCGGACAACGCCGTCAACGATGTCTTTGCCCGAAAACGTGCGATGCCGCAGAAACAGCTTCTGTTCCTTGTCAAGCTGGAAATTTTTTGGGTCAGCCAAAAAGTTATGTGCCGCGATAATGAAGCCGCCTGTTCCGCATGCAGGGTCATTAATGGTCATACCGGGACGGGGCTGCATAACTTCCACAATCGCCTGAATAAGCGCACGAGGCGTAAAGTATTGCCCCGCGCCGCCCTTGATGTCTTCCGCGTTTTTTTGAAGCAGACCTTCGTAAATTTCGCCTTTAATGTCAATGTTTAAGCCCATCCACGTTTCGCCGTCAATAAGGTCAATGAGGCGTTTGAGTTTGGCTGGGTCTTGAATTTTGTTTTGCGCTTTACGGAAGATAACGCCAAGCAAGCCCTTTTCTTTGCCCAAATTCTCCAGCAGGCGACGGTAATGGTCTTCAAGCGCCGTGCCATCTTTGCTGGTTAAACTCTGCCACTGATAATCCGCAGGAATATGGGATTTCTTGTTTAGAATTTTTGTTTGCTCATCAGCCATCTTCAAAAACAGCAAATAAGTCAACTGCTCAACATAATCCCCATAACCAATACCATCATCACGCAAAACATTGCAGTAGTTCCAAACCTTCTGTACAATAGGTGCCGCTTCACTTGACATACTTAGACAACTCCAATTGACTGTTCTTTGATTTAATGCTTGAACGTTCAGCCTTGATACGTTCTAATAATTTCTCAGCAGGCTCATCTGATTGTTTCTGAGGAACAATATTTCCTTTAAAAGCCTCCCGTAAAATACTTTGACGTATCACTGATGAATATGCAAGGGCATTTCTGACCGTTTTTTCCGCTTGGTCAGTTGCTGAAAAATATTGCTCTATTACACTAACTACGATTAATTGTTCAGGTAAAGGTGCGATAGGAAATACGAGTGTTCTAATTTTTCCTTGGAAGATGTTAGCCTGAGCGGTCTGAGTTTTTTTCGAATTTACTTGCTGTTGCAACAAAGTTGTTCTTAAAGCATATGATATGAATTTTCCACTCACATATTTTTTTAGTGGTTTTATTAAAGCAACACTTCTAACCATTGAAAATTTTATGCCATCAGGGACTGGGCAAGTCCTACCAACACTTCCCGAGCAACTTAGTAATACATCATCTTGTTCGGGATTTAGCCGTTTTTTTATTCTTTCGTATTCCTTTTCAGAAATGAAATCGACATCATCTAAGGCCAACTGCCCATCTAAAACATTTCTTGCAGACAAAAGATAAACCCCCTTTTCTTGTCTTGGAGGTGTTATGTGTTCGCCATCAGTTATTTGGCTTGACAACTCATCTGCTGTAGCATATGCCCAATTGGGGGGTAGTGGTGGGAAACCTTTGCTTTCGGGGATTACTGCTTCTTTGTATTTTTTTGCATTATTTTTTAGCGTCGAAATTTGCTTGCGTTCTTTCTTAATCTCTTCAAGTAATAATGCGGGAGACTTTTGATGGTCATTATTTTTTCGCCATTGCTCTGTTAGTTTGCCTTCAAACGCCGCTTTAAGGACTGCTTGGCGGTAACGCTTCAACTGCGCCAGCACCGCCCTAAGCGAGGCGACGCCAGCATCCAAAAAAGAAAACAACTCCTCAACCTTACCAACAATACGACGTTGTTCATTTAGGGGTGGCAATGGAACAGCAATCTCTCTCACAATATTAGTGTTAAGATTTACTTGGGTAACGCCTTGCCTATTTTCATTGATTACTTTTTGCCTTATATGATTGAAATAATGATATAGGTAAAACGGCTCAATGTTTTTGGTTAGGTTGGAAAAAGCGACAAAACCGTCGTGAATGCATCCGTCAACAGCCAAAACCTTTGGAACACAAACGGTCCCACTGTTTGATAAAATCAATGTGCCTGTTTTTAAGTATCGGCTTCGCTTTGCACCTTCATCTGTGACGGTGTCTCGTGTTTTAGAAATGAATTTACCTTCAGATTTGCTAACATCAGAAATCATAATCCACGGGATATTTCCACCAAAGTATTTGGGGTCGCCTTTTGGTCTTGGAGATGCTCCTCTAATAATCTCTGTAATATCCCCAACCCTTGTCCAGACCCAGCCTTTTGGCAAAGAAGATAAAATTTGACTTTGGCTCACTTGGTTAGCACCGTGTTTAGTTCTTGTAGTATTTTGTTTAGTTGTTGTCCGAAGAGTTGGTAGGCTTTTACTGCTCCGCCTTTCTGGTTAAACGGTGATAGTTCGAAGGCGTCTATGTTGATGTTTAGGCTGGTGGTTATGTGTTGTTTTATCATGTTTAGCCATTCTTTTTGTTCGGCTGTGTAGCGGTTTCCAAAGGCTTCTTGCTTATTTAGCCATTGTGTGAAGTTGTGTTCAACCTCGTCGGGAAACGGCTCCAAAACATCAGCCGCGCCAGTCGCAAACCGCAGGAGGGAAACCATGTTGGTTAACAGTTTTTGTGGGCCTGCATGTTTGACTTTCGATTTCTCCAGTTGCTCATACGCCATCCAGACAAGTTCAGTGGTCAGGTTGTATGGTGGTTTTTGGATTGCTTCCGCCAACTCTTTGATGGCTTCGTAGGTTAGTTGGCGTTCTGAGTAGGGTTTGCTGTATATGATTTGCAGGGCGGTCAGTTCGTCTTTGTTCTTTTCAATAAAATCCTTGAAAGATTCAACGGTTAACTTGGCTTTTTGAGAAGCCCCCGCATCGAAACCTGCAAAGGTAACTTTGTCTTTGCTGGTTGTATCAATGGACTGCTCATTTCGCTTCTTAATCTCCATCAAAGTATTGCGGAATTTGGGTTTATCGAACACTGCACAAGCTGATTTTGTTAACTCTTTCTTAGCCTGCTCCACTTGTTCAACTGTTGGGTTTTCGGTTTTGTAAAGCTCTTTTGCTTTGGCAATGTGCTTGTCGGGGTCGATTGCGTCAAAAAGCTCGCTTATAACCTGCTTTAGGGGTTTTCCTTCGGTTGTTTCTTCAATCTGCTTTCTTGATTTAGTGTCAAGTTCTTGGTCAAATCTGGCTAAGCGTCCAGCCATAGAAGTTAACGTGTCAACATCCCGAATGCCCACTTTGATGGCATCCATTAACTTATCAAAAGGCACACTGCGCTTACGCTCCAAAGGTCGTGAATCCGTTTTATCGCTTTCACAAACGCCAACAGCATCTACGATTATGAAGCCTGTTTTGTTTTCTGCGTCGGGTGTTACGGCTTTTAGGTCGGTGCTGCTGATGGTTCTTGTTCCGCGTCCTTTCATTTGTTCAAAGTAGACGTTGGAGTGGATGTCTCGCATGAAAAGGAGGCACTCTAAGGGGCGTATGTCGGTGCCAGTGGAAATCATGTCAACGGTAACGGCGATTCTTGGATTGTAAGAATTGCGGAAACTGCTGATTAAGTCCTCAGTTTTCTCGCCAGTGGTTCGGTAAGTAATTTTCTTGCAAAAATCGTTCCCTTTGCCGAACTCTTCACGGATAATCTCCATGATGTCTTCGGCATGGCTGTCATCCTTGGCAAAAACCAGCGTTTTGGGAACTTCGGTTCTTTGTGGGAAAATTTCTGTTGAAAGTTTTTCTTTAAATGTTTTAATTACTGTGCGAATTTGGTCTTTGGCAACAACACTTCGGTCAAGCTGGGTTGACTCGTATTCTAAGTCCTCGTTTAACTGTTCCCAACGTACTTTCCGCGTTTGCTTATCCCTTTTATCAATATAGAAGCCTGCTTCTACTTTGCCGCCTTCTTGGGTAATTTTGGTGTTTATTCTATAAACTTCATAGCCAACGTTAACGCCGCCTGCAACCGCACGGTCATGCCCATACTCCATGACAAGGTTTTGGTTGAAAAAGCCCAACGTTTGCTTTGACGGAGTAGCAGTTAAGCCAATAATGAAGGCATCAAAATATTCCAGCACTTGCCGCCATAAATGGTAAATTGAGCGGTGGCATTCGTCGGTAACTATCACATCAAAATATTCAGGAGGAATCTCTTTGCTGTATGCTACGTCTACGGGTTTTTGGTTGTTTAAGGGATGCTCAAAGGCTGATTCTTCCTCGTTTTCTTCCTCAAAGTCTTGCCCGCGGAGCATAGCGTAAAGCCGCTGTATGGTGGTAATGCAGACCTTGTTTACGGAGCCAATGTTGCGTGAAGTTAACCTTTGAACATTGTAAAGTTCGGTGAATTTGCGTCCATCATCGGGAGTCATGTATGCTTGGAATTCTTGAAGCGTCTGCTTAGCCAAGGTGTTGCGGTCAACCAAAAACAGAACCCGCTTTGCACCGCCGAACTTGAGCAGGCGATAAACAAAGCTGACGGAGGTGTATGTTTTTCCTGCGCCGCTTGCCATTTGAATCAAGGCTCGGGGTCGGGATTCAGCAAAAGACCCTTCAAGTCCTGTGATGGCTTCGAATTGGCAGTCACGTAGGTTGCCTTTTTCTAAAGTGGGCAGTTCTCGGAGGTTGCCTCGCAGGGTTTTTGGGTTTTTGAGCCATCCTTGCAGGGTTTCTGGTTGGTGGAAGTTGAAGATGCGGCGGCTTCGGCAGTCTGGGTCGCGGCAGTCTCGGAAGCGGGTTTCTGCCCCAGTGCTTTCATAACCAAACGGGAGGGGGTTTCCAGCGTTTGGAACTGCCTCCTTTAAGCCAGTGAGGTATTTGCCTGTTTGCTCCGATACGCCGCCAAGCGTGGTTCCAGCAGGTTTAGCCTCGACAGCGCCAACAGCAACTCTGTCAACAAAAAGCATGTAATCAGCCTCGCCAGTTTTGAGAGGAAACTCTCGGACGGCAACGCCTAAAGCGGCGCCTAAATCTAAGTCTTTGTAATCTTGAACCTGCCAACCCGCAAGCCTTAGCAATTCATCAATCTTTTTTCTTGCGCTCTCTTCAGGCGTCAAAGCGTATCCCTGCATGCATTTACTGCATTAATCAATAAATAGTTAGCATTCTAACGCTTGAATATGTCATTTTTTATTGCCCTTTTTGTTTGCCAAAATTGTTTATATGGTTTGTTTGGTTGTGCCTGTTTGGGCGGGAACATCCGTTTAGTGGGTCATGCTAGTACCCGATTGCATTTTGCTGTTCACTGCTGTCACCGCTTTTCAGTGCTTTACTTTTTAAACCAACCTATTAGGATCCAAATAGCAGTTCTATGCAGAAACCTATAGGGGGTAGGTAGAAAACTGGAGGCGTAGTCTCATCCAGCACCTTTCTTGCGAGAGAATGCAAAACACTAAGGGGGGTAGGTGCTATTGGCGCAGAATTCAACCAAAAACATGTTAACCCCAAAAAACCTGTCGTTCACGCCTGAATTAAGAATTTAGTCTAAAAATTTGGAAGGTTAGGCGAGTTGGAGCGTTTTCACGGTGGCTTGCCTTTTTTGTTTTACTATTTGGTGGTCAAGTCCACAGGTTGGGCAGAAAACGATTTCGTAGTTGCCAAAGATTTCTGGGTCAACATTGAACCTTGAATGGCAGCTTGCACATTTAACTTTCAACATTTATACTACCCTTTTAAACGATGTTTGCGAGGTTTTCGATTGGAGCGGTTCTGTTGAAACTAAATGCTTGCAGCAGCAGGGTTTGACCCTTTTTTATGGTCATGTTGTTGGCTTTGCAGATGGGGCATGAAACAAACTCGTATTCGCCGATTGGGTCAAACTTGAAAGACTCCTTGCAGCCGGGGCAAGTAAACGTTAATGATTTACTTTTTTTCATTTGCATACGCTCTCCAGCAACAACTTGAACGTTGAAACCAATTAATGATGCCTTAATAGATTGTAGTAACTATATAGAAAGCCCCTGACCTTCTATAAACAGCAAAAATAAGCAAACTAAATCATTATTTCCACTGCATAAGCAACTAATACCGCAAGCAACCACCACAACCCGTAACAGAGGAACCGAAATGCTTGAAACCCAGCTGTTAAACGCTGAAAAAACAATCCAAAACGTTATCAACAAAATAAACGCCAAAACAGCAGAAATCAGCGATTACAACAAAACCATACAGTTCTACTTCACCGACGCCCAAACCGCTTACAGAATAAAAATCACGGGCGGCAAAGTTGAAAAAGTCGAAAAATCACCCTCTAAACAGGAGGCGGCGGTTACGGTTTCATGCAAGGTGGAGATTCTTCAAAACATTTTAGAGAACAAGTTAGGTGCTACACGGGCTTTGATTACGCGTAAAGTGACTGTTGAGGGACCTGTTTTGGCGATTAGAGAGTTAAGACAAAAAGTTTTAGGCCCCGAACATAATAACGTCGCCTAAATTTTCCGGGTTTTGCGGGAACAGTAACTCTTTTAATTTCAAGCTGATATCTAGAATATCGAGATATTTTTTCAAACAGGAGACAGGACATCTGCATTTTCTTGATTTAAACGAAACATTAACAGAAAAACAAAAACAGAACCAGCTGCCAGCAGTCATTACAAGACAACGAATTGACGGTCCAGGCTCCAGCTTAGATCTACGCGAATTCCAAGAAGCCCTATGGCGCCTACCAAAAATCCCACAAAAAGGCTATGACGACCCCGCGTTAACCTGGACACAAAACTTGCCCAGAACCATCGCAGTCTGCATTGACACCGGAACAAAAATCACAGCTTACCCACTTGAATCAAAAAAAATTGGGGTCGAATCTCTGGATTACGGATACAAACGGTTTTCAGCGCAAGGCGAAGTGTTACCCATAAAAGAAAACTGGTTACTAAAAATCATCGACACCTTTAGCATCTGCGGCGTAAAATTTGTCCTTCAAAATTTAAGACACAACATAAAATCGTCAGGATTAGGAGGCTCTGCAGCAGTAGCAGTTGGCGTATGCATCCTAGCAAACGAGTTAGCAGGCAAACCCTTTAGCGACATCCAACTTATCTCCATGGCATCACGTATCGAACAAGATTTAGGTGTCAGCATAGTAGGCACCCAAGAACAGTCAAATGTCCTTTTTGGCGGAGTAACCGATTACATTTGGTTCCCCTGGGGCATCCCCAATCATCCATGCAGCGGGTACGGAGAATCAATCCGAACCGAACTTTTATCACCAAAAGATTATCCAGAGCTAGAAAGTAGAATGGCAATTTTTCACACTGGAAAAACAAGACAAAGCAGCGATGTGAACAATGCTTGGCGAGAAGCACTTTTTAGTTCAGAAGGATTTGCGCTTCACAGACAAAAACCACAATTAGCATACCAGTTTAGAGAAGCCATAAGACTCCGTGACTGGAAACAAGCCGTTGAAACCATACGTAAATACCGAGAAATCAGGGTTAAACTTTGTGCCGCCTACATTGATGGGGCAAAAGAAATTTTAAAAACCGCCCAATTAGTGGATTGTGAAGTTTTCCCGTTGGGCGCAGGCGGTGGCGGCGCTGCATTGGTTTTTGCTGAAGAGCCTGAATCGCTAGATGCTTTTAGATTAAAGTTTAAAGGAAAGCTTGAGGAAATCCCTTTTAAGATAAGCAAGAAAGGTCACGAGTTAATTAACCCGTTAAATTAGCAGTAGACTAACAAATTTTGGGTAAAGCAAGGTGTTGACATGGAGAACCTTAACATGCGATTAAATCGCCAACTCGAAAGCGACCCATACCTTACACCTTATGCTCAAACTATTAAACGTAGATTAGAACTTGTGGATTTTACTCAAATGCTTTTAACGCAGGGAAAAATTAGCCTATCTGATTTTGCTTCTGGACACGAGTTTTTCGGTTTGCACCTTCAAGATGACGATTGGGTATTTCGTGAGTGGGCGCCAAATGCAACCGCAATTTTTTTGATAGGTGATTTTAGTGAATGGAAAGAAAAACAAGAATTTGCCTTAAACAAAAGTAGTAACGGTGTCTGGGAAATCAAGTTAGCTAAAAATACGCTTACGCACGGTGACCTGTATAGGTTACGCGTCCATTGGAATAGGGGGTCAGGAGACCGCATACCCGCCTATGCACGTCGAGTAGTCCAGGACCCAACTACTCTTATATTTAACAGTCAAGTTTGGAAACCCCCAAGTCCCTACGTTTGGAAGAACATCGATTTTAAGCCGCCAAATCGGGCGCCATTGATATATGAAGCGCATGTGGGTATGGCGCAGGAAGGAGAAAAAATTGGAACCTACACTGAATTCACCGAAAACATTATTCCCCGAATTGTTAAGGCTGGATATAACACTCTGCAGTTGATGGCTATTCAAGAGCATCCATATTATGGATCCTTTGGCTATCAGGTTTCAAGTTTCTTTGCAGCGTCATCCCGGTTTGGAACGCCTGACCAACTTAAAGAACTCATTGACACGGCGCATTCAAACGGCATTACTGTGCTTATGGATATAATTCATTCCCATGCTGCAGCAAACGAGGTGGAGGGGTTAAGTCGTTTTGACGGAACCACCTTTCAATATTTTCACAGCGGAGAACGTGGTGTCCATCCAGCTTGGGGCTCAAGAATCTTTGATTATGGCAAAGCTGAGGTTCTGCATTTTCTTTTGTCTAACTGTCGATACTGGCTTGACGAGTTTCATTTAGACGGTTTTAGGTTTGACGGCGTTACAAGCATGCTCTATAGTCATCACGGTTTAAACAGGGTATTTACGCGCTATGAGGATTACTTCAACGAATCTGTTGATGAGGCGGCTTTAGCATATTTGACTTTGGCTAATCGGCTTATTCATCAAGTGCGAAAAGATGCAATCACAATATGTGAAGATGTTAGTGGCATGCCGGGACTTGCAGACAGTTTGGACAAAGGCGGTTTTGGTTTTGACTACCGTTTCGCGATGGGTGTTCCAGATTACTGGATAAAGCTTGTAAAAGAGTATAAAGATGAAGATTGGCCGCTGGGGCACCTGTGGTTTGAACTTAACAATCACCGTAGAGACGAAAAAACCATCGGGTACGTTGAATCGCATGATCAAGCCTTGGTTGGTGATCAAACCCTTATTTTTCGGTTAATTGGATCAGTCATGTATGACCACATGTCATTGGGGGATAATGATTTGCGTGTGTCTAGGGGGGTAGCGTTGCATAAAATGATTCGTTTGATTACTCTAGCCACGGCTGATTGTGGTTATTTGAATTTTATGGGGAACGAGTTTGGGCATCCTGAATGGGTTGATTTTCCACGGGAAGGCAACGGTTGGTCGTATAGGTATGCTCAAAGGAAATGGCATCTCGTTGACGACCCCAATTTAAAGTATGGATTATTGGCCAGTTTTGATCGTGACATGATTGAAATGGCGAAAAAGTATAACTTTTTTGGTTTCCCGTGTGACTTGTTGGTTGAAAATGCATTTGATAATGTGATAGTTTTTAGGAGGGGCAATCTTGTTTTTGTTTTTAATTTTCACCCAAATCAGTCCTTTTTAGATTACGAGTTTGATGCTCCACCTGGGAAATATACGATGGTACTAAATTCGGATGCGCCTGAATACGGCGGCTATAGTAGATTGCAACCATCTAAAGCTCATTTCACTATGAAAAAGCCTTTGAACAATAACCACCATGACAGACTTTCTCTTTATCTTCCGGCACGTTGTGCATTTGTTCTATACTTCATTTGATTAAGGCAAAAAGCGTATTTTGTAAGGTGGTTCGGAAAGGGTTTAAAACCTTTCCTTTTGTAAGATTTTGTCTGCTATTTTTTCGTCAGTGGGCTCTTTCCACTTACCCTTATATTGTATCTAAATTAACTTGGAAGGGTTTAGAATGCTAAATTCTAAACAAAGGAGAGAGAAGATTGAAAAAAATAAATAAATTAATAGAAACGTTAGTTTTTGCTGCTATTCTTTTGGTTTCAACATTTAGCTTTGTCGCTTTTAGCAATCCTGTTGCGGCTCAACT
Source organism: Bathyarchaeia archaeon (assembly GCA_042296865.1). Lineage (GTDB taxonomy): Archaea > Thermoproteota > Bathyarchaeia > Bathyarchaeales > Bathycorpusculaceae > Bathycorpusculum. Next base: position 1,233,928 of record CP170178.1, on the reverse strand, counting down.
TGCTTCCGTTCAGCCATCCAGCGGTGCATTGCCGACTGGCGCTACAGCAGATTTTACTGTTACAACTACACCGTACATTAATGTGCGCCCCAGCGTTGTTGGTTTAGGCCAGACTGTTCTAGTCAACATTTGGCTTTTGCCAGCGCCCAATGCGCATCGTTTGCTTTTGGATATGAAAGTTACTATTACTGCGCCTGATGGAACTCAAGAGGTTCTGACAATGGAGTCTTATCCTGCTGATGGCACGGCTTGGTTTGAATGGGTTGTTGATCAGTTGGGTGAATGGAAGTTCAAATTTGACTTTCCAGGAATGTATTACCCTGCGGGACGATACTTGGACGGCAATATTATAACTGCTAGTACTGGCGGTACTGTCTATACTTCAGCGTATTATAAGCCAAGTTCAACTGGTGAAACGACAATTACAGTGCAAAATGACTGGGTCAGTTCTTTGCCTGCTGCACAAATGCCAAGTGATTATTGGACGCGGCCGGTTTCTTTTGATAATCGTGAATGGTGGACAATTTCAGGTGCCTATCCATGGTATGGTCCAGTTGGTGCGGGTTCAGTGTGGGATGAATTGTATCCTGGCACATCCAAGTATTGGGGTGATCGTTTCAGGTTTACTCCTTGGGTTCAGGGTCCAAACACTGCTCACATTGCTTGGAAGCGGACTGATAATCTTGGTGGTTTGATGCAGTTTGGTGATAAACAGGGTCCGTTTACGTTGACTAATGCTGGTGGTGTTCCGTCGATTATCTATATGGGTCGTTGTTATCAAGGATTGACTAAGACGACTGCGGATGGTTCTGCGACTACTGTTTTGCAGTGTTATGATATTCGTACTGGTGAAATCTATTGGGAACGTAAAGATGTGCCTGCTCCAACGATAATTGAGTATGATCAGGGAACGCCTGAGACTGCTGGAGGAGAAGCTCGTCAAATGGGCAATACCGGCGCGGTGTATCTAGTGTATATTGGTGGTGGGCGGTTGATTAAGTATAATCCTTCAACTGGCGCGACAGTTGGCAATTATTCTATAGACCCGTTGACTGGCACTGGCGGTACTTATTACAAGAATGGTTACGTTTTAGGCATACAGAATCTTGGAACAAATGTTAGTGCAGACCAAAGGTACAGGTTGATTAATTGGACTACTATTGGTACTTCGGCAACATTAGCTGCTCGTGTTAAGGATAATTCATCTTTCGCTTTAGCTAGTTTTCCAAGTGTTTGTGATTGGAATGAGCTTGTCGGTGTTACTATGAGTAAAAGCATGGTTTCTGGTGCACCTAACATGACTACTGTGACAGCGTTCAGTCTTAAGACTGGTGCTCAGATGTGGAGTCAAGCTGTGCCCGAGTGGACATACAGTGGTTCTTGTGCTGTTGCTGATCATGGCAAAATTGCTGTGCTGATGGAGCAGGGTTACTGGATGGCGTGGGATATTAAAACTGGAAGTTTAGCTTGGAAGAGTGAAGCTATGGCGTATCCTTGGGGCGAACCGGCTTTTGGTGCATACTCGGTGCAGTCAGCTTATGGCATGTTGTTTAGGGAATCTTATGATGGTGTTTATGCTTTTGACTGGGATACTGGTAAAATCGTTTGGAAGTATGTTGCTCCTGCTGCTTCGCCTTTTGAGACTCCTTATGTTGATGAGTCAGGTGGACAAACAGTGCTTTCGTTTGATTCTCATGCAAACATTTTGGATGGAAAAATGTACACTTTAAACAATGAGCATACGCCAACTTCGCCAATTACTAGGGGTTGGGGTGTTCACTGCATTAACATTACTGATGGCACGTTGATTTGGAAGATGCAGGGTCCATGGGCTTGGGCTGCTCCGGGTCCAGCAGCTGATGGCTACCTAACTGTTGCTAGCGCTGACGGTGTGATGTATGTTTACGGTAAAGGTCAAAGTGAAACAAATGTTGAGGCACCCGCTAATTCAATCGGTATTGGTGAGAAAGTGATAATTCAAGGTACAGTTCTTGACCAATCACCTGCTCAACCTGGCACTCCTTGCGTTTCAAAGGATTCTATGGCTACTCAAATGGAGTATCTTCACATTCAGCATCCAATTGATGGCTTCTTCCATAACCAAACTATTACTGGTGTTCCTGTATCGCTTGACGCTGTTGATCCAAACGGCAATTCAGTACATATTGGCGATGTTACTACAGACGGCTACAGCGGAACTTTCGGCTTTGAATGGCAACCTGAAACTGCAGGCATGTACCAGATAACTGCGACCTTCATGGGCGATGACTCCTATGGCAGTTCATTTGCAACAACTTATGCGACTGTTTCACAATCAACAGAGCAACCACAAACTCCAACGGCATCAATAAACTTTGAATCAGTAAACAACACAACAATAACTGCAGTAGTTGGAACTGGCATAGCCATCATAGTTGCAATTGCAGTTGTTGGGCTTTTAGTTTCAAGAAAAAAACCTTAAACTAACAAACCCTTTTTTCTTTTTTTAGATTCTTAAATGCGTGAAATTTGCTTTTTTAGTGAGTGGTACACATGTTTTGGCTATTTGCGTGCTATCCCTAAGTTATCAAGGTTGTAAGTACTTGTTTCTAACCATTATTTATTTTACTTAGCATTAATTTGAACAATCAGTAATCTTTGCCTTTTTGAGATTTTTCTTGGAAATGCCAAAAGTATTTAAGCGTGACGTAAAACTGTTTTTCAGGTAATAAAATGATTAAAAAACCGAGTAGAATTGTAAATATGATTTTTTTTATCTTGTTTTTTAGCTCATTTTATTGTTGCTTGCATTTTTTCTGCGGTAGTTTTGGGCATATTTTCTGAAGACAAGGTGGCAAATCAGACGAAAACTCGATTATTTCTCACGATCGGTTTTTTAATGCTATGTACCGCAACATGTTACATTCTTGACAGCAGTGCGCAAACAATCAATATAGGAACAGTTGTAATTGACGAAAATTTAATTAGCTCCAACACTTTTGAGGTATTTTCCCCAAAAGAAGTTTGCTATAACCAAAGTACTGTCATGATGAATTTTTCGTTAACTGATAGAACGATAGGAACCATAGGCTACTCATTAGATAATGGGGATATACAGGGCATACAAACAAGCTATGTAACCGACAAAGAATATGACTATAAACCTTTTCAAAATTTTTCAGAAACTAACAAGGTAACTGTTACGGGTAATTTAGTTTTTGAAAACCTACCCAACGGAAACCATACCCTGCGGTTATATCTTGGACACCAAAAACCCATTAATTGCTATGAAGTAGAGGCGTTTACAGAGGTAAACTTTGCTGTCAAAGCGCCAGCCGTTTTTGTAATACAAAAACAAGACTGTTACACCTGCAGCAATATTCCGCTTGACCTAATTATTAGTGAACCAGCGTGGTTACGTTGTAGCCTTGATAATGCGGCAAATTTTACCATTACTGGAAACACAACTCTAACAAACCTGTGTAGTGGGTATCATAACATCACTGTTTTTGCAGTAAACAACGCAGGCGGCTGCTGTGCCTCAAACACGATCAGCTTTAGAATTTTAGAAAACCCCGACGGAAGCTCTTCTTCAGATGGCACAAGTATTGTTGTTGAAAAAACGCAGTTTCCATTGTCTTTGTTAACTATTGTTGTTTTTATACCGTTAATTTGTTTTCTTTATTTTATAATAAAACGTCAGGAAAGAAGAATCGCTCCCTTAGAAACGGAGTAAATGATTTGGAATAGTTTACTTTCAAGGATTTTTTTTAAGCTAAGAAGCTTTATGAGTAAAAGTTTGGTTTCTGCGCCAAAAAATGGCGGGCCCAGTGGGATTTGAACCCACGATCTCCGGCTCCGAAGGCCGACACCTTAATCCGTGCTAGGCTATGAGCCCACGCTTTATAGTGCTAACCAAAACGTGCCTGTTGCATTAAAGATTATCGGCAACAACAATAAAACCCTTCATTTCAAAACTTAGACAGTGCTGCTCAGAGAGCGCTTTTTCGCTGTTGTCATGGTTTTGTCCCTAAAAAATCCGTTATTCTTATAAACCTACACTAGTATTTACTTCATTCACACCCAAAAACTTGGGGCCGGTAGCTCAGCACGGCTGGAGCGTTCGACTGATAATCGAAAGGTCGCCGGTTCAAATCCGGCTCGGCCCACCATCAACAATCAAACTGCCCCAGAAAAAGAAACCGTTTTTCCGCCGTAAACTACTGATTTTCAACATGTTAATGCGCTTGTTTTCAACCAATACAGACCTACCCCCCTTAGAGAAAATTTTCCACTGTCTTAAAGGCAAAGGCGCTGCAGAGCTGGTTTCTACCCCCCTATAGGTTCTGTGCATAGTTTGAATATTAGGCTCCAAATAGGCTGGTTTTCTGCCTACCCCTATAGGTTACTGCAATGAGTTTCTAATAGGCTCCTAATAGGTTGGTTAACATTTTAAAGCAATAGAAAGCAGTGAAAAGCAAAATGCAATTTGGGCTCTAGCATGACCCACAAAAACTGTTAAGTAATCTATCTTTCACGCTCCAACAGCCAAAACAGCAGCAAACCGCGCCTTTTAAAGAATTTTGGGCTTAAAAAAGCAGTAAAATAAACACATTACAAAACAGGGCAAACCACAGGTTTTCAACATACTAATAACCAGTTTTTCAACCAATACCACCCTACCCCCCTTAGTGTTTTACAACATAAGACAGGTTTTGACCTACCCCCTATAGGTTTCAACATAGAACCTCTAATAGGATCCAAATAGACTGGTTTAAAAAATAAAGCGATTGTATTACTAAAAGAAGATGGAAAAGTTTCTGGAATAACAATTAATCGTCTTCAAAGGGTTGTTTGAGGATATTCACAGCTTCCTCTAAATCTTTTTCATCTATATTTTGGGTCGTCAGTATTTCTTTGATAATTAAAGAATTTGATTCTATAAATTCTGGAGTTAAATCTTCAATAGTGTTATAACTGCTTGATGTTGTTAAAGTGCTGAAACTGTTACACGCATCCTTTAGCAAGATATTTGTTGCAGTTTTAGTTATTTTGTTCATATGTTTGACCCAATCTTCGATCTCTTTTTTAAGCGCTTGTGTTGGTTTCGGTATACTAAGTAAAGCATGTAACTGCGAGAATGCGAGGATATGCAAAATGCGTACTTCCAAACGAAAGTCTCGTAATTTCTCTGGGCATGTTGGCTTTGAGGCTTCTTTACAAAGCATATACTGATTATTATCAAACGTTTGAACTATGCTTGAGGCAGGAATTAATTGTATTATTTTATTCGAAACGTTGGCTAAACTAACTTTAGAGTTTGCAACTTCTAACCCTAATCCAGCAAACGATATTTCCTGTCCAGAGTATTTTATTAGGTGCTCGCATTTTTCGCGTTTCATTCTTTTAGCTATATCTTGAAGTAATCCCAAGTGGTAACCAGCCAACCAATAGGTAAAATGGTTTATTGTGTATAAAAATCTTGGTACCTAATTAATTGTGGAAAAGAGTTTGTTAGTCGAGTACCCTTCCATTTCTAAGTTTTTCCATTACACTTACTCATTTTTGTTTTTTTTCTGTTTCACTTGAATATTGAATAAATTTATAAAGAAACTTGCGAATTTTAGTGGGAGTTATTATGTCTTGGAAGGAAACTGATTACCTGCCTGAAAATCATTTATTCTTGCATCCGACCAAAGTTCTCATACCAAAACCTGTCTCAAGAGGCGGCTATCCTCCACCTGATTGTCACATTAATGATAAAGCGCCAATAATTGAAAATCAATTTGACAAAACAATTTCTGCTGTAGAATCCAAAGTTGCCTCTGACAATGCTGCTTATTATATTATCGATCTACGGGTTCCAAAGGAGCACCCAAATGTTGAGTTCATGCTTAAAAAATTCAATGCAACAATATTGAGTGAATTAGGTGCAAGTGAACTTCTTGTTACCAGTAGCATATCTGATCTGAAATCAGCGAAAAATGCTTTAGAACTTCGAACCTTTAGAAAAAATTTGTTTAATATCCACGATTTAAGAGTAAATGATGTAATTGATCCAGATTTAAATTATCAAGACGAGTGTGGAAAAAATCTCACAATTTATCTTGTTCCTAATTTAGGCGTGGAAAAGGCTAAGTTCTATATTGAACAAATTAAGCATCATCTCAATATTCGGGATATACCCATTTCGTCAATTTTTATTAACAACACCACTGGTGACGCCACTTTAGATGTAATTGTTAAAGCGCGCCAGTTGAATGAATTAGTTTACAGTTTTGGTTTTATTTTTAAAGTTCATGAATCACTCCAAGTCCAATGTAACCCTTCTACAAGTGAAGTAGGTAATGCTGAGCTTATTGCTGAAAAACGATTTGAAAAAACCGATGTCGCCTCCTTGCCAAAAATATGCTTGCTTGATACAGGGATTACACCTGTTAATGGGTTGAAAAGGTTTATTTTACAAAGAACTGTCGAACCTCCATTTACTGACCTTGATGATTTAGACGATCATGGGACGGCAGTTGCTAGTCTAGCCGTTTATGGCGATAATATCGCTCAAATGTGTGAACCAAAAGCATGTGTAATTTCTCATAAAATTATGGAAAATAAAAAAGGAGCGAATCTTACTGGTGCATTAAAAAATGCTATAAGTCTTTACAAAAACTGTAATGTTTTCAATTGCTCAGTTAATCATAACGCAACAAAACTGGGATCTGTACTAACAACTAGAAGCATTAACAATATTGCCCAAGAAAGCAATAAAATCATAGTATTCAGCTCGGGAAATATTGATCCAGAGGACGTTGAAAATTCAATTTTGAGTGGATCAAATTATCCTAACTACATAATGGCGGCTTCAGTCTCTCATCCTTCTGATGCCCCTTCAGTCCTTTGCGTTGGTGCATACTCAGTATTCTCTGATCCCCCGAACAGTATAGCCCCCGAAGATGCACCTGCGCCTTTTACTCTTTATGGATCAAACCTTAAAGAATTAAAAGACTGCCCTAAACCCGAACTCGTGGAGCATGGAGGTAACTTGTGTATTTGTAAAAATCAGATGGGTGCTAAGCGATATCATTGCGACAAAGTTGGGATAAATGTTGTCTCAAATAGCGGAAGAAAAGTAAGGAAAATGGGTACAAGTTTTTCAGCTCCTCTAGTGTCCTTGCATTCTGCATTATTATGGGATTATTTTGGGCATCACGTTAAGAACTCTGAAACAATAAAGGCTTTGTTATTAAGTACTTGTCAACCGACCCAATATTTTTCAAGATTTACTGGGTTGGGTGTGCCTGATAAAAACGAAATGTTTACCTCCAGTTATGGTACCATAAGAGTAGTCTTTGAAGGTTCTTTACAATTAATAGATACAAAAACAAATAAAATTCCGACTGAAGAACTCAAAGTATTTGTGCCTGGGGATGTTGCAAGCATTGAATTATTTCTAACTCACAGTGACAACTATGCGCTTTCATTTTATCCAAAGTTGAATACCTACTTAGATGTTGAAGTCGAAAAACCTGGAAAGGATGGAATTGTTGCTCCAACTATAGGGAAATCAAAATCCAAAACTCATGTAAAACATTTGGTATATAATTACGAAAAGAATGTTAAGGGCGACTGGTTTTTTAGAATAATCCCTCATGCAATTGGTATTTCGACAGCCCAAAGAAAGAATGTAGTCATCAGGTACGGCGCAGTAATAAAAATGACAACGAAAAACGCGCGAAGTGGAGTGGGCGAATCGATATTACAAGGGCTAAATAGAGGGCAAGAGGCTATCATTGGCGATAAGTTAGGGCAAGTTGAGAATGATGCTTGAGTCAAGTAAAAAGATAGGGAAATATGAAAATCCGCTTATGCAAAAAATATCTGGTGCCCTTTCTTCTGATGGGTATGATGTCTTAACACATGTCAGATTAAACATTGCTTGGTCTAATGTTATTTCTGATATCGACGTGATTGCGATTTCTGAGAAAGAAACAATCATTATGGAAGTAAAATCCAGTCATGATAATTTCTACAAAGCATTTTCTCAGTTAAAGAATCTTGAAGGATTTGCCGATAAGTTATACATCGCTACAGATAAGCCTGTAAATACAATAAAGATGGATAAGTGGGTTGATGAATCAATCGGGTTAATATGTGTGGAAGAAAAAAAATTAAAAATTATAAAACCTGCAAAATATTTCTGTGCCTTTCCTAAAGTCGGCGCAATCTCACAACTCCGCAAAAAGTGTCTATTTCATCTCGCTAACCTGTTAGGTGTACCTGCTTATTTGTCAAAAGCGGAAATTGAGAACCGATTGGTTGGCACATTTAATTCACTTGAGCTTAAAATGGTTATTAAACAAATAGTGCTTTGCGAAGGTAACTGTGAAAAAAATTGCATTCTAATTCCAAATATGGTTGCTTCGGGTATGGGCTCACAGTCGAACAATCCCCTTCTTGAAGTCAAGAAACTGAACCAATTACCAAAATAGACCTATTCAAACAATTACTAAGACTTTTCATATTGTTTATTTGTTGGTTTTTTCTTTTCTTGTTGGTAGTGTAGGAGCGGTTTTTGTGGTGTCGCGTTATCTTTCTTATGAGGATAGGACTGGGGAGATTGCTTTTGCTGTTTTGATGGTAATCATCATTAACGGGTATGTTGCCCTGTCGGATTTGAATTCGGGGTTCGGTTACATTGTCGCTGTTAATTTGGGCGCCTGTTTTGGGTGGGGCATGATAGACGGCTTAGTCTACGCGGTTTCGAGTTCGATTGAACGCAACCGCGCCCGCAACAGGCTGGTAACGCTGAAACAGACCGTTGGCGGCCAAGACACCATTAACAAAGTAATAAAAAATCTTGACGACACCTTCCTTGCCAGTTTTGATGATGCTGGAAAGAAGGCTGTAGCGGGGGCTTTGGTTGAACATGTTGGGCAAGCGGATTTTGGAAAAGCCAAAGTTTTAACCAAAGACGACATTGGCGGCTGGCTCTCGATTTTGGGCATTTACTTAACCGTGGGCCTGTTGATGGCTTTGCCGTTTCTGGTGTTGTCTGACAAGTTCCTTGCTTGGGTAATTTCTAACAGTCTTGGCGTCGCGTGGGTTACGTGGTACGGGATTCAATTGGGCAAAGCCGTGGGTAAGTACCGTTGGCTTCTCGGCTTAATTTTAGGTGCCACAGCAGTAATGTTTCTGGTGGTATCCTATTTTGTGTGGACTTAAACCCAGTAAAAAAGGGTTAAGTTAATGGTATGCCGATGGCTCCTGACGCGATGCTGTCGATGCCGATTAAGATAAGCGCTAAAGCAACAAAGAATGCGTACGTGAAAACGCCTACTACTGGAAACAGGATAATCATTACTCCAAAGATTGCAACCAGAATGCCAACTATGACGATTAGGGCGCGTAGTCCCATGCTTAGGTTTCTTGCGGCTCCACCAACAACCAGTCTGCCAAGCCCCCAAATCAGAATTGCAAAACCAATCAGGATAACGATTACTTCAGTTGCGAAAACAGGGAAAAACAGAATCAGTACACCAATAACCAGCGCTATAACTCCGATGATTGCGTTTGTGCCACGCGTTGACCCGTACATGCTGCTTGACGCTACAGCAGAAGCGATTCTTAAGACGCCGATGACTAAAAGTGCGATGCCGAAAAACACCACTAAAGTAACCACGACGGCGGTTGGGAAAAACAGTGCCAGTAAACCTGCTACAAGCGCGATTATGCCTAAAACTATTTCTATTGCTCGATAAGCTCCAGAAGATGAAGTCATTTTTTGTTTGCTCCAAAAAAATACTAAATATATCTTCGGTTGCAGGCATAAAAATTGTTGCTACAGGGGCAACACTACTACTATTGTTAGTTTATGCGCTACTACTTTGGCTTAACAGCTGCGTCAGTTTGTTTTCGGTTGCCCATAAAAAGCAGGGGCAAACCCGCCAACGGCAACGCAAGCATCCACAAATCCATGTTATGACCCAAAAGCCACGCCCACCAGTAACTCCAAATGTAGACGCCGCCAAAAAATATGTATGTTAAATAATTCCAAAGGTACCAGACGCCTAAACCCGTAATGATGACGCCGACGGGTTTAAGATTCAAATCTTCAAGGCTTTGGGTTTCTGAAAGTTTTTTTGTAGCGTAAACCGAGTAAAAGCCTAACGCCAACAAGCCGGCTGCTGTTGAAAGAAAAGCAATCATGAGATGTGGGTAATTAGTCAAGTATTCTGTGCCTTTGATTGACAAGGCTGATGCCCACATGCCAGTGTTAAGCAGCCAGTACGCGAAAACCAGCACGGTCCCTGAAATCATGCCCCATCGTATCATGTTTTTGGCTGGCTTGTTTGGGCTTATCTTGAATGCTAAAATTAGGATTGTTATTGGAACGATTGTTGATTCGAAGACTGCTGGTAAAACGTAACCCAAAGAGTATGTTGGGCTTGTTAGTCCCCAAAAGAACACGCGGTAAACACCTGACATGCCTGAAGCTAAAAGACCAAACCAGTAGATACCTTCACAAAACAGGACAAGCTTTACAGTAAGGTACCCTCGTTTTTCTGAATAGTTTTTCTTGGCAAAATAGTAGCTTATGGCTGCAAGGGCTATTACGCTGCCTGCCATCCGAAAAGCGTTGCCGACGGTGGCGTTTATATCTTCAATTAACTGGATAGTGTTAAAGGACCCAGGCGTTCTTGCCCATTCACCTATCCATTCAATTGTGGCTACTGTGTGAAGGTTAAAGACGAAATATGCGATTGTAACTAAAAGAACGCCGATTTTCAATGGCGTAATAAACTTGCTGTAAGCCATAAGTCTTCAACCTAACGTTAACAAACCAGTGGTGTTCTAGAAATAAAACATTTTCGCCAAAATGCACCCTGCTAACCTGTTTACTACACATTTTTTCTCAAACTTAACCTTGACAGAACGACACATTTTAAATAATCAACCATCCAAATACCTAATGAGGCAACAGCTAATGCAAGTAACCCAAAAACAAGTTAACCACGTTCTGTTTGCAACACAAGGCGTCGGCGCCGTTTTTATAGCAGTTTTCCTTTCAGCATACATGGCTGGACTGCCGGGAACCAACGTGCTTCACATGGAACCCGCGTTCAGAATTCCCCTCACAGTTTTTGGCGCAGCGTTGCTGGTGATGATTCTTGCAAGTGTTATTTTAGCTGCCATAAAAAGAAAGAGCAGTTAAGGTTTAGTCTCTTCTGAACTTTTTGCGTATTCTGCTGACAAATTCTATTGCTGCCACTCCAAGAAAAGAGAAAACCAAACCCTGCACAAGGTTGACAGATAAACTAACTCCTGTCCAGCTATTTGTTGACTGAGTCCAGTTAGTGCCCTGTGCTACCAAAACTGTGGGTGTCTCTATCATGGCGTTAAAACTGTTTACTGTACCAGTAAGAACCATAGCTACAATTAAAGCAAGAAGAAATAGCAAACTAAAAAGTGGCGCTCTAAGAAGCGTGTACATTTCATGAGAATGCGCACGACTAACCGTTAAAAACCGCATAACAATGCTTGGAACCAGCAAACTGTAAAACAGCGAACCCACCACAAAAAACGGTAAAGTAAATGCTGGAACAGTAAACCTGTTTAATGCAATCCATAACCCTAACCAAAGCGTCGGATTAGCAACAATCAAAAATACTCCTGCAAGACCAATCAACGCCGCATCCGCCATATGCAAGCTGGTTGAGGGTGTGGGCTTTTTTTCAGGAAACTTTTGCAGGAAATCTAAGGCTAATTGTCCTTTTTCGGTTAGATTGTATTTTCCATCGTTGTCTTTAGTTATTAGGTCGCCTAGGATTTTTAGGTGATAATTGAATTTGCCCGTGTTTGCCGCTAAGGTAATGTTTAGCAGCTCCACGTAAGAGAGGCTTTTGTGGACGCCTAAAGTGATGATTACTTTTCGCCTAATCGGGTGTTTTAAGACGTCATTGAAGGTTTCAAAGTCAACAGTCAATCCAACCGTTCTCCACAAGTCTTGATGGAGTCAATCAAGAGAAAATAAAATTTAAGCCTATTTGACTAAACAGTTTACCAAAGATTAGTCAAACAAAAGCAGAAACTAAGACAGTGTCAGTGTGCCTGCAATGCGCAGTTTTGCGCCTTCTAAATACATGAGCACTGCTTTATCGCCCTGCCTGTAAACTAGCGGTTTATCCAACGCCAAAGTCAAAGATGGCTTTCTAAAGTCTGCTTCTTCTGAAACAGCTTCAACTTTAGCGGTGAGGAATTGTGTCCAGTGGCCAACATGCATAACCATGCCTTGCTTAAGCGGCGTGGGCCAATATTTGACCAGTTGCGCTTGGCACTTCAACGTGTTGCCTGTTTTGATTGTTGGGTCATTGGTTAAAACTGCGCCCCTGTCAAGGTCTTCAACGTCAATGTTTTTTAGTGCTAACCCGACGCGGTCGCCTTCGCCTGAAAGCTCGTATTCTTCGTCATGCTTTTGGATTGAGCGGACCTGTGCTGTTTTTCCTGCTGGCAGCACGTTGAGGGTTGCGTGTTTCGCTATGAACCCGTTTGCGACAACGCCGAGGACTACGACGCCGACGCCTTTAACGTTGAACGAGTGGTCAACCGGCACTACTCCGATGGCTTGCTGTCCAGTGGCTAGTTCGGGCTGTTTCTGTTTTGCCGCTTCGGCGAGGAGTTTTTCTCTTAGTTGGATTGGGTCATCGTTTACTATTTCAAATTTTTCTAGGCTGGTTCCTTTGATGAGGGGCAAGATTTTTTCTTTTGGGATATAGTTGCGAAGTACAAAGTAACCGTTTTCTATGCCTGCAACCTGAAGCATAACGATGCATTCGCCTAAGGTGGCGTTTACTTCATCGACTGCTACAATTGCTCTTGTAGATAGTGAAACTGCATAGTACAGTGGCGCTAGTCGTTCGGGGTAACGTGATGGTTCGATGAAGGTGATTGTGTCTTCGCCTTTTTTGAGGTTATAAAACGTAATGTCTGTTGAGGTTCCTTTTTTGCCAATATTGCCTGCGTAACCTGTACTGCCTAAAACGGCTACCGTAAGATTTCCCATAGATTATGACCCTTTATGCTTTACGATTGATTGGTACTCACCAAGATAAGTGTTGTTAACCGTTATCGTTTGTTTTCTCTATCACGGGCGAATCATTAGAAAGAACCTTAACTACTTCCAGCTCCTGTTCAGGCGGATTTTCAGTTTCTGGCGCTTTAACTGGAATATTCTTGGCATAATTAACAAGAACCACAAAATAGAATGCTATATACGACAAACCAGTTTTTAGCCAAAACACCACCATGCCGCCCAAAAGCGCCGCGGTAGCTGCAAGTGCCTGCTGAATCCCCAAAGTCGTATACAGGGAAGTAGCCAAAATCTGGGCATAACCTGCAAACGCGTATCCCTGCGATTCAATATTGCCCGCGATAGAACGTACAATGATAACTTCGTTAGGCATGACTAAAAATCCTAAAGCTGCAAAAACTAAAAACAAGGTTGCAATCTCACAGGACCATGCAAGAAAAGAGTACAGCAGTGGCTGAGTTAACATTTTAGGTTTTTGTACAAGGGTTTTCATGCCTAAATGGTAATCGTCTAAAAGCTTGTCAACTTCGGCTTCAAACTTTCCAAGGTTCCAACGGTTACGACTTAAACGGCCAACACCCCGTATAAACGCGGCTACAACCTTTTTAGCACCTTCTGGACGGAAACTGATGATAAGCAGAACCACCAACGGCAATGTAAGCAAAACCATGACTAAACCGATTGAAAACAGTATGGCGCTTTCGTAACTGTAATTTAGGACAAGTAAAACAAGCCCAAGCACCATGTTACCTAGATTAAAGATGGCTTCGTACATGTTTTTGGCAACTACAGAGGCAACGGCTTTTCCGCTTTCAATGTTATGTTCACGTGAAAGAAGATATGCCTTGAACAAATCCCCCGACCATCCTCCAGGTATGATGCTGTCAACAAAGATTCCAACCCAATACAAACTGAAGGTTTTACGAAAACTCAGTTTAATCGACAAATACTGCAAAAGTTTGTACCATACGACCGTGTGAAAAAAGATTGAAAGAATCACAGCGGTTAATGCTAAAGCGTAAACGCTCAAGTTTATGTTACCCAAAATCTCAAACAAGTCCAACAAGCCAACAAAAAAAATCAAATAACCGATGAGTGCAGCGTAACCTATGATTGCTGAAACAAGAACAATTCTTCTAATCGATAAGGGGACTGGCTTTGGGGGTTCAGCCACAAAAAATGCCTCAACTGGTCATGCATAGACGAGGCAAAACCATATTTCAGCCTTTGTTGTTAACTCTGGCAACAACAAGCAACGCTGTTTTTTGCTGCACAAGAAACTTGCACCGTTAAACCGCAAACCTTTTTGTTGTAGCTTTTCGTAAGCCACATATCTTTATTTTTTCACACTGTGCAAGTTAGCTTGAGGATTGTTTTGTGAATCGGCAAACTAGCCAAAGCTATATCGAATCAGAACTGAATTTTGAAAAACCCGAAGATAAATGGGTTTATCTGTTTACTGAAGGAGATGGAAAAAACAAGCAGTTGCTCGGCGGTAAAGGCGCCGGATTATGTGAAATGACGCAGATTGGTTTACCTGTTCCACCCGGCTTCGTGATTACAACCCAAGCATGTCTACAATATTTTAAGGACGGATTCAAACTTCCAGAAGGATTAAACGAGCAAGCTCGTCTAGCAATGCAGCATGTAGAAAAAGCCATGGGGCTTGGTTTTGGAAACATGAACATGCCGCTTCTGGTTTCAGTGCGAAGTGGCGCCGCAGTTTCTATGCCTGGCATGATGGATACAGTACTTAATTTAGGCATTAATGATGAGACAGTTAACGGTTTAATCAAACGCAGTGGGGATGAACGGTTCGGTTGGGATTCCTACAGACGCTTTATTTCACTTTTCGGTTCAATCGTGCTAAACATTGACAGCGAAATTTTTAATCAAGCAATGAACGACCTCAAAACTAGTCGAGGCGCAAAAAACGTTGTCGACTTAACCGCTAACGACATGAAAAACTTGGTAGACATTTACAAAAAAATAATTGAAGAAAACACAGGAAAACCGTTGCCTCAAAACCCCTACCAGCAATTGTTCATGGCTATAGAAGCAGTCTTTGCCTCTTGGAACGGCAAACGCGCAACAGACTACAGAAAAGAATTCAAAATATCCAATAAAATCGCCAATGGCACAGCGGCAAACGTGCAGGCAATGGTTTTTGGCAACATGGGAAAGGAATCTGCAACTGGAGTAGCATTCACACGCGACCCTGGCACAGGCGAAAACGTGCTTTTCGGTGATTATCTTGACCGTGCACAAGGTGAAGACATAGTTGCAGGTATACGTACTCCTAAACCGATTTCTGACATGCGGCAGTCCATGCCAAAAATGTATCATGCCCTAATGGATGTACGAGAAACGTTGGAACGGCATTTCAAAGAACCCCAAGACATGGAGTTCACCATTGAAGAAGAGAAACTTTACATGCTTCAAACCCGCCGAGCAAAAATGAACGCCGCCGCTAACCTACGGGCATCTGTTGAAATGACCTCAGAAGGCTTAATTTCTAAAGAAGAAGCAATACTAAGAATTGACCCAAACCAGCTTACCCAACTAATGTACAGTCAAATTGACCCAAAAAACACCATTCCCCCAGTAGCCGTCGGCTTGGGCGCTTCCCCGGGCGCGGCTTATGGTGAAGCAGTTTTTGACGCTGACGAAGCAGAAAAACAAGGTAAAGCAGGCAAAAAAGTGATTTTGGTACGGGAACAAACAAAACCAGAGGACATTCACGGCTTCTTTGCGTCGCAGGGAATTTTAACGTCGATTGGAGGAAAAACCAGTCACGCAGCAGTCGTCGCCCGAGGAATGGGTAAACCCTGCGTTTCAGGCGCTGCAGACATAAAAATCAACCATCTAGAACACACCGCAACAGTGGGAAACCAAAAAATTATGCCCGGCACAATATTAACCATAGACGGCACTTCAGGCAACGTGTGGATTGGCCAAGTTGCAATGGTTGAACCAGAAATCTCCGGCAGCATGAGCACAATCTTAAGCTGGGCTGACGAGTACCGAAGGCTTGGCGTGCGAACAAACGCGGACACGCCGATTGACGCTGAAAAAGCTTTAAAGTTTGGCGCTGAAGGCATCGGGTTATGTCGAACAGAACGCATGTTTAACGCTTCTGACCGAATTGGACTTTTCCAAGAAATGATTCTTGCTGACTCTGTTGAGGAACGATTAGAGTCCCTTAAGCAACTGTTGCCTTTGCAGAAGCAGGATTTCAAAGAAATTTTACGCGTAATGCAGGGGTTGCCTGTGACGATTCGCTTGTTAGATCCACCGTTGCATGAGTTTTTGCCTAACGAAGACGTTTTAGAACGAGACATTGCCAATCTGGAAAAATGTCAAGAAGCCATCAAAAACGTTTGCGAACTCCCAGAATTAATCCCTGACGGCGACCAGAAAGTTAAGTCAATGCTTACTGAAGGCGAACATATGCTTAACAATATTTCACAAATACAATCCTCCGAACTTGAACGAAAACGGGACACGTTGCGTAAAATCCGTTTACTAAGAGAAGTTAACCCCATGCTTGGTCACCGTGGAGTTCGTTTGGGTTTGACTTATCCTGAAATTTATGAGATGCAGGTGGAGGCAATTTTGGAGGCTGCTGGTGAATTGATTAATGAAACGGTGCCTGTGCATGTGGAAATTATGATTCCGCAGGTTTGCACAAGTCAAGAACTTAAACGGGTGCAGAGCTTAATTATGCGTGTTGAACGCCGTGTTAAGGATAAAATGGGGAAAACTGTTCCGTTTTCGCTTGGCACCATGATTGAAGTCGTCCGCGCCTGCATGCGAGCCGGCACCTTAGCGGACATGGCTGAGTTTTTCAGTTTCGGCACCAACGACCTAACCCAAGCAACATTTAGTTTCTCACGTGAAGACGCAGAAAACAAGTTCCTACCATTCTACACTGAACACAAAATCCTCCAAGACAACCCGTTTGAAATCCTCGACGTGAAAGGCGTCGGCAGGTTAATGGCTATCACGGTGGAGTGGGGACGAAAAAGCCGCCCAGACCTAAAAATCGGCATATGCGGCGAACACGGCGGCGAACCCAGCAGCGTCGAGTTCTGTCACCGAATCAACCTTAACTACGTAAGCTGCTCACCCTACAGGGTTCCAGTGGCGCGACTCGCGGCGGCGCAGGCAAGCATAAAAGAAAACCGCGGACTAATAAAACCTTACCAGTGACAAGGGTTTTTAACATACCTTTGTTTTTGGATTCTATATTCTTCCAAAGTTGAGCAGTAGCAATGTCGCCACTGTAAAGTATATTGTTACGGTAACTACGTCGCTTATCATTGTGGCGAATGGTCCTGACGCGATGGCTGGATCAAGGTTAATTTTTTTGAAAATAAAAGGGAATCCGGTTGATATTAGCACGGCGCACAATATGCTTAGAAACATGGAAAGTCCCACAATCAAACCCAAAATTGGGTCTTGCCAACCCACGAGTGCAACAGCTGAAAGCAATCCTCCACAGACCAACGCTAACGCGGCGGCAACACTTAATTCACGCAGAATATACCGCTTCAAGGAAAGCTGGGGGTCTATTGCTATGCTTCGAACAGCAAGCGTCTCCGACTGCGTACCAACCGCATCACTCATGTAAGCTAACACAGGCGCAAAAGCCGCTAAAGCCAATAATGTGCTCAGTACATGTTCAAAACCGCTGATTATGGAGGCAGTTACTGTTCCGCCGATGACTCCAATTATAAGCCAAGGTATTCTTAATCGAACCATCGTGTAAACAGAAGCCTCTATAGTACTGTATTCTTTGCCTACCCGGTGGAAGATGCCTCCAAATTTGAAAGTGTCTTCACGGACTTCCTCGTTAAAGATTTGGAGGATAACATCATATGGGACGATGCCTAAGAGCCGTTTCTGGCGGTCAAGGACGGGGATAGCTTTGATGCCGTTTGAAAGCGCTAAATACACCATTCTTTCCTGGTCAGTGGATGGATGAACATAAACCAGCTTAGTCTGCATCACCTCGTCGATGACAACATCCTTTTTTGCGGTGTGAATCTCCTTTATTGATGCTACACCAACCAAGCAATCAATATCTTTCACAACATAAATGTAGTCTATAGTTTTAAAACCCGCAGCATTCTGCTCCAACATACGTTCGATTGCAGCGATTTGTGTGCCAATGTCTACTTTGGGAAAAGCAGTTATCATTCGGCTGCCGGCGCTGTTACGAGGATACTTGTGACGCTGCATAAGTTTAAAATGAAGATTTAGGGATTTATGAATTTAGACTATTAAGTTGACCCGCAATTGCCCTGCCGAACTCTATGCATTTAGGCAGTTCACTCTCAACTACTGGACCTGACACTCCGTTCACTCTAACTGACAATCCCGAAACAACCTGCTTTAGACGGGGCAACCTTTCTGTAACCAGCTTTTCAAGCTTCTTCTCAGCCCTGTCCTGCTGTCTTTCTCTGCCCGCGTAAGTGCCAAAAACCGCGGCTTTCTCGGTTTTTAAGTCAACGCCTGCTAAACGGTCAATAAACGTCTTCATGGTTCGGGAAGGTCTGCCCATATGGTTGGGTGCACCAAACACTACTGCGTCAGCATTAATCGTGCCGTCAAGTGTCGTTTCTTTTACGTAAACCAAATCTGCTTCTGCTCCTTCGCTTTTTAAACCTTCAGCGATTTTTTCTGCAACCAGCTTGGTGTTGCCGTATTTTGAGTCGTAAAACACGATAACTTTCATCTTTTACTGTTCACCCTAAATAGTAGGAGGGCTTTAATTTACATAAAACTTGACCCTAACATTTAAGGGGTTAATAATTTTGATAAGCATACCTGCTTTTTAATATAGACAATAAAATAGGCAACTTACTTAAGCGTCATCTTAATAAGTAAGAAATGGAAACGCAATGAAGAAACTGGTATATGCAGCAACGATTGTTTTGACACTTCTAGTTTTGAATTTGGTTGCAATGCAAAACTTTGACTTTGCTTACGCCAACCCTATCAGCGTGTACCAAGTGCCCGGCATACAAGTCAGTTATCCTTTAAAATCAATCGGCGGCTACGTTAACAGCACCGTCGAATTCAACATTTATGTTTACATGCCTATTGATTCCCCAAAACTTGACAGCGTAGCCTACTCTGTGGATGGGCAACCGCAAGCGATTGTTGACGATTTGGATTTTGCAGTTTCTAGTGGACCTATCAATGGTTCTTTAGAAGAGAAAGATTTTAAAAAATACACCGCCCACATAACTCTCGAATACTTGTCTGAAGGCAGCCACACTTTAGAAGCCCAATCCGGCAACATGATTGACACTCAAAGCTTCACAGTAAACTCGCATTACGTAATTGCAAACCTAAAAACGCTTTCTCCAACATGCCAAATCTACTTTGACCCAACCGTGCCTTTGACCTTTAACGTCAACGGCGAAATACAAGATGCACATTACTACCTCTACCAAAACAGCGTATTAATTTCTGAAAAAGCCCTCAAAGGAAACACAACTTTAAACCAACTCGCCGATGGAAACTATGACTTGCTTCTCTTCGCTACAACAGAGCATGGGCAAACTTCAGAAAAAATACAATTCCTAATTTTAAAAAATATTTACCTGTACGTAATAATTATTGCGGCTTTTCTAACAATCGGTATTGCCCTTGGCGTAACATTTATTGTAAAGAAACGAAAAACAGCCAGTTTGGATAATTTAGAAAGTTAGAATATTGGGTTGATTTTTAGTAGGCTGCTTATCATTAAGCTTAACGTGAACACGATGGCGATTATGACAAAGTCTTTGGCTAAGGTTTCGCCGAGTTTGAACAGTTCCTTGTTTTCTGTCACTTGTTTTTTAAATAGGGTATTGCGTTTCTGGATTAACCGCAACGTGATAAACCCTGCAAGTACCGTTAATGCGCCATACCACACTGTTGGCAACTGGAAAAGCACGCCAACCAGCACCATCAAAGGCAGCATCGCGTAACCCATCACGATTGTGAACAGTAAACCGTTTCTAAAGCCCATGATGATGGGGATTGTTCGTGACCCGCTGTGAAAATCCGAAGCAAAATCTGCAAGGTCTTCCCAGAGGCTGTTTATTGCAGTGGTTACACCGATTAGAACGATAAGCGCGATGACGTTGGCTGAGAAAGAATTGAAAAATGCGGCGACAATCATTACGGGAACTGCGCCGACTGTGAAGTTAACTATGGGTTTGTAAACGGTTTTTCTCAGGCGAAAAGGCGGCACTGAATATAAGACGCCGAAAAGAATGCCAAAACCAACAAACAATAGAACGTAAGGCATCAAGGTTGCTGCGCCTAACGCTAATGATAACCCAGTAAAGCCCAAGGTGACAAATAAGCCTATTTTGCCTAGTTTTTTGGTGAATTCTGCGCGTTTAGGGTCTGAGAGTACGTCTAAGTCTACGTCGCACAGGTTGTTCATGGCATCAACTGCGCTCCAAATACAGAACACAATAACGCCCAGAAAAAGCGCTGGCATCCAAGCGAGTGTTCCGCCCGTGAGGAAGGTTGCGCCGACTGAAATCATGAAAAGCATCAAGCCGCGTTCAACAGAAATAAACTGGGCAAAGCCCTTCAAACCTTGAATCATACACACGTAACCAAAAGCACCATTCTTAAGGCTATCCCACAATAAGTTCCATATGTGCTTGAAAATAATATTGTTATCAAATCATGCAAGTAAGCTCTAAATCTATTCAGCAAATCTTGTTTTTAGGGGCTTAATCGACTCCCGTTTTAAGCTCTTTCTAAAAACCATTAAGGCGACTGTTGAAGCAACAAACAGGATGCATAGCATTGATGGTACAGGCATTTCGGGGATGACTTCTGGATTTAACTGGTAGATTTTTCCGTCGAAAGCGCCAAAATAAAGTTCACCCTGCAAATCCAGCCCGAAAGAGGCAATGTTTAGGTCAGTGTCTGCCAACAAAACATTTGAAACGCTGTCTCCATTGTAGGTAAGCGCCCATATTCTGCCTGAACCAAAATCGCCGTAAACATAAGAACCCGTTAAACTGGGAATAGCAAAACCATGGTAAACGTAGCCGCCCACTATAGCGTTGCCAAGGTCATGCGTGTAATTCCATATTGGCAGTTCAAGTCCAGTTTGGTTACAACCGCTTGCGGGGTTATAGCATAACGTGCCTTCCATAATGTTCCACCCGTAATTTTTGCCGATGCTAACCAAATCGATTTCTTCTATACTGTTTTGTCCAACATCGCCGACCCAAAGCTGACCGTTTGCGGAGTCAAAGCTGAAACGCCATGGGTTGCGAAAGCCGTAAGCGTAGATTTCTTCTCTGTAGCCTAAACTGTTGCCGACATAGGGGTTATCTTGTGGGATTGCGTAGTTGCGTCCAGCTGTGGATGAATCAACGTTTATGCGCAAAATTTTGCCCAACAAAGTTGAAAGGCTTTGCCCATTACCCATAGAGTCACCAGGTGAGCCGCCATCACCTAAGCCAATGTAAAGGTAACCGTCAGGTCCAAAAGCTAATTGTCCACCATTATGATTCGAAAACGGCTGGTTAACCGTTAAAATGATTTGTTCACTGTTTTTGTCGGCGACGCTGGAACCTTCGGGTTGAGTGAAACGGGCGATAACTGTTCTAAGCGGGTTAGAAGCGACGTAATTGACGTAAAAGTAACCGTTTTGTTCAAAATTTGGGTGAAACGTTAAACCTAAAAGTCCTTGTTCTCCGCCTGAAACCACCCTGTCAGTCAGGTCAAGAAAAACCGTTGAGGAACTGACGTTTTGGGAATTATTGAAAACCATTATTCTGCCAGTTTGCTCAGTTACAAAAAGCCTGTTAGTAAAGCCGTCGTTTACTATTGAAGTAGGTTGATTAAAAGTTAGGTTTGGAAACGCAGTTTGAACAGGGTCGCCTGTTTGTGTTTGCGCTGACGCGTAAGGTATAATTAAAAATAGGAAAGAGGTTGTATTGGTTAAGATTAAGATAAAAACACTTTTTTGTTTCAAACTAATCAGTTTGAGTCTAAGAAAAAATGGTTGAATTTTATGTTTTTGCGACTTGCTCTTCATGATGCTTTAGTTTTTCGTCAAGCAGCACCAGAAGTTCCTGAGGTTTTACTGGCTTAACAAGGTACGCGTCGGCACCTTCGTCAAGGGCTTTAACGCCTGTCTCCAAGGATGGAAAACCCGTAATCATGATTTTCACGGTGTTTTGAAGTTGCACTTTTAGTTTAGCTAGGAGTTCTGTTCCATCCATGTCGGGAAGCCGAATATCCACCAAGGCAAGGTCATAATGGTGGCTGTCAGCTTTTTCGATAGCTTCTTTGCCTGTTTCGGCAACGTCTATTTCGTACCCGCTTTTCTGGAGAATACGCGTGAATGTCCTAAGAATAGACTTGTCATCATCAATAACCAGAATAGTTTTTTTGTTTTCAGACACATGTAAACCTCCTTAAATTAATGTGAATCCTTCTCCACCTTAACTCGATACGCTTGAAGGAACTAAATCGTTAAATGGATGCAACAATAACCAGAACAAATCCATTTTTCGATTTGATTCCTCAGCGTAGCATTCTTTCCGTAATTTTACCAATGTTTTTCCAGATTAATAAACGCTATCCCACCTTTAAAAAGCAGGTTAACGGTTAAAATTAAGTTTACAAACATGCTATCCTTTATATAAATGCGTAAACATTAAAAATAATGGAAACACTGGATTTTATCGTTAGGCGGCTTACTAGGTTTGAGTGAAAAGGATATTACACGTTTTCTGCAGATACTGGGGCTTTCAAAACGCGAAATCCAAGTTTACATGTTCCTTGCGAAAAGCGGCGTACAATCCACAAGTTTTGTCGCTAAACGCTTGAAAATGGAGCGCGTACAAGCTTATCGTACATTTAAGAAACTGCAGGAAAAAGGCTTCATTGAGGCTACTCTTGAAAGGCCAACACGCTTCACTATTGTGCCATTCGAGAACCTTGTTGACACTTTCATTAACGCAAAGAAAAATGAAGTCATAAACCTAAACGAGCAAAAACAGAATCTTCTAGTCGCCTGGAAATCAATCAGTACACCTGAATCAGAGTATCCTGTAGCTAAATTCTCAATCATCACCGGCAAGAAAAAAATTCATTCAAAAATGATAAGCATGATTGAAGAATCCAACAAGCAAGTCTTATTCTTAACTACTGGTTTGGGGCTTATTCAAGAGGACATCGCAGGCATTTTTGACTCAGCCTTTGATCCCTCAAAAAACCGTAATGTTAACTTTCAAATAATCACTGACATATCAAACGAGAACCTGAAAATTGTAGAAAGAATAGACCGCAACATAACTGAAGACCGTCTTAACATTAAAATGCGGCATATGGGTATGAGTTCAAAGTTTTTCCCACGCTTCTTAATCAAAGATGAGGAAGAAGCCCTTCTTTACGCTCCGTTTGGAAACGAAACCTCTGTTTTAAACCTTGAAGATGAAGGTTTATGGATTAACGACAAAATGTTCATCTCGGTTCTGAAAGCGTTTTTTGAACAGATGTGGTCTATTGGTGTGGAAGCTTCAAGACGCGTTGATGAATTGAAAAGCGGTATACCCATCGGTGAAACAGTCGTAATTAAAAGTGCAGATGAAGCATGGGATAAAGTTACCAAAGTACTTGAAACCGCCAAAAAAGATGTTGTAATAATTACCACTTCACAGAGCATCAACCGACTTGCCGAAGATGACCCTTTAGTGCAGTTTCTAGAAAAAGACCTTAAAGTCCGCATTATGGCGTCAATTGACCTTGACAATTTGGAGCCTGCACAGAAACTGTCTTCACGTTACCAAATTAAGCATGTTCCAATCAGTTACATGACCATGATGCTGGTTGATGACAAACACCTGTTCATGTTTAAAATGCCCCCGTTAAGCGATTGGACAAGTGAATCAGCCTTTTACCTGCCTGACACATTCTACTCTACAGACGCCAGCCAAATTGAACGCACAAGCGAAATGTTAAACGACATTTGGAAACGCGGGATAGACATTTCAGAAGTAAGCAGTCAAGCAGGCATGAAACTGCCCCGAATTGATGTTCCTATTAACGAAACTGTTTCGAGACTTGTTGGCGCGATGCTTCAAAACAGCGTTAACTCTGTGCTTATAACCGAACATCACAGGCCAATCGGCGTAATAAGTGACAGAGACATCCTAAGAGACATAATCGAGTTACATAAAGACCCTGTTAAAACCCTTGCAAAAGACCTCAGTTATACGCCGCTGATTATTCTTGACGAGGCCGAATCAATGATTAATGCCATGCAGATTATGCGAGAGAAAAAAATAAAACGCGCTGCCATGGTTAAAAATGGGCAACTCGTAGGCATGCTAACCGAAGAAGCAGCAAGAAAAGCCGTAATACCAATCCAAACTGCATCTACACCGGCGGCTTAACGTCATCAGTTTTGAGTTTTTATATGGTAAATAATAAAAGCAGTTAGCCCTAACGCTAAAGGGAGGAAAACAAGTTGAAGCTAAACGAGCCTATGATTATCGTAAATTTCAAAACTTATCTTGAATCAACCGGCAAAAAAGCTGTGGAGCTTGCAAAACAGGCAGAGAAAGCCAGCAAAGAAACCGGCGTTCAAATCATAGTTGCCCCGCAGTTTGTGGATTTAGCTAAAATCGCTGAGTCCGTGGATATTCCAGTTTTTGCCCAGCATCTTGACCCTATAAAACCCGGTAACAGTACTGGTCACATTCTTGCTGAAGCCATTAAAGAGGCAGGCGCAGTTGGCACGCTTATTAACCATTCAGAACGACAGTTACGCCTAATAGACATTGAAGCGACAGTGGCGCTTGCAAAAGAGAAAAGGCTCATCTCATGCGCCTGCGCAAACAACCCTGCAACAAGCGCTGCAGTTGCCGCATTAAAACCAGACATAACCTCAATTGAGCCTCCTGAACTTATCGGCACGGGAATTCCAGTTTCTAAAGCTAAACCTGAAGTTGTAACTGACACAGTCACACTTGTGCGTCAAATAAACTCGGAGATGCCGATTTTATGTGGCGCAGGCATCAGTCAAGCCGAAGACGTCGCCATTGCGCTTAAGCTTGGAACACGAGGAGTACTGGTTGCAAGTGGTATTGTCAAGGCGAAAGACCCAAATAGCATTCTATGTGCATTTGCTGACGCAACACGTTAAGTTGCAGTGACTAAACCTTGAAAGTTGAACCTGAATGCGCCGCCTGCATGATTTCGCGGGGTCAAATCCAAATTTATCAAGCCACCACTAACCCTGCACTCCGGTTTAGATGCATGGCTGAAATTGTTAAACTGGTTAACAAAGAATTCAAACCATCCACGGTTGCCGCTGACATCGGCACCAAAAGAGACCGCTTAATCCGCATGTTAACAAGTAATCCTGACCCGTACAAGCAAAACAAGAAAGCAGCCAACGAAAAAGCCCTCAAACTGTTACCGCAAGCAAAAAAGTTTATTCATTCCAGTTACACTCAGCAGGAACGTTTCAAGAAAGCGTGCCTCTGCGCAATCGTCGGTAACATTATGGAGTTTGATATTCCTGGTCACAAATTTACTTTAAAAGACCTATCAAAGATAATCAAAGACGCCGCCAAAGACTTAGCAATAGACGATATTGACAAAGCTTATGAGATAACCAAAAAATCTGACAGTGTACTGTTTCTTGCCGATAACGCGGGAGAAATCGTTTTTGACACATTGCTTGTTGAGCAGTTGAAGAACATGGGATTAAGAGTTATCTACGTTGTCAAGGGTGGACCAGTAATTAATGACGCCACATTAGAGGACGTAGAGATTTCGAACATGGATAAGCTTGCAGACGAAGTTATAACCACTGGAACCGACGCTGTTGGACTTTTGAAAAATGAAGTTTCCAAAGAATTCTTAAAAGTGTACGATGAAGCTAAACTGGTTATCGCTAAAGGCATGGGCTACGCCGAAACGCTCACCGAGTACAAGTATACTAAACCTCACCTGCACCTGTTCCGAACCAAATGCGTACCAGTAGCCAACTACTTCTGCGTGCCCCGAGACAAAAACGTAGCAAAACTGATGACCTAACATGCAGTTGCCAGCCATAACCTTCAACCAACAAGCACTGGGCAATTTTAAGGATTTAATCCAGAAGGAATGGCTGATAACAAACGGCATCGGCGGTTACGCTTCCAGCACAGTTTTGGGCATAAACACGCGGAAGTATCATGGGTTGCTTGTTGCAGCTTTGAATCCGCCGGGTGACCGCATGGTTTGTCTTTCAAAACTCGATGAAGATATAACTTTAGGCAATGAGGTTTTCAGGCTTGGCAGCAACGAGTTTAATGACACAATTTATCCTCAAGGTTACAAGTATCTAACGCAGTTCTCTATCAACCCCTTTCCAACCTACACTTACAGGGTTGGAGATTTAGAGGTAAGCAAGACTGTTTTTATGCCTAAACTCAAAAACGCCGCTTGCGTCCTGTACAAAGTAACAAACCAAAATGGCATTGACGCTAAAATGGTTATTTACCCCATGGTGAACTGTCGCTATTACCATAACATTACAGACCATCAAAAAACTCCCATGCACCTGACCCAGCGTCAAAGCAGCAAAGAAGTTGAATTGTTCTTCCCTGAACAAAACACAACCATTACCTGCCGCGTTACTAACGGCGCTTTCAAGGAAAAGGGCAACTGGGTAAACCGCCTGCTTTACCGCGACGAAGAATTCCGGGGTGAATCAAGCAATGATGACTGCTATCAACCTGGAATCTTCGAAGTCACGGTTCCCGCAGAAAGCGAAACCACATTTGCTTTGACTACAGCAGCAAGCCGGGATGCTCAAGAAAACCACTTAATTCTCAACTCCATCGGTTCCCACATGGACCAAACAATGGAAGCTTTCAATCATGAACTGGATCGCCTGAATAGTGTGCTTTTGGATTTTTACGAGTTGCATTCTTCGGTGCCGATGACTGACTGGTTAAACTGGATACTTCAAGCAGCCGACGCCTTTATAGTTCAAAACTTCCAAAAACGCAAATCTATCATTGCAGGGTACCACTGGTTTGAACCATGGGGCAGAGACACCTTCATTTCATTGCCGGGATTAATGCTTGTCACAGGCAGATACAGCGACGCTGAAGATATCCTTTCCAATTTTATCCAGTACTGCAGCGATGGGCTCATCCCAAACTATATCACTGACAAATCAGCCCAACCATCATACAATACGGTTGACGGCACACTTTGGTACATCAACGCAGTCTTGCAGTACATAAAATACACCCGCAACTTTGATTACGTAAAACAGAACCTTTGGGACACTCTAAAAACAATAATTGCAAACCACGAAAAAGGAACCCTCTTTAACATTCACCTTGACACTGACGGCTTACTTGCACACGGGTCAAGGTTGACATGGATGGATGCTCATGTGGACGGCGAAGACGTTACCCCAAGAAAAGGCAAAGCCGTAGAAATCCAAGCCCTATGGTACAATGCCCTCAAAACCATGCAGCTTCTGGCAAACGAGTTTAAAGAAACCAATTTAGCAACACATTACGCTGAAATCGCAGGTAAAGCCAAGGCAAGTTTTAACGAAAAATTCTGGAATCCCAAAAAAGCGTGCCTTTACGATGTTGTAGACATGTCTGGGGTTGATGCTTCAATTCGTCCCAACCAAATTATAGCCGTCTCACTAGATTTCAGCATGATAGACACAACTTTGTCAAAGCAAATAGTTGATTTAGTAAACAGCGAGCTTGTTACGCCCTACGGTTTACGCACGCTATCGTTGGATGACCCTAAGTTTGTTGGCAAATGCGAAGGAAACCGCCGAAGCAGAGACACCGCATACCATAATGGCACAATTTGGCCTTGGCTTCTTGGACCCTTCATCACGGCTTACCTGAAAGTTTACGGGGAAAATTCTGAACCACACAAGCTTGCACTGCAAAATTTTGTGTTGCCCCTTCTTGGGGAAACTACTCATCAGGGAGGTTTAGGGTCGATAAACGAAATTTTTGATTGTGACCCGCCAAATGAGCCCCGCGGCTGCATCGCTCAAGCCTGGAGTGTAGCTGAACTGCTGCGGGCTTACGTGGAAGACGTGCTTGGCATTGAACCTGCGTTGGAAGTCGCTAAATTTTAAGTGGTTATTGCTTTTTTAAGTTCCATGGCAGCGTTTTCTGGTGTTACCGTGTTGATGAAGATGCCTGTGCTTAACTCAAAGCCTGCCCAAACTGCCAGTTTCGGATACACTTCAAGATGCCAGTGGTAACTGTCTTGGGCGTCCTTGTTTATGGCAAGGTGGAAACCGTAATTGTACGGTGGATTGTTCACTAAATCCTTTAAGGCTTTAAGGCTAACTTTTAGTGTTTTAGCAAAAACTGAGATTTCAGTTTCTGAAAGGTCAACCATGTTGGCTGAGTGCCTTTTGGGCAGTATCCAGAACTCCATCGGCGTAATGCTTGCGTATGGCGCAAAAACCAGAAAATGCTCATTTTCCAGAATCACCCGTGGACCTTGAACTTCTTTCTGGATTAAATCGCAGAAGAAACATTTTTTTTTCTCTTCAAAATAGGCTTTGCATGCCGCTTGTTCTTCAGCAACGTTTGATGGAATCATTGGTGTGGCAATAATTTGACTGTGAGGATGAGACAGTGAAGCGCCTGCCTCTGGTCCATAGTTGCGAAAAATCTGCACGTACTTTACATAAGGCTTACCGCTAAACTCGGTGAGTCTGTCAATGTACGCTTTGATTAAAAGTTCAAGCTGTGGTAACTCTGCTTCAGCTGGGCCCTCATTATGATTGGGCGATTCAGTTAAAACTTCATGCTCGCCGATGGCGTAACCTAAAAGGTTGCTTTTATAAATGTCGTTAATGTCGTTGGGGTTTTTTGGTGGAACAAAAGCTGGGTAAAGGTTAGGGAAACTGCGTATAAGCCAATTTTTTGGGCGTTCTCCTGTGGCTGGGTCAACGCCGCGTTTGATTTGACCGTTTTCTTTTAGGTAAAGCATGCTTGCAGGCGGCGTAACATGCTCGTTGCCAACGCACATTGGACAGTTGCTGGTTTTTTGGGGTTCATTTCTGGGTTTGGCAAAATCGGTTGGTCTTCTGCCTCGTTCTGTAGCGATTACTACCCAACGATTAAGTAGGTAATCTTTCCGTAACTCGTTATACGTCATGAAGATAAAACTCCAACGAAACATAGGTTACTGGACATTTTTTAGTTTTCCTCAATTATGGACAAGAATTGATTGATTGGAAAAGAAGTTTGCTGAGGCTTGTAAATTAAGGAGAGATTGCAATTTTACGGACAATACTACAATCGCTTAAGCAGTAATGTCTGAGCCTATTCAGCCTTTTTCCAACAAAATCATTTTGGAGTGACATTTGAATTTTTTCCCAAATTAAAAAATTTTTAATTGCTTTTTGAGTTTTTCTTTTTTATTTGTTTTTTCTTATGCCGAACAGTTAAAGTTTGAATTTAGTTTTCAATTTTTTTCTAAGACGCCACGGGGAAAATCAGTTTTATGCAGGAATATTTTAAACGATTGTATAATACGTTCCCTAATAGGCAGGTTAAAGAAGTGCTAAATTAATAAAGGAGTATGTCGAGAAATGCTTGTGCAAAACCGAAAAAAAATAGACCAAATCGATTCAAAAATACTCAAAATTTTGCTAATGAACTCTAGGACCAGCTTCACAGACATAGCCAAAGAATGCAAAATCACAATCGGTGCTGTCCGAATGCGCTACAAAAACATGATAAAAGCAGGAATTATCAACGGTCATATCATGCAGGTAAACCCTCACAGTCTCGGCTACAAATGCATTGCAGACATAGGTATCCTTACTGCAATAGAAAACGAGAAAGCAGTGATTGACTTCTTAAAAACACGGCCTTACGTCATGCATACTTTTGGTATGTTCGGCAAATACAATCTGGCAATAAAAGTCGCTTTGAAGGACCTCAGAGATTTAACCACAATTATTGAAGACTTGGAGTCAAACATTTACATTAAACACGTTGATCCCCTTATTTGGGCAAACGCTAACGACATGGATCATAACGAAAACCTGATTATCAAGCCAGAGCCAATCATTGAAGAAGGCAGCATTCTTCTCAAAAAAACGCCGCCTATCAACAACGAAGAGGTAGACATAGACGAGAAAGACCGCCAAATAGCCAAGATTCTTTCCGCTAATTCACGGATGCCTTTCAAGAAAATTGCGGAACAACTGGGTATTTCCACAAAGAATACAATTCAAAGGTTCAAAAAGCTTGAAGGGAACCTTTTGGGGCTTTCAACCGTCACTTTGGATTTAACAAAACTAGGCTATAATGCTTATGCCCATAACTTCATTAAAGTGTCTAATCGCAGTAAGATGCCGGAGGTTTATTCGCAGATTCTTAGTTTGCCCAACACGATTGTGCTTGTCAGAATGATTGGCGTTTATGACTTGATGACTATTAATGTACTGGAAGATTTCAAAGACCAGTTTTATCTTCAGGATCAAATGCGTAAAATGACTAACATAGAGAGCGTTGACACATATATTGGTCCAGTGTTTAGGGCGCAACCTTTGAATATCTTTTATCCGCTTCTTTAAGCGGAACCATTTATTTTTTTAATTTTCAAATTGCATAATTTATAACAATTTTTTTTCATTTAACTCATCATTTTTCGTATATACAAAGTAGCGTATTGCTGTTTTTTTGCCCTTTTTTTTAATACTCAATTTAACCTTTTAGCAAGTTTTAAAAACAAAGCGGTAGAATAGTTGTTTAATTAAAAAGTGTTAAACATGGAACAACAACGGGTTGTTCCAAAAAAGCCCCCAAAAAAAGACAATTAAAAAGGTAATTAATTTGACTGAGCGGCTTAAAATTGATGAAACTGACGCAAAAATCCTGCGCCAGCTTTTAAAGGAATCAAGAACCAGTTTTACAGAACTATCCAAAATATGTAACATCACCGTTGGAGCCGTTAGAATGCGCTACAAGAAACTATGGCGCATCGGCGTAATAAACGGTGAAATCATGCAAGTTAATCCGCAAAGCTTAGGTTATAAATGCATTTGTGATATTGGTATTCTAACAAGCGTTGATGATGAAAAAAAGGTTTTGGCGTTTCTTGAAAGCAAACCCTACATTCAATGTGCAGTTAAAGTTTACGGGAAGTACAACATCACAACAAAAATATCTTTAACTGACATGCAAGAACTCGCCGCTATATTGGAAGATATAGAATCAAATGAGTTAATAAAAAAAGTTGACGCCATGATTTGGGCCGAAGTTTCAAACACTGACCATCCAGAAAATTTAATAATAAACTTTAACAATGGCTTTGAAACTCCGCAAAATAAGGTTACTCCAAGGTTTTTAGCGGCTACTAAACCGCCTGCTGAACTGGATGCTTTGGACCGTAAAATTGCTAAAATACTTACTCAGCATTCACGAACCACTTTTAGAAAAATTGCTGAACAAACTGGGATATCAACTAAAAACGTGATTCAACGTTATAGACGGCTAAGGGGGAACGTGTTAACGCTTTCAACTGTTACTGTTAACCTTAAAAAGTTAGGTTATAACGCGCACGCTTTTGTTTTCGTTAAAGTTGCTAACAAAAGTAAAGTCACGGAAGTATACAATCAACTGTTAACATTTCCAAACATGCTTAGCGTGACACACCTTATTGGGCCTTACGATTTAGCTTTAATTTTAACTCTGCAGGCGTTTAGTGAGCTTTTTAGGTTCAAAGAAGAAATGCGTAAAATCAGCGCCATTGAAGACATGGAGATTTACCTTGGACCACCCATGCCGATGTATCCGTTGAACCTCTTCCAAACCCTACTTTAACATTTAAAAAATTGAAAAACATGCAAAACAAAATTTGTTTAAGGGTAAAAGAAGGTTTAATCTTCTTCGTTTAGTTTGCGTTCTTTGATTTGCAATGCATTTTCGCCTTCGTCAGCAATAACACGGTAAGAGTCAATTAACTCGTTCTTGTGCAGAAACTTTTTTGTTAAGATGCGTAGGTATTTTTTAGCTACTGCTGGTCCTTCACCTTTAACTGTGACAGTGTTAGCGTCGCTGTTTACGTCTGCGCTGGTTTTTTCTTTAAGGAAGTCAACGTATTTTTGGACCATGCCGCTTTTGCCTTTAAGTTCGTTGGCGTCAATCTTCATTTCAACCATATTTTGTTTCACCTCGATTTGTTTGGGCGTCGCAATTTTTGCGTGTTTAAGCTCTCTTGTTCATGTCTGCTGCACTGATAAATTTTCCGCTACCAAATCGAAAACATTAGGCTTTGGTAGGTTGGCTTTTAGGGTTTGCTTGTTATTATAATGATTCTTAGTGTGACAAAACGTAGCAAAAAATAGCTAAAAAAGAGTGTTTGATTTAGGTTTTGGAGGAAGGGTTTACTTCCCCAAATAGCTGTGGATGTTATGCGAGTTTTTTGTATGCAACAAACGCAACTAAACACATAACCATAGCAAGTGTAGCCATTAATGTTCCAAGCGGAACCTCAGGAACAACATTAACAAAAGGAACAACTATTATGCTGTTTGGTAGGATTATGTTTGCTAGTGAATCTGCGCTATAATCTTTGTAGTTGCCTGCTTTATCAGTTAAGCGTAGAGTATCAATTTGCCATGTTCCGGCTTCGCTATATTGGAAGAACTCTATTGTGTGTTCATAAACTCCATCGTTTGCATCTCCTAAAGCAGGATCGCCCCAGAAGTTTGTGCTTCTGTATTGGTTTCCTGATGGGCTTCTAAAGTATATGTCACATTGCCTAATTCCAGACAAGTCGTCGGTAGCATGCAGAGTAATAGTGACCAAATGAGAGCTAGCACTTACATCGATTGTTTCAGGATTAAAACTTAAATCAACAATTGAAGGCGGAGCAACATCAGGTATGCTTATCACTTGTATGGTGTTTGGTAGGATTATGTTTGCTAGTGAATCTGCGCTATAATCTTTGTAGTTGCCTGCTTTATCAGTTAAGCGTAGAGTATCAATTTGCCATGTTCCGGCTTCGCTATATTGGAAGAACTCTATTGTGTGTTCATAAACTCCATCGTTTGCATCTCCTAAAGCAGGATCGCCCCAGAAGTTTGTGCTTCTGTATTGGTTTCCTGATGGGCTTCTAAAGTATATGTCACATTGCCTAATTCCAGACAAGTCGTCGGTAGCATGCAGAGTAATAGTGACCAAATGAGAGCTAGCACTTACATCGATTGTTTCAGGATTAAAACTTAAATCAACAATTGAAGGCGGAGCAACATCAGGTATGCTTATCACTTGTATGGTGTTTGGTAGGTTTATGTTTGCTAGTGAATCTGCGCTATAATCTTTGTAGTTGCCTGCTTTATCAGTTAAGCGTAGAGTATCAATTTGCCATGTTCCGGCTTCGCTATATTGGAAGAACTCTATTGTGTGTTCATAAACTCCATCGTTTGCATCTCCTAAAGCAGGATCGCCCCAGAAGTTTGTGCTTCTGTATTGGTTTCCTGATGGGCTTCTAAAGTATATGTCACATTGCCTAATTCCAGACAAGTCGTCGGTAGCATGCAGAGTAATAGTGACCAAATGAGAGCTAGCACTTACATCGATTGTTTCAGGATTAAAACTTAAATCAACAATTGAAGGCGGAGCAACATCAGACAGTCCTTGAGCCGTATTCATATTTAATGTTAATGTGTATGTTGCTAGAAGTAAAATTGTTAAAATTATGGCAGATGCTAACTTTTTCATTATTTTTCCCTTTCTCGCTTAGATATCAAAAGACTTAGCTATTAAAGTTTTATAGAAGTAACTTCTATGCAGTTTTAGCGTTTGATAACTAAAATAAGATACTTTCTTGCGTATCCAACTAAAAATAATTCAATCAGGCTACTCTTTTCGGAAGTGCTAGAATTGTCCAGCACCTTGTGTCAGTTCGCCCGTCGAGTCAATATCACGGCTTTTGGCTCAGTGACTCTAGGCTCATCATCCAAGCAGAAACAAATGCACAATAAAGATAAGACTTTTACGGGTAAATGTTACAGTAAAAAGTGGAGTTATAAGAAGTGGAAGTTTTTGAAGCCATAAAAAACCGAAGAAGCATACGTCAGTTTACTAATCAAACTGTTCCAGAAGAAATGGTTGAAAAACTAATAGACGCCGCCCGTTTAGCACCAACCGCAGGAAACAGCCAAGCATACCAATTGGTCATTATACGGCAAACACCGCAAAAACAGCGCCTGTCTACTGCAGCGTTTGGA
This sequence comes from Bathyarchaeia archaeon, assembly GCA_042296865.1. GTDB lineage: Archaea > Thermoproteota > Bathyarchaeia > Bathyarchaeales > Bathycorpusculaceae > Bathycorpusculum. Next base: position 1,199,585 of record CP170178.1, on the reverse strand, counting down.
CAGAAACAGATTCAGACGGCGTCGCTGGTGTTTGTGGTTTGTGCGGACCTTAAAAAGGCAAAAGCCAGTTACGGTGACCGTGGACGTGACTTGTACTGTATTCAGGACACAGCTGCAGTTACCGAAAACATCCTTTTAACAGCGTGCAGTTTAGGTTTAGGCACATGCTGGATTGGCGCTTTTAAGGAAGATGACGTGAAAAAAGTGGTTAATGCACCTAAAGATATGCGTCCGGTCGCAATGATTCCTGTTGGTTACCCTGCTGAATCGCCGGTTCCAACACCCAGAAGAATGCCCAGCGAGTTCGTACATCAAGAAACCTTTTAACTGCAAGTTTAGCCGAAGCTTATTTTTCTCTTTGGCTCCAAGTTTGTATCCCAAGTCCAAAAGAAAGCTTCCCCTTTAGGTACACGGAACAAGATTAAACCTGGGCTTTCAGCGGTTAAACCCATCTGCTTAAGAAACGGTCTTTCAGCGACAAGTCTCTCTCTTAGATCGATATCATTAACAAATTCGGCTTTTCCTGTTACCCGCATCATTTTCAGGTTTTGGCTTTTAGGGTCAAAAAAGCAGAGTTCAACTTTAGGGTTAGCTTGAAGTTGCTTGTAGAGGTCTTTTGTTGCTCCCGTATTGTAGTAGAATCCTGTTTTGTCGGCAAACCACATCAGCATGCCACGTACTCTTGGCTGGTCGCCTTCAGTTGTGGCTATATAGCTTGAGGGGTTGTCGTTTGAAAATTTTATACAATCATCAAACTGCAAAATATTACACCGAAAACCAGTTAGCGCAGGCTACTTTTAAAATTTTAGATAGGTAAATAGTGTTTACTTGCCAAAGGTTTTACGCCAACCGCATTGATGACAACTGCACTCTTTGGTTTTCAAATCAACACTAATTCTTCTATCGCATGATGGACACTTCATTTTTTGCCTTCTCCTTTCTCCTCTACTTTTCTCCTTTCCCCTTGGGAGCCTTCTCCTCTCCCTTGAGTTCCTTTCTTCCCCTTTCTCTTTAGTGCTTAGCCCCTTTCTACCTAAGCGCTTTCTTGATTCTTACTATGAACGAGTTTAGTTATAAGGCGTATTTCAATTACGGAATATTCCAAGTTAGACTTTAACGGCAAAACTTTTTATGATACCCAACGATTTCTGTCTGCAATTGGCGGGTGAGGTCTCCCACCCGTTCCGCCAAGTATAAAACCCGGGGTAGGGAGGATTCAATGCAAAAAACCAAAACTTTAGCTTTAATATCGGTATACGCCGCACTTTATGCTGCGTTAGTAATTTTTCTTCCATCACTGTCCTATGGACCCATTCAAGTACGAGTGGCAGACGCTTTAGTTGCCGCTGTCCCTTTGCTTGGATTTGCAGGCGTCTTGGGACACACTTTGGGAGTATTTGTTGCAAACATTTTTTCGCCGCTTGGACCCATCGATTTACTTAACACTGTGCCCTCGTTTGTGATGGCTTTCATAGTTTACTATGTTTACAAACGAACAAACAATGACTACACAGTGATTGCAACCTGCACCGCTTACTCCGCCGTTTTAGGCGTTACTGTCGGTTGGATGCTATCCGCACCGTTCAATATTCCGTTGCCACTTAGCATTGCTTACGTTGCAGTTGGAAACTTTGTTGCATCTGTTCTCATCGGTTGGCCACTGTTCAAACTGCTCAAAAAAATAGGTATCCAACAATGGACTGGTCAAGAAACAAAGACTGTAGAGGTAAAACATGCATGACTAAAACCAAAAAATGCGTCGTTGTACTTAGTGGTGGACCAGACTCCGCCACGGTTGCGTATTGGGCAAAAGCACAAGGCTACCAAATTTACCCAATCACCTTCAAGTATGGACAAATCGCTGTTAAAGAAACCGAGGCAGCCCAAAAAATCGCTGAAAACCTCGGCACCACCACAAAAATCGTTGACCTCTCAGCACTCAAAGAAATCTTCAGCACAACAACCGCGCTTGTCAACCGCGACATCCCATTAACCAGCGAATTCACCGAACCAATCATCGTGCCATTCCGCAACGCCATTTTCCTCTCCGCAGCCGTAGCCTACGCTGTCACCGTCGGCGCCGACAAAATCTTTTACGGAGCACATGGCTCAGACGAACTCTTCTACCCAGACTGCAGACGCGAATTCTATGAAGCCTTCGAAAAAGCTGCTCGTTTAGGCACCGACGAAGAAATCACCATTTCTGCACCCTACAATGGCAAGAAAAAATCCGACGTAATCAAGTCTGCCGTAGAACTTGGCGTACCATTAGAGTTGACTTGGTCATGCTATCTTGACGGTGAAAAACACTGCGGCAAATGCGAATCCTGCGTAAACCGCAAAAAAGCTTTCCGAGAAGCAGGAGTACCTGACTCGACACTTTACGAGGTTTAACCTTCCTTTTTTAATCGAATAATCTCTCGGAAAAAATAAATCCTTACAAGTTAACCTTTAACAGGTGATGTTATGCCGCAGATTGGTCCAGGTGGAAAATTCGTTTTTGGGTGGAGCCAAATCAGGGATGATTTAACAATTAAAATCCCTGACGTGGCGGTTGATGAATACCAGATTGCTATTGAAGGTAAAGTTATCCTGATGCCGGGCAGTAAGAAAACAGGCGGATTCGGAGTATCTCGAAGAGAACTATTAAACAACAGCAAACTCAAATGCATCCTTGATGATAACCCAATGTTAAACAGTTACACGGTTGAGGAAGGCAAACTTGTCAAGTACAAGAACCGTTTGTACTGCTGGCTAAAAATATTTGAAAATGGCTCCTTTAAGGTGAATGATGAAATCCTAAAAGCGTTTTCCATCAAAAAAGGTTGTAGACTGCTGGCTATACGTGGAAGTAACCTTGCAGTTGGAATGGGTGTTAAAGGTCCATTAATTGAGTTAGCAAACAATTACAAAGGAACCATAAAAAGTTACTAGCAGAAGCAATGTTTTAGATTTGGTTTGCCGTCAAAATACTTCCTACCTAAGCTTTCGCAACAGTTAATTAGGCTTGGTCTTCTTCATCCATGGTTTCCCTAATCAACTCAACTTCCCGCACTGTGAGGGGTTTGTTGGTTGCTTTTATTACGATGCGTTCTTGCCAGCCGCAGTCGGGACATTCGTAGCTTGGCGGCACCATTCCAAGGTGACCCCACATGTCTCCTCCAATGCTTTGGGCACGTCTAACTCGGGGGCTTTTGCATCGGGGGCAAACTTGAATTTCAAGGAGTGTACCCTGCTTTTTTAGTTCTTCAAGAGCTTCAGTGACTTCCCGGGCGTTTTGAACTTCATTTTCTTCTTGTACCTGCTCAAGTGTGGTGAGTTGCTGTTTTTTGCGTTTTTTCTTTTGAACCTGTGATTCAGACATTGACTTGTGCCTCTTCATGTATTATGTGCCGCTTAAGAAAGGGGTTATGGTACAAGATTTTACTATTAGTACACTTGTTTACAGAATATAATAAATATCGGCGTATCAAACGTTTGCAGGGATACCCTTTGGACCAGAAAACTGCAGTAACTGTTCTGCTTGTGGCGCTAGTCTTGTCGGTTGGAGTTACGGCGGCGTCTGCCTCTTCAGACGTGCCTATGTTTGTTGATTTGCAGCAACATGACAACCTGGACAGATTGGCTGTTTCGGTTCCTATTGTACTTGGTGCAGGATTACATAACCATTCAAACCTACTTGACCAAACTACGCGTACAGAAATAAACAGTTACATCCAAGACAAACCAGGCATTCATTTTAGGGGTATATGCAGCAGCTTGGGTTTATCGGTTGGAGTTGTTCAGTACCATCTTTATGTGTTGGAAAAAGGCGGCTACATCACAAGCTACATTGACGGGCAAAACAAACGGTATTTTCAAGCAGACACGTTTACGCAGAAAGAAATGGCGTTAGTTTCACTTGCAAGGCATCAAACTGCAGGCGAAATTTTGACGCTTCTAACCCAGAATTCGTCAATGCTTCACCGTGACATCGCCGAGTTTTTGGGGGTGTCTTCTCAAGCGTTAACTTGGCAGATGAACCAACTCAAAGAAACTGGTTTAGTCAACGCTGAAAAAGAAAGCATAAACGTCAAGTATACCCTAACCAATCCTGAACATGTTAATTATGCCCTTAAAATAGTGAGTAATTCAAAAAATTAATGGATACTCAAACGTGTTTGGACCTTTTGTGAAAATTAATTTTCGGCTGAACTGAGAAAAAAAGACAACATATAGTCGGTAAAGCCTCTGGTTTTTGGAATTACTTCAGAAAATGCGTTAAAAAGAAAAATGAAATTTATGCTTACTCGGTAGGTTTGCCGTCGTACTCTTCAGGCGAAGCTTCAGCGTCTGCTTTAGTATGACGCACAACCTTGTCTTGATGCTCTGGCGGCGAATAAATCGTATAAAGCTTCAACTCCAACTTTTCAGAAGTATTCACAACGTTATGCTCTGCGCCAGCAGGCACGATGACTGCGTCTCCATCTTCAACCTTATGCTCAACCCCGTCAATGATGACTTTGCCCTCGCCTTTCTCGAACCTAAAGAACTGGTCTATGTTGGGGTGGGTTTCCATGCCGATTTCTTCCATGGGTCTAAGGTTCATCAAGACAAGCTGACTATACTTGCCAGTGTAGAGCACTCGTCTAAACTCAGAGTTTTTCGTTGTCTCGTTCTCAATTGCTGTTGAATATCCTTTCATAATAGACGACCTTCATTTTTTTCTTGTTAGTTGAACCTTATCAGTTTTACTGAAAGTTGAAAACACGTATTTTATCGATTTAAACTAAATGGGGGCGAAGAGAACTTTACTTCTATGACCAGGCAAGGTCAAAACGGTCAAGATTCATCACCTTATCCCATGCAGCGATAAAGTCATGCAAGAATTTCTCTTGAGAATCTTCACATGCGTAAACTTCCGCTAAAGCCCTAAGCTCAGAATTAGAACCAAATATCAGGTCTACACGGGTGCCTGTCCATTTTAGTTCTCCAGTTGTGCAATCGCGACCTTCAAACACGTCTTGGTCTTCGGCTGTTGCTTTCCATACCGTGTTCATGTCAAGCAGGTTTACAAAGAAGTCATTAGTTAACGTTCCCGGACGCTTCGTGAATACGCCGTGTTGGTTCTGTCCATAGTTTGCATTCAAGACGCGCAAACCGCCAATTAGAACTGTCATTTCAGGAGCAGTCAACGTCAGCAACTGTGCACGATCAACCAGCAGTTCCTCTGCTGAAACCATGTATTTGGCTTTTTGGTAGTTACGGAACCCGTCTGCAACTGGCTCTAAAACAGCAAAAGATTCCACATCGGTTTGCTCCTGTAGGGCATCCGTGCGTCCTGGTTTGAAGGGAACAGTTACTTCGTAACCTGCATTCTTGGCGGCCTGTTCGACAGCTACGCATCCGCCTAAGACAATCAAATCAGCAAGTGAAACCCTCTTCCCGCCTGGTTGCATGCTGTTGAATTCCTTTTGAATTCCCTCAAAAGCCTGCAGTACCTTCTTTAGTTGAACTGGTTGGTTAACTGCCCAGTCTTTTTGCGGCGCCAGACGAATGCGTGCACCGTTTGCGCCACCACGTTTGTCAGAGCCTCTGAAAGTGGATGCCGATGCCCAAGCAGTATAAACCAGTTCCGGGATTGATAAATTGGCGGCAAGAATTTTGCTTTTAAGGTCTGCAATGTCCTGCTCGACTATTAGGTCATGATTAACTTTCGGCAACGGGTCTTGCCAGATTAATTCCTCATCTGGAACTTCAGGACCTAGATAACGAGAGCGAGGACCCATATCGCGGTGCGTTAACTTGAACCATGCTCGTGCGAATGCATGTGCAAACTTTTCAGGGTTCTCTTGAAAACTCTTTGCAATCGGGCGAAAGATGGGATCCATCCGCAGCGACATGTCTGCTGTGGTCATAATTGTCGTAACTCGTTTTGACGGATCATGAGCTGCGGGTGCTAAATCCTTTTTATCTGGATTAACTGGAACCCACTGCCATGCGCCGGCGGGGCTCTTTACTAGGTCATAATCGTTGTCGAAAAGCATGTGGAAATATTCCATTCCCCATTGAGTTGGGTTTGGTGTCCATGAGCCTTCGATGCCGCTGGTGATAGTGTCGTCACCCTTGCCACTGCCGAAACTGCTCTTCCAGCCAAGTCCCTGTTGTTCGATGCTTGCACCCTCAGGCATAGGACCCAAATGGGATGCACTGCCAGCACCGTGACATTTACCGAACGTGTGTCCACCGGCAATAAGTGCAACAGTTTCCTCATCGTTCATCCCCATACGTGAAAATGTCTCTCTAACATCACGTCCAGAAGCGACAGCGCTGGGTTGACCATTTGGCCCCTCTGGATTCACATAAATCAAGCCCATCTGCACAGCAGCCAAAGGATTCTCAAGTTCCCTATCGCCGCTGTAACGTTTGTCTCCAAGCCACTCGCTTTCAGCCCCCCAGTAAACGTCTTCTGGTTCCCAAACGTCTTTGCGTCCACCGCCGAAACCAAACGTCTTTAAACCCATTGACTCCAAAGCGCAGTTCCCGGCAAGTACCATTAAGTCAGCCCAAGAAATTTTCTTTCCATATTTTTGTTTAATCGGCCAAAGTAAACGGCGAGCCTTGTCAAGGTTGCAGTTGTCTGGCCAACTGTTAAGAGGCGCTAAACGCTGTGAGCCCGAACCGGCTCCTCCACGGCCATCTCCCCTGCGGTAAGTCCCTGCGCTATGCCATGCCATACGGATCATTAATCCTCCGTAGTGACCATAATCTGCTGGCCACCAATTCTTCGAGTCGGTCATTAAAGCCTTGAGGTCCTTTTTTAGGGCTTCAAAGTCGAGTTTTTTAAATTCCTCAGAATAGTTGAAATCCTGCCCCATTGGATTTGATTTGGAAGAGTGTTTATGTAAAATACTTAAATTTAACTGGTTTGGCCACCATTCTCGGTTCGACTTGCTTGCGTTGGTGCTTGGTCCGTTTTTATCATTCAAGAAATACAACACCTTTTGCCTATAATTTGGTTAGCACAAGGGGTTTATTTAAAAATTATTATTAAGTAATAATTCATTGGTTAATAAACAAAGTCTAATAGTTTCTTAGAAACCTGAAGGGTCTTCGTCTGCTGCCTTTTGCTTCTAATATTCAATCTAAAAAAAATTGTAGGTAGGTCTAAAATGGTTTTGAAACTTGTTTTGTTGTTGATGCTTTACAGTCACGCAGACATATTATCGAGGTTTCCCGCTAATTGTAAAGGTGAAAATGTTGGAATCTGTAAGCATTAACGATAGGCAGGGAACAGAAATCTGTGAAAACGTGGGCAAAACACTTGTCGAGGAATTGGACAATGAAGATGTCTGGAGTAAAGTTGAAGACTCACTTTCAGATTACCTGAAAAGCAACAACATCAAAGAAGACGCCTCAACCTTAATTGACAAGCTTGAATGGTCTGTGCGCGTTACACTCAAAAAATAAGCTCCATTTTATTATTCTAATTTGTTCTTTTGGAGGTGCCCCTTGCTTGCCTGAACGTAGAGGGCAAATTACGGTTGAACGTAAGAAAAAGAAGCGGGAAATCTTTGAAGAAGGCGGTCACAGAGTTGATGTTCCGCCTGACGTAAGTGAGGAGAAAAAGAAAGCGTTGGAGCAAACAGGAGAAGACGCAACCGCAGGCTGGTAAAATCCATTTAATGGTCTATTGGTTCAGAAAAACTTTTGTAAAACCGTTTTGTACATAATTTTTTTGAATCAAAAACAAAAAAATGTTTTGCAAATAATCATTATAGTAGCAAATCTTTTATTCTTAGTCCATTGTATGAATACATCAGAGGGTCGTGACCAATTAATGGAAGAAGATTTAATCGAAATTGGAAGCGTCGAACATTTTTTCTCAAAAATTAACGTTGCAGTTATCGATTTAAAGTTGCCATTATCAATCGGCGACCGTATTTCCATTAAAGGTCCAGCAACAGATTTTGACCAAACAGTAGATTCAATCCAGATAAATCGAAAAAATATTCCTCGCGCTCAAGCGGGACAAAGTATAGGGGTAAAACTGGCACAACAAGCCAAAGAACGGGATGTTGTTTACAAAAAACTATAACAACTTTCTATAACATTTTCCAATGTTCCAAAAGATTTAATCTGTATTTTAACTTCACAACCTTTTAGAGTTATTAACAAGCTTAACTGGCTTACTGGGTATAAGGTAATTTCAGTGAAAAAGGGGCAAACAACAACTGAGATTGCAACTGAAAATTTTCTCTCTTTACTTAATTTAATTGCTGACCCTGCAACCGTAATAGACACAAAAGGTAACTTTTTACTGATGAACTGTGCGTTCGAAAAAATCACAGGCTATAAAAACGCTGAAAAGGCAGGCCAAAATTCACTTATCACAGACAATTTAACTTCCAAAGATATAGAGTTAATAAAAGAAAACAGGAAGAATAGACTTGAAGGCAAAGAAGTTGCCCCTTACGAAATATCCGTAACTTCAGGTAACGAAAAACGTTTTTTTGAGTTAAACGCTAAAAAAATCAATTTCTTCGGTCAACAGGCTTTGCTTGTCCTTTTCAGAGATGTAACAGCCAGAAAACTTGTAGAACAAAAGCTAAAACATAACTCCCAAAGGCTAGCCGCTATAGTTAACGAGAAAGTAAAGGAAATAAAAGATAATGCTGAAAAGCTTAGAACGGTTTTTGATTCCTCGCCAGATGCTATATCGTTTATTCAACTTGACGGTAAACTGTTAGATTTCAATGTTGGAGCCATGAAACTGTTCGGTTACTCATCAAAAGATGAAGCAAAAGACTTAAACATCTTTTCCCATGTCCCAGAAAGGGAACAACCAAGGGTTAAGGTAGCCATACAAAGAATTATTGAAACAGGAATCATAAAACGAGAAAGATACACTTTAACAAATAAAGCTGGCCAAGAATTTCCAGTTGAAATATCTTCAAGCCCAGTAAAAAATGCGGATGGACAAGTAATTGGTTTAGTTGCAAACACTAAAAATATTTCAGAACAAAAAAAGCTTGAAGACGCGTTAATTGCAAGCGAAGAAAAGTTTCGTGCTATCGCAACAACACTAAGAAATGCAGTGGTTTTAGCTAATGAAGACGACAAGATTGTTTACTGGAATCCTTCTGCTGAAAGAATGTTTGGTTACACAGAAGGAGAGGCAATTGGCAAAGAATTGACCGATTTAATTGTTCCACCAGAAAACCGTTCAGGACACAAGTTGATGCTTAAGCAACTTGCACAAAGCAACCCAAACACGCAAAGAACCCTTGAAGTACGTGCGCTTAGGAAAGATAAAACAAGCTTTCCTGTTGAATTATCTGTTACCAATCTTCAGCTAAAAGAAAAAAAGTTTGCAGTTGGAATTATGCAGGATATTTCAAACCGAAAAAAAGTTGAAGAAGCCATCAAACAGGAGCGTGACATGCTTGAAACCGTCACTGAAAACATTGACGCTGGTTTAGCAATTATCAGCAGGGATTACAAGATACTGTGGGCAAATAAAATGCTAAGGCAAACGAAAAATGAAAGTATCCAAAATAGGCTTTGCTATACGGTGTTTAACAGTGAAAATTCAGTTTGTCCAGATTGCGGCGTGTTAAAGATTTTCGATGGCTTAGAACCGGTTAATCGTCATGATTTTCACTTTATCAATAAACAAGGAAAACAGAAATGTGTCGAGCTTATAGTTACGCCTATCAAGGATAAAAATGGAAGCATTGTAGCTGCGTTAGAATTAGCAATAGACGTTACAGAAAAAAGGCGGCTGGAAAGTCAGCATTCTACAAGGCTGGAACGGCTTGTTGAATCAAGAACAAGGCAGCTTAAAGAAACCCAGGAAAAACTGGTAAAAACTGAAAGACTCGCAGCCATCGGTGAATTAGCTGCTATGGTGGGGCATGATTTACGTAATCCTTTAACAGGCATGAAAGCAGCCACCTACTATCTGAAGGGAAAAACAAAAAATGATTCTAACCCTAAAGTCAAAGAAATGCTTGATTTAATTTGTGACTGCATCGATCAATCGAACAAAATCATCAATGACCTGCTTGAATATTCAAGAATCATCAAGTTAGAGTTAACACAGAACGATCCATCAATGTTTATCACTTATGCTTTGTCAACTATGCAGGTGCCAAAAAATATAAAAATAATTCGTCAAGTCAAAGCCCAAGAACTTGTAAAGTTTGACTCAACAAAGTTACTCCGAGTTTTTATCAACCTAATAAAGAACGCTTTTGACGCGATGCCAAAAGGCGGAAACCTATCAATAATTAGTAAACAAACAAGCAAAAACTGGATTGTAACCTTTACCGATTCTGGCGAAGGCATGAGTAAAGAAACCCTTCAGAAACTGGGCACCCCCTTGTTTACGACTAAAGCTAAAGGCATGGGTTTTGGAATACCCATCTGCAAACGCATTGTTGAAGCTCACGGCGGAAGACTTTTAATAGACAGTACACTTGGGCAGGGAACAACTGTAACAGTTAAAATACCGCTTAACACTGAACAGGCAAAGTCGCCACAATAGTTTAAGAAACAAAAAACCACAGAAGGACTCGTTTAAGGGATTATTTCTGCCCCATTATACTTAACGTAGTCAAAATCGGCTAAACAAATTTTTCTTTGAGCTAACAGTTGCTTAATGCGTGGAATCTCCGCTGAGACATCATCCACTAAGGCTCTAACTGTGTTGCAGACTTCCCTGTATGCGTTCACGCTCCAGCGTTGGGTAACGTTAGCGTAGTAGCATCTGCCGCCACACATGTTTAGGATGTCACATTCAGAGCAGGGTGGCTGGTTAACAAACACTTTTTCCAGTTTAAGCGGATGCGAATCGGCGATGTTACCCATGTAATGTTGGGTCATTCCCCACATTGTAGGGCAAGCAAGAATGTACCCGTCAGTTTGAATAGCATAGTTTATCCAGCCACCACCACAACGCAGAAAATTAACTTTTTCGTCATGCAACAGCGAGTAGGCGATGCCAAGGATTGGGTAAAGCTTTAGAACTTGCCCTTTTTGCTCCATGGTGTCAACCCAGAATTTTACGAGCGCCTTAACGCCTGGGATATAGTTGGTTTCTGACCATTCTTTAAAGTTGCGTCTTTGGTAATCATTGCCCCAAAAACCCGCGTTAAGCTGCCAATGCACCGACGTAAACGGGAACTCTTGGTTTTCAAGAAGCCAACGGACTTGTTTGTAAATGTCTGTTTGCTCCATCACTGTGACACGAGCTATTAATTCACCTGCAAAACCGTTTTGTTTGATAATTTTCAAGTTCTCTACTACTTTGCGAAAGGTGCCTTTTCCCCGGTAATAATCTGTCAACTCCTCCTCGCCGTCTATTGAGACAAGCAAAGTGTGAAAACGGTTAACGTAACGGGGTTCAAGCTTGTCAAGCAGCAATCCATTAGTTTGCATCATGAATAGTTTGGGTTCCACGTTGTCCATGATTTGCCTAAGTGAATCCATCTGCATTAAGGGTTCACCACCATAGAAGGTTAAAACGCAGTCGGGGTCTTTGCTGCAGAAGTCCTTGAGGCGTTTAAAGTCATAAGTGATTTTTCGTGGCAATGTGTAGTCTACGGTTAAGTCGTCGCTGAAGTCTTCGTCAAAATCGTCAAGAGATTCGCCGAAGCAGTATTTGCATTGGAGGTTGCAGTCGGTCGTGAGCAACACGTGAAAGAACATGCCAAGCCAATACGTGTTGGCTGCTTAATAGTATTTTTCTGCTAATTTCTGGGCTTCTTCGTACACTTTCGATTTTCCTTCTTCTGCTTCTGGTTCTTCTTTCTTTTCAGTTTTGGTTTTTTCTTTATGTTGGGATGTGTTTGCTTTTTTTTCAGCTATTTTTTGAGCTTTATCTAGGTAACTCTTAAGGTCTCTGTCTTTCATTGCTTTTTCAGGCAAAGTTTCAGTTGAATACAGCAATGGGACGATTGCTATGAACAGAAAGAAACTTGCAAGAGAAAAAGCTGTGCTAATGGCAATGTCTTTTGCTATTGGTTGAATCAGCATTTCTATAACGCCAGAGAAAAGGAAAGGCATGCTACCGACTAAATAGTATTTTTCGCGTGTTTTATTTTCAGATAAGTCTCCCCAAACCACAAAAATGAATGTAACAAACAGGATGCCCCATGCCAATCCGTCACATAATATATAGAGATATTGTGCAATTAATTTTTCAGGTCCAATTAAGAAACTCAAAAACGCATAACCTAAACCTAAAAGAACGAAGCCAATTATGCCCGTGATCTTACGACCCTTATAGTCACAAAGAGTTCCAGCGAGGAAAGCTGAAATGCTGCTTATGAAAGTGGTTGCTAGTACTGAGGTATTGAAAAGTTCTGGACCAAAGTATGTCTCAATTACTGGTGCTTCTATGAAATTTACTAAGGTAAATAGGAACCATGGCAAGAAGAAAAGAATGAATGATTTTTCTCTAATAACGGACTTGATAGAGGTTGTTTGTTCCTTATCTTGAACCATTTGTGAATTGTAGCCAATAATCCCTACTACACCTATTAACCGCCAGACTGCAAGTATCAAAAATTGGTTACCTACTCCCATGTCAGATTGTGAAAGAATCACAAGAGCACTGAACAGTTGGATAAGAAAGAACAGTACTGCGCCATTTCTTCCTCGGTTTTCAATTTTCGTTTGGTTGGCAAAGAATGCAAAACATGTTGGTATTCCTAAGCCGACTGATACTCCAAGAATCAGTGAGGCTAAAGTCATGTTTAATACTTCGGTTAAGGGGACTTGCGAGAATAGTGCACAAGTTGCAGCTCCAAAAAGAATCCACGATAACAAAATACCCTTGTTTTTTAATTTGTTCTGCAAAATTGTAGCGCCTATAGTGGCTGACACTATTAGACCACCAAAATAACCCGCGGCAATGGTTAAAGTGTCGTTTGTGGAAAATGAGCCTGCAAAATCTCCGATAATGAGCATGGTTAAACTGAACCATGATATGCTGTTTGCAATCAGGAAAAGGACTGGGCAGTCCTTGACTTTTGATTTCCACATCTGGAACTTAGTATAGCAAACATGCCCTATAACCTTATGAATCTAAAATACGTATTTTTAGCATACATTTTATCACTTGTATGTTTGTAGTACAACAAAGCTTATATTGTGTCTTTGTTCTACAGATATGCAGGTGAAAGGGATGAAGGCAGTTAAACAAGTGAGAAAGAAACCAGTCCGCTTTACCATCTAAAGTGGGCTTATAGACTTTCAAGCAATGAAGCGGCTAAATTGTTTAAGTCGTTTCGTGCTTGAATTCCCTTTATACTTTCTGTTAACTTTTTTATTTCAGAAGCAATTTTTGTCAAGTATTCTTTGAGTTCTTGTGCTTCTTTTGTGTTGTCAAGAATTTCAATTACTGAATTGCAATCGTCTTGGGTGATTTTTTCTTTTAACAAGCTTTTTTTGATTTTTCCCTTAGCTGTCTTGTTTTGAATAGCATAAAGCAGGGGCAGAGGTAAACATTCATTTTTAACCCTGTTAGACAACTCGTCAGTCTCAAACATGTCAATATATTCTGCCCTAATCACCAGTAAAACCCCCAAGTTTCGTCCAAGCCTGCTCAAGACTTGGACTTCTTTCGGCGAGCCTCCACCATATATGGCGCCGATTTTCATGCGACCATCAATATCAGCTGCTTTACGTGTCAACACCTGCAGATATGTCTCAGGCGATACATTCCATTTTTTTGCTTTCAATTGTGCTTCGGTAATGTGTGCATCAACAACTTCATGCAAAAAGCTTTGAGCAGCATCTACAATTAGTTGTTTTCTCTCTTTGGGCATTTTTTCTGTTGCTTTATTCAGTTGGCTAAAACCTTTAACCATAAAGGCGTCGCCCAAAAGCAAAGCGGCTTCTTTTCCAAGTCTGCCAAAAACTGTTTTAACATTCTTTTTAGCAGTTGAACCGTCAATAATGTCGTCGTGAATATCCATTGTGGCATCAATAAGCACCAAAGCCGTTTGAAGAGGAACTGCTCCGTCCGGTTTTCCGCCTACAGCTTCAAATGCCAACGCCAACGTCCCTGGTCTTGTGCTGTCATTCCACCGTGATGTGTATTGCTCAATGGTTTGGTTGATTTTTTCTTCAGTAAATTTATCCTCCAAAATCAACTGTTTCGCGGTGTCAATGGCTTTTTCGCTTTTCTGGTTCAAAGTGGCGATTATTTTTTTCGCTAAGCTTTCTCCTGACATAATGTTAGGTTAGCTTTAACTTGATTTAACTTTTTCTTAACAGACTACCGCTAACTTTTGCGTTATCTCTATAAATCTAACAATTCTAATAAAGCAAAAGTCTTAATAGCTAAATTCTTACTCAACAGGTTTCATGAGCCAAACAATGCATGTTGAAGAAAAATGGCTGGCCCGATGGGAAGCCGCCCACATATTTGAAGCAGACCCAGACCAGACAAAACAAAAAGTCATGGTAACCTTCCCGTTCCCGTACATGAACGGGCCCTTACATGTGGGTCACGCTTTCTCCGCCTCCAGAGTTGACGCTTACGCCCGCTTCAAACGCATGCAAGGCTACAACGTACTTTGGCCCTGGGCTTGGCACTGGACTGGACAACCATTGCTTGGTGCAAGTCAACGCGTAGCCAGAGGAGACCAAGCCTACATCCGTGTACTTCGCGAAGTTGATGGCGTTCCCGAAGAGCAACTGCAAAAGTTCGTTGACCCTTACTATATGGCTCAGTATTACACTAACGAAGGTCGAGTTGCCGCTAAACGTGTGGGTTTCTCGGTGGATTGGCGACGAGAATTTACAACTGTTTGGCCGACTTTCCAGAAATTTATTGAATGGCAATACAAAAACCTAAAAGAGTTAGGTTACGTCACGCGGGGCACGCATCCAGTTGTTTGGTGTCCAAAAGACCAAAGCCCCACAGGTGATCATGACCGTCAAAGCGGCGAAGGCGTAACCCCCGAAGAATACACCATTATCAAGTACAAACTTGACGAAACCACCGTTTTGCCCGCCGCAACTTTTCGCCCAGAAACCATTTACGGCA
Organism: Bathyarchaeia archaeon; assembly: GCA_042296865.1. GTDB lineage: Archaea > Thermoproteota > Bathyarchaeia > Bathyarchaeales > Bathycorpusculaceae > Bathycorpusculum. Next base: position 1,184,545 of record CP170178.1, on the reverse strand, counting down.
TCACCAACCTGTGGATTAACCCCGACGCCACATACGTGGAAGCCACCGTTAACAGTGAAAACTGGATAATCAGCCAGGAAGCTGCAGAAAAACTAAAAGAACAAGAAAAAACTGTTAAGGTTCACCGCGTCTTTAAAGGCAAAGAATTAATCGGCAGAACGTTTGAAAACCCTGTAACTCACCAGAAATTCCCGATTTTGCCAGGCTGGTTTGTTGACCCTAAAACGGCTACAGGCGTCGTTTACAGCGTCCCAGCACATGCCCCGTTTGACTGGTTGGCGCTTAAGGACCTGCAGGAGAAGCCTGAGGTTATGCGTGATTTCGGTGTTGACCCGCAAGTGGTTTTGCAGATTAAGCCTATTTCAATCATCAAAGTTGACGGTTTTGGCGAGTTTCCAGCCGTTGAAATTGTTGAGCAGATGGGCGTTAAAGACCAGCATGACCCTAAAGCTGACCAAGCAACAAAAGAGCTCTACAAGAAAGAGTTCCATGGCGGCAAACTCAAAGCTAACTGTGGCGTTTACGCTGGCAAGTCTATTAGGGAAGTTAAAGACGAGTTGATTGCTGACTTTCGTAAACTCGGCGTTTCAGACACAATGTACGATTTGCCTGAACCCGTCGTTTGCCGTTGCATGACACCGTGCATCGTAAAGATTCTTTCTGACCAATGGTTCCTAAACTACAGCGATGCTCAATGGAAGGAGAAAGCCAAACAGGTCATAGCGCAAATGAAGATTTACCCTGAAACCGCCCGCACAAGCTTCTACACCACCATTGATTGGCTACGTGAATGGGCATGCGCAAGAACCACCGGTTTTGGAACGCCCTTACCGTGGGGTAAAGGCTGGATAATTGAAACCCTTAGCGACTCCACAGTCTACATGGCGTTTTACACTATAAACAAACACATTAACCAGCTAAAAATTGAACCTGAAAAACTGACTCCAGACGTCTTTGACTTTATTTTCTATGGAAAAGGTGATTGGCAAGAGATTGAAGCAACAGTTGGAATAAGTGGCAACTTCTTGAAATCTGCGAGAGAAGAGTTCCTTTATTGGTATCCATTTGACCTTCGCAACTCCGCCAAAGAACTCGTACCAAACCACCTGTCCTTCTGCATCTTCCATCACGCCGCATTGTTCCCGCCTGAACACTGGCCAAAAGGCATCGGCGTCAACGGTATGCTGATGGTTGAAGGACAAGGCATGCACAAAAGCAAAGGCAACTTCATCACCCTCAAAGGCGCCATAGACAAGTACGGAGCCGACGCAACCCGATGCGGCTTAATGATTGGCGCTGAAGGCATGGATGATCCAGATTGGCGTGCAGACAACGTAAACGACCTCAAAAACAAGTTCGAGGCATTGATGAGTTTTGCCGGCAACATCATAGCTTCTGCCAGTCAGGACGAGAACACTGTCTTGGAGCGTTGGTTGCAAAGCAAACTGCAGTACCGTATCCGTGAAGTCACACAGAGCCTTGATGAACTGAAAACCCGAACAGCCCTGCAAACGGCGCTTTTCGAAGTTTGGAATGACCTGCGCTGGTACATTCAACGAAAAGGTAACACCAACGCCAAAGCTCTCGTTGAAGCCGTAAAAGTTTGGATTAAGATGCTTACGCCGTTTGCGCCGTTCATGTGTGAGGAGCTTTGGAGTCAAACAGGCGAAACAGGCTTCATCACTACCGCTGCATGGCCAAAATTCGACGAAGCAAAAATCGATTTTGCAGCAGAAGAACAAGAAAACCTAATCACCGACATATTAACCGACACACAAAACATCCTAAAAGCCACCAAAATCACCCCCAAACGCTTAGTCTTCTACACTGCTGCTGGCTGGAAATGGCAAATTTACCTAAAAGTCCTTGAAAAAGCCGTTGCAGGTGACGCCAAAATCAACGAGCTCATGAAAGAATTCGCTGCCAACCCCGAACTTAAACCACACATGAAAGACGTCGCAGCACTCGTGCCCAAAATCATCAAAGCCTCAACAAAACTGGCTGGTAACCGCAAAGTGAACATGGTTAAAATCCAAAAAGCCGACGAAAAACAAATTGTTACAGAAGCGTTGGGTTTCCTTAAGGACCGTTTCGGCGCTGAAGTAAGCGTGTACAGTGAAGACGACAAAGACCGTTACGACCCTAAAAACCGGGCTTCAATGGCTATGCCGTATCAACCGGCAATATTCCTCGAATAACCTTTTTCTTTATTTGATATTTTTGAGCATATGAATTGTTGGTACGGTTTTTGTTTAGTTGTTTTGTCTTTGATTTGCTATGCATAGCAGCAATCAAAAGAATGTGTAAACGGTTGTGTTTTTTCTGTTGTTAGGCGGGTTGCTGGTAGGTTGTGGCTGATTCCGCAACCAGTACAATGCTTAACGTTTGTTTAGACTTTTTTGTGATTTTGAAAAATAACCTTGTTTTTCAAGTATTACCTTTTATTAAAAAAGTAACACCTATATACGTGTTCATAAAAATGATGTTTAGGATGTCACTGAAAATGCTAAACCCACTGAAAAGTATAGCAAGGCATTACCCAAGTAACCAACCCAATTCAAAAAGAAATGCGAAAAAAGGGTGGAACCTCTGAAAACCATTGCTTTTTACGGTAAAGGCGGAATAGGTAAATCCACTGTTCTTTCAAATACAGTCGCAGCCCTCTCAAACCGTGGCAAAAGAATTCTCCAAATAGGTTGCGACCCAAAACATGATTCAACCCGCCTAATTTTAGGCGGTTTTACACAGGCAACAGTGCTGGAACAGCTAAACACCCAAGGACACGTCTCACTTGATTCAATAATGTTAACTGGATATAACGGCATTAAATGTATCGAAGCGGGTGGCCCCGAACCCGGCGTTGGATGCGCTGGAAGAGGTATCATCCAAATGTTAAACTTGCTCAAAGAAGAAGGCCTAGACACCCGTCAGTTCGATTATGTCTTTTTTGATGTTCTGGGAGATGTGGTCTGCGGCGGTTTTGCAGTACCCATGCGCGAAGGTTATGCAGATGAAGTTTACATCATCACTTCGGGTGAAATAGCAGCTCTTTATGCAGCAAACAACATTGCTAAAGGCATTAAGAGATATTCAACGGACCACGGCAAATTAGGCGGTGTGATTGGTAATGGTCGCGGAACAAGAAATGAAGCCGAGACGATTGCTACCTTTGCCCAGTTGATAGGAACAGAAATGGTTGCTTACATACCAAAAAGCGAATTAATTGTCCAAGCTGAATTCGAATCAAAAACCATAGCCGACTACGACCCAAACTCGGAATTAGCAACGATATTCAAGTCTATCGCAAGGCATATAGAAAAACAGAAAAACCCGAGCATACCAAAGCCGCTGAACGAAAAAGAGTTGGATGATTTTCTGCGTGAATACTGCTATAACTCAAATGCATCAAGTAAACAACATGGTGTCACTACTCAGCCACGCAATCAATCATTTTCAGGCAATAATACGGTAAATTCTGTATCTACCCCTAACCCTAAACAATCTACTCCCAATAGTAACAAAGCATGTTCATTTAATCAAAATAACCGAACACCCATTCGAGGTTGTTCACTAACCGGCGCCTTTTCTGCTGTAAACAAAATTGATGAAAGTGTTACGATAATGCATTCTCCTTCAGGTTGTGCATATTCTAGCTACTTTATGTCCTTGAATCGCCCGTCCACCTCAAAATCAGAAACTCGGCGTCTACCTTACTTATTATGTACCAACATGCAGGAAACAGATGTTATTTTCGGTGGTACAAAAAATCTTAAAAACACCATAATAGAAGCTCACAAAAAGTTTCCAACATATACAATATTCATTGTTACCTCCTGTGCTTCTGGAATCATTGGGGATAACGTTTCGCAAGTTGTAGAAGAACTCAAAGCGGAGGGTATACAACTTTGTCTAATCCCTACTGACGGCGTCATGAATCATGGTGATTATTATTCAGGAGTAATTAATGCATATTGTACGATTGCAGAAAATTTTATCGATAACAACATCTGCTCTGAGGATAATCTAGTTAATCTAATTGGAGAACAAGCTTCTTTCCCTTACGGCGTTTATAACAACGATTTTTTTGAACACCTCTTCAATCAGTTGAACATTAAAATAAACTGCCGTTATCTTGGAAATACAAACTTGAACCAAATAAAAAATTTCAAAAAAGCAAAAGTGAGTATTCCCTTTTTACATGATCCACTGGTTAAAGAGGTGGTTAATTTTTTAGAAAAACGGTTTTCTATAGAAACGCTCAGAGCGCCTATACCTGTTGGATTTGAACAAACAGCAGAATTTACTCGAGTACTTGGCCAAAGGTTCAACAGACAGGCGGAAGCTGAACAGATCATCGAAAAATCGCGAATAAATTATGAAAAACAGGCAGAAAAAATCAAGAAAAACTTTAGTAAAAAACGAACGTTAATCGTTAGTTCTTCTCGAAACAATGTAGATTGGTTAATCTCAACAATGATGGATTTAGATGTAGAGATCTGTAAAGTATTGTCAGTTGACTTTTTAACTTCACCTGAACCATTTTCAACAAAATATTCAGGAAAAATTCCGGTAGAAACTAATTATCCAGTCAATAACTTCAAGCAGACACTACTTGAAGAAAAACCAGATTTTGTTTTGACAACTGTTACCACTTTTAACAGTGTACCCTGTGATATCCTTTCTGCACCGGTTCTTCCAGTTCTTGCTACGTATGGATTTGATGGTGTCCTCACTAACGCGAACCGTTTAGGTTTAACGATGAAATTTTCATTAAAAGAAGGTTGGAGAAATGATGAAAAACTCTTCCAAAACTGCTCAGCTTGATTCGTTATCAGGTGTAGTTGCCGCCTTTGAAGGAATACAGGATGCGTGTACATTACTTAATGGACCAATCGGATGCAAAACCCATTTGGGTTTAACATCTAATCTTTTAGGGTCTCATGTTGTATCAGTTGAACCTGTTTCCTTCAAAGACTGCTATTTTGGTCAACCTCGTTTACCTTGCACGTTTATAGATGAACACGACTTCGTGTATGGAACCGAAGAAAGATTGACACACTCCCTTCGATTGCTTGACACAAAAGGTTATCGTTTGATTGGAATTGTTAATCATTCTGGCGCGGCACTAATTGGTGACGATGTCAGCAGAATTATCCAAAAAACGGGTACAAACGCTCGAACCATGATTGTTGAAAGTTCAGGCTTTACTGGAACTTATGCCGATGGATTTAAAACAGGAACAATTAAAATTCTTGAACGCTTAGCTACAAAACCAAAAGAAACGCGTCCTAAAAGTGTAAACATTATTGGTCCAACTATTTTTCATTACAACTGGAAGAATGATGTAGCAGAACTCAGGCAGACACTAAAAACAATAGGTGTTGAAGTAATCTCTGTCATTTGTGCTGGTGAATCAATTCAAAATCTTGAAAGGGCAGGTGAATCAGCACTCAATCTGGTTATCTACGAAGAATATGCTGATTCTATAGCTCGTTACCTTGAAAAAGAATTTGGGACGCCCTATGCCGGTTTAAGTACACCTGGACCTTTTGGTTTAAGACTATCTGAAGAATGGTTTTCTTCGATTGCAGATTTTTTCCATCTCTCGCACGAATCTCTTGAATTGACTTCAAGAAGAGTTCGGGGTGAATGCTTTCAGACGCTTTCAAAAAGATCTAGGACAAGCACCATATTAAGAGGTGCGCCTTTCGCAATTTTTGGAGATTCCTCTCAAGTTTTTCCTCTTACCACGTTTTTATATGAATACTTGGGGTTATATCCAGCGTTAATAGGGCTCAAAGAGGTTGGAAAAAACAGTTATGATGCACTTTTAGAGTTTATTGCCTCAAACTCGCTGGATACGTCTGTCCTGATTAAGCCTAATCAATTTGAAACCATTGATTGCATCAAAGAACAATTGCCGATGTTTGTTTTTGGAAGTAACATTGAGGAACAATTACTTCTAATGCTTGAAGATCCACCTGAGTTTATACCGATCTCTTACCCTAACAACGGAAGAACTCTACTAACAATGCGACCATTGATAGGTTTCCAAGGTGTTTTTACGTTAGTTGAGGATGTCTTGAATTCCTTTAGGCACTACCACTCTATTCGTAAAAACCTACCCCTCTAACTTTTTCTTCTGTTTTTTGCTTGCATAAAATTTGAGAAAAATAGCACAAATTACGGATGAATAAATTGCCAATTTCAAGGATCATACAAATAATTCCGCCACTTGAAAAGTTACTGTAAGATAAAGACGTATAATTAAAGTGGGCTTTGGGCTATTTCTAAAAAAATAGATCAGACTAAAAAACCAAACTTTCATTAAAAAAGAAGGGGAAACATCACTCAAACATTACGATGTGTTCGCAAGCTATAGTGAATACGGCATTTTTCAGTTTTTATTTACGAGTTTTTCAATGCTTTTCTGTGCTGGACTTACTGCTCTAATGAAGGGATTTTTTTGCTTGTCAACGATTTCAACTTCAACTCCGAAAACTTCTTGAATGTTTTCTTTAGTAAATACTGTCAATGGCGAGCCGTGGGCAACGACTTTTCCTGTTTTCATCATTACCACTTTATCGGCGTATTGAAGCGCCAAATTAAGGTCATGAATAGCCATAACAACGGTAAGTTTCTGTTCTTTAACTAACCGTTTTAGAATATCCATGACTTCCAATTGATGCTTAAGGTCCAAATTGCTGGTGGGCTCATCAAGAAGCAGAATAGGAGGTTCTTTAGCTAAGGTCATGGCTATCAAAACTTTTTGGCGTTCACCTCCGCTTAATGTAAATAAAGACCTCCAAGCCCAAGCTTCAACACTGAACTGTTTCATGATTTCTTCTACTTTTTTAAGGTCTGAATCTTTTGGTGCCCAACCCAGATGGGGGATTCTGCCCGTCAGTATTGCTTCAAACACCGTGACAGGAAAAACGTGTTGCATGCTTTGAGGTACATAACCGATTTGCTTAGCCAGACTTGACAGAGCAAGCTGTTCAAGGTTCACTTCGTCGAGCCTTATTTTTCCTTTTTGAGGCTTAAAAATCTTGAGCAGACACTTGAGCATAGTGGATTTTCCTGAACCGTTCGGGCCAACCAAGCAGACGAATTCGCCTTCTTGCATGTCCATTGAAACGTTGTCTAACGCTTGAAGTCCATCACCGTACTTGAAAGATACTTTTTCAACTTGTATTTTTACCAATAGTCTTTCCTCCTGATTATCAAATACAAGAATAGCGGTACGCCCAGAAAAGATGTCAAAATACCCACCGGCAGTATAAGTGGTAGAAAGATTGTTCTTGAAACAGTGTCTGCTATGAGCAGAATATTTGCTCCTACTAAGCAGGATGCTGGAATTAGATATCTGCTGTCCCCTCCAACTACCAGTCTAGCTATATGGGGGGATACAAGGCAGACAAAACTGATTACGCCAAGGAAAGACACTACAGTTGCTGTTATTAGTGACGAGATAGTTACAGAGCGTAGTCTTGTTTTTTCTGCGTCAACGCCAAGACTCTTTGCAACATCGTCACCCATGTATAAAGCATTGAATTTCCAACCCCACCTGTACAGTATTACGAACGAGGCAGCAAAAACTATGCCTAAAGTCCAAAATGAAGCCCAAGTAACTTTTGATAAGCTTCCAAAAAGCCAAAAAACTATGGCTGCAACTTGCTCTGTTGTTCCAAAGTATTGCACAAATGATATTGCTGCTGAAAACAAAAAATTCATTGCGATTCCGATTAACACGATTACCTCGGGTCTTGAACTTCGAAACTTCATTATTAAAAAGATTACTAATGTAGCAACTAATGAAAAAAAGAAAGACCCTATAAGAAGCCAGTAATAGTTGCTGACTGTAAAACCTCCAAGTGACGTTGTAAGCATTGTTCCAGCGCCAAGTGTAATCATTAATGCTGCGCCAAAACCAGCAGCTGAAGATATGCCTAACGTGAATGGGGATGCTAAAGGATTCCTTGTGGAAATTTGTGTTACTATGCCCGCTAAAGCTAAAGCTGCTCCCGCAATAGTTGCTACAACTGCACGGGGCAACCGGCTGTTCCAAACTATCAAACTTGCAGGGTTACTGTTTGAAACTTCAAAAGGAGACAATAACGCGTTCCAAACATCATTTAAAGTTATTCCTGATGAACCAACAGACAATGAGAATATTAAAACTGAAAAAAGGAGAATAGAGGCGGCAAAGAGAAATATTACTCGTCGCCTCGTGAATTTGTGGTATTGGCTTTTCATTGCAATATTTTCTTTTTGCGTCATTAAGTTCACCTTATGGCGTCAAAGTGTCTGAAAGGTAAGTATTGCGGTTCACCGTTGCTTGATCAAAGACGGATGGGCCTGAAGTACCATAGAAGTATTGGAATATTTCGTGACCTTTGGCAATTATGTCAATGTCGCTGAATTGTGCAGGATACAATGTTTTTGCTACTATGTACATGTCTACAAGTGACATCTTGGGATCTGCACCGATATATGGACCAAATAAACCGTATACTTCGTTGTTTTTTACAGCGGTCGTTCCTTGAAGTAATGCGTCGTTGAGTATGTCTGTAGCAGCTGTTTTCCCTTTATTGCCATGTATGAAAATAATGTCTGGGTTCCAGCTCAATATTTGTTCTTTGTCGACTTCCATGTAGTTTGCTGTAAGGTCTTGGGCAACATTGATTCCGCCAGCAACTGTTAACGGCCAATAATCTCTGGTTGTCCAGCCCGTTCCTTGACGGTTAGCCCAGTTTGCTATGTAAACTGTCTTGCGTTCGCTTAAAGGAATACTGGCTATTCGACTTTGCATGCTGCTGATTTGAGCTTCAAAGTATGCGATAACTTCTTCTGCTTTTGCTTCTTTCCCAAGTATAGTTCCAGCTAATCTTAACGCGCCGTATAATTCGCTTGCTGCTTGACTGCCATAGGAACTCGCAGAAATACAGACAACTGGAACATGAGCTGTTTCTTCAATTGACGTTACAAGATTAGAATAGCCTGCGTATAAGAAGACAACATCGGGTTGTATCTTCGCAATCATTTCAGCGTCAACTTCAGAGGCTGCGCCTACTTGTGAAACATTTACAAGTTGTGGGTAAGCTAGTACGTCTTCCATTTTTGAAGCGTAACCCATGCTGATGTAGGATGTTATGCCGACGACTTTGTCAACTGCTCCCAGCATCGTCACAAGTCGTAGAGTGTCGGGTATTGTTGTGACGACTGTTTTCACGTTTTTAGGTAGAGTAACGTTACGTCCAACCATGTCTGTAACGGTTATGTTTGCGTTTTCTGGTTCAGTAGTGACTGTTGGGCTTGGTGATGAAGACGTTGTGGGGGCTGGTGATGAAGTAGAACTTGGCGTTGTCGTTGGTTGTGTAGATGTGCTTGGTGTAGCTGTTGCCGAAGTTGACGGCGATGGAGATGTATTCGGTTCAGATGCTGGCGCAAAAAGATTAAGCGCAAATGCTCCTCCAGAAATAATTACTATAGCAATCAATGCAATGCTAACATACTTTAGAATTTGTTTATTTTTATTTGAAGACATTCATTAAACACCTCGAAATATCACACATTTGACATCGTTGAGAAGATTTCTTCTACAGAAATTATTACGGCTGCTTTTGGCACTGATTTTTTGTTTAGCATGTTTTGTAGTTTTTGTCGGATCGACGGGTCAGTTGTTTCTTCAAGACGGGTTTGTAGTCTTTTTTGTTTCTTGTCTGCTTTTTCTTTGGCTAGTTTTACCGCGGTTTCAAAAAGTGCTCCAGAAGTAATCACGTTTGCTTTGCCTTTTAATTGGTATGCCTGCAGCTTTGTTGAGTCTGTTACTGCTAATGCAACCATCTCGTTTTCGGACAAGTTGTGTCTGGTTTTATTCATGCGGACATCTACAATCATTATTGTAGAGTTATCCACTGGTTCAACCAACCCCATTGGAACAACGTTTGGTTTGCCCTCTTTGGAGCTCGTTGCGAAATAGCAGATGTTGCTCTTTAGAATATCTTTCATGTCTTGTGTGAGTATCAAATTATTCAACTCCTTTTGCTTGCGGCTTGAAGCCGAGTTTTTAATTCTTCAACTGACTTGCAGCTGGGCGGTGCAGAAATCATCAGTACTTCAGCCGAAGAATTGGGGGTATTAACTCCGGTTATGATGTTCGCTGGAATAATTGCTACGCATCCAGGAGTCAACGTGAACCTGATGTCATTGGAAATCAGTTCCAGTTGTCCTTTGAGCAGAAAAATTACGCCATTACTTTTATGGGCATGTGGTTTAGCTTTCAAGTTTTGAGGTATGATTGTATGGATTACAGAAACGTGTTCATTGACTGAGAGGGGCTTCATAAAACCCTCAATTGTGTCAAATCCTTCAACCGCTTCAAGCTTAAGCACTGTAACTTGTTGATTCATGTTTAGCACCTCTTAGCAATCACCAATTTTGAAGGGTCATACGGGCCATTGATGTCCGTTACGTTTTGGACTTGGAATCCTGCTTTGTTAAGTGAAGATATGTATTCGCCTAACGTGAAGAGGTCATTGGGTGTGTCACCGTGTTGTTCAAAAGACATTTTCAAGTCAAACAAGACTGAAGTCATTGGGCTGCTTTTTTCCTCATTTAAGAACCAATGTTTTGAAACTAAAAGTCCGTTTTCGTTTAAACTTGAAGCAATCTTCTCAAGCAACAGAACCATCTGATTATGTGATTTGTACATTGAGTCTGAAGCAAAAATTATGTCATATTTTCCGCCAATGTTTCCCTGAGTAAAGTCACAAGCAACTGTATGCACCCGATCTGTCATTTCGTAATCAGAAATAGCTTCTTTTGTTATTGACTCAATCACGTGTGGAAAATCTACCACGTAAGCTTCCAGTTGCGGGTTAGCTTGAGCAAAAGCGATTGCATATAATCCGTGCCCGCCGCCGATATCTGCTAAAGTCTTAGCGTTTTTAAATTCAGGCATAACTGAAAAGATTTCAACTATTTTCTGCAAACCTCCACGTAATGCTCCTTCTGCCATTGCCAAGAGAAAGTCACGTGTGAATGCTCCACCAGTACTGCGTTCAGATTTTAGGGAGCCTTCTTGTAGTACTTTGGAAAATGTTGACCAGCGGCGTTCTCGGCTGTCACGTTCTAAATTTAGAAGGTGCATTTGGCAAAAAGGCGAAGCTTTAACCAAGTACATGTTGCTTAATGGCGTGTTATTGTAGACTTGCCCGTTTTTGAGTAAGAACCCCATTGCGGCGAGTGCGTTGCAGAATTTTGCGGTCATGCGTGTGTTGGTTTTTAGTTCTTCTGATAAGGTGATGGCTGTTTTGGGTGTTGTGAGGTGTTCAAAAATGTTGTATTCTATGGCTGTGGTTAATAGTTTGAATTTTTCTATGCTTTCCATTATTTCGTATAAAGGTCTGGAATTTACATTAGGTTGTTCTGTTAGGTTTGTTTTGATTATTTTTTGTTTCCCCCGTTTATAACGTGAGCAAACTCTTTTGCTTCGTATTACTTTTTTACAATTTGGTAGCACTTTTTAAGTATTACTATAAATTAAAAAAGTAACACCATGTAAAGGGGTCATATTTAGAAACAAGCCGTAAAAAATCAAAACCGGCGACTGAAGTTAACGTTTGCAGTGAAGACGATAAAGATCGTTATGACCCCAAGAACCGCGCCTCAATGGCTATGCCGTATCAACCAGCATTTTTCATTGAATAAACCTTTTTTCCTTTTTTCGACATACTTTTGGCTCGGTTTTAAGTCAATAGCACCTACCCCCCTTAGTGATTTCCGCCTACCCCCTATAGGTTTCTGCATAGAGTTTCTAATAGGCTGCAAATAGGTTGGTGCAAGCCTATCCCCCCTCTACCTTTTCTGCAATGATTGAATATTAGAAGCCAAATAGGCTGATTCAGACCTGCCCTATAGGTTCTTGCATAGAATCTCTAAGCACCCAAATGGGTTCTTATGGTTGTGCCATCATGCAAGCTTTTTCTGGTCAAGACTTCTTGACTGGCTTTTTGTTGCTTAGTATAGAAACGTTTACAAAAACCCTTAAACTCTCAAAATATCGTTCAAGAATAATTGGCGCTTGTAATGAAAAAAAGTGTTGCCTTCCTGTTTAGCATAATCCTGGTTGCTACAGCAATTTTTACTGTTCTGCCTGCTCTAGCGGAATATAGAACAATAGTTGTTCCCAGCCAATACCCAACTTTGGAAGCAGCAATAGCCAACGCGCACAACGGCGATACCATCCTTATCAAGACGGGAACGCATGAAGGACCAATTAACCAGACCATAATTATTGACAAGACCCTTTCAATTATCGGCGAGGGCGTAGAAAACACAATAATAAACTTGCATCCAACCTACAACTCTTCATGGGTTCTAACTCAGCAATTTTTCAGTTTCTCGGATGCGGTGACAATTATTGCTAATGACTGCAAGCTAATTAATTTAACATTGTCTGCTATGCCCGGTGGCGACGTATCAGTAGTTGGTGACCACTTCCAGTTTATTGGTTGTAACATAATCACTGACGTCTTATTGAACGGTTCATCCTGTAAAATAGTGAATAACGATTTTAGCCGTTTATGGTTGAACGGTTCTTTCAACGAGGTTCTTGATAACAAAGTGAACCATTTAGACGTCATAGGGTCTTCAAACGTTGTTAAAGACAACTTTTGTCAAGGCTTGGGGTTATCCTTTTCAACCAACAATGTGGTATCACATAACAAGGTCTGGTCTGACTCGCGCGGTTATAGCGGCATCAGCCTTTCAAACTGTACTGGCAATGTCGTCAGTAACAATGAGGTTTCAGGGTTCAGTTCAAGTTTCAGACTAAAGTTTTCATCGAACAATATAATCATCGCTAATTTAATCGAAGACTCCTTACGAAGCTTCAACCTGTTAGGCTCCTTTAACAACAGAATCTACCTTAACAATATTGTAAACAAGAACACATGGAACCTCTACGTTTATGATAACTATGCCGACCCAGTGTTCCGCGATAACTATCCAGACTTGACTGTTTCAAGCAACATTTGGGACAACGGTACAGTAGGCAACTACTGGGGCAACTATAGTGGCACAGATTTGAATGGTGACGGTATTGGTGACACACCATACATAATGAAAACTGCCTTCTATGTTCATGGTCAAGACCCTTCAGAACTTGTTTGCGGGAGCGACAGTTTTCCGCTTATGAAACCTGTAGATATCAATCTAATAGTCAATGAACTGCCGTCTTCAACAACCAACATCCCAACCACTGAAACCCCAACATATGAACCTAAACAAAACGAACCCTTTCCAACAACCACCGTTATAGCATTATCTAGCATATCAATCGGCAGCATTACAATATGTTTGCTTTACTTAAACAGAAAAAAAGCAGTAAAACAAAAACGTCCTGATTTCTACTTATCCCAAAATTCCCGTGTACGCAGAAACTGAATCTTTGCTTTTAAAAGGTCAAGGTAGAACTTGTCGGGTTCAGGATGCATCTTGCCCAGTATTCGCGACGCCGTCTCTGGACCAACCCCTTTCACTTGCAGCGCCCTAACCGCATCCTTGCCGTAACTCAAAACCAAATCCGCTTTTCTACGTGCTTGGCTGAGTTCTTTGAGTTCTTCTGGGGTTAATTCTTTGTTTTCACGCCTCCGCTGTAGTACGTCTCGCAAATGAGCCTCGTCTTGGCTTCTATATAATGGTGCAAGCAGGTTTGAGCCACAGTTTCCGCATTTCGGCTCGTCTGGCAGGTCTTTGATTTTTTGATGTATGCTCCATTGGCCGCATTTCATGCACATTAGCGTGGTTTCGCGTGCCTCGATTGCCATTTTGAGTTTGTCAATATTGTTGACGATTACTCGTTCGGGTGCCATTAGTTCGGTTACGTCGGCAAACTTTGAGAGGATGTGATAAGCAAGCGGGGTAGGGTTTTCGTAATCGATTAAGGTGGAAACCTTGATTTTGCCCTCTTTTACGTCACGCATTACCTGTTTGGCGCGTTCTAAATCGACTTTTTCCATCATGGTTTCACGGATGGTTTCCCGGTAAACTGGTGTGTTGTCGAAACGTGATTTGAGTTCCGCTTGGCGTTGGTAACTCATCGTTTTACCCCTTGGCAAAACCCCAAAACGTTCAGCAACAAACTTCATCTTGTAACCAAACGGAAACTTGGCAGCCAAATACTTCTCAAACGCGTTATCAACCTGCTCATCGCTTAAGCCAAAAAGTGTTTGAGGCAACTCAGCAATTTCCATCTTGCTAAACTTGCGTGGACCCTCAATCAAAATACGGTAACCATCCGTCCACCAGCCACTGATAACCTCACGCTCGGAGAGCACACTGTCAAAGATGCCGCCCAACGTCTTGTTAACCAACTCGCCAAAACACGCGTGAACAACAAGGTACCTGTCATAAACTTCAATCACAACATGGTCCGCCGTCGGCAACGGTGCACCTTGTTTAATGTGCTCTTCCACTTCGGCGATGGCGTTTTGCATGCTGGCTTTGTCTGAACCGAGTTCTTTAGCTAAAACTTCCGCTGCCGCCTCCGCGTTGCCTGCTGCTTTTAGGGCATCCGCAATTTTTTGCCGATTAACCCCCGTTTGCTGAGCAAGTTCGAAGGGAACTGGCAAGATTTCTCCATCCCAACCCGGCACAGACGCCATCGGATCCTCGGAAGGCACCACATGAACCGTGCCTGCTTCTTCCTCTACCTGCACAATCCGCCAAACTTTGCCCTTCATAATAAAATTCAAGCCCACCCGCGCGTGGAGCGCCATGAATTCGTCGCCTAATGTGCCGATTTTGCGGTCGCTAAGCACGTTGATGACTGGGTAGCGGCGTTCGTCGGGTATCATGGATAGGTTGTTGTAGTAGTATTCGCGGGTTTTTCGGGTTTTTGTCAAGACTGTGTCGTCTTCGTTGATTCTTAATTGGTTTAGGCTATCTAAAAAGTGTAGTATGTCCAGTAACTCGTTTTTCTGGATGTTCCTGTAAAGGTACGCGTGGTGGATTAACCGTTGTAGTTCTGTAACAGTAACAGGTTGTTGTTTATCCATCAAGTAACCGCAGATTTGATGCGCCAAAACATCAAGGGCTTTCTCATGCATTACCACTGGTTCAATCTGGCACTGTTTCGCTTTTTTAACGCTGGCTAACGCTTCCAACGTGTCATCAGGGTAAACAGTTACAATTGTGCCCTCCGACTGCTTGGTTAGGTTGTGTCCGCTTCTGCCAACCCGCTGAATAAGACTGCTAACCTGCCGCGGCGACATGTACTGAACAACCAAATCAACGCTGCCCACATCAATACCCAACTCCAAAGTGCTGGTACAAATAATCCCCTTTAACTGCCCCGCTTTGAAAGAGTCCTCAACAGCAACCCGCTCCTCCTTTGAGATTGATCCATGATGAACAGCAACATCGTCACGGTGCAACAACGCAAACTTGTGACCCAACACTTCAGCAAGGGTACGACTGTTAACAAAAAGCAACGTTGACTTATGTGAATCAATAAGCTCAAGCATTCGGCGGATTCGCGCAGCTGCTTCTGGTGAAGTTTCCAGTTTTCCTGCAACCTCAAAATCAACTTCAACAGGCGAGGGATTCTCAACGGTGTAGTGGTAACTTTTTTCTGGCAAGGCTTGGATTACGCTGATTTTTCGGTCGGTTCCCGCGATGTATTTGGCGATTTCTTGTGGGTTGCCAACGGTTGCGGATAAGCCGATTTTCTGAAAATCCCGCTGCGTAACCATCCGTAAACGTTCCAGCGCCAAAGACAATTGAGCTCCACGTTTACTTGATGCTAAATCATGCACTTCATCAACAATCACGCATTGGACTGATTTGAGGTGCCGCCTCATCTGTGACCCCGGCAAAATCGCCTGCAACGTTTCAGGCGTAGTGACCAGCATTTGAGGCGGGTTTTTGGCTTGTTGCCGCCTGGTTTTCAGTTCCGTGTCACCATGACGAACTTCAACGCTGATGCTAAGCTGCTCTGCCCAAAAAGTTAGCCGCTTAAGCATATCACGGTTTAACGCTCGAAGCGGAGTAACATAAATCAAACTGATGCCTGCAGTTTTTTCTTTTCGGTTAACAAGGTTTGATAGAACGGGTAGCATGACAGCTTCTGTTTTTCCGCTTCCTGTTGGCGCGACAAGTAGCAGGTTTTCTTTTGCCAGAACGGTTGGAAACGCTTTTGTTTGCGGTAATGTTGGTTTAGTGAACCCAAGCTTGGTTAGGGCGTTCTGGATTTGGGGCGTCAGGAGTGTGAAAACGGAAATTTTGCTTGGGTTTGCCATATTGTTTGATTGGATTGTGGAGGTTTTATCTTTTTAGTTAAAAAGGTCTGGATTAAACCTGAAAAGTATTGCTTCATCGACTTGTGGTGCTGATAGTTAATAGTTGGTTGTTTTCTTTTTTAAAGGATATCGGGTTTTGGAGAATTTTTTTCTGTTTTATGGATAGTCATATATGATGGTGTTTCCTCTAGGATGAAAAGTGGGTACTGTTGAACCAGGAGTTAACATATTCTGGACAACAATTTAACGGTTGAATTGTGGGGGTACAGCGTGAAACTCAAACTATATGTCATAAAAAAAGGAAGCCAACAAACAGACTCCGACATCCAACTTGTAGTTGTAGACTTAGACAAATCCAGCCAGTACCCCTTAAACTTCGTCTGCGTCCTACCCCGTTACTTCCGACTACTGGAAAAACGTTCAAGCAAATTCGCAAAAACATTCGGCCCAAAAAGCCTCGTTTTAGCAAAACGGTTACTGGTTGAAGCAGACAAAAAAGAAGATGACCCACAAATAAAAAAAGTCATAAACAAACGCATTAAAGACCTGACCTTTAAGCAAGAATGCCAAAAACAGCTTTGATAAGCTAAAAACTATTCTAATCATTAATGGCGGTGTGACGTAGGTTATTGTAGTTATCTTACTTCGATTGTTTTTTATTTACTTATTCTATTGTAGGGTGGCGAATCTATCGCCTGCAATAAGTTGTGCAGTAGGGTCTTGTTTGGGTTTCTTTTTGGTTTTTGTTTGTTTTTTAGTCGAATATTGTTTTGTTTATTTTTATTAAACTTTAGTTTATCAACATGGGATTAACGAGACTTAAACCAAGGTTTATATTTTGATTGGTGAATCTAACCAACCTGTAAGAGGGAAGCAGTGTGAACACAAGAATCAAAAACATCTACCCCTTCAGCGCTATCGTCTGCCAGGAAAAAATGAAACTCGCCCTAATCCTAAACGTAATAAACCCCAAAATCGGCGGCGTACTACTTCGCGGAGAAAAAGGAACAGGTAAATCCATAACCGTCCGTGCACTAGCAAACCTACTTCCAGAAGTTGACGCTGTCGCTGGGTGCCCATTTCACTGCGACCCAAACAAGCCCAAAGACCTCTGTGACGAATGCCTAACAAAAACGGTAGAGGGCAAAAAACTTACAGTAACAAAGCGGTCAGTCAATGTGGTAGAACTGCCTGTGGGTGCAACTGAAGACAGACTTGTCGGCACTATTGACATTGAAAAAGCTATCAAAACAGGGCAAAAACATTTTGAACCCGGAATTCTCGCAGAAGCTAACCGCAACATTCTCTATATTGACGAAGTTAACCTGCTTGATGACCATTTGGTTGATGTTTTGCTTGACGCCGCCGCTATGGGCGTAAACTATGTTGAACGTGAAGGCGTATCGTTTAGTCATCCATCCCAATTTATTTTAATCGGCACAATGAATCCAGAAGAAGGTGAATTAAGGCCTCAACTGCTTGATCGTTTTGCCCTTTCAGTTGAAGTAAAAGGTATACCTTACAAGGAAGCCAGAGCAGAAATCATCAAACGCCGTGTTGCCTACGAAAATGACCCTGCCGCTTTTGTAGCTTCACAGTTCAACAATCAAAACCAAGTTAGGCAAAAAATTCATGACGCTACAGCTCTTTTGCCTAAAGTAAACCTAAGTGATGACCTGCTTAATTTAATCACTCAAATCTGCACTGATTTAGGCGTCGACGGTCACCGTGCAGATATAACCATGTACAAAACCGCCTGCACTTTAGCTGCTTTAAACGGTCGCACTGAAGTAAATGAAGACGACATCAAAGAAGCAGCTGAACTTGTGCTTCCTCACCGTCACCGACGTCAACCCTTTGAAGAACCTGACCTTGAACAGCAACAAATTCAAGATAGCCTTCAAAAATGGAGTCAAAACAAGCAAACCAGCCAGAACCAAACAGAACCAAAGGATGAAACCCCCGAAAATCCCTCAGATTCACAGCAGCAAGAATCTCCCGGAAAAGAACAAGTTTTCCAAGCCGACCAACCTTACACGGTAAAACCGTTCGCAGCCCCAGTTCTTGACCAAATCCAACGTGGCAGCACAGGACGCCGTTCCAAAACGTTAAGTGACACCAAAAAGGGACGCTATGTAGCCAGTACAATCCCTAAAGGAAAAGTTACAGACTTAGCTTTTGATGCAACCCTGCGTGCAGCAGCTCCATATCAAAGCAGGCGAAAACAAGAATCTAACAGCCAAAATGCGTTGCTTATTGAAAAATTTGATTTGCGAGATAAAATCCGTGAATCCAAAATGGGCAACCTAATCATGTTTGTGGTTGACGGCAGCGGTTCAATGGCGGCAGAAGAACGCATGACCGCTACTAAAGGGGCTGTTTTGTCGCTTCTGCTTGATGCTTATCAACGGCGTGACCGCGTGGGTATGGTTGTTTTTCGTAAAAATTCTGCAGAACTGGTTTTGCCTCCTACTAACAGTGTAGATTTAGCCCAGAAATGTTTAACCAAGCTGCCTACAGGTGGACGTACGCCTATGGCTCACGGATTAAAGCTTGGCATGGAAACCATTAAAGACTGCATGCAGCGAGACCGTGAAGCTGTTCCTCTTCTGGTTCTGGTTTCCGATGGACGAGCGAACGTCAACCTGTACGGCGGCGACCCAGTGGAAGAAGCCAAAGCTGTTGCCCACGAAATATGTTCGAGAAATATTTCTTCTATTTCTTTGGATACGGAACAGTGCTTCCTGCCTTTGGGTTTAGTCAAGCAGATTTCAGCTGAGATGGGTGGCAAGTATCTACGTTTGGAAGAATTAAACGCTGCCCCGATAGCGTCTGCGGTTAAGCATCAATTGTTTCACAGTCCTCATGGGATAAATAGTAAAAATGATTGAGAGGTGAAATGAAAAATGAATAAACGAGCAACAATAATTGCAGTTGTTCTCATTGTTATTGTTTCTTCAGCTTTAGTTTATGGAACCTACAATCTTTACCTGTCTGGTTCTCTTGCTCCTTCGCCTAGCCCAAGTACTTCTCCAACGGCCACTCCTGATTCAACGCCTACAGCGACACCTTCATCAACTACTACACCAACCGCTACTCCGACAGCTACAGCAAACCCAACATCAACGCCGACGGCAACCCCAACTCCGACTCCAAGCCCAACAAACGTTACCGTAACAGATGGTGCCGGAAATACAATGACGATTCAGTTGCCTGTAACGCGTATTGTAAGCTTGGACGGTGGTGTAACGGAAATTCTCTGTGCAATGGGTGTTCAAAACTTGATTGTTGGACGCACTACAAGCTGTACTATGCCTCCATCAATCCAGAATGTAACAGCGCTTGGCGACAACGATTATGCCCCTAACGTGGAAGCTACAATCGAGATTAATCCTGACGTTATCTTCGCCAGTTCAATGCTGCCTTATAACCCAACAGCTTATGAGCAACTAAAAGGCGCAGGCATACCTGTATACATTGTAGACACTACAACTCCTGAACCAGTAAATCCTTCTGAAATGTCTAAAGATGAACTGTATGCTTCACCAACAAATATTGATTTCACTTGTGGCTTAATGCAGAATTTAACATCAATTGTTGGTCACAAAGACCAAGTAAACGCATACGTTGAATGGGCACAAGGTTACAATAAACTCGTAAAAGACCGTATCTACGCTTTACAGCCTGAGCAGCAAGTAAAAGTTTTCCTTGAATGGTACGGTTACCCCTATCAAACGTTTGTCACTCAAAGCGTGTACCAGGGCGGAGGAATCAACATTGCAGAAAACCAAAGCGTTTACTCACCAATACTTAGCCCCGAATTCGTAGTAGAGCAGAATCCTTCTGTAATTATCGCTTTAATTGCAAGTCCAACACATGATATTAATGACTTCATTGCAGCCAAGAACAGCATAATGGACAGGGATACCCTTCAAGATGTTGACGCCGTAAAATATGGCCGCGTTTACATTTGTGACTTTTACGCAAGAAGTGGCGTTCGAAGCGTTATAGGGTATCTTTATTGGGCAAAATGGATGCAGCCAAGCCTCTTCTCAGACATCGACCCAGCCACCATTAACCAAGAGTTGAACCAGAAATTCTTCGGAACACCAATAGCAGGAACGTTTGCCTATCCATGACAACAACAAAACTAAACACTACAATGCTTGAAGTAAAACAACAATACAGCAAAGGCAGAAAAAGAAAAATACTCGTAATCCTCTCCATTTTTTTGGCTTTAATAGTTACTTTTTGTGTAGCTATCAGTTTTGGCGCAGGGTCACCAAGTTTAGACGCTGCGATTCGTGTAATAAGCGCTAAAATCTTCACGTTCCTACAACTTAACCCGGGTTCAGCGCTAGAACAAACAATAATTTGGAACATACGCTTACCCCGAGTAGTTCTAGCAATAGTCGCAGGCGCTGGTTTAGCCGCCGCAGGAGCAACAATGCAGGGCATCCTACGCAACCCACTTGTCTCATCGTATATTTTAGGTATTTCTTCCGCTGCCGGATTCGGAGCCGCGTTAGCCATAGTTTTCGGCGTAGGTGTAATCTCAATTTTTGGCGGATATCTAGTTGTTGGTAATGCTTTCATTTTTTGCTTAATAGCCATGGTTATAGTTTACTTGATTGCCCGAATCCGCGGTATGAGTTCTGAAACTGTAATTTTGGCAGGAGTCGCAGTTGGTTTGCTCTTTTCTGCGTTGCTTTCTCTCATTCAATATGTCGCACCACAAGAAAAGGCGTTACAAGCAATTGTTTTCTGGCTTATGGGCGGCTTACACACGGCAAACTGGGACAACATCCTGGTCTGCGTGCCCATCGTTGCAATAACAATGGTTCTCATGGTTCTTCAGGCTTGGAACATTAACATTATGAGCATGGGCGAAGATGTTGCTACCAGTTTAGGCGTAAACTCCAAGCGCGTTCTAAGTATAAACATGGTTCTTGAAACTCTTGTAACTGCCAGCATAATTGCTTTCACAGGCATTATTGGTTTTGTTGACTTGGTTGCGCCCCATATCGCACGGATGCTTATCGGTAATGACCACCGGTATCTTATTCCCTGCAGCATGGTTATTGGTTCATTAACACTTCTTGCAGCTGACACTGTTGGCAGATTAATTCTTATGCCAACCGAAATTCCAGTGGGTATAGTAACTTCCCTGCTTGGAGTGCCATTCTTCATTTATTTGCTTGTTAATAAACGGAGGCAAAGCTTCAGATGAAACTAAGTGTAAACAAACTTTCCTTCAACTACACAGGCGTTCAAGTCCTAAAAGATATAGAACTTGAAGTTGGTCTGGGCGAAATGTTAAGCATAGTTGGCCCTAATGGTTCAGGAAAAAGTACGCTACTTAAATGCGTCAATAGACTCCTGAAAACCAGCCAAAACACAATTATGATCGACAACACGGACCTGCATCAATTGAACGTCAAAGAATTATCCAAACTTATGGGGTATGTTCCTCAAAGTTCCCAAAGCACTTTTCCCTTCACCGTTTACGACGTTGTAATGATGGGCAGAAAACCCTACATTCACTGGAGCATAAGTGACCGAGACAGTGAAATTGTTGTAAGAATGCTGGAGTTCTTAAACATTAGCCATTTAGCTATGCGGCATTTTAACGAACTCAGCGGCGGCGAACAGCAAAAAGTAATAATCGCCCGTGCACTTGCACAGCAGCCAAAACTTATGCTGCTTGATGAACCCACCAGTTCTTTAGACATCAAACATCAACTCGAAATTCTCTGCCTGCTAAAAAGCCTCTCGAAAAGCAAAGAACGCTCCATCATAGTAACAATGCATGACTTGAATTTGGCAAGCCGATTTTCCGACCGAATGCTTATGCTAAAAAAAGGCGTCATTTACGCGGTAGGCACCCCTGAAGAAGTGTTAACAGAAGAAAATATTGAAGCAGTTTACGGAATTAAAGCAAAAGTAACCAGTTCAATTATCGGTAAACCCCAAATAACCCCCATTTTAACTGAAGAATCCTTTCTCAACAATTCACCTTTCATTAGTATAGATTAACGGAGAAAAACAAGAATTGACAAAAACAACAAAAATAGCTTTAGTTACCACAATCCCAACTGACGCTGTACCCGCAATCGAAGCAGCAAAAACAATAAACGAAAAAACCCCAAACGCTATAGAACTTCGTCTGCGGACAGGCGGCGATTTCCGAGATTTTGGCGCTTTAGATGATTTCATCCAGTTTTCCAAGACCGCCCACCTAGTCATTGTACATTTAATGGGTGACTTGCCTGACATGGAAAAACTAATTGAAGCCCTTAAACCCGGCAAGGTTCCCCTTGCGATATGTTCATCGTTTTTCGGCGCTAAAGATTACAATAAATACTCCACTATTGAACCCGAAGACCGCCAAAAAATCTTTTTCTACCTAAACTATGGTGGGAAAAAGAATTTTGAAAACCTACTATTTTATGTTGCCAACCGATTCACAGGCGCCAACTACCCGTTTGAAGCGCCCACCAAACCGGTTTGGGAAGGCATATATCACCCTGACTTCAAAGACGAAAATCCAACGCTTTCAACGTATTTAGAAAAGAAAGTGAAACCTAACAAGGTTACTGTGGGGTTATGGTTCCATCAAAGCCACTGGCAAGGAGCAAACCTCAGCTTTGTAGACCACACCATCCGTGAAATCGAAAGCCAAGGTGCCAACGTGTTGCCCGTATTTTTCAGCGGTTCAAAAAACCAAAAACTCGGCATAAACGGGCTCGAGTGGGTTATCGATAATTACTTTAAAAAAGACGGCAAACCCTTAGTTGATGTAGTCATAAGTCTGTTTTCTTTTTCGTTTACAACTTGTCTTTCAGGTGCAGGAGCTCCACCGATACTGAAAAAACTTGATGTTCCCATAATAAAAGCAATCTTAACCTGTAACACTGAGGATGAATGGCGAGAAACAATTCAAGGCTTAAACATTATGGATATACCCGCAAATGTTGCCTTGCCCGAGTTAGATGGTGCCCTTATTACTGTGCCTATTGCAGCTATGGACTGCTGCCAAACTAACCCGTCCACTAAAACTCGGTTAATCAAGTATGAACCTATGCCTGAAAGAACAACCAAACTGGTACATTTAGCTATTAACTGGGGAAAACTGCGTCAGTTAACTAACAGGGAAAAGAAGGTTGCAATAATCTTCCATAATTACCC
The DNA here is from genome assembly GCA_042296865.1 of Bathyarchaeia archaeon. Classification (GTDB taxonomy): domain Archaea; phylum Thermoproteota; class Bathyarchaeia; order Bathyarchaeales; family Bathycorpusculaceae; genus Bathycorpusculum. The sequence goes on along the minus strand of CP170178.1, from coordinate 1,161,053 downwards.
TCCAAGGAATGACACTATCGGTCACGCTTTTGGATTAGACAGTTCAGTTTCAGTAATGAACATTCTAAAAGCGTTAAAACATGAAGGCTACCTGCTTGACGCGTTACCTGAAAGCAGCCAAAAACTGATGGACATAATCATCCATGGGTTAACAAACGACCGCAGATGGGCCAGCCCCAAAGAACTATCTGAACGCGCCTTAGATACAATCACAAGTAAACAGTACAATGAATGGTTTACAGAGTTACCCCTTGACCTTACTGAAAAAATGGGTAAAGACTGGGGACAGCCACCTGGAAAAGTGTTCACTTATAACGGCAAACTGTTAGTTTCAGGAATGATCAACGGCAACGTATACATTGGCATGCAGCCACCACGCGGCCACTTAGACATTTCCTCTTCAAGACTCTACCACAGTCCAGATGTGACCATGACCTACCATTACCATGCCTATTATCGCTGGATTCGTGACGTCTTTAAAGCAAACGTTATCATGCACATTGGTACGCATGGTTCCTTAGAATGGTTACCCGGCAAATCCGTCGGTTTATCCTCTTCTTGCCAACCTGACATTACAATTTCCGATTTACCAAACATTTACCCATACGTTATCACAAACCCTGGCGAAGGAACACAAGCAAAAAGACGAAGCTACTGCTGCATCATAGAATACTTAGTTCCAGTAATGCACAACGCCGACGCCTATGAAGAACTTTCAAAACTCGAAGTACAACTTCAAGAATACTACCACGCCAAAACCGTTGACCAAGATAAACTGCCTGTTTACCGAAACCTAATCTGGGAAAACGTGGTGCAGGCAAACCTGGACAAAGACTTAAACATCACCCAAGACGCTGCCTTTAGCAATTTTGACGATTTTCTGGAAACCCTTCACGGTTATATTAACGAATTATCTGATGCCCAAATCCGCGATGGCATGCACATTTTAGGCGAACCACCAAAAGATGAACGTTTAGACGAATTTTTAGTCACTTTAACTCGCCTAAGCAACGGTGATGTGCCCTCTCTGCGTGAATCTATTGCTGAACTTAAAGGCTACAACTATGAAGATCTACTGGCACATCGAGGTAAACTTGGCAGTGACGGAAAAACCAACGGTGACCGCCTTAAAGAACTCTACGTGGTTTCGCTTGAACTCATCCAGAAATTACACGCTCAAGACTTCAATGAACAAGCCATTTCCAAAATACTCTTCGAAGTTCTCGGTGAAGACAACCTTAAGGTTCACAGTGTGCTCTCTTACATAGTAAAGTTTCTTGCACCAGCATTAGCCTCCACCACTGACGAATTAACCAACACAATCTCGGAATCCTCCGCAAGTTACGTGCCATCTGGACCTTCAGGCTCCATAACCCGCGGCATGGCTGACCTTTTACCTACTGGAAGAAACTTTTACTCCGTAGACCCAAGAACAGTTCCAACAACCGCTTCATGGAAAGTTGGCATGGCATTAGGTGACGCTTTGCTTGAACGTTACCTCAAAGAAGAAGGAAAATACCCTGAAAGCGTTGGCATAGTTATTTGGGCTACCGACATAATGAAAACTAAGGGCGACGATATCGCTGAAATCCTGTACTTGATGGGTGTGCGGCCTGTGTGGGAGCGGTCCAGCGGTAGAGTCATTGACCTTGAGGTTATTCCTCTTGAAGAACTAAAACGTCCCCGCATTGACGTAACCATGCGTATAAGCGGATTATTCAGGGATACTTTCCCTAATGTTGTTAACTTACTAGATGACGCCGTAGGTTTGATTGCAGGCTTAAAAGAGTCTCCACAGCAAAATTTCATTGCAAAACATGTAGAAACACAGGTTTCGGAACAGACAGCAAAAGGCGTAAATTCTACAGTGGCACGTGAAGAAGCGCTTTACCGAGTTTTCGGAGACCAACCTGGCGCTTATGGTTGTGGTGTAAGTGAAGCTATTGACTCTAAAAACTGGAAAGACCAACAAGATTTAAGTGACATCTACATCAACTGGGGCAGCTACGCATACACCCGGAAAACTTATGGACGCCAAGTACCTGAACAGTTCAAACGGTGTCTAAGCAAAATTAATGTCACTGTGAAAAACCAGGACTCGCGTGAATATGACATTTTGGATGGAGACGACTGGTATGATGCTCATGGCGGCATGATTACTGCAGTGAAAATGACAGGCGGTAAAGCTCCCCGTTCATACTGTGGGGACAGTTCTGACCCTAACCGAGTAAAAGTTAGAAGTACCGCTGAAGAAACCAGCTACGTTTTCCGTTCCCGTATTCTCAATCCCAAATATATTGAAGGCATGAAAAAGCACGGTTACCAAGGCGCGGCTGATTTGTCTAAAACTTTGGACAATGTTTTGGGTTGGGATGCCACCGTTGAAGTTGTGGAGGATTGGATGTGGGAAAATCTGGCTAACAAGTATGTGCTGGATAAAAAAATGCAAGAATGGCTCAAAGAAGTCAATCCTTACGCGCTTCAAAACATGGTTGAACGGTTGCTGGAAGCAATTGAACGCAACTTGTGGCAGGCTTCTGAGGAAATGAAGCGGGAGCTTCAAAAAATATGTCTGGACATTGAAGGCTTGCTTGAAGAAACGAATTCAAAATAATTGAGGAGATAAAAATGAAGTATGAATTAACAAAATTTCAAGAGAAGCGATTAAAATTCGAGTTAGACCCCTTAGACGTGAAAGTAGTTTACCATTCTTATGACGATGTAGAATTGAACACTCTACTGGTTTCTTTTGTTGAGAAACGTAAAGTACTTTCAACCCTTGACGGCTTAAAAAAAGTTAACCACATCGCCAACACCTTTGTTCCATTAGGATTATCCAAAGAAGTAATGACGATAAAAGGATACCAAAAATTCCAAAAAAACCTGCCCTCAACATTAGGAATCAACGCGTCAGAAATTACGGTGATGAGCACAGGAGTAAACATGGAAAAACTGGCTGTAAGCGAAAAATCATACGCTGACTATCACGTTTGCTGTATAGCTACTGCTGGGGCTAGAAACAATGCGCTTCGAACAGGCGTAGACGAGGGCAAATGGATTGAAAATAATGACAACTTCGAAATAGCGTTAGGCACCATAAACATCATTTTGTTAACCAATGTTGTTTTAACCGAAGGCGCCCTAGCTAGGGCAATAATGACTGCTACTGAAGCAAAAACGGCGGCACTTCAAGACCTTGATTATAAGAGTTCAAGTTCTCCACAGATTCAAGCAACTGGTACTGGCACAGATAACATGGTTGTTGTTTCAGGCGCTGACTCAAGAAACATTATCCACCACACTGGAGGGCACACTAAAATTGGTGAGTTAATCGGCGTTGCAGCTAAAACAGCCGTTACAGACGCTCTCAAAAAACATGATAACTAAGGGATCCTTCGTATGCAGGAATTCATTGTTACAGAAAATTTAACTAAACAATACGCTGACACAAAAGCCATAAACAACCTTGATCTATCAGTGCGCAAAGGAGAAGTTTTCGGTTTTCTTGGACCAAACGGTGCTGGGAAGACCACAACTATTCGCGTCTTAACCACTTTAACAAAACCAACTTCTGGAACAGCTGCTGTTGGCGGTTTTGATGTATTAAAAGAACCTGAAAAAGTAAAAGAAGTAATTGGTATTGTGCAGCAGCATATCAGTTTGGACCGTGATTTAACGATTAAAGAAAACATGGAGTTTCACGCTCGGTTGCATCGCATTGAAGCTTCTGAACGTAAACGGCGCATTTCTAAACTGCTTGGTTATGTTGAACTTACTGATTGTGCCGACAAAATGGTTGATACCCTATCTGGCGGCATGAAAAAGAAAGCATCCATCGTGTGCAGTTTGCTTCATGAACCATCTGTCCTGTTTTTAGATGAACCAACTGTTGGTTTAGACCCTCAAGCACGTCGTAAACTTTGGGATTTAATACGCAGATTAAACTTGGATGGCACAACCATTTTTTTGACAACACATTACATTGAAGAAGCTGAAGCTCTCTGCGGACGCGTAGGAATTATGCATCATGGCAGACTAATCGCGTTAGATACCCCTGAACATTTACGAAAAAAGCTAGGCCAAATAACAGTAGAAACCCTAGTTGCTAACAAAGAAACCCGCTACCAGTACTTCCCAGACCGCAATGAAGCAACACGGCATGTACAGAACCTTTCTGGTGATGCAAAAACCATCATTATTCGAGAAACAAACCTTGAAGACGTTTTCGTTGAACAAACAGGCGAAAAGGTTGGTGGCGCCTAAATGAACTTTTTCAATGATGTTTATACAGTCTTCTGGGTTGACCTGCGTAACATGCAGCGGCATTGGCGTTCCACACTTGTTAGCAGCCTTGTTCTGCCATTGCTGTATTTAGTGGCTTTTGGTTACGGTTTAGGCAGAGACGTCAGCGTCGGCGAAGTCAGCTACCTTGCTTTCGTCGTGCCGGGAATCGTTGCGTTAACCTCTTTTTCAGCCAGCTATAGCGGTGCATCCTCAAAACTTCAAGTGGATAGATTATTCTACAAAAGCTTCGACGAATTGTTAATGTCGCCAATACGGCACTACTCCATCATTCTAGGTAAAGCGTTAATCGGCACTTTGCGTGGTTTACTTAGCGCTTTTGCCATATTAGCAGTTGGTTTACTGTTGTCGCCCACCCTTATAGTAAGCCCACTGTTCTTAACAACACTATTAGCATCATGTTTTGTCTTTGCACTCTTCGGCGTTCTCATCGCACTGGTAATAAACAGCCACCAAAACATGAACACCTTCAGCAACTTGGTAATTCTGCCAATGACTTTCCTATGCGGCACATTCTTTTCACTAAACCAGCTACCCGAAGCAGCAAAAATAGTGCTATCCACTTTGCCCCTGACACAGTCAAGCGTGTGCCTGCGGGCGGCGGCGCTAAATCAGAATTTTCCTTGGATTTCATTGGCTGCCCTTTTAGGCTTCGGCGTTGCCTTCTTCATAGCAAGTATGTATGCTTTAAAGAAAACAAGCATCTAATTAGGGTAAAACCCTTTTTCTTTACTTTTTTTACGTTTTTACCCTTGCCTAAGTAGCATAACATTTGGGGTTTTATAGGAAGTTGTTAGTGAAGACTGTTTTATTGTGCGAAAGCGTAAATAAGCTGGTCGTTTCCTTAACGGGTTGGACGATGAGGAAATCGAGGTACGATGAAGTCCGAAAGCGGGGAAATATGCTGGAAGACTTGTGAATACTTTTTCCGCTACCGAGTCCATCTCAGTGAAAATGCTTGATTTTAAACGTGCTTATAGCATCAACTATTACTGCAGCAAAACTTATCGCTGGGAAAAAACATGTAATCTAAAACGCATATATTTAACATTAAAAATCCTACATTTTAGAAAGTACCTTAAACAAATGGTTGATAAAGAAAATCCGGAAGGACAAAAACAGTTTTAGTATCTGTCTTTGTTTCCGGTCATGTAAGCCCAAACACTGACAATCGCTACTGTTAAGACTGCGCCTGCGCATCCTGAAATCATGAAGCTAGATAGATTAGCTAGTGCTGGTAGAGCCTCGATTAGCCATGGGATGAAATATGTTGAAGTGACCTGAGCGATGACGCCTGCGACGAAGCCTAAAAGGGCTATTACTCCAAAGATTTTTACTCTGCTGCTCATACAATTCACCTTTTTAATTTAGGATAAGCTGGGGCATCTTTTTAGTGTAACTTACACGTTTCTGTATAAACGCTGTTAGTTATGCATGCGGTCTTTAACATATTAAGTCAAGGTTCATGGACGTTTTGGAACCGTGTATATACCTACATATATACGTGCATATTTCCATCATATTAACAATGTATAACTTGGTTTTCTGCTGTTCAGTGTGTTAGGAGGTAAAATTAATTGTCAGAAAGATTCGCTAAGAAATGGGAAACTAAACGCGAGGAAGCGCCATTCACAAACAAAATAAAAGACGCGGTGAAACCACCAGGACCATTAAAACCAAGGTTAGATTTTGCAACCCGCCGCATTGATCTTCAGGTCCAAAAATTAGATCAGGCAAATGAAAGATTTGCACAAAGAGATCGTGCAATATTTGCAAAAATTGTTGATGCATACACAAAACATGACAGTGCACGAGCTAACGTGTTCGCAAACGAGCTCGCTGAAGTACGCAAAATGTCAAAACTCATCATGAACGCAAAGCTTGCACTTGAACAAATTACATTACGTTTAAGAACAGTATCCGAATTAGGAGATGTCGTATCCACATTGGGTCCAGCAGTCGGTGTACTGCGCAGTGTCCGAAGTGGATTAGTCAGCGTGTTCCCAGAAGCTGAGAATGAACTCGGGGAAATCGGTAACATGCTAAGTGGAATCATGATTGAAGCAGGCCAAGGCAGTGGAATGACACTCAACTTTGACTCAGTTAACGAGGACGCATCCAAGATTCTAACAGAAGCCGCAACCGTTGCAGAACAAAAGATTAAAGACAAATTCCCAGACCTGCCGCCAGGAATGCCCTCAACAGCACCTGCACAAGCAGAAAGAACCACAGAAGGATACTAAAAAGGTAGGAGCTAAACAAAATGTCTAACTCCAATCTTTTTCTTTCTTTGGGCAAACCCATCAAAAACGAGTATGGGAAAATAATCGGTAAAGTAGCCTCATTCGCATTAGCTCCAAACGGTAAATTTGACGCTGTATTCGTTGAGTTTGCTGACGGTCAATTCTCAAAGCAACCAATGGATAACCTCAGATTCAACGGGTCAGAAATAACGTTTGTTTCCAAAATCAAGAGCCAAGCAAACATGCTGTGTGACCAGATACCTCTGCTTTGGAGAAAAGACCAAGCGGTAAAAGATCTAAACGACAAACATAAAATTGCTCCTGAATTATTCCATGAATTGCACAGCAGCTTTGAAGGCGTTCTTAATCAACTCAAAAAGGACGGCCAAGTCATAATTGATGAGTCAGCAGTAGAAATAGCCCGATGCGAGGAAGAAATCAAATCTTTAAGTTACGCTATCGCTAACCTTGAACTTGAACATGAAATCGGTCAAGTAGACGAAATAACCTATCAAACAGCATTTAGCCTGCTACAAGACAGCCTTAAACGTGCAACCACAGAAAAAACAGACTATGAACTAATAAAAAGCAAAGTTTCAAGTATCCTAATCGGTGACCCATCAACTCAGATTCCAAAAGCAAACAAGATTTACGCTGAAACAGTAACAACACAACCAAAACCAGCACCTGCTCCCATGCCAGTTAGCACTCCAGTCGCTGACCTTCCAGAACCACCAGTGGTCGTTTACGTTAAAGAAATCGGCAAAGCCGGACTTTAAATAAACATCATGACTTAACATCACAAAAATGGAGGGAAAAGGAGAAAAATGGATTTCGGAACAAACAAAAATTCTCCCCCCATCCGTGATGTCGCAACAAAATCTATTTCTACTCTTAGAATTCAACAAAGCAAACTGGATCAGGCCAGTTACCGTTTAAAAGAACGTGACCGCATCCTATTCGAAACCTGTATGGGCGCGTTAAAAAAGAACAATAAAGAGAAAGCCGCAATATGCGCTACTGAACTTGCTGAAGTCCGCCGCTTGGTAAAGTTTCTTTACAGCGTGCAGTTAGCTATTGAACGTGTTATTCTTAGGCTTGAAACCATCCGTGAACTCAGTGACATAGTGGTTGATCTAAAACCGGCTTTAAAGTTGCTTCAAAACGTTTCATCAGATTTATTCCAAGTATTACCAGACGTTAGCACTGAATTAAGCAATGTTAACGATACAATTCAAGAGACGCTTCACGCTACAAAACTGCGAAGTGACGAAACAGTCATTCCAGTTGGTCAAAAAACTGATGGCGGCGAAGAAATCCTTAAGGAAGTTTCCAGTTTCATCGAGCGTAAGATTGCTCAAGATCTGCCTGAACCACCCGTTTCAGCTCCCGAAAGATCGGTTAAGGCTCCGCAGACTCCAATTAAGGAGCTTGTTGCTTTGTCAGCAACCACCAGTGAAGTGTTCGGCAGAAAAGAAGTTAAAGAGTCAGGGTTTGATGTTTCAAAAACCTTGATTTCTTACAAGAAATCGGAAGTTAAAGAAATCACTATGGAAGTTAAGCAGCCAGTTTCCAAGCAGCAGACTTTAGAAGAAGTGCTTCTTGAGTACGTGCGTAAATGCAACGGCGAAATCGACTTGTCACGTTGCTCCAGTGAACTGAAAACTTCCAATAAGGAAATTGAGCGTGCCCTTGAAAATCTTGGGACTCAAGGTAAAATAAAGTTAGAATTAAAACCGCCAGAATAAGGGGAGAAAAACACATCAAATGAGCGCCTCACATGAACTTGAAAAAGCAGCAACAGCCTACGCACTTGATGCTGTACGTATGGATAAGCAAGGGCTGAAAGGACGAGCTATTACTCTGTACCAAAAAGCCATAGAAAGCCTACTGCAACTTGTACAATTATACCCAGAATACGGATTAAACAAAGTTTACGTTCAACGCGCAATAGCGTATCAAGAACGAATCAAAGCGTTGCAGGGCGTTGTTTCCTCCTCTGAAATGCGTGCAGAAGCAAACAATGACGCGGCAGGCGGCACAGGTGCGGCAACCATGGAAAACGACGGTTCAGCACGGTCAAATAATGAAGAAATCATAGTTACTGAGCGTCCAATGGTTAGTTGGGGTGAAGTTGTTGGGTTAGACGTGGCAAAGAAGGCAGTTAAAGAAGCCATTGTTTATCCTGTGCAGCGTCCTGACTTGTTTCCTCTTGGTTGGCCAAGGGGTATCTTGTTGTTTGGGCCTCCTGGTTGCGGTAAAACTCTTCTTGCCGCTGCGGTTGCAACTGAAATTGATGCGAACTTTTACAGTATCGATGCTGCTTCTATTATGTCGAAGTGGCTTGGTGAGGCTGAGCAGAACGTGGCTAAACTGTTTGGTTCAGCACGTAAAGTGGCAAATGACGGTAAAGCAGCTATCGTGTTTGTGGACGAGTTAGATTCGCTTATGGGTAATCATTCTAACGAGGTTGGCGGTGAAATTCGCGTTAAGAACCAGTTCCTTAAAGAGATGGATGGTATCACTGACAAAGGTAAAAACTTGCACATTTACGTGATTGGCGCAACTAACAAGCCTTGGGATCTTGACTGGGCTTTTATTCGGCGTTTCCAGAAACGTATCCTTGTACCTTTGCCGGACAGTTCAACAAGGCTTAACATGATGAAACATTACTCAAGTAACCTTACAGTCAGCAGCGACGTAGATCTGCCAGAACTGGCGCGGCTTGCGGAGGGTTTCTCGGGAAGCGACATTAGAGATGTTTGCCAATCAGCGCAACTCAGTTTAATCGGTGAGTTCTTTGAGTCTGGTAAAGCTGCGGATAGAGCTGCAAAGCCTCGACCGTTAACTATGGCTGATTTCCGGCAGATTCTGGAGGAACGTAAACCAAGTGTCAGCTTAGACATGCTAACGCAGTATAACCGGTGGTTTGAGGCTTTCAAAGCCCTCTAACTTAAAAGGAGGAAAGCAAAAGCTTAGGCGAAACTTGAAGCGTGAACTCGGGTTGGTGGAAAGGTTTGGAGAGTAATATTATTTTTGCACGCTCTCCCTTCTCCCCCTCAAACTATCTCCAAGCCCCACAGACCCCAAGCATTGGGACAACCCCGGGAACGCTTCCAAGTTTTGTTTTTATTTTTTGTTTAGATGTTGTTGCCGCTGTGTTTCTTAGCACAACAACAACTAACGGGTTGTGGGGCTGGTTGTTTTTTGTGTTTTGTTTGTGTGGTGGGTTGCTGGTTGGTTGTGGCTGGGTTTGCAAGCAGTTTTAGAGTGTGTTATCTTTATTGGTTATTCGTGTTAGGTGTATTTTTAGCAATTCTTTTTTTGTTACCTGTTATGCTATGTACCTTGCCAAGCTGTTTATGGCAACGGGAACAATATTTAGAGAACCTGCCTGACGTTTGAGGTTGATGGCATTTTATGGTGGTCGGTGAGTAGTGAAGCTTGAACTAAAGATTTGTTGACTAAGATTTGCCTTTTTAGTATATGTTTCTTGACAAAAAAGTTTAAAACAAAAAATGTTTTACCGCTATTTGTGATAAGCATGAGTAAACTAACTGCTTTTTTGCTTGTTTTATTTGTTCTGTTTGCCTCGTTTCTTTTTGTAAAACCAGTCTTCTCAGACAATTTAGCTGAAAACACTTGGGTCTCTAAAGCATCCATGCACCAGGCAAGAGCTTACTTGAGTGTTGCAGTGGTTAACGAAAAAATATACGCTATCGGAGGCGACAGCGGTGGTTATATGGGTAACGCTGGTACCGCAACAGGAAAAACCAGTAACGTTGTGGGCACCAACGAGGAGTACAATCCAACTGATGACACGTGGACATTGAAAGAATCAATGCCGACACCTAGAGCAGGCTTAGGCATAGCCGTTTATGAAGGCAAAATTTATTGCATTGGCGGTTGGACAAAGGATTATTCTGACACTAATGTGAATGAAGTTTATGACCCTGCTACCAATAGTTGGGAGACTAAGTCTTCTTTACCTTCCGCCCAATCTTTACTGACTGCAAATGTTGTGAACAGTAAAATCTACGTTTTACCATTACTCAGCACCGATACGTTTGAGGTTTATGACCCGGAAACTGACTCTTGGGCTTCAAAAACTCCTCCACCATACCAAGTCACGGGTTTTACTTCTGCCGTTATTGGAAACAAAATATTCTTTGAAGGTGGACTACAAAATTCTTCGATGCAAAGTGACATCCAAGTCTATGATACTGTAACTGATAGTTGGAGTACAGTGAGCTCTCGTCCTTCATCCTTTGACTTGTATGGTGCTGGAGGCGTTACATCAGGAGTTATGGCGCCCTCGCGGATTTACTTCTTTATGGATAACGTGACAAACATTTATGACCCCAACATTGACAGTTGGGCTACTGGCGCTTCTATGCCTACAATTCGTTATTGTACTGGTGTCACGGTTGTAGCTGATACTTTTTTTGTTGTGGGCGGTCGTTCTGGTTCATGGGGCTACTTTGTTGACATGCACGCTAGCGCAGTAACTGAACAATACATTCCCGTTGGATACGTCAATGTTTGTCCTGTTGTTTCTCCTCAAAATAAAACTTACAATGAATGCAATGTTCCTTTAACGTTTGCCGCTGATAAGTTAGCATCACGGATAAGTTATAGTCTAGACGGAAAAGAAAATGTTACCATCACAGGAAACATAACATTAACAGGATTAACCAATGGAAACCACACGTTAATAATAAACGCAAAAGACGAGTTTGGAAACGACGTTTCTGAAACAATCAACTTTAAGGTTGAAGCACCAGAGGCTTTTTCAATCAGCTTTGTTTTAGGCTTTTTTGGAGTATCCGTTGGACTTGCTGTTTTAGGCTTATTTGTCTATAAGAAGCATATACATAGTCAAAACTTTTCTAGGAGTGCCGTTCTATGCGTGGAGTAGCTGTCATTGCTCGCTTGCGTTGTCATTGAAAAATTGTTGTTTGCTGTTTCTGTAACCTGTTCAGTTCAGGGTTGGCTTTTGCTGGTGCCGTTTGTGAAACTGGTCTGCTTCTGCTAATTTTTTGGTAGCGTTTTTTTAAGGTAGCATTAAATATGATGCAACATTAGCGGCTTGGAGAGGGGGAACATGTGGCTAAGGGTGCTAAACGTTTACTATATATCGCTGTTGTTATCGGCTGTTTTTTCGTGTTTGACACCCTAATGGATTACACTGCCAACCATTACCTGCCCGCACTATTCAACTGTGTACTCTACCCAGTCGACATCGCCGGCGTAATCGAATACACCGTTGCGTTTGCTATCCTATCATTTTCTTACAGAAAAGGCATCGAATGGTTAACCACCGGCACCTATGTAACCTTCATATTCTCAATAATAATAATCCTACAAAAACTAGCTATACTAGCGTAACCGAAAGGTCGATTTCCACAGGGTTTGGGTTTGTTCTTTTATTTTTTTTAAGCTGGTTTTAGCGTTTGTTTCACGTTGCTTTTTTTAAATTAGCGTTTGTAATGGTTGCAGAGCACCGCAAAAAAAGTTACCCTACGTCAACAAAAGGCAATTTAAGACAAAAGAAGGCGCCAATATGACTTAGCAAGCTGGCTTTTGCTTTCAAAAACTGGTTTATTTTGTTTTAATTAACTTACTATCTTTTTTGGAAAAAAATTAAATATTTGAGCAATCTGCTTTCGGTTAGGCGATCAAATGCAAAAATGTTGGGCTTTGATTTTTCTTTTGCTGCTTTCTTTGGTCTTTTCTGGGGCTGGTTCTGTTAGGGCAAACTCTTTAACTGTCAGTGTTACGCCCGGCTACCAAACAACCCTCATAAATGAGCCAGTCACATTTACTGCCACACCAAGCGGGGGCTTATCACTCTACACTTACCAATGGTACACCCAACTATGGCCAACTTGGAAGCCAGGCACACCTTATCCAACCCAGCCTCTTGGCAGCGAAGTGCCAGTAAAAGACGCTACCGAACCCATTTTTAACTTCAGTTCCTCAAAAGCTGGAACCTACAGCATTTCTATTCAAATCACAGATTCCTCAGGCGATACTGTATATAACGTTTTTAATCCAGGAGGCATCTGGGTTTTCGTTAATGAAACAACACCCTCTGAATCTTCGATTGCCGCTGAATCCTTTGACCTCCTATTGATTTCGCCAGCAAACGCAACTTACACAACAAAATCTGTTCCTTTATCCTACAGTTTGACTAACCACGCTAACTGGGTTGGCTACAGTATAGATGACCAAGCAAATGTGACAGTGAATGGAAACTTGACTCTAACTGAACTGCCAAATGGTTTACACACTTTAACAATCTATGCCAACAACACTGACGGTAACGCTGTAAAAAATCAAACTGTAACTTTTGAAACAAAAAATGAAGCAGTAACAAATATCGCCCCAGAAACCTGTGTTACAGCGATAACTGCCACTGTACTTGTCTGTGCCGCTGGAGGTTTGCTCCTCTTTTTTACACGCAAACACCGTAGATCTTCAAAATAGGCGGCAATAGGTGAGTTGCTTGGTTATTGTGCTTTGTAGAGTTCGTCTGTGTTAATTTGCGCGAGCATTTTGGCGGTTCTCTTCTTAAATAAGTACATAAGGCTAAAAGTCACCACAAAAACCGAAATGAAAAGAGCCCCCACGATAGGCATCGTAATATCCATAATGGCGCTTAACGGAAGATTCAGCAAGCCAAAGCCCCTTGTAAAACTAAAAGCCAAAATCAACGGTCCAACAATAACAATTAACCCAAGAACTGTCAAACCTGCAATCCTGAACCTGTTAAACATTCCCAAAATGCCCATAAGGCTCTCTTTTGTTTCAGCTGAAAGGTTTTGGCATTTTTTTAGTTCTCGCTGGTAAATTTTGGCGTAACCGATTTGCTGCCACATTGTAGATGTGTCTTTGACTTGGAGGTCTCGGATGAAAAGGTAGAATCTTTCGCTGTTGCCAACTACTGGTTCTGTCCAAAACTCGAATCCCCACGGAGACGAAAAGATTTGAACACAGTTTTCTTGCTCAAACTTGTTGTAGCGGTATCCGCTTGCACCTAAAAAGGCTGGAATCGCAGGCAGAACGGCGTACACCATAAAGCCTGCTCCCTCAGACTCCCCCAAAAACAGTAGCGCAAGCACCAGTGGCGCCAAAACCAAAACGCCCATGACCACCGATATTCTCCAGAGCCACATGAACGTTCTCTGATTTATCTGAGATAGGACCAGTTTTGTTTCATAGAAGCCTATAACGCTTCCCACTGCGACGCCCCAGAGCAAGAAGAGTCCCCTCGCAACTGTGAATCCATACGGACCGGGGGCTGCCAAGTAAAGCATGATTCCAAAACCTACAGCCGTCACCGCTGCTCCCATTAGCCTTATTTTAGCAATAGGTATTCCAAGACGCACGGGAAGAATACTCAGGCAACTCACAACTCCTAACCAAAAAAGGGTTCAGGAGCATTAATTAAACTAACCCGAAAATACCGATTAAAGCTCAAACCTCAGGTATAGGAAAGCAAGAAACCCTGTTAATGGTCTGACTAAAAGGAGTAAACACATCACTAGTCCAACTGCTAGAAGCCAATGGAAAAGCATAATCTTTTACTCTATAATCAGGGTAGTTTTGCCTAATCATAATGCTCCTCAATAAATCTCCTGATTTCCTCAATAACGTTATGTACTAGTCTTGCGGAAGGCTCAAGTCCAGAGTGGTGCGCACTGTTACGCCATTGATGGAATCTAAATAGTGTTCCTTTTTCAATGCTATCTATTTCTTTGTGTTGTGACAGATAATTTACATAATCACTGAAACCCCACTGCTGAAAAGGATTGCCTTTTTTGTTCTTTGTTTCATCTTCACAACCATATCTTGTGCAAAGCTCACTCAATAGAAGTTCTAATGCTTGATCGGCAATAATCAGTCCTGCTAAAGTTTCCTCACGCTTCAAGTTAGCTTCAGCTACTTCAAGTTGATTTTTTGCTTGATCAATTAGGAATGGATCGATTGAGCGTACCATGTCTTCGAATTCCTCTTCCCACTCGCTATTTATTGTTACACCTATCTTCTTGGATTGTCGTAGAAGTCTGAGTATTGACTCTATCTCAAAATTGCTAAGCGTTTGTTTATTTTCGATTATTTCTTCGCCATATATAGCCCAAAAATTCTGTAAAGTCATTTTTGCCTCGCCTTGTTGTTCTCCTTCGATAAAGCAATCGTGCGTATATCTACCATAATGATAAACAAATCTTAATATTTTTACCAGGCGAGCATTTGTCATTTTACCGTGTTTTTGTGCTTCTATAAGGTAATTTTTGTTTTCACTATACAATCTTTTCGCTACTTCAAAAGCCACTTTTTTATATTCTTTTTCTATTAATTTGAAGTCATCTGGCTCGTCTACTTTTAGTTTGTTTGCCCAATATCTTAGCCACTTAAAAATATCGGGTAGTCCAAGTGACTCTTTTGTGCTGTCATTTAGAGTTGTTTTTGTCTTCTCAAGCCATTGCTTATATTTTTTCAGGTTTTGTGAATCCAACAACTAACCCCTGAATTACGTATTAACCTTATTTAGTAAATCTTTTGGAAATTAAGGTGTAATTAGTTTCCTTCGACGAATATTTTGAGTTTCAAGCAGTATTATGATGATGCTTCCCATATTGATTTCATCTCTTTAGGAGTTGCGAGTTTGGGTTTGTCTGTTCTTTTATGTTTGGAAGTTATGACTTTGCGTAATTCTTCTATTGTAGCGTATTGCTTGCTACTTAGCAGGTAACCTTTAGGAGTCTTCCTTAGGGTAACTTTGTCGCCGAGTTCTTTTCTTGCTTCTTCTGGCAGTTGCAGTTTACCTTCCGCATCTATCTCGACCCTAAGCTTGCCCATTATTTCACAACTATGCTATTTTTAAGAAACAAGAATTTAATTGTTAAGCAGAAATGCGGTTATTGTGTGCTTGTCATTTCTTCTTTGAAGGTTTCTTCAAGCTTTTTCTTGTCGATGCCGATTTCTTCAGCAAGCCGTTTAGTCTGCTTAACGTAGGTGCGAAATAGGCTTTGTAGGATTTCTGTTTTTTCTTCAGCAGTGATTTCTTGCTCTTCAGCAAGCAGCAGGGCGAACCAGCGTCCAAGCGTGGTGAGTTGGTAGGTTTTTATCCATGTGATTCTGCCGTCTTTCTCGTTTTTTTCCATGTTTTCGTTAAGGACGCCTAGGGCTGTTAGGGCTTTTAGGTTTTCTATGACGGTTTTGTTGGAGTAGTTTAGTTTGGCTACGAGGTCTTTTTGGTAGAGGCTTTTTTGTATGCCTTGTTTTAGGCTGAACCTGAGGATGTCTACGCCGCCTTTTGAGCCGAAGATGGCGCTTAGGATTTTGTCTTTTTTTTCGGCTGGAAGAAAAACTACATAAGGATGTAAATGTTCACTCATTGAAATTCCTTTTACATTGTATGGGAATGCTTCTGCTTTTAAGGATTGTCATTTTATTTTCTATAGAAAATAGTATTCTTTATGCCATTTAGCCCCATCTCTCAAGCCAAAAAATAGACAGATAAAAAAGAAAATAAGAAAAAAGAAGACGCTTATTCAAGAATGATTCTTGCGTCGACTGTGCTGGCGCCTTTACTGTACGCCATAACTGGGTTTAAGTCCAACTCTTTAATTTCCGGGTGCTCCATAAGCAGTTTAGATACGCATACGATAATTTGTGCAAGAGCGTCAATGTCTGCTGGTGGAGTGTTACGGTAACCCTTCAACAACGCGGCTGCTTTAAGACCTAAAATCATTTCTTTTGCTTCATCAACGTTGACTGGTGCAATCTTGAAAGTTACGTCTTTTAGGACTTCAACAAAGATGCCGCCCAAACCAAACATGATGGTTGCGCCGAATTGTGGGTCTTTAATTGCCCCTACGATAACTTCTGTTCCTGCAGGAGCCATCTCCATAACTAGAACGCCGAGAATGTTTGCTTTAGCATTATATTTTTTGGCGTTTTCAGTGATGGTTGTGTAGGCTGCTTCAACATCGGCAGCGGTTTTCAAGTTTACTTTAACTCCTCCAGCGTCGGATTTGTGGATGATCTCTGGAGAAACAATTTTTGCAACAATTGGGAAACCAGTTTCTTCAGCGATTTTTGCTGCTTCTTTGGGGTTTGTTGCTAATTGGAACTTTGGAACGGAAATGCCGTATTCCTTAATGATTTCTTTTGCTTCGGACTCAAGGAGTGCTTTGCGGTTTTCACTGCGTGCTTGAGCGATTATTTTATCAGTCTTATTCACGTTTGAACGTCTCCATATGGTTTGCAAGGTATGACATGCAGGTTTCCTTTAAAATTCTTTTGATTACATTGAACGTTTAGGTCATGGCTAAGAGCGCAAAAACTTTTGCGTCCGCAACCATGTTGGAAACCATGGCGTACTCGTCTGGTTGATGTGCCAACTCCAAAATTGTACTCCACACCACCGCTGGAATTCCAATTTTACGGAAAAAAGCGCTACAGCTGCCGCCGCCGATGCCGCCCACTGACGCGTCTATGCCCCGTGCTTCTTTAATTGCAGTTTTTAACCGCTGTACAACCTCTGCCTTGTCAACTTCAAGCACGGGCGAAGACTGCTTCTGCAAAACTTCAAATGTGATTTTAGCGCCAGTTTTCTCCTCATAATAACTCAGCAACCCCTCAATATCCGATAAAATCTCGTCAAGGCTGTACCTTGGCAAAACGCGGCAGTCAAAATAAACTGTGTCTTCGCCGGGAATCACGTTAACGCAGTCAACGTTGAGTTCTTTTTTGGTGGGTTCAAAAGTGCTTACTGGTACATCAAACAGTTCATCTATCTCTGGATGTTTTTCATACAGCATCCTGTCAAGGGCTAAAGCGGCTTCCATGCCGACTCTATGCGCGTTTAACCCTTTGTCAGGGCGGCTGCCATGTGTTTGCTTGCCCACGGTACGGATTTTTAGCCATAGAATGCTTTTTTCTGCTACTTCAATAAAGCTGCCGTTCTCGTTGCCGCTGTCTGGAACTACGATAAGATCGTTTGGTCTAAAAATGTTCTGTTCCATCAGGTGCTGGATTCCGTATTCGCTGCCCTGCTCCTCATCCGCTACAAACGCGAGGCCAACAGTGAATTCTGGTTTAACACCTAACTGTTTAAGCGCTTTCAACGCGTAAATTGAAGCCACCATTGATTGTCCGTTGTCTTCACTGCCCCTGCCAAAGATTTGGTCACCCGTCAAGGTAGGCTGGAAAGGTTTGGTTTTTGTCCATGCTGTTTCATCACCGGCTGGAACAACATCAAGATGCGTGATAATCCAAAGCCGCTTTTCATCCGAGGCGCCGTTTAGGTAAGCGATGACGTTTGGTCTTTTGCCGCTGGAAACTCGCGCGTCTGGAGCGTCGAAGCGTTCGATTTTGTCAAAGCCTGCGTCTTGTAAAAGCTGGATTAATCGTTGGGCTTTTTTGTCTTCGCCGTCTCCACCATTTTCAGGGGCAACTGCGGGTACGCTGATAAGACTCATTAAGGCTTGCGTCATTTCCTGTTTTAGCTTGTCGATTTGAGTGAAAACTGCCGTTTTATCCATAACTGGTGCCTTCAAAAAATAGAATCATTGGCTAGGCTTTAACGGTTTCTTAAAACAAAACTTTGGAAAAAAAGGTTGAGGGTTATGCGGGTTGTGATAGTTCCTGCAGTGCCCGAAGACGCTTAATGATGTTTGGGTGGGTTGAGAAGATTTCTGTGAATTTTTCTGCTCCAGTTACATCTTTGGATAGGGTTTCTTTTAGTAATGCTTTTTTGTCTACAAACCCGTTTGCGTGGAGTTCCTCGGCGTCTGCTTCTGCACGGTCTGGGTCACTGATGAATAGGGCTTTAAACGATGTGTTGCTTTTCTGCTCTTCTCTGCCTTTGCTGCGTCGGAACCGGTTTTGGTTTTTGTTTTCATTAACGATTGTGACTAAACCGGTTGAAAGTTTTTCTGCGCCGTTGTCAACGATGGATACGCTGTGGCGGTCGGCGTAGTATTCGCGTAGGCGGCTTAGGTACAGCGTGAAGAGTGTTAGTATCCAAGAGAAAACCATGAAGAATATGCCAATTAAGGCGCTGCCTCCCTCGTTGCTTCGGCTGTCTCTGCCTCCAAACATGCCGCTAAGCATTAGCGAGTAACCAATGTAATAGAACAGTGCAGGCAAAAATGACACCACCATCATAACTTGGACGTCACGGTGCTTAAGGTGTCCAAGTTCATGTCCAATTACTGCTTCAACTTCACCTTTGTCAAGCGATTTTAGTAAGCCTTGGGTTACGGCGACGCGGTTGCCTGTGAGTGGTGAACCGTAAGCAAACGCGTTTGGTATTGGGATTTGTGCGAGCATTAATTTGGGCGGTTTAATTTTGCTTTTTAGGCTTAACTGTTGCACCATTTGGTGAAGTTCAGGGTTTTCGTTAGCTGGTAGTTCTTTTGCCCTGTAGATTGCGCCGACAAGGTATGGCGAGAACAGCCATTGCGCAATGTTAAAGACGACGACAAGTACGCCAATCGTGATTATGCTTAACCCGATGCCGGCAAGCGTCAAAATTAACGTAAACACGAGGGTTGACAAACCAAAGATTAACGCTAAGGTTCCAACCATTGAAAAACGAAGTTTCCAAGCGTTCATTTCTAATCACATGCTACTTCTCAAAGTTTTCTTATGCACACTTATAACTTTTATGCGGTAACCGAACTTTTTAACCCCGAAAAACACCCATCAAAACGGAATACCAGTTAAGTTGCGTCTGCCAAGAAAACCAGTCTGCTTGATTTTACGCTGAAATCCTGACCCTCATAGCCTCCGCAAACCCGTTCAACCACAAAGCCAGCCTCAACCAGCATCTCCTGCAACCGACTCAACTTGTACAAACGTGCTGTATGATGAAAAAACCCCGTTTTTCCACTATTTCTGTCTTTGGTGACCCAAAAATCAGAAAGCCAACTTGCCTGCGAATCTAAGGTGCGTTTTTGCAGAAGAAAAAAGCTTGGGTATTCATGCCATTTGTACAAACTTAGTAAGTATTGGCTGATAAGGTTAGGGTATCGCAATAAGACGTGTAAAAAGAGCCATTTTAAGTTGTTTAGGCTGTGTTTTGGATATTTTCGTTTAAGCTGTTCACGGTTAAAAACATCCAGCACAAACAAGCTCCCTTGCCTCAGGGTTTGGCGTAGTCTTTTGAGGCTTTGCAAGTCATCCTGCTCGGTGGGTAGGTAACCGAAACTGTTGTCTAAACTTAAGGCTGCAATGAAAACGTTTTCTTTAAACGGCAGATACTGCATGTCGGCTCTCACCAGTTCCGCTTGAGGCTGGCGTTGTTGGGCGATTTTAAGCAGCTTTAACGAAACATCTAACCCTACAACACTGAACCCTTCTGCCATAAGTGGAATAGTGTGTCTGCCTGTTCCGCAGGCTAAATCTAAAACCCAACCCTCACTGGAAACAGTTTTTTTGATGAATTGGATTTGCTTCTGTGTGGGTCCTTTGTCGGCGATTTCCTGCCAGTATTTGCCCATGGCGTCAAAAACGTTTTGTTGCCGCGTCTCTTTTTCACCGCGCCTCTATGATGTTGTTTTGTTTTAGGGATAAAACTTTTTTTGCTTGTCTTGGTTGTTGGTTGGGTATTTGCCTTTTTTGCTTAAGAGGGCTTAAATAATAATTTGCCTTTTTAATGTACCCTGAAACGGGGAACAATGTTATTGACTGAAAAGCAGGAATGGCAACACGTTTACATGCTGTTGAAGCTTGCAGAGATGGGTGCTTATCGTAGAATCGCTAAAATCTCTACCGAATTTTTAGCTGAAAAGCTTGGAATCTCCCAGCAGACGGCTTCACGTTACCTTATTGAGCTTGAACGTAAAGGCTGGATTAAACGAAACATTACTCCTGAGGGCAGTTTGATAAAGATTGACGAGTCAGGTGTGCGTGAACTGCTTAGGTTGTACTCTAGCCTTAAAGTGGTTATTGAAACCGCTTATCCTCCGTCTGTTACTCTTGAAGGCGTTGTTTTCACAGGGCTTGGCGAGGGCGCGTATTATATTTCTAAAGAAAACTATCGCAAACAACTCACTGAAAAGCTTGGTTTTGAACCCTACCTTGGCACTTTAAACCTTAAACTCTCCAGCGATTATGACATAAAAACCCGCATGGAACTAGAAGCTTACCCTGCCATTGAAGTTGAAGGCTTCAAGAACACTGACCGCAGTTTCGGCTTAGTAAGATGTTACCCTGCAATCATCGGAAACAAGGTTAAAGGCGCATTGGTAACTGCCACACGCAGCCACTATGACATCTCAGTGCTGGAAATCATTGCGCCAGTCTACCTGCGTAAACAGTTAAACCTTAAAGATGGTCATAAAGTGAAGGTTGAAGTTTTTACTTCTCCCTCTAAACAGGTCGATAAGAGTAGCTTATAGTGTACTGGTTTTCTTTTTCTGGTTTTCTTCTTGAAGCAATAATGTAACCTGCAACTAATCCAAAGGCTAATCCGCCAAGATGCGCTAAAACGTTTACGCCTTCGCCCATGTTTATTATAAACAGGAAGAACGCGAATATGAGGGCGCCAATTATTGATTGCTGCATTGTTTTTCTGTCGTAAATTATGGTGGCTCCAAATATGGCAAATATTGCTCCTGAAGCTCCTACGGAGAGGAAGTTTGGTCCAAGGATTAATGAGAGCAGGTTGCCGATTAAGCCGCCTATGAAGTAGATGCCCAAATATTCTGGGAGCGAGAACATTTCTTCTGCACGTAAGCCGAAGATTAACAGGAAAAGTAGGTTACCTGCAAGATGAATTATTGAAGCGTGAATAAACATTGAAGTGAAAAGTTGATAGTAAAAACCATACTGCAAAACCAGCAGGTTATACTGTCCCAGCACGGAAGTAACGCTAAAATCCGTTACAAGTGCGTTTCCGCCAACTATGGCGCCGTAAATATAGAAGGCAATGTTTAACGCAATCAACACGTAAGTTACTTTGTATTTTTGCGAACTTTTCTCAACTTTTACTATCATCTTGAAAACTTCTCAACTATTTTCTGTCTAATCTTAGAGGAACTATCTAAAGCATCCTCTCCGAATTTGCCGATTCTAACAATCTTCACAGGCAAATCGTGAATTTTCAAGTAAGCCTCTACGTCTTGAGCCATTTTTTCTTGGTCATAACCCAAAGCGATGATGTCAGGCTTAATTTTAGCTACAACTTCCGCTATGTCTAAGCTTTCAAAACCTAAAACAGCGGTATCAACCACCTTAAGCGATTCCACAAGTGCTCGTCGTTGGTCTTCTGTCATTACGGGTTTTCTGCCTTTAGTCTGCTCCACAGTGCTGTCTCGGGCGATGACAACGATGAGTTCAGCATTTTCTCCGCCTGCATGCTTAGCTTCCTCCAAAAACTTGACATGCCCCAAATGCAGTAGGTCAAATACGCCACTGGCAAGTACTACTTTTCTGTTTCTGGTTTTCTGGTTGGCCATTCAAACGTCACTGCTCCAAGTAATCTTAAAGCGTCAAGTATCCCTTCACAATAAGCTACTGAGGTTAGACTTGTTTCAAGGTTACCGCTTGCCTTATAATACTTTGCATCCGCCAAGTAGTCGTGAACGTAACTTATCAGGTTAGTTACGCCCTCTTCGGTTACGTCTATGGGGGTTGGGTTTTGTTTCATCGTGTTTAGCACAATTTCTGCTGAAGCAATATACTTGCTTGTTAATGTTTCAAGGCTCATCTAAACAACCTCTTAAACTCTACTGGTGCACCTGCAAACGCAATTAAAGCGTCAACTTCCATGAAATGCAAGTCGCCTGGAAAAATCAAGCTGTAGGGTGGCGCTCCAAAATCAAAACCTGCCAAGTCCTTAACAAACCCTGCTTTCAGCATAGGTTGGTCGCTGCCTGCTCGGGCAACTCCAACCGCCACCGTGTCAGGGGTGATGACCTTTTCCTGCTTCTTCTCCTCAACCATCTGCAACGTTTGAATTGCTTGACCAATAGACAAATAACGTTTCTCAGGCTCCCTCAAATCCAAAAGACATAACGTGTGCAAACCTAGTTTTTTGTTTTGGGCTATTACGTTATAGGGTGTTTCAGCGGGTGTGTCTGGAAAGGGGACGGTGACGGTTTTGCCAAACTTGTAATTATGCAAGCCCGAAAGACTGACGATTGCTGACATGATAGAGATGCCGTGTACGATTCGGGTGTGAATGCCCCTTTTTTCTGCGTCAATGCGGAGCGTGACGTGGGTTGTTGCGATGAAGGGGTCGCCTGGCACAAGAAACACGGCTTTACCCTGTTCGGCGGCTTGCAGGATGAGTTTGCCGTTTTCTTCCTCAAGGGTTTGGCGTGTGATGAGTTGGATTTTTTTTCCGCAGAGTTCTTCGAAATGTTGCATGTTAAAGTCGGGCATGCGGCTGGTGTAAGTTTCCATAAACACAGCGTCGGCGGTTCTGGTTTCCTCTAAGCCTTTAAGCGTGATGCCGTATTCATCGTTTAAGCCTAAGCCTACAAAGACAAGTTCCTTCATAACAGTACCAGTAGTTAGCTTAAGATTCAAAATTATAAAACGTTCCCCCGTTTTCCCAGTTATACAAGTACTGTTCCGCTGGCTGTTCCAACTAAAACTTTATATCGGCTACGTTAAACTTGACAAATGAACAATCAGAAAACCATAAAACCGCACCATTGAGGGACATAACCGTTATGCGTTGCATCTTAATTGTCGGCGACGGCATGGCTGACCGACCACTGCAGGAACTGGGTTTCAAAACGCCTTTGGAAGTAGCCAATCCTGCAAACATGAACAAACTTGCCAGTGTGGGCGCTTCAGGATTGCTTGACCCTATAGCTCCCGGCATTGCGCCTGGTAGTGACGCTGCAAATTTGGCGCTTTTAGGTTACAATCCTTGGCTGGTTTGTGGTGGACGTGGACCTTTTGAGGCGGCTGGCGCGGGTTTGCAGGTTAAACGTGGCGATTTGGCTTTTAGATGCAACTTTGCTACCGTTGACGAGGGATTCTGCTTAGTGGATGAGCGTGCGGGTAGAATCGGGGTTGAAGCCAAAACTTTGGGGGAAACAATTGAACAGGTTCAGCTTAAGGTTAATTCGGACGTGGAATTGCATTTTAAACAGTCGCTAGGTTTCAAAGGCGCATTGGTACTGCGGGGCGACAACCTTTCATCCAAAGTTACCTGTGTCCTGCCTAAAGTTGGCAGTCCAGTCGCTGCAATCACGCCGTTAGACGAGTCAATAGAGGCTAAACATACAGCCGACGCTCTAAACGAATTCATCAAACTCGTTCACGAAAAACTGGCAACTCACCCAATCAACCTGCAACGCAGCTTAGCAGGCAAAAAACCAGCAAACGCCGTCTTGCCGTGGAGTGGAAGCAAAATTCCCGAAATCATGCCTTTCCAAGAAAAATATGGTTTAAAAGGTACCTGCGTAGCTGCAGCCAGCTTGATTAAAGGCATCGGCAAATTCAGCGGCATGACAGTTCCAGATGTTCCCGGAGCCACCGGCGAATTGGACACTGACACCAATGCAAAAGCCGAAGCAGCACTTGCAGCCCTTAAAGGCGGAAGCGACTTCGTTTACATTCATGTGGAGGCTCCTGACGAGGCAAGCCATGACGGTAACGTAGCTGGCAAGATTGGGATTATACAAAAAATTGATGCAATGCTTGGCAGAATTCTTGATGGGGTAGATTTGGTTGACACGGTTGTGGTTTTAGCTCCTGATCATGCCACGTCTTGTAAGAGTCGAGCGCACACGGGAGACGCTGTTCCAGTCTGTTTTGCAGGTGGAAACGTAGTTTCTGATGGAGTAACAATGTATAGTGAGCGTTCAGTCTATAAGGGTGGATTATGCCGTATCAACGGCAAAGACGTAATGCCCATGGCGTTAAACTATATGGGTAAACCTGAAAAAATCAGTGGGTAACAAGGTATGAAGCCAATCAACAGCTTAGTCAAAGATAACATTAAAAACCTTAAACCATGCATTCACGGCGGAGAAGTCCACGATATAGCCTGCAAAACGGGGTTCAAACAGGAAGACCTGCTTGACTTCAGCTCCAGCGTCAACCCACTTGGCACATCTAAAAAAGCATTAGACGCAGCCCAAGCTGCTTTTGGTCACATAGCCGCTTACCCTGACTCCGCATCCAATGAACTGCGCCAAGTCATCGCAGACCATTACGGCGTGTCTAAAAACAACATTATAGTCGGCAACGGCTCAACTGAACTCATGTACCTTTTTGCCGAATCTTTTCTTTCAAAAGGCGACTTCGCAGTAATGCCCGCTCCAACTTTTGGAGAATACGAAGGGGCAGTGCGCAAAACAGGCGCTGACATCCGCTTCATTAAGCTTGACAGCGACATGAAGCTTGACGTTGACGCCTGCATCGCTGGCATGGCGGGCGCAAAAATGGCGTTTATCTGCAACCCAAACAACCCCACAAGCCTATTAACCCCGACCATGGACTTGAAGCGTATTCTTGACGCCGCCCTAGAACAGGACATCCTTGTGTTTTTGGACGAGGACTTTTTAGAATTCGTCGAAAACGAGCAGCAACTATCCCTAATTGGCAACATCAGCAAGTACCCTAACCTGTTCATACTGCGCAGTTTCACAAAACTTTACGGTTTAACTGGGCTACGCGTCGGCTACGGCATCGCCAACCCTGAAATCATAAACGTGCTTCTTTGCGCTAAAATTCCTTGGAACATAAACTGCCTTGCGCAGGCGGCTGCAGTGGTTGCCATGAATGATGATGAGCATTTGCAGAAGACCCGCGAGTTAATCCGTGAAGAAAAGGCTTTTCTGCAGGAAGGATTAAGCAAAATCCGCGGTTTTAGGGTTTATGAGCCTGACGCGAACTTTTTCTTTATTGACATACGGGAGACAGGTTGCACAGCGGCAGAGTTGACTCAGAAACTGCTTGCGGAGGGCATTATGATTCGTGACTGCACCAGCTTTAAAGGCTTAGACCCACATTACGTTCGGATTGCAGTTAAGCTCCACAGCGAAAATGTGCGGTTGCTGGAAGTTTTGGGTAAAGTAATTTAAGCGCAATGTAGAATTTGGTTAGCAGTAGCCTATGTTTCAGTTAGACTTAACCCTGTTCACCGACGCCGTATTCATCTTCGCCTTAGCCTTCCTAATTGACATTGTACTTGGCGAGATTCCTGACAGGATTCACCCAACCGTAGGTATAGGCAAAGTCATAACGTACCTTAAGCCACACTGCAAAAACAAAAAGCCCAAAATCGAGAAAGCCAACGGCGTGTTGCTGCTGGTTGTGGTTGCGCTTATTGCAGCGTTGCCTGTTTTCCTTGGACTCTGGGCTATCCGTTTCTATTTAGGTTCAATCCCCTACATCATAGTCGGCGCAATCCTCTTCAAATCCACCTTTGCCATCAAATGCATGCGACGTTACACTGTACCAATTGCCAAAGCGCTTAAAGCCAACGATTTAGACGGCGCCCGAAAATACCTGCCCTACATTGTACGCCGAGACCCAAACAGCCTAAACGAACGCCAAATAATCTCTGCCGCCGTAGAATCCATCGCGGAAAGCACAACGGATGGCATAACTGGACCCTTCTTCTTTTTCGCTCTTCTAGGCGTGCCGGGCGCTTTTATTTACCGCGTTATTAATACGCATGACTCCATGGTGGCTTACAGAACGCCGGAACTGCGTAACATCGGCTGGTTCAGCGCTAAAATGGACACTGCAGCCAATTATATTCCTTCACGCTTAACTTCATTGCTTATGGTTGTTGCCGCTGGGCTTGTTGGCGAAAACGCTAAAGAATCATGGCGTATCCTAAAACGTGACAAAAACAACACTGTGTCCCCAAATGCAGGTTATACCATTAGTGCAATGGCAGGTGCGCTTGAAACGCAATTGGCAAAACCTGGTCACTATGCATTAGGTGATGAAAACGATATTACGCCTGAGGACATTTTTAAGGCGCTTCGGATAATGGAAGTTACAGCGCTTCTGTTTGGGGTTGTTGTGGTGTTGCCGATTGTTGCATTTAGGCTTTATTTTGTTGGTTTTTAATCCAAGAATTCGGGCAAGCCAACGGGTTAATGTTTTTTTTTAAAAATTAGTAGTAAGCGGTTCTACCCGTGTTCTAACATAGATAGGGTCGGCAAAAATAGTGGGGTAAGCCTCCCATTTCTTGTTAGCTGATAGGTCGCCTAACACCTCGCCCAGATTTCCACAACAAAATTATGAACTAATGACAATAAAAGTGCATGTTGTCACAGTTTGCAACCAACAAAGCCCTATAACCAGTTACTACCTCCTTGTAAAAAGTAACAACAAATGCAAGTGATTCTATGAACAACACTATATTGAAATGCCCCATATGCAAAAAGGTTTTAGCTGACCCAAACATCCTAAGAGAACACAGGCTAAAAGCACACAAAAGCATATACACCATAGTGGAAGTACCACTATAATTTTTTTGAGCAAAATGTTTAAAACCAAACTATTGTGTAAGCACGATTTTGCTTAACGCTTTGATGACTTCGTTTGTTAAATATTGTTCATCGGTTACCTTGCATTTATTTAAATGCCTCTTTATGGCTTCTCCCATCAAAGTCAAGTCTGGAACAACCAAAATTTGCTCGCCACACTTGCAAGTTATTATCGGCATTTTTTGCTCATTAGCCTTGATGGTTTTATCAATATAAAATCTGGTTTCCTGTTTGATTAACAAAACCCCCTTTTTTTGTGATCTTATATCTTGTGAAAGCCTATATGAAATTTTGTTGTAGTCACACCACAATCACAATATTTTTACTTGAACATTAAAAAGTGATAATTATTCATTTATTAACCTGATGAAAATTAAAAGAGTTTGGCGAAGACATAACAAATTTAAATTCATTTAACATTTTGATCCGTCAATAAAGTCTATGCTTTTCTTCGGGCTCCACAGTTGGGACACGCCAAAACCGTTTCCGGCATCGCTGTTTGGCAGTACTCACAGTTAACCAGCCTAACTTTAGGCACCTGATTCTGCGGTCTTTGGCTTTCAGAAATAACCTGCAACTGAAGTGTTCTGGTAGTTAAATCGGGCCTGTCGTTAACTGCAACTACTCCCTTAATTTTCCATTCAATATTGTCGTTGATTGAAGTTAAGCTGGGGCGGGAACCAACTGGAATGTTTACGCTGAGTTTGAAGGTTCGGCTTACTCCATTTATGAGCTGTGTGGCTGGGTTACAGACTGGGTTTGCTTGAAAAATCGTTCGGGTCTCTGTAACTTGGCGGGTTACCATGCGTTTAGCTACAGGGTCAAAATCTGTCCGTAGTACCCGAGCGGTTTCTATGCAGTCTATTTCGCAGCGTACTTCGTCAGCGTCGATGGTTTCATGCGGGTTAACAGTTAATGTTCCTTCTAAACAATCGCCAATTACAACGTACGGTTCAGACAGTTGCAGGTCAGCATCAGCTTTTGGAGTGGTCAAACGGTTACTAAACTTTTTCAGGAAACCCACGAGATATCAAAAAACAACACGGCACAGAGCGCTTATAAACATTGTTAACGCTTGTTAGGTCAATAATGGCTCAAAACAAAGCCAATAGCGCACTGAAAACCTGTTTAGGTTGCGATTTTGTTTTTAAGCGTCTCCAAATAACTCGGCAAGCCCTCAATGCATTGAATGTCCCTTGAAACTAAACCTTCAAGTTCCCGCCACAAACGCACGTCAGCTTTAATATGCAACCGCTCCAGTTCAAGCAGGAGCCGTTTTGTTCCTTCTCTGCCACGGCGGTCAAAATCCAAAAAAAGCACTACACCACGGGCGCCAGACTGCTCAATTTCAAAGACAACATCCAAAAAGGTTTTGCCGCCTGTCTTAACCGTTATGATTTTGCCTTCAACACCTAAAAGGCGAAGGTTGTCGGCGTCTTTTTTGCCTTCAACCACAACTGGCGTGCCCTTGCCTGATTCCTCGGTCAGCTTTGCTATGATTTGCTCAATCTTTTCGAGTCGATTTTTAAGTTTGGTTGACATTTTACCTTGTAATTTTGGCTGCTCTAACAGTTTCAAGGCAGTCTTTAGCTTCAAGGTTGTTCTCAAAGTAGCGGCGGACGGGCTCCAGAATGTTGCCTAAATCGGTTGCGACGCCGTTCTTGAGGTCCATTGGGTGCAGTTTGCCTTCGGCGT
Organism: Bathyarchaeia archaeon; assembly: GCA_042296865.1. Classification (GTDB taxonomy): domain Archaea; phylum Thermoproteota; class Bathyarchaeia; order Bathyarchaeales; family Bathycorpusculaceae; genus Bathycorpusculum. The sequence continues at coordinate 1,132,327 of CP170178.1, read as the reverse complement.
AGGCGGTTTCGAGTTCTTGGTAGCTTTCGAATTGGATGTTTCCACCAAATTTAGCTGGACGCTCAATCGTGAAGATGGTTTGTTCTCGGAAAATAATATATTTGCAGACGTCAAGGACTGGGTTGTATTTGACGGTTCTTTCAGGGCAGAAGGCTTTGCTCATTTTCTGCTTAATCTCCGCTGGCTGGTCATAGATGAATATGCACGTGTCTGGTTTACTTTTAGACATTTTAGCGCTGGCTACAGCTTCTTTTTCTTGCCCTTCAGGAATAGGCCAAATGCCCGGTTTCGCAAGCCCCTGCAACAGGTGATGGTGAACGCAGACGGGTTTCCAGTAACCGATTTTTTCGCCGATTTCCCGCCCCACCATGTTGGCTTTACGTTGGTCCATGCCGAGTTGACAGATTTTTACTTTCATTTCAAAAATGTCCGCAACCTGCATGGGTGTGTAGAGGTAGTCTGAGACGTAGTGGGCTTCACCTTCTTTCCTGCCAGCAATCTCCAAGGTGCGTGTTGTTCGGGCAATGGTGAGTTCTTTTGAGATTTTCACTGTTTTTGCCCAGTAATCAATATCCTTGTAGAGTTCGTCGCTGTAGATGAATTCTACCTTGTCAGCTGGAACTCCAAGAGCAATCCATGAATGACGGAACAAATCGGCAGCTTTACGGATAAGCGCCAAATCTCCGCCAAGCTTGTTGTTTAACCATGCATGCCATGTTGCCAAAAACGCTTTGAAATGGATGCCGGCTTCAGCGAAGTCTTTCATTTTGTATGCGCAAATTACGCCTGTTCCAAGATGCGCAAGACCGGAGGGTTCCCAACCGTTGTAGGCAACTGGGTGCTCTTCGGTTTCAAGTAAGTGCCTTAAATCCTCGGTTGTTACGACTTCTTCTGTTGGCGATCTAGTGATTAATTCTATTTTCTTTTCTATGTCCAAGGTAAAGTCCTGCTGAAATAGTCAAATGTGAATACTATTGATTTGCTTTACGCTTAAAAAGTTGTTTTATCGCAGGCTTTTAACCAACCAAGTAACCCATTTACTATACCATTTTATTAACTAGAAAAAAAGGGGAGAAGTGGTTGTTTAATAAAAGGTTTTAATGTTGAAAGAGTCAACGTAGACTGTTGTTGCGTGGCAACTATTTAGCAGGGGCAAACCGCATTTGACCAGATTCACGGCGCCATTGCTTGCAGTGTCTAACCCGTACATTGAGCACACTTTTTGATTGTTTATCCAAAGTTCTGCTGAGCCCTGGTTTGAACTGTCGACCCATCGAATGTTGACATTGTACCACACTGATTTTGTGGCTTGTTGGTTAGAGTAAACTGTTTCGAAGTGGTCGCCGTTATACACCGTTAGGAAACATCTTAACCCGTCATTTGTGCGTGTCCAGCCAGCATAAGCAACAGGGAAACCTCCTGCTTCCAGTCTAAGTAGCGTGAATGAATCATTCACTTGGCAAATACCTGACGTCGTAACCTTGAAGTATGCACTCGCATCTAAAATGGCAGTTTTTTGAATGTTTTTGTAGCTGTAGGTTTTCTCGAATTCACTGTTCCCATTCGATGTAAATTTGGCGCTGTAGCTACCACATTTACTTACTGCAGAAGTTACCAGTGCTTTCTCACCATTAGATGTGCATGTTCCGCTCCATTTCCGAAAATTCTTTGATTCAAAACCGTCAGAGAAAACTGTTTTTCCCTCAGAACCTACAAGAACCTCGCAACCCCCGTTTGGCTGCCCAGTGAACGGGTTAGCTGTTCCAACAATCAAATAGCAGTTAGAAACCGACATTAACGTTCTAATGCCATAGTTGTTTGGATTGTCAAAACCGTTTAGTGTAACGGGCTTCCAAGTTTTTCCATCGCTTGTTTTCCAAAGGTCTGCTCCAGCAAAGTTTTCGTCAATATAAGTGATTAATGTTTGAAGGTCGGCTGTTTCAAGTTTTTCTATTAGACTGTTAACTTTTTCTTTGTACTCTGGGTGTTGATCCAGTATCGCTTGGACTTCAGGAGTAATGATTTCTTGTTTGTATTGCTCAATTAATTCAGAAGTCAACAGGTCATCGATGAGTTCTGGTGCATACTTAAGAAAACCACACATGTCAAAAGTTCCAACATATAGAACGCCTTTGTGAACTTCCATATGCCAAATGTAAACGTTAAGTGGATTTCCAAACCCTGCGGGCCATTTACTTATCGGCACCCTAAGAGTTGGATATCCCTCAACTGGATCATAGGCAACGTATGAACCCATAACAAGTTCTGCATTGTCATCTTTGTCTAGTCGTATCAAATCAGAAGGTCTGGTTCCAGCAATTGTGTTATTCTTGATAACTAGACCAATGCCGACTGCTGTACCAATATAGAGGTGATTGTCGAATTCCTCCATTGTAATTGCGGCTTGGTTCCATGTGTCGCCAAAGCCATCTTTGAGTACTTGTGTCCACTCGTAGATGCCGTCTTTGTCTGGGTCTGAAGCATCTGTTTTCCATACTTCGAAACCTTGTTCATAGTTTAAAGTTGAAGCATATAGATAGCCGTTGAAAACTGCTAAATACGGGATTTCGGTGTTGTTGCTTTCGGGTCCCACAAAGCCGTCCTTGCTTACTTTTACCCATGGGTCAACTTCTGGATTGGCTGAGCACCATACTGCTCCAAGGCCTGCACCAGCAACTGAAGAACCAGGAGTGGAAGCGCTCACGTAAAGTTTACCCTTATATTCAACTAAGCCGCGAATATTGTTTGTGCCTGCAATGTCTCCAGATACGTCCTGCCATGAACCCAAATCTCCAGTGTCGGACATTATTATCCGGTTTATGGGCATTGGTGGCCACCAAGTGCCTATACCGCAGACATAGAGTTTTCCGTTGAATATACCCAGCATTCGGTATCCGTAGGATTCAGGATAGTAACCTTGAACGCCAAGATTTAGTATGCCTGCTTGATGAACCAGTGTCCATTGACCGTTTTGGTATCTCCAGATTTCCGCCCGCATTTCGTTAGCCCATGCTTCTGATCCAACCGGATTTATAGGTGAATCCGCCAATTCTGAAGAATCTACCGATATAGGTAACCCTTGCATTTGAAAACCGTAATTTAAGCCTTCGATAACGGACCATAAATGATGCCTATTTGTCCCAACATACAGGGCACCGTTAAAGTATTCGATTCCCCAAGCGTAACTGTTTGCTGAGTCATCAAACCCTCCTGTACTTAACCTTAGGAAGTCATCTTCTGTTAAGTTGCTCTGAGGCGTTGCTGCAGACGCGTTAGAAGTTGTCAAAAACATTGATGCAACTAATATTGTTGTTGATATTACAAAAAATAGTTTTTTCTTCATTTTTCTTTTTCACTTCTTAAAAATCACTACTAAATTGCATGTTTTGAGAATACGAAACAGCGATAAGAATTATAGTTGTCACACAAGTGAAGCCACAAATTGCTTTGCGCTGATAATGGATTCTCTTTCTTGACTATCTTGATTCGGGCATTGGTTCTTTGTAAAAACTTAAGCCTATGGAAAGGTCGTCTCGGTACAGTACAGGGCTATTGTCACCTAAGAAGTACATTACTGTTTTATCGGTCGCTTTTAATAAGTAAGCATTAACCTGAATCTTTAGCACGCTGCGCCTTCTTAATATAACTCTGCAACTCACGGTTCTTCAAAATCTGAAGCGGCAAAGTCTCAGGCGCATAAGCAAGCGGCAAAACAGCAATAAAAAGGAACAAACTGGTAAACGAAAAGATTGCTGTAGAATTTATTGTTGTCGATATTGCGGATCCGATAGAAAGTTCTGTAAGTATTGAAAAAAGAAACGGCAAATACCCAATCGCGTAATACTTTTCACTATTTTTGACAAATGCAATATCGCCCCAAATAGTCATAAGAAAAATAGTGTAAAAAATCCCCCATGCCACACCATCCACTGCTGTGTAGAACCACCATCCAATAATGTTCTCGGCAAACAATCCAAGACTTGCATATCCTAAACCTAAAAGAATGAAACCTAAAAGAACAATACGCCGTCTTCCAAAACGGTCAGCTAAAAAGCCACTGACAACAGCAAAAACACCTGCGATAATGTTCTCAACCATCATTGAAGTTTCAAATAAACCGGGAAGGTTTGAGACGAGTTGGTTCACAATGGGGAGTGCTATGTAGTTGGCAATCGAAAACATTGTCCATGGAACAAAATACAACAAGAAAGTTTTGTTTTTAAAAACCTGACCGTATGAGACGTCCTTTCTATCGCTGGCTGGGTTCAGGTTGGGTTTAATTTTTAGAAAAACTGCTAACCCCACGGTTTTGACGGTTGCCAAGACTAAACCGTTAAGTCCCGTGTCTGTTATCCCCAAAACTCCAAGAAAGATAACACCGATAAAAATAGCAAGAAACGTCACTCCGCCAAGCCTTGAACGGTTAGTTTCTTTTGTCGATAAAGCAAAATACGCCAACGACACAGGCATACCCAACCCAAAATAAACTCCAACAAGCGAAAAGAAAACTGTCAAATGAGAAAACGCTGCAGGATCAATAACTATGGGCAGTAAGGACAGGAATATTCCAGCGATAAGCCAATAGCGAATAAATGTCTCTTTCGTTTTAGCCATGTTTGAAAGGTAGAATCCGAAAACTGAAGCTACAACCGTTCCAAAAACAGTCATGCTCCAAATCAGGGTCACTTGAGAGTTTGAAAATGTGCTGTTAACGGTTACTGCGGATAAGAGTCGGCAACTGTAAAGGAACCATATAAAGGTATTGGCAACCAGAAAGATGCCTGCAAAAGAGTTCTTAAAGCCACCGATTGAAAGGTATTTTTGCCCTGACTTCAATAGCATTCATCTTTCTTGTGGCTTGGCGGTATATTAATTAAACGTAAAAAAAGGGATATCCTGAGGTAAACTGACGGTTTTTCACCAAAAATGCGGTGATTTTACCACCACATACCTACTGAAGTAGGGGCAGGTTTTGCCCTGACACTTCGTTTCTTAGTCAAACTGGCTCACCTCCCTTATCCAATCTAAAACTTGTGGCAAGTCAAGTCTGGCGTGGTATGATACGCCCTGACAGTTAGCGTTAACAGTATAAGAATGCAATGCAATCGCAACGTTAGTACTTCCTAACAGCACTGGTCCGCCTGAGTCCCCACTGTTTATTCCCCCTCTACCATTGCCCGAGTTTGCTGAACACCTGATGAATTCGTCGCTCCATGCAAAATTTCCTGAAACCGTTTTGGCAAATGCATAATTGCGCATTATTACGCCACTTGAGAGTTCAAAACCGTAGCCTACAAGAGTAACATCAGTTTTCGCCCGTAGCGTGTCAACTAATCCGGCAGTTGGAAGCTGAGCATAAGTATCAACAACACTCAAAGGAACTGGCTCTTGCAAGACGATAACCGCTAAATCATTATGGATGGCATCGGGCAATCCAGTGTTTTTTTGGCTTATTTGAAATTCTGGGTGAGGATAAGCTGTTCCTTCAAAAGCCGCGGTTACTCCTTGGATTTGAAGTTGACCATTGTTTATGCTCCATGTGATTGGTCCTTTATCAAAGCAGACCATGACGGTTTCTGTTACGCAACTGTGTGCGGTTGTCAGCAGGATTGTGGGTGAGAGAAGAATGCCGCTGCTTATGGATACGGGAATTTTGTTGCCGTTGGCATCAAGACTGTAGAAGACGACTAAGCCTACAAATGAGTGGGTGCTGTCTGGATAAATGTTGCCGGTTAATGCATAGGCAGGAATTGTGGTTAATGTTGCTGCAAGTATCAGGGATAGTGTGGCTGCTAACATAATTTTTTTAGCTTGCATACTTTTTGATTGAGCCCCAAGACCATGTGTATTTACTCGTAAGATATAAGTATTGCGAATAGCTAAATTGGACACTCATTAAGTAAAATAGCAGTACCCCTTTTAGTGATAAAAGCCCATGCCAACAAACCAACAGCAAATCCAAACACTCCTCACAAAATACGGCAGTCAAGGCTTAAAAACCGCAAAAGAAACCCTAAACAACCCAAACATTCCCCCACCAATCAAAAAAATTGCACATTACTTCATAGAAGAAACCTGGCCAAACACCCACCACCCCGCATTAATGGCACTAAGCTGCGAAGCAGTTAACGGGGACGTCAAGAAAACCCATCAGGTAAGCGCCGCAATAGTACTGCTAACTGGAGCCGCAGACATACATGACGACATAATAGACAAGTCCAAAACAAAAACTGGAAAACTTACAGCTTACGGAAAATTTAACAAAGAATTAGTTTTGCTTACTGGTGACATGTTGCTTTTTGAGGGACTCATTCTTCTTCACAGGACATCAGAAAAGCTTCCAACAAAAACACGGCAAGCAGTATTTGATATAGTAGAGCAATCTTTTTTCAAAATCGGCAGCGCAATAACCAGCGAAAGATGCCTACGCACAAAACCGGTGAATCTTGCAGACTACTGCAACGTGATTGAATCAAAAGGTTTCATAACACAAGCCTGCACTGAAATCGGCGCCATCATAGGACAAGGAAAAACAAGCGAAATTGAAGCTTTAAGCCAGCTTGGAAAAACACTTGGATTACTAATGACCGTAAAAAACGAGTTTGCTGACATGCAAGATCCAAAGGAATTAAAGGGCAGACTAAAAAACGAGATTCTGCCGCTACCTTTAATGTACGCTTATGAAGATGCCGTGGCAAAAGAAAAAATCCAAGCTTTACTTTCGGAACGGCTAAACAAACAAAAAATCCAAGCGATAGCAAAAATCGCTTTGGAAACTGAGCAGGTTAAAAAGTTAAAACAGGAAATGCTTGCCTACGAGTTAAATGAAGAAAAAACTGTAGACTCAGCTTTGAGTAATAACAGGGAAGCCTTCAAGCTTTTGTTAAAATCATCCATTTCTTACATGTAAATTTCTTTTTTACGGGCTACTTTGTCTCCCAACGTAACCTAACACTTAACCTCACAGCTGAGCGTCGCTTTAAGCTTGGCTAAGCTCTCTCGGCGCGGGAATTTAGTTTCGCCCGTTGCCTTGCCTGTCCCATAATTGGGTAGAACTTAAGCGGTCACTGGTGCAAGCTTTGTGGTTCTTGCGTTCCTCTGTTAAGTCCGTCGTTATGGGTGCTCATCTATGGCAAGACAATGAAAGTATGTTGATACTTGTTTGTTAAAGGTTGTGTTTTATTTTGATGCTTTAAACTTGTTTTTCACGTTGTTTTAAAGTCAAGGCTTGATTTACATTTTAGGTTTAACGATGTTTTGCGGTTTGCCCGCTATGAATGCCTCAATATTTTCAAGAGTAGTTCTGGTCAATCTTTGCATGGATTCAACACTGCTAAACGCACAGTGCGGCGTAATGATAACATTGCTTAAACGCAAAAGAATATGCGCCCGAAGCATAGTTGCAAGCTGGTCTCTTGGCACATTATCCAAAAACAACTGAGCTTCCTCGCGAATAAGCGATTCCTCTTCTAAAACATCCAAACCTGCCCCTTTCACTTTGCCATCCATCAAAGCTTCAACAAGCGCATGAGTATCAATAAGCCCTCCGCGAGCAGTGTTAATGATGACTACACCCTTCTTCATTTTACCTATAGATTCCTTATTAAGAAAATGAAATGTTTGGTCATTAAGCGGCAAATGCAGAGAAATCACGTCAGCTTTTTCCAGTAACTCTTCGGCGGGAACATAACGGAAACCTAAAACTTCAGCCAAAGCTTGATCTGGAACCTTGTCAAAAGCCAAAACATCCATCTTAAAACCCTTGGCTATCTCTATGACTTTAACGCCGATTCGCCCTGTACCGAGCACACCTAAAATTTTACCGTGCAAATCAAAGCCTTCGACGCCTTCGCATGAGAAATCTCCTCGTCGGGTTCGCTCGTAAGAATCATGTATTAGCCGTGAAAGCGAAAGAATCAAAGCAAAAGTGTGCTCAGCAACAGTGATTTCCCCGTAAACTGGCACGTTACAAACGGTGATGCCTCTTTGACTGCATTCTTTTAAGTCTATATGGTCAAAACCCGTGGAACGCGTAGCCACCAAACGCAGTTTACTCAATTTTTCTAACACTGCTTTGTTGACGTTAGAGTAAATAAAAACAGAAACAATGTCAAAATCTGATATGGCGTCAGCGTTTTTTTCGTCTAAAGGTTCCTTGAACATTCGAATTTCGTCTTTGTCAGAGCGTGTTTGTAAAAAAGGTCGCTCCCAATCCTGGACCTCAAAAAAAGCAATACGCAAAAAAAACACAACCATCTTCAAATGATGTTTCCACAGAGTTTAAGTTTTTCTACATTATCGTTATATGAGATTAATTTTTTTAGCGCCCTTTTTGGTAGTAGCTCAGTAATCATTTTAACTTCTTGAAAAAGCGTTGTGCGTCGTTTTTCTATACCCAAATAACAATTGCAAAAAATATTATAATTCAGGTGAAAATAACAAAAAATAGTAATTACTGATGGTATCAGTCACAAGGCATTAAATAGTTACTGCTCTAATGTGATTTTTCATAAAAAATGGAGAAGAAAATTTGAAAATTCATCAAATAAATGCAAATATTTTAATTGAAAAACCAAAAATTGCGTCCCTAATCACTGTTTTACTACTGCTTTCCTCTGCGTTTCTAATACTGACCCCACAAACTAACGCTCAAGTTGCTACAGAACAACCTACCGCTGGAGAATTGCCATCAGGCGCCAATCCAAGCATTTCAATCGACACCATACCGTACCTTAGCTTTTCACCTAACCCAATAGGCGCAAACCAAACATTACTAGTCAACATGTGGCTAATTCCACCAATCAACGTACAAAGAACCCTTAAAGATGCTTTCCAAGTAACAATCACAAAACCAGACAAAACACAAGAAGTTATTGGCCCAATCTCCTCATACCAGGGCGACGCCACAGCATGGTTTAGCTACGTACCTAAACAAGCCGGTAACTACACCATAAAACTAGACTTTCTAGGTCAATACTATCCAGCAGGACGATACTTAGCAGGCGTAATCGTCACAAACTCTTCAGGAACCAACCTTAACTCAGCATATTATAAACCCTCATCCACAGCAGAGCAACTGCTTATTGTTCAAGAAGACATGGTAGCATCATGGCCAACTTCACCTTTACCAACTGACTACTGGACAAGACCCGTTTCAGTTGACCATAGAGAATGGTGGCCTATTCTGGGTAATTACCCCGCTACTGGCTATGGTCCTGCAATCCACACCGGCGCAGGTCCCTCATGGGATGAACTATATCCAGACACCAACCCTTACTGGAGCAGTTCTTACAGCTTCGTTCCTTACGTTCAAGCACCCAATAGTTCACACGTTGTTTGGAAGCGTCAAGGCGGATTCGGCGGTTTAATCGGCGGCGTCTTTGGAGACATAAATCTAAGAACTAACCCGGGCTATCCATCAATAATCTACCAAGGCAGATGCTATCAGGTTCAAAGCGGAGTCGTTAACGGTGTAACACAAGATGTCTGGCAATGCTACGATTTGCGCACAGGCGAAGTATACTGGGAAAAAATCAATTCTAACACATTTAGCACTTCTCAAGCTCCAACAATCATAACCTACACTGAAAGGACTTCACAGCAGGTAGCAGGCGAAGAAGCTATGATGCGTGGACTACAGGTTTCGTTGATGTACATTGGCGGCGGTCGCATGATAAAATATGATCCATGGACGGGCGCAGTTATTGCAAACGTTTCAATTTCACCCTTGTCATCAAGTACTTACTATTTGCATGAATATGCGTTAGGTGTCCAATCTCTTGGCGGTGGCAAATACGCTTTAATCAACTGGACAACAAATGGTGCAGCCAATGACTTAACAAGTAGAATCATAAGCAACATTTCTTGGCCAATCAGCAGTTTACCAGCAACAACCGACTTCAACGTGGGCATAACGGTATATCCGACAGCAGAAAACCCGCCAGATTCACTAAGCGGAACAGGAGTATCAATCGGCCAACGAATGGTAGGCATTAACATTAAAACAGGACAAGTGATGTGGAACATTACAACAACAGCAGCCGACGGTCATGAGCAATTCTTCACCACAAATAATGCAATTGTCGACAATGGCGTAATAATTAACCGAATGATTACTGGCGAAATCAAAGCTTGGGACATATACACTGGAAACCTGAAATGGACAACACCATTAAACTATCCTTGGGGCGTTTTTGGAGGATACCATATAGCATCAGCATATGGACTCTACTTCGTTGGTTCTTATGACGGCTACCATGCTATCAACGAAACCACAGGCAAAATCGAATGGACATTTCACGCCTACACCCCATACCAATTTGAAACAGGATACCAAACAACCATAGGCAGCGCAGAATACGTTTTCCATGGCGGCATGCAAGTTGCTGATGGAAAAGTGTACATCTACTCAATGGAGCACACTCAAAGCCAACCTACAACAAGAGGCCTGAAGCTTTTCGCCCTCGACGTATTCTCAGGTCAAGAGCTTTGGAACTTTTCTGGTTCAGAGTGTGGCGGAGGACGATCGTTTACAGGCGCCATCGCAGACGGATATTTAGCGTGGGCTAGTAGCTTAGACAGCATAATGTACGTTTTCGGCAAAGGCAAAAGCGCAGTAACCATTGAAGCTCCGTTAACAACTATTACTTTGGGACAAAGCTTAGTCCTCAAAGGCACAGTGCTTGACCAATCACCTGCCCAACCAAGTACACCCTGTGTTGCCAAAGAGTCAATGAATGCTTGGATGAACTATTTACACAATCAGGGCGATTATCCATCAGAAGTTTTTGGTGTTCCAGTTTCTATCGATGCAGTCGACCCTAACGGCAACTTCATACACATTGCAGATGTTACAAGCGAGGGCAACGGTATGTTCAGCTACATCTGGGAACCCGAAATAGCCGGCAAATACAGTGTAACGGCAACCTTCATGGGCGATGATTCTTACGGTAGCTCATATTCCCAAACTGCAGTCGGCGTTGTAGAAGCACCACAAGCAACCACCACACCTGTCCAAATAGCTAACTATGCCACCACTTCTGATGTCATGACCTACTCACTTGTAGCAGCAGTCGCAGTCATTATTGCAGTCGCTTTAGCAGTTGTTCTATTACTTAAGAAACGTTAAAAAGCTAAAACGAATCTTCCCTTCCGTCTCTTTTTTTATTTAATTTAAGTACGAAAAATTCTGCGCACACTTATGTGATTACTTCTAACGTATAGTTTTGTTCTAAAAAAACGATAAAATAAACTTGGCTTGCTTGAAACCATAAAAATTCGAGTGTTTAGCAAGAAAAAATGTTTACTTCTTTAACAATAACGTTTGACACGCAAAGAATGAACGATTTTTCAATAAAACTTGTAACTTTGGGATGGGCCGGGGCAGGGATTTGAACCCTGGCGTAAGGCTCCACAGGCCTCTAGGCTACCAAGCTACCTCACCCCGGCCGCATTTGATGTTGTGTTTACTTGACCTCAACTATTCTGAGGATGTCGCTCCGCCACAACATTTGCGGTGACATTCTTTAAACCTGTTTCTCTTAAGAGCAGGCTTCTTGCACGTTATGTGCAACGCGTTTTATGAAGTTGTCGCTCTACTCTTTGAAAAGCTTTTCGTCTAGTTGAACGTAAAGAATGGTGATGTCGCTCTTTATTTGCCCATAAAGGTAAGTTTGTGCAACATGTTCTTGGTTTCGCAAACCCGTTTTTGACTTTTTAAAATTGAAAATTGCTGAAAGGCTACTGGTTATTTGATGTTTACTTGACACAATCACGCACATTTTTAAGCAATAAGAAGGTAGGCAAATCAAGTCTTACGGTTTTTACCTTTTCGGGGGTGATTTTTTGAGCAAAGATAAATCTAAGGGCAAAATGACTGTTGCCGAAGCTGGACGGAAAGGGGGCGAAGCAACATCTGAATCTCATGGAGAAGAATTCTATTCAGAAATCGGTCACAAAGGCGGCGCAAAAGGCGGCCCAAGAGTAAGAGAACTAATTGAAGAAGGCAAAGAACACGAACAAGAATAAATTCTCAAACCTGATATTTTTTTATAATGCGCAGACAAAACCAGCCTTTGCAAAAACTGGGGGTAGGTCTGTATTGGTTAAAAAACAAGTCATTAGCATGCTGAATGTTCGGTGTTGTTTTTATTGCCGAATTATTTAATGTATGTTTTTTAAGGGCTTTTTAAGGCTAAAATTCTTTATAGGGCACGTTTTGCTGCTGTTTTCTGTTTTGGAGTGTGAGAGATGCTTTAAGCCAGCCAAATGGGTCATGCTAGAGCCCGACTGTATTTTGCTGTTCATTGCTGTCTTTGCTTTTGTTATGTTGTTCACCAACCTATTTGCAGTCTATTAGTAGCCTATTAGAGATTCTATGCAGAAACCTATAGGGGGTAGGTAGAAACAAAGAGCCCTACCCTACAGAACACCTAGCCAAAAAACGCCGCCTCCCAAAAACCGCAGAAACCATTACCGCAGAAACAGCCCAAAAGCATCCTGAAAACTGCAAATCACTAAGGGGGGTAGGTGCTATTGACCGTTTTCTACACCATTAGCATGTTGAAAACCAGCAGTAATGGCGGAGAATTGTTGGCGTGGCATCTATCGAATTTTGCCTCTGTGGGCTAATGCTTTTTTATAGGTCTGTTTTGTTGTGTTGTTTAGGTTTAATCTGTGAGTTTCGAAATTAAAGAGAAAGATTTGCTTGGCAGAATCGGCAAACTAAAAACTAAAAGCGGCACAATTGAAACTCCGCTGTTGTTCCCAGTTATCAACCCGTCCCTGCAGCCGGTTCCGCCACAACGGCTAAAAGACGTGTTCGGTTTTGAAGCCGTAATCACTAACGCTTACATACTCAAAAAACGCTTCCAAAACCGGCCAGTCGAAGAAGGCCTGCACAAGTTTCTCAACTTCAACGGCGCAACCATGACCGACAGTGGCGCTTATCAGATTCTTGTTTACGGCGGCGTAGAATACAACCAGAAAGAAATCGTCGCTTACGAGGAAGGCATCGGAACCGACATCGCCACGATTCTTGACATTCCCACTGGTTGGCGAGTAACCAAAGAACAAGCAGAAGTCACCGTAGCCGAAACCCACAGGCGAGCCAAAGAATTCTTCAACCTAAAAACCCGAGACGACATCCTCTGGGTAGGCCCAGTGCAAGGCGGCAAACACCTCGACCTCGTCGCTGCAAGCGCCAAAGAAATGGGCGCCCTGCCGTTTAACATTCACGCACTTGGCAGCCCCACCGAAGTAATGGAAAACTACCGTTACGACGTCCTCGCAGAAATGATATTAACCGCCAAAAAAGGCATTCCAATCGAGCGTCCCCTGCACCTGTTCGGCGCCGGTCACCCATCAATGTTCGCCATCGCCGTAGCTTTAGGCTGTGACCTTTTCGATTCAGCCGCTTACGCCCTGTACGCACGTGAAGGCAGATACATGACTGAAAACGGCACATGGCGACTACCAGAAATGGATTATTTCCCATGCACATGCCCCAAATGCGCCACCGAAACCCCAAAGAACCTCATGGCTAAGTCAAAGAAGGAACAAGAAATCTTCCTAGCTGAACATAACCTGTGGGTTTGCATGGCTGAACTCAAACGCATAAAACAAGCCATTCGTGACGGCAGATTATGGGAACTTACCGAAATGCGCGTCCACGCTCACCCAGCACTGCTTTCAGCGCTAAAAAGACTCAAAGGACACGCAGATTTTCTTGAAACATACAGTCCAACCATCAAAAGCAGCGGCTTCTTCTATTTTGACCATGAAGGACTTGCAAGACCAGAAATAACACACTACAAAAACCGCCTCCTAAACAACTTCACACCGCCAGCAAACGCCAAAACCCTGCTTCTACTGCCGCAGACAAGAAACAAACCGTTCCATAAAGCGCCAGAAATGAAGAAAATCCGCCAACTCCTGCGAATCCTTGGAAAGGAACTCGCCTGCAAGGTTCATGTTGCGGTTTTCTGTGCACCGTTTGGAGTTGTGCCACTTGAGCTTGATGAGGTTTACCCGCTCTCACAGCATGAAGCCGCTTTGCCTCTTGACAGGGAAACCATCGCTTACGTTGCAGGACAGGCAGCGGAGTACATTAAGCAGATGCCGTATTGCAGTGTAACCATGCTTAATGACCCCAAACTTTGGCATAACCATGTCCAAAACGCGGTTGAAAAAGCGTGTACAGAAAAAAGCGTCACTTTTGAAGCTGTGCAAGCCGGAGAAGGCAGTAGGCAACTCATCGCGAAACTGGAAGTGGCACTTCGTAAACAGTTAAGCAGCTAAACCCCTTTTTCCACATTTATTACACCCTAAACGGTATGTACCTTTTTTAGGTGGCATAAACAATCTTAAAATGCAAACTGCAGGAGAACAACAATAGCCACTCTTTACGCTGATTTTCATATTCACACAGTTTACTCATCCGACAGCCTAATCCAGCCAAAAACGCTTGTAGACATGCTTCTGGCACACAACTACATCAAAATCGCCGCTGTAACCGACCACGATTCGGTAAGGGCAAACAAGCCAACCATGGCGTTGGCGTCTGCGTACCCTGACATCCTAATCATTCCAGGCGTCGAAGTAAGCACAACCGCCGGCGACATGCTGGTTTTGGGTACGGAAGAGTTGCCGCCTAAACCCTGGAATCCCCAAGATGTGGCGGATTACGCAAAAAGCATCGGTGCAGTCTCAATAGTGGCGCATCCATATCGGCTTTACGGCATGGGGGACGTTGCACGGACGCTTAGAGTGGACGCGATTGAGGTTTTGAACGGTGGCTCCAGTAATGCAGCAAACCAGCAAGCAAAACAGATGGCAAAGGAAACGGGGTTACCGGGCACGGCAGGCAGCGATGCGCATCAGATTTCTGAGCTTTTTGCTGTCTGCAACCAAATCCAAGCAGATCTAGACATAGACAGCGTACTTAACGCTATCAAGAAGGGTTTAGTATCAACTCAGCAAGCCCCTGTGTCAATACATTTTTAAAACCCTTTTCGCCTCATCAATACCATACACCAAAAGTATAGGATGTCCTGATTTGCAAGTTGGCTTTTTAGGCGGAGCTAGAGAAGTTGGCAGAATGGGAATCCACGTTAAAACCGCAAAGACACAAGCGGTGATAGATTACGGTGTCATGCTTGACCATGAACCGGGATTTCCCATGCATGTTCCCCCCAAAGATTTAGACACAGTAATCTTAACCCATAGCCACCTTGACCATTCAGGAGCTATACCAATTTTTTACATTAATGACAAAAAACCGCTCTACAGCAACCAACTCAACCTTGAATTAACACAGGTGCTGATTCAAGACTTTATTCACCTTTCAAGTTACTATTTGCCGTTTGAGTATCTTGAACTTAAAAGCATGATGAAAAACAGTCATCACCTTGATTTTGGGCAGCAGGAACCAGTCGGCGACATGAACCTCAGCCTGTACAATGCGGGACACACCCCGGGAAGCGTGCAAGTTCTTCTTGAGGGCGACGGCAAAAAAATCCTTTACACTGGCGACTTCAACACGGAAGGCAGTAAACTGCTTAAAGGCGCTGACATGAATTACAAAGACCTTGACGCTATAATAATCGAAAGCACATACGCCAACGAAGACCATACACCACGAGCGGAACTGGAAAAAAGGTTTGTTGACGCCGCAACCAAAACTGTTGAACGTGGAGGAACCGTTCTTATTCCAGCTTTCGGTGTTGGGCGAGCTCAAGAAATCGCTTCAATATTGGTTGCTAACCATTTTGAGTACCCAATCGTTTTTGACGGCATGGCACGGGAAGCCAGCAGAATAATACTGAATTATAAAGAGTTTCTTCGTGAACCTAAACTGTTCGCTAACACCATGAACACGGTTGAATGGGTTGAAGGCTGGCGAGACCGACGCCGTGCACTTAAAACTCCAAGCGTAATCGTGTCACCCGCTGGAATGCTCAAAGGTGGGCCATCACAGTTTTACCTTTCAAAAGTTGGCAAAAAAGCAAACAACTCCATTTTCCTTGTCAGCTACCAGATTCCAGGAACACCTGGCAGGCAACTTATGGAGAAAGGTGTAACCACAATTGACGGCAAAGTCAGAAAAGTAAAAGCGCACTTCCAACATTTCGACTTTTCATCACACTGTGGAGCAACCATGCTAAAAGAAGCTCTGAAGAAGCTCGGTGGCAAACCTAAAGTTTTCGCTGTCCACGGCGCAGAAGGCAACTGTGAACTGTTGGCTAACTGGGCAAAAACGGAGCTTGGTTTAGACGCTGTAGCTCCAAGAACAGGAGAATCATTCCAAATTTAAGGAGAAAACCATGAAAATTGGGCTCTTACCCATCGGACAGGTTAACCATATTGCTCTTTCTGTTATATGCGAAAAACTAATCAAGGTTTTCGCCGATTCAACCTGCACTGTACTCAACGAAAGTTTGCCGCTTTCACAAAACGCTTTTAACAAAAAACGTTGCCAATACGATTCAAACGTTATACTGAACCAAATCCGGCTTTACGCTAACCAGCAGGAAACTTTTGCATTAGTGTTGGGAGTGGCTGATGTTGACCTTTATGTTCCCGAGTTAAACTTTGTTTTTGGTGAAGCTTATACGCCTGGAAATTCGGCGTTGATTTCTCTGTTTAGGCTTAAACCAGAATTTTACGGTCAAAACCCTGATGAGGCTCTTTTTTTGGATAGAGCACTTAAAGAGGCAGTGCATGAGTTAGGGCACACGTTAGGGTTAGGACACTGCGAAAATCCAAAGTGTATTATGCATTTTTCCAACTCGATAACCGACACGGATAAAAAACAAACCTTATTCTGTAACCAATGCATCATACAGAAACAAGTAGCTGCAAAAAACTTAAGGTAGAAAACTGATGACATCAGAAGAAGCGAAGTTCAAAGTTAGCCTTGTTTACTTGGTGCCTATACTTGCAAGTTTAATCTTTGGTTTAGGCTGCGCTTGGCTACTTAAGCCGCAGCAGGCACAGGTCATTCCCGTTACACCCTTCCCAGACGACACCGCTTCAGGACCATTTGGCAACGCAATCTACTTTGTAATTTTAGTTGCAATAAGCGCTACAGTGTTTTACTTTTTGCTTAAACGAAAGAACGTGAAAATCATTAAAGCTTTAATCTTTCTTGCGATGACTACAGCTGCAATGCTGCTTTCACTGGTTTACCTTTCAGCACTTTTAGCGTACACTACCTTCTATAGTGACTTATTAGTGATTGGCTTGTCAATTCTGATAACGGCGCTTTTTGATTTAGCTATATTCAAGTACACTAAAGCCCGAAATGTTGCCGTGATAGGTTTAGGCGGTGCACTTGGAGTATTCTTTGGCTTTTCAATCCCACTTTACAGTGCAATAGCAATTCTTGTTTTCCTTGCCGTTTATGACGTAATCGCGGTTTATCGTGGACCAGTAGGAAAAATTGCCGAATCTGGACTTGACCAACTCAGCGGATTAAGCTACGGCTTTAAAGACATTCAGATGGGGCTTGGTGACTTAGTTTTCTATTCAATGCTTATGGGAGCCATGTTCTTTAGTTTCCCAAGCAGCATCCTGCCAACAATAATGTCACTTGTAGGCATCTGCATAGGCGCAGTAATTACGTTCTTTATGCTTGAGAAAAAAGGAATCTTTCCAGGGTTACCCTTCCCGATTGTGTTAGGCTTAACATTCGGATTAATTGCCTCAATAATTATTTAAAAAAACCCGTTGAGAAAAACGGGCAAACTATCTTTTTTGTAGGTCTAAAAGCAACCTACGTTTTTTAAAAAAAGCCAACAAAGCAAACAGTACGACTATTGTAAGCAGAACTATCCAGAAAGGAAACGGTTGTACCTCAGAATTAAATTGGACAATAATGCTATGAGTGCTATGATTATAGCTGAATTTTAAGGTCCAAAATTGATCGGATGATTCCATGTCAAAGTTTAAGGGTTTTCCATCCATGAATGCAGCAATTTTTTCGGGGTTGAATTCTGATTGTTTTTCAAGATTGATATTAACATAGCCGCTGGTTCCACTTGGTCCTTCAACTGAAAAAGCAAGTATGTTTGTAGTTTGGTTAAAGTTTAGTTCTGTTATGGTTGAGTTTGAAGAGAATTCTGTAATTAGGTTGCCGAAACCTTGCACTATAACGTTCCTGCTAATGCTTGATTCTGGATAGGTCATGTTTCCTTTCCAAGTAGCTTTAACTTCATAGTACCCAAAAAAAGCCTTCCATGAAGCAGTATAACTACCGTACTCGTTTGTTTTAACGGTTGCAATATTAACCCAACTTTCGCCTTCAATGTAGGTTTTCCTTGATAAGATAACCAATTCGTTAGGTACGCCTTGACCATTGCAGGTTAGGTTACCCGTCAATTCTACTTCCTGTCCAGTATAGATTAATCCACTGTTTAAAGACAAGTAGACAGTAACAGGTGTTTGAGGCGAGACAACAATTTCCATTTCACTTGTTCCACCGTAACCTCGGTCATCTGTAGCAGTAACGCCTGCCAAAAAAGAACCAGGTTCAGTATACTTATGCTCTACAATAGCGCCAGAAGCAGATGAACCGTCACCAAAATGCCAATCAAGCGAAACCAAAACAGACTCGCCACCCTCGTTCCATCGTTTTTCAAACTCAGAAGCATCAAAAATGACCACGTCACCGACTCTTGGTGTAATTGGCGTATAATCCCATGAAGGACTAGGGTAAGTAATGTGAATTTGGGCAATCAAGGGCAATGGGGCAGACATAAACAAGAGGAGAACAAGTAAAGCAAAAATATTCAACCTTTTCACTGCTTAACCCATCCTGTTTTCAAATGAGGCTGACTGCATAAAAGTTCTTTGGTTAAGAGAACTTTTTCTTATAAAGTCTACAAAAAGCTGGAAAGCTTATTTGTTGAAGCGTTCTTTGAAGACTTCGCGGATTTTTTCTGGGTTTTCCAGCACATGCATACCGTCCATCTGTTCAAGCTTGCGAGTCTGTTCAGCTTCTTCTTTTCTAACTCGAATATTGATTGTTTTACCGTTAGGCAACAAAGTTGGAACTACGCCTTCTTTGTAATCTGTGGGCAAAACATACACTGTGCCGAAAGCTTTTAGGCTCATGATAACCGAGTTAGTGATTAAAGTGTCACCGATGCCGTTAACGATTTTGGCAACCGTGTTAGACGTTGTTGGGGCAACAAGGAAAAAATCATATTTGCCACTTTGAAGCATTGCCGCCAGAAACGGCGCGTTAGGATTCATTTCAACACTGAAATGGGAAAACTCTTGCTTTAAAAGGTCAAACTGTTTGTAAAAGCGCAACATCGTTTCCGCGTTCTTGGAAACATAAACATGAAGCTCCGCCATGTCTGCATACTGGTTTTTCATTTCAATCATGGTTTTGACGATTTCAGCGATTTTATCGCCGCCGCCAGTTATCCCCCAAGCAATCTTAACTTTTTTTTGTGTTTCAACCATAAATTACTTCACCTTTTTCTCCATAAGCAAATCAGCGAATTTCTTAACTGTCTTTTTTAAGCTTCTAAAGCCCTCCTCATCCTGCTTAACGCCCTCCAAGGTGTCTTTAGTCCAAAAAGTTGCACCCATATTTGCCCCAAAAAAGCCGCCGCTGACAGGAATCATCCCGTTAAGAATCTGAAAATCAGTTATTTGGGTCAGCGCATGTTCTTGTCCACCGTTACGGTCGCCACCTAAAGCGATGCCTATTCCGATTTTTCCTCTGAAAAAGTTTTTGTCACTTGCAACTGCGGCTCGGCAACGGTCCAACACCGCTTTAAGTTGTGCGCTGGCAGCGTTGTTGTAGACAGGGGTTGCAAATATTATGCCTTCAGCGTCTTTCAAAAGGGGGTACAGTTCAAACATGTCATCTTTGAAAGCGCAGACTTTGTTTTTTAAGCAGTAGTCGCAGTGCATGCAGAAACCGATTTTTTTGCCTCGGATTCCCCAAAACTTTGTTTCAAACCCTTTTTCTTCAAGCATACGGAGGGCTTCATGCAGAACGTGGTCTGTAGCTTGTTGACGTGGGCTAGCACAAATACCGACAATCATAAAACTCAATAGTTTTAACGATATATAGGCATAAAATCTTTTCTAAACACTTGAAACCTAAACAGACTATTGATACATCAAGTTATTGTACGTTGACAACCACACAACTTTATGTTTTCGCAGGTTTCCTAAAATAGTTCGAGATTGAAGCTGACTTTTTTGCTGAGGTGAAATTTCTTGGTTACAATCACTACAAAAGAGGGTATAGAAGAAAAGTTTGACAGCAAAAACTTGGAAAACAGCTTAAAAGACGCTGGTTTGTCAGAGCGTTTAGCCCAAGAAATTGCGGAACGAGTAGAGACTCGCGCAGAGAATGGTTGGACAACTGAAAAGGTTCGGCAGGAAGCCGATATTGAGATTAGGCGCCTGCAAGAAGAAATTGACAAGGCATACACAAGTTATAAGCGTTCAGGATCTATGGGGGAGCATCTTGTAGGCGAACAAAGAGTGTTTGGGGAAAGCGACTTTTTGCCTAATGAGAAACCAAGACTTGAAACAAAAACTGAATTTAAAAATGTTGAAGAATAAGTAAAAACAAAAGAAAGAAAGGTTCGAGATTACTCTTTCTCGAAGTATTCTTCTGGTGTTGGCGGGGTTGGTGGTAATCCTCTGCGCTCGCGAATCTTCTTGATTGTTTCAGCTTGCATTTGTTCTGGAACATTTGCCCAACGACTAAACTGGGTTGCCCAGAAAGCGCGGCCTTGAGTTGAGCTTCTTAGCTCGTCGGCTATACCGAAAGATTCGGATACTGGCATTTCAGCTTTAACGGTAATCATGTCTTCTTCTGAGGGCATGTCGATGATTTTTCCGCGACGTTTGTTGACCAGTGTGATTACGCTGCTAACGAATTCGGATGGAACTTTGCATTCGAAGCTGATGAGTGGTTCAAGCAGTTTAGGGTCGCTTAGTAGGATTACGCAGTAGATTGGTCTCCAAGTCATTGGAATAGCTTGTGCTGGGCCTCTGTGCACTGGGTCTTCGTGCAAGGTGATATCTTCAAGGTTAACCTTTAAACCGTAGGCTGGTTCTTTTGCAAGTGGTGAAGTGTGTACTGCTTCGCGGAAACCAGTCTTTATGTGGTCAATAATTTCTTCTACGTATTGACGTCCACGGATACGGTTGCAAAGAATGTTGTTTTCTTCAATTGCAACTGCACCTTTTGCTTCGTCTGGTTCCCAACCCATGGATTTGAGGATTTTGGCTCTTTCGTCACGGTTTTGCATGTCAGTGATTTTTTCTGACTTGATTGCTTCAATGACTTCGTCAGAGAGACGTTCAATGGTAATCCAGAGTTTGTTGTGTTTGTTGGGGCTTTTACCCATAACTGCTGGGCCTTTGTAGTCATGGCTGATGGTTTCTCTGTAAATGACAATTGGCTTGCTAAGCTTTACTTTTAAGCCTGATTCTTGCATTCGGTAAGCAGTGATTTCAAGGTGAAGTTCGCCCATGCCTGAAAGTAGGAATTCGCCTGACTCTTTGTTCATGATGAAGTGAAGGTTAGGGTCTTCGGTTGTGAGTTTGTGCATGACTTTGTCGAACAGTGGCAGATCTTTGACGTCTTCTGGCTCAACTGCTACGGTAACGACTGGGTCTGAAACGTAGTTTAAGCCTTCAAATGAGTGCATTTCTACGCCTGCTTCACCGATGGTTTCACCAACGTGCAGTGCAGGTAAACCGGAGATAGCTCCAATGTTGCCGGCTGGTACACGATCAATGAAAACTCGGTCAGTTGCCATGGACATGAAGACTTGTTGGATTGTGCCTTTTTGTTGTGCACTGACTAACTGTACTTCTTTGCCTTTGGTAATGGCGCCGCTAAAGATTCTGCCGATAGCGACTGTACCACTGTGTGGGTCAACTTCAATGGTGGAGATGCACATGAGTAATGGCGCGTTGGGGTCAACTTTTGCCATGCCAACGCCGACTGGTGTTGATGCGTCTCCTGGCCAAATCTTTGATTGACGGTAAGGTTGTGCTTCAAGTGGGCTTGGTAAGTGTTTGCAGAACATGTCAAGGATTGGTTCTGGCAGGGGTGCTTTCTTGCTGAGTGCGTCTACTTTTACGCCGACATCTTCTGGAGCGCCAGTGTAGGCGTCGATGATGTCTTGGAAACTGATTTTCTTTAGTTTCATGTGGTCAAGGTTTAAACCCCATTTGTGTAGGGCTGAACCGAAAGCGACGCGGCTGTCTTCAATTTTTACTTGCCAGTCTTGTTTGTGTTCTGGTGGAGCATGTTTTTCGATAAGTGTGTTGACTCTTAGGAGAATCTTGGCGAATTTCTTTTGGATTTCAGCGGGGGTTAACTTGATTTCTTTGATTAAACGGTCTACTTTGTTGATGAATAGGAGTGGTTTGACTCTTTCTCTTAGTGCTTGCATAAGCACGGTTTCTGTTTGGGTCATTGGTCCTTCTACTGCGTCAACGACTACGAGTGCACCGTCGACTGCTCTTAGGCTTCTTGTTACTGCGCCTGAGAAGTCAATGTGTCCCGGAGTGTCGATTAGGTTGATTAGGTAGTCTTGGTTGTCGTATGTGTGGACTAAGCTGACGTTTGAAGCGAAAACTGTCATTTGACGTTTCTGTTCAAGGTCCCAACTGTCAAGGAACAGTTTTTGTCCAGCGGTTTGTGTGCTGATGATGCCTGCGTGTGCAAGGAGGCTGTCGGATAGTGTGGTTTTGCCGTGGTCAACGTGTGCGATGATGCTGGTGTTGCGGATGATTTTTGGGTTGTCCATCAGTTTAACGATTTCTTCAGTTTGTCTATAACGCGCCATTAATTATTCATTCTCCATTTTAAGTTTCAATATATTGTTACTTTGATTCGAATGCAATGTTTTTTGTAACATTTTATGCATATGGGAATCTCTCAAATAATAGAGTAAGCTACATGGACATTGAGTTTGTAGCCTATTAACTTTATGGCAATAAACCATGAAAGCTTTGGTTGAAAAAATAAGTGCTGTATGTGTTTGCTTTTTTTGTTTTGGGTACCTTTTTTGTTAGTTGTTGTTGCTGTAAAGTTGCTATGCACAACAACAATCAAAGTTTTGACTGCGGGGTTGTTTTTTTGTGGCTGTTGTTTTCTGTGTTTGACTGCGGGTTGTGCAATTTGTTACAAGCAGTTGTAGAAGGTTAGCGGTCGGGTTTTGTTGTTTAACTATTTTTAGGACGGGATAAGCAAGGGTACCTGCTCTTGTTATGTAATAAGCAAGTGTTATTCTTTCTGTTTGTTCTAAATCAAAATGGGGGTAATTCAAATAAATATTGAGTTAAAACAAAAATTACGTAAAGTCCAATCATTAGCAGCGCGTCTTTCTTGTTTATGATTCCGTCTCTTGAACGTAAAAACATAAAAACAGCCGACAAAGCTACAAACACTCCAGCCGCTAATGGAGCAGCAAGATTTGGTATTATGATTGGGTGAATAATTGCGATTATACCTAGCGTGAGCATTGAATCGGCAAGAACGTTACCCAAAATGTTTCCAATACCGATAGAACCTTCCTTTTCTGATGCCCGAATTGCAAAAGCCATCTCAGGCAAACAGGTTCCAATAGCAACAACAAGCCCAATAAGAAAAAGAGGCAACCCAAACACGGAACTTAGATCCTGTGCAGATTGAGTCACCAGTTCGCTGCCTATAAACAAAACCGTTATGCCAATTACCAAAAGAAAAACAGTAATACCTAACCGAACAACCGTTTTTGACAGTCTCATACGTTCGGCAACTTCTTTTTCACCACGCCCCCGTAAAAGCAACCAAACAACATACACGGCAAAAGCAGCTACCAAGATTATGCCGTCAAAACAGGAAAGTTCTCCATCAATAAGTAAGAATACAGGAAGAAGCACTGCAATAAAAGAAATCTTTAGACTTTTCAGCATGTTTGGAGTTATTTTTTGGTTTCCTGCAACTAACACTACACTCCCCACGACCAGCGTTAAGTCGGCAACGTTAGCGCCAAAAATTAAGCCTAAACCAAAAGTGGATGAACCTTCAATAGCTGACAGGACACCTATAGACAGTTCAGGAAGAACAGCAAGCGTTCCTGCAATAATGACGCCTGTAACAAAAGCTGAAATACGAAAAAACTTTGATAACTGTAGAAGTCGTTTTATGGCTTCATCTGCACCGTACACTACTATAGCTATACCTGCAAATAGCACAAGAAGTGAATACCAAGCCATGAAAATCCAACAGTTGACAGGATTTCAAAAATATAAATGAAACTACATGTTTTTATAAAAAATATCATAAAAAGAGACTGCTAAACTAGCGACAGTTAGCAATTATACACACAAGTAATTATAAAAACTTGAAACAATCCTAAGCTTATCTAGCGAACAGAGAAGATTATGTAACCCCTAAAGTAAACCGTTTAAAACAATCTAGAGCCTCTGATAGGCGCCAGTCAGATGCTGGGTTAATTGGTTTTTATGCTGATAGGAAGCCGCCGTCAACAACAATCAAGGCTCCCTGCACATAGCTTGAAAAGTCACTTGCCAACACCAACGCCATTCGGGCAATCTCGTCAGGTGAACCCATCCTGCCAAGAGGCGTCCGCAACCCATACTCAATCCCCGTGCCCAGAATGCTGGGTTTAAATTTTAAAACGTCTTTAGCTATGCCCTTGGTTCCTTGTGTCCATACTCCGCCTGGAACAAGCACGTTGATTCTGAATCCCCGTTTGCCGTACTCGGCGGCTAATGCCCGAGTTAAAGCCATAATGGCGGCTTTTGAAAGGTCATAATGGCAAAGTTCAGGTTTTAAAGGCAGAATTGCTTCAATCGAACCAACGTTAATGATGACACCGCCCATCTTTAGTCGTGTTTTAAGCATGTGTTGGCACATCCAAAAAACTGACTTCAAATTAACCTCAAGCACCCTCTGCAAAAAAGGGTCATCAACAGTCAAAAAACATTTTGATGGGTAAATCCCCGCGTTGTTAACTAAAACGTCAGGCGCCTTTCTCGCAAGCGCAGTCCATAAACTGTCAATTTCTTGTTTTTTGGAAAGGTCAACTTTGTGAATGCATACTTCAACGTTGAACCGTTCAAGCTGTGCTTTAACTTTGGCTAATCTTTCCTCGTCAATGTCAACGAGTTCAAGATTTGCGCCTGCCTCAGCAAACCTGCCAGCTATGGCTTCACCGATTCCGCTGCCAGCCCCCGTGATTAGAGCGGTTTTGTTTTTTAGGGATAAAAGTTCTAATAAAGAAGGAAGGCCACTCTTTTTGTTCAACTAAAAAGCCTCAATAAGTATTCTGTTTTACGAGGTTATTTATACTCCGCATGCTTGAGCGTTTTGTTGAAAGGCTTTTACTGCTAAATCTGGCAGAAGCTTTACTTATTGGTTTTTTTGGGTAAATTTATTAACTTATTCAAGCTTTGGCAGAATTGGTGCAATTAACTGATTTGAAGGGTAAAGTGTGAGCAAACATTCAACATTCTTCCTAAGTATATTGTTAAGTTTGAGCCTGCTAGTTTTGGTTGCGGCGTCAAGCGTTGCTCCTACACTTGCCCAGACCCCAATGCCAACGCCAACCGCATCCCTGCCACCTTCACCTACGCCAGAACCTCAAAACCGAAAAACTGCAACACTCTCAATCGAAGCAGAAAGCACAATTCAAACAGTCAATTATACGTTAACAGTAAAAGGCAGATTATGGGCTCCTGAAACAATCGGAATCGCAGTCCAAGACATTTTAGTATCATACCAATTGACGGGAGAGTCAACGTGGACTTTGATTGGGTCACCCATGACTAACGAGTGGGGAAAATACGATTTCAGATGGACGCCTCCTTTGGGCACTTTTGTTTTGAAGGCTGAGTGGGCTGGAAACAGCGAATACTACCCAGCAAGCAACAGTACAACCGTAGGTACCATAGCCATCCAAGACCAGATAGGGGTAATTATGTCAAACAGCACCATTACCCAAGTAACCTATAATCAAACAGTGGGCCTTTGCTTCACGTTAAACGGCGAAGCGGGAACCCCAGGTTACACCTCAGTATTTATGCCTAAAAGCGTGATGCCTGACCAAAACATCAACGTACACGTGGATGGAAAACCAGTAAACTTTGACTTAACCGCCAAAGATGATGCATGGATAATAAGTTTCACTTACCAGCACAGCACACACCAAGTAATAATTAACTCTGCAACAAACAATCCACAAGACGGAACCTTAATTTTGGATGAGGGTATGCTGCTGATTTTGGCGGCTGTTATTGCTACGTTGACTGCGGCTGCAGGATTGATTATTTGGTTAGCTAAAACAAAGAAAAAGTAGTTGTTGGCTGTTTATAATAACATTAATACTAACCTATACAGCGGCATGTTTTCGTTTCCGTAGGTAAACAAGCAGACTGGCACATGTAACTACAGCGACGCTGAAGACTGCGAAAATAACAAGCAACGGGGAAGATTGAGGCAGCGCAACTGCGCCGTTTTCATTATCGTAGGGAGCCATTAATGGATAATTATCTTGTCCAGCTGGAGCCTCTATAAATCCACCCTCTTTTTTACCCCACATATACCCGTATAGCTTGTATGGAGAGTCACCGATACCGTCTCCGTTGCTGTCTGCCCCTGCATATTTGCCCCAATAGTTGCCTATGGTTCCGTTATCCCAAAACGTGCTTTGAATTTCGGAAATCGAAACATTGCATGAGTCAACAGCGAAGGTGTTACCATAAAACCTATTGTTGACTGCCCTTTCTTGAATTACAACAGCAAACCCGTTATCCCTAAAATAGTTATTATACACCATATTGTTTTCGGCGTTAAAGACAAAACGAATTCCATTATTGATAAAACCTGTTACACGGTTATTGAAAATTAGATTATTTGAACAGTCAGCGAACAAAGCTATGCCTTCGTTGCCCTTTTGGTTTGCTAATCCCGATATCGTGTTTTCTGCTACAACGTTTGATTGTGCCCTGTCAAGCTGTATTGGAAGAATACTCTCAAACTTGTTGGCTAAAATTTTGTTTGAAGACCCCATGATCTTTATGCCGTATGTGCTTCCAGTCAAAGTGTTGTTTCTCACTATGTTGCTTGTTCCGTTTATCATGATTGCTGGCGCATTTAGGTCCGTATGAAGGTTGGTTAGAGTGTTGTTTTCAACTATACAAAGAGTGGAGTCCTGAAGCACTACACCTTTGCTGTTGCTGCTAGAAAAAGAGTTGCCAGCGATGCCAACTCCTGAAGAACTTATTACGCGTATTCCTGCATAGCAACCTTCAAAGGTTAAGCATGTAACATTGACGTTTTTTCGTCCAGATATGATTATGCCATTGTTTCCGGCATCGTACCCCATCCAGCTTGCATTTCCCTGAATCGTGTATCCAGCGCCGTTGAGCACGATGTTATCACGTTGAATCTCAACTGTGTGAAGGGAAATGTCGTCGGTAAGCTTATAGATGTTTCCTGTCTTCTCGATTGGTGCGGTTACAGGTTCAATAGTTCCGTCGCTTTTGATGTAAATGTGGGGAAGGTCCGGTCCAGGGTAAGGAAAATAATTGGCAGAAGAAAAACTGGAGAGTTGAACTACAGCCAAAAACAGCAACACTACGACCAATGAAGCAACATTTGCTCTTTTCATATGCATCCAAAATGCCTTTATTAGCATACTAAAAAGATGTTTTCGTCAAGAAACTTTGACTAAGCTAATGGTCTTACTAAATGGAACTTAGTCAAGAAAAATTGACTGAATTTTTTTAAAAGTCAAACGGGAGACAAAGCAGTTAGGTATGTTTTCTTGGCTGGACATCTTGCTCCTGTTTAAGTAGAACAATCGAGTCGCTGGGCAAGTCACGGGTAACCATAAAGTTTGCGCCCACCCAAGTGTTAGCACCCACCTTCACGCCCGGCATAAATGAAGCTTTAATTCCCGTTTTTACGTTGTCGCCTAAAACTATGCCGAGTTTACGCCTGCCAGTGTCCACACTTTTGTCTTTTATGGTCATTTTGATTTTGCCGCCGTCAAACCGCAGATTCGCAGTGATCGTGCCTGCGCCGAAATTGCAGTTTTCACCAATCACACTGTCGCCAACATAGGAAAGGTGCCCAATGTGGGTTCCGTCCATGACAAGGCTGTTTTTGATTTCAACAGCGTTACCTACACGGGTTTTCTTGCCAAGACTCGTGCCTGAACGTATGAAGCAGTTTGGTCCAACGTCTGCTTCTTCGTCGATAAAGACTGGTCCTTCAATGTAGGCGCCTGAACGGACACGCGCTGATTCAGCCACGTACACAGGTCCAATCAAATGCGCTCCTTGCTCGATTTTGCCTAAAACTTGAGGTTCCATGTGTTTAAGCGCCCAAACGTTGGCGTCAAGCAAATCCCAAGGCCTACCAACGTCAAACCACGCATCCTTAGCAAGTTCAGCAATCAGCACGGTTTTGCCTTCCGCAGCCAGCATGGTTAAAGCGTCAGTAAGTTCCCATTCACCCCTTACAGATTTTTTGACATGGCGAAGCTTCTCAAAAACATCGCTTGAAAGTACATAGACGCCTGCGTTTGCCAAGTTTGACGGCGCCTTTGAGGCTTCAGGTTTTTCTACTATGCGTTTAAGTTTTTTGCCTTCCGCAAATTCGATTATGCCGTAGCTTTCGGGTTTGTCAACGGGAACAACAGCCAATACCGCGTCTGCCCCCGCTGAATGGTACAAGTCAACTGCCTGCTTCACCGCATCCTGCGCAAACAGCAAGTCACCATAAATCAACACAAACTCGCCGTCCACATACGGTTCCGCCACGGCTGCCGCGTTGCCTGTGCCCAAAATCTCTTTCTGCTCAACATATGTAATGCTTAAGCCTTGACTTGAGCCGTCGCTGAAGTAGGTTTTGATTTTGTCGCTCATGTAATGGGTAACAATTACCACGTCGGTGATGCCGGCGGTTTTTACTGCATCCAGACAATACTGAAGAATCGGTTTTCCCGCCAGTTTGATTAGGTGTTTGGGGCGAGTGGATGTTACTGGTTGGAGTCTTTGTCCTTCGCCTGCAGCTAACAAAACCGCCTTCACTTTTCAGCCACCTCAATCTGCTTACGTATTAAACTGGCAGCTTTATGGATTAATTCTTTTGCCACCGCGTCAGATTCACCTTCAACGGTGATTCGGATAAGCGGTTCAGTGCCGGAAGCGCGGATTAGGAACCAACCGTTTTTGAGGGCTAACCTTACGCCGTCAATAGTTGAAAAGTCAATGTAACCGGTGAAGTCGTCGCGGATGGTTTCAGCGATTGCTGCGACCGTTTTCTTTTTTGTTTCGTTGGGACACTTGATGTTTTCCCGCACCGTAATGTACTGGGGAACTTCACCGACGAATCGGCTAACAGTTTTGCCCTCAAACTCCAACGCTTTCAAGAACAACGCCGCTGACAACGGACCATCAGGACAAAAATGCTGCACGGGATGCACCCAAGCGCCACACGGTTCCCCACCGAAAACCGCGCCGTCCCGCTTAATCGCTTCAGAAACATAAATGTCACCAACCTTTGTACGCACGACTCTGCCGCCGAAACGTTCAGCCATCGTTTCCACACACATCGACGCCTCCACATTAGTTACTACCACACCGCCTCCAGCCTGCTTTAAAACGTAAGCGCCATAAGCGGCTAAGGAACGGTCAAAATCTACAAAAACGCCATTTTCATCCACAAAAGCGACGCGGTCAGCGTCACCGTCAAATGCGACGCCGAGGTCTGCACCGAGAACGCGAACGACTTCTGAGAGGTTTTTTAGTGACTGCTCGTTGGGTTCGCTGGTTCTTGCTGGGAAATACCCGTCTGGTTGAGCATTTAAGGCGGTAACTTTGCACCCGAGCAGTTTAAGCATTCGTGGAGCAACATTGTAGGCGGCGCCGCAGCCGGGGTCAACAACCACGTGCCACTTCTTTTTTAGCGGCACAGCGTTTTTAACCATTTCAAGATACGGCAAACTTGCGTCATAAGGGACTGTTTTGCCTAAGCTGCGCCAGTCTGCCTGTGCGTAATGGTTTTCTTGGATGTTTTTTTCTACGGCGTCTTGGTCAGCGTCTACGTAGCTTAGGGTTTGGGGGTTGAAGACTTTGATGCCGTTGTATTGTGGCGGGTTATGTGAAGCGGTTATCATGAATCCCACGTCGGCGCCTAAACGGCGGGTTGCATAAGCCACCACGGGGGTTGGAACCATGTCAGTTAAGTACACGGTAACACCACAAGAAATTAAGCCTGAAACTAAAGCGTCCTGAATCATGCAGCCTGAAACTCGGGTGTCTCGGCCAACCACGGCGGTTTTAGCTTTAGCGTAAGACGCCGCTGCCATGCCAACTTTACAGGCTAAAGTTGGGGTTAATTCAACGTTAGCTAAACCACGAACACCAGAACTTCCAAACAGTTTACCCATACGGTTAACACATCTATGGCAAAGTTAAGAGAGGTTTACCAATAAAACCTTAACCCTGCACGTTTTCGTTGATGAAGCTTAGAATTTTGCTTAAACTTGGATGTTCCCCCTCCGCATTAGACAAGTAACAGGCGGAAACAGCGTTAGCCACCATTAAACGGCAGCCATCCGAAAAACCGTTGCCATCGCCAAAAACGTTGCCGGCATTCCAAGCGTCCCCCGCACCAGTAGCCCTGACCACGTTAACTTCAAATGTTGGAACCACAACTTCAGAAGTATTCTTCAAGGAGGCAGAAAACGCTGTCGTGTGCAAGTCTATTCTTGCCGAAAACCGTTTGCTTAACACTCGGGCAGCTTCTAAAGCTAAATCAGCAAAACTGACCTTACCCCTTTTCGCGTTCAATGAATCGTCAAGATGGGCAGCATAAGCGACAGCTTCATTCTCGTTTAAACTCAAAACATCCACGCAGCCTGATTCAAAAACGTGTTTTATCAAGTCATCAATTCCTTCAAGGTTCGGCGTAGGGTCGGCGGTGTCGTAGTAAGTTTTTCCTTTGCTGTCTTGTTTTGTTTTTTCAAAAATTTTTTTTGCCAGTTCGGTTCCATATTTTTTGGTTCCAGCCCAATTAAACAGGCAAACATAGTCCGCCTTGTCGATTACTTCAAAATCTTCAACGTTGAAGTCTTCGGGCGATAAATCTGCAAGTGACCCTACGTCTCTGAGCATAACGTTAACTTTTTCGGAGCCAGATTGTAGTTCAAGAGCGGTGGTTACGGATGCTTTTGGAAAAATTTTGACGTGGGACAAATCGATGTCTTTGGCTTTGAGATGGTATTTTAGTAGATGTAGGCCGTATTCGCTGGTGCACAGTATGGGGGTTACTTTTATGCCTAAAGCAGCTAAGGCTGAAGCGGTGTTTACAGCGTTTCCTCCTTTAATGTCTGCCTGCGAAATGCCGTCTATGCTGCCGCCTTTTCGGTTTACAACTTCATTGGTTAACGATGAAAACTCGTTTGCTGTCCAAGATAAATCTAAAAGCCTGTCTAAGAAAAAGTCAGGCATTACTACAGCGGTTAATTTTTTGGTTCGCTGCTGATTAACAAATTCTTGCAATTCGGCTTTGTATTCTTTTAGCGACATCAGAGGCTCCTTCCATAATCTTATTTTCCCAAAAAGCTAAAATAACCTTCCTGTCATTAATGTTTAAGCATTAAAAATTACGAGCAAGGGTTCATTTAGAGGGAAAAGCGTGAGATTTAAACTAGAAGTATGTTTACTAACTGCAGCAATAGCTCTTTTCGTGTTAAGTTCAGTACTGTATTCATACCAAGTTGACACCCAAAGCCAAGCCATGTACGCTACTGGCTTAAGAGAAGCAGCTCCAACAGCAGCGTCTGCGTCTTTTCCCTACCAAACATACGCTGTGTCATCAATCGGTTTTGGCTCTATACTGATGGTTATCGCTTCAATTTCTTACCAAAAAAGAAGCAAACAACTTGAACAAGTAGTGAAATAAAAATTTTTTTAGGCTCCGATTATTGCGCGGACAAGCAGCCACACAATATCGCCGAAAAACACTGCCACAACTAAACCTAAAGTGACAAAAATCAGCATAGGCAAACCCGGAGTAGCCCAAACATACTCTCCAACACGTTTCTCCTCAACAGCCTTGTTTAAACGTTCAACAATCCCGTCACGCCCATCCTCTTTAGGAACAATTACAAGTTTGCGGTCGCCAGTGGTTTCTTCGACGTCTTCCAGGGGGAAAACGTGCCATTTAGCCACCAACACGCCAACCTCCATAGGGTAACCCGTGATTAGGACAAGAAGTTTTTTCAAAAAAGACTCTTTTGCCAGAGAGCCTTCAAACATTTTTTTGCCTACATGTTTATGCCAAACGATGTTGCGAAGTATCATGTAGATGCCGCTTGCCGCTGCGAACAGCACCGAGTTGCTAAAGATTGTTAACGGGAAAACGTATTGAGCTATAGGTGAAACGCTGGCGCCTAAAAGTGGCGTAAAAAGCGCATCAGTTGAGAATGGCAACGCTAAAGCAATGCACATCATGGCTTTTGAATCTGCACCACCAAACGCGCCAGTGTAAAAGAGGAGAAGCGCAAAAGCGGTTGTTAAACCGAAGCTTAAACCCATAAACGGCAGCATTGAAATGTTAAACATTAAGATTTCAGCAAGAGACAAAACCACCGCTACTGGAGCATAGTATGCCCAGACGCGATTGCTTACTTCTCTTGTTTTGTAGTCGCTCCAGGAAGAGTAGAAAAGGACTCCTAAGGATAGGGCGATTTTGGATGAAATGAGGATTGCTTGTAACGGTTCCATCTGGGTTCACCTTTCTGTTTGGGTTTCTTGTTTTTTAGCGTTTACACTAATAGGTAATTAAAGAATAAAAAAGGTTGAGGAGTTTATTCTGGTGGAGCTTGTTCTTGGAATGTTAATGGTGTTCCAGCTGCTGTTACTATTTTGAAGTAGTATGTTTCGCCTGCTTTCCAAGTGTATGTTACTTTGAAGCTTGTAACGCTGTTACCGTCAAGTGTTAAAGTTGTTGGACTTGTTGTTTGCTTTGTTGTAGCTGTTTCAGAGGTTCCTATGTATACGCCGATGATTTCTGTGCTGCTTGAACCTGAGTTGCCGATGTCAACGGTTATGCTTTTGCCAGCAGAAAGGAAGGCTACGTTTGCTTTGTAGGGGATTACTGAAGCGTTGTCGGTTGTGCTGCCCATGTAAGAGTTCATCCATGCATAAGTCATGACTATTGCTGCTACAGCGATTACTACCAGAAGCAGTGTTGCAAGGATTGGTGATATTGCTTTCTTTGAATGTATGAATCTGCAGTTTATCATGTTAACTTACCTGTTTGCTAATGGTTGAAGATGTTTAGATATTTAATCTGTATGAACTCGCAATACATATCAAAAATAAAAAAAGAAAAATTTAGTGGGCTGTAACAGTTATTGTCGGCGGATACTCGACTAAAATCCAAAGACCAGTCGGAGTTGTAGAGTCAAACATTTTGCATATGGGCGTTGTGTTATCAAACGTTACTACTGCACCACTCCATGTGATATCAAGAGGCGTGGTGAAATCGACGTCAGCTTGACTTACTGGCACCAACTCGATAGAGGTACTGCTTGCTCTTACGGCGCCTTTTGAAGTGCTTGAGGGCAAAGAGTCAAACACGTAAAGTTTCTGGTTAGCGCTGTCAGTAAACATTATGCCGGAACCTTTCTTGCTGTCAGCTGAGATTAATTCGCTCCATCGATGCAAACCTGAACCGCTACTTGCGCTAAATGTTCCCGTTCCTGTAGTGATTACTGGGAACCCGTCTGCTACGCCGTTTTCTGTCCAAGGAGTAACTGAAGGCGCGTTTGTTGTGATTTTTATGGGGCAAACGTCGGATAAGGTTCTTAACTGAGATGAACTAATGAACATTAACCGTAGCTGGTAAGTATAATAGTCTACGTTTGCAGGCAGCGATATTACGATGCTTGTGTAAACGTTAGGGCTGTTAGAGATACCGCCAGAATATTCTGATTCACCAAGAATTATGTCTCTTACAACTCCATTGAATATTACATATGACATTTCTGGGTCAGTATCATCTAATTCACTATTGATTCGCATTAACTGAGCAGTTGTTGACACGCTATTTACAGTGGACGTTACAGTGAACCCGGTTGATGCAAACTGAAGCGTCTGCGGGCCGTTATCTAACGTGTCGCTGTTAGGATTATCATTAAAGTAAAGGTTTGTGTAAGCTTTGCTAGTTTGGATTGAATCGTCGCTTCCAGTCCACCACAAAGTAAAGTCGGTAACTTCGCTGTCTAACTGGAAAACAATCATCTGCTTATTCCCAAAAACGGTGGCGTTGCTCGTTAAACCAAGGGGAATACGGTAGTTTGATGCCCAATCTTCAATTTGGAATGGCACTTCTTGGTTTACACCGTTTATTGTCTGGCTTAAATGCAAATCCTTTACAGGTATAGGCGGAAGAGGCTGCGCGGTTGTTGTTAAGTCAAGGTTTTGCCCCAGCCACCGAATGGTTCCGTTTTGAAGCCATTCAACAATTATGCTTGATTCCTGTTGGGACAAAAGAAAACTGATGTCTGGTTTTTGCGCAAGCAACACTGAATCTATTCGCCAAGTATCTGCAAAGGAATCTGTTGTGCTGCTGTCTCTAAAGCGGATGGTAAACGTTGATGACGTAATGTACGACGCGACAGAAATGTTCTTCCAGTCGTTCACAAGACCCGTAAGCGAACCAATGTTAATCCAGCCGTTATTATGCCAAACATCGACGTTCAATGTTTCCGAACCAAGCGTTCCAGTTTTAATGCATAAATCCTGTTGAGGATTATCAAAGTTAACATTTGTCCACTGTTCTTCTAAATCAAGCTGATAATTGGAAACAGCAATTTCTTTGCGTATCGTTACTAAATCAATGTACGCATGCTCATCGCTATCTGGGGCAGCCGAGAATCGTACTTTAAAACTATTTTTAAGATACTGACCTTCAGTTATTCTTGCTTCATAATGGATCCAAGTATTTTCATCTTCTGAATTCCCTAGCTGTTCTCTTTCATCCCAGTGTTTACCGTCGTAGAAGTAAAGTCTAAACTCGTCATTGTCACAACCTCTATCGTAATACCAAAAATCAATATAGATTGCGGTGGCACCTGAGCAATCAAGATTGTTTGTCTGCAAAGTACTTGAACTTGACTGGTCAATACTTGCTGAGTAACTACCCGCATATACTCGAGAGTTTCCTCTGTACCAGTTTCCGCTTTCGCTCCAACCAGATGGAGTCCAGGAGCCTTCGAAAGACTCACCGTTTATTAATGTAACATTAGAAGCGCCTCCACCCGAGTTTACCTCAGTTAAAACATCATATATTGAATCTGGAGCTTGCTGTTGAGCTGTAAAACCTGAAGGATTATGTACACCTATGTCAGCGACACCATCAACATCTGATAAGGTATCCACATAATCTGGACCTGTATATGTGCTGTTTCGAAGCAAGGTTCCAGTGTAGCTTGTAAACGATGAAGCGATAACAACGATGCCTCGTGAATCCTCCACCTTAACCAGATAAGAGTCTGCAGAAACACCTGAAGGCAAATCAAGAAGATAAGTGCCGTTTGCATAAATTATTGGGGCATTTTCTGAAGATACTTGTTCCCAAGTTAAATCGGTTGAAACATAACGATAAAATTTGAGGTTTTCTTTTGAAATGTCAACTAAAGGTTCTATGCCGTCCTTTGTTACGCTTAAACATGCTTGACTTGCAACTGAAGGAGAAATTTGCACGTCTAATCTGCTTGCAACCGAGTAAGTTATACCGGAGATGCCGATTCCAGACAAGTCATAGGTTACAGACAGGTTGCCTGAGCTATAACTGTGGTTTGAGTACCAGTTTGTTCTCAGGTCTAAAGTTGTAATGTCAAATGATGGAGCCCATTCTGGTCTTACATCGCCAATGTTTACCAGTCCACTTTCCAGATAGTTTGTTGCCAGTTGCCGGGCATACGTGGTGTTGCCTGTAACTTGAAGAACTGACCCGTAGTAGCCTACTGTGAAACCTAAAACCTGTTTTAAGGCCAGGTTGATTTCGTCTATGGAGCTTAAAACTTGCGGTTGTTCTTGGAGTGGATTGTAACGTATTGCAGAGTAGGTTGAAACAACTGTTGCCACCAAAATAACGGAGACAAGTACAGCTGCAATGATTGTGAATTGACCTTTATTGTTACGTCTAAACTGCCTCATTTTATACTCCTCCAATTAAGCCAAGCTGCAAAATTACAAGGCGTGATGTGCCGTACGCTGTGTATTCTGAACGGTAAAGTTGAGGATGATAGAAAGAAAGAAGACTTAGGCTTGCCAACCTAACATCGGGGGTTCTGGTTAAACCTAAAGCCAAAAGAGACCCAGTAACGTCTGTGGAGCCTGAAGCTCGGTGGTTGTACATTGCACCGGGGTTGTATTCGCCGATTTGATTGAAAACTCTAACTCCAATTGAAAGATGATATGTGTCTAGTATGCTTGTTGTTATTGCTCTTGTGGATGTTTGGCTAGTGTAAGGGTAGATGCCATAGTAGTTGCTTGCGTCGATGGCGGTTTGGGTTAAAGTGGAAATGCCTACGTTACTGATTACGCTTGCATCATTTGAAGAGTAAGCTTGATTATCTAAACCTTCAAGGAACGCTCTGATGCCGCTTTGGCCAACCTGTCTCATGCCGTAAATGCCCCAACTGTTTTCTTGACTTGAAAAAGTGGCAGTGTTACTGACATAATAGAAGGGGTAACCAACAATGCTGCTCCATGTCCAATTATAGATTCTACATGTGTTACCAATAGTCCAGCAGTACTTAGCATACCCATGAGAAGGGTCATATCCTAAATCAGCCCGTGAACCACCCTGAGCATACTCCTGCGGCATTGGAACGGTTTCACCAAAAGTGTTGATTATAACTGCGTTTAGGACGCTCTCGTTTGGAAGAGCAGAAATTGTTTGTCCATCAAGAAGCTCTCTAAGTTGCACGGTACTGTTCACCAATACTGTTGTGCTGAAGTATGGTGATAGCATCTTGTAGAGGTCTTCAGCTAAACCTTGGGCAGTGTAACCTGTAATCCACCAACCGTTCGCGTCATTACAGTTCAGTATGTAAAGTGTGCCGCCGCCGTTTTCACCAATTTTTTCTGGAACCATATTGAAGGTTACGCTTGAAGAAGCCACCGTGTAAGAAAAAGCGTCAGACGTTGAACCTAACTCGGGAGTATTTGATATCGTTTTAAGCGGCGTGTAAAGTTGAGTGGTGCTGCTGTTGCCGACATCGTAAACTGTCAAGTTATACAGCACGTTAGGAGGCAAACTTGCTGAAAGCGTCGTCTGCAGATTAATCCATGATTCGTTATCGTTTACAGCGAATGCTGCTTGGCTTAAATCATAATTTGAATCAAGCGTCTGCAACGTGGTGTAAGACAATCTTCGCAGATTTACGGGTGAAACTTCTCGTGGCCAAGGCAATACCGCGTATGCTGAGGCAGCGATGAAAGCCCCCGCGATTATTACTACAACAATTAAAACTTCGATTGTACGCATCATTAGCCGTTCACCTGGTAACCTTCTAAACTCCATAAACTAATCTTGGCGTGGTAAGCTATGTTGCCAACCATTACTTGACGCATGTCAGTTGCTACCCATTCCTGTTTTGCTGGTTCGCCACCGAAAGCTATCGGGAAAGACAATGCATTGACTCCCCAGGGCATCATTATTATGCCGCCTTCAGTTGCGCTTTTACGGTAACTAATCATTAAAATGCCCGGGTTATCCGTTGGAATATTAATAACGTCATAGGGTTTGCCGTCTCCATAGTTAACGTGGCCCGCTGAGTTTTCAAGGGGAATTTGCCGCAATGTGTAGTCTTCGGATAGGAACACGAATGTAGCGTTATATTTTATTTCGGCTGCCTGCTGGTCACCCTCATGCACGTCGTAGCTGTGAGCAATCAAAACACGACCCTCCTCCATACTGTCAATTAATGGCATTGCGTATTGACCCTCTGAAGAAACCCGTTCAGTGTAGCCGACGCCTTCTAACCCGGCTAATTTTGCATAAACAATTATTGAGTAACAGGTTTGGTCACTTGTTATTTGATTGAACGTTAGGGTTGCTGAACCTTGCTTATTTGTTTTAGCGGTACCGTACATTGTGGCGAAAGCTGGGTAGCTGCCGTCGCCGCCGTTTAAATCCACAGTTAACAAGCAGTAGGTCAAGTTAGCATCTGCCAACGGTAACCCTGTACCTTGCACGTCAACCTGGAACGTTAAAGGACTTGCAGAGTTAACCTCAGTGACTTTAACGTTAACTACAGGAGTTAAAGTAAGCTGGAAACCATAGCTACCGTTTATTCCAAGGTTTCTGGCGGCTTGAACGTAATCAATTGTAGTGTCGTTTGATATAAGCAGGAAATTTTGGGAACCCATTGTTATGTTGCTATAGTATTCACCGGTTTTCGGGTAATAAACGGGAGTGCCTAAACCTGAAGCTAAACGCATCAAAGAAAAAGGACTAAGACAGTACTGAGTAAATTCTGGGTCCTGCAGTCCAAAACTTGTTGTGTTGCTGTCGGTTAATCCCCAGTTAAGCGGTGTTCCCGGGTTAAGAAGAATGGAGTCTATAAGGTCGCTTGCTCTGGTGGCTGTTGAGCGGTGATTTTGGTAAACTATTGCGGTCTGGATAGTTTGGCTAAATAAGCCGACAAAGATTAGAGTTGCAGCTAGAAAAACTGTTATGGCAACCATGTGGTCTACGGTAGAGCTAACCATTTTCTTTTTTCACCTTATGATATTAAAGACAACTTGATTGTGTCATTAGCAAATTTTTGGGCAGAAATTCCCGAATGAGTAGAGTTACTGTAATAGATTGAGCCAGCTACCCATTCAGCGCTTTCCCCCAACGTAACCGTTGTAGTTGTTGAAACTTTTAGTCCCTGAATGGAAAGGGTAATTTCCAGAATTTTACTGGCAGAATCACCTGTATCTGAAACCGAACGCAAAGACCCATTGGCCGTGTACGAGTAGCCTTCAAGAGAAACTGGAAGAGACAGCGTATAGTTCACGTTTCCAGCTTTAACAGTTGTGTGGTTCAGTGAAGAGTAAAGCTGCTGTATTGAACTGCCCATGGTGCTGGCGGTTTCTTGAAGAGCAAGCGTACGCCGGGAATCAGTCCAGTTACCCATTACAACGCTGGCAACGTAAGGGAACAGAATAATCTGCACTATCAGTATTGGAACCATAATCATGTATTCGATTGAAACGTGCGCCGTCTTGTTTTCCTCCTAAACTTTTCCTACTGCAACAATGACGTTGCCAACATAGAATTCAACAACCGAATTACTGGTTAACTGGATTGTTTTGCTGAACAATGTATTGGTCACTTTATCTTCTGGGTTAAAATTGAAGAAGTCATTAGCATAACCTAAACCTGCGTTGGGGAAGGTCACGTTTATTCTTACAGCGTCAATGTTTTCGCGGACTTCTTTGGTTATGCTGTTGCCTGTTAAGGTAACTGATTGTGACAGGTACAGGTTTTGACCGTTATTGAGAGCAGGCAGATAGAACTTGTAATAGTTGGTTGAGCCAATGTTAGATTGCAGCGTCCGTATTGTTGGAACAGCAACTATTCGTACGAAGCTTCCGTCAGCCATTGGAAGTTTCTCGATACAGTAAACGCTGGTGCCAGGCGCAGATGGACCTGCTTGTATAAAGGAACTGTTTGTTGAGGATAAGCGTTCAAAATAGCCATTGCTAACAGAGTACATGTTAACGGGCATGCTGAACATTATCATACCTGTTTTAACAGTTGAAACATTTCTCCAGCCTGAGCCGTCATTAACTTCTAAGGTGTATTCCAGCACGTTTGATTGAAACTGTACATTGCCGTACTGCGTGGTGTAACGTGACGTCTGTGTTCGCCCAATGGTCCAAGCCATGTCATCAACCTGCAAACCAGTAGTCAACATAAACTGCTTGTTAGCGCTAAACTCATTTTCAGCCAACCTTTTACTCATAAAACCGTTAGCGTAATTCATGGCAACCAGTATCAAAACGACAGTAACAGCGGTAAGAATAATAGTAGAAATGGCAGGGCTAACTGCCTTTTTGTTTTTTAGCAGACATTTTGGTGTTTGCGGTTTAAACGGTTGCATTTTTTTTCCTCCGCTTAGACGATTCCTAACAGGGGCACAAGTTTAGCCGCGATCAGAGAGATTATCACTAGTATGGTTGCGTGTTTGAATCCTGTAGCAACTGATTCACTACTGATTTTGCCCGCGACGATGCCGATGAGGTAACTGTTGAAGATAACTGACGCCATGAAGATTAGTCGCACTTGGCTTAGGTCTTGGGTTGGTTGAGTTCCAGTGTCTCCTACCAGCAACGTGCCGGAAGTGAAGCTTAGCATCATAACTGTGGTTGCCACCAGCAAGAGTGAAGCCAAATAGGGCATGAACACGTATGGCCGTACGGACATTTTCTTTTCTTTTTCAGTTTCCTGTGTCAAATTGTTGAATCGGGCAAGTGATTCAATCATGGCGATTGTGCCGCCGCCGACGTCGATTGTTTCAACGAGCAGGAACATGTTTAGTTGTACCATCCAGCTTTTGGTGCGTTTTAAAAAGTCAAAGATGACTTTCTTGATGGGTATGCCCCAAGAGATTTCGGAGCTGATTTTGCGTAATTCTTTGCTGAATGTGCCGTAGTCTTTGGTTGAGAGGCTTTCAATGCATTTTTCTGGTGAGAGGCCTGTTTTTCTGACTTCTGTTAGGTCGCGGAGAAAGTTGTTAATGCCTGCTTCCATGCTTTCTTTGTGCGCTTGAAGTTTCATTGCTAAGATTGCTGCTGGAGCGGTTGAGATAACAAGTGCGATTGATAACGCGAAAGGTAAGTCAATGACTGTTTGTAGGCTTGTAATGATGGGGATTGCTGTTAAGCCCATGAAGTTTGTGAGTACCATGAAGACTATTACTGCGGCGACTGCGCTGATACCGAAGACTTTGTACGGACGCATTTCAGTTGTCGGTGATTTGGGCTGCATGTTATGGGCAAGCCAAACGAACATTCCTGACAACATTGGCGTGAAAAGGTAAGTGTACATTATCATGCCTGAAACGTCTTGTGTTGCGCCTGGTTGGATTGCGTTAACGCTGAAGAGAATGTAAAAGCAAAGCGACATCATGACTTGTACGATGATGAAAGTTTCCATCAGCATACCGAGTCTTTCTGCTGCGGCTTTGACTCTTGATGCGCGTTCTTTAAAGATGTCTTCTGCTTTTCTTTCTAGGAAGTGGCCGATGTCGCCGCCGATGATGACTGTTGAAGCGTAGCCTGCAAGGAATTCTTTGAAGATGTCCAGTGGGTTTTCTTTTGCAGCTTTTTCTAATGCGGATAATGGGTCGATGCCGAAAATTTCTACGTCTTTTATGATTTCTCGAGATTCGCTTTTCATGGCTGGCATTAATTCAACTTCAGATAACCGTTTAAAACTTGTATAGGGTGCGATGCCGCCTGAGGCCATGACGCTAATGTATGAGGCGACAAAGGGCATTTCCCGTTCAAGGTTTGCGGCTCGGTCGCTTGCTTTTGACATTGGCGCAAGCAGAAAACCCGCCATTACGTAGAATGGCAATGGAACCAGAAAGAGTAACGGCATAAAACCGAAGAAGGCAACAATTATTACTGAAATAATACTTGCAGGAACCGTTAGTAATGCTATTAGAAGCATTAAAGAAACGTATGTTTCAGGGTAAATCTTGATTCTTGCCCGGCTTAACGAATCTTTAACGTTGAATCCTTTTTTAAGAAATTTTGGCGCAACGCCGCCGAAGAGGCGAAATGATAACGCCTCAAGCTTCTTTAGAAGCGGCAACTTGCTTGGCCTCCTCGCCAGCTAATATTTTGTCATAGTAGCCCTTTGGTTTTGAGTAATATTCAGCGATTAAAACTGAGACATCTTTGTAGCTTCGTATGTTCTTTTGCTTCATGTATTTGAGAAGTTTTCTGCGTCTTTCTATTTCTTGGACAATTTCTTCTTTTGTTATGCCTTGACGTTCCGCCAATTTGTTGAGTAATTCGCTTTGTCCAAAGTCAACGTTTTGTTCATCTTTGAGTGGATCCCATTTGAAGGGTGTTCTGTAATCGCCGTAATCAACGACTTCATTAACGTTTAATATACGTCTGTAAGCTCTTTTCTCACCGTTCTTGACCAAGTGAACCCGGCGAACTGACATAACAATGTTCATTAACGGTATGTAAGCTGGCGAAATTTCCATTGGCTTCTGGGTTAATCTTTTAACTGCTGATTCAATGCTGTCAGCGTGCATTGTTGCCATACCACCGTGGCCTGTCGCTAATGCCTGGAATAGCACGTATGCTTCTTGACCTCTAATTTCACCTACAATCATAATATCGGGGCGGTGTCTCATAGACGTTTTAACCAAATCGAAAAGTGCGACTTCACCAACGCCGCTGCCGCCTAAACCGTAGCTTTGACGGGCAATCAAGGATACCCAGTTTTCGTGTGACAGGTTTAATTCGGCGGTTTCTTCTATGGTGATGATTTTGCTGCCGGGTTTGATTAGGCATGCTAAAGCGTTTAACGCTGTGGTTTTGCCGGCTGCTGTACCACCGAGAACCATAATTGAAGTGTGATTATCAAGGCACACCCAGAAGTAAGCTGCCATTTCCTCAGTGAATGTTCCAATGTTGATTAAGTCAATAATTGAGTAAGGGTCATCACGGAATTTTCTAATTGTAAAAGCAGTACCGAACGGAGTAATTTCACGCCTATACGCTACTGCGAGTCGATGTTTTCCCGGCAATGAAGCATCAACTATTGGAAAAGCGCTGCTGACGTGTTTTCCAGACATGTGGACAAGTTTTACTACCATGTTATCTAGGATTTCGTCACTTTCAAGTTGCAGGTTTGTTTCTATTGATTCGAACTGGCGGTGCCAAATATAAACTGGCTTATTTACACCGTCACAGCTAATGTCTTCTATGTTTGGGTCACGCATCAAAGGGTCAATTTTTCCGAAACCAACTAGGTCTCTTTCTGCATGGTAAAGAATCTTGTACCATGAAACGTCTGGAAGCCAACCAAGACTAATGCGGTATTTATCAACGATTTTTTTGGCTTCTTCCGCAAAAAATTTGCGTGGATCTGCAATTTCTTCTTTTGGTGACTCGATTTCTGCAAGCAATATTTCTAGGATTCTGTTGTAGACGCCTCTTTCTAGGGGGTCAAGCTGCAGTTCGTCAAGGATGTATTTGTATTCGCCTGTTTTTGGGTTTTGGACGATTACTACGTGAGAGAATGGTTCGTATAATGGGTATTTGTCGATGACTTTTAGTCCCTTGGGTATGGGTTTTGTTGCTGGTGCAGGGATTGTTTCTTCTTCCTGCTTTTGTTTTTTGAAGTTAATTTTTATTTTTTTGTTTTTGAGGCCTGTGAATGATTGTTTTAGGCTCAATGGGGACAATTCTTCTTTACTCTCCGAGTTAGGGGTTAGAAAAAGGCTTTATTAAGTATTATGTCACAATACACTATATTGCCGATACGTACAACAAAAATACAAAAGAAAATGCACAAAAAACAGACAACTACAAACCCGCCAAAAACGGATTCAAACGCTTCTCCCGACCCAACAAAGAAACCCCGCCATGCCCAGAATAAACAAGCAAACCATCAGACAAACCCACCAACTTCCGCAAAGTAACCTCCATATCCTCTGGCGAACTCTCATCAAAATCAGTTCTGCCAATACTGCCCGCAAACAATGTGTCCCCCGAAAACAGGACCTTATCGCCGACAAGACAAATGCTGCCCATTGTGTGACCGGGAGTATGCAGGACTTTTAAGACGGCGTTTCCAAACTGTACAGTGTCACCGTCTTTGAGCAGTACATCACTTGAGGCATCATGGTTTTCTAAGCCTTCAAGAAAAGAAGCGTCAAGCTTATGGATGCAGATAGGCACCGCATACTTTTTCTGCAGTATCTCGTCGCCGTTAACGTGGTCTGAGTGCCCGTGTGTGTTTATGATGAATTTTATTTTGAGTTTTTCCTTGTCAACATAGTTAAAGATTGGTTGAGCTTCGGCCGCAAAATCTAGTCCGGGATCTATGATGATTGCTTCTTTTGTTTCTGTGCAGTTTGCGACATAGCAGTTGGTTGATAGCATGCCAACGGTAAAAGTTTCAACATGCATGAAAGGTCACTTGCTGAAAAAAGTAGTCAAAGCAAAAATTAAGCGTTTGCTTCTTTTGCCTGTATGTATGTTGAACAGGTAGACAATAAGGTTTATTACGTCTTAAGTTGCCCTACACTTGGGGTTAAAGGGAAATGAAACTAAAAATTATGTTAGCATTCGTCGCCATGTTTGCGGCGATTTCATATTTAATTCCGACACCAATGTTTCCAGGAAGCTACGTTTGCGGAGCTGTAGGCAGAGTAGTCCAAGTAGTCGAAGAAAACACGCAGATTCTCAGTTCATTATTTAACGGTTTGTTTTATGGCGGGGTCATGGGGTTGATTTTTTTTGGGGCAAGCCGGAAAATGAAAAATTTATAAAAACTCCTGCGCCTATTAGGCTTCAGATTGAAAACCAGTTAGCCTAATGGTGCTGTTACATTTACCGCAGGTTATAACAAGCTCCACTAACTCATCATTTTGAACTTTAGTGTCAACGATTTGGTAGTTATCCTCTGTTTCGTCTTCAGGCGAAATAGCCAAGCCGCATTTA
The DNA here is from genome assembly GCA_042296865.1 of Bathyarchaeia archaeon. GTDB lineage: Archaea > Thermoproteota > Bathyarchaeia > Bathyarchaeales > Bathycorpusculaceae > Bathycorpusculum. Next base: position 1,087,555 of record CP170178.1, on the reverse strand, counting down.
GGACACTTGAACGAGCCATCGCCGTCAACCTGCGCCAAATCTATAAGGAAAGATGCCTTATCGGTTGGTTTCTTCATCATATGCTTTTCTCCTTTTTCATGTTTCGGTTTTTTGTTTATTAATGGTTATGAAGCCTTACTCAGTAAATGCTTGCTTTTAAGACTTCACCAAATTCAAGCCTAAATTATATTTAAAGGGAATAAGGAAAAAAATTCCTTTATTCGAATTTTTCTGGCGAGATATAATCGCCGTGTTTTTCTTTGGCTGCTAGTAGTCGTTCGCGTTGCATGTAGAGTTGACCAAACATTTCCAGTGGAATATCAGTGACGTTTTCTTGATAGAATTTCGAGACGCGCTCGATCTTGGCCAAGTTTTCCGGTACGCGAACAGTGAATTGTTTGATGTAGTCTTCTTTTGCATAGTCTTTGTTTAGCACTTCTTTGAAGAGTTTCTTTAAATCCGCATACTTTGGAATAAATCCTGTTGGTGTCTTGATTGCTTCAACTTCACCGTGGACTCGTAGTTCCATCCATTTAACCCAGACATGCTTGTCTTGTGGAGTGTTAAGGTATTTGCCTGTTGTTAAGTCTCGTAGGAAATAGTTAACGCCGAAAACGATTGGCTGCTTGTTTAGTTTTCGTCCGAACTCCAGGTTGTTGCTGACGTTTTTGCCCATTGGGATAGAGATGAAGTCTTGAATGCTCATCATGTTAATTTCTGGAACGCCTTCTTTGCCGATTGTTGCAAAAGTGGTTTCTGTTTCCAGTGAAGCACCAAAAGCGACAATTCCGTGCTCCCAGTTATAGCTTTGCTGAACTGGAACGTAGGCTTTTGCATCGCGTCCACCATACATGATGCCGCCAAGTTCAACACCGTTTGGATTATCAAGTTCAGGGTCAACATTTTCAAGTGCAGTTAAAGCTACAGCGTAACGTGCATTTTTGTGTGCTGCCGGGATTTCTGCGCCGTTTTCGTCTTTTTTACCTTCATACCATTGACCAGAATAGTTTAAGCCGTCTTTTGGCAATTCTTTGCCCATGCCTAGCCAGTATGGTTGACCATCTTTGACTAGAATGTTAGAGAAAATGACTTCGCCGGGGCTGTTTAGGACTTTCCAGATTAAGGCGTCATCTCTTTCTTTGACGTCTTGAATGATGCCAAAGATGCCGCATTCAACGTTAACTGCTCGGGCTACACTGTCAATTTCACGTAGGTAAGCGATGTCGTCGCCAAGGATAGTTTCACCGGGAAGCATAGCTGTTGAAGTTTTGCCACATGCACTTGGGAATGCGCCTGCAAAGTAGGTTTTACGATTATTTGGACCATAAACACCCATAAGCAGCATGTGTTCTGCAAGCCAGCCTTCACTGCTTGCCTTTCTGATTGCAAGGCGGAAAGCTAGTTTTTTGAAGCCGACGCTGTTGCCTGCGTATTGTGTGTTTACGCTGTAAATTGTGTTGTCCATGTGGTCAATGTAGATGCGTTTGTCTTTGTAGTCTGCACTAACCATTTCAGAAGTTAATCTTCCTGCTGAATGCAAAACGCGTAGGAAATCGCTTTTTGGTCCTGCTTTCTTGAATTGTTCATAACCTGTTCTGTAGAGTAAGTCTTCGGTGTGTGCAACATACCATGAATCGGTACATTGTAAACCAAGAATTGTGAAAACTGAATCTCTGGGGCCCAAAGAGACGAAACGGACAATCATGGTTTTACCAACCATCAAGTCTCGTAGGGCAACTCGGACTTCGGTTAAACCTTCTTGCCTGTCAATCTGGTTTAGTGCCTTGCTTAAAGTTACTCCTTTAGGTACAAGATACTTGGTGGCTTGGCGGTCTCGACCTTGGTCTTGTTCACCGTCAAAATGCACTGTGTGTCCTTGCATGGTAAGTATGGCTTGTTCTTCACCGGTAACGATTGCCTGCTTTCTGACATATGCGATGTCTTCGGCGGCGTCGCTGCAAATGAAGATTTTTTCTGGGTGGCAGAGGTCGTTAGCTTTTGCGATGAATTCGTGGACGTTTGGGTTGTCGATTGCGGCTAGTTTGTCGAAGTCTTTTTGGCTCAGTTTAGGTTGAAGTGCTTCTAGATACGGATTCATAATTTTTATCCTCTAACTTATAGTTCATGTACTGTTCCTGGAACCCGTGGGAATGGTTGACACTCAGCGATATGTTTTACGCCTGTAAGATACCCAACTAAACGTTCAATACCGATACCTGCACCTGCTGTCGGTTTCAAACGGCCTTCCTTTGCCATCTTTATGACTAAGGCATAGTTTTCTTTTCTTACATCGTCGCGTTCAATCTTTTTAGTTATTTTATCATATTCATACTCACGTTTAGCGCCTGAAAGGATTTCTCCAAATTGCGGCATAAACAAGTCATAGTTGTCCCATTTTCCTGTTGAAAAGTCCTCAAAATCGTAAAATTCACGTGGAATGTTTGTTATCCAAACTGGCTGCTTAATTTCTGCTGCAACATCTGCTTCCCATGTTGCGCCGTATTTAGCTTCAAGGTCTTCGCGGTCAAGAACTTTAAATGGAGCCTCCAAGTTAGGCAGCGTGTCAAAGCGGCAAATGGATGTTAAGTCGTCTTTCATGTTTTTCTTTAAATCTTTAACTAAAGTGCAAAGTGCCTCTTCAACAAGGGTAAAGACGTCTTTTGATGTGGCGTCCCGGGCTTCAAAGTCTAGTTGTGTAAACTCGTAGATGTGTTTTCCTGTTTTTCCTCGTTCGGATTTTTCGATGCGGATGTTTGGTGAAAGGATGAACAGTTTTGGGTAAGCGGTTGAGGCTCCGATGAGTTTGTGGATGATCATGCTTGCCATTGTGCGGACTGGTTTTCCGTAGATGTCTACTTCGATTCTTTTTTCGATTGATGCGCCTGGGTCTGGCCAGAGTGGGTCGGTGCTTTGGCTTAAAGCGACTGGTAGGAGCCATTGGAAGCCTTTATTGACGTATGTTGATGTTAAGCTGCCTAGGGTGTAGGTGGTTATTCTGCCTATGCAGGCTTTTTTTTCGATTTCTTGTGCCGTTAGTTGGTCTAACGGTTTTGGTGGGTCTATGGTTTGGACGCATGGTTTTGTTTCTGGAGTCAAGGTTGTTCACTTGGTTAATTTTAGTTGGCTTATGATAGAGCAGCGGAGATAATAAATTTTTTATAATAAATTTTGGGTTATTTACAATAAAAATATGTTTTTATACTTGAAAAATGTAATATTTACATATGAGCCTTAAACTGGACGATAAAGACATCGCCATCCTGCTGCTAATCCAAGAAAACAGCAAATTAACAGCCAACCAAATAGCCAAAAAAACAGGCACCCCAATAACCACCGTCTTTGCCAAAATAAAACGCATGGAAGAAATAGGCATAATCAAACAATACCGCGCAATACTTGCCCCAGAAAAACTAAACCTTGGAACCGCCGCCTTCATCCTTGCCGCCGTATCCTACGGAAACAAAGAAGACGGAACCCCAATCACACAGCGAGATGTAGCCGAAGAAATTGCGCGGCTTGCAGACGTACAAGAGGTACACATAATCACTGGCGACTGGGACTTGCTGGTTAAAGTTCGAGCTGAAAACGTTGACGCTATCGGCAAATTTGTTGTTGACAAGCTACGTCGTATTAACGGGTTACAGAAGACTTTGACATGTATGGTTTTTGAAACAGTAAAGGAAACAACTAGCCTGCCAAGAGTAATCAAAAAGAAGAATCAGGAAAAAAATCAACCAACTGTTGAATAATACAGTAGCGGCAACGCCAAAAGCACTGTATCTTTACCTTTTTTTGAAAGCGAATATTCAACCCGTAATGGGGGTCCTGATTGAACTTTGCGTTCGATGTAACCATATTTTTGTAGCAGTTTCAGTTTGTCTGATAAGGTGCGGCTGTTTACGCCTAACACTTTTTTTAAGCCGCCAAATCCACTGTTTTTCTTGAGAAGTAGCGTGTAGAGAATTTCTAAACTCCATTTTTGGAATAGAACGTTAAAAGTTTCTTGTAAACTATCAATTTCATCTTTGACTTCTTCGGGAGTAATTTTTTGTTTTTCCAGTATTGCGTTAAAAGTTAATTCGATCCCTTGGAGTGTTCGGGTCATTTGACCTTCTACAAGTTTTCGGAATTCTGCACTTAAGGTTAAGGGGGCACTCATGTTGGGTTACACTCGGTGTGCTTTTACTCACTTCATACTTTATTAAGGCTTTACTAATAAAACATAGTATACAAAATACATCACTTAGCGTTTACGGAGAGAGTAAAATTGGAAAAGTTTGACGCAATAGTTGTAGGCGCAGGAACAGCAGGCTGCCTTGCAGCAAAAACCATCGCTGAATCCGGCCTAAAAGTATGCTTAGTAGAAAAAAGCAAACGTGAAGCCATAGGCGAAAAAATCTGCGGAGACGCCCTAGGCGAGCACCACTTAACGTTTTTGGGTCTTGAAAAACCAAACGGCGGCGAATTAGAAGCAAAAATCGACGGCATGAAAATCTATTCACCCGACGAAAACACCGTGTTTACTGTCGCAGACAAAGACTTCAAAGGTTACATACTTAACAGACGCTTATTTGGGCAGTGGCTACTCAAAAAAGCAGTCGACAACGGAGCAGTACTAAAAGACAACACAAACTTCCGTTCACCAATAATCGAAAAAGGCACCGTAGTAGGCATTTCCGCCAAAGACATGAAAACAGGCCAAGTAAGCGAATTACGCAGCAAAGTCGTCGTTGACGCAACCGGATACTTCGGCATGGTACGCAAGCAGCTTCCAGTCGAAATTGGTATTGACCAAGAAATCGACAACGAAGACGTTGAAGCATGCTACCGTGAAATCCGCCAACTAAAACAGGAAAACGAAAATACCAAGTACTGCGAAATCTACCTTAACCAGAAAGCGTCCCCTGGCGGCTACATTTGGATTTTCCCCAAAGGCGGCGCACGCGTAAACGTAGGCATCGGCGCAATCATGCGTAAAACAGGTTACCCTAACCCCAAAGAACAACTGTACAGTACAGCGTTCAAAAAGCAGATGTTCGATGGTTCACTGGTTTTAACTGGCGGTGCATGGTTTGATCCAGTACGCAGGCCACTTGATAACATGGTTGGCAACGGTGTCGCCATAATCGGTGATGCAGCATCACTTGTTAACCCAATTCACGGCGGCGGCATCGGTCCCTCAATGCTTAGCGGACATTTTGCAGGCAAACAAATCGTTGAAGCCCTCGGTAAAGGTGACGCAACTAAAGAAGCTCTGTGGGGTTACAACAAGAAATACATGGATACTTACGGTAAGAAACAAGGCGCCTTGGACATTTTCAAGTTGTTCCTGCTCAGCTGCAACGATGACGATTTGAATTATGGCATGAACCAGAAACTCATGACAGAAGACGACGTCTTGAAAGCTGGCATGGGCGATGACTTTAAACTTAACATCACTGAAACCGCTAAACGTGTTTTCAAAGGAATGCGACGCTTAGGCTTCCTCAACAGGCTACACACCACCGTGTCTATGATGAAAGAACTCACTGCACACTACAACACTTACCCCAACTCTCCAGTCGGCTTCGAAGCGTGGAGAGACCAAACAATCGACATCCTTGCACAAGCCAAAAAGAAACTCGTCGAATAATCAAGACTTCAAAAGGAGGCGTCAAAAGCCTCCAACTCAATTTTTTAGTAAAAATATTTAGACTTATTTTTAAACTAACCTATTACAGTAGTTCCGCAAGTGAGTTTTTCAAGCAATGATTGGTTCAAGCGTTGATTTTAAATTTGGGAGGCATGCAACTCACCATTAGGTGAACCCAGACGAACCGTCCTAGCAAGACAACTGGGTACATGCCTCCCAAGAGAGAAATAAATGAACTGTCCTATAAAACAGCCCTATCAACCCTCAAAGAGCACTTCACAATACCCCTTGCACCAAACAGCAAATACACCAAAGAACAGCTCATTAAAAGCCTCCTCTACCTAACCGTCCAAAAGCAATATGCGGAGAGCGGCCTACAAAACCTTGCATGTACCCAAAAAGCCCCCTCCGCAGACACGCTCCTAAGACGACTAAAAAGCCTCAACCCCAAAGACGCCTACAAAATGCTAACTCAAGCAAACGACGCAGTCATCGAAAAGCTCAAACGCAAAAGGGCCTTCAAAAAACCAGTCCTAGCCGCCATCGACCTATCTTGCGACCGTTACTATGGCAAAGACAACAACCAAATACGCAAGGGCAAATGCGATAGGGGAACAAGACGATTCTACATGCATGCTTCACTGCACGTGGTGGAAGCAGGCAAACGCGTTACCGTGTTTACTATGCCCTTAACGTCGTTAGATGATGATCCCTTTATTCTTGAGACGCTACTTTTGGCAGCTAGGGCCAGAGGTATACGCATTCGCACCTTGCTTGTTGACAGGGGGTTTCATGGAGTCAACGTGGTAAATAAGCTTAAGCAGTTGCGCCAACCGTTTCTTGCTCCAGCCATTAGGACTTCAGGAGTTAAACGTGCCATTTTAGCTTATGACCGCAAAGAGACGCCGGCTGAGATTGATTTTAGGATGGTTGGTACTTTTAATAGGGTAGCGTTTTGTCGCCTGTTTATGGTTATGAAGCATGGTGCTTCGCCTGATGATTTGGTTGTTAATCGTTATAACGTGTTTTTGACAAATTTGTCGATTTTAAGGGTGATTTTGGCGTTTGAGGAGTTGCCTGAGGAGTATCGTAAGAGGTGGGGGATTGAGACGGGTTTTAGGATGCATGATGCTGTGGAGGCTAAAACAACCAGTACAAACCGCACGGTTAGGGTTGTCTATACGTTGATGTCGACTTTTGTTTACAATGTTTGGGTTTTAGCTAACGTTGTGTTTGCTAAGATGTTGAGGGTTGAGTTGAAGAGGTCTTGTGTTAAGCTTTTTGAGATGGCACATCATTTCCGAAGAGAAATTGAGCAGCCTCATAAGCCACCTGCGGAACTACTGTATTAGGATGCAAATAGGATATCCATGCAAAAACTATAGGGGATAGGTCTGTATTGATATCCGCTCTGTTCTAATTTTCTTTGGCTTAACTGTCGCCGATTATTCTAAAAATTTTTTTCCGCATTTTGCACAATACACGTTTTGTGTATCGTTGGGTGTCCCGCATCTTGTGCAGTATTTGATTTGTCCAGATACTTGATGACTTGTAGTTTGCTCTTGAGCGGTATAATGATTAGTGTGGTAGTGTGTTGGATGCAGGATTGCTGCTAATCCGCCCGCTATTAATAAGATTAATCCTATGATGCCGGCGATAATTGCAAACGGTATAAGAATTAAAGTGATGAAAAAGATGCCGCCAAGGATTAACAGAAATACGCCGAAGATAAACAAACCTAAACCTATAAGCCACATACTGTCATCACCTTGAACCTTTTTAAGAGTAATCTTTTGTAGAAAAATATTTGTGGTTACACTACAGTGTAGCAAAAAAGAAATTCGTCCAAAATAAAGATTAAAAGAAAAGAGTGCCGTTTTAGTGAACCATTCTGCGGTTCTCCTGCGAACTCGTTGAACGTCTAAACGCGGACTGCATCTGCATACGTTTGTACTCGTCATAGGTTATGCGACTGTGTGGGTAAAGCTGTTTCCAACGTCTGTAAGGCAGGCGCATGTCAAGCTCCATCTGCTGGCTATATTGTCCCGGGACGTAACGTTGATAATCTGAAGTAGGATTAGGGTTTGAGTACAGGCTCTTTTTACGTTTTGACTGTCTTGAAGAGTTCAGTAAAGTTAATGCAATTATCATCGCTATTACCCCAAAAATAATTATTGGGAAAAAAGCGACAGTACTTGCAGTTGCCAAAGCTTATTTCACCTCTACTGCGTCGCGTTTGCGGAAGCCTGTTTCTGCGTTGACTTGAGCGGCACTACTGCGGAGCCTTCTAAACCCAACACGTTTAAGACATCAGCGTTCGATGGTACAATAACTTTGGTCTGCTGCGAGAACGTGTCACGGATTACGTCAAGCTTCTTGTTAAGCTGCGCGTTCTCTTTAAAGTACGTGTTTGCTGCTTCTGAAACGGCTTTGATAGCTTTTGCCTGTGCATCTGCCACAAGTTCAACTGCTTTTGCTTCACCTTCAGCGCTAAGGATTGCAGATTGTTTTTCACCTTGAGCTTTAAGGATTGCACCTAGTTTTTCTTGTTCGGCAGCTTCTTTTCGACCAGTAGCAAGTAAACGTAGTTGGCGTCTTTCCTGTTCTGCGGTTTTCTGCTTGTGCATAGCGGCTTGAATGTCTGCGGGTGGGTCGATTCTTTGCAGTTCGATGCGGTTGACTTTTGTGCCCCACTTGTCGGTTGCTTGATCAAGGACACTGCGGAGGTCAACGTTAATTTTTTCTCTGGAAGTTAAAGCGATGTCTAGGCTCATTTCACCGACGATGTTTCGGAGCGTTGTTTGGGCTAGTTTGACGATTGCAAGTTCAAAGTCTTCAATTTCGTACAGTGCACGTCTTGCGTCAATGACTTGGTAGTAAATGATGGCGTCAATTGTGACGACTACGTTGTCTTCGGTGATGATTTCTTGAGGTGGCACGTCAATGACTTGTTCACGCATGTTTACACGGTAAAGCCGTTCAACAAAGGGCACAATCACGCGTAAGCCGGGTTCAACGGTTTTTTCGTAAGCGTTGAAACGTTCCACTAAACCTTTTTCGTACTGGTTGACTTTTTTAAGAGACATCCCAAACAGGATTACTATAACTACAGCTATTACTGCGATTATGACGAGGGCGATTTCTAATTCGTACATTTTTCTTCAGTTACTCCTTCAACTATAAGGCTAACCCCTTCCACGCGAATCACCCTCACCTTTGAGCCTTCCTTAATGACGCTACAGTCATCCACTGGTTTAGCCAACCAAATCTCCCCTCCCAACTTTACTACGCCGCCATCCAAGGGGTCAATGTCAGTTTTTGCAAAGGTTTCTCTCCCAATCAACGCGTCAGAGTTTGTACGTAGCAGGCTAACGTTGAATTTATCCAGCAAACCGCCTCCACGCACCTCCTCGATGTGGTAGGTGACGTCTTTTAGGTGGTTTAGGCGTCGGATGAATTCGCCGAAGTCTTCTCCGTTTAGGTCGACTTCGAGGATGTAGCCGTTTGGTCGCCGGTTGAGTTTGTAGGTTGTGTGGTATCTTTCGCTGAATTTGGAGAGCATTTGTGCGAGTTTTAGTTCGTCGGCTTTTACGTTGAGGGTGACTTTCATGGGTATTGCCCAAGCTTGATATGTATTGATGCATATTTAAATTTATTTATTGTTATCACTCTTCATTGATTTGTATCGTTTTAACAAGAAATAAAAAGTGTTAGAACACACCGAACCAACAAGCCTTTTTTTAGAACACCACAAATCATCCAATAGCGATTCTTCATGAAGAAAATGCTAATATTCTTAGAAAACGGCTTCGAAGACTCAGAATTCATCTACCCCTACTACCGCTTCCAAGAAGAAGGCTACCACATGGACATCGTTGCCCCCAAAGCAGGTCAAACCTACACCGGCGAACACGGCGTAACCTTCAAATCCGACCTATCCCCAAACCAAGTCAACCTAAACAGTTACGACGCCATAATAATTCCAGGCGGAAAAGCTCCAGACAAAATGCGCATAAACGACGGCTTAGTCAACATAGTTAAAGAGGCAAACAACAAAGGCACAATAATAGCGGCAATCTGCCATGGACCCCAAATGCTGATTTCAGCAGACATCGTCCGGGGAAAAACCGTGACCAGCTGGCCATCTGTCCGCACCGATTTACAAAATGCAGGCGCAAACGTAGTTGACCAGTCATCAGTTACTGACGGAAACATTATTACTTCACGTAAGCCTGCCGACCTGCCCGAGTTTTGCGCAGCAACAATAAAACTACTTAAAAAGTTAAAAGGGGAAGCGAGAAAAGCTTCACCTATACCAGTTTAAAAGAAATTGGAGGTTAAAATTATGGAAAATCATAAAGAACATACACTTGGAAGACCAACATCGCAGGAAGTGCCAGTTAAAGGTGTGCAGCCACAAAAGATTCCCTGTCCAATATGCAACAGAACCTTTAGCACTAGGTCAGAAATGGAGCGGCATCGAGACACAGCGCATCATGAAACAAAGGGGCACAGTGAAATTTAGCCCTAAGTTTTGAACTCAAACTACCCCACATGATGGCCAACAACGTCTTCGCCGTGAAACTCGCTGTGTTCCCTGCGCAGATGCTCCAAATGTACGCCATGCAAGTGTGCTTCAACGGCTTCTTTTAGGGGGAACAGTTTGCCGCATTCAGGACACATGAACTGGTTCTGGTTGACCGCTACAGCCGCTGTATCATGACCACTGGTGTGTTTGGGTTCGCTGTTAACTGATTGAATTAATGTTGCCAAAAATTACACCCAAAAAATAGTGCTTCTTCGCGTGCAATGAACGTATGTGGGCGCCGCATGACAGTCACATTTTAATTATACGGCTAAAAGTGATAAAAAAGTTGGTAGCCTGTTTCGAAGGTCAGGCATGACAGGTTTACATTTCTGCCATAAAGGTAAGTGCTGATTTTTCTGCGACTCCGAATACTTTGCCGTTGGGTAGTTTGAACCTACAACTCCCACAGGTATTGGAAACAAAAGTGGCTATCATGCCGCCTGGAATCTTGCCTAAAGCGACGTCAGTGTAGTCTTGTTTGAGTCTGTACTTCTTGTTTGCTATAAACCTCATGCCTATCACCTCACGTAAAGTAGTAGCCCAAAGAGGAAAGCCTCAAAACATAAATAAGTTGCTCTAACTACCATTGAAATCTTAATGAATGGATTTTTGCACCATATTTTTTCTACAAAATCGCTCTTCTTACATGTTGCAGTATGAGTTTGCCGTGGGGTTAGCAAAAATTTAAAACCGTTTACATTGAATTAGTTTAGATGCCAAATGACTGAAAACTTTGATTCAACAATAATACGTCATGAAAATGAACTGGCTGAATTGATTGCTGAAATGGAAAAAATACGAATTCAGTTCATTGACACCACAACCGTTTTTGCCTCTAACTGGTTTGAAGAAACAACCAAAAAATATGTAACATCAGACACAGAAAACACCTTAAAATTAGGCAAAGAAAAGGTTGGGGAAATAAAGGCGAAAGTGCGAGCATTGGCTAGTCAAGCTTCACAGTATTGTTGTGAGGCACTCTCGGATAAAGAGTTATGGTGGCATTTGTCGTTAAAGGAGATGGGTTTACTTTCGCCTTATTGTTGTTTAGGCAACAAGGACCCTGAAATAGTCAATAAAGGAGTAAGAAGAGTCGTTGGAAAATTAGGCACTGTATTATCTGAGTATGGTTTTCTTAGACATGAAGACAACTGGTTCGAGCATGGTTCAAAAGGTTTCGGAAAAACGCCTATTCCCTATTACCCGTATGGATTAAGCTGGTCACAAGAAATGCGCACCACAATGAAACAGTATAATGACATATACAAGCAAGCGTATGCCAAGTACAAAGAAATCTTGAACCTAAAAGCTCAAAAACATGCCCTGCAAGCCATAGAAATATGGAACTCCACTTAAATCTTTAATTTTTATAAAAAGAGTTTTAATTAAGCCACCGCACAGGGTTAAATTACAAAGTATTTGGGAGAAAGTTCCGTTATTTCCGTCCAAAAAGACACTTCCATACCTTTAACGCCTGGAACAGCAGCTATTTCATCTCTCACAGCAAACAGGTGCTGAAAATCATGCACCACAGCGATAGCCAGTAAATCATGGTCGCCAACTGTTTTGGAAGCAACGATGATATTTCTCATTTTTATTAGCGTCTCTAAAATTACTGTTGAGTCAAAACGGTTGCCATTTATAGCTGGCGAAATGTCAATCATGAAAACGGCCATGGCAGTGTAACCGATTTCTTTTGGATTTAAAACAATAGTTGATCCTTTGATAACGCCTTTTTCCTGAAGCGCATTATAGCGGTCAATTATCGTGTCTGGTGAAAGGTTTAATGCTAAAGCAATTTGACGAAAAGAAATGCGAGCATCTTTACTTAATGCTTCAATAATGTACAAGTCTATGTTATCCAAGCGTTGCTTCTCCTTTGCCAGTTGTTAAATCAAAGTTTTCTGGACATAGCAGTATATCGTCAACCCATATGCTTGTTGTTACTTCCCTAACCAAGGGGTTACCCTTAATCAACTCTTTTATTTGACTAAGGCCGGTAACGTCTTTGACGATGGCAACGGCGAAGATGCTGTGTCTTCCCATTGTTTGGGCGCTGAAGACTATGTCCGGGATTTTTCCGATAAACTGCAAAATCTCGCTTATGTGTGAAGAGTCTGCCCGTATCCCAAAACTGGCAACGCAGTCGCAGCCGAAGCTTTTAGGGTTCAGCAGAACAGTTGTTCCTCTTGCAACGCCTGATTGTATGATTTTTTTGTATCTTTTGCTTATGGTGTCGATTGAGACATCGCAACTTTTTGCGATTGTTGCAAAGCTGGCTCGTGCGTCTTTTTGAAGGGCTCTTATGATGGCTATGTCTATTTCGTCGAGTTCTGCTCCCATGCTGTTTTACCTTGGCTAATTTAATGAATTATTTAATATAATTCTTTTCTAAAAACAAACTACTTTTTACCCGCTTTAAATAGCGTTTATTTCTGAATGTTTCGGTTTTTATTAACCGTTAATTCTACAAAGTCTTAAATATGCAAAGAATTATCTTGAATATTGGTGCTGTTATGCGTCTGGAAGAAGCATTAAATCGAGTAGGGCACAAATTTGGAAACGAACACAAAAAAAGATACGCGTGCGCCCATTGCGGTAAAACCTGGGTTGAACTCGTTGGACTTTTCTCCGGCAACATAGAAGGACAAGAAGACATCTATCTTAGGCTAGGCGAAGAATCAGAAAACTGTCAACACTGCAAATTTAACTCCAAAACATGCCCTGCATGCGGCTCTAAAGAAGCCTATGAAATTAATTTTCCCTCAAGCCTGCAAGATACTCCACTGAGCTTTAACCAGATACGTATAGTCAGCAAAACCTAACCGAGCAGTGACCATATCATGTATAAAACCCCTGAAGACTTTATGGCTTACGTAAAACAAAAAAACCCTAACCAACCAGAATTTCATCAAGCAGTAGAAGAAGTAGTGACTTCTATTTGGCCAGTAATAGAAAACAACCCAAAATATCAATCCGCAAACATTTTAGAGCGAATTGTTGAACCTGAACGGGTAATCATGTTCAGAGTCACCTGGGCTAACGATAAAGGAGAACTACAGGTAAACAGAGGCTACAGAATCCAAATGAACAGCGCCATTGGCCCATACAAGGGTGGTCTGCGTTTTCACCCAAGCGTTAACCTGAGCGTTCTCAAATTCCTTGCGTTTGAGCAGGTGTTTAAAAATTCTTTAACCACGCTACCTATGGGCGGGGCTAAAGGCGGTTCAGATTTTGACCCTAAAGGCAAAAGTGACGCTGAAGTAATGCGTTTCTGCCAAAGCTTCATGCTGGAACTTTCCAGGCATGTTGGTGCAGACACTGACGTTCCAGCCGGCGACATTGGTGTTGGCGGCAGAGAAATCGGTTTCTTGTTCGGAATGTACAAGCGGCTTCGCAACGAATTTACAGGAGTGTTAACTGGAAAAGGCTTAAACTGGGGTGGCAGCTTAATCCGACCTGAAGCGACTGGTTATGGAGTTACTTATTTTGCTCAAGAAATGCTAAAGATGCGAAATGAAGATTTCAAAGGCAAAGTTGTCGCCATCTCTGGGTCTGGTAACGTTGCGCAGTATGCAGTTCAGAAAGTCAATGAACTTGGCGGAAAAGTAGTAACCTTATCTGACAGTTGTGGAACGATTCATGATAGCGAAGGCATTGACAATTCAAAACTTTCCTACGTCATGGACCTAAAAAATAATCGCCGCGGACGCCTCAAAGAATACGTGAGCGAATACAAAAATGCCGAGTATCTTGAATGTAAACGTCCTTGGGAAATCGAATGCGATGTTGCGTTACCCTGTGCTACTCAAAACGAAATCAGTGGAAGCGACGCTAAGACTCTAATGAGCAACGACTGCTACTGCATCTGTGAAGGCGCCAACATGCCAACTGAACCTGACGGCGTGAAAGTATTCCTGGATAACGAAGTCTTATACGGTCAAGGTAAAGCGGCAAACGCAGGAGGAGTCGCAACTTCTGGGTTAGAAATGGCTCAAAACAGCATGCGCCTCTCATGGACACGTGAGGAAGTTGATGCTCGCCTGTACGCTATTATGAAGTCAATCCATCAAACATGCGTTCGTTACGGTAGAGAAGGCGATTTTGTCAACTACGTAAAGGGCGCAAACGTTGGAGGCTTCGTAAAAGTAGCCGACGCAATGGTTGACCAAGGAGTAGTGTAAACCAAAAACTGCATTGGTATGAGCATGCGCATCATTGTCAAAACCGTTTGGAAAACAAAAAAGGACGCGGAAGTTTGTCCAACGTGCAAAGCGTTGGAAGGTTACACTTGGACTTTCGAGGCTGGTGAGGCATACCCTACTCACCTTGTCCACCCCGTTTTTGGCCCCGTCTACGATATGAGACCTGCATCCGAAGGCAGTCTAATTGAAGAAGAAAAAGGTCACCAATGCAGATGCAGACTGGAACATCAACTGGAAGCGGCAAGTTCTTTGCATAAAGAGAAAAACCTTGTAAAAACGGTCAACGAACAATAAACTACAGTAAACCAACCCTTTTTACCCTTTTTTAAGGAGATAAAACAGCTAATCCCTAAATTTACAGGTTAAGGCGGATTTTTAGGTAAGCTTTAAAGGTTGAAGCGTTAAGAATCAAATTTGGGCTTAACATGGATAAGGCTATACTGCTGGGGGCTTCGCTTATTGCTTTAACCTTTGTGTTGGCAATCACTTTCGCGTTTATTAAAGTTCCTTATTTGAACACTTTTTTTGCGTTAATTACAATTGCATGTTTTCCAATCGGCGCCTTAATTGTGTTGTTAAGAATTATGCAGTGGGCAAAATTCAAGCTTCATAAGGGAACACTATTTGGGGTTTTCTTGATTGGCATAGGCGTAACGGTGCTTCTTACAAGTACATCTTACACTGGTTTGCTCCATCTGGCATTTTTAAACAATCACTATGCAAGAATTGCCGCTTTGGCAGGGACTATTTTGGGCATTCTCATATTAACACTAAAAACAGCCATTTGGGGCAGCAAATACATAGAAAAAAATGGCACCCAAAAAACATCCACACAACAATAAACCCGTAATACTTGATTTAAAAAACTGTAAAACGAAGCGACTGCCAACCTATTTGTATCCTAATATCCAAACTATGCAAAAAACCTAAGGGGGGTAGGTCAGTATTGGTTGAAAATCAAGCCAAAAGCATGTTAAAAATAAAAGAAAAGGCTCTTGCCGGTTTAGGCTTCGAGCAAGGTTTTGAGCAGTCGGATGGCTGACCATGCGGCGAGGGCGCTGGTGTGTGGGTTGTCTGGGTGGGGGTCGTTTGCGAATTCCATGTGCATTTCGCCATAGTGCCATTTGATTTTGATTTCGTGTGTGTTGCGGTTGACTTTGGGGTCAGAAACCACTTGCACTTTAACCTGTACAGGTTTAACAACCATTGCTAAGGTTGCGGCGACGTTCATTGCTTTGGGAAACAGTCGTGCAGCCTCTTTGGCGTATCCGTCATAAATGATGAGTTCTTCAGTGTTATCTTTGCCCAACGCTTTGGGGGGTTTATGCGTTATCAGGGTTACCTCGTCAACGCCTGCCAAAACAGCACTGGAAATCGCGTCTAAACCGCCGATAGCGCCTGACGGAAAATGCACCCGCGAACTGCCAGAGCCAAGATTAAGCAGTGCGCCTGTGCTCATTACAATGATGTCAACGTCAGCCGCAAGAAGCCTGTCAAAGTGTTCAGTGATAGCCTGCTGGGAAGCTGCTTCCACCACTACTTTAGGCTTCAAAGCAAGCAACGCGTCAACGCTGTCGACTACTTTAACGGGAAACTGCAGTTTGCTTTTAAGGTTCTGAGCACGCTGCTGGTCCAAGTCATAAACGACCAGTTCATCGCATGTTACGAGTTCACGCTGAACGGCTTCAGCTAAGACGGTGCCGATTGCGCCGGCGCCGATTAAACCAACACGTTTAGGTTTAGCCATATTGTTCACCATTAATACTCCGCATTAATGTACACTTCAGTTGAAGCGACTTGTCTGCCTTGTAGGGTTTTTTCTGGCAAGACCGTAAGGTTCTCAATTTTTAGGGTTGAGGCAATGTCAACGGCGCCTTTCTGGATAACCGTTGCGGTTGCCGCGTCGCCAGCGTAGATGGTTACGGCTTTGATTGGCGCGTTAAGCGGCAGTTTCTTTTGGGCTTTGTCGTTGCGGATTTCACCCAACACCGCAATAATTAAGTCACCCTGCTTTTCAGCCTCCTCACTAACAGCTGCGGGGTTGTATTTTGGCCACTCTGAAACCTGTATGCTCTTGTAGGCTTTGCTGTCAAGATACATGTACTGATAAATTTCTTCAGTCATGTGTGGGGCAACAGGAGCAAAAAGTTGCAGCAGACGGTAGAGGACTTCGTAAAGGGTGTACTGCGCGGCTTTTCGGCTTTCGGCTCCGTGAACTTCAGGACGGTACAATCTATCTTTAACGGCTTCAAGGTAATAATCGCAAAACACGTGCCAAGTAAAGTTGCGGATGTCTTCAACGGCAATGTTGAATTGGCACTTCTCAAGGGCGTCAGTGACTTTTTTGGTCAGGTTCTCAGTTTTACTGATTATCCATTTATCAAGCAGCTGCAACTGAACATTCTCTGCCTTTTGCGGCGTGTAATCCTCAAGCAGGTTACTTGCAAACCCTGACGCGTTCCACAGTTTATTAAGAAAACGTTTACCATACTCAACATCCTGCACACGATAAGGAATATCAGAACCAGTTGCGCCTCCACCTGCAGCCCATTGGCGAACTGCGTCAGCACCGTTTTTGGCAAGCGCTTCAGGAGCGGCAGCATAGTTTTTGAGGGATTTGCTCATTTTTCTGCCGTCTGGACCCAAAACCATGCCGTTTATGAGGACGCTGTTGAATGGGCGCTCATCGAACAGGGCTAAGTGGCGTACCATTAGGTAGTATGCCCAAGTGCGGATGATGTCGGTTCCAGAGGGGTGCATGCTTGCGGGAAACAGGTGCTTCCAGTCCGCTCGGTCAGGCCAGCCAGCGTGAACAGCACAAGTAATGGAACTATCCATCCAAGTGTCCATAACATCTTGTTCGCCAGTGAAGTCTTTGCCGCCACATTTCGGACAAACATCGCGTGGGCCTTCCAGTTTAGGGTCAATCGGCACCCATTCGGGCTTGGCAACGATGATTTCGCCACAGCCTTTGCAGTACCATACTGGAATCGGTGTGGCAAAGAGGCGTTGGCGGCTAATAACCCAGTCCCATTCCAAGGCTTTTGCCCAGTCGATTAGGCGGTTTTTCATGTAATCAGGATACCATGGAATCGCGTTAGCTTCTTTCTCCACCGTTTCGGAGAGCGCCATTGTTTTCATGAACCACTGTTTAACCTCCAAAATTTCAACGGTGGTTTTGCAGCGGTCACAAACACCGACTTCCTGCTGAATCTTCTCGGTTTTCTCAAGCAGTCCTGCTTCGGTGAGGTCGGCAACGATGGCTGCGCGTGCCTTGTTAAGGTAGAGTCCAGCGTATTTGCAGCCTGCCTCAGTTATTTGACCATTTTCGGCTATTAGGCGAATTACTGGGAGCTTGTGTTTAATGACGGTTTTAACGTCGTCTTTGTCGCCGTAAGTGCAGATTTGAACCGCGCCAGTGCCAAAGGTCATGTCAACTGCTTCGTCAGCGATGATGGTGACTTCACGGTTCATCAGCGGCACAGCGATTTTTCTGCCGATGTATTTGCCGTAGCGTTCATCTTTGGGGTTAACTTTAACGGCGACACATGCAGGGATGAATTCGGGGCGCGACGTGGCGATTAAAAGGTGCTCACTTGAGCCTGCCAAGGGGAATTTGATGTAATGCAGGACGCCTTCTTTTTTGACGTGGTCAACTTCCGCGTCGGCAATGGCGGTTTCGTCGCGTGGACACCAGTTTACAGGGTGAGTGCCTTGATACATGTAACCTTTCTTGTAAAGCTCGATAAAGCTGAGTTGGGTTCGGCGCCAATAGTCGGGATCCATTGTTTTGTATTCAGTGGACCAGTCGATGGATGCGCCAAGTTTCAAGATGCCCTCCTTCATCATTGCAATGTACTTTTCAACAAGCGCCATGCACATGTTGCGGAACTGGTCAGGCGGCATGTCGCGTTTGCGGATGTTGTTGGCTTTTTCAACTTGGATTTCTATGCCCAGTCCGTGGCAGTCCCAGCCTTGCGGGAACAGGACGTTGTAGCCTTGCATGCGTTTGAATCGGGCGACTATGTCAAAGTAGGTCCAGTTGAGAACGTTGCCCATGTGAAGTTCGCCTGACGGGTAAGGCGGGGGCGTATCAATGCTAAACGGCACGCGGGTTTTGTCGTTCCAGTCATACTGGTTAATTTTCAGCTCTTCCCATCGGTTCTGCCATTTCTGCTCGATTTCGGCAAACTTGTACTCTTTAGGCATAGGCTGCATAGTATCAATCCAACTTGAAAGTTACTGTTTGACTTTAGCAAGACTGAGGTAAACCCTAAAAACATTACCCTTGTGATTAACGCATAAATAATAATGGAAAAAGGTTAGTATTTAGCCAAGTATATGGCGTTTCCTTCTTTGAAAGATTTAAGAAGTTCACAGTGCCTCAGAATAACAAACTGCTTCTCCAACTCTTGAGGCGTAAGCTTCATTACTTCAAGAAGCTCCTTGCGACTTATCTTTCCACGCTCAATCACTGTATTGTAAATCTGTTTCTGCAGTTCAGTTAAACCGTCTGTTCCCGATTGCCCCAACTGTTTGCGGACAGTTAAAGTTGAGGAAACAGCGGTTGGGTCACAAACTTTAGGCGGATTCATCAAATCAAAACAGCAATCCTCACACACTGTTTTGCCCTCAAAAGAGTAAACTTGACCATCCTCAAGCGCTACACCACAACGGTCACATTTCATAACAACAACCTCACTGCAAAGTTAAGCCAGATTGCTCTTTTTAGCTTCAGATAACCTGCATAGCAGATTCATTGCTTCAGACGCATATGCAGTAGCTGGTCCACCACCCATCAATATGCCCACAGATATTGCTTCAGAGACCTCAGCGTCACTGTTTCCAGTCTGCACAGCTTTAGCTACATGGTTTTGTATACAAGGCGAACACCTAATTGCCACAGAAATTCCCACAGCAATTAATTCCTTTGTTTTTTCAGAAAGAGCACCATCAGTCATGATTGAGTCATGGAGTTGATTAAAACAGTTGGCTACGTCAGGTAACTGCCTTAGCAAACTGTTTGATTTTGGAATAATTTTTATGTTTTCCAAATCAAAACACCATAATGTGAAAGGAAATGGCTCTTTATAATTTATTTCGGCTGTCTCGCTTGAATACAAATGTAAAGATTAAATGCAGAAATGGGGACTAAGCTTCTTTGGTTCTGTAGGTAGAAATACAAGAAAAAGGTTAATCCAAATTACCCTGTTTGGTTCCAATAGACTGTTTGATCGTATTTTCCGTTGACTGGAAACGCTGGGTCATCATAGACTATGTCAAGTTTCTGCCCGTACTGCTCAAGTATGCTTTGAAGTTGCGTCCATATCTGGTGTGAAGTGCTGGTTGTGTTCCATAAGCCCCAAATCTTGTCTGTAGCATAACGCATGCCCGAACCGTAACTGTTAGGCAAAACAAACGCTGCCTCCGCTGACACATTGTTGGTTTTCTGCGGGTTCAGAACGATGTCATTCCAGAATTTTTCCATGGCTTCAAAATGTTCAGCCTGCAATAGGCCAACGCCATCTTCAACTCGTGTACTGTTGCCTGTTAACCCTAACGTGTTGCCTTCAGGCGTATAATTGAAGACGATAACGTATTCTGCCCCGCTTTCATACGATTGAACCATTTGGTTGTACATTTGCTCGGCAGTCTGCAGGTAAGGCGGATTGTTGCTTGCCCAAGTAATCACTGTTCCCCACTCCTTGCCCTGCATGTTAGCGGCACCCCTAACTAAACCGATTTCTTGAGTTGGATTATTATTCCAGCCTAACTCTGCAAAAACCGTGTCATACCCTGCCAAGTAATCGTACCAGTAAAGCGCGTAATCTGAAGTCATGAGTTTAATGTTTGTCTGGTTTCTGATAGTAGAACTTAGAATTTGGCGTTTAGCGTTCACGTATAGGTTTGCCACTTCATCTTGGGTTTGGAGGGGTCGCGAATCCCAGACTTGCTGATAAGGCGTAAACTGTGAGATACCGCCATGGTCAGTCACTAGGGTACCGTTTTCATCTTCTACAGTTCCGTCAAGATAAAACCACAATTCAGGTTCACGTATCACCGTATAATTTGGCAACATAAGGGAAGCTGAAAAATGGATTGTACCGTTGGTAAAGTAAGAAGTAGTATTCATTTCAGATGAGCCATCTGGATACTGATAATCGACGTGAATTTCCATGTCTCCTGAACCATAAAATGTTCGGTTGATTCTTGGATTTTCAGAGTAGTTGGCATAAACATAAAGTGAGCCATCCCTACCTGCATTAACAGAAGTCCCATTAGGATCAACCAAACTGACGGAATTATCCAACATTTTCCCGCCAGGCTCATCGTTATAGTAAAGCCCCATAAAGTGACTACCCCAACGTGACTCAGCAATTTTGGTAAAATTAGCACAAGCGTTGTTTGCAGCACCATTGTAACCGTAATACACAATAATGTTTAAACCTGAATCGACTGCGTAATCACAGATTTCTTCCACTGCAGAAAGCCTAGACATTAATGGGCCCGATTGGATGACAAACAAGTTAGTATAATTTTTAACGGTATCAATTAGCTGCTTTGCCTCGTCGGTTGAGTTGCCGCAGTAGGTTACGCCAAAGTAAAAGGGCTTCTTTTCTGCAACTACAACTGGAGTGGCTGTAGGAGTAGGAGTGGATGCTATCGGGGTAGGAGTGCCGACTGGTTGACCGCTGCCGCCTAAACCCAAGAAAGCTGACGCCACAAGAACAATAACAATCACTATAGCTACTGCTGAAAAGGCAATGGCTTTTTTTGACCGTGAGAGCATGCATGACACCTTAAAGGTTTACTTGGCACATTGTTCTCGATGATATTTAGTTCTATATTTTAGGACACTACAATACAGGACAAGAACATTTGAGCATAACACAAGGAAAAGTTGTTTATGCTCTGTCAAGAGTTGGCGCTTTACGGCGTCCATCCCAAGCATGATGCAACGCCAAACTCGGATGATAAATGAGCAGGCGCGGTCCAGAGTAACGCATGACTTGGCGGACTTTTAGTTTCATATCGGGTTTATAACAGTGGATAGTGCATTTGCCGCAGGTGCTTTTCTTTTCCTGAAAGGGGCACTTGTCTAAACGCAGGAAGGCGTAATCGCGGAATTGTTGGCATTCCTGGCAGAGTTCGCCGTTTGTTGTGTGGTGGTGTCCTTTGCAGTAAACTTCAACCATGTAGGAGATGGTTTTCTTTTCTCTTATCATGCGTTTGTGAGTTGGGTTTGGCGGTTGAGGCTTCATGTTACATCATTGTTTAATATGCATTATTTTGTAGATTAGTTTTTACCCTTACAAATTAGGGTTTCGAAACAAAACGGTTATTTTTAATATAAAACCGCCACGGCAAATCCTTCCATTCACCAGCATAATCCACGCCCACACGCTTCGAAGCCACAACTTCATTCAATGGAACCTCTGGAGCATCCTTGAGATACAGCGGTGGAAAAGTCAAATCCAGCAAGTTCTGAACCCGCGAGATACCCATTGCAATGCAAAGCCTGCCCGGACCATTTGTCAGATTGGCTGGTTTTTCGGGACAGCCTCGACGTTTAGCCATAAGCTCCACACCCTCAACTGGTTCAAGCGCCCGAATCAGGACGGCTTCAGGTTTTCCCGCAACAGACCCGGCAGTGATGTTAATGCAGTTGTACATGCCATAAATCAGGTAGACGTAGGCGTGCCCTTTTTCGCCATACATGACTTCGTTTCTGGCTGTGCGTCGTCCGCCATAGCTGTGGGCGGCTTTGTCTTCAGGTCCACGGTAAGCTTCGGTTTCAACGATTTTGCCCGCCGTGGTGCCTTCGGCTGTTTGGTGGACGAGGATTTTGCCGAGTAGACTTTTGGAGACGGCTATTGTATCATGCTGGAAGAAGCTTCTTGGGAGAATCACAGTTTAATCACGTTATTGGTATATATGTCTGCGGTGCCCGATAAACAGCAGGTTAACGTTTGTTTCTCTTATTGAATAGAGAATGCGGTATGTTCCTATTCTTAATGAGTAGACGCCTTTCCAATCCCCTCTAAGAGGCTTTCCCACATAAGGCTCTGTTCTCGTGAAGTAATTCGTCAAGCGGTCGGGCTTTTTCGTCTTCAACTTCTTTTCAGGCGGCTTTTAATTCTTTGGCAAACTGTTTGTTCTCGGTGACTTCTATGGTTTCCAAGAGTTCTTCCATAAGGTTCGCCGCTCTTGTCAGTAACTCTTTTTCCTCTGTTGTCAAAGTGTATTCCCTCGACGTCTTGTATAGCGGTTTTGGTTTCTTAACTTTTGCCCTTCTTGCTCACTTTTTATTCTAAACGCCCATTTGGCACCTATTAGTGGTTCTATGTTAGAACTATAGAGGGGTAGGTAAAAACTAGCCTATTTGGAGCCTAATATTCAATCATTGCAGTAAACTTAAGGGGGGTAGGTGCTAATGGTTGAAAAACGCGCCATTAGTATGTTGGAAAAACCTGTGGTTTGCTCTGTTTTTTTAATGTGTTTATTTTACTGTTTTTTTAAGCCTAAAATTCTTTAAATGGCTGTTTTTGCTGCTGTTTGGCTGTTGGAGCGTGAGAAATGCCTTAGCCAAAGCGAATGGGTCATGCTAGAACCCGATTACATTTTGCTGTTCAATGCTGTCATTGCTTTAAAAAGTAAACCAACCTATTAGGATACAAATAGAAACTCATTGCAGTAACCTATAGGGGTAGGCAGAAAACCAGCCTATTTGTATCCTAATATTCAAACTATGCACAGAACCTGTAGGGGGGTAGATAATAATGCTGAAAAACAAGTAAAAAGTGAGGGAAAGGGTGGGGTTTTAGGGTTTGACTGGTTTTTTTGACAGTTTGCGTGAAAACAGTTTACGGATTTCTTCTGCAATGACCACTATGACCGCAAGGCTGATTAGGTATGCCCAGTCAGTTAGGTTTAACGGTATAGTCCCAAAGAACTCGTTCATCAACGGCACGTAAACCAGCAACGTCAAAATTGCCAATTGCGCAGCGATACCCACAACAATCCATTTGTTGGTTCTAATGCTGGTTTTGAAGATTGACTGTTTACTGGTTCTGCTTGCAAGAACGTTTCCTGCTTGAGCAACCACGATGCCTGCAAACGTCATAGTTACACCTTTAATGTACACAGGATCGTTAGGTGCTAGTTGCATGCCGTACTGCCAGCCGCCTGCCATCCACGCGTTTATGCAGCCAATCATGGCGCCTATTGCGATGATTACGCCGATGTAAACTGAACGTAGGAATACTTTGCGTGTGAACAGTCTTTCTTTGGTGCTTCTCGGCGGCTCCTGCATGATGCCAGCTTCGGGCGGTTCACGACTCAAAGCCAAGCTGGGGATAACGTCGATTGCTAAGTCGATAACTAGCACCTGCACAACCAGCAGCGGCAACGGAATCGCCAGCACCGCATAAAGCAGGTACGGGATGAGTTCTGCCCAGTTGTGGCTAAAAACGTAAACGATGAATTTACGGATGTTATCATAAATTGCTCTACCAGACTCCACGGCTTTAACGATTGAAGCAAAACTGTCATTAAGCAAAATAATGTCTGCGGCTTCACGTGCAACGTCCGTTCCTGAAGCACCCATTGCGACGCCGATGTCGGCTTCTTTTAGTGAAGGAGCATCATTTGCGCCGTCTCCGGTTACCGCAACAATCTCTCCACTCTTTTTAATTACCTTGACAATTCGCAGTTTCTGCTCAGGTGCCACACGGGCAAAAATCACGTTTCCCTTTTTAACTTCGTCAACGATGGCTTGATCACTTAAACCTTCAAGGTCAACTCCCCTGATGATTTGGGCGTAGTTGCCTTCAACGATGCCGACTTCTTTTGCGATGGCTTCCGCGGTTGGACCATAATCGCCTGTAATAATGACTGTTTTAATGCCCGCCTGTTTTGCTTTTTCAACTGCACCTTTAACTTCTGCCCTTGGCGGGTCACGCATTGCAGCTAAACCCACAAAAACAAGGTCTTTTTCAAGGACTTCAGCGCATTCGTCTTTGACGTACAAGTTTTTAGGCAATTCTTTGTATGCAATCGCGATGACACGCAAGCCCCGAACTGCAAATTCTTCAATGTGTGATTCAATAAGCGCCATGTTTTCTTGATTTAAATCTTCAATTTTTCCGTCAAAAAGCATTTTGCTGCAAACGTCAAGCGTGTTTCTGGGGGCACCTTTAGTGTAAACCAGCACTTTGCCTTTGTACTCGTGCACGGTTGTCATGCGTTTGCGTTCAAAACTGAACGGTAAAATGTCAAGGACTTGTTTTTCTTCCAGTTCATCTTCAATGTTCATGCCGTATTTTAAAGCGGCAACCAGTAACGCTCCGTCTGTGGGGTCACCGATTACGCTCCAGTTCCTGTTACGTTTCGAGGGCGGGTCAACCTTTGCACCGTTACACAAAGCAGCGATTTCAAGTAGTCTTTCAAATGAACCGGTTTCGTCCTCTTCTTCGTGTACAGTTTTACCGTTAATTGTGAAGTCGCCGACTGGGTTATAACCTAAACCTGAAACTTCGATAATTCGATCTTTTACCCAAAGCTTGTTAACCGTCATTTCACCTTTTGTTATAGTCCCAGTTTTGTCAGTACAAATAACGGTGACGCTGCCCAACGTTTGAACAGCTGACAACCTTTTAACAAGCACATGCTGCTTAACCATTTTCAAAACGTTAATCGCTAAAGCACTGGAAACTGTAACCTGCAAACCTTCCGGAACACAGCAAACCATAACACCAATCATAAACAGGATACTTGTCGCAAGTGGAACATGCAAAAAAAGAACACTTGCCAAAAAGAACGCTGTACCAACAATAACCGCGATAACAAAATCAAACTTTGCCATCAAAGCTATTTCTTTCTGAAGCGGACTCTGTTCAGCCTGTATAGTTTGGGTTAAACTAGCAATTTTACCGAACTGCGTAGCCATGCCTGTAGCGTAAACAACCGCAGTGCCCTTGCCTTTGGCTACACTTGTGCTCATAAAAACTAGGTTGGGTGAGTAAATGTAGGCTTTCTCAACCGTTTGGACAACATCAGTGTTTCGTGGCTGCGGTTCAGATTCGCCTGTAAGGGGAACATTGTTTGTCCAGAGGTCAAAGGTTTCAATTAATCGTGCATCGGCGGGGACACGGTCGCCTTCCTCCAAAACGATGATGTCGCCTGGAACAATTTCTCTAACACCGATTTTTTTAAGCTCCCCGTCACGGTAAACCTTCGCGTATTCAGGCATCCAGCTTCGAAGGGTTGCCATGGCTTTTTCTGCACGTGACTCCTGGAACATGCTAACGAAAATATTCACAAAAACCACGGCTAAAATGATTAATCCTAATTCGGGACTGCCGCTAATGTATGAGAGAACTGACGCAACTAGCAGCAAAATACCAAACAAATCTTTAAGGTGGGTAACAAACTTGTAGATGAATGGTATCTGCTTTTTTTCAGAAAGCCTGTTAGCACCATATTTTCTTAGCCGTGCTTTGGCTTCTTCGGTCGTTAATCCGTCAACTGACGTTTTAAGTTCATCATAGAGTTCTTCAATTTGTGCACAAGCAGCTTTTTCCAAAATAATTCCGCCAGAAAACCTCATTTATGAAACTATAGACTCAGTCCAAAACAGAAGCGATGCGTTGCTAATGATACAGGAGTTTTGGTTAACAAAATAGTTTTCTGCTCTGCATTAGACTTGTTTGACTTCATCTTCAACGATTTACCTACTTGCTTATCCCTGAAGGCTGTTTTCCCGTAATTGTTAAACCATGCATTTAAATAATTCGGGATTAAGGCTAATTTATATCCCCAAATCCACCTGTTTTCGGCTGAATCCAGCGGTTTAGCGTCAGCAAATCTTGGAGTGCACTTTAACGCCGTTGGAAACACGCCAGATTGAAAGTTTAAGCATTCAACTACTGCCGCATTTTCCATCCTTTTTACCTCATGACTTGGTTGCTTCTTTAGGCATGAAAATTCAATTTAATCCTTATTGAGAACCACACTTTGCCATTTTGCAAAGTTAAAAACAAGCGTTAACTTAAGAAGAACTTGATTTAGTCCATGCTTAATTCCCAAAAATCGTACTGAATTCTTAATAAAAACGCTTTCTTAATCCTAAACTACGTCACATCTATTGAGGGTTTATGTGTTTATGGAAAAAATTTCATTAGGAAAAAACAGCATGATATTTCCAATGCCGCTGGGGCTTGTTGGAGTAAACGTGGCTGATAACCGGCCCAACTTTACAACAGTAGGCTCCATAGCATCGGCAAGCCTTGACCCTCCAATGGTCTCTTTTAGCCTAAACAAAGTTCGTTATTCAAACAAGTTTATAATAGAAAAAAAGGTTTTCAGCCTAAACTTCCCTTCAGCCAACTTGGCGCAAAAAGTTGACTACTGTGGATTGGTTTCAGGAGAAAAAATTGACAAATCCCAACTTTTCCAAGTATTCTACGGCAGCTTACCCGACGTACCAATGATTAAAGAGTGCCCTCTCTGCATAGAATGCAAGCTTGTCGCTGTTATTGACTTGCCAAAAAACGAGCTTTTCATAGGGCAAATCGTAAACTCCTACACTGAACAAAAATACTTAACAAACGGAAAACCTGACACTGCAAAACTGGGGCTCTGCACTTTGAATTTTGCGGATTCAAGCTACCGGGCACCCGGCGTTGCAGTCGGCAAAGCGTTCTGTGATGGAGCCAAACTTGCACCCCTTTCATAAACCTTATTTTTCCTAACAGGTAATCAACTGTTGCTTTTTGGTAATCTTTGCGGTTTTCGCCATGGCTTTGCGGCCCTGACAGTTTTTTCGAGTAAACTCGAAAACCAATAAGCGAAAACTGACTAAACATTCATTTATTGACTTTTTAAACTTTTTTAGACTCGACCTGTGACCAAAACAGGTGCCAAATCAAAAAAACAACCCAAATAAAGGGCAGATAAAGTTCTTTTTTATCTGAATGAGCAGAGAAAGACAAATGGGGGGCACCTTGACGGATGTAACTTAAGCACTATAGTGGTTGAAGTAGTGATTGTTTGATTCAGTATTAACCAAGTATTTTTAAAATTAACTCAATATTGGAAGAACTTTATTTGAAAAAAGAAAAGTTAAAAAGTATTGTAGTCTAAGTGTGGCGGAACATGGAGAGAGGGAGATATGGAGATTATAACCTTGATTGGTTTAGTTGCAGCCATCTCAAGCACAATTGCAATGCTTCCGCAGGTAATACGGGTCTGGAAAACAAAATCATGCAAAGACGTTTCTTTGGGAATGTTTATGATTATGACCATTTCGCAAGTTACATGGTTAACTTACGGAGCTCTAACTGGGGAAGTGCCCATTGTAGCTTCAAACTCGGTAGTTCTAACACAGACAATGGCACTATTGATATTCAAAGCAAAATACAAGTAATCCCTAATCGTTTTTAATTTTTTTCAGCTGTTGAAAGTTGTGGTCTAAAAGAGCTAATTTGCTTTCGGTGTTGGTATAATTTCGTAAATGGAGAAGGCGGGTCCGACGGGAATTGAACCCGCGACCCCCGGATTAAAAGTCCGGTGCTCTAGCCTGACTGAGCTACGGACCCTCTCACATTTTGTTGCGGCTGATAGAAATCGGGTGGGGGTTTTTTAGGGTTTCGATTCTGTGGTTGAAAAAATTGATGTTTGAAGGTTGTTTTTAGGGTTTAAGGATGGTTGTCATGAATCCTTTTATCCTGTCGGTTGAATCAAGTATAACTTGCGTTGTTTTTGCTCCTTTGTCTGTTAGTTTGTAGACTCGTTTTCTTTCTACCCACACTCCTTCTATGAGTCCATTTCTTTCAAGTGAGTAGAGAAGTGAATACACAGTGCCGGAGCTTACGAGTAAGCCGAATTTGGTGTGGATGTAGGATATTATGTCGTATCCGCTTACTGGTCCGTTTCTGAGTTCGGACATTATAATTGTGTCCATAAAATTTTTTATTATTCTTTCTTGGATCTTTTTTAGAATTTTTGCTTCCATTTTTTCCCCGTTTAAGCTTACTGAGAGCAATACCATCTTGATTTCACATTTATTTTGTTTAGTCTTGTATAGATATTTAAGCTTTATTCGTATTTCGAATAATCTGTTATAATATAATCTTCTTAATTTATACTAAATAACACTTGTATATTACAAAACAAGCAAAATACCTGCCTAACGGCAGCGTAAACGAATTTGCTTCAACAAATAACTATCTAAACTCAAGAGTCGAAGCGAATAATACAATGCAATAATTTACACATAAATGTTATCCTCCCCGAAGAGAAAGCCGAAAAAATTTCAACGTTTAGCGCTAATAAGGCCCAGTCAAAAACCCTTTTTATACGTAATCATTTCATTTTTACTACCCCAAAAAAACAATTTATCACCCACGTATATACGTACATGTTAACAAACGTTATCTCTCATCCCACCCTACTGGGCTAACGGTGCCTAAACGTGATTTCATGGAAACATTCATTTAAACGATTAAACGAAGAATATGAAATAGCAAAGAAAAAGAAGCAAGCGCTAGATAACCTGTATATAACAGGGAAAATCTCGCAATTCACACGAGACTCTTTCAACAACGACATATCTGCTGCAATTGTCGAAATTGAAAGACAACAAAAAACTCTATTAGAAAAAATGCAACTAAAAACAGACGAGTTAGCAAGCCAAATAAAAACTTTAGAGTCTCTTCTCGCAAACTATGAAATTCAGCATGTAGTCGGCGAAATTGAAGAAGAAACATATCAACGTGAAATCTCACTTTTAACAACCGGCTTAGATACAGCCAAGAATGAATTAGAAACAATTAAACAAGCCACAATGCAGCTATGTGCACCCGTACAAACCATTCAAGCTCCAGCAGCCCCAGAAATCCCGGTTGCTCCAGCACCAGTAATCACTGAATCAGTCACAATAGCTGCCCCCGAGCCAGCTGTAATTGAAACAGCTCCCGAAATTGCGCCAGTAGAGCCAGAAAATGTAGTTGCTGCGCCAGTAATTGAGGTGCCAGTTTTAGAATGTGCCCCAGTAGAAGAAGCACCCGCGCCAGTTGAAATTGCGCCAGCAATAGAAGTCCCAGTTGAAGCCGCCCCCGTAGTTGAGGCTGCCCCAATTGATACACCCCTTGAAGTCGAATCAGCCCCTCTTGAAGCTGCTCCCGCACCAATTGAAGAAGCTCCAGTAGAAGTTGCAGTTGCAGTAGAGGCTCCAGTAATTGAAGAGACCGCCGTGGAAGTTTTACCAGTTGAAGAAGCGGCAGTTGAAACCGTAACAGTTACTGAGACTCCAGTTGAAGAAGTAACCTCAATAGTTGAAGAAGCAGTTATTGAGTCAGCACCAGTTGAAACAGTTGCACCAATTGAAGAAACAGCACCAGTTGTGGACGCTCCAGCAATTGAAGAACCAGTAATGGAAGCTGCCCCAGTTGAAGAAGTTCCAGTAATTGAAGAGGCAGCACCAATTGCACCAGCAGAGCCAGAAGTTCCAACCGAAGAACCAGCAATCGAAATCGCAACTTCCGAACCAGTATTTTTAGCTGCTGAACCAGCAGTTGAGGAACCAGTACTGGAATGTGCTCCAGTTGAAGAAGCGGCAGTTGAAACCGTAACAGTTACTGAGACTCCAGTTGAAGAAGTAACCTCAATAGTTGAAGAAGCAGTTATTGAAGTAACCGAAGAACCAGTCGCAGATGTTCCTCTACAAGTTTTCGAGGTCACCGAACAAGCTCCAATCGAGCAAACACTCGAAAAAGTTATGGAACAATTAGACGCTCCAGCAATTGAAACCATAACAGTAGAGGAGTTAACACATGACAGCCACCCTTCTGCAGCGCCTCATCAGGCGCCTTCCGAAATCATAACCGAAGCGGCAAGCGACGGTCAAATCGAAGAAAGCGACGAAAACACAACTGAGTAAGCGTAAAGCTTCTCGTTTCTTTTTCTTTACTTTTTTGTTTGTTTTTCCTAATTTTATGAAATATTAATAAGCGCTGAAGTTGAAACATTACCTTCATGCCAAAGCAGTCAAGAAATAAGGCTAAAACCAAAGCTAAACTGAAAATCAACCAAAAAATCCAACCTGAAGCTCCTGGCTTTACAACCAAAAAGTCATATTGGGTTATGTTGTCGGTGGTTATGGTTTCCGTGTTTTCAGTTGCTGGTTACATAATGGGTTTTACCTTAAGTAACATCGTTGTTTTGATGGTTACCATTCTGGTTCTGATTGGTCTAATGGGTTACATCAGAGTTACTCCGTCAAGTTTGTCAAAATCCCGGCGGGGCACTTTTCTTTTTGTAGGTGCTTCGTTTATCGGTTTTGGCATTTGGGCAGCAATAATGCTAGTTTTAATAGGCATAGGATTACTGGAGGTTGTCTTTGTCGATCCCTTCCTGGTTTTTCCAAGTCTTGTAATTTGTTTAACCGTGGGTGCATTCATCGGTGAATTGCTGGGAAAAAACAGTAGAGTAAGAGCCTTCTTTTTCAAACCTGAAGACGTTAAATAAAAAGTTGTTATTTTTTCTTTTTTCCCCAGAACCTTTAAGAGCCAATTGCTCAGCATGTTTTCTAACAGAACCCAAGGTACAGGACCGATCCAAATTGAAATTTGGCATTATGACCCGAAACCCGGAAGCATGGAGCAGCACCCAAGTACGGGAAGCTTTAACCCGTCGTGGTATACCCTATGAATGCTTCACTTTTCCCAGGCTTGTAGCACGATTAGCATACAAACCCTACTTCAAAGTAAACGGTACAAGCATGCTTGACGATTTAGACGCCTTAATAATTCGTCCGATTGGCCGCGGCTCGCTTGAAGAACTGGTTTTCCGCATGGACATGCTTTACAAGATGGAACGTAAAGGCTTCTACATGGTTAACCCGCCAAACGCAATTGAACACTGTGTTGACAAGTACGACATTTTGGCGCTTCTGGAAGACTTTGGTGTTCCTGTTCCACGTACGTTAGCCACTGAAAGCGTAAATGAAGCATTAGCAGCGTTTAACGAGCTTGGCGGTGATGTTGTGGTTAAACCGATTTTTGGTTCACGCGGTCA
The DNA here is from genome assembly GCA_042296865.1 of Bathyarchaeia archaeon. Lineage (GTDB taxonomy): Archaea > Thermoproteota > Bathyarchaeia > Bathyarchaeales > Bathycorpusculaceae > Bathycorpusculum. Next base: position 1,056,054 of record CP170178.1, on the reverse strand, counting down.
AGGTGCAACACGAGTAAACGACATAGACATAGCTGACACTATTTTCAAAGCAATCACTTTCCATCACGGCGTTATTTACATGCAAGAGTTTGTTCAACATGGCTTTTCAGATATTCGCGCTTTCGTTATTGGTGACCGTGTTGTGGCTTCTATGCGGCGTGTAGCCACTGGTTGGAAAACTAATTACAGCAGAGGTGCAAGACCTGCGCCAGAGAAAATCAGTAAAGAATTTGAGGAGTTAGCTATAAAATCTGCTAAGGCAGTTGGCTGCAAAATCGCTGGTGTTGACATTCTTGAAAGTCCCGATGGTCCACGCATTGTTGACGTTAACAGTCAACCGGGTTGGAAGGGCTTGCAAGTAGTTACCGACGTAAACATTGCTGAAGAAATCGTTAACTTTGTGCTTAGCGAACTTAAGCATTAAATTTTATTCTTTTATTGCAAGCAGTCTCGTGTAGGGGTCTTCGGCGGTTGCGGGAAAAACGGTTTCCTGTGCCTTTTTTATTAGCGTTCTGTTTTTAGTTTCTGTGAATTCGCCGATAAAGTAGGCACAAAGCCCAAGTTGCTTTAAGACCTCAATGGTTTTCTGCTTTGTCGTTGGTGGAACTGCCGCCAAAATCGTGCCCGTTGACGACAGCGCCAGAACCTGATCATCAGTCAATTTAAACCAATCCTTCAGCACCATGGCTTCTTTTGGGATTGGAATGTTTTCCCAAATAACTTTGAACCCAACATTGGAGGCTTCGGAAAGCTCGTTAAGCGCCGTTACAAATCCGCCTTCAGTTGCATCATGCATCGCATGCACGCAGTTTGACTCAGCGAGTTGTTGGGCTTCTTTTACACAACTCTGCATCTTCACCATACCCGCAAGTGCTTGGGTTTTTTCTGCCCCGAAAAGCTCCAATGCAGTTTTGGGGTGTGTTAAAGTGAAGTTGGTGAGGGTTTCTACGCCGACGGGTTTAGTGCACAGTATCAGGTCGCCCGGTTTTGCGTTTCCTGGAGTTAACAAGTTTTCGGGTTCAACTGTTCCGTAAACTGTGCAGACACCAAGTAGGTCTTTTAGGCTGTCATACATGCCAGTGTGCCCCCTCACGATGGCTATGCCGTATTCTTCTGCGGCGGTGCATGTTTGCTTCATAATTTCCTCGAAAACGTTGGGGTCGGTTGGTCTTGGTCCAAGCAGGTTGATGGTGCAGAATTGGGGTTTGGCGCCAAAAAGGGAAAGGTCAGATGTGGGGTAGTTGATGAGGAACCAGCCGAACCATTTATGTGGGACGCCTGTGCAGGGGTCAGTTGAAACCACCAGCAACTTGTCGCCTAATCGGTGGACTCCCGCGTCGTAGCCAATTGTTGGCGGAACAACTATGCGGTCGTCTTTTTTGATGCAGTTTAGGAGTTTTTGTAGTTCTTGATTGCTGAGTTTTCCCATATTTTTTCTCCATGCATTTTATAATCGGTAATCCAGCGTTCCTCTTTTTACGAGAATTACTAAAATAATTGCGCTTATAACAAATTCTGCCGCCAGAAAGCTTCCATTATAAACAGCTGGCCAGAGGTATCTTCCAAACTCTGGGAAAGAGTACACATAATACCAAACAAATACGCCAACCAAATAATGTACTAAGAATCTTAGAAAAACAGCTATGCCTGCACCTGCTAATATGAGGGAAATTTTTTTGCTGTGAAACATTCCTGTTAATCCTATTAGTCCAAAAGCTACTGGGTATTCAAGGATGGCTTGTAAAGGTGTTGCAATTATTGCTGATGCACCCAAATATAATATGTCAATGAAGAGTGCTAAGATGCCGTAGATTATTCCTGCTATGACTCCGATGCGGATGCCTCTTCGTAGGGAGAGCCACATTGTGGGTACCATGCTTGCTAAAGTTATGGCTCCTCCAAAAGGAAATCCTGGAAAAGGTCTAATGGCATAAAGCACGGCTGATAAGGCTGAAAAAACTATTATTTCGGCTAAAATTTGTGTTTTGTTTGATTTATGTTTGGTTTGGTTTGTAGTGTTCACTTTTTTGTTCCCTCCGCCAGTATTACCTGGTTCAGGTTCCTAGGGTCAACAACCACGTAGTTGTTTTCTCAGCCGAGTGAATTCTCAGCTCCCCTTTGAACATGAATGCTAACCTTAGTTGACTTATTTTAATTTATCCAAAAATATATCATCTTAAAATTTGATTGCTGCCCCCAAAAAATCGCCATACGGAAAAACTTTTGATTCAAAGTTTCCTATGAACCTGGGAAAAACTGTTGTTCTCCACGAAGCGACGTAATATTTTTTGCCTGTTTTGTTTAACATATTTTCTATGTCTTGAAGAGTGTAGTATGTAGCTTGCGAAAAGACCGCATCCTGCTTTTTTGATAGTTTTCGTTTCAGTGTTGCTCCAATATGTTTGTTTAGTAATCCCAAAATCAAGCCTTTTCTGGTTACTCTTGCCGCTTCAACTAACGCCAATTCCGCGTCTCGTATGAATTCGAGGCTGGTTATGAACGCAACCAAATCAAAAGAGTTGTCTTGAAACGGCAGGTGGCTGCCATCGCTTTTCAGCAGGGTTCCTTGGCTCCAATGCTTTTTTGCCTGCTTTAGCATGCCGTTTGAAGTGTCGATTCCAATGCATTTTAGCCCTAATGTGCTAAACCATCTGGTGAAGTGTGCGGTTCCGCAGCCAACCTCTAGCACGTTTTCTGCATCGCTGAATTGTGAGAGAAGTTTTTTTAGCAGTGTTTTTTCGAGGGTTTGGGCTCGGTGATATGTTGTTTGGTAGCTTTTTTCGTATTCGATTGCGGTTTCTTCTTTGGCAAAAACCATTTTTTTGCCTCTTTTTCTTGTTTAAGATAGGTGTTTAGTGTTGAGCATTTTTCTTGCAGCTACAAGAACAGCAATAGCGATTGGCACAGACACAAAATCTATCACAATTGTTGCTAGAACAGTTGTGGCGATTGCTAAGCCCAGTAAGTAAATGTCTATGGCAAAGAAGATTAGGGTTTCAAGTATTACTGCTATAACCATTCCTGCGATTTCGTTTTTCTTTCTCAGTAAACCTGCTGATAGAGCCATGGGAGTTCTGGCAACAATTAGGCCGATTAAGAAGGGGTAAAAGTAAGCGCCTGGATTAATTGTTCCCATGCTTGTTGCCGCCAGGAATCCTAGTCCACATCCAAGGGCTGTAGATACTGTGCCTATTCTTGCTCCAAATAGGATGCTTACCACAAATATTACTGCTGGCGCCAAATTGACGCTTGAAATAGGTGGTGGTAAGGGTATTGCCAAAATTGTTGTTACTGCAATTAACGCAGCCATCACAGCTGTTAATGCTGTTTTTTTAGAGTTAGAAAGTCTGGTTTGGGTTGTTTGGGTTTTTAGTTTAAGGTTTGGTTTGTTCATGTGTTTTTCCCTTCGCCAGTATTATCTGGTTCAGGTTCATTGGGTCGACAACCATTAAGTTGCCCTCTCAGCCGAGTCATTACCTCAGCTCCCCAGAGCCTAATTAAAACCAACTATGCGACTGCGTGATATTTTAGTTTTCTTGCACTTGCCATCCAAGTTGAAAAATTAGTATTGAATTTCAACATGTTAATGGCGTGTCTTTCAACCAATAGCATCTACCCCCCTTAGTAATTTACAGCGTTCAAACCAGAAAGGTGCAGGATGAGCCTACCCCTACTGGAAAAGACCTACCCCCTATAGGTTCTGTGCATATTTTGAATATTAGGATACAAATAGGCTAGTTGAACTTCAATGAAAACAATAGTTAGCAAAATGCGTTTTGGGCTCTAGCGTGGCCCATCAGTGTTAAATTATCTATCTTTCACGCTCCAGCAGCTAAAACAGCAGCAAACCGTGCCTTTTAAAGAATTTTGGGCTTAAAAAAGCAGTAAAATAAACATATTAAAAACCCAAGCAATCCACTATTTTTCAGCATACTAATCGCGCGGTTTTCAGCCAATAGCACCTACCCCTCCTTAGTAATTTACAGTTTTAAAACCAGAAAGGCGCAGGATGAGCCTACCCCTATTGAAAAAGACCTACCCCCTATAGGTTACTGCATAGAATAACTATTAGCATCCTAATAAGCGGCAAATAGGTTGGTGAAATCTGCTTAATAATCTGTTTTTATGTGTACTATTTTGATTCAAGCTTTTTCTATTTTTTTAACCAAAATATTTATTCCGCAGATTTTTGCTTTTTATTATTTCAAGGTAGATAGTAAGCAACCCATAACCAGGTAGAAAATCAACCTAAAGGGAGTTGGGTGAAGAAATTTATGAACATAAACAATTTTACTGTAAAATCCCAAGAAGCCATTCAAAAAGCCTCTGAGATTGCAGCCAAAAACCAAAATCAAGCAATCGAGCCAGCACACCTGCTCAAAGCCATGCTCTCAGTTGACGAAAACGTCATTCCATACCTGCTGACGAAGCTAAACGTGAACGTTGACTACTTCACAAGCCAGCTTGACAAGTTAATTGACGGTTTGCCCAAAGTATCCGGCGGCGAACCCTACGTTTCGTCTAACCTGAATAAGGCTTTGCAGAAAGCTCAAGAATACGCTTCACAGGCAAAAGACGAATTTATTTCTATGGAACAGCTCCTGTTGGCGGTTTTGTCGCTTAACGACCCAGCATCTCGTCTAATGCAAAGCGTGGGAATTAGCGAAAAAGAATTAAAAACGGCGATTAGCCAACTGCGCAAAGGCTCCTCGGTGAATTCGCCGACGGCTGAAGACACTTACAACGCGTTAAACAAGTACGCTATTAACCTGAACAATCAGGCACGCACAGGCAAACTGGACCCAGTCATCGGTAGAGACGAAGAAATCAGCCGCGTCCTGCAAATCCTGTCACGAAGAACCAAAAACAACCCCATCCTCATCGGTGAACCAGGCGTGGGCAAAACCGCCATCGCTGAAGGCATCGCGCACCGCATCATTAACGGCGACGTGCCAGAGAACCTCAAATCCAAACAAATCTTCTCCCTTGACATGGGCGCATTGATTGCTGGCGCTAAATACAAGGGCGAGTTTGAGGAACGCCTAAAAGGAGTTATCAAAGAGGTTGTCTCGTCAGAAGGCGAGGTTGTCCTGTTCATCGACGAAATCCACACTTTAGTCGGTGCAGGCGGAGGAGAAGGCGCAATGGACGCTGCAAACATCCTTAAACCCGCCCTGGCAAGGGGTGAACTGCGGGCTATCGGCGCAACCACGCTCAAGGAATACCAGAAGTATTTCGAGAAAGACAAAGCATTGGAACGTCGTTTCCAGCCTGTCATGGTAAATGAGCCCTCTACGCTTGACGCTATCTCCATCCTCCGCGGCTTAAAGGAACGGTATGAAGTTTTCCATCATGTGCGCATAAAGGATGAAGCGATAATTGCGGCTGTTGAACTGTCTCAACGTTACATCAGCGACCGTTTCCTGCCAGACAAAGCCATCGACTTAATCGATGAAGCAGCCTCCAGACTACGCCTAGAAATTAACTCGGCACCTGAAGAACTTGAAGCAATCGAACGCAAAATCCGCCAACTCGAAATCGAACGCGAAGCCATCAAACGCGAAAAAGACGAAACCAAACTCAAACCCATCAAAGAAGAAATCGCCAACCTAACCGAAGAACGCAACAAACTAAAAGCCAAATGGCAAAGCGAAAAAGACCTTGTCGAAAAAATCCAAGTAAAAAAGAACGAAATCGAACAGTTAAAGCTGGAAGATGATGCAGCTAACCGCAGAGGCGATCTTGAGAAAGTGGCGGAAATCCGTTACGGCAGAATACCTGAAGCCACCAAAACAATTGAGACCCTAAAAGCTAAGCTTTCTGAGGTGCAGAAGGATTCGGCGCTGGTTAACGAGGAAGTTGGCGCTGAAGAAATCGCTGAGGTTGTTTCCCACTGGACAGGCATCCCAGTGAGCCGTATGCTGCAGAGCGAACGCCAAAAACTGTTAAGCCTTGAAACTGAGTTGCATATGCGTGTGGTTGGGCAAGAGGACGCCATAAAAGCTGTGTCTGACGCTATACGCCGAAGTCGCGCTGGCTTGCAAGACCCCAAACGGCCTATTGGCTCCTTTATCTTCCTTGGTACCACAGGCGTCGGCAAGACTGAATTGGCAAAATCCTTGGCTGAGTTCCTCTTTAACAATGAGAACAGCATGGTCAGAATCGACATGTCCGAGTACCAGGAGCGCCACACTGTTTCCCGATTGGTTGGTGCACCTCCAGGCTACGTGGGTTACGAAGAAAGCGGACAGTTAACCGAAGCAGTCAGACGCAAACCCTACTCTGTCGTGCTTCTGGACGAAATCGAGAAGGCTCACCCAGACGTCTTCAACATCCTGCTACAAGTGCTCGACGACGGACGTTTAACGGACAATAAAGGCAGAACAGTCGACTTCAAAAACACCATAATAATCATGACTTCAAACATTGGTTCCCACATCATCCAAGACAACCTTGAAAAAGTCACCGCCGACAACCGAGAAGAAATCCTAAACAAAACCAAAGACGAAGTCTTCAGCCTGCTAAAGAAATCCATTAAGCCCGAGTTTCTCAACCGCATCGACGAAATAATCATGTTCCAACCACTCACACAGCAAGAAATCCGCAAAATTGTTGAGAACCAACTTGGCGGCGTTCAGAAAATGTTGGAAAAGAACGGCATTACGTTAACTGCCACGGACAAGGCTGTTGACTTCATTGCTAAAATCGGGTTTGACCCGCAATTCGGCGCAAGACCAATCAAACGCGTCATCCAAAAAGAAGTCCTAAATGAACTTTCGAAGATGATTTTGGCGGAAAAAGTAGACAGAAACTCGACCATTGTCGTGGACGAGAAAGACGGCGCTTTAGTCTTCAAAAACCAGCCGTAAAAGGTTACCCCAGGGTCATTTGACCCTTCCCTAACGGTTGAGCACACGCTGAAACGCCCAGCCTTTTTATTATTTCATCCGCCAACACTTTTCCGTGGCTTGCACGGTAATTATCCGTTATAACCTGTTTGGCTTTGGATTGCCTTACGTATTCGATTAGGCTGTCAAAGTCTGAGTGGTCGCTGAGCGCAACGAGGTATTCGCGGTCGCCGATTTGCCTGCAGGGGTTTTGGAATTCCCAGCCGCTAACACAGATTCGAGAGTTTTTTAATCCAACTTGGAAGCGGGCGTTGGTATGGTAAAATGCGACGCAGGGCAAATTTCCGTCGAGAAGTTCTTGTCCTTCCTTGCTTGAATCAAGCGTTAAACCTCCAAGGTTCATGCCGTGATTTTCACAAACTTTGGAAACTTCATACACGCGGTCAGGCATAACAAACGGCACTTCCACGTCAGCTTTCCGCAGCATCTGCATAACCTCCTGCAGCTTACCATAAAAGCCGAAAACGTAGACTGCTCCGCCCCGTAGTCGCCGTTCAACCATAGAAACCAAAAGTTCCTTAACGTCAACTTCAAAGTTGCGTCTGCATGACGGAGTGCCATAGGTGGCTTCCACAACGAGAACGTCGCAGTCTACAACGGGAGTTTCTTCAAGCTTAAAATCGCCACTGTAAGCAATTCGGATGCCGCCAGCGTCTTCCACAAGCACTTGGGAGGCACCCATGATGTGGTCAGCTTTATGAAGCGTGATTGTTTCGTCGCCGTACCGTATGGGTTTGCCGTATTCAAGAGGCAACACGTTTTCGCTGCGGAGTTTAAATGTGGGGTTTAGGATTTCAGCGAGGTCCCGCGTAGCAGGGGTCATAATTACTTTTTCACAGCATTTGATGCTTTTCCGTAAACCGCCAAGATGGTCAGCGTGAGCGTGAGTGACAATCCGCAGTGGCCTGTCAGCGTCAAAGGCGTCGCATGCTACGTTATCGCCCAGAAGCACTGCGCCAGTTTTAGTTACATACGCCCGTTCAGCCAAGACTGGTTCACTTTTTCTCGGTTTTTTCTGCAAGCCAACCAACAAGTTCACGCGGGTTATCAGTTTCTATGACTACGCGGATAGGGCCTAATGGGGATTCTGAGGATTCTTCAGAAAAACTGATGTGCCCTGAGCAAGCGACTTGCTTGTTTAGGTAGAAACTGATTTGGTTTCCTTTTACTGCACGGTTGAGCAGTTTTCTTGCTGCGTCACGGATACGGTCATTGCGTAGCACGTTGCGAAATTTGATGAGCGAATCTGTGCCTTGCGCGTCAGCCTTTAAAATTGAGCCTTGAAAAGCTGATTCAGACGTGAACGTGGCGTTCCCGACTATGTTGTCAATGGCTTGCTTTACTTTTTCTGGGTCCTCTGTGGGGTTAACGTCTGCTTCCACATGGACAGTTACTGTTTCCATTTCTCCTCAATCCATTCTAAATACTTCTTCACTTGAGCTTTAAACGATTCCATGCTGTCACCATTAACCAGAACATACTCAGACAAAGCAATCGCGTTGCCTAAACCGACGCTGAGTTCACGCATGTCACGTTCATAAAAAACTTCAAAAGATTGCGGGTCATCACTTCTGCCCCGTTGGCTTAAACGTTCAAAACGAAGCTCAGGCGAAGCGTGAACAGCAATTAGTTTGAAACCGGCAAAGTTTGCTTTGAAAACGTCTGCCTCGTTTAAGCTTCGGATGCCGTCGATAACGATTTTGCAGCTGACTTGGGCTTCAATTTTTGGGACACACTTTTCGGCTATGATGTTGTTGCCGCCTTCTTTGCGGAGTTCAAGCATGACTTTGCCAACGTTTTGCGGGTTAGGTTCCAAACCGCGTTTACGGGTTTCTTCACGAATAACATCGCCCATTGTAACTTTAACGTAGCCAAGCTGCTCTGCGACTTCTACGAAGAGGGATTTGCCCGCTCCGGGCATGCCTGTTAAGCCTAACACAAGTTTGTCAGCGTTCATTAACGTACCCTTTTTTGTTGTAATGATGAATCATGCATTAAAAACTATCTTTTTGCGCTTATGGTAAATAGTAAACCCGCCAACAATCAAAGAAATAACAACTAAAGGCAGCACTATTTGAAGAGCCCACAAAGGCATTTCAGCAGAGTCATTGTTTGGCGATGGTAAGAAAGTATCAATACCAATGGGCAACATTCGTGGGTAAAAGTCAGTGTCATTGGGACTGATTACGTAGACTTCATCACCTATACAGTCTTTGTCATTATCTACGCCTTTGTAGTTGCTCCAATAGTTGCCTATACCCTGTTGATTCCAAGTGATTGTTGACCAACCAAAAATTAGCCCAGAGTTACTTTCTGGGTCTACACTTGTCTGATTAAAATTAACAAAATTGTTTCCATATATTTTACTGTTTAAACAGCGAGTTAATCTTAAAGTGGTGTCGGTGTTAGATATCATGTTTCCATAAAAGAACATTGTGTCACAGTCAAAAACCACGATACCTTTGCTACTGTTTGTTATCTCATTTCGTGCTACTGTTATTTTGTTTGAGATGTAACAGTTGATGCTAACATTGTTATTTGTGAACCTGTTTGAGATTAGACTGTTATTGCTACAGTTTCCATCTACCCCTGCAGCGTAAGAGAAAACCACGCCATACTTGAAATTGTTAATTGTTAAATTTGTGATTGTCACATTTTTTAAACCTTGAATGAAAATACCTGTAGATTTCTGGTCTCCTTGAAGCGAATAACCGTTTCCATCAAGCGTTATATCACTTAAACTAACCACTATAGAACCAGAAATGTTATCAGTAAAAATGTACTGACTTCCGTTTTTGCTTATTTGGTTAGTTCCAATTACATCGCAATCAGCAGTTATTTCGATTGAATGTGGCGGAACTTGGAGAGGCATAAAATTAGCCCAAACACAAACAGGTTCAACACTTAATATTAAAGATGCAGACAAAGCCAAGATGAGCAGTTTACAAAGACGCGTTTTGCTCATAATCCCTCTATTTCTATAATGATGTGCCATCTTGTTTTATACTTTTACACCAAACTACCTGCTCTTCCAAGGGCAAACCGGTTGTTTATTGATTGTATGTCCACGATTTTGTGCTTAAAACTTTTATGAGGGAAGGGCATAGAAATAGTTTGGAAGGAAAAATGTCCGAACAAATAAGAAGCTTCATCGCTTTCGACATACAAAATGAAAATCTAACAAACAGAATTGCAGCAACACAAAAACTTTTAATGCAAACCAACGCTGACCTAAAACTTGTAGAACCAAAAAACATTCACATAACCGTAAGGTTTCTTGGCGCCATCAACCCTGAAATGGTCGACAAAGTTTACGAAACCATGAAAAAAGTAAAATTCGTACCCTTTAACGTTCAACTGCAAGGTTTAGGCGTCTTCCCAACAATTAACTATCCAAAAGTTGTCTGGGCAGGAATCACGTTAGGAGCACCACAACTGCAAAGCATTTTTGAGCAACTAGAACCAATGCTGCATGATTTAGGTTTCGCACCAGAACCAGAAGGATTCAACCCACACTTAACCATAGCACGTGTACGTTCAGGTACAAACAAGCAGCGCCTAGTTGACTTTGTAGATCGCCATCGCGAATACGAATTTGGCAACATTAAAGCAAACTGTTTACGGCTCAAAAAAAGCCAGCTTTCACCGTTGGGACCAACATACACAACTTTGAAAGAGTATTGCCCATAAATGAAGCGAAAATAACATGCAAACCCCGTTTGAAGCCTTAACCAGTCAGGTTATAAAACAAATCACGCCCACACCTGAAGAGTACGCAAAGGTTGCGGCTTTAAGCAGGCGTCTTGAACAAAAAATCGCTTTAGCATGCCAACAGCAAGGTGTGCCCGCAATTGTGCGAGTGGAAGGCTCAGTCGCTAAAGACACGTGGCTTCGGGAAAACCCAGACATTGATGTCTTCATGCGTTTTCCCACTTCTATTCCACGCAAAAACCTCGGCGAAATCGGCTTAAAAATCGCCAAAATAGCCGCGCATGACGCAACTGAAATTGTTGAACGTTTCGCTGAACATCCTTATCTTGAAATTGTAATTGACGATTTCCGCGTTGACATTGTACCATGTTATGACGCTAAACCGGGTGAGTGGCAAAGCGCAACGGACAGAACCCCCTACCACACGGACTACATTAAACAGCATTTAACCCCCCAAATGCGCGGGCAAGTTCGACTACTTAAACGATTCATGCAAGGCGTAGACGTTTATGGCGCAGAAATCAAGGTTGGCGGCTTTAGCGGTTACCTGTGCGAACTGCTCATTTTAACTTACGGTTCATTTATCCAAACCGTGCAGGCTTTTGCAGACTACCGCAAACGCGTCGTAATTGACCTACAAAACCATTTTAAGGGTAGAGAAAACGAGTTGGCGTTGCTATTTCCTGAACCATTGGTTATTGTTGACCCAGTGGATAAAGCCCGAAACGTGGCCTCCGCAGTTGAAACTGGCAAACTGTACAGTTTTATTGGGGCAAGCCGAGCTTTTCTAAAGAAGCCTTCGGAAACCTTCTTTTATCCGCCCAAGCAGCCAACGCTGACAATTGAGGATTTTAAGCGTAAACTGGACAATCGTGGTTCCACCGTGCTGTTTCTGGTTATCGACAGAATCAGAGCGGTTCCAGACGTGCTTTGGGGACAACTTTACCGTTCTAAACGTTCACTGCGTAAAATGCTTGAACTAAACGATTACAAAGTTTTACAGGACACCGTTTGGAGCAACGAAAAAACCCAAAGCGTCTTCATCTTCGAGTTAGAGCAGCAGGTTCTTGCCAACATCAAAAAACATTTAGGTCCACCCCTTGAACGTCCAGTTGAATGCGCCAGTTTTCTCGCTAAATACTTAGATAACGACAAGGTGATTTGTGGACCATACATTGAGGATGGCAAATGGATTGTTTATGTTCCACGCAAAAACTTTGACGCCGCCGCCTTGCTTAAGGAAAAGCTGGGTGATGGGGGTAAAAATGTTGGCGTTTCGGAACTTGTTGCTAAAGCATTTAAGGAAGGTTTTTCGGTTAACGTTAATACGGAAATTGAAGACGTTTACGTGAAAGACAAAGAGTTTGCGGCGTTTTTGATTGGTTTTCTTTCTGGGAAGCCTTTTTGGTTAGAAACCTAAAACGCCCAACACAAGCATAAGTGCTCCCATAGCAAAGCAGTAGATTGAGAACATCCAGAACTTGTTGGCTTCTAAGACTTTCCAAAGTATTTTTAGCGCCAAAAAGCTAACCACAACAGTAACCAAAAGCGCAACAGCAACTTCAAAGGAACCTATACCCGCAGCGGTTAACGCGTCATGCTCTTTAAGCAAAGTGTAACCTAAAGCGCCAACGATTGAAGGTATAGAAAGCAGAAAAGAAAAACGGAAAGCCAATTCTTTCTTTATGCCCAAAAGCAAAGCAGTTGTGATGGTAAAGCCGCTTCTGGAAACGCTTGGAATAATCGAGACTCCCTGCATGAAACCAAGCAGCAAAGCTTCGGGCAAACTGATTTTATCCCGTTTTTCCACCGCATACTTGGTGGCGAACAGCAGTATGCCGCTTGCAATAAACCCTGCGCCCAACAAAAACAGCGAACTAAAATAAGCGTCCAGCCAATCGCCGAAAGTTACTGCAAGCAACGCCGTTGGAATGGTACCAACGATGATTGGCAAAATAAGCTTGCCGTCGGCTGAGTTGAAATCTCGGCGAAACAACGCTAAGAGCACATTTTTTACGTCTTTGCGGAAGTAAACCAGGATAACAAACAGGGTGCCCACATGTAACAGGACGTCAAAGAGCAGGGGCACACTTAAGCCGAAAAAGTGTTCAGCAATGCGCAGGTGACCTGTGCTTGAAACGGGAAGCCATTCAGTTACGCCTTGTATGAAGCCTAAAACGGTTGATTGCAGCAGGTCCATCGTAATCTTTGAACCTTACTGCATGGCGGTTTATTTTTATTGCGTTACCGAATGATACCAACTGATGATGTATTCAGGCAGCTTTAATCCGCGTTGTGCTAAGCGTTCTGCAAGTTTTACTGGCAATGGGCTTAAGACAAATGCGGCTCGGGTGTAGAAGCGTCGTGGAGTGCTGGGTTTAGCTTCTTCTTCAAGGATAATTTTGAGGTCAGCCTTCTTTGCAAGGGTTGAATCTTTGTTGCCTGTAATAGCGAAGACGGTGCCAGCGAATTTCTTGATTACATCAGCCCAAATAATGACTGGACGTGTTTCGCCGCTGTAACTGACGAGGATTTCAAGGTCGCCTGCACGTGGGTGAGGAGTATTAACGCCTCTTGTGATGTAAACGTTGTCGCCAAAGAAGCTTTTAATGTGGAACAATCGTACACCAGTCATTTTCGCAATTTCGTTTCCGGTGCCTTTTCCGCCAAGAAAAACGTCAGTGCGTTTCTCCATTAAATCGACGAGTTGAGTATATGTTTCGCTGCTAACGTTTGAATCAATCATGTCACCAATTTTGGCGAATTCCTCATTGCAAAGGCTGTAGACATCGTCAATTTCAAGGTTGCGAAATATTGCTTCAATCATGCTGTTAAGCAGTTGAAGTGTGCCGAGTTCAAAAATGTCGCCCATCATGCCGGTTTCGCTGTACTCAAAAGACGGTTTGGATTTGCCTCGACCTTTAAGCAGAACGGTGTTGCCGTACTTGTTTGCAAGGTCAGCCATGGGTGACTCGTAAGTTGAAGTTATTAACCCCATTGAGAACTTGGTTGATTTTGTTTCTTCAATGTACCTGCTGAGGTCTTGAGCCATAACAAGTGGGTCGTCACTATAGCCGCTGCCTGAATTCATTAGCAGCAGGGTTTTTTTATATCGTCTTTCCAGGTCTGCGGCGGCGTCGTACATGTTGCGTCCTGGGAATCCTGGGTCGTCAGGGGTTAGGACGACTTTGTTTCTCCAGCCAACTTGGCTTAAGGCGATTTGGCTCATTGCCGCGTTTAAACTGTATAGTGATCTGCCTGAGCCTCCGCAGATGACACAGTCGGCGGCTTTTAGGTCTTCAAAGAGGCCTGCAAGTTCTTTGCGTTTGACGCTGTTTACGTTTTCTTGAATTTTGTTAACGTATCCTATACTGCTGATTTTACTTTTGATGACTACGGCACCCTCAGTTCACACGTAATGCATTACTTACGTATATTATTCTTGTGCTTGCAAGATGGAAAACTGTGCTATTTAATGGTTGAAAACGTTGCGGGCTCGAATAATGTTAATGGCTTGTTGCATGAACAGCAGGGGTTAAATTGAAAGACTTATAAGTGTTCATTAATATTTATTAACAAAAGCTATAGTTAACGGAAAATTGAAAATGAAACATTTACTGCCATATTTAGCATCAATTTACCGTTGACTTAAAAAATGTTTCAAGCAATGCTCCAAGAAGCCCCTTGGCAGTTACAGCATTCGCGGAGTATTGCTTATATTACATCGTTAAACATTACAACTACACGAAAGGTGCACCCTTGATGGTCGTCACAGTCAACCTAACAGAAAAACCACAACTCAAAGACCCAATCTTAATCGAAGGCTTACCCGGCATCGGATTCGTAGCCAACATAGCAGCCCTACACTTAATCACCGAATTAAAAGCCAAACGATTCGCCCAAATAATCTCCTCCAGTTTCCAAGACTTCGCTGTAACCACCAAAGACGGCGGCGCACGCTCCCCAATCAACGAACTCTACTACGTTAAACGTGAAGACGGCGGCAGAGACCTAATCATCTGGTACGGCAACACACAAGCATTAACAACCGTTGGGCAATACGAATTATGCGGCAAAGTACTTGACCTTGTTCAGGAGTTAGGTTGTAATTATGTGATTTCAATCGGCGGCTTCAAAAAGGATGAAGCGCAGCCAGTGCCCGGCATTTACAGCACGGCAACCGACCTTGAAACTATGCAGACTGCTTTGGATCTGGGCACTAAAGTTATGGTTGGAAACGTTTTCGGTATTGCAGGCATAAGCATTGGCTTAGCGAAACTGCATAATATGAAAGGTTTCTCGTTGCTTGTTGATACGCCCGGTATGAATCCTGATGTGAATGCTGCACGTTACGCTTTGCTGGCGTTGTTTAAGTTTTTAGGTTTTGAGGTTGACCTGAGCCGTCTTGAGTTGACGGGTGATGAGATTAAACGTATGCTTGAAACTTTTGGGTTGATTAGAAGTATTTCAGAAGAAAAGAAGAAAGAGGAGCAGCAGTTACGCTGGTTCATCTAAGCTTTACTTTTTTGTTTAGGTTTTTGTTTCGCTTACGAATTGTTCGTAAACTCTTTGCACTCTGTCGGCTGCTGGCCCGGAGCCTTCTGTGACGCCGCGCTCAGTTAGTTTTACTTTATCCATTACCCAAATGAAGCCTTTATCTTCATAGAGTTTAACCATTGTCGGGAACACTTTTTCTAGTCTTTGTGCAAGGGCTTTAAGGTCGAATGATTTTTCGGCTGTTGAAATCGAGGCGATTGTGCTCCCGTTTAGGAATAAGCGGTTTACTGTTTTGCCGCCTTCTTCTTTTGCGTCTGAGAGTGCCAGGCTTAAATTGTCTGGGTTTATGCCGATTAGAGTGCCTGTGAAGCTTTTACCGCTAGTTGTGGTTACTGAAACGATTTTTTCTGCGAGTGCTGCGACTTCTGTAAAATATTTTCTTTGCGCTACAGACACAATTTATTTCTCCAATAGCTACGAAATTGCACTACAACTATTTATCTTTAAGCAATAACAAGCAAGCATTCATCCGAAAACAGACGCAAAAAAGAAAAAAGCTGCTGCAATTTAACAGGTTAATGAACGGTTTTTCAGCCATTACCGCCTACCACTCTCAGGGTTTGCGGTTTGAGGCTGATTTTTTAGTTTGTGTTTGGGTGATACGGTTCCTACTAAACGATGCTCTTCTCAGCACTTTCTCCAATGTTGAGAGGTAAAGCATGTCTCACAGGCGCTCTTCACCCAAACACATCATTTATTGTGTCTCAATATTTAAGTTTGCACCTGTGTGTGACCCAAGCAACAGTCTTCTTAATTGAGCAACATACCATGCACCAATGGGGCAAGAAAGGAAGAGTCAAACAACAAACCGCAAGGGTTTCGGGTTTAAACGTTATATCAGATAAACAGCTTTAGATAAACACAAGCAAACCCAACCGCGCGGGGTGTTACAATTTGTTAACCACAGAGTGCGCAAAGAAAAAATACACCACCAAACGCGTACTACGAAACGGGGTTAACGTTATCTTTAGACCCATCCAACCTGCAGACCAGCAGAAACTAGGCAACTTTATTGCTGGTTTGTCACGGGAAAGTTTGCATTTTCGGTTTCTGGGAATCAAAAAAGAAATTCCCCAAGAAATGCCAAGGCAACTCTGCAACGTGGATTTTTGCCAAAAACTCAACATTATCGCCCAACTTAGCGACAGTGAAGAAATTGTTGGCATGGCACAGTTAACCTTAGATTGTTGTGGGTTGGGCGAATTTGCGTTGGTGGTGGCGGATGCTTGGCAAGGCAAAGGTTTAGGTGAGGAACTCATGGCATACACCCTTAAAATCGGCGAGGACCAAGGGCTCTGCGAAATACACTTTTTCGTTTCCACTGACAACATCCGCATGATTGCACTTGCCAAAAAGCTGGGCATGACAAAGAAGTCATCAGATGGGGATACAGTGGAGATGAGTTTGCAGTTACCACAGAGTTTAGGGCAACTGTAAGGGTAGACTCAACTTTTACCTACCCCCATATAGGTTTCTGCAATGAGTTTCTATTTGTATCCTAATAGGTTGGTTTACTTTTTAAAGCAATGACAGCATTGAACAGCAAAATGTAATCGGGTTCTAGCATGACCCATTCGCTTTGGCTAAGGCATTTCTCACACTCCAACAATCAAAACACCAGCCAAACGATGCCTATAAAGAATTTTAGCCTTAAAAAAACAGTAAAATAAACACATTACAAACTCGGGGCAAACCCACGATTTTCAACATATTATTGCACAGTTTTTCAGCCAATACAGACCTACCCCCCTTAGGATTTAACATAGAACCTCTAATAGACTCCAAATAGACGTTAGTCGTTATTATGTCGTTGTAAAAATATTTCGTATTTCGTAGCAATTAAAAGGTGAATCTACATTAAACTTGTGGTTAACAGCAAAAATAATACGTTTCTCACACAAACCACAATAACGACTAAGGTCTAATAGGATCCTATTAGTTATTCTATGCAGTAACCTATAGGGGGTCTACTTTTTTGAAGAGGGGTAGGCTCATCATGGTGCGATTTCAAACTGGGAACGTCAAATTACTACGGGGGTAGGTCGCTATTTCTTGGGGTTTAATTTATTTAGTTTTTTGGATTTTCGAGTGTTGATTTTTTGATTGCTAAGTTTAATGAGTTCTAAATATAATTTTTTAGTCAAACACATTAAACAATTTTTAATCTTAAATAAACTGTTTTTTGACTTCTTCTTTGCTCTCGTATTCTTGTTTAAATAATCTTTTTATGCGAGCAAGTGGCAAGTAAAGAACATTGCGCCAAGTGTTCTATACGTTTGTATCCGTTAAGCTTAAAAGCGCCTGCCCGCTATACAAATTATCAAAAAGGAGAAGGAAAAAATGAAAAAATCAGCCTTATTTCCGTTAAGTATAGTTGCAATCGCTTTGATCTGTAGCTTAGCCCTTTCAGCAAACGCCACATATAACGTAACCAGCAATGTCGATGCCGACCCAGAAAATGTCATGTTAGGTACAAATGTTGTAATTACTGCCACAACCGATGAAGACTTCACCGATGCCACATTTACATGGACTGCCCCTTCAGGTGTTAAAAAGACTGAAACAGTAGCTTTTGCCGGCACTCCAAAAACAGCCAGTTCATCATTTACTGTTGATGAATATGGTGTTTGGAAGGTAACAATCTTTTCAAGCAGAGGCACTGTAATTGGTACAATTGATTACCTTGTAAATGTTGGCTTTAACGTTGTTCCTGAACTGCCATTGCTTGGTACTGCTGGCGCAGCAATTGCAATGATTGGCGGCTTTGTCTACTTTAAAAAACGCAACGTAAGCTTAATTTAAGCAACTTAAAAAATAGTGTTTCCCTTTTTTCTTTTTTGTATATTCTGTTTTTCGTAAGATGGCTTATATTTACCGTATGTTGTTATGTTAACTAGTTTAGGGTGCGTTAAGTGGCTAAAGATTCAAAAGTTCATAATTCATGGCTTGAAGTTATCAAAAAGAATTATCGCCTGCTTCTTATGCTGTTGCTAGTTACAGTAGCTGTGTTGATTGTTTACGGTAATGACTTTGCAATATTGGCCAATGAAGCTTGGCTAAGTGAGTCTTTTAGCCATGTATTGCTATTACCTTTTTTTGCTGGATTTTTAATTTATTTAAAGAAAGACGCCCTCAAGGCTTCTCTATCGATTGATACACCGAAGAATAAACAGTTTGGCTTAAAATACGTTAATGAACTTGCAGGCTTAATCCTGCTTATTATTAGTTTCTTAGTTTACTGGTACGGTTCATACACATTTTATCCGCTTCAAATTCACGTTCTATCCTTACCAATATTCCTAATGGGTTTAACACTTATAATACTCAATTCCCAAGCCTTTCTGAAACTAATATTTCCCTTTCTGTTTCTTCTCTTCTTAGTCCCATTGCCCACAACTATTCTTTCAGTTGTAGGCGGTTACCTAGCGAATTTTAACACCCAAGCCTCATTTAGTCTACTTAGCGCTGCCGGCTTACCTATGACTCTTTCTGGCGATTACGGTGCACCAACAGTGATGATGACAACTGCCGCTGGCCAAGCAGTAAACTTTACAGTTGACATACCTTGCTCAGGAATATACTCACTAACTGCTTTCGCCATGTTTGCCGCCTTTTTAGCGTTTATCTCATATACTAAAATTTGGAAAAAGATTTCCGTTTTTATTCTAGGTTTTCTCGTTTTTACATTGCTTAACATGCTCCGTATAATGGCTATCTTTGCCTTTGGCTACTGGTTTGGCGAAGAAGTAGCAATGACTATTCACTCATTTGCTGGCATTGCACTAATTTTCATTGGCATGATCATAATACTAGTTCTCTCCGATAAAGTCCTAAAAATTAAAATAATGACTAAAACCTTAAAGCAACGACCTTGCCCAGAATGTTCTCAAAAAAAGATTGGAACAGGTTTCTGCCAAAACTGTGGAAGATTCCTAAATAAAACAACAAAAGCATTCTACAGTAAAACATTGTTTGCCAAACTTTTGCTCATAATATTGCTATGTGGTGTTGTTTTTATGAGCATTACCGCTCCAACATTCGCAACGGCAAACGGTTCTGGAGACCTTACATTCTTGACAGGTGAGAATTACAAAAACGCTAACAGTACGCTTCCAGAAATTTCCGGGTATACCCTTCAATTTCTTTACAGGGACACTGCATATGAAAAATTGGCAAAACAAGATGCTTCCTTAATTTATGGTTATTTCCCAGAGAACCGTTCCAGTAGCATTATTTACGCTGACATCGGTGTTTCAAGTAGTCTTTCAAACCTCCACAACTGGGAAGTTTGTCTTGTAACTTATCAAACCGCTCAGGGGGAGAACGCATTAGTAACTGTGCATGATTCCCGCGAAATATTGTTGTTAGAGAATCCGCCATTAGTCGCTCAATACTTCGTGTTTGATAGTCCAAACAATTATACACAGGTTACCCTCTACTGGTATGAGAAAGCCTCTTTTAATACTGGCTTAACTGTAGAGCAAAAATATGTTCGTATAAGCCTAGTTATTTTAACACAGGACGCCAGCAAATACCCTGAACTTGAACAGGAACTTTATGCCATGGGTTTAATCATTGCTGAAAGCTGGGAACCGTTAAAGACTCAAGCGTTAATTTCTTTAGGTATCCCTGCACAACAATCTTTGCTAGTAGGTTCAACACTTCTTTTGGTGGGAACTTGGACAACACAGTACTTTGCTGAAAAAAGAAAATCTTCAAACAACCGCAACATCTTTAGCCAATTTTCCTCTAAGAAAGAGCAAATAGTATTTGCTTCTGTTTCAGAATTGACTAAGACTAAAAAGCATATGCGAACCACCGACATTGTTGAAGCTGTTGCCAAACGTGTTGGTAAACCTGTTAGTTCAAAGACAGTTTACCGTGTTCTTAAAGCGTTGGAAGAGGCTGGACTTGTTAAGCGGACAATTATCTCGGTTGGTAACTCTCCAGTAATGGTGTGGAAACTATAGTAAATATTCAGAATCCTTAAATAAAACTCCCTTGTTTTCGTAAATAAACCTTGATCAAGTAATAGAATGGGGTATTCTTGGCGTCAGAAAATAAAAAGATTAAAGCTATTTCAGCAAAACTTTGGATGATATTTATTATTGTTGGTGCTGCATTGCTGGCAACATCAATAATTGCTGAATTACAAATTATTGCTCTTATTGGTTTAGGCATACTTTTTTGGGGTGCACTATTTCTCTTTCTTAACCCTGCCCGTCACGTTGATGCACACCTGCTTTACAGCACTTCTCTGGCTTCATACTCAACAGTTGACCGCATTATAGCTGACTTTGACTACAAAGGTAAAGGTTACCATATACCCTCCTACCCAAAAGACGTTTACCTTCCAGAACACCTAAAAGGCCTCAAAGATGTCTTAGTATTCATTTCTTCACAAGAAACCCGTGAAATGCCTCCTGTAGAAGAGTTGGCAGAGAGCAAGTTTTTACTAAAAGACTCAAAAGGCGTGCTAATTGCACCGCCTGGCTTGGGGTTGCTTGATGAAATGGAGAGCAAACTCCATGTCGACTTAACCAAAACCGGTTTAGCTGAACTTTGCGAAATGTTACCGCCATTTCTCCTTGACAATTTCGAAATCGCAAAAGACCTCACTCTTAACGTCAAAGGCAACAGCGTTAACCTACGTCTGACAAATTCCATTTTTAAGAATCTTTATGGAGCAGCAAAGCACTCAAAAAGCGTCAGTATACTAGGTTGTCCATTAGCTAGTGCGGTTGCTTGCGCTTTAGCAAAGTCTTCTGGAAAACCTGTTGTTATTCAACGGTACCGTATATCTTTGGACGGTATGACTGTTGAGGTGCAATTCAATATTGCTGAAGGTGGCAGTGAATGAAGTTTATGTTAACTGCTTCGGACATTAGTCTTTGGCTTGCTGTTACTGCTATTGTTCTGTTGATTACTTCCGAGTTGCTTTATTCTTCACCTGGATTATCTTCACAATTGCGAATTGAAAAGAAGCGTTTGCGACTTGTTGCTCTTGGCTGCGGTTTAGGCTTTTTAGTCACTGTTGTGATGCGTGTTTTCCAGCCATTTTAACGTTTGCATCAGTTTTTAAACCTCTGTTTTTTACACCACTATTGCTCCTAGCGGAAGCTGGGTTTGCTTCTTTTTTGTAAAATGTTTCTTCTTTTGTTATTGTATACCAGTAGGTTCCTCGTGAATATTTTGACTTGATTAAGCATTCGAACAATAATTCATCTGTTATAGAGTCAATAGATTCTGCTGCAAGCATAATCGACCTTGAAACAGTAACAACTAACGGTTACTATGGTACCTTCAGTTATGCATGGACTACACCGCATGAGGGTACATACGAAATTATGGCTTCTTTCGTAGCAGATGAATCATACGTTAGCTCATCAGCATCAACTCAACATCAACAAAAAAGCAGCATCCTACACAACCCATTCCAAACGCAACCAAAAAACAACCTAAAACAAAAAACCAAACACCCCCACAACCAAAAACTGGGACAAGAAACCCCGGCCACAACCATCCCCACAAAACAAATCTCGAGTTTTCATAGTATCAGTGGTGCAAACAACTAATTTTTTTAGTGAAAGATATTTTCGGCTTTCATATAAGCTAAAAGAAAGAGTTAAGGTGTTTTACACAAAAGATATATTTCTGTTAAATGCAGAATTTAGCTAAAAAGTGGAACAGTCACTCGTTATTATAGAACTTTCTTCTACATAAATTTATTAGTCAGCGCAAAGCCGATATTAAATCAGAATAAAACTAATTGGAGAAAGGAGAAATGAATAAACTAAAAACCGCTATTATAGTAACTACTGTTCTGCTATTATGCAGCAGTTGTGTAATGCTAGCTAATGCATACACTTCCACATATAACATAACGAACAATGTTGGCTCTGACGGCGCAGAAATAGGCGATTCAGTAACTGTGACAGCAACAACATACAATACTCAAATCAACAAAATACGCTTCACACTAACTAGCCCTTCAGGAGTAGTTGAAACTGTAACAAAATCCGTTACCTCATCCGGAGGAACTCGGTACGCAACGTATGACTACACCATTGACGCTTCTGGAACATGGACCGTAAAAGCAGAATTCCTTAAAGGCAGCACTTGCTATAGCACAAAAACCAACTCAATAACCATTTACGAATATACCCTCACAAACGATGCAGGTCCTGATGGCGTTCAAATAGGCAATCCAGTTACTGCAACTGCAACAACAACTGACGCAAAAGTCGACAAAGTACGATTCACATGGTATGACCCTGCTGGAACACCATTTACTACAGACCCACAATCAGTATCCGGACCAAGTCGCATGGCAACTTCAACATTTACACCTGACGCTTTAGGCGATTGGACAGTCAAGGCAGAGTTCCTAGACAAACAAGGCTGCTGCTGTTGCTGCCATTACAAGACTGTAGCGACAAGAACAACCTCGTTTAATGTTGTTCCCGAAGTTCCGTTGATCGGCACAGCTGGCATAGCATTAGCAATGGCTGTAGGGTTAATCTTCTATAAGAAAAGAACCCCACAGTAAACTTTTTTTTCAATCATTTTTTTAATTCAATAAACTACCATAAAAAAAGCCTTTTCGAGGTTGCTTTTTTACAGAATTTTATTAAATTTTTAAACAAAAAAAGACCTTTAAGCGTAGACTCTTACTCAAAGCATGGTGAGGAAAAACCCTGCTCCTAACTGATTATAGGGGTTGGCTGTGAAAGGAGACAGGATTAACCTCAAAAAAAATGTTTGCAACAATATTTTAAAGGTTTATTCTGAATCTGGAACGAAAAAACGAATAAACGGTTTTTGTATACTTGCAAAACCAGTTATCGTTGTGCAGACGCAATTACTACTCCAAGAGGAATTTCTGGGTTGCTGAGCAGATGTTTCTTGATGAGAACCTGTTACCTGTTTCAATTCATAGGTGCAGGGGTCTAGAATTGTTCAGTGCTATAGTACGCTTGTCTAGTCAATGGGTTAGTAGTTGGGGTGGCAGTGTTAATTTTCTAAAGTACAAAACTTTATTGCGGTAAATAATTGGAATAAAATGTAGTTTATTGGCTTTAATTTCTAAAAATTTTCCTCTATGAGTAAAAATGAGGTTGTATATTGTAGTCTGTAGTCTATAGAACTATTTTCTATATGGGCTTATTAGTTGGCTCTGTGTTGCCTAATTTGGGGAAAGAGGAGATAGCAGAAAATGTTAGGTATGGTCCTTTATTTAACGCCTCAATTAAGTAATTCTCAAAAATTTAGAAATTTTTTTGATTTAAAGCAAGCGCAGGGGGTTCTTGTATGAATTCAAAAACGCTTTTAAACGAAAAATATCAACTCAAAAGAACCAAGCTAACTATTATGTGTAAATGTGGGGAAGAAATTTTAATCGTTCCAGACTTGAATTTGATGAAAAAAGCGATTGAAACTCATCTTGAAAAGTGCACGCTGTGTGATGAGGAATACTTGGCCGAAGAAATCATAAAAGTACTGAGTAACGCCCTTAAAGGTTGATACCAACTGTAATTTTGCTGGAGTGTTTAATAATATCTTCATTGATTATGTGTCAAGTTACTAAACAAATTGAAAATGTGAATCACACTGAAGCAAATGCGGTTTGCATTTTTGCACAGATTGATTGTTTTTTAAATAATTGAGTTATCGTTTGGTATTGGCCTGTACTGGTGGATTGTCTCTTTTTTAAACAGTTTTTCTTAACAGGTTTGTATGTGGTCAGTCAGTTTGTTTTGGTTTTGTTTATTTTCTGTGGCAAAGTTAATATTCTGTTTTTTTTATTCTATTTGAAGATGACGCATGTCATATGATTATAGAAGGTTATTAGTTTACGTTATTTCAGCAGCTTTAATTGGCTTGGCACTTATGGGCCTTGTCGCGCTTATCCTACAAACTAACGAACCCCAAAACCTCTACCCGGCCGAAGTCCGGGAATACCAAGGTGAAGACCTTTCATCCATCAGCAACTTCAGAAACAACGCCATCAAAGGCACCCAATACATTGACAATGCAACTTACCGTTTAAACGTGTCTGGGCTTGTAAACCAGTCTCTCAGCTTAACTTATGACGAAGTCCTCGCCGATTTTCAAGCTTACAAAAAAGTCGTAACCCTGCACTGTGTTGAAGGGTGGTCTGTAAAAATTCTTTGGGAAGGCTTCCTTGTTGATGATTTGCTGACAAAAGCCGGGGTTGACCCGAATGCGACTACTATTATTTTCCGTGCAAGCGACGGTTACTCAACAGCCATGCCAATCGACTACATAAGAGACAACAACATCTTAATCGCCTATAAAATGAACGATTTAACGCTGCCGCCCGAGCGCGGTTTCCCGTTTCAACTGGTTGCAGAAAGCAAGCTTGGCTACAAATGGATAAAATGGGTAACAAGCATTGAAGTCTCAAACGACGCCAGCTACTTGGGCACTTGGGAAAGCAGAGGTTACAGCAATAATGCCACGGTACCAAGTCCATAACGGTATTCTGAAAGCTTAAAAGCTTACCCGGCCATTCTGGTTATTGTTTGCAGGGCAGGCACGTGATGAATCCACAAAAAAACCCGTTTAGGGTTAACAAGTTTTTCTTGCTTTTGCTTTTCGGCTTGGTTGCCTTCATAGTTTACTTTGTCCTGTTCGTAGATTTTCAAAGCTTTATTGAAACAATTTCGCAGACAAACCTTGCAGTGTATTGTTCCGCATTTGTAGCTTACGTTATCGGAATTTTTTTCTCCTCACTTGTCTGGCATAGCCTGCTTAACTCTTTAACGGTTAAAATGAGCGTAAAAAACGCTTACCTTTTTACTTGGGTTGGCTTGTTTTTTGACGCAACTATTCCTCAACTTGGTTTATCAGGAGATTTAGCTAAAACGTACCTGTTTAGCAAATCCTCAAGCGAAGATGCAGGAAGAATCGGCGCCTCGGTTATCGGCCAAAAACTTATGGTTATGACTATAACCGTTGTCACTTTTAGCGCAGGTTTGATACTGGTACTTTTTAACACTGAATTAGACTTTTCAGCGACGGCTTTAATTGTTGCTTTTTTAGTGCTTTCAGCGTTTTCCCTGTTTATCATTTACTATTTCAGCAGCAAACCTAAAGCTACCGATTCGCTTCTGCGTTTTGGCTTTCGGGTTGGACGATTTTTCCGTAAAAACTGGGATACTGAAGGTTTAACGAAGCAAGCCGCCGAAGTGTTAGGCAATTTCCATAATGGCATACAACAGCTAAAAGCTAAACCAAAATCTCTTATTATGCCGTCGATTTACTCGGTTTTAAGTTGGGTTTTTGATATTGGCGTTATGTTTTTGGTTTTTACTGCTTTAGGTTATCCTGTTCCAGTGGACACAGTGCTTATTGTTTATACGCTTTCGGGCGCGTTGCAGGCAGTTGGGGTTGGCTATTTTACTGACGTTTTTATGAGTGCCAGTTTTACAGCCCTTGGCTTACCTCCGGCTCTTAGCGTTTCAGTAACTTTGTTAACGCGGGCTGTGACCCTTTGGTTTAGAATAGTTGTGTCTTATGGAGCTTTTCAGTGGACAGGCGTGAAATTGGCAAGACAAAAAACCATTAATGATCTACCAAACTAGTTGAAGAGAAACCGCTTTTATCGTATTTTTTTAGGAGTACGGATTTCATGAAAAAGCTTTAATGTAAAATTTAACTATATTTTACTGGAGAATCTGAGGGAAATGAGTATGCCCACAGCCTTTGTGTTGATTAATACTGAAATTGGTTCTGAATCAGACGTTTTAAAGGATTTAAAACATGTTGAAGGTGTTGAAGAAGCATCTGCAGTTTACGGCGTTTATGACATTGTGGCAAGAGTGAAAGCAGAAACAATGGATAAACTTAAAGAAATTGTAACTTGGCGCATCCGGAGGCTCGATAAGGTGCGGTCAACACTAACAATGATTGTAGTTGAAGACCACTAAAACAATACACCTCTCAATTTTTTGAATCAAGTACTTGATTAATTTCTGTTTAATCAATTGAAAGATTGAAATTCATGCATGAAACTGTTAGTTTTTATTTTTTTTAGAAAACATGTAAGGTGTTACTTATTTAAGTTAACGTTATTTAAATTATTGAGTTAATAGCTGTCTACTTTTTTTCTTTTTGTAACAATCTCTATAAAGTTTTAAATATGTTTGTAAAGATACTACCGCTGAGGGTTAAATCAGGTGGCTTCCCAATATGGCGCGTCTGAAGAATACGACGTTTTAATCAGACTTGGACTTACTTTGAATGAAGCAAGAGTGCTAATGGCGCTATATGCTTCAGAAAACTTAACCGCCAAATCAATCGCAAAATCCTCGGGCGTGGCAAGAGAAATTGTTTACCAAATTATCCCTAAACTTCAGAAAAAAGGGTTAGTCGACGAATTAGTAACTAACCCAAAAACCTTCAAAGCTTTACCCTTAGAAGACGTAATTGAGACGTTACTTCAACAAAGAAAGCAAGAAGACAATTACCTTTTTGCTAAAGCTAAAGAAATCGCAAAAAAACGGCAACAAACATCGCAATTCAAAAATGATGATTCAAACATTGCCTTGATAGCTCCAAAGAAGGGTGACCCAAATTGGAAAAAAGATTGGGCGAACTATCAAGAATCCGTAGACTTGATAATGCCAACAAACAAATTTCTACAGTGGCCCCAGTATAATGCAGAACAAAACATAGACAATTTTATGATTAGAAAAACAAAAATGCGCATGATAACTCAGGCTACAACACAGGGTATCATTAACAAGCCGCCAGCAAAATACTTTACAGAAAGCCTCGCATCCAAACTTAACGCCTTAAATTACAAGTTTACTGATTCGACACCTGTTGAAATGGTTATTTTCGATAAAAAAATTTTGTACTTGTCAACTGTTAATGAAGAAAAAATCGAAGACATGATTTGGTTGCGTTCAAATAACGGGTTCCTTGTAGAAATGGCGAATAACTATTTTGAAACCTTATGGTCAGCCCCTGCTGGTCAGAAAGTAAACAAAAAGTTTACGTTCTAAACAGTTTCCTTTTTTAACGTTGGGCTACAATCATTGCATGGGCTTTATCATAAGGTTCAAGGTCAACTACTTCTTTAACGTCAAAGCCTCTATTTCGTAGAACATTGGCTTCTTGTTTGTAGACTGCTTCGGGCGTCATAGTGACATCAATGCTTTGGGATTTGCATGCAAGCATAACCCAACCCTGCGGTTTTAACAGCACATCTGCGTTGTCTGCCAACAGTTTCGCTTGTTCAGGCTGTGCAACATCGCAGTAGATGACGTCTACTTTTCCTGGAATGAACATGGCGTACCTTTCAGGTTTGCGTGCATCTTCAAGAAAAGGTGACATGTTGGGGCGGAAAGCAGCCACGTTGTTAACAAGGTCGCGAAGTGAACGTGAAGCAAACTCTACACAGTACACATGCCCAGTTTCTCCTATAATGTCTGACACGTGGCTTGGGGTGGTGCCGGAAGCTGCTCCTAAATAAAGTACTTGTGAACCAGGCCCGATTGGCACATTTTGTAAACCTTTGATGATGCCGCCTGCAAGTTTGCTGCGGAAAGCATCCCAAATACGGTATTCTACATCTTTAACGTGGATTAAACGTTCTCCGTAAACGGTTAAACCCGGCGTCAAGTTGCGTGTGGCGAGACGTTGAACACCGCCCTCCAGCATAGCTTGATAAATTTCTTTAAACTTTGGGTGGGGCCTAACTCTTATGTGCACGTTATTCTTTTCTCCGGTTATCGCGGTATTTACCGCTACCGCCGCTGCTACCTTGGAACCTGTCTCCGCCGCCTCCTTGTAACTTTTGGTCTCTATTACGGTCTCCTCCATGGGGTCGGTCTCTTCCACGGTCAAAGCCTCTACCGCCACCACCGCCTCTGCGTTGGTCTCGTCCTCCGCCGCCAAAACGGTCGCGTCGTGGACCACGGTCAAAGCGTTGTTCGCGGTCTCTTCGTTCCTCTCTTGGTTTAGGTTCTTTTGGTGGTGGCGCATCCTTGTATTTTTCTTGAATTTCAGCTAGGCGCCTGTTAATATCGTCTTTTAGTCTCTCACCGATAAAGTTGCCTCCGAAAGCATCTGCTCTGGCTGCAATAGAGAGTTTACCAGCGATAACACGAGCAATCTTTCCGCGTTGCCACCGTTTAGCGTCATGCAGAAGAGTATGCTGGAAAATTAAGCCGTGTTTTGGTGGTCTTGCACCTGTTTTTAGTGAACGGAAAAGAGCTTTTTCTGCGCCTAACACTTGAATTGTGCTTGCTGGACGCATAGCCAAGTTTTGTAGGCCACCTGCCATGGCGATTAGTCGTGCACCTAAAAGGGCGCCTGCGACTGCCCTAACGTTTGGAGCCAACTCTTCCATGGTGCGGTCGACATAGTTTTCCATGCTTTTTCTCAATTCATACATGTTTAATACGTCGCGGCTGAGGCTTTGGATTTGTTCTAAATCGGTTTCTGAAATGTCAGCGCCCATTGATGATTGGGCTGTTTTAGCTAAAAGTTCTGAACGTTCTTTGGGTATGCCTTCGGCTGAAACGGTTTCAAACGTGTAATTTTCTCGGTAACCAAGTTTCAAGACTAGTCTTGAGTAGGTTTCATGTTTCTCGATTAACCTGTCCATTTCTGGAAAGTAAACGCCGTACCATTCGCGCAATCTACCCATGAACAAGTTAACGGTTCGATCTAAATCGTCAAGTGTTTGAATTGCTTGTCCAACAATTAAGTCACGTTTCTCTGAAGCACCTTTAATGCGCAGTTTAGCCAATTCCATGCTGACGTTTCGGTTCCAAAGAGCAAGGTCCTGCTCGTCTTTGGCGAAGCCTGTTTCTAGTCCTACTTGGCTCATTTTGCCGCGGAGTACTTCAGCTTCAGCGGAGGATGCAACTTCAACTTTTATGCT
This sequence comes from Bathyarchaeia archaeon, assembly GCA_042296865.1. GTDB lineage: Archaea > Thermoproteota > Bathyarchaeia > Bathyarchaeales > Bathycorpusculaceae > Bathycorpusculum. Next base: position 1,026,960 of record CP170178.1, on the reverse strand, counting down.
GGTTTTTCTTTGAACCTCATCTGCAACGCTGGCGTTCTCAAACACTATTACGTCGTAGCCAACGTTCCTAAGCAGAGACACCAATGAAAAGACTTCGTCAGAGAGTTTGCCTGACTCAGCCTTAAGTAAACTTCTTGCTGCTGCCTGAGGCTTTTTAGGAAACAGAACTTTCTCGATTAAGTTGTTCTTTTCGTCAAAAGCGGCAACGCCGAACGGGTATTGAATTATGAATGCCTTCATTCTCTAAGCCTCATTATAAGCTACCTATTGACAACGTTGAGACTTAATAAATAGTTTTGTTGCCCTTAAATAAAAGAAAACGAAAAACTGTCAAAACAAAAACTTTAAACTCTATAGAGGTTTACCCTTAGCGTCTTTAACTTTTGTTTTAAGATGCGTTTTAATGGCTTCAAGCAGCACGGGCGGTTGAATTGGTTTCTTAAAAAAATCGTCCGCACCTAATTCCAGAGCGCTTGTTTTTCCATCGATTATGGCGTAACCAGTTATCATGATTTTTACCATTGATGGTTTAGCTTCTTTAAGCAATGGTAATAGATCTAAACCGTTGATGTCGGGCAATTTCATGTCTATCAAGGCAACGTCGAAGTTGTTTTTTCGGATTTTTTCTATGGATTCGCTGCCTGTTTCTGCGGTTTCAACTTGGTAACCTTCTTTCTGCAGGATACGGGTGAACACTCGTTGTAATGCTTGGTCGTCGTCGATTATTATTATTTTTATTGGTGTTTTAATGTTCATCTCCTTCCTTTTTCGTTAGACGCTTTCTCGGTTGAGTTAAACCAATAAATGTTTTTAATGAAAAATATAAACTTGATTCTAAAAATTGTATTAATGAATCATTTAAAATATTGTTGAATTGGTGTAACTAGTACTTGCAAGCTCTGCATTATTTCTAAAAAATAATTTTTCATTTTCCCTTAAGAAAACATAAAAACATAAAGAGGCTACTCTTTTTCATGCAACGCCAAAAAATCAAAACCTTGCCCGCAATTATAGCGATCATAGTATGGATGGCAATAAACGCAGTTTTCTTTGCACTAATGCTGATTGAAGATGCCGTCGACGCAAATAACTCTATAATACTTGTTTTAATGATAGCCTCAATTGCTGCCCTGTTAACCACAAGAAAAACTGGTTATGCCCTGTCAATATTCACACTCATCTACGCTTTCACATTTAACACCTTCAACCTCACCTACTTCAGCGCGCAATTACCCTTTGCGGCGTTAATAATCAACGCAATAAGCGCAATACTCAATCTTGCAGCCTTCATCTACCTGTTCACGTTTATAACGAAAAAAATTGGTATTGCAATAGCAATATTTGCATTAATCTACGTGTTTTCATTCAACGCATTCAACATCATCTATTACAGTGCCATATTGTCCTCTGCAGAATTGCTGATTAATCTAACAAGCATTATCCTTACCGCTGTTGGCTTCATTTACCTATTTAAAACTCTGCTACAAAACAGTAAGAACCCTTAACCTTCTTTTTTAACTAAACAGCACAGTTACTCCATCAACAATGTACTGAACAGCGATAGCTGCTATAAGCAAAGCCATCACTCGAGCAATAATCACAGCTCCCGTTCTGCCTAAAACCTTATACACTTTGTCAATAAACCGTAAAATAATCCAAGCAAGCGTTAAAACAGCAATCACAGCCAAAACCGCCACTATCACACCGAAAGTCTGCAAATTCAAAATAGTCGTGGTGATAGCGCCAGGACCAACAAGCAACGGCATAGCAATAGGAACCGCACCTAAACTTTCTGGATACTCAATATTTTCTTGTTTTGTGCCAGTGACAAGGATTCTTATTGCAATAATCAGCAGTAAGATGCCGCCGGCAATTTCAAAGCTGCTCAAAGAAATTCCGAAAAGAGAAAAAATTTCTTGACCTGTAAAAGCAAAAATTAAAAGTAAGACAAACCCTACAAGGACTGCTGTGTTGTATACTTTTCTTTCTTTTTCTTTAGGCATGTTTTCTGTTAAACCCACAAAGATTGGGATGTTGCCAAATGGGTCAACCACTATGAAAAGGGCTATTATGGCTTGGGCAAGACTGATTAAGAAGTTGTCCACAGTGGCGTCCCTCAAAAACCTATTGGCGGTTAACAAAAAAGCTGTGTTACCTGTATTATATTAACCAAACGTTCAAAAGCCAAAAAACCAATGGTCCTTGTAACTCTCTTAGCGTTGTATATATAAATGGTTACTTGTGACTGTATCGATGCAGTCACATATTTTTAAATTTTTTAGACCCGATTAAGAAACACTGTACATCAACGGTGAAAAATCATGGAGGACACTAAAAGTTTTCCTGGTGGGATGCGAGTAGAGGTGGATAGTAGCAGCGCCGTTGAAGGTACCAAGTTTTTAGCAGCAACAGGCGAGCGGCAGAGGGATGGAAACCCATCGAAGTTTTTTACGTTCCCCCTTAACACGAGAGAGCATCCAGACCTCTAAAGCCGCCACCAAACATAAAACTGGGTAAAAGGAAGGAAAAAAAGTTGGCGACGGCATATATACTTTTAACAACGGAAATAGGCGCCGAGAAGCTTGTACTGAATTCTTTGAAAAAAATACGTGGCGTCCAAGAGGCGCACTCGCTTTGGGGCGTTTATGACATTATCGCCAACGTTCAAGCCCAAGACATGGAAGATCTAAAAAACATAATCACTAAACAGATAAATAAAATCGGTAAAGTCAACTCTAAACTGACAATGATTATTGATGAGAAAATGCCTGCGATTGATCCTGAAATGGTTTTTCAGGAACCAATCTACGCTTAAAGAGCCGCCTTAAAATTAGTTTGCTGAACCACATTTTTTATTAACAGTCCACAATCCATACTCAATACATACTGAGCATGGAGTTTGGATGTTTGAGCGGTACTTTCCTGATGCATATTGGCTTTGACGATACAGATTCAACTAAAGGCGGTTGCACCACTTACCTCGCCGCGGTCTTAGTTGAAAAACTTGCCCAAATGCATGTGCAATTTACTGATTACCCAACTTTGATACGGCTTAACCCAAACGTTCCTTGGAAAACCCGTGGAAACGGGGCTCTCTGTTTACGCTTCCGTTACCCTGCTGAGCAGGAAGACGCTATAAAGCAGTTGACTTTGGACCTTTGGGAACAGCATTCACACGTGAACAATAAAGGGACTGACCCGGGTATTGTCTTTTATGTGGGTGAAACTGTTCCAGAAGAGTTTACGACGTTTTCGAGGCGAGCAGAAACCGGCATTGTTACCCTTAAAGAAGCAGTCAAACTTATCCGTCAAATGGGCGCTGAAGCGTTAGGCTACAACACCTGCCGAGGCATCATAGGCGCACTTTCAGCAATCGGCGAAACCCTCAAAGGCGACTATACTTACGAACTTATCGCTTACCGCACAGCCGAGAATCTTGGCAAAAAACGACGCGTCAATGAAGAATCAATTTTTCAAATGGACCAGCAGTTGCAGCCAACTGTTTTCAACAACGTCGACTATGAGAAACGCCGGGTCATAATTACTCCACGTGGACCCGACCCTATCCTGTTTGGCATACGCGGTGAATCCGCAAGAGTGGTAAAGCAAGCGTTTGAGATTGTTAAACCGTTGGAGCCTGTTGAGCGTTGGCTAATTTTTCGTTCAAACCAAGGCACAGATGCACACTTGACAAGGGCTGAATCAATTAGCAAACTGGAACCTTACCGTTCAGTCCTCTTGAAAGGTGAAGTTTCACACGGTCCCAAGGTTGTTCCAGTTCGGCATGTTATTTTTGGCATAAAGGATGCTTCGGGCGAAGTTGATTGTGCAGCTTACGAACCCACTGGTGACCTGCGCAAAATAGCCCGTGAACTTATCGTCGGCGACCAAGTAGAAGTTGTAGGTGCCGTGCATAAGCAAATAAAAGGCAAGCCTTTAACTTTAAACCTTGAAAAAATCCGTATCCTTAAGCTCAACAAGAAACTGGTACAGCAAAACCCGCTTTGTCCCAACTGCCAAAAACGCTTAAAATCCATGGGTAAAAATCAGCGTTTGCGATGTGAAAAATGCGGCGGAAAATTTGATTTGCAAAAGCAGGAGTCAACTTTGCCGCGGAAGCTTAAGCTGAGCTTGTATGTGACTTCTACGCGTTCACAGCGGCATTTAACTAAGCCTTTGAGGCGTTTTGGGCAAGAAAAACACGGCGAGCCAGCTCTGCTTATTGACGATTGGCATTGGCCTTAAATGTTCTGCTGTTGGGGTTGACTGTTCTAAAGTTTAGATATAATAGGTGGCGGTGTTGTTTAATGTTAGTTGAAGCATGAGTGCTTGAGGAGCGGAGAGATTGGATAAAAACGTTAAAAAAAATGTACTAATCATTGTGTTAGTGGTTTTTCTTTGTTTTTCAGCATTGTTAAACATTTTTTATATGGTTAGAAATCAAGTTTTGGACCAGCAAGATAATGGTCTACGTTTTTCTGGCAGATTAATCAGAAACCAAACAAACATTGATTATCATTTCAAACCTTCCAGTGAATTAGCGCCATCAGTTAATTTCTGGGTGACTTGACAGGCTTTTTTTGTTTTACGTTACAATACACTGCTGTCTTATTGAAATCCTTTAAATCTGTGAAGACCAATAACCCTTTTCCAAATAAACTGTAACTTACGGTGCAAAAAGAGGCGTCAACATGGTTGAGAAAAGCTTTCCAGCAGAAGCATACGAACTGCCATTCTTCAAACAGGAAGGATTTATACGCAAACGCTGCCCAAAATGCGGTGAGTACTTTTGGACACAAGACCCCCACATGGAAACCTGTGGGGAATCCAGTTCTGACGAATGCGGATACTACTCATTCATCGGAAACCCAGCGACCACAAAACGTTTCACTTTACCCGAAATGCGTGAAGCATTCCTAAGCTTTTTTGAACAGAACGGTCACACACGCATCAAACCCTACCCCGTTGTAGCACGCTGGAGAAGTGACATTTACCTTACACACGCAAGCATCATTGACTTTCAACCATACGTAACCGAAGGCATTTCTCCTCCGCCAGCAAACCCGTTGGTCATTTCCCAGCCAAGCATACGGTTAACCGACATTCCCAATACGGGACCAACTTTTGGCAGGCACTTAACCATTTTTGAAATGGGCGGTGCCCACGCTTTTAACCTTCCAGACAAGGATGTTTACTGGAAAGATGACACCGTCCGTTACCATCACCGCTTTGCAACTGAAGTTTTAGGCATAAAAAGCGAAGAAGTCGTCTACAAAGAGGGCGTTTGGGTTGGTGGAGGTAACGCAGGTCCCGATGTTGAATGCATAGTTCGAGGCTTGGAGGTTGGCACGCTTGTGTTCATGCAGTACAAGGTTGTCGGCGACGAATTCGTAGAGTTGCCCATCCGCACGGTTGATACTGGTTATGGTCTTGACCGTTTTAGCTGGATAAGCCAAGGCGTACCCAGTTGCTTCCAAGCGATCTACGGTGGTATGCTAAACAAAATCTATGATATGGCAGGCATAACTGATGTTGACAACGATTTCCTTGCTCAAGTCGCAAAATACTCTGGACTTGTTAACGTAGATAAAACCGCGAACCGCATGGTATTACGCAAACGTGTTTCACAATTAACAGGTATTGACCTTGCCACATTGGAGAAGCGTTTAATCCCAATCGAGAACGCTTGGGCAATAACAGACCACACCAAAACCTTAAGCTTCATGCTCAGCGAAGGCGTCGTGCCCTCAAACATTCAAGAAGGCTATTTGGCAAGACTGCTTTTCCGACGAGTTTATCGACTTATGCTTAACTTAAACATGAAACCTGACAGTCTCTACGACATAATAGAGTTGCAGGCAAACTATTGGTCAAAAGATTTCCCACAAATCAAAGCGATGCAGTCTGAAATTGTTGAAATGCTCAAAAACGAGGAAGAAAAATTCCAAGACACCCTTAAACGTGGAGAAGGCATGGTTAAACGCATCGCCGAAGACCTTAAAACAAAAGGCACAGGCAAACTGCCCGAAATGACCCTGACAGAACTTTACGATTCCCATGGGCTTCCACCTGAAATCGTGAAGCAGGCCGCAGAAAAAGTAGGCCTACATGTTGACGTGCCAGAAAACTTTTATTCACTTATCGCTAACCGCCACATGAACGCTAACAAACCAACCGAAGAAGAACAAGCGCAAGCAGAAAAAATCCTCAAAGAAGAAGCCGAAAAACTTCCCCCAACCGAACCACTCTACTACCAAGACGCTTACATGAAAGAGTTCGAAGCCAAAGTCCAAAAAGTCATCAACGAAAAATACGTTGTTTTGGATAGAACCTGCTTTTATCCTGAAGGCGGCGGTCAACCCGCCGATGAAGGCTGGCTAAACTTTAACGGCGTCATGGTCGCAGTTGTTGACACACAGAAAATCGGCAAAGTCATCGTTCACAAAATCAACGTTAACGCACCATTCAAGGAAGGCGCAACCGTTAAAGGCAGCCTAAACTGGGACAAACGCTATAACCTAATGAAAGCCCACACCGTAACCCACCTCGTCAACGGTGCAGCACGCCGCGTCCTTGGCAACCATGTTTGGCAGTCAGGCACCCAGAAAGGACTTGAAACCTCACGCCTCGACATCTCCCACTACTGCCGCTTAACCCCTGAACAAATTCACCAAATCGAAATCCTTGCAAACCAAGCAATCATGGCAAACATGAAAATCGACATCAACTGGTACCCCCGCAACGAAGCAGAAGCACGCTACGGTTTCCGACTCTACCAAGGTGGCGCCGTACCTGGCAAAGACATCCGAGTTGTAAAAACTGGGGACTGGGATGTTGAAGCTTGCGCTGGAACTCACCTTAAAAGCACCATTGAAGTTGGCTTAATAAAAATCGTTTACACTGAGCGCGTCCAAGATGGCGTTGAACGTTTAGGCTATGCAGTGGGACTTCAGGCGCTTAAAGAGGTTCAGAAGCAGGAAAACTTGCTCTGGAACGTTGCAGCAATCATTAATGCGCCGGTTGAAAAACTTGATAAAACCGCTGAAAAGATAATGAAGGAATTCAAGGAAGCCCAGCAAGCTAACCGCCGCTTAATCAAGGAACTTGCAGAGAAAGAAAGCCAAACATCCAAAACCCAAACGGCAGCTGAAGAAGTCAACGGTGTATCCATCGTTAAACGTGATTTCGGTGAAGTAATCGACGTCAACCGCATGGTAACCACCGGCAGCGAAATCACTAAACAAAACCCTGCCGCAACCGTGATCTTTTATGGTTCTGACGGCAAAACCGCCCGCATCATGGTTATGGCAGGCGACGCAGCAATAGTGAAAGGTGTCAATGCAGGTCAAATCATAAAACAAGTCTCGCCCATCATTGGCGGAGGCGGCGGAGGAAGACCAAACTTTGCTCAAGGCGGCGGAACATTGCCAGAGAACTTAAAAGACGCAGTAAAAGCAACCGAAGAAGCAATCAAACAACAAATTAGAGTCTAAGCCATTTCTGGCTCTTTCTTTATTTTTGAAAAGAAAGAAAGTGAATTTTTTTAGGTTGCTGATTGTGTGGTTAGTTGGTTCACGAAGTCTTCTGCTCGTGCGTTGAGGTCTTCTTTTTCACCAATTTTCACAACAATAGCATTTGACAATGCGCCGTCGCTTCCCAGCGCTGGTACTCCTTTTATGATTTGTTTGATGTCTTCAGGTGATGTTGTTCCTGAACCGCTACCGTAAACACCTACCATGACTCCTGTGTCTGGGTTAAGATTGTTAAGGGCATCTTTCACTGAAACTGTAGGTACACCAGCATAGATGGGTCCACCAATAACTATTATGTCGTAACCATCAGTGTTTTTTGCGTCACCGCTTTTTATGCCTGCCAAGGTTACCTTGTAGCCTTTGGTTTGAAGGTCAATAGCTACCTGTTCTGCAACACGGGTAGCCGCACCAGAATAGCCGGGGTCATAAAGAACCAAAGCTGTTCCAGTGGATGTGCCTTCGGGGGTTAGGGTTTGTGAACCCGTTGCAGTGTAAGCTGAAATGTCTAGGACGAACATGACTGCAAAAACAGCGAAAATGATTACCAAAATTGCGATTATCGTAATGATTATTTTTAGGCTTTTTTTCAATTACTCTCTCCTCATTCAGACGTTGAGTTGATTAGTTTATAAATTTTTTTAGTTTGACGAGGCGGCAAAACAAATTGCTTTGCCATAGGGCGCCACTCTGCTATTGCTGAAAGGTAAACGCAAAAGCCAGGAGCTATCAGCTTTCACTGCTTGAACTACCACTATCAGCTACTTCTTGATTAGGTTTGTTTGAACCCTGAAGGAGTTGGTTTGTTTGTTGATGAAGTATGTTTTGATTGTTGGTTGTGTTATTTTGAATTTGCTGGTCTCCCGCGTTTACTGTATCCTGTACACTCTGAGTGGTCTGTTGTAGATTGTTGCTTGCAGCGTTTTGCTCAGCCTGAATGTTTGATGCTTCATGCAGCATATTTAGATTATCCGATTCCATTATTCCAATCTCTTCCATGGTAGGCGTATGATAATTCATAGGGTTGGAACCATCCATAGCTACTTCATTTAACGTACTCGCCTCAGTACTCTGCAAAGTGCTAGGAACACTACTGGACGGATGAACAAGTGAACCCCCTCCATCGTTACTGCCGGCACCTGAACCTCCACCGCCACTATTGTCCCCGCTTGAACTGGCACCCGCAGACCCTGCCGCTTCACTACCTCCAGCGGCAACAAAATAATATACGGCGGCTCCGGCTCCTGCAACAGCGCCTCCTATTATGCCTATTATCACAAGGGGGTTACTGAAAAAACTGTTAAACTGAGAACCTGTAGAGTCAACGGTGCTGGTTGGGTTAACAGTTTCATTTGGTTCTGCCGTAGGGTTAACTGTTGAACCATCATTTGAAAGTGACCAGACTTTGAAATAGTCATATTCTGCGTCACCTTTCCATGGAGAAACCATATAAACTCCAGTTACTTGAGAAGGCGTTGTATCCACTTCAGTGTAGTTTCCGATAAGTTCACCATTGTAGTATAATTTTATGATTTCACCTGATTTCTCCATTTTCAAAGTTATCCATGTGTCGCGTTTTTCTTGATAACCCTCAAAAGTTTTTACTTTAGCGCTGTCACGATAAAATGCAAAGTTATCATAGTATCCGTCAGGCATAAAACCATAAACATGCTTCTCAGTAACCACATAAACGCTGCTGCCGCTGTGGCCTGCTCCAAGCCATCTGCTTTTAGTTTCAGCAGCCCAGTTAAAGACGCCGGCGGGCAGATTTTGTTTGTGCAGGGTGGTATCTGCGTCTGACCCATCCAACACTATTCCTGTGGAAGTGAAGCTTATGCCTGAAGAGTGGCTAGTAACCCAGCCAGCTGCTTCTAAACCGTTAATACTCGAATAAGTCAGGTTATCAAGCCAAATGTCTGAATCAGCCCGAACAGAAATGGCTATTGACAAAATAATTAGAAATAAAACACTGAAAATTGAAGCGAAAACTGCTCTTTTCACAATTAACCCTTCTCTATCTTGTTCTATGACTCCTAAGTTAATATAAACTTGCCTAAGCCGCTTGTTTACTTTACAAACCTGTTTAGCTGCTATTAGTGGTTCTATGTTGGAACCTATAGAGGGGTAGGTAAAACTGGCCAAAACTTCAAATCACTAAGGGGGGTAGGTGCTATTGGCGTAAAAAATAGTCAAAAGCATGTTTAAACTTGGGGGTTATTGGTTATTGGCTCTAAAGGTTCCTCCTGTTTTTGTTTTCGTATTTTGAACTGGAAGACCTTGTTTATTTCTTGAGGACGCGAAACAGCAATTGACCCAATGGTGGCAATGATTGCGGTGGTTACGATGACTACAACGGCGATGTTAATGAACAAGTCAGCATATAACAGACTAAACTGCGCAGGCAAAGTGGCGAGAACAGCAGCTGCTAAACCCCTTGTTAAAATATAAGTCATTATTTGTCGATCCTTTTTGAGTGGACTATTACTTGTCGCAATGAATACTGCTCCATAGCGTGTAACAAACAATAGTAGTGAAACAATTATTCCTGCAAATAGCAGCTCTATGCTTGAAATCGAAGCAATTATTCCTAAGAATACGAAGAAAAACGTGCGTATAAGAAATGCAATTTCGGAGCCAAACCGTTTAAGCCCTCTACTTACTGAGCACTCAATTTTTCCGTCAATACTGCCCCGTATGTTAAACTTGAATATATCTGTAAGTACAAGCATAATGTCTTTTTCATTTCCAAGTATTAAACCAAAGATAAGCGCGCTTAAAGCGCCACTGCCACCTATACTTTCAGTAGCTGCATAACCTAAAAGTACGATTCCAATAGTTAGTATATAAGAAAAATCCAAGTTTGCGACTCTTCTAAGTGCAAATAGCCATGCAAAACCTGCAGTAACCCCGACAAGCGTACCAATAAGGAATTTTGTTGTTATACCAAACCCAATATTAACCACGTTTGCTTGCCCAGTAACAATAACTTCGATTAACGCTAAGCTGATAACTATACATAAAATGTCAGTTAACGCTGACTCCAAAATTAGAACTGTTGAGCCTTTATCGCTTATTTTTATTCTGTTCGCAAGCGAGATTACAACAACTGAACTGCTTCCGCCAACTATGCTTCCAAAAAGTAAAGCGTAAGTTACCGGTAAGTTGAACACCGCCATCATGAATCCAGCTACGCCTAAAATACTAAAAGTAAAACTTAAAGCGGCAAGTAGAATTGCTTTGGGGCTGTTTTTGAATACTTGGCGTATGTTTAAGTCCATGCCACCGTCAAACAGTATGTACGCTAACGCTAAGGCTGCTATGTATGGGGCAAAGCCTTTGATGATGCCAGTATCAAAAAAACCCAATAGCGGACCAAACAATGCACCTAGCCCTATCAATATTAGCATATCAGGTAAACCTGTTTTTTTGAAAAGATAGTTAGCTAGAAACCCGATTAATATGATGACTGCAGCAATGACTAGCGCTATTGAAACTGAAACTACCAATAGGACACCATTGGAGCTAGTGTGTTTGCGGATTTTTAAAACTTGCCGATGTTTACGTTAACATCAGCGTAAGTTTACAGTGTTCCAATGGTTGTTACTACAAAAAGTATGTAGATGAACAGGAATACTAAGCCTTCTTTGTGTCCAATGTGGCCTCTTGAAAGGAAATACCAGAAAAGCAGGTTGGTAACAATCGAAAACAGAACCAAATTTTGAAACACGCTTATGGTTAACTCAACGGGGGAACCTAAAAGGGCTGGAACAAAAAGGGCTATTCCAAGGATTAAAGTTATGTTAACAAAACTGCTTCCAATAATGTCACCAAAAGCTAACCCCGCGTGGCCTTTAAGAATAGCTTTAATGTCAAGAGTCAACTCTGGCAAGCTTGTGCCAATTGCGATTATAGTTGCCCCAATCACCTGTTGCGATAAACCAGCTGCTTCCGCAATTATAACCGCTGATTCTACAAGAAAATAGGCGCTTACCACTACCCCAATGGCGCCTGCAAGAGTGTAAATAACGAATTTTTTTAGGTGCCGTTTTTCTTGTGCCGTTACTGGTTCGCTTTCTTCTTCAGGGATTCTTACTTTTGTAAGTTGATACATGTAACCGATAAAAATCGCTATTAAGATAAGGCCTACAAGCCAAGCGGCGGTAGAAACAAAAATTAGGACAATCGGGATGATTGAGGAAACAAACAAGCCAAAATATATGCTTCCTAAATCTGATTTAGCTAAAGATTTGACGATGTTGCTTTTGACGATGTTATCTTTGACTTCTTTGTTACGTTTGAATTGTCGACGTGCCCTAAGGTACACTATGATTGATGCTGCACCGACAATAACACTTATGTTTACTATGTTTGAACCTAAAACGTTGCCTATTGAAAGAGCTGCGCCACCAGAAAAAGCGGCGATTACTCCAACGGTTAACTCAGGCAGCGACGTGGAGAAAGCGATGAGACTAAACCCGACAGCGGTTTTGCCTAGCCTTGTTATGTTTGAAACTTTAACTGCATTGTTAATGGTTAAGTTGCTTGCCCAATCCATAACAGCGAAGGCTACAGCTATGATTATTATGTTTAGAATGATGCCGCTAAAAAAGTCAACCATTAAAAGTAAGTCCTAATTGAATTTCTGTTTTGCTTGAAATTAAACGGTTCGGTTACTCACTTTTACGGCTTTGATGAAAATAGGTGTTAGCTCAGCAATCATTTTGGTTATATTGTTTTACATTGCTAAACCTTCAAGACTACCCTGTTTTTTGCAGTTGAATCTCGTAAAGGCTGGACCAATATTTTCCTGTAACAAAAAGCTGGTTTGTCTGCGAATTATAGGCGATTCCGTTTAACACAGCGTTTGGGTCTTTTGCAGTGAAGTGTTGAGCCGTGTCTGCTAAATCTATGTAGGCTTCAACTTGACCTGATGTAGGGTTTATTACTGCAATTTTTGAAGATTTCCAAATGTTAGCGTAAATAGTGTCGTTGATGTATTCAAGCTCGTTGAGTTGTTCAACTGGACCGTTGCCATCGTGTACGTTGATGCTGCCGATTGTTTGGTAAGTGTTTGCATCCAGAAAGTACAGGGTTGAGGAACCGTCGCTCATGATTAATCGGTTTCCATCATAAGTTAACCCCCAACCTTCAGTGTTATAACTAAAATTGCCCAGCAACTCAAACGTTTCTTTGTCGTAAACAAATCCAATCCTGTTTTGCCAGGTTAACTGCACAATCTTGTCTTCGACAACTGCTATTCCTTCCCCAAAATATTCATACGGCAAATTATACTGTTGCATGATTTGACCATCAGCCAAATTAACTCGCCGCAGAGAGGAAGCACCATTTAATCCTGTGCTTTCAAACATTTTGCCGCCCTCATCTATATCCAGTCCTTGTGTGAAAGCTGACGAATCATGCGGATACGTATGAACAATGCTGTAATTGTAAACTGGGACTCCATGGTAAGTTGTTGGGGTTGGGCTGGGCGAAAGTGTTGGAGACTGTGTTGGTGTGGATGCTGTTGGCGTTTGGTTGGGTGCAGTCGATGTTGGCGTTGGTGTTTGAGAAGCGTCTGGTTGGTTGGCGTTTAACAGGATAATTGCTGTTATGCCTAAAATTAGGGCTAAAACGGCTGCAGCAGCAATTATTCCGTACGCTTTTTTCATAAAAATCTAAGATGCAGTCTCAGGTTAATATGGTAACCGCAAATCGAGGGTAAACAGAATAGCGAAACACTTAAGTGCACAAAAAATGTACTCTGTCTTTAGATTACCAAAATAGGATGTAGAACCAATTGGCTGTTGAAGGTTTTTTCGAAAACAAAAAAGAACCAGTAGAAGCAAAAGTCGGAGAGTTAACCCCACAATCACGAGCGGTTAACATTACGGCCAAAGTAGTATCCAAAACTGAAATACGCGAAATCCCCATGGGCAGAGATGGATCAGCACATAAAGTCAGCGACGCATTAGTCGGTGACGAAACAGGTGTTGTATATCTAACACTTTGGGATGACAACATTGAAAAAGTAAACGACGGCGACACCATCCGCATTGAAAACGGTTACGTAACACTCTTCAAAGGCAACATACGCTTAAACATCGGCAAATACGGCAAACTAGAACCAGCAGCTGAACCACTAGCAGTTGAAGTTAACACAGAAAACAATGTTTCCAGCAAAACATATGAACAACAACGCAGACCTTACAGAAGCGGCGGAGGCGGTAGAGGCGGCGGACGCGGATACGGCGGTGGCGGTGGCGGTTACGGTGGTCGAGACAGACGCGGTGGCGGCGGAGGATATGGTGGAGGCCGTGATAGTCGAGGCGGCGGCGATCGTCGCGGTGGCGGCGGCGGTTACAGACCAAGATACTAGACGCCCAAAGTCTTGAATGAATTTCCGAGAAAAGATTTTTTCTTTTTTTATACTTATTATGTGTGACGGCGAGATTAACAATCAGGTGCAATCTTGCACGTTTGGCTTAAGCTTGCTTGTTTTCTAGTAACCAAATTTATTAATCAATCATGTCTTTTCAAAGTAGTTAGGCGACATGAATGGTTACGGAAAATTCACATGTTAAACCGACCGTAGAAGAGTTACTTGCGAAAGCAAAAAAACCTGCACAGTTATCACCGCAAATGCACAGGTTTTACGAAGGAAAAATGCAAGTCATCCCTAAATGTACCATCCGAAGTGTTGATGACTTTGCAATCTGGTACACTCCAGGAGTCGCCGCGGCATGCAAAGAAATCAATGCAGAACCAGACAAATCTTTCGAATTAACAAACCGTTGGAATTACGTTGCCATAATAAGTGACGGTACACGTGTTTTAGGTTTAGGCGATATTGGACCTGAAGCTGCGATGCCTGTTATGGAAGGAAAAGCTCTTCTGTTCAAGTATCTTGGCGGCGTAGATGCTTTCCCCATCTGTCTGCGAACAAAAGATCCAAACGAAATCATAAAAATCTGTAAAGCTCTTGAACCAACTTTTGGGGGCATTAACCTTGAAGACATTGAGAAACCCAAATGTTTCCAAGTGCTTGAGACTGCACGGGCAGAAATGAACATTCCAGTTTGGCATGATGACCAGCAGGGCACTGCAACCGTTATTTTGGCGGGATTGATGAACGCTTTCAAACTTGTAGGCAAAAAGCCGCAGGAAAGCCTCATCACGTTGGTTGGTTCAGGTGCTGCAAACATTAGAACCGCTTACGTTCTTATGCGTTGGGGCGTAAAACCTGGCAACATCATTTTAGCTGACACTAAAGGCGTGATTTACAAAGGAAGACCAGACATTAACCAGCAGGAAGACCCATGGAAATATGATGTTACCCAAAAAACAAACGCTGAAGGCAGAACAGGCGGCATAGAACAAGCCTTCAAGGGGGTAGATGCGGTTGTCGCCGCTTCAAAACCAGGTCCCGGTACCATAAAGCCCGAGTGGGTAAAAAGCATGGCAAAAGACGCCATAATTTTCGCTTGCGCTAACCCGATTCCAGAAATTTGGCCATGGGAAGCAGAAGAAGCAGGAGCACGCGTGGTCGCAACTGGACGCAGCGATTTTCCTAATCAAGTTAATAACAGTATGGGTTTCCCGGCCATCTTTAGAGGAGTTCTTGACGTTAAAGCAAAAACCATCACCGATGACATGTGCATAGCCGCAGCAACCGAACTTGCCCGTTACGCTGAAGAGCGTGGAATGGACGAAAAAAACTTGTTGCCAACAATGAGTGAATGGGAAGTTTTCCCCCGTGAAGCCGTTGCATGTGCTTTAAAATCTATCGAGCAAGGCGTGGCAAGAGTTAAACCCAGTAGGCAAGAACTTTACGAGCGCGCTTCCGCGATAATAAAGAATGCTAGGGAATCAACAGAGTTGCTGATGAAGCATGGCCTAATTAAACAAGCGCCTTCTGATGCTGAACTCTTACAATAACCACGTTTTTTCAAAACCTGTTTTCTCGGGGAAAGTTATTTAAGCCCAAAATTGGGAAATAGCTGTCTCAGGGAACAAAAATGCGTTCAGACGTTACATTGTATATTGTGGCAGCATTCTTTTTTGCACTCACCATTGCTTCAGCGGTTATTTTTCAAGAAGCAGAAAGAAGCTTATGGATTATATCTACCGCTGTTATAGGTGTCCTTTCAGTCGGTTTAGGATATTATCAAAGACCAAAAGCAAAAAGTAGCACCCAAAAAATGGCGGTATCCACTGTTGCATCAGTTCCTGCAGAGGAAACAGTGCAGCTAGCGCCAGTTAAAGACCAAACCCCCATCGAACCAGAACCAGTCGCCGAATCAGTTCCTGCTGAAGCTGTACAAGCGGTAAAATTGCCAGTTGAAACAGCGGCAGCAAACGTTGAAGTGTCCGTATCTTCTGCTATTCAAGAACAGAGCTCTACAGAGATAGTTCAAACTGAAGCTGCACCGGCTATTGTTGGGCAACAGGCAGCCTCCCCCTTGACAAGTGTTAAGGGTATCGGTGAAAAAAGAGCGGCTCAACTTTACTCTTTGGGAATAAAAAACGTTGAAGAATTAGCCGCAGCGTCAGTTGATGATGTTGCGTTACAGTTGAAGGTTTCGCCGAAGATTGTCTATAAATGGGTCGAAGCTGCAAAAGAGAAATAAAAAATTTTATGGGAAAGTACGTGCGTATGTTGCGCGTGCTTCCAGCGGCATTATTTTTACAATGTTTCTTTTTTCTAACCTTTTTAAGGCGTCAAGGCATTCGTCTTTTTTTTCGCCCGTTATATTTAGGTTAACCATGATTTCTTTGACTGAAACTGCTGGGTTACCAAAATTTTCATGACGCTTATAGAGGTGTCGGACAATGGATTTCTCAAGTTTGCCGCATCGCCAGGTAGTGTTTCTTATTAGAACGACAATTGTCTGGACAAGTGTCTGTTCGTTGGCTTTTCTTCCTCGGGAATCCCCCATATCTCCCCACCATCCACAACAATCGGCGTCTAAACTTTTAAACGTTTGTTTCAAAAGCAAAGCCCTAACTTGATTGGTGAATCATAAATTCTTTTTTAGGTACAACCCATGCTTTTTGCCATAATACCCTTCAAGCAAACCAATATCCACATAACCCAACTGTCGATATAACTTCAAAGCAGCACTATTATCCTGCCGAACCTCTAAACGGCACTCCTTCACACCCTGGGACCTTAAAATTTTTTCAGTCTCAAAAAGCAGCCTTTGAGCTATACCCATTCTTCGATAAGACGCAGCAACATTAAGCGTTATAATATGCCCAAAAACTGTGTCATCACTATTTTCAAGCTGCAAAATAACAAACCCTGCAATGCTACCGTTAACCTTTGCAGACAAACTAATCGAGTTATAATCCGTCAACAAGTAAGAAATCTGTTGCCTACTAAACGCTTCAGAAGTAAAACACTGCTTTTCAATCTCCACCATTTCCTGCAAATCTTTAAGCGAAGCATCCTTGATTATTATGTCCAAACCTGTTTCCTTACTTCTGTGTTGAACCTGTGAGTTTTTAAGCTTTGCAGTTAAACCGTGGGCTGGTTAGCCGCTGAATTTATGATTGGCTTAAAGGTTAACCATTGCTGTGCAGCAAAACCAATAAAAAATCGTAGCCAAAGCGTAAGCAGTCTTGACAAAATGGTAGCTGTGGCGGCAACTGCGGGGTCAATGCTGAAAGCCATGTACAGTGTCGTCATGGTTGCTTCGGGGATGCCTACTTCAAAAGGGATTCCTACTGGAATTGACTTCACAGCCAACACTATTGCAGCTGTAATAGTAATCATGCTCCAGGAAACTTCAACCCCCAGAGACATGAAAACCAAGTATTGTATGCCAAGACTGAAAAGCCATGTTACAATCAAGTAAAACATCGAGACAAATACTGGTTTGGGCTTGTTTTTGAATTCTTTCATGGATACGTGGAAGCCTTGAGTGATTTGATGTGCATTCTCTTTAAGCTGGTTAAGGTTCCAGTGTCCCCTGCTTAGGAATTTGGCGGTTTTTATTGCCCATTCAACGAGTTTAGTCGTCCATTTCTCCTTAAAGGACAAAATAATTAACGCAATCAAGGTCGCCGAAATTCCTACAGCCACCAAAAGAATAGAATTAAAAATTAATGCGTTAAGCTGTGTTTGACCGCCAGTAACCATCAAAACTATGCCAATTAAAAGAACTGCAACGTTCATGCCCATGCCTAAAAAACGGTGTGTAACAAGAGAAGCCATAGCTGGTCCGCATTTGCTGTTTCCCTGCTCTTTTGTAATAAGATACACACGGACAAGTTCGCCGCTAACTGATTCGGCAGGAACAATTGTGTCCACGAAGATGCCGTACCAAACAAACAGGTAAGAACGTACCACGGATAACCTAATGTATAAAAAGTTTGCAAGTACCCGCCATGAAATTGAAAAGAACAAGATTTCAAGGATACTAAGCATTGTGGCTAACGCGTATGGCAAGGGGTTGATGGTTTGCAGGGTGTTTATGATGCCTATTATGTCAACTTGGAACATGTAAATGTAAATGAAAAAAGCTGAAATACCAATCGCTGGGAAAAGCACTGTTTTCCATGTGATTTTGGTTTGCGGTATTTCCATCCTTTACGCCAACTTAATTGATGAGGGCAGAATGGATAATTGTCATTATATATGTTGCCCTATTTAGGCAAAAAATGGCTGTTTCGAAAACTTGATGCTGGACATGTTTTTGGCTTGTTTCTGCGCCAATACGAATCTACCCCCCTATAGGTTTTCTGCATATAGTTTCTAATACAGTAGTTCCGCAAGTGAGTTTTTCAAGCAATGATTGGTTCAAGCGTTGATTTTAAATTTGGGAGGCATGCAACTCACCATTAGGTGAACCCAGACGAACCGTCCTAGCAAGACAACTGGGTACATGCCTCCCAAGAGAGAAATAAATGAACTGTCCTATAAAACAGCCCTATCAACCCTCAAAGAGCACTTCACAATACCCCTTGCACCAAACAGCAAATACACCAAAGAACAGCTCATTAAAAGCCTCCTCTACCTAACCGTCCAAAAGCAATATGCGGAGAGCGGCCTACAAAACCTTGCATGTACCCAAAAAGCCCCCTCCGCAGACACGCTCCTAAGACGACTAAAAAGCCTCAACCCCAAAGACGCCTACAAAATGCTAACTCAAGCAAACGACGCAGTCATCGAAAAGCTCAAACGCAAAAGGGCCTTCAAAAAACCAGTCCTAGCCGCCATCGACCTATCTTGCGACCGTTACTATGGCAAAGACAACAACCAAATACGCAAGGGCAAATGCGATAGGGGAACAAGACGATTCTACATGCATGCTTCACTGCACGTGGTGGAAGCAGGCAAACGCGTTACCGTGTTTACTATGCCCTTAACGTCGTTAGATGATGATCCCTTTATTCTTGAGACGCTACTTTTGGCAGCTAGGGCCAGAGGTATACGCATTCGCACCTTGCTTGTTGACAGGGGGTTTCATGGAGTCAACGTGGTAAATAAGCTTAAGCAGTTGCGCCAACCGTTTCTTGCTCCAGCCATTAGGACTTCAGGAGTTAAACGTGCCATTTTAGCTTATGACCGCAAAGAGACGCCGGCTGAGATTGATTTTAGGATGGTTGGTACTTTTAATAGGGTAGCGTTTTGTCGCCTGTTTATGGTTATGAAGCATGGTGCTTCGCCTGATGATTTGGTTGTTAATCGTTATAACGTGTTTTTGACAAATTTGTCGATTTTAAGGGTGATTTTGGCGTTTGAGGAGTTGCCTGAGGAGTATCGTAAGAGGTGGGGGATTGAGACGGGTTTTAGGATGCATGATGCTGTGGAGGCTAAAACAACCAGTACAAACCGCACGGTTAGGGTTGTCTATACGTTGATGTCGACTTTTGTTTACAATGTTTGGGTTTTAGCTAACGTTGTGTTTGCTAAGATGTTGAGGGTTGAGTTGAAGAGGTCTTGTGTTAAGCTTTTTGAGATGGCACATCATTTCCGAAGAGAAATTGAGCAGCCTCATAAGCCACCTGCGGAACTACTGTAATAGGCTCCAAATAGGCTAGTTTTTACCTACCCCTCTATAGTTCTAACATAGAACCCCTAATAGCATCCAAATAGACTGCAAATAGGTTGGTTACCCTACATTTTATCGTTATTCAGCCTGCATGGGGTGGGATTGTGTTATTGTTTAAATATTTCCTGTGCCTCAAAGGATTGTATGAGTTCCAGTTCAAGGAGCGGCTCTCGGCGTAATTCAGGCGCTAAATTTCAGAAAAGCCAAAACCAGAAGAAGTCCAAAACAAAAAAACCAAAAACAGGCGCCAAATACCTCAATGAAGAAACCGTGGAGCCCACGTTGCAAGAGATTGCAGAAAAAACCTTAGTTAGCATCCAACGTTTAGGTGAGCAAACCTTTGCGTTGTCACCTTTTAGCCAGTATTATGATGATTGGCTGGTTAATCTGCGTCAAGTAGTATCAGAATTTGAAGCATCCTCCAACCTGAAAGTTGACGAAGCCTTCACTAAGGAACGTGAACAAGCGTTTCTAACCGTTCAAGAAGCGTTAGCGGAAAAACGCGTACAAGAAACAACCTTGTCCGAAACAGAAAAAGCCCTTCACGATGTTAACCACCAGTTAGGCGACGCCGACGCTGACTACGCTGAGAAATCCCGCGTTATAAGCAACAAACGCAACGGTGACGTTAATCGTTTAACAACTCGCGTCCGCGTGCTTGAAGAGGATGTTGCTAATCAGGAAAAACTAAAGTTTGGCGTTTTCCAGTTTGGCGCCAAAAAAGAAGCAGCTAAAAAGCTTGAGCAGACACGGCAAGAGTTAACTTCGGCTAAGAACGAGATGGAGATGACTCTGCAGAATTTCACGTTGGAGCAGGACAAACTGCATGACAGTTATGTGGCAAGGAAGCAGGAGCTTTCCACTAAATCCGATGCTTTGCGTAAGGAACTTGAGAAGTTTGAAGTTGACACGTCCGTTGAGGCGCGCAAAGAAGTTTGCACACGATTAAGCAACGCAGTTAACGAGCTTATTAAACGTCAGCCCGCCGCTGAGGCGACCAGTTAAAACCCAAACTTTTCATCTATTTTTACCATCCATTTTGGTTTCCTAAAATCATTACGTTTACCCACGATATACCCGATGATTGAGCCAATAACAATTAGACTTGCTACAAAAGATAGAATCTCAATGGGCGCATTTATGATTCTTAAAAAGTTCGGTCCACCCAACCATAAAGAAACAAAGGTAGCCACTACTGGACCAAAAAACCCTGCAACTAACCCCGCAAGACCGCCAGCGATAGGGTAGAATTTTTGGAATTTCTTTCTTTCCTCCTCAGAACCGGGTATTGGAGTCCTGTCAGGCATGGTGTAGCCCAAGTAAGCTAAGCCTATGCTTCCAACAACCATTATCGAGTAGAGAATTAGCCTGCTAAAGTCAATGTAACTTAACTGGTAAAGGGTTAAAACGGTTACTAAGTAGACGATTTGGCTTAGAGCCGCAACTGTCCAAAACTTTTTTTGGTTTCTGTGTTGTTGCAGTTTATCTTTTTCGCTTGGAAACTCGGTTAATATTTTAGATGCAAGTTTGCCTTTCTCAGTAAGAATGTACTGTCCTTGTTCGTTTTTTGTTATTAGGTCGCCTAAAATTTTTAGGTGATAATTCAAGGTTCCAGTACCGCTTAAGCCTAAAGTTTCCATAAGGTTAGTGTAGGTTAGACTGCCCTTTTCAGAAAGCAAAAGAACTATTTTGCTTCTTGTTTGGTCTTTGAGAATTTTATGTAGGGAGTCAATGCTTAAGCTCATAGGATTTAGTTAGAGGTTTTTAGATTTAGGTTTTTTTGACTAAAACCCTCGTCAAAACGTTACGCTATTTTATTAGAGGCTGTAATAGCTTGTTTTTGCGTATCTGCTTCTGCGGAAAACAATGTAGCCAATCAAGCCTCCAATTATGGCGCCTACAACAATACCTGCAGTCACCCATAAATTAAAACTAAGAAGAACCGACGAAACCCCAGACAAACGCAGAGACCTGCCTATACCAAGAAGAAGCAGGCCTCCGCCAAAAATGCCTCCAAACATGCCTATACCTGCACCCATAATGGTAAACCCGTATTTTGTTCCTTTTCGGCGTTTCTCAGGCGAAACATCGCGTATGGTATTTGGTAGTTTAGCAAACGCAATCATGGAGAAAATGCTTGCAATAAAAAACACTAAGCTAGAGAGTAGCCAATAGCTGGGAATGCTGTAGGTAAAGTAAAAATAGGCCATTATAAGAAGGAAAAGTCCGTTTGAAACTCCAATCCAAACCAAATTTTTTGCGGAAAAACCGTTTAAACCTAATTGCCTGTTGTTGTTTTCTTTTGATAACTCTTTTAGCATTTGAACAGCAAATTTACCCTTCTCTGAAAGAAGGTAATGTCCTTCCTGATTTTTTGTTAAAAGCTCCCCTAAAATTTTTAGATGATAATTTAGCGTTCCCGTGCTGCTTAGACCTAACACGTCCATGAGACTGCTATAACTTAGACTGCCTTTTTGTGACAAGGTCAGGATTATTTTGCTTCGGGTTTTGTCCTTTAGGATTTTATGCAGGGCTTCTAAGCTTAAACTCATGAAGTTAAATGGTGTGCCTTTCGAATTTAGGTTTTTTTGACGAAAAAACTCGTCAACTTCATTTTTTTCAGAAGTGGCTTCTTAACCAAACCGCCCATTTTGGTCGCCTAAATTTTTTGCTTTTCCCTAAATAGTAAAACAAGATTCCCCCGAATGCAGGCAAAATAAGCATCGAAAACAGCATGTACACGGGGTTCCATAAGGTTTCATACAGCGGATTTCCCATTGTGAAACGCCAACCTAAAAAGTCAGAAACAACCCTAAACACCACGCCCACACCAAAGAAGCCAACCAGCAAAAACAAGCCCACTCCACCGCAAACATAACCAAGCCTCATATGAACCGCTTCCTCATCTGCGCCTGGAAGCGAAGCCGATTTCTGCACACGATAAATAATAACAAGAAAAACCATGCCGACAGCAGAAGCGCTTACGCCAGTAGCTAACCTGTAAAGTTCCAGTTGACCTGCCGCGTAAAAAGCCAAAATAATTGCAAGATAGAGAAAATTGCCGAATGCTGCGATGGCGAGCAAGAGTTTTTGGTTGCGAAATTTTGCGGCTTGGTTGCTGTCTTCTGGAAACTCGGCGATTAGTTTGACGGCTACTTTACCTTTTTCTGAGAGCGTGTATTGTCCTGCCTCGTTTTTGGTTAGGAGGTCGCTGAGGATTTTTAGGTGGTAGTTAAGGCGTCCAGTGCTGCCTGCCCCTGTTGCTTCAAGTAGTTCAGTGTAGCTTTGGGCGCCCTTGTCGTTTAGTTGTAGGATGATTTTGCGTCTGGTTTCGTCTTTGAGAATTTTGTGAAGACCCGCTATTGCAGTGCTCATAAGCATTCTATTTGGTGGGTTTTGGATTTAGGGTTTTTTGACTACCAAATTAGTCAAACCCAAAAAGAGTTATGGTTTGATTAATTCTGTGAGAATTCTTTCTGACGTGTAAGTTGCGTTGTAGTTTATTTGTCCTGTGAACTGGTTGGTTTCTGTTACAGTGGATTTGATTAAGCGGCAGGTTCCATATTCAAGAAAGGTTTGTCCCGTAATTTGTCCAGGCACCGGTTCAGGTAGTTGAATGTTAAGTATTCCTCCTTGCAGGTTTGCGTGTATGGTAAAGTCGGCGGTGTAGTCGAGCCGGAACACTTTGAAGGTGCCTGCTGGAACCGTTATTTCTTCTACGCTTGCGAATTTGACGTTTAGGGTGCCTGTGGTGCCTATGCTTTCGTTGCCAGTGTTAACGGGGATTTGGATGCTTTCGCCGATTGTTGCCTGCAACAAGTTAAGCTTGTAGTAATCAAATTTGTCGCCGGTCATGTTGAGTAACCGTGCGGCATCGCCGACCAAAAAGTTGTTGACGTAGTCGGCTTTTGTTATTTGTTGGGTCATGTTTGTATTTAAGGGTTTGCCTAGAATGTCAAAATTGTAAGTGTTGTTTAAGGTGTAAGTGTCGCCGTTTAGGCTTAAAATGTTAATAGTTAAAGTGGAGTTGCCGTTGGTGGTTTGTGTGGCTGGAATGTTTATGGTTAGATTGTA
The DNA here is from genome assembly GCA_042296865.1 of Bathyarchaeia archaeon. Classification (GTDB taxonomy): domain Archaea; phylum Thermoproteota; class Bathyarchaeia; order Bathyarchaeales; family Bathycorpusculaceae; genus Bathycorpusculum. The sequence continues at coordinate 1,003,301 of CP170178.1, read as the reverse complement.
TCTTTCTGTTGTTGTTTGCCACGAAGAAGCATAAACCATTCGTTCCCCAACCTCATAGTTTAAACTTAAAGGTATAGTGGCTGCTGAATAGTTGGAAAACAAAAATGCACAAACAAGCACCACCACAATAATAGCTGCCGCTAAAACGTAAAATTTTTTGCCCCAACTTCGTTTTGAACCATGATTTGCAGGCTGCGGCGTTGCAGGTTCAGGATTCTCGGTTGGAATGACTAATGAAGGTTTAAACATGACTTTTTTTCTCAATAGCCAGTGGTTTGTTTGGGTATTTGAGATTTATTGACTAAAAAAGTAGTCAACTATCTGTTTGTCTTTTTGGTTGAATAACGTTTTGGATTTTGTTCCAGTTAATGCTTAAATACGTCTTATACACGTATAATTTTATTGGGTACCCGTGCAGAAAAAGCCTATACGCCTAACTCGTCATGCCGTTGAACGCTCTTTAAAATACGATTTAGACCCTGGACTTATCGAAAAACTAGTATGGGAAGGCAAAAAGCAAAAAGAAGGAAAAACCAAGACAAGATATGCCCTTAGAACTAAAACTGGCGTTTGGGTTGCAGTCTGCCAAGAGTCATCCGAACAAGTAATCATTATAACCATAACAAAAGGAAGATAAACAAATGTCAAGCTGTCCAAAATGCAACACACAATATGAAGAGGTTGAGGTTGACTTTGAATACGGCGATATTATCTTACGCAACGTAAAAGCGTTGAGATGCCCAAACTGCAAGGAAGAACTATTTACGCCCGAACAGTACAGCGCCATAAGAAACCGCCTGAGAAGTATAGTTCAGCCATTAAAATTGAAGCGAAAAATAAGCACTGCTGGAAAGAAACCCATAGTTTACCTGCCCGAAGACGTAGTAAAAGCGATTAACGCTAAAATCGGTGACAACATTGAAATCTACGTGGAAGGAAAAAAAATTATAATCGAGAAAACCGCTTAAACGTCAATGATGCACGTTCACGTTAACTGCTTCAAAGTTTTCTGCAATACGTTTTTTAATCTTTTAATTCCTTGTTAAACCCGTGTATTATTCATGGTAGTTAAGAATTGGGTTCCAATGGACGGCGACACGTTTGTCACCAGCGACGGCTTCATCATGAACACTTTCGGTTATGAGCATCCAGGTGACCGCGTGTTTGCGTTTCTCAAATACATTCCCGCCAAATACAAGGACATGTTTAACGTGGAAATGCTTGAACGCACCTGGCGGTATGGACAAAACGAACTCTTCCGAGCCGAGAAACTTTACACCGCTAAAAACTACCAAACCTTCATTGAAGCCTTTCGCAAAAACTTCCCAGACTACCTTTACTATGACCAAAACCGCGGCAAAGAACTCATCACAGCCCCCCTAAACCGTATAGAAGAAGTTTTTGTGCCCCGAGACCGTCTAAGTTGGCTCAACAGTTTACCCAAACTTGACGATTTGCAAGCTAAAGCTTTAGAGTTAATCAAGTTAATCGGTCAAGAAGCAGACGTGCACATTTCAGATTTAGGCTTGCACGGTTCCTTGGCGCTTAACATGCATGCGCCTCATTCTGACATTGACTTTGTCGTGTACGGCACTGACAATTTTCGACGTGTAGAATCCGCAGTTGAACGACTGGTTAACGCTGGAAAACTAACATACATTGTCGGCAACAGGCTGGATGCAGCCCGCAAATTCCAAGGACGCTACCAAGGCAAAATTTACATGTACAACGCAACTCGCCAATTTGATGAAGTCCAAACCAAGTTTGGCCAATACAAGTACACGCCGCTTGCACCCGTACGTTTCCAAGCCACGATTTGCAGCGACCGCGAAGCCATTTACCGCCCCGCCACCTACAAGATTTCAGGTTACAAACCGCAAGACCCCGAATCCGAGTTGCCGTTTGACAAAATCCCCGTCCAAGTTGTGTCAAACATTGGCTGCTACCGTAATGTAGCCAAACAGGGAAGCGAAATCAAAGTCTCAGGCAAACTTGAAAAAGTCGAATCCACCACAAGCAGCGAAGTCTTCTACCAAGTCGTCGTGGGCACTGCAACGTCGGAGGAAGAATACATTTGGCCAACAACAATCTAAACTTTAAACTGCGTGACCGCGACAGCATCTTAACCCAGGAAGGCTTGCTTTTCCGCGTCTTCGGCTACAATCACCCACCAAACACTTACCTGTGCGACGCCGAGTATGCCTCATCAAAAATTTTTCAATCCACCGACCCCCGAGCGCCCCGGGAAGGCAGAAACATGCTCTTTTACAAGTTCTATAACGATGAAGGCATGAAGCTTGTCGCCAAAAAGTATCCGCAGTACCTTGTTTTTCACGAAATGCTTGGTGTAGAATTAGTCGGCGTTAAAGACAAGGACATAATGGAAGTTCATGAGCCTCAGAAGCGTCTTGCGGAACTGCTAAAGCAGGGTCCAACTGACGAGTTGCTTGCCGCGATGGAACGCACGCTGAAAATCGCTACAACCAGTTCAGGACTGCAAACCAGTGACTTTGGAGTTTTCGGTTCCATGCTTCACGGTTTTCATCACCCAAAATACAGCGACATCGACTTTACGATTTATGGTAAACAGCAAAACGCCAAAATGCGTCAAACCCTCGCCAAACTGTACGACGCCCCAGCATCGGGACTAACAAACGAATTCGCCTCCGACCACGTCATGGACGGTAAACGGTGGCTTTTCACCAATTTTGAAGTTAAAGACTTCATTTGGCATCAACGCCGCAAACAAATCTACGGCTTATATGATGACCGCAAAAACAGTGGCAGAGTTATCAAAGCCGAGTTTGAACCAGTCAAGGCTTGGGACGAAATCGTGAATGAGTATGACCCAAAGCTTTGCATTACAAGGCGGGGTTGGGCAAAAATCAAAGCCCGCGTCACAGTTGATGATGACGGACCGTTTATTCCTTCAGTTTACGGTATTGAACCCATAGAGGTTCTGTCGGGTCCAAGCGGCAGCGAAGAAGTCGTCCGAGTCTTTTCTTACATGGAAGAGTTCCGCCAGCAAGTACACAAAGACGAAACCATAATCGTCGAAGGCAACCTTGAAGAAGTCCAATCACCCGAACCCGGCAAAAGCTTCCACCAAATCACCCTAACCTACTGCCCACGCTACTACGACCAAGTCCTAAAAGCCCTACATTGACCAGCTAAAGTCCATTATGTAAACCGCCTTCCCCCACTCCTATTCACTAGGGATTGGAGAGAGTTATTCTTTTATTATAAACTCCAGCAGAGTGTGAACTATGAATCTCTTGTCTGCTTGAGTGAATTTGCAATGTCCGCTGTTTTGGCTCTGTTTGTAGTTTCTACAGCCCGTAACTTTTTAAAAGAAGCAACAGAAACCTGAACTTGGTCAATTCACGGGGAAAGGCAAGTCCAGCCGCCAAAGGGAGAGGACAAAGGCTAACCGCTTTCCCCAGAGCTGCCTACACAAACCAGCCCTTATAAAAATTAACATATAGTAAACGTCAGTCCTGTAACTCCGTAACAACTTGTCGGTGTAAATTTTTGGTCGCTGCCAATAGACTAAGATTAATGCCTTGAGAGCCTACACACGATTTAAAAAACTATAATATAGCCCTAGAAAAAAGTAAATAATCTGACCTTAATGGCTTCACTTGGTGACATAAAAGAGCTATTGGAATACGCGAAAGAAAGGCTTATATGCATAAATTATGTAGCTTACAATGTAAGCTGTTAGTAGCTTACAGGACTGCAAAATGACTCTAAGCTTTGGATACCTAACGCCTAAACAAAGAGCCATCTGGAACCTAAAAAGCGCCGGACTCCAAGAAGTCAACATTGCACGAAAATTAAAGGTCACACGCCAAACAGTCCACAAATCCCTCGACATAGCCAACCTAAAAATCGGCGACGCCCTACAAGAAGTCGCAAAAATCAACAAAATCGACGTCGAAACACTTAACGCCGAGAGGGGTTTTCTCAAAGGGTACAGTAACCCCTTTAAAACTCCCGCTTTTGTAACCTTCTCTGCTAAGAACGGCATTCAAGTCTGGTACAAACACGAAGGCGACTGCGAAAAATGCAAAAAACTAGAAACATGCAGAAATACTTTATTGGCAGAAGCCAAAGACAGAAACTTCCTACTGCTAGATGACACAAGCAAAATTTTGCCATCCAAACTCGCTGAAGCACTTTTCATAAAAATTACTGGTGAACAAAATGAGCTTACGAAAGAGGATTAAAAATCTCACAGATTATTGCCCCCAACCACCAATGCCCTTAACGATAAGACTGAAACGTCACTCTCTGCCAATTGCTGTGGCAGTTACAACTGTGCTTGTTCTTTCAATTACATTCTCAATATTTTACTTGGGTCTTGCATCATACGCATCCCCGTCTCAAATCATTAACGATTCGAATTTTTGGTTATCAGTATACGATGGTTCATTCTATGAGTCGGCATATGCCCAGGCATCAAGTGAGCAAAAAGTCGAACTAGACAAAATCATCGCTGACAAGAGTCACGGTTGGGGGGAATGGATACGACCTGTTCTCATTGCCATTGGAGAGTTACCGAAAGATCAGCCCAGATTGAGTGCTGAACAGGCAGCAGAACTATATGACAGCAAAAAAATAAGCGCTTTAGAAGGCGAAGTTAGGAACAGAGCTTTAGTATCCGAATTCAACAAAATCGCTGGAGCACCAGACTTTTTTGGCGGCAGCGGAATTGAACGAGCTATCTACTTCCTAAACGACAACAGATCAGAAGCCATCTTTCTATTTTTCCCCGGCGATGTATCTTACGTATTATTTAATGACGATGGAACTCAAACGATATTACCATTAGGTAACCAGAAACTTCCTGTCGACCAAGGCCCATCCACGACGGTTGGTCCAGTTTCTGCTTCTCCGCTCTCGTCTACCCCTACGCCGTTCCCAACTCCCTCATCTACGTATTGATAAGAACATAGTGTCTGTGGGAATCCCCCAAAATTGGCGGGCGGAGTGTCCGGTTATTTTAATAACTGTACAGATAGGTGCTGTTATCTTTTTTAGCGGATTAGGGGTGGAGCGTATGCCTTCTATGAACGGAAGTAGCAATTATTCTAATCCGTTTCTTCGTTAACAAAAAGCTTCCCGACCTAAACTTAGTTTATTCGACAGCGGTAACGGCGTTAGGCGTCACGATCTTTGCTTTCGAGATTTTTATCGCCTTAACCACCTTAACCACGTAGAGAAACGGTTTCTCTTCAACTGCAAGCGGCAAACTATGCCGCAGGGCATCGGTCGCATGGTCGTTTTCCTTGACGTCTCCTCGATACTCCAACAATTCGCTAATCAAGTTAACACAGCGTTTACTTACAAATTGCTTGAGCCTTCTATCATTCTCGATTGTTAGGCAGTTTCCAAGCTCCCGCAAGCCATCCTCACGTTTGAAAGTATAGGGCTTGGTAGACTCTTTAACAAATTACCATACGTTCTACAAACAAGTCTTAAAAGCAATCCATTAAACCGTGCCTAACACCATGTAGTCTTCAGGTTTACCGCCCAAAATCAGCCTGTAATACCTGCCACCGCTCTTTTTGTTTGTTACCAACTCAACTTTTCCTTGTGCCGTAACGGTTTCGCCGACTTCTGCTTGTTCACAGAATCTGCCACGGAAAGAAGAAACTTCCCTTATGGGCTCAAGTTTTGGTCCTTCATGGACGTGCACATTTTCTAACTGGTAAACGCATGGGGTAAACAAGGCTTCGGATTTGTCGCTGACTTGTGCCGTAATTTTTACGTAGCCCGCGTTGCTGTAGCAAACATCGCCATAACGCTCGCTGAGTTCGGGCCATTCTTTGACGAAACGCACAAAATAGTCGGTGCCTTGGTACATGCCTTGAAATGCTTTACGGTTCTCTACCCGCTGGAAGTCCTCAAAGCTCATGTGAGTGTCTTTTGAGCGAAAATCGTAAAGAGTTTTTAGTTCAGCAATGGTGTAGGGTTTGAAACGTGGATGCCCCTGTTTAAGCATGCGTTGAAGCGCAGTGTAGGCTTTACGGCAGTTCTCCACACCATAAACCAGTGGGTCAATGTCCGATGTGGTAGTGGTTAAACCTGCAAGAATCGAACCTGAAATGCCCATTGCACTCCACGGAATGCCTGCTTCCATTTGGAGATCGGTGGCGAGCTGCAGGGCTTTGGATTCAAAAATGTTCTGCGGTACACCACGGCGGATGGCTTCAAGTTTCTCCTGCGGACGATAAAGTTGAACTATCTCGCCTGTTGGGACTTCGCACATGGTCTCATCGAAGACTTCATCTAACACTATCAAATGCGGCAAGTGCTGCTGGAGGAATTTGAAGCGGTCGCCAAGACTGTAGACTTTGCCGTAACTGGAGTCTTTACCATGTCGTGGTCCTTCGGGGTCGGGGATGTAACGGGGAAAAGCAACCACTTTATCTTCGGGATGGATTAAGCCTTTTACGTCAAAAATTACGCCAGATTTGTGCCTAATTAAGTCGCCTTCACGAGCCAACATGCCTTTGCCTCAGCATTGTGTAGTTTTTTACATAACGTTTAAACAATTCGCAAACTTTCAAACTAACACTGTGACCATTATGCCGCAAAACAACCAAAAAGCCCTGCATATCAGCCGATGCTTCCAACTGGCGATTCTGCTTGAAGTTAGCGCCGATAAACCCGGTAACGTCAACTTCGCCTCCAGCTTCGAAGGCACAAGTGTAGTGCATTTTTTGGCTTCCGCAGTAGCCGCTGGACCATCATTCCAAGAAGCAGCCGAGCGCGGTATTCAAATCGGCGACGGCAAACGCACTTTAAGTGAGGCAGGTTTAGGGGAGCTCATCAAAATGGGCGTCAAAGATGTTATGACGTGGCAGAGGGGCGGCAACACGATTTTGGGTACGGTGATACTGTTTGTGCCGATCGCAGTGGCGGCAGGCATGACACCGACTGATGAAAAATTCAAAATGGATTTGTCGGTTCTGCGCAGAAATATTGACGCATTAATTAAGGCTTCAACCGCCGTGGACTCCGTTAACTTGTACGAAGCCATCGACATAGCGATGCCCGCTGGACTTAACCAAACCCCAGAATTAAGCGTCAACGACCCCAACTCTAAACAGCGTCTAACCCAAGAAAACATTACACTCTACCAAGTCTCAGACATAGCCAAAGACTATGACGACATATGCAGCGAATATGTACGCAATTACCCCATCACTTTCACCGAGGCGTACCCTTACCTGACAGAGCAACTGGAAGAGTTTGACCAAAACACCGCAGTAGTCAACACTTTTCTAAAAATCCTCTCAAGCCACCCAGACACTTTCATAGCCCGAAAAGCAGGCGTAGAGAAAGCCAAAAAAGTTTCGACACAGGCAAAATGGGTGCTGGAACTGGGCGGCGCCGCAACCCCAGACGGAATGGTTGCAGTAGCCAAATTTGACAGGAGCCTGCGAGAAGCTGAAAACCGCTATAACCCGGGAACCACCGCAGACATAACAGCCGCAGCATTAGCAATTTGTACGTTGAATGGTTATAGGCCCTGACTTGGCATGTTAGTTTTTGGGTTTTTCTTTTTTGTGAAGGCAAATATTGTTAGTCCTGCAATGGCTATTATGGTGGCTGTTATGCCTATTATGAAAAGCGGGTTTGTGATTAGGGTCTGCGGTGGGTTCGAAAATTCGATAGTTAAAGGGTCATAGACGCCATCATTAAAACTTGTCGTGCACCACACGTAATAGTTTTCGTTGTCTTGACTGCAGCCTTGGTTTTTAATTGACATTTTACTGTTACCTATGCCTGAAGCATAAACTGTCGGTGAATCACCATAAGCTACCACACTTTTAGGTATGGTTAGGTTAAAAAAACTGTTTTCTTGCTTTTCTCCGCCTACCATAAAAGTAATGTTTGTTTGGAGAGCGGCAAAATTTGTGGTAACATTTATTTGAACATGCTGAGAAATCCTCAAGTTACCAAACATTGTAAGTTCAACCTTTTGCCCGTTTTCCATTGTTGCTACAAGGAATTGGACAGCTGAAACTTGCTTGATTGCCGGTATAGGGGCATTAGGGTTTGGTGTTGCCTGCGTGTTTGGCGTTGTTAAGTAAGGATTAAACTGAATTTTGCCCAGGTCTGCTTGGTTTTTTGAGTCATGCATTGTTTGACTTATTTCTTGATTGTCTGTTGTTCCCCACCAGTTGTTAGCGGCGTTAATATAGCTCAGGGCAGTGTAATCAACGGGTTTGTAGCCGGGCCGTGCAGGGTAACCCAAGAAAATGTTGCTGTTCAAGTTATCGTAAATATTATTATATTGAAATGTTGGTTTAGCTAATTTAGCGCCTGAATCTCTTAGACAAACAGCAACACCCGTGTTTGTGATAGTGTTGTTTTGGATTAGTGGGCTGCATCCGTCAATTTCTAACCCAAAAAAAGGGTAACCGTCCATGTCAGGTCTGCTTTCCAGGTGATTTCTTTGAATAACTGCTGGTCCATCATACAGTCTTATGCAGGCTTCTGAATACTGCGAAATATGATTGTCAGAAATGACTGTTGGCTTGACCATTTCAAGTGAAATACCGTAACCGTTGGTGCCTGAACTTTCTACCCCGTCAATCGTGTTGTTAACAATATAGAAACCGCCATTAAAACCGTCAATACCTCCCTTAGTGAACGTATTGTTGACGACGTAAGCTGAGCAGCCAAGTTGTATTCTTCCCGTAAATATGTTGTTTGTTATGGTTGCGTTTCCACTGCCGCGGATTGTTGGTGTTACGCCTAAGGAACCGCTGGTGGTTGGTGTTTGTTGGTCTTTGAAGTAGTTGTTGTTTAGGGTGATTGAGTTTTTGCAGTTATAATAGGTAAAAACGGTTGTTTCTAGTATCGTGTTTTCTATTATGCAGTTAGAACTTTGGTCACCAAAACTAAAACCTCCCAATGGTGTAAAACGGTCGTAGATTACTTTGTTTTCAGTAGTAAAAACTATTTTGTCGCTAACGCTTCCTTGCACTTTAAGAGTGCCGTTTACTTGAATGATGTTATGTCCAAGATTAACGGTGACGCCGGGTTCAATCGTTAAAGTTGCATCTTCTTCAACCAGAACATTTCCATCAAGAGTATAAGGGCTGCCTGTTTTAGTCCAAACAGTGTCACTGCCTATTGTTCTGCTAAACCCAGTTTCTCCATAAGCAGCCGCAGTTTGCATGCTCAAAAAAGAAAACAAGCCCCCAACAATCACCAATAACATGACTACTGTAACCAGTAATTTTCTCGTTTGTATTGCCCTCATTTAGAAGCTGTGCATTTGTTACCCTAAAAACCTTATCAAAAACGTAAAAAAAACAATGGCTAAGACTAAAGAGCAATCTTGCTTTATGCGCACTAAGTAGGATCAGCCTTAACTTGGCGTATTTTGTGTTTTGTCTTTTTGTTTTTTAGAGTAAAACAGTAACCCAGTAACTGCAAGAACACTTACCACAGCAATTATCACGATTAATTGTACGTTTAACGGCGAATCTGCGTCTGAATGGTTTTGTTGTGTGTCAGTTGTCTGTGTTGCCGCGGGTGTTTGTGTGTTTTGGGGTGGTTGGGTTTGGGTTGGAATTTGGTTTGGTGCAAGTTTTGGTTTGTAGTCTATGTTGTTTTCATTGATTACGTAGGGTGTGTTGCCTACTCCAGTGTTTCCTACTTCTGAGGCATTGGGGTAACGATCATAGTAATCGCTCCAGTAGTTTGCTTCCCAAGTGTTTCCGGGGCCCGCAACCATTTCATACTGCGGTCCCTCATGTGTCCAATCATATATACCGGGTATTGAAACGTCTATGCCGTCTGGCTGGTTATCAATAAACTTGTTCTGGGTAATTGTGTTGTTGGTGCTGGCTCCGGAGTAGAAGGATGCGCTTTTGAGTTGCATTCCAAAACCAGTGTTGCCTTCTATGTTGTTATGGTGAATGTTGTTTTCTGTTGCTCCGTCAAGCAGTATGCCTAAACTGTTACCAGTAATGTCGTTGTCGAAAACATTTGTTTGTTGGGTTGACCACAATTTGACGCCGGGACCTTCGTTGGCGTTGATGGTGTTGGCTGTTACTGTATTGTTTTCACAACTAAACAGGATAACTGTTGAACCCTTAGTATTTTCTAAAATGTTGCCTTTTATGGTGTTCTTGTTTGAACCGTGGAAGCTTATGCCCTCGCCGTTCCCTGAGATTTGATTATTTTCTATCTGATTGCTGTGACTCATAACAAGATACAAGGCTGCTTTTCCCGTGCTGCCTACGGCCTGCTCGTGAGATGTGCCTTTTAACCCGTTACCTGTAAAACTGTTTGAAACAAAACTGTTTCTTTCAGAATTAGAAGCATAAATTGCGTAGTAGCTGTTCTCTGAAAAAATGTTTTGTTCAATGCGGTTATTTTCTGAATCGACAAGCCAGATGCCGTTGTGGTTTTGGGTTATCTTGTTGTTTTGGATGGTGGAGTCTGTTACTCCCGCGAGTAGTATGGCTTGACCGTTATGTGACAAATCCATGTCTTGTATGGTCATTTTTGTACAGTTTACCAATGCAATGTAGCCTGCGTTTGCGGGGACTGTTTGGCTTTGCTTGTTTTGCCAGTAAATTATGGGTTTCCCATTTACATTGTTAGATTCGTCAATGTCGTTTACGCTGGTTGCGATTGTGCCGCCGCTGACAAAAAAGTTGAAGGTGTTACCGTTCATGTGGTTGTCGCGTAGGTAACTGTTAGAGCAAGCTGCCAAGTAAATCCCGTAAGTGTTTCCTGTCAAAGTGTTACCTGTTAACTTGTTTCCTGATGAAAAATCGCCTATGTAGATGCCGTAGGTGTTGCCGGTAAACGTGCAGTTTGAAACGGTGTTGCCTTTGAGGTTGCTGTCTGAACCGTAAAAGTACCAAGTTGATTTGAGGCCATAACTAAAACCCGTTATTTGCAGGTTTTTGATGGTTATTCCTGTTTTTGCTTGAAGAAACACGCCCACGCCTGTTCCTGTTCCGTTTCCCTCAAGAGTGTAACCGTTACCATCAAGAACTACATTTTCATCCAAAATCACGATGGTCTGGTCAAGGTTTCCTTTTAGTATGTAAGTGCGGTCATTTACGCGTTCAATTAAATCTGTGCCTTTGACGCTTCCACCGCTGATTTCGATGCCCGCTGGTGGTTGTTCTGGAATAAAATTTGCAGCGACATCATTAACCGAAAATATCCCTGTTAAAGCTAAAAGCAAGAGACCAACAATACCTGCTAAAGCCAATGTTTTCTTGTTCATGTATGGCAACCGTTTTTTGTTGGCGTTCAAGGTGTAAAAAGGGTTTCCGTCAAACTTTCTTGACTAAACAAAATCTACCCCGTACTAAACCATGTTTTGTATCAAACAGAAAGCTTGACTAAGGCGTTAGCTTAAATATTTCTGCATTAACAAAATACCTTTGCTTAATGGTGAATCTGTATGGTTAAAGCTTTAAGCGTAAACATGTTGGCTTACAAATTAGCCCAAAAACTTCTAGATAACCCTGAACTTTACGGTGTAGCCGTCTCCAAATCCACAGCTGGAGCAACAATCATCGACGCAGGCGTCAACGCTCCCGGCGGTTTTGAAGCAGGAAAAATCTTAACCGAACTCTGCCTTGGCGGCGCAGGAAAAGTTGACCTAGGCTTCAAAAATTACGGCGACATCGACTTCCCCTCATGCACTGTCACCACAGACTTTCCAGCAATCGCCTGCTTAGGCTCTCAATTCGCTGGCTGGCGCATCAAAGAAGACAACGGCAACATCGCCATCGGCTCAGGACCCGCACGCGCAATTGCCTTAAAACCTAAAGAAGTGTACGAGGAAATCGGTTACACTGACCCCTGTGACAAAACCGTAATTGTTCTTGAAAGTAACCAGTTGCCAACCGACGGACTCATTGAAAAAGTCACAAAAAACACTAACGTTGCCCCACAAAACCAGATCGTTGTGGTTGCTCCAACCGCCAGCATCGCAGGTTTAACCCAAGTTACAGGCCGCATCGTCGAAGTTGGCATCCACAAATTAAAAACGGTCGGTTTAGACCCGAAATGTATCAAGTACGCTATGGGTTACGCTCCGATTAGTCCTTCAAGCCCAGATTTTGAGGTTGCAATGGCACGCACCAACGACGCCATCTTGTACGGCGGAACAGTCTTCTGTGCAGTTGATTATGCGGATGAAGCGAAACTGCAAGAAATCGTAAACCAGACGCCTTCAATGATGTCTAAAGACTACGGCAAACCGTTCCTGCAAATCTTCCGTGAAGCCGACAAAGACTTCTACAAAATCGATCACAACCTGTTCGCGCCTGCAGTTATAATGATAAACAACGTCAAAACTGGCAAGACTTTCAAAGCAGGAAAAATTAACCCGCTGGTTCTCAGCGAATCCTTAGGGTTCTAAAAATTTCTTGTTTTTTTAGGAAGAAACTTTGGGGTTTGGTTGGGGCTTCTTTTGGCCCACTTCCAAGTTAAGTTTTAGGTGCTTTCTAATTGCATTAGCGATTATGTATGCTATTGGAATCGTGTAGAGAGCTATTGTTGCGTTGAAGAATGCTTCCGCTGGTAGCAATGCTACTGTTACTTCTTGGCTGAATCCAAATCCGATTGGTGGGTCTTGTGGTAACGCATAATAGAGGAGGACAGTCATGAATAGCACGCGGGTTATGATTCCCATCACGGTGGAGGCTGCAATCCATTTAGGTTTGTACTGTATTGATTCTGTTTTCGCTAATTGTTTTTTTGTGGCTCTTTTGATTATTAATTCGGTTGCAAAGATGCCTATTTGCATGCTTAATATTGCGGCAAGATTGTAGAGTGGACCAGTGGGTAGCTCACCAGGGAAAATTGCGAACAGGAATAGTGTATTCATTAGTGATACTGCTATTCCCGCGATTGGGCTGATTAGCAGGAAGGCGGCGAGGATAGGTATTTCCCATATTTGATAGAAGAGAAATGGTGCGTAGGGTGCTGGAATTTTGATTTGGCTTAATGATAGGGCTAATGCTGTGAATATGATTACTAATGCTAATTTTTTAGTGTTCAATTTTTTTTCCCTGTGTTTTCAAGCGGTGTTTACCTATTTAAGAGTAGCTACTCATATACGGGTTAATTCTAGATTATGGAAAATCAATATATTCTAAAACACGGCATAGTTAGGTTAAGGTGAGCAAGCATGACAGAAATGACCCAGTTCTCCACATTAACACTTAAACAGTGGCTCGAAAAAGAAACAAGCACAACCCTCACCCCCGTCCAGAACCAAGCAAAAAAACTCCGCGACGAAATGAACCAGTCACTCGTAACACTAAACGAAGTCTGCGAATCCCTCTTGGAAAACAGCACAAAAGAAATAGAAAAACGCAACATGAAAGTCTACAACCGCGCAAGAGCCCTAAACAAACTCGCCCACCTCTTCATCGACCGAATAAAAAAACTCACCCCACCCGAACAAGTAACCTACGACGCCCTAAGCAAATACACTGCTGAAACCCAAAAAGCCCTAATCGTCACCGAAATAGACGTGAAAAACTGGTTCCCAAGAATCTCGCCATTCTTCATTATGGATCGACGAAAATTCTTGACCGTATACGAGAAAACCAAGCAAACTTTCAACACGCTAAACGAGTTCGTCACCAAAGAATATGTTAAAACCAAAACCCTGCAAGAAACCATCCAAATGATAGCCGAATTACAAAGCTTAGAAAACAAACAGGCTATCCTGCAAGGTGAAATTGATAATATTAAAAGTGAACGCGCTCCAATTGAAGAGGAAATTGCGGGGCTCGAACAGAAAACAGGCGAACTCAAAACCGCTGGACCAATTGACCAGTTAAACCTTGTAAACACCGAAATCGAAACAGTAAGCAACGATTTGAAAAACACTCTTCGGCACCTGCAGAAACCGTTTATTAAAATGCAGGCGATGGCAACTTCAGGCGGCGGTGGCGGCATAACCCCTGACGAGTTACGTTTGATTGGTTTGTATTTGGATAAACCGTTTGAAGCATTAGCAATAGAAGAAACGGGTTACCCCACTTTAAAAGAAGTTCTTGAAAAACTTCAAGTCATGCTAAAAGAGGACAAGTTAAAACTTAAACCAGACAAAGCCCGAAAAGCTGAACAATCAGCCACTGAAATCCTAAACAAAAACCTGCTCGACGAAGTCCAAGGGAAAGTCAAGACGCTTTCAAGCCAGAAAGAGCAGCTTTTAGCTTCCGCGCATATGGATGAAATTAAACGCAACATTTCCGCCTTTGAAGGTCAAGCTGACCAGCTTAAAGCCAGAAAAACCAGCTTTGAAGCACACGAAGCAGTTAAAAACCGCGAATACCAAGATTTACAGGCTGAAATCAACAACCGAAAACGGGCAATTGAACGCAACATTTCCGCAGCGTTCGCCAAGAGTGTTCAGATTGCTTAAAGTGCGTTTCAATGTATCTTTCTTCACTTTTTAAAGAATCCACAGATGTTTCTGGTTGCAAGTTTCTTGAATTGATAGATGACACCGTAGACCTGTTCCAGTCGGAGACGGGTCGGGTAGGCAGTTTTATGGTTGAAAACCGTCTTGTCAAGTTGGACCCAACTGGCGAAGCTTTAGTGGTAGGCGACCTGCATGGAGACCTAACCAGTTTAAAAACGATACTTGAAGGCAGCGGGGTTTTGGCAAAAATGGAAAAGTCTCCAAGTGCCTGCATGGTTTGTTTAGGCGATTATGTTGACAGGGGTCCAAATTCCGCCGAAGTTCTCTATGTACTGTCAAATTTAAAACTGGCTTATCCGCGACAAGTTATTTTGCTGCGTGGAAACCATGAAGCACCAAAAAACCTGATGGCTACCCCGCATGACTTGCCCCTGCAGCTTCAAAACCGTTTTCCACGCGAATGGCAGACCATTTATGAGCGGCTTTTCCAGCTTTTTGACCTGCTGTATCTTGGCGTTTATGTGCCTAAACGGTTTTTAATGGTTCACGGCGGCGTTTCCCCAAAAATCTGCGGCTTAAACGACATAGCCAATGCAGACAGCAACAGGGAAATGTTGGCAGATTTGCTTTGGAGCGACCCTGATGATTCCATAGATACCGTGGTTGATTCCTCTCGGGGGGTTGGGGTTGTTTTCGGCGAAAAGGTTACAAGGCAAGTGCTGGAAGATGTTGACGCTCAGATTTTGGTTCGCGGGCATGAAGCCTCAACGGGTGGTTTCAAAATTAGTCACGGCGGCAAGGTTTTGACGTTGTTTTCGCGGAAGGGTGAACCGTATTTTAACCAGTTTGCCGCATACCTGTCTTTGCCGTTGCAGCAAGCTTTTGAGAACGCAGATCAACTGGAACCGTTTATTTGTCAGTTTTAAGTTTGCGGTTCTGGTTTTTGTGGCAGGGTGATGGTGAAGGTGGTTCCAACGTTTTTTATGCTTTCAAACGTGATGTTTCCTTTTAATGATTCAGTTAACCTTTTAGCGACGGCTAACCCGAAACCTTGACCTTTAGGTTTAGTGGTGAATAATGGTTTGAAAAGCTTCTTTTTAGCGTCCTCAGAAATCCCTGTGCCTGTATCTTGAATGCTAATCATCACAGTGCCCGTTCTAATGGTTGCTTTAAGGGTCAATATACCTCCGTTAGGCATAGCTTGCACAGCGTTTAGGCTTAAGTTGGTAAGTATTCGTTTTAGCAGATTTGGGTCGCATTGAAATTTCGGAAAGCTTGGTTTAACTAAAATTTTTACGGTAAGGTTTTCTGGAACTTGAATCATCGAAAGCGTATCCTTGAAGACTTGTTGAAGGGCTACTTGTTCAAACTGCGGTTTAGTTAATTTTGTGAAATCTTGCAGGTCAGCGACGATTTTGTTTATGTACATTGCTTGGTTTTCGATGGAAACCAAACTTTCCTTTAAACTATTTTTACTTGCTCCTTCAGGCATGGTTTCAAGCTCCTGTTTTGCAAGGAAAACTTCTGCGATAATGGATTGCAGAGGGTTGCGGATGTCGTGTCCAACCATGCCTGCTGTTTGTCCAATTGCGGCTAACCGTTCGGCTTCTTTTAGTTTGCATGTGCGTTCTTCAACTAGTTGTTCAAGCTGTTTTGAGTATTCTTCAAGTTTCTGTTGGTACTGTTTTTGGTCGCTGACGTCGCGGACAGTTGACCATACTCCAAGGACTTCACCTTTGTCACTTGTTAAGCGCCAAGTTCTCACTGACGCCGGAAAAATGGAGCCGTCTTTTCTAATGTATTCGCGTTCATAACAAAGTGAGTGTCCTGTTTCAAGAACGTTTTTTATGACATTTTCTCGATGTTCATGCCACTTTTCAGGAAGAACCTGCGTGTACGAGGAGTCTTTTAACTCCCTTTTTGAGTACCCCAGCATTTTAGCGTAAGCACGGTTGCAGTCAATCATTCGTCCTTTTAGGTTTCTTGCGATAATTCCATCCTGAGAGGTTTCATAGACGCGTCTGTATTTCATTTCTGAGTAAGTTATGACTTTTTCAAGTTTCTTGCGTTCCGTAATATCTCTAAAAACAAGAACGTAACCTAAAGTTTGGTTTGTATCAGTTTTTATGGGGGCAACGTTGTACTCGATAGTTGTTTCAAGATTATTTCGGCTAATTAAGGTTGGGGCTTGGTTTAATGCGCTTTTTTCAATCGGGTTATCAATTGACCGTTTGGTTTCTTTATCAATTAATATGAAAACATGGCTTAATGGTTTCCCTAAAGCTTCTGCCTGCTTGAAACCCGTCACTTTTTGGGCTACTGCATTGATGAAGTCAATGTTACCGTCAATATCGGTTGCGATAACAGCATCACCGATGCTGGAAAGTGTTGTAGCAAAACGTTGCTCGCTTGCCTTTAATGCTTCCTCTGCTTCTTTACGTTCAGTTATATCCTCACTTAACGTTACGAAGTACCCTTTTTTTGGACTATAAACAGAGATGCTGAACCATTTTTTGAAAGTTTTACTGTAATCTTCAAACATGTCAGCTTTGCCTGCGAGGGCAACGTTTCCAAACCGTTCAAGCCAACTGGCACAATCAACTGTTAAATTGGCTGAAAAATCTGAAAATTTTTTTCCCAAGAAATCTTCTCGTTTGTATCCTGAATTTTGCGCAAAAACGTCGTTAACGTCTAGGTAAAGCCAGTCAACGGGGTTTCCGTTGTTGTCGGTTATTATTTTGCAGTATGTGAATCCGTTTAGCATTTTGGAGAAAAAGTTGGCTGCTTGGTAACGGTTTGAAATAAAGGCTTCTTGCCATTTTCCTAAGGCTGCTGCGGGAACCAAACCAATCTTCATAGCCACCCTCCAGTTACCAATAATTCCTTGGTTATATTTTATTTAAATAAATATATTTTATTGCAAAATTATATAAGCTTATTAGCGATGTGAATTAAACAAAAACTTTCCTGAATTGTTACCGTCTTGTAGCAGTCACATATTTTTACTAACAAAACAGCGCCTTAAATTAACTGTGAATATTTATGGGAAACCCAGTACCAGACAACCCCCAAAACGTTAAACTCTGCATTTGCCCAACTTGCCCAACCTACAAAAAATCAGGCTTAACCGGCATACTGTACTGTGCAAAAGACAAAGCCGCCGAAAAAGTAGTCACCGTCAACTGCATCTGCCCAAACTGCCCCATCTACAAACAGTACGGCTTAGACCAACTCTACTACTGCGCACAAGGCAAATCAGCAGACATAAAATAACTTCAACCAACCTATTTGGAGTCTATTAGTAGTTCTATTTCGAAAAAAATAGAGAAATGTAGTTCTAAACGATTGCTTAAGGTTAGTGTTGCTTTTCTGAACTATTGCCTGAGGGCTTACTTTTCTCCTCTTGCAACATAGCATAACTCACAGTATAAAGATGCCTTAGATCAAACGAGTTAGGCAACCACCATGTTATCGTTTTCAATACGCATGGGATTTTTCTTTACCGGGTTTTGTTGCAAATCTTTTGTTTCAGATAAGAGGTAAGCTAGGTTGATCAATGGGAAGTGGCTAAAAGCCTGTGGGAAGTTGCCAAGCTGGCGCTTTCCTTTTGTGTCATATTCCTCAGCAAGCAACCCAACGTCATTGGCCAATGAAAGAACCCGTTCAAAAAGTCTTCGAGCATCTTCCTCCCGACCTTGCATATGGTAGACGGCTGCCAGCCAGAATGAGCAGGCAAGAAAGACCCCTTCATCGCCAGAGAGTCCATCCACCTCTCCCTCGGGCTTGAAGCGCAGTAACAATCCGTCCTGTAGTAGTTCGCGTTCTATTGCTGCTACGGTTCCCTGAACTCTGGAGTCGGTCGCTGGTAGAAAACCGACAATAGGGATGAACAATAGGCTGGCGTCAAGCCCTTTGCCGCCAAAGTACTGTGTAAAGGTATTTCGCTCCTGATCAAAACCATTTTGGCATACATCTTGGAAGATTTTAGTGCGTTCTTTGCGAAGATCCTCTATAGGCTCAGGCAATCCATTTTCTTCCGAGTAACGAATAGCCCTATCAAGTGCTGTCCAAGCTGAAACCTTGGAAGCGGTAAACGAACGCTCGGGACCACGCATCTCCCATATACCTCTATCAGGACGCTGCCAAGCGTTTGCAACGTAGTGGGCAATATTAAAGAGTGCTCGCTCAGCATGTGGGCCTACGGAACGGCGTATTTCAGGTACCTTACTTACTTCATATATTACGATAGAGAGTTCACCGAGAACGTCGAGTTGGAATTGCTCGTAAGCGGCGTTTCCAACCCGTACAGGTTTTGCGTTGTTGTACCCTTTAAGCCATCCGAGTTGAACTTCTGAGAGTCGCCGCTCACCACGGATTCCGTACATGATCTGAACTTGAGCTGGATCGCCGGCGATAGCACGTATTGCCCAGCGGAAAAACGGAATTGCTTCCTGCCCCATTCCAGAGCGTGTCAAGGCGTTAACTGTAAGTACCGCGTCTCGAAGCCAACAAAAACGGTAATCCCAATTTCGCTCGCCACCCGGCGTTTCAGGAAGCGAAGTAGTTGGAGCAGCTACGATTCCTCCTGTCGGCTCATAAGTGAATGCCTTTAACGTAATTAGCGATCGAAATACCTCATCACGCCATAGAGCGGGGGCTTGGATTTTTGAGCACCATACTTTCCAGAATTCCTCAGTATCACGTTCAGCTCGGGCGTAATTTGAAGCATGTGGGGGAGATTCCCATGAACGTGAGTCACAAAGAACGTATGAGACTACGTCGCCTTTGGAAAGCATAAAGTCTGTTGCTATCATAGGGGCTTCTGGCGTTGGACCGCCGTATAGGTAAAGTGCGTCAGGTCCAGCTAGTGCTTGTGTTGCATCCTTAAGTCGAATAATCCGTGGTATTGCGTGTCCAAAGGCAAATCGGGGGGTAAGTTCAGAGCGCATGGGCACTTTTCCATCAAGACATTCGACGCTCCGGCAGATTTCTGAATGATCTCGCCCTGCCCACGGCGGCATGAAATCAACTAATCTGACGGTGCCGGCATCAGTGATGAAATCCGTTTCTAGGATAAGTGTGTCTTTGCGATAGCGGCGTAAAGTTTTTGTCTTGATATCGATAGGTGCAATGCGCCAGTACCCATTTTCGGGAGTACCTAATAGCGAAGCGAAACATGCGTCTGAGTCAAATGCCGGTAGGCAGAGCCAATCAATGGTGCCGCCTTTTGTAATGAGTGCCGCAGAGTGCATGTCTCCGATTAAAGCATGGTCCTCAATACTTGGGTGAGGTTCCGCTTTAGCCCAATCAGACACTTTAGATGCTTCAAGAACTGATGTTTGATTGTTATAACTCATTTGTTTTAGACCTCAATTGATTTATTGCGTGTAGAATTTTTTGACACTTGGCACCAGTAATAAAACAAGGACAACCGCCGATAAAACCGCGCCGCCTATACCATAACCTGTAAACCATGCGGGTATGCTAAAAACTAAAAATAAAATTGCCAATAGCAATGTTGTAGAATATGCTTGTCGATAACCCGCTGCAAGACCTCCTGCTAATCCAAGGCCTACAAATCCTGCTATGCCATATATTATTCCCCATAACCAGGCAAATGGGAACCCTGCGTACCAAAACCAAAAGTTACCGAAAAAGAATAAAAACCCTAGGGTTAACCACCAAATAGACGCAATAGCCATTATGATATACACGATAGTTGCACCTACTGGTCTTGCCATAAGCGTCATCAATTGGATTTTAAGTGCAAAACTATTAAGTCTGTGTTGGTGCAGTTTGGCAACAACAAGTTTTCTGTTTGAAACGTGTTTTTGCGGTTGCATCAGTTAACTATAACTTTTTCGAGGAGAGGTTTTGCAAATCACTAAGGGGGGTAGGTACTATTGGTTGGAAATCAAGCCAAAAGCATGTTGAAACCCCTCATTTTCTTAGGCTTTTTCTTGCTGACGGCAGAGTTGCGGCGTAGCTTTTTATAAGGGTTGACGTAAATATGAAAGCTAAGCAGGTGCCAAAACAGTGCCAAAAGTTAAAGTTGCATTAATCGGTGTTGGAAACTGCGCTTCAGCTTTCCTTCAAGGCTTACAGTATTACGGGAAAGCAGTGAAGCCAGAAGAGTTTGTTGGTTTACGAAACCCCACCTTAGCAGGTTACACCCCAAACGACATAGCCGTAGTAGCGGCTTTTGACGTGGACGAACGCAAAGTCGGGTTAGACCTTGCAGAAGCCATTTACGCTAAACCAAACAACACCCCCATAGTAGCCCAAATCCCCAAAACAGGCGTTACAGTAAACAAGGGGCCACTTCTTGACGGAGTCGGCGCATCCACAAAAGACATAGTTCACGCAAGCAGCAAACCAGACGCTGACGTCGCCAAAGTTCTCAAAGACTCGGGCGCAGAAATGGTGTTAAACTTGCTTCCAAGCGGCGCCGTACAAGCCACCGAATACTATGCCCAGCAAGCTCTTGCAGCCGGCTGCGCTTTTATTAACGCTACACCAAACTTTATCGCAAGCAACCCCACATGGGCAAAACAGTTCGAAAACGCAGAACTGCCATTAGTCGGAGACGACCTAGTAGACCAAGTTGGTTCAACCGCACTGCACAGAACGCTACTTAAACTGCTCAGTGACAGCGGCGTAAAAATCACGGAAACCTACCAGCTTGACGTTGGCGGCGGCGCAGAATCCGTGGACACTCTTGAACGCACACGAGACGCAAAACGAGCAATCAAAACAGAATCCGTCGCGTCAGCCTTGCCGTACAAAACCCAAATCGTCGCGGGCTCAACTGACTTTGTGGATTTCTTGCAGAATAAACGTGACAGTTACTTCTACATTAACGGCGTTTACTTCTGCAATGCACCTTTAAAGATTGACCTTAAATTCCAAACCGTTGACGCACCAAACGCGGGCAGCGTACTCTTGGATATCGTGCGGGCTGTAAAGTTGGCGTTAAATAAAAAACAGAAGGGCGCTCTGGAAGCAGTTTGTGCTTACGGTTTTAAGCGTCCACCACAGTTGACGTCGCTGGAAAACGCTGAAAAAGAGTTTCAACGCTTTACAAGTGCCTAAACTTTTCCTTTTTTTAAAAAATTATATTGTTGCTGTTGTTACAGCTTGGAGTTTTTCTAATTCTTTTAGTATTTTCCCTTTATTGCCGTTTTGTTTTAGCGAATCCTTAAGTTTGTTAATTGTTTCGACTGGTGTAGGGTCAATTTCCCGCAGTACGGCTAAGTAGTTGCTTAAAAAGTCCGCGACTGCAACAACGGAGAGCATTTTTGCGAAACTGCTTTTGCCTTGGCTCCAAACCTCATAAATCTTCACGCCAGAAGGCTCCATAAGCTTCTTGGTTATTTCAATGCGGCTGCGAATCTCTAAGGGTTCATCTTGGTCTCGAATAAAAATTGCTGCAAACCCGTTAGCGATGTTTTTTGCTTTTTCGTAGCCCACTATTTCGTTGTGGTCAAACTCGGGCAGATTGTCCCATTTTGCCATCATTTTGGCGTTCTCGTTAATTTGCTGCTTGAAGCGTCGCGCGACACTGCTGTAGATGCCAAACCCGTAAACCACCGGAACCAAACCTTCAATGTTTACCGCTAAAGTTTTCACTGGGCTGTCCTTTACGGGGGTTTCAGCAGCGTTTACTCTTTCAATTTCTTCAATAATCGGCAAAGCCTCATCAAGTTCCTCCACGACTCCAGAAACCAAACCAGTTTTTTCAAGAAAAGTAAGCAACGGCATAAGCATGTAAGGCAAAGCGGCGCGGGGCGGCATGCCTGCTGGAACCTGCAAGTACGGAATGTTTAGGCGTTCAGCGATTTCTACAACGGAGCCGCCGCTGGTGATGCAGTAGATCATGCATTTTTGTTTGAGGGCGTCAAGAAGGGCGCTTAGGGTTTCTTCGGTGTCTCCTGAGTAGCTGGTTACAAGAACCAAGGTTTTCTCGTCTGCGTAAGCGGGTAAATGGTATTCCCTGTTAACTTCAATGGGCACAGAAATCTTGTTTTTTGCCCAATCTTTAAGCAGTTCGCCGCCGATGGCTGAGCCGCCCATGCCTGTGACGATGATGTTGCTGGGTTTAGGGTACCTTGTTATTATGCCTGCGGCTAAATCTGCTGCTTCCTGATAATGCCTGCACATGTTAAAACAGTAATTAAGCATGCCCGCTTTATCTATCGACTTCATTTTTTGGGGGTTCTCTAAAAGGCGTTCATCCATCGCTTAAACCTCAACGGTACTTGTATTTTTATATCTCAGCACACCTTTTTAAGCTCAACGCAGCCACAATTCATGAAGGAAAAAAATTTGGACAAAAGTAAACTTGCAATCGCTATTCCAGCATCGGTAATTTCTGACACGCCACACCTGCGGGAAAAAACCTCAAAAATCGGTTTAATCGCTCGAGCCGCCGCAATCTTTAGAGTACAAGACATAATCGTTTACCCAGACAACACACGCGTGAACCAAACCCGCGACTTAAACTTTATCGCTAAACTGCTAAACTACATAGAAACCCCACAGTACCTAAGAAAAAGCCTCTACAAAATCGAGCCAGACCTGCAATACGCTGGAATCCTGCCACCCCTTCGCACACCCCATCATCCAACAAGCGGCAAAAACCGCGACTTAAAAGTAGGCGAATACCGTGAAGGCATCATCATTGCTCAGTCAAAAGAAGGCTTAACAGTAGATATTGGCGTTCAAAGTGTGGCGTTGCTGCGTGAAAGACAGTTTTCTGTTGGTGAACGCTTAACTGTCCAAGTTATACGAAGTGGCGACCGCATTGAGGTTCAAACTGTTAACCGTGACGATGTTCCGTCATATTGGGGTTACAGGGTTAAAGTTGAAGAGGAATCGTTTGGGCACATGCTGCAGAATGAACAGTTCGACTTGGTTATTTCAACAGCCCGCATTGCCGACCGTTTCATAGATGTAGCGGATAAAATTGCTAAACGCTGGAGCAATGCTGAACGTGTTTTGGTGGCTTTTGGTGCCCCCGCTCGCGGCTTGCATGAAATCCTTAAAGATGAAGGCTTGCCCATCGAAACAGTTTCTGATTTTGTGGTTAACACTATTCCTGAACAGGGAACAGCTACGGTGCGAACCGAAGAGGCTCTTTTAGCTTCATTGGCAATCTTTAACGCTACGTTTAACCGTTAAAACCCTGTTTATCAGCAACTTTTTCTGGTTGATTTTTGCCTTTTTGGGTAAACAGATAAATGTTTCATTTCCTAGATGTGGGTCTATGCCGACTCTTGACATTGCTATGCCCTTGGCTTTACTGCTTGTAGTAACAGCTGCAGTTTTCTTAAACAAAAAAGCTGAAAAACGTCTTAAAGCCTCAGTTGAAGAAAAAGAATTCCAAACCAAAGACATACTTATGCTTGTAGTGACTATGGCGATTGTGATTTCCGTTATCGCTGTAGCATCTTTCCTTAATCCAGGCGACATGTTTGAAAACGTGCTGTTAGCGCTATTCCTTGGCTCCTACACTATGTTACTGTTCACATTTACTTACCTGTTCTCAGACCTCAAAAAGAGACGCGCCCAACTTTTCTCTTTAGGTTTTGGAGTAGCAAGCCTAGTCGCTGGTGCAGTCAGCCTTTTAGGTCCACTTCTTGACCAATACACGGTTTTCAGGGCAGGCGCATTTTTTGGTTTAGCAATTTTGTGTTTCGCAAATGCCGTTTATGAACAAAGAAAACAAGACGATAAAAAAGCAAACTGGCGCATTGCAGTTCAAACTCCAGCGCTGTTCCTGCTGTTAATTGTCTTCTTTAACGTACTCCACGTTGAAGGAACATTAAACATTTGGTTCCCAGTTTTACTTGACCTGTTCGGCGCCACTTTTGCAATCTTAATTATTCTGTACCTTAGCCCAATGTTTAACTGGAAAACAGTGGGAATCTTCGCCGTTCTACTGACCATGCTAGACATTATTCTTGTCTTCAGCGGACCAATGGTCGCTGCAGCCGAAACATTTACCGGGTTAGGCCTTCCAGTTTTGATTTACCTGCCAAACGTTCCATTATACATGAATGCAGTCGGAGATATTGCCCTTAGAGGCCTTGGTCTAGGTGACTTCTTCTTTGCAGGCATATTAGCTGTTCAAACATTCAATCAATTCGGCAAAAAATACGCTTATGTATCCATAATTGCAATGGTTTTAGCCTTCGGAATCTGGGAAGCTTATCTGCCAGACTTCTTTGCACTCACAGGCTTCCGTGGATTCCCAGCAACAGTCTGCATCATCACAGGCTGGATACCTGTGGCAGTCATAGGAACTCTTTTGCATAAAAAACAAAAAGAGCCCGCCCCTCTTCAAGCTGAACCATCTAACACCCCGCTCTAATTCCATCAAAAGGCAAAAAGCCCATTTTTTGTTTAGAGCTTTTTCATTTCTTCTTCTCAAGTTACTGTTTGGCTGGTTTTTACGGTGCTTGCTTACGCAATTGTTTTACGCTGACAGGCTGCTACTATGCTGCGAAAGGTTCTTAAGGAATAGGGTATTCATCTAAACGGCAAGATAATGCAGGTCAACTGCAATTCATGGTAACGACCAGCTTCTAATCGAAGTTGGTTAGACCAACTGAAAGGTTAAAATACTCGAATGAAGAGGTGAAAAGGTATGGAAAACATTTACGCAGCAATGCTCCTTCACAAGGCAGGTAAAGAAATCACAGAAGAAACAGTCACAAACGTTCTCACAGCAGCAGGAATAACAGTCGACGCAATTCAAGTTAAAGCACTCGTTGCATCACTAAGTGAAGTTAACATTGAAGAAGCAATCAAAGCAGCACCAACCATGATGGCAGCAGCCCCAGTAGCAGCTCCAGCAGGCGGCGAAGCTAAAGCAGCAGCTCCAGTAGAAGACAAGAAGAAGAAAGCAGAAGAAGAAAAAGCCAAAGAAGAAGCAGCACTAGAAGGATTAGGCGCCCTATTCGGGTAAATAAAGCCTCAACTTTTATTTTTCACAATATTTTCTCAATTTAATATTTTTATTCTCTAAATAAGTAAGTTAGTGATTCTGTCTTTTTTGTTTCTAAGGTTTGCTATTTAGGGTACCATAAAATTTTGTGATTGAAAATTGCTATAGTAACGTCCACATTTGGCTGTAAATCTTAGAACACAATAGTCAGGGTCGGTTACTCCTAATTTGTAATAAAGTGTGTCACCGTCTCGCCAAATCATCTCTTTACTTTTGTTGTCTTCCAGCACTTCCATAACGCCATTTAGCATTACTCCTCTAAAAAAAGGCTATCACAGAAATAGATGCAAGCTTGTGGATTCTTACGAAACTAGTTAACCCGAAGCGATGAAGTGTTAGTCGTAAAATAGAATTGCTTTATTCCTTCACGTTTTCTGGCCGCTAACATGGCTTTAATGTTTGGGTTGCCATCGGCATCTAATGAACCAACAAAAAACGTGCCCACGTTATCTGCCAAATTGCCAACAGTTTTTTCAGCATCAAACAATAATGATCTTCCTTTTGAGCGTTGCTTATCAGTTTAGGAAGACTGTGAATAAAAAATCTTCGCAAATAGGAAAAGAAGTTATCCGTTTTTTTGAGTGTATTTTTGGTTCTTTTTTAAATGACATTATTTGGGTCTTTTAATGAAATAAATCGCGCAAGCCCCAACACCAACGGCAGCACCGGCGGCTGTCATAATTAACCATAAAGGTGCAGTCTCTTGCATGTTTTCTGTTTTTTCTGATTGTGTTGCTTCGGGTGTGAGTGTAGGTTCAGGTGTTGGTTCTTCAAAAGGTTACACCAAGTGGGTAATGATCAATATTATCCGAGTTAAGTTCATACCAAGTGTTCCAAATCCCTTTTCCAGCAATAATTGCAGCGTTAGAATACTTGGTTTGATAGTTGCTCCAATAGTTTCCTTCAAAACCGTTATCCCACATGTTACCTTTGCTGTTGCCAGTTACTATTTGGCTGCCGTCAGGTGTGTTATCGATAAAATTATTGTGATAAATACTGTTATTAGACGCGTCTGAAATTCTAAAAGCTCCCTCACTGTTTCTAACAAAGTTGTTTTCCACAAAAAAGTTTCTGGAACTGACAATCAGGTTAATGGCTTTAACGTTTCCTTCAAAATAGTTATTTGAGACCACATTATCTCTTGACAGCGAAAAGTAGATGCCTGGTGTGCAGTTGATAACTTTGTTTTGTGTTATCGTCATGTTTGTTGACCCGTACCCGCCACAGTGCCCTTGAGTTTGTCCAGCTGTTGAAATCCCATAAACTGAGTTGGTGATAATGTTTTTTGCGATTGTTATGTTTAGGCTGCTGATAGTTGCTATGCCTGACTCGATGTTGCCATCAATTGCGTTGCTTGTTACACTGACGTTTTGACAGTACTTCAAAAAAATTCCATTGCCGCAATCTTCAATAATGTTATGTTCAATTGCAGAGTTGTTTGTGTTGATTAGTGTTATGCTGTCAAACGTGTTGTTGATTTGAAGATTTTTAACTGTGATGTTTGTGCAGTTTCCTAACGCAACAAAACCTGCGTTAGACGGCACAGTTTTGTCATGTTCGTTAATCCAGTAAACTACTGGTTTTCCATCAATCATGTTGGATGAATCTATATCTTGTAAAAATTGTGCATAATTATTGTAACCCAGTTTCAAGCTCTGCGAATTGTTATTCATTTGGTTGCCTCTTAGTTTGTTATTGCCGCAAAAGCTTAGCTCTAAACCTATACTATTTTCTTCCAAGGTGTTTTCAATAATTAAATTATTACTTGAGCCTGCTTGAACTAATATGCCAAAGTTTTGGTTTCTTGTAACAGTGTTAGATGCTATAGTGTTGCTTTGAGAATTGCTCACCCATACCCCTGTTGGCACGCCGCTTGGGCCATCACCGCTAAAACCAATGATTTTATTGTCAGTTATGCTGTTACTTGAAGAACCCACAAGAGAAACGCCGTGTTTAAAATTGACGATTCGCAGATTCTTTACAGTTACGTGGGCTCTTTCTTCCAAATCTACACCGATGCCGCCTGAATCGTCGGTTGTTATTGAGAATTGGGCGCCGTCAATTGTTATTCCATCTTTTAACACTTGGATTCCTGCGTACTTGTATTCGCCTGTTATGCTTATGTCGCCTGTTAAAGTGTAGAGGTTACCGTTTTGTTGTATTTTGTTTGTGCCTGTCACTGTTCCGTCTTCATGAATTATGATGGCTCCGTCAGGGTAAGCCGACACTGTGTAGCTTGTGAAAAGTGGGGTTACAAACAAGATAACTATGATTATCAGCGCACTTCTGTGGTTGATGCTCAAACCGTCTTTTCCTCAACTCAAAGCATCAATAAACCCATTAAAGGGTTCTCGTTAAACTTTCTTGACTAACTACAAACATTCCGTAGTCAAAATTTCTTGACCAACAAAACCGCGTAAAACCACAAAAACCCCAAAAAAACCGCCACCCAAATCGACCAAAAACCTATCTGCTTGCGAAACATTGCACACACAAACAACAAACCCCAACAACCACAGAACCAAAAACCGACCCGCAAACGCAACCTGCTGGTTGTTGTTGTGCTAAGAGACTCTACAGCAACAACTTCTAAACAAAAACCCTAAAACAAGCTTATTTAACCTCTAAATTATCTGTTAAGTGCGGCGGTTCTGGAAAGGTTTATTTTATGCATTGATGCTTTGATGTGAAATTGCAGGCGGATAAACATGTCCGCAGGGATGTGGCCGAAAGGCTGAACCATAAACAAATGAAAACATTAGGTGAAAAACAAAAATGGCCTATAAATACATGGCAGAAGAATGGGCAAAGCCCGAAGACTCCTTTGTTGAAGAACTAATGCGTCAACGCTTAGTCCAATGGAGAAAACAACCAACCGTAACCCGCATAGAACATCCAACACGACTCGACAGAGCACGCAAACTAGGCTACAAAGCAAAACAAGGCTTCGTAGTCGTCCGCACACGCGTAAGACGCGGTGGACTACGCAAACTAAGACCACGATCAGGAAGACGTCCAAAACGCATGGGTGTCGCCAAATTTAAACCATCCAAAAACATCCGATTAATCGCAGAAGAAAGAACCGCAAAAAAGTATCCTAACCTAGAAGTCCTTAACAGTTACTGGGTTGGCGAAGACGGAAGAAGCAAATGGTTTGAAGTAATCCTTGTTGACCCCAACAGTCCAGTTATACTATCAGACAAAGACATCAACTGGATCGCTGAACGTCAACACACAAGCCGCGTCTATAGAAGCATGACCAGCGCAGGCAAATCAGTAAGAGGCCTACGCCACCGTGGACGCGGAGCAGAAAAAGTCAGACCAAGCCTCCGTAAAGGCGCAAGAAAACACGGAGACCAATAAGATGCACCACATAAAACCAACCATCCAAAAACCAAACGGCAAAACCAAAAACGGAAAAGGTTTTAGCCCACATGAATTAGCTAAAGCGGGAGTAAGCCCGTTCCAAGCTAAACAGTTGGGTTTGCCAGTTGACTTTCGACGCAAAAGCGAACACGAAAGCAACATTGAAGCCTTAAAAGCTCACGCAACTGCCAAAAAGACTGAAGCATAAGCTTAGAAAAAAGCTAAATGCTAGAAGTCCACAAAGAAAACGGTGTCCAATGTCCCAAAAACCGCCTATTGGCTATGTTGATTTAAGAGTCTTTGCGCATGCAACTGAAGACCCCGAGAAAGTCTTAACTGCACTGCGTAACTTGCTGCCAACCGACCTTGCAGAAACATTATGTTTCGAAAAAAACGGTTTAACAGGGCATCATGGAAACCCTATCACCCTTTTTACCACTCAGCTAACAGACAAAAAACTTTTACCAGCAATGCTTAACAAAATAGGTCAAAACCTAAATGCCCTTGATAAGGAAGCGTTAAACGTTGAAATCAAGCTTCATCTAGAAAAACGTAACTTGTACCTACGTTTCGATAAGCAATCCGCTTACTTGGGCAAATTCAAGTTTGTACAAAACGACCCAATTCACGTTAAAATTCACTTCAAAAACAAAACACCTGACGAAATCATGGAGATTCTTAAAACTTCTGGGTTGCTGCCATGAAACGTGCCTTCGCCGACCTGCACCTAAAGGTTAACCCAAAAGACGCCCAAAACCTACAACACGCAATAAACCGGGCAGCAAAATTTGGCTACAAAATCCTCTCAGTGCCTTACACGTTTGAACCTTCTACAGAGGAAGTCCTGAACCTGAAAACCGTCTGCAAAACCGCTGGAGTCGATCCTGTTTTAAGGATTGATTTGCGTCCAAGAAACGAAAACGACCTTATGAGTAACCTGCGTAGGTATCGACGTAAATTCGATGTCATCGGCGTAGTTTGCGAAAACAAAGAAATTTCTCGTCAAGCTGCAAAAGACCGTCGAGTAGACCTGCTAAACTTCCCGAATCTTGATTATCGTAAACGTTTTTTTGACCGTCCAGAAGCTGAACTTGCCAGAAGCGGCCTTGCAGCTTTAGAAATAGATGTTAAACCGCTGCTTGTTCTGGAAGGACCCGCGCGTATCCGTTTTCTTTCCTGTTTGCGGCGTGAAGTTGCAATCGCCCAAAATTATGGTGTGCCTTTGGTGGTTTCCAGTGGGGTAGGTGAGGAACGTTTCATGCATATGCCCCGGGACATGGCAAGCTTGTCATACCTGTTTGGGTTAGGCACTGTTGAAGCTTTGGATGCCGTCTCTGTTAACCCGTTAGCGATTGTATTGCGTAACCGTGAAAAACTTGAAAACAGTTTTGTTGCTCCAGGAATCCGCCTTATTAAGGAGGGTATTGACTCGTGAAACGTGTGAAACGTCGTTATTTGGCTTTGCAGTTGGAGCTTGAGGGTGTTCCAGGCGAGAAGGAGTTGCTTGATGCATTGTGGGGTTCTGTTGCGCGGCTTTATGGTGAAGTGGGTGCGAGTTTGACGAGTTTGGCTTTGATTAGTTTTGATGCCTCGCGTAATGTGGCTGTGGTTCGTACGTCGCTTGAGACGTTTGATATGGTTAGGGCTTCGTTTGCTTGTGTTACGAGTGTTGGTGGTAGGGAGGCTGCTGTTCATGTTTTGGCGGTTTCGGGTACTATTAAGGCGTTGTTTGAAAAGCTAAAGTAATATTTTACAGTATGTTTCTGCATATTTTTTTGTGTTATGTGTAAAGGTTTCATTTGATTTGAGACAAGACAAATGGAAATTGAGTAACGTAACCCCTTCAACAGTATTGCAAAAACTATGTAGTAATATTTATCAATGACACAGAAGCGATAATTACCATTACATTGTGCTTGGGGAGAAGCATAAATAATAGACAGAGAGACGTAAAAATGGAACTAAACCAATTTTATTTCAAATTACCCAAACTGAAAACCGAACCCATAATCGACGACTCCACACTACGAGACGGCATCCAAATGCCCGGCTTAGCCGTTGGACCAAAAGACGCAGCACATATAGCCCAACTCTTAAGCGAAATAGGCGTAGAAAGAATCGAAGTGTTCCATTACCAAGAACCCGACAAACAAGCCGCAAAACTCATCCTAGACATGAACCTTCCCATGAGAATTGCAGGCTGGTGCCGTGCTGTAAAAGAAGACATCGACAGCGCAGTAAAACTTGGCTTCAAAGAAGTCGGTATCTCTCACCCTGTCTCCGACATCCATTTCAAAGCTAAATGGCCAGAAAAAACCCGACAACAAATCCTTACTAACCTAATTGACGTAACCGAATACGCTGCCAAAACCTGCGGACTGCGCACGTTTGTTCACGGTGAAGACAGCACCCGCGCTGATTGGGCTTTTGAACGTGACCTCATCAATGGGGTTGCTGAAGCTGGCGCGGAATGTTACCGCGTGTGTGACACTGTAGGTATTGGTCTTTCTGATGTTGACGCTCCCTTGCCGAGTGGTATCCCTGCTAAAGTGGTTGCAATTAAAAAAGAAACTAAAATCCAAGCAATCGAAATCCACGCTCACGATGACTTTGGAAACGCTGTCGAAAACACGATGGCTGCCATCAAAGCTGCACAGGGCGTTTGGGATAAAATTTACGCAAGCACCACTTATCTTGGCATTGGTGAACGTGCAGGTAACGCTGAAACCGAAAAAGTGTTGCTCAACCTGTATCTGCATCATGGTGTGTGCAAGTTTGAAGGAAAAACAGGCAAACTCAAAGAAACAGCAAACTACATTGGTCACGCAACTGGGTTCCATGTGCCACCTAACAAAGCAATTGTCGGCGATTACGGTTTCGCGCATGAATCAGGCATTCACACTCACGGCGTCATCAATGACCCATGGACGTATGAGCCTTACCCGCCAGAACTTGTTGGCAACCAACGCCGTTTAACCATCGGCAAACAAAGCGGTAAAGGCATCATTAAACACAAAATCGCCGAAATCGCAGGCACTGAACCAGACGAACAAACCGTGGCAGTAGTTGTTGATAAAGTTAAAGACATTTACGCAAATGGTAGACGTGCATCGCTTAATGATGAAGAATTTATGCATGTTCTGCGTGAACTAAAAATCCTAAAATAACTGTTGAGCAATTGGTGCTTAGGTTTATCCTAACCCAATCTACTGTTTTTCAACATATTAATGGCGGGATTTTGCGTCATTAGCGCCTACCCCCCTTAGTGTTTTGCATTCTAACACCAGAAAAGCGCAGGATGAGCCTACCCCTCTTCAAAAAAGTAGACCCCCTATAGGTTACTGCATAGAATAACTAATAGGATCCTAGAAGACTGCAAATAGGCGGGTGTAGAAGCGTTAAAATAAACTGACACCTTTTTCTTTCTTAACCATTGTTTTGGAGACAAAAAAGTGCCCGCCCTGCCTGAAACCGTCATTTCTTTTGTGGCAGCGCTTGTTTTTGCTTTAATTAGCCTTTACACGTTTAAGCTGCTGCATTATACTGAGCATCATAAACGGCGGTTTTTGTCTTTTTTCGGGGGTGTGGCGGCGGCTTACGTGTTTTTGGATTTGCTTCCAAGTCTTGAACAAGCAGGCATATATTTAACCCAAATTTCTGTAGGCAGCGAACTTGTCATGCTTTATGAGGACGCGATTTTTTTTGTTGTTTTTGTTGGTTTTCTGTTGTTTTTTGTTCTTGAACATGTTGCCAAGCGTTCACGAATAAAAAAACAGGCTTTAACCAAACAGGGTTACAACCAAACAGTCGCGGATAGAAGAGTGTTCATTGTACATTTTATCAACTATGGGTTCATGACCTTGGTCTTAAGTTACCTGTTGATTTTCGAGTTCCAAGCCTCCATCACCGCTGGATTACTTTTTACTTTCGCTGTTTCCCTGCACTTGTTTATTGCAACCGACTCAATGATTGAACACTACAAACATTACCAATTAACCATAGGACGCTACGTTGGCGCTGCAATTCCGCTCGTCGGCTGGGCAATTTCAATGCTGTTTCCAGAGCATTTAGCGGAAGTTTATGTGCTTCTGGCGCTGATTTCGGGCACGATTCTTTATACTTCAATCAAAAATGAAATACCCTCTGAGTCAAGAAAACAAAGCCTCGCGTTCTTCCTTGTCGGGTCGGCTTTTTATGCCGTGCTGTTGCTTGCCCACGCCATCATTGCTGCTTAAATGCGAACAGTCAACTTTTAAAGCTGCCTACCATTACTTGGTTGAGGAAAAAACGCTTGAAGGTTTTTGAACGCCCCGGACCAGTAAACACACAAGCAGTAATCGACATCCTAAAAGCAGCGCCCAAACCGCCCGAAACCATCATTGTGGCATCAGTTACTGGCGACAGCGCCGTCAAGGCGGCACAGCAAATCCGCGACCGCAAAATCATCGCCGTCACCTGCCCACAAGGCATGTTCTGGGAAGTCAACGCCATGAACGCCGACCTTTTTGACAAGATTCCCGAACTTAAGGCGCGAAGGGAAGAATGGCAAAAACGCCAACTCGACAGAGTACCCTTAAGCATTACACCAGAAAACAAAGAAAAATTAAAGGAACTGGACGTTGAGACAGTCCGCGGAACCATCCCCCTGTTCGGTCCCACGTTTTCCATGCGCCTGCACCTAAGAAAAACAACATCACTAGACATTGTCGCCAAAACCCTTGAACTCATCTCGCCGGGGACGCTGGTGTGTTTGGAAACGGTTTTGATGGCAACCGACGCCGGCTTGATTCCCGAGGGCGAACTGGTTTATGCAGCGGCAGGAACAGAAATGGGCTTAGACACCGCATGGATAGTGAAAAGCTGCGCGTCAGCGAACATGTTCCACCCAACCAAAGGCTACCGATTCGTAGAACTACTAGCAAAACCCGGACTAGCGTTAAACCCAAGCATAAACATAAACTATCTACGATAACTTTCATGACCATCTTAAGAGCAAGTAATAAATTTTAAATTTTAAGATGTAGCATTAACTTGTTTGATTGACTTATGGGTAGAAATAGGAAAATATTTTTTGTAGTTAGCTTTTTCTTGATATTTATTTTGTCATTTCTTCTATTCGCTGACTTGTGGACAGGTCAATCATCAAATAGCATTAATCAAGATGGTAACGGCTGGAATCCATTTCATGACCCTAAACCTTTGCTTACTGTTGATATCCAAGAAGGCTATACTTACTGGTATAGAAGCATCTCAACCGATTTACCTGAATACTCTACTTCGTTAACGATTGTAGTAAAAAATATTGGCGATGCATCAGCCGACAATGTAGCCGTAAGTGTATCTTCTGACGGTTTAACTCTAAGTTATGATACTGTCCCGTTATTGCAATCTAATGAGCAATACGCTAATCAAATATCTGTTACATTAACTTATGACTCAGTGAAATCTGTTGTAGCCAATGCCGCGTGCTCTTCAGATAGTAAATCTACATCTTTATCGATACAAGCAAAATTACCGAGACACATTGATGAAGATATTGCCAAACTTTACATAACCCCTCAAGAGTCAACAGTTGTTAATCTAAAGAACCAGATATTAAAAGACAAGTTTATTTTAACGCCCAATTGGATGGCACTTAGAGATTGGGTTGCAAATAACATCGAATATAGGTATGATTCAAATGTTTATGGTGATGAATATTGGCAACTGCCTAAAGAAACAGTGCAAAAAAGAACAGGTGATTGTGAGGATTTCTCTATATTACTCTGTTCCTTACTAAGAGCCGATGGTTGGGATGTTAACAGTGTTTATGTTATGGTTGGCGAACAAAATGGTAGCTATCATGCATGGGTTCAAATAATTTGGGCTGGAATTCATTACGGAATTGAACCTCAAGCAGATGGTTGGTCTACAGCGATTGGTGATTTCTTGACTTTATCTGGGTATGCTGCAGAAGACAAGTTTAACGATGCAAGTTACCGAATAACAGGTTAAATTTTGGTAAGAAATCTGGTTTCCAAATTATGGAGCAATTTTGTCTCTTTTCTCTATGGTAATGTTTTAATTTGCTGTGGTTTCTAACCTATGAAAAGGGATAATCGTAATTGAGCGATGAAGCTAAATGTTCTAAACCTGTATGTGACAAGTTCACTGCTATTAACGAGTTAGCCAAACGTAGAGGCTTTTTCTGGTCAAGTTTTGAGATTTACGGCGGAACCGGCGGCTTTGTAACCTACGGACCATTAGGCACACGGCTGAAACAGAACGTGGAAAACCGTCTCCGCGAATTATTCGTTAAAAAATTGGGCATTTTCGAGATGGAATCATCAGTAATTGCTCCGGGCAAAGTTTTCGAGGCATCTGGTCACGTTGACCACTTCAAAGAACCCATGGTTGAATGCCAAAACTGCCACACACGCTTCCGAGCAGACCACCTCCTTGAAGAAAAGGGCATAAGCAGCAAAGAAGCAGAAAAAATGACCCTTGACGAAATAGCCGCTGAAATCGTTACTCACGAAATCGTTTGTCCAGACTGCAAAGGCACCTTTGGCAAACCAATGCGTTACCTAACCATGTTTGAAACCACCATTGGTCCATACAGCGGCGCCGTCGGTTACGGCAGACCTGAAGCAGCACAAAACATATTTGTGGAATTCAACCGCCTCTTCAACATCGCACGCGAAAAACTGCCCTTTGGCGTAATCCAAATCGGTCATGCCCTGCGCAACGAGATTTCGCCTCGTCAAGGCTTAATTCGTCTGCGTGAATTTACCATTTCTGACTTGGAGTTCTTCTTTGACCCTGAAGACCAAAGCTGTAATTTCATCAAGGAAGTGGAAAACGAGGTTTTGCCAATCTTGCTTTGTGACACACGGCTTAAGGAATGTGAAGATGTAACATTTTTCTCTGTCCGCGAGGCACTTGACAAGAAGATTATCCTGTCTGAGTGGCAAGCCTTCTTTATGGCTATGGCAAAACGCCTCCTTGTTGAACTTGGTGTACCTGTGGAGCGGCAACGTTTCCTTGAGAAGCTTACCTGGGAAAAAGCCCATTACAGCAGCCAAAGCTTCGACCAAGAAGTCCTTGTTAACCGTTGGGGCTGGGTAGAAGTCAGTGGTCATGCTTACCGCACCGATTACGACTTGAGTTGCCATATGAAAGCCAGCGGCGTAGACCTGCGGGTTTACAAGGAATATACTAACCCAATCGAGAAAGAAGAATTAGTTGTAAAGCCGATTTTGGCAAAGCTTGGCCCAGTCTTCAAAGGCGACGCTGCACGGGTAGCCGCTGACCTTGCACAGATGCCAGCCGAAAAAGTTCTCGCTGACATGAACAAAGACGGTTACGTGATGGTTGGTAACTTCCAGGTCTTTAAAGAGCAAGTTGAAATTGGCAAACAAAAAACGGTGGAACGCGGTAGACGGTTTGTTCCGCATGTTGTGGAGCCCAGTTTTGGCTGTGACCGTTTATTCTACGTGGCACTTGAATATGCATACAAAGTCAAAGACGACCGCGTCATCCTCAGTTTCCCACGGTGCATCACTCCGATTCAAGTCGGCATTTACCCGCTAATGGGCAAAGACGGTCTTGACACTAAAGCTTTGGAACTTCAAAAACAGTTAACCCAAGCTGGTTTGATGACTGACTATGACGAGGCAGGCTCAATTGGCAGACGTTACGCTCGCGCAGACGAAGCAGGCGTCGCTTTAGGCATCACCATCGACTATGACACCTTAAGTGATGACACAGTAACCATCCGCGACCGAGACAGCTGGCAACAAGTCCGCACATCCATTAAAGACTTGCCTGAACTATTGCATCAGTACTTTACTGGTAAAATAGGCTTTGAATCGTTAGGTAAATCGGTTCAAAGTAAGTAGCTACCTTTTTTAATGAACAAGTGCGTAAAATATAGATAAAAACAGGATGAACTAGAGGGGCGCAAAAACAGTTTGGTACTTCCCGCAGAGACAGAAGAGCGTGTAAAGCGTAGAGCGTTGAACGCTTGTCAAGATAACTTACGCAAGGTTTTGGATGTTTCAAGAAAAATTCCGCAACTGGTAGAATATTTTGCAAGCGGAGATAAAGATAACGCAAGAAAACTTTTAACTGAAATACGTGCAGGCGAAGAAGAAGTCGTAAAAGCACGCCGCATGGTCAGCCAAGAACTCGCCGAAATCGGTGCAATACTAATCAGCCGAGAAGACTTCCTACGGTTCACTAACCAGTCAAGCGAAATAGCCGACTTCTCCGAAGGCATCGCCTTTTACCTTGTAGAGATTATGGAGCACAACTGGGTTGTTTCGTCAGAAATAAAAAGCGACTTAATCAAACTCAGCGGCGCTGTCCTTGACGCGGTGCTTAAACTACGTGAAACCATGATGGTCCTTAACTATGGTTCACAAAAAACTCTTGAAAGAGCAAAAGACGTAGAAATCGCCGAAAGAATCGTTGATGATCAGTACCGTCAGTTAACCATTAAAGTTTTAAGCAGCAAAATAGACACGCCAGTCTTACTCTTGCTCCGTGACGTATTGCAGTTGCTTGAAAACTCTGCTGACAAAGCTGAAGACGCCGCAGACACTGCACGCATGCTGTCAATGGTAATGTAAATTGACTCAAAACGCCGTAAACCAGAAAATCAAAGTTGAACTTATAGACAACTTTCTGGTTGTTTGGAACCCGCTAGAAGGCAGCCAACTCTACAAGTCAGCCTACTACGGCAAACCAATCGGCATCCCCAAACCCAAAATCCCCGAATTCGACGTACCACTCATTCTTGACTTAATGGAAGGCTTATACCTTGCAGAGACAGGACAAATCGAAATATTCGAAAACCAAACCCCAGTCAGCCTTGAAACCTTAAAGGCGAAAGCGTTGCAGCTTTATGAGGAATTCGAAGAAAAATACGCAGTTTACCAAGACCTACGTTCAAGCGGCTTAATCGTAACGCCCGGCATCAAATTCGGCTGCGACTTTGCCGTATACAAGTACGGACCCGGAGTAGAACACGCGCCTTACATGGTTTCCGTGAAACCGCAAAGCAGCACAATTTCAGCAACCGAAATCGTGAAAGCCGGAAGACTCGCAACCACCGTACGCAAACGCTTCATAATTGCAGTACCAAACAAAAAAGAAGAAAAAACAAAATATTTAATTTTTAAATGGTTCAAGGCTTAATTGGTCAGCAGGGTTTGGTTAATTAGTTCTCCACTGAC
The DNA here is from genome assembly GCA_042296865.1 of Bathyarchaeia archaeon. Lineage (GTDB taxonomy): Archaea > Thermoproteota > Bathyarchaeia > Bathyarchaeales > Bathycorpusculaceae > Bathycorpusculum. The sequence continues at coordinate 965,272 of CP170178.1, read as the reverse complement.
CCTTTGATGCGGATACACTTTTGATGCACAAAGCACGCAGCCTTCCTCAACAATTACGTCATCAGCTATAACTGAAACGTCAGAAACTTTTGTTGGACGCTTCTGGCTTGAATACACCGCTGAATGCCTGCCAATAATGCTGTCATGCACCTCTGCGTAATCGCCGATAATTGCCCTATCCATAACTGCCGAGTTGCAAACAACCGCGTTTTTACCGATGCGTGTGAAATTGTCGATGCAGCAGTTGTTTAAGGTTGCTCCATCCTCAATTTGGCAGTGACGACCAATAAGCACGGCTCCTTCAACATGGATCTTCTTCTGTTTGATTCGTAGAACAATTTGTTCTCGACGCTTTTCGGAGTCGTTGCTTTCTCCCTGCACCCAAACAAGACATTCAGGCTCTGGACTTATGCGTCCGCCAAAGTCGCTTAGCATTGGAAAACCGCCATGCAACAGGTTTTTCATAGCTTCCAAATAGTTTTTTGGTGTGCCCACGTCATACCAGTTGCCTTTTAACGTGTAACCGTACACTGGACGCCCCGATTGAATAACATAGGGAATAAAGTCGTAGCCGAAGTCGAGACGGTTTTTTTCTTTGATGATTTGCTGTACGCCTTTTTCTTTGAATATTTTTCTAACTTCAGGTGAAATAACGTATAAGCCGGTGTTTGCAAGGTTGCTTGGCGCATCTTTAGGCAAGGGTTTTTCTACGAAACGGTTGATTCTGCAGTTTTTGTCAATATCTGCAATCCCTAAGCCTTCCACGTTATCAACTTCTCGAAGAACAATAGTCAAAGCTGCTCCTTTTTCACGGTGAAAGTCTATTAGGCTTTTTACTTTTACGTCAAAAATGTTGTCGCCTTGCACAGCGAAAACGGGGCTTTTTAGGTTGTAATATTCCATGTTGATGCTTGCTGAGTCAGCGCTGCCTAAATCATTTACGTTTGGTTGATATTTAATGTGTAAGCGCGGCTTGATGTTGTAGCGTGCGCTAAAACCGTAGCCTGACTCAAAGTAATCGTAAAGGTCACGGTAGTTAGTGTAGCCCTTTACGCCGAAAATGACGTTACGGATTCCTTGTGAAGCTAACGAGAGAAGTGAAAACTCGACAAGTGGCCTATTTAGCAATCGTAGGCAGGCTTTGCTTGTTTCAGCTGTTAACGGCAGCAACCTTGTGGCTTTTCCGCCTACTGGAATTATAACTCGAATTTTTTCTGGAGAATAACAGTCTCCAACTAATGGTGCGTAGTTGTCAGCCAAACGTTTCACCAATAACTTGTATTAAACATAGGCGCAAACTCACCTTTTAAAACTATCCTCATTACCTATGCTGATTGTGACTCTACTTTCGCAGTGTAGGTAACCTGATAAGATGCACGCTTACGCCCACAGCAACACAGACTAGAACGATTTGTGCTATCAAGATTTCGCTTAGAATAACAAATGCCGAAAAAAGAAGTGTTACCCACAAAAACGTGATGGCGACAATTTTCGTCTTCCGCGGGATGCCTTTGCCTTCCTGATAGTTTCTTAAGTAATCTCCGAACCACCGGTTTTTCAGTAGCCAATTATACATTCGTTCAGAACTTCGCATGTAACATGCCGCTGCAACCAGTAAGAATGGTGTCGTGGGTAGGATGGGAAAAAAGATTCCGACTGTGCCAAGTCCAAGGGATATTGTGCCTGCAATCAACAGTAGAACTCTAAGGACTTTACGTTTTTTTATTTTAGAGGTTGATGTTTGCGTCGGTTTTGACATTTGTTAGTCATAACTAAATTATTTATCGAACATAAAATTATTGCGGAACCTGTAATGTTTAAGCGATAGTTTGACTGATTAAGGCGTTAATTTGTAGTTTTATTACTTAATCTGCAAATCCCTCGGTGATTAAGACAGACATAATTGTCAAGGTAAAACATGGGTTTAAATGGAATTTTTATAACTAACCTCAACCAACTACAAGGGCAACGGTAAGAAGCAGCATGAATAAACTTGGCGGATTCGTAAAACTGATGCGACCAATCAACTGTGCAATGATGGGTTTCGCCGTCTTCGTCGGCGTCCTACTAGCTTACCCAACTCTCGGCGGTCTTAACTGGCTAAACATCCTCTACGGTTTCCTAACTGGATTCACATTCTGTGCTGCCGCCATGGTAATCAACGATTACTATGACCGCAAAATCGACGCAATAAATGAACCGCAAAGGCCTATTCCAAGCGGCACCGTAAAACCCAAAGAAGCCTTAACATTTATGGCATTGCTCATCGTTTTAGGCTCCATAACCTCTTTACTAATTTACCCATATGGGTTACTATGCTTCTTAGTGGCGCTCTTCTCCCTAGCAATAACTGCAACCTATCTAACAGTGGGCAAACGTAGTGGGTTACCTGGAAACTTTCTTGTCAGCGTCTGCGTAGCAATACCATTTATTTACGGCAGTATAACCGCAATTGGAACAGTGGGCTTAAACGTCATGCTCTTCGCGTTTATGGCGTTTCTTTCAAACACCGGTAGAGAAATCACTAAAGGCATAGTGGACGTTAAAGGCGACACCGCCGAAGGAGTAAAAACTTTGGCTGTACAATTCGGTGAAAAAGCGGCTGCGGTTGTGGCGGTCATATTTTTTGTGGTCGCAGTGGTTTTGACGCCTGTTACTTGGTTTTTGGGATTAGTGGGCATACTTTTTGTGCCGCTTGTGCTTGTCACTGATGTAGGTTTACTTGCATGCTCGGCGATTTTGCTTTTGGATCATTCACGGGAAAAAGCAAGAAAAATTAAGAATACTGTCTTGATGTTGTTCTTGGTGGGGCTTTTGGCTTATCTTTTTGGTGCTTTATCTCTTGGGTTTTTCTGAAGGCTTTTATTTTCGTTTTAATGTTTAGTGTGTTTGCCGAATGATGAGAAGGCATTAAATTGACTATATTGGATGAAAATTCAGAGTTACTCGGACGGCTAAAGGTGAATAGCTTTACAGGTGTGGTAACCTGCAAAGTTATTCACCTCAAGAGTCATTTATTTCATCGAAGAGTTATCTTGAAAATATTAGTTATTTTATTTGAAATTGATATGCAAGATTGCCAAACTTTTTAACGATAGCCGCATTTTTCCAAAAATTGTCAAAATACACTTTGCATAATTCAACCAAAATTTTGTTGTTGCTCCATAAAAATGGTGCAAAAATTAAATCCTGCTTGTCTGAGATTTCAATTAGACACTTTTTGCTATCAAAAATAATAATTGTACACGTTATTGGGTCTATATTGTATCGATATTCAAAAAATTCATTATCAAGCAAGGGTTTAAATTCAGAAAATACAAAATCACAAATTGATTTTGCATTTTCAGGTTTATTGATGACTGTTCTCACTTTTACCCCCCTTTTAGCTGCTCTATCCAGTTCTTTAGCGCAACCGAAAAAACGTTGAGACGTTAAGGCATAAGCAAAAAACCCGTAATTTGAGGTAAAATCTATCGTTTCTTTTGCTTGCTTAGCGTTTTTTATTAGGACTTCCAAGTTTTCTTTTGGAGAAATATATGTTGTTTCAGAATCGTCGATAAGTTTGTGGGATTTTAAATTTTTTGTCAGGTTTTCAAGAGCTAATAAGGCTTCACAATTTAGCTTTTTATAGTCGTTTTTCAGTTTTGTTAGGAGAATGTTGAAGCCTTCTTTGGGTTCAATGGCTTCATAGTAAGCTGGAACCCCTAAATGTTTAGTAATTAACCCTAAATTTTCTAGCGAGGGTAATGTTCGGTAAACATCTTCACGTGCGACTTTGGATGTTTTGCTAATTCCCTTTACTGTTGCTTTTCCAGTTTTAAGGTTGGCTAAATAAATTTTTGACTGTTTTAGGTTAAGTCCAAGTTCAATTAAAACGTTATTTTCGTTGGTTGATATACTTCTCAACTCACACAAATGCTGACTTACAACTGATTATTTTTTTGGTTTGTTCAAAATATTTAAATTTAATCATTTTTTTGAAAACTTGTTAAAAAACACAACAATAACACTTAAGCCTGTTCGATTTTTGCATTTTTAAATCAAAAACTCGCATGGTGGTGGCGATCATCATCACCTAATTCTTAAAAATAATTACAAAAACACTGAGAGTTATTAGAAGGAGTAAATTTTTGAAAAGACAAGATTACATAACAAAAAAAGTAATGACCATCACATTGGCGGCAATATTTTTTCTTTCAACGATTTTAGTGACACAAACTCAATTAACACAAGCGCAACTCGAGCCTCAGCAGCCAGTTAGCGGAGAATTACCCAGCGGAGTAACCCCCAACATAACAGTTTCTTTCAAAGCCTTTCTAAGCTTTAGACCAAACCCTGTCGGTGTAGGTCAAACAGTACTAGTAAACATGTGGATGACCCCATCAGTAAATGCTCAACGATTTCACCAAAACTATAAAATCACAATCACCGATCCAGATGGAAACAAAGAAGAAGTGCCTTTAGACTCGTACTGTGCTGACTCAACTGGCTGGTTTGAATTTGCACCTGATCAAGTTGGCACTTGGAAATTAAAGTTTGAGTTCCCCGGCGAATACTATCCAGCAGGGCAATACTATAACGGATATATCGTAACAAACAGTTCAGGCAGCTATTTAGGTTCAGCATATTATAAACCTGCTTCCACTGCAGAGCAAACACTAGTTGTACAAGATGAACAAGTATACTCTTGGCCATCATCGCCTCTCCCAACCGACTACTGGACGCGTCCAGTTTCCCCAGAAAACAGGGAATGGACATCAATATTGGGTGATTACCCATGGACTGGACCCGCTATGAGCGCGAACTGGGCAGCAAATACAAACGTTTACTCAAATAATTATGCATATATTCCATACGTACAGGCGCCAAACACTGCACACATAGTCTGGATGAAACAAGGAGCAATATCTGGTATGATCGGAGGAGACAATGGGCAAAGCAGTTATACAAGCGGCGGCGGGAATCCAAACATAATATACCAAGGCAGAGCGTATCAAAGCGTTACAAAACCATTTAATGGTGTTCCTCAAGCTGTCTGGCAATGCTACGACTTGCGGACTGGAACGGTTTACTGGGAAGTAGTGGCTGCAACTGCACCTACCGCTATAGAATACTCTTCAGGCGCAGCAGCAGTGCCTGGCGCAGAATTTTCTGTTGGTACATCGGCAACTCTCATTTCGATAAGCGGTGGACGACTAATAAAATACAATCCTTGGACTGGCGCTATAAGCCTAAATGTTTCGACTTCTCCATTAACTTCAGCTAATTACTTTATGAACGGTTACTGCCTAAGCTTGCAGACAATTAACGCTACCACAGGAAACTACCGATTAATTAACTGGACAACATTAGGCACAAGCACAAATTTCACCAGCCGAATAGTGAGCAATATTACTTGGCCGGTTCCTGCGTTACCCACCGCGCAATATGTAGGTAGTACAGGTATTTGCGTTGCAGACTTTGAGACAGGTATGGCCGCTTGGATCACTAGGGCTATGGAACCAAATCTAGGCATAATGTACAAAGTAAACGTAACTGGAATAAGCTTGACAACAGGTGCAATAATGTGGAATGTAGCAATAAATGATGAAGCTACCTATTCAGGTTCATGCGTTGTTGCAGATCATGGTAAAGCAGCATTTCTAACTCAGAATGGTTACTGGTTAGCGTATGACTTAAACTCGGGTTCATTAGCATGGAAAGGTGAACAGATGGATTATCCTTGGTCTTCAGGTGGTTTCGGCGCTTACGCTGTGCAGTCAGCTTATGGGCTTCTCTACAGGCAAGCCTATGATGGTGTCTACGCTTTTGACTGGGATACAGGCGACATTGCTTGGCATTACATCGCTTATACTCCCTTTGAATACGAAACTCCCTATACTGACAAAAATGGAACAGGTACTTACTCATTTAATGGTGGTGGCTTTGTGGCTGATGGTAAACTTTATACTTACAACACTGAGCACTCGGCATCGCAACCTATTACTAGAGGCTGGAGACTTCACTGCATTAACGCTACAACAGGTGAAGGCATATGGAACATAACTGGTTCAATGACTCCCGGCGCAGTTGCCGATGGTTACATGACAGCTTCTAACGCCTATGATGGATACATGTATGTTTTTGGTAAAGGTCAAAGCGTAACAACGGTTTCAGCGCCACAAACACAAATCGTAGCAGGAACAAACGTGATTATTTCGGGCACAGTGTTAGATTTGTCTTCTGGTCAAGAAGGGACGCCTTGTGTATCTGCTCAATCAATGACGCAATGGATGGAGTATTTGCATATGCAGCACAGTATTCCCGCAGATGTTGTAGGTGTTCCTGTTTCTATTGATGCTGTTGATCCTAACGGTAATTCGGTGCATATCGCGACAGTGACTAGTGATGGTTATAGTGGCACATTTAGCTATACTTGGACGCCTGATTTAACGGGTGACTATCAAATAACGGCGACTTTCATTGGTGACGATTCATATGGCAGTTCATTTGCAACTACCTACGCTAACGTTGTCGATGCGTCTGCTGCTTCACCAACTTCTTCGGCGATTTCTTTTGATGCAGTTAATAACACGATTATGACTGCGATGGTTGCTTCTGTTGTTGCAATGGTTGTTGCAATCGCGATCGCTGTGCTTATACTAAGGCGAAGGTGAAGGTCTTAAAAGGTGATTAATTCTCTACTTTTCTTTTTTTAATTTCGGCTTGAATTTGTTTGAAAGTGATTCTGTTATTTTTTATATTTTTATTTAAACACATGGTTTTGTTGTTGATGTATTAAGAGTTTTACTCACGATAGGTGAGTGCATGTTATTACTTGTTTTTGTCAATTTGTTTTTTTATAAAATAAATGGAGAAAAGAAAACTTGAGAAATTTTTCAAAAACGGCAATTAGTTTAAGCATAGTGTTTCTTTTGATAACATCAACAGCAATAGCATTGCTTCCTGCAAATGCACAAACCACTTATACAAATCTGCAAGAAGGCGGTTCAATTGCTTTACCCTCGGGTACTACTCCTGACAACACTGAGGAAACAAGAGCATTTCTAAGCTTTAGTCCTAACGTTCTTGGAAAAGGGCAGACTTTGCTGATAAACGTGTGGCTCAACCCTGCGTTGCACGTTAGCCGATATTTCACTGACTACCAAATAATCCTAACCAAACCTGACGGTTCTACGGAAACAATCACTAAGGATTCTTATCGAGCTGACACAACAGCCTACGTGGAATATCCAGTTGACCAGGTTGGCGAATGGAAAATCCAGTTTGTTTTCCCAGGCGGCTACTTCCCAGCTGGAAACTATACAATCTATAGCGGAGCATTCGTTGGAGCTCAAGTCTGGAATTTTAGCGAATCAACATACTACAAACCAAGCAGTACAGAACAACAAACGTTGATTGTGCAAGAAGACATGGTGTGGTCTTGGCCTCCCGCAGCTTTACCTACTGATTACTGGACAAGACCTGCATCGCTTGAAAATCGTGAATGGTGGCCAATCCTCGGAAACTACCCTGGGACTGGCTACATAGGCGGTGGAACAACTTGGGATGCACTTTATCCAGATACAAATCCAGTTTGGAATCCAACAGCAGATTTCCACCCCTGGGTCACTGCACCTAACACAGCACACGTAGTCTGGCGACGACAAGGCGCAGTAGCTGGCCTGATAGGTGGACAGGCAGGACAATATGGTCTTAGCGCTGGCGGCGGTACTCCAAGTGTAATTTTCAGTGGAAGATGTTACCAAACCTATACCAAACCCGGCGTTGGTAGTGTCGCAGCATGTTATGACTTAAGAACTGGTGAAATATACTATGAAATACCCACTGCTTCAGGCGGTGTCACACCAAGCTACATTTCATACGTTGAACCAGGAGGTGGGTCAGTTCCTGGCGCTGAAGCACAAAGCACATACTCAGTTGAATTAATATCTATAACAACTGGTTCAGCTGGTGCACGACTGCTAAAGGTTAATCCATGGAGTGGCGCTGTTACAAACATTTCACTATCACCATTAACGACGCAAACCAACTATTACTACATGGACTCATACGTTTTGACTGTTCAAGACCTTGGAGCTTCTGCGGGTGCTCAAAGATATCGTTTGCTTAATTGGACAACTGATGGTTCAGGAGCCTTTGCGTCTCGGTTAGCCAGTAACAACACTTTTGCACGCGCTAGCCTTACCACCTCAATTTACCCAACCGTTGCTGATGAGGTAAATAATTTCAATACAGCTCTTCTTGTGGACTTCAATGTAGGCATCGGGGCAACAGTGTCAGCGGTTCAACTCAACAATTCAACAGGCATCTACGAGCAAATGCGTATTCAAGCATACAGATTATCAGATGGCGTTGCACTTTGGGACAAACTGGTTGACACGGCCCAATACAGCCGGTCTTGTTACATTGCAGACCATGGAAAAATTGCGGTACTAACACAGCTTGGATACTTCTTAGCATACGATCTGCAAACAGGAACCTTGGCGTGGCAAAGTGAACAGATGGATTATCCATGGTCATCAGCTAGCTTTGGAGCTTACGCTTTACAGTCAGGATATGGCCTGCTATTTAGAGAAGCATACGATGGAGTCTACGCTTTTGATTGGGATACTGGAAAAATAGCTTGGAAATACACATCACCTGCTCTAGCAGCTTTTGAAAGCCCATACACTGACGAAAATGGCACAGCGGTTTATCCATTTAACACTGGCGGTTTTGTCGCTGACGGCAAACTCTACACATACAACACTGAACACACTGCAAGCTGGCCTAGAACAAGAGGTTGGGCTATACGTTGCATCAACGTGACTGACGGCACAGAAGTCTGGCATCTGTCAGGCGAAATTTCTGCCGGTGCAGTTGCTGACGGCTACTTGGTAGGTTCAAACACGTGGGATGGATACACCTATGTCTTCGGTAAAGGTAAAAGCGAAACTACAGTTTCTGCTCCACAAATAGCGTTAACTGTAGGTCAAAGTGCAGTAATCACAGGCACAGTTCTTGACATGTCTCCAGCGCAGGCTGGTACAGCATGCGTTTCTAAGGATTCGATGACTTTGCAAATGGAGTATCTGCATATGCAGCAACCAATAGCTGGTATATGGGGTAACGAAACAATTATTGGTGTACCGGTTTCTATTGACGCTGTTGACCCTAACGGGAATTCAGTGCATATTGCAACCGTTACAAGTGACGGGTACAGTGGCACATTCAGTTACACTTGGACACCAGACATTGCGGGCGACTACACGATTACTGCGACCTTCATGGGTGACGATTCGTATGGAAGCTCATTTGCTACATCTTATGCAACCGTTGTAGAGGAAACCGCAACCCCCACTGCGACATCTTCAGCAATCAGTTTTGACGCTGTCAACAATACAACTATAACTGCCGTTATCGGTGCAGCAGTAGCAATCATAATTGCCATTGCAATAGCAGTGTTTGTTTTAAGAAAGAAATAACCTCCTATTTTTTCTTTTTTTTTCTAATTTAAAAATTTTTTTGCTCCTAAAGAAACTACTTCTTTATAATAATATAGTAAATTGGTTTGCTCACCATACGTGAGTGTGTCTTATAACTATTTTTCGTTAACTGACTTGCTTATAATCAAGAGGAGAAAAAGTTGGAAAATAAATCAAAAATCCTATTTTCAACAACCATAGTGGTTATTTTGATAACATCTATGATGTTGACAATTTTGCCTGCAAATGCACAGACAACATACACAAACAAGCAAGACGGCGGATCAGTTGCTTTACCCTCAGGCGTTACACCAGACGTTACAGTGGAAACAACGGCATACCTAAGCTTTAGACCAAACCCTGTAGGAAAAGACCAAACTTTTCTAGTCAACATGTGGTTAACACCAGCAACACACGCAAGTCGGTACCTTTCAGATTACAAAGTGACAATCACTAAACCCGATGGCACACAAGACGTAATTACTTTGGACTCCTATAAAGCCGACACAACAGCGTATTTTGAGTACATAGCAGATCAAGTTGGCACTTGGAAATTGCAGTTTGAGTTTCCCGGCGGATTCTATCCTGCAGGAAACTATACTGTCGACGAAGGTACATACATAGGAAATCAAGTTGTAAGCTTCCCTAAGTCATGCTATTATGCACCAAGCAAAACAGCTGAACAAACCCTTGTAGTCCAAGAAGAAATCGTTGCTTCATGGATTGATCCAACACCCACACCGACAGATTACTGGACACGCCCAGTATCACCGGAACACAGAGATTGGGTGCCCTTTCTAGGCAATTATCCTGGAACAGGCATAGTCGGCGGCTCTAATGACCCCAATTGGCCTGCAGATACAAACGCATACAAGAGTAACTACGACTTCACTCCATACGTTCAAGCACCAGACACATCTCACGTAGTATGGAAACGGCAAGGCGCAATATCTGGTCTCATCGGCGGCTCTCAAGGTCAAATCTCACTTACACGTGGTGGCGGTAACCCAAGCATAATCTATTCTGGACGATGCTATCAATCTGTTACTAAAGTTTTTGACGGCGTAACCCAAAGCGTTTGGCAATGCTATGATTTACGAACAGGAGAAATCTACTGGGAAAAGACAGGCGTCACACAAGTTCCAACAACAATATCTTATCAAGCATACGCTACTGCCAACACTGCCGCAGCTGCTGGAAAAGAAGCCGCAAACCTTGGAGGACTTAACGTAGCATTAATGTACGTAGGCAGCGGACGAATCATAAAATATGATCCATGGAGCGGTTCAGTAACAATGAACGTATCAACTTCACCCCTTACATCAGCAACTCAATACGGCGACATGCTATTCTTAAGTATACAGAACCTTGGAAACGCATCAAAACCCAACTATCGATTGATTAACTGGACACTTTCCCAATCAGTTGGCCCCGGTCCAAGCTATACTGTAACTTACAAAGTTGACGTTCTAGGCAATGTTAGCTTCCCATGGAGCAGTCTAGGAACAGCAGTAGATTACGAAGCCGGCATAGCCGCGACGACAACAGCCGTAAACGATGCCACTGCAATAGGTGCTTACTACGGAACACGTATACAAGCAGCAAGCATAGTTACCGGACAATTACTCTGGGACAAAACAGTTGAAGACACAATGTATAGTTCATCATGTACAGTTGCTGATCACGGAAAAGTTGCAGCCGTAATGATGTCTGGATGCTATAACGCCTATGACTTAAGAACTGGAAATCTAGCCTGGACAAGCGAGCAAATGGATTACCCCTGGAGTGCACCTGGTTTCGGCGCTTACGCGGTACAATCAGCTTATGGAATGATCTTCAGAGAAGCTTATGACGGCATTTACGCTTTTGACTGGGACGATGGATCAATCGTTTGGCACTACGTTGCTCCTGCAAATCCATATGAAACACCTTACACAGACGAAAACGGCACAACCGTTTACTCATTTGACGCTGGCGCAACAATTGCTGACGGTAAAATTTTCTCATACACCACTGAGCACACCCCAAGTCAACCAATCACAAGAGGATGGGGTCTACACTGTATTGACGCATACACAGGCGAAGGAATATGGAACATAACTGGCTACATGACACCTGGCGCAATCGCAGACGGATACATAACAGCTTCCTGCGGCTATGATGGTTACACATATGTTTTCGGTAAAGGCAAAAGTGCAACAACAGTTTCAGTGCCACAAATAGCAATATCCTCTGGTACAAGCGCAATCATTTCAGGAACAGTGCTTGATATGTCCCCTGCTCAGGAAGGAACAGCATGTGTAAGCAAAGAATCAATGACTCAATGGATGGAATATCTGCACCTTCAAAGAAGCATCCCCTCAAACGTAGTCGGTGTCCCAGTTTCAATCGATGCAGTTGACCCTAACGGCAACGCAGTGCACATTGCAGATGTAACAAGCGATATGAGCGGCACATTCAGCTACACTTGGACTCCAACAATGGAAGGCGACTACACAATAACTGCTTCATTTATGGGCGACGACTCCTACGGCAGCAGTTGGGCAGAAACACATGCAACAGTAGCTCAAGCCCCCGAAGAAACACCAGTTACAACAGCAATTAGCTTTGATTCAATCAACAGCAGCGTTACAACTACAATAATTGGCGGAGTAGTAGCAATAATCATTGCAGTAGCTTTAGTCGGTTTATTAATATTAAAGAAAAAATAAGCTGACATTCCTATTCTTTTTTTTATTTTACAAATGAAATAACTTCGAAATAACTTCCAAGTTTACATGACGCTGAACAGGGTAAACCAAAACTGATCAAACAACGCATTGGCTTAATAATTAATCCAAACTTTCCTCCACGATTATTCGGTATGTAAACTACTTTGCGCACCATAGGTGAGTGAGTTTTATAACTATTTACATCATCTTTGTTGATTATGAAAATTCTAAAAATGGAGAAAATATAATGAGAAACTTGAAAATGAATTCGAAACTCGTTGCTATTTTCGGTATCGCAATAATGTTGCTATCTATTCCATTTGCAGTTCAAGACGTTTCAGCGTATACTACACAAGACTCAATAATGATGGGCGACATGCCAACAGCAGCAGGCTCAGGCATTAGTGGCTCCATACCCAGTGGCTCTACAGCATCAGTGACAGTTGACGCTCGCGCTTTCCTAAGCTTTTCGCCCCAGACTATTGGTATAGGACAAGAGCTTCTTGTCAACATGTGGGTGAACCCTCCAATTAGTCCAAACCGGTACCTCAACGGCTTTACAGTAACAATCATGAAACCAGACGAAACAACCTTTACAGTAGGACCCTTTAACTCATTTGCAGCAGACGCAACCGCATGGTTCTCATTCATCCCAGATGTAGCTGGAGAATGGAAACTCAAATTTGACTTTGCAGGCGAATATTACCCGGCAGGAAACTGGGGAACTAACGGTCAAATAGTTGATGAAGGTACAACTGGCTCATTCTTCTTAGATTCAGCATACTACGAACCAGACTCAACTGAATGGCAAACACTTACAGTTCAAGAAGATATGGTTTGGTCATGGCCAATAAATGAACTTCCAACAGATTACTGGACACGGCCAGTGCACTATGAAAACCGTGCATGGTGGCCAATTCTAGGCAGCTACCCAGGATACGGTGTAATCGGCGGCGGAAGTAACTGGCCAGCAGACACAAACATCTACAACAGCAACTACAACTTTGTACCATACGTTACAGCACCAAACTCTGCACACGTCGTCTACAAGCAGCAACAAGGCTTAGCAGGCATGATCGGTGGAACAGCTGGACAATACGGAACATCCGCAAGCGGCAGTCCAAGCGTAATCTATATGGGCAGAGCATATCAAACAATGTATGTATCAATCAACGGCGTACCAACACAATGCGCAGTTTGCTGGGATATTAGAACCGGCGAGCAGTATTATGCAATTCCAATTTCACAAGGCGGCGTAACACCACAAGTAGTATCCTATACTGCTCCAGGAGTTGGTGCAGTTGAAGGAAGCGGCGGCGACCAAACTTACAGTGTATCTCTAATCAGCTTGGGTACCAGACTGATAAAAATCAACCCATACACCGGCGCAGTCACACTAAACGTTACAGGCATGACTCCACAACTACTCGGCGGCTCTCAAGGCAGTGTCTCACAAACAGGCTTCTATGCAGACCCATTCGTAATCAGCATTCAAACAATCGGTACAGGCGCAAACACTCAATACAGACTAATCAACTGGACAACAGCTGGAACAACAACAAACTTTACAGCCAGAATCATGAACAACGTTAGTTTGCCATGGGGCTCTGTCACTTATGGCGGTGGATTGAGAGGCTACGCAGGTATCGTCGCTGACTTTGAATCTAACGTTATGGTTTGGCTGGTTGGTTTAGCACCAGACGGTCTAGGTGTCTATCATGGAACATGGATGATGGGCGCTGATATGACAACAGGACAAATGCTCTGGAACAAAACATACACAGAAACAAGATACAGCACTGCAAGCTTCACAGCAGACCACGGATTAGTAGCATGTGTCATGGAAGAAGGCAGCTACTATGCATATGATATACGCACTGGCGACTTCAAATGGAAGACAGAACAAATGGAATATCCATGGGCATCAGCAGGTTTCGGCGCATACTCAGTACAATCAGCATATGGCATGTTAATCCGTAATGCATACAACGGCGTCTACGCTTTCAACTGGACCGACGGCAGCACAGTATGGCGGTTTGTCTCTCCAGCAGGTGCAGCATTCGAATCACCATATAGCCTTGGTAACGAAAGTGTTTACTCTTTCAACGGTGGCGGTTTCATTGCTGACGGCAAGTACTACACATACAACACAGAACACACACCATCATGGCCAAGAACCAGAGGCTGGAAACTATACTGCATTGACATGTTCACAGGCGAAAACATTTGGAACATAACCGGCGCAATCAGCCCAGGTGCAGTCGCTGACGGATACTTAGTAAGCGGCAATCCAGACGATGGATATGTCTACTCTTTCGGTAAAGGACAAAGCCAAACAACAGTTACAGCACCAGACTTAGTAATTGCAAAAGGACAAGGCATAGTAATTAAAGGCACAGTACTCGACCTATCACCAGCACAATCAGGCACACCATGTGTTTCAGATGATTCAATGACTACACAAATGGAATACTTGCACATGCAATTACCAATCGGCGGAATCTGGGGCAACGCAACAATGACAGGCGTTCCAGTAAAACTATCTGCAATTGATCCTAACGGAAACGCAGTAGACATAGGCACAGCAATTTCAGACGCATACAGCGGAACATACGCTTTCACTTGGACACCCGAATTAGAAGGTGACTACAAGATTATTGCTTCATTCGAAGGCAGCGAATCTTACGGCAGCTCAAGCTCTTCAACAGGCATCTCAGTAGGCGCAGCAGCGGCAACACCAACAGCACCAGTAACAAACAACGATAACATTGACGCATTAAGCAGCACAATGACAACTCTCACAGTAGGCATGGGCATAGCAATCATCGTTGTAGTAGCACTCGTTGGCGTAATGCTGTTAAAGAAGAAATAAGCCATGAATACACAACAAAAATCTTTCTTTTTTTCTTTTTTGTTTCAAAACAAGGGGCTGAGTAGGCTTCATTTCATTTTACCCACGATTGCTGTTGTCGAGGGTTTTGTTTTTCTTTCTCTCCTTATTTTAGTGAAGCCTCAGCAAACCCTTTACTTGAAACGTTAAGCTTCTCTTAAAAATATCACGGTCATTCTTAATTAAATCCGAATTTTTTTAGCAAAGAATCCAAAATTGCGTATTTTCACTCTTTATACTCTGTAGTTAAACGCTAAAAAGAGAAACAAAAATAAGCATAAACCACCGCTATAATAAGCTAAACAGGAGGCAACATTACATATCTTTCGAACCCATCTTCCTAGTTTCCGAAGAGGCGTTGTCTGCAGTCGTCTGCTTCATTCTTGCTTGGTACCTACTAAAACCCTTTCTTGCCACTAAAGAAAGCCGATATATCGGTCTTCCCCTTGGGTTTGCCTTTCTTGGTATCACTTACATGATCGCCGCCTTTGCACACGCTGTTACGATTTCTCCGGGTTTCTCTATTACCGATTTGACTTGGTTTCAGCTTTTCGCAAGACCATTCGCTTTTGCTTTTCTAACATTTACGTATTTCTTTTCAAACAAGCCTTCAAACAAAAGAATCCTTTGGAATGTAACTTTAAGTGTACTAATCGTAGCTTTAACGTCCTTTGTATTATTGTATTTTGTTGCTCCTCAAATAGCGATAAATAACTATCGTCTAGCAGGTATGTTCGTTAGGGTTTTCAATATAATTTGTCTAGTATACCTTTCAGCTCATACTCTTAGAAGCCACTTAGAAGCTAAAAACTCAAAAACAATCTTGATTCCCTTTGGCTTTATCTTTCTAGCAATCAGCCAGTATTCCTTGCTACTGTGGGCTTTTGGCGGCGGCGATGTTGCATTTTACGGTGGTTTGACACTTCGCTGGACAGGTTTAGCTCTTTTCTTGTTTACTGCTTATCGAAGCTTTTATGGTATACAAAAAGGGAGTACGGAATGAAAACAATAGCTCGAAGAGATAAAATGAAGATTTACGGAGACCTTTTATCTATTCTTCAGGCTGAACGAAAAGAAACCGAAAAAATTGTTTTGATTCGCGTCCAAGCGAAATTAAATGTTCCTTTTGACCGCCTTAAAAGTTACCTTTCAGATTTAGAAGGTCTTGGGTTTATAGAAGATCAGACTTCTTATAGGCTTACTCAAAAAGGCAAACAGTACCTTCGAGAGTACCAGAAAATTGTTGATTTCATGGAACGCATGGGCATATCATACCGATAGGCCAAAACGCCTGTTTTAACCTGTTTTTGGCTAAGTTTTTTGGTTTTATTGTTAGCTTTGGCTTGCTTTGCGAGGATATCTTTCATAAGCCTTTTATATTGGGTGAGGGGTTTTGGATATTAATTAATGCTCAAAGGAACACGGTACACATGATGGAACCAAGTAAAAAACCGTTGAATGTACTCATCAAACAATTGCACGGAAACATCGAAGTTGTTCTCAAAAATGGTTACGACTACAAAGGTAAAATGATTAAATGTGACGGTCACATGAACATTCTTTTGGAAGGAGCAACCGAATACAAAGAGGAACAAGCCCTCACAAACTACGGCAACGTACTACTGCGAGGAAACAACATCCTCTACATTGTTTTAGATGCAAACAAGCACTAAACATTCAAACTTCTAATTTTACCTGTAACATAATCGCAGGCAACGTCAGCTTCAACTTTAACGTCGAATCTGCGGTTAAAAAATGTTAATACGTTTTGGATGTCTCTTTGTAGAAGTTCTGCCGCGTTAGGGTGATCCGTCATAACGTATTGTGGCCAATCAATAATTAGCACCTGCATGTTAGACTGCAAGATAATGTTGTATTCGCTTAAATCTCCATGGATTACATGTGCTTTAAGATAGGCTTTGCGGATGTTGCGCAGGGTTTCTTTGAGTACACGTTTAGGATTGGCTATTTTTCGCCATTTTGATAATTCGCCGCCTTCAATTATGCCCATTGCAATAACGTGCCTGTTATGACTTATCGGTTCAGGCACGGACACTCCGTTTTTGTAAACAAGTTGTAATGCTTGAAATTCTTTTTCAGCGGCGAGGTGTGATTGAAATAGCCATGTGGAATGTTCTCGTGTGTAGGCGCGTTTTCTTCTGGTTTGTCTGAAACTGATTCTGCCGAGTCTATGGAATTTAACTGCGACGGTTTTACCCTCTGGGGTTAATGCTGTGTAGACGTCTGCTTCTTTGCCTACGCCGATAGTTTGGCCGAAAGACGAGATTATGCCTGCTTTTACAAGAGCGTTTATTGCTAAGCAGTCGTAACCGGTGTAGTTTAATGTGTGTCCAACGTAGGCGCCTCTTGACTGCATTGTTAAGCCGAGCTTGTTTAGTTTGTTAAGGGTGAAATCAACCCTGTCCATTGGTACTTTAGCGTATTTTTGTATTTGCTCTCTTGGTACATACTCGCGTTTGCTCATTGCAGCTTCAATTATATTTAAAGTACGGAAGTCTTCACTCTCTAATTGACGGAAAACTTGTACTGCAAGGTCGGCACTTGACATACATATATGCTAAATTGCTTGCCCCTATTAAGATGTACTTGCTGGGCAAAAAACAGTGTTTTTTAGGTGTTGCTTATATGGGAGGATGTTAAAACCATTTGATATAATGCCAAAACCTTCCGCATATTTGAAAGAATTATGGGATTGAAGAGTTAGGTTTTGTGAAAATGGCAGTAGAACAAGGAAACGTTTCAAAAATACTATCTGTGCTGTCGCATCCGTTAAGAAGAGAGATTCTTCTGGATTTAAGCGAGAAGGGTGAATCATCTTTTACGGATTTGCTTAATCTGCTTAAGGTTGACACGGGTAAGCTTAGTTTTCACTTGCGTACGCTGTCGCCGTTTATTGAGCAATCACCTAGCGGTAAATATCGTCTTAGTCGGGCTGGTGAGAGTGCTGTTAGGGTGATTCATGATGTGGAGGGTTGGGCTGAAGCTGCTGATGTTGAACGTAAGCAGTCGCAGTTGCCGTTGGCTTCTTTTACTAAACGGTTGTCTGCTTACCTTATTGATTTCTCTTTGATTTTAGCTATTACATTGGCGATAACAGTTTTGCCTCAAATTTTTGAGTATTCAATAAAAACTTTTACTTCCTCAATTAGCACTATGCTGTTTATTACTGTTGGTCTTCTTTGGCTGTACTCTACGCTGCTTGAAGGTTTTAACGGTCAAAGCTTAGGTAAACGTGTCATCGGGTTAAAGGTGGTTCGTACGGACGGCAAAAAAATGTCTTATGATCATGCTGCGGTTCGGAATTTCGGTAAAATGTTGCCGCTGTTGCCTTTTGACACGTTGATTGGGTTGCGGATTAAGAATGACATGTTCAAACGTTACTTTGACAAGTTTGCTGGAACCACCGTAATCGATTTACGCTCCCAATAACCCCGTTTATATTGAACTTGTTTTTGTTTAGAAGTTGTTGCTGCAGAGTCTCTTAGCACAACAACAACCAACAGGTTGCGAAAAATATTGTGTTTTGGGCTCTGTTGTTGCTTGTGTTTGCTGTTTGGTTGTGCAATGTTCTGCAAGCAGATATGGCGCTGGAAACTTGTTAGCGCTTAGGAATCTGTTAGTTGTTGCTTTATCAAAAAGCTGCTTTTCTGCTAAAATTAAGTAAACTTTGAAAACCTTATAAATAACAAACCTTTAATTGTTTGAAACAAGCGCGTTTTATTAGGGCTAAAAATGAAGAGCTGTCCCTTTTTGTGTTTTATCATTATTTTTACAATACTAAGTTGTGCCTTAGTGACAATTTCGGCGTCGGAACAAGTATTTACGCCTTCCATTCCTGAATTTACGCTAAAATATGTAGACCATTCTTATGATGTACCTTCAACAACATCTTCTGCCTTCAATCCATACAACAATCAAACAACAATAACAACCATTCCTGGTTACCACGTCCAAAACTTCACAATAGACCTCATAATAAAAAATCAGCCCATACCTTCAACATTAGATGGAAACCAATCATACTTGCTATTCTATGTTAAACTAAAAGGACATTACGGCAATGACTGGATATACCCCTATGGAGAAGCAATTAATGCCTATCCAAAACAGTCAACTTCTGACTACACTGTCATTTCTCTTCCAACAAGCTATAGTTATGGGGTGAATACAACAGCCCTCCAAACTCTCCAAGTTGGAGATAAAATTGATTTTCAAGTAAAAGCAATCTTAGCATATGGATACCTGCACTATCTTGGTGGATTACCGCCAGAACAAACATATGATTATTACAGTGTCTCAGCAAGCGACTGGAGCAGTACCCAAACTATAATTATCCCTGACTCTTATGAACCAACCCCAAGTATACCATCTCAATCCTCGTTTGACCCTTCAGCAGATTCGGGATTGAGACAGTCATCATCTGGAGTAGTGTTTGGTTTAAGTTGGGGCGAAGTTGCCTATATAGCGACGTTAAGCGTTACCGCTGCTGTGCTCATAGTAACTGCGTTTTTTGTGCATAAAAAACACGCCAAAAAAGGTTTGTAAACAAACTCTAAGGTTTGATTATCGCCGTTTCTTATGTAGGAACAAAACAATAAACGCAATAAAAACAGCAATAACACCAAGCGTTGCAACCAGTATCCAATCTAAACCCAGCCAACCAACAACTTTAGCGCCAGACTGACTAAGAGGCTCAACGGGGTTTTGACTCTCCGAGGGCGATGTGCTTGAGGGTTGTGAAGTATCAGGAAAACCAGCGGTTGGGGTTTCATTTAGGGATATTGTTTGTGTGTCGCTCCAACCGCTATCGGTTCCAGCAATTACTCCAAAGCTTGTCGTCGGAGGAACAAAGGGGCTATGGCTGGCAGGTTCTGATGTTGTGTAATCGCCAATAAACGCTTTTACTTGAAAGTCTAATTGCGTGTTGTTTGCAAACCCATCAACAGGATAATACAGTGTTGTATACTCTGAATTTGATTCAGGTGGAAGTGTCCCTGAAGAGGTGATAAGACCCGG
Source organism: Bathyarchaeia archaeon (assembly GCA_042296865.1). Lineage (GTDB taxonomy): Archaea > Thermoproteota > Bathyarchaeia > Bathyarchaeales > Bathycorpusculaceae > Bathycorpusculum. The sequence continues at coordinate 945,167 of CP170178.1, read as the reverse complement.
GGATGGTGATTCATAAGAGTACAACTCCGTCCAAGTATCCTCAAAATGACCTTTAACTCTAACATTGTAATATAAAGATGCATTCTCCAAGGCAAGGACTGGATGCTGATTCCTAATAGAAACTTCCACACTCTTGTTACTTACATGAACGCTTGGATGGGTTATGTTTTCTCCAGTATATGGATCAATCGTGCAAACAGGGGGTATAGTGTATTCAGAACTAACAAGTTTAAGAGAAAACTCTGGCACAGATGGTTTAGACGTAGCTGAAACAAGTCCCACGGTCGCTAAAACTGTCGCTAAAATAAAAACAAGAATAAACGCTGAGCGCCTGCTCACAGTTAATCCCCAAAAGAGGAAAAATGTTTTCCCCAATATAAGAAATTCCTTAAATAAAAAAAAAGACTGCGTTAGCCAATTTTAGCAGGAAAGAACTTTTTTGGAACGTTTCAGCTTTTTAGTTTGCAGACGCGTTTGCCGCCCTTTTCTTATCGCATGGAAAAGTTTGCTTTTCTGGCTTTCTCACAAACAAACATCTTCTAAAGGAAAAAGCCTATATCCCCATTTTTTTCTACCTAATCAGGGATATTTTTGTTAAAACAAGCCACAACCCTACTAGTAATCATCATTACTGCAGGATTAGTTATTTCTACTCAACCAAATTTTGGGTCACCGCAAAACCCTACTTCAATAAACGGCATAATCACCAAAGACGCCAGATGGACCAAAACAAACAGCCCATACAACCTAACAGGAAATGTGCTTATAGAAACTGGCGTAACTGTAACAGTTGAAGCAAACGCAGTTGTGAACCTTAACGGCTACTACATAAGAGTAAACGGTTCACTGAACATTCAACCTGGTGCCACCATAAATATGGGTCTAAGGGACTACAATGCAGGCTACATACAAGTTAACGGCATAATGACAGCCAAAGGAACAGACACACAACCGATTCACTTAAACGGGGCTGAACCCTACTGGGACAACTGCGCTCCACCAACAGTCTCCGCAATCGTTTTTTCAGAATACAGTTTAGCGTGGAATGCCCAAACAGGCGCAGGTTGCATCATTGAAAACGCGATCATCAACAAAACTGACATACAAACAAGCAGTTCAATCAAACTAAATAATAATACAATAAACGTTTCTGGGATAAAAATTGTTAAGGGCGCTCCACTGATTTCTAACAATATTTTATCAAATGGAATCAGCGTTACCGGTGGGTCACCAATAATTGTCAACAACCAACTAAATGGCGGTTATATTTCGCTTCAAGATAACCACGACTTAGATTGGATAGATAGCCCAATTATTACTCGTAACGTTATTTCCAACCCGCCACAATTACTCGTCACTACTTCAGCAATATCCTTGGGCTACTTAGCAGGCAGTAACGGACTGATTCTTATAGAGAACAACCTGCTTACGAACAGCTATTACGGAATTTATTTTGGTCAAAATGAAGACCATGCAAGAAAGCCATTTAAAATTCTAAACAGCACCATCACAAACAACGAAATAGGCATCGGCATCGCTGACGAGTACTCATTTGTAATAGCCAATAACAACATTTACAATAACTACATGAGCGTTAAACTTTCATCACTGGCTTCAAGTGACGTTAATGTTTCAAATAATTGGTGGGGAACAACCGATACCTCATCGATTGATGAATCAATATACGATTTTAGTGATGATTTTAACTTGGGCAAAATAAACTACACCCCGTTTCTGACAGCACCAAATGAGCAAGCAATACCAAGCCCAAATATGTCATCACCAACACTAAACCAATTTACTCCAACTTCACCGACCCTGCCGCCCCAAACACCATTACAAAACCAGAAAAGTACTGCAATGTTTAGTTTAAGTTGGGATGAAACTGTTTTGACAGCGACGTTAAGCGTTACCGCTGCTGTGCTTATAGTAATTGCAGTTCTTGCGCTAAAAAACCAGCATAAAAAGTTGGTGAACATACGCTAAGATTATCGCCGTTTCTATAATAGAACACAAAGGTAACAACAAAAACATAACGATGCGCTTTTTAGTTGTGCTTTTAATGTAAAACTTAATTTGGTATTTTGCATATGCTTTGTTGCTGGACAACGTTATGAGTGAGAAGGAACTGCGTGTTTCAAAAATCAAGGACGGAACCGTCATTGACCATATAAGCGGCGGCTACGCCTTGGACGTCGTAAAAATTTTAGGCATAACAGGTAAGGAAAACCGTGTAATGACCATAACCATTAATGTTCCCAGCAAGCACCTTGGCACTAAAGACATCGTAAAAATTGAAGGACGCGCCCTAAACGCTGGCGAAGTCAACCGCATCGCACTTGTCGCACCCCACGCTTCAATAAACATAATCAAAAATTATGCGGTTGTTGAAAAACTTGAAGTTAAACTGCCCCCCGTTATCGAGGGCATAGTGAAATGTGCAAACCCCGTCTGCGTAACAAACAGCGGTGAACCCGTAGGCTCAAAATTCAGCGTTGAATCCGTGGAACCCTTAGTTTTGAAGTGCCATTACTGCGGCTACTTACTGGAAAAAACCGACGTACTCTCACAAATGTAACCAAGGCTATAACAGTTTTTCTTCTGCCAACCAAAACAATCGGTCAAAATCCACCTTGGTCAACCTTCTACCACGATTTAACGCTGGACACTCAGTCGTGGCGGTGAACACGTATTTTTGTTGGTTATCGTCAAATTTTAACTCAAACGGATAAAACCTGCAAATCAAGGGTCTAAAACCGTAAATGCTGCAGCCGTCAGGTTTAAGGAAAAAACATTTGCCGTCCTGCAGTTTCTTCATTTCAAACGTGTAAGGTTGCTTGTCTGAGACTTCAACACAGAATTCTTCACGATTTAACCCCGTTTTATCTTGGATTTCTTGTGCTTCACTTTCAAGCATGATTATGTGCCGCGTTTTTTCTTTTGTGTCTCCGCAGCAGATTCCACAGCGGTTGCATTCAAACCGCAGGTTTTTGGGGTAAATGAAGTCCACTTTAATTCAGTTACTTTTAATTGGGGTTGCCTAAAAACTATCTCCTTGAAACGGACGGTTTTTATGGTTGTTTATTGCGGTGTCCTTCACCGTACTGGTAGGGTCTGCCAAGGTTCTTGTCAAGTTTTTTCTTGAAAACTTCGTCCATGTTCATGTTTGGGCAGGCAAGGCGGCTGGCATCCAGTAGGTAAAAGAAGACGTCGATTATTTCTTCGGCGATTTTTTCTTCAGGTTGCCCTTTTTTCCATGCGTCGCTGGCTTCACCGAGTTCGATGAAGGCGAAAAGCAGTTTTTTTGGTATGTCTTCTGGTTTGTTGTAAAAGCCTTTAGCTATGACTAATGCTTCGATTTCTTTTTTCATTTCTTCAAGATGCATAGGCTTTGCTCTCTTTGGTTGATAACATTGTGACCGCTTATTTAAACTGTGAATGGTAAATTAGCATGTTTTGGCTTTGTTGTTACTTCTCTTTTTCTGTGTTTTAAGGAAAATGTTTTGAATAAACCATTAGGTTAGCTGTTGAACAGTTTTTTTTCTACGGCTTTTTCCGCAAACATTAAGAGGACAAAAAGCGTACTTTATGCTGAGACCAGTATGAACAAAACAGTAGCTGCCCTGATTGTTCTTTTGCTGTTATCCTCTGTTCTTGTTACAACCTCAAGAACGGTTAGTGCTCAGGATTCGGGAATTATCCGAATCAGAGAAGACGGCACAATAACTGGAACAGACAAAATAGTACAGGATGGTTCAGTTTACTCTTTAACTGGTGACCTGCAAGCGTCTGTCGGCGTGAATGAAGCTTTTATTTTCATAGAAAAAGACAATATTACTCTTAACGGCGCTGGCTTCACCGTTCAAGGTTCAGGTTACGGTTCAGCAATTTATGTGCTGCGAAGCCAAAGCGTCACGGTCGAGAATTTCACGATAAAAAATTTTCAGACTGGTATAGATTTTTGGCTGGTTAAAAATTGGCCTTCAAACACGAATTATCTTAATCGGTCTTCTGCTTTTAACAATCAAATAGTCAATAACAGAATTGAAACCACTGGCAATGTGAATGCTAATCAAACTAAAGAGGCTGGCTGGTGCATTTATCTTAGCGATGCCGTTCAAACCGTGATTTCTGGTAACAGCTTTAGCTCTAAGGATCGTCAAGGCGGCGTCTACTTTGACGCTTCAACAAGCAACACGACCTTGATTAACAACAAATTTGCCGGTTGCGGCGTGCACAGTGTACGACCTAATCAAACAATCGCTTACGGAAACACTGTTGACGGTAAACCCTTAATTTATCTTGACAGTAAATCTGGTAAAGTGTTTGAAGAAGCAGGGCTTGTTTACCTTTTTAACTGCAGTGACATTGCCGTAAAGAATGTTAACCCACTTTACGATTACGCGGTTACAATACAGCTTGTTAATACTACAACCAGTGAAATCTCAAACAGCCGCGGTCACGTTCTCTTGATTAATTCAAGCCAAAACAGCATTCACGATAACTTGTTAAGTTCAGTAAAGTTAGATTCAAGTTCATACAACCGTATCTTTGCCAACAAAATCACGTATTACAGTATATGCATAAAACTGTACGGAAACTCCAGCTTCAACGAAATCTACAGTAACGCCCTTTTAGATACAGCATATTCTTCTGACGCTGAACGAGTTCACAATTCTGGTTTTAACACGGCAGCAATCCAGCTTGGCGACACTGAACTTGGTGGAACCTTCAACAACAACATTCATGACAACACGATTATTAACCACGATTGTGCGTTTGAATTCTTTTTAAGCTCAAACAACACTATAACAGTTAACGTGATTAGAGACTGCAAGGCAGGAATCCAGCTTGGCAAGTCAAACTTTAACAATTTCACTGAAAATAACGTAACCTCCTGCAGGTACGCTGTAAGCTTGTACGCTGGGTCAAGCAACAACACTTTCTACTACAACAACTTTTTAGGTAATCAAATGCATGTTTTTGAAACTCACCTTCAAACATTGCTTTCTGAGGGTGAATCTTACTCGGTAGGTAACACGTGGGATAACGGGAAAACCGGCAACTACTGGGACACTTACACTGGTGTTGACGAGAATGGTGACGGCATCGGCGATACTTCTTATCCAGTGTTTGAGTACATGGTTGACAATTACCCGTTAATGGAGCCACTGGAGATTTCTAGCGCTCACGGAAACATAACTATACCCGCATTTGACCCAACATCAGTTTACCCTACACCAACCGCAAATGCTCAAACTTCGGTTAACATTGAAACCATAGCAATCATAATCGCGGTAGGCTTGACTTTGGGTGTAATCGGCGGTTTGCTGGTGTATTTTAGACGCTTGATTTTTAGGTAAACAATCCTTTTTCTTGGTTTGTGTAATATTTTTTTGATAGCCGCGCTTAATAACTACTAAACAGAATAAATTATGGTTGTGAATGCATGAGTGACCCTGAATTAGCAGTTCTTAAACAAATCTCAACGCCCACCAAAATCGGTGACATCGAAAACCAGAAAGCCTTACGTAAACTGCTAATAGACGGCAAAGCTTACAGCCCCCAAGAAGGCTACGTCGTCGCGACAACACCAGTAACCAGCGAAGCCCAAGCTGTGCCGCCTAAAGAACAAGGCGTTTGGGAAACCCGCACGCCAAAACCGAAACATAAAGGCGACGTGCCCGTCCCATACGAGTTCTGCTCATACACAAAATATTCCGAGTTGCCATCAGACATTCTGCGAATAACGCGTGAAGTATCGTTTACTGAATGGATTGAGCATGAAGGTTACAAGTACAAAAGGATAGCTGGCGGCGTAATGCGTAGGCTAATTGAAAAGTAAACGGCAAAAGCATATATCTCAAAAAACCCATTTTTCCCCAATACACTGGTGATACAAGACGGCTTCACCCGACACAAACCCAAACGATAACGAAATGGTAGTTACCCCTTGGGAAGTAAAAGGCAAAGTAGACTACGAACGCCTCATAAAAGAATTCGGCACCCAACCCTTAACGCCGGAGCTTCTCAAACGCGTAGAAACCCACACTGACAAACTGCACCTGCAGCTTGAACGTAAAATCTTCTTTAGCCACCGCGACCTCGACACAGTTTTGGACCTTTACGATAAAGGCACCAAATTTGTGCTCTACACCGGCAGAGGACCATCAGGACCCGTTCACATTGGGCATCTTGTGCCATGGATTTTCACGTTGCACATGCAACAGAAATTCAAAACCCGTCTTTACTTTCAAATCACTGATGACGAAAAATATCTTGTCAATGACGAACGGGACCTTAAAGAAACCAGCAAATGGTCCTACGAAAACGCTCTTGACCTGATCGCGTTGGGATTCAAGCCAGAAGACACCTTTATCATTTACGACACCAAAGACATTGATTTACTTTATGACATAAGTCTTGAAGTCGCTAAACGCGTAACCTACAGCACAGCCCGCAGCAGCTTCGGCTTCCAAGACAGCACCAACATCGGCTGGGTATACTGGCCCGCAATCCAAGCAGCCCCCTGCTTTATACACAAAAAATTAACAGGCGAAAACGTACCTGCCCTCATCCCCGCAGCCATCGACCAAGACCCCTACTGGCGCGTAACCCGCGACGTAGCCCAAAAACTTGGCTACTACAAACCAGCCCAAATCCACTGCCGCTTCCTACCCGGCTTAGGCGCAGGCGGAAAAATGAGTGCTTCCATGCCTGAAACCAGCATATTCACAATGGACCAGCCAGATGTGGTTAAAAAGAAGATTTGGAGCGCATTCACAGGGGGTAAACCAACAGCGGCTGAGCAACGTAAAACTGGCGGTGACCCTGTGGTTTGCAGTATTTTCCAGTACTACTTCTTCCTATTTGAGCAGGACCAAGGCAAGCTGGCGGAGCGTGAGCAAAACTGTCGAAGCGGTGCAATGCTGTGCGGTGAATGCAAGAAGGATATTGCTGAAAAACTTAACCGGTTCCTTGAAGCGCACCGGGAACGCCGAGAAAAAGCCAAAGACACAATTGAGCAGTATCATATTAAGCGGTAAATTTGAGAGGGTTAGTTGTTTTCTAACTCTTCATTTTCGATGTTTACGCCTACCGTGACTGCAAGCTGACGCAATTCTTCATTGCTTAGCAGGTCAGAATCAAGGTAGCTTAGTATCCTTTTTTCATCTAGCCCTAACGCTCTTGCTTCATCCACGGCTATTTGGTAGGCTTCGATTTCGGTGGGTTTCTCAATGTATGGCAGTTCTTCTTGGAATTCCTGGCCAGTTATTACTTGGTTTACATGGACTAGTTCGTGGATGATGTCAAGGTACAAGTCCGTGAAGTTAGCGTTTTTGAAGTAGTGTGGGTTAATTAGTAATCGTCCATCCCAGTCTACTCTCATGTATATGGTAGCATCTGTGAATTCTACTTCCAAATTAGACAAGGCGTCATGGGTTTTGTCGCCGAAAACACGTTTAACGGCTTCAACTTTTTCGAAATGAATGAAATGTTTTTTGAAGTTAACTACACGTTGTGTTGCTTTACGAATTATTTCAACCTTCAATACATCCACCACCAAAACTTTTGCTTACAAAGAAGTTTTTTAAAAGTCTAAACTTCATCCTATTTATTAGATTCTCTTAAAAAAGCGTGTTTTTAAGCTAAAATTGCGTTTAATGAATATGTCATGCTTAATATGGTTAATTAAATACATAATCATTGCTGTTTGATGATGAAGAGAACAAAAAATGTTCCTTTAGCTTGAAACGGTTGTTTTTATAACGTTTCGGTAAATCCTTGCATAATAATCACTTTTCTGGTGCTTGAGCCGGGGTTAATTGTGAACATTGGAAGCTTCAACGTTATATCAAACTATAAATAACAACGTCGGCTTAACATATTCTTGAAATCGCCTTTTGCCGTAATCGCTGAAACAAGACTGTTTTTCCCTTTTTGGCGAGGAGTCCGTCAAGAAATGGCTGTTTTTGGTTACACAGAAAACATTCAAAACGTTCCCAAACGAATCAGAAGGCTACCCGAGTTAGCTAACAACTTGTGGTGGAGCTGGGATGAGCAGGGACGCCAAATTTTTCGTTCACTTGACTACGACTTATGGAGAACAAGCGGACACAACCCCGTCAAGCAGCTCCGCGACATCAACCCTGACAAGTTAGACGCAGCCGCCAAAGACCCAGCGTTTCTTGAACTTTACGATTCAGTAATCACAAAGTTTGACACTTACATGACAAGCCAAAAACTTTGGTGCAAAAAAACCGTGCCACCCGAATTCAAAGGACAAATCGCCTACTTCTCAGCCGAATACGCCATACACAATTCACTGCCCATTTACGCGGGCGGTTTAGGCGTGCTCGCAGGCGACATATGCAAGGAATCCTCCGACATGGGCCTGCCAATGGTTGCCGTTGGCTTCATGTACCCTCAAGGCTACTTTCGTCAGCACGTTTCAGCAGACGGTTGGCAAGAAGAAGTTTATACTCAACTTGATTTTAGTGAGGCTCCGATTTCTCCGTGCGCTTGGCCTGAAGGCTGTGGCCCGTATGTTCCTGTTCCACTTGGAGACCGAACCTTGTATGTTCAAGTGTGGCAGGTGCGAGTAGGCAAAGTGAATTTGTATTTGCTGGATACAAACATCAGCGAGAACCGCCCTGAGGATAGGGGACTGTCAGCTAGGCTTTACACTGCCGACCAGGAGGAACGGTTAAAACAGCTTATCGTTCTTGGCATCGGTGGCGTTCGAGCCTTAAGAGAACTGCATTTAGAACCAGTTGTTTGGCATGCAAACGAGGACCATACCACTTTTATGATGTTTGAACGACTCCGGGAAGAACGCGCCAAAGGAGTTTCACTGCATGAAGCTATAGAAAAAGTGCGCAGAAACACTGTTTTCACCACTCACACGCCTGTAGCTGCGGGGCACCACATTTTTCCTTACTACCTTATGGATAAGTATGCAAGGACTTTTTGGGAACAACTTGGCGTAGACCGCGACAGTTTTCTTAGGCTCGGCTACTACGAAGGGCTTGGGTTTGACCGTTTCAGTTTAACCGCTCTTGCACTACGTTTGTCAGGTCAAGCTAACGCTGTAAGCCGTCTGCATGGTTCAGTTGCCAGAAAAATGTGGAGCGTACTTTACCCTGGAAAACCAGCGGATGAAGTTCCCATAATAAGTATCACCAACGGGGTTCACTCGCCCAGTTGGCGTGCCTACGAAGTCTCACAACTTTTCACAGAAGCAACAAACGAAAACTTGCCTAACGAGTACTCTGAAGAATTCTGGCGTCAAGCAGCAGAAGTTTCAGACGAAAAGTTTTGGATGGCACATCAAATGATGAAAACACGATTAATCCGCGCCATTCAAGACCGCGCCCAACAGCGGCTTGTCCGCGACGGCATCTCCACCCAGCAAGTGCTTGCAATGGGGGCACTATTGGACCCTTACGCTTTAACTTTGGTTTTCACCCGCAGATTCACCCAGTACAAGCGTCCCTACCTTTTAATGATGGATCTTGAACGACTCAAAAGAATCGTAACCGACCCCTTGCGTCCAGTGCAGATAATTTTCGGCGGCAAATCCCACCCGGCAGATTACGCTTCAAAAGAACTCCTAAAAAGCGTTTACCAAATAGCCCTTGACCGCCGCTTCCAAGGACGCATAGCCTTTGTGGAAGAATACGACATGAACCTTGCACGAGACCTCGTCCGCGGCGTAGATGTTTGGCTTAACACCCCAAGAAGACTGCAAGAAGCTTGCGGGACAAGCGGCATGAAAGCTTCCATGAATGGTGTAATTAACCTGAGCGTCCGAGATGGCTGGTGGGATGAAGCTTACAATGGACGTAACGGTTGGGCAATTGAGGGTTTCAAAGGCGGTGGTCCTGATGAGGAAGACCGTGCTGATTCGGAGTCAATTTACAGTTTGCTTGAAAAAGAAATTGTGCCCCTGTTTTATGACCGTGACCGCAAGGGCATACCGCATGGGTGGATTCAGGTGGCTAAAGAGGCTATCAAAACCATTAACCCGGTTTTTAACGCTTGCCGAATGATGAGTGAATATGTTGAGCAAATGTATCAACCTGCCCTGTTTTCTGAGTTGGAAAACCCTGTTTTAATTGATAAGGAGAGATTGTGATGTCTAAGAAACCTAAAAGAGAAAGATTTAGCCTAAACATGGAAGACCTCATAGTTGTTGTCTTGAAAGTTGATGAAACAGTTGAGGATATTAACCAGAAAGGCTGCGAACTGCTCGAGTACTCTAAACGTGAGGTTTTAGGCAAGAACTGGTTTGACGTTTTTATTCCTGAATTGAAACGTGAAGAAGAACGTCTTTCTTTTCACCAATTAATCAACGGTACACTCCAAAAAGCTTACATGGAAACACAGGTTTTAACTAAAACCGGCAAAACCTTAAGCGTTTCATGGCACCTTTTGCCCGTTAAAAACCAGAAAGGCGACATAAAACGCGCCGTGCTGACCGGAAAAGAAGTAACCGCGCACAAAAAAATTCAAGACCGCTACATCGTCTTAGCGTCTTTTCCCGCTTTTAACCCTAATCCCATTATTGAAATGGATTTTGACGGAAACATAACCTACACTAACCCGGCAACAAAAAAGGTGTTCCCCCGCCTAGAAAAAGACGGCCTAAACCAACCCTTCTTCTCAGATTGGCAAAAAATCGCTGCAAGCTTCACCGGAAAAATCTCCACCGAATACACTTACGTGCGGGAAATCAAAATTGGCGTGCATTGGTATCTTCAACAATTCTCGTTTATCCCAATTGGACCAAAAATCCGAGTTTACGCTGTGAATATTGATGAGAAAAAGAAAACTGAGGAAGCCCTAAAAGCCAGCGAAGAAAAGTTTCGTTCACTTTTCGAGAACATGCTTGACGGTTACGCGTATTGCCAAATGCTTTTTAACGTTGAGGATGAACCGGATGATTTTGTTTATCTTGAAATTAACAAGGCGTTTGAAACCATAACGGGTTTGAAAAAGGAAAATGTTTTGGGGAAAAAGGTTTCTGATGCTATGCCGGGAACCAAGCAGGTTAACCCTGAAATTTTTGAAATTTACGGTAGAGTCTCTAAAACTGGGAAGCCTGAACGGTTTGAAATATTCTTTAAACCGTTAAATGTCTGGCTTGACATCTCTGTGTATTCGCCTAAACAAGGGTATTTCGTAGCCATTTTTGATGATATTACGCAACGTAAAGCGTTGGAGCATGAACTGCAAAGTTATAATCAGCGGCTTGAAGACGTAGTGGCGCAACGCACCGCAGAGTATGCGCAGACTAACAAGCGTTTAACAAAAGAAATTATGGATCACCGTAAAAGCGAGGAAGGCTTACTGCTTAGAGCCACAATCCTTGACAATTTAAGCCAAGCAATAGTTTTGACTAACCTTAACGGCGAATTCGTGTACACTAATCATGCGGCTTGTGATTTGTTCGGTTATACTTGTGAAGAGTTTATGGAGTTGAATTTTCTGGGGCTTGTAAAGCTGAAGGTGTCTGAGCGTAAGGTGCTGATGGATAGGTTGGCGAAAACTCGGGAGGTTGTCTTTGAGGTTGAAGCGGTTAAGAAAGACGGGGTTGTTTTGCCGGTTGCTTTGCGGTTAAGTATTCTTAAGACTGCTCATGGGAAGCTTTTGATTAGTTTTGTAAATAAAGTTTAGGGGTTTTTTTCTTTCTTTTTTTCTTCTTCGATGAGTTGGAACAGGATGTAGGTTATGTAGCTTGAGAAGCTTTGTATGCCTTTTTTTAGGGCATAGTCTTCTTTGACTTTTAGGTATTGGTTATAATAATAATCGTAAACTTCAGCCTTTACAGTTATGCTTTTATAACCTTTTTTTGGCGTTCGTTTCCCCTCGGAATGATTTTCATAGGTGTGTTTAATTAAATTTAAGCTTAATGCATTATTTTGTTGTATTTGTGGGGTTTGATTTGTTGTTTTGTTGTACAGGTTTCTATGCACAAATGCTTATATCTGTAGTACGGTAAAGTACCGTACCAAGCTAAGGGTAAGAAGGGAAACACAGACGAACAAAGACCACAAAAAAATCCATGTCAGCGAAACACTCTACAACGCAATACAACAAAGAGCAGTCGCAAACAAGCAAACAGTAGACCAGTACGCACAATGCCTCCTTGAAAAAGCCTTAATAAAAGGAGACCTCAGCTGTGACGATAGAAGTCATTGAAGAAAACCAGTACGTTGCACAAATACGCTTAACATGCGACCAATGCGGCGCCTACATTGGAACCCGCATAATCCTTCAAACCGAACTAGCCGCCAAAATCAAAACACCGCTGCTCTGCAATAACTGCAGACAAGACCCGACAAACAATAAACCGTAACCTTCGAGTGAAAAAATTATGGCTAAAATAGCAACAATAAAAATAACTCTCGTAAAAGAAGCAAACCAAATCCCCAACGAACAAATCGAACAAGAAATCCAAAGCCACCTAAACCAGTACCTAAACGGGTTGCCCTGGCAGGAAATTGCTAAAACCGTAAAAGTCACAGAAGCCCCCACAAAAAAGAAGCCCACCGCGGATTTGCAGGTTTTCAGTTTAGAACCCCTCCAAGTAACACATTAAACTCCAAACCGTGGAAAAACAGTAATAAGAGGCAACCCCACCCTTCTAAATGGTGACTTACTTGTCCTCAAAAGTAACAGTAAACTTCCAATCAGCAACCCGCCTTCTTCACCCCATGCACGCCGTGCTGGTTTCGTGTGTAGGGAAAGCCGGCAAACCTAACGTGACAACCGTGGCTTGGGCAATGCCGACAAGCGCCAAACCTGCTTTGATTGCGATTAGCCTTTCTCCCCAACGCCACAGCCACACCCTAATTGAAGAGTCAGGCGAATTCACAGTAAACATTCCCCCAATCGACATCCTGCAAGCCGTAATCGCATGCGGAACCTTTAGCGGCCGAAGTTTTGATAAATTCAAAAAAGCAGGCCTAACCCCCATGCCTGGAAAAACCGTTAAAGCACCCTCCATCCTTGAATGCCTCGCCAGCATCGAATGCCAAGTGGAAGACAAACTCACAACAGGCGACCACACAATTTTTGTCGGCAAAGTCATGGAGGCCTACGCAGACATGGGCGCCTTCACCGACAGCTACGACATAAAAAAAGCGCACATGATCTATCACGGTGGCGGAAACAACTTTTACACGCTCGACCCCAAACAATACAAACCCTAATTTACAAAAATTTTTTACGGACTGCAGGTTTTTGCGACTACTTTAAGGGTAATTTTAGGTAAAACGTTGTTCCTTTACCTGTTTCACTTTTAAAGCTAATGCTGCCCTTCTGTGCTTCTGCTAAACGTTTAACAACAGCTAACCCGAAGCCTTGACCTTTTGATTTTGTTGTAAACATTGGCGTGAACATTTTTTCTTTGACTTCTTCAGGAATTCCCACTCCAGTATCTTCGACTGATATTACCGCATAACCTTTTTCTTTTGAAGCTTTGATTGTTATTTTGCCGCCTTTTGGCATTGCTTGAATGGCGTTTGTTACTAGGTTGGTTAGGATTCTTTTGGTGAAGGTTCGGTCCAGCTTTACTGTTGGCACTTGTTTTTCGCAAATTAACGCTGTTTCAACATTATCAGGTATGTTGATTGATTTGGCTGCTTCTTGAATAAATTGGCAAAGCTCAACTTCAGCAAATTCTGGTTTTAACTGTTTAGCGTAATCTTGCAGGTCAGCTACTATTTTGCTGATATAATCAACTTGTTCTTGAATAAAATCTATACTTTCAACTACTTCTTTGGTATGTTCTTTAGGCGCTTCTTTCATTGATTCTTTAGCAATGTATAACTCGCTAACAATCGACTGCAATGGATTACGTATGTCATGCCCAACCATGCCAGCAACTTGGCCAATCGCGGCTAATCGTTCTTTCTCTTTTAATTGTTTGGTGCGTTCTTCCACCAATTTTTCTAGATCACTTGCATAAACTTGAAGTTTGGATTGTGCCTCTTTTAGAGCTTCTTCAACACGGGCTCTTTCTATTGCTGCCCAAGTGCGTTCAGCTACCTCTGAAATTATTTGAGCTTCAGTCTCTGTCCAATCTCGGGGTTTTCCATGCACAATATTGAAGATGCCGACGGCTTTTCCATTTTTTATGATTGGAACATCAACAAAAGAAATGACTTGCAGTTTAATGCATAACTGCCTAAGCTTTTCATCCAAGACATCAGTGGTTTTAGCGTTTTTAACAACTAACGGATGACCTGCATCAATTACTGCTTTAAAGATTGGCATTGTATCTATATCATAAACGCCAATCACTGACGGTAATCCTTCTCGGGATGATTCCCACTGAATATTGGCCTTTTCATCTTCAATTGTGGTATAGTAACAACGGTCAACCAGAAAATATTCTCGAACAATATGAGCGATTGTTTCTTGAATTTGTCCTGTTTCCGAAAGTGGACGAATTGCGTCGCTTAATTTTAGGAGAAATGCTTGGCGTTCTTCGCTTTTTCGTAATGCCTCTTCTGCTTTCTTAAGTTCAGTTATGTCTCTTACTACAGATATAGAACCGATAATGTTGCCGTTTCTGTCTCTAACTGGAACAGCATTAACTTGACGGTAACGCAATTCACCGGAAGTTGGCATTCTAACTATTTCTTCATCTTGCACTATTTCACCCTTTAAAGCACGCAAAGGAGGTGCTTTATCAATGGGTCTTTTAGAACCGTTAGAATCATAAACTTCTAAAATGCCTGCGATTTTTCTAACGCTATCTAAAGAATCAACATCGAATTGCTTTAAGGCTAATGGGTTAGCTAAAGTAAATTTTCCGTTTACATCAGCAAACCAAACCTCGTCAGGGATACTGTTCAATAGTAAATTGTATCTATCTCTTTCCTGTTCCACCGTTGTAAGCAAGGATTGAATTTTAGTCTCTGCTTTTTTACGTTCTGTTATCTCTTTTTCTAAACTCTCCGTGTAGTGTTTAACGTTTTTTTCCATGTGTTTGGTTAAGTCGGTTACTATCAATGCGATAGCATTAACTGAATCCATAGGAATCGTGTTGAAAGAGGTTAGAGTTGGCACTAACTGAGCCTCGGCTGTAAGAAAAGTTATTTCATAAACTACCCTGTTAAGAGAAGCATCTTTTAGGGGTAGCCTGTTGAAGATTTCGAGACCGCTGGCAGAAAGCCAATCTTTCAAGTTATAACCCATTAGCTTGTCGAGCCGTGTTTTAAGGAGTTTCGCAAACCCACTATTACAATACAGTATTGTGCCATTGTTAGAGATGAGCAGGGCACCCTCATTCATTTCCTCAACTAAGTTACGGTAAGGCTGGTCAGAGCCCTTTAAAATAAAAAGTTGGTCACCTTCAGCGGTGCTTCTCACCAGTCCATCTACAGCGCCGCTTCGTATAGCATCCAAAGTTTCCTGCACTTCAAGAAGACTTGCTTCTTTTTCTTCAAGAAGCCCTTTGAGCCGTTCTACTTCTTTTTGCAACTCCGCAATTTTAAGATTATCAACTTGACTCATAATCTATCCTTGCTTATTTTTTGGCGTTAAGTTCAAGGCGATTAAAATTCGTTCGGTATCGCTTAGATCACCTATAATTTTTCTTATAGGCTTTGGAAGTTCTTTGATTAATGTTGGTGTTGCAATAAGGTCTTCTTTTTTGACTGCTTCAGGTTGCTGGCTAATATCAGTAATCTCAAGACGGTAACATCCTTTTAGCTCTTTATCGCAAATTTTTTTAAGATTCTCAATTGCCCTTACAGAGCGTGGAGTCATTCCTGAAATAAACAAACGCAGAACGTACTGCTCTTTACCTTTTTCTTGCGAGGCTCTCTCAAATTCGGTAAAACTATTTTTTGGTATGTTAGACATTCATTCTTTCCTCATAGATTAGCGTTCCCTTTTGGCTGTAAATCCAAACCGACAAGCACTTTAGCTTCGTTTGAAAGGTCACCAATTATTTTTCTTATCGGCGGAGGTAACTTTCGAACGAGAGTTGGCGTCGCAAGTATTTGATCCCCTTTTGCCAGTTGAGGATTTTTGGACAAATCGATAACTTCAATTTCGTATCTTCCCTTCAAATGTTCCTCAGCAATTTTTTTAAGGTTTTCAAAAGCGATCAACGATTTTTCTGTTTGACCTGCAACATAAAGCCGTAACTTGTATACTTCACTATCCGTTTTTTCTTTGTCTTGTTGTGCCAACTACAACAGCCTCTCATTTAATTAAAATGCCCTCGTTGGTAAGCGTTAATTCTTTTATTTTCTTAGTATGAGCCATGCCTCTGGCTTTTACGATTCGAATCATGGTTTTTACGTTGTCTTCACTTTTGCGTTCAGTCAGCATTATCCATGTGTCTATCCATGAGGAAATTGGGGTTTTGTTTTCTTTGCGGTCATCATCAGAAATTAGGCTTGTAAAAACCGACGTAATTTGTTTAGTTTTCAAGTAATCTATTATGCGTGTAAGCATTGACTTTACGTCAGATTCGACGCCTACATTGATTAGATTGGAGATTGGATCAATAAATATTATGTCAGGTTTTACTTCTTCAATGTGCCGTAGCATAATTGACAAGTGAGCTTCAAGACCATATAGCGTAGGCCGAGTAGAAACAATCTCCAATTTCCCACTTTTAGTGTAAGGTTCAAGATTTATTCCTATTGAACCCATGTTTCTGAGTATCTGATTTGGGGATTCTTCAAGAGCAAAATAAAGGCAATGTTCCCCTTTTTTGCATGCCGCTTCTGCAAATGCGCATGCAATGCTTGTTTTGCCTGTTCCGGGGGCGCCTGAAACAAGAATTGTGCTTCCTTTAAAGAAGCCTTGACCCGAAAGCATGTCGTCGATTCCACTTATTCCGGTTGAGTAACGTTGGTTAGGAACCATGTAATCAAGTGCTGCAGAAGTGATTGGCATTAGCTGGAATCCTTTATCGTCAATTATGAAGGGGTACTCGTTTGTTCCATGCATTGAACCCCTATATTTTACCACTCTTAAACGTCGAGTCGAGATTTGAGAATTCACGCGGTGATCAAGCAGTATGACGCAGTCAGAAACATACTCTTCAAGACCATAACGAGTCAACGTTTCCCCGCCACGTTCAGCAGTGATAATTGCAGTCATGCCCTTCTCTTTTAGCCAACCAAAAAGCCGCCTAAGCTCAGACCTCAAAATCAACTCGTTAGGTAAACCCGAAAACAATGATTCAATAGTGTCCAGAACAACCCGTTTTGCTCCGATTTGATCTATTGAATAGCCAAGTCTGACAAATAAGCCTTGAAGGTCATATTCGCCGGTTTCCTCAATTTCACTGCGTTCAACTCTAATGTGATCTACCACAATTTTTTTGTTTTCCACTAAACTGCCCAGTTTAAAACCGAGCGATGCAGTGTTTTTCTGAAGGTCTTCTTCTGTTTCTTCAAACGCTACAAAAACTCCCGGTTCATTAAACATTTTTACGCCGTTAACAAGAAACTCCATCGCAAACAATGTTTTTCCACTACCCGGTCCACCAATAATAATTGTCGGACGCCCTTTCGGCAGTCCACCAAAAGTTATTTCGTCAAAACCGCTGATTCCAGTAGATGTTTTTTCAAGAACTTCATCTTTAACAAAATTATCGGTTGCTTGCATGGCTAATCAGTTATGCCTATTTGACTATTTTAATTCTTGCGTAGCAATGCTTCATAAAGAAGCTTTCGCAAATAAATGCATTAGAAATAAAATTTGTTTATAAGTTTTTTCTTTGTTGATTCCTTAGCGAAAAATTGTTATGGTTGGTTTGGGTTGTTTGTTTTTAGCGGATTATTGGTTTAGTGTTTGTGGGTTATACCTGTTTTGTTATGTGTTTTTGTTTGGTTTTTTTAATGCTGAAATTGTTTATAGGGTGGGTTTTGGTGGTGTTTTGGTTTAGGCGGGATAGAGTTCCTGTTTGTGGGCCATGCTAGTGCCCAAACTCATTTTGCTTTCCAGTACAGTTCACTGCTTTGAGTTGCTTTACTTTTTATTCCAACCTATTGGATCCAAATAGCAGTTCTATGCAGAAACCTATAGGGGGTAGGTCAGTATTGGTTGAAAAATGCGTTATTAACATGTTGAAAACCGCTTCTTTGCCATTGTAACACCCCGCCAAGATATGCAGAAACCCAAACTGCTCTTGTTCTGATGTAGTTTTGCGTTGCTTTTTGTAAGTTCTTGTTCTATAAACCTTATATCTTGACTGCCCGAATATTGTGGGCGAGTGTGTATCTCCCTTTGAGTCTAGCTGTTGACGCTAAAGCGTTAGTAAAACAATTCGGCCAAGTTCGAGCCCTTGACGGCCTGAGTTTCACGGTTAAACCCGGCGAAGTTTACGGACTTATCGGTCCAAACGGCGCCGGCAAAACCACCACGTTGCGAACAATCTGCACCCTGATTCTGCCCACCGCGGGTAAACTGGACATTTTCGGTTTAGATGTAGTCTCGCAAGCTTCTGAAGTTCGAAAAATCCTCAGTTACCTGCCAGAAGAATCAGGCGCCTACCCCAACCTAACAGGTTACGAGTACCTTGAATTTATGGCAAAATTTAACCAGCGCGAAGACCGCGACGCCAAAACAATGATAAACGAAGCCGCTGAACTTAGCGGGCTTGGAAACCGCCTAAAAGACCGCACAAAAACCTACAGCAAAGGCATGAAACGCCGACTGCTAATCGCACGCGCGCTGATGACCCATCCCAAACTCGCGGTGCTTGATGAACCTGCAAGTGGCCTTGACGTTATGCACGCTTATCATGTACGCGAAATTATTAAGCGGTACGTGCATGACTTTGGTATCACGGTGATTCTTAGCAGTCACAACATGCTTGAAGTCGAATACCTGTGCAACCGTGTTAGCCTTGTTAATAAGGGCAAAATTGTTCTTGAAGGCGAACCACGTGAACTAAAAAACCAGTATGGCAGCGAAAACCTTGAGGAAGTCTTTGCCAAGGTGGTAGGTTATGCTTAAAGGTTTTACAACGATTCTTCTTAAAGAGCTTAAAGAACTCATGCGTGACCCAAAAATCCTCATCGGCATGATCGTGGTTCCGCTTGTAATGTTCCCAATAATGGGTCTTGTGATGGGTTACGCGGTAAGCAGCGCACAGGAACAAGCACAAAAAGCCACCCTGCTCGTCGTGGACAATGACAGCGGCAACTGGAGCCAAACATTCATTGATTACCTTAACTCGTCCATGAACGTAAAAATATTAAGCAACATTCCCGCCGAGCAAGTCATAAACCAAAACCTACTCGCAAACTACAACAGCACACAATTCATGGAAATCCCCGCTGGGTTTAGCCAAAACATGACCCAACACCTAAACGGCAACCACAACATCACCACGGACGTTAACATTTACGGCGTATTTCAAGGCGGAGGCATCTTCAGCGACCTAGGCGGCAGCAGTTTAGCCCTGTACGTTGACGCATTCAACCGTGCAGTCGCACCCGACGTGGTCTTAACCACACAGTCAACCATCATTAAAGGGCAAGTGCAAGAAGGCGTAGACCCCGCGACACTTTCAGGCTTAATGATGTCACAATCAATCGCTTTGCCCCTTACCGTCATGATAATGATTACTTACGCAATGCAGATAGCAGCAACCAGCGTCGCCATGGAAAAAGAAGAAAAAACCCTTGAAACCCTACTCACCGCCCCCGTAGACCGCTTCGCCATTTTGATGGGCAAAGTTTCAAGCACCGTAATCGTTGCAGGCGTCGCCTCAGTAGCAGTTCTAGTTGGTTACTCGTACATGCTTGGTTCAATCACCATGGGTATACCCAACACTGCAAACGTTGACCTTGTCGCTTTAGGTTTAGTACCATCAACCCTTGGCTATATTGCGCTTGGCGTTTCCCTGTTTGTAACCTTGCTGTCCGCTTTAGCCCTCGCCGTTGTATTGTCAAGTTTTGCAGAAAACGTACGCAGCGCACAAGCATTAGTAGGCTACATTTACCCGTTAATCTTTATCCCTGCAATGGCGTTAATGTACCTTGACTTTAACACGTTACCAATGGCAATCAAAGCAGCCTTTTACGCAGTCCCGTACAGTCACCCAATAATTGCCTCCAAAGCAGTAATCATGGGAGACTACACCACCGTCGCCTTCGGCATAGTATACGTTGCAATCTTTACTGTTGTCATCATGTATTTTGCGTCAAAACTGTTTTCGACAGAAAAAATCCTCACAGCCAAACTGGTGTTCAAGAAAGGTTCAAAGAAAAAACCAGCCGACGAAGCATAAAGCTTCCCCATATTTTCTCTTATTTTCAGTTTTTAACCGTTAAATTTTAAGAAACCTTCAACCATATAAGCATAAAAGAGTACTATTAGCTTTAAGAAAAACACACTGCAAGGGGTTTAAAAACGAGCAAGCAAATCCAAGCTTTAATCCTGCTACTTGCCATTTCAACAGCCTTAACAGTCCTGCCGCTCCAAACAATCCAAGCACAAGACACAACAGAGTCTTCATGGAAAAGTGTAACCGATATGCCGACAAACCGCGGCGGATTAGGTTTAGCCGTGATTTCAGGCAAAATCTACGCAATAGGCGGTTCAAGCAGTGACGGCGAGCTTGCGATAAATGAAATGTTTGATCCAGTAACAAACAAGTGGTACACTAAAACTCCAATGCCGACTGCCCGAACAGGTTTTGCCATCACAACTTATGAGAACAAAATTTATGTTATCGGCGGCTCGGTTGGTGACAGTTTCCTTGGCAACGTTGAAGTTTATGACCCAATCAGCAATACTTGGCAGACCATGGCGTCTATGCCCACGCCGAGAGCTGACTTGTCAGCAAATATAGTTGACGGCAAAATCTACCTTATCGGAGGCAAAACCTACTCAAGCGTTTCTCCTTACTACAGTCAAACAAGTATTAACCAGGTTTATGACGTTGAAACCAACACTTGGTCTACAAACGTTTCCATGCCAACTGCTCTTCAAGGTTACGCTTCAACTGTTATCGACAAAAAAATTTACTTTATAGGTGGCACAAAACAATCCGTGTCTGGAGTTGATTCATCAACTAACGCAGTACAAATTTATGACACCCAAACAGCCAACTGGACAACTGGTAAACCTCTAAATTACCCGTCCAGTTACGGCGCGGCAATTGCAACTTCAGGCGTTTTAGCACCAACAAAAATTTACTACATCGGCGGATACTCAGCCGGAATTTTCACCAATAAAACCCAGATTTACGACATAGAAAAGAATTCATGGAGTGAAGGCCCTAAAATGTTAACGTCAAGAGCTTATTTGGGTTTGGCGGTTGTAAGCGATGTTGTTTATGCTGTTGGCGGTTTTGATGGAGCAAACTGGCTTAACAGCAATGAAGAGTTCAAACCAGTTGGTTACGGAAAAATTCCGCCCACAATTGAAATCGTTAGCCCCGAAAATAAAACTTACAAAAGCATACAAGTTGATTACAGTATTAACAAGGCTGTTTCGTGGGTTGGTTACTCTTTAGATGATACCTCGAATGTGACTTTAACTGGAACACCTGAAATATACGATTTACCTGACGGCGAACATGTAATAGTCGTCTACGCTAATGACACCTTGGGAAACACGGGTGCTTCACAGCCAGTACGCTTTACTATTGATAACACGGCTCCAAACATTACCGTATTGACGCCGCTACAACAAACCTACGACACGGCTGATGTACCGTTAACCTTTTTACTTGACGAACCCGCGACCGAGTTATCGTACAGTTTAGATGGGCAACAAGAAATATCAATAATTGGAAATATCACTTTGCCCGCTTTACCCGATGGAACTCACAGGATAATCGTGTATGCGGTTGATGAGCTTGGCAATTCTGGTTCATCGGTTGAAGTAGTTTTTACTATAACTACTTTTCCCATTTTCTGGGTTGCAACAATTATAGCAACTACCACTATCTTGCTTTCGTCAGGTTACCTGTTTTTTAAACGTATAAAACCCGAAAAAAACAGTTCTAACCAGCATGCAAAAAAAGTGGATAACTGATTTAAAGAAATCTATCTATTAGCCCAAGTATTGCTCCAATAATCACCAAGATTCCTGCAAAGTCTCCTGCAAGACCACCAGCATTTATGCCGACAATCAAAAGCACTATCGCCCAAACAAGAGTTGTAACGTATCTAGCGCCACTTAAGCAGATGATCCCCAAAATGATTTCTATGATACCTTGAACTATACCGCCGAAAGCGGCAACTGGCGAGTTAGCGAAGATGGGTGAACCAATCAGTGTTAGCACGCCAAAAACTATGAGAAGTATTGCACCGATAAGGACCAAAATATATGCTATACGACCAAGGGTAGAGCGCCCATGAGAATGTGCCATTTTTATGCTTCCTTAAAAACAGTTAATTTACTAATTTTTCTGTGATAGAATTAATCGTAAGTTTTTTTGGTTGTAAAAGGTTGCCTACAACGCTTGTTGGTATTTGACTTTTTTATTACAGGGGTGCCTATTTTTCGCAAAGCTTATCTTCAATCAACACGCATATAGGTAAGCGAGCAAAATGGCGTCCACCAAGAAAGTGTTAAAGATAGCCTTCTTTCCATTTGCCATAGCAATTTGGTGTTGCGGATGGCTTCTATGCTTTTATGGCGAAAAAAATGACTCTCGCAAAAACACGCATCCTTTAGCTTCAAATGCTAAACTAAAAAGCCAAAAAGCAGTAGTATAAACCACCTCTAAGCCCCAAACGCCTCCATTTTTAGTTAATTAGCGAAGCCTACCGCTTTAAAAGAAAAGCAAAGAAAAATACTGCTTTTGCGGTAAAATATGGGTTTAAGAGTTTCTGGGGGTAACGTTTAAGTAAATTTAGGTGGCAACCTGTTTCTTAAGGGTACATTAATGACGTATGAAATTGATTATACCTCAGCTGAAATTGAAAGTTGTTCCTCGAAAATTGTTATTGACGACAGAATATTCTATGTCAGGTTGCTCGCTTCTCATGTTGGTGCTGCTAAATATTTTTCCGCGGACCAAGATGGTCATTTGCAGAAAGAAATCTCTAAAGCTGAATTCGAGTTATGGGTAAACATTTTAGCTGACAACGATTCAGACGTCAAACTAATTCTCGAAAAGCTTTCCCAAGGCAAGAAATTTTAACCCAAAAATTTGTGCTAAATTGCCTGTTTTGTTTTCTTACTGCGGCTTTTCCTAATTAACCAGTATACTGCAAGCACTGCCGCTATCGTTAAAACGCCTAAGACAAGATAATGTGAGAACCCTGCAACTTCCGACCAGTTACTGCCCAAATAGTAACCCACATAAACCAAAATTGAATTCCAAATCAAGCAGCCTGCAGCCGTGAATACAACAAACTTGGGGACAGACATTTTAACCGCTCCAGCAGGAAAAGAAATAAATGTTCTAACACCTGGAACCAGTCGTCCAAGGAAAACTGCTGCTACACCGTACTTGCTAAACCAGTTTGCGGCAGTCAAAAGTTGTTCTGGAGAGAAGACGACGCGGCCTAGAAGCTTGTATTTTGCAAGGATGTTTACGCCTTTTCTGCCGATATAGTAGTCGATTAAGGAGCCTAAGACGCCTGCGAAGGTGGCGATTAGTATGGTTAAGGTTAAATTAAGCTCTGTTACTGAAGCCATGTAGCCGGCAAAGGGCAAAACGATTTCGCTTGGTATAGGAAAAGAGCTTGATTCTAAAAGCATCAAAAGAAAAACTCCCAGGTAACCCCAAGATGAAATGGTGGCGGTAACATTATGTGTAAAAGCGATTATTGCGCTTATTACAGGTCCGCTTGTCCAAGGTGAACCTTCAACTAAAACATCTGTTAGTATTTCAAGCAAAAAGTATGCAGCGACAACGATGATTACTGTGGCAACAATCAAATGTGGAGCTTTACGTTTTAACCATGCAGTCCGTGAATTATGCGAAGTCAATAGTCATCGCTTAAACCCAAATAAGAAAAACCAGAACTATTATAGCTTACCATGAACCAGCAAAAAAGGGAAAAGCATACTTGACTGTTTTTTGAAGCCTTTTTTATGGCGATAATTGTTACTGTTAAAACTGCCGTCTCAAAACTTTTTGTAAATTTCACAAAGAACCGAATCTTTCAGAAATCTTTACACATGATAGAAAAAGCTTGAACAAGTTCTTTGCAGTCGGTCCAAAGACAAACTTCCTCCTGACTCACCGAAGAGTCTTCGGTACATGAGTTGATGAAGAACAGGATTTCTTCGTTATCTCTTATTACCATACGTGGCATTGGTCGAAACTTGGAATTGTAAATTAAGTGTTTGAACTGTACATTATTAAAAAAACAGTTAAAGTACTTAGCAGGATCCCATTCTTGGCTTGAATCGTCAGTCACAAAATTAAACTGCACTGTTAAATTTTGGCTTTGGGTAGCTATTGCATCGAAAATCCCAAACTGTTCCGCTTGAAAGAAACAGGTTTTTGTCAAAGCGATTGTAAGTTGCCTTTTAGTTTGTTTTATCATTTGAATAAACCGTGAGTAAATCTTGTTATTACCTTCAATAATGCTAAATTTTTCAATAGGAACCTCCAGTTTTGGCAGGTTAATTTGGCTCCAGTAAGCCAAAACCTCTTTTCGAGCATTTTCAAAATGTTTGGCTTCATCAATTTTGGAGGTAATGCTCAAATCTAAAACGGTTTCTAAAGGAATTGCTGAAAACCTGCTTGGAGACTCCAAAGTCACCTGCAGTAACCCTTTGTTTTGCAGTATCTTTAGGATTCGGTATATTTGCGATTTGTGTCTCTTCAATGCTTTAGAGATTTCGCTACATTTCAAAACGCCGTGTTTTGAAAGAAAAAGGTAGACTTCAGCCTCTTTTTCGGTCAATTTTAGGCTTCTTAAAACGTCTTTTACGGTTGCTTCGCCCAACTCGTTCACGCTCGATTTTGAGGGTAACAAACTTTTGTTCCTAGTCCAACTTTATTATGGTAACCAAACTTAACAATTTTTCTACGGTAAACAATTCCGTTTTTTGGCGTTTTTAAAGGGCGTTGGGAGGTGAATCGATGAAACGAAAAATTGTTTTCCCAGTTATTGCAGCAATATCGGCAGTTGTGTTGTTACTTGTAGTTGTTATCGCGCCAACTTTGGGACAAACAGGCGGAACCAGCAGTGCAACGCAAATGGTTACATCAGGTTTTGGTGGAGTAGTAACTCTTTCGTTACCGTCCGGCAACATTACCCGTCCAAATGACCTTGTTATTTTTGTAACTCGATCAGATACTCAACCTGCAGTTGACATAATGGAGGTTAGCGTGTGGGTACCAAATTCTAACATGTATTTGCCTGTAGCGATAATCAATGACAACACTAACCAGACAGTTGTCAATTGGGTAAAATCGGTTGTTAACGGTACACCAGTATGGAATCCTCCTATAACCCAAAACGTTTTTGTAGTAAGCAACACCACGCTTGAAATAAGCAACGTCGAAGACACCATTGTTGCCAATTTAACAATGCCCATTAACATAACTTTGCCACCCGCAATAGGAGCTAACTTTACTTTGCCTCCAATGACTTTAATGTTCCATCCGATCGGCACCGCTTTTAACGCAGAAAAATCCGTTACTGTTGCAACCACTAACTGGACAATATCAACCAAAGCAACTGTTGAGCCTGCATGGGTTCAAGTAAATATACCACAATGGCTGGGACCCTTCGATTACAAGAACGTTGGACAAATTAACGTAAAAATAACCTCAACATACACTTTGCAGAAGTAACCCGCAAACAACAGTTTACATAACTTTTTCCCATTTTTTGTTATGTATTGTGTTTAATTAAAATATATGATAACACACATCACGGTTTATGCTTGAGTATCTTGTCTTTGTTGCAGCTTTTGCTTCACTGGCTGCAGCCGCCGCCTACATCAGGTCAATGTTCAAAGGCAACACAATGCCTAATAGGGTAACCTGGCTCATGTGGTCAATCGCCCCTCTTATCGCCACCGCCGCCGCTGTTTCCACCGGGGTTACCTTGGCAGTATTGCCAGTATTCATGGCTGGCTTTTCACCCTTACTAATTTTTATAGCATCATTTTTTACGCGAAAAGCCTACTGGAAGCTTACAAAAGTCGACTACCTATGCGGTGTCCTCTCGGGCTTAGCGCTTGTACTATGGTATGTCACTCAAGAACCCAATTTAGCCATCGTTTTAGCCATAATAAGTGACGCATTCGCCGCCTTCCCAACACTGATAAAAGCGTGGGAGAATCCGCAAACTGAATCCGTGTGGCCTTACCTTGTTGGCATCTTTGGGCCCTTAACAAGTTTTGCCGCTGCAACGGTTTGGGGGTTTAGCGAGTTAGCGTTCCCAGTTTACCTTATCGCGGTGAATTGTCTGCTTGTATCTGCATTATACCACAAAAAAGAAGCTAACTTAGCTAAGACGTAAGCAGGCAATAAAGCCTTTAAAGCCCTTTACGTTAACTAAGGAACTTGAGGCAACCTTTTGGAACCAGACTACATTTATGCTGCAACTCTTTCGGAAATGCCTGATGGAACCCTAAAAAAGGTGCTACTGCAAAACCGTGAAATCTTAATCGCCAACATAGAGGGCAACATCTCCGCAGTGGACAACACTTGCCCACATTTGGGCGGTGACCTTTCACTGGGTAAACTTGAAGGTTCCGTTTTAACTTGTCAAAGGCATCAAGCAAAATTTGACGTAACCACAGGACGCTGTTTAGCTCCACCGCAGGTCACGCCGTACAGCCCAAAACTGCCAAACCTAACAGCGTACATAATAAAAATTGAAAACCAAAAAATCTACATAAAACTTACTTGAAAAAAAGAAAAGTGGGTTTGATTAAGTTAACAGTTTCTTTTTTGCGGCTTCAAACTCTTGGTCAGTTAACGCGCCAGCCTTGTGCAGGTCAGCCAACTTCATCAGTTCTGCGGTAGTATCCTTCTGAGGCGCTGCCGATGCCTGTGCTGCTGGTTGTGCCGCTGCTTGTGGTGCCTGTTGTGGCTGTTGCTGCTGGGCTTGCTGTCCCTGCTGGTAAGCCTCCTGCTGCATCTGCATTTGTCTCTGTGCGGATTTTTTGCCCATAGCCATTCCGCCGACAAGCATTATGCCTCTTCCTCTCACGCTAAGCGCCTCCTTGTTGTTCCATTAAATCACGCGCTTTTTCGATTACTTCCGGGGAAATCCTGCCCATGTCAACTAATTCGGCTTCTGAATCAATAAGTGCTTCTTTAAACTTTATTGCCCAAAGGTTTTCAAAGAGCAGTAACGCAGCGGTGCTTTCATTTGGCAAATTGTCGGCTAAAGCGTTTATGTCTCCTTCATAGAACCATTCACGCGTGTTTTTGGCAATTTCGGAGTAAGCTTTTGCTATTTCGCCTTGAAGATTATTTGCTTCAGTTGTGAAGACGTTTCCGTTTGAATCCTTTATTACTAAAGCTAAATCTATCACGCGTACAATCCCTGCTTTTTCTAGGCGCATTAGTTCAGGAATGATTTTTCCATTAAACTTGTTGCCAGGAAACCGCACTAGAACGTAATCTACTGGACCCATTGTTCGCCTTTTTTTAGTTCCTGCTTCAATCACAGCAACGTTTTCCATTTCCATTTCAATATTTTCTACAGCCAAAAAAATCGCCAACAATTTGAGACTAAAAGCGGCATATAGCAGTATGTGTAAACACCATTACAACCACAACATAACAGCCGTTTTTAACGGTTCATCACGTCCGCTAAAGCCAACACAAAATCGTCAACGACATCGTAGGTTTGTCCAAACTGCAAAGTAGAAGTTATTGTGGTAACTGGCGTTTCCCCGTAAATTGTCATGCGCGTGGTTTTCTCACTTAACGGTTTAAGTTCCACACGAAGAGTTGACCCGTAAGAAGTAAGTGTACTGGAAGTTTTAACCGTCAGAGTGTGAGCCGCTTCATCTTTTTCTTCTATGTCCCAGTCAAACTCATCCGCCGCTTTCGGCAAAGCCTGCCAAATATCGTCTAAGGGGAAATCGATGTCAACTTCTTTTTTTCTTTCCTTCAAATAAGCCATCAATTTATCCTCAAAAACAGTTTCTACCGCTCACGTATGAATGTTTGTTTCAATCGCTAACGAATGCTCTCAAACCAAGAATTTTCCATCGAAAACTTGACTTTAATAATGCCTGCAGTTACTGTAGAGCTTGTTCCAATGTATCCGTTTTAACAGTAAAACTACGTTCAAGAAAATCATAAATATGTACTTGACTAAACACGAATTATGGTAATTGAAACTACTGTTGTTGGAAGTTTTCCTCCTTTACCCATAAAACCTCTTGAAGTTGCAATCAAAGAAATAATTCAGTTACAACTATGTCACAATATCGATTTAATCTCGGACGGCGAACAACGAAATAACATGATTCAGTATTTTGAGCAAATTCTCGGTTTAGAACAGTTTGGCGATGGCTTAAGAATCGTTGGAAAAGTTGAACCAATAAAACCCGCGAAATTGGATGAATTCTACAAAATAACCGATTTCAAAACCGTGAAAACAATATTAAAAGACCTATGTAAAGATGTAAAAGTCAAAATTTCAATCACAGGACCAATGACTTTAGGCACAATCTGCGCTTCAGCAGACATCAACAGCACAACGGCTAATTACAATTTAGACGACGAAGAAACCTTATTTTCTGACTTCTCCCAAGCACTACTGCCTATAGCACAACGACTGCTTGAACTTGGAGCGTACTTGCAAATTGACGAACCCCTACTTTCAACCGGACAAATACCTCTTGAGACCGCAAAAACTGTTTTAAAAAAGTTTGTTACACAAATTCCATCATCAGCGATTAAGGAAGAAAAAATCATTTGTCACGTTTGTGGTTCAATCAAAAGTGTTCCTGGTTTGTATGAAGCCTTGCTGGGTTTGGGTATTCCAGTTTTAAGTGTTGGATTTAGTGGAGACCTGGAAAGAGAAAATTTTGATGTGTTTTCGCGGGATTCGTTAAAGCAGCACGGTGTGAAGCTTGCGGCAGGTTTCCTTTCAAACAACACCGTAGAAGATCAAGCAACAGTTATCGAACGTTGTAACCGAATTATGGGAAAAGTTGGAAGAGAAAACATTCAATACTTATGCCCAGACTGTGGCTTTAGAGCAACGCCGCTTAAAAAAGTAGAACAGATTTTAGAAGAAATGACGCAGGTTGCAAAACAGACATCTTAAACTAATACAATATCAAAATGTGTATCAAAGGGAAAACGTGTGAGCGCAGATTATTTTTCTTTAGTTGCCTGTATCTTTTAATATTTGATTGTTGACTTATTAAAAACTTGAATGGTGCGGGGTAGTAGTATAGCCCGGTATTACGATGGGCTCCAGAAGCAACCAGAATGGGTATGCTGACTCCTAAGGGAGAATGACGAAGTTCTGGAGCTGTAGATACCCATTGGTCACAGGTTCAAATCCTGTCTGCCCCACCATTCCTTTTCTTTTACAACAACAAAAAAGACAGCAGCAACCCCTCCCCGCAATGGATTAAGCCTGAATGGCAAAACTGTATCGTCGGCTGTTTCGTTACTAAGCCGTCTGCCAAAAAAACA
Source organism: Bathyarchaeia archaeon (assembly GCA_042296865.1). Taxonomy (GTDB): domain Archaea; phylum Thermoproteota; class Bathyarchaeia; order Bathyarchaeales; family Bathycorpusculaceae; genus Bathycorpusculum. Next base: position 915,583 of record CP170178.1, on the reverse strand, counting down.
CGCCTTTGGTTAACACGTTTGCGTTTTTATCGTTCTTTTATATTCAGCTATGAATTCTTTGTATGTTAACTGTGCATCAAAGTATGCAGTTTTTGACGGCGTGAAATCAGTGTTAAGTCGGCAATCGGTGCAGAAGATGATTGCAGTTTCATCGTACGTTTTTCGGTGAATCGCCAAAGTAGGCTTGCCGCATTGAGGACAAATAAATAAAGCATTTTCTGTTGCAACCAATCATTTTCACCCTCAAAAATGCATTGTCTTTGGAGAAAACAAATAAGCTTTTCGTATTATAAAAAATGATTTCAACGAATAAAATAGGAAATATATTGTTCTCAATAAACTATTTGTGTAACTCTTATTTTGGACAATACGTTATGATGTAACCGAAGACAATATAGCAGCAAACAAAAATCTTCTGCTTTGATGGGTTGAACCGCTCTTTTAGATTAGCCCGAGCCCATCTTTCCATTCCTTCAACCCATCAAAGCACAACATTAGAGTAATGCCTCATCAAAAACCTACAAATGCCGATTCAACACTGCTTTTAACTACCTATGGATGCAAATAGTGGTTCTATGTTGAAACATGAGGGGGTAAACAAGAATATTAGTTGACTTTATGTTTTCTTGTTTGGTCTCTTTTCTTTAATTCGTTGTATATGCGTTCTCTTTCTTTTTGTATTTCAGCGTCATGCATGGGGTTTTGCGCTTGATTAATTGGTGGCCTATCACGGTCAGGTCCTGTGACTTCTTCTTCAAGGTCTGAAGGAATATCTTTTCGTTGTTTTTTTGAAGGCAAACTTTGCAGCTCCACTTTTCGTTTTTCGTTACCGTATTTATGTTGGTTTGGGGTTGTGTCCTTGTTGCCACAAACTTATAAACCGCTTTACTTTTTACACCAACATATTAGGATCCAAATAGTTATTCTATGCAAAAACCTATAGGGGGTCTACCTTTCCAAGTAGGGGTAGACTCTACCTGCACCTTTCTGTGCGGGTAAGCTGTGAATTGCTATGGGGTAGGTCAGTATTGGTTGAAAAACACGTCATTAGCATGTTGAAAATCAGTGTTTCCCGCCGCAACCCAGCGGCAAAATCGTCCAGAAAACTATAAAAACCCAAAAAAGTCGCAGTCAAAAACCGCCAAAAAACTGCAATCCAGCAGTTTTTAAACCCAAACAAGTCCTGCATCAGTAAAGCATTTACCAACAATTTGCTTCTAATTTTGTGAAAACTATTCTAAACCTGCATCGCTTGTGATGCAAAAGCAAATAACCGCGGATAAGGTTGCCGTTAACATGTTTGGCGCTCAGTTTAAAATAAGGTTTATATGCGGGGGTGGTTATGGTGAGTTGGGTTTGCCGGCCAGAGGGCGCGGGTTCCACCTGATCCCATTCCGAACTCAGAAGTTAAACCGTGTTCCGTTCCCAACTGTAGTGCGGTCTTAGGCCGCGTGAAATTGAGAAAGCTGGCTGCCTACTTGTTTAGGTTTTAGGCAAAATTAGAGTGTTATTTGGCATAGCTTTATAACTAAGCGACCATAGTTTTTTTGAGAAGTGGTGTAAAAACACGTGACTTTGATTCCCACAAGCGACTTAATAACCAGATTAACCCTAAACGCTCCCGTTCACAGTAACCAGTTATTTGGCGGAGGCGGCGCAAACGATTGGACAGCGTACCTAAGTTTGCTCACATACGTCTTCTTCATCGTGCTCATTTTCTACGGACAAAGAATCCAAATGTACGTAATGATTCGCGAAGTAGAAAACAACCTGCACAAACTCAAATTCATAAAAGAAGAAGGACGCAAAACCGCCATTGAAACCATTAAAGAAATAGGCAAACCCGCCAACGACATTTCACCACGCGTCGACCGTTACCTTGAATACTTCACCATCAGCCCACAAGGCATGGATCCAGCAGGCATCGTTGGCAAACTCGACCACATCCTAGACGTACGAGACCAACGCTTAAAAGACGAAGTAAAACTAATGGCGCCACAATGCGATGACGTTCAAATCAACAACATGGAAAACACTCTTGAAGCCGCAATGGCATTAAACTACCTCTACAAAGTCGTAAGACACTTCTACATCCAAGGTAAAAAGACACTTAGCCTCTACATCATCATGCAACTACAAATGATAATGCCCTTAGTTATGAAAGAAGCAGAAGCCTACTCAGCCGCCCTTAAAGCCTTCGCCAATGGTCAACCAATCGGAGACAGCGTAGGCCCACTCATCGCAGGCAAATTAATGCTCGGTTACGAAGCACGCAAAGTTTACAAAGACTGCGTTGTCGCCACAGTTCCAATCGATGGACGCACTGCTTTAATCATGAAAGCTGAAGGTCCAGGCGGAAACGTTGGCAAACCAGGAGACGCAATCGAAACCATTATTGAAGAAAACCAAGGCAAAATCGCGATGTTGGTTATGATTGACGCTGGCTTAAAACTTGAAGGTGAAGCAGTCGGCGAAGTAGCAGAAGGCATCGGTTCAGCAATTGGCGGTCCAGGCGTTGATGCATTCAAGATTGAGGAAAAACTTGTTAAATACAAGATTCCAATCAACGCAGTGATTGTTAAAGAAGACATCGGTGACGCCGTTGCGCCAATGCGTAAAGAAATTCATGACGCAGCCGACAAAGCAATCGAACGCGTTAAAGCATTGATTCAGGAACGCACTAAAGAAGGCGACACGATAATCATCTTTGGTGTAGGTAACAGCATCGGAGTAGGACCATAAATAGGAGGAAAAAACGTTGACACAAAACCAAACCTCAACAGCAAACAAAATCAGCACATACCTAATGTTCATAGTCCTAATCGTACTGGGACTATCCGTTGTAGCTTTATTTAGCGCTGTTTACGCATACACGATAGGCAACGACATCGCCGCTGGTTTCCTAATTATAATCGGCGTTTTCGCGTTAGCCCTATCCGGCGCGGTTCTTTACCAAACAAAACGCAGAACTGCCACATTAAAAACTGAAGCACCAAAAGTAATGACAACCATCGAATGCAAAAACTGCGGCACTAAAATCACCCGTGAATTCCAACGCGGCGACTACGTCTTCAAAGAACTTGACGCATGCCAAAAATGTCCAGAACAAAAACAAATGATAACCGGTATCTATAAAGAAATTAAAGAGAAAGAAAAAACATACGCAGTTTAACCTGCAAACATTTCTTATTTTTTAACCATTTTTTAAGTTAAGACTTCGCATCCGTCTTCTTTTATTAAAAGCGTATGTTCAGCTTGCGCGACTGGTTTTCTGCTTGCTTCCACAAACACTGGGTAACTTGTCACAATTTTTGACTTCAACAGTTCCTTGAAAGCTTCAGTGTGATGCTGTTTTGGGACAACCTCGTTTAGCCAGCGTTCAGCAAACGGTAGCGTTCTAAAATTGGTTTCAATGTGTTTTAGCAGTTGTTTGGCGTAAACGTTCTTTGCCGATTTCGCTCGGACAAGACGATAAATGGTGTTTTGTGGGCTATCGTCTACACGTGCGATAGCGTCGGGTTGGGTGACGAAGGGTTCAATCGCGAAGACTTCTCCGGCATGCACTTTGTTTGTTGTTAACGTAGCAATGTTTGGAATGCTTGTTCCAGCGTGGATTAAGTATCTGCCTACCGAGTGCCCTGTTAGGTTGCTTACTGGTTTAAAGCCGCGGTTTCTAATTGCTGTTTCAATTATTCCGCCGATGCGTCCAGTTGACATGTCACCGTGAATGTTCTGTATCGCAGTTTTTAGGGCGTGCTCAGCTGTCGCGGTCATGCTTTTGCCTTCAGGGTTGAAAGCCACGGTGAACGCGGTGTCAGTTACATAACCGTCAAGGTGTACGCCCATGTCTACTTTAACGGTTGAACCTGACGGTATCGTGCTTTTATCTCCTGGCGGTGAAGTGTAGTGTGCGGCGACCTCGTTTATGCTGACATTGCAGGGAAACGCTGGCAAACCGCCTTTTTCACGGATAAGTGCTTCAGCTTTTTCGCAAACCTCAATCACTGGCATGTTTTCTTTAACAAAACTGCGCATTTCCTCTCTTGCTTCACGCAGGATTTTTCCTGATAATCGGAATTTCCCAAGCTCTTCCAAATCATACGACATTCAAATAACACTTCGAATAAAAATCAGTTAATGTATTTGAAGCTTAAATTTGTTGGCACACAAAACACTGCCAGAACCAACAAACAACAGGTTTTCAACATAGAAGCTGAATGTAGGCTCTTTTGGAGATTTTTTAGGTTAGTTTAAAGGTCAAAAAGTAAAAACTATTCTAATCTGGTTAGAGATGAATTTTTATGTTGGTAGGGTTTTGAGGGGTGGGGGTGTTACGAAGGCGTGGGTTATTAGGATGACAGTTGTTTGGGCTATGCGGTCTGTGAATTTTTGGCGTTTGTCTGTTCCTGTGCTAAAGGCGCTGACTATGCAGTCAAGTATCAAGAGGGGCCAGAAGATTTTGCTTATGTTTCGGGTGAAAGCTTTTGCGGTGGTTAATTGGGCGCCGCTTGTTTGTTGGACTTGGAAGCCTAAAAACCGTTTGCCTACCGAGGTTCCCCAATAATCCTCTAAAGCAGTGAAATATATAACTTGAATTATTCCCCAAATTAGTGAGTAACCTAGCCAAGCCCAGTTTTCGACGAAGTAGGAATTTGCAAAGCCGTTTATTAGGGTTAGGGGAAACCATATGGCTGCGGCGATGATGCCTGTTATGATGCCGTCTATGATGTACGCGGTTAAGCGTGAAAGCCAATGGTTCATGTCATACTGTCCATTGCCAGTCGACAATTTGAAAAAAACCTCCTAAAAATTATTTGTTTTTGACGCATTTATCGTTTTCTGATGAAATTCAGGCTCTAAAACGTGTAAGGGCTAAATATTAGGGCTTAAACCCTGCAAGCACTGCAATTTCAAGCCATTTCCAGTAACAATCCACGTCAACAAACCCTATCTCTCTCAACCATCCAAGCTGAGTCTCAACATCAAGCAACTTATTCGACGGGTCTTCATTCTCTAAACTCAAACCCGAAGCCGAAAGAAACTGAAGATGCAAATTCATCGAAGCAGGAGCAACATGCTCAAAATTACAAAAAAAGCCACCAGAATTAAGTATTCCAAAAACTTCACCATAAAGGGCCATTTTCCGATGATGCACCAAATGATGAATAGCTAGGCTTGAAACTACAACATCAAAGCAACCCAACTCTTTTGGCAGAGGCTCACTTAGGTCATGTTTAAAAACTGTTACTTTTAGGTCGTTAGCAAATGTCAACTTTGCTTGTTTAAGCATTGGCTCAGAGAAATCAAGCGCCACTCCTTCCACGTTAGGCATGCTTAGCCGTATTAACGCCATCAATCGCCCGTTTCCTGTTCCTAAATCCAGCACACGCTTAGAATGGGGTGGAATTTGGTCCAGCAGCACTTTTTCTGCTTCGGTTCGGTGTGGCAGTTTGTCTGCTCTTGCTAAGTAAGCTAATGCGTGTTCAACGTTTTGCCATTCACTTGTGGATTTGTCGGCTTGGTGTCTCATGACGCTAACCCTTAAACATTTTAAGTATCCTGTTAGGGTTGGTGCTTGTTAATTTGTTTATCTTCAAAAAACAGGTTTTTATCTTAAGGTTTCGTGGTTACTTCATAAATGCTTATATTTTATCTTTGAATTATTTTTGGAATTAACTATTGTAAAAGAGAGTGTTCTAAAAGTTATGGAGTTTTGTCCGAATTGTGGTTGCCGCCTTGAACCTCGAAGAGCGGATGGGCAAGTAGTACTCGCCTGTTCAAAATGCGACTATACAAAGCAAGCAAGCGGTAGTCGTTCACAAGCAAAAGTAGTTAAAGTTATCCAGCCTACAACTCAACCTTTCATGACAGTGGTATCCGCTGAAGAATCAAAAATCAGCACTATGTCAACGATTAAGATGAAGTGTGAAAAATGCGGCAACACTGAATGTTTCGTTTGGCAAGTGCAAACAAGAGGCGGAGATGAAGCGTCAACCCAGTTTATGCGTTGCACGAAATGCGGGCACACGTTTAGGGAATACACGTAAAACTGTTTACGCGTCTTTATCTTTCGAAAAATATTAAAAGCATTAATGGTATAGAAAATGATTCGATGAACATCCATGCCCAGCAAACAAGGTAAACCCCTAACCAAAAAAGAGAAAGACGCAAAAAGAAAAGCAAAAAAAGCAAAAGGAAGCAAAACACAAACAAGCTAAAATAACTGCAACACTTTTTGCTTCAACCTCACATTTATTTTTTCTTTTTAAAACAGTAAACCCTTCTCACTAATCATTTAATATTGACCACAAAGCATCTTTTTAAAAGCAAGAATCTGTTATTACGCTAATTAGCACACCTAAGAAGCCCTGATAAGTAAAGTAAAAATAAACCAGCATCCAAAGAGGAACGGCGAAAAACAGTTGAACATCAGACTTGTAACAATAGCAGCGTTAGGAACAATTGTGATTATTTTGCTTGCAGGCTTATGCGTGTTAACTCTTTCAAAAGCAAACACGGTGGCTGAGGACAGGGATGTTCTGTTTCAGATTGCAGCGTTTAACACTTTCTCAACAGGCAAATATGACGGAACCACAACCTTTAACGAACTGGCAAACCACGGCGACTTCGGCATAGGCACCCTTAACGGTTTAAACGGAGAAATGATTGCCCTTGACGGCATCTTCTATCAGGTTCCACTTGACGGAAAACCAGTTAAGATAAATCCTTCAACATATACGCCGTATGCGACGGTAACTTTTTTTGAGGCAGACCAAACCCTTCACGTGGACGCCGTAAACATTTCAGAATTAACCAGCATCATTAGCCAAGCTTTGCCAGATAAAGAAGCAATTTACGCCATAAAAGTCACCGGCACCTTTGATTCAGCAACAACCCGCAGCGTGCCAATCCAAACCCCGCCGTACCCGCCCCTTTCCGAAGCAGTCAATCACCAAGCAGTCTTCAACTTGACTGATGTTTCAGGGTCGGCAGTTGGCTTTTATTTTCCTCAAAGCATGAGCGGCGTGGATTATGCGGGTTATCACCTGCATTTTCTAACCCAAGACATGTCAGCGGGCGGACATCTGCTTGACTGTGTAATCAGAAATGCCTCAATAGAGATAGACTGCACAAAAGAGTACACGTTAATTTTGTAGACCGCTTTCTTTGCCTTTGCTTTCAGAAAACATCAACCTACCCATAAGATAAATAAGTTCAGGAATTGATTCTTTTCTTTACTTTGAACTCCAAAATGAAAGTAACACTGCCGTCTGCTGCAGGTTTTAAATGCAAAAACTGTGGCGTATGCTGCAAGGTACAACCGCCTGAAGTAGACCTAAATGAGCAAAAAGAAATCGAGTCAAAAGGTTACCGCAACTTTCTAACTGAACCTGACGAGGCAGGACTCCGCTGGATTAAACGCAAAAAAGACGGCTCCTGCATGTTTCTGGAAAGTAACAAATGCAAAATTTACCCCGTTAGGCCTGTTATTTGTAAGCTTGAACCATTCACTATAGCTGACTATAATTACCCTGAAAAAAGAATTGAATTAGCCTTGAATTTTCCTTTTTCATGCTCTTGCGAAGGCGTTTCTAAAGATGGCGACGTAAACGTCGAAGAGGTAACTATGGCTGCATTGGCTATGATGAAGAAGATTTTAGCTTTAACCGCTAGGGATTTAGAGTTGCCTGAATCTGATAAGCGGGTTTCTGCTGAGGCAAGAGCACGAATTTTACGTCAACATATTGATGCTGCTGACTTGACGTTTTAGGGCTAATTCTTGAAATAGTCGAGCATAGATTACTCCTTTTAATGGTTAACCATGTGCCGATGATGACAATTGCACGTTGGGACAAGCAACTTGGACGTTTCTGAGTTGCAAAGATGGCTTGCACGATTTATCGGTTCTGAGGCACAACCACCTAACCAAATGGGTAAACGTAGAGGCGTGTTCTTTAGGTTCAAGGGGTTTTTTGCAAAAACTTTAATGCCTAAGTAGCTATCTAACCGTTAACCCTTCGTGGATGTCAGCGTTGATGCAGCAGGCTAAACCTAAACCAAAATTTACGGCAAAAACTGTGGTTCTTCCCCTGATAGGTTTGCTGGCTTTTTTTCTTTACATTTGGTTTTTCAATGTTGACTTTTTAAGTATAATAGAAACCGTAAAACAGGCTCAACCTTTACCTTACATTGCAGCTTTAGCGGTAAGCTTCATTGAAATCCTGTTTTACTCGCTGTCTTGGCGTTCAATACTTTCCAGTTTAAAAATTAACCTTTCAAAAACCAAATCATACATTTACGTCTGCGCCGGCCTGTTTATGGATATTTTAATTCCCGCCGAGTCGGTAAGCGGAGAAATCTGCCGAGTTTACCTAGTGAACAGGGAACATCGGGGAGTCAGCGGTAAAGTAGTTGCAAGCCTAATGACCTACCGACTGTTAAGCATGGTAATGAACGCTGTCTTCCTCGTTTTGGGCGCGGTTTTGCTGTTTGGCGTCATGGAAATTAACCCACTAGTTTCAAGTGTTATTCAGCTTTTCACCGGCTTAACCGTTGGCTTTATAGCGTTGTTTTTGGGGATATGTTGGAAAGAGAACTGGACCCTAAAAATAATCAACTGGATAGTCTGTGTGGGCGACCGCATAAGCAGAGGAAGATTTCATTTAGAAAAATATCGACAAGACGCGTTGAGTGCAACAAAAAGTTTTCATGATTCAATGAAAGAACTTCTAAAAAAACCCATCTCGTTGGCTGTGCCCTCGTTTTATTTAGCGCTTAACTGGGCAGCCAACATGGCAGTGTGCTACCTGGTTTTCATCTCATTGGGCTTTGAGGTTTCATGGGGCGTCGTGCTGATTACAACCTCACTTGTAACAGTCATCAAATCCATACCCGTCGGCATCCCCTTCGAAGTGGGTTTACCAGAAATTACCATGACCACCCTTTACGTGTCGTTGGGCGTTCCAGCAGGCATAGCAGCTACATCTACCATCTTAAGTAGACTCATAACACTTTGGCTACGTTTCATCATTGGTTTTGCCGCTTATCAGTGGACAGAAACAAAGTACGCTTTTTCAAAAGCATGCGTTGACGAGCCAGCGATTCCTTCAGGAGCAAGCAACCAACAACCATAGCTACAAGTTAACCTGCTTTGTGAGCGTTTGAATGAAAATGTTAATTAACAGTCCTAAAACATTATTGCCCAAGTGAAATGTTATGTCTAAAAACTTGCCGTACTGGTTCATCCGTGAAGGAGACAAACTTATCCAGTGCAGCAAATCGGATTTTGACCAAGCCGTCCGTGAAGGCAAAAGCATCAAGTACCGTACGTACGCCAACAAACAAGCTGAACGCATCGCCGATGCTCTTGAAGTGTCACGCATGAAATTCTTAAACGACCCCACAACGCCGACAAAATTTAGGGCAGTCCTAACAAACCCTGCAAACGTTGTTCAAATTCAAATCATAGATGTTGATGATCCAGACTTTTGGATTAAAGAGTCTAAGAACCCAAAATATCAGGAAAAACTTAAAGAAAAATAAACCTGCTTAAGCAGGTTATAGGGTGGTTTTATTTGGGCTTATAGTGGTACCACTACAAGTCTGCCTCGATATTGTTCTACATCAACGGGAAGGCCATAAACGGCTTCAATGTTTCTTGGTGTAATCACGGTTTGGTCGCCTGCAGCGAAAACTTTTCCTTCTTTAAGCATAATGAATTTGTCTGCGTATCTTACTGCCAAGTTTAAGTCGTGCATCGTCATTATTGCAGTCAAATTGGTCTTCTTTACAATATCAACTATAGCAGCCATTATACGGTGCTGGTTGCAAAGGTCTAAACTGCTTGTCGGTTCATCAAGCAGCATCACTTTTGGTTCTTGAACTAGTGCTCTTGCAATTTGGACTTTTTGCAGTTCACCACCGCTTATTTCATCGATGTTTTTGAGAGAAAGCTCATCCATGCCCAGCCGAGTTATTGCGTGTCTTGTTATTTCTATGTCTTTTTTTGATACATCCCATGTTATGTGTGGTTTGCGTCCAAGTAGAACGGAGTCAAAAACGGTTATTTGTGAAACTTCTGCCCGTTGAGGTACGTAGCCTAATCTTTTTGCAACTTCGACACGTTTAAGCTTCTTAAGGTTTTCTCCATCAACTATTATGTTTCCTTTTTTGGCTTTTAACAGTCCGTTAATGCATTTTAGGAGGGTAGATTTGCCTACACCGTTAGGGCCTAAAATTGCTAAGGTTTCATGCACTCCAACAGCCACGTCTACCCCTTTTAGAACGGAGGTTCCGTTTTTGTAGGTGAATTCAACGTCTTGTATTTTCAGCATTACTTTCTATACCTCCTAATCAAAATGTACAGGAACAATGGACCGCCGAGAAATGAAGTGATAACACCAACTGGAAGCACTAATGGCGATATGATGTTTCTTGCTAAAGTGTCAGAAACTAATAGTATTAAGGCGCCAACGACGGCTGCTGCGGGTATGACGAAGCGGTTGTCTGAACCGATTACTCGTCGAACCATGTGCGGGGCAAGTAAACCGACAAAACCGATTATGCCCATTAAAGAAACGATTAATGCTGCGACAACTGATGAAAGCACCATACCTGCAAGGATGTGGCGGTTCACGTTTACGCCTAGACTGCTTGCAGTATCAACACCAGCGTCAATAGCGTTATAATTCCAACGGTTATACATGAAGTAAACTAGAATTGGCACAGATACTACCACTATTAACGTTAGGTTTTCCCATGTTATTCTGCTTAGGTCGCCAAATGTCCAGTAAACGATAGATGCAACTTGAACGTCGTTTGCAAAGTATTGAACAGCAGTTAAACCAGCATGGAATATTGAACCTAAAACTACCCCTGACAAGACAATTGATTCCGGAGCAACTTTGGTTAATCGTGTAAGAGCCAAAATAATAAGGGTTGACACCATACAGAAAGCAAACGCGCAAATGGTTACAGAGTACTGGTTGGTAATTAAAACTGCGTCTTTAGCGTTACTGTGTAAAGTGCCTGCCCCCAAAATTATTATGGCAAATGATGCACCAAACGCTGCAGCTTGGCTTAATCCCAAAGTGTACGGTTCGCTTAATGGGTTTTTTAGAATGCACTGCATCACTGACCCGGCAACTGCCAGCATTGCACCAGCTACTACAGCCACTAAAACTCTTGGCAGACGAATGCTCCAAGCTATGCCGCTTTGGTTAATGATTTGATTTATGACTTCAGGAATCGTTAATCCTGCTGAACCAACGCATAAAGCCACTAGAACTACCGTAACTAAAACTACCAAGCATATAACTATGAACATCACTTTTTTGCCGATATACTTGGAGTAACCTGAAGAAGACTCTTTTTGCGGCTTTTGCTCTTGGCTGTACTTATTTTCTTGCAAAATTATTGACCTCCTTAAAGTTTACGTGCAAAAGTTATTTCAGAAATTTCATCAACTGAAACAGTTTCTAACACGTTTAATCCAGATTCAACCAATCGTTTAAGGTATGTCGCGCGGTCTACAACGCGGTCTGATGAATGCGGTTTACTGCCGATTTTCCTTCCTTCAAAACCCTGCAAGTTCCAATCCAACGTTTGCATTGCACCTTCTCGAGAGGAATCTTTGAAGCGTCGTAGTATCAAGTCGCCACTAGGAGCTAATGCCTGGATAATTTTCGGTATCATTTCTGGGTCGTTGCAGCTTTGGTTAAATGAAGAAAAGATTACGTCATATCCTTCACCAATATCGTCTTTAGTAAAATCCCCTGGAATAAAATGTGCCCGGTTAGCGCTGTATTGTTTTATGTATTCATTGGTTAAAGGCGCAACTCGTGGAAGGTCAAAAATGTATGCTTCAAGGTAAGGATTGAGTGCAGTAAACCCTATAGCGTAAAGCCCATGGCCGCCGCCTAAATCAAGTAGACGTTTCCAATGCTGGGTGTCTATTTTTTTTGCTATAACATTTAACGTGTTTGCGACTGAACCTGCTTCTGCCCATTCAGCAATCCCGCCTAACCAAGTTTGATTAAAGATGTTTTGCCTTTGCTGGATTATTGGACCCTTTTTGATTATTACAGGTAACTGAGCCCAGCGGTTAGCGTTCATTTTCATGTTCTGAAGACTATTTTTCATGTAATAAGGCGATTTTTCGCATAGATACGCAACAGTCAAGGGTGCATTAACATACGTTTCACCTTGTTTCACCAATAAGTTAAGTTCTACTAATGTTTCACAGAGCATCTGAATCATTAATGGGTGATAAGCACCTAACTCTTCAGCGACAGTCTGGAACGTTTTAGGTGTAATGGTGCATTCAAAAAGCCCTGCATCCAAGGCAGTCATGATAACAGTGTATCGTTTAAGTCCATCAAGTGAACTATTCATTAAAGTAGAGAACTCGGCGGATGAAGGTTTAGATGGGGCAATCAAGTTTTTAGCGTTTTTCATATTTGAAACCTCGTTTTTATTCAGAGCATTAATTTGAAAAAGAAAGAAAAGAGAAAGTGAGTCATTTTTTATCAACTTGTTATGCTCACTGGTGCAAAGGGTCCATAGAGGCTTGACATTTGACTGTAGACTGGTGCGCCGCACATGAATGTGTAGATTTCGTCGGCTTTCTGAGCAGGGTTAATGTCGCTGAACTGTGACGGGTAAAGTACTGAACCTACGTAGTATGCATCTGCTAAGGCAATGTCAATGTTTGTTGTGTACGAGTTGTAGTTTAGCACACCATACGTTTTGCCTGTGGTTACTGCAGTGAGTTGGTTGAAAATGTCTAAGTGTGCTTGCACATCTGACTTGATGAGTGTCATGCCAGCGTAGTCTACGAAAATAATCTGCGGGTTAAGACTTGGTAAAGCTTCGAAGTCAACGTTTACTACTGATGTAGAGTTTTTGGCCATTTCAAGAGTTATTACGTTTTTAGAGTTCGTTAAAGTGAATGGCGCATAAGAGGCACATGTTGAAGTGAATCCGTGAGCACCACGTGAAGAAAGACCGCCAATGTAAACTGTTGGTTTATTGGCATCAGCTATACTGCTTGTGCGAGTGTTAAGGTCAGATACTAGCCCATTAATGTAATTTATGAGGCTGGTTGCGCGTGCTTCTTTGTGCAGAACTTTGCCAATAAGAGTGAAGCTATCATAGAGTGTTTGGCGGCTTTCAGCCGTGTCTAAACCGCCGTATGTTATGCTTATTACAGGTATTCCAAGTTGACTCTGTAGCGAATCAGCACTTGTTTTTGAATAGTCGGTAACGAATACTACATCAGGCTGTTGAGCGGCTATTAATTCTGGGTCGCCGCCGAATTGTGGCCCGATTTTAGTCAGGTTTGCATATTCAGGATGTGCCATTGCGTAGGGGCGTCCATTGGATGTGGCTTCTGTTTGTTCAACACCGCAAACCAAAGAGCTGGCTTCCATGTAAGTGAGTAACCTTAAGCAGCCATAGTTAACACCAACAATTTTTGTGACGTAATTGGAGACGGTAACTGTTCTTCCAACCATGTCAGTTACTTGCTGTGTAGGTGGCAGTGTTGCTGTCGGGGTTGGCGTGGTTGAGGGTGTTGCAGTTGGAGATGCAGACGTGTCAGGTGTGGCGGTAGGCGTTGTTGTTTCTGTAGGGTTTGTTGTAGCGCTAGGTGTCGCTGTTGCAGTCGCTGACGGCGATGGCGTAGGCGTTGGTGACGAGGAAGGCGAAGACATTAAAGAATACACTACAGTTGAGCAAGCAGCAATTATAACGATACAAACTATTGCATAAATTGCATTTTTATTCAAACATAACACCTTATTTATTTAACCTTGTTTTGACTTGTTTGGATAACAAATTGTGAAATAGCAGAAATTGAGCCAAACTCGTAATCGAGAGCATCGCCAGTGAGTCCTTTCTTTTGTATTCCCGCGTTGAAGGGTACAATACTGATAACTTGTTCTTTGCCGATTTGGGCTGCAAGACTTTCAGCAGTTTTATTGTCCGTCTTGTTGATTACAAAGTAGACTGATTTTCCGCCTTCTTTAGCCATTTCGACAAACTTTTTAGATAATTTGACTGATTCGTAAGAAGGATCAATTACGGCAAGAATTATGTCAACGTTGCCCGCTACGCTTCTGCCTAGATGTTCTACACCGGCTTCTGTGTCAATGATTGCGATGTCTTTTGGGTTCAACTTTAGATTGGTTAAAAACTCTCTAGAGAGACCACCCATGGGGCAAGCGCAGCCTTCACCGAAATGTTTCACTTTGCCAATTTGTAACAAGTTAAGAGTGCCTTTTTTAGAAAGGCAGTCGGCTGGTATGTCATCTATTTGCCATTCTTCGGGGAAAATTTTGATTTTCTCATTGCATGATCTTGCAGCCATCATTTTTTGCCCTAAGGCTTTTTTTCCGCCGATTTGATCCATTAGTTCTTTGGGTTCGTTTAATCCTAGTTGTGCGCTAAGGCCATAGTTCGATTCGTCAGTGTCTACTACTAGGATGCGGTATCCTTTCTTTTGGAGGTCTTTTGCTAACAAGGAGGCAACGGTGCTTTTTCCGCTGCCGCCTTTTCCACAGATTAAAATTTTCATTTTTTTACATCAACACCTCAGTGTTACTTTTTCGCATTTAAGTAGCACTATATTAGTATTACTATTTTGAAAAAAAGTATTACCGTACCAAAACGGTCAAAACAACAAAAACTTAAAACAAAAACAAATTAACACGCCTGCAACCAAAATATAAAAAATAAGTATCTAAATAAAAAAATTGCAATGTTCTCCTCAAGAATAAACCAAACACCACAAGAAAAAAAAGAAGGGTCATTTAATAATGAGCATTGTTGCGGTTTGGTTTATGTGCCCTAAGTATTCTTCGCCGTAAGTGCTAAAGCCAACTGTTGGGGTTTTGCTGAAGATTTGGCCGTAAGCTTCTGTCTGTTTTTTCTGTTCCAGTTCAAGCGTGCGTAGGATGCAGTTGAAGTTAATTACCGCGGAGACGTTGCATTCGCTAAGTATATCGTTATAGGCTTTTTTTGTATCACTGACTATATCTGTTGATTCAAGCAGTGAAAGTTCTGAACCTTCCTTGATGTTACAGTAGAAAACCATGCTGGAGTCTTTGATTTGCTGTGGACTGCGAACGAAGGGTTCATTGTTGACTACGAGGCCAACTGGGTTTTTCATGAAACTGCCCGACGCGGTTTGTGGTGTGGTTCTGGTTGCTTTCGCGTATGCTTCAACTGCGGGGACACTGTTGAAACACAGTACTTCACGGGTGGCTTCGTTTACTTTGGTTGCAACAAGTTTTGTGTCCAAGATTTTGAAGCTTTGAGTTTTCAGGATTTCATAGCCTTTGGTTGGTTTCATCAATGCAAGAATAGCAGCTTCAGTGTAGGCTTTTCCGTTGGCAAACACGTGGGTGGCTTTGAATTTAAGGTCGTCTCCTGCTGAACCGCCGATGAAGATGATGTCTGTTAGGTTGCCAAGGGTGTCCATAACTTTTTCTTCTGCACCGCTTAAACCGTCAACAAGAACAATGCCGACATACTCGTCAATGCTTAAGATGCCAAGGCTTTGTTTGTAGTACTTTTCGAATTGTTCAAGGGCTGTTTTAACGTTGTTTTGCGTTTTTAACTGTTCGACAACAGCTACGTCGATGTCTGCAATGGAATCTTTGTCAAAAGCCATCGCTACAACGGAGTTTTTGAGCATTTTACCTGTAACGATTTCGCCAGCTGTTGAACAGCCAAAGATTTTTGCGTCTGAGTAAGCGTTTTGTAGTGCTTTGCCTAGTTGGTCTATGTCGTATTTTGAGGATGCAAAAAACAGAATTGCACACGGGTGGAGGGTGAATTGTTTTTGTATTTCCTCAACGGTTTCCTTAACGTTTTCTTTTAGTGAGTATGCTGTTTGTGCTACCATAAAAATCACTCTTTTTAGATTTGTACTCCCATTTCTTTAGCCGCTGCCAAAATTTTTTCAAGCATTACAGGGTCGTCTTCACTGGCGATTGTGTATTTGGTGTAGTCTATGCCTTTTATCATTAGTTTGGTGATGGTTGTGTTGACAAGGGTGGGGTTTCCTTTGCTTCTTGTCTGGATTAGCTTGTCTAATGTTGCTTTTATTTTGCCTGCCATAGAGGTTCATCTTGATAGATTGTTTCTGCCTAAACATTGCGTTTGACGTTTTTTAGCAATCAGGTGTAGAAAAAAAGACAAACATGTATCTCTAAAAAGCCCTAAATAGAAAAACGCAAAAATACATAGAACCAAACTGCTTGTTTTTGAACTTTGAATAAATGGTTTATAGGTTAAATTCACTTGTTAGGTTTTTTTGAATTGCTTTTCTTAGGTTTTTCCATTTTTCAAGTTTACAATAATGCTATTTTATATAGCGTTTGACTGCATAGTTTTATTTAGAGAATTGAGGGATCAAATTGGAAAACAAATGGTCTCACAAACTGTTAGCTGTTCTGGTCATTTTCTTACTTTCTGCCCCAGTTTTGATGGTTAATTTTGAAAATGCAAACGCCATTTCCGACGTGTCATTTAGCGATGATTTTACTGATGGAACAGCTGATAGTTGGACCGAGCAAGTGGGTTCTTGGAAAGTTACAAATGCCCAGTATTGTGTTTCGGTTGGAATAGTCGAGAACGGTATTTCGACAGTTAACGGTATGCGTTTAGCTGACTGCGTCATTGAGACGCAAGTGAAGTTTACGGATTCTGTTGGTTTTAGAGCTGGAATAGTTTTCCGTTACATAGACGACAAGCACTATTATTCGTTTGAATTAAGCAACGAATATGACTGTTTAGACATAATCAAATACACACCTCAGGACCCGAACTACGGCGACAATACCAAGCTTGCTCAACTCAAACCGTTTCCAATCCAAAGCGACAAAGTGTATCAACTTAAAGTTGTAGTTAAAGGCAACCTTTTCCACTGTTATGTCGATGGAAAAGAGGTTCTAAACGGAACAGACAATGAGTATACTTATGGCACGGTTGGGTTAAGAGCACGAAGAGCAGACGCATGCTTTGACAACTTTAAAGTTTACGATGCAACCCAAGCCCCTTCACCGACACCAACCCCCACAGCTTCATTGCAACCCTATACAGACCTTCCACTTGGCACTTATACGGATGACTTTAGCAAAGACATTGGTTACTAGACGTATCTTGGAGACGCCTACAGAGACCAAACAAACCAATACGTAGTTTTGACTCCCGGCGAAGTTGAGACTGGAGGGATCGCCCTATTTAACGCACCTGTTGCAGGAGCTTTCACTGCAAACTTCCGCTATAAAGCAGGAGGCGGCGGTTGTCATGGAGACGGCTTTACACTGTTCTTTTACAAACAAGCCTATTCATCTATAGGGCGTGGTGGCGACCTGGGCTTTACAGCTTTGAATAAAGATTTAGTTTCTGGTTACGGGATTGAATTTGACGGTTGGCGAAACATTCCTTATGACTTTGACCTATTTGCTGAAGGGCAACAGAATCCGCAAGGTGACCCATCAAATAATCATGTTGCGTTGATAAAAGATTTCTCAGGCAATCATTTAGCGTATGTTGACGATTTAAGAGCCGTCGATAATAATTGGCATCAAGTCACTGTCACTGTTGAAGGAGCGTCTATTAAGGTTTCAATTGACAACGACGTAATCTTGCAGTGGACTGGCGTGCTTGATAGAACTTACGCTGGGTTTGGCTTTAGTGCAGGTAACGGGCAAGTTGGAAGCAACTGGCACATAATCGATGACTTCTCAATTACAACCCAAGAAATCAAAAAACCAGCGTTAACAGTTTCCTGCGTTTCCACAGTGACTGATTCAAGTTTCGACGTAAACATAAACGGCGCCTTAACCTTTGATGAAAAAGGCATTTCAAGCGCACCCATCCGGTTATCATACAGCGTTAACGATGGCGATTCATGGCTGGACCTAACAACTGTGCACACGGACTCTGACGGCTGCTACACCGCATTATGGAAGCTTTCAGTTACAGGCGATTTCCTGCTAAAAGCTGTATACAACGGCACCCAAACATATTTGCCAACAAGTAAAATCATCAGTTTCGCTATTCAGCCTTGTGAGCAAAAAAGCGTTTTCTCAGTAGATTCTAACTCTACATTAACCAAGTTGGCTTTTAATTCTGAGAGTAAAGAATTGAGTTTTGGTGTTTCTGGCGATTCAGGGACCTTTGGGTATGTTGAAGTTTATGTGCCTAAGTCTCTGGTGGGTGATGCTTCAACGTTGAAGGTGCTTTTGGACGATAATCCAATTGATTGCACTCTTCGGGAGCAGAGTGACTGCTGGCTTGTTTACTTTACCTATCACCATAGCGACCATACGGTTACAGTTCAGTTAAACGCGCCAGGAGCTTTTACGTTGCCGACAATAGCAATCGCAGCTATAATAGTTGGCATTGTTGCCGCAGGGATAGGCTTGGTTTATGCTGAATACAGAATCTATTATAAAAATAAACCCAAAACGGCATTACCCATAGCCTCCAAGCGGTAATGACCTGCCATCTCTTCTTTCTTTAACTTTCCCTAACTTGATTTTAAGCTTAAATGTTCTATAATTCAGTTCTATAACCTACTTCTATAAACATCTAATAGTAGCCTTTTCCAGAAAAGTAGTAAGGAGAAAAAGGAGAAGGCGAACAAGCAGTGACAACTATACTGCAGGCTTCAGTACTGAAAAGTTTAGGTCCTTACCTGCTGCTGTCTTTGGCGGGGGCAACCGATTTGGCGACCTCGATAGCAGGAATTAAGCTATGGGGTTTAGTTGAGGGAAACCCTAACTTTATACCGTTCTTAACCGAGTTGGTCCTGATACTGTACATTTTTGGAATCCGCAAAATAACGGTTTTTCCCCAAAAAATCCGACGCTTATGCGAAGCTGGCGTAGTAGTTTTCAGTTTTGCACCCACCGTTTGGAACCTCACTCTAATCTTGACCACAGTATAGTTTAGATTTTGTTGTAGAGGGGCTTTTTGTTGGTTCAATTTTGCCTTTTTTTGGCAAAGATTCCAAGTGTACTATATAAGCGGTAAATGGTTAAACTTGTTATTTTCTCCTTGCATTTACTCATCTAATACCACCCTTGAAAGCGTGTTCAACATGAAAATTTAAATAAAAAAGTTAAAAAGGCAAGCAGGCGGGCATCAACTTTTAACTTTATTTGGCGAACACTTTTTTATCTTTACATGCCTCACATGAACTAAAGCACACTTGGAGAATGCAAGTTTGGGTAACCGTTTTAAGTGGAAACAAGAAGAAAAAGAAACAGTAGTTGAAAAAATCAAAAACGTAACAAAACCAGCAGAAAGCAACGTAAAAGAACAAATCAGCATAGTTACCCAACGGCTTGACGCTCAAACACGAACCCTTGACGCTGCTGTTAAACGTTTTGAAATGCGTGACGCTGAAATCTTCAAAAAAGTAGTACACGCCATGGAAACACGGGACCAAGCACGCGCAAACATTTACGCCACCGAACTTGGTGAAATCCGAAAAGTCGAAAAAATGCTCACCCATGCCTCACTTGCACTACAAAGCGTCTCCATGCGGCTGAACACTGTTTCAGAAATGGGTGACCTGGTCGCAGTTTTGAGCCCAGCAAAAACCATGCTAAACGGTATCCGTTCAGAAATGTGCGGCATCATGCCAGAAGCAAGCCAAGAACTTGGCAACATCGGCAACTTGCTTACAGAAATCTGTTCTACAACAAGCAACCAGTACACAGACGTTTCAGGCGTAGGCGCTCAAGCAGCAAACGAAGAAGCGCTTAAGATTCTTGAGGAAGCTGAAGTTGCCGCGGAAAGCAGACTAAAAGACCGTTTGCCCGAAATCACACCAGCTTATGGTGTGAATAAGAAATCAAGCCTAGAAGCATCTTCTTTTTAACTTCATTTTTAATGAATTTTTTACGTTAGAAAGATTGGGCTATCTTTTTTACTTCTTCAAGGCTAAAGGCTCGCATCGTGACGGTTTCTTGGTTTCCTGTAGCGGCAATCGCTAAAAGAAAAGCTGCGGCAGATTGCTCATCAGGAAATGCCACTTTAGCCACCGCGTCATATGGTCCTAATGTGAGATTCCAGTCTAACTGTTTTCCGCCAAACCTTTTAACTGTGTCAGCGGCGGCTTGAAGGTCAACAGTTAAAGTTTTCGGATTAGCTACGCCTTTCTGGGTACCTTTTATCAAAACTATGTATGTAAACATTTAGATTTTTTCACCTTAAACATTTCCAAACCTGCTATGAGAACAATTACTAACAGTGTATAAAAACGCTTACCACTATTGACCGCAAAAACTACAAAAAGGGATGTTGGGGTTTTGCCAGCTTAACCCTGCCTAGACTGGCAATGCACCCTGCGTTAAAGTGGTGATTATGAACAGGATGTAGATTGCCAGAAACGCGAGTCCTTCTTTTAACGCTATTACTCTTCGGGACAGGAAGTACCAGAAGAACGTGTTAATGACTATCGAGAAGATTATAGTGTTAAGGTACACGTTCATGTTAAGGGTCATAGGTGAACCTAAGAGTACAGGTACAAACAGGGTTACGCCGAGGATTAGAGTTGTGTTGAAGAAGGCTGCGCCGAGAATGTTTCCTAATGCCAAGTTGGAGTGGCCGCGAAGGATTGATTTTACGCTGATTGTTAATTCAGGCAAACTTGTGCCTATTGCGACGATTGTGGCACCGATTATTTGTTGGGATAACCCTGCCATCTCAGCGATCGCAATTGATGACTGAACCATAAAGTTAGCGCTGATTACTACGCCTAAAGCGCCAGCAATTGTGAATAAGGCGAATCTTTTGAGTTTGCCTTTTTCTTCTGGAGTGACTTCTACTTCTGATTCTTCAGTTGGAATTCTAACTTTCGATAGCCTATACATGTACCATCCAAAGATGAAAAGCAAAAGCAAACCAACAATCCAAGTTGCGTCTGTACCAACATAAATAAGCCCCAACGGAACAACCGATGCAATGAACAAACCGAATTCAATGTTACTTAACTCTGATCTAACGAAAACAGGAATAATATTTCCGCTTGTTACGGCTAAACTCTTTCGTTTCATTTTGCCATAACCAATGTTTAAGGCTAACAGGATTGCGCCGATGCCCAGGATAGCTGAAATGTTGAAAATGTTTGAGCCTAAAGCGTTACCGATGGATAAGGGGGCACCTCCAGAAAAGGCGGCGCTTAAGGCTACGGTTAATTCGGGCAGTGTTGTTGATAGAGAGATTAATGTGAAGCCGATTGAGGTTTTGCCTAGTTTGCTTATGGCGGCAACTTTAGTGGCGTATTTGATAACGGTGTCGCTTGCAAGGTTCAAAAAGATTAATGCAACCGCAATGATTACTATGTTAACGATGAATTCAAAGCTAAGCAAGTCTACCATAATGTCCCCTCTGGATAGTTAGACTGTGCCAAAGGCAATAAGTGCTTATAACTTTTATTGAAGCATTAATCCAAAAACGTCATCAATTAAGGCATAAAAACAGAATTGCAGTAAGTTTCAGCGGTGTTTGGTGCATTTTCTGTTTTTGCTTATTCCGCGGCATACTTCTTCTATACCGAAACATTTTATTTGCTGTGAAGTTGAGCAGTCGACGCATTTCTTGTCAGTTTTTTTGCTCATGTACCCTTCACCACAGATTACTTGTGCGGTTTCTTTTAGTTTATTTGTGACTGCTTCAACGTTATAACAATTTCTTATACTCTTCACTGGAGCTTGTTTTAATGGTTAACAAGTAATGTTTGAAGAAGTAGTTGGGTGGATCACCAATTTTCAAAATATTCTTGGATTATCTTTGATACTTATCGCAATCGGGCTTATACTCTTGACTTTCCATTTTGTCGGAAGAAACTTTAACTAAAAAAATTTTTTAATTTACAGCGTTACTTTGCCAATGTTTCAGACTTTCGGTTAACAGGCAATAAAAAACCATTCAGTGGTTTTTTGCCTCCTTTTTAGTTGGCTTTTCCGTAATAATTTAATAGGGTGTCAAGTCAACTTTTATTATGAAATTTTAAGCTTAAATGGGTGGTGACTGTGTTTGATTTTTATTTTTCTGTTAAAATGGAAGTTTACAATGAAAAAAGATGTTTTAAACAATTTTACGAAAATGTATCAGGAACTGGAAAAGAAAGGCGTTAAACTACAACAGTACTGGACGCTTGGGCATTACAATTTTGTAACCATAATGGAGGCGCCTTCTGAAAAAGAAGCCATGAAATTGCTAATACCCTTTGTTGACGTTGGCGACGTTGAAGTTTTAACAGCGATTCCACGAGAAGAAGCTCTAAAACTGGTTTAAAACCTCAAAAAAAGGGGAGATTATTTTGCGTAAGCATCAACAAGGTCGCGAGCAGTGATTATCCCCACAATTTTATCATCCTGCAAAACGGGCAAACGTCGTATATGTTTTGACGCCATTGCAGCTGCAGCCCGGTGAACGCTTGTCCCAGCTGGAATAGCAATGAGTGGTTTTGAACATTCAGGTCCCACTTCTGAAAATAGGGGTTTTGCTTTTGCCAAAAAATTTGTTAACAAGTCTCGCTCCGTAAAAATGCCGAATGGTTCACCCTTACGGGTGACTATGATGCTGCCGATGCGGTGTTGCCCCATGATTTTTGCCGCGTTGATAACTGGCGCGTTTTCGTCGGCTGTGATGACGTTTTTGGTCATGAAATCGTCGATTTTTACTTCGGTTTCCTCGACGTCGGGTAAACTTTTGATGAGGTCTGAAGCGGTTATTATGCCTACAAGTGTTCCTGCGTCAAAAACAGCTAACCTGCCTTTTTTGTGAACCATTTCTTGTGCTGCCTCTTTTATTGTGGCGTTTACCGAGACACCAGCTAAGGGGTAAGACATGACTTCGTTGACTTTTTCGTCCGTAAGAAAAAGTCCAAAAGCTAAAACTTTACTTAACAAATCCCGTTCAGTAATTATGCCTACTGGCGTATTGTAGTTTGTAACGATTAGGCTGCCAATGTGTTTTTCCCCCATAAGTTGGGCGGCGCTGTCAAGAGAAAAATCCGGCGTAACCGTAACAACGTTCTGAGTCATTATGTCTTTGATTGTCTTGTAACTGGGCAGGTCACGTTTGTACTGTTCATACGCTATGTCGACAACGGTTGGCAACTCTTTTATTTCTTTTTGAGGTGTCGCCAAAAAAATTCCTCAACATAGACAATGATTAAAACCTTTAATTAAGCTTCCACACTATGCAACAACTTTAAATCGGCATGCTTTATGTTTGAATTATATTTTTTTGAGTTAAAAATTAGCCCATGTAGAACTGAAGAGTTTTTGGTTATTTGATTTTTCATGTATACAGAAAAATAAGCCTCAGTTAACTCGCGCACTTTTTGTTCATCGCTAGCATACTTTAAATGCAATAATTCATGAATCAATGCTGCTCTGGCTCTATTTCCTACATAAGCGATTAAGATTTCTTTTCCAAATTTTTTGCTAAAAGAATCACAGAATGCACTAGTTTTCGGGTAGATTCGTATGTCGCCTTTGAAGATATTACATTTTCCAGCAATATTGTAGCCGTTTTTTCTTGAAGCCGGAAAAACTTTGATGTCCACTGTATTGATCATTTTATCCTCAATATTTTCAGTTGAAAGCATCCAGTGTAGAAATGTTTGAAAGGAAGTTTTTCGTAGCGATTTCAAAACAAATCTAGAATAAATCGAATAGAAGTTCACATGTAATTCAGGTAACTCGTTTCTTTGTTTTTGCCTGGCTATCTTGATTCTGCCGTAGAGTAAAGAATTTTGTTTTAGCATTCTCTTTTCCGACTATAATGTTTCAGTTTTAACAAGAAAAACACTGTTTTTATTTGTCTTTGAAGATGAACGTTTGAATCCATGTGAATCAACTTGGCCTTCTACGTTGTGACTCTCAGGACATTGAATTCCAACTACTTTCCCATTTTGCGAGATCCAAACTATATGACCCATTCGAGCGCATTCTGGACATTTTGCGCAATCGCCTATTTTCAACATTTTTTTTACTTCTTTTATTTTTTATCGAACAGTGACTTTACCTTGACAAAATCAGACAAAAGTTACTTTCATCTTCTACATTAATCAGGCATACTTAATAAACAAAATAAAATATTGAAGCTATTTTGATGCTCTTTAACTGAAGATTGTTGTGTGAAGCAACAGAAAGTCCAAAACGCCCACAACATAAGATGTTAGCCAGAATATAGGTAGCAGTTGGGCGAGTTTTCTGCTTTTTACTGGAAAAATTTGCGAGTTAGGACGCCAAAGAGCCACAAGCCAAACCCCAAAAACCAGTGCTGGCACAGAAAAAACGCCATGTAAAACGTTCATAATCAGTCGCAAAGGCGTATTGGAGAACACGTCAGTTGAAGTGCTAAAGGGATCCATGAAAAGCACGGCTGTTAAACCAACTGCCCACGCGCATATCACCATAAGCATCAAAAGTTCATGCACAAAATAGTTCCCCTTACTTCTAAACCATAAACTGGCCAAAACCATGCCCGTCCAGATCGTTTGCATTATCAGGTTGATTTCTGCAAAGGTTAAGCTTACATCGTAAAAAGGGAAAAAGAATATTGTTCCAACCTCAAAGAGGACAACGGCAAGGATGATTAAGGCTGCAATCTTTTTTTGGGCGCCAGAACTTAAAGGCTGACGGTTTATTCGTGGTTTGTGTATAACAACCAAAAGTAAAAGCAGCACCGCCGTCGCTAAAGCTATGCAGACCGCAAGCAACGTGTTAGAAGTTTCCTTGGTTGCAGTGTTCTGGGGTATCCACAGGTTTGTGGCAACCGCCGATGTTATTATGGTGTAATTCTTTGACCGTTCAACCGCGTGCGTGTAAACCCCAGTTTCTTTATCCCACTCTTTGATGATTCGTTTTGAATCGCAAGCATGGGTTATGGTTCGGTTGGCGCCCGCCACCAACTTCTGCTGTTCCCCTTCAATGATAACATTTTCAAGTTTCCAGGCGTCATAGAAGGTTTCTCCTGGATTCAGGTTTGCTGGAATAATTAGGCAACCACCAAAGTTACCCTCAGTGAAATTGAATGCCCAAACACTACTTCGCAATGTGCCGTTAATGGCGCGTATGGTAACGTTCACTTGAAACGCCATTTCTTCCATGTCTAAAACATCCATTCTAAACCAAGTCATATTCTTGTTTGGCGCCTCCGTTTGCCCAGTCATGTGAATGCTGTATTCTATCCAGTCTCCCGGTTTGACGCCTACCGTTGGCTGGTCAACAGCAAATACAGGAATGATAAGAGCTGAAACAGAAAGAAGAATACACGTCAGTGTTAACGTGGTTAAGGCTTTCATTTTCATCAAAAATAGCCCTGTCTGTTTAGTCTTAAAGCGTTATTCGTCAAGAAACCTTGACTAAAAACTGTTCCATACAGCTTTAGGGTTAGTCAAACTTTCTTGACTAACAAAATTACCGTGATACAGTTGCTTATTTTCTGGTTTCCAACAGGCTCTTGAGAGTCAAACAGTTTTTAGGTGCATAAGCATTCACGTCATTGTTAAAGTAACAATAAAC
The DNA here is from genome assembly GCA_042296865.1 of Bathyarchaeia archaeon. Classification (GTDB taxonomy): domain Archaea; phylum Thermoproteota; class Bathyarchaeia; order Bathyarchaeales; family Bathycorpusculaceae; genus Bathycorpusculum. The sequence goes on along the minus strand of CP170178.1, from coordinate 890,021 downwards.
TTTTTCCGCGTTTGACTCACGGATTTTCTGTGCCCAAACCTCAAGTTCAACGTCAGGATAATCCCCACCATACCAACCGTTTCTGCCATGAAACCGAACATAAACCACGCCTGCCGTCCTAACCAAATCCTGCGGCAAACCAGAAGCAGAAACACAGCAAAACACCAAACCTTTCTCACGCAACAAATCATAAACCTCACTGCTCCACCAGCTTTCATGCCTAAACTCCAACACGTTAACAACCTCAGGGTCCATTTGGTCAGCAATGTTTTGGAGCAAGTCAAGGTTTTTGTGCATAAACGGCGGCAACTGAAACAGAACGCAAGCCAGTTTCTCTTTTAGCTGTTTTGAGAGTTGGTAGAAGCGTTTGGTTGCGTCTTTGGTGTTGTGGAATTTACGTGTGTGCGTGATTTGGCGGTTGGCTTTTACTGTGAATTTGAAATCTAAGGGGGTTTTATTGTACCAACCTTTTAGCAGTTTTTCGGTTGGAAAACGGTAAAAAGTGTTGTTGATTTCTACAGTGTTGAATTTGCTTGTGTAGTATTTTAGCCACTGCGTTTTAGGTAGTTTTTCAGGATAGAACCTGCCGCGCCAGTGATTGTAATAAAAACCTGAGCATCCTAAAAAATATTCCATTTTTGCCCAAAATAAGAAAAGGAATCCCAATAAAAAACGTTAACAAAAAGAACCAATATTGTTACCGACCCCAGAGGGTTTGTGCCAGCCATTATCTTTCGATTGAAAGTTTTTCAGCCAAATCGGCTCCTTTTGCTGTAAGCGTGTATTCAAGGTAAGTATTGCGGTGAGTATATTTGGTTTCTCCAGTTACCAAACCCGCTTTTTCTAAAGTCTTCAAATCTTCTGCCTGTTTACTGGCGTTCTGTTGCTCTACGCCTTCAACGACAGTTGTTAAATCCATTTTCTTTTCAGCCTTGATTTTGAGAAGAAGCTTCTTGTAGCTGCTCATTCCCTGCTCAACCTCTACCCTTTCACGTTGACATTTTTCGTTGGCAACCACATTTAATAATTCTTTTAACTTAGCAGACATAAACACACAACCAAAAAAGCAAAACACGATATACATTAACAAAAGGGAAAACCAAGATTTTAATTTAATGCTGAAAAAGCAAAAAAATTGTTACTCTACAAAAAAAGTAAAGGTTTAAGTTAACCTTTAAGTTCTTGATTTATTAGCTGCTTCACCCGTGGGAATTCCAGGTGGCAGATCTGGAAAGTTAGCATTGACCTTCTGTTCGGCTACGACAGCTGCTTCTGCAAGGATTTTTGATGCATCCTCATTAACGGAGCCAAAGTTAAGCGACATCCCACTGCTTGTTCCTGCTTCAAACATTAAACCGCTAAGCATGTTGCCGATTTCGCCAAGTTCGTTTTCTGCTTCTGGCAAGATTCCGCCCATTCCAGCGTTAACGCTGCGTAATACTCCTATGCAGGGGCCAAGCATGGCTACAACATCGCCTAGTTCACTAACTGTTTTTATTCTCAAGTTTACTTGGTCAAGCGCTAAGCGTGCGTTCATGATGAGTTTGCTCATTTTGCGGATTTCAGCAAGCTCAGTAGCGTAAATGTTTGCATGAGACATATCATGTTCTTGGTAGGCATTTACTAGTTTAGTGAATAGGGTGCGGTCTTTTTGTGTGAATCGTTCGTTAGCTTGGTCTAAACGTTGGATTTGAAAGTCAAGTTTTTTTGTTGCAAAATCTAACCTTGGTTTTAATGGCTGCTGGGGTTTTACTGCCTGATTTATGTTGTCGATGAATGAACCTTCACTTCGACTCTGTTCCCATTTTTTTGCGAAATGTTCAGACATAGTTAATATCCTCTTAACCTCCATTTCATCATGAGAGGTACTTAATGCTTGCTAACATGCAGGTATATACATCAAAAAACATGAGCTGTTTCTGGCACGTTTGAAATGAAACTCTATCAAGCGGTAATGGAGAACAAGAAATAAATTGTATTTAACCGATATACTTCTGCAGGGTGCAAGCAATAGACGATTTTCCCGCTTTAACATTCAAAATTGGAGCCGGACAAACCAAAAATGACCGCGTCTGGTTAACCAAGAAAAAAGAGTATTACGAAAAAACCTGGAAAACCGCTGGCCCAAAAATACTGAAAAGAATCGAAGACGCCTGCGGCGACACCTTCACAAGCACTTCTAAAGAAAAAGGCATCTTGGTTTTGCTCCATAAAAAAACAGCTCAAACACGTTACGGCAACTTGAAAGAGGACAACCCTTTAGAAATCAACTTGTACATTTCAAAAACTGACAACACCAACACTGCAAAAGAACTGTTGGTTCGCATGCTCGTGCACTCTTTTATTTGGCAACAGTACGAGTTTCGTTTCCGTGACCGTGTGCAAACGCTTTTTGAGGACATATTGGCGGATGAATACGTGACTTCGATGGTGACTTTTATGGTGTTGGGGCGGAAGCTTGGACGTGCAAACTGTGTTAAAGCGTTGGAGCAGGCGGTTGAAGAGACGGTTTACAGGTTATCTGAGAAGCAGGCGCAAAGTAAACTTGTGGATTTGTTGTATGGCTATTTCCAAGAAGGTAGTAAAAACAAAAAAACTAGAGACATTTTGGAGTCCCGTGAAGAGTTAGTGTTAAAACTGTTGGCTTTTTTGCCTAAAAGCCTAAATCTAGATTTAGAATGATATTTTGGTGTTGTTTTTTTCTTTTTTAACCGTTTTGTATCTTTATTGCGTAAAGTAAGTGGTTTTTTTGCTGTCAGATAAGTATTAAAGTGTGTTTTACGTCTCAAGAGTTAATATATCATTCAGGCGTACGTCAGGCTTGCTTTACAGCAGGAGCAGGAGAAAGGATATGAGTAAAAAAATAGAAAAGGTACTCATCGTAGATGACGATAAAGAATCGCTTTTAATAATATCCAAAGCCCTCGAGTTAAACGGATGTCATGTTAAAACCGCCGTTAAAGGAATGCAAGCGTTAGTCATGGCTGAAAAGGAACATTACGACGTGTTCATAATCGACACAAAGCTTCCCGACATGACAGGTACTCAACTTTTAGCACAAATACATTTAATTCACCCTAAAGCCGTCAAAATAATCATAACCAATTCTCCCACAATAGAAAACGCTGCTGAATCCGTAAATAAAGGCGCAAACGCTTATTACCTAAAACCCGTCAACCCCGAAACCCTGCTCAGTGAATTAAAAGAAAAACTGAAAGTCCATAACGCCCAAAAACTAGGGCTTGACAAGAAAAAGGACTGGGTAAAACAACGAATAAGCAAAATTCAGTTAAACGAATACCTGCAATTCGCAGAAGAAACCGCTACCCTTTTTGGAGTTTTCGGTTTGAGCAAAACACAAGCCAAAATTTACATGGCACTCAACGCGCTCGGGGTCGCCACAGCCTCAGAAGTAGCTGTCTTATCTAAAATTCGAAGAGAAGAAGTCTACCGTATTATGCCTGAACTTGAAAACCGCGGCATCATCACAAGCAGGTTAGAAGCGCCAAGAAAATTTGCGGCAACAGAACCCAAAACCGCCCTTAACATTTTAGTTAAAATGAAGGTTGAAGAAATTGACAGGGAAATGTTGACACTGCAGCAAAGAAAGGAAGAGTTGATTTCACGGTTGCTTAACACTTCGTTTGGTATTTACGAGGAAAACTCTGTTGAAGCTTTGTCCCGTCAAGTTAACGTTGATTTAAGGTTGAGCCAAATGGCTAGGAAAGCTAAAAACCAAATCCTGCTGGTAGGCTCCATTGAGGACATGAAAAAAATTATTAGCGAAACTCAAGAAGTCAGCGGCCAAATTAAAATGCGCACAATCGTTGGTGAAGGTGAATTTCAGGATGAAACAGGCGATTCTGAGGGTGAACGGGAACTGCGGCTTTTTTTGACGCCGGCTGGTCGGGGTAGTTGTAGCGTGGATTTGCGCTTTGTGGGTAAGCGGGTGTTTAATTTGGTTATTGTTGATGGTCATGAGGCTATTTGGGGTGAGTCTAAGTTGGAGCGGGTTGAACGTAAGGTTTTGTGGACTAATGATCCTGTTCAAGTGGGGATTTTGAGGCGGGCTTTTGAGAATTTGTGGCAGGAAGCCGTGTCTTGTGAGTGCGATGGTGAGGTTCGTATGGGGTCTTTGGTTTAGGGGTGTGTTGGTGTGGAGGCACACACACATAATTATTATATTGTTTTTGAGTGCAACAATTATACAGTATCTCAAATCGTAAATCATAAATCGTCTTAAAGGATAAGCGATATGCAACCCCACAAACCATCAAAACTTGAACTATATCTAGAAATCCTCCGAACAATCGAAACAAAAAAACCCACAAAAATAGAAACAATCCGAAGACACTTAAACATCGACCAAAACTTCCTCAACCACGCCATCACCTTCCTAGAAAAACTAAACCTTATAACAAAAAGAACCACAAACAACCAACTAAACATCAAAAGCACACTACGCGGCCAACGCATAAGCAGATACTTCATGGAGTTATCCCACGGCAGCTTCTTCTGTATACTACCCACAGATGCAACATGCCGAAACGAACGCTAACCCTAAACATCTTTGGACGCAACATTTTTTTAAGCGTTCTATTTCCATTTTTTAAATCTATTTGACCTCAAATTCTTGCCTGTAAGGTTTTAATACCAAAAACCCTCTGCCTACACATGGTGCACAATATGTTGAAGAAAAACGCAGCCATCACAACCACAGTTCTAATGGTTATTTTAGGTATTTCTTTTGTGGGAACTGCCTTTGCTCAAACTTACACCCCCGGTGTCTCGGTTGGAAACGTTTTCAAGTACCAGTACACTCTCTCAACAAACGTGACAGGAACCAACCAAGCATCAATACCTTCACCCTTTGACGCCCTAGTTGAGCAAGCTGAAACAATAGATTATATTCAAATAACAGTAACCGGTGTTTCAGGCAGCGTTGTTACGGCTCAAGTGTTGACGCAGTTTAAGGCTGGAAACCAGCAAACGTTCACTGGAACAGTTGACGTAGCCACAGGGCAAGGTACATTGGCACAGTTTTTTATAGCTGCAAACCTGACCGCCAACAATCCGCTAAGTATGGGTAGCACCGAAAAAATCAATGGAACCACCACAAAAACTTACACTTCAGGAATCCAAAGAGAAGTAAACTACCAAAACATCACCACCCAAACTACTGTTCCAGCAAGCGAAGTAGCCCGATACAACATAACGGTACCATTAAATCAGGTTAACACGCAAGAAGCCGACTGGGACAAGCAAACCGGTGTACTCTCCCAAATTGCCTACAGCATGCAGACAACATCAACACAAATCAACGCCACCCTCACGTTGAACCTGAACTTGGTTGAATCAAACGTGTTTGCTGTACCAGAATACCCGATATTGCTTATTGTAATGATAGCTATGGCGGTTCCAACGGTTGCAGTTTTAAGGAAAAGCAAAAAATCTAATTAAGACTTATTTTTTCAAGTATCTGTACAGTAGCGTTTACTGTAGTTTGCTGCTGTAGTTCCCTGCTTACTTCAGCTGTGTTGTCACCTGACTGCGAACCGAACCAACCAAACTGGGCATGATTGCCACCGCTGATTTCAACCACTTCAGTGTCAGGTGGCAACTGATTAAGTGAATCATAAATTTGTTGACTGCTGACAAGTCCATCATTTGTGCCGTGAATGGTAACAGCTTTAATGTCAGCGGTGGAAAGGTTTACTCCCGAAGGCGGATACGCTGCCCAAAGAGCCAGCCCTTCAGCTTTACCAGAGTTATCATTGATGTATTGTGCTGCCATACTTCCTCCTAAAGAGTGCCCTCCAACTGCCCAACTTGTAACGTTAGGGTAAGCTGTCATGATGTCGTTTGCAGAGTTAACACCGAAAACTGCCAAATTAAAGGGCATTGGAGCAATAACTACTAGGTAGCCTTCGGAGGCGATTGCATGTGCGTAAGGTGCGTAGGAGACAGGGTTTATTCTGCCGCCTGGATAGAAAATAAAGCCCGTCGAGTAGTTAGCCGCTGTGGGTTCAAAAATGAGCCATTGCCCCTGTATAACAGTGACGTTTTCGTCAGACTTTAAAGCGTCATAAGCCTGCTGCATGGGTGCTGGAGGAGTTTCAGCCCAGACAATAAAACCAACAAAAACAGCCAATACAACGATTAAAAATGCGATAAGTATCTTGTACCGTCGCCGCATCTAATCACCTACAAAACAGCATTATAATTATTGCTTGTTTAAGTAAATAAAAACTATTAAAAAATGGGGGCACAGGTTACCCTGCTTTACTTAAAAAAGAGTTTTAACCAGTTGTGCTGAACAGAAAAGCGCTTTGGTGCCCCCGATTTGGTATGCTATCCGTAACGCCTCAAGAATTTCCTCTTTTGTTGCGCCAGCGTTTTGGGCTCGTTTGCCAAGAATAATTGCGCCTTCAAGGGCACCTTCTGCAACATCAATTGACATGGCGATGAGCAGTTTAAATTTTGCAGATAAGGCCCCTTCAGAATAGGTTAGTCCTGCAAGGTTTTGGTATTGTTCAACTAGTTTTGGGTCAAGTTCTTTGTATTTATCAAGTGGATTTGCAGACATAACATTCACAAAATAACTTGCGTAAGCTTGATTAAAAATTTGGTGTTGATGCTAATCTCGGTAGATTGGCAGTTTAATCCGAAAAGTTGTGCCCACACCCACTTTGCTTTCAAAGCTTATGCTGCCGCCTTGAGCTTCAATTAACCGTTTAACCACCGCTAACCCTAATCCTTGACCTTTAGCTTTAGTTGTAAACATTGGGGAAAAAATTTTAGCTTTCACTTCGTCAGGTATGCCAACGCCAGTGTCTGCTACAACAATGCTGATATTATCGTTTTCTTGGTAAGCGTCGATTTTAAGTTGGCCGCCGTTTGGCATTGCTTGAATTGCGTTGTTGATTAGGTTGGTTAATGCCCGCTTAGTAAAGGTGTATTCTAAGATTATTTCTGGGATAGCCTTAATGTTAACAGTCAGTTTAATGTTATCAGTAAACTGGATTGTTTGAATTACATCCTCTACAAGACTTGCCAGGTTTGTTTTCTGAAGTTCAGGGGTGAGTGGTCTTGAGTAATCCTGTAGGTCCGCAATTATTTTGTTGATGTACATTATACCTTGCTCTATGCTGTCTAAGCTTTCGTTAATGCATTTTTTTGTTCCACTCTGGGGAAGGTTGGCTAATTCTGTTTTTATAAGGTAAACTTCACTTACCAACGCCTGTAACGGATTACGGATGTCATGTCCAACCATACCGGCAGTGGCGCCAATAGCGGCTAACCGTTCTTTTTCCTGAAGCTCCCTAGTCCGTTGCTCAACCAATTCCTCTAAATGCTTGCTGTATTGCTGGATTTTTTCTTGGTCACGCTTCCGCCGTGTTATATCTCGGATGCCGCCTATGAAAAGCACTGTTTTGCCGCTGCTGTCTTTTACGGCTTTGGTGGTGTCGGCAACTATTATGTAGCCGCCGTTTTCATGGCGAAAACGGTACTCCATTGAATATCGGTCTACAGTTGGATCGTTTATTGCTTTATCCCATACAGCTAACACATGTTGAACATCGTCTGGATGCAAACGGTTTATAACCCAATCAATAGTTCGGTCTTCAACTTCTTTAGGTTCTAAACCTACCAGTTCCTTTTCTCCCCTGATGATATGCACTTTGTTTTTGATTAAGTCATATTCGTAAACCAACACGTTTGCCGCTTCAGCAACCGCTCGAAACCGTTCTTCACTGCGACGCAGTGCTTCCTCAGCTTGCTTCTGCTCCGTTACATCCTGATCAACACCAACAACAACAATGGCTTTGCCTTTGGCGTCTACCTCGACTACTTGACGCTGGGAACGAATTATGTGAACCGACCCGTCACGGTGAATTATGCGGTAATCAAAGCTTTCCCGATGGTTGAGTGGGGAATTAAGCATGGTTTGTGCGTTCTTATTTGCTGACTCTAAATCTTCTGGATGAATAAAACTTGAATATTCTTCCCAAGTGACGCCCTCGGTTCTGGGTTCAAGACCAAAAACACGATACATTCCAGGAGACCACATGGCTTTTGGCTGTGAAATGTCAAGCTGCCAGCTTCCAAAATGTGCCACCAGCTCCGCTAATGCAAGAAGCTTAGTTTTAGAATCCGACACCTCAGGAGTCTTCTTGTAAGCGGCTTTGTTTGATTTGGACAGAAATAAATCAGAATCAGACACAGAGGCACACACTACAATTGCCTCAATATAAGAAACCATTAGACGGCTAAATAAGACTTTTCAGAAATATAATTAGTGGACCGAGCGGGATTTGAACCCGCCTTACAGCTTACTGATTTACTGGGTTCTAATATCTCGTGGGTCATAATTAATACCTAAATTTGTTTATGGTTAGTTTCTAGTTATAAGCTTTTAGGAGACTTCAACTCAACGGTTTAAGTTTTAGCGGTTTTTCGATGCCTAATTACAAAAGCAACAGAGAGCAAGGAAAGAAGCAAAGGTAGAATTGCTAACAAAGTTGTCTCTGGAACGCTGGGAGTCGGCGTTGGTTGCCGAGCCACAGTAAAATTTAATGATTTTTCTGCGTTGTCATAATAAGGGTAAGATTCATCTCCATACCCTGGGAATATAACACAAGAAGCGTTAGCCTCTAAGTTATGTTCTCCATAAGATATGTTTGTTAAGGTAACCTCAAGCTCCTGTTTTCCATATGCACTCAGGATTATGGTTTGGTTATTCTGCCAACTTGTTTTGTATGAAGCTGAGGTCAAATGCCCATGAAACATAACATCACCTTGTCCTATGGGGTCATAAACTGAATATGGTATACGTATAATCAGACGAAGGGTTACATTTGCCGTTTCTGAATAGATTACTGGAGATTTTTCAAAGCGGTCTACAGGAATGCCACTGTTCCACTCATAGATATTAATGAAGGGTGGAGCGGAAAGATTTTGTCCAGGCGTCCAAGCAGAAACAGGAGGAAAAATTGCTATGCTAAGTGCTGTTACAATGACAACAATAAGACAAGTAGCAATTCTGTAGGCGGCAGACATGCTTAGCACTTTGAGAGTTTTTAGATAAAAGACTTTTCATCAAGGATTCTTGACAGGGGTTAGTCAAGCTTTTTCAGGACACAAGTAAGTCCTCTTTTGTTCCCTAGGATAGGGAAAAGGGGATTTAGGGGTTAAAAAGGTGTGATAAGCAGACTTCATGGCTTTCCTTAGAGACGGTGGGTGAATTGCCCAAGAGGGAGTCGGGAGCGATGCAACTCCCTAATTGATGTTTGTAGCTGCATAGTCTCTTATTATCTTGGGGTGCGAGACTCGACCCTTGTGGTCGATGTCTGCGGTGGCGTGATTCCTAAAAAATATCTTTTATGTTTCTTCTTACGGATGCTTTTTTCCAAAAATCTTCCTCTAGTTCATTAACTAGGTTTAGTGCCTTCTCTATTTCTTCATTTGACTTTAAGGTTTTTAGAAGTCGGTAATTTGTAAGAAGTCCAACCGTATTTTTCGAATAGAGATGCCTTAAAGTCAGTTCGTATTTTCTCTTTGGTTCTAATATTGATTGTAGAGTAGTTCTTAGATGGTCGATTTCGTTTAATGTCAATAAAAGTAAAATGTATTGAACTTTATCGGCTATGCTGAAGCTCCCGTTGGCTTCTCCTCTTAGACTAGTTAGTTCTTCGTCTTCCATTACGAAATCTCTTTCTTTGTAAAGTTCGTTGTATAACTTTTCAGTTATTGCGTAAGTCACTTTTTGTTTTCCTATTTTTTCCCTTTTTATAATTTTGTTCTTTTGCAGATGGCTAAGGTGTCTTATTAGTGTAGGTTTAGACATTTCTGGTTCTAGCTTCTCGAATAATCTGTTAAAGGTTATTGGGTTTACTTCTGCCATTAATACCATAAATATTGATGCGCATTGTTCGTCTAAATCATCTGCTTTTGTCATTCGGTAATTCCTCGTTACTGGTAACGTTACTTTACCGTTTATATTATTCTTTCGGCTTAAGGCTCACTTGTGACAGAGATATGACGGCTTGGTCTGCTCCTCAACTTGACTATATGCAAGAATTCGGTTACCTTCGTGTTGGTGACGGTAGACAGAAGGATAGTAAATGCGGTCAATTTATGGGTCATGTTGGATGCTTGCGGGAAGATTTGCACCGTTTAATAACTCTGGACGGCGTTAATCATGCTGGCAAGGTTTACATTAGGCGTGTTTACCATAGTTGTGACCGTCCTGAGTGTCCTGTTTGCTTTAGGCGTTGGGCTATTAAGCAAGCTGACAGAGTAGAACAACAGTTCAAGCCCTTTTATGTTAAATTCGGTTGTCCTGAGCACATTATCGTTTCTTGTCCTGTGTCGGATTATGGTTTGCCTTATGAGAAGCTTAGGGTTAAAGCGCTAAAAGCTGCTAAAGACCGTGGCTTTATGGGCGGCTTCATGATTTTTCATGCTCAACGCTACCACAGAGCGAATGAGACATACTCAGGCGAGTCTGCACACTGGTTCTATGCGCCACATTTCCACTTTTTAGGCTTCTTAGATGGCGGCTATGGTGCGTGTCGTGGCTGCAAAAAGTCAAAGCTGGAATGCTGGAACTGTTCGGGCTTTGAAGGTCTTACAAGGCGATTAAACTTGAAGGATGGCTACATTGTTAAAGTTAAGGGTGCTCGTAAAACCGTTTTTGGTACTGCCTACTATCAGCTTAACCATGCTACCATAGTTTGCGGTAAGATTCGTTCTCATGTCGGTTCATGGGTTGGCGTTATGGCTTATACTAAACATAAGCTTGTAGCTGGCGAGCGCCAAAAAAAGCATGTTTGCCCTATTTGCGGTCATGACTTGGTTCCTGTGAAATATGTTGGTTTAGGCGACCCACTTGATGTTCAATGGTGGGTAGAGGAATTTGAGGATGATTTGTGTGATAGTGGCGGGCATGTAAAGTGGATTGAAGCGCCTAAAGTGAGGGGTCACTATGAATGAGTGTTCCCTCTCCAATCCTCATTGTCTTGGCGAAAAAATCTTTTCAATGCCAAGGTTAGACATAATTATTCATTATGATGTTTTTTCACCTATTCTTGAATTAACGTATAAGTGCGGATGCTTTAGACATCGTTTTTTGGTTAAACGATTCTATTACTCTAAAGCTGTTTTGCCTGTTTGTTATCAGGATTTCTTAGAGTTTCACTTTTGCACCGATTTAGAAATTGAAATAGATTTTTGCTCACCAAATAATCTGAGGGAGAGGGGAGGTGACATTTGAATGAGTACTAAAGATCCTAAAAACTTGGACGCAAGTATCGAAGAGTTCGGTTCATTGCTTGAGGGTGAAAAGAATTTCCTTCCTAAGAATGAGCTGGTTTTCATTGTCTTGAAACGTCCAAAGCCTGTTGACAGTACGTATAATGGTAAACCATCAAAGCTGTATGAGGTCGAAGTGATAGATTTGAAGGGTGACTTGGCAACTATGTCTGTTACTGCTGGTGACTACAAGAAGATTCGTAAAGCTGCCGAGAGAGTTCTTGATGTTCAGAAGCGTTATCCTAACCTTCCTTTGATTCCATACGTTAAGGTCTCGTCTGCTTTGCCTTTTCAACAACCTATGAATAGTCAACGGTGACTGTTTCGATAAGTTGTTTCCTGATTTCCCCCTTTTTTGGTATATGGTTGGATTAAAAAAGCTCGATTTCTGCGTTCGTTTGGCTTGCGCCGCATCGTTTGGGCGCAGCGCGAGGCGGTAGCGAAGCAACGCCGAGCCTTCAATCCGCTCACTGTAAATCTTTTATACCCACAGACAAGCTCTATAATAGGGGGCATCAAATTTGAAATTAAATCCAAAAGACTTTGCAATTTTTCTGTTGGGTGCCCTTGTCGGTATTTATGGCAACTGGTTGATTGCCTTTTTTGAAAAATTGAAGTTTCCAACAGAGGCAAATACCCTTTTTTGGGGTTTGATTGTTTTATCCATTTTATGGTTAATTTTCTTTTTTACTTATTTCATTATAGCTTTCAAATATGTATGGTCACCCTATATTGTTGCAAGCTTGCATATCCTCTTTACTTTTTTTATTTTTATTTTTCAGAGTTCATCACTTGATAATTTAGCCTTTTTATTTTTAGGAGTACTCATTTTTCTATCGATAATTGTAACTAACTGGGTTTCCTTTAGTAAGCATCGTTTTCTCCTTTCATGGCGATGGTTGTCTTGGCTATGGAAACGCCCTATTGTTGGTATTCTTAATGATATGGGTTACGATTTGAATAATAACCCCGATATTAGTGTTTGGACAAATGTTCCCCCTACAGTCTGGGCTGAGCTGATTAAAAAAGCGGGGCTAAATGTGAAATTTATCAATGTAGCTAATGATTTTGACGAATTTTCTGCGATTTTAAATCCTTATGGCAGTGTTTACCCCGAACTAGATTTGCGTACATTTTCGTCTAAACGAAAAATATTGGATTTTGTAGCTGAAGGAGGCATATTTGTTAATGTCGCTGATATCCCTACTTTCTACGCATACAATCCTAAGCTTAAACGAAGGATTGAAACCACAAAGCCTAAATTAACAGTAATAGATGGGCATGTTAAATCACTAAGATTATTTTCATTAACGCCTCTATTGGACGAACTTGGGTTGTCAATTTTAAACATCGAGCAAATACCTCAAGATTTCAAGAAGTACTCTAAGGAAGAGAAAACCAATGTGATAACTGAGCGCGTTGCCATTGTAGACTCAGACAGCATAAGGTCTTTCATTCCGACTGCTACTTTGGAAATAAATGCAATTACATCTTTCTTTTCTGTTTCTTATAGCGAAGGCGATTTCATTTTTTCTTTGCCATTTTTGTCACATGAACGTAACAAAGATATGGTGGATACGATAAAAAAAGCCATCGTAACTGAAATGGTTGAAAAAATAAAGACTAAAACTAAGAAAAAGTAAAGGGGAAGCCCTTAAGCTTAAGGTGGCAAAATTAATTCAACCCAAGTATAAGCAACATAATGCTTAATTGCTTGTAATGGCAATCGTGCGAAACGTAGGTCAATTTGCAAGAGCAAATTTTCTCACCAATCCGACTTTGTTTTTCTAAATATTTGGTATCCGTCTATTTCAGTGAATTTAGTGAAGCCTGATTCTGCGAGTTCTATACATTCTTTAAGTGTTGTCGATGTTCCAAGTGCAACAGCTTTAGAAACATATTCTTCTTCCTTGAATGGCAATAAGTGAGTATAGATTCTCGTGTGCTCTAAGGATTTATGCCCTAACTGGGTCATGACCAATAGAATGTCTTTAGTTTTTGAATACAGCATTGTGGCGTAATAATGCCTTAAGTCATAAACTCGATACTTGGATAATTCAGGTCTGCTTAGTTTCTTAGCTATTTGATTTCGTGTATGTACCCAAACGTGGCATAAACGCTTAGTTGGCGGAAACATTACGGAAGTCTGCGAAAAACCATTTTTTTCAATGTACTCCTTTAGCATTGCGTGAGTGTTTGGTGGTAGTTTTAAAACTCTTCCCGCTCCGCCCTTTGCAGTTCTTGGGTTAATTGTCCCATTTTCTAAGTCAATGTCTTTTAGTCTCAGCCTATGTAATTCGACAGGTCTTAAGCCTGTGTCTCGTAGTATGCTGTAGATTGTAACATATTTTCGGGTAAAGGCTTGAATGATAGTGTTGATTTGTTCGCTATTTGGAATTACTGGGAGCCTTTCACCTCTGGAGAAAAACGGTTTATCCCAAGTCATGCCAAAATGCTTAACATAATGGTCATAAGCGTTTGCAATTGCTTCCTTGTTGGCGGGGCTTGTTGTCTGCCGCATAATAAAATCTCTGACAATTTGTGGGTTGTCAATGTCTGTATTTTTGGCAAGCATTCTTAAGCGTCTGCCATAAGCATCAATGGTGTATTCGGCAAGTCCACGTTTCCTAAGCTCCAAAACAACCTCTAACGTTTTAGGCGTATCAAAACAGGGGCGAGCGGGCGGAAAAGTGGACCGAGCGGGATTTGAACCCGCGGCTTCCGCGTTGCGAACGCGGCGATCATGCCAGACTGATCTACCGGCCCATGTTAGCTCCTCAATGAATCAGGTTTTTGACTTTTAGAGCTTTCGGTACTCAAACCTGTGCCTGCGTTACACAGCTGTCTTGCCGCAACCCGGGGGCGTTAAATCCAGTCCTCGTCAGCGCGTTTATAGCTGGTTAGGTTTTCTGGTTTGAAAAAAATTTTCATTTCTGCTTGGGCATTTTCTGTTGAGTCGGATGCGTGTATTACGTTTTTGGTTGTTTCCAGTGCTAAGTCGCCTCTGATTGTGCCAGCTGCTGCTTCTTTTGGATTGGTTGCGCCAATCATGCTGCGGACGACTTTGACGGCGTCGGCGCCTTCTACTACCATGGCGACTACGGGGGCGGAGGTGATGTACTTAACTAGGCTTTGGTAGAATGGTTTGCCTTTGTGTACGCTGTAGAGTTGTTCTGCTTCGGTTTGGGTGATTGCATGCATTTTTAAGCTGACAATTTTTAAGCCTTTATTTTCGAATCTTGCGATGACTTGACCGATTAAGCCTCGGGTTACTGTGGAGGGTTTAAGCATTACAAAGGTTAATTCTTTTGTCATTTGAAATCATTAAAGTGTAAAGCGTTTTAACTATTTAAGGCATGAAATGTTTTTCTTTAATCGGCAGTTTACTTTTGAAAAATGCTTAGATGCACTGTGTAAGTTGTGGTTTTTCTAAGAGCAGTACCGCAGTGTCATGTTATGGCAAAATGCATTGTGCAGTTCACTGCTTTACTTTTTATACCAACCTATTAGGATACAAATAACAGTTCTATGCAGTAACCTATAGGGGGTAGGCAGAAATTGAGGGGTAGGCTCATCCTGCGTTTTTCTGGTGTCAGAATGCAAAACACTAAGGGGGGTAGGTGCTATTGACGCGAAAACAAGTCAAAACATGTTAAAAACTTGTATTCTTTTGATTTTACTGTTCAGTTACTGAAAAGGGTTTATTAACTTAATCACTAAATTACTGCGGTGGTGCACAAAAAAATGGTACACAATATTTTCTGTATTGATGAAGACGAAGAATATTGCGATGACGACTGCGATTGTGACAGCGACTGCGAAGATTGCGAAGACGAATAAACCCGCCAAACACCCAAAAAAATTTAACAACTTTTTTTCCTTTTTATTCTAAAAACTGCTCAAGATACATCGTAATCTGCGCGTACGCTTCTGCATCTTCGGGTCCAAAACGGGCGCCACCACGGTCGCACCTAATTAAAGCTTCACCGTCATTTTCCCCCACAGGCTCATTATACTTTATCCTGTAAACAAGCCGCGTAACCAAGCAGTTCTGCACTTGAAAAGTTAACAAAGGAAACTTCACGCCTGGAAAAAACACATCAAACTTTTCACCAGCACGTTTTTCAATAATGAATTCTTTGCGTTCAACTAAGCCCAGTAGGCTGTCTAGTAGTGTGCCTTTGTATGTTGGAAAACCTGCCTGCACTTCCTGCTCCGCCCTCTTTTTAGCTTCAAAAATTTTCTCATTAAACATCCTTGAATCCCAAAGCATAACGCCTGCCTTTTCAGCTTCCAACCTTGCTTTTTCCGAAAATTCAGGTGCCAAAAAGATGGCTTCAACACATTGATAGTTGATTTTTGCTTGCTGAGCCATCAAAACAGCTGCATCAGAAACCAAACATGTTTTGGGGTACTTGCGGGCTAAAACAGCGGTTTTAACCTCGTCTTTGGAGGTGATGAAGTCAAAGCCTTGTATTGTTGGAATTTTTTCGGGGTGAACATTGTATCCTAACTCTTGTAGAAGCCATTTGGTGAAGGTTTCAAACTCTTTGATGGAAAGACTTTCAAGGACAAAAGGGTTTTGGGGGGGTTTTGTGTCTGCTGTTTTTTCTGTTATTGGTTTGAACGTTTTCTGCTTTGCATCCAAAGTTTGGGCTTCAATCCTTTTTGCCAGGACCTCTGCTTTGTCAAGAGGCAACCGCAGTTCATCCATCAGAAACTCTACCGTATCCATGTTTGGATGTTCAAGAATTTCTTTTAAAATGCCATTAAATTTCACGTTATCCATGCCGTGTCTCCTACTGTTTGCATTTTCCTGAATGTTTGGGACATAATTGATGCTTAAACTCGTCAGTGTAAGACAAGTTTGCTTTAGAATATATTTTTCCACTGCCACACACATCACAAAAACCGTAATGCGCAATACACACGCTTGAACCATCATGGCTACAGTTGAACTCAAGCAAACGACTGTGACGTTTACCACAAACCGAACACACAAAACCAGAACCCTGTTCAAGGTACTCGTTTAGAGTGTCGTCAAGAATTAATGCGGCTTTTTTGGAGTAAACTCTGCCTGAATCAATAGATTGCCTAATGCAGTTCCCACAAACATACTGACCATCCCGTGTAGCATAACCTTCAGTGAAAGATTTCTTGCAAATTGGACAAGTAACTTCTACGGTTTGGTTTAATCCTAACGTTAATATTGAATGAACTGCGGCGTCGTTATCAAGAACCAAGTTAAACTTGACTTTACACGTGTTAACAACAAGCAAATTGATCAATTTCACCGATATATTGGTTAAGTAAGCTTCCTCTTCCCTCTTCAGAAGTGCCAAATAATTGTTTTGCCACTTTAACGGGTCAAAATCATGCTTACGCGAAAGAATCTGCTCACGCCTTTCCCGTTTAATCCGCTTCTCAAAAGCTTGAAGCTTAACCTTCTTTTCCCTATTAAGAGGTAAATCAAAAAACGCCACTTTCTCACCAATAAGCGCCTCCAACTGCTCATCAGCAACCCCTTTAAGATGGTCAAACAAATCAGGCTTAACTTTACTCTTCACATCCAAAACCGCCAAACCCGAGTCAACCGCAAAATGGCCTTCACCAAAACCTGCAACCTCCACAACGTTAGCTTTCTCATCAAGAAGAACAGTAATGATTTCCTCGTTTTTCGCCCTAAGTTTGTTATAGAAAATAACGGAGTAAAAGAATTCGAAGTACCGTGATTGCTCTTGTTTACCCACTTTTACTTGGCATATTTTGCCGCAGTTAATCTGATGATAACATGATTGAGGTTTAACGCATATGCTGACTTCTTTTTCTCCAATTGTGACTTTGTCGCAGTCAATGCAGGCAAACGTTGCATCCTTAAAGTGCCTTTTAATTTCTGATTCGATGTCATCTTTTGGGTTAAGCTGAATTTGGCATAAAACCCCGTTTTCTTGACATTCTCGGAGAATTTGTTGAAAGACAGGGCTTCCAGGTGCAATGAGTGGCACCTTTTTTTCTTTGGCAACCGACGGGTGATAAGTGAATTCTTCCTCTGCCTTATCAGGGTATGTTACATGCATGATTTCTTTTTTGAAGATTATCTTACCATTTTTCGCTTTAACATAGTCTTCAAAGAAGGCTTCAAAGTTTGTTTCGCTCAATCAATTACCCCTTGCGTGAATTTTTCAGCCAATTCTTGGCTTGTTCTTGAAGTGTTAAGGTTGCTAGCTAACTTTTCAAGTTCTTTTTGGATGTCAAGCCGTGAATTGCTCCGCAGTAATATTTCGGCGATGGTTTTCTGGATGTCTTGGTCGCCATCTTTGAGCTCCGCAAGAACTGTTTCCATTTTGCCGATAGTCATTGTGAATAACTCGATTTTTTGGTAGAGAATATGTAGCACATAATCGTCGATGGTGTCTTTAACGGCAAGATTAAACACGGTAACGTCACGATCCTGTTTAAACCTGTGAATTCTGCCGATACGTTGCTCAATCTTCATCGGGTTCCAATGTAAATCATAGTTAAACATCATCGCACAGTTTTGAAGATTCAAGCCTTCAGCCGCTGCATCCGTTGCAATCAAGTACCGAATTTCACCTTTCTTGAAAGCTTCAATAACGGTGTCTCTTTCAATTTGGTTCATGTCACCCAAATACACTTCTGCCCTGCCAAACTCTGCTTGAACCATTTCCTTGATTTTTCGGGCTGTAATTTTTCGCAAACAGAAAATCAACGCTTGCTCCTTAGGAATTTCAATTAAAATGCTTCTCAGCAAATCCATTTTGGCGCTTCTAACTTTTTTTGCCATTTCAATGAGCTTGTTCGTAGCCTCAGTTTCCATCGGGAAACGTTGTTGCCGTTTCTTTAGCGACTCGATGGATGCTGCTGGTGAACTAGAAAAGGATTGTTGGAGTGTGATGGCTTGAAAAACCAGGATTGCATTGCTTTGAGATTCACTGATTTTTCTGTTGGGATTTTCAGCGATTAAGGTTTCAATTGTTTTGAACTTGTTCTGGCTAACTGCACGCAGATACTCAGTTGCCTGATCAATAAATTCTCGTTCGTAATCGTTGGCTTCAAGCGTTCTAGACTCAACAACACGTTTAGTAAACGGAATTCCCGTCTGCTCCCTACGAGTGCGGCACATCATATCCCTGAGCGTTCTCCTTAAAACGGGTGCTTCTTCCTGTCTAACCACGCGACTCCTTGCATCCTCAGCAAAACGAGAAATAAAAGCCCGTTCACTATCCAAAACCCCCGGTTGAATCAAATCAACAATACTGTAAAGGTCAGTAAGCTTATTACATAGCGGTGTGGCGGTTAGCAAGAGTAAATGGTTTTTGCGCAGGTTTCCAAGGCAAGCACGCCCTTTACCATGAGTATTTCTAAAAGCGTGTGCTTCATCAACAACGATTAGGTCCCAGGTTCGGCTTGCAAGCTCCTCAAACTTTCTTGGCATCAAACTGTGAGAACAGATTATTCTATCGTCAGCTTTAAGGCTAACACGTTCCCCCGGGTAGTTGGCAATGAAAAAGTTTTCCCCAAATTTTTCAGCCATTTCTGTTTTCCACTGGGAAAGCAAGCTTTTGGGAGAAATAATAAGTATCGAATTAATTTCGCCCCTTAGCACAAGCTCTTTCATAATTAAGCCTGCTTCAATGGTTTTACCTAAACCCACTTCGTCAGCCAAAATCGCGTTAGCGTTCATTTCGTTAATTACTTGAAGGGCTGTTTGTAGTTGGAAATTGTATGGTGCCAGTTTTGTTCTGATGGCGTCTAACGCTATAAGGTGATCAATTTTGCCTGTGTTTTTTATCTGTAAGGCTTCGAGGTTTAGCTTAAACTTTTGATAGGATGAGTAACTATTTGCTAAAAACAGTTTTTTGATGTTATAAGGGTCACTGTAAGTGCAAAAATAACTGTGTGTGACTTTTTTGCTTGCAGTTTCTTCTTCGAAGCTGCATAAAACCGCTTTTTCTTGAGCTTTACTGCTTACAACTGATTTTTTTTGGCGTTTTGTTTTATTTTCTGATGATACTTCAACGTCAAATATGTCGTGACTGGATAGAATTGGTTTTATGTCTAACTGTTTGGTGTCTCGTGGGTTTTCAGACAAGCGTATCGCGGTTTCTACTTTATGTCAGAGTATAAAAACCTAAAGCAAAAGAAACCATCTTTCCGCAAGGCAAACAACAAAATTAACGCTCAAATGAACAGTAAACAATTATGAGAAAAATGGGTTAAAACAGGAAACTGCTTTATGTCTTTAATTAAATCGCCCATCATTTGCTTGGGATAACGGTGGTATTGCTGATTCAAATGCTGTGCTGCTTTTTGCTAAATTTAATAACTATTTATCAAAAAAATTGTATTACCATTAATATTTACAAAAAACTTTAAAAACAATTAATGCTCTATAAGGGGCTCCGAAAAATTCAGGGAAGAGAGAGAAAAAATTGAACAAAAACTTAATAGCTAACGCTCTGTTGCCTCAAAATCTCAGCCGCAAACTCGCTAAAACCATCGCCATATGCATATCTGTCTTAATTTTGCTAAGCACGGTATCTATGCTTATGACTAGCGACGTTCAAGCAACAACAAACACTCCTGCATTACATACAGAAGGCAAACTAATCAAAGATGCCTCTGGCAACACAATTTTTCTTAGAGGTTTACAAAAAGTTGATTTAGCCGATGACCCCGATGGAACATGGAACGGAAACCCCCTATGGAACGATGCTAACGTCAAAGCTGAACTTGATGTAATGAAAGCCTGGGGCGCAAACACTGTCCGCTGCATACAATCCATCGACAACTGGAAATACGATTTAAGCACACCATACTCAAGTATTTCAAGCCGCGATGCCGTCAAACGCCTTATTGAATTCGCTGCGGAACGTAACATGTACGTCATCTTCACTGGTTACCGTGTTACTAACTATTTTAACGGTGGAAACCAAGATCCATTGCCATACCCGCCATACCAAACCTCACAAGGAGCTTCTTCAGTTATCACCAGCAAACAAGACTTTGTCAACTGGTGGGCTGACGTAGCAAACCAACTAAAAGGCTACGACAACGTACTCTTCGAAATCTGGAACGAACCCATCGCTAGCGGCGCAGCAGTTCAAGAATTCTATGGCGTACAGCAACAAGTAATCAACGCAATCCGTGCAACCGGCGCTCAAAACTTGATCCTTGCACAATGGGACATGGGCAGCTGGGTAGACCTTGACTACGGTGGTGGTTCGACTATGTACTGGGTAGACACAGCTAAACTATCTGACCCAACAGACAACTTGGTTTACGTTACTCACCTTTACCGTGAATACGGCCAAACAGGCATCTACTCAAAACAAGAATCAATCAGCAAGTGGGGAACAAACCATGCTTACGACTACAATGAACTCAAACGAGCTTTCACTGCAGAAGGAATCGACTACGTCCTTAACACTTTAGACAAGCCAATGTTTGTTACTGAATGTGGTGCAAACATGGACAAGAGCGGCGCTGAAGCAAACTATGAACAACAAGGCTTAGCTAATGAGCTTAAAATCTTTAACGAATGGGGCATTAACTGGATAGTTCACTGGTTCCGTGAAATCGGCATCTTCCGACTACACACTGGCGCACCTAATTTCGCACCGACAACAGGCGGAACAGTCACACAACAATACCTAAAAGCCCAAAAAGTCTTCCCACCAACCACCACCGCAACGCCTACAACAACACCTTCCCCAACAATCACTCCAACCCCAGCACCTACAGCTACACCAACCCCGACACCCTCACCTACCCCAACCGAAACTACCGCGACTCCACCACAAAATAACCTACAAATTCCTTTAACGCCAAAACTTGACCCAACACAGCCAACCGAAACAACATCACCAATTCAGCAACTATTTATTGATTGGTTCATTTGGCGAATCTTAGGTCTTCCACACTTAGTTACATGGTATACCTGCTTCTAAGAAGGAGCCATGACACCTTTTTTTCTTCAATACACCAACAAAGTAGGCTTATTACCGAATAGCTTCTAACGTTTTTGGTTGTCTTGAATTAAGGCTTTTCTTTTCTATGCTTTCTAGATAGGCTTAACTTTAAGTGAAGTTGTGCAATAGATTAAGCTGGAGTTAATGGCGTATTGGTTAAGAAGAAAAGAGACAGCGTTGAAGTAACAGAAGCGGAAACTTTTGCGTCTTACAATGAAAAGCTAAAACAAAAGTATGGAGATAACTGGCTTGGTAAAGGTAAGTGCACTGGGCTCGAGTTTAAACGTTGGTTAGCTTTACGTGATAATAAAACAGAAATTCCCTGATTACGTCTAAGCGGTAATTAATAGTAAACGGTTACTTTTTCCGTAGCCGTGTAGGCAAGTGTTTTAACTATTTCGTGCCAAAACAATCGCTTTTTAATAGTTTCCTTATTTTGAATCGAAACTGTATTCGGTTTTCAAATAGAAATAAAAATCGGTAAAACTGTATTATTTTTCGTTATTTTGAAATTATAGATAATCCTTAAATGCAAAACTGTAGGGTTGATGAATCTATTAAGAATCAAGCAAGAAGGCGCTTAAGCAACGAGAATGCGCTTACCAGTCCACTTCTATCAGGAAGGGTTTGGCTAGCAGATTCTCCAAACGAAAAGCCTGAACTTGTTTTATGGTTGATTTTCTTGGGTAAAAACCGTGATAAGATAGGCTTAATGGCGGCAATTTTAGAAGCAGCAAACTCAGGTGCCCCAAAGACTAGAATAATGATTAACGCAAACTTAAGTTTCAAACTACTAAAAAAATACCTTGGTTTATCAATGCAACTTGGATATGTTGAGCTTGACGGTACAACGTACAAAGTTACCAATCAAGGGCGGACCTTTCTTTTCCGTTATAAAAGATTTGTAAGCCAACATGCACAAGTTCAAAAATCACTCCATAATCTGGAAGAGGAAAGAGCTATTTTAGACTATCTTTGCAAAAGAAATCAAACAAACATATAACTTATAGAAGAGAAAAACATGAAGCAGTTCTTGACAGTATTCATTGGCTTCTTCATTTTAATCATAATGCTTGAACCAACATTCGCAGAATGCCACACTGAGACTGATTTAAAAATACAAGAATGTAACAACGCTATCTTATCCGCATTTGATGAAATAATACGCGCTGAAAACGTGAATGCTAACATCACAGGTTTAATTGACCAATTGAATACCGCCATAAACCTCTTAACGCAAGCTGAAAATGCCTTCAAAAACGGTAACAATCAATTAGCCGCGGATTTAGCCGCATCTGCTTTAACATTAGCAAAACAGGTAAAAACAGACGCTCAAAATGCCCAACAAACGGCAGTCATCCAAAACCAGAATAATCTTTGGCGCAATGTTGCTTTTGCGTTTGTTGGTTCCTTTTCAGTTATTTTAAGCCTATTTTTAAGTTGGCGTTTGGTAAAAAAGCATTACATCGACAATATGTTAGAATCAAAGCCTGAGGTGACATAGCATAAAACTCTCAAGCTACAAAATACTTTTTTTTACAGCAGCATTGATCAGTTTAACCCTGATTTCTTCTTTTACATTACTGCAAATTGTAAAACTTCCCGTGGGGGAAAAATTTTCAGAGCTATATCTGCTTGGCCCCCAAAAAATGGCGCAAGACCTCCCCTTCAATATAGCGCCCGGTCAAAACTACACAGTATACCTTGGAGTAGGTAACCATCTAGATACTGCGACTTATTATTGTTGTATTGTAAAAATTCGAAATCAAACTGAACCAGCAGCAACCCAAACAAATCCCAGCATGTTAGTATCCCTATATAACTATCGAACTCTATTGCAAAATGATGCTAATTCGACCGTGCCGTTATGCTTCTTTTTTTCAGAAGTCTCCTTTTCCAACAATCAATCAATACTCAAAACCCTGATAATAAATGATAACAAATTGAGTTTAGATAAATCTGCTTTGTTCGATCAAGAAAACAGTGGCTATTATTATCAAATTTTTGTAGAATTATGGGCTTTAAACCCAGTAAACAGGGTTTTCGAATATCAAAATCGGTTCGTCTATTTTTGGCTTAATGCAACCTCAAACGTTTAAGAGGATGTCCTATGGTTGACGTTTCTGTAGTAATTTCCGTTTTTTCGAGGGAACGGGCAAATGACGTCATCAACTGTATAGAAGCCCTTAAAAAGCAAACGATGCAGCCTAAAGAAATAATTGTTGTCTTTGACCCTGATGTATTATTGTTTAACTTTTACAAAAAACTGTTAGACTCCTCTGTTAAACTTGTAATGAGCAACGCGTCAGGTTTATCATCAGCTCGGAATAAGGGCGTTAATAATTGTAAATCAGAAATAGTTGCCTTTATCGATGATGACGCCATCGCTGAACCAAATTGGCTCTACCATCTTGTAAGTAGCTTTTCTGACTCAAAAGTGATTGGTGTTGGCGGGCGCATCATACCCATATGGCACAGTCAAAACTCTGGGTGGTTTCCTGAAGAACTCTACTGGATTGTCGGCTGCTCATACAAAGGTCTTCCAACAGAAAAAGTGCCCATACGAAACCCCATTGGCTGCAACATGGCTTTTAAGCGTTTCGTGTTTGAGAAAACTGGTTATTTCAGCACATCTATAGGTCGAGTTGGCAAAATGCTAATGGGCCATGAAGATACAGAGTTTGGTATCCGTGCAACAAACAAGTTGCCAGGTTCAACAATCATTTACAACCCACAAGCAATTGTTTACCACAAAGTCTCTAAAAATCGCCTAAGCTTCCGATATGTACTGAACCGATCTTACTCTGAGGGCTTCTCTAAAGCTGTTATCGCAAAAAACAATACAACCATTAAAGCTGCCTTAGGCACGGAAAAAACCTATCTGCGTAACCTGATTTTAGGTACACCTAAAATGCTACTACAAGGTAACGTACAAACAGGTCCTTCACGTTGCGGAACGCTTTGGATTGCCACAGTTATGGTTTTTTTGGGCTATTTTGTAGGTTCTCGTTCAAGCAAGTACTGATTTTCATCAACTTACTATATGCTAAAAAATCAATTTAACAGGTGAAAAAAATTTTTGAAAAGCTTGGTCAGCATAACCAAATCTTCATATGAAACAGTTCAGGAAAATATTCCAAAGGCAATTGAGCTTGCTAATGGAATAAAGCTTTCAGGCCAAGACAAGATTGTAATAAAAGTGAACTTGTGTGACTCTCGAACACCTGACACTGGAGCGATAACGCATCCTGTATTCTTAGATGCGCTACTTCAATACTTGCGAAAATGCGTAGGCGACACCGAAATCTACATTGTGGAGAGTGATGGTCGAGTTGTTATTGCTGACTTGTTTGTTAAATGGTTTGGTCTTCTTCCGGTTATCAAAAAATGGAACGCAAAATGGCTAAACCTATCCTATGTGGAGTGTAACGAAAAAGTGGTTAAAGGTTTTGAAGAACCATTTTTAATACCAAAAATTTTCGATAATGCCTACTTTATTACAGTTCCAAAATTGAAAACCAACTTACTTTCAACTATGACCTGTTGCCTAAAAAACCAGTTTGGTTGTAACCCGCAATTAGATAAACAAAAACTACACCCAAATCTGGACAAAGCAATTATAGCTCTAAACACTGCTGTAGGCGTCCCCGACTTTTGTGTTGTTGACGGGATAGTTGGTGTTGGCGGCGTCTGGGGTCCTTCTTTTGGACCACCTGTCCATTCAGAATTGATAATTGCAGGCTCTGATGAGGTTGCGGTTGATTGTGTTTGCGCTAAAATTATGGGCTTAAATCCCAATCGTATAGGACATATCAGATTAGCATCAAAAACGGGACTTGGTAATCCTCACTGCACCATAGTTGGAGAACGGTTAGTTGATGTTAAGCAAGATTTTCAATGGAGCGGTTCCCAAGCGTTGCTATTCAAACTGGCATTACGTTTTCAATCAAGAGCGTTTAAACGAAAAACAGGTGAGGCGTAACTAATGAAAGTGTGCATTATTGGTTGTGGCGCTGTTGCACGGCGGATGCATATCCCAGTTTTTAGGGCGCTTCCAGACGTAGAAGTAGTTAGCGTTGTAGATAGCTATGAAGGCTTAGCAAAAGACGTATCCAAAGAATTCAGAATACGAAAATATTACACTGACTACAAGAAAGCGCTATCTGAAACCGATGCAGACATAGTGAGCATATGTACCCCCAGTTTTACACATGCAGAAATAATAATGAACGCAGCCCAACTTGGAAAACATGTCTTAGCTGAAAAGCCTTTGACTGTAGATCTAGAGGAAGGTAAAAAAGCGCTTGAAGTTGTTAAGGATAATCATGTGCAGTTGGGAGTAGTTTTCAACTATCGAAGTGTTGATGTTGCCCAGCAGGTTCATGAAACACTACAAGAGAAAAAGATAGGCCGCATAGTTTCCATGGTAGGTACCGCACATACTCCTTGCCCTTCATCATGGACTAGTGGACGCTGGCTTTATCATGAAGGCGGCGCTTTAGACGATTTTGGCCCCCACCTAATCGACTTGCTGCTATGGTCAAATCCTTCACAAATCGAATCTGTGACAGCCCAAGGCGGCGACTTCACTGGAGGTTTCAACTTCATTAGCCACATTCAGGTTTTAATGAAGTTTAAGGACACTTCTTTAGCACTTGCAGACATTTCCTGGCTTAATGATTCCTTCCTATTCAACATGGAAGTTCATGGTACAGCTGGTCATGTAGTGTGTGACGTTCGTAATGGTCGCTGGTACAAGACGCACGGTCAAGTTTCTTCACCTTTAACTGACATGAACCGCACATTCAAGGATTCAGTAAAAATGATGACTTCAATTGCCTCAGGAAAATACTTCAAAGGCGGCTTAGCACATCATTCCGTAAGTATAGGTGGGTTTGTAGATGCTGTTAAAACCAAAAACAAACCCCCTGTAACAGGCGAAGAAGCCCTAATGGTAACAGCCGTATCCACGGCAGCCAAACTCAGCCTAAAAACACACAAAACAGTATCCATTGAGGATATAATGCAAGTAGAACCGTAAGGGCTCTTTATGAATGCTACTATCACAATTATCGTTGCAACAAAGAGTCGTCCAAGGGACCTTTCAGTTTTCCTTGAGTCAGTCAACAAAGTTGATGATAAATTTTTTGAACTAATAGTGGTTGATAGTAGTAGAGACAATTTTGTGATTGAACAAAATAGGCTTAATACTTTAAAAGCAAATGGCAAATACTATATCTTCAATGAAAAAGGACTCTCAAAAGCTCGAAATTACGGCATAAAAAACAGTTCTGGCGAGATAATAGTTTTTGCTGATGATGACTTTATAGTAACCAGCGGTTGGCTGATAAATCTCCTCAAAAGATTTGCTGACCCACAAATATCCTGTGTAACTGGTAGGATGATTTCCCTTAGACAGGATGACTCAAGCACCCTTTACGAGCGAACGATGAGTTTTGACAGGGGCAGCAAGTGTAGGTTTTTTTCAAAGGAGCATTTGCAAGTTAGAAGCCTAATATCGGTATTAAGTAAAATAGGGCAAAAAAGGTTGGCAGAGCAAACTCCCGTGCCTTGGGCTGTCGGTTTTGGTTTTTGTTCATTTCGACGGGACGTCTTTTACACTGTAGGATTTTTTGATGTAACTTTAGGTAGAGGAACAAAAGCTATAGGTGCAGATGATACTGACATGTTTTATAGAATTTTGAAGTCTGGGTTAAATATTTGCTATGAACCTACTGCTGTTATTTTGCATAATCATCGATTGGATAAGGCTAAACTGTTTGAGGACTTTTTTAACTCGGGAAAATCAGTGTTCTCGTTTGTTTCTAAACATTTTAGACAAGATCTATATGTGAAGTTCATAGCATTAGGTTACATTTGCCTTTTAGTCTTTTCAGATTTACGTGCATTTGTTGTTTCAGATAAAGAGTTAAAACTGGCGATTAGTATGGAACTGAAAGGTTTCCTTTACGGGAAACGTTAACCACTGCTTTCGCTTGTGGCTTTATACTTCTTGATTTGAAGTGAAATTATGTTCGAGACCCTCAAAGACCGCGCTTGGATAATCCCTTTTTTGCTTCTTGTCCTTTCTGGTTTTATGTGGCTTATATCTTCCTTCCAAGCTAGAGCAACTTTAAGTGTCAATATTAATGCCCTTAACGAACTTGGTCTATTTTCAATTCTGTCTTTCTCTTTCTTTATAGCTTTTGCATTATTGATATTTTCCTTCTTCGTGACATTAATGATTGTAAAAAAATATCAAATAGTTTTTTTAATTCTTCACACTTTATTGCTTGTATTCTTTTTAAATTTTACTCCTTCAATAGTTGAAGGGACAGCGCGCTTTGCAACAAGCTATTCAAACTTCCAAGCGGTAAATTATATCTCTCAATTTGAGCATATAAACCCGTCCGTTTTATGGATACTTAACTGGCCTAGCTTCAGCATATTGGTCAGTATCTTTAGTCAGGTTACCTGTTTTTCTCCTTCAACAATTTTGCTTTTTTACCCGACTGTATTTAATCTTCTATTTGTTGCAGTTCTTGTCCTGTTCTTTAGTACTTTATTCAACGATAACAAATTGGTCTGGTTAGCTGTCTGGTTTATTTCTCTTGGCAACTGGGTAGGTCAAGACTATTTTAGTATGCAAAGTATGGGTTTATTCTTTGTGGTTTTATTGCTTTTTCTTTTAACATCAAATATGCACAAAAAGTTGAAAAACAGAGCCTGGACCGTTCCATTTCTTTTGTCTTATTTTTTTGTCGTTAGCAGTCATTTGCTTTCCTCTATAGTTGTTATAAGTACCCTTTTTGTGCTTGTTATTTCTGGTTTCTTTAGGCGTTCTGTGTTATTACTTTCTTCGGCAGTTTTACTTATTTCTTGGACTATTTATGGCGCAATTAATTACCTGAATGGTAGTTTGGTTAGCAACCTTCAGTCTTTTATGAATCTAAGTACTATTTTTCTGACTAATTTCACAAATAGGGCTTCTGTTGGCAGCGCTGCTCATATTTTAGTGACTAATATTCGATTAGTTTACTCGGGATTGTTTATTCTTATTGCAATTTTTAGTGTGGTTGTGCTTATTGCAACTGGTAATTTCAAAAGAAACGAAAAAATGGTTTTTGCTATTTTAATCGGTTTTTCAATACCGGTTATCTTTGCCTATGGCGGCGAGATATTTATGAGGTTATATATGTTTTTATTAATTCCTTCTGCTTACTTAGTTGCAAAAGCTTTTCTGGCTCATAAGCGTCTATTTTTGTTGGGGCTTTTGTTTTTCACTATTCTTACACCTCCGCTTGTCATGATATCTCGTTATGGAAATGAACAAATGGATTATACTCCAAACAGTCAGTTAAGAGGTGCAGACTTCTTTTTTGGGTCAACAACCAACGGTTTAGTTTATGGCTCATTTAATTATGTTAATTATCCTGCTGATTACAGAAAATTTAGTCTTCCTTTAATGCCTGATTCGCAATGGAATCCTCCAACTATAGGCATTATGAAACAAGATTTTATTTGTGTCTCTCATTTAAGTGTTCAATCTTATTCTACTATTAAAGGTCAAGAAGACTTGTTGGGTAGCTTATACTATAATTTATCCCACTCACCTTTTACAAATAAAGTCTACTCAAATCCGTCCTTTGATGCTTATCATGCAAAATATCGCTAATACTTCATTGTGAAGCACAAAAGTAAACCTTGCCCTCAAAGAAACAGTAGCTGAGGTTTTTTGCTTGGACCAATTCGAAAAAACGTTGAATCATTTTAGAACGGAACGTTTTGCCGTCTTCGTTCCAGAAGGCAATAATGGAGACAAACTGATTTCTCTTGGTTTAGAAAAAAAGCTTTCAAATCTTAAAATATGCTTTTCGAAGCATGAGGTTTCTGAAGTTTTTTTTTCGACATCAAGTGACAATAGTTCTTTTTTTAATAAAGCTGCTTTTTTATCGAAAGTGAGTATTGAAAAAGCAAGCGGTTTTACTGATAAAACTCGAATATTAACTGGTATGCTTGATAAAATGAATCACAAACTTGCTCTTAGGCAAAGTGTTCCAAAAAATATGTCAGATGTAATTATAATTAATGGTGGAGGAAACATTAACGATTACTATCCTCGTGGCAAAGAATTAATGATTAGAATAGTTAAAGAAAATCCCAGAAGTGTAATTATAGTAGGACCTGAAACTTTTTATTTTTTAAAAGATTCACCCTTTATCGAATTCTTAAAAAAAATTTCTCAAGAAATTTTTTTATTTTGCCGAGAAAAATACAGTTATAACTTGATGAATTCAATAAATTTGCCCAATAACGTTAATATTTGCTTATCCGATGACACCGCTCTTTATTTATCAAGCGCTGATTTGGCTAAAATTACATTCAATATTCCTCATCCATCCAAGTTGTATGACTTAGTCTGTTTGAGGACCGACAAAGAATCTGCAGTAAAAAGGTCAATTCTTACGAAAGAACTAAAGAATGACGCAGTGCTTGCAAAGGATATTTCAGAATACTCAAGTTTCCCGCAATTTGTTAGTTTAGCGCAACATGCCGAGCGTATCTATACTGACCGTTTACACGTTGCAATTCTTGGGTCTATTTTCGGTAAAAAAACTTGCTTGTTTCCTAATTCATATTTTAAAAATAAGGGCGTTTTTGAATATTCTTTATTCAAAAAACCCTGCATGAAGTTTGTTCAAAATCCTGAACTTCTTACCCTTTCATAGTGTACCCAATCATGGTCTTATAGGCAAGTTTGCCCTCACCCGTCACAGTGTTTGCACAAATGTTGTATGAACTTTGTGAATTTGCATCTTGAACCTTGCTGTCTGTCCATTGCCATGCTAAACAGCCTTCAATTGGTAAATTTGCAAATAATTTCAACATTGTTTCGTATACATTTGCTTGTTTTGTTTGGTCATTTGTTGCATATCCAAATTCTGTTATCCATATCTGTTTGTTTTTTCCTGCGCTCTCCACAATATTTTCCTTCGTCATGCTTTGTAATGTTGCGTCAAGCTCTGAATATGCGGTGGGGTACACGTTGAAACCAACAAAATCTATGGCATTGAAGAGTCGGCTGTCCATTCCCCAGTCATCTTTGAAAATGTTCTTTATGTGTGGTTCTCCATATGTTCCGGTGTATTGTTTGGTGTTACAAAATCTTACGGTGACTGGTCTTCCGTCATTTGCTTTGACAGTGTTAGATAGATCTTGGATTAATGTTAAAAAGTTGCTTTTTTGGGTTTGTCCATTGCTTGTTTTGAAGTCATGTTCGTTTGATGTTCTGCCCCAATACCATGGCTCGTTTAATACTGCCCAAGCCCAAATACCTGGTGTACCCGCTAAATAGTTTGTCGTGTGTCCAACCATGTTGATGTATGCTTGTCTCATTTCAGGGCTTCTTACTATTGCTAACCCAATATTTTTGCCGCTTACTGGATCAACAACGTAGTCAGGTGTGCACCATGAACTGTCATCGCCCCATAGCGTATGGAACGTTACCAGCACTTTGATTCCATATTGATTAGCTACAGTAATCACGTGCTTAACGTTGTCTAAAAATGCGTCACCGTAAATTGACCCGTCAGGCAATGTCCCATTGTAACTGCCTTGGGTGTTGCCTTCTATTCGATACCAGTAAAGACTTAGACTAATTACAGTTATTCCATCGTTTTGGAATTTAGCGAAATCCCTGTTCAGAATGGCGTCAGTAGTGTATTTGGGTGAATATTGATGATATGTAGAAAGCAAGTTAACGCCTATTTGAAATTGTACACTGGTAGTTTGGGTTGGAGTTATTGTTTGAGTTAGTGTTGGTTGTGTCGTAGGCTGGTTTGTCGTTGGTGCCAATGTGGGCGTTGGTGTTGTTGAGGGTTTAGGTGTAGGCGTCGGCGTTGAGGCTTGTTTAGGGTTTAATTTTGACCAATAGTTTCTTTCTGGTGTTAGGGTTGTTTGTTGTTCCGAATTAATAAGCACGTTTGCATTGGGGGCAGTTTGGCTGCTTCCTTCTTTGTCACTATCTTTTCCTGGTGGTCTTTCCAACGTGATAACGCTTGCCGTCAGCATCAAACCAACTGCCATAATTGCCGCTAAAAGGTATCCTATTTTGTAAGGCCTTTTTTTTGGTTTTACATTTTGGTTGATAGTCATTTCATTTTCCTCTTTATTCATTTGTATTAAATCAGTGAGTCGTGTCATTTAGTCAGAAATGTTAGGTGGTCTTTAGACAACGGCTCATTATCTGCGAGTCGCTTGATTATCAAACGTAGTGTTACCTAAACAACCCTGCGAGAGGTTCTAGCCTTTGTTCAAACTTCAAAAATTACTTAGTCCTACAATGGTGCTGCTTGGGGTAGCACTGATGATTCTGTCTTGCTTGTATGTTTCATCGTTTTTAGCTATTATTAGTGTAACATTGATTTTTTGGGGAGCCATCCTTTTCTATGTTAAACCTGCAAAATATGTGCCTTTTTCGTTCGTCACCGCAACAAGCAACTCAAGCACAGACAACATTAACAAGGTGTTATCGGAGATAAATGTTGTCCAAAAAGGTTATTATTTGCCACCAAAAAGCATTCAAGACACCAAGTTTTCGCTGTTATTTATCCCCAAATACCCCATTCGTTCGCTTCCGGCAATTAATGAAATAACAAGCAATTCACTTGTTCCAAAAAAAGACGGATTATTATTAACGCCGCCAGGTTATGATTTCTCAATGCTTATGGAGCAGAAACTAGGGCAGTCATTCTCAGAAATAGATTTGAATACTTTAGTGAAGCAATTGCCAAAACTGCTTGTAGATGAACTTGAAATCGCGGAAAACGTTGAACTTCACGCAAAGGAAGGCTTTCTTACAGTTGAAATACGGGGCAGCTTTTTCATCGACGAATGCAATCAGACAAAGAGGTATCCTAATGTGCACACTACAGCGGGTTGTCTTTTAAGCAGTTCGTTGGCATGTGTATTAGCAAAGGTAACTGGAAAGGCAGTTACTATCAAAAGCGAAGAGACTGTAAACAAAACAATGACGTTTGAGTATCAAATAATTGGGGAATAAAATGCAGTTGCCACCATTGATGTTTTCAGATGTGAGCCTTTTTTTGGCTGTTTGTGCGATAGTCCTTTTACTTGCAGCTGAATTATCCTCACCGTATTATGGCCAGACAACTTTAACAATTGATAGAAGAAAACTGAAAAATGTGGCATACGTAACAGGGATATTTTTCCTGACAGCGGCTTTTGTTACAATAATCCAAATCCTCTTAAAATGAAAAATTGGGGCATGTGTTAACTTGACCAGACAAGAAGTTATAACAAGGCAAACAACAGACCAAATTAAAGATTACATAGTTTCCGTCGTCAAAATCATCAAACCCCTCTCGGCTCAAGAACTAATGCCGTTTGTTCAGCAAAGGTTTCTTTTATCTCAAGAAGAAATAACTGCTATACTTCTTCAGCTAGAATCAGAGGAGAAAGTACTATTTATCAAAAAAAGCCATCAGGCATCCAATACCTTGAAAGATTATGTTTTTTCTTTATCAGCTGTTTGGTATTGGTTAACCTTGATAATCGCTTTATTAACTACGTTTTCGATTTTCGTTATATCTGAAGATGCTTTTCCTTTGATTTATCTGCGTCAAGCTGTAGGTATAACGTTTGTGGGATTTCTTCCAGGTTTCGTTTTGTTGAAAACAATTTACCCATCTCGGGTTCAGACGGTATTGTCTTCGGAAAATCCTGCTATGTTAGATCGTATCATGTTGAGTATTGGTTTAAGCATTGCACTTGTAGCGATTGATGGTTTGGTTCTTAATTATACTCCCTTCGGTATTAGTTTAGTGCCTGTAACCCTTACGTTGCTTGTTTTTACAGCGGTTTTTGCAACGGTTGGTATCCTAAGGGAGTATGCTGTCAATTCAGCGTTAACATGCAAGTGAATTTTGTTTTTGGATGCTGTATAGTCATTTCCATGTCAAAACTGTTTGCTTTAGTCCAAGCAGCATGGATTGTTGGAACAAGTTTTCCATATTGTATTAAATGAAAATTTAAAGTTACCTCTTAAACAAGAATGGCTTGAAAAAAGTAGGCTGTCTCTTTGGTGGATTTGATACTTTATGGTGTTTAGTGCAAAAGAGTCTTTTGATTTCTTTTCGACTATAAATTCAAAGCATGCAACGACAATACCTTTGTTTGATTTAAAAGTTGGAATAGCTATCCCTGCACTTAATGAAGAAAAGAATATTGGTGATGTTCTAAGTGCGCTTAACAATTTTGGGTATGAAAATATCTTGGTTATAGATGGTTTGTCGAAAGATGGCACTTTAAAAGTTGCTTCTGAAAAAGGGGCCAAGATTGTTCTTCAAGATGGGAAAGGTAAAGGGCAGGCGATAAGGCAGGTTCTTAATAAGAGCTACTTTGACACTGATGCATTGATTTTGATGGATGCGGACGGTTCAATGTCGCCTGAAGAGGTTCCGCGGTATGTTGATGCTTTGCATAGAGGTGCAGATGTGGTGAAAGGGTCAAGATTCATGGCTGGCGGTGGAACTGATGATATGAGTTTTTTGCGGAGAGTAGGTAATACTATAATGACTTCGGTGGTTAACCTTTTTTGCCGTTCAAAATATACGGATTTATGCTATGGTTTTGTTGGTTTAAGTCGAAGAGCCGTCTGTGTTTTGGCGCCTGTTTTGGAATCTAATGATTTTGAGATTGAGACGGAGCTTTTCATTAAAGCAAAAAAATTGGGCCTTAAGGTTGTTGAGGTTCCAAGTTGGGAGTACAAGCGGAGGCATGGAAAATCTAACCTTAATTCATTTAGAGATGGTTTTAAAATTTTTAAAACAATTGCTTATGCTTCAATTTAATGAAAAAGCCTATGGCAACTCCAAATTTTTCAAGAAACCATGGTTATATGGAAAAGTGACGTTTTTTTTTCATAGTGCTTAAAATACAATCGCTAATTTGTCATCTAATAGAAGAAGATGAGATAATATGGTAAACAAAAAGATTGGCGTACTCTCAATATTTTCTTTGCTTATTTTAATATCAATCGTTTGCTTTATTCCCGCATGTTCAGCCGCACCTATTACTAGGTTTGACAGTGCAAATTCCGCTGGAGACTTGATCGATGTCTATTCTGTTGGCGATGCAGTATACGCTAAAGCGGTAGGTTTGACACCCGGTGACACTTACGTTATTAGTGTTGTTGAAGATTTAGATGAATGGACTGATGGACAATTAATTCCAGCTTCAGTGACAACATCAGTAACCGTAACCGATCCTGATGGCACCTTTTTAGTTCAGGTTTGGTCTTCCGCAGCTCCTGGTCAATATGACATTGTCGCAGACAAAAATGGTGATGGCGTTTACAACCGTGGCGTAGACCGAGTGGATAATGACGACGTTGGTATAGAAGTAGACACCGCAGGTTTTCTTGTTATTCCGGAATATGCTTTGGGTGGTCTTGCAGCTTTAGGTGCTTGCTTTACTGGTTTTGTTGTGTATAAGCGGAAAACTAGTAGAGCATAAACTTTTTTCTTTCCAGACTTTTTCTATTTTTTTTCTTAAATTCTGCTTAGTGTATCTCGCGAGTGAAGAAGGTTGCAGATTACAAATAAAACAAAATTCATAGGTCAACATGAAGTAGCTATTGCTGCAAAGTTCCTTGCTGTTGCGGTAGCTGTTATTTCTTTTTACTTCCAAGACTTGGCTATTATAATAACTGACGCTTTAGGTGATGAAGCATCCTATCATATTTTGGCTGTTCCCTTTCTTTTTATCTTTTTGTTGTATCGTAAACGTTTGCTTATTAATGCATCTTTAAGAAGCGGAAGCAAAAGGGCAGGTTCCTTTATTATCCATAATTTTTGGTTGATAGTTGGTTTGCTGCTTGTTATTACATCGGTTTTTGCTTATTGGTTTGGGTCCTATACTTTTACTCCACTTGTTTATCATATGCTTACTTTGCCTGTTTTTACATCTGGGTTAATTCTTATCTTGTTTGGTGATCAGGTCCTTAAGCAACTGTTTTTTGCGGTTTTCTTTCTTTTCTTTTTGATTCCTCCACCTATAGAAATGTTGTATAGTGTTGGATCTATTCTTTCAGATTTTAGTGCTCATGCTTCAAACGTGTTAGTTAATGCTTTTGGGGTAACCTCAATAATTTCTAGCCAATATGGTAGTCCGGTAATAACACTTACACGACCTGATCAAACTTTAATGTCTTTTAGTGTTGATGTTGCTTGTTCAGGTGTTTATAGTCTTATTGGTTTCGTAATTTTTGCTTTTTTTATTGCTTATATTTCCCGTGGCAAGATATTTAGCAAACTTGCTGTTTTATTAGCAGGAATTCCACTTATCATCGCTTTGAATATTATACGTATTTCATCAATATTGACTATCGGCTACAGTTTCGGTGATGCTTTGGCGGTCCAAATTTTTCATTCAATTGGTGCAACGGTTCTAATGTTTATGGGAACATTGATCCTTCTTTTAACAACTGGAAAATTCATCAAAAGTCCAAAACCTAACATCTGTTTTTCCTGCGCTTCAAATTATGTTGGTAATAATTGCTTTGACTGTGGCAGAGTAATAAGTCCTAGCAAGTTAAGGTTGGCAAAAGGTGACCCCATAAAGGTGGGTTGCATACTGATTATGCTAATCTTATTGATTGGTATTCAAGCGCCCGTGTTTGCGTTAACAGAGGGACCAGCTCAAATTATCACCCAAACAGCTTCAGGGGTTCAAGTAAACACTGAAACCTATCCGCTACCAAAAATTTCTGGTTATGATTTAAGTTTTGTTTATCGCGACAACGATTTTGAGTTGCTATCCCATCAGGATGCGTCACTAATTTATTCATATGAGCCTCTAAATGCTTCTGAACCGACTATATGGGTTGCAGTTGAACTTGCGACAACAACTAGTTCTCTTCACCGTTGGGAAACCTGCTTAGTAAATTACCCTCTAAGCCAAGGGTTAAAACCTAAGGTAAACTCGCTTGACTTAAGAGATGTTCAAATTCAAGAAAACCCTCCTATAACTGCTAGAATTTTTGGGTTTCAGTATACAAACTCAAACAAGACTCAAGCCGTTATTTACTGGTATACAACGGCAACCTTTAGCAGTGAAAATGGAACACAGGCAAAGCAAGTTAAACTTAGTTTGATTGCTTACCCGCAGTCTCCAGGTCAAGTTGAAGAATATGAAGCAATGCTTTTGCCTGTTGCTAAAACAGTAAGTGGTTACTGGGAACCGACGAGAACATGGACTGCCGTGGCTTTAATGCTTAGTCAAAACGGTTTAAG
Source organism: Bathyarchaeia archaeon (assembly GCA_042296865.1). GTDB lineage: Archaea > Thermoproteota > Bathyarchaeia > Bathyarchaeales > Bathycorpusculaceae > Bathycorpusculum. Next base: position 853,402 of record CP170178.1, on the reverse strand, counting down.
CCTTTCAGCATCTACAGCAATACTGCTTTTAGGGTTGATTATTTATCGTTTGTTCCTTGTTCATCAAGAGAAAATATCTCTTAAAATATTGTATAACAAATTGTCAAAACAAAAACAGGCGATAGTTCAGGCCGTAAAATCTGCAGAGGTTCAAGGTAACCCAACAACTAACGGTGTCGGTATAGAATTAGAAAAAATTGCCAACCTAAAAAATGATGGAAAATGGCTTGAAAATGAGTTAGTTGAGCTTGAACTTGTTGGCTTGATAAAAAACGTGTTAGTCAATAAGGACGATAAACCCTTCGTTATGTGGAAAAGCAATTTGAGGGTTCTTGATTAGGCTAACTTTTGAATAGTCAAATTAAAGGTGGTGAAAAGTTGAAACTGAAAAAAGTTACCGCAATTATTGTGACAGTTATCTCCGCTGTGCTTTTGCTAACATCAACAGTTAATGCGGCTCCAATCATCCAAATCGCTGTATCAAAACCTTATGTAAATGCATCAGACGGCCAAACCATAACCGTAACCGTAAACAAAGGCGGATTAGGCATAATTTTTGTCGTACAACCAGACTATAGTGGTCGCTCTTGGCTTGAATATATAGATGCTCACCCCAATCTAAGGCTTCTCTGGAATAAACTTCCTGATGACATCAGAAACCAAATAAGCGAAGACTTTGGCGAACATATTGTTTCATATAACTTAATTGATTTTAGAAATCCAACTGGTGGCCAGAGTGAGCTTTCATTCCCTGACGACTTTACCGACTTCACTGGAAAACCAAGCACTTCTTCACATGGTGAATACAAGGCAATTTTTGTTTATGTTACCAGTAATGGCTGCTTTACGTTTAAACTGAGTTTTGATTGCGTTCAATGGTTTGCTTTGCCTGAATCACCGTTTGGCTCTGCAGTGACTATTCTCACGCCGTTAGTTGCGCTCGCTGCTTTAGTCACAATTAAAAAAGCCAAGTGCTTTAAAAAATACTAATTTTTGTTTGAATAAGCGCCGTTTTTTCCTCTTTTTTTGTAGCTACTCCTAAGGGTAGCTTACGCTAAAGTTTTTCCAGTATAAATATGTGATTGGGATGGCGCCGCTGAAAGGACGTGACGCGATATTAACGAACCTATACTGGAGCTTTTTTGTTTTATTCACGCTTTAGCCTCCTGTTTTATTAATACCCTAAGCTGGTTCATTAGCACATCAAGTTGCTGGTTTTCTTGTTCTGCTGGGTTCTGGTAAGTTATAGCGCCCTGTGTTAATGCATCTTTAGCGAGTAGTTGTTCTGGGTTCATGCCGAATGCTCGTATTATCTCTTTAAGAGTTTCAACTTTTGTTATTCTTGTTTTTGGTTTAATCGCTAGTCCCGCTGAACTGTAAATATTGCGTAAAGTGTCTATGCCTAAGCTTTGGACGTCGTCATAGGTGCCGATTGTGTGTCCCATCATGTATTCGACGTAGTCTTGCTGGACTCCTAAGGCGGTTAGTTGTGTTTTGAAGTATTTTCTTAGGCTGTGGACTCGTAGGTCGTACATTCGTCCGTTTTGTTTTCGTAGTAGGCCCGCTTGTTTGTATAGTTCGTGGACGAGTTTTCGCAGGGTTTTTGGTCTAACGCCTTTTGGGGTTTCCGCTCTTTTGCTGTCTCGTATTAGTGGTGAGTTGTCGGTTATAGTTTCAGGTGGGATGCTGCCGTATCCTTTTCTGCGTTGTTCGATGTATAATTTTAGGTATTGTGCTGCTTCTGCTCCTAAGAATGTGTCGTAGTCGTGGTATTTTCCTTTAGTTATTTCTGCTTCTATATGCACGTGAATTGGTACTTGGTTGTTTTCTAAGTCATCTTTGACATGGCGGTAGAGTAGTTTTGAGAAGCATTCTTCTCTAAAACCGCCTAAGGCAAACGCTGATACAATGAATTTTTCGCGTACATCTGCTAATTCGAGGACTGCTGTTAGTTCTTCTGGTTTTGGTGCTCTGTCTTTGTAGGTTACTCTTCGGCTTAAGGGTTCTGAGAGTTCAACTTTTGCCCCGTTAACTCGGTAGAAGGTTTTGACCGCTTTTATGCAGTTGTTGACTGCGCCAGGTTTTAATCCGTCATCTTGAAGTTCTCCAAGGTAATCGTTTAGATATCCGCAGTGGTTTTGAACTCTTTCGGGGTCAGGTATTGCGCCGACTGGTTTAATGTCTTGTATTATGAGGTCTGGGCTGTAGCCGAGCCAAGTTGCGTATTTGTGCATGTTTGCAGTGTAGGTTAAGCAGCTTTTTAGTGAGCCTGAATAGTGGCGAAGGAAATGTCGTGCCATTTTAAGTAGACTTTCGTTGTTGAAGACGTATGGTATTAGTTGTGGGCGTTCGTTTATCAGTGAGGTGATTACGTAGTTGACGATGCCTTTTTCTTTGGCGTCTAAGATTTTGTTTAGCTCTATAATTACGGGTTGTTTGAGTCGGTAGCCGATTAGGCTTTTTTCTATTGTTACTGTGTTGTCTTTGATAGTCAATGGCAGTTTTAGGCTTTGTAGGTCTTCAATCGATAGTTGGCGTTTCTTGATGATTGGGGAGGCTAAGCTGGCTTTCGCTATAGTCATGCTGTTGTGTCTCCAGTATTTCTTTTCGGAGTCTTTGCTCCGTGAGTTTTTCGCTCCGTTGGTCGGAACGCATACTCATCCTTAACTATAGGTTGCTTAGAATTTAAGACCCTTTCAACGATTCCATGTGAAATCTGCGCTTCCACTTTAAGTTGCTTCAGCATGCTTATGTCTGATTTTAACAAGACTAAGCCGGAGGCTTTCGGGTCGCCGCCGTGCAGTGTAGGCGGTTCAGCATCTCGGTCCCAACAAAGGGTTATGTACTGGTCACATTCGTAGATGAGCCAGCCAATTGCCTCTCGAACCTGTGGTTGCATAGCTATAGCTGAAGCGCGATTGAAGAGAACATGGTCAACGTACTGGACAAATATCAGCTCTTGCAAGGCGGCGTCTTTACTCATTATTGCTCAACCTCTCGGAAAGTTTTACTCCGCATTGACTACACAGGAATCCCCAGGAGTCATCAAATTCGGTGACTTGCCAGTCAGGCCGTCCTTTGACGCCGCAGCATACGCATGTCTCTATCCCAAAATCCATGGTTAAGCGGTATACGCTCTTAGTTTTCAAGGCCAACTCGTCTAAGGAGTATGTTCCAGTGTTCCCAAGTTGCACAACTTTGGCCGAAGTCACCGTTGTTTCTTCGTTTTTCTGAGGCTCTAAAACGGGCTTAGTTTGCTCAATAGCGCTTTTTTCTTTGACTTCTGCGTCTAGCTTTTGGAGGGTGGTCTCGGTGGTGCTTTGGAACGTTTGGAACTTTGGAACAAGTTGGCAAGCGTATTTCTTGGCGATACGCTTGAGTTTTTCTTTGTCAAAATTGTAAACCCATGCTGGACCATCCTGCAGTCGGGCTTTGGTTTTTTTGCCGTTTAACACTTCCCTAAGCCGGTAGCCAATCTTCTGCTTGGTAACCTCTCCGAACTCGGGAGTATCCATCTTGTTAGGTTTTTTATCATCCAGTTTGCCTTCTAAATCTTTAACCAGTCCATCCCAAATGTCCGAGGCGGCAAGAGGGGTTTCTGGGTTGTATAGTTCGCAGATTACCTTAACGAGGTGACCTTCTAGGGTGTTGGTTTTTTCGCTTAGCCGGTCTTTTTGCAGTTGCTCTAGCTGTGCTCTGAGGTTTTTTTCGATGGTTAAGCCTGCAGTGACTTGGATGACTGGCTTCCATAGTTCTTTTAGTCTGCCTTTGACGGGTAGTTCGATTTCTGGGAGCTCTGTTTCTATAGTTGATAATCGCCATTTTAAGAGAATATTTCTTAGTTCTCTGAGTCGCTGCTCATCGTCTTTGTTTAGGTCTGCCCAGTCTTTTGTTGGGTAACCCTCGGTCATGGGTATGAATATGAAGCGTTCAAGTAGGCCTTTGACGTGTGGCATTTCTTCAGCTGCGCAGGCTTTGAAGCAGAAAACGCGGAAGTATTTGATGAAGCGTTTGTTCTGTGTGAGCATTGTTCTTGGAACAACTGCGCCTTTCTTGTAGCCTGCTTTGTAGATTTTGGCTTTATCGAGGTCCTTGTAGAGTCCTTGAGCTTCATCCTCTAAGATTGTGCCTGGGGTGTCAGAATCGTCCAAGTAACCGTAAACGTCGGCTGAGGGGATAGTGACGCCTAGCATTGGACGGTAGCATAGCCAGTTAAACAGGCTTAACGCGACGGTTTTGCCGCTCTCATTATCCCCAACAAAATAGACGTAGGGAACTGTACGCATTTTCTCCTGTTGATAGCTTAAAAGAACACAGGCGGCAAGGTAATCTTTCCATGAGGGCTCTAAATCAAGAAAAAGCCCGAATTCTTCTCTAATTTTCCAGTATAATTCCTCATTAGTGGGCAGGTTGCCTTCATAGTAGCTGTAGGGTTCATAGGGGAACTCGTCCGGGTACTCTTTAGGCAAAAAGACTTCATCTTCAACCGTAACTTCTTTGTAAACCAAGAAGATGCCCTTTTTTACGGTAAGGAAAGCTGGTTTTCCGTCGGCATAGATTGCCTCGTAGAATCCCTGCTCAGCGTAGCCGCTTGTTTTATGAATTTTAGGTTTTTCTTTTCCCTTAGGATAGAAGTCCTCGCATGCGGGATCTGTCTTTTTTACTATGCCCTTAACTATCTCATCGTGATAGGTGCATGGGCTATCTTTTACTTTCCAGTTAGCACAGTCCCCGCATTTCTTACCCTTGCCCCTCTGACTCATCGGCCTAAGCTCCTAAGCTCCTTAGAAAGTTTCCGTTTGATTGTTAACAGAACTTTTGGTCATCATCTTTAGCAGTCTGGCAGCAAGAACTGTGCATTGGGCTAAAGCTTCGCTGTAACCTTCAGGGTAATCTTCGCTTTCGACAGAATCAACCATGCTGGCTCTGTTCTCCTTAGGTTTTGGGTTTGAGTTTTTGGCGATAGATTTTGTCATCTCCATAGAGCCAGTAGGTGTACTGGTAGTCTTCGCCGTAGTAGCGGTCTTTGATGGTTGCGTTGCTGTTGCTTAGGATGTTGTAGGCGCTTTGCCACTTGTCGGAGAGGTTGCTTTGTTTGTAAGCGATTTCGTATTCGCCAAGTTTAGTGCCTTGCTGAGCCTCAAATTTTAGGGATGTGAAGTTTAGTTCTAAGACTGCGGCTGCCTGTTTTTTCTCGGCTTTAATTTCAGGCGGGGCTAGTGAGTCTATGTATTCGTTGGCAGCGTCGGCAAGCATTAGGCAGGCATCCCTTAGTTTGACAATAAATTCAACTTGCTTGTCCATGACTCATTTCCCTTCTTATTTGAAGAATTCCTCGTCTTTGATACGTTCGCCGAGTAGTATGAAATTGCGCTTCTTGCAAAAGTCAAGAATTTGGTTTAGCTGCTTGTCGTTGCCGTCATTAAATTCTTTTTTAAATCCTAATCTTCCGAACATTACGCGGACTTCAAAGCATCCGCCTATAGCAGTCAACTGATAGAAGCCCAGTTTTCCACCATTATATTCCTCAAGGACCGCCCAGTCCTCAATCAAGTTAATCAATCATTACACCTAAAACTATGTCGCGGCAAGAAAATAAAGGAATTCTGGCACCTCAAAGGAAACTCCATTCAGACACCTCAAAGGATTCTCCTTACAGAACCATCATAGGAGACACAAAAAAATGGTAAAATAACTTAATATCCAAAAATTTTAACGATCGCGTTTGAATCATTGTTTTAAAGAATGCAAAATTCGATTTTGAAGCAACAAATCTGGGTTAGAATCGAGTCTACTCACAATTATTTTGATTGTTGCCAGAAGAGAACTTCCATCCTTATCGTTCGCTTGTTCTATTAACGTTTGTTTGTCAAAAGTCTCCAAAAACATTGCCAAGCGAGCTTTATGAGTTATATCATAACGTTTCGCTTTGGAACCTTCGAGCGGTGGGAGCGTTTTAAGATAGCTGTCTGTCACTAAACGCTGCAACCTTTTATAGAGGCTACCATCATACACCCAACCAAACTCTTCAACCTGTTTACGTATCACACGCTCCGGTAGTGGGCCAGAGATAGAAAGAACTAAGAAAATGGCAAGGTTTAGCCGTTTCTCTTGACCTTTGAATACGTTAAGCTCGGAGCTACGTTTGGGCATGTAATTTTGATTTGCCTATAGCTAGGACATACAGCTAAAGGCGATAATTTTAGAGCGGTTGCTACATTATCCAATGCATTTTTCTTCACCAATTTTTTCCATAACGCTCATTATTCTCCCTTGGTGAGTTGTGTATCCATCGATCTCCTTTTAAGCAAAAGGGAATAGCGACTAATCAGAACAGGGGAGGGTTCAGTTAAAGTGAAAATGTGCCTGAAAACTTGACGAAAAAGATCGCCAAGATTTCACCGGCTTAAATTGATAAGAAACCAACAGGCTAAGCAAATGCTTTAGCTTTAATTAGGAGAACAGCGAAGGGATAGACCCACGCGATTAATCGTGTGCACATAATCAGGTGAGTGTATGCTAAAGCCTTCATTTGCAGAAATTTGGAAAAGAATAATAGCCCACGAAAACGAGGAATTCAAAACAACCACAAATTTACCCTTCACATACGAAATAAACGGCAACACCATATTCACAAACAGAACAGACTATAAACTATCAAAAACTGATTTTGCCAAAGCATACGAGTATGTCCCAATCAATAATCCCTCAATCATAACAAACCTCGTAAGAGGCACCTTATACATTTGGGCAATACTTCATGATGAGAGGATTTCAAAAAAAGAATGGTAACATGAGATAAATTCCCCTACCTTCAGCAGTATTTAACCAATCGTAACCAATGGTTTTTGGCAAGTTAGAAATATTTTAAATCTCCCTGCAATTAATTAGATGACTCCCAAAAAACACTGGGAGGAATGAATTAAGTAAATCATGTCATAGCACTGGTAATTAATTCTGCTGTTGTTAACTAACGTAGAGCTCCAACTTGGAACCGGTTTCAATCCTTGTTTTGATGGATTAGCTTTTTGGACAATGCAAGAACCTGTCTTAGAGCCGCGCCTTGTAAGTTTCAATCCTTGTTTTGATGGATTAGCTTTTTGGACCTTTACCTTTATGGCTTTCAACTGTGGGGTAAGCAGTGTTTCAATCCTTGTTTTGATGGATTAGCTTTTTGGACACTGCACCATAACGTTGAACTTTACCAACTGAGCTGAGTTTCAATCCTTGTTTTGATGGATTAGCTTTTTGGACAAGTATATGTGCTGGCAGTTTTTAAGAAGTCTGCAGTTTCAATCCTTGTTTTGATGGATTAGCTTTTTGGACTTCGTTGAGTGGCTTTTCAGTGACGGTTCAGTAATGTTTCAATCCTTGTTTTGATGGATTAGCTTTTTGGACCCTTCGGCGGTTCATCAGATGCAGGAGAAACATCAGGCGCAAGCTTCGTTTCAATCCTTGTTTTGATGGATTAGCTTTTTGGACCTGAGACCGACCAAGTTTCAATGTTTACTGAGCAATGTTTCAATCCTTGTTTTGATGGATTAGCTTTTTGGACCAGCTTCGATTAATTCACTGTTAATGCTTACGCTTCGTTTCAATCCTTGTTTTGATGGATTAGCTTTTTGGACTTATTTTTGGGTTAACCTCATAACAGAGGCAAAGCAGTTTCAATCCTTGTTTTGATGGATTAGCTTTTTGGACAGCACAAGTATTCTTGTATTGGTTTAAGGCACAAATGTTTCAATCCTTGTTTTGATGGATTAGCTTTTTGGACAGTAGTTAACCCCGTGAAATCTCCAGTTTCAAAATGTTTCAATCCTTGTTTTGATGGATTAGCTTTTTGGACCAAACATGTTACGTTTAGCTTGCCTTTTATACTTAAGTTTCAATCCTTGTTTTGATGGATTAGCTTTTTGGACTGCCCTTCAAAGTTGCCAGCTGGCTTAGGTGACAGGTTTCAATCCTTGTTTTGATGGATTAGCTTTTTGGACCGCGGAGGCACTGTAACTTTGACTTTTCCTTCAAGCAAGCAGTTTCAATCCTTGTTTTGATGGATTAGCTTTTTGGACCTCCTCAAGCGCCATCAGCTTACAAGTTACTGGATTGGGTGTTTCAATCCTTGTTTTGATGGATTAGCTTTTTGGACTTAAACGTCAAAGATACGCAGTGTTTGCAGATTGCGGCTTAGGGTTTCAATCCTTGTTTTGATGGATTAGCTTTTTGGACAGCCAACTTTTCAGCGTTATTTTGCTTTTTTAAGCTTAAATCAAGACATGTTCTTCAGGCATTTTTTATTATCGACGGGTTATTTATCGCCTTATAAGGATACGAACTCTTGTTCTCCATACGATAGCTCCTATTAATTTAATTCGTTACCAACTATTTTAGGGGTTAGGGACAGATTTTTCTATAGCAACAGTTGAGACACCGATTATCATGTCTCGAATTAGGAAGACTACCTGAAATTAAAGCCTGCCGAGTGTTTTGAAGCATCAGTAAAGCCGTTTCTTTAAGCTTTTCAGAAACCCGAACACAAACCTCCATTCTTGAATTCTTATCGAAAACAACGATAGCCTGCTTCACTTTTTTCCCAGTGTTTTCCTCGGCTAAAATAGCAAGAAGCCCAAGTTGAGTTTTCAAAGTTGCCCCTATCACATTATAATCAGAATATTTACGTTCAATAATCATGACCTGGTCATCTGCTTCTATGGCTTCATCAATTTTTCCAGAAAAAAAGTGCTCCTTAGAATAAAGCAAAAGCTCCGTTCGTTTAACGCCAACCAATCGTTTTGTAACATAGCTTTTATTAGTTTTTGAATGCTGGCTATGGAATGCGCGACCAGATTGAACAGTTCCACGTTTTTCTTCTCTCTGCGCAATACCAAGAACCAACTCAAAATAAGTAAAACGAGGACAAAAAGCATGTTCAACAACGTTTGTTACAGTTAAATTGTAACTCAAAAAACCATGCCCTCCAAATCATTAGCAACATACTCCTTATCAAATCCACGCCCAATAATGGTAACTTTGCCAAAACATGCCTGACAAGCCAGAATCAGATAAACAGACTCGTTTTCTCCAGTTATACACTTGAGCGATTCAATGAGGTCTTTTTTCTGCTGCGAGGATAAAGAACCGCAAAAAACGCTTTTTTGTATTCGCACAAAACCTACGTTTTTAAGCGCTTGAATAGTGCGAGTTCTTGTTTTATCATCAGAAATATCATAAACAGCATAATACATGTTCTTCTTCAAAACACCTCAGCCCTCCTCAAAGGTTGAAATTATTTTGCGACAATAAAGCCAACTTTCCTTCTCTATAAGAGCACATACATCAGACATGTAAGCAGTAATTACTGCTTTTCTTCCCTCTTTAGTTAAATAAACACCATTAGGTGCCTCTTGCGCTGAAGTAAACCATGAATCGTTAACAAGTTTTTTTGTAAACAACTTTACAACGACACGGTCAACCTTAGCCCTAAACAGTTCAATTAGGTCAAAAACCAAAGTTGGTTTGCCATAAGAATCCGCATGATATATCCCAGCGTTAGGGTCTAAACCACTTAAAATTACAACTTTCTCCACTGTCGAATAAGCAAGCCCGTAGATGTAGTTTAGGACACAATTAAATTTATCCTGCGCAGGCTGACGGCTTCGTTCCTTAAACGCATATTTTTTAGGCAACACAGCAGAAATAGCTGAAAAATACTCTGAAGCCGCAAAACCCTCAATCCCCAAAAGAGACTGCTTAAAAGAACCCGAATATTCAAGATTACTTAACGTATCAAGTGATTTGCTGATGGCCTTGATAGCTCTACCTAATTTTTCAGTTGGCTCCTTACGATTCCCTTTCAAATCTACAAGCAGTTTCTTTTGCGCTCTAAGCTTACATCCAACAATATCCTTAGAAACTTTAAACGCTAACACAGTATCCTGATGCAGATATTGTCTACGCCTAATCTCGGTTGCCCGACCCGGAGTGCTAACCCAAAATCTTCCAAACGGCTTACCCGCCCAGTTAGCCAATACTAACTGAATATTCTTTTCCAAACATAAAGCAACCGCCTGAGTGCTAACCAAAGCATTAGCTGTAACTATAATTGCGTCTACTTTCTCAGCTGGAACCTCAGCCTTCTCGGTTGGCGTCTTTATTATGAAGCATTCGTGACTTCTTTTAAGTGTGCTTCCATGTTCACTTATTTCAAGTATCATATTACTCGCCTTATTGTGCCAAATCCTTTGGAAACACTCTTCCCTAAACCGATAAAGTCTGGAAGCTCAACATTAAGAAAGAAACGGGCAGTAAATCCCTCAAACGCGTTACCGTGAGCGTGTACCTGAAAAGAACGAAAAGTTGCTATCTGCGAACTGACACGGTAATCAACAAAAATACCCAACCCCTTAAGACAACTTAAAGTGTTTCCCACCAGAATCTTTTCCAAAAACGCTTTCTGCTCTGCCACACCTAAATTCATGAAGGAAGCATAGTTGGTTTCGTTAAGCGGTAACCAAGGCGTAGCAAACTCATAGCCGCACGGTATGTTTCGTATGGAGCAACTCTGCAAGCTAATCTCGTGACTTTCAATCTTAAAGTCACCTTGCATAGTTGAAATTTTATCAACATTTGACATCTTGTTCATCAAAATTCTAGCGTAGTCTTGAAGCCCAACAACCATCAATTCACCATTAACTCGCTTATACTGAACCAGCGGGTAATGATAAGACCGCTCTGAATGATGATGAAACTCGGTATCCTCAACAAATAGGTTACCACAAAACCCTCGAAGCTTAACAGCAGAAATACGATTTTGTTCTGAAATGTTAAGTTTTACCCTGCAAATTTTAACCGCTAACTTGGGCTGCTCTTCTTTACTCACTATTTTTCACCCACTTATCCAATCCCACCTTTGAGTCGTAAACTTCGCTCAACGCTTCTTTTTTAGGCAAAAGAACCCCTATATCCAGCAGTTCCTCATCAAGCAAGCCTTCTAACCCCTGAATTTTCTCTACTGACCGGGGCAACTGAGCCATAAACTCTGCATAATGCTTGTAGGCTTTACTCCGACCCCTGTTTGACTCTGAATATGAGAAAGCCTTTCTAACATTATCCCACTCTTTAAAGTCAGGAACCAAAAGCGAATCGCCCAACTCTAACGGTAAAGCATGTTTTCTAACAAATCCCCATACCTCATCAAAATTAAGCTGCTTCATATGAAAGCCCAATTCTTTAGCCAAGTTTTTATTTCTTAGATTTTCAGAAGACACCTTCTTGTAGTAGGCAGGCAGGGCATCGTAGAGGTCTATAGAGGAGTGGAACTGGGGAACTATCTTTTTTGACTCTTCCACCTCAAGCTCGCTGTAGGGCATATGACCACCGTCCACAAGGAAAACCGACAGCACGGACTCGCTGCTCTCCCCTTCACGATTAAGCCGCCCCATAGCCTGTACAATATTGTCAAGCGGTGCCATCTCTCGATACATACGACTAAAACTCACATCAACGCCAGCCTCTAAAACCTGCGTCGAAATCACTACTGCAGGCGCTCTATCGTGCAATCTTTTTTGAATGATGCCTCTTCTATCACATTTTCTAATGCCTGTGGACAAGTAAATCGCATCAGGCTTAAGCACAGACGCCTTCTCAAAGAAGCATAGTGCTTTACACCGGGTATTAAACATGAACAACGTATGTCCATCGCCCCTAAGAAGCGAGATTTCGCGGGTAGCATCCAAAACATCTCTATATTCTATCCGTTTAGCAGTCCTCTGTAGGTACTGCTCCTCAACATCTTTTGGAGTTTCCAGCTTGGGCAAACTTTGCAGTTCATCAGGTATTGTGGCGCTAACCAAAAGTATTTTTGAATTATATTTTTTAGTAATCGCTTCAAGCAGAGCTACTAGGTTTGGAAGCAAAACTTTGGGAATAGTCTGGACTTCATCGATTATCAAAAAAGAATTTTTGAAAGAAAGAAGCTTCTCCTTGTCACCCGGTTCATTGGAGTAAAGCACCATCAGCAATCGCTGGGTTGTTGTGATGATTAATTCTCTGTTAAAAGATTCCCGCTCAAAATGTTCTTTAGTTTTAAAAAATTCAGGGTCATCTAAACCGTCTTCTTCATACAGGCTCTTTTTTAGTAAGCTCCCAACAAATGCATGATTATAAACCAAAACTTTCTCCGCATCAGCATGATCAAGCACGGAAGCACCTTTTTCGAAATTAAAGAGTTTACCCTCGAAATCATCTGTAAGCGCCAAAAGAGGCGAAAAATAAAAAACCCTCTCAAAACGTCGGCTGCCTGAAACCTTGTTAACTATGTCAAGAAAAATCTTGGTTTTACCAATACCAGTAGGCGCTTTAAGAATTAACAGGTTATCTTCAAATGTGTTATCCAAAAGTTTTTTCTGAAAATTATTTCTGATTTCTGAAAGAGGAAAGCCCGTTCTTACAAGCACACTAGTATGCAAGTTAATGTCAAAACTAGGTGGCTTTAAATTATCAAAAAAGCTTCCCCGATCGGCTTGAATAAGCGCTGAAAAAACAGAAGAAAAACTCAAAAAATCCAAAACAAAATCCGTGCCATCCGCAACGTAGTCAGTTTCATTTAAAGGTACATTTTTATTACTGAACCGTCGCAAACAAGAATCCCAAGCTAACCCCTTGAACTCTTCAAGCGCTCTAACATCTTGACTAAAACTTATCAGATAATCATTAAGCTCTTGAAAACTTCTGTTGAACCGTTCCTTGTCCCGATTTATGTATGAGAGGCTATTTTTAAATTGAGTAAGTTTAGAGTGATGCCCCGCTACAGCAAAAAGCACTTGCTTTCTGAATCCTTTAGGCAAAGAGGATATGTTAGTTAGGCTATTTACTGCTAAAGCTGAAAATAACGCATGCGCCCTAACATATTCCGTGTCAAGCTGACGCTTTACAACTTGACGATTCCAAGGCTCACTAGAAAAAAGTTTCTGATAATAAGGATTAAGCTTTCCGATGTCATGAAGCAAACCAGCATAAAATCCAGTTTCCCCAAGTCCAACGTCAGATGCTAACTCCTTGGCTTGGTAAGCGGTTTTTAAAGAATGCGCAATTAAACCTGACCTTGAGGGGTCTTTGGGGTCTCTTGGTCGGGCCAAAAACCTGTCTGAAACAGTTAACAACCTCCACTCAGCTTAAAAGAGGCATATAGCCTCCTCGGAACCTTCAGCAGCAAAGAATTTAGCCAACGATAGAGCAGATTCAAAAGAGTCAATTTGGACAACAGAGCCTTTGCCGTTTTCAGGAACAGGTATGTAGTGACGCAAGACCGTAGTCTTTATCGAGTCATTGAGGATATAGTGATGCAAATGTCTTTCAACCAATACTTTAGCTGGAAAGTCCGAAAAATTTGAAAAATCTACGCCTATATTTTGGCTCTTTGACTCTGTGATTTCATCCAAAAATACCGTAGAAACCAATTTATCATAGGGCTCAACCTGTTTTAATCCATTGATTTCTCTAAAATTGCAAATCCTTGCAGGGCAATAAGCATGCCCAAGCATCGGCGAAAACACAAACCGATTATCTTTGAGCCTTTCAAGCAACGCGTGGTTTACCTCATCGGTAGACTTTACATAAATAGTGTACTTGGGGTTAACCAACAACTCAGTTTTGTAAGGTTTAGTTTTAGCCTCTTTAAGCGAGCGATGGTTAGTAAAAAAAGTACATTTACCTGCATGGTTTCGCACTTTTATACCTATAGCAGTTCCCTTTATCAGATCAATATAGCCGTCGCTATAGATGCCATCAAATATAGAGTTTGACCGTTTAACTCCAAGCAACGCACCTAAGAGGCCAATTAGAGCACTCTTTGAGGGAATAACTGTTACCGTTTGGTTGGTTGTCACTGAGGGGTCTCTGAAGGCGGCAAAATCTCCTTCAAGATCGAAGGAGACAATACTCAACTAACTGCCGCCCCCTAAACAGCAGGCTCTTCAGTGCTGACTATTTCAACGGGGATTCCAAGGGCTTCAATATCTACTTTGAGCTGTTGCGTGCCTTTGAGCAGTTCTCTGCAAGCTGCCAACTTTACCTTTTTGACTTTGGCTTTACGGTTTTTCAGTGCTTCAAGTAGCTTTGTGAACCTAAACGGGGAACTTGTTAAACCGCTAACTCTGCCTTTTAGCACTGGGTCTTCTTCTACTAAAACTGGAAGGTCATTGTAGATTGAGGAATCATAGGTTACTTCGAGCAGGAATATGCTTCTTTGTGGGAACTTGGAGCGCGTTATTAAGGCGTTGGTTCCTTCCCAAAGACTCAAGAAGAGTTTTCCCTCTGCCTTCTTAAAGTTCTCAACAACAGCGGCGTCTTCTAAAAACTGCCCAAGATTAGCAGGATTCACAGCACCCTGTATCTTAATCAAAGCATAATCAACTGCATAGAATTTCCCGATAGTGCCGTGCTGGTCTGGTTGCTGGTCATCACCTTGGAACTCATTCTTTTTTTCTTTGCCCACAAATCTGCTTGTAATCTGGGGGTTCAAAACTTGCACTTGATTAACACTTCGACCTATAGCGAATTGAACAGGTCCAGTTAACTTTTGAGACCCACTATCCTTATCTTTACCTTTTCGAATAGTAACTAGAGCACCAAACAGAGGAACATCAAACGTTTTAATTGCCAAACTTTTTATGGCGTCACCGCTAAGTGAGCCGATAATTTCTTGTGCCCTGTCATCAGCCATTACAGGTTTGCCATTTTCGCCCAAATCAACAAACAAGGTGTCGCCATACTTGCCTTTTGCATAGTCACGGATTGTGCGCTTAATCCGCACATCAGTAACCATAATTGTTCCATCAGACATCAAACGCGGCTGATTCTCGAATCCGGGGTCGCCGTTTGGATTCTGTCGGGATTCATAGTAAAATAGAAGCTCTTTTTTTAAGTTCTTTAATTCCTGATTTTCAGTCATTTATTGTCACCTTAAGTTAGATTTTGGAAGACTCCTTTGTAAAAAAAGTAAGAAAAATCTTCTTGGGCTTTTACATCTTCAATTTCCTCCAAGGGTATCTCACCTTTGATTGATTGGCTAAGGTCGTCAGTATTGCTTTTGGAGAGCGAAATGCCAAGACCTATCCGGTTATACACAAACCTAAGCCGTTCCCGGTCATACTTTGAATAAGTCAAAATGTCATTAGTTGAATTGTTTGCTTCTTTTCTCTCTCGTTCAAATTTCACGTATTTCCCGGCAATGCAGCCGATTTTGTAGGCATATTCTTCGTTTTTGTTCATATCTAACCCTTCCTCAGTTTTAGTTAAGAGTTTCAAACAAAATTTGGATTTTTCAAAAAAATCTTCGCTGTCCAACTTGATGCCTTTTAGCCAACCCCTAAGATTTTCCCGAAGGACAAGCGTAAAACGTTGAACCAAAAAGGCGCGGTCAATAAATGTACCATTGAAAAAGTGCCTAATAGCAATAAGGTAATCAGTCCATACTGGTTCATTGTTTCTTTTAATTATGAGCCACTCTAAAGCCATAGGATGACGTGCAAATCCATCTTGGATTCGGCTAAGCATTTTTTTCAACTGTTCTAACGTCAGATTTTCGTCTAGCAACACTTCAAGTTTAGCCTGCGCCTTTTTAGCGCATACAATTTTTATAGCTGATCTTGTGGCTGCCGATTCACCAGCATCTTTAACCAAGCGATTATAATTACTGAGAAGTTGGTCATAAATACCCGACCGTACTTGTTCAAAATCGAATGATGGCTTTGTGATGTCAAAAAAGTACCAATCTAATCCCGCTATTGTGAATCCGCCGCTGGGTAAATTAATTTTAGGGAAAGATTGATTACCTATACCCAAATTCTGATAAAATTCTTTGCCTCTTTTACAGTTAAGAGTGAACGCCTCATCATCAAATGAAAGAAATTTCGCGTTTTGGGTGGCTTTTGATGGGTGTCCAGTTGAGAAGTTCCCAAAGCAATCGTAAAATTCTGCACCCGAACATTCGCCATCTTCAGCATTACATTGATGCTCTACTTTTCCATCTGGAAGGAGCGAAAGTGGTAACACAACTATTCGGAAAACAAAACTGCTATACTCCTTGAGCTCTTCGGGCGCTATTTTGGCTTGCCATAAAGAGGAGAATGCCCTACAAACCTCAACAAATATATTTGAAGGTAAAGCGCCCTCTGTAGTAATTACACCGTTTTCTTTGTAGACATCAAAAAGTAACTTGTCTTTAACAAAATAGCTTTTCTGATCAAGCCTCAAAATAAGGAAATCAAACGGAACTATGGCAGTTTCTTTTGCGTATGAAAAGTCGTATAGATATTCATAAACCGGTTTTTGACCCTTGTTACCTTCGCCTGCAATAAAAATTTTCAACCTGCCTTTCTTGTAGCTACCGAAAAACTCTACATACGGCTTTTTGGCGGCAGCACCCGTTCCCCTGTAAGGCAAACCAACTGATGCAAGATTATTTGAGGGCATTGACAGCGATTTTTTAAAATAAGCGTTCTTATCGTTTTGACTTACGTTTTCTCCGTAGTGCTCAAGAGTTTTTGAGTCCAGTTGAAGATTAACTTTATCGTCAACCTTGACAAACACTTTCTTAACTGGAACAGGTTTAACATGTTCTACTGTGTCATCTTTATTTTTTAGGTAAAGTTCGTAAGCGAGCATGCGCTGTCTCTCTTATCAGAATTGTTACATATTTTAGGATATTTAAGATTTTCAGAAATAAGCTTGAAAACTTAACTCGGAGCACTTTTTTATACATACTTACTTTTTTGAAGTAAATATTTTATTCCTGATTCGATTAAGGTGCCTGTTGTCAATAATTAGTTAATGCTAAAACTTAATGCTATCTTTTACCTTGTTACTTCTTAGAAGGTATTTCATGGTAACGGTTAGTCGGTTTCTGCTTAGACTATAAGTTCTTGGTTTAAACCCATTATTTGCTTGGGAAACGTTTAGAAATAACAACTCAACGAAAAATTAGACGGGTAGTTACCGTTTATATGTTCAAACTAACAATTATTAAGAAGGTTTAGCGTGTTGAAATTTTGTAACGGGTATTTGCGCTCGTTTTAGCTTTCAAAGCATACAGGTAGTCAGCCAGTAATTGTGGTTCTCTTCCCAAGTTTAAGGTTACTTCCAAAATGTTAGTATCCGCTAAATAGTGGTATTCTGCCCAGTTAATGCGAAAATCTACAGCTAATATGCCCTCATTTGGCAAAGTAATTGGTATCATTTCTCCATGGTTGGGCGGCGTGTTTCCGTAATCTAAAACGGTGCTTGAGACTTCAAGGTTTGTTGAATGGTCTTTGTAGTAGGCTAAAAGCGCTTTTGCCCGAAGTTCGCATTCACCGTCGCCATAGAGTTCCTCGTCAATGTCTACTAATTCACGCAATCCATAGACCGCTTGGCTGGCGGCGTCTTGTTGTATTGAATAGTACCGGGCGCCTGTGAAGTAGCATTGACCGATCCAAAAATAACTTGCCGTGTGCGAAGCATCGGTATAACCAATTACACGCACTGCCGTTACCTGTTTCCAATCAAAAGATATGCCTGAAGAAATTGCCCATTCATCATTATATTTAAGGCCAACATTTAGCTTGAAGACAGACCAAGCGATCGAATCAACATTTTCCACTGTTTTACTGGCCTGATGTCCACTGCTATCATATAATACAATATGGAAAGGACCTGGTAAGGCTGTGCCTCTCAATAATGCAAGAAACAAGATTGGGTAAGTATCGCAATCAACAGGAGTATCAAAAACGAATTGCTCAGCTCCAAAATAGTTAACCCCTGTACTGTTTTTGATGCTACCGGAAGCATTGCCAAAAAGCACAGTGCCATCAACGCTTTGGCTATCGCCTGCTACACATTGCCAGTCACCGCTTGCAGGCGTTAGGCTTTCCACTGTTTCGTCTTTATCATAAGGAGAGCTTCTTAATGGAGCACCCTTAATGGTTACCTTGTTTCTTACCCTAAAAATGTCCAACTCGATTTTGCTGTTTTCAATTTTGTCAATTAGGCTTACAGAGCAAGTTTTTGAGCCTCTTTGGAAAAACTCAAATTTTCCATCCGGCGCCACACGGAAATCATAGCCGATGACGCCTGCTTTATCGCTTGCCTCAGCGACTTTTTGGATAACCTCAAAAACGTCACTGTCGTCATTTACCATTTCGTTAAAGGTCGTGTCTGTTGTTTCAACCAGTTCAGTGCCTGAACGATTATGGCTTAAACCTGCGTAGTAATTAAGCAAGCGTATAACTATGCTTTCGCCTTTGTAGGCCAGAAAAGTGCCTGTGAATTTGTATCTGAAAAGTTTTTCTCCCCAGCACCTACCCGATATTATGATATAGTTTTCTTGGGGCGTTGATTCGTAGCGTATGCCTTCCGTTCTTGTTGTGATAAGTCTTGGAACCGTGCTGCCTCTGCCCAAGTTGATATAGCCGTCTTCTCCCATAGCGATGGGTTGAGCGCCCCCCTGAGTGTATTTGCCGTTAAAATTATAGAGTTTCAGAGTCCAGCTACTTACTTCTTTTGTGCCGCCTAAATGTATGAGGCATTCTTTAACGTCAGACTGAGAAATTGCACCTGCGGTAGGTCCTAAATAGATTGTGAAGGCTGGATCGGCGACACTCACGTTTCCACGCCCTTCCGGTACAGCAGCAAATTATCACTATGCTCTTTTAGTGTTCCGGGGTTACTTGTAGAGGTTGAATGCGTTAAGGTTCTTGAGTGTTTAATGTTTGGCGCTCGCGGCTCAGAATTACGCAACGTCCCGACAGATTGAGCGCTGCCGTTTTGGTCGGTTGCTGCCCTTGTTTGATAAATAATGCTATCGCCAGACCTGGTTATACTTCTGGAAGCTGAGGGCGTTTCAGCGGCTACAGAGTTAAAGTTCTGAACTGATGCACTAGCGTTATTCATGCTTGAAGCAAAACTTGCCATAACTGCAGCGGCTGTTACTATCGCGGCAATTCCTACGCCTGTTAGGGCCAAGAAAGTGGCAAAGCTAATGTTTAGGGCAGTCATTGCCGTGTTTGCTACCCAGCACGCAGCGGCTTCAAGATAATGGGCGACCGATGTGGCTTTTAGAATAGCGCCTAAGCTTTCTACTACACGCACGGCAGTAAATGCGATTGAAACAAATTTTACTTGGTCATTTGTTAAGACTCCAAAAGCAGCGCCCAAACTTGCAACGTCAAGAGCTACTTGCCTAAAAGTGTTTGAAGCCTTATTTTCTGCACGTACTGCAATAGATATTTCACTTAATGATGGACTGCTCAAAGCCCTGTTGCCTCCTTTGCTAAATTAATTGCTTCAATTAGTATCGTTTCAAGCTGTGGCAGTTGCGCCTGAAGTGCAGGAAAAAGAAAAGGCCGCGCTTTCATGTAACGGGTGCCGAACTCGACAAAAATGCTATAGGCTGCCTCTGAACCTAAACTGCCTACCCAATCGTTCACCTCTGCATAAATGTGGTCTCTTAGATAGCTAGTGCGGACAGGAGCGGCAGCCTGCGCTAAAGTTTTAACGGTATTGCACCATTCGACAAGTTTGGCGTGTACTTGGGCAATCATTTCGGCGTCAAATCTGCTTAACGCTTCCTGCACGCCTTCAAGGCCAGACACATTAAGCGATACTTCCATTACTGCTTAGGTGCTCCTTTTCTGTTTTCTTCCTCAATTTGCCGATCAATTTCTTTTAAGATAACAATAAATTCGGTTACTGTTTTGGCGGGTTGTCTGGCAAGCTGGTTAGGTGTCCAACCGAACTCTTTGCATAGCCTAAACTCTGTAATAGCTCGGTGCGGTCTTTTTCGCTTAATTGCACTAATAAAAAACGCAAATCTGCCTTACCAACGCTATTTAGGCTTTCAACGATTCGAGCAAACTTTTCTCCAAGTTCACCCGGAATGCCTTCATTTTCACTAAGCAAGCGTTCCAAAGAGAAAGGTTTGTTTGCGGGTTGACCGTGGAGGCTTCCCATGATTGATTCGGCTTGGATGGCAATGTAATCGCTTTTTACCACTTCGCCAGTGACACCGCTATATTGGGTGTGCTTTTGGATGATGCGGTTCTTTTTAGCCCAGAACATTTCTTTGAAAGTGTAGGTCCCTTTGAACTCATCGCCGTATTCATCTCCGACTTCAAGTTTTTGTTCTCTCATAGGATCCACCTTTTTTAGCTTGCCGCGATAGTCATTGATTTGGCGTCAAAAGCGGCTCTGACTGCGATTAAGTCTTCTTGGAGTTTTTCTGTTTGAATTGAGGACCACTTGCAGCCGGTAAATTGAGTATATGCCGTGCTGCCTAAGCCGAATCTGAGGATTCTTTCAGTGTCTGCCAAGGCGTCATCTAGTTCAGTTTTGGTTTCAAATTCAAAGCGTACTTCTCCTGACAAGGTGCGGCTACCGAATGGAACGTATTTTGCAAGATGGCCGTCTGTTGCTCTTAAAACTGGAATTTGGCGGACGTTATTGTTTATGTCAAAGCGCCATCCAACGACTCTTGAGTTTGAGGCTGCATCAATGCTAAAGTCCGTTTCGTTGAAGGCTACCGCACCAGTGTAGTCTGTATATGTTGCTCCGCTGATTTTTGATGTCCCCGTTGTTAAGCTCTGCCCAATTGCATTAGCTTGAACTCTGACAACGTCGTCAATCTCGCAAGAGACAGTGACGCGATTCAAGCGCATGTAAGTGTAAATTAGGCTTAGAATGTCTGTTGCTGTTGAAAAGAGGCTTTTGTGATAAAGCACTTGCATGCTCAAAGATTTGTCAAGGGTCTTGTTTGCGTATTGTAGAAAGTTTATCGGTGAAGCCGAGGGTAGAATGTACTTAAAGTTTAATTCCGGCTTCCAGAGCCCTTTTTTAATAGCCATTATGTCAGCGCTTCCAGCAGCCCTTAACAGCAGGTTGCCCGGGTCAAAGCCGGGGTTAAGGTCTTCAAGCGGTATGCTAAGCATTGCAGGGTTACTTGGTGTTGTTCCCGGTGTTACCTCGTCGATGTAGAAAAGATGCATTTGGTCTATGCCATAAGTTTCAACCATTCGTTTTTACATCCACTTTTTTGATTTCATGACTAGAAAACCTCTGATATAGTATCGAAAGTATAACCTCTCAAAGTGATTGATTCTTTAAACAGGAACGGCTTGACATCAACCATGTCAACTGGTCGATAAGATAGGACATCACAGTAAGTTATGCCGTAAACCTGAATGGCAAGCTGAGTAAAATTACAGTAAATTACGGTTGGGGTTGCGCCGTTGCTTGGGTTAGTAGTTCTGGCTATAACGTAAATGTATCCTTGTGAGTCAACAAAGTCTGTACAGTTTGCCGAAATCGTTATGGTTAAAGTTTCGTCACTGCTGCCAGAACTGGTTTGTGTTTGCTGCCAAACTCCTGTAGTTTTATTCCAAAGCTTCAAAGTTAGACCATTACCCGCGGGAGCAATGCCATAACCTTCGAAAGTTAACGTCAGTTTCCTTACGGTTTGAGCTCTTGAACCGATTTTGAATTTCAGGAGCATCTGGGCATATTGACCGCTAACTGTTACACTCCTTGAATAACGGAGTTCATCACTGTACCATATTTTTTGATACTCCTCAGCGGATAATTCAGCCCAGGAAGTACTAGACGGCGGCGATTCAGAAGCATTAGCAGCTGACAAAGCCTTGTGTGGGTCGCTGTTTGGGTAGCCCAGCCCAACAAAATTATAAACCGTTTCATAGGGTAGGTTTCTGTTTTCTCTAATAACAGCTAAAATTTGTTCAGTAACTTTTCTACGCATTACTTTGCCTAAATCAGCATTAGGCACGGGCCTATCGATAGCGTGAACAGTACAGCCAAATGTATAAACCCGCCGTCTAAGCGTTCCTTTGAGATTTAACTTGCGGTCTTCAACATTTCCAATTGCAAGGGTAACTTGAGCGTCATATTCCTTAAGTAACAATTCACGATTCAACGATTGTTCAGAAAACAACACTTTTGCTAATGTGCCATCCTCCTTTACTACACTGATTCTGTTTTTTATCAGTCGTATCAGGGTTGCAATTGGGTCTTCTAACTCACTCAATTAGTCAAAAGCCTCCTTGCAATACTCTTAAAATAGATTGGCTTAGCAAAAGTGAAATGTGTCGATGTCTGCACTTCATAATCCTGACCTTGCCGCTTTACTTTGTCATGACTTCGCACCGGTAAAAACGTATAAAACGCCAAATAGTCTTCCAAGTAATAGCCCGGTTCAATTAGAACTTCTTCAGCCTTCAAAACTGAAATAATAGAAAGAATTTCGAGCGGTTCTGCATATTCAGTTTTATCAACCGCTTGCCGAACTGAGTAAAGAAGGACTGTTTCACCGTTGCTTTTTAGAATACGGGTAAATTTGGTTTGAGGCTCTTCATATTTTAAGAACATTTGAGCAAGCCACGACACGTTTGCCATTGCTTTTAAAAGTGTTAATGGGCTGAAATCTGTGAAAAGCGGCCCCCAATAAAGAAAAGCACTGCAATACTTCAGGACAACATCATGCGCTAACTTAAAAGAGTGCAAGTCTTGATCTTTTCGAATCTTCCAAAGAATCCCAACTGTGACACCGTCGTAATAGTTGCAGGCTGGGGAACGAGTAACCACGTCAATGTAACCAGGCCAGCAGATATTAGAAATGTAGGCTGGGTAACTGCCGCTTGCCCTTATGGTTTGAATAAAACTATAGATTCGTCGACATGACGGACTCCAACCCTCATAAGTGTAAAGGCCCAACAAGGCAAAAGCCATGGTGTCATCATAGACTTCGTTATTGCTTAAGCCTACCCTATGCCAAGCGCCATCCCCAGAGGGCAACGGATAGAAATTCAGCCAAAGCCCTTCCAATCCGTCTCGAAGGAAAGCAACCGCGTCACTCATCATAGTGTTGTAGGTTGGGGCGTTTGCGGTGTCGTAGGTGTCGGCGAGCATCTTTAAGCCTATAAGGCAATAGAGGTTCTCGACATACATTGACGCCTCCCAGCCATCGGTTATGGTAACGTAGGAGGCAAAGCCGCCATAGTAGCAGTCATGCAAACCAAAAACCAATGGCAACCTCTGCATGTTATACAGAAACGGATAACCCGCCAGCTTAGCCGCGTCCAAGTAGCCAGCCGTTGACGTCACCGCGTAAGCTTTCAGCAACGCAGGGATAGCTCTGCCTGCGTCAATACTCCAATAGTCAGTCGCCGATTCCCCGCTTTTGAAGCCGCCATACGCAGTCCTCGCTAAGTCGGTACATTGCTGGGTCAGCAGCCAGTTTGCTAACTCTTCAATTTTGGCAAGAATATCCGCTTGCACCGTGGAAAACTGTTGCGCCGAGTAGGCTTCACAGAGAAACTCTATGGCAAAAGCAGCGGCAAACGTGCCACGACCATACGCAGGGTCAGGACCCTCCATCAAACCAGCTTTTGAAACAAAGTAGCTATTGGCTAGATTGCTCTTGAGGGTTACAACGTTACCGAGGACGCTTTCAACTTCGCCCCACTCGCTATAAGTTGAATCCTTGATTTCAACAGGAAAATCAGCTTGAAACTTCGAACCGTCCAGAACAGTAACGTTTTTCTGCCCAGCAGCCGCATCCGCAGCTAAGTTAGTGGGAACAACGTAAAAGAAGGGTGCATAATGCATTACAAACTCAAAGTATGCATCTGGAACCGTGCCCATGGTTAAGCCCTCCCAACATAGGATGTCTTTAGCTTGTCAAGTAGGCGGGATAGCTCGCCTTGTAGCACATCTAAGCTGGGTAGCTTGGAAGACTGTGTAACGTTGACGTCGCCTACCTGAAAATTTAATCCCACCGCTGAGCCGCCAGACAAGAAACAGACTCCATAAATCGCCGACAAAATCGTTATAGCTTCCTTTTGAGCGTCTGTGCAATTTGAGGACTCGATGATTGCCGAGATTTCAAGTCCAACTGTGACAGCAGCTCGTTTAATCATCTTCTGAACTTTAAGGTTAGAAATCTCAGAATCGCCAACATTAAGAGTATCCCAGACGTCCTCAACCGTTACAGCAGCCAAAGCAAACTAACCCCAACTTTGAAAATAAAGTTACGGAATGAACCGCATAAAAGACTTAACATATAGCTTTAACCTGTCAACTGAATCGCCAAATCCCCCAATAACAAAAACAATCTAGTTTTCTTAACCCCCCCAGTACCAACCTCAATAACCTCAGCTAAGCTAACATTCTCAGAAACCAGCAACACCTTATTCACCAAGGCACCATCCGCAAGCCCCAATGAATCCAAAGCACGCAAAAACCGGCTAGGAGTAGAAACTGCATCCACAAGCGAAAGAGAATCAGAAACCCTCAAAGCCTTCAAAAGCTCCAAAAAATCCGACAAACCTGCCGAGTCAACTACAGCCAAAACCTTAGAAGCCAAAACCACCTCAACAGCACCGACAAAATCAACAATCGAAACAGCAGACTTATGCCTAAAAGCCTGTTCTAGCAGCGAAACAGCGTCAGTAACAACAGCCGGTTTATCCACCAACACAGCATCATGCAAACCCACCGCATCAACAACCGATTTAATTAAAGCGCCAGAAAATACCGTTACCAAATCTACAAAGGAAACAGAATCCGTAAGCAAACATAGCTTGTTAGCTTTTAAATGGTCATTTAAAGCTATAAAATCCAGAATTGGCAGCGACGGCTTATTTCTGCCTAAAACCTCCTGAATACCAACAGAGTCAGTTAATCCTAACGTTTTGTTGCATAGCAAACTATCTTGGAGGCTAAAAGAGTCTGCTACTTCCTTTAATATTGCGGCTAAGCCAGCGTCGATATAAACATCAGAAACCACAACATCGTCAACATAAATCGTTGCCTCGGTCTGCTCCAAAGTACCTATGCCTCTTTGATAAGCACCGATTCCAGCCCTATCTACAGGGTTTGCACCAAAATTTCCGCCGTCAACCCTTAACTCAGTACATTCTGAACCGTCTAACCAAACTCTTATTGTGCCTGTTGAGCGTTTCCAGTAAAGCTCACACCAATGATAGGCGTTTTTAGATACTTGATGCGTTCCATTAATCACTTGCGTGTAAGCATTATAATCGTAGTATCCAAGACAAAGCAGTGGAGCGCTTGTGTCATCAACCGCTTTTAAAAGCAAAAAAGCATTAGGCGTACTGCTCCTAAAAAGCCACAAAAACTGCATCATACGATAAATATTAAATCCATGAAAATCAGAAACGTTCAAGCGACAACCAAGGTACACTTCATCCAACGAAATTGACTTATAAACGTAAGCATCATTCTCAAAAGCGTCAAAATACACTTTCGCCGCTTTTGTGCCTGCAAATGGTGATTCACTAAGCACAGAAATAGTGGAACCACCTTCAACACCATTAGCCGTCCAGACATCAAAATTGCCCCCCTCAAACCCGTCACTAAAAATCGTATGCTGCCCAATATAGGCGTCAGCAATCACGACGCAATCAACATATACATCAGAATAGCCGTTAGCCCAACCGTTCCAGCAACCAATCTGAGTGTAATCGATAGTGCCATGGTCTGAATTATCAAGCGCAGTTGCACTTAGAACTTCCTCGCCGTCAATGTAAATTTTGGCAAAACCATTACCTGAGCCTATAGAAAGCTCAAGTTCAAAGCAATAATACTTCTCTGTCTCGGGAATGACATCAGATAGAATTGTTGATTGAGTTGCGTCATGACGATAAATCATGCTGAAATAATTAACGCCTGAAACATTATGTATACAAAGGTAAATGCCTGTTCTACCTGTTGCGCCATTCCATAAAGTTGCATACTGTGTGTTTTGCCCTGAAGGGATGCTTATAGTGTTAAATTGCATGTAAAAACGCAAGTTTCGTCTTGAACCGCCAGTAAACAATTTTCTAACGTGGTTATAGTTGTTCCATACGTTATCATAATAGAAATGAGCGTGGTAACTTCCATGATGTGGAGCAGTGGTTATTACTTCAACAACGTCGCTGCCTGTACCGATGGTAGTGCCTGTCCAAGCGCTAAAGTCTCCGTTTTCAAAACCGTCTTCAAACAGGCGAGCCAACCAAACACCCTCGAATAGGAAAAGATGCTTTTAACTGAACGTTATCTGCAGGCTCAAAGTCCACGTTTCACCAGACGCCTTTGTACCCTTAGATTCAACCTTCCGATTCAAATTCTTCGCAGCATCACTATTTCCATTGGCCAGCGTGTATTCCTCCCAAGCAAAATTCCCTTCAGCACTGCCAAAAGTAGCCCTCGCCTCAACCGTCTGATTTGTTCGCACCGGATAAGTATCATCAAAGACCTTGTAGAGCTTGTTAGTAGCCGCTTGCAAACCAGTCTGCGCCGCAGCCGCCGCCGAGTTGCTGTCACCAACACCCAAATAGCCATTAGTAGTATCAAAAGCAGTCGGCGTACCAAGTCCAAACGCCAAATCGATTAACTCCTGCAAACCCTCGTTTAACGCCAAATTTGCCTCAATCCGCTCAGTGGCAATAAACGCACCAGCAAACCGTTCCAAAGCAGCCTGCATCGAAAGCCCCGCCTGCAAACACCGCGCAACCTCACCCTCTGGATCCCGAAACTTGTCAATGCGCCAAAGCGCATTCCAACCAATTTTCTCAATAGTTCTTTCCATATTTTTCACCTGTCAAATTATGACTATAAAACTCCAAACAATTGACACCTAGACTCCCTCCAACCGAGAAACCTCATTCAATGTGCCGTCAAGATTCCAAACAAAAGTAAGCGTGAAAAGCAACTCGCTAACTTGATAAAACAATACTGACTTTAATGTTCCATCTACATTCCAGTTGAAGCTTAGTTTTGTGGTACGTTTGCCCGGTGGTGGACAAGTTATATCCATAAGAGCACTATGAATAGCCTTGTACGCCTCAGAATACTGGCCATAAGGGACCTCAACCAAGCCTCTAAGCCTCCGTGCCTTTAGAATTGCTTGGGTTAGTATCCCAGAGTTGCCAACCAAACTTTACGGCGTTCTTGCGGAACTCTTCAGGGCGTACCAGCCCAATCTCAGCGGCTTTGATAAGGTCAGCAGGCACTAGCTCAGGTGTTTCGGGGCTGCCATAATTCAATCGCACTTTAGCCTTAGCCGAATCCAGCCCAGCTTGAGCAACGATAGGTGCAAAGATTTCTCGTTCAACTTGTCGCTTGACATAACGCTGGACGGGTTTAATGAGCATATCCTGTAAGTCCAACGCAGCCCTAGCTGAAGCCTCGGTAAAGCCCGGCGTGCTAAACAACCGTGGCAAAGGAGTCTCACAGCCTAAATAAAACTGGTTAATGATGTGGTCGATGTAGTAAACAAAACCCTGCGCTCGCGGGTCAATCGTGACAGGTCTCACATCGATTTTTTTGTTATAGAAAAGCCAAGCGCCCTCTTCACTGCGGTTTTTGATAGCTTGCTCAAACTTTTTACAAGTCTCCTCATCAGTTCCTTCAAGCATCGCCAAAACATCAGGACCTGCATATTTCTCAAAAATCTTGGGCATGATACGCTCGATTTTGGCTTTCATCCAAGCAACAGACGGTCGTCTGTCTGAATCAATAGTTAACGTGTGCAAAAGTACTTGCAGCAAGCCAACTCCATAGCCAGAGGGAACATCGCCGTCTAGGCGCCAATGAATCACAGCTTTAGGCTTAAGCTCATTGCTTTCTTTGCTATCACCCATATAGGTGTTCTTGAGTTGGTAGCCTGTAACTTTGTAAGGCAGTTTTAGCGTGGGAACGCTGCTAAGCCCGATGCGTTGCACCGCATCAATAGGCATGCGCACGGTATCCGTGAGTTTATCAGGGGTTAGTTTGAGCCAGAAATCGTTCCCACAGCCAATAAGCGGCTTAGCCATATCGTTAAGCAAGCCATCCAAGTTTATGTCTTCGCAGAACTTATCAACGGCTGCTTTGGCCTCTTTTGCTTTATCATAGGTTTCATTTACGGTGGTGTAGAAGCCCATGCCGACTGTGGAGGCAGCCAGTAAGTCCACGCTTGCCTTGCAGGTTGGGTCGCGTTCGTAGAGTTCCATAACTTTAGCTAAGGGGATAGATGAGGTATCATAGAAAGCTCTACCATTTGGGGAAACTGCACCCCCCGCAGGCGCGTAAGAGAGGATCTCACGGATTCTTCTTAGGACGGAACTCATAGATTAGCCTCGAACAGTTTTGGAATCCCAAAAAAAGGGGAGAAAAGGAAGTTGACTCTGACAGTCTATGTTAGAGTCAGTTTAATGTTAGTCATTCTGGCAACTGCTTTTGAGCGCAAGACACCTAGACCAAAGCGTGTAGTAGCACGGACACCATACTTGCCTTCTTTGACGCTCTCCCAGTCCTCGACCGTGACGTCTCGGCGCAGCAACATAGCAGAAGCAACCCGGGTGTCAATCGCATAAGCAGTGCCGTTGGGCACGAGTGTGCTGGCTTGCACCTTCATACCCAAGACGCTGCCGATTGAACCCTGCACTATGTCAGTTTCGCTGCTTGGCAAATAGACGGATTTAACGAATTTGTCATCGTTTAGCAGTTGATGAAGCTGCATTTCATTGATCGCCAGCACGGTGGGTTTCCAGTTTTCACCTTTAACGGCGTTGTGAAGCTCAAGTAGTTTAGTCCAGCTAAAAACCGCGGCTCCGCCAGCTAATTCAGCACCGCTAGCTAAATCAGCAGCCGCAATTGCAGCGTACAATGCGATGACGTCAGTGGTTTCCTGAATGCCTAAGGCTCTGCCGACTTTGCTAACCATGTTGTTCATAACGTTCCAAGTGGCGTCTTCAACAAATTCCCTTGTCCACTCCTCTGAGGACTCGGTTAGTTTGTTTGTGTGGATGTCAACAGTTGGGCTTTTTTTGCCGCTTAGCCGTGTCATTGAGCCTTCAGCGTACCGGTAAGCTACAGCATCAACATCGAGCGGAAAACGTTCCATCGCTTCAGTTGTAGGCATAACATTGATGATGTTTCTGCCAATCAACTCAGGATACGACGCTTCTACCAACGTGTTATGCATCGTGCCTAATGCGCTTGCAGCGTCACTGAACAGGCCTTCTTTGATACCCATCTGCACGTAGCGTTTGAAAAACGGCGATTCAGTCTTTGCTTTTAGCTTCTCGTAGAGTTCACGTTGTTCGCCTTGCCCCTGCATGAGTGATTCAAATAGTCGGGGTTTCAATGCTGTCACTTCTCCACGTCGATGAAGATTAGGTCTCCATCGGTTGTTGCAGATTCAAGAGCGGTTCCGAGTTTGCGATTGTAGTATAATGTATAGGTTGCTGAACCGCCTTCGTTTACTGCTTGGTCTACGAGTTGTGTGATTTTTCTGCTTGCGGCACTACAGACTGCTTTGCCTCTGGTTATTGCGCCGTTAGCGGTAACTTTGACTCTGCCACGCTTAAGCACTGGACACTTCTCGCCTAAAGCAACGGTTTTGACTGCTACGCCTATAGCTTCATCTCCACCGGGGCTCTCAGACACCTTGTCGTCAGCGCTTAAGTAAACGGGTGAGCCTTTAGTGATAGCCGCTTCAGCCTCAAAAGATTCTATGAGCGCATTTGGATCATCAGTTTCTCCTACAGCCATCCATGTCTTGCCAGTTTTGTCAGCCATCTAAATCAATCTCCAAATTTTTTGATTTCCCAAAATTCGTCTTTTGGTACTCTCCCCCACAAAGGTGAGCGTAAATCATTGCTTCTTGACCTTATCCTCAATTTCCCTTAGCCAAGCCGCAAGCTCAGAATTATCAAGAACCCGAGTCTTGCTTTGGTCATAGAAGCTTTTTTCCTTAGCCATCAAGCCACCCCATACTTTTGCTTAACCTCGAAAATCTCTTTGCGAACTTTTTGAGCCTGGAGTTGATTACCCAGCGAGAGCCTCTCCTGCATCTTGGGTAACTCCAAGCGTCCAAGCCGCTGCAAACATTCAGAAACGGGCATCAACTTTGGCGGATTCACCAGCAAATCAACACCTGGCACAAGCTGCTTAAGATTCTCAATCCTGTTGTTGGTTTCCGCCAGTTTACTCTCAGCAGTCGCCAATTTGGCTTCTGTTTCACTGAGTTTAACTTCTAATTCTTCTTTTTCCATTTGTTCAACTCCGTTAATTTGAACGTTCGACCCCGCTGACATTGCGTAGTCTGGATGCAGCTTAAGCCAGTCAGCAACCGTGTTAGGCTGCCATTTGGATTTTAGGAAAAGAATTTCGTGGCATCTCTCAACTGCAGGGTCAGCCCGCGTCTTGCCCATCAATGCCAGAACACCGTTTACTTGATCTAACCAAGCAGCCCTGAAATGTTCAGGCAAAAACAGGTTCGAGTTTTGAACAAAACCCAAGAAGTATTCGCCAGGTATCTCGGGCTCTAAGTTCTCAGTCGCCTTATGTAGCAGGCTCTCTAAGACTTGGATGTTGGTTTCGGGAATACCGGGCACTGCAACAAGCGACATCTCCGCGTTATGCAGTCCATGCGGCACATTCGCCGAATCAAGCGTGTCATAGTCTGCCCCAACACTCACATGCTGAATCAAGCCGTTCCTAATTTTCTCAGCAATAGCTGAGTCATTAATCTCCGCTTCATACAGCAAACTTTTGGTTTGAGCGTCAAAAACGCAGTTAGTAACTTTTCCAATTGCATTGTTAACGGTTACATGCTCAAGATAGAGAGGTGATCCGATGAGTTTAGGAGCGAAAGCCTGCAGTTCCTCAGGAGTGTAAACGTTATTGTTACGGGACATGCCCGCAGTCATAGCAACTCCAGCAATCCGGAGTGGCTTGCCCTCAGTGGCTTCCAGCACTCGAAAAGGCAGAATCGAAGCTATATGTTCATGCAACGGCTTGTTTTTTCTTGAACCTTCACTCAAGCAGCAACAGACCCGAAACGTTGTTCAACCCATGGGGAAAACAGCAAGCCTCGCGGATCTGGGGAGAGGGCAAAGCTTACCGCTTTCCCAGAGTTGCCTAACGAAATAGCCCTATCATAAAACAGCCCTTATAAGAATTAACATATAACGTATGTTCAGGAATAATTATCGTTCTGCTGTTTTTTCTGGTTATTAGGCTAAGTGATAATCTTAATAACAAAGTAGCAACCAAAGGAATTTTCCATATTTCAAATACAATTTCTGCAGACATAAGAGTAATAACTTGCCTGTATCTATTCTTAAGGGCAAGTGGCGGGGAGAGACAATTGTTTGAATGTCCAAACTGCGAAGAATTTGAAAAATTCTTGCAAGTAAAAAAAGGATTTTGCAGAACGATAACTATTCGAACATATTATGACAAAACTATAACTAGAAAACTTTCTGCATGGTCATCTCTTAAGTATGAAAAAGAAGATGGTATTTATTGCTTGAAATGCGATTCACTACTCGCTGTTTCCCCGAAACGACTTGAATTTTTACAGCTTAATGATGAACCGCCTGTCAAGGTAAAGTATGAGCAGATAAAAGTAGCCCCAAAAATTCAAAAATTAATAAAGACTTTTCCAGATACTCAAGTCGATATTCATTGGGCTCCTCAACGCCCGCAGAAAGCAAAGTACGCTAAGCTGGATGGGAAAAAGCTAGGAATTCCGCCTAAGCTGCTGGAAGCGATTGAAAAAGCTCACGGAATAAATGATGAGTGTTATTACAGCCATCAAGTCGAAGCAATTAAGCTTGCGATGCAGGGTAAGAACGTTGTTATTCAAACTCCAACATCAAGCGGCAAAACTCATTGCTATTTGATACCTGTTTTCTCCGAGTTGATAAATAATCACGATTCCACCGCTTTATTCATTTTTCCAACAAAAGCTCTGAGCTATGATCAGATTATAAAATTAACAGATCTCAGTGAAGATAATTCACCCAACGAATTGAATCCTGAAAGAAATTTATTTAATGTTACAATAGACGGCAGGAAAATTGTCTGCGCAAAATATGATCGTGATGTACAAGCAGAGATGGACAAGCGCAATATAAGAAGTAAAGCAAGAGTTATAATTACAAATCCTGACGCTTTGCATTTTAAAATGCTGCCTCATTTAAAAACCAAGGCTGGATCATTTGAAGACTTTTTCAAAAATCTTAGATACGTAGTATTAGATGAAATACATTCATACCGTGGGGCATTCGGTGCAAACGTTGCCTTATTAATGAGACGTCTACGGCTTTTATGCTTTAGACTTGGTAATACTAAATTACAGTTTGTCTGTTGTTCTGCTACTGTTCCAAATCCACTAAACCAAGCGGAGACAATTGTTGGGTTACCCTTTGAGACTATAATGAACGATGGAGCTCCTTCTCATCCGAAGGCCTTTTTGCTTTGGAACCCCGCACTTCTTAAAGATGAATTAACAAGAAGAGAACCAACAACTGATGCGATAGATGTATTGACAAAGGTTGTATTAACCAAGAATGATCCTCTAAGGACATTGACTTTCATTCAATCCCTTAATGGTGTTCAGCATTTTGATCAACTTCTTAGAAGAGCTTTTACACGAACAGGTTCCACTTACAAAGACCGAGTAGCCACTTTTTCTTCCAGATCAAAACCTGAAGATCGAATTGAAATTCAGAACAAAATGATTTCCGGAGAAATAGTGCATGTTAGTGCTACCAGTGCACTGGAATTAGGAATCGATATTGGCGATTTAAGTTGTTGTATGATGCTGGGTTATCCCGGAACTATTTCGAGCACTCTTCAAGAGGCGGGAAGAGTTGGAAGAAAAGGTGAATCACTTGTCATAATAATGCTTCGAAATGACCCATTTGAGCAGTATTTTGCCAGAGATCCTAAGGTTTTTTGGGAGGCATTTCAGAGGACTGAAACTCCAAAAGTCCCCATAGAGAACAAGAATCTTCTCACCTCGCAATTGCTTTGTGCTTTATGGGAAGGGAAACAAGTGGGTGGATACTCCGAAAGTGACTTTGAGAGTTACTTTGGACCATCAGTTAAGGAAATATTGGAGACCTTAAGAGATAAGGGAAAAGAAGTATATTCAGAGATTAGGCGAGGGCAGGCATATTGGAGCTTTTCAAAGAGCGCACCTGAGAAAGGAGACATTTACAAGAACATTAGAATTCCAATTTCTAAAGGCAAGTTTGACGTAATTGATCGAAATAATAAAAATAAAGTGGGAGAATGTGACTCACATCTCGTTCCAAGAGATTTATTCACTGATGCCATTTGGATTAATAATGGTGAATTCTATCGTTCAATAGAAATTAAGACTAAAGAAAGTGCGGTCTATGTCGAGCGCATTCAGAATGACGACACATACACATTCGCAATGCCTAAAAGGCAAATAAAACTTGAAGGAAAAGATTTAGGTTCTCGCAAATATCCCGGATTCTCTGCACACTACGGTGACATAGATTTGAAGAGTGAGGTACGCCTTTATAGAGAAGTAAAATTTGGGAAAGGAAAAGGCGGAATGGGAAAAGATGAGTTAGGTGATGTTAAGACAACATGGGCACCAAAAATGGAATACATAACATCTGCCCTTCGAATTGTATTTAGCGAAGATTTTGTACAAGAATTTTTGATAAAAGTTGGTAAAGAAAGTCGTGATGATTTTGTGGTTGCTCTCCATGGACTTGAGCATTCAACTCATGCAATGGTTCCTATAATTAGCGACTTTGATCCGCATGATGTTTCTTCAGAATACTTACTTTCAGACTCGAATAATGATGGTAAACCTGCTCTCTACTTATTTGATACCTTTTCAGGGGGGCTTGGATTGGCTGAATATTGCTTTAATCATATTCATGAGATACTGCAAAAAGCGAGAGACTTAGTATCCACATGCAATTGTGAAGATGGTTGCCCCAATTGTCTTATCACTCCTTGGTGCAATGAGCAAAACCAAAGCATTAACAAATCTGACACATTAGCATTATTGGACTTAATGCTGGAGAGAGTCAAACATGAACGTAGTAAGACCAAACGAAAAAACGTTAGAAAGGTTACTTGAAAAGGGTACAGAATCAATTATTTTGGTATCCCCTTTCATTTCTCCAGCCGGATTGAAAGAAATACTAAGAATCTTGAATTCTCGCCCGAGTCATCTTAAAGAATTAGAAATGTGGATACGTTTATCTGCTCAAGATCATGAAAATGGACTTACTGATTATCAAATCTTGCTTGATTTCCTTAAACACGTTAAAAATAACCTGAAGGTAACAGTTAAGGTTAGATACTCTGAAAAGCTCCATGCAAAAATCTATATGACACAATGTCAAGCCTTAGTGACTTCGTCAAATCTAACTTCAAACGGGTTTGGCAACAATTTTGAAGCGGGAATTCTTCTAGATAGCGTTGAGGAAATGGCTCAATTGCGAAAATTCATAATAAATAATCGTGGTGCTTTTAAAAATATAAGCCTTGCCAAGCTTGAGAAATTCTGTAAGGATTTGCCGAAATTTGCGTCAAAACCTTTTGTTTCAGAAGTTGCAAGAGACCCAATAGATATAACTGGCATCTTTAAGGATCCACCACACTATAATCTACCGGGACTCAGATAGTAAGTCAGTTTATGGATCATAATGATTTGCTACTGAAAAAGTAAGCTTCAACGCCTAACTACAGACAATAACGGTTTCTCTTCTAAGTCAAGCGGCGCTCGTTTTAGGGTGGCTCGTCAGGATTATCTTCAGGCTCACTGTCTGGCGGTTCTTCTTCAGGGGGCTCTGTATCGGGAGGCTCGTCTTCCGGTGGTTCATAGTCAGGTGGCTCTTGCTCTTGAGGTTCAAACTCAGGCGGGTCCTCTTCAGGTGGTTCATACTCCTCCTCAGGAGGCTCATACTCTTCTTCAGGTAGTTCTACATCTGGTTGTTCTTCTTCGGGTGGTTCAGGCTCTGGTGGTTCCTCTTCTGGTGGCTCGTATTCTTCCTCGGGTGATTCATATTCTTCAAAATCTGGTGGTTCCTCTTCAGGCGGCTCATAATCGGGTTCATACTCGGGGGGTTCATACTCCTCTTCATAATCTGGTGGTTCATATTGGTCAGAAAAATCTTCGACATTAAGATTGTATTTTTCCATCAATTGATCGATTTGGACACCATAGTGCTTATACAGGTTGATTGACTCGCGATCCAAAGAATTCCAGGTCTGCTTCCAAGCTTTTTCAAAATAATCATTAGCATTATAAATAATCATGAGGTCTATGAGAGTGCTTGTATAAGTTGAATATGATTTAAGTTCAAGGTTGGTTTTGACGAAATCTTCTGGAATCGCTTTCTCGAGCTGATCCAAATTGGTGATTCCCATAGTAGCAAGTTCACCGATTACTTTGGAATCAAAATACAAAACAGGTTGAAGCCCA
Source organism: Bathyarchaeia archaeon (assembly GCA_042296865.1). GTDB lineage: Archaea > Thermoproteota > Bathyarchaeia > Bathyarchaeales > Bathycorpusculaceae > Bathycorpusculum. Next base: position 818,106 of record CP170178.1, on the reverse strand, counting down.
TTCTTTACAAGTTCTTCAAGTTTCTTGCCCAGGTAAATGCTCAACGATGCGGAGGTGATTAGAGGAGTCAAATCACCCTTTGAAGTCTTTTCATGCAGCCCAATGGTATATTCATTAAAAGACATCGCTATTGACTCGAACGTCCAATCCATCAATTCAAGATTTCCAGAGACCATTGCAAGCCTGCGTTTCAACAATAGAGGCAAAACGCCTTTGAACTTATAGTTTCTATCGTGTTCGAACTCCGCCCAAGCATGTTGCAGGATTGTTCGGATTTGAATTTCAAATAGACAGTCAACAAATTCTTCATTTTCTGGCGCTTTGAATTTTTCGCCTAAATTACATATACAATGAACAGAACGATAGCCGGCTCTGTCTTGTCCAAGTTGCTCCGACTTGTCGACGCTAAATTCTGGGAAATATTTGAACGACTTTTTAATGATCTCTGCAACTTTCTTAGCGTCAGAGTCAAGGTACGTTATTACCCTAATTCCCGCCATATCCATGATTTCGGAACGTGGGTCTTTGTATTTTTCTTTTGAAGCTTTTTCATTATATTTTTCTATGTCTTTTGCCCTGCTAGTTACATCATGGAAGTTTATCTTTTCTTTTTTAAGCAAATCCTTAACTATTTTTTCTACCGTTTGTGCAAGCTTTTGGTATTTTTCAAAGTTTTCGCTGTACCATTCCACAGCTTCCTCAGTTTTGCCTTTTGCTACCACTAGGCTTTCCCCTGAAATCTCCGACTCTATGGCTTTGTTTTTCCCAGGCTTAACTTAAAAAGCCTTTTGGAAATAAGGGTATTCACAAAAACAAAACGAAAACTTTTGACGTTGATATTGCCTTGAGGATTATACTGTTAGATTTATGCACTTTCCAAATCTCAACGTCGAAATACATATAGAAATGGCTTCTCCTCCTGCGCAAGCGGCAAACTGTACCGTAAAGCATCAGTCGCATGGTCGTTTTCCTTTACGTCTTCGCGATACTCCAACAATTCAGATATGAGGTTGACGCAGCGTTTGCTTACAAATTGGCGGGGCTTTCCATCACTGGCGGGTGTTAACCGGCTTCCAAGTTCTCTCAGGCCATCTTCCCGTTTGAAAGTATAGGGCTTAGCGTCTAATCCTGCCCGGCAAAGCTTCAAAATTGATTGTGGAAAACGGGCGTCGCACCAAAACGTTCCCTTACCCCATTCCGCTTGCAAGTCTTTGGCTGCCTCGGCTAACTCTTCATCTGTAGTCTCGCGTTTATAGAACTCGTCTACTGCGTAGGCTCTGCCGTCAGGGTCAAAAGCGTTCACCACAATAGCAGAGGGGGCACTCCAACCAAAATCGACGCCAAAGCTGACCTTATCAATCAACGCTTTATCTAGTCCGCGAATATGTTTGGAAGAGTCAAAAGGCAAGCTACCTGCGGCGACGGTGGCGAATTTGCCGTAGATAAAGCGGTCAGCTAAGCCGCCAGTATGAGTCCGCACAATCTCAGTCAAGAACTCCTTAGGCAAGGTTGGGTTCTCAAAGATGCTCCAACGGTAAATCCGCATTTCAGATGAATTGGTCTCAGGGTTTTCCGTGACATTGTACAAGGGGCTACCCGGTGAATCGGTCGTTGTTGTGAGCCAAATGGCTGGGTTAATTGGAACCATGCAGCGGCCACTCGTGCGAAGCCTACGGACAACCGTAAGCCAAGCAGTATCAAAATGGCGAACTAGCCGCGCTTCATCAATGTGTGCATAATCTACGTTAGGACCCTCCGCTTTTTCTGGATCATCCAGTGATACAAACCACCACTGCGAACCGTTAAACCAATCCAGCCGCAAATCGCCACGGTTAAAGTCTGCTACATAGGGATTTTGGGTAAATGGATAACGACAGCCGAAGAAATCTTTGCTCTCCAAAGTTGGGAAGAGAATGCGCTTCATCATTGGGTAAGATGGCTCAAAAATGAAGCCAACGCTCCCGGGATAATCCAGCGCCCAGCGGATGTCCTCGGCTAGACCGCATTTTGTCTTTCCCGACCCGGTTCCACAGAGGCAAGCACGTTGGCTATAGACGCCTTTGCCAGCGTGGAAAGGCAGCTGTGCAGGGTGCGGGCAATACCGCAGAAAATCAGTGCCCGGCGTTAGGTTCAGCTTTTGTTGTGGCATCCTTCTCAGCCTTTTGTGCTTCAGCAAATTTGGCGTATGCAGCCTTGATTTCAGGCGACGCCTCAAACGGCATAGCCAAACTAACGGCGGACTGAATAACTTCGGGTTTTCTCTCAATCAACCCAAGTTCCTGTCCCACCTTAATTTGTTCAACCGTAATTTTGAGAGCAGTGTTTAGAGCGCCAATCTTCACGAATTTATCCTTGGTACTCAATGCTTTGCCGTCTCCGTTTTCAGTTAACATACTCATGGCTTCTCTGTTCAAATAGTCCAGTCTTGCACGTAAAATCGTGGTTAATTGTTTATCCTGCTCAATGGCATGCGCCCAAGTGTTCATCTGCTCATAATCTTTGTAAATCGCCCTTTCAGAGCACTTAAATTCAGATGCAAGGGTTTGGACAACAGCGCTTAAACTATTTCCAACAGCGATAAGACGAACCATTCGCTGCCTGCGCTTAAACAGGTCTGCCTTCAAACCCTACCCCCAAAAATTGAACCAAAAAGTGCAAAAACAAAAAGCGTCACTGCTTAGGCACTCCTACATACTCAAGCGAGGCAGTTAACCGCTCCCTGCTATTGGATTTGGTTAATTCTCGGTTTATCCTTGTGTCGCTTCGTCCACAGCTACCGTGCCCAAACCGTTTAATCTGCCAACCTTTCAAGCCTCGAATAAGTTGAGGATTGCTTGTTACAATGTAGAATGGACGTTTTGTTTGCCGTTTGTAGAAGTCAGCCATGAAATTTAGCAACCGTTTACCTACACCGATGCCCTGATAATCTGGCAGAACAACCAGACGGCTAACCCGATAATACTGCACCTTCATGTGAACATTCGAAACTGCAATAAACGCAATGGGTTTATCCCCATATTTGGCGACATAGCATCGTATGCCAGCCCCAAGAGCCTTAGTGTTTAGATAGTGATGTTCCCTAAACACCTGCCACATGGCAAGGTTGCACCTATGCACTGATAAGCTGATTGATGGGTGACGTCGTTTTTTTTTACAACCCTAACCTGAGTTCCAAGAGCTGTCTTGTGCTCCTGTAGTGTGCCTGTGTAATCCCAAAAAACGTTAGCGCCCACATCATAAACCCAGTCAGGCTCAAGCCAATCAAGAACATCAAAATGACAGGTGACTGCGATAAACTGTTTACCTGACTGCTTGCGGACGGCACGGCTAATTGCATAACTGCCAATCTGCGCCACAGTACGATCCACAGTGCTTGTGAACTCATCAAAAACAACCAAGTTTTGAGGCAAACAAAGCGCATGGGCAACGTCAACACGCATTTTCTGGCCCTGACTCAGCACCCCGTAACTTTTAAGCCAAGACGGCGGCTCACTAAAACCGCTACTACATAACGCCGTTTCAATCTCCTTAATGCTTAACTCCGCAGGAAAATCATTAAGAAAACAGTTTTCCTTATAGCGTTCCTGTAAATCAGCAAAATACGCATTAGGCCACAGTTTGCGGGCTATGCTGGTTTTTCCGCTGCCGCTTGGTCCTACAATTACGCCGATTTGCCAATTCAATCCATCGATTGGGATGCTCCCGTGAAAATGCTTTTCCAGCTTAACATCTTTGAGGTCGTAAGTGCCTCTAACAGATTCTTCACGAAAAGAATTGCCGGCTTGCCACTGGTGCGAAAAATCAAAATCCATAGCGGCGTCTCCTAAAGATTTAGAACCCGAACCTTCCAGCCCTTAACCTGTAAATCTTCAAACTTTGCGTTCTGGTCGGTTTCATCGTTACATTCCACAATTAACTCGTAAGTCTCAGGGATAATCGAAACCTTCTCGTGTTCATCCCTTAACGTTTCAGGCAACTTTTCCCCCATTGAATCAAGAAAAGACTCTAACTCTTCTCCTTGTCCTAAGTCTATAATGCGTTGCCATTCCTCTTCTTCGAGTTCTTTGTTGTGCTTGCCCTTTAATTCGTTGGCGATTAATCTGAGTCGGCGTCGCTGTGCATCGGAAAGTTCCTTCATACGATATACTGGCGCGTAAAACTCTCCATGGGCAATGCAGACGCTAACCCGTTGTTCTCCATCTGTAAAAACGCCATCTTGGTTTGTTAGGATGGGGTCTGTCCAGCCAAACTCTTCCAGGCTTTTCCACAGTTCCTCTTTCTGCTTGTTCATCATCCTGTTTGGGTTGTTGCCATCAGAGCGCAAAAGCCTAATATCTTCAAGAATAGGCTTCATGAAGTCAGGAACACGCAAAGTCGTCTTAGCTTCCAATTCTTAGCAGCTCCCAACCGTTTTTTGCACAAGCCCTCTCTTAGTCGCCAAGATCCCCAGAAACTCAGCACCAACCGCACTCAAAAGAACACACAAACTCTCAGGCGTAATGGCACAGCTAGACGCTAAAGTGCCAAGCCCCGTAAAAAATGTGATACCGCTGATAATGCCCGCATCCAAAACTGCACTAGCCCAGTCGAACTTCCCCTGCTTATCCCTATGACCTCTCATACTAAGGTGAATTTTGCAAACAAAGTTCTCATAGTTCAGTTTGAGCATTGCAGAGTCAAATAATCACTTCTTAGGGATGTCAATATAACAGTTAACATGTAAGCCCTTTCTTGTAATTTTGCAGTCATATCAAAAGGCCACTGAAATCTGCAGTTCAATTGGAGTAAACTGGTCAGCGGTAAAATTAAATTCTAGGATTGTAGATAGCTGATAGCAGAAGAAAAAATGGAAAAACCAACTGATCAGGAATTCTTTGAGGAACTATGCACTAAGCTTTCTGACCCTATAGCACAAAGATTAGTGGCGGGAATGGGTGACGAGAGACTTATTGATGAAGCGATCAATTCAGGAGTCTTTACTGAGCTAGATCGAGATTTTCTTAAGGCCGAAGCGGAAGAATGGAAAGACCCTAAAAAAGCAACGACATGTATGTTTATCAATGTAACTAAAGCGGCTGCACTAAAAATACTGGGTCCAGAATATTCAGGTCTTTCGGAAATACCTGTTGGTTTTCTACCAACAAGACAAATCAACGCTTGTTCTATTAGAACTCCTAGAAATGGAGCAATTATCCTATTTGATTCAGCAGTAATATACACTTTAATGTTTTTGTTTCGATCTTATTTTTCACTTGATTCATGGCGAGATTCAAAACCTTTCTGTCATGATTATACGGAGGACGACTTCGGGATGACGATCTTTATTCTTGCAGGATTTTGTGCGACCAGTAATCTTGATATCTTAAATAAAGCTCCTGCACTCGATTGCCCTAGTATATCAGGTTACGACAAAACTATCATTTGTCATTGTAATTTTACCGAATGGTTCATTTTGCTCCATGAATACGCTCACGTAATTTTGGGACATTTAAGTAACGATACGGCAAAAATGCGAATTGGCGAAAGGTCTGTTGAATACTATAAACTGTCGCAAGAACAGGAATTTGAAGCCGACAAATTTGCGTTTTCCAAAATCTTGCTCTTATGTAAAGAAGGCGGACTGAAACCAACTGACGTTCTTATAGGACCCGGACTTCTATTCCATTTACTTGATTTGTCGGAAACAATCATTAAATCAACTGGCGGAGTAATTACGCCTTCTCATCCTCCAGCAGCTGAGCGATGGAAAAGACTAAGTAAGCTTGCATCTCTTGAGTCAGAACCAAAAGCTTATGCATATAGATTCGATTATTGGTTTAATTGGATTAAGGATTGCGCATCTGATATTCTTGGTAGTGCAACTCGCAAATAACTATTAGAAGTCAATGCGAACTGAAAAAACCAATTATCTATGTTTTAGGAAAACATTTGTTTGTTTTCTTTAGGACAATGCAAATGGAAGAATTGCTCGATGCGCCCACTTCTCCAATTAGAGCAATTTTGCCAGAAGCCCCAACTTCAAGATTAAATGACACCGTATCAACCTGAAAATTAGTTCCTTGAGTGTCTATTGTATCGAGAACTTTCGCTAAATTGTTAATAATTCTGCGAAGATTTTTGGCAACGGTTTCCAAAGGAATACTGACTGATTTAGCAATCAAATCAGAAGTTCCCACAAAGCTTTTTCCAATGTTCTCTTTTTCCAATACGGTTACAAGGATTTCGTTTTCTTGATTGATTTCTGCCATTGGTTAATCGCCTGATATAGCAATGGTTCGCCTACATAAAAAACTTCCAAGTGTAAAGAATATGATACTAAATAATCGAACAAGTTAAAAACATACAATTCAGTATATCCAAAAAATAACTAATTCTCCTGGCGGCAGCGTGTGGTGGTTCGAATCCAAATCCCTCCACGCATAATCAGACATGCCCATTTGGTATTCGGCGTCGATGCGACCAAACATGACGAAATGGAACCTTCAAAACCTCGCCTCGCCTAACCCAACGCTTTTCAGTAACGCCGACTCGAACTTGGCGCTTTCCCTCTGAATATGCGCTGGTATGCAGGAAAGTAGTTTTCGCCCGAACCTCCACTAAACCATCCTGCACTCCAGAAAGAACTTCTATTGGATAAATGCCCTTAAGGTAAAACTCTTGATTAGAATCAGCCTTTTCGATAATAGTTGTCTTGTTTGGTTTTAAGGCTGAATTCTTATGAAAAGCCCTTGAAATTGTAGTGATGTTAAGGAAAGGAAAAAGGAAAGGGGACCAGTATAGATTCGTGAATATGATGGCGCCGCTGAAAGGACTCGAACCTTTGACCTACTGATTAACAGTCAGTCGCACTACCGAGCTATGCAACAGCGGCAAAGCCTAATTCAATCCACACTCAATTTCATCAAGGTATATAAGCATAACCATACGGGCGTCAAAGAGTAAAACAGAAAAACCCCCTAATTAAATTTGGTTATTGACTGCCCAAAACTTGTTTGCCCTTGTCAGTGTATTCAATTAATCCCAACTGTTTAAAGAAATCTTGTTGATCATCAACTTCTCCACCTTCTACAAGTTTGCCGTTTTGAATGCGGAAAAAGAAAACCATCGGCATTACAATCTTGTTACCTGTTGGCGGCAAAGGAACCCCAAAAAGTGTCCATCGCCCTGTATGTGTTCCAGTTGCTTTTACACGAACCCATACCCATTCGCCTTCGGCAATAATGTCTTCAATGGTTTCATGCCAATCAGGAAACCCTTCAAAAGCCATTGTAAACAATTGCTTAATTTTTTCACGGCCTTGTTGTTTATGTGTGTGATCAAAATAATCTGAAGCTACTAATGTGTCAAAGATTTCCAAGTTTCGGTTATTGTATGAATCAATAAATTTTTGAATTATCGCTTTATTTTCCTCGATTGTATTCATTTTTTTTCAACTGTCTTTTAAAATTTAACTTTTCTTGCCTTATATCTTGCGTAAGACGCAAAGCCTTTGTAAAATTCTCGCATTATCCTGTTGTACCATTTTCCCTTGAAGGTCCAATCAATTAAGTTGTCAACCCACCTAAAGTCGTGTTCTGCACATTGAATCATTAACTCTCGATGTTGCTTGTTCATTTTAGTATCTTTAAACCAGTCTTCATCTTTTAAACGACCAAGAGGAACAAAAAACAACGGCACAATCAAACTGCGCATACCTTTCAAGTCATCCATTAGTTCCTGAGTTTTGATGATATCATCTTCTGTTTCTTCAGGTAACCCAACAATTAACGTGCCTGCGGGAACTAAATTGTTATCATGCATTAACCCCATCCCCTCTACCACAACATCATGCCAATCGTCGGGTTTGAATGGGTGTGCTTTTGTAGGCATAATTTTTTTAGCAATTTCCGCTGAACCGGTTTCGATTCCGATTTCAACGCCCCACCATGCTTGTTTGGAAAGAATAATTTCCGAGACTTCATGAAAAAGTTTAGGGTTCGACGCTACTGCGGCTAAGGAACAGTGGCTCCAAGCTACACTTTCACAGCGTTTCACTATTCGTTTATGCAATTCTATGAGTTTTTCTGGATTGGGCTTTGTCGTGTTTGACCCGTAAAGCATTACGTCTTCAGCATGCATACAGGCGCCTGTAACATAACCTGATTTCAAGTTAACATCTAATTCCCTTTCAACCTTCTCTACTGGGTACCAACGTAGCGGTCGCAAGGTAACATTGCAGAATCGGCAGCCACGGCAACAGCCCCGTCCAATCTCAATTAACCCGTTAATTGAGGGTCCAATAATATCTGGTATCTCTTCCAGTTTCGGCGTTTCTTCAATCCCTACTTCATAACGACTTGGGAGGTCATCGCCGTTTAAGGCGGCGTTGACAAGTTTGCCAATAACTTTTTCTGCTTCACCCTCAACAACACAGTCTATTCCAAAATCTTTTATTGCTTTTTCTCGGTAGCGAAACTGCCATGCGCCTGGTCCGCCGACAATTACTTTTAATCCATTAATTTTTGCCTTCCGTATTTCTGGACATTGCATCATTTGTTCAAAATATTTGGCAAGAAACGGTTCTTTTTTGAAAAGTGCTGCCAATGTGCTTGATGCTGGCCCTAACCCAAAGGGGTCCATGACGTGGATTCCCAAAACTTTAGCTTCTTTCAGATTTTCTTTTAGGTGTTGTGGACTTACTATTGAAACTTTGAAGCCTTCTTTTGCAAGTTGGGCCTCAGTTTTTCTTAACCCATACGGTGAGGTTTGGGGTGAACCAGTTTTGCTCGTTTTTAAGGGTGGAAAAAACAGGTAACTATACAACCAATCGGGGATAAAGTTGGGTGGGGCACATGTGCCGAATCCTAAAAACTCGTTGCTATGGTAATCGCTCATTAATGTCTTGTCGGCTGTGAGAAGAATTTCTGTCATTTACTTTTTTCCTCCTTAGCAATGCTTCCTTTTTGAAAAAGCAACCGTGTAAAAGTCTAGTTTGTTGGAGGAAAGAAATAAATGTATTGTCGTTTTTAGAATGTGCTTAACCTTTTTTAGTTTACATTGTTGCCAGTTGATTGAGCCAACGTTAAAACAAGCGCATTTTATGTCAACATTCAAAAAAGCTTTTTTTACATTATTCACGAGAGTTTTTGCTTTACACTAGAAAAATGTATATGAAGGATTAAGTAAAAATTACTTGAACGACCACCAGAGAAGGGATTATTACTGAAAAAAATGACTGAGTTTAGATGGCATGGCAGAGGCGGTCAAGGCGCTTGGACAGCTAGCGAACTGTTGGCAAGAACGGCACTTGACGAGGGCAAATTTATTCAGTCTTTCCCAGAGTTTGGCCCGGAAAGAATGGGTGCCCCCGTGACTGCTTTCACCAGAATCAGCACCGAACCAATCAGGTTACATTGCGCAGTCTACGATCCAGACGTGGTAGTGGTGCTGGATAATACATTACTTAAAACTGTACCTGTAACCGCGGGATTAAACCGTACTGACGACTGTTTAATAATTAACTCAAGCGATGACCCGTCAGTACTAAAAGATACCTTACGTGTATCCAAGGGTCAAGTTTGGACAGTACCTGCAACAGAAATAGCCCTAAAAATATTGGGTGCTCCAATAACCAACACGGCATTGTTGGGTGTTGTTGCCAAAGCCACAGAAATAGTCTCTCTAGGCGGTATAGAGAAAACTTTGAAGGGCCGCTTCAGGCCAGAATTGGCAGAAAAAAACTTTGCAGTTGTTCAACAAGCCTACAAGGAGGCAAAAGTTGAATGAGTCGACAAGAAAAAGGCTGGAAAGATGTTAGTATAGCCGCGGTTTCTTCGAAATCAAGCTTGGGATTCTTGACTGGCGACTGGAAAACCTACATGCCAGTGCGTGACTTAGAAAAATGTGTAACTTGCTTAACTTGTGTGATGCTTTGTCCTGAGGGGGCAATTCGTTGGAGGCCAGAACTTGGAAAAATCGAGTTTGACCTAGGCTTCTGTAAAGGCTGTGGCATATGCGCTAATGAGTGTCCAACTAAAGCAATTAGCATGAAAATGCCTGAAAAGGAGGAATAAAGTTGACTCAACTAATCAAAAAAGAAACTTTAGCTTTAAACGGTGACGAAGCAGTTGCGTTAGCGGCTAAACAGTCCGACGTTGATGTCGTTGCTGCCTACCCAATTACTCCACAAACAATAATTGTAGAAAAATTCAGTGAATATGTCGCTAATGGTGAAGTGCAAACCCAATTTGTGTGCACAGAATCCGAGCATAGTGCCATAACCGCTTGTATTGCAGCTTCAGCAACAGGCGTAAGAACATTTACCGCAAGTGCATCTGCAGGTTTAGCTTTAATGCATGAAATGCTTTTTGTTGCTTCAGGTGCACGTACACCCATTGTAATGGCAATAGCTAACCGTGCATTATCTGCACCCTTAAACATTCACGGTGACCAGTCAGATACTATGGCTGAACGTGATTCTGGCTGGATTCAGCTTTATGCTGAAAACGCTCAAGAAGCGTATGATACTGTTATTCAAGCGTTCAAGATTGCTGAGCATCTTGATGTTTTGTTGCCTGTAATTGTGGGTATTGACGGCTTTACAATCAGTCATACGCTTGAAAACGTTGATGTGTTGTCTGATGATGAAGTGAAAAGGTTTGTTAGTGAACGACAATTGCCGCTTGTGCTTAGTCACGAGGGCAAAATGGTTCCATACATGCTTGATTCTAATAATCCGCTGACAATCGGTGCTAACGCTTTACCAAATAATTATTTTGAGTTTAAACGTCAACAAGAGGAAGCAATGAAAAACGCGTTAAAACAGATTCAAGCAGTCAATACTGAATATGCAAATCTTACTGGAAGAAGTTATGGTAACGGCTTAATAGAAACCTATCAAACTGGTGATGCTGAACTGATTGTTGTTTGTCTTGGTGCAACTTCAGGAACCTTAAAAGTGGTTGTTGACGAATTGAGACAAGAGGGAGTCAAAGCGGGTTTGCTGAGATTACGTGCGTTCAGACCCTTGCCGGTCGAAGCCCTTCGAAATGCATTGAAGAATGCTAAAGCTATTGCAGTAATGGATAAAAGCATAAGTTTCGGCGGTTTCGGCGGCGCGGTTTTTCATGAAATTCGACATTTAATGTACGATTTGCCGACGCATATTCCAATTGTAGACTATATTTACGGTTTAGGCGGCAGAGACTCAAGTACTAAAGATTTGCGGAAAATATTCGATGAACTCGCGAGAATAGCGAAAACCGGAAAGGCTGACTCGCTTGTGCATTATTTCGGGTTAAGGGAGTAAATAGGAGGAAAATAATTTGACTACACAAGAATGGAAATTCACGGCTAAAGATGTTGCTTTAAAACCTGACTTGTTTCTTCCTGGTCACAGAGCATGTGCCGGATGTGGTCCTGCTTCTGTGCTGCGGTTAATTATGAAGGCTACTCGTGGACCGACAATTGTGACTGAAGCAACTGGCTGTATGGAGGTTGTTTCCTCGATTTACCCGTATACTTCGTGGGCGCTGCCTTGGCTTCATACTGCTTTTGAGAATGCTGCGGCGAATGCTTCTGGAATTGAAGCGGCGTTGAAAGCTTTGAAGCTTAAGGATCCTTCAAGGGAGCATGTTGATGTTATTGCTATTGCTGGCGATGGTGGTACGTATGATATTGGTTTGCAGGCGCTTTCTGGTGCTATTGAGCGTGGTCACGATTTTTTGTTTGTTTTGTATGATAATGAGGGTTACATGAATACTGGTATTCAAAGAAGCGGTGCGACTCCTACTGGTGCTGCGACGACTACGACTCCTGCTGGAAAGGCTGTTCCGGGTAAACTGGAAAAGAAGAAGCCCATCACTGAAATCGTGTTGGCGCATGAGTTAGAATATGTTGCTACTGCGACGCCTTATTACTGGAAGGACATGATGACCAAAGTGCGTAAGGGTTTAGAGGTGGAGGGTCCCGCGTTTCTGCACGTGTTTGCTCCTTGCCCGCGTGGCTGGAGAACCGACCCGTCGAAAACGATGTCTTACTCTAAATTGTCTGTTGAAACCTGCGTTTTTCCAATCTGGGAAGCAGTTAACGGTAAACGTACGCTGTCAACGCCAAGCAAAATTTATTCGCTTGCTCCGCAAAAGAAGAAGCCAGTTACCGCTTATCTTGAAGGTCAAGGTCGCTTCCGTCACTTGTTTAAACTAGAAAACAAGCATGTGATTGACCAGATTCAACAGGTAACTGATGAACGCTGGCAAAAACTGCTTAAACAATGCGAGTAAGCCCCTAAACCTTTTTCTTTCTTTAGACCTTTTTTTGTGACTGTGGCTTGTCAATCACAAATTTTTATCTTCTTTTTCTGATGCATAGTATTTGCCGAAAAGAACACGCGTCGTTTGGCAGACTAACCAGCTACCAAGTACGGCTCTGCTTTGGGTCTGCACTATGGGGCTTAGGCTCCCAAAAGTGTATTTCTAAACATCCTACAAGGGAAATGGGGAACCTGCCAAACGGCACCCGAAACCGAATTTTTTAGGCACCTTTTAGGAGCAGATACTTTTTTTGCGCCAAGTTTTTTCTCAGCTGCAAATTTATGAGGAAATCCAGCCCTATCTGCTCCACAAATTTTAACAATTTTTGACCGTTTTCTGCGCCAATAGCACCTACCCCCCTTAGTAATTTACAGCTCTCAAACCAGAAATGCGCAAGTAGAGCCTACCCCTCCAGTTTTCTACCTACCCCCTATAGGTTACTGCATAGAACCGCTATTTGCATCCTAATAGGCTGGTTTACTTTTTAAAGCAACGAACTGCAAAGAACAACTCAATGCAAATCGGTCAACTAGCATGGACCATAACGGATTTTCTTCCCGCCCCTAATAAGCAACCACCAAAACAACCCTAATAAGGAATTTTATCGATAAAATAGGTGATTGAAATAGGTGTTTTTTAAAAATACTTGTTTTTTAGCCCTATATTGATGATTTTCGCCTAGCTATTTGTGTTTAGTGTGAGCAAAAACAAGTGCGAAACTAATTAAATCTCTATAAGAAATCGTCTTTTTTTAGCCTTTGAAAAAATTCTTATGATTAAATTCTTTTTAGCCTCTGCTTAATAATAAGCTGAAATAAAAAAGAAAAAAAGTTGTTTAATGGTTGAAAGTGTCTTGTTGTTTTTGGAAGGGTATTGCGGCGATGATGTTCTCTATGTCTAGCACACGATTGATTAGGCGTTCTACAGCATGCCGAAGCCAACGTTTGGGTTTTTTACGAGATGGTGTCTGCCATGGCATGGCAGGCGTTGCTGGCAATTTTTAAACTGCGCAACCCTTATTTAGGTGTTAAAATGTAAAACTATTTGTATCCAAAAAGGTAGATGTAATAAATGTTGCCCAAACCAATTCCTGTGCTTGATTCAGAACAGTGGAAGGCTGTTCAGAAGGAAGTCAAGCGGAAGCCAACAAAAGCTGATGAGGCACGGTATAGGCGGGCAACGGAAACTTTTAAAAACTGTCCACTTTAATAAGACTATTTTATGTCCACTAAGTCATCGGTTAGTCGTCAAGATTTATCTTTTCCTAAAATTTTAGATAAAAACGATGACACAACTAAATTTTCATGTGGCAAAAAAGAGATAGATGACTTTATCAAAAAAGAAGCCCTCACATTTCAAGAAAGTCTTCTCGGAGTAACCTACTTATTCAATCAAGGAAAAGACCTAATTGGATTCGCAACTTTATGTATGGGGTACATAAACAAGCAAAAAATGGCGTCTGGTCAACGGTTACCTAAACCAATCAGCGGTTATCCCGCCCTGTTAATTGGGCAGTTAGGTGTCTGCGGTAAACATCAAGGAAACGGCGTTGGCACTTATATCTGTGATTTCTGTTTTGATAGAGCCATAAAATTATCGCATAGGGTGGGTTGTAGATTCTTAGTTGTCGATGCTTTAGAGTCGGCAGTTGATTTTTACGTTAAATATGGCTTTACTTTAGCTCCCAAGCAAGAAAAAGAGATTCAAAAGCTTATGTTTTTAGATATAACAAAAGGACCCACAAAAAGGTGAACCGCTATTTGAAAAGAAAAAACGCATTGCCTGTCCCTAAGCGTTTTACAGAAAAGTTAACCCTCAAAAAATAAAGAATGAGATTTTTATGTGTTGAATCGCCTTGTGGTTCTTGGGAAGGGTATTGCGTCGATGATGTTGACTAGGTCTAGCACCCAGACGATTAAGCGTTCTACTCCCCTGCTAAAACCACGATGCTTGTCTGCTTTATTGGTTAATCGTTTTTTTCTAAACGACTTGCCACCAGAAAAACAGTAACTACTGCTAATATTCCAACAACTGTTACAATTAGCCCTGCTTGGTCTGCCAAGAAAACGTCAGGTTGTTTTTGTTGACTTGTTTGGGTGGGTGTGGGTGTAATGGTTGGTGAAGGTGTTTCTGTAGAGTTTTTTACTTTAAAACTTGTCAAGTTCAAGTTGTCATAAGTGTCTGTTTCGGTTTTACATGTAACACTCGTTTGGGTTTCAAAATTGTTAACGGTTGATAAAAACAGTAAATACCCTGAAAGTAAAGCTAAAAAAACTATTTTTGCATGTTCCATAACTACCAAAAATACTTTTTTTAAGTGCACTTAAGAGCTTTATCTTTAAAACCGTTTAATCAAGTGTAAGGGTACGATTCAATTTTTAATGCAGCTTCAAACATTTCAGGGCTCAAATCTGATTCAACTCTGCACTCTACCGTTCTTAACTGGGTAGGCAGCAAATCAAAAAAGTTGTCCTCAAAAACCGCCCTAAAACCCTTAAACTGCAAATGCACAGCTTTCACGTAAACCTTCGAGGCAAAGGTTACCTCGAATTTTGCGGCTTCAGTTTTGCGGATGATGGTTTTGATTTGAGGGTCTGGCAGTTTTAACTCTTTAGGTTCCCTGACTGTTCGTGTATCAACACTAACAGTTTTGCCGCTGCCTTCCAAAATAGCCGCGAGAACGCAGTCATCATGCAACGGCAAATCTTCACAGGCTACCTCCAGCACTGGTTGAGACGTGAAAGCGTCTAAATGAACCAGTTTTTTGGTTTCATGCAGAACCTGACCGTTAAACCTTACAACTTGGAAAGTCAAGCCGAAATCGGAGGTTTTCTCGGTTTCATTTATGACAAAACAGGTAACTTTGTCTTCTTTAATTATCATTGGGGCAATTACTGGTTTAAACGCGCGTTTGACGCTAAAGTACGCTGCTTTAGGGTTTAGCCCGTAATCGATTAGGCTCCAACTAATCACAGGCCAGCAATCGTTAAGTTGCCAAATTAGGCAGCCACTGGTTTTAAACATGCGGCTCCTCCAAAACGAGACAGCCGTCTTAAGAGCGTCACCCTGATTCAGTTGACTGTACAGCACAAACAAGCGCAAGTCATCAGGAACAGGGTAATGAATCGCCAAAAGCGCACGCATAACCTCCAAACCACCCGTCTGTTTCTCGTGAGCTTTGAAAGCCGCCGAGTTGGGCGTCAAATCTGGCTCTTCCAAGTAAGCCCGTAGCAGTTCCATTGTTGGAGGCGCTTGCCAGCCGAACTCTGAAATAAACCTGCCTGCATCCTTAAGGTAAGCGGGGTAATCGATTCCTTGACTCCAGACTTCCCAGTTATGACGGTCGCCTTCGTGCCTGCCGCTTGCGTCTTCGCCGCCGAACGGGGAGCTTGGACGATAAGGCCGGGTGGGGTCAAGGAACTTTGAGACTTTCAGTAGAAGGTGTTCGTAGATTTCTGAACCGTAGAGGCGTTCAACTTTGTCGCGTGTACGCCAGAGAATGTTGTGCAGCCACTGGTTTTCGTTGTTGCCGCACCAAACCACAATTGATGGGTGACCACGCAAACGCAGAACGGCTTCCATGGCTTCTCTTTCAGCTTCTTTTAGAAACCATTCCTCTTCAGGGTAACCGGCGCAGACGTACATGAAGTCCTGCCAAACCATTATTCCAAGCTCGTCACAGAGACCATAAAAATTGTCATCTTCATAGATGCCGCCGCCCCACACTCGAAGCATGTTAAAGTTTGCATCTGCAGCTAACGTTAAAAGTTTAAAGTACTGTTCAAAGTTTACTTTAGGTAGAAAAGAGTCGGCGGGAACCCAGTTTGCTCCTTTACAGAAAACGTTTTGCCCGTTAATGCGAAAAATAAACGTTTTACCCTCCTCGTCAGGCTCCTCTATTAACTCAATTTTTCGTATACCAACCTTAACGCTGACGGCATCCAAGTTTTCACTGCCCAACCAAAGCTCAACGTTAGCGTCATACAAGTTAGCTTCCCCAGTCCCCCGTGGCCACCATAAATTCGGCTTTGCCACATCCAAGATGCATTCAGCAAAGTTTCTACCAACCTTCACCTGCAGGACGGTTTCTTGTTTAATAATCTGCCCAAAACCTGCGAGAGCAAACTTGACATTTAATTTGGCATCTTTAACGGCGTGAATTTCAGCAACGATTTTCATTTTTGCTTTTTCTTTAGAAACCTCCACGGGCAAACCTGACACGTAACCCAACCGTACCGTGTTGTACGCAACAATTTTGGCTTCCCGCCAAATTCCCGAAGTAGGCAACGTTGGTCCCCAATCCCACCCGAACGAGTATTGTGCTTTGCGAACGTATGGTCGAGCAGAAAAATTGTCGGAGCTTAAGCAAGCGTATTTATGTTTATGTTTTTCTTCAAGCTCACCCGCAACCTTGTAGATTGGTTTAAACCGGATGGCGACAACGTTTTTTCCTTCTTTAGCTACCCCTTTAATGTTGAACCTCCAAGGAGTGAACATGTTGCTTGCTTCACCCACATGTGCGTCGTTAACCCAAACCGTTGCAAAAGTGTCGAGTCCCCCAAAAACCAGTTCTACCACTTCACGGTTTACTATGTCACGGGTTAGGTCGATTTCTTTTCTGTACCACCATTCACTCTGGTTTACCCATTGTACTTCACGCTCGTTTAAACCTCTAAACGGGTCTGGAATTAACTGGTTAGCCAAAAGATTCGTATGCGCTGTCAGGGGTGCTTCCGCCAGTAGCCAATCGTCAACTTTAGCGTTGGTGGCGTATGCTTTTTGTTCTTCGCCGTTGCATTCTTTGAAGCCTTTGAACCTCCAAAAACCGTCTAATGAAACTTCAACTGGCAACAGTATCCCAGATAATACGACTGATGAATCAAATTAATAATCTTGACGTAAAGACTTTTAGTTTATGCCTGCTTATGATGCTGATAATATTTAATGATTTCAAGTTAACGCTTAGTTTTTTCAATTTATTACATTTTTTTAATAAAGGTGAAGTGAAGGGTTACGTGTGTTTTGCTGCATATTGCATTTATCTTTGGTTTGATTGCCCCTTTTTTGTGCTCGATTTCAGACACGGCAACAAAGCGTTTTTCTAAATGACCCTTAATTTGTGGCTATAAATTTTGCAGGGGCTGCATAAACCTTTAATAATTGGGTGACTGATGTGTTAACGAATTTCATATCTAAGTATTAGTTAAAAAGAGGAAGTAATGTATGAGCAAATCCGATAAACCCCACTTAAATATCATCATCATGGGGCACGTCGACAACGGCAAATCTACGACCACTGGACACTTACTGTATCTAGCAGGCGTTATCGACCAAAGAACAATCGATGCATACCAAGCAGAAGCAGAAGCAATGGGCAAAGGCACATTCCACTTTGCTTGGGTTCTCGACAACCTAAAGGAAGAACGAGAACGCGGTGTCACCATCGACTTACGATTCCTACAATTCCCAACCAAGAAATACAACATGACCGTTATCGATGCTCCAGGCCACAGAGACTTCATTAAAAACATGATTACCGGCGCAAGCCAAGCCGACGCAGCAGTCCTCTTCAGTTCAGCCAAGAAAGGCGAATTCGAAGCAGGCATTGGTGCTGGCGGTCAAACACGTGAACACGCATTCCTTGCATTCACCTTAGGCATTCGCCAGTTAGTTGTTGCAATTAACAAGATGGATGACAACACGGTTAACTGGAGCAAAGAGCGTTATGAAGAAATGAAGAATGAAATCTCAAGAATGCTCCGCATGGTCGGCTTCAAACTTGAGAAAATCAACTTCGTGCCAGTTTCAGGTTGGAAGGGTGACAACTTGATTAAGAAGAGCGAAAACATGCCTTGGTACACTGGTCCAACCTTAATGGAATCATTCGACCTTCTCGAGTTACCAGCAAAACCAACAAACAAACCACTCCGTGTTCCAATTCAAGACATCTACACCATCACTGGTATCGGCACCGTCCCAGTCGGCAGAGTAGAAACAGGCACACTCAAACCAGGACAAAACCTAGTCTTCATGCCATCAAACAAAACCGCTGAAGTCAAATCAATCGAAATGCACCACACCACAATCCCAATGGCAGAACCAGGTGACAACATCGGCATGAACGTTCGAGGCATCGCCAAGACTGATGTTCACCGCGGAGACGTAGCAGGCCCAGTTGACAACCCGCCAACAGTAGCAAAAGAATTCATTGGTCAAATCATCATCATCTACCACCCAACAGCAATCGCAGCTGGTTACACACCAGTACTCCACTATCACACAGGCCAAATCGCAGTCAAATTTGTTGAGCTAATCAAAAAGATTGACCCACGCACTGGCCAAGTTTCAGAAGAACACCCAAGCTTCCTAAAGACAGGAGATGCAGCTTGGGTACGCATGGAACCACTCCACCCAATCGCAATCGAAGCATTCACAGACTTCCCAGAACTCGGTAGATTCGCAATTCGAGACATGGGCACAACAGTCGCAGCCGGCGCAGTCAAAGAAGTAACCAAAAAGGGTCCATAAACCCTTTAACCCTTTTTTAGTCTTTTTTGTTTTAATTTTTATTCTGCTTTTTGAGTATTTTCGTGTTCTGATTTTTAAGCAATTAAACTTTCAATATTTTTTGACGTGGTAAGTTTTTGATAGATTCAGCAATTTGATGAATAAACAAATAAGCAAAAAGAACTACTTCCTGTTATGCTCATCCGAGAAACAACACCTTTAGACCTAAACGATATATTATTTGTTGAGTGTGAAGCTTTCCAGAAACAAACAGAAGCTGACCTGACCAGAAACCTTTTAGTTGACCCTACCGCAAAACCGCTCCTATCACTATTAGCATACGTAGAGAATCAGCCAGCAGGGCACATATTATTCACTAAAGCAGCCATTTCAAACGTGCCCCACATTAATGTTTCAATTTTAGCGCCGTTGGCGGTTGTGCCTAAATTTCAACGGCAAGGTATCGGTAGTGCGTTAATCAAGAAAGGATTAGACCTGCTGTCCAAACAAGGTGTTGAATTAGTGTTTGTACTTGGTCATCCTACGTATTATCCTCTGCACGGCTTTACGCAAGCGGGTAAACTTGGCTTTAAAGCACCTTACCCCATTCCTGAAAAGCACTCTAATGCTTGGATGGTTCAAGCGCTCAAAGCTAACATTATTGGGTCAGTGGCAGGAAAAGTTAGTTGTAGCGATGCATTAAATAAACCTGAATACTGGCGAGAATAACAAGCTTTACATGTGACTGTAAGGGGCTAGTCACAAGTCTATATATTTTTTCCATACGCCTACATGTTAAAAGGTGCGTGGATGGAAACGAGAAAAAAAACTTTCAGCTCCGAGTTGAATTTTGAGGACAGAGCCGCCTCCCTAAAGAATGTGCCAATAGAACAGCGTCGCAGAGAAGCCGACAAACCCTTATACCTCACCAGATACGAATAACAGTTTTTCAGTTTTAAGCATAATCAAAATAAGCTTGAAGCATCGGTATGCTATGCATTGATGCATTATGTCAGGCACCGAAACGCTTGTACCATTTATCGGCGAAAAAAAGAAAGGCGAAGACCCCACAATCATAGTTGACAGCCGCGAAGCCAGCAGTGCACAAAAAATTGTTAAAGGTTTAATTGAAAAAAATGTTACCGTCAAAACTCAGATGCTCGAAAAAGGCGACTACATCCTCTCCGACCAATGCGCCGTAGAACGTAAAACCGTTAACGACTTCGTTTACACCCTGACACGCCGCTACCTGTTCGAACAACTTTTCTTGCTAAAGGACGTTTATCCCAAAGCAATGCTTGTTCTTGAAGGCTACTTGCCCATTATTTACAAGTACAGCAGCATTCAACCGCAAGCGGTTTGGGGCGCCATGTTTAACTTGGCAAAAAACGGCATAGCCATCATCAACACTGGCTCGCATAAAGAAACCGTTGACTTCTTGTATACGGCGGCTAAGCAGGAGCAGATAGTTGAAAAACGAAGCGCCGTCGTGCACGCGTTTAAAAATTGCGATACGCTTGCGGATTCTCAAATTTATTTTGTCGCAAGTTTGCCTAATATTGGCAGGGAAAAAGCCACTGCCATTTTAGGGGCTTACAAGACGCCGATTAACGCGCTTATGAATGTTGAATACTGGTCTAAAACGGTTAATGGTTTGGGTCCTGTGATTACTAATAAGGTGAAAGAAGTGGTTTCTACTCCTTACGAGGAGTCGAAACAGAAAGAGCAATGTAAAACCGAATAAATAGTGTATCTCCATAAACCATAAAAACCGCCAGCGCCTACATTCCATGGACTAAACGCTGGGGGCGCAAAGAGTGAAAAAAGTCAAATTCTTACTTTCCATACTGTCCATTCTAATTATTGTGGCACCGATAACAGCAGAAGTGCTTCTTTACCAAGACAACCTTTTGGGCTTAATTATTCCTCCAGAAATTACTAACCTAATGAACGGCGGTAACGTCAAAACTGGAATCAACCAAATAGCCAACACCCCTTTTGAACCTCCCATGCTTTCAGGCGAACCCCAATACTTCCCTGAAAACAACACCGTCAAATTCACTTACAACTTTACAAACCCGTTAAACACGGAAATCTCGATAAAAACTCTAAACGCCAAAGTTGTTTGCCATGACCATGGGTTCCCGCTTGGCGAAGTTGGAATTGACCCAGCAACTTTAGAACCAGGACAAACCATTGACATAACTGCTTTTGGTGTTCTTTCACAACAAGCATTAGAACACATTGCCACTCAACACGCGGGACAAAGCAGCATTAACGCTGATTTTGAAAACCTCAACGTGGAAATGGCAGGCATAACCATCCAGATGGATTTGCAGCAGTATGTCGGTAACATTCCTATTCCTGTAGAGTACCTGCAGTATTTGGAGTGGCCATAAAGTGATGCTTAATCGTGTTAACTGGTTTGGCATTGCAGGTGGCTCAGTGACCCTTCTGGTTATCTTGGTTTCACTGTATAATCCTTGGTGGCAACTAACCATCGGAGAGAACCTAATGAAAGTCAACGCGTCCCCAATGAACACCAACTTTGGACTTTTAGGCACCCAATTCACCATACCCCTAATTTACGCATTAAACATCGGCAGCATCCTAACTTTCTTGTTCAGCGGTATAATCATGCTAATCTACTCCGTAATGCCAACCAAACCGTACGCTAAAGACCTGCTTGATTTTGCATGGAAAAAACCCCTATACGCAATTATCTTTAGCGTTGTAGGCTTAGCCGTAATAATACTTATTGCGCAAACGGTTTTGGGCATAAACATTCCACTGGTCGGAACAGCTAACGTGATTTTGCCGTCACAATTCACTATGGGTGCAAACATTAGCGTTCTTGTGTCTTCGGCTTTCCAGTGGCCGCTTTACCTTGCAGGCGTTGCAGCTGGCTTATGCATAACCGCAAGAATTTACCACCGAAAAGTAAGTTGCCTGCCCTCGGCGACGGTGTAAACGTTAAAACCAAACTTTTCTTCTCAGTTTTTAACCGCTAAGGTTTAAAGGCTAAAGCCGCATTTAACATTAAACCCGAAAAACTGCAGTGTCAATTGGGGTTTTCGGCTAGCTTGGTCCAGGCTTGTAGCCTCGGGCGCTATAGACGGGAGTTCAAATCTCCCAAACCCCACCAAACATCAATTTACCATTTTTGTTATTGTCGTTCCCATTTTACTTTTGATTTACTAAACAAACAAAACGTCATTTCCAAAGCTAGATCCAACTAATTCTCAAAAAATTAGTTAAATAAAATCCCATTTAATTTATAAAGAAAAACTAACTACAGCTATTGTAATCAAAGTGAACATATGCCTATGAGTAAAAATCCGTTCAATAGCCCCCCAATTGTTGGAATTGGAGCTTCTGCAGGTGGACTAGACCCCATTAGGGCACTTCTTGAGGCTATACCGGAAAATATAGGTCTATCTTTTGTAGTTATTCAGCATTTGACTGCTGGTCAAGAAAGTATGTTACCGGAAATACTTTCGCGATCTACCAAAATGACAGTTGTTCAGGTAAAAGATAACATGAACGTTCAAGCCAACCGTGTTTATGTTATCCCTCCTGGAACAACCATGACACTTCAAGGTATCTACTTCAAACTCGCACCAAAAGAAGCCGCTAATAGACCAATCAACGCATTCTTTACTTCCCTATCTACAGAACTAAAAACCAAGGCCATCGGCATCGTTCTCTCTGGAACAGGAAACGATGGAACCGAGGGTCTAAAGGCTATCAAGGCCGAAGGCGGAATTACCTTTGCCCAAGACCCAAAAACCGCCCAATACCCCGACATGCCCCAAAACGCGATCAACTCGGATAGTGCATACTTTGTGCTTTCTCCCGAGGACATCGCAAAAGAGCTAATTAGCATAGCTAAACACCCCCAACTTGCCCATACACGAGCAAAAGCCCAAAAAACTGAGCTAACTAAAGGTGAGCTTGAGTTAAAGAAAATTTTAGGTATTATTAGAAGTGCTTTCGGTATTGATTTTAGTCATTATAAAGGAAACACGGTAAATCGCCGAATCACCCGTCGCATGGTAATTAACAAAATTGAAAATGTAGAAGCCTACATAACATATCTGCGTGCAAACCCAAAAGAGCTTCAAGCGCTATTTGACGATTTATTAATAGGTGTTACTAGCTTCTTTAGAGAGCCTAAAACGTTTGACCTTCTGAAGGAAAAAGTACTCCCTGCACTTACCAGAGACAAGTCCTTAAGCATTATGCGTGTTTGGGTTCCCGGCTGCTCAACAGGCGAAGAAGTCTACTCTATTGCCATAACCATTCGAGAATTTTTAGAAGACAATGATATAGCTGATTTGCGGGTGCAAGTTTTTGGCACAGATGCAAACGAAAAAAGCATTGACAAGGCCAGACAAGGCATATATCCAAAAGCAATCGAAGAAACGGTTAGCCCAAACAGACTAAAGCGCTTCTTCCAAAAAAACAATGGAAATTACCAAATATTAAAACCTATCAGAGACATGTGCATATTCGCTAAACATGACTTAACGGTGGATCCGCCATTCTCTAACCTAGACCTCATAATGTGTCGAAACCTGCTGATCTACTTTGACAGCCATCTTCAAGAGAGAACCTTGCCGATTTTTCATTACGGCTTAAAAGTTAATGGGTTCCTCATTTTAGGCGAATCGGAAAGTATCGGTAAATTTCAATATCTCTTTGAACCAATCAGCCCAAAAAGCGTTATTTTTAGGAAGAAAAGTGCACAGCTCCCAGTTCCTTTGAACGCTGAAGAAATTATGAAATCTGTTATCCATAAACCATCCAGAAAGTTTGAGAGAACTGACCTTTTGGCTACTTTGAAGGATGAAGTTGACCGTGAACTAATGGAGCAGTACACTCCTGCTGCGATGTTAGTTAATAGTAATTTAGATGCTCTCTTCTTCCGTGGGCAGGTTAACTCGTATCTTACTCACGAGTCGGGAACAGCAAGTCTGAATGTAAATAAAATTATCAGAAAAGAATTTAGAGCTCAGGTGGAGACGGCGATTTATAGGGTGCGCAAAGAAAACAAACCCTTTACAGAAACAGTCCCGATTAAAGTGGGCGAAGACTCAAGAACCGTGGAAGTTAAGGTTAAACCATTTAAGAGATCGCAGTTTGACGAATTGTTCTTTCTCATAACGTTTGTCCAGGTTCCCTACAAAGTATTGTATTCTTCTGAGACAGCAGCTTCTGCAGATCAAATATTGACTCAGCAGAACCGCGAGCTTAAGGAAGATTTAGAATCAACTAAGCAGTCGCTGCAAACGATTGTTGAGGCTCATGAGGCAACTACTGAGGAATTGCGCTCAACTATGGAGGAAGCACAGTCAAGTAATGAAGAGTTACAAAGCACTAATGAAGAGTTAGAAACTGCAAAAGAGGAACTGCAATCAAGCAATGAAGAGTTGACGACTCTAAATGAGGAGCTTAGAAATCGTAATCAAGACTTATCAGTGGTCAACGATGACTTGATTAATTTAATGACAAATGTAGACACAACGGTTGTTATCGTTGATGGCGCTTTTAGGGTAAAGCGGTTTACGGCTTTAGCGCAGGAACTCCTAAAAATTGGGCCATCAGATGTAGGGCGACCTATAACTGGCATTATTTTGGGTCTTCAAGTTAAGGATTTGCAAAAAATATTGCATGAAGTGACGCGTAATCTTTCAACAGTTAAGCAAGAAATAGCTGGCGATAATGGACGTTTCTACGAGTTACGGGTTAGGCCATATCTAACTTCTGAAAAGAAGATTGACGGCACAGTGTTATCTTTTGTTGATGTTACAGAGAGAAGGATTTTGGAAAGAGAAAAAGCAGAGCATACAACTGCTCTTGAGAGCCAAATTAAAGACCAAGCTGCAACAATTTCTTCGTCTGAGCGCCTAGCGAATATTGGTGAAACCGCGGGTATGGTTGGTCATGATTTGCGCAATCCTCTGCAAACTATTACGGGTGAGGTTTTTCTTGCTAAAGCCGAGGTAAAATCTTTGCCTGAAGGCGAGCAGAAGAAGAATTTGGAAGAGAATATTGGTGTAATTGAAGAGCAAATTGGCTACATGGATAAGATTGTTAGCGATTTGCAGATGTATGTTAAGCGGCTTGATGTTGTCAAGCAAGAGGTTAAGGTAAAGCCGCTAATAATGGGAATAGTCGATAAGACTAAAATCCCAAGGAATATACAAACAAGCGTTCAATTGGAAGAATCGCTAACTGTTGAGGCTGACCCTCTGCTCTTAAGAAGAGTGCTAGTCAACTTGGTAACTAATGCAGTGCAGGCTATGCCAAACGGTGGCAAGCTAAACATTAGCACCCAAGTTAACGATAAAAATCAGATGCAAATTGATGTTGGAGATACCGGGGTTGGCATACCTGAAGAGGTCAAGCCAAAGCTTTTCGTGCCGCTGTTTACGACTAAATCAAGGGGTCAAGGTTTTGGGTTGGCGGTTTGTAAGCGTGTGATAGAAGCTCACGGTGGAACGATAGATTTCAAGAGCCAAGAGGGCAAGGGAACAACTTTCACCGTAAGGTTGCCCCTAAAGAGCTAAACTGTAAATGGACCTACAAAACGAATTAAGGTCAATAATTATCTCTCCATTTTCTATGATGATTACGAATTATCTGGAAATGGGTTAGTTTCCGCGTGAAACGTTAGCTTGAAACCGTAGCATGGTAAATTTTAGGGTTAGAATATTCAGCCCAATTTATCAAATTAAGCCAATTTTAGGCTTAACTGCGAAAAGGAGCTTGGCGCGGGATGTGGGAATTGAACCCACGCGGCCTTTCGACCACAGACTTAGCAGGCCTGCCCCATACCAGGCTTGGGGAATCCCGCACGCGCTAAACTGCCTGCACATCTGGTTTTAGCCAATCATATTACTGTAGCCAAATTAAACCTTTCTGGCAAACATGACAAGTGTGCTTCACTGAAGTGTCTACATCTAAACATTTTAAGGTTATCCAGCTCCAGCAAAGCCTCAAAAAGATAGTTTCAACAAAGCAAGAAATAAAAAAAATCTTAAATGGAGAGTCTCAGCTATCTGATAGCAAAAGGCTCATGTTTTATCTTTTTAACTCAACAGTTTTAGTTTCTTCTTTAAGGTTAATTGGGGTAATGGCTTCCTGAGCATTATCAATCAAGCCAACGACTGCTAAAGCACCAATTAAGCCTCGTTCGCCAGTGATAGGTATTGCTTTTACGCCTGCCTTTTCCGCAGCATGAAATGCTTCATCGACGGTTACTTTTTCACGTTTTACTTTTCTGGCGTATGCTTTAAGGCTGTCTGGGGAACGGATTTTTTCCATGACTACAATGCTAGTCTGTTTTGACACTGTCGCTTTCCTTATGAGGCGTTCAAAAGAAAACACAAACTCTTTTTCCCTGCCCGGCTTAACTGCGAATACAAGTCCCGAAGAGGAGTTGTTTGTTGTTTTAGCCGGGTTTGCTGGCCAATTAAACGACATTGTTAACCGTAAAAACTTAAAATCCCTAGAGGAGCGATCCAATATTGAAGCCAATTGAAGTGCTGTGCTGAATGTAGCGCCTTTTATGGATGAATCCGTGTCATCAACGCCGATCACAATTTTTCTATAAAGTGGATATTCCGTTTCGAATTCTCTACCTTTAGGGTTTGCTGGTTTTTCACTGAAGCGTAATGCGCCACTTGACCATAGCCGGATAAGTTCAGATCCGCCGCCAATGCCTTTGTAGGATATTGCTACGCTTTTGTCTTTAGGTTTAACTTCCGTTATCGCCAGCGGTACGTAACTTGGAATTAAGTGTGTATTTTCTGCCTTTCCAATTTTTAATTGATTAATAAACAAGTCTCCGAAGATTTGATTTGGCATAGGGTAAGCTAAGTCAGTGATGCCTGCAACCCCTTGTCCACTGAGAAAATAGTTTGTTGAACCTGAAACAAGACCCGTGAACCATGTCGGGCATTTGTTTACAGTTTCAACGGCAGTTCCTTCTGAATCCATTAATGCTAAAGAACGCCATTGTTTTTTAAGAAACATTTTTTTACAAAAATCTCTATCGCTTAAAAACGTGTAAGCTTTTATTTTAAGGCTAGTTAGCATAAAAAACCGTCACTTCTTTCTCAAAAAATCACTATAAAATTTCAAGCTAAGGTTCGTATGTTTTTCTGAAATTATAGAAGAAATAACCATTTAATTAAGCTTTAAAGACATATCAATCGTTTTGATAATGAAGGAGCATGTTAACCCTTTACCCGTTAGCGTTTGTTGGTTTTAAAATCCATCTATGTTTAAATCAAAAACTTTTTTTCTATAAATTTAGATGTTGTTTTTTTGGATAACGCACAATTTGTCCTTTTTATAGGCTCTGCTATTGCCTTGCTTTTAGGGTTGTTATCCGCGTTTGTTCCCGGATACGCTTACATAACAGTCTCATCAGAATGGTCAAATTTTCTGCTTCCAAATGAACCACATTTTGTAACTATAAACCCGTTGATAATTGGCGTTAACGATTTCACTATTAAACTGCTAGTTTCCGCTTTTGGAGGTCTTCTTTGTTTATGTTCAGTACGTTTTGAAGGGAAAAACTCGGTTCCGTTTCTGAGTTTTGCAGGGTTATCTCTTGGAACCATCGGGTTTTTGTTGCCTTATGGTTCAAGCCAAGCGGCAGCAGGTGAGTATTCAACGAATATTCCGTGGGTTGGTTCACTTATTACGCTTGTCGGGGTTATGTTGATGTTTGCAGGTTTTGCTTTAAAAAACACTAATGTTCCTAAAAGGGCTCTTTGGGTTATACCAGTTCTGTTAATTGTCTATTTGATTTCGCCTGTTTTGATTTTTACAGGCAACACAGAGTTTTTTATTTTATTTCAAGTTAACATAGCAATAAGCACTTTTATTGGAATTTTACTCTTGTTTGGGCACTTGATTATTGTTTGGGCAGGAATAACAGGTCTACATATTCCAGAAAACAAATCAACCAGTTCTTCAAAAGAAATTATCGCAAAAAAATGATATAAAGAAATGTAAAAAAAGCAAAAATTCAAGCTTTTTCATTATTTTATTTGCAAAACATAAATATGAATTTTTTATATTGTTTCCAAAAACGCAAATTGTTAATTATTCTTTTTATCTATTAATCCAATGCCTTAAAACCAGGCGAAAAAAATGAAGATCCGCTTGAAAACTTTACTTGCCCTAATAGTTACTACCCTTTGCCTTTTTATGGCTATTCACCAGATATCAGCCACCATAATCGAAAACAATTTTTCTAAAATAGAACGAGAGGAAGTAACCCAAACAATAGTGCGATTACACATTGCCGCTACAAGTTGTTACACTGAATTAGATAGCAAACTGACAAGTTGGTCACAAAAAAACAGCACATACGAATACATTAAAAGCCAAAACACCAGCGAATCACAAACATGCCTTTCAGCAGTGGAAATGCAAGCATTGAACATCAATTACGCCATATTTATAGACAAAAACGGTGTTTTTCTAACGGGCACTGGTCTAAACCTAACAAGTCTACAGTCAATGTCGATACCCACAGAGTTAATTAACAAACTATCCAGCGACGAGCAAATATGGAAATTAGAGAAGTTTGAGAGTTATAAAACAGGTTTTATTCAAGTAGACGGTCAACCCATGTTTTTAGCTTCCAGACCAATACTTACCTCTGAAGGAGCCGGCCCAGCTAGAGGCGTTTTAATTTTTGCTCGAAACTTCGATAAAGCAGAAATGACTAAGCTTTCTTTTACGCTTCGTTTATCGTTAACCATGCAGTCTTATAATGACTGGAAAAGCGGCGGTTTTGCGCAGGATGACGTTTCAGCGGCTTCATACATTAAACCGTTAAATGAAGAGTCGATAGCAGGGTATGATATTATCAATGACATTTATGGTAAACCAATTTTTGTTTTAGGTGCCATCTCGCCAAGAGCAGTTTACATTCAAGGAGCGAAAACTGTGGGGTTCATTGATCAAACGTTAATAGTGTCAGGAATAATTTTCACGGTTACAATAATTGCAGTCTTAGAATTTTCAGTGCTTAACCGTTTGGGCAAACTAACCGTGGGCGTCAAAAACCTTGGAGCAACAGGCAAACAGTCACAAATGCTTACGGTAACAGGAAACGACGAGATAACTTGGTTAACCCATTCAATCAACGGACTGCTTGAAAAGATACAAAGTCAAAGTTTAAAGCTGCAAAAAACTGAACGATTATCCGCCATTGGTGAACTTGCAAGGCAGGTTGGGCATGATTTACGAAACCCCTTAACAAGCATTAACAACGCAATTTACTACCTCAAACATAAAGGTGCAACGTGCACTGAAAAGGATCAACGAACAATGCTTACCATTATCGAAAGCGATATTCAACGTGCCGATAAAACCATAACGCGTCTTGTGGAATATTCAAGTGAAGTGCTTGTGGACCCCCAAAAATGCACAGCAAAAGGGCTTGTAGCTGATGTTTTAGCTGAAACTATGGTGCCAAACCAAATAACGGTAATAGACAAAACTTCCCTTGAGCATATTTTAAACGTTGATAAAGAAAAAATCGAAAGCGTATTTAGCGCAATAGTAAAGAATGCAGTTGACGCTATGCCAAAAGGGGGAAACTTGGAGGTGGAAAGCAGACAAATCGGGTCCAACATCCAAATTACTTTTAGCGACAATGGAGTAGGAATCCCTGAAAAGCTTGCTCCAAAAATGTTTACTCCATTAATGACTACTAAAGCTCAAGGTATCGGTTTTAGTTTAGCAATTAGTAAACGTATCGTTGAAGCACACGGCGGCACAATAACCTTTGAAAGCCAAGCTGGAAAAGGAACAATCTTTACAGTATCACTGTCGATTCAACCTAAAATTGATTTAGAAAAACAAAACGTTGCTATTTCAAAAGATGACCCGTTGCTACATTACGAAGACATCGATGAGGCATCTGCCGATGCAAAAAGTGACTAAACTAACGACTTTTAGGCGGTTTTCTGGTAAACAATTGTACCTTAAGCCAATTTAACTAAACCTTCCATTAAAAAACCAAGCAAAAGTTGCATGGAAGGAATAAAATGAAAAAACGATTGGCAATGGTGCTCTCAGCAGTTTTGATAGCTTTGATTTTGGTTTCAGTTTTTCTTATTTTGCAAAGTTATAGCTTAACTGAAAAACCGTTTTATGTTGGAGTAACATACTGCGGCAACTCAGTAGACGAAGCAAAACAGTTAATCGATAAAGTTAAGACGTACACCAACATCTTTGTGTTACAATCGGGACCTTTGCAAGAGAATCAGTCAGCGACAGTTGAGATTTGTGATTACGCAGTAAACAATGACTTAGATTTAATAGTGTATTTTGGCTCTTTAGATTGGAAGCATAACGTTGTAAGTGGTTTTCTTAATGCGACAACGAATCGTTGGGGCAACCACTTTTTAGGGTTATATTACGGTGATGAACTAGGAGGAAACATGCTTGATGACCCTCCAACATTGAGTGAATTCAGAGGAGACCATACTTCGGTTTCTTTTCTCCCTTCAGGCGAAATCAGAACTTATGAAACCAACACGTATGTTATGGGCGTAAATTACACTGACTCATCTGAGCACTATAACGTGATTAAAACTCATTATCCAAACGGCACAATCACCGTTGAACATTCCCCGCCTGCTGATGCAGTCATATATCAGCCAGACGGAACCACAACATTGCGTAAACCTGACGGATCCATCTCCATAGTTACAGGTTACGGCAGCATTTCCCAGTTTCAATCTTACCAACAACTATGGGACACAAGACCGCTAAAGAACTACAAGGACGCAGCTAACTATTTTGTAGAAAAAAGACTTGACGCCACTAACTGGCTACACAATGAGTCCTCTTCAGTGAAGGCGTTTACCTCTGACTATGGTTTATACTGGTTTGATTATTTGGGCGGTTATGACGTGGTTTTGGCGGAGTTCGGCTGGAACCACACCGAAACCCAACACATGGGGCTGGTTCGCGGCGCCGCAAGCTTGCAGGGTAAAAGTTGGGGTACAATGCTGACATGGAAGTTTGACCATGCACCGTATATGGCTTCAGGCACAGAATTGTATGACCAAATGACGCTGGCCTACAATGGCGGCGCAGAGTATGTTGTCGTTTTTAACTATGCTCCTGACGGTGATGGCTTTGGACTTTTGCAGGAGGAGCATTTTACGGCTTTGCAGCGGTTCTGGACAGAGCACGTAGAGCCAAACGGTGAAAAAGCCAAGGTAATGAACGTTGAAGCTGTGCTGGTTTTGCCAGCGGATTATGGTTGGGGCATGCGTAACCCTGAAGATACGATTTGGGGGCTTTGGCAGGCTGACGACAAATCCTTGCAGGTTTGGGGTTCACTGCAGAATGCGCTGGAAGTATATGGGGAAAAATTGGACATTGTTTATGATGACCCGGCTTTTCCGGTTTCTGGCTACCGTACAGTTTTATGGTGGAACAATAACGGTTAGCCAAAGCTACACATTTTCAATTTTACGTTGCAGGACTACATTATTTTTTTAAAGGTTTATTTACTATTTATTGGCAGAATACATTAGCAGAAGCTTAGCACATGCAACAAGTCATGTTGGTGAAAAGATGGGAATCAGACTTACAAAATCCGACAAAGCATTCATTCAACAATTACCAGTTTGCCATCTGGCAACAGCAACCGAAGACTGCGAACCCATAGTAAGACCTGTATGGTCAGTTTACGACGGCGTTTACATTTATTTTGCCTCTGACCCAGATACCCCAAAACTCGATCAGATAGACGCTAACCCCCAAGTCTCAGTAGTTTATGATGATTACGACCGAAACAACTGGTCAACAGTAAGAGGCGTTCGCATTCAGGGTGAAGCGGAACTTCTCTGGAGCGGCAAAGAATACCAATACGCACATTCCTTGCTTAAAGAAAAATTTCCTGAGTACCGAACTGAAGAAGGCGGCTGGAAAGAAGGCGACCTGCCAATTGTTAAAATAACGCCAACTTCTTTTGCTCGATGGCAAGAAGGCAAATGGCCAAAATAAGGCTTTTTATCCGTAATTTTTTAGGTTTTTAGCCTTTAATCCTTTTTTATGCAGAACATTAACCCCTTGTTTTTTCTTACACCCATAATTGTAATCCTGATTTCTTCTGCACGTAATTTATTGGTATCGTAAACGCCGTTTCCTTTGAACCGACGCTTGTTTTTTCCTTGGCAGTTTACGCAGATGCTATAGCACTCACATACGCCTTTCAAAAAAGGAAACTTGATATGCTGTTAAGTTACCGGGCTATTTTTCGCCTGAAATGATGGCGATTTTGCCCAACATAAAAGGCAACTTTAACGCGGCTGGTATAAAGTCTGAGTCCTTGGTTACCACAAGTTCAACTCTGTTAATTCCCCAACTGCGAATTTCAGTTAGTAACTCGTCAATATCACCGTATACTTGCTTGAAAAGAAAGAGGTCTTGAAAAGAGAAACTGCCGCCTTTTTTAACCACGCGGAGGGCTTCTCGGATGAGTTCACGTTTATTTTTAGTATCGCTTACTTCGTGGAAGCATAAGTTACTTACAGCGGCGTCAAAATAGCCGTCTTCAAAGGGCAAATGTGACGCACTGCCTTTCTGGAAGGCAACTCTGCCGCTGACTCCTTCTATTTGGGCGTTTTGTTCGCATTGGATTTGTGAGTATTCCCATTTAGAACCCCAAAAATCAATGCCTGTTACTTGTGCTTTAGGATAAGCTTTTGCAACTTTGATTGTTAACGCGCCGTTTCCACAGCCAATGTCTAAGGCTTTACCATTGCCATCCCAAACCAGATTTGAAACTGCGGTATCCCAAACTTGGTGTTGCACGTTTTTGCCGTGGGGAGAAAAAAGGTAACGTGCATAAGCAAAGTAGGCTACTGGTATACTGCACAGTGCAGCTGCAAATGCAAATTGCCAAAATATGATTGTTAAGATTACAAAAGTTAGGGTTAAAATAGTGAATATGTAAATGATGCGTTTTGATATCCAATTGCCGTATTTAGCTTGGGGAGTATGCGTTTTAGCCATAAGAGTCCAGTTAAAGTATCGTATTAAAAGATTTAAAGGTTAAACTGTTAGGGTTATTTGCTCCATTGATAATTGGAGAACTCTATTGCGTCAATAATGCGTTGAGAAAAATCTATAGGTTCCGATTGATCGCAGTACATTACGAACCCATCGAAAGCGAAGAAGTACATGTTTTTTCTGCGGTAAATAATTTTAGGTTTTGCTATTCTAACCAATTCTTTAAAGTTCTCTCGGTCGAATTTGACTCGGTATGAACCTGCTTCGCTTGATGCTGCTGTTGCTGCACTCATGGTTGCTACCTCAGCCATAGATTCTATCCCTGATTCGATTTATTATCATAGCTCGATTTAATCTTTTTCCAAAATAAGCAAAACAGAAACAATAAATAGCAAAAGCTGCAAGTAGGAAAAAGCTTATTCAGCAAACATAACAACTAAAACTGAGGTTAAAAGCAGTGTCTCTTGAGTCAGGAAAAAAATACGGTTTCATCGCTAGCCTAATAAACGTTATAATGCCAATAATTGCTGTTCTATTAGTTGTCGGCGTATTTTTTTACCAAATAACCAGTCGCCTAAACGGTTCTTCAGCTTTTGCAACAGGCACATTCATAGGCTTAGCCGTAGTTCTAAGCGCAGTCAGCATTATCGGGTTTATCCTGTTTCTCCTATCAATGCACCGTTTATCAAAATATTACAATGAACCTTCAATCTTCAAAAACGTGCTTTACGCATTTATCATATCAATAATCAGCGGTGTCATAATACTAATAATAGATTTAGGCTTTATTGTAACAGCAGCAAACAATTTTGCGCAATTAGGCACAACGGCAAGTGCGAGCGCAGTTTTTGCGCAATTCATCCTTGGGTTCGCAGCCGTGTTTGTGATAGGATTGGTTTCTTCAATTATTAACGCCGTTCTTTACTGGCGTGCCTTCACAAAATTAGGTGAAAAATCAGGTGTTGAGGGCTTCAAAACTACGGGTCTTCTATACCTAATCGGTGTAGTGTTAACCATCATATTTGTCGGTGTAATCATTGTTTGGGTTGCTTGGATATACGCTGCTGAAAGCTTTAAAAAACTTCAACCACAACCAACCACCATCACTTCAACCTATATACCTCCAACCGCGCCGCCAAGTTCAGGCAAAATCTACTGCAGTTACTGCGGAACCGAAAACGACACAAACGCCATATATTGCAAGCATTGCGGCAAAACCCTCCAAACTAGCCAAGCCAGCGTGTAAATCGTTTTTTACCACTTATTTTTTACTTTAAGGCTCGGTTTCTATAGTTTTCTTTTGTTTGTCATATTGCCCATGGTAATGGTTTATGCCCAGAAAAATCATTAAAACTGCAAGGCTAATGAAGACAACTTCAATAATGATGACAAACACTGTCGTGTTATAGTGTTCTTGAGCTACTGCAAAGGGGTCCGCAACGGTTATATTAGGTCCTGTGGAGTGACCTGGACTTTGAGAGATTTGGGTTATGCTTTCTAGGTCTCTATTAGCTTGCAGGGTAAATACTACTCCGGGCACAATGAATGCGATTGCTAAAAAAATTCCGGCAAGAGTGAAAAGA
Source organism: Bathyarchaeia archaeon (assembly GCA_042296865.1). Lineage (GTDB taxonomy): Archaea > Thermoproteota > Bathyarchaeia > Bathyarchaeales > Bathycorpusculaceae > Bathycorpusculum. The sequence goes on along the minus strand of CP170178.1, from coordinate 783,665 downwards.
AACTTGTGATGCATAAAAACCATTCATCTAGTAGCTTTTTGGTTGATATAAACGTTAAATTTTATCTCTTAAAGGATTATAGTTGAGGTTTCTTTTGTTGAAGGCTTGTAAAGTTGTATCTCGTTGAAAGCTATTTTTTCAGGCATTCCTTCAAGACGTATGTAGTCAATGTTTAAGCTGGTTTCGTCTTCTTTAAAATTGCATTTGATTATGGTTTCTATGTTTACATTGTTTATTCTATTTCCTGACTCGTCCTCTATACAGTAAGTGTTATCTTTGGTTTTGGTTATCCAATGCCCCGGGTAAAGAAGCGTTTCAAGAACACGTTCCCTAAAAGCTTCAACAGTAAACTGTTCAGGAACTACAATGCGAAGTTTAACTAAAGAAGCAACACATTTACGACCTTCAACAACCGAACAGAAACACGCTCCACAAAAATATAGTTTAAAGCATATCATAAAACTATGCTTAATTAAGAATTTAACAAGCTTAAACAAAAGTGGTGCTTATTTTTAGGCTTTGGTTTAACTTTCTTGCTATTGTATAACTGGTAGGAACAGTGTAAAGCGTTAAAACTGTGTTGTATACTAATATGAAAGACATTAGACCCATAATGTAAGTGTCAGTATAAGCTTGACCGATAAATATGGGTAGCATAAATTTATACATGAAATAATCAACAAAAGGCATGATGCCTACTCTAAGTAGTAATGCTGCAGCAACAAAACCAATTAACATCCTTTTTTCAGATTTTGCTTTATACTTGGTCTCGCTTATTTTGTGACAAAAAAACCATCTTATTAATGCAATTGCTGCCAAGGTTGTTGACATTGCGATAAGATTCCAAACGGGAAAAAGCAGCCCCATGCTTCTTGGAAAAACAAGTGCTTGAGTAAAAACACTAATTACTGCAACAGTAAAACCAAAACGATTACCGAACAACAACAAAGCGATGACTATAGGAATTTCCCAGAAATACAGCGAAATTGGCCCAACAGGTATCGTTATTCGTGCTAGCAGGACTGCAAGAGCAACAAACATGCTGCATAATGCAACACTTTTTGCGTTCATCTTCTTTTTTGTCAGGTGATTGGTTATTTAAGCGTTGTCTCAACTTAGCAGTTGATATTTAAAAATCATGTTTGAGCAATTTCATTCATGTTCCAGCATTTTTCAAAATACGTTTTGCACAAAAAAATGATGCCTGAATCATTAGACCAGTAAACTGATGATTTCCCAACTGAAGTGTTAATGATGCAGTCCTTGTTGTCAATAACGCCTACAACAGTTTGGTGGAAATCTGGAACAAATTTTATGGTGAAATTGGCTTGTTTTTTGAAAGCCTGCAATTCTTTATTTTTTACTGCGCCCTCGCTGCATACAACTAGCAGGCGGACTCGAACGTTTTTTGACATAAGCTTCTTCAAAACAGCATTGCTTTTTTCCAACCAAACATTAAGACGAGAATATACCACCATAGTGTCCATTGTTTCTTTGGCTGTTAGCATTTGCTTTTTTGCAAAAATAGCAAAACGCTCTTTGCCAACTATCGAGAGCATTTGTGTGTCTAAATTGCTTTCAAGGTCTGAGCGACTTTTAATTTGTTTAACCAAATCAGCCGCTTTTGCCTTAACTTCTTTTGTTTCTATCGATCTTTTTTCAAGCAATATTTTTACTGCCATTTCAGCTGAAACAGCTTTGAATTTTATTGGGTAAGTAATTGTTTTTGAAATTATGCCTGTTTTTTGAAGAGCAGGTATGGCTCTGTAGACAACTTCTCGGGCAAGATTTGTGGCTTTAGCTATTTGTGCTACGGTTGAAGGTTCCAGTTGAGCCAAAGCAAGATAGATTTTTGCTTGATTTACAGTTAAACCTAACTGCGTAAAAACATCAATTTGATTGGTGTGAATCAAACAGTCAAGCCTCATTTAGTAGTTGGAGCATTTGAAAATAAGAATTTAGCCTTTTTTTTTAAAAATATTAACCTTCATATGATAAAAAAGCTGTTACTGCTAGAATCAGTCACAACATTATATATCAAAAATTTTGTGAATGGATTGTTTATATAAAGAGGAGAAAAAAATTGGAAAAAAATAATAAAAAAGGAACATTGATTATTCTAATTCTACTGCTATCAACTGTTTCTATGCTATCTGTTATAGACACCACAGTAGCAGCCGTACCTCTTCATACAAGCGCAGACGACAACGGCTCAATCGCTCTACCCGAAGGTGTAACCCCAGATATCACAGTAAAAACAGATGTTTACTTAAGCTTAAGACCCAACCCAGTAGGCGTCGGACAAACAATTTTAATCAACCTCTGGAACGACCCCGGACCATCATACGCGCGATACTTCACTGACTACGTGTTAACAATCACTAATCCCAGCGGCGAAGAAGAAGTAATAAAGATGGATTCTTACCCTGCAGACGGAACAGCATGGCTTGAATACCAAGTAAACGAAGCGGGAACATGGAAATTCAAATTTGACTTTATGGGCGGATTCTTCCCAGCTGGCAACTACACAATACCAGAGGGGGTCAGTCAAGCAGGATACACGGAAACCTACACTAAATCAGTTTACTACTTGCCAGACTCAACTCCAGAAACAACACTAACAGTCCAAGAAGAAATGGTAGCTTCGTGGACACCGGCAGCTTTACCAACTGATTACTGGACAAGACCCGTATCACCAGAAAACCGTGAATGGGCATCAATACTGGGCGACTACCCCTGGATTGGACCAGGTGGAGGAGCAAACTGGCCTGAAGAAACCAGCTACTACGCAAGCAACTACCAATTTACCCCCTACGTACAATCAGTAGATAGTTCACACATTGTATGGAAAAGCCAAGGAGCCATAGGCGGTTTAACTGGAGGTAGTCAAGGAATCGGATCATTTACAAGCGGTGGAGGAACACCTAACATTATTTACCAGGGCAGATGTTACCAAGCAGTAACCAAACCTTATGCCGGTACCACCCAAAGCGTATGGCAATGCTACGACCTTAGAACAGGCAATATAATCTGGGAAAGAACAGGAGTAACAACACCAACAGCAATCGAATATGCCGAAGCCGGCGCAGGAGCAGTCGCAGGAGCTGAAACCGTTTCAACGAGTGCGTCACTGATTGCAATCAGCGGAAACAGACTAATAAAATACAACCCGTCCACGGGCGCCGTAACAGCGAACGTTTCAATTCCAAGTTTTACCACGACACAGTACTACATGAACGGTTACGCCCTTAGCGTACAAACAATCAACGCTTCAGCCTTAAACTTCAGGTTAATCAACTGGACTACACAGGGTTCCAGCAGCAACTTTGATTCTAGAATTGTTAGCAACATTTCATACGCACTCAACGGTTTAGGCAATGTCCGCGATTTCGCAACTGGAACATGCTTTGTCATCCGTGAACCAAACGCTTTAGACCAATATGGCCTTAGCCCATACGCGCCATTCCCATATGTAGACATATACCAAGATAACGGAACAGGCATCCGCCATGGTCTAAGAATACTAGCAGTAAGCCTGATTACTGGAAAAATCTTGTGGAACACAACAGCCGACGACGCACCATTCAGCTCCGACCAAGCACCCTACAGTCAAACATGCAACGTTGCAGACCACGGAAAACTTGCAGTCCTGATGAGAAAAGGCTACTTTAACATTTACGATCAAGCAACAGGAAGCTTACTTTACAAATCAGAAACAATGGATTACCCATGGGACGAACCTGGCTTTGGAGCATACGACATCGGGTCAGCTTACGGCATGATTTTCAGAGGAGCCTACAGCGGTGTTTACGCATTTGACTGGGACACAGGCAAAATAGTTTGGAAGTATGAAGCCCCAACAAACCCATATGAAACACCATACACAACCACAAACGGCACAACAGTAAACGCTTTCTATGGCACCTTCAAAATCTTCGACGGAAAAATCTACATCCAAAACACTGAGCACACTCCCACACAACCGATTACAAGAGGCCTAAAACTACATTGCATTGACGCATACACAGGAGTAGGAGTCTGGAACATTACAGGCTGCATGTCAGCAGGTGCAATGTCAGACGGATACTTAACAGCCTCCAACACGTACGACGGCTACACATACGTTTTCGGCAAAGGCAAAAGCGCCACCACAATTGAAGCCCCAAAAATTGCAGCAACTCTTGGACAAAGTGTACTTTTAACGGGCACAGTCAATGACCAGTCACCCGCACAGGTAGGCACAGCATGCGTTTCAAAAGATTCCATGTCCGCATGGATGGAGTACCTGCACATGCAACACACGATACCTGCCAGCGTAGTCGGAGTGCCAGTTTCTATCGACGCAGTTGATCCCAACGGCAACTACATCCACATCGGCGACACCACAACAGACGGATATAGCGGAACATTCGGTTACACATGGGAACCTGAAATTACTGGGCAATACACTGTAACAGCCACATTTATGGGCGACGACTCATACGGCAGCTCGTTTGCAACATCATACGTGAGCATTGTAGATGCGCCAGAAACTTCACCAAGCCAACAAACCTTAAACGTTGACGCAATAAACAACACAACCACAACTACGGTTGTTGCGGCTGCAGTGGCAATAATCGTTGCAATAGCAATCGTAGGCTTACTGATAATTAAGAAGAAGTAACCCTAATCTTCTTTTCTTTTTTTAAAAATGTAACTGCCAATCCTAATGCTTGACCAAATCTCAACAGAACGCCTTCATCAATTTTTTAGGAAGATGTCAAGAATTCTTTTTCTGAAATTTAATTGTTAAAGCTGGTGGTGCGGTAACCGGGATTTGAACCCGGGTCCTAGACTTGGCAAGCCTATGTACTAACCAAGCTGTACTATTACCGCATATTTCAACGCAACAATCTAAAAACTCCCTAATAAACTAATAGTTTTTCATTTTCCGATACTTTCCTAACAAATTAAAGAAAAATGACTTTATGTTAACCAAATAACTGGGGATTTAGCTGTTTGTGATGGGGTAACTTTTTTCTTTTTAAAGAAAATAAGCTGAAGAAAAGCTGTTTAGGCTTTTCCTGAACTGCCGAATAAGCGCATTTTGCCTTTGGCAACTTCCTTCATTGAGTCCTTAGCGGGGCCAAGAATCTTTCGTGGATCAAACTCTTTAGGCGATTCTGTTAAGACTTGACGAACAGTTGAAAGGAATGCTAAGCGCAGGTCTGTGTCGATGTTGATTTTTGCGATGCCCAACTTGATTGCCGCTTGAAGTTGGTCTTCTGCGACGCCTTTTGCGCCATCTAATACTGCGCCGTATTTGACTGCTTTTTCGCATATCCATGCTGGAACACTGGATGCGCCATGCAAGACCAAGGGGATGCCGACTTTGTCGTTGATGATTTTTAGGCGGTCAAGGTCAAGTTTGGATGCGCTTTTAAATTTGTAGGCTCCGTGGCTTGTGCCAATCGCAACTGCCAAAGTGTCTACGCCAGTTCTCTCGACGAAATCGATGGCGTTGTTGGGGTCTGTTAAGATGGCGTCTTTTTCTTCAACACTTCTTTCTTCTACGCCTGCGAGTTTGCCAAGTTCAGCCTCAACAGAGGCGCCTTTGGCATGCGCGTAGTCAACGACGCGTTTGGTTACTGCAATGTTTTCTTCATACTTGAGAAATGACCCATCAATCATGACTGAGGTGAAGCCTGCGTCTACGCATTTGATTGCGGTTTCGTAGTCTTCGCCGTGGTCAAGATGCATTGTTAAAGGAACTGTTGCTTCTTTGCCAGCGTTTTTCACTATGCTGGTGATGTAGCCCATGCCTGCGTATTTTATTACGCTGGGGGTAATTTGAAGAATCGCAGGAGACTTTTCCTCCATTGCTGCTTCAACGATAGCTTTTACACTTTCCATGTTTTGCACATTAAAGGCACCGATTGCGTAACCGCCTTTTCTTGCGGCAACCATCAATTCTTTGTTTGTTACAAGCATTCCATATTTCACGCTCCAACTTTCATTGTTAATAATAGGCGACCGTTAATACGATTGGTCTAACCTATTTAATTTTATCTAATTATCCAACTTATTGTTTTCTGCACAGCAAACCTTACAAGCCACAAACTATCCACTTAAGGATGAGGATAAACCGTTGACTTGCTACTTCCGCCATCTAAACGCAGTTTTCTCCGAAGCGGGAATAACCATTACTCAAGAAAACCGCAAAGATGTTGACCGCATTATCCACCAGCTTGTTGGTGTTGAATACAAGGATTGCTCTAAAACTTGGCGACAAATAAAACAAAGACTAGCAGATGACCCTCAAGGTTTTGTGGCTGAACTAAAACATGCTTGGCAACAACACGTTTAACAAGCCCCTTTAAGGGTTAAAGTCGTCTACTAAACTGTTTAGACGCAAGAAAAGATCAAGATATTCATGACCCTTTTCTGTTGTAAAGTATCTATTGATTTTTTTAGCCAACAATTTCTGGGTTGTTAACACGTTCATGTGTCGTTTAAGCTGCGCATAGTTAAGGTTCGTGTTGTACATTATGCTTGTCTTGGTTTTTGGTTGCTCACAAAAAAGCAGAATCTCTGCTGTGATGTCAAAGCGTCCCCTACGTGTACTCTTAGTGTTCTGCCAATCCTTGTCAGGCCTTAACCGACCTGATGGAAAACGTTGAGGAATGTACTTTGAATTAAAACCGTTAGTCAACGGGGTCTTTCCCCTTGCACATTTTTCCAGTTAGGTTTTGACGCACATAAACCAATGTGACTGTACAAGGGCAGTAACAAAACGGTTAAGCATTTGATTGTAACCTTTAAATGATAAATCCCCATTCAGTGACCTGAAGAGTGAGCTATGGTTAAACGATTAGTTATTTATTCAGACGGCGGAGCAAGAGGAAATCCTGGACCAGCAGCCGCAGCTTTCTTGGCAATGGAAAACGCTGAAATCGTAAAAACAGATTCACGTTTCATAGGCATCCGCACTAACAATCAAGCTGAATACGAAGCCTTAACCATGGGTTTAGATTATGCCCTCAACGTTGGCGCAGAAGAAGTAATTTGTTACCTGGACAGCGAACTTGTCGGACGACAAATGAAAGGCGAATATAGCGTAAAAAATCTTGAACTACGCAGGTTATATCTAAAAGCCCACGCCCTTAGAGTCCGGTTCAAAAAAGCCGAATTCTATAATGTCGCAAGAGCTAACAGTTTCATCCAGAAAGTAGACGCACTTGTAAACAAGACGTTAGATGAACAATTATGACAGGAAAACTTACTCATAGAATTTGGGGCGTCCCCTTTTTGTATATTCTTCTATTTCTTTGGTGCGTTCTTCCTCTTCTTTGGCTTTCTCTTCAGCTTCCCGCTCTGCTGGTTGAGCTACGGTTTTCTCAAAATCGGCATCCATATTCTTGTAGGAACCTTCAAGCGCAGTTATGTAAATTTTAAAGTCACCCATCGCAGATTCTGCTTGCCGATGAGAGGAATGAACTTGTTGAGAAACCAGAATAATCAAATCCAGCATGCTTCGCAGGGTTTGCTTGTCCGCTTCCGGAGCACTGTCGTAATAACGTTGAAACACGCCCATTAAATCCATAAAAATGTCGTCAACTTCTTTAGTTGATTGCTTGTAAATGTTTTCTGAAGTTAAAGACTTCGTTTTAAGGTAAAGCATTAAATTTTTTAAAACAGCCTTATCATAAGAAGCCAAAATTAAAAACCCACTAAAAAGTAAGCTTGATGGCTCAGTTATATTTTTTGGTGAAAGGCTATAAAACACTCTTTCAATGGGTTAATACTTTTACTTCAAATTTAGGTAACCGATATATTCAATAAAAACGAGCAGAAACCTCTAGTTATGGCAGATCAAAAAAATGCCGATGCTTCTAAAAAATGCAAAATAAACGTGACAAAAAACGGTCCATACCTAGTTCACGGTTTGCCGCTTTCAGAAAAAATCATAATTGCAGACGACGAAGGAACCGCAATTGAATGGAAAGAAGGTAGACAGCTTCCACAAAGAGAAGCCTATACGCTTTGCCGCTGTGGGCAATCAAAAAGCAAACCCTTCTGCGATGGAATCCACGCCAAAATCGGCTTTAACGGCGCCGAAACAGCCACTTTCGAGCCCTGCCTAAACCGCGCCAAAGAAGTCGACGGCCCAACCCTGAAACTGCATGACGTTGAAAACCTATGTGCTTCTGCTCGTTTCTGTCACCGCGCTGGAGGCATTTGGAAACTTGTGCCTGAATCTGATAAGCCTGATTCAAGGCGTATTGCTGTTGAGGAAGCGTTCGATTGTCCATCGGGGCGCCTAATAATTCATGATAAAGAGAAAGGCAAAATTGTTGAGCCTAAATGTGACAAAACTATCGCTGTCATAGAAGACCCGCAAATCGGCGGGGGAGGACCATACCGTGTTCAAGGCGGGGTGCCCATTGAGTCCTGTGAAGGCAGAACCTATGAGGTACGCAACCGTGTCACCCTTTGCAGGTGCGGCAAATCCCAGAACAAACCGTTTTGTGACAGCAGTCATTATCCAGAATAGGAGGACAAAAAGTTGTTGTATGGAGAAAACGAGCAGGAAATTGAAGAACAGCTTAAAAGTAAAGACCAAACGTTTGTATTGTTTTATGAGTCTTGGTGTCCTTTCTCGCAAAGGTTCTTGCCGGTCTTTAACAAGTTTGCTGAGAGTCAGAACAAGGATTGCGTGAAGATTGTTGCGGATTACAAGATTAACTTGTGTGACAAGTTTGGTGTTGAAGTTTTTCCAACCGTGCTGTTTTTTGAGAAGGGCCAAGTAACCAAGCGTCTTGACGGAAAACCCAGCGAGGGATTAAACCAGCAGAAACTCGATGAATTCGCCAAAAAATGTTAAAGGTTACCTTATGGTTGTTGTTGGTTTAGACCTTGCAGGCGTCGAAACAAGACCCACAGGTTTCTGCGTACTTGACGGCTTGCACGCTCAAACGGTCGATTTGTATACTGACAAAGAAATCATAGAAAAAACCATCGAAGCCAACCCTGAAGTAATCGGCATTGACGCGCCACTCAGTCTGCCTCTGGGGCGCAAATCGCTAGAAGACCGAGAAGGACCCCACTTGCGGCTATGCGACCGAGAACTCTTAAAAAACGGCATAAAATTTTTTCCCTTAACCCTTGGACCCATGCGTAAACTAACTAAACGCGGCATAATGCTACGTCAACTGTTTGAGGAGAAAGGTTTCCCAGTTTTGGAGGTTTACCCAGGAGGCGCTCAGGACATTTTTGGGGTTCCACGTAAACAGCGGGGGCTGGATAAACTGTTAGCTGGCCTTGAAAACTTGGGCATTACTGGCTTAAACAGCAGTTTGAGCGACCACGAGTTGGATGCTGCAACAGCCGCTTATGTGTGCAAACTCTATCTTGAAAGCAAATGTGTAGCCTTCGGCACTGGTAAAGAAATAATTATTATGCCCAAAAAATGAAAAATTAGGCGAAGGTTGGTTTTGGTTTGCTCAGTTTTTTGTCGATGCAGGCTTGAATGAATCCTCTGTAGGGTGGCGATGGCTTTCCTGGGCGACTTTTGAATTCTCCGTGGAACTGAGTTGCAAAGAAGAAGTATTTACCAGGTAACTCTAAGGTTTCCATTCTTCTACCATCAGTGCTTTTGCCTGAAAAAACTAAGCCGTTTTGCTTTAGGATTTCCATGTAATCAAGGTTGACTTCGAATCGGTGGCGGTGGCGTTCCATGATTTCTTCTTGCTTGTAAAGGTTGGAAGCTGTAGTGTTTGGTTGCAGGCAGATTTTGTGTGTGCCAAGACGCATGGTGGCGCCTTTGTATTCAACGCCGCGTTGCTCGGGCATTAAGTCAATTACAGGGTAAGGCGAATCTGGATTGATTTCTGTGCTGTTCGCGTCGTTCAAGCCACAAACGTTGCGTGCAAACTCGATAGTTGCAAGCTGGAAGCCGTAACATATGCCAAGGAATGGTATGTCATTTTCTCTGGCGTATTTTACAGCGGCGATTTTGCCTTCGGTTCCTCTTGGACCAAAACCGTAAGGGACAAAGACTCCGTCAAAGTTGGAGAGGTCTTTGATGCAGGAGGGGTCTTTTTCGAATTTTTCAGCTTCTAAGTAAGTGATGCAAACTTTGGTTTTGCATGCCCCACCGCCGTGTCGTAACGCTTCGCTCATGCTAACATAACTATCTGTTAAACCAGCGTATTTACCTACGAGCGCAATTTTTACTTCATGCTCAGGCTTTACAATGGCGTTAACGAATTGTTGCCATTCAGTATAATCTTTACCTGCACAGTTGAAGCTTAAACGTTGACAGACAAAATCGCCCATGCCCTGCTTGTCCAAAATCAGTGGCACCTGATAAACTGATTCTGCGTTGTAGGAGCAAAAAACTGCACTTTCAGGAATAGTGCCGAAAAGGGCGATTTTACGTAAAGCTTCAGCATCAATCATTTTCGGACTTCTAGCCACTATGATGTCAGGTTGAATACCGATGCGGCGTAACTCGTTTACGCTGTGTTGAAGCGGTTTGGTTTTCATTTCTTGTGTAACGTCAAGAATTGGCACAAGTGCAACATGAACGTAAAGGGTGTTTTCGTAGCCTTCTTCCATGCGCATTTGACGGATTGCTTCAAGGAAGGGTAAACCTTCAATGTCGCCGACTGTTCCACCCACTTCTGTTAATACAACGTCTGCACCTACTACTTTGCCGGCGTTTTTAATTCGGTTTTTGATTTCGTTAGTGACATGGGGAACTATTTGGACGCAGCGGCCAAGAAAGTCGCCGTGGCGTTCTTTTTCTATTACTGACTTGTAAACTGTGCCTGTTGTTAAATTGTTATCTTGTTTGAGGCTTAAATCTAGGAAACGTTCGTACCAACCTAAGTCTAGGTCGGTTTCGCCTCCGTCGTCTGTGACGAAGACTTCTCCATGCATGTAAGGGTTCATTGTTCCAGCGTCAACGTTAACGTATGGGTCAATCTTTACTACTGTAGGTTTTGTTCCTCGTGCTTGCAGCATTTTTCCGATTGAGGAAGTTAAAATGCCCTTGCCAACGGAGCTTAACACGCCACCCGTAACGAAAATATACTTAACCATGCTTGTAAATTCCCCAATATAACCTACCCTTTTTGTGTCTACGTAATATAACCTTTTTTGTGCTCAGCAGTAAATTATCCTAAGAAGCAAGAAACATAAACTGGAGCGGTGGTTTATTGATGGCTTGGTTGAGTTGCGGTTACCTGTAGCGGCGGTGGCTCCAAATTAATCCACGTATAAGCAGCCAGATACCTAAAACTACCAGAATTATGGGCCAAAAATACATTAAGAATAAGCCGAAGTTGCCTGTTAAAAGCGTTAAACCTAAAATGAGAACAATTATGCCTGCAATTAAAAGTCCGATGCCCCCGTTTCTTTTTGAGTACTCACGGTCATAGTGACGACTTTCACGGTGGAGCCTGTAGTTTTGCCAATCTTGCGGGTTTGCGCCGTAACTGGTTTTAAGAGAAGCGCCACAGTTTGAGCAGTTAGTGGCTGTGTCAGGATTCTGTGTCCCGCATTTTGTACAGTAAACCATTATTTGTCACTATTTTCCTATTTGCGGTTTAGAAGATAAAATTTTTGGTTACCAACAAATGAGTATGGGGTAAGATGTTAATTATTGAACATAAGATATTAATTTCCAAATCGTATATAGTTTAATTGAGGCTTATTTCATGCCGAGGGCTTTTATATTAATTAATGTTGAATCAGGCACAGAGGAGGAAGCGTTAAAAGAACTCAGAGCTATAAACGGCGTAACTGAATCATACACTTCCTATGGGGTTTATGACATAATCGCTAAAGTTCAAGCCAACAGCATGGACGAACTAAAGGACCTTATAACCCTAAAAATTAGAAACCTCAGCAAAGTACGCTCCACTTTAACGCTGATTCTTGCAGAAGAATAAAAAAGGTAAGTTAGGTTGAACAGTCTGGTTCAATATGAATTGTTACAACAGCGTTAAAAAAATGCTCCTTAATTTCCTTCTCCACCAGTGAAGCAACCTTATGTGCCTCAGCAATTTTCACATGTCTAGTAAAGCAGCAGTCAACATTGATGTACCTTATACCTTCTGAAACGTAAGTTACAATCTTTTTAATTTTCAGGTTAGGCGCGACATTTTTGGCGGCGTCAGTGACAACTTTGCGAAGTTGTTCTTCGTTAACCATGTTTTCTGGCAACATGACGCCTGAAGGTTCAACATGCACTGTCACATTCTCCAACTGCTTGATGCTTTGACGCATACGCTCCTCAATATTTTCTGAAATAACATGTGCTTGCTCAACGGACAGTTTAGGGTCAACAAACGCGTGTAGCGTAATGAAAAGTTTGCCGCCTATGTAAATGGTGGAGATTTCATGAACTTCTTTTACGCCTTCAACAGTGGCAAGTTTTTCTACGAGTTGGTCCATTTCTGTTTCTTTTTCGCATGGCTCAATATGGATTGTAGAGTCAACATTGCCGAATTCGTCTTTGAGGCATTTTTCGACTTTAGTGGCTAAAGCGTGGGCTTCTTCAAGACTCATCAGTTTAGGTACTTGAATCGTGGCGTCAACGAAAACTTTGTTGCCTGCCTTGCGAACTTTAAGGTTGCTGCTGCTGACTACACCTGCGCAGGACAAAATGTTTTTTCGGGCTTTCTGGATCATGTCTTTGGAAGCAGTGTCGCTGAGTTCGTTTATGCTGGACCGTACAAGCCTAAAGCTTAGGAAGCAAAGCATTGCGCCAAGGAAGATTGATGCAAAGGAGTCGGTGCCGTAGAGGCCGATAGTTGCTAAACCGAAGCCGATAAGGGCGATTATGGTTGAACCGAAATCAGAGAGTGCGTCGTAGAAACCTGCTTTTATTGAGGCGCCTTCTATGCCTTGGGCTTTACGGAAAATAACTAACCGTACCACATCAATGCAGAGCGTGTAGCCGATGGCTATGAAACCAGCAAACTCTAAGCTTTGATTGAACTGGACCCCTTCAATTAACCGAACTGCTGCTTCATAGAAAATCAGCAAGGCAACCCCGATAAGGATAAGCCCAGCAATCAAACCCCCGATAGCCTCAAACTTTTCATGTCCGTACGTGTGTTCCTCGTCAGGTGGCTTAAGTGCCGCTTTTGCTGCAAAAAACAGCATTACGCTTGAAACTACGTCTAAGGTTGCGTGTAAGCCGTCGCTTAAAACCGCTAAACTGTTAACCAGTAAACCGATTACTACTTCGATAATTACGACGCTTGAGATTGCTACAGCTGACCATTTTAACGCGTTTAGCTTGTAGCGGCTATCTTTCGAATTTTGCATCTTCCTAATCAATGATTAAGCCCCTAAAAGGGCGATTTAAGATTAACGGTGCCAGCTAGAAAAAAGCTCGTCAAATTAGGGCTATTTTTGAAAAATAAGAGTTAATTGTGTCTAACTTTCTTATTATAAACTATAACTTTTTCTTAAAAGTTACCTTACCTTTAATTTCAGAAATGGTCGATGAATAGGACAAATATTGCTGTTTCCAACCGAAATAATTTGAATTGTTTTAATATTCACACAAACTTTATACTATTTTGTAGACTTATCAGTTAACAAATGGTTTAACGTTTTTGGCAACGGCTATGTCAATACCTTAAAAGAAGTAAGAAAAATGAAATCATTTAAACCAAAGACAAAAATCTTTGTTCACTTGATTGTTGCCTTAATGCTTGCTTCGATTCTACAAGCAACACAAGCCAACACATCACTTGATAATACTGAAAAAGCTATTCCACTTTTGTCAAATGTTTTCTGCTTTGACCTCTCTAAATACGATATTAAACTAGATATTAACGTTAATAATTCCGACAGCAACTTTGGCGATGCAATTCAGCAGTCAACACATTATACGCTAACATCGAGAAACGGTAATGTTTCGGCTGATGTAAACTTTGTCGGCGATTCCTTATGGTACTGTAACGTGCGCATACGTGGTGATGCGATTTATAGCCAAACTCCTTCAACTGACCTTATTGAACAAAGCAAGAGGGTCCTTCAAAGTTATCGTTCTTTTGTTACCCAAAACGGAAAGTCAGATAGCTACCTTTCTGAAATGGAAGCATTACTAAACCAAGTCAAAGAACTAAAAGAAACCTCCATAACTTCCGAAAACATACGCCTCAACATAACAATGTATCCGACCAGAGTTTCAAATATACCCTTGCAGTTCTTTGATTGGTACTACACTGAAAATGGCGTAGACTCCAGTAGCATACGTGTGAGTTTTAGTTACACTGATGGTGTGCTTACTTCAATAAAGGATACGTGGAAGCTTTTTTCTGTTGGCAGTTCTGACTCGATTTCTCAAGCTGAAGCCGAAAGCATCGCTTTGTCAGTAGCAAAAAACTATACCCTTGAATTCCGTTCAGAAAACGACTCTGTCAATAGTGAAAAAGCTGACCTGTCCGACGTGACGATAAAATCGGAACTTAGCATGCAACAGAGAAGTGATAAAGATTCTGCGTTATATCCTCTTTGGGCTGTTCAATTCTGGTTCAACGGTAGACCTCATGGCAATCAAATTCTCGGTATTGAAGTCTGTGTTTGGGGTGACACTAAAGAGGTTGAGTTGTGTCAAGCTATTGTAGTGTTGGGCGGAGAAGACCCATCGCAATCAGAAAATTCCGCTGGCAATGAAGCATTTCCAACCAGCACCATTGCATTAGTCTCTGCAGTAGGAATAATTGTCGCTTTAGCAGGCGTCGGTATAACAGTTAAAAGGAAACATGGTAAACAGTAACCTTTTTCCCTTCTTTTTTTGTTAAACAAGTCTTTTGTGTCTAATCTGCTTTGTTTATGGGTACTTTAATAAGTTCATGCGCTAGATTTTTGGGCATAATGAATCTATCAGGGCTTTTTCGTGGTGATTCAGCCGTTCTAAGAGGTAACTTTCTGCTCATCACAGTCAGCTGGGCAATACTATTCACGGCTCAGCCGATTCCAGCCACATACTCCAGCCTATATTATCTACATTTGGGCGCAAACGATTTTCTCTTAGGCGTCATGGGTTTTGCGGGTTCCATCGCAGTGGCGCTTGTCCAATTCCCAGGCGGCTACCTCGCCGACAAACACGGCAGAAGATGGCTAGTAACCACAATGACCTTCGGTTTAGCCGTAAGCACACTGCTGTTCATTTTTGCGCCTTCATGGCAATTCATCATGATAGGTTTAATCATCCAAAACCTATGCGCCATTTACGGTCCAGCGTTGATGGCAATGGTTTTTGATTCCCTGCCGCCCGAAAACAGAGGCGCAGGTTTTAGCCTGCAATCCGCCATAACCAGCCTTGTCCTTTTGCCGGGTCCCCTTATTGCACAGTATCTTGTAGTGGCATTCGATTTTGATTTGAGCATGCGTATAGCCTACACCATTGTGCTCTTCGCATATTTCACAGTAGCAATTCTTCGATTGCGCCTAAAAGAAACTCTGCCTCCCAACAGTGAAGACGCAAACCCCAGCCTGACACGCCTGCTACGCTCGTATCCGCAGTCAGTAAAACAAAGCGTACGGGTTTGGCGAAAAATGCCTAAATCCGCTTTCAACCTGTTTCTGGCAATCATCACTGTAAACGGTTTAGTTGTCAGCTGCCAATGGTACTTTGTCGTTTACGCCACTAAAATTTTAGGTCTAACTGACGCTCAGTGGGCAATTGTTTTAGCTTTCCAATACCTCAGCATTGTTTTACCCTCCATACTTGCAGGATTAAGCATGGACAAAGTTGGCAGAAAACGCTACCTAATCCTCGGCTACCTCCTTTACTTGCCAGGCATGCTACTTTTCTTAAACGCAGATTTTTACCTGATGCTTTTGGCGTTCTTCTTTTACGGTTTAGGCAACATACTGCAACTCAACAGTTACCAAGTGCTGATGGGCGATTTGACACCTAAAAATCTTCGTGGAACCGTAACGGGTTGCATGCAGTTTTTCATGTACCTTGTGCAGGCGCTTTTGTTGGTTATTGTTGGTTTCTTGTATGCTTATGTGGCGCCTGAATTGCCGTTTGTGCTTTTGGCTATAGCTACGGTGCCTTTGTCGCTTTTTGTGTTTTTTACTGTACATGAACCAAAAGTTAAGGAACAATAATTCCAGTGCAAAGCTCGCAACTTTCACGTGGAGGATGTATTTGGAGAGCGTTAGGCTTGTTCCATGCTTCGTTAAAGCTTTCTTGAAAGAAATGAACAATATTTTTTCCGTTTGTCCATAAAACACGCGGTAAGCCTATTTCTGTTTCTTTTTCCATGCTTATCCAAACTTCAGTTTGGTCAATAACATAGTAAGGTACAGGCTGCATTTTGTTAACGTATTTAGCGGTTAAATTAACATTTTTCGGCAAGGCTTTTTGAAAAGTTGCAAAAGCATTTTCAAGTGGCAAGGGTGACTCTATTATCAATCGAATCTTAACGCCCCTGTTATTGTGTCTTTGGGCGTTTTCCAAGAGGCGGCTTAGTAAGGGTTTAACTAAATCCAAGTTTATCACTAAGTCACAGGTTGAAAGGGCATTTCCGAAAGCTACATCCGCTTGGTTTTTTATCTGTTTTGCAGTTGTTAAAGAAACAAAACAGGCGTCCTCGTCAGGCATTTCTGGCAACTGAAACTTTTTTATTGAATCTATTAAATCCTTAAAGTTGCATTCCAAATGGCTGATTCTTTTTTCGGCTTTGTCTTTTTCAATTGAAATAAGATAAGCAAACGCTTTTTCTATGGGAATTGCTTTAATTTGAACCGGTTTCTCTAATGTTCTTGCTATTAAACCCATTTTTTCAAGTTTGGGCAGAATTTTATAGATGTCTTGAACATGCAGTTGAGTGTTTTTGGCAATTCTCCCAACAGATATTGTGCCAGATTCAATGATGGTAATATAGACTTTGGCTTGATTTTTGGTGAAACCAAACTCTGAGAGTTTTATCACTAAATCTTCTTGCATTAAACATTCCAACGTTTAATAGCTACTTTACATTTTGTTTGAAACTGTTGATAACACTTTCCAGTATCCATTTTGACTGTATAAAAATATAAGATTTATGTAAGTTTCAAAAAAGAACTAACTGTCAGGCAACCTTTTCAGGTGAGGTTTTATATGGTGGCAGTGGGGCAAACAAATACAGCATTGTTAACCCTGCAACCCAGAACCTTAGGGCGGCGTAACTTTCAACACTCGATGCGAATTGTACACTATGGCGTAGGCATGAAGGATAGAATTTCAGTTTTCCTTTTTTTGTAGCCTTAAAAATTGCAAATAACATTTATTAAAAAACTTACTCACGATAGGTGAGTAAATTAATTTACTATTAAATTTTGAATTAGACTTCCACGAAAAGCACTTAGCTTTTCGATGGAGAAAAGAAAAAATGAAATTATTAAACAACAAAATAGCCACTACATTTGCTATACTGCTTTTATTTGCTTCACTACTTCTGATTTCTGCTCCAAACGATGCAAACGCAGTCGACGCCTCAAAACCCTTCAGCGGCGCATTACCAAGCGGAGTAACCGCTAACGTCACCGCAAAATCATACTCTGCATTAAGCGTCAGACCAGACCCAGTAGGGCTTAATCAACATATACTGATTAACTTCTGGGTAGCACCAGCACCAGCAGCAAACAGAATGTTCCTTGACCTCACCGTAACCATCACAAAGCCAGACGGAACAACCGAAGTTATCAAGAAGAACTCTTACCCAGCCGATGGAACCGCATACATAGACTATCAAGTTGATCAAGTTGGCGAATGGAAATTCAAAATGGAATTCCCAGGAACCTACCTGCCTGCAGGACGATACCTTGCAGGTGAACTCATAAGCGCAACCACTGGCGGCTCAGTTTACACTGAATCCGTTTACATGCAACCAAGCTCAACACCCGAACAAACAATAACTGTTCAAGAAGAACAAGTAATTTCTTGGATTGAAGACCCTCTGCCGACAGATTACTGGACACGCCCAGTTGCATATGAACGGCGTGAATGGTGGTCAATTCTTGGCAACTTCCCTTGGCGTGGACAAACCGGTGGACCAATGTGGGACGAACTCTACCCCGACACTAACTCTTACTGGATGTCAAAAACACGTCAAGACACCTTTATTCCATGGGTTGAAGGACCCGACAGTGCACACGTAGCCTGGAAACGATACACAGCCCTTGGCGGCATAATCGGCGGCGACTACGGCTATGAAGCTAACACACAAATATTCCAAGGAAACGGTTTAGGCGCTGACGCTATAAGCTCATACGGTTTCCCAGCCATCGTTTTAGCTGGAAGAGCATATGAAGTCTTAACTCAACCACTTAACGGCGTAACACAACCTCAACTATCATGCTATGATGTACGCACCGGCGAAGTCTACTGGAATATTGCATTGTCCTCTGCATCTGTAGCGCCAAGCGTTATAGAATATGCTATCGGACAAAGCCCAGGAGGCGGTGGTGACCCAACACACATTACAGGACTCTACCTAGACTACATCGGCGGAGGACGCCTAATCAAATGGGATCCAGTTACGGGCGCAATGACAGGCAACTACTCAATTTCACCATTAACAACCGGCAATTACTACATGAACGGTTACGCATTGAGCGTACAAGACTTAGGAGCAGCCGCAGGCGCAGACAGATACCGTTTAATCAACTGGACAACCCTTGGAACATCAGCAAGCCTTACAGCAAGAATCACCGGTAACATAAGCTGGCCAATCGCAACTTTGCCATCAATTATTGACTTCCAAGCAGGCGTAGCTGCAAACGTAGCAACAATCTCAAGAGGCGGCATCTACGTAGCAATGAACGCTTACGCCATCGACATAAACACTGGAGCAATACTCTGGAACGTTACACGTGAAGGCGAAACACCCTACAGTGGAAACACAAACATTGCAGACCACGGTAAATTTGCAATTCTGACTGAACAAGGCTACTTCTTAGCATTAGACATTAGAACTGGCGCTGAAGTTTGGAAGAGCGAAAGATTCGCTTATCCATGGGACGACGCAGGTTTTGGTGCGTATGACGTTCAATCAGCTTACGGTTTACTTTACAGAGCCGCCTACAGTGGCATCTACGCATTCGACTGGGCTGATGGATCAATCGAGTGGAAGTTTGAAGCCCCCGCAGAAAACCCATACGAAACACCATACATTGACGAGAACGGAACAACAGTTTACTCATGGAACATTGGTGCAAGAATCGCAGACGGAAAATACTACACATACACTATTGAACACTCAGCAACAGTGCCTATCACTCGTGGATGGAAGACTTTCTGTATTAATGCAACTAGCGGTGAAGAAGTCTGGAGCACCATGATTACAGGCGCAATGTCTAAACACACAACCAGCATCGGCCCAATCGCTGATGGCTATCTATTCGAGATGAGCAGCGACGGCTACACATACGCTTTCGGTAAAGGCTTAAGCGAAACAACAATATCAGCACCGCAAACACAAATCGTTTCAGGCGAAAAAGCAATGATTACCGGTACAGTTCTCGATTTATCGCCAGGTCAACCAGGTACTGCATGTGTTTCTGACGAGTCAATGGGTGAATGGATGGCACACATACACAAAGGCTTAGCAATACCCGCAGACGTAACTGGTGTACCAGTATCAATTGACGCCACCGATCCTAACGGCAACTATGTACATCTCGGCGATACAGTCAGCGACATGAGCGGAACCTACGGCTTCGAATGGACACCAGAAATTGCAGGAAAATACGTTATCACAGCAACCTTCATGGGCAGTGATTCATACGGCAGCTCTTACGCTCAAACCTACGCTACAGTGGCAGATGCACCATCAACACCTGAACCATCAACAAGCACAACAGTAAGCAACCCACCATATGAACTGTACACTGTCGGAACAGGTATAGCAGTCATAATTGCGGTTGCAATTATTGGTTTGCTTTTGATGCGCAAAAAAGCCTAAAAATCCCCACTCTTTTTCTTTTTTTTAAATAATCTTTGGCTTTTTAAATAAAATTTTTTGATAATTCCTGATAATAATTTATTTTTAATTTACTGTTGGAGGCAATACAGCAAAATTTTATATACTTAATGCCTTGCTAAGGCTAACTTATAAATAAAAAGAGGTAAAAAATTGAGAATTTCAAAACAAAAATCTTCAAAAATCATAACTATTTTTGTTACTATACTGATGATTGCATCAGCTTCGCTGTTGACAAATACTACCGTCAACGCTGCTGCTCCAACAGTACCAACCTCAGGTCCACTTGCAGACGGCATCTCAGTGAACCAAACTATTATTTCAGCTCACCTAAGCTTTCGACCAAACCCCATAGGTGTCAACCAAAGTGTGCTGGTTAACTATTGGACCAGCCCTGCTCCAGGCGCAAACAGAGGTCATCCACACTATATTGTAACAATTACTGATCCAGACGGCGAGAAAATAGTCAAAGATCTACCTTCCTTTGTAGCGGACGGAACACAATGGTTTGAATTTGTACCAGACAAAGCAGGCATTTGGAAGCTACAGTTTGAATTTCCAGGAACATATTTCCCGGCAGGCAGATACTTCAGAGGCGAAATTGTAGACCCGAACTTTACCGACCCAACGGCAACTGGCATGTCAGCACCCTCAAACTATCAAGCAGTCTACTATAAACCCGACAGTACAGAAGAGCAAACTCTAGTTGTTCAAGAAGACATGGTTGGTTCATGGCCAGCAGTTCCATTACCAACTGATTACTGGACAAGACCAGTGCCTTTTGAAAACCGGGAATGGTGGTCAATCCTTGGCAATTATCCATGGTGGGGACCAAGCGGTGTACCTGAAGAAGCATGGCAAATGTACTATCCTGGCACTACATCAGTCTACAATCCAAGAGCACAATTCACTCCGTGGGTTCAAGGACCAAACAGTGCACACGTAGTCTGGAAACGCCAATTATCGTTTGAAGGCATAGTTGGCGGCGATGCAGGCATTGGGTCATTAGGTTATGAACTCAGTGGTTACGGCGGAAAACCAAGCATTATTTTGTTCGGAAGAGGTTACCAAACAATCTCACGTGTCAGTGAAACATCTCAAGCTGCTCAAACATATTGGCAATGCTACGATATTAGAACTGGTGAAGTATTTTGGGAGCGCCCATTATACACTGGTGAATCAGCACCAACCATGATTGAGTACGGCACAGTTTCCTATTCAGGCTCAGGCGTTGTCGGCGCAGACATTACTCCAGGACAACCAACCCTGCTATCCTTAAGCAACGGTTACCTACGAAAATACAACCCGTTAACAGGTGCAATGACAAGTAACATTTCAATCTCTCCATTAACAACCGGCACGTACTACATGAATGGCTACTGCTTAACAGTGCAAGACTTAGGTGCTAATGCAACTGCAATTGGAAGATACCGTTTAATCAACTGGACAACACTTGGAACAGGCAACCTTGCCTCAAGAATAGCCTCCAACACATCTTATGCAATGAGTTCGTTACCAAGCATTATTGATTACTCAACTGGCTACGGCGCAGCAATTTCAAACGTTAATGACGGAACAGGGTCATACACTAAAATGATCGTAGTAGGATACAACCTGCAAACAGGCGCAGTGACTTTCAACAAAACAATCGATGAACCACAATACAGTGGTAGCTCAAACATTGCCGATAAAGGAAAAATCGCTGTACTTTCAGCAAGAGGCTACTATGTTGCATTAAACTTGGCTGACGGAAGCCTTGCATGGACTGGTGAACAGATGGATTATCCATGGGACGCTTCAGGTTTTGGTACTTATGGTGTACAATCAGCCTACGGTATGCTCTTTAGAGAAGCCTACAGTGGCGTCTACGCTTTTGACTGGGATACTGGAAAAATTGTTTGGAAGTTTGAGTCTCCAGCAACATTCCCCTATGAAGGCTCATACACAGATGACAACGGAACCACAGTATACCCATTCGATGCACCCGCAATCATTGCAGACGGCAAAATGTTCGTTTACAACTCTGAACACACACCTGCAACACCATACATTAGAGGCTGGAAACTCTATGCAATCAATATCACAAATGGCGAAAAAGTTTGGGACGTCATGATTCCAGGTTCATCATGGTTTAGCGGAAGCGACTTGGCAGTTTCAGACGGTTACCTTTCAGTCGGTGGCGCAGATGGATACCAATACATCATAGGACGAGGCTTATCAGCAACAACCGTAACAACCTCCTCAAAAACACCCGCCAGCGGCACAACCATTCTCATTGAAGGCACAGTACTTGACCAATCACCCGCACAAACCGGGACGCCATGTGTCAGTCAAGAATCAATGGGTACACAAATGAATTACCTCCATCGGCAACAACCGCAAAACGGCGTTACAGGCACTGAAACAATAACCGGTGTACCAGTAACCCTAACAGCAATTGACCCCAATGGCAACGCACAAACAATCGACACCGTAACAACCAACGGATACTACGGAACCTTCAGTTGCGCTTGGACCCCAGACAATGAAGGCAAATGGACAATCATTGCGAGTTTTGTAGCTGACGACTCCTATGGTAGTTCTTCAGCAGCTACAGATATTGAAGTAGTGGCAGCACCACAATCAACGCAAACTGTAACACCATCGCAGATAACTAATCCGCCATACGAGTTGTATATTGTTGGCACTGGAATCGCTATTATTGTGGTTATTCTTGCGGCGTTATTGCTTCTTAGGAAACGTCCATAAACCCTAAACCATCCTTTTTCTTTTTTTGTTTTTTCAGTAGTTTTAAATTGTTCCTGTACGATACGCATTTAGGCTACAAGCATAATAATTACAGGAAACGGTTGATTCCTATGGCTCTAAAGAAAATACGCGAAATCCTAAACGGATGCTGCCCAGACCAAAAAACAGAAATCCGCGGCTGGGTGTATCGCAAACGCGAAGGAAAAGCACTCATATTCCTAGTCTTACGCGACTCCACAGGCGTCGTACAATGTACAGTAAAAAAAGACAGCCCCGCATGGAGCGCCGCACAACAATTAACCATTGAATCCAGCCTCAGCCTTGAAGGCGTCGCACGCAAAGATGACCGTGCACCAGGCGGGTACGAAATCAGCGTTGAATCCATCAACATTATCGGTTTAGCAGAAATTTTCCCAATCGGCAAAGATAAAAGTGAAGAATTCATCCGTGACATGCGTCACCTTTGGCTTAGAAGCCGAAAAATGAACCTTGTCATGCGCGTCCGCGGCCAAGTCTTTGAAGCTGCCCGTGAATACTTCAAACAGCAAGACTACACCGAAGTTTCCCCGCCCATGTTCATCAGCGCAGCAGTGGAAGGCGGCTCCACGCTGTTTGGCTTAAAATATTTTGACCAGCAACTTTACTTGACGCAGAGCAGCCAGTTGTATCTTGAGATTCTCATGTTCGGGCTCGAGAAAGTCTACTGCATCGCCCCCAGTTTCCGCGCGGAGAAAAGCCGCACAATCAGGCACTTAACCGAGTACTGGCACATGGAAGGCGAATGGCCGTTTTCCAACATGGAAGACCTCATGCGGTTCGAAGAAGGCTTAATGACGCACATTTGCCAAAACGTTGCCGCTAACTGCGAGAAAGAATTCGCTGAACTCGGCGCAGACATTAACAAACTTAAAACGGTGCAGGCTCCGTTTCCACGTATCACCTACAAAGAAGCCATCGAACGCTTAAAGCCGAAAAACCCCGCCTTGGATTGGGGCAGCGACCTTGGCTATGAAGACGAAAAAGTCCTCGCGGACGAATTTGGCAAACCCTTCTTCGTCTACGACTACCCAACCGCCATTAAAGCATTCTACTGCAAAACCCACCCCGAAAACCCCGAAATCGCCTACTCAGTAGACATGATGGTTCCACGTATCGGCGAAATCAGCACAGGCGGCGCAAGAGAAGACAACAAAGACCGCCTCATAGAGCGCATGAAAGCTCAAGGGTTAAACCCAGAAGACTACGAATGGTACCTCGACCTACGCCGCTACGGCACAGTTCCGCATGTCGGCTTTGGCATGGGAGTAGAACGCTTAATCGTCTGGATGCTGGACCTCGACAACATCATAGACGCGATACCGTTCCCAAGAACCACAAGACGATTCTATCCATAAGCTAACTTTTTCCTTTTTTTGTATTTTTAGAATTACTTTCATCTTTCTGCAGACATTTTAATATATTATCCCAATCAGGGATTTCAGCCCCTGTAATTGTAATATTTATTTCATCTACGCATTTTTCGAATTTACTATTTTTATCTGGGTCAAAAAATAGAACATATTTGCTTTTGCTTCTAATCACCTTTTTTGCAGAATAGGTTCTTATATGCTCAACTGCTAAGTCTAACTCCTTAATAATAGGCCCGAAAGAACGTAACCTTTTCTGCAGTTCATCTGGTTCCTTTATACTAGGAATAATTAAATAATCTAGGTATTGATAGGTTGTGTCTAAATAACTTTGGAAAGTTAATAAATCATAATAAAGAATTGGATTCATTAGTGCAGCGTTTTTTATTAATAAATCCTCGAAAGCTTTAGGGTGCCGCGCTGCCCTCTTAGCGATATAATACTGAAGTATAAATGGCTCGAAATTACTTTTTTTGGGTTCTGGATGGTTTTCTAATGTTTTTTCCAATGAGATAATGCTAACAAAAAGTTCTCTAGTTCTATCCAATAAGAAGACAAGAGGTGAGTAAACTTCAGTAATAGCTACATCCTCTTTTGCTACGCTATCTTTACGATCATCATTTTTTTTGATTAAATATTGGCTTAAAACTACTCCTCCTAAAGATACTGCAGAACCAAGTACCGCTCCGACAAAGCCTATTATCGCTTCAGTTGACATTTTTCATCCTTAAACTACCATTTAGTCTTTGTATTTATAATCTATGCAATACGATCAGTGCTAACTGAATTGTGCTTAGTTGTCATAAATGGTATTTGTTTCTATTTTTGATTCATTATCGCTAAAAGCATAAGGCATTAAAAGCAAACTATGTAACTATTAAGGGGTGCTTGGTTGGAAAATACTGATGAAGATAGATTCGACTTTTTAAAATCAATGTTGCTTGATGAAGAAGCAATAGGTCAGGCAGCAGTTTTTAAAATAACGGCACTCCAGTCCCGTTTAAGTTATCCTAACGGAATCGACAAACATGCTGTTCGTAATGACATAATGACTGCTTTAACGAGCAGGCGTCCTTTTTCCCCAAGATTAGGAAGAAGTCATCTAAGCGAAGGGTTCATTCAATTCGTAATCGATGATTCTTCAGCGTCTTTCTATTTCGTGAGGGAAGCCGCTTTTAAATGGGAATTTGTTAATCCTGCGACCAACACATTAGACAGCCAAAACATCAAAAGGGTTGGCTCAACACAAAGGGTAAGAGTTGGAATGAAATTTGCAGACAATGAGCTAGTTGTTACCTTTTTTGGTGGTTTGGAGTCACTTGTTTATCGTGCACGAGAGTTAGTTTGTGAAACTGTCAGGCGTTACTTAAGCAAGGCTGATGAAACTAACATTTCCTTCTCGCTAAACGATATGCAGCGGATATTGACAGCTTTCGGTAAGGAAGTTTATTTGCTAAATATAGACCCACACGATAACGAACGTTTTAGAAAAATTGTTGAAAGAAGAGACTTCGGTAACCCAGAAATAAAGCGAGAAGTACTTTACGACATCGCTTATTTTCGAATATCAGGTGTTTCAATCGTCAAATCTCCAGAAGTTGCTCGATTGATAAAAGAAGAGGGTATTCAAATAACCGAAATTAGAGGTGGCTTATGGGCTTTGCCTAAGGTTAGAGTAACTTGTAAGGTTAAATGTACGGGAAGAGTTGAGTTTAATATTCCGACCAGATACTTTGGAACAGATACTCAGGTCATTTACGAAACAGTGGTTACCCTTTTTGCAAGATTGCTATCAAATGAAGCAAAAAAAGACAAAGGTCCTTTAGATTATTTCTTTGAACATGAGAAAAAATGATAATTGTGGGCAATGACGTAATAATGAGCGTGGATAACCGAACACTGCTGGAAATACTTGAAGAGAAAGATTTCTCTAACATTTTGTTATTGGAAAGAATAATTCAGCAAATTGTTTGTTCTAATAATAATGAAGAAATCAGAGAACTGTTACGAAAGATGCATTTTTCATTCATTGCAAATAATGACAATTACCGAATGCAATCATTAGAAAAGCTAGAGAAATTCTTTAGCCAATTTCCCTTGCAAAGAATCTCAGCTTTATGTTCTGACAGTCTTGTGGGTAACTACCTTGCATTGCTCTTGATGTTTAAAAAGATAGCAATAATTGATGTTGACTCGGCGCGAGATGTCATCATGCTCATTCCAAAACTTGAGTACAAGGAGGATCTATTCTCGTTCGGTTTTCCCTATCCTGAGCAAGTATTTCTGGATGTCGATGAACGAATTTCAGCACTACCAAAAAATGATATAGAAAATCTCGCTGCATCTTGTGTTTTTCTTTTTCAACTTGACTATATTAAGAAAAATAAAACAACCGTTGAAAGCATTAGACAAATATTTGCTTCTGTTGGAAAAACTGAGTATTCACTTAAATCAAGTTTAATAAAATCTCTTAGTGACGAAGATGTCAGTTCCTTCTTTTCTTTGCTTCGACGATTTGGAATTAATATTAACAGCGAACAAGAAGTAATCACAGGTTATTGTGATTTTATTCATACACTAGAGCAGTTATCGTTACCAATTTACTTTAAAACAAACAACATACGCTTCAACGGAACAATGTTTAATGACAATTTTACGCTTCTTCTCTACAAGGACTCCTCGGGTATTGATAAGCTAATTTTTCCCTTTAGACAAGTAAACTTTTTCGAAGTTGGAAAGGTTTTTGACCCTGAGAGCCAAATTTTCTATACACCTCGTGAACGCTATGGGCGTCTCTTGCTTAGAGATATATCTTCGTTCAAAAATGTAGAAACTATAGAAGCAGCCACGCCTGAAAAAATAAAAATAGTTGCCTCAATGGATGAAGACGCAATCGCAGAAAAGATTAGATTGATACTTAAAGATGCAAATTTGACACATCATGGACCTATTGAAATAGTTGATATTTTAACTCAATATTTATTCGTTAATAACACCGATGATTTGAGGTTTTCAGGTTTTATCCTTAAGGGTTCGTCGTTTGATGCTATTCATCTTAATACTATTGCAGGACAGCTTTTGAAAGCATGCCATTCAGTTGCTCAAATAGTATTTTTGGTATTTACCTCAAGGCTTGACGATCAAGCTCAAACATTCTTCATAAAAGAATGTAATGACAAGCGAAAGAACTTTTGCATAATAAATCGAAATGAACTTGCAAGGCTTTTTTCAGCTTATGATGTAATTTAGCCTATACACTTTTGTTTTAGTACTTATACGGTTGGCAGTAGACCGTGAGCTAAGGAAGATTAACCCATTCTATAGAGTCTTGATACTGTCTACTTTTTATTCGCTGCCGAGATATGCATGGAATATCATTTGGTTGACTTTTCCGTTTTTGCCTGTAACCCAGACTTCATCCGCTAACTCGACTGCTTCTTCGGCTTTTTCGCTGGCTGTCTCTGGGAATACGGCGACGACGTAGCTGTCTTTGGGTAGGCATGTTTTCAGTGTTGACAGGCGTTTTTTAAGCCAGCCGAGTCTGAGGTTTGAAGCGCATTCAATCCCAAACACCGTGCCCTCTTCATGTTTGGCAAGGACTTTTATGAACATGGTTTTTCCGCCATACGCTATGGGTACGTCAAACTTTATGTCGGTAAAACCGCGGTCGTTCCAAAGCTTTAGCGCTGCCGCAATTTTCAAGTTTTCGATTATGGGGGAGTTTTTGCGGCTTTTTTGGTATTCTTTTTGGAGTTGTTGTGGCAATTTTTCGGTTAAATCGTTGTTTGTTAGGTCTTTTTTCATTTGACACCACACATCACAATCTACATCATATATTCTGAATTGTAAAGGCATTTAAGGTTTGTCTAAAAATCAGATACTAAACAGT
Source organism: Bathyarchaeia archaeon (assembly GCA_042296865.1). Taxonomy (GTDB): domain Archaea; phylum Thermoproteota; class Bathyarchaeia; order Bathyarchaeales; family Bathycorpusculaceae; genus Bathycorpusculum. The sequence continues at coordinate 755,640 of CP170178.1, read as the reverse complement.
GAAAGGTTCAAACAATGACTGTGGCAGACTTAGAAGCGGCAGGCAATTTGCAACTATTATTGTTTCTTTACCCAAACAAGAGAGTAAAAATGGCTGACATAAGCATCGAAGCAAGCAGAGCAACAGTTTATCGGGCGTTGGGCAATCTTTTGCGGCTTGGATTGGTGAGCGAAGAGCGTGTGCCGCCGTATACGCGGTTCATAAAGTTGACTGAGCAGGGGCAAAAGGTGGCGGAAAAAATTCTGGACATGGAAAAAATTCTGCAAGCAAAAACTCAGAAAAGCAACAAAAAATAGTTATTTTCTAAAAGGCTTATTTTAATTGGTCTTTTTATTGATAAAATTCTTTATTTGGGCGGTTTTGGTTGTTGCTTGTCTGGGGCGGGAAGAAAATCCGTTATGGGCCATGCTAGTGCCCGATTTGCATTGTGCTGTTCATTGCTTTCTGCTGCGGTTCTGTTGCTTTACTTTTTATACCAACCTATTAGGATACAAATAGTTATTCTATGCAAAAACCTATAGGGGGTAGGTAAAAACTTGAGGGGTAGACTCATTCTGCGCCTTTCTGGTTTGAACGCTGTAAATTACTAAGGGGGGTAGGTGCTATTGACGGAAAAACGCGTCATTAGTATGTTGAAAACCTGCGTTATTTTTTTCTTGACTAAGGTCTGATGGCTTTAACTAATTTTGGGTTTTTAAGAAAGCATTATTAGTGTAAGTGTAAAAGGTTTGTCGTGTAGGATGGGTTTACGGTGTTAATTGCGGGTGTTGATGAGGCGGGGCGAGGCTGCATAATTGGTCCATTAGTAGTTGCGGGCATCGCGGTTGAAAAAGAACAGTTGCAGGCGTTAACGGCGCTTGGCGTAAAAGATTCTAAACTTTTAACACCTAAAAAACGTGAAACCCTTTACCAAGAAATACTTAAAATAACAAAAACAACCAAAACCGTAAAAGTCACACCAGCCGAAATCGACAAAGCGGTCCAATGCCAACGACGCCTTCACAAACTAAACCGCTTAGAGGCTCAAACTATGGCTCAAGTCATAGAAACCCTAAAACCAAACGAAACTTTCGTTGACGCCGCAGACATTTTGGAGAAACGCTTCGCAACCCACATAAGAGAATGCTTAACCATCAAAACAAGAATCATCTCCAGACACAAAGCCGACTTAATCTTCCCCATAGTTTCCGCTGCTTCAATAATTGCAAAAGTTGAACGCGACAGGGAAATTGAAATCCTACGCAGCGAGTTTGGCGATTTCGGCAGCGGATACCTACACGACGAAAAAACCAAGAATTTCATCACTGACTGGCTAAAAACTAACAAGGAATACCCCTGCTGCGTGCGTAAATCCTGGAAACCCGCTAAAAAAGCGTTAAGCGACCGCGACTCTACCCAAATGAAACTATTCTAACCCTGATAGGCGCTGGCGATTAATTCTTCAGCAGACCTTAAAACACGCAAATCTTCAACAGTAAAACAGGACAAGTCAAGATTTGTATTTTTCTTGTTTTCAGTAATCAAAACTGGATAAGCGTAAACTACTCGACAAATGCTCAGTATCTCGTCAACCCTGCTGTTTAAATCTGGCTCGTCCGCGGATGCCACGCCACCTATGATAAGGTAGTTTTCGTTTGGAACATTCATAACAAAATCAAATGGCGCTTTGTGGATTGGCGAAATATCACAAGTACAAAATTTTTTAAAAACCTGCCGCAGCAAAAGCTTAGTCATCAAATCATGCTTAGTCTTAGGCAGTAAACATTGGGGTGCCCGCTGGGTTTTAGCCAAAATATTAACAGGTCTAACAATTGGAACCCCTAACGTTTCCGCCAACTTGTAAGCTGATGAAACTGACGCTTTAGCCATGCCACGTTCATACCCGTAAAGGGTTCTACGCGAAACCCCAATCAACGCAGCCAATTGACCAATAGATAAACCCAAGTCCTTTCTTCGACGCTCAACCAGTGCCCCGTCAACCTCAACCGTGTATCCGCCGGGGCTGGCGCAAACCAGTGGATTTCCAGTTTGCATGGCGATGCCTTTGACTGTTTTTTCGTTAACAACATAAACATTGTTTCTTGAATAAACAGTGTCGTCTTCAAGTGGTTTACCATGCGATAATTGACTCACTATTAATGGTGCAGCTGGAATACGGTTGGCAATTACTTTAAGTTCACGCATATCGCTTGCGGGGAAAGCATCAATTTCTGAAGCAACTTTAAGCAACACGGTTATGTCACGTTTTTTTGCTGCAAAATCAAAACAGCTTGCACGTGAACAACAAATCTGGGAAACTTCAAAACCTGACTCTTTTAGAGCACTATAGAGGTGAATCGCGTTTTTAATTTCCCAGTGGTTCATTGCACTGCTCACAAGCCAATACACAATAAAGCTGAAAAATATAAACAATACTTGCTACAACAAGCATTAACAAGAAAAACGTAAATTGTGCAAATAAAACAGTTCATTTTTGAAAGTATGAAAAAAGTCAAAACGATAATTGTCTTAATTGATTTCTCGTTTACAGGAAACAGAAGCGTTCTTGTAAGTAAATTTTTTGCAGAACTCCCAGAACACTTCACAACCTTTTACAAGAGACTTTTTGGGTTTAGCCATGTACAGTTTACGGCTGTTTTTGGCTTCAGCAATTTTTACAGTTTTAACTAGTCCTGCCGCTTCCGCTTTTGCTGCTGCGATAGAGGAGATTATGCTTATGCCACGTGCTTCTGAAACAGCGGTTATTACCGATTCAGTGCTGCCCAACTGTAAAACAACATTAAGCATAGAAACCGAGAAATTATTAACCTCAAGTAAATGTTCAATTTCTCTTCTGGTGCCTGAAGTCTCTTCACGGTCAATAAAGGGGTACTGCAGAAGCTCAGTTAACTTGACCGTTTCATATTTAGCCAGATTGTGGTTGCATGGTGCAATAAGGACCAACTTTTCCTCGCCAACAGCAATAAAATCAAATTGGTCTTCAAAACCCAAAATTGTTCCAACAGCAGCAAAATCCATCGTGCCAACTTGTAAACTGTTAAGGCTAATTAGGCTGTCTTGAGCAGTTATTTTGAAGCTGATTTTGGGGTAACTTTTTTGGAATTCAAAAATTAAACCGGGTATGATGTGTTCTTCAGGTATGGTGCTTGCGGATATGCGGATTGTGCCTGAAAGAACCTGTTTGGATTCGGATATTTTGGCTTTGGTATCGTGGACTTCTTGTAGGATTTTTTCAGCGGTGGCTTTTATGATTGTGCCTTCTTCGGTGACGGTAACGCCGGTTGCTGTGCGTTTGAATAATTCTGTTTCAAAGTATTCTTCGAGTGCAGCGATTTGGTGGCTTACGGTGCCTTGGCTTAGTTTAAGTTCTTTGGCTGCGATTGAATAACTGTTTGTTCTGGCAACTGTTAGGAATGTTGTTAGGTAGTCAAACCTCATTTTTTGGCACCTGAATGAAGTGTAGGCGTAATTGGTTTTTTAGTTGTATATTACTGAAGTTTCGTATTTAAGCCCGACTTGTTTTTTGTGTTGTTTGGTGTTTGTTTACTTGTTTGTTTGTAACAAATTTTAAATATTGAAAAAGTTAATCATCAATATTAAAAATTGTGATATGGGACCGCTTGTTTATGAAACACGCAATAATAATAGCCGGAATAACAGCCGGCGCTATAGCAGCAATAAACCAACTAGTCTTCAGCGTAGCACCCCCTCTCGCCTACGGTTTATGCATAGCATGCCACGCAAGAGACCTAATCAATTGGCTACTAAACACCAGCTTAGGACTAAGCCTTTCAGTAGCCCCAGTGTCAGCAGCTTTGCCAGTCTTAACAGTAATCGGTTTAGTAGTAGGCGCCTTCATTGCTTCAAGCCAAAACAAGGAATTCAAATTAAGAACCACAAAAAACCCTGTCATCTCCTTCATCCTTGGTTTTCTTGTTATGGTTTTTGCTTTAATTCTTGGTGCTTGCCCTCTAAGAACCCTATTACGTGTAGCTTACGGTGACGTTATCGCTGTAGCAGGCTTTATTGCAATAACAGCAGGTGTAGTAATTAGTGCTCAACTAATCAAAGCCAATACTAAACGACAAATACAACAACAAATCGCCAAGGAGGCTGCCTAAAATGGTGGCATACGAAATGCTCATCGGCACTCTTGTTGCAGGCATAATAATTGGTTATTTAGCCCAACGTTCGCGCATGTGCTTTGTAGGCGGCATAAGAGACTATGTCTTGGTCAAAGACACTCACCTGCTTAAAGCGCCTGTTGCGTTCCTAGTCGGTGCGGTTGCCATTTTTGGTGTCTCGTACCTTCTTGTTGGCGTATCGAAATGGCCATGGTTCGTTACAAGCGGGTTGTTGCCTATTGCTGGTGCACCTTTATCTTCAGTTGCAGCTACACCAATCTGGATACATCTGCTTTTGGCGGTTATCGGCGGTTTAGGCTTAGGCTTATTCTCAGTGTTTGCAGGTGGATGTCCACTTAGACAACATGTCATGGCTTCAGAAGGCGACAAAAGTTCAATAGCTTACCTTGCAGGGTTCTATGTTGGCGCTGTTGTATTCACTACAGCAATTTTGCCTTGGGTAGTGCAAATTTTAGGGTAGGTGAAAAATATGAACAGGTTAAATCTTGACTGTAAAGGCAAAACTTGTCCTTGGCCCGCTTTTTTAACTAAAGAGCATCTTAAAAAAATGAAGCCCGGCGACGTCTTAGAAGTGCTTGTTGATTATGCACCTGCCCGTGAGAATGTGGAAAGAATAGCTAGAGCAGACGGCAACAAGATTCTTGAAGTTAAAGTTGAACCCACCCAGATTAGGATTATTATAAAAAAATCCTGAATTACCCTTTTTTCTTGTGATAACTTTGGTGAAACCAGAAAGAACTGAAAAAGCCATTATTCTGTTGGGCAATGTCCAAGAAGCCATGAAGGCTGAACAGATTTTAAAACTTGGACAGTTTTACGCTAAAATGGTTGCGCCGCCACCTGAAGTCAGAATTGGCTGTGACTTGGCCATAGAAATCGACCTTGTTGACGCTTACGGTGCAAGTAACGCCTTAAAAAAACACAACATAAAACCCGTTGACACCTTGCCGCTAAAAAACACGCAACTAAAACCCTTAGGCATTATAAAAACAACTCTAATCGGCGATTTTTTGATGGTTAAAGGTGGACACATGAAATTGACTTTCAATACAAAAACAGGCGAAATAGTTAACATTTCAGGAGGCGGATGCCCAGACATTCCATATTTAGCTTTAAACATGGTTGGCAAACGGTTAGATCAAAGCGTTAAACCAAAAGAGTTAGGTCAAACCCTTTGTGCATATATGCTTGAGAAAGCATATGAAAAAGCTCTGCAGATTTACATGGAGGCAAACGTTTGCTAGTTATTGTTGGCACTGTTCCGCTTAAAGAGTTGCCGTTGACTGAGGGTTTTTGTGAATTTGAAAACGGCAAACTTGACCTTGATGGTTTATCTTTGCCGTTAATTAACGGAACAAGCGTAGTCCTTGCTGCCGCATCGACAGTGTGCACCGCTTTAGGACTTGGAAAACCGTATGCTTTAATTGCTGGAGACATAGGCAACGGTGAAGGAAGTAACAAGATTTACAGGCATCTGCAAGGTATTGGTCAAAAATTTTTCGCAAAAAACTCTAAAACTGTTGTTGGCATGTCTTATATTAAACCTAACATCTTGTACGCTAAAGATGGAATAAATGCCCTCAAACGCTTGAATGCAACCTTGATTGCTGATGCAGGCGCCATGTATGTTGCCAAAGCTTCAGGTCTTGCTACAAAATTTGACCTTTTTACGCCTGACCTTGGCGAGCTGGCTTTTCTATCTGATCCTGAAGCAATGCATCCTGCGTATGTGCGCAACTTTATTTTTAACTCAACAAATGATGTTCCCCTGCTTGCTAAGCAGGCTTACATGTTTGCTAATGCAGCCAGCAGCCTTCTGGTAAAAGGTGTTGTTGATTACGTCGTTAAAGACGGTAAGGTTGTTGCTGAAATTGCTGAACCGTGTATTCCCGCTTTGGAGCCTATTGGTGGAACTGGCGATTCTTTGTTAGGTATCGTTTGTGGGTTTGTTGCGGCTGGGTTTAGCGTTGAGCAGGCTGCGGTTATGGCGGCTAAAGTTAACAGGTTAATTGGTGCTTTTTCTAGCCCTAATCCTTCAACCAAAGTTTGGGAAATGCTGGCTTATATTCCAGAGGCAGTGCGTCAAACAAAACCAAATTAACTGCTATTTCCTTTTTTTGATTTAGTTTTTTGGATGGAAAATGTTTAATTAACAAAATTGATTAACTATATTAACAAAATTGTGCTGTAGAGGTTAATTAAAGTGGCAATATTTACGTTAATAATTTATGACGCGCCAATCGGAAAAGAACGCGCCTTATCAGCCCTAAGATTTGCATGGACCGCAGACCTTGAAGGACACAAAGTCAACCTTTGGCTGTTCGAAAATGGTGTTTATCTTGCAAAGAAAGGTCAGAAACCTGCTCAGGGTTTAACAAACTTTGGTAGAATGCTTGAAGACCTCGTTAAAGGCGGCGTCGAAGTTAAAGCATGTGTTGTTTGCGCTGAAGCACGCGGCGTTGCCCCCACGGAACTTATTGATGGGGTTAAACTTGCAACTATCCATGAACTTGTTGAATGGACTGCCAATAGTGATAGGGTAATCACGTTTTAAAGGTGACTAATTTGAGTGCTGAAAAATTGGATGTTAAAGGTAAAATGTGTCCGTTGCCTGTGGCGTTGACTAAACGTAAACTTGCGGAGATGCAGTTGGGGCAAATGTTGGAAGTTACCGGTGAAGGTCAACTGGAGTTTGATAATATTCAACGTTGGCTTAAAAATAACGGGCATGAAATAATTCAGGCTACAATAGCTGAATGCGAATTTAAAATAATAACAAAAAAGTAAAAAGAAGGAGAAAAAACAAATGAGTTACAGGTTAACCAAAGTTGTACCCATCCACGGATGCAGCTGCAAACTTCCTCAATACCAGCTTGGCGGTTTGCTGGAAAAAGCAGGCTTAACCGGCGGCTACGGCGAGGACGTTTTGGCGGGGGCTTGGGAAAACAGCAGCGTCGTCAAAATCACCGGCAACCTCGCCGTTTTGAACACGCTTGACTTTTTCACGCCAATGGTTGATGAAGCGGAAATTCAGGGCAGAATCGCGGGCAGCAACGTTACAAGCGACATTTACACTTTAGGCGTAACAAACATTGCCAGCCTACTAACCATAATGGCTTACCCCGAAAACATGCCCGACGAGCTCGCGGTTGGAATGCTTAAAGGCTTGGGCGATTTTTGCCGTGAAATGGATATTCCGCTTGTTGGTGGGCATACGATTCGGAATCCTTGGCCCATTATCGGTGGCGCTGCAACGGGCATCGGCGAGGTTGACCGGATTGTTTACACGCGTGGCGCCAAAGTTGGTGACCGGCTGTTTTTGACTAAACCGTTGGGGATTGCGCCGGCGATGGCGGCTTATCGTTTGCGTAAGGAAGAGGACGGCAAAGAACTTCTATCAGACGTCCCAGCAGACCTTGTTGAGAAAGCCGTTAACAAAGCCGTAGAAGGCATGACCGCCTCCAACAAGCCCGTCTCGCAGGTAATGCAGAAGGTACAGGTAAACGCTGCAACCGACATCACAGGCTTCGGTTTAAAAGGACACTCCGCAAACATGGCAATGCTAGGCAAAGTAGACATAGTAATAAACAACCTTTACGTTATCCCCGGCACACCCGTGCTTTCGGAGCTTTTTGGTTACCCACTGCTTTCGGGTGAAGCAAAAGAAACCGCTGGCGGCATCCTAATCGCGGTCGCAAAAGAAAACGCTGATGCACTGCAAAGCGAACTTGAAAAAGCAAAAGTGCGGTACTGCGAGGTTGGCTACGTTGCGGCTGGAGACGGCGAAGTCAAGGTTCTAAAGGACGCGAAAGTCACCGAAGCTGAACCGTAAACCCGCGTTTTCAACATGCTAATGACGCGTTTTTCCGTCAATAGCACCTACCCCCCTTAGTGTTTGCGTTCTCTCACCAGAAAAACGCAGGATGAGCCTACCCCTCAGGTTTCTACCTACCCCCTATAGGTTACTGCATAGAACCGCTATTTGTATCCTAATAGGTTGGTTTACTTTTTAAAGCAACAAAGAAAGCAAAAGACAGCACTGAACAGCACAATACATTTGGGCACTAGCATGGCCCCATAAACGTAAAAATCGCCCGCACACGCACCAACACAACGGAAGCTTTTAAAGAATTTTAGCAAACAAAAAACCATACAAAAAAACACCAAAACAAACAACCACAAACAAACACATTAACCCCAACCAAAAAACCAACAAACACAAACCAACCCTAAAAACAATTTTACGCTTAAAACCCCAAAAATAAACCCATTAAACCCCTCTTGAAAGTAGAAAAATAGCTGGTCTTCAACCTGTTTTTTGGTTAAGTGGCGGGTTATGGTTTGGGGAATAACTTATTACGCTTCACCCATCCCGCCTGGCATACCGACTGGTCCGCCCTTTGGAGATTTAGCCGTAATAATGTCGTCTACACGCAAAATCATGGTTGCTGATTCAGCCGCAGATTTTACTGCTTGCTCTTTAACAACAATTGGTTCAATGACGCCGTTTTCAATGCTGTTTTGTAACTTGCCAGTAAACAAGTTAATGCCAAAGAATTTGCCGTTTTCACCGTCGTGAACTTGACGCAACTCTATAAGCATGTCAATCGGTTCTAAACCGCCGTTCTCTGCAAGCGTACGTGGGATTACTTCAACTGCATCCGCGAAAGCTTCAACCGCAAGCTGCTGTCTTCCACCAATTTTAGTCGCATAACTTCGCAGTTCTTTAGCTACTTCCATCTCGATTGCCCCACCGCCAGCCGCAATTTTATTATTTTCAACCACATCTGAAATCACCGACAACGCATCGACTAAAACTCTTTCAGCTTCATCCACCATTCTTTCAAGCCCTGCACGAATCAAAATAGCAACTGAATGAGGATCTTTACATTTTTCAACAAAAATCATTTTATCCTCACCGATTTTCCGTTCTTCCACTAAACCTGCAAAACCTAAATCCACCGGCTTTAAATCGTTCAAGTCAGAGTTAACTGTTCCACCTGTTGCTTTTGCAAGTTTCTCCATGTCCGACTCTTTAACGCGCCTAGCAGCCATTATCCCTTCTTTTGTAAGAAAATGCTGAATCACATCGTCAATACCTTTTTGACAAAAAACTATGTCTGCGCCTGCAGCCTTAATTTTGTTCACCATCTCTTTAAGCGTGACCTCTTCTTGGTCAAGGAAAGCTTTCATCTGATTAGGTTCATGAATGCGTATTTCCGCGGAGATTTCGGTCTTTTCAATTTCCAGCGCCATATTTAGAAGCGCAATTTTTGCGTTCTCCTTCTTTTTCGGCATCCCAGAATTAACAATGTCTTTATCAACGATTATGCCTCTGATTAGTTGTGTCTCGTTAAGGCTTTTACCTGTCTTTTTCACCAATTGTATGTTATCGATATCAGCTACCGTAGTTTCTCCACGTTTTTGAGCAATCTGCTTCACTGCTTCTATGGCTATTTCTGCAAAATGCTCTTTAGCACCACCTACAGATTTGCTTCCCATAGATGTTAAAGCAACTTTCATCATCATTTTTTGGTCTTCAACATCAACCGTCACAGCGTTTTTCGCTATAATTTCGATTGCTTTCTCTGCTGCCTTACGGTATCCTGCAACAAGTATGATTGGGTGGATGTACTGGTCAAGAAGTTCTTCGGCTTTTTTGAGTAGCTCACTGGCTAACACCACCGCGGTTGTAGTTCCATCGCCTACCATGTCATCTTGAGTTTTAGCGATTTCAATCATCATTTTTGCCGCTGGATGCTCCACATCTATTTCTTTTAGAATTGTGGCGCCGTCGTTGGTGATGGTGATGTCGCCGAGGCTGTCGATGAGCATTTTATCCATTCCTCGCGGGCCAAGGGTAGTTTTTAGTACTTCACCGATTACTCGGGCAGCCATAATGTTATTTCTCTGGGCTTCTTTGCCTTTACTTCTAGTGGTTCCTTCGCTTAAGATGAGTACAGGTTGACCGCTTTGGGTTTGCGTTAAATATGCCATTACATTTTTTCTCCGAATACTTTTATTTTGCAAAAGTCAAAATTTAGGAATTGAAGGGGGTCACTCAGTTTTTTTAGAGTCGAATCCAATAGGTGAATTTGATCAGCAAGAACCAGAAATATGAAACTGTTCCAAAACCGCTGACTTGTGCAATCCATATATTGCTACACAAGGATTTAAACTCGACATAATTTTTGCATAATTACACGTCAAGTTAATCATTTGTTATCAATGCTTGGCACGAAAAGCCCAATCAACATAAGTACGCAAATCCCACGAAAGCACCAAAGACGGCTCGACATAACAATGAAGATTACATTTTACACAGTTACTTGTTTTTTTCCAATCAAAAGCTCCAATTGCAGCTTTTATGCTATACCCATAATCTGATTCTGCAGGGTTATACTGATTATGAACATAACAAGGAAGGATCAACTTTCCATCAGTTCCAACATTGATTAACGCCCAAGGTTTGCATTTCCAATTTTTCTCATTAGCCACAACACGGAAATAATTGGTTGAATTAACAAGAGGGTAACCCTTTTTCCGCATTTCAACAAGTTTTTTGGCTACTTTTACCGTTTGACCAGATTTAGGTAAAGAACCGTTGGCGTTATGGTACTCAAAGGCTACTGATAGCGATATTCGCACGCCTAATTCTTTTGCTAACTTTACTAGGTCTTCTATTTCATCTATGTTCTCTGACATTATTGTTGTGTTGATGGTCACAGGAACCCTTTTTTTGGCTGCATTTATTCCTTCTACTGCTTTTTTGAAGCAGCCACTGACACCTCTTATTGAGTCATGCGTTTTCTCTAAACCATCAATGGAAACATAGATGACGCCGTTTATGTGTGGTGCTATTTCGTCTATCCTTGATTTAAGTAGAGTACCATTGGTGATGAGGCTTGTATGCAAAGGCAGAGAACGGGAATAAGCAAGAATTTGAGGTAACTCCTGTCTTAAAAGTGGTTCTCCGCCTTCGAATGCGACTCCGCAAATGCCTGCATCGTAAATTTGTTTTAGAATTGCTTTTTCCTCGTTTAGGCTTAAGTTTTGGCTAGTTCTTGTCCAGAAGGGGCACATTTTACATTTAAGGTTGCAATTGTATGTAAGTTTGTGACCACTAAACAACGGAGTTTTTATTCCAAGCAGATTCAAGAATACCCCGCGGTATAACCTAAGACCTATCCAGAAGGTTTCCTGATAGCAATGCGACTTTTTCACTCCAACACTATTCCAGTTAACGCCAGTCGTTCTTAACCTCACTGCTCCCTGAAAATTATTGACGAGTTTACAGAACCGTTAATCAAAAATATAGAATGGTTAATCCATTGAAAAATGAGCTTGAAAGAATCGGTCGCTTCAACATCATGAGATTTGAAATCGTTGGTTCTCATTGAAGGCGCATAATGGTTCTGGGCGCGCTTCTCAATGAAAGTAAGCAAAAGCTTACCGTAACCTTTACGTTTTTCATTGTCAACCGTATGTATATCTTCTAAATTACTGTACAGTATGGTCTTAGCCCAAGACGACACAGTTTTTCCATTGACAAATAGCGTAAACAGCATTTCATCATCTTTTTCGCTTTCCTGTTGAGTTTCAAAAATTTCCACTTTTTTAATTCTATCTATCATTTGAAGTATTCTCAGAATATAGTCAACCTTTCTCAATTAACCTAAAAATGGGTTTCAAGAATAAAAGGCAAGCACACCAAATAATCAAGCGACGCCTTATTTATGTGCAACTCACTATCATAACGCATTGCCTTATGTAACTCTGATTCGTAAATCTTTCTTTCGTTCAAGCAAATCAGTAACCTCACTAAATTCAAAGGTGTAATCCTTGTGTTCCTTAACCAATCTTTTGAGTCTACATTGGCTAAAGTATCCTTCGTATAATCCGAACAATAGAATCCCAAAGAAACCCAAGATTAGAAAATCAGAGAACGCAAGTATTACTCCAAGTTCGTAGACTGCAAGGATTATTGGCGCTAAAAGTCCGACGGCGCTTATGTACGATGAAATTGCTCCAATAAGGGCGCCCATAACGTCTATTTTGTTATCGTTGATGCTTTTAGCAAGGCTGGCTTTTCTTTCCCAAAGCGTTGAGGTGTCATTAGATTCTACTGCACTGAAAAGGTTGTCAAAAGCTTCCACGGTCATGTTGCCGGTTCTGCTGAGAAACGCACGGTTCATTTTTTGGTGGTAGGCTTCTCTGTTTTCGATGTATTCCTCTTTAAGAGCTGTGTTATCGATATAAGGTGTCTTTCTGACAACAGCAAATGCGTACTTTGTGTTTTGGATAAAACTTTTTCCTGTTGTTTGATTAGAAATCTTTAGGTCTATTAATGTTTGTTTTCGGCTATTGCTTTCTTGCTTTAAGTTTTCGATTCTTTTTCACATAACAGAATGGATCTACCTTTGTTCTTTTTGCAGTCGTAGTCTTGTCGCGATTTCTTCTGAGAGGATTTTAAGTCCACTTGATAACTCTGCACTGTTAACCTCAGCTATAGGATACAAATTTCCTTCTTTATCTACGAAGACAAGGTCTAATTTTTTATCACTCATTTTCTTTTCATCTCTTAAAGTAATTGCTTTTCTGATTTTTTCTTAAACCGGGGGGACCACGACTGATTAATTCCTTACACCATCACAGCTTCCTGCGATGGGTTGAGGATAGTCGGCTTCCCCTAATTCCTTCTTCAATAGAAAGGGCACTAAAATAGAGTTACTTTGAGTTGTTCTTATTCTTTAAGTATCCACTTTTTTACTGCGTCTTCAACGGCGCGTGACAGGTCGCCTTTTTTCCCGCCAAACTTTTGAACTGTTTTTATTCTAAGTTGTTTTTCAAGTTCGTCAGGTAAATCTACGCTGATTCTGCCCATAATTCATCTTCAGCTATGGTTTTTATGCACTTTGAGTCCGCGATGTTCTTTCCAGAAACCGTTTGAACTCACTTATGTGCATACGTACTTACGCACATAGCCGCTTATAAACATATGTTATTATACACTGCTTTTGTCTTGGAAAGTACGCCCCGAAAAAACCATACTTGACTTATCTGTTTTTGTTGAGCAAATCAAAAAAAGACGGCAGTTATGAAGGATGACGCGGGCCACGGCAAACGTTTCAAGCGACATCATGTCAAAGCAGGCACAGAATTAGATGTCGACATTACAGAAGTTAAGCCCAAAAGGTGAAGGCATAGCCAAAATTCAAGGCTTAGTGTGTACATACTAAACGCAAAACCTGGAAACTACGTAAAAATAAGAGTTTAAGTGTTAATGGAAAAGCCGCTAAAGCTGAATTCATAAGTTAATAATAGAAGACATAACAAAAGAAAAAACAAGTTAGAGTTTGTAGTTTTTGAGACTGAAGTGTAAAAAGTTGTTTCCGCCGCTGTGGCGTATCACGTGGCGCGTTTTATGTTTTAGGTATCGGTGAAGATGCTTATGTCATGTCACGCGGTGTTTAGGTTTTTTGTTTTTGATAAAATGGTTTAGGGTTTTATTGTGCGTTTTTTTATTATAACTAGTGCTGCTGTTGCTGCAATTACCAAGATAGCTATGATTGCTATGCTTGAAAACTCTGGCACTATGGTGGTTATGTTGTCGGCGGTGTCTGTGTGTTGAATGAAGTTTGCTGTTTGTCCTGTGGCTGGTTTGTCTGCAAGTTCTGATTGTAGGGTTAAGCCGCTTGAGCCTGCGCTTGTCACGTTGAATGTTAACGTCGCGATGGTGCCGCTGCCGCTAAACGCTGGTGAAGCCCCCGTTGAGCTTGCGATTAAAATGTATGTTCCTGTGGTTTGTGAAGCTGAATCCTCAACAACCAGCAGCGTGTCAGTGCCTGATTCATGCAGAATGCCGCCGGGGTTAGATTCTACGCCCAGCTTGGATTTGGCTTCAATTAGGCTGAGCACGTTGGGGTTCCAGTTTAGTTCCACGTCGACGCCGTAAAGGTTAGTTACGTCCGTTATGCTGATGGTTACGGTTAGGGTGTCGCCGATTTTAGGCTCACTGGCTGACGCGGCTGCTTTTACGGTGGTGGTTGCTGCCTGAGCAGCGCTTGCTAAACAAACCGCTAATAAAACAATGGTTAATGTTAGGGTTGTGATTTTCGGGTTTAGGTGTTTCATTTTTGTTTTTCTCCTTTGCCCCCCTCGTTTAGGGTCACTATTTTGTCTCTGCCACTCTTAAGCCTTGTCACGGCACCGTTTTTTTCTAGTGCAGTTAAGAGTTGACTTGTTTTGGCTTTACTGAACCTGCACTGCTCCGTTATGTCTGACTGCCGCATGCTGCCCTTAGCTGACCGTAGGAGGTTTAAGATTTTGTCTTCTTCACTTTGAACCACAACAGTTGCAGCCCCACTAACGGTGCTGACTTGCCTTGGTTGCCGTCTGCGTTTAAGAACCAAAAATGACCCGCCCAAAATAACCGCTACGCCAACGCTTGAAACTGCAAGAAGCAGTAGCGGACGCTGGGAACCGATGGTTGGAGTGTTTTCGTTTTGTGTTAGCACGATTTTCACGGGGTTGTTTTCTAAATCTTGGGTTCGATACCATCGTAGCGTGCCTGCCTCGGCGTCTTGACTGTTTGGTTCAGGCGTAACAGACTTCACCATTAAGCTGGGTGGATAGGTGATTTGCAGTGAAGCTTCACCATAAAGCTGCATGAAAAAGCCGGTGACTGAGAAGACATCGCCGAAGGTTTCTTCGCCGTTTTGGGTGACTGTGAAGTTTTGCCATTTGAACATGTATTCGGTGGTTTTGGAGGATGCTGAAACGGTGGTGTTGATTTGCAGCGAGTTTTCATCGATTGCCATGGGACGCTTTGTTAAAGTGGCGGCGTTGTCGGTGAGGGTGTAAATTTTTGTTTGGAAGCTTTCCCAGTTGTCTATGGGGGCGGTGACGTCGGAGACTTGGGTGATTATCCATGTTGCCGCGTTGTCTGGTTCTGCCTGTATTTTGTATTCTAGGTAGTCCTGGGCGTTCGCGTTATTGATGGGCAACAGCATGAGAAGCATCAGTAGAACGGCACAAGAGGCAACTATGCGGTGAACTTGCATGGAGACAATAACGGCGTATCCGTATTTAAAAATTGATTATCACAACTAAGCATTTGCCGCCGCCACAAAACCCTCAAACCCAAAGGCAACCCTGCCTTAACCCAAACACGAAAACCAGTGATAACCGTTCAAAAACAAAATCAACCGTTAAACAGTAAACGAAAAAAGTTTCTAAACTCAAATGAACAATCATGAACAAAAATAAACGATTAACAACCCTATTAACGCAAAAGAGGCTCAGAAACGCTTTTATCAATAAACTAAAACAGACAAGTCAAGGAGCAAACAAAAATGAAAAAATCATCAATCATCGCATTAACAATCGCATCAATCCTTCTTATAAGCAGCCTAACCTTAGCAGTGAACTTTGCAGCTGCAGCACAAAACCGTGGCGAAAACTCCAACAGGCCCCAGCAGAAAACTTGGGTGCGCATAAACGGCGTCATAAATAGTTGGGGAGAAGAGGAAGTTAATGGTTTACTTCAAACAAGGTCACGAACAACCCTGCTTGCAAACGAAGACAAACGCGACTTGACCTCAGCAACCGCCATTTGGACAACTAACAATTCCCGCCCAATAAACAGCGTACGTGATAAAGAAAACTTTACATACGTATTCTACGCGGCAAGACTAAACAACGCTTCCGTTTCAGACTTTAGCATCAGCGACACCGACTACTTCCTTAACGGCACATGGAACCTTTACACCGTAACAAGCACAATCACCGTAACCACAGACGAAAACGACACAATCGTAAACGTACACCGAGAATCAGACACCCAAGTCACCCAAGCATACGGCGAATTAAGCATAACCGACAACTGGACCAAATTCACCCTAAACATTGACGGACAAGACTCACTCAGCGGAACAGTTTACCGTTCATTAACAAGACAAGCAGCCTTTAACCGCTTCGCAATCATCGACCAAAGCGCAACAAAAGCCACACGCGCCGACCTCTCACAAATGGCCACCTGCTTCCACGCCACCCCCGGATGGGGAAACTTTGATGCACAAATGGACTTCAACGGCAACTTTGAAGTCGACATCGCTGACATTTCAACAGTCGCAGCTAACATGTAAAACACACAATTCTTTTTCTTTTTTGGTTAAGTTAATTAGTATAAACTCCTTATTCAAAGAATGACCACTATGCCTGACGCTTCACAATCCAGCAAAACAATTGATGAACAAAAAATTACGCGTTTGCCATGCGGATGTGTGTATCAGGATAAAGGCTGGATACTGCTTCGGATAAACGAGTGTGAACGTCATCACCGCAGAAGAACCACCAAACGACCCTATCGACCAAAAGCTGAATGCGTCAGACCATAACCCAAAATTTGGGCAGGACGATTTGGTATAGATTTTCCATAACCCATTTAACAGGCAAAGGTTATTCCATAGAATCATGCCCAATCAACAAGAGCAGAGCGACCAAAAACAAGGCAATTCAAAGCGTTATCTTAGAATTTTTCTTCAAGTAGCAGTAATGGTTGCAATGTTTGCCGGCTTGCTCTGGTATGTAGGCTTAGCGTCCCTGGTTGATGCACTGCTTACAATCAAAGTTGAGTATTTGGCGTTGGCTTTTCTGATGTATTTCGGAATAAACATTGTCTTCACTTATCGACTGCAAAGGGTGCTTGGAAAGGACAACATTAAAACTTCTTTCGGCAAAACACTGCTTGCCCAATACGCGGGAATGCTTACAAGCGATGTTACCCCCGGACGGTCAGGCTACATCTTAACCCCAGTTTACTTAAGAGACCAAAACGTGCCTGCATCCAAAGGTCTTTCATCAATTTTGGGCATACAAACAATAGAGTTTCTTGTTAAAGTTGCAGGCGGCTTAGGCGCGGTAATCTACCTGGTAAACTATGTTCCTACAGCAACATGGAATGAATTGTTCCCCCAAACGCTCGCAGGCATAAACGTGGGCATACTGATTGCTGTTTTAGGTATAGGATTAATGCTTTTAGGCGCCATCGTACTGGCACTTTTTACTTGGTCAAAAAGAGCCATATCCATTTTTGACCGAATAGCAAAAATTCGTTTCCTAAAAAGGTTTACAGGCGGCTTAATTGGAAAACTTGAAGAATACAAAGAAAGTTCGCACAGCACACAAAAAGCCATCCCCGAAATATTGGGGTTAACAATGATTTGCTGGGTTCTAAAAGGGTTCGAATGGTGGCTACTGGGTCTCGCGTTAGGAATCACAAATGTTCCATGGATAGCATACTTCCTTATTCATCCACTTGTAACAGCCCTCGCGTTTGTACCAATCACACCAGCAGGCATCGGCGTTCAGGAATTCGGAATCATCGGCATCCTTGGTTTACTAGGTGTTCCCGTCGGAGTAGCAGGCGCTTTCGCAATAATCGCAAGAGGCATGCTGATACTTGAAGACCTGATCGGGTTGCCGCAAATCGTTAAATCCACAAGTTTGCTGTTTTCACGCAAAAAACCCCAAGAAACTACGCTGCCGCCCGCTTCACCTTCATCTTCCTCTTAACCGAACATTTTTAAGACAACCCAATCTTTTCCATCTAAAGCCAAACGGAGTTCTGCAATTGAGCACCAACATAAGACATGCAAAAGCAACAGACATGCCAAGACTAAAAGAAGTCATCAACGCGTCTTTTCCCATGTTTTACCGTCATTTTTCCAACCGAAGTGTAAACTCTCATACTGGCACAGTGCTGGTCAGCGAGGTGAATGGTGAAATTGCTGGTTTTGCTCGGTTGACAGAGTTCATGGTTGGTGGGCGTCGGTTTGGGTGTGTTTTTTGGCTTGCTGTTCATCCAGATTTTCGTCGAAGAGGGGTGGCTGCTAGTTTGGTGAGGGTTGGTGTGGATTGGCTTGTGGGCTGGGGTGCTGTTGCGGTTTTTGGTTCTGCTGGTCGTGAAAATGTTGGTTCGATTGGAACGTTTTTGGGTGTAAGTTTTAGGCGGGTTGGGTTTTTGGGGTTGTGGCGGTTTTTTGGTTGGCGTGTTTTTGAGTTTTATGCTAAGATTTGGTTTGTGCCTAGTGAGGTTGTGTTAATGTTTGGTGGTTGTTGATTTGGGATTGTTAGTGTAAATAGTTACCAGTAAAGTATATTAAGACTCAATATTTACTACTTACTGCTTTGTGCTTGCCTAAACAACAAGCACGATGAATTGATTGAAGGAATATATTTGAAAAACAACAAACAACCCAAACAAGGTTCATCAGAACCCTACTTCTACATAGGCCTAGTAATAAAAGGCACCGAAAAACAATACCTCAACCTTTTAAAATACGTCAACAACAAAAACGGCTCCCAAGTCATTTACCAATGCAAATCCCTAACATATCTGCGAGTTAGCAAAGCAGAACCCGCAAGCATACAAACCGTCCACAACGAAGCTCCAATCCAGATAGAAGCTCAAGGAGTCCAATGCTGATGACCAACCATCTCACCCTCCGACGGTTCCTGCACAACAAAAAAGCCCTCGGCGCCCCCGTAGGCAACCTCATCATTCTGGTAGCTGCCGTCATCCTGTCAACCACTGTTGTGCTTTTCGCAACCAACGTAACCAGCAGTCAAGTTCAAAAAGAAAAAATGTACATCGCCACAAGCCACATCTGGTATGTCAACAGTTCAACCAGCATCGCAGCGATTGCCGTTTGCAACACGGGCCCTATTGACATTGTGTTAAACAAAATTGATGTCAAAGGACTAATCTGCGAATGGAACGGAACAAATAATTATGTAGTTTACACCAAAATCAATGGAACAATGCCTGGTGACTTACCGTTCACTAGCGATATAAGCCAGACTGAAAACACTACAATTCCAATAGCTCATCAAGACTATGAATTTCAAGTTGCAGGCGAAGGCTTAACGGTAAAATCAGGCTGGTCAATCGCATTTTACATTGTTGTGCCTGAACGTGTCATGGTTTACGACTTGTCAACGCCGCTGAGAATGGTTATTACAACAACACAGAGTCTTTACATTACAGAAACCTTAGTACAAACCACTTAGTTTCCTTTTGTTTCCTATTCTTTGTTTTTGCTTGGTTATTTTCAGTTTTTGTTTTTCGTTAAAATTTTTTCTTGGCTGTTTTTTTAAAGTATGTTTTTTGCTTTGAAAAAAATGCGAATTAGAGGTCGTAACCCATTAACTGTACTTTCAAGAGTCAGTATTTCAAAGGGATCATCACAATATTATTTAATGGTTGAATCAGCCTATACAGTAATAGCTATGGCATGCAAGATTATGGAGTATTACAAAAAGGGAAAAGAACATAGGCGATTGTATAGTGGAACGTCGATATTAGAAAGAGTGAGAACCGAACATATTCTTAGGAGATTCATCTCTAAACCGCCTTTGGTTATTGCTGACATAGGCGGGGGAACAGGACCCTATGCTTTTATGTTGGCAAAAATGGGTTATAGCGTCCATCTGATTGATTTAACTTTGGTGCATACAGAAAAGGCAAAATTTATAGAAAAAACAAGCGGGCATCAACTTGCCAGAATATCTGTCGGAGATGCAAGGTTCATAGGTTTGAATGACCAATCTATTGATGTAGTCCTTTTTTTGGGGCCATTGTATCATATTACTGCCAGAGAAGACAGAATAAAAGCATTAAGAGAAGCTTACAGAGTATTAAAGCCAAAGGGGCTTATATTTGCAGCAGGCATTTCGAGGTTCACATCTTTTATCGATGGTATAAGAGGCGGTTATATTAACGACCCTGATTTCGTTTCCATAATCAACCAAGACCTCAAAAACGGGGCGCACATGAATCCAGAAAATAAACCATTTTATTTTACTACTGCTTTCTTTCACCATCCAAACGAATTAAAACAAGAATTAGAGGATTCTGGTTTCATATTCAAGTCGGAGCTGGCTATAGAAGGTCCTGCTTGGATAACAAAGGATTTTGACACTTACTGGAAGGTTACTAAACTAAGGAAAAAAATACTCTCATTTATTGAAACGATTGAAAGTGACTCAACCCTCATAGGAGCAAGTGCACACATAATGGCTATCGGAAAAAAAGAATAACCTCTTTTTGGGTAAAACAGGCTTCAAAGTTTTCCTTTCCAATGCTTTTCCTCTACAAACAAAACAATTATTAAAGACGAATTTGGTCGGGAGAGCAGGATTTGAACCTGCGACAGCTCGGTTTCTGTGGCCTAGACAGGCTAGAATGAAGCCCACCATGGGTAGACCTCTACAGCTTCTCCATCCCTCAAGCAAGTTGAAGGACTCGAGAGCTCTGCCAGGCTGAGCTACCTCCCGAAGGTAGTCTTTTTCATTAAGACTAAGAGAAAGAATTTAAGTTTATTGGATGACTGTTTTGGTTTTTGTAGTTTTTCGATGAAAAACCGTGTAAACGCTGACTTGTTACTATGTTGTTGTTAGATAAGTTTTTATTTCCATGTTGGCTTGAGGCTTTGAGAATATTACGGGTTGATTTGTGTTTGGCTAAAACTATGACTATTGGTGTTGTAACTTCAGGCGGCGACGCTCCAGGTATGAACGCGGCGATTCGTGCAGTTACTCGTGTTGGGCATTCTAAAGGGCTTAACATTTTAGGTTTTGAACGCGGCTGGGACGGATTGTTAACAAACCAGTTCCGAAAACTGACTCCTCGAAGCGTGGGCGGCATCATTCAGCAGGGTGGAACTATTTTGCGAACGCTTCGTTGTCCCGCGTTTGAGGACCCTGAAGGTGTGGAGTGTGCAGCCCAAAACTTGGCGGCTAACAACGTGGACGCACTGGTGGTGATTGGCGGTGATGGTTCTTTTCGTGGGGGCTTGGATTTAAGCCGTAAAAGCGGCGTTTTAACCGTTGGCATCCCCGCAACCATTGACAATGACGTTTACGGCACCGACGAAACCATCGGGTTTGATACAGCAATCAACACGGCAGTTGGAATTATTGACAAAATCCGCGACACAGCCATTTCGCATGAACGAGTTTTCATTGTTGAAGTTATGGGTCGTAAACGAGGTTTTCTAGCGTTAGAAGTTGGTATCTGTGTAGGTGCGGAAGTTATCCTTATTCCAGAAAGACCTTTGAATATGGATGAAATTGTGAAAACGATGGAAGCAAACAGTAAAAAAGGCAAACGCGCAGGCGTCATTATAGCGGCGGAAGGCATCGGCGACACAAGTCTTTTAGCTAAACAGATGCAGCAGCAAACTGAAAGTGAAGTTCGCCTTTCCATAGTGGGTTACGCTCAGCGTGGTGGAAGCCCAACTGTTCGCAGCCGGTTTTTAGCCAGCCTTTTTGCTGAAAAAGCCGTTGAATCCATCTGCGCCTGTGAAGGCAACAGAGCTGTTGGTTTGCAACATGGGGAGGTTGTTACTTTGCCTCTTGTGGATGCAGCGACTAAAAAGAAGGAGATTGATTTGCGGCTGCTTGACCTTGCGGATATGCTTGCAATCTAAACTCAGATTGCTAATAGGGCTGGTTTTCCGCTAATATGGACCTACCCCCCTATAGTTTTCTGCATAGAACTGCTATTTGCATCCCCTTTCGCTGATAAAACAAACAAGCGATTCGGAAAACAAAAAAGTGCCGATTTAGATTAGGGATTGGTAGATTTTGGCGGTTTGCTCAGCCACTTTTTGCCAAGTAAAATAGTCCAGCACATGTTTTCTGGCGTTTTCTCCCCAGTTTTCAGCTTTTTCTGGGTTGCGCAAGGTTGCCCGTATGCCCCAAGCGATGTCTGCTGGGTCAGCGCCGTTTATGTGGATGCCGTTTTGTTCTGCCCCACTGCTGACAATTTGCTCCTTAAAACCAACCACGCCGCGTGCTCCTACAACGCAGGGCTTCTCCATGCTCATCGCTTCAAGGCTAACAATACCAAACGGTTCATACACGGAGGGGAAAACGCAGACGTCTGACGCAGCGTAGTGAAGGATTCTTTCGTGTTCTGGCACGAATTCGAAGCGGCCAACGATGTGGTCTTTGATGTTTAAGCGTTCAGAGAGTTGGATGATGTCATTTTCTTCTTCGCCTTTGCCTAAAATTACAAGTTTAGTGTTAGGAAACTCGTTAAGCACCATGGGCATTGCTTGAACAAGGTTTTTGACGCCTTTCACCCATGTGAGTCTGCCAACGAAGAGCAGCATATTCCAGTCTTTTGGTACGCCGTAGCGGGCGCGGAGCGCTTCAATTTCTTCTTTTGTAAATTTTTGAGGATTGTAAACGTCTGGGTCGATGCCGTTCCATACAGCATTAATTTTTGAGGTTGGCCACCCGTGTTTGGTGAGGTCTTCCTGCATGGCGTTGCTAACGGTGATTATGCGGTCGCTTCTTTCCGCCATGGCGCGTTCAAGGTACGAAACGGTTTCAGAGCCTGGACCGCCGCTTCTACCCCACTCGGTGCTGTGAACATGAAAAACAACTGGGATTTTGGTTTCGTTTTTTATAATTAAGCCTGCGATTCCGCTTAGCCAGTCGTGGCAGCAGACAACGTCAAAATTGTATTTTTCTTTGCCGATTAAATCGTTGATGAATTTAGTGGCGCTGAGTATGTTGTAGATGAATATATCGTTGAAAAATTTTATGTTGGTGCCCCATCGTTTAAGGTCGTCAGCGACAAAGTATGGTAAAACGTTGCTGGCGTCCGCAATTATGGGTCGATGCACTTCTACGCCTTTCATGATTTCCCTTGTTTTTAGGCTGCCGTCACCGTTGTTTAATGTGAAAACGGAGACGTCGTGTCCTAAATCGACAAATTGATGCGTGATGTACTGGGCGTATGTTCCAAGACCGCCAACCATTTGAGGCGGATACTCGTAGACAAAGAAACCAATTCTCAAACTGACTGCACCTCTAAAACCTTCTTTTAACCTTACACATTGCTGTATTTATGGGTATGCCGTGTTTTGCTGCAGGTTTTTTTCAAGTGCTATGTTGCCTATATGGTTAATAAAAAGCAGGATTCTAGGTTAAATGAACATTTTTTCGGTTTGAGACTTTAATGGTTGAACCCTCATTTTACAATATCAAAACTGAAGTACCCAGCAGTTACATGGCAAAATTTTTTGACTTCATCCACAGCCAATACCTGCTGCCTCAAAAAGAACGCTTCAGCAACTTTATCAGGCAAACAAGCAGCGAAACCGACGTTTTAAGCTACACAGTAACCAATGTTCAAGGCAACCAAGTCTTGCAGGTTGAAGCTAAAAGCGGCAACCCGATTGAAGTAAAAATTTCTCCAATTGACCCCACGGTAACGCAAACGATGGTTGAGGAAGCAAAACAGGATATTGTTATTGCATTGCAAATGTTTGAAGAAAACGCTCGTAAATCAACAATGTTTTTTGCTTGGCGAGAAGGCGAGGACATTGTGCCTGAAGCGTTTACTAAACCGGAAAAATCGTTTAACCGCCTTTTTCTTGAAACCCAAGTCATCTTTTTTGTGGTCTTCATCGTTTTTGGAACAACAATTTTTATCACTTTAGCAGCGATTTACCCTGAATCCTTCTGGATAGCACCTTTAATTTTGATAGTGGTGCAGTTTGCTTTCGTGTTTTACGCTAACAAATTCATCAGCCGCTCAGCCGATTGGCACATAACACCAGCTAACTCCACAATCCATTTCCTGCAGTTTTTTTTGCCTATTGAAGAGAAACTGTTTGCCGAAAAAGTTACAAGAGAAAAATTAATCGCTATAAAAAAAGAAATCTACCAAGACATAACGGCAAGACGCGGCGATATAGACACCCAGTTTGCTCAAAGTATATTTGAAAAGCATGATATCCCCGTTAAACTTGAAAATTTGTCTGCAAAAAAAATTAACGTTTACCAAATCGTCAAAAGCATTGCTGACCGCTTTAATCTTCCTGTTCCGAAAATTGTTGTTTCAAACACTATGGTTCCTAACGCTGCAGCTTCAGGTCCTAGCCCTAAACGGGGTTTAGTGTTAATTACAACTGGGCTGCTTGTGCAACTGGATGAAGCCGAAATTGTAAGCGTGCTGGGACACGAGTTTGGTCACCTAAGGGGACGAGACCCCTTAATCCTGTACGGGTTAACCTCAGCAGAGTTCCTGTTTAGATTCTACGTGCTGTTCCCGCTGGCGCCAATTTTGTTCTCGACCTTTTTGTTTTTTGTTTACTTTTGGGCAGTTATGGTGGTGATATTTTTTATCGCCAAATTTTTTGAAGCCCGCGCCGACCTGGTTTCAGCGATAATGGTGGGGCAACCGACGGTGCTGGCGGAGTCGCTGGAAAAAATTGGATTCCAACGATTGCTTTATGAACGTACCCCCTCGTTTAGGGTTCAAGAATGGATTGGTTTGGATCCTCACCCGCCAATATATTTCCGAGTTAACCGATTAGAGAAACTTGAACCTGCCACAATTAAGCATCCGCTGCTGCAGTCAATTAGGGATGTTATTTCAGGCTTTATCGCCAGCCTTTAAACTGCTTAGGTGTTTTTTTGTGCAACAGATTTGGGATAAAGTTTTTTATGTTCAACAATGGTATTTTTGGGTTAAAGGTGGAACGCTTTTCTTCCAGAACAGAAAAAACCCAACAGTAACGCCAAAGTTTATGCTGCCCTTTGTATCGTGCTAATTGTAGGCTCCCTTTGCGGTTTTGTTTTTTTAAACCAGTTGCTGGCTCATTTTGACTCTTTTAACTCTAACGAGTTAGCAACGGCGCGGGTTTCACATTGGTCAGGATACATTGTTAGCCTTAACTTGGAAAACAAGACTGAAGGGGTATCCAGCGTTAGCGCTTCATGGATTGTTCCGTCAGTTGCTTATTCAATTAACGACACTTACTCGTCAGTTTGGGTTGGCGTCGGCGGCTATGGCGAATCAACGCTTATCCAAGCAGGCACAGAGCAGCATTGCGAAAACGGAAAAGTGGAATATTTTGCTTGGTATGAACTTTTGCCGAAAACAATAACTCGAATTTCAACGTTGGATATTCAACCAGGCGACAAAGTCACAACTACAATAACGTTGGTAAACGACGCTACGGATTCATGGTTAATCCAAGTTGTTGACGAAACCGACGGTGAAAGATTCCAAAAAACAGTCACTTATGATTCAACCCGAAGTTCCGCTGAATGGATTGTGGAACGTCCCCTTGTTAACGGTGAAATCAGCACCCTTGCAAACTTTAACCAAGCAACGTTAACCGATTGCACTGTAACAATAAACGGTGTAACTGGTTCTATTGGAAACTTTACTTACACTCCCGCAGTCATGGTTGAGGAAGACGACACTGACCTTGTTTCAACCTCTGCGTTAAATGTTGATGGTTCAAGCTTCAAGGTAACTTACCTTAACCCCAACCAAACCGTAGTCACAGCCAAACCGTAAGTTGAGAAACACTTTATTTCCCCTTAAGTCTAATATTTTTTAGTTAAAAACAGTATTTTCGACGTCTGCTTTTACGACTTGCCCATGGTTTATTGTAGACGATTGTAGTAGTAGGCGTTAAGAATAAAAGTAATAAAGGTCATAGGCAAGCATTCAAGTAAGCCAAAGGCAGTTTAAGGAGACAGGTAATTTGAAGCTAATTTATATTGCAATAGACGGCATGGGAGACATACCAACAAAAAGGCTTGACAACAAAACCCCCTTGGAAGCAGCAGAAACTCCAAACATGAACGCGTTAGCTCAAAACGGCAAAACCGGTTTAATGTACACCGTCGGCAAAGACATCGCGCCTGAAAGCGACGTAGCCGTAATTTCACTTTTAGGTTATGACCCGCTCAAATACAGCACTGGACGCGGCGTAATTGAAGCCGTCGGCGCTGGAATGGACATGAAAGACGGCGACGTAGCACTTCGATGCAATTTTGCCACTTTAGGCGAAGGCAAAACCTTGCTTGACCGCAGAGCAGGCAGAACCCTTAGCACGCCTGAAGCTGTAGAATTAGCTGAAGCAGCAAACCAGCAAATCAAGCTGGAATCTTACTCCGCAACTTTTGAGTTTAAAGCCACTCTTGGCCACCGAGCTGTAGCAGTTATCAAAAGCAAAAAGGATCCGTTGTCAGGAAAAATCTCTAACAGCGACCCCGCATACGCCATAATAAACGGGCTTGGCGTTGCCCAAGAAAAAGTGGAAATGGTTCTAAAAACTGTTGAACCCCTTGAAGATACGCAAGCCGCAAAAAACGCTGCAAACCTCACAAACGAGCTTATCGTTAAAACTCATGAACTCTGGGAAAATCACCCAGTAAACCAGAAACGTGCAGCTGAAGGCAAACCTAAAGCCAACGTGCTTCTTTCACGAGACGCCTCCAGCATGCTGCCAAAATTCTTTAACATTAACGAGCGTTATAACGTGAATTTTGCAGCTTTGGCTGACATGATTACTGAGCGGGGCATTGCTAAACTTGCAGGCATGGACGCCACGCTACTACCGCCGCCTTCTGGAAACTTGGAGCAGGATTATGACGTGCGTGTCAAAGCGCTTCTTGATGTGTTGGCAAAGCATGACTGCTTTTATATTCACTTAAAAGGTCCAGATGAACCTGGACATGACGGTAATTGTCAGTTAAAAACGGATATAATCAGTGCGGTTGACAAGTACTTTTTTGGTCCACTGCTTAAACAGATTTCACTTAAAGACAACCTTATCTGCATCACTTCTGACCATGCAACACCCTGCGATTTGAAAGTGCATAGTGACACTCCAGTGCCGCTTCTGATTTCAGGTGACAGTTTAGGCAGCGGTGACGACGTAAAGTTTTGTGAACGTGAATGCGCCAAAGGCAGTTTAGGCTTGTTTGACCACGCATATTATTTGATGCCTAAACTGATGGAAATGCGCAAGAAATGAGGCCTAACTTTTTACTACTTTTTTCTTTTAATCCTTGACAGTTTAACTAAAATATGATATTTACTGCAAATAACTGTTATTTTTAATTCGGTATATGTGTTATTTTGTGTTTTAATCTTTAAATTCCTATGAATCATTATTAACTGGTAAGTCATGGCGCTTTTTTTTATACTGCTGCTTTTTTTAGGTTTAGCCATAGTAATTCTAACCGCAGACATCGCAATCAAGCGCCTACTAAACCTGTCACGCCACTTCCGCCTAACAGAATTCACCACCAGCTTCATAATCGCCTTTCTACCTGAACTGTCAATCGGCATCATCGCTGCACTTGAAGGCTCCTCATCTCTGGGGTTTGGCGTAATTTTAGGCGCAAACGTTGCCGACTTAACTTTGGTACTGGGGGCGGTGTTGATGCTTTCTAAAAAATTGACTCTTGATAAGGGCACAGTTAACCATATTCGAGCCTCAATCTTGGCGATTGTGCTTCCAGTGGTGTTGTTTTTGGATTGAGAGATTTCCAGAATAGACTGAGTCATTCTCGTCGGTGTCTTTCTTGCTTATATTGGGTACATGCTTAAGACTAAAACTCCTGAAGAAGCGTCCAAAATGCGAAGTGGCAGACGCAAATTCGCCACCTACACAATCATTGTCGCCGTGGCGTTGGTACTGCTTTTTGTCGGCGGAAACATAATCACCAACAGTTCCCAAGACCTAAGCCTCCAGCTGGGGCTGCACTTGTTCGTAATTAGGCTCGTAGTGGCGATTGGAACCTGCCTGCCTGAGTTGGCTTTTGCCCTGCGTGCTTCAAGAACAAGACACGACGAGTTAGGTTTAGGCAACATTTTCGGCAACGTTTTGGCGGATTCGATGCTTACCATCGGGGTGATAGCGCTTATTCAACCAATAAAACCCAACCAACCCCTTATCGCATTAGCAACGGGGCTTTTCATGCTATTCTCGGGCGCTCTTGTAGCGTTTTTGTCACGTAAAAACGAGTTAACCTACAAACACGGCTTACTTCTCACCCTGTGCTATGTACGCTTTATCGCTTTACAGTACGCATTAGAAATAACTGGTCCAATGATGCTTGTTTCCTTGTCAAGTCAATTCCATCATGCAATCTCTTGTAACGCGTCAATCTGCTACTGCGAAAAACGATACTCGATTACCCCTGTGCAGGGTTGCCGAGTTGTTATTTACATGACTTTGTAGTGTTCTCAAAGAATTGTCTACTAGAAATTTTCGTTTGAGTAAAAAAAGCGTTAGGTTTTAAGTTAAAAGTTAGCAAAAATTTCTAAATAAGCATATTTAGTCAAAATTCAGCAAAATTTATAAACTGATTGTATCTGACAATGGCTTGTAAGGTATTAAACATAAAAGAGTTGAGCAGTAGGCAAAAAAATTGAATAAAAAGACTAAAATCTTTTTTGTACTTTGTATGACAACGATTGCTTTGTTGGCCATAATTCCACAAGGCATTTGCCAAGAACCAGTTTTACATGATAAGGCTTTTTCATTTCTTGAAAATGTAATAGGTATAGACACAGAAAAGTACACTATTGCAGACTCAAAATACTCCGATATGGGCAAGAATCCTCCTGACTGGTGGGATATAAAAAAAGGCGAAATTACAACCTCAAAATACGCCAACGACGAATCAATATTATACACTTTAAAACTAAATGACAAAACAACAAACTTCATCTTCAGATACCGCAACAGCACGTTTTTACACTTATCAATTTATCCAACTGATGGTTCTTTTGCGTCTGGTGCTTATGTTGATAGGTTGCCAACTGATTCTTTAGAAGCTACAAAAGAGATACTTCAAAGATTAAGAGTGCATTTTGATGCCGCTTATATTCAATCAATGATTGACTCGCTAAATTCTGTAAAAGACAAAACAAGCGTTAACGCAACCATTGATTCAGTAAAAAGACAAGTAATAACCTATCCAGACGGTGAATCTTACACTTTTTCATATGTTCTAAATGACGCTGCATCCTCACCTAAAAGCGTAGTTATATCATTTTTCAACGGAGGTCTAGAAGGGATTTCTATTCCTTGGAGTTCCTACGAGATAGCAACTGACAAGGTAATTATTACAAAAGAGCGGGCGATTGAGATTGCTAAAGAAAACGCTCAAAACGCTTCAACAGAACCACTAAAATATCGAAATGAACCAATCAAGGCTGAGTTAACATACATCACAACAGACGAGAATCCTTACATTGCTTATCCTTTATGGTATGTTGAGTTGCCTCTAGATTATCCTGGTTCCACAGTTACTGGGTGGCAAGCAGGCATCTGGGCACACACAGGCAAAATAGCATACGGTCACCCCGCAGGAGTCCTAGGAACAATAGACACAAACAACCAACAACAACAAAACCCATCGCCAACACCAACACCGCTAAACCAAAACAACGACAACTGGCAACTTACAATCTACACAACCATACTAGCGGTAGCAATCCTGTCAGCTTCTCTATTTATAGTAATTAAACATCGAATCAAAAAATAACCTTCTGCCCCTTTTTCTCTTTTCTTTTTCATATAAATTTTAAACATTAAAGCATGTAATTTTGTTTTTTGAGTGCTTGATTAAGTGCGTCTATATCTTCTCAAAGCAGGAGCTGTAAAACTTTTTGCGCCATGAATTTTTGCGTTTGCACACTTAAACCCACCTCAACTTAACATTTTATATTCTTCATCGTTGTTGCTTTCTTGATAGGTGTTAACGGTGAGTTTAGGAATTATTGGTCTTGGAAAGATAGGCAGCAATTTAGCACTTCAATGCATCGACAAGGGCGTACCAGTAGTTGGGTTTGATTTAGCAGAAAAAACAGAGTTAACCCATAAAGGCGTAAAAGTTGCCAAAACCCTTCAAGACTTTATCAACAGTCTAAGCCGTCCACGCGTTATCTGCTTGTATTTACCTGCAGGAAAAATCATCGACCAAGTAATCACCGAAATTTTGCCCTTCATCGAAAAAAGCGACGTGATTGTCGACGGTGGCAACTCTTACTTTAAAGACTCCATAAGGCGAGAAACAGAGCTTTCAGAGAAAGGCATCTTTTTTGTTGATTGTGGAACAAGCGGAGGCGTAAACGGGGCGCGTAATGGAGCCTGTTTTATGGTGGGCGGAAAACCAGAAGCCGTTGCCATCTGTGAACCAGTGTTGAAAAAGTTGGCGGTTGAAAATGGTTTCTTGCATGTGGGGGAACCCGGCAGTGGGCATTATGTTAAGCTTGTTCATAACGGGATTGAGTTTGGGATGCTTCAAGCAATAGGTGAAGGCGTCGAACTGCTAAAGCATGGCGATTTTAGTCTTGATTTGGCTGGGGTTTTCAAGGTTTGGTCTAACGGTTCAGTCATTAGAAGTTGGCTTGTGGAGTTGATGGCTCAAGGATTAAGCCAGCAAGAGGGCTTAGATAAGGTTCCAGATTTTGTTGAGGATACTGGCGAGGTTAACTGGCTTGTTGGGGAAGCAATTGAGAAGGAAATACCTGTTCCAGTCATTACGCAGTCGGTAATGGAGCTTTTCAAGTCTCGGCAACCAAGCTGTGACGCAGCCAAGGCAGTTGCGGTTATGCGGCACGGGTTTGGCGGACACCCATTTGGCAAAGACGATTATATTGCAAAGGAACGGAGAGAATCAAAAATCAAAAAATAACTTACCTTACGCGGAAACAAACCAGCAAACAAACTCAACAATACGACAAATGTTGTTGTAAATGTTGGGTTGTCACACACGTTTATGATTTAGTGTTTTTTTGTGATTTTCTTATGCCAAAAAGTAAAAAAGAAAAAATTGAAGGCCTAGAGCACCACAAGCAGCAGTTACGAGAAAAAGAACAACAGAAAAAAGAGAAAAAACAATCCCTTCTGATAATAAAACCTGGAAATCGTCACTAACCATGAAATCGAGCCTTCAATCAGTAACAACCAATTTAATGTGAAAGCACTTAGGTAACTTTAGCAGGTTGACTCTCCACAATCGAGTTTGCTGCAATTTTGTTGTTATCGTTTGCCGACAACACATGTTTATCGGTTCCAGATGTTTTCCGTTTTCTGGTGAAAAGTTTGGTTTTAGGACAAAAACTGTTTGAAGGTAAAGGCAAAAGTGGACCCGGCTTCATCAAATGGGTTGGAATGGAAGGCATCGCCCAAATATACAGTTGGACGGCAAACGTGAAAGGCATGGGAAAAGCCGCAGGCGCGGAATGCATGATTTCCGTAACCGCCAAAAGCATGACGCCGCCCAAAGGCGTCGGATTAGCTAAAGACCAAGGCATACTTAGAACAACAACTGGCGAAATGGGCGTCATAAAAGGAATGGACATGGCAAAAATGGCTGAAGGCAAAACTGTCAGCGTTGGCTTGTGGAGTTTTATGACTTCCTCGGAAAAGCTGGCGTGGATGAACGATTTAATCGCAATTGTAGAGTTTCAAGCGCTTGACCCGATGTGGCAGGACTTTAACCTTACAATCTACGAATGGACCTAACTGTTCTTAGTCAGCAAGCTTACGCCTAAAACTGGCATGACGATTATCCACCAGTCAATTAGGCTAATCCAAATCCAATAAGCAGGCGAAAAAACGGAAACTAACAAGAAAACCGCAACGTAAACGCCCATCAAAACTAAACCTGCCCCAAACCATTTGCCCTTAACGGTAAGACTCTGCTTTTTCAGAACAGGGAAAAACGCGGCAGCCATCAAAACTGCAGTCGTCAACAAAGTAACCGCTGAATTCACAAACCCAACCATCAAAACCGCGTCTCCAGCAGTGAACGGTGGCAAAGCGTACAAGGCTAAAGCAAAATGCTTCACCCACAACGCAAAAGTGAACCCGATAATTGCCGCTGCAATCCAGCGTGCCGCGTCTAAGGAGCCAAAGCTTGGTTTTCTTAGGGTTAAGTAAAGTTTTAAGAATATGGGTGTAACAAGAAGCAGTTGGGCAACGTAGGATATGGCTGCATCGAAAGTTGGCGTTGACATTGGACCAGTTAGTAGATAAATTATCGATGGCAGGTTGAACAGGTAATAGACGCCTTCAAGTAGGATGCTTTTGCGTAGAAGTGAGACAGAAAACGTTTTTTTGAACAGCAACACTGCCGTGAAAGCGACAAAAAGGCATGCTCCTACAAAGCGAAGTATCACCCCTGCTTCGCCGATTAATTCGGAAGAAAGCCAAAACAGTGGCCTATTAAAGCTTCCACGTGAGATTTACTCAAAAACCGCTTGTGCAATTTGTATTTCTGCCCCAAAAGAATTGACTAAAAGGAGCAGTTGATAAACAAAGAAAGCTGCGGCAACCGTTAGGATGAATGGCGCATAAGGTTTAACTTGAGCTTTCATCGATTAAATCTGTATGGCCGAGTATTTTAAAAGGTTTAAACTATTGCGTTCCATACTTTGCCAAGTAAACCACATTGCCTTCCTTAAAAGCCCGTAGCAGTTCGCAGTGACGTAGAACCGCAAAATTGTTGTAAAAGTCTTGTTCTGACATTTTTAGTTCAGTTTTTAATTCTTCTCTGTTAACTTTTCCACGTTCGATAACAATGTTGTAGATCTGTTTCTGCTTGTCGGTTAAGCCGTCAGTTCCTGATTGACCCAACTCCCTGCGTACGTTTAGTGTTGAGGATACGGCGGTTGGGTCGCAGATTTTGGTTGTATCCATCAAATCAAAGCAGCAATCTTCGCAATAGGTTTTGCCTTGAAAAGTGTAGGATTGATTTTCTTCAAGTTTGGCGCCACATTTCTCGCAATTCACACGTTTACCCCAAAAAGTAGCATTGCATCAACATATTTCTGTTTTCGCCCTTTAACCATAAATCTAGTTAATTCAATAACAAGTTTTGTACTGCTTGTGGCATCTTGCAAACACAGCCAGCAACCCGCAAAAAAGGCAAAACCCAAAACACACCTGCCACAACAAATAGTTGATTGTTGTTGTGCATAGCAACTCTACGGCAACAACTAGCTTTAAACTTTTTAAAACAGCGTTTACTCGTCACTACCGTAACCATGCTCAATTCTAGCGTGAGTCCGCTTGTAATCATCCACGTGCTGGACTGGATTGTCCCCAAAACGTTTAAGGTGCACTTCAAGGTCGGCTTGGGTGAAAAAGATACATGCACAGTGGGGACATTTTAGGTGCGGCTGGTTATTTTCAGCGGTGTTCATGGTATTGTTTACTTTATGCTGTTGGCTATTAGCCTTTCTATCAATATCTAAGCCCTGCGTGATAGTGTCGATGCAACAACAAAAACGTAAATTTTAACAACCGCTCATAAAATCACGTAGATTACGTCAAAATCATCCAGTCATGTTTCACCATTAATGTGGGTTCGGAGGTGAAAAAATGAAAAAGGAAAACGTACCAGAGGAAGAGAGAAAGAAAAAAATGGCAGGTCCACCTAAGCAGGAGCCTGAAGACGTAATTAGGTCACCGTTACCACAAAAAGACAGTTTTGAAAAATAAAAATAAAAGCATCCACAAAAAAGGTCAGTGGATGTTGATGTAGATTTTTTTGCCATCAAGCTCGGATTCATGCCACTGGGCATCTTCAACTTCACTGCGGCTGCTATGCAGGTAAACTTTTCTTGTACGAATCAAACCTGCCATTTCTTCAAGGTACGGTTTTAGCAGTTGCATAGATTCAGCGTCAAGCTCCGCAATGTGAGCCGATTCTAGAACGTCTGTTGGAGTGAAACCTAACTCTTTACGTAAAGCTTGAACACGACGTGCCAAATCCCGCATGATACCTTCACCAAGAAGCGTCTCGTTACGTTGACCACTAAGGAAGATTGTAACGTCGTTTTCTTGTGCTGACACCCAGTTTTCTCCACCAACATATTCTGGAATGACAACTGAGTATTCCACAGTTTTAACGTTAGTTAAATCCAGAAGGATTGCTTCCAAATGTTGCAGAGCATCAAGGGTTTTTTGTGGCGCAACCGCGATGGCTTTAGCGAGAGGCCAGCGACGTTTCAGTTTGCCTTGTTGACGCGCCGCATATGAGATTGAGACAGCTTTTAGCATGGTATCAAATTCTTCTTCTAACGTTTTGTCGCGAAGGGCTTCATTTACTGTTGGCCATTTCTCAAAGTTGACGGATTCGGGCAAGTTTGGTTCAAGTTGACGGTAAACTTTCTGGTAAAGCGCTTCACTTAGGTACGGCGTTACAGGGTTAAACAGTAAAGTAACCGTTTTTAACGTGTGATATAGAAGGGCATAGATGGTTTGGCGGCGCTCTAAAGTTTCAGGGTCATCAGTCCAAAGTTCCTTACGAATCATCGGCACGTACAGGCGACTGAGGGTTTCTATGACGAAGTCGTCAAGTATTGCTACTGCCGTGTTGAATTCACATTTTTCAAGGTTTTCAGTGTATAACTGGATTTTTTCCTGCATTTTACTGAGCATCCACTTGTCAGCTGGCTGAAGTTTTCCGTTCTTCATTGCCCATTCCATGGTGTAAATTGCAGGTTTGAACTCGTCAAACTGAGCGTTTTGCATAAAGAATCGGCTTAAATGGTAAAGTGTTGAGAGGACTTGATAGCTGCGGCGACTAAGTTCTTGCAGGTCAAAATTCATGAAGTCAATGGGGCTGCATTTACGCATCATGTAGAATCGGCACAGGTCAGCGCTGGTTTTTTCAAGCATTTTTGCCGTTTCAATAGTGTTTCCTAAGCTTTTGCTCATTTTACGACCTTTAGCATCCTGCGTCAATCCTTGGAACAGGAATGCTTTGTAGGGTGCTTGAGCGTTGCCTGTGCGGATAATGTTTTCAAGCAACAACGAGTTTGCCCACCCGCGGGTTTGGTCAATTCCTTCAGTTAAGAAGTCAGCAGGCACAAACTTCTCTACTTCCTCATCCGTGAAACGCGCATACGGGGCGGCACCGCTGTTGTGCCAAGTGTCAAGTACGAAGTCTTCACGTTTCATGATTCCGCCGCATTTACTGCATTTAATGGTGACGCGGTCAACCCATGGCTTGTGCAGTTCAAAATCGGCTGGAATCGGCTCCTGCGAAAGTTCAATGAGTTCTTTTTTGCTTGCAACTAAGTGTTTGTTGCCGCAGGCTTCGCAGGTCCACATTGGCAATGGTGTACCCCAGATTCGTTCACGGCTGATGCACCACGGTTTACCTTCACGAAGGAAGCCCAAGAAACGGTTTTTAGGTTCATCATAGAAATAGTTGACTTTTTGGAATGCTTCAAGCACTTTAGCGTTTATTTTGTCGGTTCGTAGGAAGTATTCTTTACGTGCAAGCCAAACGATTTTGTGGTGGCTACGCCAGCAGGTAGGGTATTCGTGTTTGGTCTTTTTTAGGGCGACAAAAGCGTTGCGGTTGCGCATTTCTTCTACGACTGGCATGTCTGCGTCTCTTGCGAAAACGCCGTTGAAGATGCCTGCGTCTTTAGTGAATTTAACGTCGTCATCGTAAGGTGCGTAGATGGGTACGCCTCGGCGGTTTGCTGCCCAAAAGTCGTCTTCGCCGTTGCCAGGTGACAGGTGAACGACACCGGTTGCTGTGTCTACGTCAACGAAGTCTTCACCGATAACTTTGTGGACAAGAGGGTGTTTGGTTTCGTTTTCCGCCTGTTTAGGTATGATGTCTTTTAATGGGTAATCGTATGCGGTTCCTTCAAGGCTTTTGCCTGTAACAGTTTCTAGGACTTGGTAATTCTTGATTTCCAGTTCCGTCATGACTGGTTCAACGCGTTGCTTAACCATTATCCAAACTTCGCCGCCGACTTGGACTTTAACGTATTCGGCTGTTGGCTGCACGGCAAGCATGGTGTCTGTGATGATGGTGAAGGGCATTGTGGTCCATACGAGGAAATACAGGTTTTCGGTGCCTGTTACTTTGAATTTGAAGTAGAATGATGGGTCTTCGACTTCTTTGTAGCTGCCTTCGTAGCCGACTTCTGCGCTGCTGAGGCTGGTTTGGCATCCAGGGCAGTAGGCGACGACGTAGTGTCCTTCTTCAAGCAGTCCTTGGTCCCAGGCGCGTTTAAGAATTTGCCATTCACGCTCGATATACTCGTCTTTGTAAGTCCAGTACGCTTTTTCTTGGTTAATCGCTATGCCCAATAAAGCGTCGGCGTTTAGCCACATTTCATGGTAACGCATAATTGCTTTTTTGCATTCAGCGATGAAACGTTCCATGCCGACGCGTTCAAGCATTTCCCGCTTGTTGCGTACCCCCAAAAGCTTCTCAACTTCAAGTTCAACGGGTAAGCCTTGGCAGTCCCATCCAGCCCAAAACGGCATGTAGTAGCCTTCCATGGTTTTCCATCTGTAACGGATGTCTTTCATGATTCTGCCGCGGGCGTGTCCAATGTGGGGGATGCCGTTGAGCGTTGGGGGGCCTTCTACGTAGCCCAGATTGCCCTTAATATTTGGGGAGTCCCGTATTTGTTCGAGTTTTTCGCGGATGCCGTTTTTAATCCAGTATTCGCGGATTTGTTTTTCCAGTTCAAGCGGAGCGTAATTTGTAGGTAAGTTTTGGTTAGAATCAACTTCATCGGTTGAAGATGTCACGTTATATCCCGTACCGCAATACGCTAAAGAGACTAATAAAAGTATAAACCTCAAAAAACGTGTATTACGTGTTTTAAGGCTTAATTAGTGGTTTGAGGGGGGGGGTGTGTTTTGTTAGTTGTTGTTGCTGTAGAGTTGCTATGTACAACAACAATCAACGGGTTTTGTTGGTGGCGGGTTTTTTGGTTTTGCCAGTGTAGCCGTTTGTTTGTTGGTTGTGCAAGTTGCTACAACTGCTGTTGTTGTTTAAGGTGAAAAAATTTTTGAGTAAATTTTTTGGTTTTTCAGGTTCGATTTTGCCAGATTGGTTAGCAAGCAACTAATTGTATTATTTTTTTTTAACGGTTTTTATTGTTTTTTGTCATAAGTGTGTGGGAAATCAAGAAAATAATTTTAACTTAAATAACGCATTTCTTAAAAGAATTACTTCAATGAGGTTAAGATTCACACTTCAGAATTCTTTTATTACCAAAACAACAGTTAACATCAAGGAGTTAAACAGTGTCTAATCTGAGCAGGGTTTACTATAAAAATTTTGGCAGACGATTTCGCTCCCTGTACGAAAACAGTTTTGACGCTGTCTTATTAACAAACACCGACGGCAGCATAATTTCAGCAAACCCTGCAGCATGCGAAATGTTCCAGATGACCGAAAAAGAGTTGCAAAACGCAGTAAGAACCGATCTAGTTGTTATAGAACCGAAGCGAATGAACCAATTACAAGAAGAGCGCTCAAAAAAGGGAAAGTCAAGAGTCGAATTAACTCTAAAACGTAAAGATAAATCATTATTTGAAGGGGAAGTAACATCAAACGTTTTTACTGATTCTGACGGTATCACCAAAATAAACATGATTATTCGGGATGTTACTGAACGAAAGAAAGCTGAAGAAATACTTAGAGCTAGTGAAGAAAAATATAAGTCACTGTTTGAACAGGCAGTCGACTATATTTTGGTACTGGAATTTCCAAAAAGCGGTCTCCCAATTATTCGAGACGCAAACGAAGCAGCCCTGAAACTTCACGGTTATACCAGGGAAGAATTAATAAACCAATCAATCAAACTTATCGATAAAAATGCTGATAACATCAAAACAAAAGAATTTATCAGCAGTCTGAAGTCGGGAGAAGCAATCCAATTTGAAGTAATCCATACCCGAAAAGATGGAACATTATTCAACGCTGAAGTTATCTCCAAAGCAATCAAATTAGGTGAAGAGAATTGGATTCTTTCCATTGAACGGGACATTACTGAACGAAAAAAGGCTGAAACAGCCTTAAATTCAGCATTAGAAAAGCTTCACTTGGCGGCGGAGGCATCTAAATCTGGAACATGGGAATGGAACCTTGTTACTGGCGAAAACATGTGGTCAGAGGAAACCTGGCGGCTTTATGGATTAGCACCTGAAAAAACTAAGGCTTCTTTTGAACTGTGGCTGGAAACAATACATCCAGATGATAGAGAAAAAACAGTTCAAGCTGCAAGAAAAGCGTCACAAGAAAAAAAAGAGTTATACATTGAATACCGCTTGTCTGACAAGCATGGCAAAGGGCGCTGGCTTATGTCCAGAGGTCAACCGCAAAAAAACGATGACGGAATCGTAGACCGTTACCTCGGAGTCATAATCGACATTACGGAACGCAAAAAAGCGGAAGAAGCACTAAAGGCAAGTGAAGCAAAACTACGCTTGCTAGCAGAAAACATGCATGATGTTGTATGGATAATGGATCTTCAAGGCCGCTTCATTTATGTTAGCCCCTCGATTTATCAACTTAGAGGATATACAGCCAAAGAAATTGAACACCAGTCTCTTGCTGAAACATTGACTCCAGATTCCCTGAAAATAATAAACGAAAAATTTGAGCATTTCCAAAAAACTGGTGAAATTCCAATCAAGTACTTAGAAGTGGAGCAGACCTGCAAAGACGGTTCCACGGTTTGGACAGAAGTAAATTTTTCTGTTGTTAATGATGAAAATGGAAATCCTCAACAAGTAGTAGGGGTCAGCAGAGATATTACTGTCCGTAAAAAAGCTGAACAAAAACTGCTGCAAAGTGACCTTATTTTTGAAAACTCACTTGACATGGTTTGCATAGGGGGGTTTGACGGTTATTTTAAAGTTTTAAATCCAGCATGGTCAAAAACTCTTGGATGGAGCAAGGAAGAGCTACTTTCTAAAAAATGGATAGAATTTGTCCATCCTGATGATAGAAAAGCCGCCAGTGATTCAAGTAGTTTCCTTCAAAAAGGCAAAAAACTAATTCAGCTAGAAAATCGTTACCTCTGTAAAGATGGCACTTTCAAATGGTTATCTTGGAATTCAATTCCATACCAAAAAGACCAAATCATTTTTGCCGTTGCAAGAGACATAACCGAGAAAAAGGAAGCAGAGGATAGATTAGCTGCTGCTAATGAGAAACTGCGTGTTATCGGAAATTTAACTCGACATGATGTACGTAATAAGTTGACAATAATAAAATCGACAGTTTATTTGCTAAAGAAGCGCGCTATTGATGACCTGGAATTGGAAGCTTTTCTTCAAGACATCGATAACGCTGTTGATGCTTCCAATAAACTCTTTGAATTTAGCAGTGTCTACGAAAAAATTGGTGTTGAAAAACCTGTAGAAATCGATATAGGCGAATATTTCTGGCAAGCCGCAGATTTACTTCACAATCAAACAATAAAAATCGTAAATGAATGTAAAGGATTAATTGTTAGGGCAGACACGCTGATTAGACAACTCTTTTACAACCTGCTTGACAATTCCTGTAAACATGGAAAAACAGTAACAGAAGCAAAACTGTATTACATCAAAAAAGCCTACTGCATAGACTTAATCTATCAAGATAACGGAGTAGGCATACCTCAAAAGGATAAATCAAAAATTTTCGTTGAAGGCTTTACAACTGGAAACGGTTCAGGGCTGGGTTTAATGCTTGCTAAAAAGATGGTTGAAGCCTACGGCTGGACCATAACTGAAAACGGTGAAGAAGGAAAGGGTGCAAGATTCGTTATAACAATTCCTCAAAACTAACTGCAAGCTACTTTTTGGGTTTAACCTTTGATTTAGCAAGTTTAGGTTTTTCTGGTTCATCCCAATATTGCTGAAATTCTTCGGGAGCCATCAAGTTAGCTGTTTGTAGTTGCATGCTGAACTTATCCAATGCACAAGGATCGCTCATGTGTGCACGGTAAACTTCAATTAGCATTTCAACCGCCATAGCATTAGAAACTGTTTTTTTAGCCATAAAAGATAATTCTTGTGCAGTTTTGATTAGTTCCTCATAAACCTGTAACGGTAACTCTAACGTTTTAGTCATGCCTATGCCTCTATAGCCGCGCTGCCAGTTTTTGGGCGTCACTTTTAACTTTAGCAAGTTCCTCCGCGTTTGGTTTGCCTCTGATGTCACCCATTCTGCCCTGCGTGCTCAAATCCAATCTGCCGATAAACTCGCACAGCACATACATTTCTTCAAGCACAGTAAAGCCCCAATGCTCAAAATATTGCCCCAAGATTTTGCCAACAGGTGTTGCCTCGTCAACGCCAGTATGTGGACCTGAATAGGTGACAAAGACCATTGCGTTTTTACCGGGCAGTTTGGGCGCGGACGGTTTAATTTTGCCTTCATCTCGGTACTGGTTCATTTTAGCATTCATCAAATCAATAACGGGTTTAGCTGGTTGCCAAGAAATCGACGGCGTACCAACACAGACAAGGTCGTAACTATAAAAGTCAAGGTCAACGGCTTCCTGGGGCTTTTTAACTTCAACCGTGACGCCGCCAGCTTCTAAACCTTCTTTGAGGGCTTCTGCTACTTTTTTGGTGTTTCCAGTGCTTGAATGATAAATTAGTAGGGCTGACTTCATTGAGGGTTTACCTCTGGTTTCACGTAGATTTTGCCGTTCTCAACTTTGCATTCAAAACTTGTCATGACAATAGCGGGCTCTTCTTCGTATTCGCCGGTTTCTATTTTAAAACGCCAATCATGGCAGGGACAAACCACGGATACATTGTCTATTTCGCCATGGCTAATTTGGCATTGCTGATGGGGACATCGGTCGTCATAAGCGTAAATTTTTCCACGTTTTTTAATTAAGAGCACAGGTGTTCCGTCAGCATCTACGCCTTTCATGGTGCCTTCGGCAAGTTCAGATTCGTTTAAAACTGGGATAAATTCTTCTTCCAAAACAGGCCGCTCCTAATCATACATGCGCTGTAACGGTTTATTTAGGTTTGGTCAAGGAATCTAAACTAACGAAAACAAATTTTGTCAAAGATTTTATTCAAAAAACTACTTAAATTCAAAGCAAAGTCAAAGAAATCGATGCTCATGGAAAATAGATTTGCTATCTGGATTTTTCTTTTCTTAACGACTATGTTATTCTTTTCTGTTTTTAATGTCGCAAAGGCAAATCCATATTTGCCCGGTGTAGAAACTGCTCCCCCAGAAGGAACAAAACCGCAGGTAATTATGTTATTAACGCCACAGAACGAAACAACGATTCACAAAGATAGTGTGCTTTTAACTGTAAACGTTACTGTTGGGGCGTCAAGACCATACAAGGGCATGTATACCTCCGAGGTCAACAAGATAATTACTGAGGTTTACTATTATGCAGACTGGATTAAGGAAAACTTTACCGTTTACCTTCCAAAAACAGATCAATATGGAGCATACATTGACGCTGATGCGTACCGCCGCACTTCAGTCGAGTTTTCAAAAGAGTTAACAGAACTTCCAGAAGAAAATCACACAATAACAATTTACACCAAAGAAAAAGGATGGTATGAAGGAGAATCAAATGGTGCATACGTTTACCAGTATAGATTTTATATAACTGAATATGCCACAATCAACTTTGTAGTTAATCTAACCTTGCCAACGCATACAGAACTGCCAAACGTTATGATTACTTCACCCCAGCAGAACGGTAAATTCACTTCAACTGTTCCGTTAATTTTCGAGGGCGATAATATAGCTAAAATCGGTTATAGTCTTGATGGGCAAGAGAACGTCACTGTTACAAGCAACACAACTTTGACCAACTTGTCCAATGGGTTACATACCCTTACTGTTTATGTTTGGAACTTTGAAGGGACCGTTATATCCTTGCAATCAATAGTTTTTTCGGTAAACGATTCAGAGCCTTTTCTAACACCACTAGTGTTTTTCTGTGTTATATTTGCCTTTGCAGCCTGCATGGGAATAATTATCTGTTTAAGGAAAAACCGTGGCGCCAATGACCCTGAGGGCTTCGAAGCGAATTTATCAATTAATGTATGAATTTAGCTGCATTTTTTAACAAGGGTGAACATTGCAAATCATGGTTTTGACAAAACAATGTATAATAAGTTCTTAAACGCGTTAGGTTAACAATTCCTACTTGTAGTTTAGGCGTAAAGTATGCAGTTTGAGTTAGTTTCACCGTTCAAAGCTTCACCTGGACAAGAAGAAGCCGTCGAAAAATTAGTTGAGAATTACAAGAAAAAAGAAAAACAGACGCTACTGGGCATTACGGGAAGCGGCAAAACATTTGTTATGGCAAACGTGATTAACCGTCTCCAAAAACCAGCCCTAATCATCGCCCACAACAAGATTTTGGCAGCCCAGCTTTACGCTGAACTAAAACAGTTCTTCCCAAACAACCGCGTGGAGTATTTCATCAGTTTTTACGATTACTACCAACCCGAATCGTACCTTCCCGCTCAGGACATGTACATTGAAAAGGACTCAACCGTCAATGAGCAAATCGAAAAAATGCGCATGCACGCCGTCTCCAGCATCGTAAGCAGAAACGACACCATCATCGTCGCTAGCATCAGCTGCATTTACAGCTTAGGCAACCCTGAAGACTTCAAAAGCTTAGCTGTGAACCTGCAGGTCGGAAAAGACTTGAGCCGTCAAGGCTTAATCGGTAGTCTTGTTGACATGCAGTATGAGCGGGATGACAATTTTTTGGAGGCAGGACGATTCCGCGTAAGAGGTGACGTGGTGGATATTGTGCCTGCTTACGAGAAAGACATTATCCGTGTCGAGTTTGAAGGCAATAAGGTCAAGAAAATTAAGGAAGTTAACGCGGTAACAGGCGACGTTAAGGTTTCGATTGACCGAGTAACCATTTACCCAGCCCGCCAATACGTGGTGCCGCAAGAAAAACATGAACGCGCAATTGCGCAGATTCGCCAAGAACTTGAGCAACGCCTTGAAGTTCTGCCGCCATTGGAAGCGCAGCGGCTCAAGCAACGCGTAAACTATGATTTGGAAATGATTAACGAGCTGGGTTTCTGTGCTGGAATAGAAAACTACAGCCGCCACTTTGACGGACGCGACGAAGGCGAACCACCATTCACGTTAATGGATTACTTCCCCAAAGATTACCTCCTCATCATAGATGAAAGTCACCAAACCATCCCCCAAGCACACGCCATGTACAACGGCGACTACTCACGCAAAAAGAACCTCGTCGACTTCGGTTTCCGCCTCCCAAGCGCACTTGACAACCGCCCCTTGAAATTCGACGAGTTTGAACAGAAAATGGGCAAAACCCTCTTCGTGTCAGCAACGCCAGCCGAATACGAGCTGCAAAAAAGCGGTCCAGCAGTAGAATTAATCACAAGACCAACTGGGCTACTTGACCCTGAAATTGAGGTGCACCCAATCGAGGGGCAAATGAAGCATCTCATGCAGGAAGCCAAAAAGACCATTGCACAGGGCAACCGCGTGCTGGTTACAACGTTGACGAAGCGGATGGCTGAAGACCTCGCCGATTACCTTGTCAAAGAAGGCTTCCGTGTCCGGTACATGCACAGTGAAATTGACAGTTTGGACCGTATTGAACTTGTTCGCCAGTTGCGTATTGGCGATTTTGACATTCTCGTCGGCATCAACCTATTGCGTGAAGGATTGGACATTCCTGAAGTTGCAACCATCTTTATCCTTGACGCTGACAAAGAAGGCTTCCTACGTGACGAACGCAGTTTAATCCAAACCATCGGCAGAGCCGCCCGAAACCAAAACGGCAAAGTCATCCTGTACGCTGACGTCATGACTCAAAGCATCAGACGAGCGATGGAAATTACCAGTTACCGCCGTAAATTCCAGCAACGCTATAACCAAACCCACGGCATCACCCCGCAAACCATCATCAAGAAGGTTTCTGAGAAGGAAGGCGTCATCAAAGGCAGCAAGCACCTCACCAAATCGGATATTCAACGGCAAATCATTGAGTTGGAAGCTAAAATGCGTGAAGCCGCCGAAAAACTGGATTTCGAGAAAGCCATTGAACTGCGTGACGCCATGAATTCGTTAACGCGGGATTTGGCTGAGAAGCTGAAACATGAGCAGAAACCTGAGAAAATGCCGAGTTCGATGCAATAAAGTTGAAATGGAAGAGTCTGGAATGGGCTTAAGAGTTTAGGGAAGAGAGCAATGAGAGACTCTATTTCTGTTAAAGGCGCAAGAGAGCATAACCTCAAAAACATTGATTTGGAACTGCCCAGAAACAAGTTGATAGTAGTGACTGGCTTGTCAGGCAGCGGCAAATCAACCCTTGCGTTTGACACCATTTACGCTGAAGGCCAACGACGCTACGTTGAAAGCCTAAGCGCTTACGCACGACAATTCCTCGGCTTAATGGATAAACCTGACGTGGACTCAATCGACGGTTTATCGCCTGCAATTAGCATTGAGCAGAAAAGCACAAGCAAAAACCCCCGTTCAACAGTGGGAACTGTCACGGAAATTTACGATTACCTCCGTTTGCTTTACGCGCGCATAGGCACCCACCATTGCCCCAAATGCGGCAGCAGCATTCACCCGCAAAGCCCCGAAAACATCACCAGCCTAATTATGCAGGAAAAAGGCAAAACCTTGGTTTTCCTTGCACCAATCATCCGCGGCATGAAAGGCACTCATGAGCAAGTTTTTGAAGACCTTAAAAAAGAAGGCTACACCAAACTTCGGGTTGACCAAAAAATTTACGAAACAGAGTCCGTTAAAGATGAGGTTAAACTGGTTAGGTATGAGAAGCACTGGATAGAAGTCGTCATTGACACTGTGGCTATTTCTGAGGAGGAGCGTTCACGCATAGCTGAAGCTGTTGAAGCCGCCCTGAAAGCTGGCAAAGGCACCATGATAGTTATCGACGCCCAAGACGCAGGTGCAGAAAAGAAAAAGGAGCTTGAAAGCTTTGAAGGCGCAACAATGTACAGCACTTTTGGCGCTTGCCCCAACCACCCCGAAGTCATGTTTGAAAGTTTGGAACCCCGCATGTTCAGCTTTAACTCGCCATGGGGCGCCTGCCCAACCTGCCATGGTCTTGGCGAAATCACT
Organism: Bathyarchaeia archaeon; assembly: GCA_042296865.1. Classification (GTDB taxonomy): domain Archaea; phylum Thermoproteota; class Bathyarchaeia; order Bathyarchaeales; family Bathycorpusculaceae; genus Bathycorpusculum. The sequence goes on along the minus strand of CP170178.1, from coordinate 710,749 downwards.
GAAGTCACACCAGACAAAGTCATCCCCAACCCCGACCTTTCCATCATGGACGGCGCATTAGCGGTTTACGGCAAAATGGACCTTTCATGGCGTGCCCAGCAACTCGCAACTGTCGGCAAAAAGCACGGGTTTGACGTTTTCACGCCAATCAAAGATTTCACGGAGCAACAGGTGCATGTTCTGCTTTACGGCGACCAAGAACCTATCAACGGCAACTGGTCCAACGGCGCCAACATGTGGATGCGTGACGGTTGGGAAGGCGTAATCCCCCAGACAATGCGGTTGTACCGTCAAACTGAAAGCGACTGGCGCAAAGAAGACATCGAAAAATTCATGACCGCCCGCCCCTGCAACACCTGTCACGGCAAACGCTTGCAACCCATGGTGTTGGCGGTGCAGATTCAGGAAAAAAGTATCATTGACGTAACCGACTTGTCCATCGAGAAAGCGGGCGAATTCTTCCAAAACCTGCCCGAGAAGCTTAACGAGAAAGAAATGACCATTGCCAAACAGGTGCTAAAAGAAATCAACGCACGCCTCGGCTTTCTTATCAACGTCGGCTTAGGCTACTTGTCCCTTTCTCGAGCAGCCAAAACTTTGTCAGGCGGCGAAGCCCAAAGAATCCGTTTAGCCACGCAAATCGGCAGCAACCTCATGGGCGTACTTTACATCCTTGATGAACCCAGCATTGGTTTGCATCAACGCGATAACACCAAACTTATCAGTACCCTGCATCGGCTGCGTGACCTCGGCAACACCCTAATCGTTGTGGAGCATGACGAGGAAACCATGCGCAATGCCGACTACCTTGTGGACATGGGACCCGGGGCAGGCGTTCACGGAGGCTTCGTAGTGGCAGAAGGTCCACCTGAAGAAGTGATGCAGAACAAACGTAGCTTAACTGGTAAGTACCTTAGCGGCGAACTAAAAATTGAATTACCAACAGAACGTCGAAAACCCGTCGGTTTCATAACCGTTAAAGGCGCCACTGAAAATAACCTAAAAAACCTCAACGTTCAACTGCCACTTGGCGTCCTATGCGGCGTTACAGGTGTTTCTGGTTCAGGCAAAAGCACGCTTATGAACCTCACAGTGATTCCACAACTGCGACAACTGTTCGGCGAGCACGTGGACAAAATTGGCAAGCACGGCTGTATCGAAGTGCCCCAAGTTGTCCGCAACGTTATAGTGATTGACCAAGACCCCATCGGACGCACGCCCCGCAGCAACCCAGCAACTTACACCAAACTATTCGATGAAATCCGCAAAATCTATGCCTCAACCAAAGAAGCCAAAGCACGCGGCTACAAAGAAGGCAGATTCAGCTTCAACGTTAAAGGCGGCAGATGCGAAAATTGCCAAGGCGACGGTGTCATCCGCATCGAAATGAACTTCCTTCCAGACGTTTACGTGCAGTGCAGCGAATGCAAAGGTAAACGCTACAACAAAGAAACCCTCTCCGTGCTCTACAAGGGCAAAAATATTGCTGAGGTTCTCGACATGACTGTTGAGGAAGCGGTGAAATTCTTTGAGAACACGCCACGCATCGCCCGCAAACTTAAAACCTTAGAAGACGTCGGCTTAGGCTACATTAAACTGGGGCAAAGCTCCACGACGTTGTCAGGCGGTGAAAGCCAACGCATCAAAATCACAAGGGAACTCAGCAAAAACAAGCAGGGACACGTGGTTTACATGCTTGACGAACCCACAACAGGCCTACACTTTGACGACACTAAACGTCTCATCACAGTTCTAAACCGCCTTGTTGACAACGGCAACACCGTCTACATCATAGAACACAACCTTGACGTCATCAAAAGCTGTGATTACCTCGTTGATTTGGGGCCTGAAGGCGGCGCGGCAGGCGGAAGATTAATCGCTGAGGGTACGCCAGAAACTGTCTCCACAATCGTTGACTCTTACACTGGGCAGTTTTTAGGTAAAATACTTAACCATCAAGTGGCAGATTCGCAAGTGAAGCAGCCTGCATGATACACATAAATGACCCGTCAGAATTCAAAGGCGCAGATGTCCCCGTCAACCCTGGAGTGTACCTTTTCAAAAATGAAGAAGGCGAAATACTCTACGTGGGCAAAGCGAAGAATCTGCGTTCACGGGTCAAAAACTATTTTGCCAGCATCGATCAGCCCCCCAAAACCCGGCAACTCGTCGGAAAAATCCGCAACATCGATTTCATCTTAGTCAACAATGAAGTTGAAGCCCTCCTGCTTGAAAACAAGCTAATCAAACAGCACACCCCAAAATACAACATCAACCTCAAAGACGCAAAAACCTATGCTTACATCGCCTTAACCCGCGAAGAATACCCTCGCATCTTAACCAGCCGCAAGGTATCCCCAAAACTCGAATCGTTCGGTCCATACACTGAAGGCTACACACGTCAAGACTTGCAAAGGCTGGTCACCAAAGTTTTCAAGCTACGAACCTGCAAAACCATACATAAACGAGCATGCCTCCAATACCACATTGGTAACTGCACTGCCCCCTGCGTTGGCAATGTCACCAAAGAACAATATGCTGAACAAGTCAAGGGTGCCCGCATGTTTTTGGAGGGCAAATTTGACAGGACTCTGTTTCTTTTGGATCAGCAGATGCAGCAGGCGTCCAATGAGCAAAAGTTTGAACGTGCCCTTGAACTTCGAAACCAAATGGCATCCATAAGACTCCTAACCCAACGTCAAATTGTGGATAATGAACGCCGTTTTGACCAGGACGCGATGGTTTTCTGTGGGGAAGGCGACAAGGTGAGGGTTATTCAGATGGGTCTGCGAAAAGGCGTACTGCTGGGCAAGAAAGAGTTCACTGTTGACCGTCAACCAATGGTGGAACAAGAGTTTTTGAAAGCGTTTTATGGAGTTAACCAGATTCCCCGGGAAATCCTGCTTAACAAGCCCTGCTGGCAAGACAATGACGAAAAAGCCGCACTTGAAGAATTCCTGCACGCAAAACGGCTCGCAGCAGTAACGTTAACGGTTCCTAAAAGAGGCAACAAACTGTGTCTTGTACAGTTGGCGGAAAAGAACTTGCAGTCCAGTTTAACGGGCAACAACGCATTGGTTGACCTGCAAACCGCTCTTAACCTTCCAAGACTGCCAAGGGTGATTGAATGCTTCGACATTTCCAACCTTGGTCAGGAACATGTTGTTTCAGGTATGGTGCGTTTCACTGATGCTAAGCCGGATAAGAAGAATTACCGTAAATTCAAAATCAAAACCGTCGAGGGACAGGACGATTTTGCTTCAATGAACGAGGTAGTAACTCGTCGTTACAAACGGCTAAAAGACGAGAATGCCCAGATGCCTGACCTTGTCATCATCGATGGTGGTCCTGGGCAGGTTAACGCTGCTCAAACAGCACTCAACTCGCTTAATCTCAAGATTCCCTTGATTGGTTTAGCTAAGGAAAACGAGGAAATCTACAAACCCAACGAGCAAACCCCAATTCAGCTCGACAAGAACAGCCGCATGATGCTGCTTATACGCCAAATCCGAGATGCCACACATGACTTCTCATTGGGCTACAACCGCAAACGCAGGGAAATGCAGTTAAGAGACGAGTTTGCCGCCAAAAAGTCAAGCAAATAAATGTTCAACCAAAATCCTTACCCCAATGGCTATGAGGATTAAGCCGCCGAGGATTTCTATTCTGTGCCCAAACGTTTTGCCCAAGATGCCGCCGAAATAGAACCCTGCAAATGACAGCGTAAAGGTGATGATGCCGATTACTGCAACTGGCAAAATGATGGATGTCTGCAAAAACGCAAAGCTTAAGCCAACCATTAACGCGTCAATGCTGGTGGCAACCGCTAAAGTTAACAAATTGTGCAGTTTAAGCGTTTTTTCGCCTTCGTTTTTGCCGTTATTTTTTAGGGCTTCATAAATCATTTTGACACCGATGAACGTGAGTAACCCAAAAGCTATCCAATGGTCAACCGCCGTGATTATATTCTGCAAACTTAGACCTATCGCCCAGCCAATCACGGGCATAAGCATCTGGAAACCGCCAAAGAAAACCGCTGTCAACAGTGCAGCTTTTGTTCGGTCTTTTTTAATAGACATGCCGCTGGCGATTGAAACAGCAAACGCATCCATCGCTAACCCAAAAGCAATCATCACGACAGTTAGAGCGTCCAAGCTTTTCACCGAAAGATGTGTGCTTTCTGATTGTTCTTGCGTGATATAGGCTTTACCTTGAAATGTGGTGAAAAAACTTTTAAAAAAAAGAGCTTTTTCCACCGCAAATAGCAACTTTTTAAAGTATGTCTTGATTTTTCCGCAATGGCTATATTAATAGACGCATTTGATATGGCATGCACGCTGAAACAGCGGTCGTTGAAAAAAAGAAGTCAAGCAAACTTTTTGTGCTCTCAGTCGTTTTTCCTTTTCTAGCAACTTTCATGGCAAACGGCATTCTTATTCTTCTCCTTAAAGACATAACCGTTACTTTTTTTGGTTCAGCAACCCCCTCCACGTTAGGGTTAGCCGGGCAACTAAGTATGTATAACAGTTTGGCTGAAGCCGTAGCTGCATTATTTATAGGCTTTTTAGCAATCCGTTTTAGGCATAAACCTTTATTCATAGTTGGCGTATTATGCATTGCAATTGCGGCAGCAGGCAACTTTTTGGCGCCGTCCTTTAATGTAATGGTAGCTTTTTTCGCTTTGGAAGGAATCGGCTCAGTAATCATAACCGTTGTTGGACTTTCATTAATAGGCGATTTTGTACCAGCAAAAAACAAGTCAAAAGCAGTAAGCTACACGCTGTTTTCGTTCTATTTAAGCTCAATTATTGGTCCGCCACTTGTAGGTTTACTCACAAGCATGGCAGGTTGGCGGTATGCGTTTTTACTGTATGCCCTTCCAATAGCAATCATAGCTTTAGTAATAGCCCAAGTTGGCATCCCAAAAAAGTTGCCCATGGAAAAAGTCTCAGCGTTAAAAGTGGATTTTGTCGCCTCTTTTAAATCGGTTTTGCTAAACAGGTCTGCTGTTTTTTGTTTGCTTGCCCAATTACTGCTGTTAGGTTCAGTTGTCGGCATGTACGTTATGACGTTTTATCAATTAAACTTTGGAATTGACACAACACAGGGCGTATTGATTCTTATGGCGTCTGGAGGAACCATCGGGTTAGGGGGACTATTTGCCGGCAGAATAATTGACCGCTTCGGAAAGAAACGCACAACCATAACCTTCTTCCTTTTAGATGCAATCGCGTTATTTGCCATTTTCCAAACAACCGATTTATGGTCAGGATTAATAGCGAACACTATACACGTATTCTTTATTGGCGGCGGACTTGCATCATTAAACTGTTTATCACTTGACCAGATTCCAGAAGCGCGCAGTACAATGATGTCTATGACAAGCGTTTTTGGAAAACTCGGCAACACCATAGCAGCAAGCATAGCAAGCTTTCTTCTCTTAACATTCAGTTCATTCACAATAATGGGTGTAGCCTTTACACTTATGGCTTTCATCACTGCAATAACATTGCTATTCACCAAAGAACCAAAACAGTAGGGTTAAAAAAAGGAAGGTTACGTTTGTTTGCTGGAGCTTTCAGGAGGGTAAACTTGGGTGGTTCAAATTAGCGTTTCTCGAGGGGAGTTAGCTAAACCCGTAAGCTCATTCAGCCTTGCGATACATTTGTTTATTGTTTTTTGGCTGATGCTAAGGTTTCGCCGGTTTTCTTTGCTTGCTGCTCGTCTGCGGCTGAGATTGTGTTGCCGATGGCTAAGCTTGTTTGGAGTTTTGGGTTGAAGGCTTTTAGTATGTTTTCTATGGCTGTGTTGGCTTGTGTTTGGCTGCCTGCGCCTGTTGAGAATGCAACCATTGGTTTTCCGGCGAGTTTGTCTTTGATAAAGTAGAATTCGGTTAGTAGGGTAAGCATTGGTCCCGCCATTAGGCTGAAGTATGTGGGTGATCCAAAGGCGAACGCGTCTGCTTCTGCGGCTTGGGCTGGGTTTATTTCTTCAACTTTTTTGACTTCAACGGTTGTGTTTGGTTTGGTTTTGGCGCCTTCTGCGATTAGTTTTGCGATTTTTTCGGTGTTGCCTGTTTTTGTGTAGTAGGCGATTAGGATTTTTGTCATGTCTTGTTCCTCATACGAGAAACATTCAGATATTTTTATATACTTTTAGGTAACAAAAATATACCAAACAATGGGTACACCAACATGCAAAAACCAAACCCCCAAGAAAACCAACAAATCACCGACACTCTGCAAGAACTAAAACAAGAAATCAAAAACCTACGCAACCAACTAAACAAACTTGAAAGCCAAATACTCAAAGAAAAAATAAAATCCATAGAAAACGCCCTAACCCAAAACCGGCTACTCCTATACGCCGACCAACTACAAGATGAACTCGACGAAGACATACAAAAAATACCTGACACTAAATGTAAAAACCATGACCAATGCCTCGATCGTTTCAAAACAATGGCAACAGAAAACTTGCAAATAATCAGAAACCTAAAAATTGAAGAAGCCATGACCGATTTAGACACAAAAATCGGCAAAATGGAGCAAGTAATTCAAAAATCCAAAGGCTCACCCTGCGAAGCCTGCCATCGAGACTTTCAAAAAAAGCTTCGCCGAGAAAAACGTGCTTTTCAAACAATAACGCTTGTAGAAAAAACCACAGAAAAAACTGATGCTGAACTAAACATTGACCGCCTTGTTGAAGGTGTACTTGAACCCTTAGCAAACTCGGCAAGACTCAAAATTTTAATAAGCACTTTTGAAGGAAAAAAGAGCTTCTCCAAAATAGCTCAAATCACTGGCCTAAAAGGCGGGCACTTGCTGTTTCACATCAAAAAACTTGTCGATGCTGGGTTGGTTGCACAGGAAGATAACAAGGGCGATTATGTTGTAACGCAGAGAGGCGTAGATGTGGCTCAAAAAATCGTTTTTCTACAAAGTTAGCTAACCTGTTTGGCGTTTATGCTAAAGACGCCTGATTATGCATTTTTTCTACAAAAACATTTAACACGTTGGGGCTAAAAGATACATAAACCTTGTCGCCGACTGTAACGCCTAAACTTTTGATAACGCCAAAGGCGATTCTTGCTTTAACCAGGAAACCGACGTCGATGGTGACTTGAGCGGTGGAACGCATCTGAACCATTTCAGCGATGACGCCTTGCAGATGGTTGCGTTCACTTTTGGCTGAAGGGGACTGGGTTGTAAGAGTTACATCTTCTGTTTTCAACGTTACCGTCACATCTTTACCCTCCAACGTTGCCGATGCAGCGGTTAACAATTTTACACCGTTAACTATAACCGGCAAAAAATCCTCTTCCATTTTACCTGCTTTGCCTTCAAAAGCGTTTATGCTTAAAAACCGTGCCACGTACGCTGAAGTGGGTTTATCAAAAATTTCCCTTCTATCCCCCACCTGTTCGATGCGACCGTTGCCCATTACCGCGATTTTGTCAGACATAACAAAAGCTTCACTCAAATTGTGAGTAACGTAAATGGCAGTCATTTTCAAAGCTTGCAAGTAATTCTTAAGTTCCAAACGGAAAGATTCCCTAAGCTGCGGGTCAACCGCTGAGACGGGTTCATCAAGCAGCAGTACCTGCGGCTCCGTAGCCAGCGACCTTGCAAGGGCGGCACGCTGCTTTTGACCGCCGCTAAGTTGGTTTGGGTAAAATTTTGCGTACTCTTTAAGTCCGACAAAGTCAAGCAGTCCACTGGTTCGTTTTTTTATTTCCTGCTGTGAGAGACTTGTGCCTTTTAAGCCAAAAGCAATGTTGTCTTCGATGCGCATGTGTGGAAACAGGGAAATGGTTTGGAAGACGTAGCCGATTTTTCGTTCAGAGGGACTGCGGTAGAACCGTTTTTTGTCTTTTTGGCCGTCTACTAAAACGTTGTCAATGTAAATTTCGCCTTTGTCGGCGGGGGTTAACCCGGCAATTATATTTAGTAGCGTGGTTTTTCCGCTGCCGTTTGGACCGAGCAAGGTTACGATTTCATGCTTGTCAACTGTTAAATCAAGATTTTGTATCACCGTTTTTTCGCCGAACGATTTCCAGAGGCCGTTTATGGTTATCATTGTTTTTTGGCTCCAAACTTTTTTTGTTCCAACACTTTAATGGCAATAATAACGGCAAAGGAAATTGCAATCAGAATAGCCGACAACATTACGCCTGCCAGCGGGTCGGAACTCATTAAGCTATAGATTGCCAACGGCATGGTTTGTGTTATGCCGGGTAGGTTGCCTGCGAACATTATGGTGGCGCCGAATTCGCCTATGGCTCTTGCCCAAGTTAACACGATACCTGAAACAATACCTCGCATAGACAACGGCAGAATGATTGTAAAGAAAACTCGGAAACGTGAGCCCGACAGGATTCTTGCACTGTTAATTACGTCGGGGTTTAAGTTTTCAAAGCCTGTTTTTGCCGCTCTTAAAATGAATGGTGACGCCACAAAAGTTTGGGCAAGAACAACTGCTACTGCACTGCCTGGAATGGTTACACCAAAAAAGTTGAACACTGGTCCAAGCAGTCCTCTTGGCGCGAAAGCTAACAGTAAAGCTACACCTGCTACTGCTGGCGGAAGAACTATTGGTAAATCAATTAATGTATCAATGATTGATTTTCCCGGAAACTTTCTTGTAACAAGAAAATAAGCGGTAGGTACAGTCAAGAGCAAAGAGATTATTGTTGCTATGCCTGAAGTGTACAGGCTGAGTTGTATTGCCTCAATTATTGCTGAATTTTGGAGTTGTGCCCCAACTTGGTTACCGTCAATTTCAAGGAAAACTGCAAGGATTGGTAAAGCAATGAAGACTAGGTAAACAATTACAGTAGCTGCCAGTAATGCAACTGCGAGTTTGTTTGAGAAGTAATATTTCTCACGGTTCAAAGCTGGCGACCTGCAACTGTTGTTGAAAATAAAAAGGTGGAGGAGTTGCGCATAAGGGTTGCCTTCCTTATGTTCCAAAACCAAAAGTGTTTAGAAGCGTTTGTCCCTGTGTTGAAAGCCAAAAGTCCATGTATTTCTGCGCTAAGTCACTGTTAGTAGTTGAACCAACAACTGCAATGCCGTAAGTTCCAATCGTGTTTACATCGTTTGGCACTTCAACATATAGGAGTTGAGCGCCTGACATTGCACCGTAGGTTGCATCTGAAACAAACGCTACACCAACGTCCACTGTTCCAAGGTTTAAAGCGACTTTTCCTACTACATCCTCAACGGTTGCTTCATAAGAAACCACGTTACTGTAGAATTTCTCTTTGAAACCGTCCCATTCTGCGCCTTTGTAGAGTGGACTGCTTGAGTTGCCCCATGTCGCGTCAATCTTTGTTACTGTCTTGTTGGTGTATGAACCAACTGGAACAGCGTTGTCGGCGACGACGATTTTTACGCCTGGCTTGATGAGGTCTAAGAGGGACGTTATGTTTTGTGGGTTATCGCCGGGTAATAGTACTTCTAGGCGGTTGGAGGTGAAGTTTTTGTATCCGCCAAGGAGGAGGTTTGAGTCGTTTAGTTGTTTGGTCCATTTGAAGTCTGCAGCCATGAACACGTCGCATGGTGAGCCTGATGTGATTTGTTGGTATAGCGTGTTTGAGCCTGCCGAGTTGACTATTAGGCGGCAATTGTTTTCTTGTTCAAAAGTGGTTGTCATGTTGGTGACGGCGTTGATTAGGCTTGAGGCCATGAATATTCTTAGTTCTGTTTTGGGGGTTGCTGAGAAGGTTCCGCTGTATGCCATGTAGCCTATCAGGGAAGCGCAAATTATTATTGCTATTATTATGATGCTGGCGTTTTTGTGGTTCATTGGTAATCAAACACTCGATGTTATCAGTCAGTAAACACGTGTAAGATAAACCTTTTTACGACAAAAACATAACAAATATGAAACCTTATGTCAAGGAATCTTATCAATAAACTCTTCAAGCATCGCCTGAGTCATACGATACCGCAAAGCCAAATCCCTACCATACGGCGTCACCTCAGAAGAACCCCCACCTTTCGCTCCCCCGCGAACCCTGGTAATTAACGGTTCACCTAAACGTTCCTCTGCAAGAGTTATTCTGTGAAGAGCATACCGATATGACATTTTAAGCTGTTTAACCGCTTCCAGAATTGAATGGTACTTGTCAATATTTTCGATTAACTCCGCCAAGCCATCACCGAACACTGACTCACCCTTCTGGTTTACCATCCAAAGCTTAGTTCTGTAACTTAACTCAGCCATTTCCTCTTCACCTTACAATCTAAATTGCTGTTTTGAGACTTAAGCTTACCGTGTAATCGTTTATCACCGTTTTATTGCCTGATTACTTTTTAACACTTGCAACATTGATGTTTTAATGTTCATGCAGTAACGCTTTTATAGATTTAACAAACCCGTATAAACAAAACTTGACTTGTACGTGTCAACTGACCGTGGAGAATGGATAACAAAATGCCTAAGAACAAAGAAAACGTTCCAATGGATCTTTTTTCAATAGTCCAAAAAGAGGAATTAAACCCTGTAACAAAAAAACTTGTAATTTACGCCCCTGACATTGCAGCAAAAGCAAAAGCAGGACAATTCCTAATAATCAAAGTCCGCGAAGAAAGCGAAAGAATCCCCTTAACCTTCACAGACTGGGATAAAGAAAACGGCACAATAACCGTGATTTTCCAAGAAGTCGGTTTCTCATCAATCGAACTTGGCTCCCTTAAAGTCGGCGACAAAATCCAAAACCTCGCTGGACCGCTTGGCAACCCCAGTGAAATTGAAAACTATGGCACAGCAGTCATCGCATGTGGCGGTTTAGGTACAGCCGTAGCTTACCCTGTTGCCAAAGCGTTAAAGGCCGCTGGAAACAAAGTTATCACCTTGGTCGGTGCACGAAACAAAGATTTGTTCATTTTAGAAAAAGAAATCCAAGCTGTCTCAGACGAAGTAGTATATTCAACTGATGACGGTTCAAAAGGCATAAAAGGCTTCGTAAGCGACCTGCTCAAAGCCCAAATTGCCAAGAACCAAAAAATCGGCATCGTCTTCGTTATTGGTCCGCCTATCATGATGATGGTTACCTCTGAAGTTACGCGTCCATACGGCATAAAAACCATTGCCAGCTTAAACCCAATCATGGTTGACGGCATGGGCATGTGCGGCGCCTGCAGAGTAACTGTTGCTGACCAAATCAAGTTTGCCTGTGTTGACGGGCCAGAGTTTGATGCTCATAAAGTTGATTTTAAAGAGTTGATGCAGCGCCTGAAATGTTACTGCACTGAAGAAAAACAAGCACAACATGGAGAGGGACACTGTCAATGTCACAACCATTAAACAAAGAAAAACCGGTTCAAAACCGTTTTAAAGCGGTTGAAGTTCCAAAACAAGAACCTCAAGAACGTGTTAAAAACTTCAAAGAAGTAGTACTGGGTTACACTGAGGAACAAGCAATAGCTGAAGCCTCAAGATGCCTAAACTGCAAAAACGCACAATGCATAGTAGGCTGCCCAGTCGGCATCGACATTCCAACATTCATCAAATGCATAACCCAAAAAGATTACGAAGGCGCAATCACAAAAATCAAAGAGAAAAACAGCCTCCCAGCCATCTGCGGACGCGTTTGCCCACAAGAAGAACAATGCCAAGCCAAATGCATTCTAGGCAAGAAAGGCGAACCAGTATCCATTGGACGCCTTGAACGGTACGTAGCTGATTTTGAACGCGAACAAGGCATCAAAATGCCCGAAGTAGCCCAGCCAAACGGCAAAAAAGTTGCAGTCATCGGCGCAGGCCCAGCAGGCTTAACCGTAGCAGCAGACCTTGCAAAACTTGGTTACAGCGTAGAAATTTTTGAAGCGTTGCACACTGAAGGCGGCGTCTTGGTTTACGGTATTCCAGAATTCCGTTTGCCAAAAAGCATAGTTAAAGCCGAAGTAGACTACATCGAAAAACTCGGCGTAAAACTTACTCCTGACGCATTAATCGGCAGACTATTCACCATTGACGAACTCTTCAAGAAAGGCTTTGGCGCAGTTTTCGTTGGCACAGGCGCAGGTTTACCGAAATTCATGAATATCCCCGGTGAAAACCTCAACGGCGTCTTCTCTGCTAACGAGTTCCTTATCCGCGTTAACCTCATGAAAGCTTACAGGTTCCCAGAATACAAGACACCCCTTGGCATAGGCAAAAAAGTTGCAGTCATCGGCGGCGGAAACGTAGCCTTAGACTCAGCCCGCAGCGCCATCCGTTTAAACGCTGAAAAAGTTTACATTGTTTACCGTAGAAGCAAAGACGAAATGCCAGCACGTGAAGAAGAAATATTGAACGCTGAAGAAGAAGGCATCGAATTCAAATTCTTAACCGCCCCAACAAAAATCATCGGCGACGCACAAGGCAAAGTCACAGCCATGGAATACATAACCATGGAGCTTTCCGAACCTGACGCTTCAGGCAGACGCAAACCCATCCCAATCAAAGGCTCCGAAACCCTGATGGATGTTGACACAGTAATCATCGCCATTGGACGCACACCAAACCCAATCATCCAATGCACCACAAAAGGCTTAGAAGTAATCCAAGGAGGCATCATCAAAATCGACCGCGAAACAGGCAAAACCAGCCTCGAAGGAGTCTATGCAGGCGGAGACATCGCAACAGGCGAAGCAACAGTCATTAGCGCAATGGAATCAGGCAAAAAAGCAGCAAAAAGCATACACGAATACCTAAGCAAACAATAAACCCGCAGTTCAGGGCAATTTTTTTAGCCCTTCAAACAATTTTTTAATTGTCTTTTTGTCTCTTTACGGCTTTAGCGGCTTTCTTGCTTGGTGGCAGGTAAATAACCGGCTATTTGGATTCTAATATTCAATCTATGCAGAAAACCTAAGGGGGGTAGGTCCGTAATGGTTGAAAAACAAGCAATTAACAAGTTAAAACAGACAGTTAGCCCACTTGAGGCTGCTTTTCTACGGCGCAGGGGTTTTTCTTGTTTGATGTTAGTCTTTAAACTGTTTGCGTAACCGTCTAACGTCCTTATGCTATGGTCTAGTTATACGCTTTTACTAACCTCATAACTCTTTAAGCTTAACGTTTTTTCTATGCCCTTTAAAAACTATCAACAATGTGACTATTGCAAATGTAAGAACTATAATTATCACTACTAAAAGCAACAAGTTTTGGTCTGGAAAAGCTGATGTGCTTGGCGTTGATGAAGATAGAGTAGGTGGCGTATAAATGGGGGTAAGCGCTTCAGAGGTTGCGTATCTAATGTCCCCAGCAGGATAATTAATTCCACAATAGCTTATATGCAGATTACCGTTTGAATCCAAAGCCAAATAAGAAAATCCGCCTAACCATCCCAAGTCTGAATCTACAGTTTGAATATCCCAGTTTATGCCTGTCCAACGGGCATAAGCTAATTTTCCAGCATCAACAACATAACTAACATGAGGATAATTATATGAATCAAGCGTCAAGGTTGAAACCGAGTCGTAAGTTGTTTTTGTGGTCGAATAAACTGTTTGCTTTTCCCAGACGCTACCAGTCCATATTGCGTAAACAACTGCACTATTGTTCTCAAAGTTTTTAGTATAAACGATGTTGGGGTATCCATTCGAATCTAAAACAATATTTCCTATTCCAGTGATGTTTGAGTCAATTGTCTCGGTTGCAAAGCTTGAGTTTTGAATATGTGTAAGCTGAACTCCCTTTGAATTATACCATAATAAGTAAGGGTTTTTGTCTGAGTCTAACGTCAGTGGAGCTCTTGACAGTTTTACAGTTGACTCATTAAATACGAGCTCGATTGTCCAATTGTTTGATTGGGTTCTAACTCCATAAAATAAAGCATTGCCATTAGTGAAGGCTATATGAGTAAAATTTTCTGAGTCAATGGCGAGAGTTCCAAAGCCGTTGTTGTAAACCGCAACATTAGGGTCTATAACCTCCATAATCCATTTTGTTCCCACCAGTTTTGCGTACATTAGCCCCTTATAATTTTCAACATAAATTAAGTGGGGATTATCTTGCTTATCAAGAACTATACTATCCGCTCTACCAAAACCTACTGCTTGGCTATTCCAACCCTTCTCATCTAAGCTTGCATAATAAACAGGGAAGGAAATTTCATGGTCATTTCCCCAAGTTTCCTTCAATTCAGTATATGCAATATGGGGCGTGTTTCGTGAGTCTATGGCAATAGGACAAAAAGTAGCAACTGCACCTCTGCTTGTGACTGTCTGAATATTCCAAGTTGATTGTGCATAATTTGATGGGGATACAAGCGGCAATAATAGCAAAGCTGCCAAAATTACAAAGATGGCCCTCACCAAGTTTCCCATAGGTGTTTATTTCTTTGCTGCAGATAAAAAAGTTGTTGATTTTTCAACTTAGTCTCCTTTTTCCTTAAGATAGGGGAAAGAGTTTTTAGAGGTTAAAAAGGTGCGATATGAGCACTCAAGCTTTCTTTAGAGACCCCGTCATTGGTTGTTTTTGGTACTCTGTTAATTGGGCTGCCGCGGTTAAAGTTGCATAGTCCTTAGGGGGGTAGGTTGTATTGGTGGAAAAACGTTTCATTAGTATGTTGAAAGACAGCGCTCAAGGAAAATGCCCTGCCTGAACGTAATTCGCTGTTTGGGCTAATCTATCTTTTAGTCAGTAAATTTTGACTTAGCTTAGTAAAGAAACACTTACGAATAGCCTTTTATCGCCTACTCGTTCCTAATACAAAGTATGGGTAAAATCGGCAAAATTTCCGCATTAATCCTGTCGTTGATTGTAGCTTTGCCATGCCTGACCCTGCTGACCGTTGATACTGCAAATGCTCAAACTGTTCCTAAAACGCCAGAGTTTACCTTGAAGTTAATAGCACATCCTTATGACAAAGCGCCAATTACCTCAATTGACCCATACACAGGCAAAACAATAGTCGCACAAGAAGGGTATCATTCAGATAACAAATCAATAGAAATCACCATAAAGAATCAAGAATTTATCCCTTACAAAGACTCAAATGGACACGGCATCAACTTAATGTATAATATTCGCTGGAAAGGTCACTTCGATACTACTGATAATTGGAGCTATTTTGCAGGGACTGCTACCAGACAAGAGTATTCAAGTGATTATTTTAGACCATCAAGCACTCAATACAGCACTTGGGCAGCAACTTTAAGTCTTGACGAGTGGGAAAGAGGGTCAGGGAACTACGATCATAAAATTCTTGTGCCCGTCGAGAGCCAGATTGACTTTCAAGTTGAGGCTTTAATAGGCTATTCTTCACAAAGAACTGGCCAAGCAATTGAAGTAGGCGCATGGTCAGTATACGATTTTACCGGCATAGATAGCGGTTGGAGCAGCACCCAAACACTAAACTTAGCCGATGGGTCTGTTTCACCTACTCCTACCGTTCCTGAGCAATCTTGGCTAGTAATTTTGCCGTTACTTCTTTCTGCGCTTTGTGTTGCTGTAGCGATTAGATATCGAAAAAACGTTAACTTTAAACGGTAACTTTGAAATGGGTGTTTATTTATGCCTTCAAATATTTGCACATCTAATTCGTACTTAAAAAATAAGCGTTTTTTAGGCGCAAAATAGTTTATAGGGCATGCTAGGTCGCTTCTTTTGTAATTGAAGGTGATAATTGGGTTAAAGTGATTCTGAATGGGCCATGCTAGTGCCCGAAGTGCATTTTGCTAACATTGCTATTCTTTGTTTTCTGTTGCTTTAAAAAGTAAACTAACCTATTAGGATTCCAAATAGCAGTTCTATGCAGTAACCTATAGGGGGTAGGTAGAAAACTGGAGGGGTAGGCTCATCCTGCACCTCTCTGGTTTCAAAGATGTAAATTACTAAGGGGGGTAGGTGCTATTGGTTGAAAATTTGGTCATTAACATGTTGAAGTTTGGTTGAAAGCTTTTTAGTGCCCTACTTTACTGTTTCAGGTTATGAGTAACGGTTTAGTGTGGCAACGATGGGTTCTTGCTAACGGGCTTAGGGTTCTATATCTTCCAAAACCATCCGCAAACACAGCACAACTATCAATTGCAGTTGAATACGGCTCCAACAGTGAAGCCGAGGCGGAAGCGGGTTCAGCACATTTTCTTGAACACATGCTTGCTGGCGGCTCAGACAAACGCATCCAGATGTCCCGCAGCATCGAAAGCCACGGCGGCAGCCTAAACTTTTACACAGACCACGAGTACACCATGAGTTTTGTGGACGTTTTGCCTGAAAGCCTGCCTCACACTTCGCAAGTTCTTTCAGAACTGCTATTTGATGACGCGTTTGAAGAGGAAAAGTTTGCTTCAGAACGCCAAATCATCCTTCAGGAACTCGCAGAAGACGCGGATGACCCAACCGAGCAGATTGACGAGTTACTGCTTAAAAACCTGTTTAAAAAACATCCAGTAAGACGCCCCATCGGCGGTTACCCAAAAACAATCAACCAATTAAACCTGCATCAGCTTGAAGCAATACACACCGCCGCTTATGAACCACAAAACATGATTCTAATGCTTATGGGCAACCTGTCTGACAACCAAATCCAAGCGGTACTCCAATATTTTGTTGACAAGCCAAAACAGCAAAAAATCGCTAAACAACTCCACAAGCAAGAAACCGCCAAGCCACCGCACGAAAAAGTCAAACGCAAAGGCGGCATCACTCAAACCTACCTGAGCATTGGAGCAAAAACCGTTAACTCAAAAAGCCCAGATGCGCCAAAACTGGATTTAATCAGCATGATTCTGGGTGGTGGAGCTAGTTCACGCTTGTTTATTGAATTGCGCGAGAAAAGAGCGTTAACTTATGATGTTGCTGCACTGCATAGTAAGGGGTTGGATTTTGGGTATTTCAGCATAAGTTGTGCAGTAAAAAACGCTAATTTGGATAAGACAAAGGCGTTAATTTCCACAGAATTAGCTAACTTGCGAGAGCAACTGGTTTTGGAAGAAGAGCTTGAACGTAACAAGAAACTGATTTTAAGCGGCATCCTACGCGGCATCGACAGCCCAGACGATTGCCAAGACATTTTAGCGTTTATGGAAATACAGTTTAACAACGCAAAAGCCCTCAGCAGCTACCTAACAAAAATCAAAGAAGTCACCACCAAAGACATCCAAACCGCCGCACAAACATACCTGCAAGAAGACAATTTCACCTCAGCAATCCTTAAACCAAAATAACCCCAAAAAACCGCAGCCAATGCCTAATCCTGAAAAGTGGGCTTCAAAGGAAAAAAAGCTGCAGCCCTGAAATGTAAAAAACCAATTATTTCTCTAATCCTACGATTTATTGGCGTGGGTGCGTGGCTTTTTGCCCAAATTTTTAAGAGACCTGACTGCACGGTTGATTTCAGTGGCGTTGCCAAGGGTGGCTTGGGACAAAAGGTACTTTCAGCAGTGGGAAAAAGCGGGGTATCATGTTACGCCGAACCATTTCTTTTTTCCAATTCCTGATTCTGAAGCGTTGATTGATGGTTTATGGGAGAAGGAGTCGGAACTTGTCGGAATAAACATGCATCCCAAAAAGCAACTGCAGCTGCTAACCGAAGTGTTCCCAAAATACAGGCAAGAAACAGTTTTTCCTAAAACAGCAACAGGTCAACCCGCCGAGTTCTTTTTAGATAACGAGTCATTTGGAGCAGTTGACGCTGAAGTTTTACACATGATGATTCGCCACTTCAAACCCCGCCGCATAATAGAAATCGGCTCCGGCTACTCTACACTTGTTTCAGCCAAAGCCTGCACGTTAAACAAACAAAAAGACAACGTAACATCTGAACTATTAGCCATTGAACCATACCCAAATGAAACATTAAAACACGGTTTTCCAGGCTTAACGGAGTTAATTCAGAAACCTCTCGAAAAAATCGATTTATCCTTGTTTTCAGGTTTAGGCAAAAACGATTTACTTTTTATCGATTCCACGCATGTGCTTAAAATCGGCGGTGACGTCAAATACTTGTATCTTGAAGTGCTGCCCCGAGTTGCAGGCGGCGTTTTAGTGCATAGTCACGACATTTTCTTTCCCCTTGAGTACCCCAAGCATTGGATTAAAGAGAATCATTGGTTCTGGACAGAACAGTACCTGCTGCAAGCGTTTTTAGCATTTAACCGCGAATTTGAAGTGCTTTGGGCCAGTCAATACATGAACCGTCGATACCCAAAACAGTTAGCGCAAACTTTTCCATCATACAAAAAAGAGGTTTGCCCAGCAAGTTTATGGTTAAAAAGAAAAGTTTCAGTTTAATCTGGGTCCAAGCGGTTTCTCAAACGTTTGCTCTGTCGAATCTAGATCCAGCGGCAACTCTACCTTTATAGTCGTACCCTTCTTATGCTGGCTTTCAGCACTGATTTTTCCACCATGCGCCTCCACTGAACGTTTAGAGATGGCTAACCCGAAACCCATTCCTTTGGCTTTAGTGGTAAACAGTGGTGACCAAATTTTGTCTAAAACTTCAGGAGTCATGCCTTGGCCTGTATCTGTAAAGTTGAAGACGATTTTTCGGTAAACCCTTTTGGTGCTTATAGTTAGGGTTCCACCGTTTGGCATAGCATCATAAGCGTTTTTTATTATATTAATAAAGCTACGGCAAATTTTGGGGGCATCCACTTTGAACGGAATGGTTTGGTCGACCACGTCAACAACTTGAATGTTTACGGGTGGAGGAATATAACCAATGGCTGTTTGTACAAGTTTTTGTGGTGTTGTGGTTTCAAGTTCAAGGCGTATGTCAGTTGAGTAATCGATTAAGTCTTTAACAATCTTGTTTGAGTAATCTATACTTTTGTCGATTGTTTCAAACATAACCACATCTTTGCTGTCCAGCATGCTTGAATACTTGGTTTTTAGGTAGTAAGCAGCGCCTTTTATGCCTGTCAAGGGGTTACGTAGGTCATGCCCAATTATTCCCGCAAGTTCACCTATTGAAGCAAGCCTTTGAGTTTCAATAAGCTTTTTGCTTAACTCTTTTTGTTCGGTGATGTCGTGAAGAACAAAGGCTATGCCAGCTTTTTGTCCCTGATTATTGGTAACCAAAGAGTAGGAGAGACTTCCAAACTTTTTTACTCCAAATTTTGTGTAAAACGAAATTTCATAATCTTTGCCCTCTTTTTGCCCTTGTTGTTTAAGCATTTGAGCGATAATTCGAGGCGTAATTTCGTTCATGTTTAAAACGTCTGCCCGCGTTAACAGTTCATTAACTGTTCTTCCGACAACCTCTTCTTCTTTATACCCTGTAAGTTCCACTAAAGCTCGATTCACTTTAACGATTTTACCCTCTAAACTGACAAGAATCACCGAGTCAGGCATCGTTGAAAAAACGTTTTCAGCTGCAATTTCAACGTTTAACCCAAACAATTCATGCTTAACCACAGCGTACGCAACAATGAAAGCGGTAAAACTTACAGCGATGTTACCCATTACAGGAAAATCAATGCCTATTACTGGAAATAATGAATCTGTCAATATAGACAGGATAATTGGGAATGCAAAGCCGACGGCGACAAACCTGGTTTGTTCCTTTTTAGTTTTATCAGTTAAACGAAAATAATACTGTGAATACAGCAATATAGTCGCAAGTGTGGTTGAGGCTGCCCAAATGCCGTCTAAACTGGAAAGCAGTGAATATGAAGGGTAGCTTGCAATGTAACCCCAAGGTTTCAAAACTGGAGCTGATGATATCCAGTCGGTAGTTAAATCAATAAACGAAAAAAACAGTGCGGGCAAGTAAATCAACAGATAAGCGAACTTTCTTTTTAGAACGCTGTTTTCAGTGAAGGCAAGTGTGAAATGAAGCGCAGCTGCAACTATTAAAGGCCAAAAGGACAATATTTTGTTCCATAACATTGCTGCTTCAAGCGTGGGTGCCCTGACAAGCATGAATTCGCATAGTGCCCAGTAAGCGTTAGTTAACATTACAAAGGCGAAAAGCTGGTTAACTATGGCTTTTCTGTTTAAAAAATAAACGCCTAATCCTAAACCGATGCATATTACACATGCACACATGTTTAGTAAAGCGTAAATTTCCATTGAGAGCCATCCGTTTATGGTTTATTGGTTGAAAGCTTAAACCGCAAATCAATACAGGTTGACTATTAATAAAACAATATGTGCGCAATTGTAGATAATACAAAAATTGTTTAATAATCGATTGTAACCTGCTAAATTTTTTAATTTTGATCGGTTAATCTTATAAAACTCAGCAAATAAAGAGTGTATTCTGCCTTTTTTAGCAACCTTGAGTGTCAAGCATGTTTATCTTGGCTTCTCATCTTGTCATTCGCAGTCTTAATCAGCATACTTTTATTTGTGACCCACGAACTATGCTATCGTAAACCAGAAAACTTGGAAACAGGAAGCTGGATGCAGTAATGGTTGAGCTACGAGTACAAGAACAACAAGTCCTTTTAGGCTTAGAAAAAAACGGTGGAAAAGCCAACGTTGAACAATTAATTAACAGCTGCAACCTACCCGACGCCGCCATAATGCGAAACGCCCTAACACTTCAAGAAAAAAACCTTCTAACTATACATGCAGCGACACAAAACGTTATCAAACTAACCGATGAAGGCAAAACCTACGCTCAAAACGGGCTGCCAGAACGCAAACTGATCCTTGCCATCGCAGAAATGGGCGGCTCAGCAGACCTGAAAGCTGCCGCTGAAAAAGCTGGCTTACAAGCACAGTTTATCCAAATCGCTTTAGGCTGGGTTATCCGCAAAAAATGGGCAATCTACTCAAGCCAAACCAACACAGTAAACATCACTGAAAAACTGCTACACGAAACCGTTATTCCTGAAGGCTGCGATGAAAATCTGCTAAAGTTTTTAGTTAACCGTGAACAGGCAGCAATGGACGAGTTGAGTAACCCGCTTAAAGCTGAGGCTGAACAAATTAAAAAACGCAAGTTGGTAATTATTGAACCCAAAACCACAAGGGTTCTCGAAATCACCCAGGACGGTAAAGCGGCGCTTGCGGAAGGAAAAACCGTTCAGCAAGAAGTCACCCAGTTAACTCCTGAATTAATAATCACGGGCAAATGGCACACCACTAAGCTTCAAAAATACAACATTGAAGCCCCCGTAGCCAAAACATGGCCCGGCAAGAAGCATCCTTATCTGAGCTTTCTTGACGAAGTTCGCGCTAAACTTGTTACTTTGGGTTTTCAAGAAATGACTGGCACCAGCGTTGAAACCAGTTTCTTTAACTTTGACGCCCTTAACGTGCCACAAGACCACCCTGCACGGGAAGAAAGTGACATCTACTACGTCAAAAACCCAGAATACGGCGATGTAAGCAGTCACGCAGCCGCCGTTGAACACATTAAAGAAACACATGAGAATGGTTGGACAACAGGCTCCACCGGTTGGGGCTACAAATACTCGCTTCTTGCCGCCCAACGCCTAATTCTGCGTGGACACGGTACTTGCCTTAGCGCACGTACCCTTGAAAGCAAGAACTTGCAGGTTCCAAGCAAATACTTCTCCATCGCCCGCGTCTACCGCCCCGAAGTAGTAGACCGCACACACCTTTCCGAATTCAACCAAGTAGAAGGCATAATTGTTGACCCAAACCTGAACCTCAAAGACCTTCTCGGCGTTTTAGGCAAGTTTGCTATGGAAATTGCGGGCGCCGACAAAGTCCGCTTCAAACCCGACTATTTCCCCTTCACTGAACCCAGCGTGGAACTTAGCGCTTACAAGGAAGGCGTCGGCTGGATAGAATTTGGCGGCAGCGGAATTTTCCGTCCCGAAGTTACCAAGCCGCTTGGTGTAGATGTGCCGGTGATTGCTTGGGGTTTAGGTGTTGACCGCTTGTTTATGATGCGTTCATGCATTGATGATATTAGGATGATTTTTAGTCAGGACCTTGAATGGTTAAGAAAAAAGCAGGTGACCTAAATGCCCACTATAGACATTGAATACAAGGAACTTGAATCGTTGCTTAACGTGCAGCTTAACGGTGACATGGAAAAGCTGGATGACATTTTAGCTTACGTTAAAGCTGAAGTTAAAGGCTACAACAAGCAAGACGAAACAGTAAACATTGAATTCAAAGACACCAACCGTCCTGACCTTTGGAGCGTAGAAGGTTTAACCCGCGCCCTCAAAGGCTACCTTGGACAAGAAAAAGGCGCTAAACAGTACAGTCTTGACAAATCCGCTGTTGAAGTCTTCGTAAGCAAAGACCTCTTCAACATTCGACCCTACATTGCCTGCGCGTTGGTCAAAAATATTCATCTTTCAGACGCAATTATCCGCGGTTTAATGCATTTGCAGGATAAACTTGACCAAACCTACGGGAGAAGCCGACAAAAAACCAGCATCGGCATTTACAACCTTGACTTAATCAAGCCGCCAATCGAATACGCCGCGGTTCGCCCTATCGAGGTTACGTTTGTACCGTTGGGTTTCACTGAACAGATGGGGCTTGACGAAATTCTTGAAAAGCACCCCAAAGGCTGCGAGTACGGTCACATCGTAAAAAAGAATCCGCTTTACCCGATGCTGTTTGATGCTGACGGTAAAGTTTTGTCTTTTCCGCCAATCATTAACTCCAACGACCTTGGCAAAGTCACTGAGGAATCCAGAAACCTGCTCGTTGAAGTCACTGGTACGCTGCATAAAACCGTGCTTAACACGCTTAACCTTGTCACCACAATGCTGATTGACCGCGGCGGAAAAGCTTACACAACAACCATCCATTACCCTGACAACTCTAGCTACACAGAAAAAGACGTTGTAACGCCTGACTTTAGCAGCCGCTGTATGCCGTTGAGCGTTGAGTATACTAACAGAATTCTTGGGTTAGGTTTGACCGCTGAAAGAATTGCTGAACTGTTAAAAATTGCAGGCTTAAGCATCGACAAAGTAACCGACACCGAAGTTTCCGTGCTGGTTCCATGTTACCGTATTGACGTGATGCATCAAGTAGACTTAATCGAGGACGTTGCAGTCGCTTACGGTTACAACAATATCGTGCCAAACTGGCGTGAACTACCAACGATTGGCCGTGCTAAGCCTGACCAGCACTTAATCAATCTTGCACGCGACCTCATGATTGGCCTTGGATACCAAGAAACACTCAATACCACCTTAACCAACAAAGAAAGCCTCTTCGCCAAAATGGCAACCCAGCCCACGCCGCTTGTGGAACTCTGCAACCCCAAAGTCGTAACCATGACCTGCCTACGCAACTGGCTGCTCCCGGGGCTTATGGAGTTTTTAAGCATTAACCAGTCTGTCGAGTTTCCACAAAAAATCTATGAACTCGGCAAAGTAACATTGCCCGATGAAACATTCGAAACCAAAGTGCGCGAAGAAGAATGGCTCACCGCAGTCGTAACCCACCCAGCAGCGGGCTTTAGCGAAATCAAATCCGCCCTTGACTCGTTTTTTGCCAACTTTGGCGTTGAATGGCAAATAAAAGAAACCATTCACCCAAGCTTCATTGAAGGCAGAGTAGGCAAAGTCATCGTTGAAGGCGAAGAAATTGGTGTGGTCGGCGAAATCTCCCCGCAGATGCTGGAGAACTGGAAGCTCGAAAACCCCGCAACTGCATTCGAAATAAACCTTCAAAGAATTTTAGGTTCCAAAATGAAAAGGCAGAATAGTTAAGAATTTCATAATCTATGTTTTAATTTTCAACTATGCTCATTTTCGCTTCTTTGAGTTCTTTAACTATTTTGCTTCTAACCTCGTGTATGGATTTGTTGAAATGTCCGTATACAACCCCATCTATGTCAGTTGGGTTCTCCATTTTTCCTTGAAGAAGACAACAAACGTTTTTTCGACCAAGAAGTGCAAACAGATAGCCCATTTCAAAAATAACATTTTGACGCGCCCTATTTTCAAATCTGCTTAGGATATAGTTATTTTTTTCAAGATTATTTGAGGGTGTTTCAAAAAATGAGTTTGCCTCTAACTTATTTTTAATTTCCTCGTTATGACCCCCTAAGTCTTCGGGGGTTAAAATTACAAAGGCATAGCTGGCATCTTTTGTATATTTCTCCAGTTTTTCGACTAATGTAAGTGACCCCCCGCTAGCTTGATCTTGGAGAACTATAGGGATTAAACGAAGGTCAACGAGGAGTTCTCTAAGCTCCTTCATAGGGGCATGGTTTCTACCGTGAACAATGAATACTTTTCTATTTTTAATTTTATGTTCATATTTTTCGCTTCTTTGAGATTGTTCAACTTCCTTGTATCTGTTCGTTATGTCCCTTCCTCCAAATGGGAAGTCCTCCATAATTACTGTTATTTCAGAAATTTTTTGCGGGGTTCCTGATATTTTGTAATCTGCCACATCAGAAGCTTGGAAGGTTTTGCCGTTAAAATCAAATTCTTGATCATTTTTAATTGGTTCCAGAATTTCTTTTAATAAACTGGTTTCGCTTCTATTTAGTGAGTCAATTTGCTGAATTTTTGGTGGATGTTTTGATTGATAGTAAAACAAGCGTATATGGTAATATCTGATAATTGGCTCAACCGAGAAATTACTAAAAGGTTCTAATCGCATATTCCTCTATACTTTGATTCAAATTTAAAAATTTTTTGGCACTTTTTAAAACCATGCGAGGGTTCCGTTTTTCTTTGCGGTTTTTAGGCACCAAGAATACACAAGGTAACCAACTGGAACAACGATTGCGCACATTATAGCAAGAATAGTTACTTCTGGTAAAATGTCAAGTATTGTTGAACCGTTAAGAGCGAAACGTATGCTTGTAAAGAAGTAGAATTGGGGTACTATTAGGCTGATTGCCTGCATCCAAAGCGGCATCACAACTATTGGGAATAGAACGTTGCCAAACAGGCTTGTGGCAAGCGTAATAATTGCGGTTACGGGGTCGCCCTGCTTGGTTACGATGAGTATGCCTGCGCCGATCATGCTGAAACCCAAAAAAGTGGCGACTCCCAAGGCGAGAACGATTATGGTAGCGAGATAGTTGATGTTTAAGACTACTCCGAAGGCTAAAACGCCAATGCCCAAGTAAACCACTACAACTCCCGTGCTCCAGATGAACCCCCAAAGTGAACTGCCCAAGATGAAAGTGGAAAGGCGTGTTGGGGAAACAAGAACTTCTTCAAGAGCCCATGGGTTAATTGTTTTCTGCACAAGTGTTAAGCTTTGGTTCAGATAGGTGCTGAAGGCTAAACCGATCAAAAGGTAAGTAGTATAAGACATGTGATACGTTTGCTCAACCCACTCGTTTGTTGCGCTGGTGCCTAAAAACGCGAATGAAAGAGCCCCAAAAACCGCGGTTCCAAAGAGCAGCAGAATATTCATTTTATACGTGCTAAAACTAATGATGTCGCGTTTCATGAAATAAAAAATTTTTTCCAGCTCAGCCAGCACCGTCACGGTTTTGCGCCTCCGCTCTTTTGGGTTAACTTAATAAAGGCTTCTTCAAGCGTCGGCTCAGAACGTTTGAAGTTGACCAGTTTAATTTTTTCTTTAAGCAGAAAATCAAAGAGAACCGGCATATCGTTAATGTTTTTGAGTTCAACGCATAGCTGCTTCTGTCCCGGCAAAATCTCCAGATTGTTTTCTGTAACGTTGATTACGCCGGCTAGGTCTTGCATGCGTTCCACTTGGGTTTGGCCAATGTTTTCAAGCGTCAGGTTGACGGTTTCTTCCTTTTTTATCATGCCCCGAATCGCATCAGGAGTATCACAGGCAATGATTTGTCCACCCAAAAGTATGCCTATGCGGTCGCAAATTTGAGCCGCCTCCTCAATATAATGCGTCGTATACAGCACGGTTTTGCCTGACTCGGTTACGGTTTGCCTAACAAAATCACGGACGTTTCGGGAAGCGATAACGTCTAAAGCGTTTGTTGGTTCGTCAAGCAGCAGCACCTGCGGGTCAGGAAGCAACGTGCGAGCCAAAGCTAGTTTACGTTTCATTCCACCAGAATACCTTTGGTACAGGTCATGAGTATTGTTTTCTAAACCTACAAGTTTGATTACTTCAAGAATGCGTTGATGCCGCTTTTTTCTTGGCACATTATAGATTGCCGCGTAAAACTCTAAGTTGCGGTAACCGTTAAGGCGCCAAAAGAAGCCGCGTTCACCCACACTAAAAAGAGTGCCCAGCGACTGTTTCACCTTCATGGGTTCCTTCACAACGTCAAACCCGTTGATTAAAGCGGTTCCACTGTCAGGCGGAAGCAGTGTGCAGAGCATTTTTACAAGTGTTGTTTTGCCTGCGCCGTTTGGTCCCAGTAAGCCGAAGAGTTCGCCTTTTTTGATTTCAAGGTTAAGGTTGTTAACAGCTCTGAACGGAACGTTTGGTTTAAAGTTTAAACGCCATCTGCTGTTTTCTGGACTTGACCGTTTTGACTTAAATGTCTTTGTCAAGTTGAGGGTTTCTATGGCGTTAATGGTTTGCAACCGTCTTATTCCTCTAAACCGTTTTTATTAAATTCTGTATAAGCCCATGTTTGTTTGGAAAGCCCAAATGCTTTTTTGGGACATTTCCGATTAAACAATGCTGAAATAGGCAACACTCTACTGTTTGGTTATGTTGCCAAAAGTTGTTATTTACGATTCAGTTAGCGTTGACGGCGCAATTAAGGATTTCGACGTAAACGTTCCACTTCACTACATGACCGCCGCCAGATTCGCCGCCGATGCTTACCTTATTGGGTCAGTAACTTCGAAAACTGGCATTGAAATGTTCATGCAAACAATCCCACCTGAGGAACCCAAAGACTTCATAAAACCAGAAATCGACCCAAACGACCAGCGTCCTCACTGGGTTATTGCCGACAGCCATGGCATCATGCAAGGCCTAATGCACGTAAACCGCCGCTCAGAATACGCCAAAAACATAATCGTCCTCGTCTCAAACAGTACTTCCAAGGCGTATCTGGATTACCTAAAAGAAAGAAACTATGACACCATCAAAACAGGCGAAGACCATGTAGACTTGCGAGTCGCCCTTGAAGAATTAAACAGCCGATACGGCGTAAAAACCCTGTTAACCGATACAGGTGGAGTGTTGGCAAGTGTACTTCTTGAGCAAGGACTCGCCGACGAGGTGCAACTGCTTGTTACATCGGAGATTGTCGGGAAAAACGCGGTTAACCTGTTCAGAACCCTCAACAGGATGGTAAAAATGGAGTTACTGGGAAGCAATGTTTTAGAAAAAGAGCATGTTTTGTTGGCCTACAAAGTGTTAAAAACATAATTCGTCGTGACGGGACTGTTTAACTAATCTCTTATTAGGCGCATATAAAATATCTATGCAAAAACTATGGAAGGCAGGCAACCTTTTACAAGGCACTGCACAAAACAAATCGTGGCTAACACTACAAGCTTTAAAAAAGAAAAAAACAATTTCAACTTAATTCATGCACCTAAGCAGACAAGCAAATCCTTTTTCATTTCAGCTATTCTCTTCTTCTCAAGAGAATTATGACTAGTTTCTGCTTTAAGACAATGCAATATGTTGATTTTTTCCTTGTTCAAAACACTGTTAATATTGCGTTCAAGTTTTGATTTTACCGACGAGTTAATTGTATCAAGAATATATTTTTCAACATATTCTCGCCCAGCCCTAGCAATTCTTCTTTCTGCTCTTGAATAATAAACTTTTGAGTCACCCTTTGGGACTTCAACGACAGCAAGACGGCTATAAATTAATGCTAGGTTCGATAGAATATCTGTGTCTGTTTTTAGAATCCTATTATAATACGGAAAACAAGCGTTCGTAATATCTTTAACATTCGATAAGTCTTGAAATGCCTGCTGCATTTGAATTGTTAACGGATAAATGGGTGACAAGCCTCTAGTCACTTCCGCAAAGAAGGCTTGAAACCGAGTGTCTGCTTGAAAGAATAAATTTTTTTCGCGTATGTCATTTTGGGATTGAACCCATTGATAAAGGTAGTAGTTCACCAAAAGTAAAAGGTCCGTAGGAAAAGTAAGAGCATCATCCTTTCGTAGTTCTGAAATAAGCTCTTTGATTTCAGACTCAGGAATGCTTTTATTCGGTGCTTCTTGAGCATAGAAACAAAGGTTTATTTCGTTTAGACAACTTTGAGCAAGTGAGTCAGCTAAAGGGGAAACTTCAGTTATATTTCTAGTTTCACCTTGCATTTGAATAGTGATATCATATGGTTCCACTTTTACGAATGGTATATCCAGCATTGTTTCCTTTAGGCGATCGCATAATCTTCGCTGGCTGAATGGTCGCCTAGATAATAAGTATAAGTCATATTTTATATGGGGCGAAAGAGTTTGACGTGCAAAAGGGTAGGCACTGTCTGGAGAACGCCCACTAAGAATATTTGAGATTTTCGACTCGCCTATTTTTGTTATTTCTGTTTTTTGGATTTTCTCATTAAAAGAGTTATAAATGCGCAAAGTTTCAGTTGGATTTTCAATAAAATAGAAAATGTCATAATCAGTCCATTGATTATGTATTAGTCTGGAAATTGTCTCTAATGTAACTTGTCTATCCTTGGAATATGCAATTGCTTCATCAAAAGCTTTTTTCAAGTAATCAAAAAATTGTAATCCCATTGATCGGTTCTTAGGATGATTAAATACAGTCCTAGCTAATTGGAACTTGGAAATTAGAAAACCTTCTATAAAACTTAGGCTATCCTTTGAAAAGAAAAACCGATATTTGTCCTTATACTTTCCAACTGATAAACCTGCAATTAGAGCGTTTAAATCTATAGACCCGAAAGGCAAGCCGCAGTAATAATTATCTCTTAATATGTAATCAAGTCTATCGACATCCAAGGAACCGCTAAAAAGATTTCCAAATACCGCTTCTTCCCCAACTGATAAATCCGCAATATACTTCAAATCTAATGGTTCGGGAATCAACGCTTTACTTTGTATTGATTGTGCGATTTCAGCATTTGTCTTGATAATCTGTTTAGTGTAATATTCATGATCACGATTGGACTTTTCAGGGACATACTCGGGATAACGATTAAAGAATTCTTCCATAGTATGGGAAAATGGAGCATGCCCTAAATCATGAAAAAGTGCGGCAAGACGGAATTCTTGCATATGCCGAGTAATTTGCCGACGGTCATTATCGGACATGCTACTTCTTGATAATTTATCGAACATCAGAGAGGCGACATGCATAGTACCTATTGAATGTTCAAACCGTGTGTGGTTTGCACCGGGAAAGGAGAAGAAAGCCAAGCCCATCTGCTTTATCCAGCGAAGTTTGCTTAGACAACGGGTTTTCAAAAGTCTGGTCTCTAATTCAGTAACAGGTATTGCCCCATGTACGGGATCCCTAATTGTCTGAGTAAACTCCAAATTAGCAGACACTTAAACATCAACTCTTTTAGCTATTGTAAATACACAATTTTAACGTTTGCTATACAATCAATTAGGCACTTTTTTGACTATAATTATTCCTAAGGGGGGTAGGTGCTATTGGTTGAAAATCACGTCATTAACATGTTGAAATCTAGTGTCAATTTAGTGTTTGGTTGATTATTTAATGCGTTTTGTATCGGTGGTTTTTAGGCGTAAAATTGTTTATAGGGCACGTTTGATTGGTTTTTTGGCTGTTGGAGCGTGAAACGTAAGAGTTTAGGCTTTTTTAATGGGTCATGCTAGAGCCCAAAATGCATTTCGCTGTTCAGTACAGTCATTGCTTTCTTTGTTGCTTTAAAATGTAAACCAACCTATTAGGATGCAAATAGGAACTCTATGCAAAAACCTATAGGGGGTCTACCTTTTCCGCAACTGTCTATTTGGAGCCTATTAGAGGTTCTATGTAAAAACCTAAGAGGGGTAGGTAGAAACCGCCTATTTGTATCCTAATATTCAAACTATGCAGAAAACCTATAGGGGGGTAGGTCAGTAATCGCTGATTTCCACGCCAATAACAAGAGAATACAGGTTTTTTGGGGCAGGTTAACCGAAAGCTTATTTCTGTACCAAACGGTTTTCTTGGCTGAAGTGAACAGTCTTGGCAAACACTAAGCACGGATACGACCATTACGAGTTGCTCAGTGCGCTTCAGAAAAGCATCCGCAGAGGACTCGAGTATGAGGCAGCACATTTTGCGGTGGAACTGGAAGAGTTTAACCCAACAATGCTTTGGAACCGCCTAAAAATCATAGCTTCAGAAGACATAGGACCCGCAAACCCCCTAATGCCCCTGCTTGTTGACTTAATGCAAAAACAGTACCTAACAGAAAAATCCAAACTCGCCGAATCAGCCTACAAGCTTTACTTGATAAACGCGGTCGTGTGCTTGTGCCGAAGCCAAAAAAGCAGAGTAACCGACGACCTGCAAACCGTGGTTTACATGGAAAGAGAGGCGGGTAAACTGCCGCTGATACCAGATTTTGCACTTGACAAGCACACTGCACGCGGCAAAGCATTGGGCAAAGGAATTGACGGCTTCTTCACCGAAGGCAACAAAGTCGCTAACGAAGCGTTCCCAAATCCTTACACTGAAAAAGCTAAAGAGCTTCTAAAAAAGGTGGACAGTCAATAATTGCCTGTTTGAGCTTTTCTTGTTAACAATCTTTAAAGTAGTAAACGCTGATTAGGCAATAGGCGGTTTAACCATGAAGTTTGCGTGCCCATTAATTGCGGTCAAAGACTTGGAGGTGTCAAAAAAGTTTTATGTTGAAGTGCTTGGTCAAGAAATCGGTTTGGACCTTGGCTGGAACGTTTGGTTCAAGGGCGGATTTGCGATACAGCTAAACTTTGCAGATATTATCGGCGTCGCCAAAGAGTCGGTTAAGGTGCAGTCGCATAATTTTGAGTTGTATTTTGAAGAGGAAGATTTTGATGGTTTTCTTGAAAAACTCAAAACATTTCATGGTATCGAATATGTTCATCCGTCTAAGAAGCATGCGTGGCAGCAAAGAGTAGTACGAATTTACGACCCTGACATGCACATCGTTGAAATTGGCGAATCAATGGCTGTTATTGCTAAACGCTATTTAAATCAAGGCTTAAGTGTGGAAGAAACTGCTAAAACAATAATGCATCCCGTAGAATTCGTAAAGATGGTTAATGAAAACATGACTTAAATTAGACCGATGAAAACCTTTAAAGCCAAAAAACATTTTTTGTTTATGCAAAAAGTCCTTCTTTACATTGCAGTAAGCCTTGACGGGTTTATTGCAGCAGAAAACGATGACACCTCTTGGCTTGACGCTTACCAAGTTGAAGATGAGGATTACGGGTACGGTGTTTTCATTAAAAATGTTGATTCTGCTATTATGGGTTCACGCACTTACCAGCAAGCACTTGAACATCCTGAACGGTTGTTAAACGATTTAAAAACTTACGTTTTAACTTCAAAACCGTTACCAGTTAAACATGGCAGTAATGTGAGTTTTATGCTGGACAAGTTGAAAAAATTTTGAAAAAGCAAGAAAAGAAAGCAGCAAAAACATTTTTGTCGTCGGCGGCGGACAGGTTGTTTCTAGCCTTTTAAACGCTGGTTTGCTGGATGAACTGATCCTGTTTATTGCGCCTATCCTGCTTAAAAAAGGCATACCGCTTTACCCCTCCTTAAACAAGAAAGTTAACCTTAAACTTTTAGACACCGCTTCCTTCAAAACAGGCTTGGTAAAACTCCATTACGCACCCGCAAAAAAGGAAAAGTAAACTCTTAAAGGCCCCATGTTTGGATTTCGCTTTTAGTCTGCGGCGTTTTCTTATGGTCCTCTTTCTTCTTTTCATGTCCTTTAAGCCGGTTAATTTTTACTTTAGAAAGCTCCTGTGAAGCGTAGTGTGTGTTGTTGAGGTGTCGATGATAAATGAATTTTTTTACGGCTTGATAAAGGTCAGTTATTGACGTTTTTTCAGCGTCTATCTCTAATTTGTTTCTGCCTTCTTGCACTTCGACTTTAAGATGTTGCTGAAGAAAGTTTGACAGGTTCGTTTTTTCGTTTTGCAGATCGCCCATTTCTACTTCAAGTTTACTTTTTCGTTTGAACAGCAACTGCTCGTACCTCTACAATGATACGTCGCTCAACTGTTAAATAAATTACGGATAATTAAGGAAAAGTGCTTTTTTCAGATTTATAGTCAAGCAAATTTAGCGTAAACTGAATTTTTCCTCTTTGGATTCAAGCGGCAACTTGACAGTGAACGTGGATCCTTTTCCTGTTTCGCTTACAAACGAGATTTCGCCATTTAACATTTCGACAAGACGGTGAACCACAGCTAACCCTAAACCTTGCCCTTTAGCTTTAGTAGTAAAAAGAGGCTTGAACATGTTGGCTTTGGTTTCTTCTGAAATGCCGACTCCCGTATCACTAACTGAAATACATGCGCAAGACTCCTCTTGGCCGACTGCAATAGTTAATTTGCCCCCATGGGGCATTGCTTGAATCGAGTTAGTAATTAAATTAGTTAAAATTCTTCTTAGAAAAGTCTGGTCAGTTTTAATGTTCAAATCCGTTTCCTGCACTTCAATTTGGATATTGTCAGGGATTTTTCGTCCACTTAAGGCGTTGTTGATTGCGTCTTTAATGCTAACAGTTGTGATAGTTGGTTTAAGCGTTCTAGTGTAATCTTGAAGGTCACTAACAATCTTGTTAATGTAAGAAATATTTTCGTTGATGGCAGCGATGCTTTCCGCGATTTCTCTGCTGACGCAGGATGGATTTGTTTTTATTTCCTCCTCTATTAAAAATAAATCTCCAGTGATTGCTTGCAAGGGGTTACGTATGTCGTGGCCAACCATTCCTGCGGTTTGACCAATCGCAGCTAAACGTTCAGACTTTCTTAATTCAATGGTGCGTTCTTCAATGGTTTTTTCAAGATTTTTCATGTAATCCTCAATTTGTTTCTGTAGTTCCCTCTGATTAGTTATGTCATCAATCAAAACAACGATATATCCAGATTCTGGACTGTATGCTGAGATTCTAAGCCATCTTTGCAAACCCTGCATATAGTTTTCAGTTCTTGACGGTTTTCCTTTTGCAGCTATTTCTCCAAAAAAGCTTATCCAATTCACCGGGTCCTCTTCAACTCCCTTGATTACTTCAGTTAACCGTTTTCCTAAAACTTGATTCTTCTTTAACCCAGTATTATGCTCAAAGGCTTCATTTACCTCCAAAAAAACAGCGTCAACACCTATCTTGTTTGCATTGTAAACTACTCTTAAGTACGCAAATCCGCTTAGCATGTTAGCAAATAACGAACCTAATTGGGCTCGGTTATTACTTAATGTTTCAAACCATCTTTCTGAGAAGCTACCGCCAACATACGCTTGTTGCCTTAGAGTTAAAAGGGCGATGATGAAAAATATACCTCCGACATAGTCTGAAATTCTTCCCACCCACTGCAGTAAATCACCTAGTTGCGCTGAATTGTATGAAACAAATGTGTCAAGAGCAAAAAGAGCTAAAGCTAAAGCGTACCAGTAAAGCGCCCTTGCTTTAGACCTAAAATACTGATAAGCAAAAACTGAACTGGCAAAAACAAAAAACACAAATGATAAACCAATTACAAATTGCCGTAGGTCAGTTGTGTTTCCGTTTAAGTCAATAAACGGGGGCGTTAAACCGAAAATTGACAAAACTGTTACTGCAGACAAAATGAGGATTGGCGCCAACAGCATTAGCGTTATAACGATTTTTCTGTTAGAATAGACTTTTGATGCTGGCGAAGCAGCTGAAAGGTAAACTGCCCCCAACGCTTGCATTATTGCAGAAATTAAAAAGCCTACGTTAAAAACTGTGAAGGTAGCGTCAGTTGGTATGCCTGAAACTCCTCCTGAAATAAATGCGGCTAACCCACTTGCGACTAGTGCTCCGCTGAGGAATGCAAAACTTATTTGTCCATGCCGTAGGAAACTGTTTACAGAAACTACTGCTACAAAAATGTTTGTTGCGGAAATGAAAATTGTGTTAAGAATCAGCCTTAGGTAGGGTGGATTAAACTCTAACTTGATGTTATTGCCGAACGTAACCAGAAGTAAAGTTAGGATTATTAAACTGATAACTGTTATTAAACCTGAATTGTGAATAACGTTCTGTTTTAGGGTCACAGTGACACCGAAAAATTGACTAATTTATCTGTCGCTTAAGAACTTAAAAGCGTTTGCTGTTACTACACAATACGTTTAACAAAATTTTTGCGAGAAAAATGGCTTAGAAGAGGAAGTACTGCTCTTGGTTTCTGTGGTTGGCGTTGAATTTTTCTATTATTTGAAGGATAAAATCGTCTTCGCAGGCTTCGATTCTGTCGCATTTCATGCAGGGCTGGGGTGTCACAAGAAAAATGGCGTAGTTAGTAAGAAAATATTCAACTCTTAAACGACGTATGCGACATTTCTTGGTTCTATTATCTGGCCTAATTACTGCTATCCCAAATCGTGCATTAGAATCAATAACGCCTCTAATAAACTCCAAAAAACTTCACAATTACACTCTAGTAATTATCACTAATGAATGTTATTTTTTATCCACCAAAAAAGTTGGCATCCTCTAATTATTTTATGAGCAGTTTAATAGCGAATTTGACTCCCTTTTCCAACTTCAATTTCTAACGCTTTTTAAATATTTCTAACTTTAATGTTAAACCAACCTATTAGGTTCCAAATAGGATATCTATGCAAAAACTATGCGGGGGGTAGGTCTGTATTGACTGAAAACCTCTCAAAAGCTGTCAAAAAACAGTATTAAACATCTATATGCTACGGGCTTGTTCTTACGGTTTTTTTAAGGCTTAACACCAACGGAACTGTTCAACTGCAATAAGTAGGAAATAGCAAACACTAAGCCCACAAAAGCAATGGAGTGACCAAATAGAAAAGCACTGCTAAGGCAGGTCTGCTTTCGGAAAAAACGTTGTTGGGGTTTTTGTTTTGCACGATTTGCCTCTTTTAAACTTTAACGTTTTATTGTTGTATACTATTTGTGTGCACGTGATTCCTTTGTTTTTAAAGTTTAACCGTTCAAGTTTTAAGGGCTGTTACAGGTACATGTCAACCACATAAGTTTATGAGCGTTTTTTGGGTTACCAAAGGTGCTGCTTTTCCTAACAGTAAAGGAGGTGGATTGTAGGTTATGCCAAAAGAGGAAAAAGTGAAAGGTAAAATGTCTGTTTCTGAAGCTGGACGAAGGGGCGGCATGAAAACTTCAAAAACTCATGGTAAAGATTTCTATAAAAAAATTGGTAAGCAGGGTGGAAGCCGTGTTCGAGCCCTTATTGAAGCAGGCAAAAGACGCGAAAAACCGCTAGAAGCGTAATCAATTTTTGTTATTCTTTTTTTAACATTGTAGTTGGTTAGCTGTGGCTTTTCTTTTTTTGAAAAATTTTAAAAGCAAACTGTTTCAATACTGGTTAACAGGTAACCGTTAGTCTGTTTCGGGGTTGAAATGAAATGTTTAGCCACAAAATACTTGTTTTGACTGTTTCTTTACTTCTTGTTTTCTCAGTTTTTACCTGCTTTGCCGCGGCGTCTGTTGAATGCCCCAGATGCCACGGAACAGGGCAAGTTTCAAGCCCAACATGCATTCGATGCGGTGGATCGGGACAAATACAGCCAAACATAACCCATAGTCTTCTCATGTTAGGTTCAAGCTTACAACAGACTAATGTATCCCGTGTTTACCATAACAACGAAGACGTTGACGTTTACGCCACTGCCACAGCCACCATAAACACTCAAAAAAAGGTTCTAACAGAAACAAGCAACCGTACACTTTTAAAAGCCAACAGCGACACCTTAATACTGGTCACTTTTGAAGGATT
This sequence comes from Bathyarchaeia archaeon, assembly GCA_042296865.1. Lineage (GTDB taxonomy): Archaea > Thermoproteota > Bathyarchaeia > Bathyarchaeales > Bathycorpusculaceae > Bathycorpusculum. Next base: position 675,056 of record CP170178.1, on the reverse strand, counting down.
GAAAGACGAAAACTACTTCACACATCAACTAGACTTAACAGTTGAACCCATCACTTGTCCAGCATGCAATGGTTCAGGCATAGGCGGCCTAACCGTTTGCCCAGACTGCGGTGGAACAGGCTACATTTCAGAAGCAGCAGCCGCGGGCGGTTTTGACTTTGCAGGTTTGGCGGCTCTAGCTGTTGGGGCAGGGGTTGTTGCTGCTGTTTCAGTTGCAGGCTTTTTTGTTGTTAGAAACAGGAGGTTAACTGAAGAAAAACTGCGTTCGTTTACGTCGTCAGAGTTTCAACGCTGGGTCCTTGGCAGTTTAAGAGGCAATGAAGCGTCCGTTTTAGATGCGCGTAAGGGAATTGATGGTTTTGCAGGGGACGGTTCCGCTGTGGTTGCACGGCAGGCGGATAATGTTGGTAAAATGCAGATTGAAGGATTTTTGAATTCGATTATGCAGGTTAAAGCTCGGCAGGGCATTTTTGTTGCATTCAGTTTTGGCGGTGACGCGTCAGCGGCGGTGGTTAGGGGCAGAATTAATTACCGTATTGACGTGAAGTTAGTTACGGTTAAAGAATTGTTAACTCATAAAGCGCCAGTAGTGGTTTAGGCGGGTATGGTTTGGCGGCAGACTTCCTCCATCATTGACAGCATTGAGGGAACAGCAAACAAAACATCTGTATCTGTTAAGATGCCTACCAGTTTGTTATTGCTTGTTACCGGTACATGTTTTATTCTGTTGCGTCGCATTAATTCTGCAGCTTGCTCAACGGTTGCTTGCTCATCAACGGTAACTACTGGGCTTGAAGCGAGCATTTGGGCGGTTATGGCGCCAACCGGCAATCCATATTCAAAACCGCGCACAAGGGCGTCTCTTGTGGTGATTATCCCGACTGGCTTGTCGGGTTTGTCGTTTTGAACAATAATAATTGAGTTGATATCGTACTTGCTAAAAGTAGCTATAACTTCTCGTATGCTGGTGTCTTCACGGACAACTTGGGGGTTTTTAGTCATAATGTCACGTACAATAATGTTGCTTGCCATAAAATTCACCAAAAATTCTAATTGTACTTGAGTTAATTGCGGTTTATCAACGTATTGTTTTTGGGTTTTAGTCGGTTAAGTTTAAAGGCTTCCATAAACGTTAGCATAAGTTAAGGTGCTTATTCTTGAGTCTAAATCCAACTAACGCTTCTAACAGTTTCCAGCAAGAATTAGACAACGCCAAAACTTACGCTGAAGTGTGGAAAATCGTTAAAAGCACAGTTGAATACGCCATGTGCAAACGCCGAGGCAGCATGATGCTATTTCTGGACGATTTGCCCCTGCAACTTGGCGCCTATTACCCAGTTGGCACAAACAACATTGTTCTAAACCGAGCCTTGGTGGATGTTGTGGAAACCAAAATTCCATCAAAACCAACAATCAACGCGCTCGTCTACAACCTGCTGCTTCATGAGTACTTGCATGCTCTTGGCGAAATGTCTGAGGTCGCCGTGCGGCAACAAGTTATTATGGTTGCCAAGAAAAGCTTCGGCGAAAACCATCAAGCAACCGTTTTGGCGCGCAAATCCCCTTGGATGCTGCTTAAAGACCTGCCGTTAGGAACACTTGCGGGGCCTGCCGTTAAAGGTCATATGGAAATCGTTAAGGACTTTGAAAGTGTCGACAGATACATCATCTAAAAGGAGAAACTCGTCTATTTTTACATGTTAATGGGCGTTTTTTTTGTCATTACGGACTACCCCCCTTAGGTTTCTGCAATGAGTTTCTAATAGAATCCAAATAGGTTGGTTTTACTCTACCCCTCTTAGGTTTAAACATAGAACCTCTAATAACGCCCAAATAGGTTCGATGGTAGACTGAAAAGCAAGTAAAGTGTCTCTGAGTTTACACTGCTTGGTTTGCAACTTGTAGTTGTCTTTTTCTGAAACTTTGGGTTTCTTGGAGTAGCTTTTGAAAACTGGATGAGCAAAAAAGTTAGTTTTAACTTGAAAAAAAGTTTATTGTGTCTCTTTGATGAGGCTTTCGGTTTCTGCTTCAGTTAAAAGCTTGAATTTCTTTGTTGCGGCTGGAATAACTGCGATTGTGAGTTTAACTGGCATTTGTCTTGCCCGAAGCGAGTTTTTAAGGCATTTAACCGCAAGCATTAGGATTTCATTAAGTGTCATGTTTTCTTTATAATTCTCTGTTAACTGTGCTTGTACGGTTTCTCTTCCAGCTCCCAAGGAAACTGCTTTGTAGGCTTTGTAGGTGCCGCTTGGATGCGTGCAGAAAACGCGGCTGCCTGTTTTGTCAACGCCGCCGATGATAAGCGCTGTTCCGAATGGACGACCGCCGCCGTGTTGCGTGTAGACTTGTTGTAGGTTGCTGCCGCTTTTTGTGACTGTTTCCACGTCAGCTGGTTCATCGTAAGTTAACTTGTTGCTTTGGGCGTCTTCGCGGGCTTTCTGGATTAGGACGCGTGCGTCGCTGCCAAGCCCCACGATAGCTGCTCCAATATGCTCGTCTATCTGGAAGATTTTTAGTGAATTAGCGGTTTTTTCGAGGGCTTCAGCGTTTTCTTCTGCAGCCAATACTAGGCCTTCTTGACATTTTATGCCAAGTATGGTTGCACCACGGTTGACAAGTTCCATTGCGTACTCAACTTGGTATAAGCGTCCATCTGGGGAGAAGACTGTTGCGTTATAGTCGTATGCTCCTGGCTTTGCAAATGCAGACATGAATGTACCTTCTATTAATGAATTTATATATACACGCTGCTTAAGGTGCATATAAGCCTACGCTATTTCTAAAAAAGTTTAATCAACAATACTTACGTTTTGCACTTAAAAAAGCTTAATAACTTTTTTTCAAGCTATACCTTAAGGGATACTATTGAACGCTAACTAGACAGCAGAAGCATCGGTTAAACTTCAAAAATCGTTAAGCGAATACAAAAAACAATTGGCTACGGGCACCATTCAAACAGTATACAAGGGTTTGATAAGTTACCCTAACAGTTTAAGACTGCATTTTGAAAAGAAATACCCCGACTTCTACATTTCAAGGAGCGTTCAGCCGGGGACTGATGGATTACTCTTATTTTTACTTCTTCCCCAAAAAACTAAAACAGCAAAAAATCAAAATCGTTTTACTCTTTGCCCATGAAACTTTCAGGTTTGAGGTTTGGCTCGCCGGCTATACAAGGCCGTTCAAGAAAAAACTGAAAACAATTCAAGAAGCAAACTTTAACAAATACACGGTTCCACAGCATTCAAGGAGTCAGTTCGATCGTTGAACATGTTTTGGTTGAAAACACGGATTTCAGCAGCCAAGAAGCTTTGACCAACCAGATAGAAGCGGCTCTTTGAAGTTCATCACAGACATTGAAGGCTTTATATCCAAACATTAACACTTTTTTCAACATGCTTTTGTATTGAAAAACCGCCAATAGCACCTACCCCCCTAAGAAAAAAAAGATTTTTTGAGTTTTAGTTTAGACTGCCGATTTCAACCGTTACTGTCTGCTGTTGTCCATCGCGGATTATGGTGAATTGTACGTTTTGTCCTGGCAAAGTATTTCTTTCAAGGTAAGCAAGTAAATCGTCTGTGTTGGTTATTGCCGTGTTGCCTGCGCCGATGATGATGTCTCCACCAATGATTACGCGTTCACCAAGAACAGTTGCTTGGGTGTTGCCGCCTTCAAGACCAGTACCTTCAGAAGCTGACTCGACAAGCCAACCGTAAGTGACATCGGTGTCCATGGCTTGCGCAATTTGCAGATTCATGTCGGTTCCTGCAGCGTTTAACGATGGATGCTGCGTGTATTCTCCAGTGTTGACTAGTGAAACGATTTCACGCATGATTGTGTCTGAAGGAATCGCGAAGCCTAAACCTTGGGAGTCGCTGACTGCCGCAGTGGTTATGCCAACGACTTGTCCCTGCAGGTTGATAAGTGGTCCGCCGGAGTTGCCGGGGTTGATTTCTGTGCTGGTTTGAATGGTGTCTGGGATTGCGATGCCGCTGGTGCTGCTTCCTTCAACGATGGTTCTGCCAAGCGCGCTTATGATGCCAGTTGTTAAGGTGCCTGAAAGCCCATAAGGTGAACCAACCGCGACCACGGTGTCGCCTACGTTTAGAGTTGATGAGCTAACCAGTGATAAGGATGGAACTCCGCTGGGCATTTCATCCGCTTTCAAGACTGCAAGATCCGCGTATGGGTCAGACCCTAAAATTGATGCGGTGTAACTGGAGCCGTCAGCAAAAGTTACAGTTATGTTGGTTGATGATTCGATTACATGATTGTTTGTTACGATGACTTGTTGCCCGTTAACAGTGGTTACAAACCCTGAACCTTGCTGTATACTGTAGCCGGCAAGAAACCCAAACATGTTGTATTGTGGTACAAGGTCTTTAACGATGACGACAGAAGCTTTAACGTTCTGGTACAAGCTGGCAAGAGACGCAGAGTTGTTTAGGCTGGAAACAGTATCAACGCCGTTTTGCCCGCTTGACTGGTAATACTGCAGTTGAACTTGCAAATCGCTTATTTTCCCGTTAAGCGAGGAGTAAGTTGCAGCGTAACCGATGAAGCTTCCAGCAAGCAGACAGATAGCGAGAAGCGTCACGATGACTACTCTGCTTTTTTTCTGTTTTTGTTGGTGCGGCTGCGGTGAAAAAAGGGGTGATGAAGGAGGGGGTGGCGGCGGCGAGGCATTGTTTGGCCAGAACGGTGAATATTCTTCATGTATCTCCGTTTGGTCTTGTGGTGGTAGCGTTTCTTCCTTATTTGTTGCTGGAGTTTGCTCTTGTGGGTTTTCTGTTGGTTGTGACGAGTTTACGTTTTGGTTTTCGTTGTTTTCGGTCATTTGGTTTACCTTTTCTCTTCCAGTTTATGGAGTTTTGATTGGTCTTCACGTTTCCTGTTTAGAAGTAAGCCTTCTTTTTCTTTTGAGATTTTACCATCTTTAAGAAAAACTACTCGTTCAGTATGTGCAGCTACCTGACTATCGTGAGTGACCATAATAATTGTCGTTTTTTGTTTAATGTTTAGGTTAGCGAGCAGTTTGATGATGTCTTGCTTGTTTTGAATGTCCAAGTTGCCAGTGGGCTCGTCTGCTAAGATGATTGCTGGGTCGTTGGCGAGTGCACGCGCGATTGCGACACGTTGTTGTTCTCCTTGGCTTAATTTTTGTGGTCTATGGTTTTCTCTTCCTGAAAGCCCCACTAACGCTAACAGTTCGCTTGCTCTTTTACTGCGTGCCTCTTTTGACGAGTTTTTCAGTTCCATAGGTAATTCCACGTTTTCTTTAGCATTTAGATACGGTAAAAGGTTGAAAGATTGGAAAACAAAACCCATTTTGTCACGGCGAATTTTGTAGAGTTCGTTTTCTGCCATTTCATCGATTTTAACGCCGTCCAGCACTACTTTGCCTTTGGTTGCTTTATCAATGCAGCCAATAATGTTAAGTAACGTGGTTTTACCTGAACCTGATGGCCCCATGATGGAAACAAACTCGCCTTTTTTAACTTCCAGGTCGAGATTGCTTAATGCTTGGACTTCACGTTTGCCAAGATTGTAACTTTTTGTTAGGTTTTCAATTTTAAGTGCTACTTCACTCATATCTCATCGCCTCTGCTGGTCTGATTTTTGCTGCTCTCCATGCTGGATACAAACTGCCTATTCCTCCTAAAAGTACCGAGAAACCAAATACTATCAACATTAACTCTGGTGTTACTGAAACGGATGCGGTTTGACTAAATTGACCTGTGGGTATAGCTATTCCTGTTGTTCCAGAACTGATTGCAGGTATAAGCAGCGATGACAATGTTGGGGCAAGGAATATTCCAATCGCAATTCCGACGGCTCCCGCTATAACACTGAGAAGCATGCCTTCAATAACGAATTGTCTCATTACAGCGTTGTTGCTAAAACCGATAGCTTTGAGTGTGCCAATTTCTTTTGTGCGTTCACGTACAGTGTACAGCATGACAAAGAGCACGATTAGGCTGGTTGCGAGAACTACAACGATGATTTCTTGGATTGCTGTGCTTTGAGTTTGTGCAAGTGAGGCTTCAGCGTTCTCAAGTGCAGTGGTTTGGCTTGACTGCATGTTTTGCATTCGTTCAAGCATGTCTTGAGCAGTTTGAACTGTTAGTTCACTGTGTAACTCACCAATGTCGGTGGCTACTTGAGACACGACGGAGCTGTCTGTTGTGAAGACTCGCAGTGTTGTAATGTAACCGGTGTTGTTTGTAATTGTTTGCGCATCTGTCAGGTTCATGTAAAGCGTGTTAATGTCTGAAACTCCTGACGTACCGTGAATCCCTACTACGGTGAATTCTTGGTCCAAAATGGTTATTGTATCGCCTACGTCAGCGTTGAAATATGCCGTGTTGTTTTCGCTTAGCACGACTACTCCGCTGTCGCCTGCCTGAAGGTTTCTGCCCTCTGTAATGTTTGATGGTAAAATGTTGTAGCTAACCAGTTCTGCGGTTAATGGGATACCTTCAATAACGTATTCCTCTTCCAACCTTTCAAAGGATCGACCCATAAATTCCATAGTTACGTTTTGCCCTTGAGTCGCATCCAAAATCGGTGCAACAGCAGCTACACCGTTAATGCTTGAAATATCATCATACAAACTCTGGTTCATGGGGTTAGCTTCACCGCCCCCAAAAGAACCTCCGCCAAAACCTCCTGGAATTTCACCTCCACCAAACTGTCCCGGATTAAAACCACTTGCGCCTCCTGAAGGCATGGGTCTATCCTGCATGTCTCCTTGGGATTGATCCGTTCCACTTGACTGTGACGGACCAAAACCCCATCCTTCAACTCCTGAAGTGCAGTCGATTTGCGTCAGGGTTTGGTTTATTGATTCACCTGTTTCGTTAATGGTCCTGCTTAGGTTGTCGCTTATCGATTGTGCGGCTTCCTGATTTGCCATAACTCCTGCAGGAATCGAGATTAAAATGGCCATAGAAAAAGCCAAGGCAATTATTACTAATGATGCACGAACTTTTCTTCTTGAGATGTTTCTTATTGCTCTATTTATTATACCCATGAGAAGTCACCATGTTTTTTGGCAACCGAGAAGGGGCTGAGGAGGATGCTTATTTAATGCCCCAAAACTCAAACGGTGCGAGTTTGCGGCTACTTGATACGGGTTATTTCCCTTCTCGGCTGCCATGATGACTTTTGATGGTTAATTTTGTTTTTAAATGAATTTCAAAATAATACCCAAATTGAGCCCAAATCAGATTTTTGACTGGAAAAAATGCCAAGGCTGAAGATTATGTTATTATTTTAAAAAATACGAAAAAGTAGCTTAGCTTTAATGGAGAAAGGAGAAGAAAGGTAAAACTAAGGGGGTTTGAGTGCTAAGTTACTTTTCTATTAGGGTTCTTGTTTCAATGTAGATTTTAGTCACCGCTGCTTCGTCCATGTCTACGATTACTTGAGCTTTTCCATAGCTGTTTGTGTCTTCTTTGGATAATGCTAGGATTGCTGTTGAAGCTTTAGTGGTTAAGTAACCGTTTCCATCAATTGTGCTTTCAATTATTGGGGTTACTGATGTTACGTTGTATCCTTGATTGAGCAAATCTTGTACGTCTGAATCTTGGCTTGCAATGCTGGTTACGTTTTCTTTGAATTCATCACTTACTTGAACCTGTCCACTACTGTATCTATGACGTGTTTGCGTGAGCATGCCTTCACCAACGCATGGTGAACAGCCGTTTTGGCTAGTTTCTTGGTTGGGTGTTGTTGTGTTTGTGTTGACTTCTGAAGTATCTAATGTTGCTGTGGCGGTGCTGTTGGTGTCAGCGTTGACGTTTAGTTGGTTCGTTGTAATTAATGTTCCACCGATAGCAGCTAAAACTACGATTGATATTAAAGCTAAACTTTTTGTTTTCAGGTCGATGTGTTGGTTCACCTCCGTGAACAAAAAACAGGATATGCAAAAAATTATTAATGCATTTTTCAACATTAAACCCAATTTGTTTCCCATTTTATCCATACATTTACACCAATTTAGCCGCGGAAAAAGGTGAACTTTATAACCTTAATTCGAAATAGATGAGACAACGAATCTCTTTCAGGATGTTAAAAAATGTCTAGCAACGCCCGTTCACTCAAGTATCTGCTTGGATGGTTAATCGCAGGCACTCGTGGCGGGCCAACTAGGGCCAAAATTTTTGAAGCCTTAAAAGATAAACCGCAAAACGCTAACCAACTTGCAACATTGCTTGGCATGGATTACAAGACAATGCGTCATCACTTGGAAGTTTTAGAAAAGAACCGTTTGATTACGTCAATCGGCGACCGGTATGGTGCTACATATTTTCTTTCTCAAGTGATGGAAGACAATTACAGCCTGTTTGAGGAGATTACCAGTAAAATAGGGAAAAAGTAGAAAAAGGGGCATGGCGAAAATGGAGAATAAGATGAATAGCAGTATAAAATTCAAGATTGGATTACTTCTTCCAATTCTCGTGTTAGTTGGCTTTTTTGCAGCCTTCTGGGCAGCATCCATACTCTACACGCCACCCGAACAGAGACCGCGTCCAGTTTTTATCCAATACGATTTTGAATTTTTCTATTTTGCTCATGCAATAATTTCTACTTTAAACGTGGCTTTACTGGTGGTTCTGCTGATTACATTTATTAGCGTTTACAAAAAAACGAAATCAGAGTTTTCTTTCGGCCTGATTATTTTTGGGTTTGCTTTTTTGTTAAAAGACATAGTTTCAAGCCCCTTCACTGTAAGCGCATTCTCCTTCTACGTTTCTGGTTTAGGTCCATTTATTGTCTTGCCGGACCTGTTCGAGTTTGCAGCCCTTTCAGTCCTGCTGTACTTGAGCATTAAATACTAATTTTTTTAGGTATTTAGCGGCAAAGTAAGGGTCAATTTGAAAGAACTGCTTTATGCTTTTTATCTTCAGGCTTCTTTGTAGAAAAAGCGGTTCTAAAACTAAACGGGCATTTAACTTAATTTGCCTTCTTTAACCATTTTTTCTTTTGTTTTACCTGTTTTAAGTTATCATTTTTAAAATTGTTTTTTAAGCTAAGGCAAAAAATGTTAAGAAGTAAGCTTGTTTTCGATAACTTTAAAAACATTATTGTTCAATACTTTTGTTTAATCCATAAGGAAGTGTTGGACTGAATTGAGTAAGCTTCAGAACATCAATTTACCCGCGGAATACACTTTAGAAGCAATAAAATCAAAAATTATCAGGGAATTTTTAAATGTTATTATTTTGATTGAAATGACAAAACGTGAAAGCATCAGTGGTTATGACATTATAGATTTTATTAGCATAAAGTTCTCGGAAGCAATTAGTCCCGGAACAGTTTATTCAACACTGTACGCTATAGAACGAAAAGGCCTCATTTACGGCGAAAATGACGGCCGAAAAACAGTTTTCAAACTTACAGAAAAAGGCCAAGCAGCAATGGAAACAATACAAAACTCTAAACACGTGTTTGCTAATATATGCAAAAAAATTTATGAAACATAAAAAAAAGTTAATTGGGCAGTTCCTGCGATTTAGTGTTTAAAACTATTTTAGAAATATCTAAAATAACTGCCAAATGGTCATTTTGTTTTCCAACGCCCAAAATAAAATCGCCAAGCGCGGAAGTAACCTCCATATTCTTTTCCACGTCCGCTTCGCAAATTGTTGAAACTTCAGTAACAGCGTCAACTACAACGCCTACAGCTGACTTCTCTAGATCTATCACCAAAATTTTTTCTCCAGCACCCTTCTTTTCAGGCAAACCTAACCGTTTACGCAAATCAAAAACAGTAATGATTTGTCCACGTAGATTGGTTACGCCTTCAACATAAGATGGTGCTCCAGGCACTGGGGTAACTGTTTGCATGTCTCTGACTTCACGTACCTGTTCAACTGGAACACCGTAGTTTACATTGTCTACGGTGAAGTTGACAATCTGGAAGTCGCCATTGTGAACAGATTTATCCATGTTAACCACTTTATTTACCAATGATATTTTGTTTCTGTCTTAACTCGTTAAGGATAGCAGTTCGTTTTTCAATCAGCTTTTGCAGATTAGCGTTTGTTGCCTCCGCTGCAGTGACTACTGCCATAGCGTTTTGACCCACTTCACTTGTGGTGAAAGCAACAGTTTCCGCATGGGTCTCAATTTCCTTAGCTGACTTTTCAACTACTGCCGCGTCATTGCTTACGTTATCCGCAAGTTTAGCCACTTCTTCAGCACTTGTAAGAACATTCTTTGTTGATTTTTCAACACTTTCAGCGACTGCAGAAACATCTCTGGCGATGCTTGCCATCTGTTGAGCTGCAGCGGTTTGTTCTTCAGTGGCAGACGATGCTTCTTCTGAAGCAGAAGAGCTTTCTTCCGCGATGCTGGCTACTTCTTCAATGGTTCGTGTAACCGCGTTGATTTCTTGAAGGCCTTTTTCTACGCCGTACGCGAGGTTGTTGACTTTTCCATTCATAACCTCCATTATGCTGGCGATGCCTTCTGACTCTTTAATTGCAGCTAAAACAACGTTAGCTCCTTCCTGAGCACCTACTTGTGACTGGCTGGAAATGCTGCTGGTTTGGTTTCCTGCATCTTTAATATTTTTCACTAGACTAATTGATGATTGGGCTGCAACTTTGGATTGACCTGCTAAACCTTTTACTGCATCTGCGACAACGGCAAAGCCTCTTCCTGCTTCTCCTGCTCTTGCGGCTTCGATAGCGGCGTTAAGTGCAAGCATGTTGGTTTGACCTGCAATGTCTGAAACTGAGTTAGCCATTTGTCCAACCTGGTCAATTGAGCTAACCATTGAAGTTACAGCGTCTGAAACTTTGACAATGTTTGTTTTGATGTTTTCGATGGCTTGGAGACCTTTCTGGCTTTTTTCGTTAGCTTCTTTTGACTTCTTTAAAGCTTCACCAGTTACGTTCGAAGCTTCTTTAGCGATTAATCCCGCATCATCCATAACTTTCTTCAAAGTTTCAGTGCTTCTAGCGGCGCTTTGCGAAAGATCAGCAAGTTTCTGAGCACCAGTTGAAACTTGTTGTGAAGCAGTACTGACTTGCTGCATGCCAATAGCCATTTGATTAGAAACGTTTGCAGCTTGTTTGCCCATTTCTAAAACTTTAGAAGTTGCTTTGTTAGCTTCGTCGGCTTGACCGTAAACTTTGCTGGCGACTTCACCAACATTTTTTGCTGCATGGGCAACTTTCGCTATTGTGCTTGTGGTGTCCATAGCAAGTTTTGCTACTTCTTGAACTGATTTTTCTACTGTGCCTGTTAATTCCGCCATTCTTTTTCCGTTTCTGATTGTTTCCTCATTGTTTGCAACAATGTCTTGGGCGCCTTTTATGGCGTCTTCAAGGACGACGATTTGCGATTTAGCCAATTCTTGGTTTAACTCGCGGAGTCTCAGGTTTTCTTTAACGAGTTCATCAATTTTATTTTTGTACTCGTTTAATTTTTTTTCTGGAGCTTCGTTGGTTGTCATGTTAGTAACATCCATGTGTTACGTAGCAATCACGCGTTTGTTTATTAATCGCTTATGAATCCAGAATCATTAAGTTTAAACCTGAATTTGCTTAAATTCTTAAAGAACGTTTTCGCAACATATTTTAAACATTCTACTCCCCATCTTATGGCAACAATTTTTTAAATAGGGAACGAAAAATGGGTACCCAAAAATTTGCGAACCCGGCACCTTTAGGTTTACTTGGTTTTGGACTAACGACAGTGCTTCTAAATCTTCATAATGCTGGTTTATTTCAGCTTGACACAATGATTCTGTCGATGGGTTTAGCTTACGGTGGATTAGCGCAAATCATCACTGGTTTAATGGAGTTTCGTCGAGGAAACACTTTTGGTACTGTAGTTTTCACGTCTTACGGATTATTTTGGTGGTCACTAATAATGCTGACACTTTTGCCGCAAACAACCATCTTTGCTGGACTGCAGTCACCTTCACCTATTTCAATGGGCGCCTACTTCCTATTGTGGGGAATCTTTACCCTCGCAATGGGTTATGGAACCCTAAAAGCGTCAAAAACTCTTCAAATCGTTTTTGCAACTACAATTATCTTGTTTTTTATGCTTTCAATAACAAGCTTTACCGATAACCCAATACTTTTCGGAAACTTTACCTTAACCAATTTAACCGGCATTGAAGGCGTCATCTGTGGATCAAGTGCCATCTACTATGCAATTGCCTTGGTTCTAAATGAGGTTCACGAAAAAATTATTCTGCCAACAGACCCCTTAGAATAACACTTTTCCGCTTGAACCAGTCCTGGGTGATTCTTATAAACAGTAAATACACAATTAACAATATGAAAACTGACGATTTAGCATTAGCAAACCTAACAATAAGTAACATGAGCCAAACCGAAGTAGAAACAGCAATTAAGTGGGCAAAAGCTGAAGGCTGGAATCCTGGAATTCACGACGGTGAATGCTTCTACCATACTGACCCAAAAGGCTTCTACGCCGCTAAACTTGACGGCAAAATCGTTGGAACAGTATCAATCGTTAAATATTCTGAAGATTTTGCTTTTGCCGGCTTCTATATTGTACTGCCAGAATTTAGAGGACACGGCATAGGGTTAAAAATCCACCAATTCGTCACAAACAAAACCCGAAACCTAAACCTTGGTATAGACGGCGTCGTTAACATGCAAAGCCGTTACGAGCAAGCTGGTTTAAAGACCGCATACACCAACACACGTTATGCAGGAATCATCAAGACTAAAAACTGGGACAAATGCATTCCTATCAAAAAAACTGATTTAGTTAAAGTTGCAGCTTTTGACTCCAAATTTTTTCCTGCAAAGCGTTCCAAGTTTCTGGAGTGTTGGCTTTACCAAAAAGACGCATTTGCCTTAATGGTGCCTGACGCTAACGGCTTACTCAGGGGTTACGGCGTAATCCGCAAATGCTTCCATGGCTACAAGGTTGGACCCTTATTTGCTCAGGACGAAGACGCTGCTGGGTTGCTGTTTTCAAGTTTAGCCGCTTCTGTTTCAGGTGAAGAAGTGTTTTTGGATGTTCCAGACCCTAACCTTGCCGGTGTTAATCTGGCAAAATCTTTCGGTATGAAACCGGTTTTTAGTACTTTTAGAATGTATACGAAAACTGCTCCTAAGCTTCCTTTGGAAAAAATATTCGGTGTAACCACGTTTGAGTTAGGTTAAACATTTTTCTCTTCCGCTATTGGTTTTTTTGCTTTTGTTTGTCTGATTAGTTTTTGGGCGTTTAGGTTTTTTTTAAAGGTATAGAATTACACGGTTTTTTCATTAGTGAGTTGAATCAATTTAAAAAAATCTTCGGTATTTTTAGATACTTATTAGTTTTGACAGCTTTTTTCTTTCAATTGTTTAGCCTTAACAGAACTGGTTTCCTTATTCCATAAAGCTTTTTTATGAGACCGTGCGGTTGGTTGGAGACCTTAATGAATAATCAGTCAATCAATTACAATGTTGGCGAAAAAATTGCTGCCAACCTACCCTCTGAATTGAATACCATCAACACGACGTTTTTTCAAAACGCAACTGATAAGGCAAAACCAGGTTTTTCCTAAGTGACTTAAGATATGCTTGAACTTCTCTTTCCTTTTGGTTTAGCCGTGTTTATAATCGGGGCAATTTTGGCTATAGCAACCGCAAAATTAAACAATAATAATCCAAGAATAACCTCGCTTATAATAAGCTGCTTCGCCAGTATACTTCTTCTTGCATTTGCCATAGAGGTTATCCTCAACAACTCAACAGTATCCGCATTTTCTTACCAGATTACAGCGTTGTTTGAATTATCCTTTAAAATTGATAGATTGGCTGGTTTTTTCGTCGCTTTAGTATCTGTTGTCTCTTTGGCTGTTGAAATTTATTCAATAAAATATCTTGAGCACCTTCACGGTGAAGGCAGAAAAAACCTTCTTGTCTTTTTAATGAACTTCTTTATTGTCTCAATGATTCTTGTGATTGCTTCTTCCTCAATGTTTTCGTTTTTGTTCTTCTGGGAAACGATGGCTTTAACCTCTTTCCTGCTTGTTATGGTTGAATATGAAAAACAGGAAACCCTCAAAGCGGGAATGTTCTACTTCGTCATGACTCATCTGAGCACAGTTTTCTTGTTGTTTGCTTTCCTTTTCCTGTACGTTACCACTGGAACCTTCAACATTCAACCCATAACCGCTCAACCATTGATTGCATCTGTCGCTTTTGTTTTTCTGTTTTTGGGGTTTGGCATAAAAGCTGGCATAATCCCATTCCACAAATGGTTACCTTACGCGCATCCAGCAAGCCCCTCAAACATTTCCGCTTTAATGTCTGGAGTAATGCTTAAAGTAGCAATTTACGGTTTAATCAGGTTCCTTCTCTTGTTACCATTAGAATCTTGGTGGGGCATGCTTATTCTGGTTATGGGTACCCTCTCAGCGCTTTTAGGCGTAATCTACGCACTTAAAGAGCATGACCTCAAAAAGATGCTGGCATATTCAAGCATCGAAAACGTCGGCATAATCCTTGTAGGCGTCGGTTTATACGTAATTTTCACAGTTTACGGGTTCCCCGACATCGCATTGCTTGCCCTGCTTGGTTCTCTGTTTCACTCATTTAATCATGCAGTCTTCAAAAGCCTCCTCTTCATGACTACCGGCGCCGTATTGAACTCTACAGAAACAAAGAACATTGAAGAAATGGGCGGCTTAATCAAACGAATGCCAACAACCGCCCTGCTGTTTCTAGTTGGGGCAGTATCTATCTCAGCGTTGCCGCCATTCAACGGTTTCATAAGTGAATTAATGATTTTCCAAGTTTTCTTACAGTCTTCCGTTCTTGGCAATCCTTTCCTTGTACTGCTCCTAATAGTTGCCCTGTCAGTTTTCGCCTTTACAAGCGCGTTAGCAGCAGCATGCTTTGTAAAAGCATTCGGAATATCCTTCCTTGCATTGCCACGTTCACTTAAGGCAAAGGCTGCTAAAGAAGCTCCACGCGTCTTATTGATTGGTCCAGCGGTTCTTGCAGTATTATGCGTTGGTTTAGGAGTGTTCTCTTATCAATTATTTCAGTTACTTGGTTACACGTTACAGATGCCTAACATGCTGTTGATTGGCTCATTACTTGCAATGTTTTACGTTTTCGCTTGGGCTGCGCTGCGCTATAAAGCTTCTTTGATGGAGCGTGTTTCAGAGACTTGGGGCTGCGGCATAACAACGCAAACGTCTTGTATGGAGTATTCTGCTTCTGGCTTCTCCGAACCGATTGTTACAATTTTGAAAACCATTTTTCGCACTGAAAAGAAAAGCCAAAGAGAATTCTACGATAACAATCAGTCCGTGTTCAAAACGGGTAAAGCTGAAATAAAATTGATGAAGTTTTTTGAAGAATACTTATACTTGCCCATCGCCGAATTCGTTAGAAAAGTCTCGCTAAAAGTAAATTCATTGCAACGTGGCGACGTTGACCTGCATATTGCATACGCTTTCGTGATTATTGTAATCTTTTTACTGTTAATCTGGTGGTTTGCATGAGTTTCGACTTACTATTCTACGGAATACTAAACGTTTCATTCACTTTACTGGTTTCACCGTTATTTATCAGTTTAATTAAGAAAGTAAAAGCCGCCGCTCAAAGACGAAAAGGTCCACCCTTGCTTCAAACTTATTATAACCTGGCAAAACTGTTCAAAAAAGAAACCATTTACTCACAAAACTCGTCCTGGATAATGAAGGCAACCCCCCTCATCAATATTGCCGCATTAATCACAGCAAGCTTCTTTGTTCCAATGCTTTTCATACCACAACCAACCGACTTAATCGGCAACATAATCCTGTTCATTTACCTGCTGGCGTTGGCAAAATTTTTCATGGCACTCTCGGGACTTGACACAGGCAGCACTTTCGGTGGTATGGGCAGTTCACGCGAAATGGCAATGTCTGCCCTCATTGAACCAATCACCATTATTATCTTTGCAGCATTGGCGATAATGTTCAAAACAACCAGTATACCCGAAATGTTCAGGGGCGCCTTAAACGCCAATGTACTAGTTGACCCTGTCCTGATTCTTAGTGCAATCTCCATTTTCATCATTATCATTGTTGAATCTTCAAGAGTTCCAGTTGACAACCCCGAAACCCACCTTGAATTAACAATGATTCATGAAGCCATGATACTTGAGCAATCAGGCAAAAACTTGGCGCTCATGGAGCTTTCCAGTGCAATGAAGCAAATGCTGCTTATGGCGTTGCTGATTAACACGCTTGTTCCATGGGGTTTAACCGTAGACTTCTCCGCTGGCGCAATCCTGTTCGCGTTAGCTGCTTTTCTTGTAAAAGCGGTCATTCTTGCGGTTTTTATTGGCTTGTTTGAGTCAGCTTGCGCAAAATCGCGTTTGTTCCATCTTCCGGCGCTTTTTGCTTTGGCGCTGTTCCTTGCGTTGATAACCATTATAATCGAGGTTTTTGCATAATTATTCCTGCAATTGAAAACTTTGCACAGTTCCTTATCGTGTTGGTTGTAGTAACCGCTGCTATCATTATTGTAAAACGTGACATTTTATCCCTTGTAAAAACGTATGCACTTCAATCTTTCCTTCTCGCGTTGATAGCTATCTTGTTCTTTATTGAAACAGGCAGTTACACGCCACTTTACCTTGCAATCGTAACTTTCGTAAGTAAAATCATGATTATCCCAACTTTCATGAAGCATATCTTAAAGAAATTAAATGTTAAACGAGACGCCGATTTCCACTTTCTCTCTCCAAACCAGTCGTTAATTGTAAGCGTAATTATCATAATATTTGTTTACGTGTCATTTACACCGCTTCTTGAACCTTTAGGGTTAAGTAACCTGTTCTTTATCGGTGCAACAGTTGGCGTTTCCCTGCTTTTCATAGGAATGCTTGTCATCTTTACCAGAAAACAAACAATCACTAACATCGTTGGATACCTGATTATGGAAAACGGTGTCCTATTATTCAGCCTCTTTTTAACAGAGTTACCTTTAATGTTTGAAATTTTAATCGTTATCGACTTAATCATTTTGACGCTTCTAGCAGCGATTCTAGCGTTTGGCATTGACTCCTCAATTGAAGAGTTCCATGCACGGTTAAATCCTTTCCAAAATGGCTGGCGAGTATTTGGTGACGACGAAGATGATGAATTGTTGGAATTAGAGGTAGAGAAAACTTTGGAGGATAAGAAACAATGATGCTTTCAGCAGAAACAATACTGGCAATTTACGCTGTATTAGGCCTCATAGTTGTATTATTAACAATTCTGTTCAAAACACACAAATCAATCAATATCTTGTCCGTTATTCTTCCAGCAGGCTTTATTATTTTAAGCCTTTACAGTTTAGGCTTCGCTGAAGTCCCCAACTATTCAGTAGTGGGCGGCTACTTCTTAATCGACCACTTGGGAATCTACGAAGTACTAATTTCTTCAGTACTGTTTCTAGCCGCCGCTGTATATGCCCGAAGCTACATTGAAGGTTCAATAGAAATAGGCGAAATGGACCAAAACAACCTTAAACTATTCTACGTCGCGTTAAACCTGCTTCTTGTTGAAATAACCTTCACGTTCTTCTCTAACAATTTGGCGCTGTTCTGGATACTTGCAGAGTTAACAACCGCTTTCTCAGGTGTCCTAATAGTCATGCTTAACGCAGTCAAAAACATAGGTGCCACACTAAAGTACATCTTCATAACTTCAACATGCATGCTTTTCTCCTTCATCGGCTTGATACTTTTATTCACTTTAACTGAAAACTCGCTTGGAGTCGGGACACTCAACTGGAACACTCTAATGAATGTTGCCTCAACCCTTTCTCCTGCAATAATTTTTGCAGCATTTATCTTTACATTCGTGGGGTTTGCAGCAAAAAGCGGTGTTGTTCCCTTTCATGCATGGCTTCCGAGTGCTCACTCAAAAGCTCCCGCCCCCGTTAGCGCTATTCTTTCAGGAAGCATTACAAGCGTCGGCATTTACGGCATAATACGCATGTACGCTATTGCTGCACAGACTTCAAGCATCTTCAAGGTTTCAGTTTTTTTAATCGCCTTCGGAGTCATTAGTATGCTTGTTGCGGCTTTAACGATGCTTACCCAAGTTAACCTAAAAAAAGTCATAGCTTACTCAACAGTAGAAAACATGGGGTTCCTGCTTGTCGGCATCGGTTTAGGTACACCATTGGCGATTTTCTGGACACTATTTTACGTTTTAGCTCACGCTTTCACTAAAGCTTCCTTATTCCTTTCTTCGGGCATTATCCATCACCAATTCGGAGGTGTTCGACTGGAAAACATAAAAAACGCATTAAAACTTCAACCCTTTGCGTCATGGAGCCTAATTTTGGGTGGCATAGCAATAATTGGAATGCCTTTATCCGCGATATTTCTGGCAAAAATTTCACTTCTTATACAGTCAACTTTCCTGTCGCCGTTTTTAACAGTGGGGTTACTTTTTATCTTTCTGTTCGTGGCTGCCGCTTTTGGGATATTCCTTATGAAGCTTTTAACCAAAAAAGAAACAACCGAAACTAAACAGTTCCATGCTTCACTTGCAATGAAATTACCCATCGCAGCTCTGCTTTTAACGGTGTTTATTCTGGGCGTGTTTTTTCCCCAGCAGTTAACAGACTTGCTTTCAAAAATAGTAGTAGAGCTTGGCATAAGGTGAATATTATGACGGAAAGTTTGCAGTTAACTGAATTCGAAAAAATCTTTGGAACTAACCAGAAAACCGTAAACGGTTTAAACAATGAACTTTACCTACCCATAGAGCCATTTAAACTTGTAGAAACAATCAATAAACTGTACGGAAACAGTTTCGAACTTGTCTCAATGTTTTGCGTACAGAATTTTGGCAAAGAAGGCTTTACCCTGTTTTACGTTTTTGAAAAGGAAGGCTTCAAAGAACTTCCCGTTCTCCAAGTTCACCTTGACGGTAACCAAGCCGAATCTATAGCTAAAACTTACGCTTCAGCATGCTGGTACGAACGGGAAATCACCGACGGATTCGGCGTAGAATTCAACGGCGCCTATGACAAACGCAGACTATTTTTGCATGAAACATACCCTAAAGATTTTCATCCATTACTAAAAACGTTCAAAAAAGGTCCAATAAAAACCGTGCCACCCAAAACAGGCAAAGCTGAAGAATACCAGTTTAAACAGTTACATGGCGAAGGCGTGTACCAAATTCCTGTTGGCCCAGTACATGCTGGAATTATTGAACCGGGGCATTTCCGTTTCAGCGTTATCGGAGAAACAATTTTCAATCTTGAAGTCCGAATGTTCTACAAACACCGTGGACTGGAAAAACTGGCAGAGGGCAAGACGCCTCTGGAATGTGTTAAAATCGCCGAAACAATCAGCGGAGACGAAACCGTTGCAAACTCTGTTGCCTACTGCAATGCGGTAGAAAAAATCGCGGGAATATCCGTGCCTTTGCGGGCTCTACAGTTAAGAACCATCTTTATGGAGCTTGAACGTATCTACTCTTACCTTGGAGATATTTCAGGTATGATTCTTGATGTGGCTTACCCTGTTGGCGCCAGTTCCTTTTTTATACTTCGTGAAGAACTTTTACGGTTCAATGAAATGCTTACAGGCTCCCGATTCATGAAAGGCATAATTACAATCGGCGGCTTAACAAAAGACGTTCCTGAGCAGGCACTGAAAAACCTTAATCTTTACCTACAGGCTTTCTCTAAAGGTTTTAAAACCGCTAAGGATCTTGACAACACCTATTTCTCGTTAATTGACCGGTTTGAAACAACTGGAATAGTAAATCCTGAACTGCTTGCTCCTCTGCACATTACTGGTCCCATAGCCCGTGCGTCAAGTCGAATGATAGACACCCGAATAAACCATCCTTATGGGCTTTACGGCGTCTTGAATCTTAAAGGTAGAACTCAACAACATGGCGACGTCTTATCACGTTTTGAATTAAAAGCGCAAGAAATACTTGATTCAGTGAAAATGATTCTGGACCTCCTTAATCATTTAACTCTTGGAGAAGTACTTATGGAGTTTGAGATATGTGACGGTTATGCTTTATCGCTTGTTGAATCTGCTAGGGGTCAAAGCATGCATTGGGTATACATAAAAAATGGTTTAATCGACCGCTATAAAGTTCGAACGGCGTCATTCTGTAACTGGCAAGCCATTGAACACGCCGTGTTAGGAAATATTGTTCCCGATTTTCCGTTAATCAACAAAAGCATGAACCTATCCTACGCAGGAACCGACCTATAGGAGAGCAAAGAATTGGCAAAAAATTTGACCTCAATAATTAAAAAGAAAAAAACTGAACATATTCTTTTTCAAGACGCTGAATTGGACGCCTTAGGCATAGAACTTAAAAAACATGTAAGTCGCTGTTTTGAAAAAAGCCTTGCAATACGTGAACTTGACAGCGGAAGCGACAACGCAACAGAAATCGAACTAAACAACCTTGCAACGCCGCATTATGATGTTGAACGCTTTGGCATCACTTTTGTTGCCTCTCCAAGACATGCAGACGTTCTTGTCGTCACGGGTGCAATGACACGTAACATGGAAATCGCCGCCAAAAAAACCTACGATGCTATGCCAAACCCTAAATTCGTAGTGGCCGTCGGTGATGATGCATGCGGGACTGGAATCCTTAACGAATCCTATGCTGTTTTAGGTGGCGCCGACAAAGTTTTTGATGTTGATTTGAAAATTCCAGGAAACCCCCCATCACCCAAGGATATACTCAAGGGTTTGTTGGCTTTAACCCATAAAATAGCTGGTCAACAAAAATAGTTTTTTTAAGAATAGAGCGCCGGGAAAGGGATTCGAACCCTTGCGGACCGGATGATCCACGGGCTCTCAAGGCCCGCGCGTTAACCACTCTGCCATCCCGGCAACGGTTTAACAGTAATCATTCTTCTGGTTTATTATTGTTGTGTTTGTTTGATTGTTGTAAACTGCTTGTATGATCAATTTCTGTGACTGGAAACTTTACTGATTTCTTGTTTCTTTAAGTGTTTTTTGTTTTTGTTCTAAAAAGTAGTACAAGTTGTTCTGCCCTTGTGATTTAATCTAAAATATTTTTGGCTACCGGTTTTAGGAAAAACAAATAAGCCTCAGAACCGTTGTGCGTTTTATGGCAAAAACTATAGCTGTCTCAATAAGCAGAGAACTGCTCTATTCAATTTATGCAAGTGCAAAACAGCTTTACCCAAAAGAAACCGTGCTGCTTTTAAGAGGCAAAAAAAAGAAGGACACCATCTACATTACTGACTTGCTTGTGCCGCCATTTGCCACTTACGGTATTGGTTTTGCTAATTTGCCTTTTCACATGTTGCCGATGGATTTTTCAATAATGGGTATTGTTCATTCGCATCCTTCGGATGATAAATCTGCTTCAGACGTGGATGCCAACCACTTTTATGGAAGAATAATGATGATTGCAGGTTTCCCTTATGAAAATGAACGAGACATAGTGGCTTACAATTGCTATGGCGAACAAGTACCTGTTCACGTAACAGAAGAATAATTTTTTTCTACGGTTTTATGAATTAGCTGCTAGTTTGTATGCCTCTACAAATTCTAAGGCAAACTTGTCTGCGTTCTTTTCTGTGCCTTTGTGGATTTTGTCAACGCTTCTGCTTCTAAGGTGGTGATAGAACTCGTGTAGGATAACGAAGGGGTTGTTTAACATTTCACTGTTTAGAACGGTTATTGTTTCGGTTTTTGAGGTGTAGCAGCCGTAGGCGACTGTTTTGTGTCCTTTTGGTAAGCCCACTTTTAGTTTTGGCGTGTTTATGTTGTAATGTTTTGAAAGTAACTCTAAGGCTTGTTCTGTTTTGCCGTTGAGGATAAGTAAAACTATTGCAGGTTTGAAATTGTCCATCCATTGATTCATGCCATAAGACTTATTAAGTTCTTGCTTTATCAAAAAAGTAATTTACGTTTGTTTTTTGTATGAAAATTGAACAAATCAACGTTTAATTTTTAGTTGCCTTTTCAGTTTACCCTTCAAATGAATTGTCATTTTCGTCCGTGATTATTCGGTGACTTGGACTATTAATTAACAATAAGAGTTAAATAGCAAATTAGTTATTTTTGTGAGTTATAAAATAATGGAGAAAAGAAAAAAATTGAAAACTTTTAAAAGTAAAACTATACTCTCAACAATCGCAATATTGATGGTATTGTCATTTACTGTCTCAATGATTTCATTGCCGGGCTTTGTAAACGCTGCAAACACTACTTACCCATTCGTCGATGCCATCCCTAACCCGGTCGGTGTCGGTCAAAAAGTCTTGGTTAACTTCGGCTTACTTAACTACCTCCAATTGGACGGTGACGGCTGGAACGTTACATTATCAATAACTGATCCAAACGGTCACACTACAACAGTTGATCGCATGACATGGTCAACCGGTACAGTCGGTTACGCTTTTAATCCAGAAATTGTAGGCAACTATACATTAAAATGCATTTTCAAGGGCGAAACCTATAGAAACGTAGAATACGCTCCAAGCGAAACTCCAGAATATACCTTAGTTGTTCAAGAAAACTCAGTACCAACCTATCCAGCACAATCAATGCCAACAGAATACTGGACACGTCCAATTGACTCACAACTTCGTGAATGGTGGTCAGTTTCAGGCAGCTGGGCATACAAACCAGAAAACCTGATCGCTGAAGCAAACGATGCACCAACAACCGCACACATCCTCTGGACTACACCACTTGGTGACACCATGGGCGGTCTAGTAGGCGGATCTGAATATTGGGGTGACACAGGTTACCAGAACGGTGACGCTTACGAAGGCAAATTCGCAGGCTCAGTAATAATCAGCGGTGTTCTGTACTATAACAAATATTACACACCAAGCGGCGGAGCATCACCACAACAAGCAATCGTAGCAATTGACCTACACACAGGCGAAAAACTCTGGGAAAAATCCTACACCACAACTCCAGCATTACCAGGAACAGCCGCACAAGGCAGAATTACACAAGGACAAATCTTATACTGGGAAAGTCTCAACAACAGAGGCACCTGGTCATACATTTACGTTACAACATCCGTAACTACAGGCAGCGGCTCAACCGCAGTAACAAACACAACAATGCACGCACTTGATGCATTAACAGGCGATCTTAAATTCAACATTACAAACGTTCCATCAGGAACCATTTACGTTGGTCCAATCGGTGAATTACTCAAATACTCAATTGTTAACTACGGAAACGCAACCAACCCAGACTACAGATTACTACAATGGAATGCAAGCATTCTTCCAAGTTTTGCAGACACAAATTACCAAAGAGAAAGTTGGGGTCTAATGATTGCAAGAGCACAAAGCATGGATGGAACCAAAGGATATGACATGAACGTGTCAATCACAGAATACAACACAGCAGCCAACTCTGCATATCCACGAACAGGAAGCGGTTTCACAACAACAATCCAAAAAGCATACCCAGGCGACAAAGTAATCCTTGCTAACGTAAACTACTCTTCAGTA
Source organism: Bathyarchaeia archaeon (assembly GCA_042296865.1). Taxonomy (GTDB): domain Archaea; phylum Thermoproteota; class Bathyarchaeia; order Bathyarchaeales; family Bathycorpusculaceae; genus Bathycorpusculum. Next base: position 651,575 of record CP170178.1, on the reverse strand, counting down.
CAACTCTGGGCATTCAACTTAAATGCATCAAGAGGCGCAGTTGGTTCACTACTCTTTAACAAGAACAACCCAGCACCAGATGAATGGTTAGAAGGTAACATAACCATATCCAGCATCGGTCAAGCAGGCTGGTGTGCATGGAGCCAACCAGAAGATGTTGCAGTGTTCTTCTCAAAAGAGAACAGAGTCCACTACGGATACAGCTTATCTACAGGTGAATTCTTGTGGGAAACAGAACCACAAATCTACGCAGACGCTTGGAGTGACACTGTCTTAGCCGGATTCGGTCCAGACCGTGTTATTGCATATGGCAAACTCTACTCAGCAACAGTCGGTGGTATCGTCTATGCCTATGACTTACAGACAGGTGATCTCGTTTGGGAATACGCTGTTAAAGACATGTACGGTGAATCTTACCTTACAAACAACTGGTGGGTCATTCCATTGTTCGTTTCCGGAGATAAAATCTACTTCGGTACACTTGAACACTCTGCGCTTGAACCAAAGCCAAGAGGCGGACCGTTCCTATGCTTAAACGCAACAGATGGTTCAGTCATCTTTGAAGCTGATGGTTTATTCCGCCAGACAAGATGGGGTGGACGCGCAATCATGGGTGACAGCATCATCGCAACACAAGACACTTACGACCAACAAATCTACGCAATCGGCAAAGGCCCAAGCACAATGACACTCACAACACCAGACACAGCAGTAACAGCAAATACACCAGTAATCATTAAAGGGACAGTCATGGATAACTCACCAGGCACAAAAGCAGCAGATGCACAATTAAGATTCCCCAACGGTGTCCCAGCAGTCTCTGATGCAAGCCAAAGCGAATGGATGCTATACGTTTACAAGCAATTCTCACAACCAATGGACACAGTAGGTGTTCCAGTCTCTATCGACGCAGTTGATCCAAACGGAAACTACATACACCTAGGTGACACAACAAGCGATGCAAGCGGCCAATTCTACTTTACATACACACCAACAGTTGAAGGCCAATACACAGTGTACGCAACCTTCGGCGGCTCAGCAGCATACTACGGTTCATTCGCACAAAACGCAATGACAGTCATGGAAGCAGCAGCACAACCAACAGAAACAGCACAAGTGAATAACACTCCATACGAAATGTACACAATCGGCATGGGTGTTGCAATTATTGCAGTTGTTGCAATCGTTGGTCTGTTGATCCTCAGAAAGAAATAAGCAGTCCATAGAAACCTAAAACCAAAACCTTTTTTCTTTTTTTTGTTTAATCTACTTGGTAATAAACAGTTTTTGCAGTATTCCCGAATCTTAAGTTTACTTACCTGAGTTTCTTTTATTAACTTGAGAATTTACAAGCTGAGTTAATCGTAATTATGGAAAAGAAGTGAAAAATTGACCTATAAGTGATTAACTAAAAAAAATGTGTGCTTAGATTAGGTTGGCTAAAATTAAGCTGTTGTTTATTACTGCTAACACCAGCATACCTGTAGCGCCGTAATAAGCCATTTTTAAGGTAAGCCGTGTCCACCTGAACGATTTAGTGGTCTTGTCTTCAGTTTTTAGCAGGCATTTGTTAGCTATGTAAAAAATTAAGCCCACACAAAGGGTTGTCAAAAGTTTTATTGCAGTGAAAGCAAAAATGTTCTGGTGTGCAATACCTGAAATGAATGGGTTTGCTTCAACTGCTCCGAAATAGTTTAAGCCAACTACTGTTGTTAACCAATCCATTGAGCCTGCCGCGATAAGGGCTGAGCTAGGGAATGTCCTAACGTTAACGTGAAACACGATTGCCTTCTCCTTTCTCCTGATTCTAAATTATACTTTATACTTCGTATTTAAGTAGTGAATTCCCAATATCGATATATTCCAAAAACGGCTGGGGTTGTACCTGTTTTTCGGTGACGACTGTTTTTAAGGTAACCGTGCAAACCGTAGATTACCTGAAGTTTCAAAGGAAAACGGTTTAATACCAGCGCGAAGTCACATATGCAATACTGCAGAAAAGTGGGCCGGTCGTCTAGCCTGGTTAGGACATCTGCTTGACGTGCAGAAGGTCGCTGGTTCGAATCCGGTTCGGCCCACCATTCTTTTCAGTTATCAGTTGCTTTTTTTGACTAAAATTATTGTTTTTTTATGTCGATTGTTAGTTTGTTTGCAGAAAATTTATTAACTCTACCGTATGAGTAAAATTTAAAATCGTGTTACTTAAATGAAAGTGAAAAATATGGCAAAAAACAAAGTTTTCGCAATCGTTGCAATAATAATTGTGATAGTCGCAGCCGTAGGCATAGTATACGGTCTAACGCTTAACCAAGCTAATACTGAACCAACAGCAAAAACAGTAACCGACGCCTTAGGGAGAACAGTGAATGTTCCAAAAAAAATTGATTCCATCTTTTGCGTAGGCGCCTGTTCTTTAAGATTAGTCTCCTATTTCGATTCAGTCTCTAAAGTCCAAGCAATAGAGACTGCAGGCACATTTAACACTCGAGACGACCAAACTTATTACTTAATTAACAAAGACACTTTTTCAGCGCTGCCTCAAGTAGCAACCACCGCTGAGGCAATCCTAAACCTGAACCCCAGCGTAATCATCACTTCAACAGCAGAAGACGCCGCAACAGCAGATACCCTTCAATCGCAAACCAACATTCCAGTTTACGTTATCAACGCGAACCTTGAATTCGGCGATGCTTTCTACGAACAGTTAACGTCTGTGGGAACTTTACTTGGTGAACAAAACAGGGCATCTGAACTTAACAACGGCATTGAACAAATGATAAACGACATAACCTCTACAGCCACAACAGCCAACTCTAAAAAAGCATATGCCTGTGGCATGTTCTATTACGGTGGAGCTTCATTCTTAAAAGGATCCGGTAACTATCTGCCATTTGACTACTCAAATATACCAAACGCTATTGAACCAGCAAGTAATGGTCAACCGTACGTAATCACTTTAGAAACTTTAATCGCTGCAAACCCTGATTACATATTCATTGACAGTATCGGCTTAAATGATTCCATAAATTCAATCAACGGATACATAAATACAAATACTGGATTAAACAGCGTTTCAGCAGTTAAAAACGATAACCTCTATTCAACAATGGTCTACAAGTGCTATGGAACCAACTGGGAAAACCAGTTGATCAACGTGTACTATGTAGCAGCCACAATGAATGGTGACCAGTATTCATGGACCTTCCAAGAAAAAGCCAACGAAATCATAAACCTCTTCTACCCAGAAACCACAATGACTTACTCTCAAATAGCTACTGGCCAAACAGGCAATGGATGCGAAGCAGTTATTCTATAGTTGGCTCTTTAAAACAAATCAATCTTCTTTTTTTTGGCGGTGTAAATAACGACTGAAAACCAGCTGACACACGATCAAAATCAACGTGAAGCTTTTAATATTTATGAAGACAACGGGCAAGAAGGCAATCAAACCTCGAATAAATACAAGGGTTTCGTAAAACGAAAACTTGTTTTCATTATCGCCAGTTTACTGCTGCTGGTTGTATGTATAATTATTGCCGCTCAAAGTGGACCCATTAACATTTCTTTTTTTGATGTTATGAAATCAATCTTTACTTTTAACACAAACGGTGTAGGCGCCGTTATATGGAACATTCGGATGGTCCGCATTATTGGTGCATTATTGGCTGGTGCAGGATTAGCTGTTGCTGGTGTAGTAATGCAATGTATCCTTCGTAACCCTTTGGCTTCACCGTTTACTTTAGGCATTTCCAGTGCGGCAGCTTTCGGAGCTTCTTTCGGCATTATTTTTCTCGGTGCAGGCAGTGCCATGACATCAATTATCTCAATAAGCAACCCTTATGTTACTACCCTTTGCGCATTTCTGTTCTCACTATTAGCTACCGGCTCCATACTGCTTTTAACCAAAATTACGCGAGTAAGTGCTGAAACCATCATTCTTGCAGGCGTAGCTATTAACGTAATGTTTTCTGCTGGACTATCCTTTATGCAATATATCGCTACTGACTCTCAATTAGGCAACATTGTTGCTTGGACTTTTGGAGACTTGGGCAAAGCCACTTGGTCCTGGGATTATTTAATTCTTCTAGTGTTTTTGCCGGTGACTCTTTACTTCGTTTATAAAAGATGGGATTATAACGCCTTAGACACCGGCGAGGATACAGCAAAAGGTTTAGGGGTAAATACTGAACGAGAAAGAATCGTTGGAATGATTTTAACATCAGTTTTGTCAGCCGTTATAGTTTCCTTTTTTGGCATTATCGCTTTCATTGGTCTTCTTGCACCCCATATCGCCAGAATGATGATAGGAAGCGACCACCGTTACCTAATACCGCTCTCAATAATTATCGGGGCAATTATCTTAATCTTGGCTGACGGGGTTGGACAAGTTATTCTTTACCCTTCAGTAATACCCGTTGGCATAATCACTTCAATGCTTGGAGGACCCTTATTCATTTACCTGCTAATTAGGAGGTACCGAAAGTAATGTTCTTTGAAGTAACCAACATCACTTTCTCTTACCGTAGCAGGCAGGTCTTAAACGGTGTATCCTTTAAGGTACAAGCAGATGATGTTGTATCCATCTTAGGACCCAACGGCGTAGGAAAAACAACGCTTCTAAAATGCATAGGCAAAGTGCTTACGCCAGAAACCGGCGCCACGTTTATTGAGGGCACAAACCTTCATCAATTAAGCAAAAAGCATATTGCACAAAACATAGGGTATGTAGCACAAAAAAGCGAAACGTCTAGAACTACGGTTTTTGACGCTGTGCTGTTAGGTAGAAAGCCTCATTTTGAATGGGACGTTACTGAACGTGACATTCGTTTGGCTGGACGAGTTCTTCACTTGCTGGGGTTAGATGGTTTGTCCCTAAAATATATTGATGAAATCAGCGGCGGTGAATACCAGCTTGTACAAATCGCCAGAGTTTTAGTGCAACAGCCTAAGGTGGTTCTTTTGGATGAACCTACAAGCAGTCTTGACCTGTCAAACCAACACATGATTATGCATTTGATTAGAAATATTGTTAAAAAGAATCATATGGCAGCGGTAATGGTTATTCATGACCTTAACTTGGCTATTAGGCATTCGGACAAGTTTGTCCTAATGAAAGACGGAATAGTTTACGCAGTTGGCGGCCATGAAGTTATTACCCCCGCAAACATCAAACAGGTTTACAATGTTGACGCCTTCGTTGAAACCGTACGAGGCATACCTGTAGTCATACCAATATAACAGGGGACTAAACATGGAAAAAAAAATGCTTAACCCAAAACAAAAAGAATTCTTTAACGAAAGAGCAGAAAAATGGGACAAAATAACCGTTCACAAGTTAGATAAAGTTCAATATATCACAAACTTGCTGGAAATCAAAAACAATTATAAAATATTGGATGTAGGCACCGGAACAGGGGTAATGATTCCATTCTATGAAAAAAGCTTGATAAATGGTCAGGTTATTGCGGTAGATTATTCAGATAAAATGATTCAGACAGCCAAGTCTAAGTATCCCTTGGAAAAGCATCCATTGATTTCTTTTTTGGTTTCTGACGTTTATGACTTGAATTTTGATTCCGAGTTTGACCTGGTAGTTTGTTATTCATGTTTTCCACATTTCGTTGATCAACCTTTAGCAGTCAAAACCTTATCTAAAACTCTTAAGACAGGGGGACGCTTGGTCGTGGCTCATTCTGACTCCGCTAAAAAAATTAACGGTGTACACATGGAAGGTGGCGTGGAAATTGCGAACGATTTTCTGCCAAGCATGAAAATTCTTAAACAAATGATGAGCGATAATGGGCTTTCAATTATTTTTGAAAGAGATGACGAAAGCTACTTTATCTGCATAGCCCGAAAAAACTAACTGGGTTATCTTTTTACTTGTTTCTTATTTTTATTGACTCTTCAAGTTCATGTTCATAAAAGTGAGTTAGAACCATCAGCACACTTTTGCCTGAAGTTTTAAACCCATGCTCATATTTTTCTGAAATAAACATTCCATTTTTACCATCAGCAATAATTATGCCATAGCTTGTAGGCAATAGTGATTCTTCAATGAAGATTTCAGCGTTCTTTTCAAGTTTCCGTACACTTTGAGTTAAGCGGTGCACAAGAAGCTGGATTTTTGCTCCCTTTAAACAGGCGGTTTTTATTGTGGACTCGAATTCTGTAAAATCATCTTGGGGGAGTCTTATCCTGACATCTTTTAAGGCTGATAGAATAATGTCGTTTGCTTGCGTGTTAAGGTTTGTTTTTCCTTGTATTGTCCAAACTATGTCTTCTGTGGGTTCAGCGGTTTCTTTGGTTTCATAAATTGTTTTAAGTTCTTCCAACGCTGTTTTTTGAGCTTCCGAAATTTCGTTAAACCTTTTTTTGTAACTGTTTTCGAGGCTTGCCTTTTTTTCTGCTAGGTCTTTTTCTAAATTGTTTTTTAGTTGTGTATCTATTGCTTCTATTGCTGCGGAAGGTTTTACGGCTTTGAATAGTATGGGTCTGCCTTTTTGGGTTTCTACTAATCGTCTTTTTTCTAGACGCATTAGGACTTCGTAGATTTTTGAGTGGGGTATTTCTGATAGAGCACTTAGGTCTCCGGCGGTTGAGGTGCCTTTTTCAACTAAGCTTATGTATGCTTTTGCTTCGTATTCTGTTAAGCCTAATGTTTCAAGTGCTTTTTGTCCGCGGTTGTGCCTGATGTTTTTCACTTTGTTCACCACTTAAAAAAAATATAAGTGACAAAAATGATTTAAGAATTACGCTTTATTACCCATATAATTTAGCAATAAAAAGGCTGGCTGACTTTCTTCAAGAAAGCCTTAAACACTTGCTAAAACAAAAACAACCAGCAAAGGTTGACTGAAATTTGGCTTACACTAAACCCATGCACGCTTTAACAGTTGAAGAGGCATTAAAAGAACTTCAAGTTAAAGAGAACGAAGGAATAACCCTGCAGGAAGCTCAAACACGACTAACACAATATGGTCCAAACGAGCTAAAAAAAGAGAAAGGCAAATCACCAATCAAACTTTTCCTGTCACAATTCACCGACATTCTCATGATTATCCTCTTGATTGCAACTGGTCTCTCACTTGCCGTAGGCGAAGAAATCGACGCGATAATTATTCTAGTCATTGTTTTTGCAAGCGCCATTTTAGGTTTCACACAGGAATACAGAAGCGAAAAAGCTGTTGAAGCCCTTAAAAAAATGACTTCTCCCACGGCACTGGTAATCCGTGAAGGACGAGAAACCAAAATTCCCGCTAGCGAACTAGTGCCTGGAGATATACTGCTTCTTTCTGCAGGTGACAGAGTCCCCGCGGATGCCCGGTTAATTGAGGCTCACACCTTTAAAGTTGAAGAAGCTGCTTTAACAGGCGAATCCAACGCAGTAGACAAAGACACCGATGCTTTGTCTGAAAAGGCTCAACTTAACGACCGCAGCAACATGGTTTACACTGGAACCAGCATTGCGCTTGGTAGAGCCAAAGCGCTTGTTACTGAAACAGGCATGAAAACTGAATTTGGTAAAATCGCCCAAATGGTCCAAACTACCGAGGTTGAAGAAACGCCTCTTGAAAAGCGTTTGGCGTCTGTAGGTAAATGGATAGGTATTTTAGCAATAGTTGTTGCTGCCAGCGTTGCAGTAGTAGGTATCGTTGTTGAGCAGCGTGATATTGTGGAAATGGTGCTTTGGGCTGTTAGTCTTGCAGTAGCTGCCGTTCCTGAAGCTCTTCCCGCTATCGTTACTGGCGCGTTAGCTATCGGTATGTACCGAATGACCAAAGTTAACGCTGTTGTGAAACGTTTGCCCGCAGTTGAAACGTTGGGTAGTACCAGTGTGATTTGCAGCGATAAAACAGGCACCTTAACAAAAGGCGAAATGACAGTTCAACGCATTTACATCAATAATACAGCCGTTAAAGTTACAGGCATCGGTTATGCTCCTGAAGGCAAATTCGAAGTTGACAACAAACCCATAACTCCTGACGAAGAACTTCTTGAGCTCCTCAAAATCTCCAGCTTATGCAACGATTCAGCACTCGAAAAGGATGCAAAGACAAGCAAATGGACCGTTAAAGGTGACCCAACAGAAGGCGCCTTAATCGTTGCCGCAGCCAAAACTGGGCTTTCAAAAGCGGAAATGGATAAGCAGGAGCCAAGAATCGCCGAAATTCCATTCAGCAGTGAACGCAAACGCATGACCACCATCCACACTAAAGACGGCAAAAAAATTGCTTACATGAAAGGTGCCCCAGAAATCATTATCGGCAAATGCAGCCAAATAATGCTCAACGGCAAAGCCCAACCATTAACCCAGCCACAACGTATAGAACTGCAAAAAGTTATAGAGGCCATGGCGTTGCAGGCACTTCGCAATTTGGGTTTTGCCTACAAGGAGTTACCGGAAAATGTGGGCGAGTTTGATGAATCACTTGAAGAGGGTTTTGTCTTTGTCGGCATAATGGGCATGATTGATCCGCCTAGACCAGAAGTTAAAGATGCTATTGAAACTTGCCGAAGAGCAGGTATCCGCGTCGTTATGATCACTGGAGACCACAAACTTACGGCAACCGCAGTAGCTAAAGAACTTAATCTGCTGGGTGAAGAAGACCCTGACGGTAAAGTTTTAACCGGTGCTGAACTTGAACAAATGACCGACCAGCAACTGGTCGATGTAGTGGAAAAAGTTGTTATTTACGCTCGTGTTGCTCCTGAACATAAGGTCCGTATTGTTAAGGCTTGGAAGGAGAAAAACCAAGTTGTAGCAATGACCGGAGACGGCGTGAACGATGCCCCTGCACTTAAGAAAGCTGACATAGGCATTGCCATGGGAATTACAGGCACTGAAGTAAGCAAAGAAGCTGCCTCAATGGTTCTTGCCGACGACAACTTTGCAAGCATAGTTAAAGCAGTTAAAGAAGGCAGAGAAATCTATGATAACATTAAGAAGTACTTGACATTCCTGCTGCAATGCAACATCATGGAGATACTGGTCCTGTTTATTGCTATAGTAAGCGTACCGTATTTGGCAAACATACTTACTCCGGGTGCAGACCTTGATCCAGATGCAATAAACACTGCTGCTATTGCATTGACGGCTGTGCAAATTCTATGGATTAACCTGGTTACCGATGGTTTGCCTGCTATTGCATTAGGCGTTGACCCAGGTGACCCTGACATAATGGACCGAAAACCGCGTCACCCAAAAGAAAGCATATTCTCACGGGAAGTCAAAGCATTCCTAATAGCGACTCCAATACTTACGACGGTTCTGTTGCTGGCGGCGTATTTCTGGCACCAGCCATGGCTTGGCGAATATCAACTGTTAGAAGCTCGAACCCAACTGCTGACTGCAATGCTTTTAATTGAACTATCAATTGCCCTATCTTCACGGTCGCTTAAACATCCAGTAATCAAAGTCGGCGTATTCAAAAACAAGTACTTGTGGTATGCAATCTTATCCTCGTTTGCGTTGCAGCTCATCGTGCTCTATGTTCCAGAAGTACAGAAACTGTTCGATGTCACTTCACCACAACTCATTGACTGGGCCATCGCTGTGTTAATGGCTGGTATAGTATTCAGTAGTTTAGAAATTGGAAAATGGGTTACAAGCCGACGCAGTAAAACCTAAGCCCACTTTTTTGGGTAAACCTTTTTTATTCCTGATTTATCACTGACACTTTTATCTGCATTATTTGCTCGTTCTGCCGTAGGTTGTCAATAAACCGTCTTATCAACAAGGCTTGTCCTTTTAAGATTATTACTTCCATGCAGAAACCTTCATGGATGTGAGAATGAAGAAAAGTTGAGACCAACCCGCTATGTAGATGTTGAGTTTCAAGCAGGCGTCTTCTATCAGCGTTTTCTTTGTAGATGAGGGTTACTGTGGCTACGGCTTCTCCGTTGACATCTTCGATTTTTAGGTCTTCTGTTAGGTAGAGTCTTAGGGCTTGGCGTGCGATTTCTGACCTACTGGCAAAGCCTTTTTCTTTCATTTTTTGGTCGATTTGTGTGATGAGTTTATCTGGGATGGATATGCTGATAATTGTCATGTCACATCAATTGTTAAGTTACGTTAGATATATTAATAATTTTTAGTAACTTTTTATGTTTTGGATTGAATAATTATTAAGGTTTTAAAAAACTTTAATAAGCTTGAAGGTAAACCCCCGTTATGAAAAAGAATCAAAAAATCTTTCTAGTAACCATAATACTTATCGCAATAATAGCTACATCCATAATCGCTTACTCCATGACTACCCCCCAAACGTCAAACAAACTAAAAGTCGTCACCACCTTCTACCCGTTAACTTTCCTTGCCCAAGAAATCGGCGGTGACCAAATCGAAACAACACAACTTATTCCAAACAATACCGAACTTCACGGTTGGGAACCATCTGCTTCACACATCATGGCTGCCGAAGACGCAGACATTATCCTTTACAATGGTGCAGGCGCAGACCACTGGATGGAAGACGATATTATCCCTGCATTATCAAGCAGTCAAACTCGTACTGTTGTTGAAACCACTGAAGGTTTGACTTTAATTGCAAATCAAGAGGATGAACATGAACACGAAGAAGCAGGCGAGGAAGAACATGACCATGGAGCATATGACCCGCACACTTGGCTAAGTCCCTTCATGGCAAAACAGCAGGCTGAAAAAATCTACAATGCCTTAGTTGCTGTTGACCCGTCTCATGAAAGCTACTACACGGAACGGTGGCTTAACCTGAAAAACACTCTTGAAGAGTTAGACACGGAATATCAAAACAGTCTTTCAAACGCCAGCAAAAGCGTCATTTTCGTTTCTCATGAAGCATTTGGGTACTTAGCTGACCGGTACGGTTTCACTCAGCATGGTGTAATCGGTATTTCCGCTGACGAGCAGCCCAGTACAGCCACTATAGCTGATATGGTTGAAGAAATGGAGGAACACCAAACCTACGTACTCTACGTTGACCCAGTGTATTCAGATGAATACATTCAAACAATAAAAAATGAAGTACAAACCCAAACAGGTCAAACCGTTACTGTGCTGGAATTGTATTTGATGCTTGGCCCCTTTGAGGATTTGGATTACTTGGCGCAAATGCAAAGTAACCTTTCTAACCTCAAAACGGGGTTAGGCGCCACTTAAAAAGCGCTAGTTAATTAAGTGCCTTGTTAAATGGGTATGGCGAAAACTACAATGCAAGCCTCCACCCCTATTTTAGATGTCGAAAACCTAACCGTAAACCGCAATGGTGTACCAGTAATTGACGGTGCAAATTTTACGATTTCTAAAGGCGACTATGTGGGGGTAGTGGGACCTAACGGCGGCGGAAAAACCACCCTGCTAAACGCTGTACTCACCTTTTTGCCCATTACTGCTGGTTCTATACGGCTTTTTGGTGTTGATGTTGCCAAGTTTAAGGCTTGGGAAAAGGTTGCTTATATTTCCCAGCACGCCACCAGTTTTGAAGACCAGTTTCCATTAACTGTCCGTGAACTTGTCTCGTTAGGCTGCCTTAAAAAAGGCAAACTAGGTAGACGGTTCACAAGTGAAGACTGGAAAAAAGTGGATGAAAACCTTGAATACATGGGTTTAAGTGACGTAGCCGACCGACGTATTGGTCAATTATCAGGTGGTCAGAAGCAACGTATGTTTGTTGCTAAAGCGTTAACACATAATCCTGAATTAATCCTGCTTGACGAGCCAATTGTAGGTGTAGATTCTAACGCTCAGGAAAAGTTTTACAAGAAACTAAGCGACTTAAACGTTGAACGGCACACAACAATTATGCTAGTAACTCATGACTTGGCTTCTGTTTTTTGCCGTATGTCTAAAGTAATGTGCATCAACAGAAATGTTGAAGTGGCATCTATAACTCAAGAGTTAGACGCTAACATCCTGCTTAAACGTGCTTACGGTGAACATTTCCATTTTGTGTTCCATAAACATGACTGTGAAGGGGTTTTTCGTAATGAGCGTTAACTTGTTTAACCTTTTCGGGTACCAATTCTTCCAAAATGCGCTCATAGGCGGCATCATTGTTGCAGTAGTCTGTGGAATAGTTGGTTTGTTTCTTATTCTCAAAAAGGAAGCCATGATAGGCGACGGCCTTTCGCATACTGCTTTTGGCGGTATAGCTTTAGGTTTACTTCTCGGGATTAACCCTATCTTGACTGCGTTGGGCGTTTCGATTTTGGCAGTTTTCGCTATTTCTTATATGCGTCGAAAAAAAATTGCCACTTCCGACTCGGCCATCGCTGTAATGTTGGCTTTAGGTTTCTCAACAGGGTTAATCGCCATCAGCATTGCAGGCGGATTCAACGTTGAATTATTCACTTACCTTTTTGGCTCCATTTTAACGATTGACTTTTCAGATTTGCTTATAGTCGGCTTATTGAGCGCTTTTGTTTTGGTTTTTATCGGGTTTTTCCGACGAGAACTGCTCTCAATGGTTTTTGATGAGGAAGATTCACGCATAATAGGTATTCCAACAAATCACTTGACGATAATTTTCGATTTAATTATAGCCGTTACGGTTGTTTTATCCATTAAAGTAATCGGCACCATTCTCGTGGTTGCATTGCTGGTTATTCCGGGGCTATGCGCGTTAAAACTGAACCTTTCTTTCAAAAAAACGCTTTTAGCAACCATGCTTTTCAGCATCTTAAGCACAATTGTTGGCATTATGGTTTCGGCAATGTTTAATGTGGTAACCGCAGGGGTAATCGTGTTTGTGTTAGTTGGATTCTTTTTGTTGATCCTTATTTACAAGAAGCTTTAGTTTCCCCATTTTTTGTATGTTTTGTTTATGCTTTTGTATACAGACGCTGTTGGCCTATTCATATCGCGACAAATTTACGTAAAATGACGTTTCAGTGGTGTGGGCATCCTCCCCCTATAGGTTTTTGCATAGATCTGCTATTAGGATTCTAATAGGTTGGTGAAAAACGCATCAAAAAACCGTTTTTCGCATTTTTGACTGTGGTTGTGTTGATTGAAAATCCTGAAGGTTTATAATTTCGCCAGTTGATTTTACTGTCTATCTGTAACGGCAAGATTGCAGATGCCACATGTGTGATACCGCTTGGTTTACTTAGATTGGGTTAAAAGAAAACAAGAAGAACTTCTAAACTGGCAAATCAACCTTCCAGACGACAACGACGACGGAGGATTCCCCGCTGAAAATATTCACGACATGGGCGGAGTATGGACAACCGCAGAAACCCTCTTCACAGTAATAAAATACAATATTCTTCCCCCCTCTGACCTGCGAGTGCAGAAAGCAAAAGATTGGCTACTAAGGCACAGAAACCTCGGCGGAGACTATGGCGACGGTTGGCCTCTAATAAACAAAGGCAACAGTTTCGTCGACACAACAAGCATGGCAATTCTCGCTTTAGCCCCTTTCGCCAGTGACCCTGAAGTTTCAGAGGCCATAACCAAAGCTAAAAATTGGCTATTAGAAAACCAAAACGATGATTACGGTTGGGGCATCTGGAAGTATGAAGACAGTCTTGTTTCTGCAACCAGTCTAACGTTGCTTGCTTTAAAGAGCATTAAAGAGTTGCTTTCAGATGAACGCGTTGATGTAGTATTGCAAAGTGGAGTTGCATGGTTAAAGACTGCTCAAAACAAAAATGGTTTATGGGGTTTTACGCCAAACGCTAAAGAAACAAACTTGGCAAGCACCTGTCAAGCCGTCAGTGCTTTAATGGCTTTAGGGGAGCCAGCGAAAAACTTTAAAGAAGCCCTAAAAGCCGTAACTGAAGAATTCAAAACCCAAGGCACTTGGTGTACCATTCAAGAAAGTTACACTTTGAAGTATTTTGGGGAAGGTTTAGACCAGCGTCTTTCATGGTTCACTACACCCTTAGCTGTTTCTTTAATGGTAACTTTTGCAAGAAACCTACCGCGAGAAGTAGATATTAAACAGATAATTGATGCTACAGAATCCCTAAAAAAGTATGACGCTTCTAAAGAGGGCAGAGAAATAACCAGCATTTCCCTTGGAAATTTAGACATCCGACCATGGGCATCTGTGCAGTACCTACGGAGTCTATTAGATTCACAAGGTTACATGCAAGAACATCTTGACGAGTACGTTTCCGTAATGAGCGGCAAACTAGCAATAGTAGAAAAAGCAGGTATGCTAAAATCTTTGCCAGTAATTTTTTCGCCACGCAAACAAACCAACGTTTACGCCAGCGGTAAATTCCTTGTTTGGCTTGTCCCCGCAATAGGCGTATCATTGGTTGGTACTTCGTTTTTGACAGAAAACGTCGGGTTTGAAATCTCGTTAGCTGCAAGCCTATTTTCGATTTACCTTGCAACTTTTGCTATTCTCCTTATAGGTTTTAAGCAGAAAGTCATATCCAGAGACCGCTTCTGTTTCCTTTATTTTCCCATCTGGGCGTTAATCGTGCTTGCAACAGGCTTGTTTTATGTTGAAAAAGCAGCTGAAGGCCTTGTTGTGCTGCTGCTAATTGGTTTCCCAGAAATATTGCATTTGGTTATGGGAAAAGCTAAGGGTGGACACGGTGAATAAAAGGCCCTCATTTTCCCCAACTTTTAATTCTTTCACGATATTTTACGGGTTTTTTCTAATGGAATTTCAATAATGAAACGAGAAAATTTTCCTGGGTCACCCTGTTCAGTGACTTGCCAACCATAAATATCGCAGACACGCTGTATCAAGTATAAACCTAAACCGGTACCTTTCCCTGCACCTTTCTGGAACAAACGCAGTTTAATTTGTGGATCAATTCCTCCACCGTTATCCTCGTAGATTAACTCTAGGTTTATGTTATCCTTTTTTCGGCTAAACACCCGGATTTTTGTAAGGTTTACTCCATATTTAACCGAGTTATCGATGAGATTATGGAATATTTCAACTAAGGCAGAATCTGCTAAAACTTCAAAATCAATGTCTTCAGTAATTAACTCTACATTACAGAGGTTGGGAAACAAGATTCTTGCTTGGTCAACCGCTTTGTTGACGGCACACCATGAAAGGCCTTTACTTCCCACTGCCTCGTAAGTTTGAGAAAACTCCAAAATCCTGTCAATACTACTTGAAGCTTGTTCAATCTGGCTAATGTGGCTCTGCATGAACAAGTTGTTGTTAGCTTCAGCATATTTTTTACATAAATACAGCGTGCTTGTGATTATTGAAAGCTTATTTCTTACGTCATGCCTAACAAAACCGCCTACAACGCTTAACTTTTTCAAAAGCATTTCAGCTTTTTCAAGAGCTTGATTTCTTTCTTCATGGTCAATCTTACGTTGCGTTATGTCTCGACTGATTGTAATAAATTTAGCTTTGCCTGCTGTATCCTTAACTGGATTAATGTTTGCTTCAAGCCAAATATTTTGACCTTTTTTAGTTAACAAACGAACCTCAACTTGAACTGGAATATTGCTGGCTGCGGATTCTTGAATGCTTGAAATAAGACGAGGCAAATCTGCTTCGTGAATACATGACATCACAGTCTTTTTACCAACTAACTCGTCGGAATCAAATCCTGCTAAACGCTTAATTGATGGTGAAACAAAAAAAATATTTCCATTCAAGTCAGTTACCGTAATAAGGTCTTGCGCATGTTCCGCCATGAACCTGTATCGTTCTTCGCTTTCTTGCAGTTTACGTTCAACAAGATTACGTTCAGTAATGTCTCTGATGTTAGCAATGAAACCTGTAGGTTTTTTTTGATCATCGTAAACCGCTTTAATGGCGGCTTCAACAAGGATTTCCTTTCCATTTTTACATTTAGCAGTAAACATGCTTGTTTGAACTTGCTTGTTCTCTAACGCTTTTACAAACTGTTTAACTAATTTCTCTCTTGTGTGTTCTTCAATAAATATTAAACCGTTTGAACCGATTATTTCGCTTTTTGAATATCCGAAAGTTTTAGAAGAAAGCTCGTTACAGTCAACTATTTTTCCTGTTAAGTCACCGATAATAACAGCGTCTGGAACTAAAGCAAAAAAATTTTCTAACTCATTTTGACGCAGAAAAAGTGTTTTTTCAACGTTTTTTAAATTTGTAATGTCGATTATGGTTGTTAATAGGTGTTTTTGGCCTTTAATTGTGAATATTTTTGTTGATAGAAGCCCTGTGACTTCAGTTTTGTCTTTCCTGTTTCCTTTGACTTCTTGATTAATTACTTGTTGATTTTTTAGAGTCAAATTAACAATTGTTTGGCGATCAGTCAAATCAGCATACAAGTTTAGCTCTTTAACTGTTTTTCCTATGACTTCTTCACGTTTATAACCGAAGGTTTTAAGGAAATATTCATTTACGTCCAAAATAAGCCCATCATGTAAGCGTGAAATAGCTAACGCAGCGCCGCTTGAGTAAAAAGCGGCAGAAAACTTTTCTTCCGATTCCTTAATAGCAGTTTGAGCTTTTTGACGTTCAGTAATATCCATTATGGTGCCGATTATACGTAGCGGTTTTCCGTAGCTGCATCGAGATATAACTTTTGCTTGAGAAAATACCCATTTGTAAGTACCATCTTTTGAGAGTAAACGGTACTCTTTAACATAAGACGACGTTAATCCTGCGCAATAATCCCTTATTTCTTGTATTGCAGCTTGTTTATCGTTAGGGTGCAACCTGTTTTCCCATTCAGCAACATCATTTTTAATTTCGTTTTCTTTATAACCAAGAATTTTTTTCCATTTGCTTGATAGGAACACCTGTTTTGTTTGAGCATTATAATCCCAAACCCCTTGATCGGCACCTTCTAAAGCGAAATGCCAACGTTCTTCACTTTCAACAAGAAGTTTTTTTGCACGGGTTTTTTCATAAAGCTGTCGGACAGCGACGGATAACTCGGTATAAACCGTTTCTGGGTTACCATGTTTATTGATGTAGCGGTCAACGCCTAAATTCAATGCTTGAACCGCGATTTCTTCACGACCTTTACCCGTGAACAGAATAAACGGTGTCGTTATGGCTTTTTGGTGAATCAGTTTGAATAGTTCTAAACCGTTTTTTTCGGGCATGTCATAATCTGAAATGATTACGTCAAAACTGCTTTTTTGAAGTTTTATGAGTGCCTCATCGGCGGAAGTAGCGGTTTCAATAATAAATGTTCTTTCTTGTGTTAAAATTGTTTTTGCAAGATTTACAAAATTTTGGTCGTCATCAACATGCAGCACTCGGATTTCAGCGTTAGACATCAAAGTAAGCACCATTTTAGAATATTAAAACAGGAAAAGTGCAAAAAAAGGATTGTACATAAGGAAAAAAACAAACACGAAAATAAAAATGGTAAGTGTGGTTATCTTTTTCTTTGGGCGATGATTGCACGGCACTTATCTGCATACTGGCAATACGAGAGGCAAGCAGCGTTTTCGTCGGGACGTTTCCATTCAGCACCGCATGATGGGCAAGTGGTTTTGTCTTCGTCACTCCAAACTTCAAGTTCGGCGCCGCAAACGTGGCAGTTAGTGTATGATGGTTTTGGCTGCAGAAAATCCCGCAGTCCAGGGCATGTTTCAGGGTTTTTTTCTATTTTACCATTTGAGCTCAACAGTTTCACCTCCAACCTTAACCTCGATTTCGCGTGTTGAAACTTTTTTGCCTGAACCTTCTGTGGCTTTGTTTACTGCCCACTTTAAGCCAGTGCAGCAGGGCACTTCCATGTGAACCACTGTGACGCTGGCGATATTGTTTTGTTTTAGTATTTCTGTCAGTTTAGCTGCGTAGGCTCTGGCGTCGTTAAATTTGGGGCAACCAATGATTACCCGTTTACCCGCTGTTAAACTGTGGAAGTTTTTAAGTGCAACTGGGGCGCAGTCGGCGGCTAGAAGGATGTCGGCGTTTTCAAAGAACGGCGCTTTGGGCGGTACCAAATCGATTTTTACTGGCCACTGGGGTTTTTGTGGTGTAGGGTTTGTAGATGCAGGGCTGGGAATCTGGGTGGCTTGTTTGGTTTTGAGGTATTGGTGTACTTCTTCTTGGTTGAATTCTTCTGCTTCCCGTTCTGTTATGGTGATGGCTCCTTGTGGGCAATGGCCAAGGCAGGCGCCTAAACCGTCGCAGTAGGTGTCTTTAACGATTTTTGCTTTACCGTTAACGATTTGAAGTGCTCCCTCTACACAGTTGGGTATGCATTGTCCGCATCCGTTGCAGAGGTTTTCGTCTATTTGTACGATTTTTCTTTTCATGTTTGGTTGTCTCCTTGATGGCATTTTCCGCCTGTTGGGCAGAATTTTTGGGCGTGGTTTTGGATGGCTTCAAAGATGGGTGTTAGGGTTTCTTTGTTGGCGGTGTAGATGTGTTTTTTTCCTTGTTTTTCTAGGCGGATGATGTTGCATTGGAGTAGTGGTTTTAGGTTGTGGGATATCATGCTTTGTTCTTGTCCTAGGGTTTCTGCGAGTTGGGTGACGCTTTGGGGTTTTTCCATGAGTTGTTCGAGGGCGGCGAGGCGTGTGGGGTTGGATAGGTTTGTGAAGAAGCGGTAGCAGATTTGGTTGAGGCTTTTTTTCATTTTTGAAACCCGCCAGTTAATAATATGAGCATTATTTCATATGAAATATTATTCATATAAGGCTTGCTGTTAAACTATAAACAATCCACAACAAAAAAGCCGCCCGAAAACTGTCCACCTGCTGAACACGTACGCAAGAAGGTTTATTAAATATTAATACTTAAGCGCTCTTTGGGGTAGAAGGAAACATGGAACACAGCCGCAGCATACAAAAACTCGAAACAACCACACAAACAGAGGCACAACCAGACAATGCCAACTACATGTGCATACGCTGCGGCAAATTCTTCACCAAACCCATCTTTGCCGTAAACAATTCACCCGGCGTCGCCGAAGCATACTACGCCTGCCCATCTTGCCTTTCAAAAGTTGAAATCAAAAAGGAAGACAAAAAAGAAGAAAAAACCCTTGAAACACCGGCGCCCCAAACACAGGCAAGTGAACCCCAAACCGAAGTTAAACCCGACAGTCAATCACCTGCCCCTCCAAGCGTATGTGCGCATTACACGGGTTACCTGAAAAACCGTCCAAAAAACACTCCCGTTCCCGAAGAATGCTTCACATGCACCTTAATGCTTGACTGTATGTCACGCTAACACTCTTCTCTCCTCACAATTTTCTTGTTCCATTTTCGAAATACTCCTTATTAAACCAAAATTTTAGTTTACATTTTAGAGAAGGAGGAGGCTTAATGGAACATAGGCTAGCCCACATATGCCTAAGCCAAATAAAACGTGAATTTGAGGTTTACTACACGTCTTTTTACTCCAGAAAAGCCTGCCCCCCTCTCTGCCTCGGATTCTGCGGCGCTCTTGTTGTAGCCTATCTTTTGGACGCTACTGTTTAATTGAAAAGTTGGTGTTAACGCTTGGGGTCTGTCCGTCATAAGCTCGTCATCTTTCACAATCCGACTGGGACGGCGACATCATCCCCCAACGATTCAAACATCGTCCCAGTATCTTAGGGTTTTGGTAAGGGAAAGATGAAAATGAATGAACCATAAACTCGTAAAAGAGCTCTTAAAACAGCTTCAACAGGAAACCCAAGACCCAAAAGACATAGGAAACCTAAACATCGCTAAAATAATAATTTGGATGAAAAAAGACGCCTATGAACCGACAAATATCCAAAGAGTAATAAAAGAGCTTAAACACTTACAAAAAAACTGCAACGTAAGCAACCCTCAAGAAGTCAAACTGTACATAGCAAATAAGAATGTATCAAACGCCAGAAAGGAAAATTTAATAGAATCCTATAACATAGCGATTCAGTCTTTAGGGTTATCATGGAACAAGCCTTTTTATCAGCGCCAAGACAAAAAGCGTAGGGCTCCAAAAGAGGAATCAGTTCAATTTATATTAAATCACGTTAAAATTCCTTTGAATCTTAAATTAAAGATGTCTCGAGATTTAGGAGAACGCCCTATTGAATTAACATGGCTAAAAGTTCAAGACATTGATTTGGTAACTGGAAGAACTGACCTTACAGGCGCAAAACACAAAATCGGAAGAGAGGGTAAACTAAAACAGGACACTTTAGAACTGCTAAAAAGGTACATTAAACGTGAAAACCTTAACCCTCAAAGTATACTTTTTCCGACAACCTTAGATGTTTTAAGCACATGTTACAGACATGCAAGAAACAACCTTGCGGAAGAATACAATATGCCCGAACTAAAACAAGTACAACTCTATGACTTGCGTAGACGAAAAGGCACAGGAACATACAAATTATCAGGAAACAACTTTTTGAAAGTCAAAAAAATACTTGGACACAAAGACGCCAGAAGCACAGAGAAGTATATAACAGAAGATGAATCAATCGAATGGGAACCCATCAAAGCAGTAAGCGATGAAGAAAAAGCCAACTGCTTTGCTAAAGATTACCAGTTTATGGCTAATGACAGTGGAGTATTTTGGTTTAGGAAACCAAAGAATAACCATTCTTTGGCTTAACTGAACGGCTCAAACTTAACTGCTTTTTTAATTTTTCTCAACGCCTTGGCAAGAAGAATTATCATTATTAAGAGTCCAAAAATATCCAAGCCAATAATCGTATATATCAGACTTTTGATTCCTGTTATGCAATTTTGAGTAACATATGCAACTCCATAGGTAGTGGTTGCATGACCGTGATAGATATTTCGAGAACAAGCCATATGAGGGTTGTCTTTTGAATCAAGTGCAAGTGAAGGACTCCTTAAAGACTTGCTTTCATCAACAGTCTGAATATTCCACTGAGAATCTATTCCTACAGCATACCGCGTATAGACCCCGTATGCAGTACAATAACTTACATGCGCATTTCCCTCTGAATCCAAGGAAAGCGAGGACCCTGGACTTGCCAGTTCAACTGACTGAATGCTCCAATTTGCCCATGCCCATTTTGCGTACTTCAAATAGCCATAGGTGGCAGCTCTCTGATAATAGCTTATGCAAGGATTATTATCGGAATCAAGAGCAAGAGAAGGCGGCGGTAAGTCGAACACGTCATAATCCACATTTTCGGTTACCCATCTATTTTGTTGAAAACTCGCATATTTAATGGTCCAATTGAGCCACCCGCCCGTACTGTAACATACATGTGGATTGTTTTGTGAATCTAAAATTAGTGAAGAAGTTCGACCGATATCCATTAAATCGATTGTACTTATACTCCAGTTGACACCAGACCACCTAGCGTACTTTAAGCTGTAGTCACTGGCATAGACTATAGACGGATTGCCATTTGAGTCTATAGCAAGTGATGGCATACCCCCACCTTTTAGCTGCTCAAGAACTGTTATGTTCCAACCGTTTACTGTCAAAGTAGCATACTTTAGGCTATGAACATTATAATCGATGTAGCAAATATGTGGATTTCTACCCTCATCTAACGCAATTGATGGAGACATTATCATTCCATTATCAACTTTTTGAACTACCCATCCAGAATTAGTTAGCGTTGCGTATTTCAAAGTTTGATTATCTACTCCCAATCTATCAATATAGCATATGTGCGGATTGTCTTCTGAGTCCAGTATGATTGAAGGTGGGCTACTCTGTTCCCCGACATAATCAATTGTCTGGATGTTCCAAGGGCTTATTTCTTGATTGTAATAAAGAGCGCCGTAAAGAAATGCTAAAAGTAATGCGATTAAAAGTAAAAAAATCAATATTTTCACTTTTTCAAGCATTTTTCTCGCTAAAGCGTATGGCAAGCCATCGTTATATATTTTTACAGAAACAGACAGATTATCGCTTCGCTCCCGCTTGCGCGGTGCGCTTCGCTTCTTGCCGAACATTTCGCAAGTAGCCAAACGATGCGCAAAGTGATAACTTCTATGTTCGAGTTTTTTATTCGGCATCTGAAAACATGTTAGGAAATGTCGTCAACCATTCACGATAGGACTTTCTAATGCTTGTGTCTGAGGTATTAAGCACATAGGCTATTGTTTTCTGTTTGACGTTCATGCAACATTGAACGCCCAATATGTAGAAGAGACCACCGATAATGCTGCGAGTTGCTTTGCCGTTAAAAAACAGAAAATTGGTTTGCTGGGCTTTTCTTATGATTACTGCTGAATAAACAGTCATTCTGATGGCAACTTGAATATCGCCACTAATTATAAAGGCAGCGACCAATGAATCTGTCAGCGAAAGACTCCGTAGCAAACTAGTTTTTGATGACAAAGTCAATCTTAATCTTCTTTTATGATTTTATGGCTAACTGAATTAACTGTTTGCAATGATAAAATAAAGCCTTACGAATATGGCATACAGATTCTAAGTTAGTATGTGTGTTTTTTTCTTGATGTGCAGTTAATCGATTTCGTCAAGCTCCCACAATCAAATTCTTGAATGAAACTTAACCGTTCAGAGTGCAGGTTTCTTAAGCAACCGCCCACATGCAAGTTGTAAGGAACTCTCCGTGACCTTTGTCTTTCTTGAAGTCAAAGAGCCCAACATTATACACGATGGCTAAATCTTCTGCAATTTTTACCGCTTGGAACGTAATAATGTGAGGTGCGGTGAATAGGTTGTTTTGTTCAATGAAGTTTGTGCATATTTTACCTACCTTTATCTTGCTCCATTGTCGCTCTAAGCGTCGTCTTTGTTGACGAATCATTAGCCACAGCCTCCAGGGCATTTGCCTTCATGCGCTATTTCCCAGAGAGGCGTTCCATCCTCAGCAAACATACAACGGATTTCGCCACGGCGAGTAAGCAACAGCTTTTCTTGTCCTAAATAACGTATATGGATTAATTCGGAGTTGCATATTGGGCATTTGTGGTGTATTCCAACGTCTTTTTCTCCGTTGATTATTTCGAGTTTGCGGTATATTGCGCATGCTGAATAAGACTTTTGGTTTCTTTACTGAATTTGTAAAAAAATAACCATGATTCATTGGTTCAGTTCATTTTTTTCATTTTTTATTGTATTGTTAAAAAATTATAAATACCAACCTAACCGAAAGATTGAACTTATAAATTTAGGAGATGGAAAGACGAATTTAAAACTTTTAAAGAAAAATGTTGCGGCTACACTTTTGACAATACTGATGCTAAACATCTTCACAATGGCTATAAGCACGCTGTCAGTTTCAGGACAAAACGAAATAGAAACACTCTCATACATAAGCGTTAACCCCAACCCTATAGGCGTTGACCAAACACTGCTTATCAACCTCTGGATGACCCCATCAATTCCAAGCGGACCAGTTTTCCACTTCACCGTAACCTTCACAAAACCTGACGGAACCCAAGACGTAATCGACATCGATTCAGAACCATGGGGAACAGCAGCCAACTGGTTTGAATACGTTCCAGACCAAGTGGGTACATGGAAATATCAAATGGTGTTTCCAGGGCAAGTATTTCCAGCACAGAATCTAACCGCATACACAGGACCATCAGCGTATTGGGCAGGCGGAAGCTACAAGGCAAGCCAAAGTCCAGTGCTAACATTCAACGTTACTGAAGAACCAGTGTCAGGTGTTGCGCCAGTTGCATTACCAACAGAGTATTGGGAACGCCCAATCCGTGAAGAAAACAAGGAATGGGGCACAATCGCAGGAGACTGGGTACAAGCAGGTTACGATGCAGGAGCCTCAAGATTTAACCCGTACAGTCAAGCACCAGGTTCTCCACACATATTGTGGAAGAAACAGGTTGAACTCGGCGGCATTATCGGTGGAAACTATGGATCATTAACTTACGGCGGCGGCTCAACCACTGTAGTTGGAAGAACAAACATCATCTTTTACGGACACACATTCATTCGAGATAAAGCAGGAGCAACACACTGCGTCAACATAAAAACTGGAGAAGACTTGTGGGTTAATCCATCAATGTCAACAATATCCGGCGTTATATTCCAACAAACGCGTTTGTCACCCTTGGAATTCCAGCCATTTCTAGTATCAATTGGTTCCTCATACATAAAATATGATCCATGGACAGGCGTCGAAACCTACCGATTAAACGGCACTCTTAGCGGAACTTTGGATGGTTCCACACAAAACCCGTTAGTATACAGCAGAAGCGGAGGACGCTTAATCTGTTGGAACACAACTGAACGCCCCTTAGCGCCTAACACTGTCTTTGGTTTCAATGCCACAGCTACCAACTTCAAAACACTAATAGTATACAACGTTACTGATCCGGGTTTTGCGATTTCATACATTTCTGGACGCTATGGAGGCACAATCGCTAATAGCCCAAGCATGTCAGGATGCGTTGATTTAGCAACTGGCGCTGTACTTTGGAACAGAACCTTGCCGGCTGAAGAAAGAGAAACCGGCGCTATTTGTGCAGGCGACGAAAAACTATTCCAATCTGGTGACGGCATGAAAGTGAGAGCTTACAGTATGGCTACTGGCGAAAAACTGTGGGAAGCAGAAGCAGATTACCCATGGGGCACCTTCTGGTCATACTCAGGCATGAGCTATGCATACGGAAATGTCTATGCATCAAACTATGACGGCATCTACTGCTTTGACGGCGAAACAGGCGAAAGAGAATGGGTTTACAAGACACCTTCATCAGGTTATCAATCTCCATACCCCGGTTGGGCAATGTGGGGCGGCGCAGTCATCGCTGACGGAAAAGTCTATCAAAGCACAGGCGAACACAGTCCAAGCAACCCAGTTCCAATCGGAAACAGACTATACTGCATTGACGCATACACTGGACAACAAATATGGAACATATCTGACTTGTCAGGAGCATCTACCGGTGACCCCAAGACTATAGCTGATGGTGTATTACTGCACTGTGACGAATACGACCTGCAATTGTATGCAATGGGCAAAGGTAAAAGCGCTATTACAGTTTCTGCACCATTGACAGCACCAACATTAGGACAAAGCGTAATGATTACTGGCTCCGTAACTGACCTTTCACCAGGCCAACCAGGTACTCCATGTGTGTCACCTGAAAGTATGGGTGCATGGATGGAATATCTACACATGCAAAAACCAATACCTACAACCGTAATTGGCGTTGAAGTATCGCTTGACGCTGTAGATCCAAACGGTAACTCGGTGCATATTGGAACAGTAACTTCTGACGGATTAACTGGAATGTATCAAATGCTGTGGGAACCAGAAATCGCAGGACAATACACGATTTACGCCACCTTTGCTGGAGACGTTTCATATGGCAGCTCTGTCGCGGCAGCTCCTCTTGGCATAGTAGAAGCACCAGTAACACCAACACCAGCAACTTCGCAAGCAACCCAACAAGTAGACAATTCAATTATAACAATCGGTACAGGCGTCGCAATAATAATCGCAATCGCTATAGCCACATTATTGATACTAAGAAGAAAACCCTAAACAGGTAAGCCTTCACTTTTTCTTTTTTTTAATTTTGCAACATTATTCACAGCATGAAATGCTTTTTGCAATTCAACACATCATTAAAAAGCAGCATGTAATCGCGAAGGTGACTAACAATCAAAAACTTTTCCCTTACCCGCTCTCTACCGTTAGAACCCATCTGCTCAGCCCTCTCCGCGTTCCTTAACAGGTACAACGTTTTTTCTGTCGCCTGCTCAACCGAATCGACCAAAAAACCATTCACACCATCCACGATTTGAAGCGGAATTCCACCTACACGTCTTGCCACTACGGGAACACCCTTCCAAAGCGCTTCTGTAACCGTTAACCCGAAACCTTCACGCGTAGACATCTGCAAAACCACCTGAGAAGCACGCTGAAACGCATTAACCTCCAAATCTTTAATCCCTTTTAAGTCAGTTAAGAGAATATGGATGTCAGGGTCCTCAGCGGCGTGGCGTGAGGTTTTTTCGTAGTAACGCATTCCTTCAGGGTCATCAGTCGCCATTCCTCCGATGAGTAAAAGTTGAACGTTTGGTAACCGTTTTTTGACTTGACGATAAACGTCAATAGCGCCTGAAGGGTCCTTCCATCGGTCAAATCGGCCTACTTGAGTGATGATTGGCTTATCAGTTTTTACTTCAAACTTGTCAAGGATTGTTTGCATCTCTGAGTCTGATAGTTTACGGTTTTTTTCGTTGAGGGGATCTATGGATGGAGGTCTGATGGCTAAAAGTGGAACACAAAGACTAGGTATGACGTATTCTTTAGCCGTAAAGACTGCAGCATTGTAACATGCAAGATACGGTTCCAGAAAGTTCCAGACCTTCAAGTTGGGGGTTGAAAGGTCAATGTGGCAACGCCAAATCCAACTGTTGTTTTTGTTAGGACAAAATTTGATGAGGGCTGCGGGTTGTGCATCATGCACCATAACGATGTCGGCGTTCAGAACCGTTGCGTCACTGTTTATCTTGTTGTATTCCAGATATGTTTGCTTCTCCGCTTTGCTGAGGACAAGGTTGGCGCCTTGCAGGGCGTTATGAATCTTTTTTGTTATATTAAAGAAGGCTAAATCTCCCTTGATTACCCCCCAGTTCACCTTTAAACCTACGTCTTGCATAAGCGGAACCATGCTGTGCAGGATTTCTGCTACTCCGCCACCAATCAAGGTTGAATTTACGTGCGTGACCGACATGCCCTTTAACTTATCACTTAACATACGTATATTTTGAAGATGGTTTTCACCCACTATACCCTCAAAATCGTCAAGTTCAATTTTATTTATCAATTCTACTTTTAACATAAAAACCCCTAAAAAACTGAAACAAGCATTCTCGTGTTAACTACTTGTTTTGTTTCTGCGCTTGTTGTGCTTCATTATGCTCTTCTTTCTTTTCTAGTCGATTGCGTGCGGCTATAACTGCTACTCCTTTTCGAACCATATTAATAACTCACCTTTTTTGACTATAAAATGACCTTCTTGTTGCTCAAAATTTTGGCAGTTTTTTCAATAAAGCACAAAAACTTCAATCAATAAATTCAGTGCGTGTAGGCATAATGTGACAACAGTTTAAAATATATAAAAAGTATTTTAATAAAAAAGAAGAAAAAGGTGCTATATTGTTTGGCTCATTGGTTGCTGTAGTCTTTCCGCTAAACTGCCTGCAGATTTAAGTTGGTTCCAAGCAAATAACGCTAATACTCCAGCGGCTACCAGTGAGCACAAAGTACCAAAAACACCGATAATGTCAGTACCCACGAAACCCCATGTAGCATAATAGGCAATGTCAGAAATGACATTAAAGAAGAATCCGCCAGCCCACAGTAGTATGAAATAGATTAGGCAAACTTCTCTTTTTATTGTAGGCATGAAATTTGGCATTAACAGTTTAGCAGCTAACATGCCCAGCATTATACCTGCCCCTAAGTCTATTGGTCTTGAGATTAGATTAACCCATGAAGACGCATTTGAATAACCGTTAGTTATGCTCATTATGTTACCAATAAATCCATCTATTGCCCAAAAGAAAAATACTCCTGCCCATGCTAACAGAAAATAAACGAGATATTTTTCTCTTGATAATCCATCCAAGAATCCGTTAAGGTTCATAGTGTAATTTCTCCATTCTCCTAGTGCTATAATTTGCTTGTTCGGTTAAAAAGACTTTTGCATGCATACAAGGGGTGGCTTACTTGAGACACGGGTTTACCTTATTATCATGGCCAAAAAAGACAAAACACTGCCAAGAACTGCTCGAGAGGGCTTGCCGACCTGCTTGTCAATATGCCATGAAACCCGTTATAACAATACCGCCAACAAAGCCCATGTGAAAAGTGGCGAATTACTGATTTTGAACCACAATAATGACACAAAAAAGCCATGATATCCAGCCATAAGTACGAGTTTTAATCTTGTGTTCAGGCAGAAACGTTGAGGTTGAGCAAAAAACACGCCACAGTGTGGGCAAAATACAGCGTCTATAGGCACCTGTTTTGCGCATTTTGAGCAACTTGATGTTGATATGGTGTTTATGGTAGATGGCTGTTTGCTTATTTTTAGAACTTTTTAAATTTATGGTTGTCTTGCAAGGGTAACAAAATGCTTAAAAGAATGAGTAAATAAACAAAGGGGACGCGGTTAGCATGCAAACGAAAACATTAAGCTTAATCCTGATAATATTTGGACTCTTTATCTTAGTCTCTGGAATAGTTGCCTACACGTACACAATAACCCAAACTCAAACGGCGACACTACCTATCGCCGACGGCATTTCAATTCCACTCACTTTGGGACAAGGCGATAAAGTTCAAGGAACCGTAAACATCCTTGACGGAACCCAAGGCATCAACGTCTACGTTGAAAACCCAAACAGTGAAGTGGTTTACAACGGCGGAAGCGTCCTCAGCAATGTTGAATTTTCCTTCAACGCACAAGTTTCTGGTTCATACAAAGTTGTAATAAACAATCTAAGCGAGTCAAACCCGCAAAATATCGA
The DNA here is from genome assembly GCA_042296865.1 of Bathyarchaeia archaeon. GTDB lineage: Archaea > Thermoproteota > Bathyarchaeia > Bathyarchaeales > Bathycorpusculaceae > Bathycorpusculum. Next base: position 623,268 of record CP170178.1, on the reverse strand, counting down.
ATACACTTTCACGTATCCAGCATTACCTAGCCTTGCAAGCATCGCCATAATAATTGTTGGTTTCTTTATTCTTTTGATTGGTATAACGATGTTGATGATATTGCGTAAAGCCCGTGCTTTTAATAAAAATGTATAGACCTTTCCTGAAAATCTTCATCATTTTAATTATAGGTTTATTTCAAAATATTTTTCTTTAACTTTTCGGTAAAAAGTTAAATCTGTAACCTAATAACCTTGTAATAAAGCAATCAAGAGGGTGTTTGATGCAAATGTTAACAACTGAATTTAAAAACGCGTTTGAATACACAAAAAAATTGTTAAATAAAGAATCATTATTTTTATTTATAGCCTGTTTAATACCGTTTGTAAACCTTGTAGTACTTGTTCGGTACGTTTACAAGATTGTAAATGAGCCATCAAACACTATTAAACCGCCTAATCTTGTAAAACCGGACTTAACCGAGTTAATCATGTCATTAATTAAAATTATTGCCGTTGCCGCTGTCTGGTTAGTAATTGCACTTGCTTTGATAGTGCCTGTAAGCTTAATCTTTGATGCTGGCACATTGGGCGGAATCTTTGGTTTAATGACGCTTGTTGAGAATTTTCATGCAAAATCAATGGCTGCTGCAATTGGAGCCGCCGTGATACTTTTAGTAATCAGCGTTTTTGCCGTAATAAGCGAAGTTAACATGATTAAACGAAAAAAATTGATGGATGCCTTTGCCGTTAAAGACTTGCTTGGTAAGATTTCCAAAATCGGTTGGCATCGTTACCTGCTTTTTGTTTTTGCTGTTTTGGTTACTTGGGCAATAATACTTTTCATTACCAGTCAAGTAGGTAACCTTGTTGAAATAGGCGTATTCACGGTTAGTGTGGCAGGTATTCTTGCTTTGCTTCCTGTGGCATTCTTTGCAAGAACGATAAGTGTACTTTATGACAAGAACAGCTTACAAGCCCAGTAAGCTTCTTTTTTAAATTTTGACTTACCTAAAAATGGTTTAGGGTTTAATTTGGGAATAATATGACTATAAATCTGAAAATTGTTTAATTACTTTTTTAGCCCCCTCAATGTTGAGGGATAAAATGAAAGAAAAAACAAAACAAGTTAACGCGTACAAACTAAACATTTCACAAACAGACGAAAACGGCGCATTTCAATGCCCCAACTGTGGTCAATTAATTTCTCCTGACGATCACACTGAAGAAACCTACACCGTTTATGAAACAACAATAACCGAAAACAACCTAACTGAAATAGTCCTCTACTGTAAAAGCTGCCTATCCTTTATCCATTTAATTGGTTTTGACAAACGAAATTGCATTAAAGCCCGTGAAACTACTTGAGTAAGAACAAGAAGAAATATGCCGCTTTATTAACGGCGATTCTAACATTAATCGTCATCAGTCCCCTTGACGACCTGGCAATTGCTGCATTGTTTGGCACGGCATTGTTCGGTTTTGGTTCACTCCCCTTCTACATTTTGATGGCTGGATCGTCGGTGGCTTCAATAACCGTTTGGATATTGCGTAAGTATGCAAAAAAGGATGTAACCAGTAAAGTGAATTCTGCGGGATTGTTACGGGTAATTGGTTTATGGAATAAGTTAAACGACTTTTTGAAGCAACGGTTTATTTGAAGAAAAATTGAGCGTGGGCTCCCAAACCAAAGACCAACGGCAACTTGTAAAAGCTGAAAAATGACCTGACAATATCTACCATTTCTTTGACTTCATGGGGTGAAAGTGTTTTTTGCAGATGCTTTGTGTAGGACAGTAGCATTTGTTCATAGGTGGCTTTGAATTGCTTTTCAGGTATGCTGTCGTGTTACAGTATTATTTGTTGGGTTGTTTTTCCTGTTAAAGCTAAAAACGCTTCAAAAACCGTTTTACTGTCTTGGCGTTTTTGGGTTTGCTCTGAACCGGGAAAGGTTTCAGTTAACCATTTGTCTATTGGGTCATAATTCAGCATTGATACAAGCCTACAATGTTCAGGACGTTGTTTTAAGTTTTTATGGGACACTTTTTGAAAGGGTTACTGTTCTAAGAACTTATTTGCCGTCTATTTGGATGCTATTAGTGGTTCTATGTTTAAACTATAGAGGGTAGGCGAAATACGTCAGCCTATTTGGATTCTAATATTCAATCTATGCAGAAAACCTATAGGGGGTAGGTCCACATTGACGGAAAAAAAAGTTAATTAGCAAGTTTTAACACCTCGGGCCATAAAGAGAAAAAGGTTCTGAAAAAGGCTCTGGATTTAAAAAAAGGAAAAAAGGTTAATGGGGGTTTTAGATTTTCTTTTTATCTAAAACTTCCCTGAAAGTTTTATCACAGCATTCATACAGACCAATGGTGAGCTGGGTGCGCTTACCTTTTTTGTCTGGTTTTCCTGCCATCTTCCAGGTTTTCTTTGCATTTTTGACTTCTTTTCCGCAAACAGGGCATTTAGCCATTGATGATTCCTCTAAAGGATGGTTATCGTACGTTTTTATTTAAAACACTTTCGATTCATACCAAAAAAATTTTCAAAATAAGCTTAAAACAGGGTTCTTTCACTCAAATTTTAAAGCAGCGCATGGACGCAAGCTTAATATTTGTTCAAAAAACCTGCTTTGCAGCGGTTAAATATACGTTAAAAACCCGCTCCGTAAACAGAACAAGAACAACTCTTTCAAGTTTATCCTCTTTTTCAAGAAAATTCTTGATGGTTTTAACAGCTACTAGGCTAGCTTCCTCTACAGGGTACGCATAAGCGCCTGTACTGATGGATGGAAACGCCACCGTTTTAAAACCATTAGCCACTGCAAGCTTAAGCGAATTCCTATAAGCCAGCTTCAAAAGGTCAGCTTCGCCTTGGAAACCGCCATGCCAAACTGGACCAACTGTGTGAATAACATGCCGAGCCTTCAGGTTTCCGCCAGACGTTATCACCGCAGACCCCGTTGGTAACCCGTCAGGCCATGTTGTCGCCCTGATGCGTTTGCATTCTTCCAAAATTTGGGGTCCACTTTTGCTGTGGATTGCTCCGTCAACACCTAAACCGCCAAGAAGCGTTGAATTAGCCGCGTTAACAATTGCGTCTGTATCCACGTCTGTTATGTCGCCGATTATTAACTGCACAACTGCGTTGCCAACCTTAAACTCAACAACCAAACATTTCACCATTACTATGTTATGTAAACACTGACATTAAAGCTGAACCAACAAAGTAAGCGCCAAACACTAAAAACACTCCAACACAAAACAGTGTAACCCCCAGATGCACACGCTTAGTCCAGAACCGTTGCGACTTAAAAATAAGCGCTCCCACAACAGCGTACCATAAAAAGTCAATAGACCAATGAACCCCCGCAAAAACACCAAAACCAGCCAAACCGAACAGTTGCGCATTTAAAACAAGTGCTGTTCCAATGGTTAGCCACCACAAAATAAAGCCAGCGTTAGCAGCGGTTGTCCAAACACCTGAAAGTATTGAGTCGCGTTTTAAACTCACAGGGGAATTGTTTTGGCGGTTTCGGCTTCTGAACGCTTGGATGCCCATGAAAATCATCAGTGAACCTCCCACAAGACCAACCGTAATCTGCACATAGCTTGGAATCGTGAATTGACTAAGCAAGAAGTAAATCAGTATCATCAACGGAAACTCGATAATCCCATGTCCAACCGCGATTAAAGCGCCTGCAATCTTGCTTTTTGCAGATTTCTGAATCGTAACAGCAAACAAAGGACCCGGCATCAAAACGCCGCTAAGAGAAATCAGCATAACCGAACCTAAAAAAACGTAAAAGTTTGAAATAAACTCCATGCCGCGTCCTCTTTAAAGAAACCATTTTTGTTTTGTAAGCTATAAGGGTTTACTCACGGCAAGGCTTATTCTCAAACAAGGCTTTCTGCATTTGCACTATCTCTTCACTGTCACGTGCAGTTGCGTACTGGTCAAGAAAACGCTGGTTTAACTCAAAAAACGTGTGACCCCACGTAAAAATATCCAACATCTTCACGGCTTCATTCTTAAACCCTGCAATATACAGCGACGCCGCCAACGCTTCAGCCGTCGTAAGCTTAGTCAGTTTCCCAAAATTCACTGGGTTACCCGCAATCAAAATCGGCAAACACCGACTTGTGCCCCTCACGTGTTCGCCCAACACTTTTTGAGCCTGCTCCCAACTGCAATCCAACGCGGCTAAACCAAACTGTTCCAGTCGTTTCCTGTCAGCAGGCGAAAAAGCAATTTCCCCAAACGGGTTAAGAACTATTGCACGTTTAGGCAAAAACCTAATCTTCTTAACAATTCGTGCAAATCCACGTCGTCCCAATCGCAATGCAGTGTTCTTTTTTGGGTCATCCTGAGCTGCATGATAAATATTAATTCTCACCGGCAACTCACGGTTTGCTGCTTCATCAGTTTCCATTTGACCGCACCTTCAGATGACTCATAGGGTCAACAAAAACTTTAGGAATCCAATCTAAAATGTCAGAAGCAACCATGTGAAAACCAATCTGGGAAGCAACAAAATCGCCGCAGGCACCATTAACAAACGTTCCTGCAACTGCCGCTTCAAACGCGTCAACTTTCTGCGCTAACAAGCCTCCAATGATGCCTGAAAGCACATCGCCTGTTCCGCCGACAGTCATGCCAGCGTTGCCCGTTAAATTCAGTTTAGCCCTGCTTGAACTGCAAATAACATCAATTTTGCCCTTAACTACCACTACAGCGTTTAGTTCTTTAGCGGTTTTCTGAATCAACGCGATTTTGTCTTCCAAGTTGTCAGGCAATTTTGTGCCTGTAAGTATCTCATATTCGCCTGCATGAGGCGTTAGTACTAAAGGAACCTTTAGGGGACTTTTGAATTTGGCAAAAGCTTTCAAACCGTCAGCGTCCAAAAGTAGGGGTTTACCCGCCTTCTCTACTGCGTTAACAAATAGTTTAACGAATTCGCTGGTTTCGCCATTCAAACCTAACCCCGGTCCCATCACAACCGCGTCAACCGACGCCAAATACGGCTCCAACTCTTGCAGGTTATCCCTGTTAAGGTTGCTACCTGAAAGTTTAATCGCAATCAAATCCGGCGACATTGACGAAATCTCGTAAGCGGTTTTTTCTGGAGACGCCGTGTAAACAATATCAACCCCTGTTCGCAAAGCCGCTAAGGAAACAAGCGTAGGTGCGCCAGAAAAAACCTTGCTTCCACCGACAACGAGCACTCGCCCAAAATCTCCCTTATGGGCTGAAGCTTCACGCCTTTTCCCGGCAAGATTGACGTCGCCTGGACCTGCAAACCGTTCAAGCTCCATAGGTAAACCAATATCTTTAACCGCCAATTCGCCGACAAGGTTTCTGGCTTTTTCTAAACCGTCTTTGGACTTGTAGAAGGTGATGGTTAAATCCGCTTTAACAGCCTCACCTAAAACATCGCCCGTATCAGAATCTATCCCAGTTGGAACATCAACCGCAATTTTGAAACTTTGCATGGAATTGATTGTTTGGACCATTTGCAGTATGGGCGCTTTTAGTTTACCTTTGGTTCCCGTTCCCAACAAAGCATCAACAACCACGTCAGCTTCCACCATAGAAATTGCTGAACTGTCAGAAACCTCAACAACCTGTATACTATCCATAAAAGGTTTAAGCGCACTCCAATTCTGCAACGCCGCTGGATGGTTAATGTCTCGACTTTTCCCAGCCAAAACAATAGTGACCCTGTAACCCTGCGTCAAAAGGTGCCGTGCAGCAACAAAACCGTCACCCCCATTTCCGCCAAGCCCACAAAAGAACGCGACTTTTTTTGTGTTTGGAAAACGTTTTTGAATTTCTTCTGCAATGTTTCTTCCAGCGTTTTCCATAAGCTGCAGTAGGCTTACTCCAAAGTATTCAGAGTTTGTTTCTATAGCACGCATTTCACGGCTTGAAACTGAGGGTTTCACTGTTTTTGCTTGCATGTTTGACGCCAATTATAAGTGTGAAATTTTAAAAGATAAGGTTATCCATCAGCTTTTTCTGTATACAAAAGCATCACCCAAACATAGGCTTAAACGGTGGTAGCGGCAAAGTTTATTCCCAACCAGCAATTATAATATTTTTAGCAAAGATTTTAGGGTGAAAGCTGTTTTGGTAAAAACTTACGAGTTAAACAAGTCAGACGCACTTTTAATAACTGATGTTCAAAACGATTTTCTTCCAGGCGGCTCCTTGCCGGTTCCTCAAGGAGACGAAATAATTCCAATACTTAACGAGTACTCACGCAAATTTGAAGATGCAGGCGCCAACGTTTTAGCGTCAAGAGACTGGCACCCCGCAAACCACATGTCATTTAAAGCTCAAGGAGGACCATGGGTACCACACTGCGTTCAAAACACTGAAGGCGCCAGATTTCACCGTGACCTTAAACTTCCCCAAAACATCACAGTCATATCCAAAGCTACCCGTCCAGACCATGAGGCATACTCGGCATTTGACGGAACAAACCTTGCCGACGAATTGAAAAAACTCGGCGTAAAACGCTTCTTCATTGGGGGCCTTGCAACTGACTACTGTATTGTTAACACTGTTCTTGACGCAAGAAAGCTTGGTTTTGAATCTGTCGTGTTAATGGATGCAGTCAGAGGTATTGATGTTAACCCCGGCGATGTTGACACGGCAATAGCAGCGATGGTTAAAGCTGGTGCAGAACAGGCAACGGTTGTTAATTTTCCTGAAGCGGTAGACACTTTGCCTCTGGAAGAAGCTGCGCCTGATGAGCTTGAAGAGAAACCTCAAGCCAGAGCGGCAGACAAGAAAAAGGCGCGGTTGCGGCCAAGAGATGCAAGAAGAAAGGTTGCAACGGGTGGCTAAACACCATTTTTTTTTCGAAGTATTGCGAACCTTATATAATCATGTAGTAAAAAACAGCTTTTTAAAGAAATAACTTGTTTAAACACGAAATAATGCAGTGCTTTGGCTTTAAATTGGGGGTTTAACGTTAAAGTTGTCGCATTTTTGGTTATTTTGTTGCTTTAGTTTGAGTTTTTGGGGCTTGTTTTCATGTAAAGCTGGGTGTTGTGGCACGTTATCTTGGTTTCAGGATGGGCGAAAATTTTTCGAATGGGAATTTTTTACAATAAACAGTTAAATTAGCGTTGTAATGGTTATGAATTTAGCAATGATTACTGCAATTCAGATGTTATTTACTTCGATTTTATATTATCGTTTACCGAAAAACAGAGATTTAAAAAAAATTGGTGGTTACGTTTCGCCGAGAACTTGCATGGTTACCGTGCGTCGGCGTGGGTAAACGTCGGTTTCTATAAACATCAGTGATTGCCAAGTTCCAAAAGCCACTTCACCCTCAATCACCGGCAAGGTCCTGTCAGGCGGCAGGAGAATCGACCGTAAGTGAGAATACGCGTTTGAAGGGTGCTGGTAATCCTCGTTTGACGGGACTAAGCTTTCAAGAAACACCTTAATGTCCTCAAGCAATGCAGGATCATTCTCAGTCAAAACCAGAACGCCGGTTGCATGTGGAGCAAACACGTGTACCAACCCGTTACGGATTTTAGATTCAGCAACTGCACTGCTTATTTGATCGCTTAAATCAATAAAACTAACTGGTCCTTCAGTGTTGAAGGTGATTTGCTTGTTTATAATTTTAAAATCAGACATTTGAACCACGAAATGGTTAGTGTGGAAGTGCAGAAAAGTTTTTCGCAATCCGTTTTTGAACTGTGTTTTGGTGATGCTTTTGTATACAGAATGCTTTGTTGTGGGGTTGTTGTTGCGTTGTGGCTATCACACATACTTAAGCGATTCATGTTTTTCAATGAACCTGTAGAGGGTTTGGTTTGGAGGTGAAGCTGGTTTGTCTGAAGTAGGGGAAGTTGGGTCGTTATTCGAATTTACTTTAGAAGGAAAATATAGGTGTCGGCAGTGTGGTCGAGTGTTTGATACTCTTGAGGAGCATGACCGGCATCTGAGGGTTACTCATGGAAAAATCATGTTTGAACCAATTTTGGGAATGGCACTTTAGTTTAAATAAACTAAGTTATTCGATTGTTTAGTTTTCAATTTTTTGTTGACGCTTTAATGCAATCACAAATTCATAATTGAAGCTTTTTTAAATTCTTAGTAGGTGCTTTCTTTGGAAAAAACAAAATACGATATTGAAGAAACCCTAAAACCCTCAGCTCGCGCCGAAAAATCAAAAATTTTCAAACCCTTTGAATTGAACGGTAGACCAATTGAAGAGCAATTCATGAGTTGGAACAACCTAATCAAAACCCCATACGACAAAGACAAAGTAGACGCATACACACGCACCCGCGTAATCCTAATGAACGGAATAGAAAACAACAGCGTTCTAACCTCCCATGCAATAGCTCGCATGACCGACAACGAAGAAATAAAACGCAAACTCGCATTAATCAGGCGCGCGGACTCCCAGCATCAAATGACTGTCGATTGGTTAAACCCGGGAAACCAAAGCATACTAGAAACCACAATTGGTTACGAGCAGGTTGCAGTAGATTTAACCGCTAACCTGGCAAAAAATGAACCAGACGATTACTTCAGGCAAGTGCTAGACTACGCGTTACTTGAAGACTTCGACCACCTATACCGCTACAGCATGTTAATGAAAATGCTCGAAAACAAAGACGCAGAAAACATCGTTCAGGGAAAAACCGAAATCAAACCCGGGCGCCCCACAAGCATAGAACACCGCCACCCAGATGATGAAGCAAGAATGCATTTTGACAAAAACTCTGCCCACGTAAAATCCTGGATGAACTATTACACCATTGTTTCTGGCGAGCAGCAGACAATGCTTTACTACCGCACACACGGCGCCATGTTTGAAAACGATTTGGCAAGAAAACTTTATGCTGAAATCGGGGAAATTGAAGAACAACACGTCTCGCAGTATGAAGAAGTTGGCGATTCAACAGCTACTATGCTCCAGCAAGCTACATTGATTCAGTTAAACGAAGCATACAACTATTACTCTTGTGCACAAACCGAGCCCAACGAGCGTATCAGAAGCATTTGGGCAGAGTTTTGTGCTCACGAAATTGAACACTTTAACATGTGCAATGACTTGCTGGTTAAGTACGAAAAGATGGATATACGTGACTTGTTAAAGGATGACAGTGTTGAGCCTTTGATTGTGTTTGAACCGAACAAGGAGTATGTGAATAAGGTCCTGGATGAACAGGTGAATCTTAGACCGTACGAGAAAAAGTTTGTTTCTGAAGAGTCATTGCCTTCTGACTGGAAATCGTTTAGCTATCAGAGCAAAGTTAACAATGGTGGAGCGCCGTCAGAAATAGTTGAGGAACGTTGGAGAGCAAGGTAATTCCTTGTCACTCCTTCTTTTTATCAAAGTTTTCTACGCTGGTGATGGAGAAAAAAACGATAATACCTACATCACGACCGCTACTGACTACGGTTTGTTTCATGTCAAGCAATAGCAAAAATGCCCAGTTTACGCATGCTTAATGGGGTGCAAACCAGCGTTGACTTGGACAAAAAAATGGAAAGGCGAGAAAACCACAACCCAACCGCCCACTCTCTACAGGTTTTTGCAGGGTTTCTATATGCTTCTAATAGAGTGGTTAACTTTTAAAGCAATTACAAATGAACAGCACAACACATTTGGGCTCTAACAAGACCCAGAATTTTTAACCATAAAAAACAGTAAAATCAACCACTTAAACAACCAACAAATAACCCTTGAAAATCAACATACTAATGACTCAATTTCCAACCAATAGCACCTACCCCCCTTAGAGACTTTTTTTAACCCTACTCTAAGTTCCTGCATCGATAAGATATTAGAAACCAAACAAACCAGTTTTCACCCTACCCCTCTAAGGTTTCAACATAGAACCACTAATAGACTGCAAATAGGGTCTGGTGGCCTTTAGCATCTAAAAATTTAGGTTAAACTGGCAAGGCTTTCAAAAACGCGAAAAAGTGTATTGGGTGATGCTTTTGTATACGGTGCTTGGATACTTTTGTTTAAACAGTCCTAACCCTCGGCAACCATGCTTTTAGAAAAGTGCCAAGTTATTGCCAACTTTGCTGCCTTTCAAGTTTTTAAAACAGGCCGTTAACTTGGCAGGTCCTTCAGTCTGTTGAGATTTAAAAAGTAGTCTAAAGTTAAATTTTTTATTAAAAAAAATTGAAAAAAAATTGTTGAATAATTAGTTGACCAGACATTGAATGACCTCACCAGCGAAAAACCAAAATTCAGCAAACCAACCCTTAGAGGCAGACAACCAATTACAAAAAATTCTTGACAATGCCTCTGCTGCTGAATTGGCACACCATTAATGCGAACCATCCAGAGACTCCACGGGTGACCAATTAAGAACCAACTACGAGCCCCCTACCTTTGAGTGAAAATCATCTGGCTATGCTGCAAAAAAGGGGTATTCAAAAATTTTTGCGATATTTTCTAAATTCGGTGGTGCCCTAAAAACACGAAAAGTCTACGACTGAACGTTTGGCTTTTTTTGTCTAAATGGGCAAATTTTTAGCTTATTCTAAAAAGGCATATTTAACTTAAGGTTGTTTTTCTTCGAATGTACGTTTTGGAAGAAACGGGTGATTTTTTCTCACAAAACACAAAATTGAAAACCTCAAAAAAAACCCTAAACTTCAAAAAGACTTCAATATGAGCTTAGATAGGTGTCTCCTAGGGGCTTGGCATGGAGAATATCGGAGCCTCATATAAGTACCCCCGAAAATCTCCATCCGAAGCAAAAGGCGACTTTTTCGAGACCACTTCGAGCACTTTAAACGCTTTTTTGAGCAGTTGGCTGTGTTTGGCGAACTTTGCTGTTTTTGCGCAAAGTGGCTGCGAAAAATTGTTCTATGCAACAGGTTTTAGGTTGCTGTATTTCGATTGGTTGTGGTGCGGTTTTTTGACTTGTGGTTTGTTGATTGAGGATTTGGCAGATGTTGGGTTGTGGTTGGCCAGTAGTGTGTGTGCTGTTTTGTAGAGCGAGCATTTTTGTTGTTTCGTGTTTGAGTAGTTTGTTGTTGTGGGTGGTTGTTTGATGGTGTTTTGGTGTGTGTTGGGGGAGCTTGTTTTGTGTTGTCGGCGGGTTTGTTGGTGGTTGGTGTAGGCAAATCGGCTATTGTTTTGATTTCGTTAACATGGCGTAAATACAGTTGTGTTGTATTGGTTAATTTAGTATTATGTGTCACCAGTGAACATCACCAGTGCACACCAATGTTTTTGTTGCAACAAAGCGTATACAAGAGCATCACCCAAACACACAGTTGCCGCAGGCGTGTTAACAAACATTTTATGCAGCCAACCCAAAAAAAGAAGCAAAGACAGGCGTGTGTTGATGAGCAAAGACTTCGACCGAATAAAACTCCGCAGATGGCGCAAACGCGGCTTCTACAGCGAATCAGTACTGGTCAAACTGCTCCACAAAAAAGGCTACTTCGCCGTCCGAGTCCCAGTAAGCAACCCCAGCCTAAACCCGCTCCCAGACATAATGGCACGCAAAGGCAAACACACCTACGCTTTTGAAGTAAAAAACGCAACCTACTACGCCTACTTTCCCAAACCCCAAATCGACAAACTCTTCAGGTTCCTAGACGAGTTTATCCCAACAGGCAACGAGTACAAACATGCCGTGGTAGCCGCACACTTAGGGAAACGGTGGTTGTTTAAAGAAATCAGTTGGAACGATTGGCAGAAAGACAAAATCCCTGAAAAGGTTCGTATTTTGAAGCGTGACCGGGGCAACTTGAATATTGATAAGTGTTATCAGGAGACTTCTGAGGCGCTTTCGCAGTAGGCTATTCTTTCTTCTTCAACTGTTTGTGAAACAAGATGGCTGTTATGGCAAGAAGGGCTAAAAAAAGCCATCCAAAAACACCTGTCACTGCACCATGCAACCAAGTGCTTGAGTTATGGTACTGCCCTATTTGGAAAAAGACACCGTACCACCAGATGTCTGAATCGCCTGGCTTGGAAAGAAACAGTATCATCAATAATATAAAAGCTGCCAAAGTCAATGTGGACAGAATAGGAAGCGTTTTTCTTGTTGACAATGGTATTCCTTCCTGTTTTGATTAGTTTGTTGAAGTAATAAATGCTTAGGAACCGACTCAGTAAGGGAACGTACCTCAACCTTATTATTAACTTCCAACCACAAGCCCTTAACAAAAAACTGCGGGAATTGGCATGGCAGAAGAAGAAATAAAAAAAGAGTTCATGGTTGCTGCTCACGAGTTATCTAAAACTTACCCGTTGGGACCAGAAAAAGTTGAAGTCCTAAAACGTGTAAACCTTGAGTTGCCTAAGGGCATGTTTGTGGCTTTATGTGGACCTTCAGGTTCAGGCAAAACAACCTTGCTCAACATTATCGGCGGAATTGACCGTGCAACAAGCGGCGAAATAGAAGTTGCAGACCAAGACTTAACACGTTTGAACGAGGAAGAACTGGCAGATTTCCGGTGCAACCAAACCGGCTACGTTTTTCAATCCTTCAACCTTGTTTCCACGTTAACGGTTGCAGAAAACATTGCTTTTCCCATGGAGTGGCTAAGAAAACCCAGCCATGAAATCGAAGAACGCATCCAAACGCTACTGGAAACCGTTGGTTTACAGCATAGAGCAAACCATTTTCCGTCACAATTAAGCGGCGGTGAACAGCAACGGGTAGCTTTTGCAAGGGCTTTAGCCAATAACCCACCCTTGATTCTTGCGGATGAGCCTACAGGGAACTTGGACAAAAAGAATGGCCAAAAAATCATTCAAATCTTTCAGCTCTTAAAGGACGAGGGCAAAACCGTTATTGTTTCCACGCATGATCAGGATATCCGCGGTTTAGCGGATTATGTTTTGTGCATTGATGAGGGAAGACTGGTTAAGGAATGAATCAGAGTTTTCCAGTTAAAGACCTGCTTAGAAGGCCGCTTCAAACAAGTTTAACCATTACAACTTTAACTTTAAGCGTCGCGTCAACCTTGTTTTTGATGCTTTTCAGTGTTCGAGTTGGTATAGGGATTTTTGCTCAAACAAGCACGTTAACAACTGGGTTGTCGGTGGTTTTTTCTCAGATTTTAGCGTTTATTGAACCGCTGGTTTTTATTGTCGGCGGCATCTTGACGTCGTTTATTGTTTTTTTGATGATGACTCAAAGAACCCATGACCTTGGCTTAATTAAAGCTGCAGGTTGCCCAGGCTCACTTGTAGCTGGCTACTTCACAACAGAACTACTTATCGTCGCCGTAAGTGGGTGCTTGCTAGGCACATTTTTCGGTGTAACTGCAGATTTTTTGGTGGCAACTTTGGTTTTGGGCTCATATATTTTGCCCAATTTATTGTATGTTTTTTTTGTTTTTGGGGTTTTTTTGGTTTTAGCGCTTGTTTTCGGCATAAAACCTATAATTGATGCAGCCAGAATGCCGCCAATAAACGCTCTTTCACCAGTCACTTATTACGGAATAGTCGCCGAAAAAAAGCACAAACCCCTTTCAAAATTTGGAATAACCTGGAAGATCGCCACCCGAAGCCTCAGCCGCCGCCAAAACGCAGTTGTACGCATGGTGATTCTGCTTTCAGCAGTTTTTGTTCTGCTCACTATTTCAATTGCAGGCGGCATAATCGCACGTGACACGACTAGTTCGTGGGTTCAGGATCCTGTAAGCATTAACACTTTTAATTCGGTTGCTGTAGCGCATGGCGACTTGGGCGAGCAATATTTGCATTTGTTGGCTACATTTTCAGGGGAATCTGTAGATTCTGGATTTGACTACTCTAACTCGGACTATGCTGTTTCGCAGGAAGCAATCAACAGTTTGGGTGCGTTAAGCACGGTGTCAGTAGTTGATGAAAGGCTTGTTTTACAGACGCATATTTTGGAGGGCAGAAATTTTACTGTCGTAAATGGCAAAGCGGATTTTGTCGGCGGGCATCGTGAAGGAGATTCATTGATTATTGGTTTGAACCCTAAAAACACGCAGGGTCCTTTATCGTTTAAGGGGCGATTTTTAGCAAACGAAGCAGGTTTTGAAGCCGTAATTGGTGATTCAATAGCCACAAAAATGTATTCTCCTGACTTAAACGCTAAAATAAACTATTCTGACCCGCTTGTTCAAACCGTAAAAATGTACAATAAAACTTTTGACATAAATGGCGTTTGTATTGACCCAATTAACAAGGGCTTTATAACATATGTACCAATAGAAACGCTTGAAAACTTGACAGGCTACAACCCAAACATTTTACTCGTTACACCTAAAGACGACGTTGACAAAACTGTTTTCATTGAACAACTTGAGCAGACGCTAAATGCCATCGACACTGACTTGCAGGTTTTTCCGCTTGACACAGTTACGCAGCGTAACTTGAACTATTTGGGGGTTTCGTGGACGGTTATTATGTTTGTTCCGCTGGTCACTTTGGCTTCTGCCGCTATTTGTCTTGTTGGTTTTCAAGTTTTGTCTGTTGAGGAGCAGCATCAAGAATTCGGCGTTCTACGGGCTATCGGGACCAAACCTCGCATTGTCGTAAGTATTTTGTCTATTCAAGGTTTAATTGTGCTGTTTTCAAGTTTTGGCGTTGGAATCGCTTTTGGAATCATGATAACACTTATGATTTTGATGGCCAACCCACTAGTGACAACTTGGACAATAGTGGGAATCGCTGCGTGGCTACTAACCGCTTTAGTTGTAATGTTCTTTTTAAGCTTGTACCCAGCAATTAAAATATCCAAAGCCTCTATCCTAAAAATTTTAACCTAAATGATCAAACACTTTAGCAAAAGACTTCAACTGATACATATAAGCCGGCAGTTGACACAAAAAATCCTGCAGTTGAAGCACAGGAACAATAGGTATGTCATCATAAAACTTGAAGCTGCCTTGCACAAGCGATAAAACAGCTGGAACAAACTGGGCTTTTTCCCATTTGGAACATTCCAACTGCAACTTCGCAGCTGGCAAAAACTCCGCTAAAGCCTTGGCGCGTTCTGCTTGAGCCAGCGCAATCTTGCCTAAAACAGACGGAGATATTGCGCGAACCCAATGTTTGCAGTCGATGCAGACTACTAAGGGGTGTTTGCAGCCTACGGCATCTATTTCCCATTTGCGTCCAGCATGCGTGAACCGGACGTTTTTGGAGACAACAAACCCGTTGTTTCGCAATGCAATGGCGGCGATTTCTTCAAACTCTTGCCAGCAGAGCAAGTTGCTAACATGTTGAATGTCAGCGCCTGATGAGACCGCTTTTACGGCTAGCTTTAGCCGGTCGTCAATTGAAACCTCAACTTTTTCGCCATTCAAAATTAGCAAGTCTTCAGATTGAAGCTTTTCCAGCAACATGTACGTTGTCTCGATAGGCAGTTTGGCATCTTCTTTAACATCTTTAATTAAAACCGAAGATTTTTGAGTCATTTTAAGAACGGAAATCAACACATTACGCTCAACACTCAAGGCAAGCAACCCCAAATCCTAACATAAAAACAGCAAAAAACCTCGAAAAACATGCCGAAAAGCCTCCAAACGCAAGCTTAACTACCCACCGGTATACAAAAGCATCAACCAAACACACTCTTTTGCAACCCAACTTTTCCCTGTTTTTCAAAGGTCTCTTGGCAGTCAAGCAACCGACCCCCTTTAATCACTATCCATGGTCAACCCACGTATTTTCTCTGACGAAAATAACCCTTTCGCAATTTTCCAAAAAAGGCTCTCACCAGCCACCACCAACAGGCTTCGCCAATCGGAAAGCCAAATTTGACCCAAACTATGGATAAATTGCATTTGTTGCTATCATTTGGGCGATAACTACATGTTTATTTTTAACTGTTTAATGTAAAAAATGACCGTTCGAAATTTTTTCGTTAAAGAGATAAGGCAAAGTTTGCAGCACACCCTATAAAACAAAAGAACATAACCGCAAAATAATCTAAAAAGTAAAAAATAACACCTTTATGAGCCAATGCAATCACTAAACTAAACACCAACTTCCAAACAGGCTAAACAAAAACGACAATTTAGTGGCAAAGCTTTTTACGAAAACACTAATCTTATCCAAAAAGCCTGCCGCTAAAGCAAGTTGTCAACCAAACAACGGAAAATCGGCACTGCGTTTCTATGATTATATAAGGTTCGTTTGTTTTCGTTAAATAATCGTCATTTAGCGTTTAGAAAGTTTGGGGCAAAGTTGGTTTT
The DNA here is from genome assembly GCA_042296865.1 of Bathyarchaeia archaeon. Taxonomy (GTDB): domain Archaea; phylum Thermoproteota; class Bathyarchaeia; order Bathyarchaeales; family Bathycorpusculaceae; genus Bathycorpusculum. The sequence goes on along the minus strand of CP170178.1, from coordinate 607,092 downwards.
GTTGATGCTTTTGTATACAAACGCAGTGAAAATTTACGAAAATGCCTCATTTGCCAAGAAAAAAGGTGATAAAAAGAAAACAGTTATTTTGACTTGTGGCCTTTAGTTTTTGATGATTTGGGTTTTCCTTGAAGCATCACAGCCGCCCTTTTCAAGTCTAAAGGCGTGTTAACACTAAAGAAGGACCTGAGTTCCGGGTCAATCTGTTCGATAACCATTGTTGAAATATATCGTACACCACGAAGTCTCTCAACAAGCGTCTGCAAGTCAACAGCTCCTTCAGCTGCAACTTCCCGTGCAGTTTCCAACACAAGCTTTGTCTGGTAAACGGAGCAGAGCGGTTCAATTTCGTTATCAGGGTTTCTTGGAACAGTCGCGGTTTTACCTACTGCAAGATCAAAAAGCAGCATAATTAATTCCTCTGAAATAAAAGGCGAATCATACGGCAGAAGCATGGAGTATTTGCCTTGAGCAGCTTCAAAACCTGCAATAGCGCCAATCAAGGGTCCACGTGCAGTTTGGTTATCAAGAGCGAATATGGCTGTTTCGGGCAAGAGTTTTGCGTACGTGTCTGCTCTTTCTTGCGTGTTGGTTACGATTATGACTTCGTCAGCGATGGGGTTAACAATGTCAAATACGCGTTTAATTAAAGGTTTATTTTCAAGCAATAATGTGCCTTTATCCTCAGGAAAACCTTTCGAGGTTCCACCCGCAAGTATGATTGCTGATTTATCTAACACCAAAATATTTTCTCCTGCCAGCATCTAGCGTGTCGAACATTTTTAAGTTTTTGATACAATTACGTAAAGCACCAGTTAGAAAAAAACGTTAAACAATAAAAAAGAAAACGTCAAAAAAAATATTAACTTTTTTCGTTCTGTTCAATTTTAGCAGCCATTTCTGCCAAAAGTTTGGTGAATGGATGGTCAGGCTTGTCTTGTGGAAAGATATAGTTCCCTTCAGCTCTTAGGATTTCGCAGAAGCAAGGCACTGCCCCAAGTAACGGAACCTGATAAGTGTCTTTTACTTTTTTGGCAAGCTCCACACTTTTGCTTTTAGAAGTATCAAGCACTTTGTTAATTACTAAACCTGTTTTCTTCTCGAACAAGTTATAAAGTTCAGCAAGCATACGTTTGGTTCCGTTTACGTCTGAACGGTCACCAGTTGTGGTAACAACAACAAAGTCAGCTGTTACAATCGCATTTATAGAAGAATATTGCAGACCCGGGCTCGTGTCAAAGATCAAGTAATCAAATTTTTGTTCATTAAGAAGTGTATTTCGCAGAGACAACAGTCGACCTAATGCTCTCATTTCCCATTTACGGTCTTTGGCGGACATGTCTCGTATAGCTTCGGTTGCAGGGTTTGCAAGTGCCGCGCAAAATTTGCCATCTCCAGGTATTCTTGAGCTTAAATCGATTAAGATTTTGTTTATTTCGCTAGTATTGTTTAGGTAGTCGTTAAACCAGGTTTCAGCGTTTTCACATTTTAGTATTGCAAAAAGGCTTGGCGCTCTAAAATCTAGGTCGAAGATAGCGACTTTTTTACCTTGTTTAGCAAATGTTGCGGCCAAGTTTACGGACATAAGGGTTTTTCCGGTTCCACCTTTGTATGAGTGTACAGCTATAATTTTGCTCATGTTTTTCAGCTCTGTGATTCTCTATCAACATAGAAGTAAGCTTTTCTGCCCTTACGTTCTTTTTTAAGGTAACCCATGATTACCAGTTGGTTGAGATATGCGCTTTCTACTGCTCGGGCTCTGCATGTTTGGTCTGATATTTCTTCTGCGGTGGCGCGTCCATTTCTGCAGATTGTCATTGCTGTTTTTCGCAGATGATCTGGCATGTTTAGCAGCGTCATGACGTCCAGTGAGGCGTCGGGGACCATTGACGTTTCTTTTTTGCCGTTTCCATTTTTCTGTATTTCAATCATTACTTCTATTTTCTCATTGAGTCTCTCGAGGTTTTCTTTTATTTTCTCTAGAATAACGAGAGGTTTTTTTCCAAACATTTCTTCTTTGCTCAACCAAGTTTCCCCGAGTTTATTTGTTTTTCAAGTATACAGTTGTGTTACTTGCAAGTGTTTATTAAGTCTTACGGAATACTGATAAGTATTTGTGTTACTTAAAAAATGAAACCGTTTTTAATCAGATTCAGAATATGAACAAAAATGAGGTTGAGTAGAGGGATTCACTAAAAAATTGAGATTAGAAGGGAACTGGCGCTAAATTACGTGCTTCTTCGACAATAGGCAACACTTGCTTTAGCTCTCTGAAATATTTCAACACTGTAATTCCACGTTGCGTAATAGCATAAACTACGCGTCGCTTACCAATAGTGCGTTCTTCAACCAAGCCCTGCTTGATCAGGAAATCCAAGTATTCCTTAAGTACACTGCAGTTAACGTTAGCCTTGTACATTACGTGGGTCAGCTTCAATGGACCCCGATGAGCCAGCACCTTCAGAATGTCAACATACATTTCAAGTTTTGAACGTCGCATCCATAGACCTCATTTGTTGAACACAAATCCGTTTTTTAGATATAAAGGCTTTATGTATTACTAATCAGTAACTTTTTCCATGCAACTGCTTTAGTTGTCAGTGTTTTCAGCGATGCGGTTTAACACATTTATTCTATTTTCGAATGCTGTAACAAGGTCATCTAGCAATATTTCTTGCAATTCTGTCGAAAGTCCGCCCATTTTTTCAGTGAAAACGTCAGCTAATTTTGCTCCAAGTTCTTTTCTCTCTTTTTCTTTAACTGCTATTTGCTTCAACTAATTTTTTTCCTCCGAGTCGTACAGACACACAAATAGCAGATTGGATTTAAACACCTTATGAAAACACAGTATTTAGTTAAAATACGTAATATTAAGTCAATTGTTAAAGTTCTTTTCTATTGACTTTCAGCCTTTTTTCGTGTGACTTAAGATACTTGTTTTTTAGATAATAATTATTGTGCGTAATAATACCTACAAATACTGACGAACAATACAGTTACAAACTTATTACACGCCATAAAGACAAACACTAAAAACCAAGCCTAAATAGGCGGCTTACTAATTGCCTTACCGTTAAGAGTCCTAGTCCAAAGTTGAAACTCTTTTGACGGAGGAAAATCACGGTACAGGCGTTTACGGTTAAATTCTGAAAAACGGTTTTCTTCACCAGCAAACTCGGCAGCCGTTAAAACGCTGTGGCCCGCTTGATGCGCTTGCTCCTCAACTATAGCAAGCTTTTGTTTCCAAAATTCGTCTCTAAGCGTATGATGTTCGATAATCGTTAGTGGAACAGTTTTAACGATAGTTTTTAGATTTTCTGTAGCGTTTTCTAAAGCTACCTCGTTTACTCGAAACCCCGACAGATAAAATGGTGGTCCCCCAAGCATCAGCATAGACGGTTTAGCCTCCAAAATCAACTGTAAGGAACGGTTTGAGATTGGACCTTGAACGTCAGGGGCAAACATGAACCGTTCACCAGCATATTCGACCGTAACCATAACTACATAACCCAGCATTGATTTTTCCTCGCCGTGAGCTACCGCTTCAGAGAAAACCAGCCGCGTGTTTCCGTAAATGAAGGCTTTGCCGTCAGCGTTTTCAACTGTTTTAGCATGTTTAGCGCCTGTTTTCATAAACATCCATCCTCTTTCACGTTGACTGGCGTTAATGTTCTCTTTTGGGTTTTTGATGAGTAACGTTTTGTTTTGGTAAATTTGCCGAGCAGTTTCTGTTTGAGCAGTCCAGTTGACGACCCAATCTTCAAAGGACGGCGTATGATGATCATAATGGTAATGGCTTACTGTTACGATTTGGGCTTTGTCTGCCGCTTCTGCGATTTTTTTTCTGAGGGCTTGTATTGTTTGGAATTCGACCGGGTGGGGTGGTAGGTTGAATCGCCATGGACAAAGGGAGATGCCTGCGTCTAAAAGCATATTGACGTCGGGGGTTTTGACTAGTGTGCACATTGAGCGGACGCCGAAGCTTTCAGAGGCCAAGGGTTCAACGTGAATTTGTTTTAGGGGGGCTTCTTGGTGGTTCATCTTGCTTTCCCGTTTATGAAAAAGCGTTTTTGGAGTTAAAAGTGTAGCTGCAACGCGAAAAAGGTTAAGCAGTAGGTTTATAGCGTTCCAGTATTGAACAATAATTAAACTTGTTTTGAGGCTAAAAGGGTTGAGTGAAAATTCTGGTTTTGAAGTTGCTACGTTGGCTGGAGGCTGTTTTTGGTGTGTGGAAGCAGCGTTTAGTATTATACGGGGCGTAATTAAAGTTGAACCTGGATATACAGGCGGAGATTTAACGAATCCGTCCTATGAGGATGTTACTTCTGGCGTTACTGGTCATGTTGAAGCAGTTCAGGTGACGTTTGACCCTGAAATGATTAGTTTTTGTGAAATTCTGGAGATTTTTTTTTCAGCGCATGACCCAACAACGGTTGATCGTCAAGGGCCAGATGTTGGTTCGCAGTATCGTTCAGCCATTTTTTATAGTGACCAAGCGCAAAAAAAGACTGCTGAAGAGTTAATTGCTGAGTTGAATAATGAAGGAATCTTCGATAAACCCATCATAACTAGCGTTGAGCCACTGAAAATCTTTTATAATGCTGAGGTTTTTCATAAAGACTATTATAAGACGCATCTCAAAGAACCGTACTGTCAAGTAGTGATTGCACCTAAAATTGCTAAACTGCAACAGGTGTTCTTTGATAAGCTGAAGGTGCCTTCGTAATGTCTAAAAACCCCTTAAGTAAAGCTGATCAACTGTTAAATGAAATTGCAGATATTGCAGTTGTAGAGTTTCTTCCAATTGTTGGACCAGCCAAAGGAAAAATTTTGGTTGAAGAAGTAAAAAAGGTTAAACCAAAAAACGTTCTTGAAGTGGGCACTTTTATCGGTTACTCAACTATTTTGATTGGTCGTGAACTAGAAAAGAACACAAGGTTTGTCACTATAGAAGAACATTTAGATGAAGCAGAAGTAGCTAAAGACAACATTCGGCAATCAGAAATCGGGGTAGACGTTCAAGTAATCGGTGGTGACGCTGTTGAAGTGATTCCGACTTTGGCTTGCTGTTTTGATTTTGTTTTTTTGGACGCGGCTAAAGACGAGTATTATCAGTATCTTAAGCTTATTGAGGATAAACTGTGGAAAGGCGCAGTTATCGTTGCGGATAACGTTGGCAAGTTTGCTGCTGAAATGAAAGAGTATCTGGATTATGTTCGTACTTCCGGTAAGTACAGTAGCCGTTATGTCGGCGTGGGTAATGACGGCGTTGAAATTAGCGTTAAACTTTAAGGGTTTGCGCTTTTAATCATTTTTTAGTTTATGTTTTTTTGGTTTAGTTTGTTTTTTTGGATTTTGACCTAAAGGTTTAATGGGTTTAACCTGAGTTTTTTGGTTGGTGGGCGATGACGATTCTGGCCCCGTAGACGTGTAGGATGATGTGGATCTTGAGTGCGAAACCACCATTAACGATTATAATCGTAGATTGTAAGCGTTTAATGGCCATGAGCCCACTAACAATTTTTGTTTAGTTGTTGTTGTTGTAGAGTTGCTATGTACAACTACAACTAACGTTTAAAGCTGGAGGCTGCTTTTTTGGTTCTGCTGTTTTTGGTGTTTGTTGTTTGGTTGGGCAGTTTGTCACAAGCAGTAAACTGTTGGTGGCGTTTGTTTTGCTGTGTTTGTGGTTGTGTTTGTGTAAGCAGTTAAACTAAAATTTCAAGTTTGGTTCTAGTATTTTGAATGCCGCTTTGTTTTGGAGGTGAACCTGTATGGAGAATAAGGAGCCTGCCCAACAGGGCATGTTAAGCAACAGCGCTTACGACTTGATGGAGCAGTTAACTAAAGAAAACCAGAGCTTATGGCGCATCAGAAACAATTACAAAAAAGACTCAGCAGAAGACCAAGAAGCCATGGAATTCTGGAACTATCTAGAAAAAGACAAAGCCGAACACATCAAACGATTAACCGAACTAGTTGAAAAACGCTTAAGAGCAAAATAAACCCGATTCGCAAAGAAACCATCAATACTTCCATAAGCTTTATAACTAAAAAGTAGCCGGCAAACCCAGCATGTGTAATCAAGTACCGTTTTCCGTAGAAGCAGATTGACGCTTTACATCAAAGGGTTAATAAAAAGGAGTAGTGCTCGGTTATTTTTTGATTCGATATTTAATTATTAAGAGCAGCGTTGTTGACAGGATTGCTACCGCTATTATGGTTGTGTAGATTGTAAGTTGCCAGTTGTCGTTGTTTTGGTTTAGCGGTGTTGGTGTTGGCGATGGGTTTTGTTGTTGTTGGTTGTTTGTGTCTATTGTTCCTAGGACTCCTGCGGGGTGACCGTATGCTATTTTGCCTGTGTGTGCCCAGATGCCTGCTTGCCACCCAGTAACTGTGGAACCAGGATAATCTAGAGGCAACTCAACATACCATAAAGGATAAGCTAGGTAAGGATTCTCGTCTGTTGTGATGTATGTTAACTCAGCCTTGATAGGGTCACTACGATACTTCAAAGGCTCTGTTGAAGCGTTTTGAGCGTTTTCTTTAGCAATCTCAATCGCCTGCTCCCTTGAAATAATTATTTTGTCTTCTGCTATCTCGTAGGAACTCCAAGGAATAGAAATCCCTTTTAGTTCTCCGTTGAAAAATGATATAACTACGCTTTTAGGTGAGGCTGCAGCGTCATTTAGAACATAGGAAAAAGTGTAAGATTCACCGTCTGGATAGGTTATTACTTGTCTTTTTACGGAATCAATGGTTGCGTTAACGCTTGTTTTGTCTTTTACAGAATTTAGCGAGTCAATCATTGATTGAATATAAGTGGCATCAAAATGCACTCTTAATCTTTGAAGTATCTCTTTTGTAGCTTCTAATGAATCAGTTGGCAACCTATCAACATAAGCACCAGACGCCAAAGAACCATTAATTTGGGAAATTGAGCAAGATAAAAATGTGCCATTGAGGAACATAAAGTTGAATTCTGTTGTTCTATCATCAAGCTTAAGAGTGTATGACAAAGAATCATAATCAGAAAGTCTCCCGACTAACTCACCCAAACTGGACTTACTTGAGGATACGTTTTGATACTTATCAAAATCGGAATAGCTTGAGTACGCAACAATGTATTTTGATGTGTCTAAGCCTACGACTTTTTCAAGAAACGAAAAAGCCTTGTCATGCAAAACTGACTCTTGACAAACGCATTGAGGAATAAATACAAACAACACAATCGTTGTCATACAAAGTACAAAAAAGATTTTAGTATTTTTATTCAATTTTTTTGCCTACTGCTCAACTCTTTTATGTTTAATACCTTACAAGCCATTGTCAGATACAATCAGTTTATAAATTTTGCTGAATTTTGACTAAATACGCTTATTTAGAAATTTTTGCTAACTTTTAACTTAAAACCTAACGCTTTTTTTACTCAAACCACAATTTCTAGTAGACAATTCTTTGAGAACACCAAATTCATAGTAAATAGCAACCTGCTCACCGCTTAGAAAAGTCACGTTCTTTTAAAATAAACAAAAACCCCCAAGCTAACACAAAAAACAGTCGTCACAACTGCAACAACCATAAGCAAAGTTGAAGCCGGCAATTCAGGCGTTGCTGTTGTTGGCGTTTGGGTTTCATCCGCGGGTTGTGTGGTTTGTGGTGGCGTCGTTGGTTGTGTGGATGGTTCGGGTTCTGTTTGTTGTGGGAATTCAGGTAACGTTAAAGGCGCTTGGGGGGTTTCAAGTTTGGGTGTTTCAATTTTTTGCAGGAACGGGTAGTAGTCGTTGTTGTTTTGGTCAAGAACGTGTGGTGTGTCGCCCATAGTGTCGCTTCCTTGACTGGTCTGATTTGGCCCGCTCAACTGGTCTTGACCGGTGTAGTCGCTCCAGTAGTTGCCGCCTGTCGGGTACGTGGTGTTCAGGTTTTCTCTCCATGGATAGAAGCTTACTTGGTTATTGTTATTTACAAAATTGTTATTGTAGATTAGATTTCGTGAGGAATCTTCTCCTACGCCGATGCCGATGTTGTTGTCTTCAAAATTGTTGAGGGTTACATTGTTTTTTTGTGATGAGGAATTAAAGTATATGCCAAAAGTGTTTTTACTGAAAAGGTTTCCTGTTATCGTGCTGTTGGTAACGGTGTAGAATTCTTGAGGCTCGGTTCTAGCTAAGGCTTGCTCCGTGTATAAGCCATAAACGTTGCTTGAAATGTTGTTTCCTGAAATAACGTTTACAGCTGACCCATGGATGAATACGCCGTACATGTTAGAGGTTAACAGGTTTCCAGAAAACACGTTACAGGGCTGATTATTGGTTCCTTCAACATATATGCCGCATAAACTGTTTAGAACTATATTGCCTGAAACTGTTATGTCAAATGGGCTGCTTCCGTAACAGTTTATACGGATACCTTGAGAATCTTTTGCTTGAATAATGTTTGAAAGCACACGGCTGCCTTGACCTTCCTCTATTTCTATGCCAACTTGCTTGTCAGTTACAACAATGTTTTCTGAAATTATGTTGTTTGTACAGTCAAGGCTTCCACCAACAGAAGCAGAGCCGCCTTCAACAAAAATGTTGCTGCCAGTTAGGGTATTGCCAGTGATTTCGTTAAAAGACGCTGCGTACATAAGATGAACACCTTCATTGTAACGACCCGTTATTGTGTTGTTAAATACTTTTGAGTAACTTGTCATTGACAGCGTTATGCTTCCAACATGGTTGTTGTAAACTGTGCAGTTAGTGAATGGATTTACACTGTACAAGCCGTCTTCAGGCTCTAGTAATGAAATATAACTTAAGCTGTTTCTGTAGATGCTGTTGTTGTTTCCAGCTAAAGCAACTACTCCTGAGCCTATATTATCATAGATCATGTTGTTGCTTGATTGTGTTCTTAAATTTATCCCATTGTAGAAGGGGCTGGAATGGATGTTCCAGTTGTTATCGAAAATCTTGTTACCGTTAGAATTCTCGCCATTTATGAAAGTGTTACAGTCGTCAAGCTTGTTTCCAGAAACCGTATTGTATGATGAATCTCCAAAATAGATCGAGTTATAGTTAATCGAATTTAACTCGTTGTTTTTAATCAAGTTTTGGTTGCAACCTTCAAAAACAAAGCCGTCTCCACAATCGGCAACATCGTTATTTTCGAGAGTGATACTGGTGGAATTTTCAGCGTAAACAGCATATCTACTATTAGAGATAGCTATGTTTTTTATTACAACGTTGTTAACGCCTACCAGAGAGAGGGCTTTTGCATGTTCATCGCTTTGAAGTAGATGGCTTTTTCCATCAATCACTATGCCGCTTTTTTCCACCGTTAATGCAGCATTAATGTCCCCTGTTAAAGTGTATACGTCACCGTTACGTTGAATCGGCGCGTTGGATGGTTCAACCAAACCGTCAGGCCAAATATGAATAGAAGACAAACCTCTTACGGGATTAACGTTAATTAAAATCAAGGTTGACAACAACGAAAACGCTAACAAGCATAAACAAAAAAGTCGCTTAACCCCATTTTTATTCATTTTTGGTCAATAAGCCAAATTCTGGCACCCTTTTTTAAAACTATTGGAAAAAAGTTAAAACAAGTAGTCCCTTGCCTAAAAGCAGAAAAAAGAAAAAAGCAGGTTACCGTTTTTCGGGAGGTGTTTCCCAAAGCTGTAGTTTTTCTTTCTTCATCTCGGTACGTTTGCGTTGCAGGTACCGATACACGGTTTTGTGCTCGCAACCTTCAACAATCATTTGTACCGCGTTTCGGGCAGCGTCAGCTTCTTCAAAACTACCGATGATTCCAACTGTGTGACCGTAAATTGCCACGTTGGCTTCAGTTAACTCTTCAATTAAGCGGCGGGTTTTACCTTCGGAGCCGATAATTCTGCCTTTTATACGTTTAATGTCTGCTTCAGAACGCCCAAAAACGATGCGTAAGTCAACCATGTCAAAAACGTCGTCTTCGTTTCGGATTAAGCGAAACGCGACTTCGGGTGCAAAGCCTCTGCCTATGGCGGTTACGAGATCTTTTGCCCGCAGCAGCATGGATGGGTCATTTTGGCCCTCGCCAAGCGTGATGGTTACGCCGCCGTCTTCGCTGTCAACTGCAAGGTTTACCTTCATTTGTTCTTCAATGTAGGTTTTGGTTTTGCCTTCTGGACCAACAAGTATGCCGACGCGTTCTTTTGGAATTCTAACAAAGGAATCTAGATTAGACATTTATTTTCCTACAACCTGTTTATGTAATTCTTCAACTGGGGTAACATTTACTCTATACCTACTAAAGAACCTATTCAAGTTAGTTAAGTCTCTTGTCAACATGAAATCAGCCATTGGATGCTCAATGGAAACTGATTGCGACATGTCGATGATGACTGGTTTGCCCTTCCACATTAAAATGTTGTATTCACTGAGGTCGCCGTGTACCAGTTTGGCTTTTCGGTAAAGCCGTTTAATGCTGTTTACAAGCATTTCGTAAATTCGTTCAGGATTTTCGGGGGGTGACTCTTTGAGGGAAGGTGCGCTGTTGCCGTCTTTGCCTATAAACTCCATAACTAACACGTTACTTTTCACGACAACTGGTTTAGGAACATGTACTTTTGCCTGACAAGATTCTTCAAGGTTGCGAAACTCTTTTTGAGCCCAAACTGAGATTAATGAGCGGGTGTCTCGTTTGACGTTTTTGAATCGTGGGTCACCCTCAATGTATTTGAGCATTCCCTTCTTGAATTCCGCTGAGGAAGTTAGGTAGATTTTTACGGCTAAGTCTTTGCCTTCCTTGTTTTTGCCCCAGTAAACCCGTGCTTCTTTGCCGCTGCTGACTACACCGTTGACTTCGTAAAGGATGCCGTCGTTTAGTAAATCGAAAACGACTAGACGGGTGGTTTGGTCAAAAACTTCCTCCACCGTGGCACGTTCGTTGGCTTTATCGTGAATTAGCATTTTGTCTCTTCTTTCTAACCGTTTTTCATGGTGTGCAAGGCGTTCTTGGGCTTTACGGGTCATACTAGTCTACATGCTATAAGTATCAGGGTATTTAAAAGCACTTGAGCAAAAAAAGCCTCTTTGCTTTTCTAAGGTGCTATTGGTTATTATTCCATGTTTTGTCTAAAAAAGCATCAACCAAACCCCCAACCAATGGATTCAGTACGTCTGATGCACCTCAACGGTTTTTGTTATTGAGCATTGAGGCGTTATTTTTATAAGCCCTAAACGTCAAGTTAGCTTTTTATGCAAGCAGAAATTGGAATAATCGGCGGAACAGGTCTTGACGACCCTAAACTTTTCAGTAACATAAGAACAGTCACAGTAGATACTCCATACGGAAAACCCTCAGACGCCATCACAATCGGCGAATTGGGCGGCAAAAACGTTGCGTTTCTACCAAGACACGGAAAAAAACACACAATTAGGCCAACAGACATTCCTGTGAGGGCAAACATTTGGGCGCTAAAGAGCCTTGGCGTTAAACATATTTTGTCATCCTCAACGGTTGGTTCACTACGAGAAGAGTACGAGCCGGGAGACATGGTTGTTGTTGACCAATTTATTGACAGAACCACACGGCGTGAACAATCATTTTACACATCTGTTGAAAGCATGGTTTGCCATATTGGCGTCGCAGAACCCATGTGTCCCGAACTCCGCAAAGTCGTAATCGACTCAGCCAAAAAACTCCAAATCAAACACCATACGGCTGGAACATACGTTTGCATTGAAGGCCCACGTTTCAGCACTAAAGCCGAATCAAAAATGTACCGTGGATGGGGCGCAGACATTGTTGGTATGACTCTTGTGCCTGAATGCATCTTGGCTCGTGAAGCTGAAATCTGCTTTGCAAACATGTCTCTTGTAACTGATTATGACGTTTGGAAAGACCATCCAGTTTGCATTGGCGACATCATTAAAGTAATGACTGCTAACATTGAAAATGTCAAGAAAATTATCGTTGAAACCGTGAAAGCAATCCCATCTGAGCAAGCTTGCGGCTGCAGTAAAGCGCTTGAGGGAGCTTTTGCACATAAACAGTAACTTGGAGAATAAAGACATGAATAAAACCGACAAAAATATTGATATCAGAACCAAACTTCGCTGTACAGACTTTAAAGGCGTATGCTTCTGGGACATTGCACCCATCCTTAAAGATCCAGCATACTTTAAACAAACAATCAAACAGTTAGCCGAACATTATCAAGACAAAAAAGTAGACGTTGTCGCTTCAAACGAAGCCAGAGGCTTCATCATTGGGGCACCACTTGCTTATGAATTGGGCGCTGGGTTTGTGCCAATCCGCAAAAAAGGCAAATTACCCTTCAAATGCATCGACTACACTTACCAAAAAGAATACGAAGCAGACACCATCCAAATCCAAGAAGACGCCATAACCAAAGGCCAAAACGTCCTGCTCATCGACGACTTGCTGGCAACAGGTGGAACAATTAAAGCAAACGTTGATCTTATTGAAAAACTCGGCGGAAACGTAGTTGGCTTAGGTTTCCTAATTGAACTTGAATATCTTGAGCCAAGAAAAGTTGTCGGTGACAAATACGACATTGTTTCGCTGATAAAAATTAAGACACCTAAAGAATAAGGCTGCCTTTGTAGTCTGGATTGGGCTTGGCTCTTTGAGTGAAAGCACAATTCAAGCTCCATTACTTCTTTCTACCTCCCTGATGGCGAAAAAAATTTTTTGAATGGATGCTGACAGCGGCTCTCTTTGTGCCTTCGAAAAAGCCGGTTCGCCAAGCCCCAGCTTTCCCAGCTGCATTCTTAACCAAGTGAACTAAATGTAATATGGATTTGTTGTAGTGTAAGTACAGCAACTTAGCTTTAATAACAAATGTAAAGCAAGTATTTTATTAAACAATTTTTGGAGTTTATTTTTGTGGAAACCGTTTTTTCTCAAGAAAACCATCTTATTTCGGATCCTTTAATTTTTGAATCAACCCAAATCAAGCCTATAAGGCACGCGTATGTTTTAATTAATACTGAACCTGAAACTTACGATTCGACAATTGAAGACATACGACGAATTGAAGGCGTAAGTGAAGTTTACCCTTCAAAAGGCGCCTACGACATAATAGCGAAAGTAAGCGGAGAATCAATAGACTACCTAAAAGAACAAATTTTCATCCGCATTAAAAACCTGTCAAGCATAAAAACAACATTAACCTTAATGGTTATAGACCAATAAACCGTTAAACAAGCCAATTAGAAAAGGCGGTTTACGGGGTTAAAGACGCGGCCATAATCTTGCTTTTTGCAAAACTTGACGCTTCACCATCTACCGCCGGTGTGGAACCCATTTTTTGGCAGATTAAACTAAGCGAGTTTTCAGTGAAATTTAGCATGCTGTGGCCTTCAGTGGTTAGGTTGTAAACTTTTCTGGGCCTGTCGTTTTCCATGTCCCATTGGCTTGAAATGTAGCCTTTCTTTTCAAGTGTTGAGAGTAGCGGATAAACTGTGCTTGGACCGAAATAGACGCCGAAAGTTTTTCGAACTTTAGTTATCACTTCATACCCGTGCATTGGTTGAGTTTTTAGGAACTGTAGTATGATTAGGTCAAGTAATCCTTTTGCAAGTTTTACTTGAACCTCTTTTTGTACGTTAACCATTTTCTCCTTACCCCTCGTCAAACTTTTTTTGCCTTGCTTGATTAGCGAATCTTTATACAGACTAAACGTTATTTAAAGGTTAAGACATAACCCAGCAATAGAAAAGCATACCAAAACATACAAAAAATTGCACAAGTCAACATCTCCGAACATAACAAAAACCATTTTCAAACCTGAAAAGACAACAAAAACGAACTGTAAAACAGAAAGACAACAAACAAAAATAACGCACGACTTAAGACAAGTTACACTATTAAACAATCGTTTTTAACATTAAAAATTGGAATCCAATCTCAAAATTCCTGCTAACTTCAAGAAAAAACCTGCAAAACACACCTAAAAACAACATTTTCCTGAACTGTACAACAGTTAAAGCATCAAAAAACCCTTAACGTCCAAGTTACAAAACAAGGAATATTTTCAAAAACAAAATATGACAAAAAAAGAACACATACGACCACAATAAAATAAGGCTATGCAGTCGCAATTAACGGTTCATTAGCTGAATAAATTTTTACCTTTGGAGTAGCCTGCATGCATTCCCTCATGTGCCACCAAAGAGTTAGGCGGGTTCGCCAAGTTGATTTTTTGCAGAATGGACAGGTAAATATTGGGTCTTTCAAACTTATCTCCTTAACCAATCATAGGGCACTGTTTAACCTATAATAATATGTGACTAGCAATAAACAACAACAGTTTCACGGTTAGAGCCTGTTTAAAATAAACGACCGCAGGCGCTGGTAATGATTTAAATATTTCAGGATTAAATTACAAATTTTTACTATTGGACCGTCAAAATACCGGGAAATCACCAGCGAAACAAGAAAAGCAAAAACACCTAAAAGAACTAAATCCAAGAAATTAGTAATCTTGAAAATGCTGATAATAGCATAGGTTAACAAGCCGGTTATTGAACCCATTACTGATGAACGTATAACAAAGTATAAGCGTTCCAAAGAAACTGACGATGAAATGACACGCATAATTGTTCCTTTGCGGGTTTTACATTCTAAATCCATCTCTTGGGGGCTTTTTTCTTTAGCTTCTTTACTATAAGACTCGTAAACTACATCGCATACTTCTTTGCTTACCACTTGATCGAGCTTAACCTCAATTGCCATCATCAACTCGTCTTGGGTTTCGCCACTTACCACATCATAAGCCAAACAAAAACACTCCTACAAACTACTTAAACAAACAAAGTTTAGATACACACAAACTGCGCCTTTAATCAAAAGGTTACGTATTACTAAATGCATAAAGTCCCATATATAGCATTTAACCAGCCAAGAGCACAAGCAAGCATTTTAGCATACTTATATAAAATCGGTCTTAATTAACAATAAAGTAGTAAATAGGTGACTTTTATGCCAAACTACATAGTTAATTCCGCCATTTTACGTTCAGGAAAAGACCCAAAAACCTGCGCAACCGGAGCCGCAAAAATGTTAACCAGCGGCCAAATCAAAGACATCTCCGTAAAATCATGCTACTGCTGCACCAACGAAAACAGGGTTGCTTTTGTTGTAAATGCGCCAAGCCAAGATGCCGTGCTGGAAGTTGCTGAAAAGATTGATTTGCCCATCGCTTCAATCCTTGAAGTCCAAGAAGTGCAACCAAAATAACTGTTAAGCATCTCTTTCCTTTTTTTAATGTTTCCGCTAATTTGAAATTTGCTTTTTAGATTTTGACCTTACTCGTTAAGAGCGGTGGGGTGTTGTAGCATTATGAACCCACATTCGTTTTTATCAAACAACAACTCCAACAGTTCACGACTTGACACCTTTATTGATTTATGGTGAAATGTTTTTGGCTAACAAGCCTCAATTGAAAGCTTTTCTGTTAACATTAACGACTTTACTAATTTTTGTTTTACTGGTTTATTCAGCACACCAGCAAGCAAACACACTAGAACCTGCAACCACGCAATCGCAAACTCAAAACAGCATTAACGACAACAGTAACTCCTTAACCATTCAACTTGTCCAGGCAACGCCTTCATCCACCCCAACAGCCACCCCAAAACCAACAGCGACGCCAGCTCCTTCACCAACGCCAAAACCCACAGTCACCCCAACTCCAACTCCGAAGCCTACAGTAACCCCAACACTCTCACCTTCAACCACGCCGTCACCCACAGAATCACCAGCTCCAACAGAACCAACAAACGAAATAACACCTAGACCAACATCAACAACTTCAACATCAACAAAGCCTCCAGCAACAAAAACACCCACCCCAATACAAACAATAACGCCAACCCAGCCTCCTGCCACTCTTAAACCAAGCCAAACACCAGTACCAACAAGACCACCCAATACACCCCAAGCAGTTGGTGACCCGTACCAGAACGATTATTCCACCGGCGCCATAGCAGCAACAATCATCATGCTTGGTGTTGCAGCAGCCGCGTTAGTTATGAAAAGAAAAATAAACCGTTAAAACATTTTTGGATTCATAAAGTTTGGTGTTTACGTTTTTTCTGGTACGATGCCTTTTTAAGACTGGAATCGTTACAATTCAAATGCTAATTTTAAGTAGCCAGTTTTGAGGTAAACCTTTTATGGCTAATAGGCAAAAAATTACGGCTCTTCTTATTATAGCCACGGTCATATCCGCGGTTGGCGGCATACTTTTCGGTTTTGACACCGGCATAATATCTGGCGCTATCCTGTTCATACAAAAAGATTGGAACCTTTCAACGACCCAAGAATCCATAGCCACCAGCTCCGTTTTAATAGGCGCAATCTTAGGTGCATTACTTGGCGGATTTTTAGCTGACCGTTTAGGACGCAAATACTCCATAATCGCTGGTTCAGCCATGTTCATATTTGGCACATTAATAGTGGTTGCCTCGCCGGGGTTACCGATTTTTGTTGTTGGAAGAATTCTAATTGGCATAGCCATCGGGATAGCCTCATTTATTGTTCCCATGTACATTTCAGAACTTTCGCCAGAACGCATACGAGGCAGTTTAGTATCGCTTAACCAACTGTTTGTAACATTAGGCATTCTAGTTTCCTATGGCGTTGATACTTTCTTTTCAACAACTGGTGCTTGGCGGTTAATGTTTGCATCTGGACTTGTCGCTGGAACAATTTTACTGATAGGCATGTCATTTATGCCTTTTAGTCCACGATGGCTAGTTTTAAAAAATAATCCTGAAAAAGCAAAACAGGTCCTGCAAAGTGTCCGCGGAACAAATGACGTGCAACAAGAAATCGAAGAAATCAGAGAAACAACAAAAACAGTAACCAAGGGCTTAGCACAGTTTAAAACGCCGATGCTCAAATACCCCCTAATTGTCGGTTTAGGCTTAGCTATTTTTCAACAAATAACAGGCGTAAACACAATCATTTACTACGCGCCAACCATTTTCCAGTTTGCAGGTTTATCCTCTGACACCGCAGCCATCGCAGCAACAACCGGCGTCGGCGCAGCCAACCTAATAATGACGGCTGTCGCGTTGGTCTTGGTAGACCGTGTTGGTCGAAGACCGCTATTGCTAGTTGGAACGGCAGGGATGGTGGCGTCGCTGTTGATTCTTGGGGCAGGTTTTGCTTTTGCGGGGGCAGTTGGGCAAGCGTCAACTGTCGGCATAATAACAGCGATTAGCCTTATCGCGTACATTTCATTTTTTGCTATTGGTCTTGGACCAGTCTTTTGGTTACTTATATCTGAAATCTTTCCTTTGCAGGCACGTGGAACAGCGATGAGTATTGCAACAGTTGCCAACTGGAGCGCAAACTTTTTGATTACACTGCTGTTTTTAGGGTTGGTTGGTGTGCTTGGGCAGTCTGGAACATTTTGGCTTTTTGCCGCAATCGGAGTAGTCTCGTTCCTTTTTACATTGCGGTTGGTTCCAGAAACTAAAGGGTTAACTTTGGAGGAGATTGAAAACCACTTCAAAAGCGGCAAACATCCAAGACACCTAAAACGTTTAACTAACCGATAATATTTTTCGACTGAAAGGTTTAAGCAGTCAACCTTTAAAGCTTCTTTTTAAGGTAAAAAGTTACAGTATCACCTTGATTTTTAGAATCTAATGCTTTGGCCATAATGCTAAACTTTGAAAGTTCTTCACGAGAAAAATAAGAATAAATCGTTTCTTCACCAATTAAAGGGATGTTTCGTTTGTAAAGTTCGCTGCCTACAAACTGAAAATCATTAGAGGAATAAAGAATATCTTTCACTTCAAAACCTGAATTGTCAGCAAGTATCTGCATGCTTTGAATTGAATGAAGAAAGAAGTGCCTAGGAGCATCAATTTGAACCCAATCAACACCATATTTTGTCCAAGCATAACTTGAAACTGTAGGCACGACAATAATGCAAAAACCGTCTTCAGAAAGTAAAAGCCTAACTTTTTCTAAGGTTTCCGTTTGTTCATACAAATGCTCAAAAGAATGACGAAAAAGCACGATATCCCACTGCCCTGAAACATCTTCAAGCGTTCCTTTAATAATTTTAAGACCATTCTCGTAAGTTATTGTTGAATTGATAAATTTGTCCACGCCAAGAACATTTTTTATCCCCGCGGTTTTAAGTTTATGCAAAAATAGTCCTGAACCGCAGCCAACATCCAAAATCTTGGTGTCCTTGGTTATTTCAAGCTTTGAAAATTCGGGGAAATTGGGAAAATTAGGAAGTAACCTATAGAGGCATCTGCCGAATATGCCGTGGTTAAAAAGGATATAACGGGTTCTTTGTTTCTCTAGCGGGGACACTAGTCGATCTTTTAAATTTTCTTTTACTGAAAAACTGTAATAGTTTTTAGGGTAATACTTTTCAATATTTATAGGTACATTGTTGATTTGCAGACATTTACATTTTCCACATTGGAAATAATCAAAAGATTCCCTAAACCCGAACATCATTTCTTTTACTGCAAAAACTTTGTTGTTCTGCTCGTTTCCACAAATTCTGCAGGATTGCATAGGTTAAAGCTTCAGCATTTTTATAAAAGGTTTCTGGGAGTTCAGGAATAATTTTACAAAATTTTCCAAACAACTGATAAAACTAAGCCGAACTCAAAATGGTCGCGCAAAACAGTAAGTCTTCACTAGGTTGAAGTGCCGACGGGAAGGTTATAGTGGAAAAAATAGTTATCATCTTTAAGTACTGTTACCAGATTCCACCTTTGGATTGAACCGTGATTGTCGCTTCCAAGGAACCAGCACCAGCTAACCCGAAGGTTAAATCGTAACTTCCAGCAGGCAAATCTATCCAGTCACTGGTGTAGCTTTCCTGACCTCCTTGCGCAGCGGTGTGCTCCCAGATAACCTGGTCGCCATCTAAAATTTGAACTTGCCAAACTGCCACGCCACTTTGAACCGAAACAGTAACTTGCGCTTTATCCATCAGAAATGGTTGCTCAAAGGAAGCAGTCTGCGAATCTATACCTGCTGAAAAAGACACAGGAACATTCACGGTTGTCCGTGGGTAAGTTAAACCAAGATAAACCCCTAAGCCAACAACCACTATGACTACTACAACTACTACTGCAACAACTGCACCTCTCAAAAATACACACCTCTTTTTTTAAAAAAAGTTATTCTTCCCGTTTGATTTAATGATTTGTTGGCACAAGATGTTTCAAAAAATTACTTAATCGGCAGTTAATACACTGTGGCAGTTCTATGGAGTACAGAAATCAAAACAATAGCACTAGTTTATGTTAAAAGTATGGTGTGGTGCCGAGGGCAGGGTTTGAACATGCGACGACTCGGTCTTCAGCCGAGCGCTCTCCCAGGCTGAGCTACCTCGGCACTGATTAAGCTACTACCTGCCCACCTCGGTGTTTGGGAGAGTCTATGCATTTACCTTTCATCATAAATATAAATGTGTCTTTGATGCTTAAACGTTCAAGCCGTCAAGCTTAAACCCTTTAAATTATGCTTAGCCAACCGGCGTTATCTAGAGCTTGGGACAAGGTTAGGAATAAGAATCAAAATCGTAAGGATAACCAGTAAAGCAGCAAGAAACAAAAGAGAATAAACCGCGTTTTTCTTTCCCTCGCCCTTTTTGTAGTAGTTTCTAGGTGAAACACCAAGCAACCGAAACATTAAGGTACACCCAAATTCAAGGCTGAAAAGGTTGACAAAAACTAAAATTATTGCTCCAAAAAAACCGTTAAAGTTTGAAAACGCTAATTGAATTCCGGCAACAGCTGAAGGCGGTAACAGAGCTGCTGAAATTGCCACTCCAAAAAGGTTTTCGGTTAGGGCGATGCGGAAAACTAACCCCGCGGCTAAGCCGAGAACTAACGCGACTACAACGTCAAAAACTGTAACATAGGAACGCGCAAAAATCTGTTCTGTTAATGATAATTCGATAAACTGCTGTGCGACATAAGTGCTGATTGCTGCTACACTTATTACAATACCAAGGAGAATAAGTATTGATGCTTGGCTTGACAACATTTTTTTGGGCTTGCCAAGATTTGCGTTAACAGCTAAAGCATTAATCGGGCCAAGCATTGGAGGCAAAATTATGGCGCCAATAATTAGGATAACATTGTTTAAGAATAGGCCAGCTATCGCCACTATTGTAGCCGCTAAAGTTATGGCAACCATTTCTTTAGTTAAACGTGTGTAAGCATCTGTTTTTTCTATCAGTTCTTCGGTTGGGTTTTTAGATGACTTGTTTTTTGAAACTTTCTCTTTTAACTTGTCAAGAAAAGGAGATGTAACTCCTGAGACTTTATAGATGCTGATTACGTTTTCTTTTTTGTCTAAGTCAATGGTTTCTGAAAGTTTTTCCATTGCTTCATCGGCTAACTCGTCAGGCGAAAAAGTTGAATAAAAAGTGTACTTTTTTGATTTTATCTCAACCTCTGAAGTGCTTGAAAGCAGTTCTAACTGGTCAAGTACTTTTTCAACCGCTTCTGCCTCGTCTTTGTTAACAATAACTTCAATCTTTTTCATAAAAAACCAAGAACAACTTCTATTTGCTTATTTAAAAAAAGCTTCATCATAAAAGTAAGCAGCTTAATAATAAAAAGCATTCCTAAGAAGCGTCAAAAAAAAGAAAGGTTAGTAAAAACGACAGAAAATCAGTTATACATCAGCCCACTTAAGTATTATGTGTCAACTTTTTAGGATGTTAATAATTGGCTACTGCAGAAAATTTGAAGCCAATTCTGGTAATTTTAATTGTTCTTTCCTTAGCGACGGTAGCGGTTTTTATAACGTATTATTATTTTTTCCCTTACTCTATTAGGCTTTTTTCTACGCTCTTAGCGGTAGTTGTAACGTATGCCGTTAGGTATTTTCTTGACCGTTGGGTTGCAAAACGGTTTTCTGACAGAAGAGTCCAGTTTTCGTTTTGCAGAATGGTTAATGTTTTAGCTTTTATCGCCGTGGTTGTTGCTGTTTTAGCCATTTGGGTTCAAGACGTAACTGCACTGTTTGTTTCAACAGGCATTATCGGTGCAGGTGTCGCTATTGCTTTGCAAGACGTTTTCCGTAATTTGACTGGTGGATTAATCGTTTTGTTCAATCGTACTTACAAGATTGGGGACCGCATAGAAGTGGATGGCAAATATGGCGACGTTTTAGACATAGGCTTGTTTAACACGACTTTGCTTGAAATTCAAGAATGGGTGGATGGAGACCAAGCCACTGGAAGGCTTACCACTATTCCAAACTCGTTTGTACTTTCTAAACATTTTAACAATTACAGTAAAGAATATGCTTTTCTTTGGGATGAAATTTCGATTCCAATAACCTACGATAGTGACTGGAAAAAAGCTTATGAAATTATCAATTCAATAGTTGAAGAGGAAACCAAAGAAACCACTTTGAAAGCCAATCAATCCTTAAAGAGACTTGGCGAAAAATACTATTTTACGAAACGTTCGCCAGACACTGCAACCTACATTTCACTTACAGATAACTGGATAAACTTTAAAATACGCTATACCACGGAAGTCCACAATAGAAGAGCACTTAATTCAAAACTTAGCAAACGTATTTTAGAAAAAATTCAAGAAACAAGCACCGTAAACATAGCTTCTACGACCTTGACGGTTTCAGGAAAAATGCAGCTTGAAAAATAAAATGTGAATTTATTGGAAAAGGAAGGTTTGGTTGTTATGCTTTTAGGATTTGTATTCAAAGATTTCTGGGTTGTTGCTTAAATCAGTTAGTGACTGATTGATAGTTATAACGTCGCCTATCGCGTGCACTAACGAGACAGGTAGACAAACTATGGAGCTGGTAAATCTTTTCTTAAAACCAAGCTCTTTAGCTGCATTATCGTCCAGTTTAACCTGCAAATGGGTAATGCGCCATTGACTAAAATCAGCCGTCAAACCCTTAACATCGCCTACATTGTAGCCTTTTTGACCAATAACCTTCTTACCAAAAAGTTCTTCTACATTACTCAAAAATAGTCACCACTTTAAAAGAAGTCAAGCGAAAAATAAATTGGTTACGCTTATCACCCGTTATTAAAGGAGTAAAAAACAATTTTTAGATGCCAAAGAAAGCAAAATGGTGCATAACAACGTAACCAGCAAGGGAACTGCCCAAGAAGCACAAGAAAATCAGCAATCCATCATGCTTATGCTCAACAAACTCGTTTTCTTCATATCGCGCCATACAATTTTCAGCCTTTATCATTACCGTTTTACGCGGCAGGAAAGGAAAGGCTTTATGAAGGGAAACTACGTATTTTGAATCCCAAAACAGGGGACCGTTAGTCTAGACTGGCTAGGACGTCGCCTTCACACGGCGAAGATCACTGGTTCAAATCCGGTACGGTCCACCAAATAACAACTTTTCAAAAAAACACTAAGGGGGGTAGGCGCTATTGGTTGAAAATGGGCTTATTAACATGTTGAAAATCAGTGTTAATCTTTTTTGGCTTCTTTTTTGCGTTTCGTTTGGGCGGGTGACATGTTTTGTTGGTATCCGGGGGGTAAATCAGGATTTTTTATTGGCATTTTAGGCATTCCCGGTGGTTTAGTGGCTGTTGGTTCATTACGTTTTTTAGAGTAGGGATAATTAGCCTCAGACAATCTTTTCACCAAATAAGATTCAGGTAGTGTAAGAAAAAAAGTGTTTGTTTTACCATAAAGAACCAACAACACTAATGCTAAATTAATTTCTCATAAGTAATATTTACTGAAAAGAAATTCTTTTTTTAGGGTTTGTTATGACTTCAAACAATTCTGGAACACCCAAACATGAAATAGATAAAACGAACAGTGACCAGCTTTACCGTACATTATTTGAAGCCACCGATGAACCTTTCCAACTTGTTAAACCATTATTTGATAAAGGTGGTAATCCATACGACTTCCTTTTTTTATCAATAAACAAAGCTTTTGAAAAACAGCTAGGAATAAAGGCAACCGATATTATTGGCAAAACAGCTAAACAAGTTTTTCCTGACCTTGAACAATACTGGATTGAAATGTATCGAGAAGTTCTAACAATTGGTAAACTCATGCATTACGAGAACTATAACAAAGCTACGAATCGTTGGTTTGATTTATTCTATTTTCCCTACGGTAAAGGCACAGTTGCAGTGCTTTATAGGGATATAACACAGCGCAAACAAGCCGAAAAATCACTAAAAAAAGCACAAGCGAAACTTCAAGAATACACAACCCATCTTGAAGAACTTGTAGAAGAACGCACACAGAAAATAAGAGAAAGCCAGCAAAGCTACCGCGAACTCTACGAAAGTTTCGGAGAGGCTTTCATAGCTACTGATTGGGAATTTAACGTAATTCACTGGAACAAAGTCGCCGAAAGAGTAACTCAAGTAAAAGCGGAAGATGCTTTAGGAAAAAAAGTTTATGCTGTGTTACCTGAATTCTTAACAGTAGATATTACACCATATCTTGAAGCTTTGAAGCAGAATAAGCCAGCTCGTTTTATGATGAATACTGTAAGTAGAGAAACTAGGAAACCTTCAATTTTTGAGATATCAACATACCCTTCAAAGCAGGGAATTATTTACATTGTTGAAGATAAAACCCAAGAAGAAGAAACAAAACGACTCTCCGCTATTGGCGCTACGGCTGGCATGGTTGGTCATGATATTCGTAATCCCTTACAGGCTATTCTAAGTGATACCTTTCTGATAAACGAAGAATTGAAGTCTATACCTGAATGCAAAAACCAAAAGGGTATAATTGAGAGCATAGAGAGCATAGAGAAAAACATCAGTTACATTAACAAGATAGTACAAGATTTACAGGATTATTCTAGGCCGATTATGCCAGAGTATTTATCGGTTAATATTTCAGACTTTTTTATGAATATTTTTAAAAACATTAATGTTCCTAACAATGTCAATCTTTCTGTTAACGTTGAAAATGCAAAAAAAGTTTACACTGACCCTTTACTGCTTCAGAGAGCTGTAACAAACTTGGTTAATAATGCTATTCAAGCAATGCCAACTGGTGGAAACTTGATAATTCAAGTTAAACAAAAAGAAAATAAAATCGTTATCGCTATAGAAGATACTGGTGTAGGCATACCTGATGAAGTAAAACCTAAATTGTTTACTCCAATGGTGACAACTAAATCTAAAGGTCAAGGGTTTGGGTTGGCTGTATCCAAGCGGCTTATTGAGTCACTGAAAGGCATGATAAGCTTTGAGAGTGAAGTAGGTAAAGGGACAAAGTTCATAATTGAGTTGCCTTTGAAATAATTGTTTTTGCCTGTTGCTTTAAAATGTAAACCAATCCTATTAGTGGTTCTATGTTGAAACCTTAGAGGGGTAGGGTAAAATCAGCCTATTTACCGTCTATTAGAAGCCTATTAGGATATCTATGCAAGAACCTATAGGGTAGATTCTGTAGAGGCTAAAAATCGGGTTAAAACTTGTGTTAGCAAAGCAGGAACCGTTTTATCAAGCCTATATAGTTCTTTTTGGGCTAAAATATTTTTTGCAAATTCTATGAAGAAAAAAGAATCGCTAACGATACAACTAATATACCTGAAGAGTCTATTTAGAGATTCTTTTGAGCAATAAAACCCTGAAAAACAGGAGTATTAAAGTGCCGTCCAACAAAATCTCGCATCTCTTAAACAATTGGTCAACAAAAAAACCTTTAAAATACACCCTATACCTTTCAGCAGTTATAATTTTTTTTGCAATCATTTTAATCCCACCCGTAATTGGAATCATAACAAAATTTGGCTCAATCGAAAACGTTCTAAACCAGCCTGAACTAATGAACCTTGCTTTAGGAGCCATCTTAAACTCATTCATCATTGCACTTGTCGTCTCCGCGCTCGACTTGGTCGCGGGTATTCCTCTGGCATGGATTATTACCCGCGGAAAATCAAGGTGGCTAAGCGTCCTTGACACGTTAGCTGATATCCCCTTCATCGTTCCAACCGCAGCCCTGGGTTATTCTCTTCTGCTTTTTTGGAGCCAAGACGGCGGCATCTCTTCACTTTTCGGCACAACACTTGTTTCTCCCGGCTGGTTGCTGGTTGCACTATTACATTTCACCTTCTCGTACCCAGTAGTGGTTAGAGTAATTGTGGGTGCAATGCTGGATTACAAGATGGAGTTTGAAAGAGCATCAAGAACTCTTGGCGCGGCGCCTTTAAGTGCTGCAAGAACAGTAACTTTCCCAATAATCAAGCCGTCCCTAATAGCCGCATATTCTTTGGCGTTTGCACGTTCACTTTCCGAAACCGGCGCCACCTTCATCGTTGCAGGCGCATTTCTAAACGGACCAGTGTTTCTTCAAATGTTAAGCAATGAACTTAAAGTTGGAGCTATTACACAGGGAACCTATGAAGGAGCCACAGTTTTTGCAAGCACAATATTGATTGTTGTTTCACTGGTTATTTTTGGTTTAATCCAGTTTTTAGGTAAAAAGGTAACTTTGCCATTTGGTAAAGGCTTGTCAAGTTTTGAGAAAAAACTTAGCTACAAAAAAGGTGAAACATCCCGAAACATCGTTACGTTAACGGTTTTCTTTGGGCTGGTTTTGATTCCGTCATTGTTTGTCGCTTTACCGGCGTTTCAAGCAATCGCGACTGGAACTACCGTAACAGCAGCCTTCACGGGAAGCGGCATATGGGCTGATTACTGGAAAAGTCTAGCGTTATCATACGGGCTTGGCGGCATCGTTACAGCGCTTGGAATTGTCACTGGAATCCCCATGGCGATACTTATTGCAAGAAAAACTTTCGGAAAACTAACATCATCAATACTTGACATACTAATCAACATCCCGTTAATTGTACCCTCAATTGCTTTAGGTATCTCGTTAAAGTTTTTCTGGCAAGGCTTCACAGGCATGCCCGAGTTTATACTGCTGGTGTTTGCACACCTTTCAATCACGTACCCATATTTCGTGAGGTCAATGTCAGCAGCGATGGAACGAATAAACATTGACATGGAAGATGCATCCAAAACTTTAGGCGCCAAACCCTTCACCGTCTTCAAAACAATAGTTTTACCGTTAACCAAATACTCCATTCTTTCAGGCGCAATCATGGTTTTCACAAGAAGCGTCAGCGAAACCGGCGCAACCTTAGCAGTTTCATCAAACCTGCAAACTGCGCCTGTTGTCATAGTGAATTGGGTAAGAGGAGTCGTGGCTGCGTCACCTTTAGATATTGGTTTGGGATGCGGCATACTGATTGTGCTTTCATTTATCATACTATTAGTGTTAAGATTAATCACCAGAAAAGGAAAGTATTAGAATGAAAAAACCTCAAAGGAAGATGACTATCAATGCCTGACATTAAAGTAGTCAACGTTACAAAAAAATACGGCGACCTTTACGCGTTAAAAAACGTCAGCTTAACCATAAAAGACAAAGAATACTTTTCACTGCTGGGACCCAGCGGATGCGGCAAAACCACGCTTCTACGGTTAATCGCTGGATTAATCGAGCCTGACAGCGGAGAAATCTATATCGGCGACAAACGCGTCGACAACGTTCCGCCAGAAGACCGAGACATCGGCTTTGTCTTCCAAACCTTCGCCTTATTTCCACACATGACCACATGGGACAACGTGCTTTATGGACCAAAAGTAAAAAATTATGACGAAAAAAAAGCTGAAACAATAGGTCACGAAGTCTTAGACCTTGTAAAACTTAACGAACGCCTAAACGCCTACCCAAGTGAACTCAGCGGAGGCATGATGCAACGCATCGCAGTCGCCCGAGCCTTAGCAGCAGGAGGCAAAATCCTTTTACTTGACGAACCCATGGGGCAGTTAGACGCTAAAGTTCGAAACGAAATCAGATATGAAATACGCCGCATGACAAAAGACCTAAACCTTACAGCAATCCACGTAACCCATGATCAAGCTGAAGCCATGTCAATTTCTGACAGAATAGCCGTTATGAAAAAAGGCGAAATTGTTCAAATTGGCTCTCCCCAAGAGTTATACATGAAACCCAACAGCCTCTTTGTTGCATACTTTATTGGAGAATCAAACTTTTTAATCGGATACGCTAAAAAAATTGTAGGCGAAACCGTTGAAATCGAGTTACGCGGCGGCATTAAAGCAAAAGCTTACAACAAAAACATGAAACAAGATGATAGAATCGTTCTTGCCATACGCCCAGAAATCTGCGTAATGAAGAAGGGCGACCGAGTTGAAGAGAACGGTTTTGCAGGTAACATTGAAAAAGTAACGTTTGAAGGCACATTTATGCGGTATGAAATCCGCCTTAGCAACGGCGACAAATTCGTTATTAACAAGCCGTCGTTAACTGATGAGTGGCTTAACATTGGGGACGCCATAACAATTACTTACCCAATTGAGAAGGCACACATGTTCCCGTATCCAGCCGCTGGTTTATCGGAAGAAATCGCCGTCTAAACCTTTCTTTAAATTACAATTTTATTCTAGAAAATAAAAAAGCTTAGTTGCCCAGCATAAGCTAGGCCAGGTTTGTTTTAAAATAAAAGAGTTATGAAGGGTAGCTGGTTGATTACTGGCTGTATGAGTTGTAGTACGATGTTGGGGAATAAGCCTAAGATGAAAATTGCAGCTGCAAGGATTACAATGGGGATAAAGATTTTCTTGTTCATTTTGAAAACAACTGGCTTGTCATCTTTTGCTTGTTTACCGTACATAGTGTTGGCAAGTCTGAATATGTAGGCTGTTTGAAGAACACTTGTTAATACACCGATAACTGCAAGCCAACTGTAGTTTGCTTCAATTGCGGCAGTGAACACGAAGTATTTTGCCATGAAACCGCCAAAAGGTGGCACACCAGCAAAGGATAACCCTGCAATGATTAAGGCAATGCTAACCCAAGGCATTTTTTTGCCGATGCCTGTAACGTCGTCGAGAGTTTTAAAGCCGTGACTGTTTATTATGCCGACGGTCATAAAGGCAAGTGCTGTAGTTAAGCCGCCGATAAGGAAGAAGTACAAGTTTCCAGTGACACCTAAGGCTGTTGCACTTGTAATGGCTATTAAGTTGTAGCCGACGTCAGCGACGCAGATGTATGCGATTAACCGTTTAATGTCATTTTGGACGAGCGCAAAGATGTTGCCGACAATCATGGTTAAGGCTGCCAGAACTGCAAGCATAATTGTCCAATCAATTGGTCCTTGACCTGGAGGCAGTATAATGTAGAGCAGTATTCTGATTAAGATGTAGTAGGCGCCTTGGTCTACAAGGGCTGATAGGAATGCTGCTGAAGGTGCTGGTGCAGCGGTGTATGCGTCGGGTAGCCAGAAGTGAAAGGGCACGATTGCCGCTTCAATTGCGTAGCCTGCTGCAATGAAGACGAAGGCGATGATGAGCAGTGACATGTCAGCTGAGCTGACTGTGCTTATGGCTGTGCTTACTGCAATGTAGTTTAAGCTTCCTGTGATGCCAAATACAAGTGATAGACCTAAGAGAACGAAAGCGGATGCGATGATGACCATTATGAGGAATTTCATTGTGGCGTTGATGCTGAACGCGTTTTTGCGGAACATCATTAAGAAAGCTGCTGCAACGGTTGCTATTTCCCAGAAGATGAAAAGCGTCAATAAGTCACCTGCGAATACGGCACCAAGCAAAGCGGCAGTGAGCATGAGCATAACTGCAAAGTAGCGGTCTGTTGGGCGTTCTGCTGAGTTGATAAAGAATACGCTGTAAATGATAACTACGATGCTTACGGCGACCATGATTATTGCCATGTAAATCGATAATGCATCTATTAGGAAGGAGCTTTGGAATGGTGACGCAGTGTCGCCGTTAATGTTAAGGTTTAAAGCTGTTGGGTCTGGAACGCTAAAGTAGCTTAAAGTTAGGTTTGCAACGCTTATGCCTACTATGGCAAAGATTGCGATAAGCCATGTGAGGGTTATTGCGTTTTTGTAATTGCTTTTACGCGCTAACTTGAATACGGGTATTGTAAGAATCGCTGCAACGATTAGTGTGAATATTGGTAACATTACTTCTATGATTTCGACCATCAGTTTTCACCTTTAAACCGCTATTACTGCGCCTCCAAATGTTACTGTTTGAATAAGGTCCATAAAGAACGTAGGATAGATACCTATAACGACCACTAAAACAACCAAGATTGCCAAAGCCGCTTTCATGTAGTTTGGAACGTCAACGATTTTGTGTCCTTGTTCTAAATGTTCTGCAGGCGTCTGAATGCCGTGGCTGCTGTGGGCGTCTTCGAGGACTTCGCCGGGTGCTGTTCCAAGGAAAACTTTGGAAATGAATCTTAAAGAATACGCAAGCGAAAACACTGTCGCCGCCAGCATTAGGGCTGTGGGTATAATGTAAAATGATGCAGGATTACCGTTGATTATTTGGAAAGCACCCATGAAGATAAAGAATTCACTTATGAAACAGGCTAGGGGCGGTGCGCCTGCGATGCTTAATGCTGCAATTGTTCCGGAAACTGTTGAGAACGGCATTTTGCTTGCTAAACCGCCCATTCTGCGGATATCGCGTTCCTCGGTTTGATGCATTACGCCGCCTGCGGTAAGGAAGAAGAGGCCTTTGCTTGCTGCGTGTGTAAGAATGTGAAGTATGGTGCCGGTTATTGCGATTGAGGATGTAAGGACAACTGCGGTTCCGCCGGCTACGCTTACTGGAAACAGTGAAATGCCAAACATGATGTAACCCATGTGTGAAATGCTTGAGTAAGCGATGACACGTTTGATGTCTGTTGCGAACAGTGCCAGGAATGAACCGAAAAATGCTGTGACAACGGCAACTATTGAAAGCGTGTAGAGGAAACTTGTTCCAAAGGCTTCTCCAACGGATGGGAAAACTACGCCGAAGGCTATTCTTAGAATCGCGTAAGCGCCTGCACTGATGATGACACCGCTAAGCAGGGCGGACATTGGTGCTGGTGCTTCTGAGTGAGCGTCGGGTAGCCACATGTGTACTGGGAACACTGCCATTTTGACTGCGAACCCAGCGGTTAAGGCAAGAAGTATCCATCTGGCAATGTCTGGCGCGTTAGCTCCAAGTAACGCTGTTTCTGCTCCTTGTAAACCGTTTAAGGAGAACATTTCAGTTGTGCCAGTTAACCAGTAAATTGCGCCTATGCCCAGCAGAACGAAAACTGCGCCGGCGTGGGTGAATATGAAGAGTTTAAGAGCTGATTTGTAACTGTTGCGGTAGCCCCATTCGCCAACTATGAAGTAAGCGGGTACAAGCATGAGTTCCCAACAGAAGTAGAACAGAATCAGGTTTGAAGTAAGAAACACGCCGATTAAACCGACGGACAGCATACAGAGCAGCGCGTAGTAAGCTGGGAGATTCTTTTTGCCTGCCATATAGTTTACGCTGTAAAGTGACGCAACAAAAATGAGCACTAAACTGATAAGTGCGATTGAAACGCTCATGCCGTCAACAAAAAGGGTGAATTGCGTATTGCCTAAGTTTGGAATCCACTGATAGGATTCGACCCATTGGTGACTACTGCTGTCTAGTACTGTTGGGATTGTGCTTGCAACTAAACCCATGTTGACAAGTGTGAGTAACGCGACAAAGATTGCTGCTGCTTTAGGTGATTTCTTTCCAGTAAGGTAAACAAACGGGATACATATGGATGATAATGCAAATACAGACAATAACGCTGGAAACATGTTAGATCACTCCCATGGTTAAGATTATCAATATAACGATTAGTATAAAACCAAGCAATGCCGCCGCCAAGTAGTTGCGGTAGTTTGATAACGGGTCCTGTTTTAGTTTTAATGCTTTTCCGGGTTTTGCGGCATCGCTGATTTTTGCGCCAACTTCGTCAACGTAGCGTCCAAATAGGGTGTCTTCTATGCGTGTTAGTCCTTCTGAGATTTTGGTTAAGCCCTTTGCGATTGCATTGTAGAAGTCATCAAAGAAGTAGGCGTGTTTTAGCAGTGAGGATAATGGATTGTTTGTTCTTGCAATGTTTCGTATACCGTTAAAGCCTTTGTAGTAGCTAAAGTATGCAAAGATACCTACTGGAACCAGCAAAGCCATGAAGATTGGGAATTCTAGGCTTGTAAAAGCTGAAAGTAGGCTTGGTGTTTCAACATGCATGAATTCACCGACTAATGGTTGAGAAACCCCCCAGATAATGCAGAAGCCTGCAAGAATCATCGCTGGGACAAGCATTACTTTGGGTGCTTCATGAATGTGTTGTTTCTGCAGATGTTCAGATTCTTTGCCCATGAACACTAAACTGAACATGCGTATACAGTAAGCAAACGTAAGCGCTGCAGTCAAGTAGAGTATTACTAATTGTATGCTGCCTGCGGTTGTTCCGATTTCAGTGACGCTCTCTAAGATCAAGCCTTTGCTAAAGAATGCTGCAAAAGGCGGCAAACCGCTAGTAGTTATAATCATTATAGCCATCAAAGCAAAGCTAAGAGGCATTGTTTTACGTAGGCCACCCATTAGACGCATGTCACGAGTGCCGATTGCGTGAATGATGCCACCCGCTAAAAGGAAGCCAAGACCTTCGAAGAAAGCGTGGCTAACCATGTGAAACAGGCTTGCGAACCAGCCTTCACCAATTAATCCGTTGTGGATTGCTGCTGCACCTAGGGCTGCCATCATGAAGCCGATTTGGCTGATGGTTGAGTAGGCGAGTACTCCTTTGATGTCGGTTGTGGTTAAAGCGAGTGTTGCACCGATTAATGCTGTTAGGACGCCTATCCAAGCTATTGTTGGGAACCATGCTGGCGTTAATGCCTCGATTAGTGCAGGGGCGACGGAGAAGATTAAGATGAATCTTGCAAGTAGGTAAACACCTGCTTTGACCATTGTGGCAGCGTGTAAAAGGGCGCTGACTGATGTTGGCGCTTCCATTGCACTGTATAGCCAGGTGAACAGGGGTAGTTGTGCTGATTTAGCTATTGCACCACCCAATACGAGGAAGGCAACTATAATCATTAAGTCCGTGTTATAGGCACCCGCTTGAATTCCAGCGATTATGTCGCGGAAGCTAAGTGTGTTAAACATGAAATACAGTAAGCCAATTGCTCCAAGAAGTGCTGCGTCACCGATGCGGGTCATTATGAAAACTTTGACACCTGCACGGATTGATTCAGGTTTTTTGTACCAGAATGAAATCAAAGCGTAACTGCATAAACCGACCATTTCCCAGAAAATAAACATCTGCAGCATGTTGTCGGCGAGAACTAATCCAATCATGGAGCCGATGAAGAGTAAGATTAGGTAGTAGTAGCGGGTTAAGCCGTTTTCGCCTTTCATGTAACCGATTGAGTAAACTGCGATTATTAATGCGAAGAATGCGATTAAGCATGTGAAGAGTACGCTTAATGGGTCAATGAAGACGCCTGCGCTTATTTGTGGTATCCAAGGAAAAGTGCTTGTGATTGCGATTCCTTCGCCTTCCCACACGGATGGCACCATAGAAACGGCGAGACCTGCGGTTAAGGCAGCGATGGCTACTACGAACCAGTTGCGTCCTTTTTCTGTGTATTTACCTATTATTGGAACAAGTAAGCTTGCGAGAAGCGGTAGTATCCAAACTAGCCATGCTGAGATTACTTCGATTTCCATTATGCTTCAACCTCGTTTTCTTCTTCCTTGTTTTGGATTAACTTTGGAATCTGGCTGATGTCACTTATTCCGTACTTCTTTGACAGAATAACCAGTACTGCAAGTATTACTGCGCTTACAGCGGTGTCTGTTGAGAAAGCAATTATCATTAATGCTTCACCAAGCCCTTGACCCATTGCAAACATGATAAAGTTTAAGGTGGCGGCTATGGCGATTAACTCAAGTGAAATAAACACTTTAACCAGGTTACGGTTGGTAAGCAAGCCATAAATGCCGATTGACAACATGATAATTGACAAGATTACAAAGTCCATTAAAAGGCACCTCTCTTCCTTTTCTCATATAAAACAATAAAAATTCCCAAAGCAATCGTCAAAACAACAACTGCCTGCAAAACAACATCTAAACCCCGAAGCTCCCACAAGGCAAGCCCAAAATCAGCGTCAGAAGTTACACCGGGTGATCCCGATACTGACAAGAAAACGGCAGGTAAAGACAATGCGATTCCGCTTCCGACTAAACCGACAAATTTTCCGGGAGAAGTTTTCTTTTTTGCTTTTTCGCTGAGCATTTCTCCTGAAAGAAACAGAATAGCTAATGTACCTATGCCGACGGCGAATTGGAAGACTGCGCCGTAGATTGAATCGTTCAGGGCGTAAAGTAATGCGGTAAACAGAAAGGTTGCTGATAAAGCGGCAACGGCATATTGCACTTCGTCAAGGAACAAAGCTAAACATGCTGAAACGATTAACCCTACAGATAAGACTTCAAGAATCATTGTTTTGTCTCTCCACTGTTTAGTTTAGGTTTTCTAACTAACGCTTTCTTGTCTACGGTTGCTAACTCGTAAACGTCCGAGTGGACAATTGCTTTTCTTGGGCAACTTTCAACGCATTGGTTACAGAAAATGCATTTGTTAAAGTCAAATTGTGGTCGACGTTTTCCTTCAACTTCAACAATGGTGATGGCGCCAACTGGGCAGTCACGTGCACAGACTCTGCATGCTGAGCCGACGATGGCTTTTACGTCAAAACCAAACGCTGGGTTTCCAAAAGTGATAACGTTGCAGTTGTCGATTATGTATTGTGGTTGTCCGCGGAAGTTTTCGTTAAGTTTTGGTTTAACGAATGGATACTTGGTTGTTGCGGGTTTAGTGAATATGTGTGTTACTGTTCGTTTTACTATTGTAGTTACTGCTTTTCTGCGTCCCATGTTTTTACACCACCAATGGAATTACCCAAACTATTAACGCTAAAGTTGCAAGCAGCGAAAGTATTGCACCAGGCAACATGATTTTCCAGTTCAGATTTAGCACTTGGTCAATACGTAGTCTTGCAAATATGGTTGTTAAGTATTCACCGATTATCACAACTACTATCACTTTAAGGGTGAACCATAAAGCGTACCAGAATTCAGGCAGTCCAAAGAAAACTGGCCCGTTTGGTCCACCAAGGAACAATGTAACAATTAGGGCAGCACCAAAAACTACCTGCACGTCACGTGTTAAATGTAGAAACGCCAGTTTTGCGCCTGTGTATTCTGTTTCTAAGCCGCCAACTACCTCTGACTCTGAGTGAGGCACATCAAACGGGTCCTTTTCAAGTTCCGCCTGCATGACAATAATGAACAGGACGAAAGCCCATGGAACCAAGAGGAAGTACGGAAGAGTCTGGCTTGCGACTATACCAAATACGCTTAGTGTTCCCGCTAGAAATGCAGGAGACAACGCAAGTATGTACAGGGGAATATCGTAACCTAAAAATTGGGTTAAAACTCTTGCTGACCCGATTGTTCCATACGGATTATTTGATGCCCAACCTGCAAGGAACAAAATGAAATTTGCTATTGTTGCAAAAGTTAATATGACAAGCAAGTCTCCGGTGAAACCGGTTGTTGACAATACACTGGCGCCGTCAATGGGAATAAAACAGAAAGCAAAAACCATCATTGCAAACGCAGCTAAAGGTGCAAACTTGAACACAAAACGTTTTGCGCCTTTAGGTTCGATATCTTCTTTTGTTAAAAGTTTAATAAAGTCGGCTAGAGGCTGTAGAATACCGCCTGGTCCAGCAACCATGGGTCCAACCCGGTTTTGGATGCGTGCTTCAAGTTTTCTTTCTATCCAGTCACAGAATAAAGTTAACGCTAATATGAACGTGAAACCTGGGAAGACGAGTATTCTAAAGATTAAGATGAAGTAGTCAATCATTTTTTATCACCTGTCTGTGCATGAGAAGCATGGGTCTAGACTTACAAAGTTCGCGGGTACATCAGCTATGCTTTCGCCGATAGCAGTTTTAAGGAACGAGGGTAAATTGGCAAATGTTGGCGTTCGTACTTTAACGCGGTCTGGCATTTCGGTGCCGTTACTTTTAACGTAATAGAAAAGCTCGCCTCTGGGGGCTTCGCAAGCATTGATTGCTTCGCCTCTGATTATTTCCCGCGGTACATCAACTTTAATTGGACCTTTAGGCATGTTATCAAGAGCATACTCGATAATGTTTATGCTTTCTTCAACTTCATCCATTCTAACATTCATTCTTGCCCAGGTATCGCCTTCAGTGTAAACAATTTCTTTAAACGGAATTTCACCGTAAACCTCGTAAGGCTCGTCTTTTCGGACATCAATCGCGTAACCAGATGCTCTAGCCACTGGACCGACGACACCTAAACTGATTGCGTCTTCACGTTTAAGCACACCAACACCCTTCATGCGGGCTTTAATGGTTGGTTCATTTTGGTATAGCTGTTTATAGAATGGTATTTGCTTTCGAAGGTCTTCAAGGACTGCTTTGATTCTTGGAGAATCAGCTTCCTTTAAATCGCGTCTTACACCGCCCATACTAATCATAGACTCGTAAACGCGGTTTCCACAAGTTAACTCGATTAAGTCCATGATTGGTTCGCGGTCACGCCAGAAATACTGGAATAAGGTTTCATATCCTATTTCAAGGCCAGCGTGTCCTAAAACCAAAAGGTGACTGTGAATTCTGTTAAGCTCCAAAGTTATGACACGTATGAACTGGGCTCGTCTTGGAACGTCAACGTTAAGGATTTTTTCTACAGCTCCCGAGAAAGTCCAAGCATGTGGTCCATTGCAGATGCCACAAACTCGTTCTACCAGGTAAACGTCTTGAACGTACGTTCTTGATTCAGCAGCTTTTTCGATGCCTCGGTGAACGTAGCCTATTCGGGGCTCAACTTTTGTTACAGTTTCACCTTCAACGCTGACGGCGAATTTTTCGGGTTCAAGCAATGCAGGATGTTGCGGACCAATTATGATTTTGACTGTTTTGTTGTCGTCTGGTTCGGTTGTGACCTCTTTTGAAGGCACCATTTGGACTTTGTTTGCAATAACATCTTTTCGTAATGGGTAAATTCCTTCAGGCCAATTCTCTGATAAGACCAAGCGGCCAGGAGATGGGTGCCCGTCAAATATTGCCCCAACTAAATCGTTTACTTCTCGTTCATGAAAAGCTACGCCTGGAACAAGGTCGGCAAGTGTTTGAATGTGCGGGTTTTCTTTAGGAATCTCTGATTTGATAGTGTAATAACCGCTTTGAGTTCTAAAGTGGTAGTAAACGCCAAGGTTAACACCTAAATCTAATCCTGAAATGGCTACAATTGAAGTTTGGTCATCTGCTTCAAGCATTGCTTTAACAACATCACGGTGCATACCGTTATTTGCGGTTATAGCGACTTTTCCCAAAGCACCGACTTGAATTTGGACTCTACCGTTTAGCTTGTTTTCAATTGCATTAACAAATTCTTCGCTACTCTTAGGCAACTGATTGCTCCTCCTTTACGTCTGACTTCTTTTTGGCTTCTTTAGGCGGGTTCAAAGTGCTAAGAAGCTTAACAACACCATCAATAATTGCTTCTGGGCGTGGTGGACAACCAGGAATATAAGCAGTCACTGGAACAACCTTGTCTGCCCCGCCGAGAACGTTATAGTTACCTTCAAAAACTCCGCCGCTGCATGCACACGCGCCGATTGCTACAACGAATTTGGGTTCAGGCATTTGATCGTAAACCCGTTTGAGTCGTTCAGCACATTGTTGAGTTACAGCGCCGCTGACTAAGAGCACGTCTGCATGTCTTGGTGATGGTTCAAGTTTTATTCCGAACCTTTCAACATCATATTTTGGCGTTAACAACGCAACGATTTCAATATCACAGCCGTTGCATGCGCCACTATTAAAATGAAGGACCCAAGGAGATTTTATTCTAGCCCAAGTTTTTGTGTCCATTAATCTTTACCTCCTTCCAGAAGGATGAAACCTGAAGCGAGAATAATGCCCAAGTAGACAATAAGCAGCAGAGGATTTAAGCCCGCAATCGCCACAGAGGCAAAAGCGAGCAGAAGGACTGCTGAATCGAAAATTATAAAATAAATAATGTACTTGTAAAGCGAAATGTTGATTTTTGGGTTACGGAAGAACACTTTTTCTCCGCAAGCATAGCCCATTTCCTCGTTGTCGCCATGTTTTGTTTTAGGCGCGGCACGTCTGCCTATTGCGTAAATTGCGTATGTGGAGATAAAGATCAATAAAAACGCGATTATGGCTCCAATAAGCGTATCAAGTTCAGGCAATTTGTGTTACTCCTCCATTCATAACGTTTACCGTATAAGATTCCTCAAAGGTATAGGGTACACTGTACTTGCTATGACGAAAAGCGTCTGCTTGAACGCTTATAAGGTTATTTGTACCAAAACAGTGCAAACATACATTCTGCAAGCTAATGTTTAGCGTCTTGACTGCAGAAAAAACAGTTTTATCAGCCAAACTCTCAGTTAGGGACTTCCCTCTTCTCTTGAATTCTCCCATACTACCCCGAGCTTCCATATATAAAAAGCACATTCTATTTAAATTTTTTAACACACAAGTCTGAGATTATGCAAGAAACTGGCACAAAACGAGAAGTCAAAAGAATAATCAGCAGTATCGAATTTTCGGCAAGCGAGCAAAACTTAACTTTAAGCTTAAACAATAGCATAATGGGAGACAAAAAGAATGACGTTCTGTTCACACTGTGGAATCAAACTTTCAGAAGAAGCATACTTCTGCCCTAACTGTGGCACAAAAACCCAAAAAGGAGAAAAAGAGAAAGTCAAATACCCAACCGACGGGTTACGAGAGGCGTTCAATCAAGCTGGCGTAGAAATAGAAAAAGCCTTCACCATCGCCGCTTACGAAATGGGCAAAGCATTCCAAAATATTAAAGAAGAATTCCAAAACACACAAAAAGGCAGTACCCAACAAAATCAGCAAACGTCACCCCCTCCTTCAACAGTAACCTGCAAAAACTGTGCAACCATAAACGAACATGACGCTGTTTTCTGTCGCAACTGTGGTAACAAACTGTCAACCTAAACCGTTATGGGAAGGATAATTTTGGAATTAAATAAAACCCTAATCGCCTACGAAACCAAAGGCGGCGCAACCGAAGAAGTAGCCCAAAAAATAGCTGCAACCCTGCGCAGCAAATTCCAACTGCAAGTTGACTTAGTTGACTTAAAAAGACAAAAAATACAAAACACCGACAGCTACAAAAACATAGTTGTGGGCAGCGGAATCAGAACTGGCAAAGCTTACGATAAAGCCCTAAAATTTTTAGAAAACCATTTTGGAAACCAACAAGTCGCATTTTACATTTGTTGTGGTGATGCTGCCGATTCAGAAAAATGCGCCAATGCCAAAGTGAAGTATATTGAAGGCGTGCTTGCAAATTATCCCGAAATAAAACCGATCTCCACGGAAATTTTTGGTGGACGCATGAAAATGCTTGGTAAAGTTGTTTATGACTATTTGGATTTGTCGAAAGCTGAAGCATGGGCGGAGAGTCTGGGTAAACAGTTTACTAAATAGGCAGGGTATGAAAAATTTGGGGCTGCAGGTTACAAGAAAAATGGATAGGGATAAAAGTTGAGTCTTGGACGCAAGAACTTAGTAAAGAATTTGTAGCCTAAAAAGTGGTAAGCAAATTTTTGGGGTAATTAACGTCAATACTATCTAACCCCCATATGGTTTTCTGCACAGTTTGGATATTACGATACAATTACTGCGCGCTTGATTGTTGATTCACATTGAATATTATGAACTCCGCAGGCTTAACTGGGGCAACACCCACCCGCAAAATTATTCTGCCATTGTCAATATCGTTCTGAGTCATTGTTGAACTGTCGCATCGTACAAAGTAGGCTTCTTGCGGTTTGGCACCCATCAAAATGCCGGCTTGCCACGAACTGTACAGAAGGTTTTCTGATGCCAGTTTGAGTTTTGCCCATGTTTTTTCGTTATTTGGTTCAAAAATTGCCCACTGCGTGCCCCTAGCGATAGATTGTTGAAGGTAAATCATCAGTCTCTGTACGTTAACGTATTTGCGTTCAGGGTCACTTGACAGTGTTCTGGCGCCCCAAACCATTATGCCTCTTGCGGGGAAACTGCGGATACAATTAATGCCCTGAAAGTTAAGATTATACTGCTGACTATCAGAGACAGCAAATTCTAAGCTGACTACGCCTTTAATTTGCTGATTCGCTGGCGCCTTATGTACACTACGTTCAATGTCAACTGTGGCGTAAACCCCTGCAACGTATCCACCGGGTGAAACCAAGCGGAGTTTGCCAGTGCCGGCTTCTTGCACGTTAATCCAAGGATAATACAATGCGGCATATGAACAAGCACGTTCAGGCTTCGAAACGTTCGAAGTTGCCTGACCTTTAACTGAATCAATAATTACGAACCTGTTCTGCAGTCGTTCACAATGGCCAAA
Source organism: Bathyarchaeia archaeon (assembly GCA_042296865.1). Lineage (GTDB taxonomy): Archaea > Thermoproteota > Bathyarchaeia > Bathyarchaeales > Bathycorpusculaceae > Bathycorpusculum. The sequence goes on along the minus strand of CP170178.1, from coordinate 567,737 downwards.
AAGCAAATCAATTAAACCATCAGTTGCTTGAGCGTTTGGAGCATAAATGAGGGCTATTTCGTCAACTTTTTCAAGTTCCATTAAGGCAACCATGTAGTCGTTGTTGCAGACTCTTCTAATGTAGCATCGTTGACCACCATTTAGAAAGAATCCTTCAACCGCGTAAGGCAAAAACTTTTCCTCGCCAAAATAGCCTCCGTACACTGTTTGGAACTGCATCCAACTTATAATCAAAGTGGGCGCAACTGGGCATTTCTGGGTTTCACCTAAAAACGCGACCGTACTGGTGTTTACGCCTTTGATTGGTTTAGGTGCAACGGTTATTTCTTGCACGTAAACCCCGGGCTGCTTGAACTGACGAAACATAACCCGTTTATTATTAAAAGGAGCTATAACTTGGACGGTTTGGAGATTGTTTTACTTCCAACGGCAAAAGGTTGTGATTGAAACAAATTAATGAAATCTTCATATGCAGCTTCTTGAACTATTCTGTAAAGGAAGCACAGAAAATAAGCCAAACTATAGAATTCCCAGAAAGCTTACTTGCACTTGGCAACCTCGCATTGATTATATGGATTGCACTTGACACAGCAGCATTATGGTTTTACGATTCAACAACTGCAATCGTTTTTGCTATTTTAGCTTTCATTTTGGTTTTTGGTATTCTAAGATTTTTGGGCTGCCTGCGGCCATGCTATAACTGCAAAAAATGCACTGGAGGCATGGGCAGATTAGCTGCCTTGTACTTTGGCAAACGAAGTCTCAAAGATTACAAGTACTCTTACAAGCTGCCAACAGCCATCCTCTTCTACCTTTTAATCGGACCAATTCCTGCGGCTTTTTCAGTTTATTGGACACTTCAAGCTTTCACAATTCCCAAAGCCGCCGTGTCGGTTTTGCTTTTGGCGTTATGTATTATTAGCGCTTACACTTGGATACCACAAACAAACAAAAACTAAACTGTTCAACGTACTTTTGGCTTGTTTTTCAGGCAATAGCACTTACCCACTAAAGGAAAAGTGCAAAAAAAAATAAAAAAGAAAAAGGGAAGCTTGTTTTACATTGTTCTTGTTTCAACGGTTTTTGGAATGAGGACTTGGTCTATTGCGTGACAAACCCCGTTATCTACCGCTATGTCCGGCGTTACAATGCTTGCATCGTTAACTTTCATGTGCCTATGCAGATGCCAACGTTTATTATCAATTTTTAGTTCGGCGCCGTTAAGTGCTTGCAGGTACTCATGCTTATCAAGGTCAGATGACAACATTTTTCCTTCAACCACATGGTACATTAGAATATTTTTTAGTCTTGGAATGTCTTTTAAGAGCGAGTCGATTGTGCCTGTCGGCAGTTTAGCGAATGCCTCGTCTGTTGGAGCAAAAACAGTAAATGGACCAGGACCTTTTAAGGTGTCAACAAGACCCGCTGCTTTTACTGCGGTTACCAAAGTGTTAAAACTACCAGCTGAAACCGCCGCGTCAACTATATCTGGCATAAAAAAATCACCTCCAACAAAATTTTTGCTGAAAAGACTGTAAAATACTATCTTTCCAAAACACTATAAACCTTTGCTAACCCTCAAAAAACATAGAAAAGCTTAGACCAAAAAAATTGGGGTTTACTGTTTGACTTGTTGATGTTTATAGCGCCAGTATGCCTTGTAGGGCGCTTCTTGCCCCATCTGCCACAACAACGCAGACAATTCTCCGTAATGAATCATGTCCTCCAAGACCATGTGAGCGAGCAAATCCTCAACTTTAAGGCGAACGTAGGGTTTTTCTCCCCAAGGCACCTTCACCTCAAAAATCAAATCTTGCGGCGAAAGGTTTTGTAGAAAGCTTTTGGTTTTCTCTTCCACCATCTTCGAATATTTTATTAGCGATTCCATGTCTTTGAAATCATCGAAAACTGGGTCAACCCACAAACTGATTCGACCAGGAATGGCATAGTTTATCCAGCGGTCCTCCACCAAGGTCAAATGTAAAAACACATTCCGCATCGATTCAAAACTGGCGCCCCGAGGCTTAACAACTTCACTCCACGGCAGTTTAGCAAATGAATCAAGGTATAACCTGCGTACGGAGTGACTGTAACGGATTAAATCCTTAATGTCCATGCTGATAGGTTGCCGGGTTGATTATTTAAAATTTGGCAGAGCGCAAAAATGGCTCACTATGTTAAGGGTAGGATTCTAACTGTTCAATCTTGCCCCTGTTTTTAAAATAAAACTCTCTAAAAGACGACGTTAAAACGTAGCTTTCAACCTCGCCGCAGGGCACCCAACGCAACTCCACAACGTCGCTTTCAGCCTTCAATTCGCCGCCAGTAACTTTAACAAAATAGTCAACAATCACGTAATGGTACATGATTTTGCCCTCAGCATCAAAACTGACGGTGTCTACGACGTCGACAAGTTGGGGTTGGGCAACGTCAAGGCACGTTTCCTCTTTAACCTCCCGCACAACCGTGTCGATTATGGCTTCGCCGAGTTCAACTAAGCCGCCGGGGATTGCCCATTTGCCTTTGCCCGGTTCGTTTCCGCGTTTAGCCAGCAACAGTTTGCCCTTGTTTACTATGACTACGCCTATGCCTACAACGGGTTGGTCTGGGTACATTCGCTTCAAAATTGGCGCCTCAAAAGGGGTAAGGGTAGCGACGCCTTTAAAGCTTCTATGGTTTGTTTTGGGGGTTTTTGTTTTTGCCGATTAGGTTGAAGGCTACTTTTTTGGGGAAGTCTGCGCATTTGTAGATGCGGAGTTGTCGTTGGGGTTCTAGACGGCAGCGTTTTCGTGCGTTTTTGCGTTTTATAAAAGGGGCTACTTGGAAAAATGGGCATTTTGAGCATAGTGTGCTGATTTTAGGTTCCTCCTTTAGCGATTTTTACTTATAATTGATGGCAATATATATGTTTCAAATATAAATCTTATCCCAAATTACCCCAAAAAAACCGCTCTAAAAAAGAAAAAGGTTGGCTGGATGCTTACTCGTATCTTAACGCATCCACTGGCTTAAGCTTAGAAGCTCTCCAAGCCGGATACAATGCGAAAATTACGCTTACACCTACACCGAACCCTAAAGCGCCAAGAAGCACTTCAGCAGTCAACAGAGGCGTAATCGCGAAGCTCCCAGTACCGAAAAAGCCCGAGCTAAGCACTGTCGCCGTAACGTTCGCCAACGCCCAACCCAGAATGATACCGATGACTGCACCCATTAAGCCGATGATTACTGATTCGCCAAGGAAAATTGTCAGCACTGTTCTGCTTTTCATGCCGAGCGCTTTTAGGATACCGATTTCACGTGTACGCTCAATCAGGGAGACTATCATGATGTTCATTATGCCGATGCCAGCTACCAGCAGCGAGATTGCAGCGATGCCGCCTAGGAACAACTGTATTGTACTAAAAACGCTTGTCAACAAGGATTGCACTGCGTCTGCTGAGATTACGGATACTTGACCGCCAAAGTAGTCGGTGATTGTTTTTGTAGCGTTTTCTATTGTTGCTTTATCACTGTTTGCCAAAGTCACTATAATCATGTCGCATTGATCTGTTGCAAAAAAGCTTTCAGCCTTGGATATCGGAATGTAAACGCCTGTGTCTGATGGTCCACCGATGCCGAAACCACCAACTGCTTCCAAAACCCCGCTGACACGTGCAGTGTAGGTCTCGTTAACTGGCGGCAGTACCGTTGCGTTTAGCCAAAGCAGGCTTATGTCGTTGCCTGGAATGATGAATTGGCTACCGTTTTGTCTTGGGTCAGTTACGCGGTTGCCGATTACAACATCGTTTTCTTGTGGGTCAGCTGGAATTGTTCCAGTTGCTGCAGAGAAAGTACTGTATGCCTGCATGTAAGCGTTATAGTCAACACCGTAAATGGTTACGCTGCGGTTTAGGTTTTCTGATTGAACATAACCAGACCGCTGAATAATGGCCAGAGCACCAGTAATGTCTGGCGAGAGACCTTCTATTTCAGAAGTGTAATTAACATATAAGTTAAAACCCGAAGTATCCGTGCCTCCACCTATAGCGCCGCCGCCGAATCCGCCATTTTGATTTGAACCGCCGTTAGCGCCTCCAAAAGCTCCACTACTTCCAGCAATCACGATTAAAGAGTTAGCGGATAAACCTTGGTTTAACTGGTCTGTAATTGTAGCCTGCAACCCTTGAGTTATAGATAATAAGGCAACGATCGCTGCGATGCCGATGATAACGCCAAGGGTGGTTAAGGCTGCGCGAAGTTTACGAAGTTTAATAGCGCTAAATGAGTAACCAAAAACATCATATGACTTCATGTTAATTCACCATGTCCGATTGAATTTCGCCGTCAAACATTTGCACGGTTCTTTTAGCTTCATGAGCCAGTTTCTGGTCATGGGTAACCATGATGATGCAGACGCCGTTTTCTTTGTTAAGTTTATGAATTAAAGCCATTACCTCACTAGCTGTTTTGGAGTCAACGTTACCTGTTGGTTCATCAAGCAGCAGGAACTTGGGATTGTTTGCCAAAGCCCGCGCAATTGCGACACGCTGCTGTTGTCCACCGCTAAGTTCAGCTGGTTTATGGTTTATGCGATCTTTCAAACCGACGGTTTCAAGCAGTTCCACGGCTCGTTTGCTGCGTTCTGCCCTGCTCATGTTGGCTATAGACATTGCCAGTTCAACGTTGGCTTTAGCTGTTAAACGGGGGATCAAATTGAAAAATTGGAAAACAAAACCGATTTTTAGGCGCAACTCGGAAAGCTGATTATCATTTAGTTTCCCGATGTCTACGCCATCGATAAGTAGCGTGCCAGCAGTTGGCTTGTCAAGGGCACCGATAAGGTTAAGCATTGTTGACTTGCCACTTCCTGACGGGCCGAGAATGGATATGAAGTCGCCAGCTTCCACTTTAAGGTTTACGCCTCGCACTGCTTCAACTGGAATTTTGCCCAGCATGTAAGTTTTTCTTAGATTTATTGCTTCAATTATTGTTGGCATTTGTATATCGCTTCTATATTTTTGTTATAATTCATGGAATGGCTAGTTTGATATAAACAGTGTCCAAATTAAATGTACACCAAAGGTACATTCACAATCAAACAAAAAAGAAAAGGGCTTTTTTTACTTGTTGAGATATCTCCAGGACAGCACGACACAGATGGCTGTTATTACTGCCGCGAAAAGTCCCACGTACAGGAAGTCAAACGGCAAACCAGCGAATCCATCACTAAATATCATCAGGGTTCTCACGGCGTCGATAGCGTAGCTGATTGGATTGATGCTTGCAACTGTCTGTAGCCACTGCGGCATCTGTGTTATTGGGAAGTATGCGCTGCTTGCAAACATGAGTGGCAACGTTATTAGTTGTATCATCGCTTGTGGTGTTTCAAAGTTGGTTGTTCGCAATGTCAAAGCGGTGAACATTGATGATAAGCCTACGCTTAGCAGGAACACCATCAGGAACACTCCAAGGATGCTGAACCAGCCAAAGTTGGTGCCTGTTACGAGTTGCAGTGCAAAGGCGACTACTGTAACGATGAGTGCTTGAAACATTGCTCTAACGCTTGCGGCGAATACTTTGGAAAGGATGATTACTGACCGTGAAACTGGCGTGCTTAAGACTTTATTCATAAAGCCCAAACGTTTGTCCCAAACAACTGACATGCCTACGAATGCTGTCGTGAATACTGTGGTGAAGGCTACCATGCCCATTGCCATGAATGAGAAGTAATCGGTTGTGCCGAAAGTGCTCATCATGATAGCTGATGAACTGACGCCGGGAATATTGTTTGGTATGATGCTGCTGATGTTCATTGCTTTGCCAAGCAGGGCTAACCACAGAACGGGTTGAACAACACCCATAGCAAGGATGAACGGGTTCTGATACCATTTTTTAAGTTCCCGATTTGTTAAAGCCCATAAACCGTGAAGTTTGCTAGTTGAAGCTTGCTCGTTTTGGCTCAATGTGACCGTGCCCTCCTCATTGTCATTCTTTGCGCGGTTAGACCTGCATGGGATTCTTCAGCGTCACGCATTGATCGTCCAGTGTACTGTAGGTAAACTTCGTTTAGGGTGGGTTTTGTTAGGGAAAGTTTGGTAACCATGTGACCGTTTTTTCTTAGGGCTTCAATAATTAATGGAGCAGTTAATTCACCGTTTGAAGATTTGATGGTGTAACCGTCGTTTTCTTTTTTGACCGTTTTAACATGCTCCACTTTGCTGATTAAACTGGTGATGTCCGCGTCTTCTTTCTGAATGCCAAGCGTTATTATGTCTCCGCCTAAGCTGTCTTTGAGCTCCGATGGAGTGCCAGTGACGACAATTTTGCCGTGGTCAATAATGGCTATGCGGTCGCAAAGCGCGTCAGCCTCCTCAAGATAATGAGTAGTCAAAAACAGGGTCATGCCGAATTCTTTCTTAAGCATCTTAACGTAATTCCAAGTTGCCGCACGTGTCTGAACATCTAATCCTAACGTGGGTTCGTCAAGAAAGAGTACCTTTGGCCTGTTAATTAAACCGCAAGAAAGCTCCAGCCGCCGTCGCATGCCACCAGAGTAGGTTCTTACTTTTTTGTCTTTAAATGCTGTTAACTCAACCAGCTTAAACAATTCGTCTGCACGTTTCTTGGATACGTTCCGTGGAATGCCGTAAAGGTCCGCGCATAACAGGATGTTTTCATTGCCTGTTAGGTCTTCATCTGCAGTATATTCTTGGGGTACTACACCAATTGCGCCGCGTACAGCCATGCTCTGCTTTGCAATGTCGCCGTCCAAGATGGTTGCTTTTCCCGCGGTTGGTTTTGTAACGGTGATTAACATGCTAATTGTAGTGGTTTTTCCTGCGCCGTTTGGACCAAGAAACCCAAAAATTTCGCCACGTTTAACGCTAAAGTTGATGTGGTCAACTGCTGTTAAGCTGTGATTGTAAACTTTGGTTAAGCCTTCAACTTTGATGACTTCCTGTGTTTGACTCACTACTGTTTTTCTCCTTTGATTTTAGTGTTTAACTCTTCAAGTTTGCCAGAGGCTTCATCTAGAATTTTTAAGGCTTCATCAAGGTCTTTTTCTGAATATTGGTCTCTAAGAGATTTGCCTATTGCCAATGATGCAACCATTAACCGTTTCATGGAAGCACGTATCTGATTGGTTTTTTCTTTTGGTGTATTGCAAAACAACCTGTCAAAGAATGGGCTTGCAAAGATTCCGCCTTCGTGAGCGAATTTTTCGCGGACTTTTACTGTTTCTTTTAGGAGATCTTTGCCTGATTGTGTTAATTCGTATCGTTTTAAACCGTTTTCTGTTGGCAATTCTTTGATGTAACCGTTATCTTGTAGAAAGCTTAGCAGGGGGTAAATTGAGCCGGGGCTGGGTTTCCAGTGTCCGCCTGTCTGTTTTTCAATTGCCTGCATTAGTTCGGAGCCTGACATTGGTTGTTCATTGAGGGCTTGGAGTACATGGTAACGTATGAATCCTTTTGGTACCATGGCGTTGTGTCGTAGCCATTTGCGTTGGTGGAAGTGGTGTCTTTCGTTGCGGAGTCGTCGTATTTCTTCTGTGTCTTCTTGGTCAAAATTCATTTTTAATATCACCTTTGATATCATTATTGATATCGTCAATGATATCACATGTGATATTTAAACCTTAACCATTAAACTCTAACAAAAAACAAGGAAGCCTAAATACTAAACCACACAAACCGTGACTTAAATTGCCCTAAATTGACACTTAATGACTTTTCCAGAAGTGTTCTGCATACAATACAAGCCCTAATCTAAAAAATCAACCCAAAATAAACCCATCAAAAACCAGAGCAGATGGCACAAAACGCAAACCATAAAAAACAAGACAAACAAAACTAACTTTTGTGAAAACCAAAACCAAACGCATACTACGCACCACAACGATAATCAGCATTTACGGCGTATGCATTTACCTCTCAACACTTGCCCCAAACCTGTGGGCTGCATTATTCGCAGGAACATTTTTCGCCGCCCTGCTAATCGGCACCATTTATCGAAACTACCGCTACCATAAAGCCGACAAAAAAGAAAAACAAAGAATGGTAAAACAAATACCAACTGGAACACATTACTATAACAAATGGTACCGTGCGGCAGATTCAACAGAACTCGAATACCAACGCCAGAAAGCTGAAGAAGAAACGAACAAAATACGCAAAAAAAGCTAGGTAATTAAAGTTCCAACGTTTTTCCCGTCAGCTGCAAGTAGCAGGTTTTCAGGTTTAAACCCGTTAAACACAATCACCTTCATATTGCTACGTTTTAAGACCTCGACGGCCATAGGGTCAATCACTTGATGAATCCCCACTTTGTGCTCACCATGCTCAAGCACGCGGGCTAAATCGTCAAAGGTAATTTTATCCAGTTTGACGGCGTCAGGGAATTTACGGGGGTCCTTGGTGTAGACACCTTCTTGGTCGGTTCCTTTAACCAGCAAATCCGCTTCAAGGCGTTCAGCTACCAGTGCGCCGACGGTGTCGGTGGTGTGTCCCGGCTTCAATCCGCCCATGACTACGATTTTTCCTTGACTGAAACAGTTGGCGGCTTCATCTAGCGTGGTTGCTACTTTGCCGCATCCGAGTTCTCCAAGTTTTTCCATGAATAGTTGTGCGTAGAGGCGTGAGACGGAGATGGCGATGCGGTCTTGTGCGGCTGGTTCAAGGTTTAAGTTGCGGGCGATTGTGATGAATTCTCGGGCGAGGGTTCCTCCTCCAAGAATTACTGCGACTTCGTGTCCTTGTAGTCGGATTTGGCGGATGAGGTCGGCGTATTTGCCCATTAAGTCAGTGTTTACGGGTGAAGCTACAACTGAGCCTCCGATTCGAACAACCAGACGTGTCATTTAGGTCAACTCTTGTTTGTAACTACATCAGTCCAGAATAAAAACGGTTACTGCCCAGCCAGCAAACATTATTAACTTAAAAAAGCGTCATTAAAACAAAACACGGTAGTAACCAGCATGACCCAGACAGAAACCATCACAATTGAACCTTTGGCGCCCTTTGATTTGCCGTTGAGTTCGCTGGTTTTTGCGGCTGGCGACAAAAAAGTTAGAGGCTACCAAAACGGCTGCTTTTCACAGGTAGTGGATGCTGATGGCAGGCTGGTTTATGCAAAACTTACTGAAGAAGGGCATGTAGATAAGCCCAAGTTGATGCTTGAATTACAATCAGATGGCGCTCTTTCGGTTGAGGAAAAACGGAAGGCTCATGAAGTTATCAGCTACATTTTCAGCTTAAATGTGCCACTTAATCCGTTTTACCAGCATATACAAACCGACCCAGTCATGACCAAAATCGTCCAAAAACTACGCGGCTTCAAATTCCCAACGACACCAACAGTTTTTGAGTCATTGGTAGACGCGATTGTGGAGCAACAAATTTCCATTAAAGTCGCCCGCAGCATCGAGGAGCGTTTGGCAGTCATGTTTGGCGATTCAGTCACTGTTGATGGTGAAACGTTTTATGCTTTCCCAACCGCTGACGCCTTAGCAAAAGCGGGCACTGACAAGATTCGGCAGGCAGGCTTAAGCATGCGCAAAGCTGACTACATTTTTGGGGCAGCCCAACTCATGGTTGATGACGCCCTAAATCTGGAGCAGCTAAAAACTCGAACACCAGAGGAAATCATTGGCAAGTTGGATGCGATTCGGGGCATCGGTGTTTGGACTGCGGAATTAACGTTACTTAGAGGTATGCAGCGGTTTGATGTGTTGCCGGCGGATGATTTTGGGATTAGGCGGGTAATTTCTCGGTACTACTGCAGGGGCAAGCCGATTAAGGCGGCGGAGGCGCGTCAAATCGCGGAGGCGTGGGGCAACTGGAAGGGTTTAGCCGCGTTTTACCTAATCATTGCTGAAGCACAAAACATCACGTTTTAGGCTTAGCGGGTTAAGCGTTTTTTCATCAAGTTAACACTAACAATAAAGAATACCACCGTGATTGCAGTTACCCAAACTAACGCCAACGGAATCAACTGCTGTGTACTTAACCCAAAAAGGGTTTCAGTTGAACCAGTTAAGATGCCGCGTGTAAGATTAACAACTTGTGTTAAAGGCAAAAGAACCAAAGCCAACCCTTGAATGCCTTCAGGCAATGAAGAAAGCGGGAAAAATGTGCCGCTCAAGAACAGCATTGGCGTTACAAACAGGAAGATAGGGTAATTGAAAAAGTCAATGTTTGGCGCGACAGCTGTGAAGCACATGGCGATTCCCGAGAACATTAAGCCTGCAAAGAAACCGATTACAGGAATTAAAAACAGAAAAGGCGTAGTGATTAATGGTTGAGCAACAAACAAGCTTGCAATACCAATCACAGTAAGCACGATGGTGGCGTTTATTGTGCCGCGTGTAGCACCCCAAAGCAACTCGCCCGCGACGACCTCTTCAACGCTGATGGGGGTAGCTATGATGGCGTCAAAGGTTTTCTGGTAATACATACGTACAAACGAGCCATACGTGCACTCGAAAAAGCTGCCGTTCATAAGCGAAATCGCAACTAAGGCAGGCGCAATAAAGTTAAGGTAAGGTGCCCCGTTAATCTCAGGAATAAAACCGCCTAAACCAAACCCAAAAGCGAGCAAGTAAAAGATGGGTTCTAGAATGGATGGCAAAAAGTTTACGCCGATAGTTTTCAAAAACACGTCCGCGTTACGTCGCCAAACCTTCCATACTCGAGATGAAATGTTGGGTAAACTAAATTTGGCTGGTGACTTGCGAATGTTCACTTCAGTCATTACCCTTAAGTCCCCTGCCAGTTAATTTTAGAAACACGTCTTCTAGGTTTGCCCGTCGGATTGTCACGTTTGGGATTTGGTGCTTATGCAAGAATCCTTCAAAGACGCTGTATGGTTTAGGCGTGAACACTTGCATGCGGTCGCCGATTTTTTCGATGCGTGCTTCCGGAAACGCTTCATTGAGAAGTGGAACAAAGGTTTCGTCACAGTCAAGTTCCAAAACGTTCTCGCCAATGTGCTTCTTAATTAATTCTTTAGGTGTTCCATCTTCAATGATTTTTCCCTGATCAACAATTATGACTCGGTCACAGAGAAATTCAGCTTCATCCATATAATGGGTAGTTAAAATAATGGTTACCCGCATCTTTTTAAGCGCACGAACTTCATCCCAAACCAAGTGTCTTGCTTGCGGGTCAAGACCAACCGTTGGTTCATCTAAAAGAAGAATCTGCGGATTATTCATAAGTGCACGTGCAAAAATCAGTCGCCTCTTCATGCCAGTGGACAAAGCCATAATCGGCAAATCTCTTTTCTCTTCAAGCTGAAAAAATTTCAACTGCTCAGTAGCACGCCGCAAAGCTTCATCCTTTTGAATATCAAAATAACGGGCGTAAACCTCCAAGTTTTTAACCACTGAAAAGTCAGGGTCAAGATTGTCTTCCTGCGGAGAAACTCCAACAAGACCTTTTATTTCTCGGCAGTTTGTTCGAACACTTAGACCAGCGACGGTTAATTCGCCGCTGGTTAAGGGCAAGAAACAGTACATCATGCGGACAGTAGTAGTTTTCCCTGCCCCGTTTGGTCCAAGAAAACCTACACATTCGCCTCTGAAAACCTCAAAATCAACCCCATCAACGGCTACAAAATTGTCAAACTTTTTTGTAAGCTTTGACGCTTTTATTAGGACTTCTCTGTCTTGCTTGGAAAAACTGGCCAACTCCACCGTTTATTGAGGTAAATACTGGAAAATAAACTAACTCTTAAAATAATAAGCGTTGAGGCGTTACTGTTTGCCTGTAAGGTATTGACAGTAGCCAAAACTTATTGGACCCAGCTTAGTTGTTTCGCATGGGAAATCTTTACATTCAAAGCATAACTTGACGCCTTTTGTGTGGGCGCAGTTGCAGATTTGGCAAAACCGGTTTTCTCTTGGCACGCAACCAACGGCGCCGTTTGGACATGACCCTGCCTGCATTTTGGGGCATTTCTCGCATGCTATACCGCAAACTCCAACACGCATAACTGTTAGCCTCTTTCCTTTCTATGGCTTAAATGGCTATTTAACATTAACCAGCCTTGTTAGAATTTACTGTGCAAATAAAAGATGGAGAACTACAGGTTTCGCTACCCAAATTGTTCTAAAACTTGCCTTCCAAAATCAGTAATCTCCACTGCATAAAAATCGTACGGCGGCAGGTCCCTTAACGAGTCAGGTATGTCTACAAGTAAAGACTTTGCTAGACTTCTAACTGCATGGTTAATTTCTGCAGGCAGCAAACTTGTTGTTTTATGCACCAATTCACCCTTAACTAATAAGCCCCTGTCAAAACCTGATAAAGCCTCAAGAACCTTTTTTGCTTTCATATCAATCATGTTAAAATCGTCAAGATCAAAATTTTGAACCAAACAAAACACCTACTAGAAACAGAGTAAACAAGTCTTTAAAAACGCTTTGAAAACCCGTCTACTCAGCTTCTAAAAGGTAATCATTGCAGAAAACGTAGAGGGCGTAGGTCAGCGTAAAGTCATTTACCATTATTTTGTCTTCTTTTCAGCAAAACCATTGTAACAATCACGCTACCCATAACAGCCAAAATTGACGCAACTATTATTACTGTTAAGTATTGGTCGATGCTGAAAGTGCTACGTTGCGTCAAGGTTGAAGCAGGAGTCGGCGAAGTCACAGTGGTTGATTGTGGCGTTTCGGTTGGGGTAGGTGTTGGAGCTGATGTTGCAGTTGCGCGGGGCGTTGGGGTTGCAACGATTTTTGACGGTTTAGGTGTAGCATGGATTATGGGTTGCTCAATTTGCGGTGAAGGCGTAGGAGGGGGCGCTAAATAGTTTATACGGTAAGCTTCACCCAGCCGGATGGTTCCAAACACGAATCCGCTTCTTGGATGAGTTGTTAAAAAGTTCCAGCGGTGATCTGCAACTGTTATTGCCTGGCTTTTTAACACTGCCCAGTTTACGCCGTCAGCGCTGGCGACCACGCGGGAGACACCTTTTGCGTTTTCGGCGCAGTTAGCAAAAACCAATGAATCTCCAATGTTGGTGGCGGTAATAAATGGCATGTACCCGTCGCTGGGCGGCGTATAAACGGTTTGCGTGTCAAACTGGTTGTTTGAGCCGTCATCATAGAATCTTTGAATGTTGCAGACACGGTCGGGGTAATCTTGCCCTATGTACACGTAGTTACCGCTGAAAGCCATAGCCAAGTAAACCGTGCCAACGTTATCGTTTCTTTTAACTACCAGACTCCAGCTGGCGCCTCCGTCTTTGCTGCGCAGGATTCTTGCAGCGTCAGGCGTGTTGCCCTCACCGACGATAAGGTAAAGAAATTGGTTGTAAGGGTTAAATTTTATGTTGTGGAAATGGAAAACGCCGAAGTTGCCAACTTTTACCCAGTTGGTACCCCCATCTGCACTTTTAAGCAGGTATGGTGCAGCTTTTCCGCTGGTGTAAGTAACGGCATACAAGCTGCCAGCGTTATCTTCGGTCATTGCAGCATAAAATGATTCGGTAGTTGTACCGTTGGTTTTAAGCACCATAGTAAAAGATGCGCCTCCATCAGTGGACCGAAAAAGGCCGCCTGTACCGCCTGCACTCACGAAAATGTAGTCTCTTGAATCAATAAAAAGAGTCCATACAAGTCCACCAAACGGATTACCTGCCTCAACGGCGCCTGGCAGTTTGTAAATTAGTTGGAAGCTGCCGCCGCTATCGACGCTTTTCCAGACGCCAAAGTTTCGGTCTCCCGCCCAGAGTACGCCTTTGGAGTCAACGTCGTTTGCTGTGAAACTGCAGTTACTTAAGGGGGTTACTTGTAGTTCGGCTGATGCTAAAGGGGTTTGATAAATTAGTAAACTTGAGGTTAAAATCGTGCTGATGATAAGGCACCATATTAACGGTTTGACTTTTACTGCCTTGAAAAGTTGTTTTTTCATAACTTTTAACCTTAAGGCTTTAGTCGGTTAGTCTGAAAGTCCTGTTATATTTAGAGATAAGAAGATAGGTTGAACAGAAAAGTTTGCTGCGTCAAACTTGGGCAAAAGAATCCTTAAGACTACCACTATGTATGATGCAGGTTTTGTATAAAAGTGTTCTACTAACAAAAAATTGGTTATTGAGTGTTTATAGTTTTTAACCAAGTAGTGAACTGTTTTTCTGTTAAGCCTGTGCCTGAGCCTGCGTCAAGTCTGCTTTTGATTTCTGTGTTCTCGAAAAGTATCAGGGTTGGCACTACGTCAACTGCATAGTCATCCCAAAGAGGGCTATTGTAATCATCCATGTTAACTAGCAAGACAAGGTCAACTTTGCAGTTGGAAACGTTGGCGTTGAATGTTTTGGCGAATCTTTGGCAGAAGGGGCACCATGAAGAAGAAAACAGGGCTAAAACACGCTTGTTCCCTTGAAGCTGCTTGGTTAAATCTGCTTTATTTTTTACTTCTAACATAAACCGTCCAGTTTACACGGTTAAAAAGGCTTTTTATAGTTGTCGCTTTTCACCAGTTCTTATTGGTACACCTATAAGCAACAAAACCCTTTAAAGAGTGAAAGAAAATGGCGCCAAAACCCTACCGACGCGGATACCCCGTTGCAGTTCTCGTAGGAATAGAAAACACAAACGCGGCAATATGGAAAATCTACAGCAACGTTGCCAAACCCGAAGACACCATCCGCCTTGAAGGCAACAGGTCAGACACGAAAGCATTGTACAGTTTTCATGAAGCCATAGTTAACGCGCTTCGTCCAACACTTAAAGAAGGCGTAAAAAGTATCATAGTTGCTTCGCCACAAAAAACCAACTACAACCAAGACTTCGTTAATCATGTAAAAGGGCATCATCAATGGCTTTTCTCAGGCGCCAACAAAGCCACTTTTAAGCAGATTACAGGTTCTGCAGTAACACATGCCCAAGTCAGCAGCCTAACAAGTTCGGGTGAGTTTAAGCAGTCTATCAGTGAGAGCGCCCTTGAAGAAACAGAAAACCTAAGAGAACTATTGGAGAAACGGTTAAACTTGGGTGACAATCTTGTGCTGTTTTCGTTGGAGGAAGCTGAAGGCGCTGTTTACAGCCCCGACGTTCCCGGGAAACCTAAACCCGAATACTTGCTGTTAACGGATAATTATCTTGCTGGTGAAAGACGAAAGGGACGTTTAAACCGTTTAATGCAGATTGCGCAGAACAAGAAAATTAAAACTCGAATCGTTAACGGCGAATCCCCAGCTGGGGCACGGTTAAACCAGCTTGGAGGTCTTGTTTGCCTGTTAAAGTAGCCTCGCCTGCTTAAAATCGTCAACACTGATTTTTCCAGTATGTAAAGCCGTAGCTAAAAGTACGCCTGAGATGCCTAACGTTTTAAGCGCCAACAAGTCTTCGACGCTTCTAACGCCGCCCCCCACGAAAACGCCGTCACCCAACAACGCCAACGCTTCTTTTTGAAATTTAGTGTTAACGCCTTCACGGCTGCCCACACGAGCCAAATCTAACAGAATAAATTCCTTTACACCCAACGCTTTGAACTCTTTCAGAAGCCCCAATGCGTCTGTTGGCCCGTCAAAATTTGGTTGCGTTAAAACATCGCCGTTTTTCATATCCAAACTCGCGATTACGTGGTTAGCTCCAAGTTGCTTTACGGCTTCTTTGATGAAGGTTTTTGTTTTTAGTGTTTCAGTGCCTGTAATGATTTTTGAGACGCCACTGTTTTGAAGTGTTTTTGCGGTTTTGGTGTCGGTTACTCCTGCGTCAACCATCAAGTTAAGCCCTGTTTGGTCTGCGATGCGGCTGTAAAGTGCAAGGTCAGGTTTTTTGCCCAGTATCGCGTCGAGGTCAGCGAGGTAAAGGCTAGAAAAACCAAGTGACTTGAAAGCTACGGCGACCTCTATTGGGTTAATTGAGTTTGTCAAGACGCTTTTTAATGGTTGATACTTTTCCCTTTTTCCCCTTACCGCGTGCACGGCGACGCCGTTTAGTACGTCGATGACTGGAATAATCTTCAAACCACAAGGCTCCGTTGACAATTAAGGTTGGGCATATAAAAAAATGTAGTCGTGCCATCGCAAAACTTTAAAGCCATAAAAAACGGGTTCATTATGACCTAAAGTGAAGATGTTAATAAGCCCCCAAAACACGCAGGAAGCAGTGGAAGCCATCTCTGGCGGCGCAGACATTATTGACGTTAAAAACCCTAAAGAAGGACCGTTAGGCGCCAATTTTCCATGGGTCATAAAAGAAATCAAACAGTACATCCCCATAGGCGTCGAGTTAAGCTGCACGTTAGGTGAAGCACCGGGTTTACCGGGTTCGATGGCTTTGGCAGCTTATGGCGCCGCTTCGTTGGGTGTTGATTACGTTAAAGCGGGGCTTAGCGGAGTGCAAACGGTTCAGGAAGCCGTAAGCCTTCTTGGAAGCATTGTTCGCTCAGCAAAAATGTGCAACCCAAAAATTAAAGTGGTCGCAGCGGGGTATGGCGACTACATTAGAGCCGCCTCGATTGAGCCTCAGCTTGTTGTTCATGCCGCGTTTGTGGCAAAAGCAGATTTAGCTATGCTTGACACTGCCATAAAGGACGGCAAAAACCTTTTCGATTTCCAGTCACCTCAGCAGCTTAGGGCGTTTGTTAACGCTGCTCATGAACACGGTTTAGGGGCTGCTTTGGCTGGTTCGCTTCATGCTAAGGATTTGACTGTGGTTTATGGTTTAGGCGCTGATTTTGTTGGTTTGCGTGGTGCAGCCTGTTCAGAGAACAACCGTGACACTGGGCATGTTACCCGTGAACGAGTCCAAGAACTTGTGGAGGTTATTAGGCAAGCCTCAAAGGA
This sequence comes from Bathyarchaeia archaeon, assembly GCA_042296865.1. Classification (GTDB taxonomy): domain Archaea; phylum Thermoproteota; class Bathyarchaeia; order Bathyarchaeales; family Bathycorpusculaceae; genus Bathycorpusculum. The sequence goes on along the minus strand of CP170178.1, from coordinate 550,964 downwards.
GACACCCTGACTTGGAACCTAAAGGCTTGAGCAAAAAAACCGTTTTGGACCAACTTAAACATGCCTTAGAAGAGGACCAAAAGTATGGCGACGGCAGAATCCTCTGCTCAATGTGCACCCAACCTCCAGTGTTGGCCAAGAAAGCTCACGAAATGTTCCTCAATGCTAACCTCGGCGACCCCGGACTTTTCCCCGGCAGCGCAAGGCTGGAAAAAGAAGCCGTCAACATGCTAAGTGAGCTTCTTAACGGCATGGACGCAGCGGGTTTTTTGGTTTCAGGCGGAACAGAAGCTAACCTTCTTGCACTGCTTGCTGCGCGTAACATGGCAAGGGTTGAGGCGCCTGAGGTTGTGTTGCCTGAATCGGTCCATTTTTCGTTTGAAAAGATTTGTCGTTTGCTAAAGATTAAACCTGTATACGCCAGTTTAGACGGTAATTATCGTGTTGACTGTCAAGCAGTGGAGAAACTTGTTAGCGGCAGCACTGTTGCTGTTGTGGGTTCGGCGGGGTCATCGGAGCTTGGTGTTGTTGACCCGATTCGTGAATTGGCAAAAATTGCGCAGAGGCGGGGCGTGTGGTTGCATGTTGATGCAGCATTTGGGGGTTTAGTTATTCCCTTTCTCGACAGTTCAGAGTTAGAGTTCGATTTCCGTTTAAACGCTGTTCAATCAATAACAGTTGACCCTCACAAGATGGGGCTTGCACCCGTTCCATCAGGCGGCATCTTATTCCGAGACACCAAAGCTCTAAGTTACATTAAAACCCAAACACCCTACTTAACAAACGGCAGCCAATACACTTTCGTGGGCACAAGAACAGGCGCTTCAGCCGCCGCAACTTGGGCAATCTTCAAAGCCCTAGGCAAAGAAGGCTTCCAAAAAAACGTTGACACATGCATACGCAACACCAAACGGTTAAAGCAAGGCGTGAAAGCGTTAGGTTTAGGATTGGTTGTTGAGCCGACACTAAACATTCTTGCTTTTAAAGGTGAAAACACGAGGGCTTTAGCTGAAAAACTGCAAGCTCGCGGCTGGTTTGTTTCGTATGTGCCCCGTTTAGACTGCATCCGAATCATCGTAATGCCCCACGTAAAACGCAAACACGTTGACGCTTTTCTTGCTGATTTAAGCAGGTTGACGGTGCAATAAGGAAAAGGTTTAATCTTTTACTTGTTCTGAGTGTTTGGGATTTGTTTGAATATTCTAGTCTATGAACATGCGTGTGGCGGCGGTTTTGCGGAAGGAGCGGTTTCGCCGGGTATTTTAGCGGAGGGTTTTGGGATGCTGCGTTCATGCACCGCCAACTTGAAAGCGGCAGGCCACGAGGTCACGGTTATTCTTGATGAGGGTCTTTCAAGGCTTAACCCGCCCCTTGAAACAGACTGTGTTATTCCAATTTTCAGCTTTAAAGAAGCCCAGCAAACGATTTTGAAAACCTGTGCAGACATTGACGCCGCTTACGTCATCGCACCTGAAACCGGCGGAACATTGCATGCGCTGGTTGAATTCATCGAACAGAACGGTGTGCCCCTGCTAAATTGCCGTTCAAACGCCATCAAGAATGTTTCAGACAAAGCTAACCTGTATGAAACTTTGAAGGCTAACAAGTTAAAAACTCCAAAAACCGTCCGCGTCAACGTAGCCCAATACGTTAAGGAGGCAATAATGGGCAAGTTTGATTTTCCCGTGGTCTTTAAACCCGTTGATGGTGTAGGTTGCAGCGGCTTAAGCATAGTGAAAGATGCATCGCAGGTTGAGGGTGCAATCGAGAAGATTGATGCGGAACTTGCCAGCGACGCTTTTATGGTACAGGAATACCTTGAAGGCGAAACAGTAAGCGTTAGCCTGCTGTGTACCGGTTCAAAAACTTTGCCAATTAGCCTTAACAAACAAACTGTTAATCTTTCAACGCCTGATGAAGCATCCTGCTATGTTGGGGGCGCTTTGCCTTTTGAGCATGCAATGAAAAGTAAAGCTTTTAAAACCGCTGAAAAAGTAGTCAGTTGCTTTTCAGGTTTGAAGGGTTATGTTGGTGTTGATTTGATTTTAACTGAGAAAGGCCCTGTTGTGGTTGATGTTAACCCACGGTTAACCACGTCGTTTATTGGGCTTAGCCGCATTGCAGGATTCAATTTTGCAGACGCCATAGTTAACGCCGCTCTCAAGAACAGTTTACCGAGCCAACCAGCCCTTTCCGGGTACGCTTGCTTCTCAAAAGTTGAGACCCCAAAAGCTAACCTTGACGTTTTAGACCAACTGTATGAATTGCCAGGTGTGGTTTCTCCGCCGTTTCCTATGCAAGACAGCGAAGAAGGCTGCGCTTTGGTTTCTGCTGAAGGCAACTCCTTAAAGGAAGCTTGCCTTTTGTTAGAAGAAGCTAAAAAGCGCGTGTTAGACATAATGTAAATCGGGGAAATACAGTCTTGGTTAACGTGTTAGGAATTGATATTGGGGGCGCTAACACTAAAACTGCTTACGCTCAAACCCAAAAAGGCGCAATACGCGAAGTAAAAGTCACAGCAGAATATTTCCCAGTATGGAAAGAACCACAAAAACTCGCCCAAATCCTGACCAAACTTAAAGCGCAAGTTTTCGAAGGCAAGCTTGACGCGGTGGGCGTAACCATGACGGCGGAGCTTTCTGACGCTTACCAAACCAAACGTGAAGGCGTAACACACATTTTAGGCTGTGTTAAGGCGGTTTTTGGTGAAGTGCCCATTTACGTTTTAAACACTGACGCAGACTTGGAGGCGCCCGAAGAGGCTGTTGAGGCGCCGTTGAAGGTTGCCTCGGCGAATTGGGCAGCAACAGGCTGGCTTGTTTCCCAATATTTTGAAAACTGTGTTGTCGTTGACGTGGGCAGCACCAGCACCAGCATCATCCCCGTAACAGGCGGCAACGTTTCGGCTCAGGGAAAAACTGACCTTGACAAGCTAATCTGTGGAGAACTCGTTTACACTGGCAGTTTACGCACCAACTTGGCAACTATCGTTCATCATGTCCCAGTTAGAGGCGAAGCCGCCATGGTTTCGTCGGAACTGTTTGCCCTCAGCGGAGATATCCACCTCATCCTTGGCCACATCACCAGCGAACAATACACGAGCGAGACGGCTGATGGCAGAGGAAGAACACGCAATGAGGCTTTGGCTCGGCTTGCCCGATTGGTATGCTCAGACACTGAAATGCTATCTAAAAGACAACTCGTCGCCATAGCCCAGTATATTTACGAAAAACAACTTGACCAAATAACCAACGGACTAATGCAGGTTTACGACAGCGCCAAAAAAGGGGCGTCAACTAAAGTGCCTGTTTTGGTTGCGGGGTTAGGAAAAGATTTTCTTGCACGTAGAGCCGCTGAGCGTGCCGAGGTTGACACGATTATGGATTTAGCCGAACTGTTGCCCAGAGGAGTTTCGTTGGCTGTTCCAGCTGTTGGAGTGGCTTTGATGGCATCTAAACGTTTTGAAGGGGAAAAACCGTGACTTTTGCCGTTGTGAAAGTCGGTGGCAGCCTGTCGCAGAACCCAGATGCCCTGTTGGCGTTATGCGAACGTTTGAGTCAACTTTCAACAAAGCATAGGATTGTGGTGGTTCCCGGTGGTGCAGCGTTTGCGGATTGCGTACGCGACTTGGATAAACGGTTTTCCTTGTCAGCGAAGACGACGCATAAAATGGCGATTCTGGCAATGGATCAATATGGCTTGATGCTTTCAGAACTAATGCCTGATTGTCTTGTAACTGACAGTTTAATAGAAACCAAGGTTGCCGCGAATGGGGGGTTAGTGGTTTTTTTGCCTTCAAGATTCATGTTTTTGGATGATGGTTTACCGAATTCGTGGAGTGTAACTTCTGATTCGATAGCGGCTTACCTTTCAGGGAAAATTTGGGCAGAACAGCTCATGCTGGTTAAGGATGTTGACGGCGTTTTCACAGATGACCCAAAACTGAACCAGAACGCTAAACTACTTAACCAACTAACCGCTAGGGAATTGGCAGATTTAGCTGGAAGCGTTTGTGTTGACGCATACTTACCTAAACTCCTAGAAAAACAAAAATTGCCCTGTTACATCGTCAACGGGCTTTTCCCTGAACGAGTTGAAGCAATATTAAATGGACAAAAAACTGTTGGAACCACAATTTTGCCGTGAATTCTTTATAAGCGATTGCAGTAACTGTTTTGTTATGAGTTCGTCGTCTTCTTTTGTGGCTATCGTTAAAGGTCCGCGTGGTCACGAACCAGTCTTTAAAGCACTTGACATGGTTGATTACAAAAAAGTGTTAACCGGCTACAGTACGGTACTGGTTAAGGTTAACTTTATTTGTGAAAAAACATGGGACGAAGGCGCCACAACTGACCCCCTTGTCGTAGAAGCCATTATCCTTAAACTCAAAGAGTTACCAGTAAAAATATTGGTCGTAGAATCTGACGCTTCCATCACTAACGCCGATAAAGCCTTTGAAGCAACAGGCATGAAAGAAATGTGCATCCGCAACGGCGTCGAATGGCTCAATCTTCGCCATGTAAAAGATAAAGTGAAACTGCAAATCACAGACGGTGAAACCTTAAAAGACATAACCGTACCCCGTCTTGTCACCCAAGCCGCCGTTATCAGTGCTGCTAAACTTAAAACTCACACTGCAACCACTGTAACGTTGGGAATGAAAAACATGTTTGGACTGCTGCCGGACAAGTTTAAAGCGAAATATCACGCAAGAGGCATAAGCGGTGTAATTGTGGACATTAATTAGGTTCTTAAGCCGACTTTAACGGTTGTTGACGGTTTCGTGGGCATGGAGGGACATGGACCAGTTGACGGTGACCCAGTACAGATGGACCTAATAGTTGTTGGCACAGACCCAGTAGCTACCGACGCTGCATGCGCAAAAATCATGGGCATGGACCCTACAAAAATTAAGCACATCAGAAGGGCAGCAGAGAAAGGCATAGGCAAACTGGACTTTAAAGTTGAAGGCGAAAGAATCGAGACAGTAGCAAGACCATTCAAGAAAGCCAAGGCGTTATAGCAAATCCTGCCTTACTTTTCATATCAACCTATTAGACCTTAGTCTTAATTGGCTTGGTGTTTAGAAAGTGTATTTTTCTGCTTTTAACTGCACTGTTCTTTGCGATTTTCGCACAATTCCGCAAGTCACAGTACGGAACGCTCACTAATTTACAACACAACCTAATAAGAACAAAGGTCTATTAGGCTTCTATTAGAAACGCATTGCAAAAACCTATAGCAGATTGTGTAAAAAATTCGTTTGGTTTTAGAAAGTTGCGGTTTTTATGTTTAAACGCTACTCTTGTAATTGATAATTTTGAAGCTAAACCAGCAATATTTTTAGAGCCAAAATAGTTTTCACACAATCTGATAGGGGGTCTATCTCTGCTGCCAGCCTATTTAGAGCCTATTAGAGGTTCTATGCAGAAAACGTAGAGGGGGGAGGTCAGCAATGGCGTTTTTTCAAGTCATTAAATGGAAAAGCGTTAACCTACAGGTATGCTGTTTTAACGGAAGCTTTCGATTTTCTGTTTTGTTAAGAGCATAATTTTTCGGCGGTTTGAGTAGGATTTTGCGTGGTCGCTGAATTTTTCTCCAACCATAATCGGGTTAGATAACCCCACGTCTTCGCTGGCAGTGTCAAGGGTAATTATGACGTTTACGCCGATGGTGCGGTTCCAATCTCTTATCCATACGCCTTGCTCGTTGCGTCCTTTCTGCACGATTAAATCGAAGTGGCGTGGCATGCCGCTGTAGCCTTCCATCGTGGCGTTTTCAGCGTTTACTTTGAAGCCTTCTTTTTTGAAGTAAGCCACCGCCATTTCCATTAACCGTGACCGAGGTTTCGGTTGGTCCTCCCCAATACTCACTCTCTATTGCTCCCGTTTTTTCCCTAAACTGTTATCTGCATGTGTGTGGAAAAGGCTTTCGGAAGACTAATTAAAATGGCGCCAACAGCAATCCTGAAATGCTCCAACTGCAGCGGCTTAGTCCTCGCTGGAACACGGCAAAAAACCAAAATATGCCCTTACTGCGGCAAAAACATTAACCTCCAAAAAGCAATACGGGTCGCACAAACCGCAAACGCCATGGAAGCCTCAAAAATACTAAAACAGCTAAAAGCAGAAAAAGCCCAAAACCCAAACCCGAAAAAGGCTTAATGTACACTTCGCAGCATTTCACAGGTTTTGCACAGTTCCTGCGCGGAGGGTTCACCACATTCACAGCAGGTTTTAAAGTCCTCTTTAGCGGCGGTTTGTTCTAGTGCTGGACGCAGTTTCTCCATGGAACGAGAAACGGTGAATTTGGTGCCTGCATGTTTTTCTTCCATTCGGTTAAGCATAGCGCGAACGTCATTGCGTAAGGCTTCGGAAGCGTATGGGCAGGGTGTGTCTTGAAAGGGAATCTTTTTCACGTAAGCATACAAGGCGCTTTCGTTTTCTGGAATTTCGCAGAAGGGCTTAATTTTTCGCACCAGTTTGGAGTGGACTTCGCTGGTTACAGGTTTTTCTTTGGAAAGCCTTGCAATGTCACCGCGAAGAATGTTCATGAGCACGGTTTGGGCTTCATCGTCCAGAGTGTGTGCGGTGGCGATTTTGGTTGCGCCAACTTCTCGAGCGGCAAGATTCATTGCACGTCGTCTTAGGACGCCGCAGTAAGCGCAAGAGGTTAACTCGGTTTGACCGTTAGCTCGGGCTTTAGCGAGTAACTCGTCAAGTGTTAACCCAAAAAGCCCCTTAAACGAGACAATATGATGCGGAATTTCAAGTGTTCTACAGTTTTCTACTGCAATATCCAATGCTTCGTCACGGTAACCTTTGATTCCTTCATCCACGGTCACTGCGACAAGCGACGTTTTGGGCCTGTACTTGCGCAGTTTCGCTAAAATGTGTAGCAGGCTTAGGCTGTCTTTGCCGCCTGAAACCGCAACTGCTAAGCGGTCGTCAAACTCGAGCATATGGTACTTGGTTATGGTTGCCCGAACTTTTGCTTCTATAGATTCGGCAAAGCATCTTCTGCACAAGCGTTGACCTGAATATTTTCTGTAAAAAAAGCTTTCACGCTCTTTACAAACAGTGCAGATAGAGTCTGTCATTAACCATTCAGCACTGCATTTATGTTTTAATTAAATAAATAAATGTACACCAGTAAAAAAGTAAAAGGAACGGGCAAAATGGCAGTTAAACCTAGACGAGTCGGAGATTACCAAGAAATCGTTTACGGCAGCAAACGCTGGACACTGCTCAAAAATTTAAGAGAAAAAGCCGCCACTTTAATGTCAGCTTTAGAAGCGTTTCACTTGCAGTCGGTAGTGCATGGAAGTATCTCACGGGGAGACGTAAAAGTAAGTAGTGACATTGATGTTTTCATTCCTGACATTCAAAACAGTTTTCTTGTTGAAACTGCACTGGAAAAAGTTGGCATACGCATAAACAGTCGTTTTGTAGTGCAAGCTACCCCAACGTACTCCATGAAAGCTCATATAGAAATTGATGAGGTTTCCAGCATTTCTTTTCCGCTGATGCACATGCGTAAGGTAGAACGTGAATTTTACCGTTTTGGCGGGGAAATTACGTTATCTCAACTGAAAGCTGATTTACGTGTCGCTGGGGTAGACAAACGGCTAATGCTTATAGAACCAAACGCTATGGGGCATGTTGAAAGCAGCATTATCGGCAAGGAAGCTTATGTGGCTAAAACATTGGGAATTTCCACGCAAACCGTGCAGGACCGAGTGCATGCGTTAACCAAACGTGACTTGGTGGGTAGAACTGGCGTTTTTCTCAAAAGGGAACTGGCAGAAGATGAAACGTTTGAGTTGGCGCTTAAACGGCTCTCAGACCTTAATCCTGCCGTTCGGCGCCGGTTAAAAAAAGAGTTTTAGGCGGGGTAGTAGATTAACTCTTTCTCTTCCAAAAGTGCTTGGATTTTGTCTACTGCCTCATAGACTTGTTCTTCTTTCTTTGCACCTACACAGACAAGTTTGCCTGCGCTGAAGATTAAGAAGACAACTTTTGGTTCATCCATACGGTAAACTGCTCCTGGGAACTGTTCTGGCTCGTACATGACGCGGCTAAGCTTGTACACCAAGCTTTCAAGGTCAATTTCGCCGCCAAGTTCTGCGGATGCAACAATGTTTTGGATGTTAACGATTGGTTTCTCGGTAATTTGGATGCCTTCACCGCGGAGTTCTTTAACAACTTTTTCTACTGCGCTGCGTGATTCTTTCTCGGATTTTGCGCCAGTACACACCATTTTGCCTGTGCCGAAAATTAATGTGGCGGTTTTTGGTTTTTTTAGCCTGAAGACAAGGCCTGGGAACACGCTGGGGTTGTATTCGGTTTGGGGGAACTTTTCTACAATTTTTTGTAAGTCTATTTTTTGGTTAAGTGAAACTGAAGCTACAATGTTCTGGATGTTAATGATTGGTTTTCGTTTACTCATGTCAACTCACGTGTCTTAGTCTATTTAAATAGTGCACACGGGGTATATAAAGCCCCCTTATAAAGGGGTGTATGAAAAAGTGTTTTGAGTAAAAAAGCATTCAGTTAACAAACCAACATCTCAGAAGAGGCGATTTGATTCAAGTTTTGGCATTCAAACATTTAATTTCATGCCTAAAAACAAGTGATTAGTTGTGTCGAAAATTTTGATCTTTTTAAGTAAGGTTTAAGAGCAACTCCTTTGATTTACTTGCGAAGGTGTAAATATGCCAACTCACGGTTCGTTATCAAAAGCAGGAAAAGTCCGCTCTCAGACACCGAAAATTGCGGCTCAAGAGAGAGTAGCGCCAAGTCCAAAAGCAAGAAGCAGACGCAACTATGAAAAGCGTGTGATTTTGCAGCGCAAACCCGGACAAAACTGGATGTAAAAAACCCAAAAATCAACTTTCAAAAGCTTGTTTTTTCAAGCTTAAACCAACTGTTTTGTTAGTGCAGTTTATTTATTTGAATAGTAAACACTAATTCTGGTTACATCTTTGGATAGCAAAAAGGCTTTACGGGAAATCATTGATGCACTGCTTACAATGCCCAATCCTACACATGAGGATGCGAACAGGCTAAAAATGAAAGTAGCCGCAAAATACCATTTAGCATCAATGCCGTCCAACGCAGACTTAATCGCTGCCTTAACTCCCCAAGAAACCAAAATTTTGTTGCCCATTTTGAGGCGTAAAACCACCCGCACAATCAGCGGCGTAACCGTTGTCGCAACCATGACTGAACCTTACCCGTGCCCGCAGCCTGAACCATGCGCTTACTGCCCCGGCGGACCCACACAAGGAAGCCCCCAAAGCTATACAGGACATGAACCAGCCGCGATGCGTGGCAGCCAAAACAATTTTGACGCTTATCTGCAGGTCCAGAGTCGTATTGAGCAACTCACCGCTATTGGGCATAAAGTTGACAAAATTGAACTCATCGTCATGGGCGGAACCTTCCCAGCAACGCCAGTTGAGTACCAGACACGGTTTATTCAAAGAGCTCTTGACGCTATAACAGGTAAAAATTCAGCCAGTCTTGAAGAGGCAAAAGCCAACGCTGAAGTCAGCAGAACCCGCAATGTCGGCATCACGGTCGAGACCCGTCCTGACTGGTGCAAGCAACCCCATATTGATGGTATGCTTGGTATGGGTGTAACCCGCATCGAACTTGGCGTACAAAACCCAAACGATGAAATCTACCAGAAAGTCGGCAGAACTCACACTGTTGCAGACGTCGCTGAAGCCACCCAGACCGCAAAGGATTCGGGTTTGAAGATTGTTTATCACATGATGCCCGGAATGCCTGGTTCCAACCCTGAAAAGGATGTGGCGTCTTTCCGTGAAATCTTTGCTGACGCCCGGTTTAAGCCTGATATGATAAAGATTTATCCTTGCCTTGCAATCGCCGGCACCAAGGCGTATCAGTGGCTACAGGAGGGCACTTACAAGCCGTACAGCACAGAAGAAGCTGCCGAAGTAATAGCGGAAGTTAAAAAATTCATTCCAAAATGGGTTCGCGTCATGCGTGTGCAGCGTGATATTCCTGCAAGGCTTATTTTGGATGGTGTCAAAAAGAGCAATCTGCGCCAAATCGTAACTGAAAAACTCAAGGCTGAAGGCGTAAAATGTCAATGTATCCGTTGCCGCGAAGTGGGGCACCGAATGGAAGCTGACCACGTTAAACCCGACCTTGCAAACATCCAAATCATAACAGACCAGTATGAGGCGGCAGGCGGCATGGAATACTTCATCTCAGCAGAAGACCCAATCAACAACGTGTTGCTGGGTTACTTGCGCCTGCGTGTTCCTTCCCCGAAAGCTCACCGCCCAGAAATAGTGGAGGTTCCGTCTGCGATTGTGAGGGAACTGCATGTTTATGGTCCTTTGGTGCCTGTTGGTGGGCATGTTGATGAGGCTTGGCAGCACAAAGGTTACGGCGTCAAACTTCTGGAGGAAGCAGAACGCATAGCGAAAGAGGAGGAAGACCTCAAAAAACTGCTTGTTATCAGCGCACTTGGCACAAAAAGGTATTACATGCGTTTTGGTTTTAGGCATGATGGACCGTATGTTTCAAAACGGCTCTAAATTACTGGTTTTCAACATATTAATGGCGTGTTTTTCAACCAATAGCACCTACCCCCCTTAGTGTTTTGCAGTTTTGGGCTTGGAAAAGTGCAGATAGAGTCTACCCCTATCAAGAAAGGTAGACCCCTCATAGGTTTCTGCATACATCTGCTATTTGGATCCTAATAGGTTGATATGAAAAGTAAAGCAGCGATGGCAGCGAAAAGCAGTGAACAGCACAATACATCGGGGCACTAGCATGACCCCTAAAACAGGAAACATCCCGCCCAAAAAACCAAACAACACAAACCAACCCTAAAAACAATTTCCACAGTACAAATAGCTAATAGAAAAATTAGAAAAATTAAATGATAAAATAATGTGTGAATTGCGGTCTTTAACAAAAAGACGGAATTTTATCAGAAGTTGTTTTGCCATACATAAAGAGCAGTGTATCTAATTCCTTAACCTTCAAACCATTTTCTTTTGCAACCATTGCCATTACTGAGTAAATATTGAAAATTGAATCCTTTGAGGTTATTAACCCAACTCTTTCTAGTATTCTACACACATGAATATCGGGCTTAAAAACATCAAAACCCAAGTTCTTCATTAAATGAAAAATTGTAACATTTCCAATTCCTTTGAATTTTAGCTCTTGAATGAGGGAAGGCGCCACTTTTACCAATTCAAAGGTGTCAAGCAAGGATAACTCTAGAAAATACCCTTTGAGACCACCATATTGACCGAATTCATCATCTAATTGTACTATCCGTTTTGCGTTTTGAATACACCAAAGAGCTTTTCTCTTGTTTTTAAAACCGCTTTTAGAGCATATTTCATTTGCATGAAGTTCTAAACTGGTAGCAAATTTAGAAACTTCTTCCACGTCAAACCCTTCAAATGCTTCAGAAATTCTTGGCCAATACCGTTGAATTATATCAAATTTGAATCCACTGGAATAGATTATCCAACTGACTTCTGCAAGTATTTGATTATTGGTCAATTTTGAAGTATTGACAGAATTGTAGTTGTTAAGCATTAGAGAAACATCAGGATACTGGCTCAGAGCTAGAGAAATTATTGCTTGTATAGTGCGATACCCACTCGAGCTTTCATTACAAGGGAAGTAATCTAAGCGTTTCTCGAAATTATTGCATGAACGCATGTGACGTTCATTTCTGCGTTTACATTTATAAGTATTTTGAAACAATATACAAGAGACCGATAATTTGACAACAAAAAAAGAAATTATAGCGGTTCTTGCAAGCGGTGGCATAGATTCAACTGCTTTAATAGATTTTTATTTACGTAAAGGGTTGGGCGTTAAAGGCATTCATTTTCAGTATGGACAGGAAAATGCTAAGAGTGAACTTGAAGCTTTTGAAAAAATAAAATCGTTCTATGGGATAGAAGGACAAGTAATCAAATTTGATTTTCAATTAAATAAGAAACAATACGAAGTAATTGGTAGAAACGCACTTTTTGTATTTATCACAAGTTTTTCAACAAGCGCTAAAAGGATTGCAATAGGAATACAGGAAGGTTGTTGCTATTATGATTGTTCCCGCTCGTTTCTTCGTGATTCCCAAAAAATTCTTGATGGGTACTTTTCGGGCAGCGTTCAAGTTGAAGCTCCATTTATTGACCTAAACAAACAAGAAATCCTGTCTTATTGCAAGGATTACAAAGTTCCTATCGAACTGACGTATAGTTGTCAAAAGCAAAATGAGAAGCCCTGTGGAGGGTGCCCAACATGCATAGAACTTGCTTCATTGGGGAGAAAACATGAGTGAATATTCATTTTGCGAATTAAGAAAAATAGCTCGAATAAACCAGGAAACTCCTCTGCTGATACCGTCATTTTCGAGTATTTTAGATGAAAAGATAGGGTTAGTTCACAGCAGACTTCGAAATAGATTACCATTAGCGTCTCTTGTAAGTGCTTATGATTTATCAAATAATCTAATTAATCGAGACGAAATTTGGGCATCTGATGTTGTAGTTGTGGATTCTGGCAACTATGAATACAGTAATTTATTTAATTCAACACTTCGCAAAAATTGGTGTTTAGAAAACTATTTTACTTTTTTAAAAACTTTAAAACCGATGTCAAAAGTTATAATTGTAAACTTCGATGAAAAAACGGAAATTAAAACTCAGATTTCACATGCAAATAGTCTCTTTGATAATTTCAATAATTACGCCCACTGCTTTCTTTACAGACCAATATCCGGTTATTTTGATTTTGACGAATATACTTCAAAAATTGACGAATTAGCTCAATTCGATGTTTTGGGAATAACTGAGAAGGAATTAGGACGCTCAATAATAGAACGATGTATAAATTTGATGAAGTTAAGAAAAGCACTAAAAAGAAAAGATCTGGAATTGCCCATTCACGTTTTCGGATGTATCGACCCATTAGGAGTTCTTCTCTTTTATCTTTCAGGGGCAGATATGTTTGATGGAACAAATTGGTTAAAACTCAGTTTTGACAACAACTTGGCAATTTACCCAAATAATTCAGCAGTAATTTCTGGAGCATGGAATTCTTTTGATTCTTCGGTTTTTGAGTATATTTGCGCTGAAAACCTTCGCAAACTAACTAATCTGATGTTTCAGCTTAAAAAGTATACAAACGAGCACGATCTGTGCTTGTTTAAGTTGGACTCAACAACCCTTGAAAACGTAAAAAATATAATTACAACAGCTCAATCTAACGTGGAGAGATAGCTATGGGAAGCAGTGGTGGCTTATTTGGAGGAAGCGGTGGAGGTTATTCAGACTCAAGAACTCCTTACAGTAGGGCTAGCTCCGAAGTAGATAAAAATAGTTACGAAGGAAAAGTTAACGAAGCCCTACAAGATAATTTGGCAGATTATAATAATCGAGACACAGACAAAATTAACACGCACATACAAACAATTCAAAGTGCTATTAACAGCGAAGATATTGTTCCTTGTTCTATGGCATTTGGGGGTTCAATTAAAAAGCACACCTTCATCAACGGTTTGAGCGACGTGGATATGCTTGCAATAATTAATGATCCTTCTTTAGCAGACAAATCCCCTGCTGAAATCCGAGAGTATTTCGCTGACAGGGTTAGACAAAGATTGCCTTCAACAAAAGTTACAACAGGGAATTTAGCAGTAACAGTTGAATTTTCAGATGGAACTAAAGTTCAAATTTTACCTGCACAAAAAACAAGCACAGGCGTCAGAATCGCGTCAGAAGAAGGAACGTCTTGGAGTCGTGTGATCCATCCAGAAAAATTCACGGATAAATTAACGAATGTTAACAAGAATAACAGCAATGGCGTGGTTCCCACTATTAAGTTATACAAAGCCATTAACTCAAAAATGCCTAAGGATGCACAATTAAGCGGCTACCATATCGAATCAATAGCTATTAACGCTTTTAGATTTTATGAGGGCTCCACTAGTAGAAAGGCTATGTTAACTCATTTGGTTGATTATGCGTCTAAAGCTGTTCTTCAGCCAACTAGCGACAATACGGGACAGTCTATTCATGTGGATGATAGTCTTGGGCCAGCCAACAGTTATGAAAGACAAAGAGCAAGTGCATCTATCCAAAGAGTACGAGAGAAGATACGTTTAGCTGATGAGGAGCAATCTAAAGAGCGTTGGTCTGAGTTGTTATAATGGCCCAAAAGTGGATTGTCGGAAAAAGAATTCAAATTGCAGGTAGCGGAACTGACAAATCAGATGTTTCGAAACTGAGTTACGCTCATTCTTTAGTTAGAAAAATAGTTACAGAGTTTCTTGAAAATGGCGGAGGTTTCGTGGTAACAATAGGAGAAGAGCCGTTCATAAAGACCGGGGAACTTGCGAAAACCTTTGATTGGACAATATTAGAAATGGTTAATTGTCACAAAAAAAGCAGGAAATGGCCATCTGCCCAAGGGGCTCCAGTAATCGCGGTAGGTTTCGAAAATTATGAAGAAAGAATTCCTACCAATAGAAAAGCCCTTTGGAACAAACTTATAGCAGATGGCAAAGTCGAACTCCAAATTATACCATCAGAAGTAACTTTTGGAGGCATTATGAGACAAACGCAATCAAAATTTGGCGATTTATTGTTAACAATCGGTGGAAGCATAGGTGTTTACCATTTAGCACAAGTATATCAGGCAAGCAAGAAAACAATAATACCGCTCAACCTTTCACTTAATAACAGCGAGACCTCTGCTTCAGAAGCACTTTCTAAGCATGTAATTAAGGACTGCAAAGACTTTTTTGAATATCAACCTGTTAACGAAGCATTAACTGCCTATTCCCGTCTCTCTATAAAAAACGAAAATAAAGAAATCGAACAGTTTGTTGACATACTAACTTCTTTTATAAATCATTTGCCCCCTCCCACAGCATTCTATGTGAGGCTATTAAACAAGAAGCTACCTGAATTTAATGTGGTTGAAGGTTACTTTAGAAATGTAGTTGACCCTGTTATTACCAAACTCGGTTACAGACGGTTTGAGATGGAAACCGATTACTCAGATGAACCATTCATGAATATCGAATTGTTCACTAAATTACATTTCAGTTCCTTGGTTATTGCAGACCTAAGCGGTATTAGACCAAATTGTTTCTTGGAAATGGGTTATGCCTTAGGTTTAGGAAAGAAAGTAATTATGACCGCTGTTGAAGGAACCAAGCTTCCTTGGGACACTGAAACAATACACTGTCATTTCTGGTCTTCTGACATGACTGATGAGGATAGAAGAAATGCATTGAGACAATTTTTAGAAAAAAACATGAACAAAGAAGCGCTTGTTGAACGTTAAAAATTCAATGAATACGCCAAGAGCCATTTGAGCAAGGATTCAAAAGAATAAAGAAAAGCTTAGAAAATGCCACGCTCGAAGGTTTTAGCAAGACTTTCCGTACAGCAAGTGTTAGTGTTTGTATTGTTTGGGGTCTAGTGTGTAGTAGTTGTTTCCGCCGCCGTGGTATATCATGTGTGCGCGGCATTCTTGTATGGCGGGGCTTGGACTTTTTTGCCGGGTACGGGGGTTAGGCCTGCTTTTTAATTTTGTCAAAACTTCGTCCAGAAAAGGTTCCGCAGGCGATTGCGGCTTGCAAGATGTTTGGCGAGGGTAGTTTTGCCGACACATGGTGTGCCCGTAATGAGGGTAACCTGCTTCATAACGGAAACAACCAGACAAAATAGCTCTCACTTACCCAATTTTTTGCTTAGGTTGGCTTAAAAAAGCTTTTACTGTTGAATGTGTTAGGTAACACAAGAATCCCACGTTTTAGATTCAAGACGGTTGGGAAATTTACTGTTTAATAGAAGAGATTTAGGCATGAGTGAACTGGAAAATTCAGGTTACAAAGGCATGGCACTTAGCCTGCTTCAAGCCGCCGACTGCGAAGTTGGCGACATCATCCGCATAACCAGCAAAGGCAAAACCTACGAAGGCATACTAATCCCACGCTCCGAATTGGGAGAAGCCACGAACATCATCATAAAAATGAAAAGCGGTTACAACATCGGCATAACCGCCACAATGGACGTAAAACTGGAAAAAGTTGGCGTAGGCACCAAACCAACGTTTGCGGCTCCACAGCTGCCCAAACAAAACCCCGCTTTGCCCCACGTGGTCATCATGAGCACCGGTGGAACCATCGCCAGTCGAGTAGACTACCGAACAGGCGCAGTCCGTTCAGCCATGTCCGCAAGCGACCTCTATGGCGTTGTTCCTGAACTTTCAGAAATCGCCCGTGTAGACACAGAAATCGTTTTTAGCATTTACAGCGAAAACTTGACACCAAAAAATTGGACTCAGTTAGCGGAAAAGGTTGCTGAACGCATAAAGCAGGGTGTAGATGGCATAGTCATCGCGCATGGCACAGATACGATGGCATATACCTCCGCAGCCCTCAGTTTTGCCCTGCAGAATCTACCTGTTCCAGTAATCCTTGTCGGGGCCCAGCGTTCATCTGACCGCCCAAGCAGCGACGCCGCAACCAACCTAATCGGCGCAGTCAAAGCTGCAGGTGAAGCACCCTTTGCCGAAGTAGCCTTAGCAATGCACGAAACCATCTCAGACGCCGCAATCGTAGTTCACCGAGGCGTTAAAGTACGCAAATGCCACACAAGCCGCCGAGACACATTCAAATCCATCAACGGATTCCCAATCGCAAAAATCCAAAACCTACAAGTCACAATGCAAAACGGCGAATACCAACACCGCGACGCCACAAAACAGTTAATTGTGAAGCCAAATTTCTGCGAAAAAGTGGCTCTCGTAAAGTTTTATCCAGGGATGGATCCAGCAGTCATTGACTTTTATGTTAAACAAGGCTTCAAAGGTATTTTGCTTGAAGGCTCAGGTCTAGGGCACGTTAGCAAGTTTTGCTTTGACGTAATCAAAAATGCAACTGCAAAAGGCGTCGTAGTGGCCCTCGCCTCACAATGTATCTGGGGCAGGGTTAACATGAACGTTTACGATACAGGACGCGACCTACAAAGCTTCGGCGTAATCCCACTTGATGACATGTTCCCTGAAACCGGGCTTGTTAAACTCATGTGGGTTCTCGGTCAAACCAGCGACCCCGATGAAGCTAAGCGGTTGCTAAAAACTAACATTGCCGGCGAATTTACGCCTCGCACGCTTCCTCAAGAAAAAACCGTTTACGGAGCACAATAAAATGACCATCGATTACACTAAAACTGGTTTAAAAGTCGGTTTAGAAATTCACCAACAACTTAACGTGGGTTCAAAACTGTTCTGCAGTTGCCCACCTGAACTGTTCAAGGACGAACCAGAAATAACTTTTCTACGCCGCCTCCGACCCACCCAAAGCGAACTTGGCCAAGTTGACCCTGCAGCGTTTTTTGAATTCCAAAAAGGCGTAAAAATCCTTTATGAGGCAAATCACAAAAGTGCTTGTCTTGTGGAAATGGATGAGGAACCACCCCACCCCCTAAACCTAGACGCGTTAAAAGTCGTTCTCACAGCGTCGCTTATGATGAATATGCAGCCAGTTGACGAAGTTCACGTAATGCGCAAAACCGTTATTGACGGCTCCAACACCACTGGTTTCCAGCGTACCAGCATGATAGCTTTAGACGGCTGGATAAAAGTCGGCGAAAAAATTATTCCTATGCAAGCGGCGTTTCTGGAAGAGGATGCAGCGCGCAAAACAGGAACCGAAGACGAAGGCAAAACTATCCGTTACCGTGTTGACCGACTCGGAATCCCATTAATCGAAGTTGCCACAGCACCCGTGATTTATTCGCCGCAGGAAGCTCAAGAAGTAGCGTTTGCCATCGGCAGAATTCTCCGCGACACCGGTAAAGTTATGCGTGGCTTAGGCACGATTCGTCAAGACCTAAACGTTTCAATCCTCAACGGCAACCTAATCGAAATCAAAGGCGTCCAGGAACTCGAACTAATCGCCACCGTAATCGATTATGAGGTGCAGCGTCAACAAAACCTGCTTGCAATCAAAGAAGAACTTGCCAAACGCGGCCTCACACCTGACATGCTTAAAGCTGAATTTGTCGATGTCACAGACATTTTCAAGAACAGCAAAAGCAAGGTTATCCGCAAAGCAGTCGACAAGAACCATAAAGTTTTAGCCGTAAAACTTCCATGCTTCAACGGTTTAACGGGCAAAGAGCTTATGCCTAACTTCCGTTTAGGCAGCGAATTGTCTGATTACGCTAAATTCTGGGGCAGAGTCGGCGGCATATTCCACACAGACGAAGTCCTCGCAAATTACGGCATTACACCCGAAGAAGTTGACGCTTTACGTGGAGCAGTTGGCGCTGAAGAAGCAGACGCCGTTGTTTTTGTAGCTGACACTTCTGAGAACACACGAGACGCCCTCACGGCAGTAGTAGACCGAGCTAAACAAGCATGCATGGGCATTCCACAAGAAACCCGTACCGCAAAAGATGACGGTACCAGCCGCTTCATGCGTCCACGTCCAGGCGCGGCAAGAATGTACCCTGAAACCGACATTCCAGCCCAATTAATAACCGCCCAACTTGTCGAGACAGTTCGAGCTAACCTTCCAGAACCAGCAGAAAAGAAGCTTGCACGCCTAATGAAACAATATACCATAAACGAAAAATTGGCAAAGCAAATCGCTGACTCCGAATATACATTGCTATTTGAAGAAACCGTCAAAGATACCAATGTAGCAGCCTCCACTGTAGCAGCTTTCCTGACTGAAACCGTAAAATCTCTTAAACGCGAAGGCATTGCAGTTGAAAACGTCAATGAAGCCCAAGTAAAAGCGCTGTTTGCTGCAGTTGGTTCAGGCGTGCTTGCTAAAGAAGCCGTTGCGGAAGTGTTTAGTTGGCTTTCAAAGAATGAGGGCAAAAACGTGCCGGATGCAACAGCGGCTTTGGGACTTAAGATGTTTACGGAATCTGACCTTGAACCCATCATTGATCGCATAATCGCCGCTAACAAGCCAGCCATCGAAAAGAACGGCAAAGGCGCGTTTGGCATGCTGATGGGTGTTGTCATGAAAGAAGTGCGGGGCAAAGCCAACCCGGAGCTTGTCAGTAAAATCTTAAAACAAAAACTTTCTTAACTTTTCTCTTTTCTATTTAACACTTTTGTTAGCCGCAAATCCTAAAAAGCATAAGCGTACGCTATACATTTAAGAGGAAACCTGTTTGAAGCGCATTGAAGCCCGCATCAAAACTTCGTTTGGCGAAGTCGTAATTGAAGGTGACAAACCGCAAGACATAATGGACATACTTGAAAGTGTCCCAGAAAACTTTGTAGAAAAACTCTCTGATTTCGTTTCCAACCGCTTAACACCTTCAGGGGCGCAGCTAAAAGGCATCGTTGAACCAACAACCGAAGGACCAGTTATCGTAACCCGAGAAAACTTAACCCATTATGAAGCCGTCGGCTTGGTGCTTTACGCTTCGGATGAACGCAAAAACACTGCAGCTCAAGTCCAAAAACTGCTTGAATCCAGCGGCATCAAAAGCATGGTTCCCGCACGTTTAAACGAAATGACCAAACGTGGACAAGTCTTCAAACCAGACCCAAACAAACCCGAGTTTAAATTGACCATTCAGGGGGAGAAGTGGGTTGAGAATGAAGTGCTAAAAAAGATTAGAGGAAAAATGAGTTGAGAGCGCCCGACGTGGGTGACGTCCATTTAAAATATCAAGAGTTAGAAAAGGATTTTACGGCTACATTGCAGGAAACTTGGGCGCTTCTTGACCAGTTTTTCAAGGAGTATTTGCCAGCGTTTGAAATTGCCCAAAAACTCACTTTAAGCGTTGACTTGCAGGGGCTTGCCAAAGACTTGGAAGGAATTATGGCGTTTTCGCCGGAAGGCGCTAACTTGTTGGTGCCCAAAAACAAGTTAACCGATAACGAGGCGCTTTCAATTTGGCTCTGCGCTCAGTACCTTGGCAACAAACTCGGCTTACTCAAAAGTGAGTCCTTGTCAAAAGAGGAACTGCAAAATAAACTGGGAAAAACAGCCAAGATAGTCAGCACCCGCCTTGTAGAATTAATCAAGAACGAGGCTGCCGCAAAAACAAGTGATAAACGTTTTAGGATTACAACTTTTGGGGTAATGGTAACTCAAAGGGCAGTTATCCCGCGGGTTAAAGCCAAATTTAATGTTTAATCTCTGTCAAGTTAAGGGTCGTTTAGGAACGTTTTTTAGTTTGTTTTTCCCACATTTTTTAGAGGCGTTTTAAATGGACACTATTGGTTTTCTTGGTTTTTTGCCCTATGTGCTTGGCAGTTTTGCTTTGGATTTAACGTTGCTTATTATTTTAGTCATCATTGGCATAATCATCATTGCTGCCATCAAACTGTTCATTGTGTTTCTTCCAGCAGTGATTATTGCGATTATCGTTTATTTCTTGACTGGCGGCGATTTGTTTTGGACTGGGGTTGCTTTTCTGGTTGTTGCGGCGTTGTCTTTGATAGCTAGGCTTTAACTTCTCGTTCCAAGTTTTTTCTGAGGTATTTTCAGGCTTTTTAGTAGTTCTTAAGCCGTTTAATTAATATTTGATGAAGTCCCAAAATGTTCAATGAAATCGGTCAACAAAGACCATTTATTGCTCATTTAAGCATTCAAGCTATAAATTAAGCCGCAATACTGCAATCAACTGCTTACTTTGCTTGTCCGACCGATTAATGCTTTAAAAACTTGCAAACGGAGACTTTACATGCTGTTAGGCGGACGCAAAACCCCAATATTCATGACGCTTGGATTAGCCACATTCATAATTTACCTATGGTATTTTGTAGGCTTCGACGGCTTATTCACCCTACTAAGCAGACTAAACGTTTACCAATACACTCTATTCTTCGGCTTAGCCATTGCAGCCCTGTTCTTAGGCATCATTTTTGACTCCTTAATATGGCACAGCCTACTTTACTCCCTAAAAGTTAAAGTTAAAGCAAGAAAAATTGTGCTCTACAATTGGATAGGCAACTTTGTAGAATTAATCCTTCCCGGAGCCACCGTCGGCGGAGAAGTTGCACGCATCGCCTTAGCCCAAAAAGAAACAAAAAACGACACAGGCAAATCCGCCGCAAGCGTAATCGGCTCCCGTTTAATCAGCACTTTTGTGTACTCCGGCGGGTTAGTTGTCGGATGCATAATTTTGCTAGTTTCTCACCAATTGCCCGTTTACTTGATAACTCCGATTGTGCTGGTGATGCTGGGCACCGCCGCCATGGTTGGCGTAGTCTTTTTTGTTGCGTTAAAGGATGGAGCAGTCAACAAAGTCGTTGCCCTCGCAATGTGGGTAATAAAACGTGTAATCAAAAACCCTCAAAAACAGCAAAGCCTACAAGAAAAGCTGCACAACGGTTTGTCCTCATTTAGCGAGTCATTTAAAACCTTCAAAGCCCACCCTAAAAGCCTAATTAAACCAGCCGTTTTTGCGGTTGCAGCGTGGCTGTTTAACCTGACTGTTTACTTGATGATTTTCTATTCCCTGAACTTCACGGCTATTTCGCTTCTGGATTTGGCAACAGTCTACTGTATCATTACCACTGTTGAAACAGTGACAGCCGGTTTCCCAGTCGGCGCGGTTGAAGTAACTATGGTTAGCATGTTTTCCATGTATGGTGTTCCTTTGGCGGTTGCAGGTGCAGTTACCACGCTTTCTAGGCTGTTGACGTTTTGGAGCCAAATTATCGTGGGTTACCCGCTTACTCAATGGGTCGGCGTTAAGTCATTGCTTAAAGGGCAGTCACTGCTAAAGGTGCCCATGATTAAACCAGCCGTTGCAGTTCCCAAAGTTGCTGAGTTCCCCGTTGCAGTTAAACCCCAACATGCATAATCTTTTTTGCGTTTGTCCAGCTTAAATTCGATTGTTTGCTCTACTGGTTTCTGACGATATTGGATTATGTAGCCAACGGTAATTTTTAATACTGCCATAAACAAATGAGTACCTCTGTTCAAGGAAGAGAGAGATTGGCAGCAGGTTCAGGAACAAAAATCGTGCTTACAGCGTCATCCACCGAAATGAGCGACTTCTACAACAACCCGTTCATAGCATTCGTAGGCGGCTTCGGAAAAGGCCCCATTCCACTTTCATACGTGCGAAAAACACTTTATCCACATAAACCCAAAAAAATTGACGGTCAAGCCAGTTACGCACCCTACGGACTGCGCAAAGTAGAATCTATCCTGCTTGAAGGCGGATTTGCCCGAGAAGACATAGCGGTTGTTTACCCTGAAGATTTAGACTTATTCATTGGACCTAACACCAAAGTTGTCGGAATCTCATCCATGGACCCTACAGGCATGGGGTATGTAAGTAAAACCTACAGTTCAATTGTAGGCGGCGGCGAACCAATGAACCGCATTGAATTTCGCAAACTCGTCATGCACCCCGCCATAAAAAAGTACAAACCCAAAATCATCGTGGGCGGTTATGGTTCTTGGCAGCTTGAACGCCAAAAAGTCTCTGAAAGTTACGGTGTAGACTGCGTGCTTATGGGTGGCAGGCCGGCGCCGATTGTTGAATTGTTTAAGAAAGCCGTGAACGATGAACCGATTCCACGTATCGCTAAAGCTGACGAGTCCCTTGATAACTGGAATTATAATAAGGAAATGCCGCTCACTCAAAACGTGGCGATTCATGGTGCGGTTGAAATCTCTAAAGGTTGCGGTAGGAACTGCCAATTTTGCACTCCGACGATGCAGCATAAGATTGATGTTCCTCTTGAAAAGATTATGCAGGAGGTCGCTTTGAGTACCCAGCAGGGTAGTGACCATATCACTTTAATCACTGAAGACCTGTTTTTGTATGGTCAAAAAGACCCTAAGTTTGTTCCAAATCGTGAAGCTGTAGTGAACTTGTGTAGGACCGTTGCGGATTACCCGGGTGTTAAAAGTATTCAAGCGGCTCATATGTCTCTTGCACCTGTTTATCATGATCCCGTTATGATCAAGGAGCTTGCTGAAGTTCTTATTGAGAAAAGCTGGTACTCTTTTGCTGGTAAACCAATTATTACTGCTGAAACAGGTGTTGAAACTGGTAGTCCGCGTTTGATGAAGAAGTATATGGCGGGTAAAATGTTGCCGTTCGCGCCTGAGCAGTGGCCTGAAGTTGTTGAGAATGCGTTTGGCATTTTGAACGATAATGACTGGTACCCGTTGGCGACTTTGATTATTGGTTTGCCTGACGAGAAAGAGGAGGACATGCTGCAAACCCTCGAGTTAATGGATAACCTCAAAAGCTACAACGCGTTTTATGTGCCGTTGTTTTTTGTGCCGCTGGAAAACTGTGTGTTGATGAATAATAAGGGTGCCGGAATGGATTCGCTTTCTAAAGCCCGTTGGGACTTTTTCATTAAATGTTGGGAGTATAACATTAAAATTTGGAAACCAACTTTTCTGGAAAACCGAATTCCTAACCAGTTCCTTTACCGAACTTTCGACCGGGTGCTTATTCCCTATTTCGGCAGAATCTTGGGCGCCTATTACGGGTTAACAAGACGCGGTCAAAGTGAACAATTCAAAAAAGCCGTTTACCAACTGAGCCTGCCCATGCCGGATAACGGTCGAAGAGTAAAAGGAAAAACAAAAACAGAAGTTTAAGCAGACCCTTCTGCTATTTCTTCACTATCTTGTCCCAGGTTTTCTTGGGCTGTAAAATCTGCTTCTTCAACTGGAACTTCAGGCATTGCTTCTTGGATAAGTGATGGGATTTGCGTTGTTTCTGTGGCTGTTGGTTCTGGATTGGTTGGTTTTAGGATTTTTCTTGCATGGGTGATGTATCCGGTGTGTCCAGTCATTAGGGTTTGGGGTCTTGTTTTTCCGCGTTCTACTTGCATGGCGCGCATCATGAGTTCGATGGTTTCGATGAAGACGAAATTGTTTTCTCGGAGTGCTTCGGTGGTTTTTACGACTTGGTCAATTGTGGGGCTAAAAGACACCAGTGTTCCTGACGGTTTAAGTGCTTGGTAAGCGTGTGGTATGACCAGCCAAGGTGTTGCTAAATCTAAAATCACCGCGTCCACATCGTGTTCCTCGATGCCAAGGGTTACGTCGGCGCTTTTCATTTCGACGCGGTCGATAAGTTTTGAACGTTGCAGGTTTTTTGCGGCGTTCTTTTGGAATTCACCTCGGAGCTCGTAGGTGTAAACTTTGCCTGTTGGACCCACATAATGCGCCAGGGCGGTTGTTAGGCTGGCGGTTCCTGTGCCTGATTCGACAACGCGGCTGCCGGGGCCAATGCCGCTGAACATTACGATGGCGGCGGCGTCTTTGGGGTACACGATTTGTGTGTTGCGGCTGCTTTTCATAATGTAATCGGTTAATTGCGGTTTAAGCGTGGTGAACGTTACGCCTAGGCTGCTTTTGATTGGTTCGCCGAACTCTTTGCCGATGAGTTCATCAAACTTAATGTAGCCTTTATGCGTGTGGAAGGTTTGTCCTGCTTCAACTTTTAACATGTAAGTTCTGCGGGCGTCAAGGTAAATCAGCGCGAAATCGCCTGCTTGAATTTTTTCGTTAGCCAAATACGGTTTCCTCTATTCTGTGCAAGCAAAATAAGAGTCCCCAAATTTAAGCTTTGAAACACAAACAGCAGCTTCAACCCGTAAAACCAGAATCTGCAACATTTAATGGCTCCAAAAACCGTCAAAACTACCTACCCCCCTTAGGTTTCTGCATATAGTTTCTAATAGGCTGCAAATAGGTTGGTGTCCAAGGTGGAACAGCAAAGAAAGCATAGAAAAGCAATGAACAGTCAAAATGCACTTGGGCTCTAGCATGGCCCATTAAATAAGGCTAAGTTTCTTGTTGTTCACGCTCCAACAGCCAAAACAGCAGCAAAGCGTGCCCTATAAAGAATTTTAGGCTTAAAAAAACAGTAAAATAAACGCATTAAAAACTCAAATAAACAACCCTAATTTTCAACATACTAATGGCTCGATTTTCAACCAATAGCACCTACCCCCCTATAGGTTTTCTGCATAGTTTGGATATTAGGCTCCAAATAGGCATCTTTCCACCTACCCCTCTATGGTTTATACATAGAACCTCTAATAGGTTGGTATGAAAAGTAAAGCAGCGACAGCGCTATTGGCTTGATTTTTAGGCATTACCGACCTACTCCCCCCATACATGTTTCAGCACAAAAGCATCAGGATGCATCTGAAAACTGTTTTTTGGTGCGATTTGTTTATTGCCTTCAAATCATTCCTCATTTCTGGGCTGGCGAGTTGGTGTGTGGCTGTCGGACCCAGCATCTGGGTCTGAGGAAACTCCGCTCACACGTAGAATTGCAACACCCTATCGGGGCGTAAGGCGAGAGCCTTGGCAACGGAGCAGAAACGACACGTCCAACCAGCACATAAACGGATGAGGCACCCTAAAATGCCGACCAGCTGGTTTGGAAGCGGTGAAACGGCCGTCCTGCAAGTGGAAAGGGCAAACAGACGCTGATGACCCTCTACAAAAGGCGCGGGTAGCCCGATAAGCCGAATGCCACAAACAAACAAAAAGCGGGTTACCGCCAACACACCAGCTCATCGAGTAACCCGCCAGCTAATTTAGCTGATGAAATGCAAAAAGCATTAACAGGCATCGAAAAAACTTTAACATTTCTAAAAGAGAAACAAACAAGCGAAGACACCATCTCACGAACTAAAAACGCCCTTCTAAAAATCGCAACAAACACAGACATTTTCAATTACCATAAAGTTTGCCAATACATCAACGAACTGAAACGTGAAGAAGACATAGCTAAATTAAACGACATTGACCCAAAAACCGCACTAAGCAAAGGGTACAAAAAAAAGATACTTTATCAATATGTCAATTTCTGCAAAGCAAACAACATCAAATTTAAACCACCAAAAATAGACTACGAATCACCAATCCCGTTAATACCAGTAACAGAAAATCTGTTACGGATTTTTAGTTGTGCATCAGACAACTACACATCTATTTTCACGATTCTATCTGAAACCGCAATAGAACCTGATGAACTGCATAAAATTCCAGAATCACAAATTGACAAGAACAGAGGAATTTTAAACGTAGTTGGAAACAAAAGACATTCAAACGGCTCATACACACTAAAACTGGAAACTCAACAAATGCTAAGACTATATTTAGATAGACCAATGCGTACAAAATATTTCGGTAAAGAATACGTAAAACATCAATTACCATTTCCAACTGCTAAAGCAATGAGAACCGCATGGGTTGACGCAAGAGAAAAAGCATACAAAAAATACAAAATCGAAGCCTTGCTACACATACAACTAAAGAGCCTAAGAAACTATGCAGGAGCAGTATTCTATTTCACAAACGGAAAATGCACCTTAGAAACACAACAATTCATGAGACACAAAAACGCCCAGCAAACAGCCAGTTATCTACGTGACATAAAAGGCTTCAAACTCAAATTTGAAAAAATCGGAAAAATCGCAACGACCGCAGAAGAAGCAATGGAACTTATACTCCAAGGATTCAAAGAAGAATCCGTGTATAACCAAGGAACCCCCCTGGAAAAGCATATTCTTACTAAAGTAATCGTTTAACCAGACGGATATATGACATTCAAGAAACCAAAATAGGCGGCTTGCGCTTCGCGCAGTGCCGCACGACACGCACAAGCCAGACGAAACGCTAAAACGAAATTTAAGCTAATTGACAAAAAAAGGAATAAAACGGTACTTCAAACAGTTACCGTTGACCATTCATGGACTGCTGAAAAGGCAAAGCAGAGACCTTAACGTATGGAATCAAAGGAAGGTTAGGGTAACGCTTCTGAACATCAAGAACTCTCTCGGCAGCTTTACGAATCTTTTTGTAGTCACCAGCAGTAACAGACATAGTTGCTAAGTCACCCTTCAAATCTACCACTTCAACCTCATACAGCTTACTCGGTTTACCATTAAACGAGCTATCCACAGGCTTAGGACGCTTCAAGACAATGAAAACCAACTCATTCTTAGGAAGGAAATTCTTTTCACCCTCAAGCAATGAACCGAACTCTTCAACACTTGCATCTAATGTTTTAGCATCTTTAACGCTCATTCAAATGTCACCTCCCCTCTCCCGTTGGTTAGTAGGTGAGCAAAAATCTTCAAGGTCTATTTCCTCGCAAAAATGGAAATCTAAGAAATCTGCATAATTAACAGGCAAAACAGCTTTAGAGTAATAGAACCGTTTAACCAAAAACCGATGTTTGAAATTACCGCACTTATACGTTAATTCAAGAATGGGTGAAAAAACATCATAATGGATAATTATGTCTAACCTTGGCATTGAAAAGATTTTTTCGCCTAAACAATGAGGATTGGAGAGGGAACACTCATTCATAGTGACCCCTCACTTTAGGCGCTTCAATCCACTTTACATGCCCGCCACTATCACACAAATCATCCTCAAATTCCTCTACCCACCATTGAACATCAAGTGGGTCGCCTAAACCAACATATTTCACAGGAACCAAGTCATGACCGCAAATAGGGCAAACATGCTTTTTTTGGCGCTCGCCAGCTACAAGCTTATGTTTAGTATAAGCCATAACGCCAACCCATGAGCCTACATGAGAACGGACTTTACCGTAAACTATTGTGGCATGGTTGAGCTGATAGTAGGCAGTTCCAAAAACGGTTTTACGAGCACCCTTAACCTTAACGATGTAGCCGTCCGTCAAGTTTAACCGACGTGTGAGACCTTCAAAGCCTGAACAGTTCCAGCATTCCAGCTTTGACTTTTTACAGCCACGACAAGAACCATAACCGCCATCTAAGAAGCCTAAAAAGTGGAAGTGCGGCGCATAGAACCAGTGTGCAGACTCGCCGACGTATGTCTCATTAGCTCTATGGTAGCGTTCTGCATGGAAAATCATGAAGCCGCCCAGAAAGCCGCGGTCTTTAGCAGCTTTTAGAGCCTTAACTTTAAGCTTCTCATAGGGCAAACTATAATCCGATGCTGGACAAGAAACGATAATGTGTTCAGGGCAACCGAATTTGACGTAGAAGGGCTTAAACTGTTGTTCTACCCTGTCAGCTTGCTTAATAGCCCAACGCCTAAAACAAACAGGACACTCAGGACGGTCACAACTATGGTAAACACGCCTGATGAAAACCTTACCTACATGATTAACGCCGTCTAGAGTTATTAAACGGTGTAAATCTTCGCGCAAGCAGCCGACATGACCCATAAATTGACCGCATTTATCATCCTTCTGCTTACCGTCACCAACACGGAGATAACCGAATTTCTGCATATAGTCGCTTTGAGGGACAGACCAAACCGTCATATTTTCACAAACTCCTCAAAAAAGTCTTTTTTAAAAAGTCAAGATATAGCTTTACAAGGCAGTATCGCAATATAGCTACTGCATAGGGAAGAATTACTATAATGAAGCAGACACTAAGCATCTTCTCAGGCAAACAAAAAGACTACAACATAAGAACCTTAACGCTACTTTGGGATTTCGGTCCACAATCTGCTTGGGAACTGGCTAATAGAATGTCGCAAGTAAGAGGCAGCAGAATTAGTCTGCACGCAACCTTAAACAAAAGGCTAAGATTACTTGAGAAAAAAGGGTATCTGCGCAGAATTGATAAAAAATGGTTTTTCACATTTAAAGGGCTCCTCGCGGTTTTGCTTGTTTTACCTGAGCCTAGAACATGGAGTGTAAAATGGAGCGAGCTTTTTGAAGCAAAAACAAAGGTGATGGAGGAACTGACTGCGCCGATTTTCGCAAAGTATGGTTTTGAGAGAAAAGACACTCGTACCATGTTAGTTAGAATGGGTTTATTGATGAATGATTTTGAAGCGTGGGTAGACTTGTCTAACCGAGTCAAAAGTTTGATGGAAAAAGGAATAATCAACCTTGACCTAATCAGAGAATCAACACTACTGAATGTACTTATTTGGGAAGGAATGACAGCCGAAGAAATGGCTAATCTAACAAGACCTGAACCAGAAGAGCCCAAAAACGTGTGACCCCGCTTTTTTAGGAATCACGCCACCGCAGACATCGACCGCAAGGGTCGAGTCTCGCACCCCCTTAATTGTTGGCAGTTTAACCTCCCCCGTAATTAAGGTAAAACCCATAACGCTTCCTCAACAGGAGAATATCTTTTTTTGTAAATAATCAAATCTACCAACACACAAACTAATACTAGAACTATTAGTACAAGTACCATCAATTTTAAGAGGTTAATCGCAAAAAGAGAATCAGAATAATCAATTAAACCAAACATTTCAGCAAGCTCACTAGAAAAACTGCTTCTCTGAGTTGCTAGTCCGCTTTCGAAACCATACGTAAAAAAGGACAATATTACAATCAAGAAAGCTGAGAACACATAGCTACCAATATTCCATTTTACCCAATCTGGAGCTAAAGAACTTTTAACTATGACTCGGGTTTGGTTTTCCCCTTGAGGATGGAAATAACAGTCAATACGTTTCTTAACTCCCTTGGGCGTTATGCCCATTAAAGAACCTTGTTCGACTACTAAATGCTTTGAGGGGTCATCAATCAATAATTTGCTGTTCTGTTGGAACAATTGAGTCTTTAACTCAGAGTATGTTTTCTCTGCATCTAAGGATACTGTTCGCTCAAACAAGGTGCCCACTTAACGCTATATTGATTGCTTAGCAATTTAAACTTTGTTTGATAAAACTTAACCATGAGTTGATGAGTATTAAGTAGAATTGTCTCCAAAAGCTTATAACTAGGCAACAACTGACAACTAAGACACAGTGATTAAAATGAACACAAACCAGAAATCACTAAGCCGTAAGGCGGGTTACAACCAACACACCACGCCCAACATACCATTCAAGATTACCCTTTTTTTAAACAACTTCACTGGAAACGTGAAGGTAAACTGGATAGACCAGATACTTGGACATGCTCTAATCAACAGTCGAGATGCTTACAGTAAACCAACAGATGAACAACTAAAAGACGCATATAAGACAGCATATAACTTTTTGCGTGTATATTCGGAATTTGAAGAATCAAAGAAATTCAATCACTTGGAAGAAAGTTTTGTTTCAATTTCCAAACAAGATGAAGAAAATTTACTTGTAGCGGAGGCAAAAAATTTTGTTGAAGTCAAGCAGCCACTGGCACGAGGTTATAAATACAAGATGGAATTTGAAGGCGTTAAATTATTCATTAAAAAATAAAAAAACAACTTAATTTACCCTATAATACAATTAAATTTAAAAACTCAAAACGAACATTAACAAATATGTCCAATGTAATAACAGAAATGGATACCGTCGAAACGTTCTGTTGCGGTAAGAATTGGAGAACTTTTTACAAACCTTTGAGCCAAAAAGAGATAGTATTCAAGTTTAAACCAACTGATGATGAAAAAACATATTGGCAAGCCGATGGTTTCCCAAAGCTCAAACATTTACTTACTTTTCTTAAACGAGTCAACAAAGGCTTAGATAAATTTGAAATTGCTTTTTTTAGGGGAGAATTTGAGCATCCATACTATAAGGAAACAAAAAATGGGCTTAATTTTTACTCAGTAAATATTGACAAGTATATAGAATTTAGTAAGGAAGTAAACACGGTCATTAGTGAACTAAAAATTGCTCAATATTCTCGAAAAGTTTGGTATGAATATTCAAAAAAAGTTCCCGAGAAATTCATGAATGGTGAACCTTTAGAAAGCTTAATCATTGAACTCAAAAACTCCCATTATGCGTTATTAGAAGAGTTGATTAAAGGATTTGATAAAATGAATGTTTCTCAGAGAACTGAACTTAAGAAAGTTATTGAACATTCTCAAGTTGGAACTGAGATAATAAATGAATACCGAGCGCTTAAACCTGATGCACCAAAAATTCAGCTTAAGACATTCATACAAGTTGTTGAAAAATTAGGTGAAGACGAAGTTAGTGAACTTCTTAATGCTATTCTTAAATCAAAGGCATCTAGATATTTAGTCAAACATATTTCTGAACTTCCTTCAAAAGAACAGAATAAAATCGTAAGAAAAATTCCTGAAATGAGAATAATGATGGAAAGGCATGACAAACTCAAGAAAAGCCTTTCAGAATTTAAAAGAGTTGTCAAGGAACACAAAGATTCCTTAACCAAGGATGAAATGGCAATTCATAAACTTTTGACTAAAGACTACTGGCTACTTGGGATAGAATACTTTGATAAAGAAATCCATTCAGACATAACAGCGGATGGAAAACGAACTGGTGAGACCTACATTACCAAACGCAAACACGCAGACTTTGTAATTAAAAGAATGGATGGTACCTCGGATACTTGTACTATTATCGAATTAGAGGAAGTAAATGATGCGATTTTTAATAAAGACGGCACAATATCAAGGGAAGTATACGATGGCATTACTCAAGCAGTTGATTATTACATAGAGCACAGGTCTAAGAATTTTAAGTCTAAAGGAATGGCAGTAATAGGCACCACTCAGGGGATGCGCTTGACGAGTGAACAGAAGGAAAAACTACGATTGCTTAAAGAAACATTTCACAATATTGAAGTTTTGACCTACGATGATATAATCAATCAAGCTGAAAATACTATTCGCTTTTGGGAAACATACGAGGCGAATTCTTAAAGGGCGTTACTGCTATCACTTCTTCCACCAAGACTGCTTAAGAATATCGCCAATTCTTTTAGCAAGAGCATTATTAGCTTTTGTAATCTCAATTCGAGTTTCCAACCTTTTTTCTTCTTCCATATAAGGTTCTGCTTGTTTCTCTCTTAGGGTTAAGTTGTCAAGTCTTTCCAGCCTTTTCTTAATAATTTCTGCTTGGAATGAATACTTCTTAATGGCTTTGTATGTTTTAGATAGCTCTACGACCTGTTCAGCGCTAAGAAGGCGAATGGTTCCGCTAAAAATTGCTGAATCCCAAACATCTGTATAGAGCACATCAATGCTGTAGGAATCAGAAAGTTTTACTTTTGTTTCTTCTAATTCGGTACGTATTAATTTCAGATAATCTTTACACAATAAATCATCTTTATCACGATTAATGAGCCCTTGAATTCCAAAACCAAGAAGTATGCCTAATACACCAGCAATATAGCCTATTAAAAAATCCACAAAAAATTCAACAGGCAAGAACAAGGACGTGAATATAATAGCCAATGTGCCAATCGAAACTATAATGAAAACTAACACGTCATATTGAACGGTTATCCGCCTAACTTTGAAAGATTTAATCGGCAAGTGTTATCTCCTTATTCCTCTGAGCATTTACGCCTGATGTACTTAATAGTTTTTGGCGCTTCGCTCCCGCTTGCGCGTTCGCTCCGCTTTTGCTAAGCCGCAAACAAAAATGTATCTTCATTCCCGCAAGCCACTGATGTTTAAGCGCACATTTCGATAAATTATGGTTTGCTTCTATCTTAGTGGTAATGCGAAACCTTATATCTAGAATTGACTAAATGCTGATTGAGGAAACAACAAAAGTTAACCTCAAAAAGTTAGTTCAGGAGAGGAATGATATTAAGAATATTAGTATGGTCAATAAGGCGGGTTACATCCAACACACCATGCCTATTTTAATTCATCGTTCTCGCCTTCTTCTTTGTCGTCTGTGGTGTAGAGAGGGTCACCTATCCAGAAGTTGATTTCTGATGCTTGGTTAACGGGCATATAGTAGTGTAGCTAACACAGTCGAAACTGACTTGTGAGTTGAGGTTTGTTTGAATAATACGTACCGCATTGGATATCCTGTGGTGCTATAACTATTAATACTCTAATTTCGAATTAATTGCATCACAACTTGGGTTTCCCGCATATGCCAGCAAACAAAGCGCTAGTAAAAGAGATTGAATCATCGATTGTACGAGACTTCACTTTATCCTACGCTGAACTAAAGAAGCTCCACTCACAGATGCTGGACCAAATCACGTCTACAGCAAGCCGCTCCCCCGCATACTCCAAAATAGAGCACATCACCGACCTCTCGCAGCTAAGCAAGCTTCCAATGACGTCTTTTGACCAGATTCAGGAGCTCTTTGACACGCTCGGAACCGAGAAGGTGCTGCTCAAGAAACCCGCAATATTCTGGTACACCTCAGGCTCCACCGGCAAACAAAAGAAAGTCTACTATGGCGAAGCAGACGAAGACATCATCGCTCAGGGATTCATGCAACTATTATACCTAAGCGGCGTACGAGTCACAGACAGCGCCTTCGTCTTCACTTCAACCGGCGGTGACACCCTCTTTGGGCTTGTCCTCAAAAAATATGATTTACCCGGCCTAATTTCGACTCTTGCCAACGAAATCGACGTAATCAAAGCGTTACGGAAAGCGTCAAAGTTGGAACGAATCGACGTCACCGTAGGCGTCACGTGGCTTTACCTTGTCATCAACAAGATAGCGCACCACCCCGAAGAGTTCGAGAAGATAGTGCAAAAGATGGTTAAGGACAAAGTCAAGATACCCGGTTTACCATGGCTTATTTGCAAGTATCTAATGCGGGGCATCAACTACCAGAACCTCACAAAAACTCTATCTGAAACCAGATTGGGCTTCTCGCACGCTGAAGCACTCGCACCCTACATCCCCAAAATACATAAAGTTTATCCGAAGATGGAACTGCATGACGTGTTCGGCGCAACCGAGCAGTGGGTGCAAGCCATACAGGTTTCAACTGAGCATAACTGGCTCAGCTTCTTCCTGCGCTACTCCATCCCTGAACTGGCAGACCCAGAAGAAGTCCTTAAAGCTAAACAGGACCCAACATACATACCCAAAACCACTCCATGGTACGAATGGAAAAAGGGCATGCGTGGCGAACTCATCCTAACCCGCCCCGGAGAATGCTTACCCTTGATCAGGTACCCGACTGGCGACATGATTGAAATCATGGACCCCGCCTACAAGTTTACAGTCAAACTCGAAACCACCACACTTGACATAACATTACCCGCGATTATGTCCCTTGGAAGATCAACAGACTCAGTGGATTACGACTCAGGAGAACAAAACGGCAACTTTTTCGGCTTCAAAGTCTACTCACGGCAAATAAACGACGCACTTTTCAAAATTCAGAACATACGCTGGTGGGAACTCTACCACGTCCGCGGCATCCCCGGCAGATTCATCTTCCTAGTAATCCCAGAAGCCCCAGTGCAGGACATGTTAGCCTTTAAAGCAGAAATACACGAATCGCTTACCAAAACTTTTGTGGAATATTACGCGGTAGATACAGGAAGGAAATTCATACTTGACGGTTCAGCGGCCAACGGAAACGGCGTAGTTCACAAGGAACTCATCGAGGTCATAGTCACGCGCCCTGCGGCTTACAACGTCGTAGACCGCGAGGTAAAGCGCCGCCTAAAGGAAGGCCGAGCGATGGGTCGCCAGAAGCCCAAGCGGATCTTCAAGGTTGAAAACGAAGCCGAATTCAAGCTGCTTGTCGATGAGAAACTGAAGGCATAAGACTCACCTACCTCAAAGATACCTCTAAAGAATGTGGATTTCAAATGAATGAAAAAACTTGGCGGTTTTCATCTAACACACCATGCCCAACTCTTTTAATTCCTATAGGGTATAGATATGAGGTTTAAACGAGGCTTTCCCCAAGAGTATTCTCAGAATTATGCTTTAACTCTTTAAAGTATAATGCATTTTTCGTTCATCAAAGAATTGTTTTCTTTAAGGTCATTTTAAAATTTAATAGGGCAAACCAGAAATGTATGTTAACTGTATTATCCAGTAAGGAACTTTTATGAAACAAAGTCGATATTTTGATTCGCCTAATTGTAAGAACTGTATATACAAAGCGAGTAGTTACTGCTGGGGGCAATGCTCTCTAAATATTTGGAAAAGAGCCAGAGAATATTAATTTATTCTGTCGATGCTTGTGCAATTAGCTAAACTGCCAAGAGAGCTCAAAAACATGGATGTTTTGCTAGTTAGCCAGTAAATCAATCATAATTGTAATTTCGGAAAATCATTCAATAACTAATTCCTTCTAAGGATGAAACGCTTAACAATTCCTTCTTGCATTCTACTTTGAAGATTAGCGTATGCGATATGAAAATGTCATTTTTCCTGATTCGGTAGGTTTTCATTGCAAGAACTGTGGTGTCTGTTGCAGGGATCAACCGCCAGACATCAACTTTAAGGAACAGGCGCGAATAGAATCTGCAGGTTACATAAATTTCATGCAAGACCCTTCAGACCCAAATAACCGAAACATTAAACGAAAAAAAGACGGCAGCTGCTTCTTCTTTTCAAAAGAAAAAACGTGTATGATTAACGCTGTTAAACCGTCAATATGCAGTTTAGAACCATTCATTATTTTAGATTTTGATTACATAACAAACAAAATTTTTCTTGGCTTAAATCCGACTGCAATTCTGAACTGTAAAGGTTTATGCATAGAAGAAAATGTAGCCTTAGTTGAAATTGGGAAGGCAGCCCAAACTATTGTAACCGATTTTTTAGAAATGGTGGCAGAGAAAACAGGCCTTTCAGTAACCGATAAAAAAGTTGCTTTTTTAACAAGAAAACTACTCTCTGCAAAATAAAAATATACAATTAGTTACGGCGAAAAACCAGAAATATTTCTAAGTAAAAAGCGTTTTAAATTTTGAAGGCTTATAAGCATTAAGTGATACCTATCCTTGAAGAGTCTCTTTTGTCCTCTTGGAATCGACTGACTGAATAACTGATTCTTTTCTATAATAAAAAAACCGAGAAGTAACCACTATGTGCCAATTAAGAGTAGGTTTAGTCAAAAACTGCCGCAGATGCAAATCTTCTGTTCGTCCCAATTGCGACTACCGAAAGAAATCAAAAACGAAACAATACACAAACACTGTTAAGAAGAAAGAACATTCACAAAATTCTTAATTCTTTTTCTTTTAATAGTTAATGTTGGGAAACAAATTTTTTTTAACAATCCCTCAAGGGTTCACTTTTTGTTTGAATTTTATAAACAGGCAGTATTTATTTGAAATCTGTAAAACTGAAATAGCAAAGCCAACAACTGGTTATTGAGTGTTCAATGAAAGTTAAGGATGAGCATATTTCTACTTGGATATTGGAGAATATTCGTGAGGAAGACCGAGCTAGGGCTCGAAAAGAAAAGGCTCGTTTGCCTCAGGAAGAAAAACATCGTTGTTCTAAATGTAAGAAAGGTTTTGCAGAACCTAAACTAATCCAGTATTACGCGTGTCCGCATTGTGAAAGCAAATTTGAGCCGGAGGAGAAGAAGTCGTGTCAGCATTGGTTGGGTTTTTTGGCTCAAAAAGACTCAAGCGAATCTATACCTCCTGAATGTGTTGCATGTGACAAAGTGCTGGATTGCATGCTGGGCAGTAAAACTACAACGAACGCAGTTTCACAAATCAAAAAATGGTATTAGGTTTCTGAAAATTTTATTTGCCCCGACTTTACTGCTTTGTATAATTGCTTCCAAACTCTTCTTTCGCGTCTCGATTTAAAATAGACTGTTACGGCTATGATTGCGTAAATGATGGTTATTGCTAAGCCAATCATTTGGGATATGAATTGTGATTCTGGCCCAAAATAGGCGCTTGCGTGTTCATCAAAAGTTAAAAGCAGCCAGTACTCGTCAACAATTAACCCTAACCCTAAACCAAAAAACACGTGCTGAACCCTCAAAATCCATGGACCCTCAAAAAAAGTCAGCATCAAACCAATCACCAAAAAAATTAAGCCGTAATTGAAATGGTGAAAGTGAATATTGTACCCCCAGAGCTGGAAAACCACGCTTGACCCCGGAGAAAGGGCGGTGAACAGTTTGGAACCCCAAAGAGCAATGATGAAAGCGGTTAACCCTATAAGTGGGGCTTCGCGTCTTAAGACAAGTTTATGTTCAAGGCTTTCTCTAACTTCACATTCTAATCTTTGTTTAAACTTTTCTTTTTCTGCCGCTTGAATATCCCGCCTGTGCCGTTGTTTCAAGAGACTCATTTGTAACCATAAATTGTTGAAACCTGTTCAGCGGTAACTATTAGGATTTTAGGGTCTAAAAGCGTTTTGTAAATTAAAAAAAGGGCAATACTGCCTGTTGATGGGTAAATACGGTTTGGCAGTGTTTTTTCGTTAAACTTTTATTGTCACCTGCCTAAAATAGCGTTTATGGAACGATTGGGTAAAGTTTCGGTTCTACTGTTCCTTCTTTGTTGTATGGTAGGCGGTTCTTTAGGGGCTTTTAATTCTACACATGCAAGCTCAGGGGATGATGGTTGGGTGCATGTTACCTCAGTGCCGACAAACGCAAATGCTTCAATCGGCATAATTCCAACGTTTGGTTACATTTGGGCTGTAGCGTTAAATGAAGAATTGTACTGTTACGGCGGAATAAACCAGCATGAACAATCCGGTTATGTTTGGTTTGGCGTAAACGAAAAGTACAATCTAAAAACAGGCACCTGGACAAAAGTTACGCCGCCAGCACAGGGCAGCATTGCAGTGGTTGCATGCCAAAACAAGATTTACTCAATAGGCGCCCAAACACAAGTGTATGACCCCTCAACAGACACTTGGATAAACAAAACCGCTATGCCCAAGACGCTGCTTAAAACTAACGCCAACGTTGTAGACAACAAGATTTATGTTATAAGCGGCGCAGAATATGCCAGTCTTGCAGGCGTGTATAGTTCAGAAGCCACTTACCAGTATGACCCTGAAACGGATTCTTGGTCAACCTTAGCGTCTATTCCAACGCCCGTGGAAGGTTACGCTTCAGCAGTTTTAGACGGCAAAATCTACATAATAGGCGGCGCAGCAATGTCTCAGAATTATTCTAACCAAGTAGTTAACCTTGTGCAGGTTTTTAACCCAAAAACTAATCATTGGACAACCGGAAAACCCTTGCCCACAGGCGTTTACGCTGCAGGAGCCTGCGCAACAACAGGAGTAAATGCGGCAGCAAAAATTTACGTTGTAGGCGGACACACTCATTATGTGTCGTGGGTTACATCAGCAATTCTTAGTCCACATGGGACAACTTTGAACCAGATTTTTGACCCTGCAACAGGCGAATGGTCGCTGGGCGCTTCTTTGCCTCAACCCCGCTGGCAATGCACCTTAATCAACGTTAACGACACGCTTATCATTGTTGGCGGAGAAAACGGACCAGCTGATT
Source organism: Bathyarchaeia archaeon (assembly GCA_042296865.1). Taxonomy (GTDB): domain Archaea; phylum Thermoproteota; class Bathyarchaeia; order Bathyarchaeales; family Bathycorpusculaceae; genus Bathycorpusculum. The sequence goes on along the minus strand of CP170178.1, from coordinate 512,818 downwards.
CCTCGCTGTTTGATAACCCAGAAAAAATTGTTTTAGACATCGAAAGATACGTTCCAACAGGATACCAAGACATCTTACCATCTGCTGTCCCCCAAGACACGTCAGGGTCACTGCAGCCTGAAAACACTAACTATCTTTACTTGACGATTGCCCCTGCCATAATTTTAGCGATTACTTTTACCGCTTTACTGATTTTTAGGAGCAAACGAAAAACCCGTTTTCCTTCTTCTTTTAAACGCTAAATTGCCATTTAAACCCGTAAAACCATGCGATTGTTTTTATATAAGGATTGACTGGCTATTTTAGTTAATCGTGAAATTATGGCTTTGGATGAAGCACTCAGAGCGATAGTTACTATTTGTATTTTGGTTTTTTCAGCGAAGGTTTTGGGGGAAATTTTTTCTTGGAGAAAAATCCCTGCGGTTCTTGGGGAACTGCTTGCTGGCGTAGTGTTGGGTCCGTACGCTTTGGGTTCTTTAATTGTGCTTAATGGTACACCGTTGATTGAAATTAACGAGATAGTAAAAGCGTTTGGCGAAATAGGCGGTATCCTTATTCTTTTTGTTGCAGGTTTAGAGATGACTTTTAAAGATTTTAGAAAAATCGGTTTAGGCTGCTTTGTGGTGGGAAGCGCCGGCGTTGTTATTCCGTTTGTTATGGGTTATGGTGTTTCCGCCGCTTTCGGTTTTGACACGATAACCTGCCTGGTCATTGCTGCAGCGTTGGTGGCAACTAGCATCTCAATTACTGCTCTTGTTCTGCAGGAGCTAAATAAAACAAGAAACGAAGAATCGAAAATGATGATTAGCGCCGCCGTAGTTGACGACGTTTTAGGATTGTCAATTTTAGGTGTAATAGTGTCATTTATTACAACCTCTCAAGTCATGAATCCACTAAACATCATAACTGTAATATTGACTTCTCTGGGGCTTTGGCTTGCCTTCACAGTTTTTGCCGCCATAATTCTTCCAAGAATAATAAATTTCACCTCAAAAGGCTCCGAAGAAACATTGGAAGCCGCAGCAACAGCTTCATGTTTTGGAGCATCAGCCCTCGCCGCTTATCTCGGATTATCCCCAATCGTAGGCTCCTTCGCCGCGGGAATGGCAATTGCAAGCACAGAAGCAGTAGAAAAAATTAGGAACTTCTCAAGAAAAATCAGCATCATTTTCTCGCCAGTCTTCTTTGCTTTAGCCGGAGCCGCGTTTGACATAAAGGCTTTCTTTACGTTAGACTGGTTTTTCTACGCATTCTTCGCCACGTTAATTGTTGTGGCAGTAGTTAGCAAAATTGTGGGTTGCGGGTTGCCTGCAGCGTTTTTCCTTAAATGCCGTGTTAAGGGTCTTCGTGTCGGTTGCGGAATGATTTCACGTGGCGAGGTCGGCTTGATTGTTGCTGGGGTCGCTATTTCTGCTGGCGCCATAACGCAGAGTACTTACGCGATTATTTTAGGGATGATTATGATTACCACTTTTATTGCACCTTTGCTGTTGCGAAAATCTTTTGAAAACCTTCAAACCGTTGATGACCAAAATCAAGAAGCAAAAAAAGAAGTTGAATACATACCCTTAGCAGAAAGGTAAAATGCTAAGCCTAAAAGGGACTGAGTGTTGCATTGTGGTTGCTTCTTAACAACTACAAAGCGTGATATAATCAGTCCGCTTTCTTTTTGGTGGATGTTTCCTTGTGCGTCAGTTGAGGTTTTGTTTATGAATCGTTTACCTGACTCGGTGCCTGTTGCAACAAAGGTGTCTTTTTTTGAATATCAACGCAGGGAATGGGAGAAAGTTCTTGAAGTGTCTAAGAACAGTTCGGTTGAAGATAACCAGTCCGACTCATTGCAGCATTGGTTAAGCGTAAATAGGTATGCCTTAGAAAAATTGGCAGAAATTGATAAGCAACTTGAAGAATTGAAAAATTCTTTCAATGCCCGCTCAGCAACTATTGCATCAAAAAACGGTTAAAAACAAGTTTAGCCTCGAAGTGTTTCATACGGTAGATGAACAAACATGGGCAAATTAAGCTTGTGATTCTGTGTTAAGTTTGAAAATGATTCTTGTTTACATTTTGATTCTTTTGTCTTTTTTGTCTCTTTATTTTGCAACTTTATTTTTTTGGGCAAATTCGATGTGGAGAAATCAGTGGGATTTAGCTTTTGGGATAATTTCAGTCGCATTTTCTTTTTTCTTTGTCTTCATTTTAGTTATTGCTTTGTCAATTTTAATATTGAAATACAGAGCCGTAAAAAACTTGGGCAGTTTTCAAAACTTAAAAAGAAAACCGGCCAAAGCAATTGGCCCAAAATTGTGAAAACTAAAACCGAATTTTCGGTTCATAAGGTTTTATATCTATTATCACCAATCGAATCTAAATGCATATTTAGGCATTTTTAAACCTAAGTGAGAGATAGACTTGGAACCGAAAGCTTTCATTGCAAAAAAAAGTTTCCACCAAAACTTGCTTGACCATATTGGGCAAGCTGTCATGATGGTGGATACAGACAGGCATATTACTTTCTGGAACGCTGCTTCTGAAAAACTGTTCGGTTGGACAAAAAGTCACGCTTTAGGCGGCGACGTGATTGAGGTTTTAGCAGGTGCAAACGCGATAGATGATTCGGCAGTTATCAAAAAATGGTTAAACGCCAAAGAACCAGTTACGGCAGAATATTTGGCGCAGCGAAAAGACGGTTCGTTGGTTCCGGTTCTTGTTAACTGTTCCCCAGTTTTTAACGGGGCAGGCGTTTATATTGGGTCTGCGGTTAGCGCCATAGACATTACTGAACAAAAAATTATTGAACGCGACATGACGATGGCTTTGGAGTACCTGTCAGTTAACATTGACAAGATTGAAGAGTTAAACGAAAAACTGCGAGTCGTTGGCAGTTTAACACGGCATGACGTGCGCAACAAGCTTAGCTCAGTAACAGGTTACACTTATATTCTTAAAAAACGGCATTATGACCTCGCCGACTTGGTTGAAGGCTTAGACAAAATGTCTCAAGCAGTTAACGATTCGATGAAAATTTTTGAAATCGCCAGCACGTACGAGCAGGTGGGGCTTGAAGAATTAGTAAATATTGACATGGCAAAAGTCGTTGATGAAGCCGCTGCAATGTTTCCTGACTTGCCTTTTAAAGTGGTTAATGAATGTGAGGGCTTGTTTGTCCGGGCTGATTCTTTGCTTAGGCAGCTTATTTTTAACTTTATCGATAACACTAGAAAGTATGGTAAAACAACTAAAACTGTTAGGGTTCACTTTAGAGAAACGTCGTTGGGTGATTTGCAGTTGATTTATGAAGATGACGGTGTAGGCATCCCTAATGAATGCAAAGAGCAACTCTTTAGACAGGGTTTCAGTACAGGCGGCGGCACAGGTTTTGGCTTGTTTCTTTCTAAAAAAATTGTTCAAGTATACGGTTGGAGTATAAAAGAAGAAGGCGAAACGGGCAAAGGCACAAAACTTGTAATGACTATCCCGAAATGAAAGTTTGAGTGATAGTGTTTGTGGGGTTCAATCGGCTAATTGGGGATTAAACTTAAATCCGCTCCTTAATCTATATCTATGGGGTAAAAGAAATGCAAACAAAATGCAGATATTGCGGCAAAATTGTTGAGCCTGTATTTAAAATTAATGAAGGCATTGATTACCGTGTTTGCCCTGAATGTGGCTGCGTGATGGACGCGTGCACGGATAACATACAAGTTATAGGCAGAGACATGTGACCAAGTTTTAGTTGAAAAACGTGACTGGGTAAACAGAGGGTTAGAAAACAGGTAGATATTATGCTGACATTTGCTACCCAGCGTCTTTTTTGTTCTTGTTGTTTATTTTTGCAGCTTTCGTTACATTTTGCGGTTATTAGATTCATGCAAGTTACAGTTTAAGGGGCAATGGCAGTCGGCTGGGCAGTTAAGGCTAAAAATTGAAAACTCTAACCCCTTTTTCTTTTTTTAATATTCTTTTGCAGTATCTTGTTTGTTTGTGTCTATAAATTTACCGTATTGTATATTATTTGGCTGGAGCTTTATTTTATTGGCTGGAAATGTCTTCTTTTTCTAACTTATCCGTAGATAAGATTAACGAGTATAATACTAAATTTGTCAGTCGTCTTGATGAAGGCTTTGAGCTTTTAGAAGTTGTTACCGATAAACATGGAAAAGTCACAGATTTTGTGTTTCTGGAGGTTAACCCTGCTTACGAAAAGCAAACTGGTCTTAAAGCTGAAGATTTAATTGGCAAACACAAGAAAGAAGTTGCTCCCGCCTCAGAGCAACGCTGGTACGATTACGCTATTCAGGCCATTGATACTGGCAAAAGGTTAAGCTACCAATACTACAACCCCAAGGTTAACCGCTTATTCGAAACACAATTCATACCTATATCGCCAAACCAAATAGCAGTGCTTTTCAAGGACTTAACGGAAAGCAAGAAAGCAAAAGACGCTTTAATTGAAACTAAGAAAAGCTTAGAAAATATTATCGATAAGTCTCCTTTAGCTTTTTCACTGTTTGATAAAAATGGCTTTCTTATTCAAGTAAACGATGCTTGGGGAAATCTGTGGCAGATACCGCCTGATTTGGTTATAGGAAAGTACAATGTTCTGCAAAGTAAGCAAGTTGCTGCAGTTGGTTTGCTTCCGGTGGTAGAGAGAGTATTTTCTGGTGAAACAATAAAGTCTTTGGAAATGGAGTATGACCCTTCAACAGAACCTGAAACTCAAGGCTTTGGCAGAAAAAGATGGTTAAGTATAACTGCTTACCCGATTAAAAATGAATTTGGCGATTTAAACGTCGTTACTTTAATTGAAGACATTACTGACCGCAAGAGAACAGAGGAAACATTAAAGAAAAGTGAACAAAGATACCGTGAATTGTATGAAAGTTTTGATGAAGCTTTCATAGTTATTGATTGGGACTTTAACGTTATCAACTGGAACAAGGCGGCTGAAAGAGTCTCCACTGTGCCAGCAAAGGAAGCTTACGGGAAAAAAATCTATAGTGTCTTGCCAGAAATGTTAAATGTAGACGTCACGCCTTACTTTGAATCGTTAAAACAGAAAAAGCCTGCCCGTTTCATGATGAACGTGGTCAGTAGACAAACTATGAAATCGTCTGTTTTTGAGATTTCTACTTACCCTTCAGAATTGGGCATTACCATTATTGTTCAAGACAAAACTGAGCTTGAAGAATCCAAACGGTTATCAGCTATTGGAGCCACTGCAGGCATGGTTGGACATGACATTCGTAACCCATTACAAACGGTTATGAGTGAAACTTACTTACTTAAAGAAGATTTAACAGCTATGCCTGAAAATAAAACCAAAGAAGACATAGTTGAAAGTCTGGAAAGTATTGAGAAAAATATTGCTTACATTAATAAGATAGTGCAGGATTTACAGGATTACGCTCGACCAGTAACCCCTGAAGTTACTGATGCTAACTTGTCAAATGTTTTTGTTAATATTTTTGAAAACGTTAAGGTTCCAGAAAAAATTAGTCTTACAGTTAGCATTAAAGAGATAGAAAAAATCAGAACCGACCCTATGTTACTTCAAAGAGCTTTAACAAATCTAGTCACTAACGCTGTTCAAGCAATGCCTGATGGAGGCTCTTTAGAAATAAAGGGTCAATTAAAGGATAATTTGGTTATTATTACAGTTGCTGATACGGGGGTAGGTATTCCTGAAGAGGTTAAGTCTAAACTGTTTACGCCCATGATGACAACAAAGGCTAAGGGTCAAGGGTTTGGGTTGGCAGTTACGAAACGTTTAGTTGAAGCATTAAAGGGCTCTATTAGTTTTGAGAGTGAAGCGGGAAAGGGCTCAAAATTCAAAATAACGCTGCCTCAATAAGCTCAAGCTCGTGAAAGACAAGGGACAGAATCGAAAAAGGTTTACTTTACGTGTTATACCATTGCTTGATTGCTTTTAGTGCATTTTCGGAATATATGTTTTCTGGAAGCGTGAGAACTTCTTTTTGTTTGACTACCTTTTTATTCATCAGTTTAAACCTCTATCGTGCGCAATAACTTTGTTGTTTCTATTTATCAAACAATGCAACAGTCAATAAATGTCTTGATAATGGTGAAAAGTTTAACTGTTTAACAGACAAGACATTGAATGTTTTAGAATTTGGCAATTTAACAGCAAATACGACAATGTTTTTGACATATAATGTTAAAAACTGGTTGGCTACCTGTAGAACACTACTAATTACCTGCTAACAAAAAAAGAAAAAGGGTTGTTTTTAGATAAGTCATCTTTTTCTGACAAGAAGCACCGCTATCGCTATCGCGATAATTATTGCAATCGTAGCCGCCGCTAAACCCATCATCATATTGTTGTTTAAAGTGTCAAAGTTGACTGCAGACGATGTAGGTGTTGACAATGGCGAATCTGCCTCTACAACGTTAACGTATGTTGTTGCAACGGAGCTGCCGTATGAGTCATCACCCATAAAGCTGGCTGTAACCATGTATTCTCCAGGTATTTCTGGTTCCCATGCAAAGCCGAAGGTTCCGCTTAAACCGTCAGATGTAACATCGCCAATGTGGACAAAGTTGCCGTTGGGGTCAACCGCGTCAAGCGATATTGGAACGCCGACAGTATTGCCCGGTATAGTGTGCTGCATGTGTAGGTACTCCATCCATTCAGCCATTGATTCTTTAGAAACACATGGTGTGTTTGGTTGTCCAGGTGACATGTCCATGATTGTTCCAGTTAACATGACGCTTTGTCCCAAGTTTATGGCTGTTTGAGGTGCAGAAACTGTTGTTGCACTTTCTCCTTTTCCGAAAACGTATGTGTAACCGTCGTATGAGTTTGAAGCGACAAGGTAACCGTCAGCTGTAGCTCCTGGCGTCATGCAGCCTGTTATGTTCCAAACCCCTTCACCTGTAGTAGCGTTAATGCAGTGCAGTCCCCATCCTCTGGTGATTGGTTGCGTTGGCGTGTGTTCTGTGTTGTATGCGTAGAGTTTTCCGTCTGCTATCCAGCCTGCAGCGTTAAAAGAGTAAACTGATGAACCATTAGGGTTTGTGTATGGCGTTTCATAGGGGTTTGCTGGCGCTTCATATTTCCAGACTTCTTTGCCTGTAGCCCAGTCATGAGCGTAAACGCCTGAATAAGCAAACCGGTAGAATAATCCGTAAGCTGAAGCTACACCGTATGCTCCAAAGCCAGGCTGATCCCATGGGTAATCTAACGTTTCGCTTTTCCATGCTACACTGCCGTCGTTAAGGTTAAGTCCAAGCCAGTAGCCGTTCATGGTTATTATGGCTACTTTTCCGTGGTCTGCCACCGTAGATGCTGAACTGTAGATTGTTTCTTCATATGTTTGGTTCCAAAGCTGTTGCCCAGTTGTTAAACTTGCTGCTTGGACACTTGTTCCAAACCATGCACCGACAGCCGCAGGAGTTACGGGGTTTGTTGTTACAGCTATGCCTTCTTCCATGTCCCATGTTGTGCCTAAACTGCTCCATGGCCAAGTTATGTTATTTGCTATGCTCATTCGCCAAGTTGTCGAAGAAACCATGAACGCGCCGGGTACTGCTTCTATTGTCCAGTTAATTAGCCTGTACCTTCCAGTTGTGGCGTTAGCACCAAGGTCCTGTACAGTTAGCCAGTAACCGTTTCTGTAGTAAGTGCCGCTTGTTAACGGGGCAATGCTCATGTTTAGATTTACCGCGCCATTCCACGGGTTATACGTCACTAATCGTCCGCCAGTTATGGAAACCAGATGCACATCTTTTGAAAATCTTGATTCTCCGCCGGGAACTTCGGAGTATCCTTGGTAATACAGGATGTTGGTGGGTGCTGACTCGCCAGAGTACAATGGTCTTTTCCAATAAACTTCTCCAGTACGCAGGTCATAACACATCCAGTAAGTTCGGCTGCTTGGGCTATTGTTTTCAACGTCTGCTTCTGTAACGGTTTGATAGCATCTTCCTTCATAAATTATTGATGGGTTACCGCCGCCGGATGACCAGTCTTCTACTTTTGTGTCGCCTTGGATTGGTCCAATCATGCCGCCAATCGCGCCTTGTCTTCGCCATACAACGTGTGCTGTGTTTGGTGCTTGAACCCATGGAGTGAAACGGTATCGGTCACCATTAGCCCAGTATATGTTTGTGTTTTCTGGCCATGCTGCTCCTCCGCCTGGACCGCGCCATGGAAAGTGTCCTGCAATCCACCACCATTCCCTGTTTTCAGGCGAAATTGGCCGTGTCCAGTAATCTGTTGGTAAAGGTGCTCCAGGCCATGAAGCTACAGGTGCTTCTTGAACTACTAGTTCTTGCCAATCAGTGGATGAAGGTGTATAGTAGGTTGATTGTGGAAAACTAAATGTTGTTGCTTGACCGTACATGACTGCGCCGAATTCTGTTGAATAGTTTCCTGCTGGGAAGTAGCCGCCTTTGAAGTCAAATTTGAGTTTCCAAACACCTACTTCATCAGCTATATATTCAAACCATGCTGTTGTGTCCGCACGGTAGGAATCAACTTTTATTACTTCAGTTGCTCCACTTGGTTTTTGGATGGTGATTTCGTAGTCTGTAAAGTATCTAGCTGCATGTGAGGCTGGTGTTAACCATACGTTAACTAGAAATGTCTGGTTTTCACCTACAGGGTTTGGTCTAAAACTCAAGTAAGCGGTGGCTTTAACGGTAACTTGGGGAGTAACGCCTTCCGGAAGCAGTATAGAGCCGCTGCTCTGCACGTTTGTAGGGGTTGCTGTTGAGGGTAGCTGTGTTTGAGCGTTAACGGCGCCGGGTGCCAAAAGCGTAGACAAAGACAGAATCGAGAGCAAAGTAATAGTTAAAAATAGTTTTCTTGAGAAAGAGTTGTTTTTGATACTTATTCTCTCCTAAAATGTTTTTATTTTAGCGCTAAGCGCTGTATTATTAATTATTTAAGCGGTCTTTTTAAATTTTTGCGTAAAATTAACCAACGCACGGTGGGTGAACGTAAATTTGATTAAAAAGAAGGCGCAGTGCAATCAAGTTATTGGTTTATTCAAGCATTTTTAAGTGGACGTTTCACTATCAAGATTATGAAAACAATTATTGCCGCAACAACTGCCAACGGGTAATCCTCAACACCAATCGCTAACCCAATAGCAGCAGTAATCCAAAGACTCGCAGCTGTGGTAATGCCTTGAATCTTATCCTTTTGCCCCCAAATCGTTCCTGCACCGATAAAGCCTATGCCTGCAACGATGCCTGCTGCTATTCGAGCAGGGTCAGAACTAAAACTCAATGAAACCAAAGTAAACAAAAAAGAGCCTAGACAAACAAGCATGTGCGTGCGTAAACCTGCGGGTCTGCTGCTTTTTTCTCGTTCCCATCCCACTAAACCGCCTAGAAGAACCGCTAAAAGTAAACCTGCAAGGGTCTCTACGCTTAGAATTGTATCCATAAAAAATCGACCGCTTTGCTACCTTAGCAATAAGTGGGTGCTTGTGTATAAACACTAAGGGTTAAGCTGGAAAGCTCAATCATTTGGGTAACTGTATTTTTGTTGTACAGAAATACTATTTTTAGCTGCAATTCAGAACGTTTATATTTGAAGCTAAAAGTTTTGTTAAAAATATGTTAGAGCGGAAGAATTCAAACGAAAAGGTCTTTGGCAAACTTGCTTCTGATTTAGGGTACTCGGATAAAGTGCAACATTTGATTTGGCTGTGGTATCACCCAACAGAGAAATGTTCACCCGACATTTTAGACCAAAAAGCCTAAATCAAACTAGTTCTTGATTTTGCAACAAGCGGTATCATTTAAAACCTGAAAGACCTCTTTAAACAACCGCTTTTACCAACTTATGCATGGATTATAAAGAGTTAAATAGTGTGAGGCAATAAAAAGAGCACGGGTGTAGCAGTTGAAGGTAGGTCTTTTTGGATTTGGACGCGCAGGAAAAGCCGTAGCAACAATACTACTACAAAGCGAAGAAGTCGACCTTTGCTGGGTTATCAGAAAAACCACCAATCTCCAACATAGGTCAGTCCCCGAATTTCTGGGAATCAAAGATGATAATCAAGGATTGATTTTCACTAAAGACGAATTTACGCCCGCTGAGCTTTTGGAAAAACACCCTGTGGATGTAATAATTGACTTTTCCTCAGCCGACGCCATATTAGCTTACGGAAAAGACGCTGCTGAAAAAGGCATCTGCATTGTTACTGCAATATCTGCGTATCCTGATGAAACTATTACTTACCTACAAAGCCTTTCAAAAAAGACAAGGGTGCTTTGGTCACCTAACATTACAGTAGGTATCAACTTTTTAATGTTAGCTGCTAAAATCCTTAAAACAATTGCGCCCTACACTGACATTGAAGTTATCGAGGAACATTTTAAAAACAAAAAAGAAGTTTCTGGAACTGCCATAAAAATTTCAGAATCCTTATCGCTATTGCATACAGACATAAAATCTGTTAGAGCAGGCGGCATCGTTGGTCGGCATGAAATTATCTTTGGTTTTCCACATCAAACCGTTCGATTAATTCATGAATCTATACAGCGGGAAGCATTTGGTAATGGAGCATTATTTGCCGCTAAAAGTCTTGTCGACAGAAAAAACGGTTTCTACACCATGGAGGACCTGTTAATCCCATACTTTAACTTGAACAGTTGAATACTTCAGCCATTTTTTAAAGAGAAAATGGAAGTTAAGTTGCTTTTCCGTTAAAACAGAAATGTTCAATTGGCCTACCTTGAAACAGACTATAATCTTTGTACACTTGGCAAGTGTTGCATATGCATGCTTTAGTTGCGTCAAGGTCCTTGCATGCTGCTTTGCCGATTGAACAATATATCCCCGGCAACTGGTCAGGGTTGGGCATTTTCATTTCACCTGTTTGACTGGGCATTGCACTCATTGCTCCAGCAGGCATTTGTGAACTTTTCATGCCCATACTTGCACGCATTTCCATCATTTTTTTAAGTTTAGGTTGTGTGCAGGCACTCTGCGCTTGAACTGGACACATTCCACACATACACTTCATGGCAACATCATTGTTTAAAGGAACTTTCTGCTCTTTACGTCCAAACAAAGGCATAACATTTCAACTCCAAAAATAGTAGATAAGTAAGATTGATTCTTGCAGCAATAAAAATGGTTGTTACTGATAGTTAACTGCTACAACCGTATTTTATGGGTTTATTGAGGATTGATTAGGTTATGTAAGTGTCCAAACAAAATTCTTAAGGTAGTCAAGAAACCTTTACTAAGTTTAGTCAAATAGTCGTTACGAATAGTTTTTTATTACTGCAAAATTGCATATTTAATTATGCAAATAGCGGTCAAAGGCTCAGGATTGTTTCTATTTATTGTCGCTGTATTGAGCATATTAGCCCTTACTGTTACACCAGTAATCGCTGGGTCTAACCCGTCAGTTCCAGAGTTCTCTGCCGCGTTTATAGATGCCTCATACGATGTTCCAACAACCTATTCGACAGACCCTTACACTGGAGAAACAGTCACCCATCAGGGGTACCATGTCCAAAACAGAACCCTAGAAGTCACCATCAAAAACCAGCCCTTCACCGCTTACGAGGAAAACGGCCAAATAATCAACTTTTACCTAAACATCCGCATCAAAGGAGCCCACACTAAAGAATGGATAAACATTTACAGTCCAGACAGAGGCTACTTAACTCAATCAAATAGTGAATACACAAAGGTTGCTTACTCACTGGATGATAACGAGTTTCCTTTTTGGGACAACATCCCAGAAGGTGGCACTGTCGATTTTCAAGTTGAAGCTTTGGTTGGCTCTGTCCACCGAAGTTATAACCCTAACGCAACAGAACAGTTAGACATGTACCCCTATGTATTCACTGGCAAGACAAGCGGATGGAGCAACACCCATACTGTAACGGTGCCTAAACCAGCCGCTGACCCTTTACCCACGACTCCCGAACTCCCAACAATCACGCTCTTACCTATAATTGCAGCAGCAACTTTAACAGCAATCATTCTCAAGAAGAAACAGGCACAAGTTAAGAATTCCACGCGTTAACTTGACGGATAACTTGTTCAGCTTCATATTTTAGCCCTTCAGGAACAGGCACGCGAACAGTACAGATTTGGTTTCCTGTTTTGCCCGAAAAAACGCTAAACCGAAAAACTGCCAAGTCAACGTCTCGCTTGTTTTCCAGTTTAGCAGACTCAAAACGTGTTAATGGTGCACGCCAACAGTACATTCTGTGGTTTAGGTAAACGGCGTCTTTTGAAATGTAAACTTCCGCGGTGCCTGAAACGTTTTGCCTGTAATTTTGCCAAACTGTAAAACGCCAAGTAAAACCGATTAACCCTATTAACCCAATCATAACGGCAAACACGTAAATGCCTGCTTCAGGGTCTAAAACCCAGAATAGAACACCAAAAAACAATGCGAAAGCAGTAACTACCAGAAACAAACCCTGTTTTTCTTGCATTTCACTGGCATACTCTTTTTTGCTGTAACGGCTCCATTGCTGAGGCGTGTAGGTCCAATGTGCCAGCAAGCTTCTGCCGCGTAACATTTCTTCTAACTTGATTGCCTGATTATAGTAGAAGCCTGTTGCTATGCCAAAAGTGACTGCTAAAAAGAAGCTTAAAAAAGACACTGCATAGCCGCCGTCAAAACCATCCAAACCTGTGAGTGTGGGAACAAAAATTATGGTTACCCAAAAAACGGTGACACATAGCAATATGGATGCGTTTCTTTTTTGTGGGTTAAAGTGCATGGTGTTTTATCGCAGTTTTGTTTATCAGCATAACTTATAAGCATTAAACAAGAAGCGTCCTAAAAATTCTTTTTTTGGCCGATTCTCTTATTGTTTATATTCTGGTTTTTCTTCTGTTAAATGGGGTACTTTTTGTCATGTATTCAGGAATAGTTCTTTTTTGTAATAAAACAACTCAACAGCAATGCCTAAGCCGTAAATTATATACTTGCGCTGACGAAAAAACCAAACCAACCAGCAAAATCTTGCCTGGAACGGTAGTTTTTCTTTACAACACTGAGAACAAAACGTTGCTTGGTCCTTTTACGGCTTTGGAGGAGGGCGGTTCAGCATTGGATGCAGGCGCTTGGGCAATGGACATTGACGAGCATAGCTTTTCCGAAAATGTTCAAGTTACTTGGGAAGAACTGCATCAAATTGAAAATGCCCCTGACAAGCTGCCTTTTCTTAATAACCCTGAAAAGTGTTCTTTGACTTCTCTGCAGACCCAGCGTATACTGGAGCTTCTCAGGGAAGCAAAACCGTACATAAAAGTTAAGGAAGAAGAAAAGTTAACTTGAAGGTTTGCTATTTCCGAATTTTTTTACTTCTATCGATAATGTCTTGTGGCAGTTAATGCATCGGGTTAAGGTTAGTTCATAACCGTTTAAAATGTCAAACCGTCTTTGTGTGTACTGGCGTTCTTTTGCATGGTTACAATTAACCTGCCTAGTAACAACTAGCATGTCCTCTTCCATTTTCGAGCCTATCTCCAACCCGTATTTCACCGGTTTTAACATTTAAAATTTTCCAACATGTCTAAAAATAGACTATTCCCTTTTGCGGCTGGAACAATTTAACTTAAAGTCTTAGCTACTTCACTAAAGGGAACAACCTCTCGAACCTCAACAGTCATTGGCCCAAAAAACTTTGTTACATCCGCAGAACTGTTTGCTTCAACAATAAAAAATCCTTTATGGTCAGCCGCTGAATCTTTTGGACAACTAACATAGGCACCTTGAATTTTCAAGCCAGCCTTCTGCACGTTAGACTCAGAAAACAATTCCTTAATCATCATTTTTCCTTGGTCAGTGTTTAAAGGACATTGGGCTGCAGGATGGGTGTTTAACGCAACAAATAACATTTTATCACCTCCATAGAAAAAGTGGATAATGGGAAAATAGGAAATTATTGACTTGCAGTGATGTTTGTCTCAACCGTGACAGGCATGTTATCTTTGAAAATGTAAACAACTGGGCAAGCTGCTTCTGTTCTTCGCCAAGCCGCCTCAACCAACGGTTTGCGAACCGGCGAATTAATGTTCACTTTCATGATAACGTTCGATATGACTGGTGATTCAGGGCTTTTTTCTGCTTCAACGTTAACTTCAATAGTGCCAGGGTCAATTTTGCTGTTCTTGCATATTTCTGCGTAAATGGTGGCGCCGCATCCAGCTAAAGCCATTAAAGCCAACTCTAAAGCTGTTGGCCCCAAATCTGTTCCGCCTTTTGCAGGCGGCAAATCAGCGATTACTTTATGTCCACGACCATTATCAATCTCTATTTTTACGTTTTCTAAAAGTTTTGCGTTTGCAACTTGTTTAGGCAAAAATTTCACCAAATTAAAGGTGATGCCTTGTCAATTTAATTTTTTCGCAAATTTTGTGACTGTAAACTGGCAGCCACATAAGCATATTTGACCTTGCACAACTTTATGCTTTAGGAGTTAAACCGTTTTGTCGTTATCTTTAGAATTAATAGGCGAGTTTAAAGGAAAAAACACTGTTTACCGTGTGCTTCCTGATGGTCAAATTGAAACTTCAGGTCAAGGGTTAGGAAAAATTATGGGTATAGACGCGATGATACTGTTTACAACCACAGGCTTAATGGCTGATGGACTTTTTATGGGTGAAGGAACAGGCGTCATTACCACAATGGCGGGTGAAACGGTGACTTTGCAGATGAACTCGATAGGTTGGCCTTCAGGAAACGGCGGCGTCAGCAGAGGCGCATCAACACAAGTGACAGCTTCAGACGTGCTAATGCGGCTAAACAAAGCCATCTGCCTACATGAATACAAAACTGACATGACCGATAACTGGGTTGGAAAAATCTGGGAATGGAAACAGTAAACGCTAACTTTATTGCACGTTTTAGTTAACAGAATCTGCCGTCATCTCTTGTTGCGGCAAGCTTGTTGAGGTTTTCGTTGAACCAGCCTATTTTGCAGTTTTCTCGCTGGTCAAATTTTGGCACGTAAGGTTTAATGTCCAGCAGTGGTGTGCCGTCAAGGATGTCCACGTCTTGAATATGCAGTAAGTTGCCTTCTAAGGTTTTGAGTTGCACTATCGATAAGCCTAACGGGTTTGGTCTGGCAGGGGCACGAGTGGCAAATACTCCATGCAGTTTATCATCCAGAAAAGGTTTCACAAGCAGGGACACAGTTTTTACTTTGTGAAAATGGTAAAGTAGAATAATGTGTGAGAAACCGTCAAGGTCTTTTAAACCCTCAAGGTACTGGGGGTAAACCTCAACTGTCCCGCTGGTGCCTGATGCTGCTGCTTGTATTGGAACGTTTTTTGGTTCCTTAAACGGTGAATGAACTACGCCTATTGGCCTATATGTTACCTCGTTAACCACTGCACTTACCATCCAATCTTAAGCTACATTAACAGCCGCTAAAAGCTGCTTTAATTCTTTCCCAAATGCACCTTATTTCCATGGAAGCGGGGCTTGTCGGCGCGTACTCTATTAAGGCTTTTCCGTTAACCATGGCTTTGGTGAATTGAGGGTCAAAGGGAATTTTTCCGACAACCTCAATACTGTTTTCTTGGCAGAACCCGATTATTTGTTCTGTATTTTCCAGATTAATGTCACACATGTTAACGCAAACAAACGGTTTAACTTTAAAGTGCTCAAGCAGTTCAAGCACTCGTTTTAAATCGTGAATGCCTGAAAGTGAAGGCTCAACAACAACTAACGCCGCGTCAACCCCTGAAACTGACGCAATCACAGGACAACCAATACCGGGCGGGCCATCCACAAGAATTAGGTCAAGGTTTTCTTTAGTTGCCAAGATTTTAGCGTTCTGCCTAACCAGCGTGACCAGTTTTCCAGAATTGCCCTCGCCCGGGTAAAGCATTGCATGCGACATAAACCCAAACTTGGTCCTTGACAAGTACGCGCTGCCAGAGTTTCTTTCAACCAAACATACAGCGTCAACTTTGCAGGCTAAAAGGCAAACACCGCATCCTTCACAAGCGGTAGAATCAACCGTGAAATCCTCAGTTACTGCATCAAATCTGCATTGCATTTTGCAAGCGCCACATTTAACGCATTTTGAAGCGTCAATTTGAGCTAATTTAGAACCCTTAAAAGTTTGTCTTTCAAACACTTCAGGATGCAACAGCATGTGCAGGTCAGGTGCGTCAACGTCACAATCTGCAACCACAGCTTTTTCTGCAAGCACAGCAAGGCACGCGGTTAAACTTGTTTTGCCTGTGCCTCCTTTTCCGCTTAAGACAGTTAATTCTTTCATTTACTTGAAAGCCTCCTTACTTGGGAAAATAAGTTTTGAAAACTTGTTTTCCACTCTGGCATTTCAACACTAAAGGGTATACCTTTTGAGTAGAGTTCAGCAATTTTTCTTTCGTAAGGAATCTCAAGCAGGATAGGTATGGTTTCTTTTTGGCAATAATCATAAACTGCCCTGTCGCCTATGCCTGCACGGTTAACCACCACGCCAAAGGGGATACCGATTTTTTTTAGGACTTCAACAGTGATTTTTAGGTCATGTAAACCAAACGGCGTCGGCTCCGTCACTAAAATGCAGTAGTCAGTGTTTCGAACAGTTTCCACAAACGAGCAAGAAGCGCCCGGCGGTGAATCAACAATCACTGTTTTGTCTATTGCGGCCTGTTTTTTAACTTCTTTAATAACTGGACCAGCCATCGGTTTACCTACTTCCAGTTCACCATAAACCAGTTCAATATCTCCGGTTTGTGCAAAGTTTAGGGTGCCAACTTTGTATTTTTCTTCGCTGATTGCTTTTTCTGGGCAAACACGTATGCAGCCTCCGCAACCGTGGCATAATTCGGGAAAAACAAGAACCCCTTTGTATGAGCAGAACAGGGCGTTAAAGCGACAAAATTTTGTGCATGCCCCGCATTGCCGACAAAGGGTTTTGTCGATTTTGACGTTTAAAGCGTAAACTGGTTCAGTTTTACTTATTTTTGTGTGCAGGAGTAGATGTGCGTTTGGTTCTTCCACGTCGCAGTCTAATACTTGACAGTTTCCAATGGAGAATGCCAAGTTGACGGCAACTGAAGTTTTGCCTGTGCCTCCTTTTCCGCTTGCAACCGTAATAATCATGTATTAACCCTTTCAATATCCTATTAAGTTCTAAAAAATGGAAAATATTAGGATGCTTAGTGGTGATGGTGCGCCTCAGAACATCCTTCTGTTAAATCTTCAAGTTGACCTGCATTGTACGCTTCAACTACTTTGTTTACGACTTGCGCTGTGGCTCTTAAGACTTTGACTCCTGCATTGTTGAAGTTCATTATGCCTCTTGGACCCATGCCGTTAACGATGATGGCTTTAGGGTTTAAGGCTATGATTTGTTCGAAAGCAGTGCCTACTCCGCCAACGTGTTCACTTGTGTTTGTTACAGTGTCTACTTTTACAACTTTACCGTTATCAAGTTCAACAACTGTGAAGTATGGTGTGCGTCCAAAATGTTCTGCTACTTGAGCGTTCATGCCTTCTTGATTTTCTGTTGGTACAACAATTTTTTCTGTCACGCTTTTCACCTCCAACCTTTAACCAAATATAAAATGGTTAACATGCTCCTGTAGTTACCGTGGTCCTGAACCGAAATGGTCCCCAACCGTGGGTGCATTAGTTCGGGAAAACTTGCCAAGTTTAAACTTTTCTACTGCTTCTTTTACGGTTCCGTCAGCGCCAGTTATTATTTCTATACCCGCAGCGTTTAAAGCTTTAAACGCGTTAGGACCAACGTTACCTGTTATAACTACTTTTGCGCCTTTATCTGCAAGTAATTGTGCCGCCTGAATTCCTGCGCCACCTCCAGCCCCGGCTGCAGCGTTTGGAATAGCTTCAAACTGCATAGTTTCTAAATCAACCAGCAGAAGGTAAGCGCATCTGCCGAATCGTGGGTCCACTTGACCCTCTAAATTGTTTGTTGTTGAACTTACAACTATCTTCATTGTTTAATCTCCTTTTTTTCTAAGAATATTTTGATTTTTTGAAGAATCTCCATTAAGGATTTGGTTGTGGGGGACTCTTTCTTTTCTTCTATCACGGATAATCCTTGGTCAGCGTCATTGCAAACTGAAGGATCTATAGGAATATTCCCTAAGTATGGTACAGTCTGTGCTTCTGCAATGCGCATGCCGCCTCCAGACTGGAAAATGTCAATCTTTTTTCCACAGTCAGGACAGACAAAACCGCTCATGTTTTCAATTATACCGATAACTGGAACTCCGACTTGTTTCGCGAAACTTACAGATTTCTTTACTACTGCTTCTGAAAGCTCTGAAGGCATAGTTACTATGAGTACGCCGTCCATGTCGGGGATTAACTGCGTCACTGTTAAGGGTTCATCGCCTGTGCCGGGAGGTAGATCAACAAACAGAAAGTCAAGCTCACCCCACGCCACGTAGGAGAGAAACTGTTGAATAAGCCGCATTTTTAATGGTCCGCGCCAAATAACTGGTTGTTCATCGCTTTGCAGTAGAAAATCGATTGATGCAACCTTGACGCCTGAACGACCAACAACGGGTGCTATCACACCGCAGGAACTGTAGTTTAATGTTTTTCCTTTTAAACCCAGCATTTTTGGGATGCATGGGCCATGAATGTCTGCGTCAAGAACGCCGACTTTGTAACCTTGCATGGCAAATCCCATTGCGAGATTGGCAGTTACGGTGCTTTTGCCTACTCCGCCTTTGCCGCTTATGACTGCTATTTTGTATTTGATTTTTTTAAGTTGTTGGTTTAGTTTTTGTTGTTCTTTTTCTTGGTCGCTACATTGGTCCTGTGAGGTGCAAGTCTCGCATTCTGCTTCACATTGTGTTGTAGTCTGATTGGGATTTGCCATGTTGAACACCAGAGGGATGAAAAGTTTAATAACTAAACAATATTAATATCTTTGGTTTAGATTCTAAACTTAAGGATACGTGGGCTATGGACGAGACCGATAAAAAAATAATCAGCATACTCCAAACAGACGGACGCACAACCCTTCAAGACATAGCAAAACAAATAGGCTTATCGAGCATGGGCACAAAAAAACGCCTCGACAAACTCCAAAAAGACGACATCATAAGAATCTCCGCCCTAATTAACCCAAAAGTCCTCAAACTCTACCCCGCCCTTGTCATGCTGGAAATGGAGAGCGCTGAATCAATGCAAAATCTCCTCAAACGATTCAAAGATTGCCCCCGAGTAGTCCAAATATTCAAAACAACAGGCGGGTACAACCTGATTGCTCTAGTTGTCGCTGAAACACCAGAAACCCTTGAAAGCATATCCACCGAAAAATGTTCCCTGCGATGCAGTAAGGGCATACGACGTTCCGAATTTTACCCTGTAAGTGACACTTTCTTTTCACCTTTCCTTCAGGTACGTGAAGGCTTATCTCACAAAGAGAAAAAAACCGCGCCTTGCACCGTGGATTGTACACCATGCAACCGTTTTGAAGATAAAAAATGTGTTGGTTGTCCAACAACTGTAAATTACAGGGGAACACTTTAAGGGTGAGGTAAATCGCCGTGAGCCAACCCACATTTAAAGAAGCATCCAAAATTGAAATTCTCAGCTTAATGGATAACACTGTCGACTACACTTCATCTAACCGCAACCCAAACGTTAAATCGGTGTGGAAATGGCTCCGAGAAAAACATGGCGAAGAATACGCTAAAACCCACAAACCAATGCCTTTTGCTGAACACGGCTTCTCTATGCTTATACGTGTTTTCACTGGTGAGGAAAGCCGCAGCATCCTTTTCGACACAGGCGTAAGCGAGGATGGCATAATAGTAAATGCGCAACGAATGAGTCTTGACTTAAACGAAGTAAGCCTCATCGCGCTTTCTCATGGCCACTATGACCATTTTGGCGGTTTGCAGGCTGCAGTAAAAGCCATCAATAAACCAAATTTGCCCATCATCACGCATGAAAACATGTTTAAACAACGCGGCACCGCTGCTCCCCAAGGCGTTAGAACCCACCCAGACTTTCCCACGCAGGAACAGTTAAGCCCTGCTCAAATTATCAACACCAAAGAACCCGCCTTAGTCGCCAACCAAACCATCCTTGTAACTGGCGAAATTCCAAGGAAAACCAGTTTTGAAAGAGGCTACGGATTAAACCGAATTCTCAAAGATGGCGATTGGCAGTCTGACCGTTGGGTACTAGATGACCGGGCGCTTGTAATGAACCTTAAAGGTCGAGGGTTGGTGGTTGTTTCGGGTTGTGCTCATGCAGGCATAATAAACACGGTACGTTACGCTCAAGAAGTTACCGGCGTTAAACCTGTTTACGCAGTTATTGGCGGTTTTCATTTAAGCGGACAAGACAACGAAAACATAATCCCACAAACACTTGTCGAGTTAAAACAGATTAACCCTCAACTAATCGTTCCCTGCCACTGCACCGGTTGGCGAGCAAACTATGCCATCGCAAAACTGTTTCCCAAAGCGTACGTGCATAACAGCGTTGGAAACCTCTACCAACTAGAAGGCTTCGAAACCTAAACAAACTCAGCTTGCCCGTCTCTTATTCACAAATACTGCGATTATTAAAAGCACAGCAGCGGTAACGCTTAATGACACTATTATGTCACATTCGCTCAAACTCAAACCAAACAAGGGAATGTTTTCAGGAGCTTGCTGATTTTGGGTTGGTATCGAGGTTTGAAATTTTGCCTGATTTGTAGAGTCATCTTGTTGGGGTGTGGTTGGTAAAGGATTTTGTTCCCATTGAATAGGTGGAATTGTTATCGTTTGGATACTGCTATATTCGCTTGACTCGCCTACAAAGAAATAAGTGTAATTTGGATGTACGGAGGACCATGGATCGAGCGACTCCCTTTTAATACTCGAATAATATCCGATTTGCGCCTGCACTCTAAAGTCTACTTGGCCACCAACCACATAATATCCATTTCCATAACGGTCATAACCGATTCCATAGCGTTCGAACCCGATTTGAGTAATTGTGTAGTCAGAATTTGTAGCGTTCACTACATGATCAAAATCGTAGGTTTTCCATGTGTCCTCAAAGTGCCCTTTTAAACTGACATTATAGAATAAACTGATGATGTTGCCATTTTCATCAGGGTAGGGGGTGAAGGGCTGGTTTTTTATTGTTACCTCTATCGACTGATTTTGTTCATGATAGCCAGGGTAGGTTATTTTAGTATTTCCTGTGTACGGATCTGTGGTTTGATAGGCGGGACATCGTAAGGGTTTTCAACAATTTTTAAGCTGAAATCTGGGACAGACGGCTTAGGTGTTGGTTCAGATGCTGCAGAAACGCTCACTAAGAGGCTACTTAATAGTGTAAAAATAATAAAAACCAAGAAGGGGATTTTCTTCATGTTTATCCCTGATAAATTGCGCTTGCTCCAAACGGTTAAAGGTTTTGTTGTTTTTACGGTTTTCAATGTTTCTTATGATTTAGGAGAAAAACAGCGCCTCATGACATAGCAACACAGAACACAGCAAACGCCACAGGCATCCAACGCACCGCATCTGCTTGCAGAACATTGCACAACCAACCAGCAAACACCAGCAACCACAGAACCAAAAACCATACCGCCCCCACAACCTGTTGGTTGTTGTTGTGCTAAGAGACTCTGCATCAACAACTACTAAACAAAAAACACCTCTCCATTAAACTTGCAAATCTAAACTAAACCCTTTAAAACACATTTGAACATGAAGAGTTAAATAGCAATTTTCAGATTTACCAAAGACATTGAGGGTTAAGGTTCATGGGTAAAGGTCCACTGTTTATTGTACCATTCCGATGTACGTTTGGATGCGACAGCAACTGCGTACACTGCACTTCAGGCGGCAAACAAGCTGTACCAGACGAAGTTAACACGGCAGAAGCCAAACACATCGTGGACAAAGTCGCCGAGTTCGGAGCAACCTTCTTTGGGTTAACAGGCGGAGAACCCTTCCTACGCAAAGACCTGTATGAAATAATCGATTACGCCAAACACAAAGGACTCAGTGTCAGCATAATCACAGACGCCCACAAAATGGACGAAACCGCATTCAAAGCACTCGTTGACAATCAAGTGCGCGTTTCAATAAGCATAGACGGCGCCGAAAAAACAAACGACGCCATCCGCAGCAAAGACAGCTACAAAACCGCAGTAAACGCAATAGAAAAGTTTTCCAAAGCAAAACTGTTAGACTGCCTTGTTTACACCTTCGCCAAAACCGACACCGGCGTCACCAACGTTAACATGCAAGACATAGTGCACGTTATTGAACTTGCCAAAAAGAACGACGCCCGCTGGGTAGTCTTCCACGGATTCATCCCCTTCAGCAAAGAAAGCGTCAAAGCCGACCCGTCGCCACAACAGTACGAGTGGGCATGCAACACCCTCTACGACCTAATGCAGAAATACCAGGGCAAACCAGAAATCAACGTTTACATCCCCTTTATGGCACGCGTCGCCAAACAACGTGGAATGCCCAACTTTGACGATTGGTACAACAATTTCTTCCTTGGCAGATGCTGGTTTGGCAAATTCATGAGCATAGCCGAAAACGGCGAAGCCATCCCCTGCAGCTACAACGACGTGTACCGTGCCGGCAACGTTAAAGACACACCGCTGGAGCAGATTTGGCGGGACATGGAAAACAGCGAATTCTTTGCCAAAGCCAGAGACAAAAATAACCTTAAAGGCAAATGCGGCGTCTGCGAATACAAACAGTTATGCGGCGGATGCAGGACAACAGCGTTGTTTTACACGGGCGACATTCATGGTTCAGATCCACGGTGCTCATATGTACCTGCGGTGCTTAGAAAACAAAAATAAGCATTTTACTTAGCAAACTACCTTTTCTCTTTCTTACCGTAAAAATTCTACTTACCTTTCTAAGAGAATAGCTGATTAAAAAAGAGAGGAAAAATTAGCTTTACCTAAAAGGCAAAATTTTCGAATAAGGTAAAACTGAGAATTTGTCTTTACCAGTTTCGCTCTGTTCTCATCTGTCCACGAAGTGAATCAAAATCAGTAATTTCTTCTTTCAACGTCACATTATCGCCTATAGGCCCAAGCATGTTTGCAGGTAGAGGCACAATTTCTTTTTTCATAAATCCAGCCTTTTCACCATAAATTTTCGCTATGTCGTCATTCATTTTTACGTCAAGAGCTTTTACGGTCCAGTTATTGTCATCAATTTCAACGTCTTCGACTTCACCGATTTTTACGCCTCGTTTGCCATAAACGTCTTTTCCTTTCAAATCCTTTACAGTGACCAAAATGTTCACCATAACAGTTTTTCGTAACCGCTGTTAAAAGCATTTGTAGGTTATGCCTTAGCTACAACAAATAGGTTTGGCTTTCAGATTTGTTACATTATTCGACCAGTCACAAACGCTTAAGAATAAAATGGCTGGTTTATAGCTTAAGTAGAAAGCTTGACAGTTTCGCTGGTGAATCTGTAGCTATTAAGCTGGTTTATTTTTTAGGAGGTGAAAAAGATTTCTCGAACATTAGCAAATATCGGATTCGTTTTAGCTTTAATCGGAAGCATAATTTTGATACTTGTTGGACTTGGCGCAATGTTTGGAATATTTCTTTTAATCTTCTATCCGGTATACTCGTTAACCGCGTTTTTCTGGGGGCTTGCAATGCTTATCATCGGCATACTAGGTGCGGCTTCTGCAAGATTCGTTTACAACATTGGGGCAGCTCTTTGGATAATCCTGCTTGCAATTGTTGCAAGCTTGCTTGGCGCATGGTTTGTAGCGTGGCTGATGATTATCGGTGCAATACTTGGGCTTCTCTCAAGGCTATAACAAAACAATTTAACCAGTAAAATTCCAATTTTTACGAATTTTTGTTTTTTACTAAGGGAGTAAGGCATGCGGGCATTCAATGTTATGGCTAAACCTACCGGTTCACGATGCAATCTTAAATGCGACTACTGTTTCTTCCTAAAAAAAAGGTACCTTTACCCAAACAGCAACTTCCGTATGACCGACAAAATAATGGAAACCTACATCCGTCAAACCATACAATCCCAAAACACATCAAATATTACCATTGCCTGGCAGGGCGGTGAACCAACACTGATGGGGCTTGACTTTTTCCGTCATGCTACAGAAGTAATTAAGGAAAACGCATGTTTAGGTACCAAAGTTGAGCAGACCCTACAGACAAACGGGGTGCTGCTTGATGAGGATTGGTGCCGCTTTTTTCATGACAACAATTTTTTGGTCGGCATAAGCATCGATGGCCCAAAATTTCTGCACGATGTTTACCGAAAAGACAAGGTTGGCGATTCAGTTTTTGACAGTGTAGTTTTTGCGGTTCGGTTGATGCAGAAGTATAAGGTTGAGTTTAACGTTCTATGTACGGTCAATGCTGTTAACAGTTGGTATCCGCTTGAGGTTTACCGGTTTTTCCGTGACGAATTAAAAGCGCCTTATGTCCAGTTTATTCCCATCGTTGAAAGAGACAACGAGACAGGAAACCAGCAAGGAACACGGTTAGCAGAACGTTCAGTAAATTCTGTGCAGTACGGCAAATTCCTAAACACGATTTTTGACGAATGGATAAAACGTGACGTTGGCAGCATGTTTGTGCAGTTTTTCGACGGCGTTTTAGCATCTTACGTGCAGGGTTATTCTTCTCTTTGCGTACTTAGTCCAAGATGTGGCGAAAACGTTGCTCTTGAACATAACGGCGATGTTTACTCATGTGACCACTTTGTTGAACCAAACTATTACTTGGGAAACATAACCAAAGAACCCTTGTCAAATCTTGTTTTTGGTGAAAAACAGCGCAGTTTCGGCAACGCTAAGTACATGCAGCTTCCGCTGTACTGTAAAAAATGCAGGTTTCTGTTTACCTGTTACGGTGAATGCCCAAAAAACCGTGTGCTCAAAACCCCTACAGGCGAAGAAGGCTTAAACTGGTTATGCCAAGGGCTGAAAGCGTTTTTTAAGCATACAGAACCCTGCATGCAAGAAATGACGTATCTTCTGCTTAACGGTAGACCTGCTTCTGACATTATGAAAACACTGCCAGGTTGATGCTGAAGGTTGACTTGGTTATGAAGCAAAAATGCAAACAAACAGTTATAACAGCCTACGAGTATAGGTAAGTTATCAGGTTTTTAGTAGGTGAAAAATTGGTTAGTGCTAACGAACTTTCTGGCAAAAAAGTAGTCAGTTTAAAAGGTGACGAGATAGGAGAAATCCGGGACGTTGATTTTGATATTAGCAAGTGGCAAGTTACTCATCTTGTTATGAAGCTGTCCTCTAAAGCTGCAGTTTCGCTGGGCTACAAGAAAACCATTGGAAGCTACAATGTATGTATGCCTATCGAGGTTATTTCTTCAGTAGGCGATGTTGTAACGATTAATAAAACGTTGCTTGAGCTTGCAGAAGGTGCAGATATTACAGAATGTGCCTCTAAACATATTCGGCGCGGAATAAAAGTAACTCTCTAAAACAGTTTATTAGTAGCCTTTTAACAAAACCGTCTTTCCATTAACTTAGTTGACTTGTTTCGATGAAACATTGCGTTAGAATCTCTGAAGAGTTTTCTTCCACCCTTTTTAGTGAGGAGTTTTTTTGACAAATCTAAGACTACTAGTAACTTTAGCGTCTCGTTTTATGCAAAACAATGGAGAAGTAAAGTTTGCAGTTATCCATGTTACCACCAGATGCAACGCTAAATGTGTTGACCGCTGTAACATTTGGGCTTCTCCGCCTGTAGACATGTCTCTGAAAGATGTTTTGTTTGTTATTGACGTGTTGGCGAAAAACAATTTTTCAATCGCTTACTTTACAGGTGGAGAAACAGGATTATACCCTTACCTTATTGAGGCCATAATGCACGCTAAAGAAAAAGGTTTGGCTACTTCCATAACAACAAATGGCACTATCCCCAGAGAAACGGTTATGCAGTTAAGCAAAAGTTTAGATGCCCTATCTGTTTCAGTAGACCATTACGATAATAGACTTTGGGATGAAGCCAAACATGTGCCGGGTATATCCCAGACGGCTTTGAAAACAATTCAGTTGGCGAAGGCTTGCGGCTTAAGAACCTATGGAGTTACTTTTTTGAATCCAAACTGGGCGGCTGATGACGTGTCAAAAATGGTTCATTATGTTAACGACAAATTGGGGGTTCCTTTTTCTTTTTCTTACCCGTATATTTCATCAAATGAGGGAACCTTTAAAGTTGGGGGAAACCTGAAAAAAACTTCAAACGATTTCTATATTAACCTTCGAAGAAATGTTGCAAAGATTTTGGAGTTAAAATTGGCTGGCTCGCAAGTTGCAAACACAACAGGTTATTTGCGGGATGTGCTTAGGGCGCATGACAATTTGCCGATGAAGTACCCTTGCAAAGCAGGCAGAGTGATATTAACTGTTGATTGTAACTTGAACGTTTTTCCATGTTATAAAAAAGGTAAAATCGTTAATTTAAGAGAAAATCAAGAAATAAACTTTCAAGCAACAGACAACTCTATGTGCGATAACAAGTTTTGTATGATTAACTGTTTTAAGGAAGCCTCAGAAGCGTCTAGGGAGACAGTGTTTAGTTGGGTTAAAGAGGAATTTTTTTCTAATCCTGAATTCTTTTTGGCGTTCCTACGGTAACTAAGTCTTTTATGTGGTGTACAAGTTACAATCACATATTCATATTATCCCCTTTTCTGCTTAAGGTATAGGATATCTGTTTTTTGAGTTGGGTAACTATGATTTCAGAAAAGGATAGGTTAATTGAGTCACAAAGGCACCATGTGCATTGGCGTAAATGGGGACCTTACCTGAGTGAACGACAATGGGGCACTGTACGAGAGGACTACAGCAATGATGGAGCAGCTTGGGATTATTTTTCGCATGACCAGTCACGTTCAAGAGCGTATCATTGGGGTGAAGATGGCATAGCAGGCATCTGTGATGACAAACAGTATATATGCTTCTCGGTTGCCCTTTGGAACGGAAAAGACCCTATTTTAAAGGAACGCCTTTTTGGTTTAACCAACAGTGAAGGAAATCATGGCGAAGACGTTAAAGAATACTATTTTTACCTTGACAGCACGCCAACACATTCTTACATGAAATACCTTTACAAGTATCCTCAAAACCCTTATCCCTACACGGATTTAGCAAACACTAACCGGTCAAGAAGCCGATACCAATTTGAGTACGAATTAATGGACACGGGCATTTTTAACCAAGACCAATACTTTGACGTTTACGTTGAATACGCCAAAAAAGCGCCTGAAGACCTTTTTATCAAAATAACTGCTTTCAACAGGTCTAATCAAGACGCCCCACTTACTATACTGCCTACTTTGTGGTTCCGCAATATTTGGTATGGAAGTAAAATCCCAGTTGAACGTCCAATAATCAAGGAGTTAAAACTGATTGAAAAAGTTAAGGCTGTGGAAGCTGAACAGCAGTTTTTGGGGAAACGTTATCTTTACTGTGAAGGGCCAGTTCCTTTATTGTTTACAGAAAATGAAAACAATAATAGACGCCTTTTTGGAACAAGCAATTTGACGCCTTACGTTAAAGATGGCATAAACGATTACATTGTTTATGGAGATGAAAACGCTGTCAATCCCGCTCAGGTTGGAACTAAAACTTCAGTAAATTACATGTTTACAGTTCATGCGAAGCAATCAGTTACGGTAAAGCTGAGATTAACTACTGTTGAACCTAGCGATGTTGACCCTGAAAACATGTTTGGTAACAGTTTTGATGAACTTTTTGATGTTCGACGAAAAGAAGCAGACGAATTCTATGATGCAATCAGCCCTAAAACTCTAAGTGATGACGAGAAAAACGTGTTGCGGCAGGCACTTTCAGGTATGCTTTGGACCAAACAATACTATGATTACGATATTGCTAAGTGGTTAAATGAGCATCAAGTAGACTTTTACACTGAAGCCCAAAAACCTGTAAGAAACATCAACTGGTTCCACATGGTGAACAGCGACGTTATTTCTATGCCTGATAAATGGGAATACCCGTGGTACGCTGCTTGGGATCTTGCTTTTCACACTGTAGCTATTTCAATGGTTGACCCAGAATTTGCTAAGCAACAATTAAACCTAATGCTTAACGAACGTTACATGCATCCTAACGGTCAATTCCCAGCTTATGAATGGAACTTCAACGACGTTAACCCGCCAGTGCACGCTTGGGCAATAATATTCAACTACAACCTTGAAGAAGCCCTATACGGAAAAGGCGACCTAGAATTTCTTGAAAACGCCTTCCAAAAACTATTAATGAATTTCACTTGGTGGGTAAACCGCAAAGACGAATCAGGCAAAAACGTTTTCCAAGGCGGCTTTCTTGGGCTTGATAACATCGGCATTTTTGACCGCAGCGCAAAACTTCCGCCGGGCGTAATTCTTGACCAAGCGGACGGAACGGCGTGGATGGCAATGTTCTGTCAAAACATGCTTACGTTAGCGACGATTCTTGCAAAAGATAATCCTGCGTATGAGGAGCAAGCGATAAAGTTTTTTGAACACTTTCTTTGGATTGCGCACGCCATGAACAGCGGCGGTATTAACAATTTTGGTTTATGGGATGATGAAGATGGGTTCTACTATGATATTCTGCGTCATGTTGATGGAAGAGCGTTACGTTTGAAAGTTCGTTCAATGGTTGGTTTAATTGCTTTATGTGCTAACAGCGTTTTTTCACCTCAAGCTGTACAAAGTATGCCTCATTTTCTCGAAAGAGTAACATGGTTTGTTAAGAACCACCCTGAATTGGTAGCTAATATTCATAGACCCGGAAAACAGGGAGCAAACGGATACGTTTTATTAAGCTTGTTGACAGAAGAGAAACTTCGGCGCGTCCTTGCAAGAATGCTTGATGAAAACGAATTTTTAAGCCCATACGGAATTCGTTCATTATCCAAAGTCTACCAAGAGCAACCCTACAGCGTAACTCTTGCAGGCAACAAATTTGAAATTGAATATGCCCCCGCAGAGTCGGTTACTGGAGCTTTCGGTGGCAACTCTAACTGGCGTGGACCTATATGGTTCCCCATAAACATCCTTATCCTTAGATCATTGCTGAACTTTTATGCATATTATGGAGACAGCTTCAAAGTTGAATGCCCTACAGGTTCAGGACAAATGATGACACTGCTGGAAGTTTCAAGAGAAATCACTATTAGATTAACAAGAATCTTTCTCCGGGATGAAAATGGTAAACGACCGGTTTATGGAGGTACAGAAAAATTCCAAACCGACCCCTACTGGAGAGACAACATTCTCTTTTACGAGTACTTCCATGGTGATAACGGAGCTGGGCTTGGAGCAAGTCACCAAACGGGTTGGACTGGTCTTGTGTCTGTTCTCCTGAAAATTGATGGCGCCAATACAACTGACATTTTCAAGCGACTAGTAAACAGGGTTTAACCAACTTTCAATTTTTATATTTTAAGCATAAAAGCTATTGTTAAGCTGTGATTCTAAGGACTGCTGAGAGAATCTCTTTTTCGAATTTTGGTCTAACCAGCGATATATCTTCAACGTAAGCTCTTAACGGTTCAGCAACACTCCATGCTTGGGCTATGCAACCACGCGGAAGATACGGCGCTTCAGCATCGTAAATTTCGCTGACCGTTCCAAAGCCCCCTCGAAGTATTTGGTTACTAAACAACGGCATAATAAAATAGTACAAAGCATACTGACGGTTCACGTCTGAGTAACCTTTAGCTTTAAGATACGCTGTAGTGAAGGGTCCAGTTTGCCATGGCCAGATTGAACCACTGTGGTAAGCGCGGTCTCTGTCTTCTCGGTTTCCTGCATAGTTTCCTTTGTAACGTGAATCGTTAGGTGGAAGTGTTCTTAAACCCGCTGGCGTGAAAAGTTCTCTTTGGACAAACTCAACTACTTGATTCGCTTTAGCCTTATCAATAATGTTGAAATCTATGGCTCCAGCAATAACTTGGTTAGGCCGCACTGAATAGTCAGGACCGCCGTCGCTTATTAAGTCAAATAAACAGTTGTTTTGGCTGTTCCAGAATTTTTCGTTAAAACTTTGTTTTGCCTTTTCAGACATAATAAAATATTCGTCTGACAATTTTTTGTATCCAAATCTTTCGGCTAGAAACTGAACTGTAGCTAAGGCGTTGTACCATAATGCTTGGACTTCAACAGCTTTTCCGGCTCGAGGCGTGTACGGTTCCCCGTTAACTACAGTGTCCATCCATGTTAGTTGTGGTCCGTGAGCAAGTAAACCATCGTTGTCGACGTGTATTCCGTTAACAGTGCCTTTTTGATGGTTATCTATAATATCCATTAGTTTTTCCCATAACACGTTTTTAACAAACTCGTAATCGCCAGTGTACTTGATGTATTGCAGTATTGAATTGATAAACCACAGTGTACCGTCTACAGTGTTATACATTGGTTCACCTGTTTTGTCATCAATAAGGTTAGGGATTAAACCGTCACGGCAGTATTTTGCGTAATCAGAAATCACGTTTCTAGCTTCAGTAAACCTGCCAGTAACCAGCATCAGCCCCGGCAAAGAAACAAAAGTGTCTCTTCCCCAACTGCCAAACCAGTGAAAACCTGCAATGATGAATTTTTGTTGTTCACTCAAGCCTTTTGCTATAAAATCGTTTGCTGCTTGCAGAATCCAATTTAATTCGTCACTTGGAGCTATCTTGGTGTTGTTATAAAAACTGGTTAGAAAGTTAAAGCGTCGTTTTGCATCTTGACAAAGCAGGTCTTTGATGTCATCTACTGTTGAGCCGAAGCGGTTTAGGGTTTCTTTTGTTTCGTAAGGGTCAACGTTTACTGCTGTTAGGATAGCAAACTCTTTTTTGCTGTGTTTTGGTATTGAAAACTCAAAGGTTCCAGGTTGATAGCCCTCGTCTAAGCTGGATTCGCCGCGGTTTTCTTCTTCACGGTAATATATACCGTGTATCCATTGAGAGTTTGCGTTAAATTTTCCGTTGATTGCTTGAGAAATGACTGTTGCTGAAGGATTGCTGAATGTTAACTCTACTTCTTTGTCTGTATTTTGCTGTGTAAACTCGGGTGTTGATTGCTGGTTGATAACGTAATGGAAATGCCTGTAGGATATTAACGGGTAAATTTTTACTCTGCAGTCAGAATCAGCTTGGTTTGTAACTGAATACAACGCTATGACAGCGTTCTGTTCAAAGGGTAAAAAAACCGTTTTTTTCAGTTCTACAGCGTTCGCAACATAGTTGTATGTTGGGTAAGGTGAAACAGCGAATTCTTTTAGAAAAAGGTAACCTTGCGGGTAAACGCCGTTACGAAAATCGTTAGCGCCTAAACGGTAATTGCTGTCGTTTACTTCCACGTCTTCATCAAGTTTTGATAAACAAATGGTTCTTTCTCCGGGTGGACGTAAAGCGGCAACAAGTAAAGCGTGGTATTTGCGGGTGTTTATCCCTAAAACCGTGCTGGAGGCGTAGCTGCCTAAACCGTTAGTTATTAACCATTCTTTATGAATTGAATCGTCAAAGTTTGAAAGATTATTTTGCGTTAAAACAATTGAGGGCAACTCCAAATCGACCCAACTCCACTAATTCTGAGTTTATTACACATAAATGGGTTTGTTGGTGCATAATCGATACAAAAATAAGTGAATTTTAGCTTAATTGTTGCTTTTTGCCTTTAACGCTTTGCTCAGCAATCACTTTTTTTGTCGGTTGCCTTTAGAAGGCGGAGACTTGCTGGAAGGAATATTTTCGATGTTTTGCGAAGGCGTGTTTGGTATCAGTATAGCTGCAATCAAGCCAAACACTGCAATTGCAACCATGACGATAAGCGCTAGAGCATACGGTTCATTTCCAGCAAAAACAGCGGAAGAAACTAACACCGAACCGACAATCGAAACCCCCAATGAAGAACCCAAATTAGACACACTTCTAGATAACCCCGAAATTTCTCCTTGATCTTTTTCTGGAAAAGCAGACTGAACCACATTCACTGAAGAAGTTAACATTATGCCGACCCCTGCACCGATAAGGAACAATCCTGGAAGGAAAAAGACAATGTCTTTGGTTGCCCCTGAAAGCACAAGCAACAAAACAATACCAATAATTGTTATAACAAACCCGGATCGAACGTTTAGTCTCTGTGACCGTTTTTTAGCAAGTCTACCCGCAATGCTTGACGTAAACAAAACGCCGATGGTTGCTGAAGTCAATATTAAGCCTGTCTCGATAGCTGTGTAGCCGCGAACTGTTTGCAGGAATACTGAAATTACGAAAAATGTGCCTTGGAGAATCAACCATTGAACAATCTGGGTTACCAAGCCCAAGTTTGATGTTTTATTATGCAGAATATGAGTTTGCAGGAGCGGTTCTTTGCCGACGCGTTCTCTGTGGCGGATGGAAAGGTAAAACAGTATGTTAAAGAAGATGCCTATGGCAAGGAAAACCAGAAACGGCGATATGCCACCTTGGGGCAGAAGGACAAAGTTGTTGATTGCGAAGTTTTGGGTTGCAACAAACCAACCGTAAGCAGAGGTTGTTTGAAGACCAACAATTATGATTACTAAGCCAAGCGCCGAGAGAACACTGCTGACAACGTCAAAATGATGTTTAGGCCCCTCTATTTTGGATTCAACCAGTTTTCTGCTAAGAATCAAAATCGCCAAAACTACAAAAACTTGAACCAAAAATGAAACCCGCCAACTGGTTGAAGTTGTAATTACTCCACCGATTAATGGTCCAGCGGCAGATCCAATTCCAGCAGCGGCGCTGATTATTCCAAAGTTTCTTGCCCGAGCAACCCCAGTGTACGAAACTGTGACAAGGATGTAGACTGGGGGAATAAGAAGCGCAGAACCTAATCCTTCAAGCAGAGAATAACCAAAAATCAGCACCCCCAAAAATGGGGCAAGAGCAGCAATCAAACCGCCGACCGCATAAACGATTAAGCCTATTCTAAAAATTTTTTTGCGTCCTGAAATGTCAGTTAGTTTGCTGCCGGGAATCATCAACGCAGCCATGGTTAGGGTAAAAAAAGTTATGGCTAACTGAACTCCTTGAACGTCTGTATTTAGGTCGCGGGCTATATCGCTGATGGCTACGTTCATGTTTGACGCGGCATAACTACAAATGAACTGGGCTAACGCTAAAGGAAAAACTATTGAACCCAAGATTCCGGCGCTTTTTTTGGCATTTTTCTCCATCTTGACTCAACCACTTTTTTCAATTAAACGCTCTCACAAAATACAATAAAATAAACAGAATTATCGGTAGACTAAATGCTAGCACAAAGCCCCAGCGGTTAATCCTTTGAACCAACCTTTCACTCTTAAATCGGACCCATGCAACAATCCCAACAATCGTGACGTTAAGGTTAATGACCATAAAAATCAGAACGGACAGTAAGAATAAGCTGTAAATTGTCATTGTTGAAGCTGGCGGAACACCTGCGCCTGCCGTGAAACCAAACAATAACGTTGTAACCAACATTGAGGTGTTAAGACCAATTCGTAACCCCACGGCACCCATTTCTTTGAGGCTAAACAAAAAAGAAAATGTTGAGACTATCCCAAAAATTAATGGAGGAATAAAGGCTTGAAAACTGGAAAGAGGTCGTTGTCTTTGCTGTGTTATGAGCAGTTCAGCTCTTGGAACTTCCACGTTTAAAGGGTAATCATACTGTGAAACAGTTAAGTCAAAACCGGTTGTTGTCCAACCAGCATTCTTAAAACCTGGGTCAATACCTGTCTGGTTCTCAAGCCAAGCGACATTATCATATTGTCTGCGAGTAAGGAAGTCGAATAAAAGTTTTAGTTTAACACTGTCAAAGGGGTAGTCGCTGGCGTCAGGTGAAGTATTACAACGGGCAGTAACCCTGTAAATTTCATGTTTTACTTCACCGTTTAGATTTCTGTCGATCAACGTTACAGAAGTCGGAGTAATTGGGTATCCATTCACCAGTTGCCACTCGATTGTTGTAATGTTAGGGTCTACCCAAAAAAAGTACAAATAAAAATCCAAAGTGTAATCACCCGTTTGATACTGAAAACTGTAGATGTTAAGGAGCCAAACACCCATGTACACGGTATCTGATTCGTATTCTACTTGGTTCTGATTCTGCATTACCAAGTTTGAACTGTTATCGATAGGCTGCTCTGCAACTGAAATGTTGGGGCACAAAATAACGGTTACTAACAATAAAAAAAATCCAATAACACTAAAATAACATGTTATTTCTAGAGGTTTTCGTGAAAAAATATTTTTTAACATCTTTTTCCCAAAAAAATTGCCAATTAAACTGCGCCTGCAGGTTATTGTTGCATTAATTTATGGCTATTCTGCTAAAAGTAAAGGTGCTTTAGTTGTCTCTTAAGCCTTTGTGACTGATGCCAAATAGCAACAACCAACTGCAACCCTTCCAGTTGAACTCTGTTCGCAAGTTTTGTAGTTGCCTTTATGTGCCAACGCACTTTTTTATTTTCAGCCAGCCCTTACAGCATGTACTTTTTGAAGGTGCTAATGGTGAGTAAACAATTTAATGGAAAAATCAGCCTTGACGTAAGAGACTCGGTGGCCGATTGGGCACCATATGAAGCCCCAAAAGCGCCAGAAAACGCGCCAAACGTGCTCTACATTGTATGGGACGACGTTGGTTTTGGCGCATTTGACATCAATGGTGGCTTAATCGAGACTCCAAACATGAAACGAATTGCCGACAAAGGCTTAATTTACACTCAATTCCACACGACCGCCCTTTGTTCTCCAACACGGGCTTGCATTTTAACGGGAAGAAATGCAACGAGTAACGGCATGGCCTGCATTGTAGAAGCCTCACTTGGGTTTCCAGGGATTTGTTCACGCATCCCGCAAGAGAACGCTTTGATTTCTGAAGTTCTTATAGAGAAAGGCTGGAATACTTATGCTGTAGGTAAATGGCATTTAGCTCCTGCCGAGGAAGAAAGTCTTGCAAGCACACGACGCCTATGGCCGTTAGGTCGCGGGTTTGAACGGTTTTACGGTTTTCTGGGTGGAGAAGCAGACCAGTATTACCCTGACCTCATTTATGACAATCATCACGTGGAACCGCCTTACAAGCCAAGCGAAGGTTATCATCTCTGCAAAGACTTAGCAGACAAAGCCATTGAATTCGTACGTGACTCCAAAGTTGTTGCGCCAGATAAACCGTGGCTCCTGTATTATGCTCCAGGTTGTGCTCATGCGCCGCATCATGTGCCTAAAGAGTGGGCTGACAAGTACAAAGGCAAATTTGACATGGGGTATGAGAAATGTCGTGAAATCATTTTAGAGAACCAGAAAAGGATGGGGTTGATGCCTTCAAATGTTCAGTTGCCGCCTCTTAATCCCTATGCTGACGCTAAAAGTGTTGATGGCAAACCGTGGTCGCCGTTGGATGTTGTTCGACCGTGGGATAGTCTTTCAGAGGATGAAAAAAGTCTTTTTAAACGCATGGCTGAGGTTTACGCTGGCTATGTAAGCTATAATGACTATCAAATTGGTCGCCTTCTTGACTATCTTGAAGAGTCTGGTCAACTTGATAACACTTTGATTATAGTAATTTCGGATAATGGTGCCAGCGGTGAAGGGGGACCAAACGGGTCAGTTAACGAAAACAAACTTTTCAACGGTGTCGCTGACAGTATTGAAGAGAACAAGAAGTATATTGACGTTTTAGGAAGCGAAAAAACTTACAATCATTACTGCACCGGTTGGGCCATGGCGTTTAACACTCCATTTAAACTTTGGAAACGTTTCGCCAACTATGAAGGCGGTACTGCTGACTTGTTCATTGTTTCTTGGCCCAGAGGCATTAAAGCATACGGCGAAGTCAGACGGCAATATATTCACGCAATCGACATAGTGCCAACGATTTATGAATGCTTAAACATTGAATCGCCCTCAGTAGTGAAAGGGTTTACTCAAAATCCAATAGAAGGCTTAAGCTTCAAGTACACCTTTAACGATCCCACAGCCCAGACAGCCAAAGAAACCCAGTTTTACGTTATGCTGGGTACCCGAGGCATTTGGAGCAAAGGTTGGTTCGCTTCTGCAATCCATGCGTCACTAACCAGTTGGGGACACTTTGACAAAGACAAATGGGAACTTTTCAACCTTGAAGAAGACCCTAACCAAACTGTGGATTTAGCAGATAAGTATCCTGAAAAACTTGAAGAACTCAAAAACCTCTGGTTCTTAGAAGCGGGAAAATACAATGGGTTACCTTTAGTGGATTTGGGGCCTGTAGAAATTTTAACGTTATCTAGACCGCAACCGTCAAAACCGCGACAACGCTATACCTATTACCCGGGCACCGCTGAAGTTCCAGAATCCGTAGCAGTCAACATTCGTGGGCGCTCATACAATATCGCTGTTGAAGTAGACATTCAAGAAGACCAATCTGAGGGCGTTCTTTTTTCGCATGGCGGACGCTTTGGAGGACACTCTTTGTACGTTAAAGATGGAAAACTGGTTTACGTATACAATTGGCTCGGCGAAAAAGAACAAAAACTAATCTCAAACACTAACATCCCAAAAGGAAAATGCATTTTAGGCGTAAGGTTCCGGTTGGAATCAAAGCAAGAATCAAACATAACAGGTTTAGCTGCTCTTTACATTAACAATGAGAAAACCGCTGAAGCATCAATCCAAACTCAACTTGGCAACTTTTCGCTTGTAGGCGAAGGATTAAATGTTGGTTTAGATAGTGGGCAACCGGTTTCCAGCGATTACGAAACACCGTTCAAGTTCACTGGCGGCATAATTAAGCAGGTCATTGTGGACGTAAGCGGAGAACCGTTCAGGGATTTAGAAAAAGAACTCAAAGCAATGTATTCCCGTGACTAAAAACATCCTCTATCCATTTTTTCTTAAAAAAAATTAGTTAAATTTTTTCTTGTTAGCGGGAGTGGCGTGCATCCAAAAATTATTTACGGAAGAGAGAGGGGGTAAAGGGAATCACTGGATGCACGTCACACAAAATTTTGTTTTTCAAACGTTTTCTGAAGGAGAGCTCCATAGTTTCTTCGGGTTGCCGTGTAGTTTTGTTGGGCTTTGCCTGTTTTTGGCGGTGAAAGTTTTTGTTGCTTTTTGGTTGTGATAAATACGCTTCCACCGTTTTTTAGGTGTTCTTTTACGGCTGAGTAATTGACTGTTTGGGCTTCTTGTACTTGCACGTCAAGAGTTTCATCGTTATCCAGTAGTAGCACTTGGAAAAGTGGTTCTTTGTAGTTACCGTTTCCTAAAAAGCCCTTCATGTCGTATCACGTTTTAAAACAAAAATATCTTTGCATTCAAAAGCGTTTAAGTCTATGTGATTGGTTGAACACAACTACAAGTTATTATTAACTTAAAATAAAATCAAGCACTTGTTTATTGTTTAAGGTTGCAACAATTAAGTCAGGATTTTCTACTTCTAATTCAATTCGACTATAAGCGCCCGTGGTGACTGCAACACAACTCATGCCTGCAGCTTTTGCCGCTTTAACACCAAAAAGCGAATCCTCAACAACCACGCAATTCGGAGGCGGCACGTTTAGTTGCTGAGCATTTTTTTGGAAGATTTCAGGGTGAGGCTTAGAATGGGTTACGTCTTCGGCTGTGGTGATTGTTTGGAAGTATTTTTCTAAACCTTTGGCTTTAACTAAAGCGCCAATTACTGTGCAACTGTTCATTGAAGCTAAACCAATCTTCGTTTTGCCCCATAAAGCCTCTAAAAGCTCCAAAGCGCCTGGAAAAAGCTGTACTTGATCCTTTAAGTTGACTTGCTGCCGGCTTTTGCTTTCAACAAGCCGTTTAACCAAGGCTTCATCGACTGGTTTACCTGCTTCCCGCAGAATTTCACGAAAAGTTTCCGATGCACCAATCCCCATACGCCGCTCAATGTAGCTGTCTGGGACTTGAATGTTAACTTCTTTTAAGGTTTTTTGAAAAGAAGCAACAATAGTTGAACTGGTATCAGCTAGGGTTCCGTCCCAATCAAATATTACAGCTTTAAACATGGGTGCTTCTCAGGTTAGGTTCAGTTTTTCACGGATTTGGGCACTCTTTTTAGTGGCTTCCTCTACTGCACGTATCATTGCAGGACGAATATGGCTTTGCTCGATTTGGTAGATTGCTTCAATCGTGGTTCCGCCAGGCGTGGTTGTCATGTCTTTGATTTTCGCTGGTTCCTCGCCGAGGTCGATAACGAGTTTTGCGGTGCCAAGAACAGTTTGGGCTGCCGCTTTTAATGCGATGTTTCTGGGTAAGCCAACTTTTAAGCCAGCATACGTTAAGGCTTCAAGGATGATTGACATGTAGCCTGGTCCACTTCCGCTGACTGCAGTGATGGCGTCCATGTATTTCTCGTCTACTTCGTCGCATTCGCCCATCATCTTCAGGAGCGTCTGGACTTTCGCCTTATCTTCTGCGGTGACGTTTGATTCGCAGCAGTAAGCGGTGTAAGATGCTTGCACCATAGCGCCAAGGTTTGGCATTATACGCACGATTTTAGCGTCAGGCGCATGCTTTCGCAGGAAGGCAAGTGGCACGGTGGCGGCGACGGATATCAGGATTTTGTTTTTGGTTTGTTTGCTTGTTTCTTTTAGGACTTTTTCTACGTCGCCTGGTTTAACGATGATAAAAACTATGTCTGAGTCTTCTGCGGCTTGTTGGTTGTTTGAACCAGTTTTTACGCCAAGTTTTTCAAGTTCCTTTAGTTTTTCCACTTGAATGTCAACGGCCGTGATTTGACCTTTATAGCCGCCTTTAACCAGACTCTTGATTATGGCGCCGCCCATCATGCCTGCGCCGATAACTGCGATTTCATCGTTCATTAATGCTCACTTACCTGCTTAATGAAACTGCGGGTTTGCTCTTTAAACTTTTGTTGCCAAAACCGCTGTCACTTACAAACAGACCTGTTTACCATTTAACGATTTAATGGGTCAAAAAAACGCCAATACGGACCTACCCCCCTTAGTAATATCAGCTTTAAAACCAGAGAGGTGTAGGATGAGCCTACCCCTCCTTGGAAAGGTAGACCCCCTATAGGTTTTTGCATAGAATAACTATTTGGATCCTAATAGACGTTAGTCGTTATTATGTCGTCGTAAAAATATTTCGTATTTCGTAGCAATTAAAAGGTGAATCTACATTAAACTTGTCGATTGGTCTGTGGTTAACAGCAAAAATAATACGTTTCTCACACAAACCACAATAACGACTAAGGTCTAATAGGTTGGTTTACTTTTTAAAGCGACAAAACAATTTAAACCAAACTATTGAGTCTACAATCAGGCTTGGGCTGCCAACACGGTTTTCAGCGTTTTCTGCATGACCAGTGCAGGCGCGTCGGTTTTTATGCCTCGAGGGTTGAAGTGGGTTTGTACCGCTTTGAAGCCATTATTGCGAAGTTCTGTCAAAAACGCTTTGGTTGATGTTGGTGGCAGATTCATTTTTTTGCTTACACGGTCAAGCACAAAGTAGCTTATGGGTGCTGTGGCTTCGGTTTTGATGCTGTTGAGGAGTTTGCTTATTTTGCCACTGTTTTTGAATTGGACTGCTTGGTTTTCCTTCAGAACTTGGTCTATGTAGGCTTCATCGTTTATGCCTCCAATCCACAAGGGTCCAGAGTAATCCATTTTTGTGCCGCATTCAGGGCAGGTGGGGCAACCGAACAGGTGCTGCGTGGTTTCTCGATGCAGGCAGTTGAAGCAGTGCAGGATGTAACCGGTGTTTTTGAGGGCTTCATCAGCTTTCTGGCAGCCGTACCCGATTTGAACATAAACGCGAATGTAATGGGCACTGCTGTGGCTGAAGAGGATTTTTATGCCGATGTCATGTTTAGCAGCCATTTGAGCCATGCATCCAGCAAGAAGCCTAACAGCTAACTCGTGACAGTACTCAGTGCGCATGGGTTTGCCGCCATATTTTCGAATGCAAGCTTTCGCGTGAACACCGCAGAGCGGCGCCAAATCAGTCGCTGTAGCTGCAATCAGGCCTTTGTTTTTTAGTGCTCTAAACGCTGAGTCCAGATAGGGCACTGGGGTTCCAAACGGGTCGATATCGATGATGTCAAAGCGTTTTTTGGGTGAAGCGTTGCAGCTTAGGACGCAGTTGGCGTCTTTGTGTTTGAGCGTGATTTTGTCTTGCAGTTGGTTGTGTTTGATGTTGTGCTGCGCCAGTTCGTAGGCATGGTGGTTAATGTCGCTGAGCACGATACGGTTGACGCCTTCGATTTCGGCGGCGTAACGGATTCCTCGGATGCCTTGGCTTGTTAAGGGTTCGCAAATGCTGATTTCATGACCTGCCATGTGCTGGTAAGTTTTAAACGCTAAAACTGACAAGTCCCTGTTGAACTCCATTATGGGATTGTAAAACACTGGCGCGCGTGACGGAGCATAATCCGACGGCACTACGCCGTAAGCTGACAACTGTGGCACCAAAATCTCCACTTTGCCCTCTTTGACTGTTTCACTTGGAAAATCTGCCGTGTAATCTTCAGCCATCGTGTGTCGACCTAGTTTTGTATTGAAAAGATTTTATTTGCAATATTAGACTTCTGGTATGTTGAGGCAAAAAGCTGCTTGAAGAAAAGAATCTTCATCTTAACCGGTGCCCCGGGAACAGGAAAAACGACTGTACTTCAAAAAGTAACAGACGCCCTAAAAGGCAAAGGCTTCAGTGTTGGCGGAATGGTAAGCCGTGAAGCAAGAAAAAGCG
This sequence comes from Bathyarchaeia archaeon, assembly GCA_042296865.1. Taxonomy (GTDB): domain Archaea; phylum Thermoproteota; class Bathyarchaeia; order Bathyarchaeales; family Bathycorpusculaceae; genus Bathycorpusculum. Next base: position 472,156 of record CP170178.1, on the reverse strand, counting down.
GCGTTCGCGTCGGCTTTGAAATTCTTGACTTAACCAGTGGCAGGCAGGGTTGGCTTTCACACATTAACCAAAATGCTGGACCGCAGGTAGGTAAATACCGTGTTAACCTTCAAGACCTTGACTCCATTGGCGTTCAAGCAATTATTGAAGCCACCGAAAAATGCCAGATTATCGTTATCGACGAAATAGGACCAATGGAGCTGTATTCTGAAAAGTTTAAAAAAGCCGTGGCTTTAGCGTTTGAAAGCGGCAAACTGGTTCTGGCGATTGTGCATTCAAAAGCTACAGACCCACTGGTGACTATGGCTAAGCAACGAGAAGACGCTGAAACGTTTACGGTAACTTGTGTAAACAGGGAAAGTTTACCTGATGAAATCATAAAAAACGTTTTGATGGTTCTTTAAATCCTCTCTATTTTGATTTCTTGGAACTGTTTTCTTAAGCGGTTTTTACAAGTTTTGGATTTCAGGGATGATTTTCTCTTTATAAAAGCTAAAGAATTCTTCCTGATTAGGCCCGATATTGTGAACTGTAACTTTTTTAAAACCTGCATCAAGATACTTCTTAATCAGTTCAATATGCTTTTTTGGGTCTGGCGCACACGCGACTTCCTTTGCAAGCTATTCTTAGTTACAAGTTTTGCAGTTGACTCATAGTATTGCGGTAATGCTAATTCACGGTTAAGCGCGCCAGGTATCGCGGGGATTGGCCACGTTTTATGAGCCAAATTCAACGCTTTCTTTTCGTCTTGCGCGTAGCAGACTGTTGCTTGACAGTAATATGGTAAATCGTCATTTCCCGATTCTGACTTGAACTTTTCAATCAATGAAGAATCAGGCATAGTACTCATAATCCGTCACCGATTTGCCCCGCGGTTGAAGCCATATTTGGTCCTTCAGCAGCAACAATGATAGGTATCGGTTTCTCAGGCAAAGTGTAGATTCGAGCGTTTTCTACAATGTAAAAATCGCCGTAATAGCTTGTGTTTTTACCTTTCCAGAGTTCCCTAATGATTTCTACGGCTTCTTCAAGCATGGCACTTCGGATTTCATGAGGCGGCCAAGCTAAACCAATAATGTGCTCGTTTAAGTTTTCGCCAGTGCCAACGCCCAAAAAGAACCTGCCAGGCATCAGGGCAGCGGTGGTTGCGGCTGCTTGCGCGATGATTGCTGGATGAGTGCGCATTGTAGGGCAAGTAACCGCTGTTCCAAGACGAAGGCTTTTTGTTACCTGAGAAACTGCGCCAAGTGTTGCCCAGACAAACGGGCTTTGTCCCTGAATATCCAGCCAAGGATGGTAATGGTCCGAAATAGTTGCAAATGTGAAACCCGTTTGTTCGGCGAGTTGGGCATATTTTACCAGTTTATCTGGCGTGTGTTCTTCGGACATTAATGCGTAGCCCAACTCTATTTGTTGAGAATCAACATTCTCGTGTTTTATGTGTGACAATAAAAAATCGCCTACATCGTAAGCAAGTGTGTTTTGGTTTAAAAATGCTGGTTAATGCCTTTAAGCAGTCACACAGGTTAAGGAAGAATGCCTTCAAAGTTCCTGTTAATTCGCTATAGTGGTTAATGGGTGTAGTCACAAATTTATATTAGCGCGGGTTCGGTGAACAATGATGAAATTTTAGGCAGGTGAAAAACATTATGAAATCTTATCTAAAAATAGCTTTAGCCATGTTCACAGTAGTAGTTATATCTGGAGCTTCATTAGCCTATGCTCAGGGTACAGTAGGAATTAACACTGCAAGCCCCACAACTTCAAACCTTAATTCAGTAAGCATCGTAAGCAACACTACCGGAACTCCAACTCTTGTAAACTCTAACGCTTGGGCAGTGGGTGACGGCGGAACAATTATCATGTGGAACGGAACCAGATGGGTAACAATGACAAGCCCAACAACCACAAACCTGAACTCAATAGTGATGATTACCGATAATTCAGGTTTAGCAGTAGGTGGCAACTCAACCAACGGCGTAATTTTGCGGTATAACGGAAACTGGTCAGTCATGACAACAAGCAGCCCAATCAACCAAACGCTATACGGTGTAACTGCTGCCGCTTCAGGTTCACCCGCTTTCGCAGTTGGTGCTAACGGCACAATTTTAATGTGGAATGGAAACCAGTGGACCCAACAGACAAGTCCAACTACGAGTACCTTACGGTCAGTATCGATGGTTCACAATTCTAACAATGCTTGGGCTGTAGGTGACAACGGCGCAATTGTTCAGTACAACGGCAGCAACTGGTCTAATGCTACAAGCCCAACAACAAGCCAGCTTAATTCAGTTGTAATGGTTAATTCAACTTCAGGCTGGGCAGTCGGTGGCAGTTCCAACACGGGCATCATAATAAACATGAATGGTACTACATGGTCGAACTTTACAAAATTCAATTTTGGCGGTACAGCTAACGCAACGACAAGACTTAATGCTACATTGAACTCTTTAACAATTGACACACCCAACAGTGCTTGGGCGGCAGGTGCTAGCGGTATGGTTCTTTACTGGACTGGTTCTGAATGGGCTGGGCAACTTAATGTTCTAAGTGTTGGCAACATCCGTTCTATAGCAATGGTTCACGGTGCAGCAAGTGGAACAAGCCAAGCTTGGGGTGTTGGTGATGGAGGTAAAATCATTGCTTGGACAGGCACTTCATGGATACCTGAAATCCCAATAATAGCTATACCTGTTTTATTAGCTGCTATAGCGTTGGCGGCTTTTGCAGGTAAAGCAAAGCTAAGCAAAAAACTACAGATTTAAAACCATATATCCTCCATTTTCTTCACTTTTTAGTGGAAACTTCCTATGAATTTTTTTGAAAAAAACTATCACTTTTGGCGATTAACCGTTCCGTTTCGGTTGTTAGCTTCAGCAGCGCTTATACTTGTCGCTAAGCTTGTGGGCAGTTTAATTGTTTACCACATTCTAAATGTCCCTTCCACGGGGTCATTTTGGGTGGGAAACCTTATTGTTAACGGCATCCAAAATCAGGTACTCCAACAAGTTGATTCACCATGGTGCTCACTTTATCTGGGCTGGGACAGCGCATGGTACCTAAGCATCTTAACGTACGGTTACACTTTTTCGGCACAAAGTTTAGCATTCTTTCCAGGTTTTCCTCTTGTAAGCAGCTTTTTAGATTTGGGGATTCAAAACGCGGCGGCTTCACTTGCCTTCTGTAGCCTGTTTTTTGGTGTTCTATATGTGCCAGTTTACCAGTTAGTAGCTGAACTGTACCTAAGCAAACCAGTGGCTTTTCTTTCAACTTTGCTTTTTGCTTTGTTCCCATTCGTTTTCCTGTTCACCACTGTAGCCTACAGCGAAAGTATACTGCTCTTCTTTGTTTTACTATCTTGGCTACTGTTCAAGAAAGGAAAAACCGCTTATGCTTCACTTTCAGCCGCAGTTGCCGCTATCTCACGAGCGGTCGGCATAGTAATTATCATTCCGATGGCGATTGAAATTCTCACTGGCAAAAGTTTGCACAAGAAACGTGACCTTGCACTTTGTTTTCTTCCCGCTGCAGCTTTTTTGGCATGGCTAGTTTATGGACAAATTGTTGCTAACGATTGGCTTGCGTTTATTCACACTACTGATTGGAAGGACATGTATTCTTTTAGGGAATTTATTTTTCAGGTTTTGCCTCAAAATGGTTTACAAGGTTTCACCGATTTATCTAGTCACAACCCTTTTTTGCCGTTAGCTGCTTGTGCGTATATCATTGTTCCGTCTTTTTTAATAGCAGAGTTACGTAAAACATCAAAGTCCTTGACTGCGTATTCTTTGGTTTACTTTTTAGGAGTATTAACTTTTGGAGCAATGATGTCCTTGCCCCGTTTCATGTCAATCTTGTTTCCGTTATGGATCGCTTTGATGTCAAGGTTTGTAGTTAATAAGCCGTCAGTTATTTTATTATGTGGTGTTTTTGTGGTGTTTTTTGTTTGGAGCGTCTATTTGTGGATGAAATTTTTAAGTGGTGTTTTTGTTGGTTGAAACAAAAGTTTATGCAACAGATGATTCAGCGAAGAATTGCCTTACATTTCCGGTAAATGAGGTTTTATCGGTTAGGCTCTATAGGGATAACAAGCCAAACTGTCTTGAAACCTCTCTGCTTCAGAAAGGACTCGTACTCGTCTATAAAGGAAAAGAGTTAATCGAGGAAGGAATGGGGTTTGGAGTTCCCGTAGTAAAATTTCAAGATAAAACACTCTTTTCAAGCAACGCCCAAATAATCTGGGGCAAAGACTCCAGCGTTTTTGAGAAACATTTCTTGATAGATACCATCTCAACCAAACAATTCTGTAACGCGCACGTTAACGACAATTTTTATGAGGTAATTCATAAAATGTTCGAAAAAGGCTACCTTGGACATCAAACGCTTCAACCAGTGAACAATAAAATTATGGAGTTAAGAAGCCTCCTAAAAATTAAGACACACTTTAAGCAAGTTAAACCTCGCGGGACCGTCAAAATAAAATATGCTGTCAAGGACGTTGCTATTGAGATTTCAGCGGATTTTTCAGGTTTAAACCGTGATGGCGCCCTTGAATTTTTATTGTTAAATGAGCAGGGTGCGTCTAGTTTTGGGTGTTATAAGGATACAGATGGTTTAAGGTTGGCAGATAGCCGAATAGGGGCTTGGGATTTAGTGTCAGCAAAAAAAGCTGTTTTAACGAACAGGTCAGGCAATTTAGGGTTTTCTTTAGAGCCTAAGGTTTCCACGATGCTTTTTAGAGGTTGGGAGAAAACAAGAAACCGTTTTTCTTGGGCTGGCTTAAGTTATTCTTTGCCGCCTTCCAGAAACAGTTTTTACTATTATATTGAGTTAAACTGTTAATTTTTTCGTGAATTAGCTCTAAAAAACGGTTGCAGCGATGGTTTTGGGAATAAATTTAAATGTAAAATCAATCGATTAGTGTCAGGTGTTAAATTGAATAATAGACTGCTTGCATTAGGCTTAATTGCGTGTATTGCGTTACTTGCATTCGTTGGAACCGTTCAGGCTCAAACAATTACTCCCGGAGTAAGTCCAGGCATGGTTTTTGATTATCACGTATCCAGTTACTGGACAACCACTGACGCTTACGCTTCAATCCCACAGGACCTTGTACAGGTTAATCAAACCTCTCACGTTGAAGTTAGAATCGGCGATGTAAACACAACAACCGTTATTACAGCTTCGCCTTACTATTTTGTTAATGGAACCGCCGTCATGGATAGAGGCTACGTAAACCTTTACACAGGTGAGGGTCTAGGTTTTGTAGCGATAATAGGCGCTAATCTTAACGTAGGCGACAGAATCCATCCTGATGGAGAAGACACCCTAACCGTATTAGATACAGCGACAAGAAACTATGAAAGCGGCGGCAGAGAAACAAACCATGTCCGCATAGTTGACAACAACGCTACAGCGGGTTACGTTGCAACAAGAGACTTATACTTTGACAAAGCTACCGGAATCCTAGTTGAGCAAGTAGATAGAACTGAAACCACAGCAGACCCCATAAGTGTATCTCAAATTACATGGAAACTTGATTCCACCGCAAATATTGAAGGGTGGGTAGTGCCAGAATTTCCAGTGCTTGCTACTGTTCCATTGTTCCTGTTAGCGGCAACGTTTGCAGCCATAGCCTACAAGAAAAAACTCGTAAAAACCCCAATTTAACCTCTTTTTATTTTCTTTTTATCGATATTTTAGAATTCAACCTAATAAGCCCTAAATATTGTGCTTATCTTCATGCAAGCGTCAATTTAGCCTTAAATTCTAAAAACGGCAAGTACCTGCACGTAAATTTCCTTATAAACCTAAAATACTAATTGATTAGCATCCGCGAAGGGAGAGGGGTGAAATTAGATAATGATTTCGCGAGATTGCGACGGTTGCGGAATGCAGCAGCCCTGCCTGAAACGTTACCGTCGAGTAAAATTGGGCGAGAAGGTTTACTGTCCCGACGGAACAGTCCATCTGGTAGACAGCGCAAGCCTAAACTAAACGCCACCAAAAAAGGGAACAGCCTAAGTGTTCCAAACCAAATCTTTTTGTTTACGCCATCTTTTGTTGTTGAAAAGCCTTATAGCTTCATTTTGTACCATAGTAGTTGATAACGTGGTGCTTTGACAACCTTCAACAAAACATACACGCTAACCCTAACAGCCTTATTGATAGCATTAACTCTTCTAAGCCTACTTTATACCGTTCAAGCCCAAAACATCACCAAGTTCACTCCTCAAGACACCTTCGAAAATCCAGAGCACAACGGTACAATCAGGTTTGCAGTAAACGGCACCTACACCGCTGCCACACTGGAAAGCGGCACATGGACCTTTAACGGTTTAACACTTAACGGTTCCCGCATCCTTGGCACCCTAGAATTTTCAGCCAAAAACTGTGACGTTACAATCTACTCCTATTATTCTACCAGCTATAATTCACGTCGATTAGGTTACCTGCGATATTACGTTGAAGGCGTCGGCGAGCAGGTGGTAAATCTTGGTTTTAACACGTCAAAACCGTCTAACCCAAGCGAGTGGACAGTAATTGCCCCCGGCAACGTCTTTTTGGCAGAGGGAGAAAACTGGCGGCTTTTGCCTGACGACACACTTGTTCTTTGGGGCGTTACTGGCAATTTAACGGTTGCACGGTACAATTACGGTTACCCCGAAGATAATCGACCATTTTACCAGCAGCATTCCATAATTATCTTAACGGCAATTGCAGTGGCTGTTACGGTTACAGTGGCAACAGTTATCAAACTAAAAACCAAAGCGAGGCAGCCTTAATGGTTTGGGAAGTATCCGCAAGCATAATTTTACCCATCTACATTTTAGCTGCAGTCGCCGGCATCGCGTTAATTCTTAAACTCTCAAAAAATAAAACAAGAAAAATCAGCACCTTACGCTTCTACGTCCAAATCTTCGCAGTAATCGCCATTTTCATGGGACTAATTCTGGGCCCGTTTGACCAGCCATTATGGGCGCCGCTTGGCGTTTCACCACGCGACCGCCTGCTTGGCGCTGACTTGTTAGGCAACCAAATGCCCGACGGCATACCCGCTCCCTTCCTGGCATGTTATTACCCTAACGGCAGAACCGTCACCTGCGCGATTTGGCAGCTGCAAGCCTACATTTTTCCCTTCTGGAATTACCCCCGAGGCTACGAAGTCGTTTATTCCACCACTGGCTTAGAAAAAATCGGCATAGTCATTGGTTCGCTTGTGGTTGCAGCGTTGGTTTTCGGCAGAGCTTTCTGCGGCTGGATATGCCCATTTGGTTTATTCCAAGACGTACTCACACGGTTACGTAAAGCCACAAAACGACGGCACTTGTCGTTTTCGGATTCTACAAGCAAAAAACTCGGCCAATCCCGCTACATCATAATCGCGGTCTTCCTGATTTTAAGCGTCATTTTTGGTTCCTACTACATTTTCGGCACCGAATTGATTCCTGGCACACGCGCTGGCGGACCTGGCGGAACCGAAGCAGGCATCGTAAGCAGCATAAACGAACCCTTCTGCCTCGTATGCCCCATGCGACCACTCTGCTCGCTAATCGAAGCAGGCATCGGCTCAATGAATTACAGCTACATTTCCCAAATCACATATGGACCATTCTGGATAATTGGCGGCTACATCTCCAGCATTAACCTGATTATTATGTCAATCGTTATTATCCTCTCTTTAGCTTACCGCAGGTTCTGGTGCCGCATCTGCCCACTTGGAGCCCTAACTGGTCTATTCAGCACATTTACGCCCTTCAAACAAATTGCGTTAACAAAACTGGAAAAAGATGAGCATAAATGCACCAAATGCGGAGTCTGCAAACGTGTCTGCCCAACCCAAGCAACCGACATGTACACGAAAAAAGGCGGCGACGTCACCGAATCCAAATGCATGCTCTGCGCCCGCTGCGTCGAGTTGTGTCCATACGATGACGCACTTAAAATAAAGTTTGCAGGCAAAACCTTGGCGGCGTCACGAAACTGGCTTGAAGAGGGAAAAGCTGGTAAAAACGACTAAAAAATTTAGGCTGCTTTGATAGCTGCGATGAATGCGTCCCATTCGCCTGTTTTTTTGAGTTCTTTCTTTTTGAGCATATCGTTGACTGCGTTTTCGTTGTATAAACCGCCGGTTTTGGGGTGAACTTTTCTGCTAACCAATGTGAAGCTGCGGTACGCTTTGTCGCCAAGTTTCTCGGTGGTGATTTCGTGAGTGTAACCCACTTTTTCAGAGAGAACTACCACTGCGAACTGGAGATATTTACCGATTTTTTTAAGTTCATCAAACTGGGCTTTTATTTTGCTTAAGGAGTCTGCGTCGGCGCTGTTTATGACTTGGATGACCATTTTAACTTCGTTTGGCGTGTACTCTTTTTGGCTGGGGTTAGAAATTGAATCTAAGATGAACATGCTGTTTTTGAGTTCTGAACCTTCAAGTTTCACGCTTGGGTTCAAACTAACGTTAAAGCCTCTGCATACTAAACGCTCACGTATGACGACTTCGACGGCGGTGCCGCTTTTCTCGAGGGCTTTGTCTGTTTTCTGTTTGATGTAGTCCTCTGCAACTTCAATGAGCATTTCGTATTCCTCATCTTTCTTTGTGAGAAGAGGCTTTTTCAGTTCCTTATAAGAAGACATAGAACCCATACAAGAAACCCAATCAAATAAAAAGGCTACGGTACAACAGAAAAACTGTTGCCTGCAGATTATACTAATTGTTATCCAATTTTAATAAATATGTAGGATATTTTTTTATAACAGGATAATTTATTAATATCCTAATGGGGCTGTCCAACTATGGAAGATGTCGTTAAAGTAACCAGAAGAGGGCAAACAACCATTCCTGCAAAGCTCAGGGTCCAGTATGATATTGAAGAAGGGGATAAACTGGTCGTTGAGGCAACTGAAGCAGGCATACTTTTCAAAAAAGTGCCCCGCCTCGAAGACCTAGCAGGCGCCGACGCAGACTACGCAACCCCCCAACAAGTTAACAAGATGATTGATAAACTGCGGGAAGAGTACTAGATTTGAAAGAAGTGCTTGACACCCGTTTCTTAAGGGAATACTTTTATGCCACAGATGAAGAGGCAAAACGGAAAACCAGCCAGAAACTGAAGTCTTTACTGTCCAAAGGTGAAGGGATACTTCCAACAATTGTAATTACCGAAATAACACAGATAACCTGCGAAATACGCGGCAAAGACATGGCAAAAAGCCGCTACCAAGCCTTAATACAAAGCGGCCTACAAATAGAAAACTTGACCCCTACAATCGCCGAGCAAGCAGGACTGCTAAAATGCCTCTACAAGAACGTGCCAATTGGCGACTGTATCATCGCAGCAACCGCAAATGAAAACCACGCCAAAATACTATCAGACGACCCACATTTTGACCTTATTAAAGAGACCAAACGAGTCTGGTTATAATTGAGCTAATTTTTCGCAAAATTATTCTTGAGTTGTTTTGTCTTGTTTTTTGCGATGTCTGGTGCGAGTTTTAGGATGCCGGTTAGGGTTCTGGGGATTGCCGTGTTTAGATTGCACGGGTGAATGCAGTAGCACTGTTGCAGTTTGCCCCTGACGGTCTCTGCTTCGAGGCTGTTCCACAGTTTAAGAAGGTCAAAACCGTAGTTCCGAATGTTAGCAAAAGGCTTTGTGTATTCGCAGGCGGAAACGTCACCGTTAGCGTGCAACACCATCTCCAAGTTACCCGCATAACAGGCAAGCAGCTTTTTGTGTTGAGAAAGCATTTTGATGGAGTATTCCCAGACGACACGGTTCTGGTTTGCCATGTAAGGCTTGACTTGAGCAAAGGCGGTTTTAAGTTCTTCAAAGTTTAACACGGTTTTGTCGTCTCGGGGATTATGGTAAAAACCGATTGAGGGGTCAACGTTAAAAGCGTGCTCAAGTCCACGGGCAATATTAAAGACTACATCCCCTTTCTTGCAGAAAAGCCCTTCAGCCTCAAGGTAACCCATCAACGCGGGAATATTGTCCATGTTGTAGCGTGTAATAGTTGTGAGGATGGTAACTTCTGCGCCTGACTGTTTGCATAACTTGATGGTTTTGACGGCTAAATCAAAACAGTCTACGCCTCTGACTTGGTCATGCACTTCTCTGGTTCCATCCAAAGAAACCGTAACGCTGACCATTGCAGCCCCCAATTTCTGGATGACTGCTTGGATACGCTCTGGCATTAACCCGTTGGTGTTTAGGTAAATCTTGTTCTTAGCCACGTGACTGCAGACTTCTGCAAGGTCGGCTCGCAGGGTTGGTTCTCCGCCTGTAATCGAAACTGAATCAAAGAAACTGAAATCGATTTTTTTGATTTCTTCAAGAGTTAACTCGTCTGTGGGTTTGGTTTTCCAGTTAAAACAGTGACTACACCGAGCGTTGCAGCGGTTTGTAACAAAGAAAGTTAAAATTTTTGGGGTAATCACCGTTTTCACTTCACATTAACGCAAGTTTTTCTTTTAGTTTGTAGAGCGGGTACTTTAAGGGCATGCGTCGAATCATGCTGAAATCAAGCGCTGAACCTTGAGTTTCAGGTTGGTACTCGTCTTTCATGGTGGCGACAAGCTGGCTAAAGCCTTTATGGTAGCCTTTGAATTTGCGCCAATACGTTTCGGGGTTAACATGATGCTTAACGATAAGTCTGTTGCAGTGCAAAACAAGCATTCCTTGTGCTATCATGCGACGGATTACATCGTTGTCTTCGCCTGCAACGTCAAACGCTGCGTCAAAACCGCCGACTTTGAGCAGATCTTCAAGTTTGTAAAGGGCGCATTGGAAGGCTCGAGCTTCAACAATTTTAACGCCGCCATGCCGTTCAATTTCAAGTTTATCCATTTCAGCTGCAACCTGAAGGAACCACTTGTTGCCCACGGTTAATTGGCCTGCGCAGACGCCTGAAACGTTGAATTTCTGCATCACATCAAGCAAAACTGGCACGGGGTCAAAATCCAATTCAATATCGCTGTCCAGCCACAGAACCAGCGGAGCCCCAGCTTTTTTAAGCAACTCATTTCGCGCGTTGCCAACGCCTTTAGCGGTTGAAGTAAGCCACTTATAACTGCCTAGCCACTTCTTGTTGTTTTCCATCCAGACCGTGGGAACGCCCGTTCCACCTAAAGGCGTAAGAACCTCACAACTGCCAATCATTCAATCCCGTAGCAAAACCTTGAATTCTGAATAATTTAACTGTTTGCCAAAAACCACAAAAAAAGGCGGTTAAAGAAAAGAAGAGGCGGATGTCAAGGCGTTAAATGCTGAAGTCTTGTCCTTTGTCAGGTTTCTCTTCTGGCTTAGGCGACTCTGACGGGTTGACACTTTGTTTGGATGCGTTGTTTGTGCCTCGTTTCTTTAACACAGCAACCAAAATTACTACAACAGCAGCGACTGCGATTAGTGCTCCGTAAATTATGAAGGCAGTGTCCAGTGTTTGTGGATTTGTTGCTGTCGGGGTGGGTATTGCTGATGGTTGGCTTGTGCTGGTCGGGTTGATTACGGTTATTGCTGCTTCTTCGGATGTCCATGAGAATGGATCTCCGTTTTGGTCGTATCCGTCAACACCTACGTAGTAACTGTGGGTTCCAAGGTTGGCGGATGTTGGAACGGTGTAGTTTATGATGTCTACTACAAGGTCTTTGTTGGGTTGAACTATTTTTGGATTGTTAGCGTAATTGATTCCGATAAGTTCGTCAGTTTCCAGCCAGTCAAAGTGAACTCCAACATAGTAAACAGACAAGTTTATGTCAGCATTACTGGTAAATAGGATTCTTATGCTGGTTTCTTCCCCTCGTTCTTTGGTGTCTCCAGCCATGAATTTAGTTACTGATGCTTCATGTTGCTCTAAAGCAGAAACTAAACCAACTGACAATACCAAAACAAGCAAAGATACTGCAAAAATGGGCTTGATAAACTTCAACTGTTATTCCCCTTAACCTTTTCCATGTACACGCTCCGCTTCCTATTTATAATTTTTCCAAAATAGACACCATTTTTAAAGCATCAAATCTGAAAAAGGATTATTGTCATTAAAAATGTAAATTTAAGTTATCTTATTTGTTTGTAGCCGAGTTTCATGACAATAATTACTTTTGCACCTGTGAAAGGTGTGGTCACACGCCAGGGGTAGCTCTGAAACTGTAGGTGACGGGCTTGACGTTTCTAAAGATATTTGGATAGGTAAGGAGAAATGCGATAAAAGGCTTTCAGTAACGTTCCTTTACTGCAGTTAGTCAATTATTATTCACTATTAAATGGTGCTAATGTGAATGGTGGTGTCCCTGAGATTCATGTTGATTTATATGGGCTTCCAGCTTGTTAACGCGATTTTTTAAATCATTAATTTCAGCTTTTAAATTCTCATTTTCACTCATAAAAGTCCCTAAACTTCTAGAATAATTCTAACAATAAGAAGCTTGCTCTTTTATGTTTTAAAGAAATGGTGGACGGGGCGGGATTTGAACCCGCGACCTCCACGATGCCAACGTGGCGATCATGCCAGACTGATCTACCCGCCCAAGCATTTTACTTGGTTTCTAAACTTAACCCGTATAAGCTTTCTTTAAAGGTTTTGGTTTACAAGCAAAAATTGCTTTGATTACCTCTAAAAAGGCTGTTTACCATGCGCCTTCTGTTCCCACAATTTCAAAATAGCCCACGCCTGAAAGGTTCGGTATATACTCGAAAGTCATTTGCAGTGAGTTATGGGTGCCATTGTTGGTTAAGATGTAACGGTCAGGGTTTTGCTGGTAATATTTCCAGACAAGCGAAATGTTACCCCAAAGCAGGTCAGTCGGGATGGTGAGGTTGTAGGTAAGGGTTTTTTGTGTTCCTTCAAGAAAATGAAGTTTCACGGCGTAACGTGTACCGCTTATTGAATTGATTAATGAAACTGTTGGTTCACGCTGCGCGTTCCAGTCGGTTTTCAGGGTTACGTTGTAGGTTTTGTCTTTAACTGTCAAGGGGTAAGTGTACAGGCTTGTTTCTTTTTGAACGCCTAAACTCGGCAAAACTAACAAGACAACCAGTGAAACGGCGATTATCAGGAATGCTACGGCGAATACGATTTTTTTCTTTACACCCATTAGGAAACTACCTGTTGAACCCAATTAAAAACTAATCGGAAGACCTGAACATCGCCCAATTTTTAGAGTTCAAAGCAACCATAAGTTGTAAGTTTGCGTGAAGGAACCTTTTTGGCTATTAGTGGTTCTATGTTAAAACCTTAGAGGGGTAGGTAGAAACCTGCCTATTTGTATCCTAATATTCAATCATTGCAGAAAACCTATAGGGGGGTAGGCCAGTAATGGCAGAAAAACCAGCTAAAAACTGTTTAAAAACAAACCGTTGCCTGATAAGCTAAGAATATAAAAAAAAGATGGTTGATTTTTTTGTTTAAACTGATGTTGGCGGCGGTGAAGTTGTTGTTGTCGGTGGCGGCGGGACTGGTTCAGGTGCTTTCATGGTGAAGAATGCAATTGCAAGTAGTAACGCAGCTATCCAGATCAGTAGTAAGCCTAAACCGAAGATTATGATGAGCACTGCGCCGATGAGCAGTAGTAAACCTGCTGTTGCGAATAAGCCTGTGCCTGAACGAACTGCAAGTTCTTTAAGTGAACGCCTTACAAAGAACGCGGCGATTATTGCAAAAATCCAGATTACAACGAAAACCAAAAGCAATCCTGTGATGAATGGTATAATTGCGGAGGGGTCAATGTTGGCCGTGTTTGGTGTTAAGCCTTGAATGGTTGCCCAGTCGCCGTTCCAGTCAGGGTAAATCTGGTACAGAAAATCAGTTAATGAAGCTAAAACCGTTACCACTGTAACTACTGAAGCGATGACCGCGCCAACGATTGCTGCTAGAACGCCGTATAGTGCGTTAGTAAAGATACCTCTTTCCCTGTAAAAGTCTGCTAAACCATAAAGGCTAACCATAACAAGAATAAGGCCGATTATTTCAACAATGCCAAAGTAGCCAATGTATGGCAGTATTCCAAGAAACAATAGTAATGCGCCGATGCCGCCTAAAATTTTGCTTGTTTCGAAATTCATTTCGTTTTTCCTCTAATTTTCAGTCATTTAATTTAGAATAAAAGCTTTTTCATTGAGAAAAAAAAGCTTTTTAAGCTTGCCCTAAAAAGTCTACCTTAAAAACTATAATAACGCTAAAAAACTGCTTTTACTGTGCTTTTAGTTGCTCATTAAGGATAATGTCGTAAGCTTGTAGGTACTCTTTACCTTGTTCTGTTATGGTGTAGACTTTGCGTGCTCTGCCGTTTTTTTGTTGTTTATGGCTTTCAAGAAAGCCTTTGCGTTCTAAAGAGTTTAGGGTGGGGTAGAGGGCTCCGTGGCGGAGTTTAACGTGAAAGTTGGCTTCAACTTGTTTTTTTATTTTATATCCCCATAATTGTTCGGCTTTCACCATTCGCAGCAGTTGGATGTCTAGCAGGTTTTTGATTATTCGTTGTACAATTTGTTTTTTGTAGGTTTCTGACATTTTTTATTCCTTAGTTTGTTGTTGGCATGGTTGGCGGTTATGTTCCAAGCCGTTTGGGTTGTGCTTGGTGATGTTTACCATGTTGAAGCTTTATTGTATCTAAAGAAACAATACGCCGAGTCTAATAAATGACTTATTGTTCACTCACAGAAAAAGAAAATTGTAAAACAAATATACAGAAAAGCAGAGACTTTTCAGGCATTCACAAAAAGCATTCCTTAGACATATTAATAAGCCAAATTTGCCGTTTAGAATAGCATTGAAAAAACCTTCTAAGCCGGCAGGAGACTACGTGACCATCGACATAACTGAGTTAAACGAGTTAAGACAGCAAATAGTGGAAGTAGCATGCCACACCGCTGGGTCTGCACATGTTACCGCTGTGGGTTTAATTGACACTTACCCAACACACACAGAAAACGGCAAATCAGTCCTTGAAGCCGTAGTAGTCATAAAAGATTTTCAGCCACGACTCTTAAGCTATTTTAGAACCATAAATGGTCGAAATGTTTTCTTTTTTGCCGTTGACCAATGGGTTTTTGAAAGAGACATCGACCGGGGATTTCTAGGTGAAGCAATTGCAAGTAAACTCATTTTTCCCTACATAAGCCTGCAAGGCGACTGTTACCTACACGGTCAGGAGTTGCTTTTAAAAAAACGGTTGATTCTTGAATCCATAGCTAACCTTTCCATTGGTTACCCTGAACTTGTCTATCACATGCAGATTAAACCGCAATTTTTCCTTTACGACGTTTTACTTAAACGGGTGCGTGTTTTCCCTTTACTGGCATATGAAATGACAAATATGCTTGAAGGCAGCACGCTAAAAGATGAGGAAAAAGCCCTTAAAAGCTACAACGACGCCCTAATGCAGCTGGCAGTTGACGGTTTAATAAGCCGAGTAAACGGTTACGTCACAGTGTCTAAAGAGTTCGCCCTGCAAAGCCGTAACCCAAAAGTTTGGCTTACAAACCTTTCAAAAAACGCTCCCCGCACACTTTTTACCTCATTCTTCGGAGTTTTTCCGCAGCTTTTAAACATTATTGCCCAAGACACACAGGCTTTCATTAGAACCCAAAAAATAAACCTGCACCTTCTACAGACAGATATTAACCCGAACTGTTACACGATTGACCCTCAAAAATACGTTTTTGTACCCACCTCAGAAGGCCTTGTTTCGCTTGCGGATAAAGTAAACATTTCTGGGTTTACCAAAAAAATGTTCATAAACGAAAAACCGGAAAGCGTAACATTTGAGGCAATCGGTGGAGTCTTAAATGATATTTACCTTATAAAAGCCCAAGTAAACGGTGTAGAACGTAAAGTGCTGGTTAAACGGTTTAAAGACTGGTCCGGTTTCAAATGGTTCCCGTTGACTTTGTGGTCTTTTGGCGCCAGAGCATTTGCGGTTTCAGGGAAAGCCCGTTTAGCCAAAGAATGCGCAACCAGCGAGTTTTTACGTTTACGTGGCTTTAACGTGCCCAAGATTTTGTTTGTTAGCAATCCGGAACGTTTGGTTTTTATGGATTTCATTGAAGGCGAAGATTTAAGTCATTCCATAAAACGATTAGCTTTAGACCAAAAAAACAAAGACAGCATTGAACTTGTAAATATTGAGGTTACAGGTGAATTGTTCGCCAAAGTTCATTCTCACGGCATGACACTGGGGGATACTAAACCAGAAAACGTCATGATAGGCAAGGACGGAACAGTTTACCTGCTTGATTTTGAGCAAGCCACACAGGATGGCGATAAAGCTTGGGACATAGCTGAATTCCTGTATTATTCGGGTCATTACTTGCAGCCGCTTCAAAACAACCAAACAGCGGAAGACATCACAAAAGCATTCATCAAAGGCTACCTGCATGGCGGCGGCGATTTAAAAGACGTCAAAAAAGCCGAGTCTGCCAAGTACACAAGGGTCTTTAGCGTTTTCACAATGCCCTCAACAATTTTGGCGATAGCAAACACTATTAGAAAAGCCTGACCACTAACTATCTTTAATGCGGGTTTATATTTTGCTTTTTTCCAAATAATATTGAAGGGGTGATTGTTTTTGAGTGGTAAAACCTATTTTTACAAGGGAGTAAGTAAGGTTAAGGTTGTTACTGAAAGTGAAGGTTACTGGCTTGTTGAGGCGCTGGAGGATTTCGTTGACTGCGTTGACGGTGAAAGAGTTTCAATTAATGCGGGTGAGCGTCGTTTGGTTTCTCCTGATGTTTTGAGTAGCGTGTTTGTTTCGCAGTCAGTGAAAAAGCCTGATTTTGAGCGTTTGCAGGGTAGGAAAATTCAGGGTTTTGTTGAAGATTCTAAGGATGGTAAGTCGTCTGCTGGATTGTCGGGACGTTAGTGAAGGGTAATTTAGTTAACGGCATTTTGGTATTTTTAATCTTTATTTGACTTTAATAGTATTGTTTAACAAGTCTTAATAAACATAAAGCGTTGCTTGTAATGACCCAAAAATGATGATACCAGACATTTTAAGCAGAAGACTACGCTTCGTTTTCCACAGCTTCGGCTTAAGCTGCCTAGGCGGCGCAATATTTTTACAAATCCTTGTCTTCGCAGACATCCTTTCAAAAGGTTACTTCATGGCAATTGAACAAAACACCATAATACTTTCATTTGAAGTTGCCTTAACCGCGTTCGCAGCAGTATACTTCCTCTACATATACCAACGCCTAATGCGACAAGTAAAATAACCAAAAAAAGGGTGAGTGTAAATTAGGCTCACTTGCTGCTTTTACTTTTTGTTTCTGATTTTTCCTCAACCGGATGCATTGGTTCGCCGCAGCAAACTATTTCACATGGTTCACATTCGCATCCGCCGCAGGGATTTTCAATCATTACAACAAGCCCGCATTCGTCACACTCGTATTTATCGCCTTTTTCACCTTTTTGTTTTGACAAAAAAAGCACCTCACAAAAGACAGATTGTTCTGCAAAAAACTAGTGAAACTTCAACCTAATAAAAATAGCCAAAGCTCGTACTTACTTAATTAGCAGTTAAGGCGAAACATTAATGACTTCAAACTCTACTACCCCTTCTTGAAGAAAATGGTCGATACATACTACATTCACTTGGAGTTCAAGAACAAAAACGGTGACTGGTCCATCAACCTACCCTTCCTCTGCGACAAATGCGGCGTCTGCTGCACACTCGACGATTTCCTTAACGCCGGAGAAACCCATGGTTCTCCCGAAGAAAACCCAGAAGCCCACGCAAAATTTGCCGCTCTAAAAGAAGAACTGGGCAAAATTTTTGAAAAAGGCGAAGAGGAATACGATTGGCACGTTACGCATACCAAATGCCCTTTTCAGTCAGGCAACGTTTGCTCCATTTACGAGATTAGGCCTGATGGTTGCAGACAGTTCCCTAACACCCCCTTTGGAATGCTTTCTGAAGACTGCAAAGCACTTGACCGATTTAAAAAACAACGCATCGCCCTAAAACGGGGCAGGTTAGCCAAAGAAACAAGCCACTTCACAACCGAACCTGTCAAGCCATCAAAGTTTACTGAAGAACAGTTTCAGGCATGTCTCTGTAAGCTTCGTCGTGCAGGAGCAACTGAGGATGAATTGGCGTTTTTTAACGCCTTAAACAAGATTGGTTAAAATTAGAAAAAAGTGGAAGTTTAAAACTCCTTTGGGGTAATTTCTTTTTTCCACTTTCTAATGGTTTGCAGGCTTGGTCTGAGCCTTATTGTTGCAGACGACCCACCTAAAGCGTGTCTTTAACGCAAACAGACTTTAAACGCCGTTTCCAAATCTGCTGCTTCACGGTTTAGATGCTGTCAACATTCTGCATGTTCAGCCCAAAGAGGCAAGGTCTGTGTCGCATGCTAATTTTACGCTGTTTTAATCAGCACGCTTCAAAGCCTCTTTGCATTGCATCTAAAGCTTGCTCCCAAGCCTGCAATTACCTTAAGGATTAAACCTGAATAATAAGATTGCGACAAATCTGGTATAAAATATTACAATTTAGTACCAAACGATACAAACGCTGAAACAACACCAAAACACCAAGCCACCTAAATGCCCACCTATTTGGAGCCTATTAGAGGTTCTATGTTAAAACCTATAGGGGGTAAGGTAGGAAACTCTTTGGGCAGAGAAAGTGTAAGCAATAAACTTTAATCTAAGTCAAACCACTAAAGCCCAGTAAGTGAACACTAATGGTAGACAGAAAATTAAAAATCGTAACAGAACCCAAATCGGGCGCTAAAATTTATTCCTCAAAAACCTTGCCAGTCATAAAAAGCAAAAACGGCAAAACCACCTATCTATGCGGAAACTGCGGAGCAAAAATAGGTGAAACCATCATTGAGGGCAAATTCAAGAACGTTGTACTAAAATGTCCAACATGCAACATCTATAACGAAGTATAACCTAACAACAGAATCTTGAACTAAGAATGGAAAATAGATTTTTTCTACTTTTTCCATTTCTAATAATGCCCTTTCGACCTGAAGTCCATTAAGTCTATTTTTACATATCAAGCATTCTATTTAGATTCTATTATCATATCTATGCAGGAACCTATAAAGAGGGTAGATAGAAACCGAGTCTTAATCAAACAAAAGAAATATGACTCATAAAAAGAGGAGGGGAAACTGTTTAGCTTACGTTCTTAAGCGTAACTGTCCAGCTTCTAGTGTACTCTTCTAGAAACTTCGCCATGTCGCTGGCTACTTGTCCCATCTGTGCACTGCTGACGCTTCCATCATCTGGAAACGTTGCACTTACAGTGCAAATTGTTACGCCGTGTTTAGAGGTATCCCACATTTTTGGTCCGTAAACTTTTGTGCCGTCTTCTTTTACGGTTAGCCATGTTTCAGGGTTGTCGTAAAGTCCCCTGTAGGGTTGTCCTGATGGATGCGTGATTCCTTCGGGTCCAAGTATGTAAATTTTGTTTTCTGTCCATGGGAATGGCCCTAACTCGTACCCTGAAGTGCCCCAAAGTTGATAGTCACCGCTTACCCAACTGTTCTCCAGCGGTTTGCTGTTATTTCCGTAGTCTAATGAAACCTCGTAGTATCTTACGTATGGTGCTGGGTCCCAGGAAGAGTATGCCCAAACTTGGTAAGTGGTGGTTTTTGCAGATGCAGATGAGAAGGATGTTTCAAGCAGTCGTATCGGTGCCGTAAAGGTAATGACCGCTGAGTTGTTGGGTGTAGCTGTCGGTGTGGGATTAATACTTGGACTAGGAATATTGCTTGCCGTTGGGGTGCTGCTTGCTGTCAGGGTCGGCGAAGGGGTTGCCGTGGGTTCAACAGAAGCCGGTTGTACTGGGTTATTTAATGCAAATGCTGCAACGGCTACCACCGCGACAGCAACTACCGTAACAATTACTATTAACAATTTGTTCATGCCAATTCGCCTTGCCCAGTAGTTCTAGAAAACCTGTATTTAAGCGCTAACTGAGCAACCGAGTTATCTGTGGCTGGAAAAGTTTGGGGCAATTTGGCGCCTAATACGCAATCATTACACAGGACCTATAGAGGTAGAGCAAAAGCCAGTTTCTGTAATCCTAATAACCCAGATTTAAGCTGAAAAGGCAGGTTCGGATTTGGTACTTCATTATTGGACCCAGCACAATTCACAGTTTTGAGCCGCATTTAAGAACTCGGTGGATTTAATGTCAACCATAAAACCTAATGATTTGGAAGGCGGGTTGCTTGGCAGAACTGCGGAAAAAAGAACAATAATAAACGTTATTATTACTGTGATAACTGCCGCTTTATTACAAGGCGCCTATTCAATCTGCACCACAAAGTGAAGTCGAGTTGCAAGGCGCGTAAAAGGTTTTTCATAAAACCATTTAGCCGCAAAAAAATGCGCTATGAGTAGTTTGTATTTGTAGTCTAATAGTGGTTCCATGCAGAAACCTATGGGGCTAAAGAAAATCTCTAAGGGGGGTAGGCTGTATTGGTTGGAAAACAGGGCAAAAGTATGTTGAAAATCCCTTGTT
The DNA here is from genome assembly GCA_042296865.1 of Bathyarchaeia archaeon. Classification (GTDB taxonomy): domain Archaea; phylum Thermoproteota; class Bathyarchaeia; order Bathyarchaeales; family Bathycorpusculaceae; genus Bathycorpusculum. Next base: position 451,683 of record CP170178.1, on the reverse strand, counting down.
TAGAATGCCCACCAGCCCAAAGCGAAGGTCGCCGCGAAGTAAACAAGCCCAACTAAGAAGGCGGTGGCGATTGCAACGTTAACGGCTTTGTTGCGTGTCAACGCGCCCAGCAGGATAAACATTGGAAACATTGCCATAATGTAGCGTGGCACGCTTATCCACCAAGACGTTGAAACAGCTAACCCCCAAGTCAAAAACATGTAAACCAGATAAACCGGGCGGAAACGTTTCCATACTGCGGCGATAAACATTACTAAGCCGAAGACTGCGAAAGTTATGGGTGCAATGCCTATGCTGAAGTTTTCGGGGTAGGCTCGTGTGGTCGCCCAACTCCACGCCAGCTTTAAGCCAGTGATTGGGTCAAGGGTGTTAAACCAATGGACCTTTTGGATTTCCATAAACTTGAATGCTTCGCCAGTCACCTGCAAGTTAATTGCCAAATAAATCAGAAAACCAGCAGCCGCCAAGGTTGCCCAAACAATTTTGTAGTCAACGTTTCTTGGTTTCCAGCCTTTCTGATGAAAATATTCAACCAGCAGCACGGGCAAAAGCAGCAGTCCAGCGAGACGGCTAAGGGCGGCAAACATGCTAAGCAAACCAGCGATTTCCCAACGGCTAACACGGGCGTAGTAAATGCTGGCTATGACTAAAGCAAAAAATAACCCTTCAGTGTAAGGTGCAGAGAGGAAATAGGCCATTGGAAAGATGCTCATGAAAAGCACAGCTTTAACGGCGACTTTGCTGTTGAATTCCAGTTTTGCCAGTTTATACAGGTAAAAGAAGCCGATTAAACTGCAGACGTTGGCAACAATTAAGGCTGAAATGTTGATGTAATCAAAGTTTACTGTTATGAGCCTAATTAGAATCGGGTACAGGGGGAAGAACACGATAAAGTTTGCTGGGTCTCCCGTGTTGACGTACCAGTTTTGTGCGATGTCAAGGTAATGCGGGGCATCCCAACGGTTAAACATTGTAAACAAAGTTGAGGCTGAAACTGAACCCGCCAAGGCGTTTGCAGCTAAACCTACCGTGAAAACCAAGATTTTAGCCACCACAACTATAAGAATTGCAAGTATCGCATCGTGTGAAATCTTGCCGAGATGTTTTTGGATTTGCAATGAAATGGTACCTTACACTTGTCTATTCAAAGGTAAGCCTTTAAGGTTACTAAAACCAGCTTCACCCAAACGTGTTAAGTGTACCCAGTGAAAAGTTCCAGCTTAAGCTGCTCTTTAGGCAGACCAAGCTTTTCAACAAGTCCCTCCATCGCTTTAACCATCGGCGGAGGACCGCACGCATAAAACATGGTATCTTTAAAATCAGGCAACTCTTTTTGCACCATTTCAACGGTAATAAAACCCGTAGCGCCCTTCCATTCTGGCGAGGCTTGGTTCAAAACCACATGCACTTTCAGGTTGCTGTTTATCTTTTCTAACTCTTCAAGTTCACCTTTAAAGGCGATGTCTTCCTCTGTTCGGCAACCGTAGAAAAGCGTTATTTTGCTGTTCAAGTTTTTGTCTGTAGCGTTCTTGATTATGCTCATGAACGGGGTTATGCCTATTCCGCCACAGAGCAAACCGATTTTGGGGTATTCACCTTCGAAAGTGAATTTTCCGTAGGGCCCGTCGATTCTTGCCCAGTCCCCAACTTTGGCGGCTTTAAGTGCCACGGAGTATTCGTGGTCGGTAAATTTTTTGGTGAATTCTATGTAGCTTGTTTGGGTTGGGCTGGTGCTGAAGCTGAAGTGTTTGTTTAACTCTTTGCCGTTTTGTTTTATAGTTACAAAAAAGAATTGTCCCGGTTTGTAGTTGAATTCGGTTGGTTTTGGGAATCTGAAGCTGGATGTGTCATGTGTTCTTGGGACAATCTCTGTGATTGTGGTTTCATACTTCATTAGTAATCAGCCAATAAAATGTTGATAATAATAGTTTGTTGTTGCTTTGATTAAGACTTTTTGGAGTAAAATGACTTGTAATTTTAGCCAAAACTTAATGTTCAAACTGAAATTCTTGATTAATCTTTTCGTTTGTTTAAACCTTAATTAGTTGAATGAACGCCTGTGCATATTTACCCGTGTTTAATGCAACATTTTGCCAATAAAAAACGAAACATATTAATGCAAAAAAACCGTGTAAGAAAAGCCATTATTGGAGCGGGAGACCAGCTTGGAGAAACAATGGCACAGTAAAACCATAGAACAGACGCTAAACGAACTCAACGTTACCCCCAAAGGCTTAACAACACAAGAAGCCCAAGAGCGTCTAAAACAGTATGGACCAAACGAACTAAAAAAAGAAAAAGGAAAATCACCACTAAAAATTTTGGCAAGCCAATTCACCGACGTCTTAATGATTATTCTATTACTTGCAATGGCACTCTCCGTGGGAGTCGGCATTTACACGAACTCTACGGACGAAATTTTTGATGCAATGATCATTTTGGTTATAGTAATCGCTAGTGCAATATTGGGTTTCACTCAAGAATACAGAAGCGAAAAAGCCGTTGAAGCCCTCAAAAAAATGACTGCCCCCACAGCCAGCGTGCTGCGTGACGGAAAAGAAGTCCGCATTCCCGCATGCGAAATCGTTCCCGGTGATGTACTGCTGCTTTATGCAGGTGACAAAGTGCCAGCCGATGGACGACTTGTTGAAGCTTTCACTATGAAAGATGATGAGGCGCCATTAACTGGAGAATCCTCGCCAGTCAACAAAACCGTAGAAACCTTACCAGCTGAAACCCAACTTAACGATCGGCAAAACATGGTTTACACTGGAACAGTAGTCTGTTATGGTAGAGGCAGAGCAGTTGTAACCTCTTCAGGAATGAACACCGAGTTTGGCAAGATTGCACAAATGGTTCAAGCCGCCCCTCAAGAACAGACACCGCTCGAAAAACGTTTAGCTGGCGTTGGCAAATGGATCGGAATTTTTGCTTTAGTTGTCGCTTTAAGCGTGGGCTTTGTCGGCATCGTTGTTGAGCAACGTCCCATCTTGGACATGATTCTTTGGGCTATCAGTTTAGCTGTTGCCGCCGTGCCTGAAGCGTTGCCCGCCATCGTCACGGGTGCATTGGCAATCGGCATGTACCGCATGGCAAAATCCAACGCCATCGTAAAACGCCTCCCCGCAGTCGAAACCTTAGGCAGCACCAGTGTAATTTGCAGCGACAAAACAGGCACCATGACTAAAGGCGAAATGACCGTTAGAAGCCTTTACGTTAACGAACAAACCGTTAAAGTCACAGGCATCGGTTACGCCCCAGAAGGCGAATTCCAAATCGACGACAAAAAAACCGTTCCAGACGAGAACCTCAAAGAGTTACTGCGCATTTCAGTCTTATGCAACGATTCAGGCCTTGAACAGGATACTCAAACAGGCAAATGGATTGTTAAAGGTGACCCAACAGAAGGCGCGTTGGTTGTAGCCGCCCAGAAGGCAGGCATCAGCAAAGACGACCTTGACATGGAAGAACCCCGCATAAACGAGGTACCCTTCTCTTCTGAACGCAAACGCATGACCACAATTCACACTAAAGACGGCAAAAAAATTGCGTACATGAAAGGCGCCCCCGAAATGGTTATTGAACGCTGCAGCAAAATCCTGCTAAACGGCAAAACCCAGTCATTCACAAAAGAGAAGCAAACCCGACACTTCCAAGAAACAGAAACCCTTGCAAAACAAGCATTACGTAACCTCGCGTTCGCCTACAAAGAACTGCCAAGCGACGTTGAATTCGACGAAGCCATGGAAACAGAGTTTGTTTTCGTTGGCATCATGAGCATGATTGACCCGCCTCGTCCCGAAGTTAAAGACGCTATCGCCATCTGCAAGAAAGCAGGCATCCGCGTCGTGATGATTACTGGCGACCACAAGCTAACTGCCACCGCTGTGTGCAAAGAGCTAAACCTGCTTGAAGGTAAACAGGAAGAAACCTGCGTTTTAACCGGGCAAGAGCTTGAACACATGTCAGACGAGGAGCTTGCCGGTGTTGTTGAAAGAATATCGGTTTATGCAAGAGTTGCTCCTGAACATAAAGTGCGTATTGTGAAGGCTTGGAAAGCAAAAGACCAAGTTGTAGCAATGACTGGCGACGGCGTAAACGATGCACCAGCCCTGAAAATGAGTGATATCGGCGTCGCTATGGGTATCTCTGGCACTGAGGTAAGTAAAGAAGCAGCAGACATGGTTCTTGCCGACGACAACTTTGCAAGCATAGTCAAAGCAGTCAAAGAAGGCAGAGAAATCTACGATAACATCAAAAAATACCTCACTTACCTGCTTCAATGCAACATCATGGAAATCCTTGTAATGTTCATTGCAGTGGTAAGCGTACCGTTCCTTGCCAGCATATTCTCGCCTGGTTCAAACGTTGACTCAGTAAACGAGGCAGCTATCGCTTTAACTGCTGTTCAGTTGCTTTGGATGAACCTTGTAACTGACGGTTTGCCCGCTATCGCCTTAGGCGTTGACCCTGGTGACCCTGACCTGATGGAACGTAAACCACGCAAACCAAACGAGAGCATCTTTAGCAGAGACGTCAAAGTCTACTTAACCGCCGTGCCAGCATTGATGACTGTCTTGCTGCTTGTTGCGTTCTTCTCACATTACCCGTGGGTAAGCGAACACAACCTGCTTGAAGCAAGAACCCAGCTACTCACCGCCATGATAGTAATGGAACTGGTCATAGCTTTGTCAATGCGTTCATTAAAGTATCCAGTGTTCAAAGTTGGCATCTTCAAAAACAAGTATCTGTGGTATGCGATTGCGTCCTCGTTTGCCTTGCAACTGCTAATCCTTTACGTGCCAGGTATTCAGCCGCTCTTTGATGTGCACACTCCGGAACTAATTGATTGGGTAATCGCGCTTGCTTTTGGTGCAATAGTCTTTGGAGTTATCGAAACTGGCAAATTTGTCACAAGTCGAAGGAGAAAATAGCAAAGGCTGTTCGAAAAAGTTAAAAACAAAACAGCCTAAAATCCTTTTTTTATTAATGGAATAAAGTGAAAAAATGAGCAACTATAAATTAGCAAATCCAGCACCTCTAGGTTTACTCGGCTTTGGCTTGACAACTGTTCTTCTGAATCTGCACAACGCGGGCTTATTCCCTCTTAACAGCATGATACTGGCAATGGGTTTAGCTTACGGCGGTTTAGCACAAGTAATCGTAGGAATCATGGAATACCGTAAAGGCAATACTTTCGGCACAGTAGCGTTTTTATCATACGGGCTTTTCTGGTGGTCTCTTGTAGCATTGATTCTTTTGCCAAACATGTCATTCTTTGGCGCAGTTTCTCCTGCAGATAACATTGCAATGGCTGCCTACTTCCTGATGTGGGGCATTTTCACGTTTGCTATGTTCTTTGGAACCCTAAAAACAAACCGTGCACTACAATTCGTTTTCATGAGCTTGGCTATTCTATTCTTTATGCTGACTACAAGAGAATTACTTGGTAATCCAGTATGGTTTAACACAATTACGGGCATTGAAGGCGTAATTTGCGGTTTAAGTGCGGTCTATCTTGGACTCGCTGAGGTTCTTAACGAAGCTAACGGTAAAATTATACTGCCTATTGGTCCTGTAAAACAGAAAGCAATCACTAACCCTATAGCTGTACAAATTGACTCCAGATAAGCTGCCAACCTAACCTTTCTTTTTTACTTTTTCTTTATCGTTTATTTTTAATTCACATGGGAATTTTTTAAGTTGGCACTTTTTATAATTTTGAGATTAATATGATTTCGATTTTTTTGTTTCAATGTAATCTAAAAATTGAATTTATAATTCAATTAATAGTTAAAATCAGCGTGCGCTCTAAAATCAATCTTGTGATTGAAAGGATAAAAAAAATTCAAAGTTATTGTTTAATTTTCCAACATTTGTTTGACAAAACTTATATTACGTTCATGCTCAAAAGCACCGTAGGTTAATAAGAGGAATAAGCGCATGTCAGAGGCTAGTTTACCTTTCAATGAAAAATATAGCCCCAGTATCGCCAAAGTTTCTTCCGGTGATCTACGAAGGCAAGAATGGGAAAAATCCATAAAAAACCCTCAAGAATTCTGGACAGAAAAAGCAAAAGCAATCGATTGGTTCAAGCCATTTACTAAAGTGCTCGATGACTCCAATCCGCCATTCTACAAATGGTTCCCCGACGGCGAACTCAACATTTCTTACAACGCGCTGGACCGCCACGTGAAAAGCGCACGCAAAAACAAGATAGCGTACATTTGGGAAGGCGAAATGGGCGAAGTCAGAACCTACACTTACTACCAACTCTACAGGGAAGTAAACAAACTTGCAAAAGCTATGCAAAGTCTTGGCGTCAAAAAAGGTGACCGCGTCGCAGTATTTCTGCCTGTAATTCCAGAGCTGGCAATTACTTTGCTTGCAACTGCGCGTCTAGGTGGTGTTCACGCTGTAGTTTTCTCTGGTTTTAGCGCTGAAGCACTTGCTGACAGAGTAAATGATAGCGGCGCAAAAATTCTTGTAACATCCGACGGCTCATTTAGACGTGGAAAACCCGTTGCAATCAAAGACACCGCAGACCGTGCATTACCAAACATGCCTGGAATAGAAAAAGTGATTGTTGTAAAACGCACTGGTCAAGCTGTAACAATGCAGGATGGACGCGACATCTGGTATAACGAAGCCCTTGCAAATGCAGGAGCAAACGCATATGTTGAACCTGAAGTTATGAAGTCAAGCGACCCACTGTTTATTCTGTACACTTCAGGCACAACCGGCAAACCCAAAGGCGTACAGCATGGAACAGGAGGTTACATAACTTGGGCTTACTGGACACTTAAATGGGCATTTAACCCAACAGACGAGGACATTTACTGGTGTGTTGCTGACATTGGCTGGATTACAGGCCACACTTACAACATCTACGCACCGTTGAGTTTAGGTGTTACAGCTTTCCTGTTTGAAGGCACCCCTGACTATCCAGCTCAAGACCGCTGGTGGGACATGATTGAACGACATGGCATCACAATTCTGTACGGTACACCAACCGCAGTTCGCATGTTCATGAAATTCGGCGAAGAATGGGTAATAAAACATGACTTAAGCACACTGAGAATTTTAGGTTCAGTCGGTGAACCAATCAATCCAGAAGCATGGAAATGGTACTACCGTGTCATTGGCAAAGAACGCTTACCCATCATCGACACTTGGTGGCAGACAGAAACCGGCGGCTTCATGATTACACCCGCAAGCGGCATCGAATTAACACCGCTAAAACCAGGTTCAGCTACACTACCCTTGCCTGCAGTCAACGCTGACATCTTCGACGAGAAAGGACAATCAGTACCACAAGGAAACAAAGGCTTCTTAGTAATCAAGTCACCATGGCCAGGAATGCTGCAAACCATTTGGAAAGACCCAGACCGCTTCAAACAAACATACTTCGGACGTTGGCCAGGAGTCTATTACGTCGGCGACTACGCAATCCGTGATCCAGATGGATACTTCTGGTTGCTCGGACGCGCAGATGAAGTGCTCAAAGTTGCAGGTCACCGCATCGGTACAGTTGAGTTAGAAAGCTCACTGGTTTCGCACCCAGCAGTTAGCGAAGCAGCAGTAATGGGTAAAGAAGATCCCGTTAAAGGCGAAGTCCCTGTAGCATTCGTCGTTCTGCGTTCAGGCTTTAATCCCTCTGATGAGTTACGTGTTGAATTAATCAAACATGTTCGTACAACAATTGGGCCCATCGCTACCCCTGAAGCAGTCGTAATGGTCAATAAACTGCCAAAAACTCGTAGCGGTAAAATCATGCGCAGACTCCTCAAAGCGGTTCTAACAGGCGCACCATTAGGTGACACCTCAACCATCGAAGACGAAGCCTCAATCGACGACATTAAAGCAACATATGACGATTTGCGAAAGCAACTCGCCAAATAATTTTATTTTTTTTCTTTTTCAAAATAAATATTTGGCGCTGCTAGGCATTCTTTTTGGTTTGCTTTAATGATGTTTTTAAGTTCTTGCAATGAAATATTTGACGCTACAATAGGCAATTTATCGCCTGATTTCTTGTTTAGAAATTCTATAATCTTGTTTCCAACGATTTTATTTTCATATACTAAAAATTTAGCCCTGTAATGGTTTCTCTCCAAAATATCGTATATTTCATCAAGCTTTTTAGTTGACAAATACCTTGGGAAAGCATGTAGTTCCATAAGAATTGCCGTATCACTCTGCAAAGTGTTGCTCATGCCCTTTAAAATTTCATATTCATAACCTTCAACGTCCATGCGGATCAGTTTGGGAGGTTTTTTATCTTTAATAAACTCGTCAATAGTCATCATATATACAGGTTGAACGCCTACAATTTTGCCACTGACCGCATCCTTGTTAACTGCACACAAATTAGAACTATTTGAAACAAAAATTTCCGAAGTAGAATTTTTATCGCCAAACGCGTACTGGTAAGAGGCTACATTTGTCAGGTTATTTAGTTGGACATTCTTTTGTAGAAGTTTAAAATTACTTGCTACTGGTTCAACAGCGTAGACCTTTCCAGCTTCGCCTACCAGTTTTGCTTCAGTTAACACGTAATATCCAATGTTTGCTCCAATATCAAGTACGACATCGCCCTTGCCAATTATGCCTGAACGCATTAGGAAGTCAGTGCATAAGGGTTCCCTTTTTTTATAGACAAACAGGTCTTCATGGATGGCTCCTTTGTTTGGGTAAACAATCATTTCCGATTTGTTTACTTCGATTAGTTGTTGTTGGGGTAGCTTTCTTGTTTTTTTAATAAGTAGCGTTAGGAACAATGCCATAATGGATGCTATGGTTTTGGTTAAGCCTTTAGTTTTAACTTGTTTTATCGTTTTATCAAATGGGATTTGCAAGTTTATTCCTCTTCCCAGTTAACGCAGCATTTCTCAAAGAAAGGCGATGATTTTTGTGATATTTTTCCTTACGTATAATTTAAAAGGATATAATGTGCAACATGTACTTTCATCTCTTTTTGTAAAAAGCAACTTTATGGGGCAATTAGGGAAAAGATATAATATTCTCTGTTACACTCAAAAATTTCGAGGAAAAATTTAGTGGTTATCTCCTTAGAAGAAAAAAATTTACTTGAAACGTTAGGCTTAACTACCTCTCAGGTTAGAGTCTATTTGGCTCTAATCGATAATGGACCTTCTAAGGTAAGCCAAATCGCTAAGGACTCCGGAATACATCGTGCTCATCTTTACCAAATTCTACGTTCACTAGAAAGCAATGGTTTGGTTGAAAAAAATCTTTCAGACGGCATCTTTATCCCCACACCGTTAAAAGAAGCACTCGAAATGCTTATTGAACAAAAACACAAAGAAATGGCAACAATAGAAGAGAAAGCCAAAACCATTATAGGTACTCCAAAAAACGAATTGAAACCCGAAAATATACCTGAAATTTCCTTTATAACAAACAAAATGCAGATTTTGAGAAAAGCAGGTTCCTATTCTGGAAGCGCCAAAAAAACTCTTTACCTTATGCACAGTTGGAACCGTTTCTTGCAGTTATGGGAATATGATTCTGCTAATTTTTCTAATGTCATGGCAAGTGGTGTTATAGTAAAACAGATTGTTGACTGTCCAGAAGACAAACTTCAACTTCGAAATTTTTTAAGTAAGCCAATGTTTTCTAATCCTTTATTTGAATTACGGGTCATACCTAAAAATAACGTGAATTTTAGTATCATAGATGAGGAAAAAATATCAATTAGCGCTTGCACAGAAAAAAAACTTTTAGGTGAAGCGCCCATGCTTTTTTCAAACTATAAAGGATTAGTGAATGTTTTAAGAAACTATTTTTTGGTAACTTGGGAAAGTGCTCAAAAGTGTACCGATGTTTAACTTAAAAAAGGAGAAAGGTTTGTTCATATGCCGAAAAGCGTAAAGCCGATGCCTATGCCGATTAATGCCAGCACAAACGCGATTGCAACAAAGATTACTGCTGCTATGATGCTTATCGCCAACGCTTTTAGCCATCCGCAATCAAAGAAGTGCTTCACTAACGCCAGAATAATTACCAACATAATCAGGGAAGAAATGATTCCTTCAAAGAAGAAACCAAAAATTGAACTGATTACTGTTCCAAGTACGACAATCCATATTGCTTCAGTGACTTTTGCTTTTTGTCCGCCGACTAATATCCTGCCTGAAATTCAAAGCGATGGTGCAAGTACAACAATGCTTACTACAATACTGACAATTAGTCCAATTAAAGTTGAGTCTAGGTTGACCATTTTTTTCTCAAAATTTATTGCGGGGTTCTGGTTAAAAACTTTGCCGTAATACCCCTGCCCCAGTTGCACTTAAACGGTGCCCTTAACATATGATGTATTTCTTTGCAGTGAGTTTCAAAATATTGCCTTGTATCATAATCCTGATTGTCTTTGCGACACTTGTATTTTCCTTCCCGAGTTGCTTCAGGTCGTGCTTTTTGATTTCTACAAAAAAACACTACCTTTAACTTGAATCGTTAAAAAAGCGTAGTTTAGTTTAAAGTATTGTGCCTAACAAAAGGCAGCAACTAAGAAATTAAAGGCGGAATTTGCCTTTTTTTGTTGAAACGTCAGAACCGAATTCTTTGGCTAACTGCTCAACAATTACCCTTTGTTGGCTCGTGAGTTTATCGGGAACTGCTACGCCAATTCTTACCAGCAAGTCGCCTTTGCCGTAACCACGCATACGTGGCATACCTTTACCTCTAACACGGATGGTTTCTCCTGGTTGTGTTCCTGGATGAATTTTGATTATAGTGGGTCCTTCTAATGTTGGAACTGAAATCTCTGCCCCCAAAGCTGCCTGCGGGAAATTAATCATTTCTACACGGTACAAGTCGTCACCTTCGCGTACAAACAGTTGGTTAGGTAACACGTGAACGATAACGTAAAGGTCGCCTGGTTCACCGCCGTTAGCAGCCATTTCGCCTTCGCCTCTAAGCCGCAGTTGGGAACCATCGTCAATGCCCATGGGAATTTTGACGGCGATTTTTCGTTTTTTACGTACAAGCCCTGAACCGTTACAGTTACTGCATGGCGTTTCGATAAGTTTTCCTTTGCCTCTGCATTGTGGGCAAGCTACAACTTGAACGAACATGCCAAAACCGCTTTTATGCATGTTTTGAACCCTACCTGCGCCATTGCATCTTGGGCAAACTGTTACGTTAGTGCCTGGATTAGCGCCTGAACCGCCGCACACATCGCATCTTTCGGTTCTTGGAATTTGGATTTCTTTTTCTGCACCTTTAGCGGCTTCTTCCAGTGTGATTTCTAAATTGTAACCTATGTCTTGGCCCCTGTTTGATTGTTCATAACCGCCAAAGCCTCCTCCTCCGCCGAAAATTGTGCGGAATAAATCACCGAAGCCCATGTCGCGAAAGATTGAGTCAAAATCGGCGCCTCGGAAAATGTCTTCGCTGGTGTACCGTTGGTCAAAGCCTGCGTGTCCAAGGTTATCGTATTGTGCTCGTTTTTGGTCGTCGCTGAGTACTGCGTAGGCTTCGCTGATTTCTTTAAATTTGTCTTCCGCTCCTGGGTCTTTGTTGCGATCTGGGTGGTACTGCAACGCCAGTTTGCGGTAGGAGTCTTTGATTTGGTCTTTTGAAGCGTTTTTCTGAACGCCTAAAACTTCGTAGTAGTCTCTTTTCTGAGCCATTTTAGGTCTTACCGTTAACTAAGTGGATTCTGTGAACCTTAATGCTAGCACAGGACTCAAATTTATATTATTTCCTTACTTTAACCGTGTTTTTTGGATTACTTGAGCTTAAAAAATTGTTAGTTATTAGCCGGGGGTAAACTTTTTTAGTCTATGTATTTTGTGTTGGCATGCTTTTGCAGTCACACACTCTTATTTGATTAGATATCAAAACCAACTTGGAGGTTAAAAATGGAAAACCCTCTACAAAGAGAAATGGAAAAAGAGCAGCAAGAACTAGAAAGAAACGCCACCATTTACGACATCCTAAAGCTTGAACACAATGACATCAAGAAACTATTCAAGCAAATGATTGAAAATGAAAGCTTTCAAGAAGAAACATTCTCCGACATAAAAAAAGCATTAACGCTGCATATGGACGGCGAAGAGAAAATTCTTTATCCTCTTCTCAAAAAAAGCGATGACACCCGCTTGATAACAATCGAATCTTACGAAGAGCATGATTTGGCAAAAAAAGTAATTAATGACATAGACAATGCAAGCGCTTCTGACGGTGAAACCAAGTTTGCCAGAGCAAAAGTTCTAAGTGAAGTAGTTAACCAGCACGTAAAAGAAGAGGAAGACGAGTTATTCAAAAAAGCAAAAAAAGTCTTTACAAAAGAGGAAGAACAAAGGATGGCAAAGCAATTCATGGATGAAAAAATGGCTAAAATGTAGCTTACCCTAACCTACTCTTTTATTTTTAATTTTTGAAAATTAATGTTGTAGAATTAAAGCAGTCACATTGATTTTTTATCGCCAATTGATAATGGTTTTTTGGTGTTTCTAATGTCAGAAAGATCAACCACTTCAGAAGCAATGAAAAAAGGCTCTAAAGCGATGGAACACACTGCTGAAACCATTGGCGACACCATAATTCAAGTGATAGATAAACTGGCGGGAAAGAAATCAGATCTACGATTAACCTTTGACAACTTATCGCTAAATGCTCAATTCCTAAATGCAACGCTAAATGGCTCAATAATTCTTGATGTAACAATGGCCAAAGAAATTGAAGATACCACAGCTAACATGTAAAAAAATCGGAGGTTAACCAGCCAATGCAACTTCCCACTTTTTTAATTGAAACCCTAAAGTCAGGGAAAATTACCGTCAGCGAAAGAAATGTTCCTCAAATGGAAATTAACGTTGATAATAAAAAAATTGATGTAAATGTAACCGATAAAGAGTTAATAAAAGACGTAATGTCAAGTGCACGCAAAAGTGCTACTCACGGCGGCGTTCTTAAAACAATAAAAAAAGGGATTGATACCCTAAAAGCTGCTGATGAAGCAAGACCGCTCGTTAAAAGCATTGTTGAAGACTTCTGCAAAGAAGGCATAACAATAACGGTTTCGTATAAAGGTGCCCGGGCAATAACTGTGGGTTCTGAAGCTGATTCAAAATTAACTCGACTGGTTACTGGCACAAAAGGCATACAGATAGACAGCCCAATTAAACTTGCAGAAATGACTACTTAGGCATCATTGGTTTTATTATGAGCAGATTTACAGAATTAAGCGAATTATTAACACCTTGGTTTTTCATAGACTTCAATTTTTAACAGGCGCCATCGTATTCTACACAATTGTGCTATCAGGTTTATTTCTTATTTACAACCCAATTTTTTTAATGCTCCAACCATATTTTTGCTTGCTCCAAAATTTGTATCAAGCGTTATCTCACGGGTATTTTTCAAAAGAAAAGAATGGTTAACCATCCAATAGAAAAGTTGACTTTATGTTAAAATAACTATGACAAAAAACAGGCCAAACATTCGACAGATACTTCAATACAGTCGCATTTGAAAGAAAAGGAAAGGTTGTGCAGGCAAATGCCTACTTTACTTTATAGTCCTCGGAATCCACAACATGTGGCTCGCCACTGTCGCTGGGACCTGGACCTGCTTCACCGGTTGGGGGTGGCGTTGGACCGGTTTGTCCTTGAGCGCCTGCTTGTGCCTGCTGCTGTTTTGCTGCTTCTGCTGCGGCTTGCTGGTACACTTTGGTTCCAACATCTTGCAGTACCTTTTGTAGAGCTTCTGATTTGGTTTTGATTTGTGCCATATCGTTGCTTGCAAGTGCGTTTTTGAGTTCTGTAACGGCTGTGTCAATCTTTGCTTTTTCGTCAGCTGACAGTTTATCGGCGAGGTCCTGTTTTGTGCGTTCAGCAGTGTAGACCATGCTGTCTGCATTGTTGCGGGTTTCTGCTTCTTCTTTCTTTTTGCGGTCTTGCTCTGCAAATTGTTCTGCATCTTTGATTAAGCGTTCTTTTTCTTCCGAGCTTAGTTTAGTTGAGGCTGTGATGGTTATTTTTGATTCTTTTCCTGTTCCACGGTCTTTAGCGGTAACGTTGAGGATGCCGTTTGCGTCAATGTCAAAGGTGACTTCAATCTGTGGGATACCACGTGGTGCAGGGGGAAGGTCTACGAGGTTAAACATACCCAGTGACACGTTGTCTGACGCCATTGCGCGTTCGCCCTGCAAGACGTGGACAGTTACTGCTGTTTGGAAGTCTGCAGCGGTTGTGAAGACTTGGCTGCGTTTCGTGGGGATGGTTGTGTTTTTGTCGATGACTTTGGTCATGACGCCGCCCATGGTTTCAACACCAAGGCTTAACGGGGTAACGTCAAGCAGCAGTAAGTCTTTAACTTCGCCTGTGACGACTCCGCCTTGAATTGCTGCGCCTATGGCGACGCTTTCCATTGGGTCAATGCCACGTTCGGGTGATTTGCCCAGGATTTGTTCTACGAACCGTTGTACAAGGGGCATTCTGGTCATGCCGCCGATAAGGATGATTTTGTCAACTTGTTGGGGTGTTAGTTTTGCGTCTTCAAGAGCTTTTAGCAGGGTTGGTCTTGTTTTTTCAACAATGGGTTGTGCAAGTGATTCCAGCTTTGTGCGTGTTAGGGTCATGTGGAGGTGTTTTGGTCCCGACGCGTCTGCGGTTAAGAATGGCAGGTCAATGTCAGTGCTCATTAGGGTTGAGAGTTCGATTTTTGCTTTTTCGGCTGCGTCTTTTAATCTTGACATTGCCATTTTGTCGCCGCTGACATCAACGCCTGTTTGACGTTTAAACTCGTCAAGAATGTACGCCATGACTGCTTTGTCAACGTCTGTTCCGCCGAGTTGTGTGTCGCCGCTGGTGCTTAAAACTTGGAAGACTCCTTTACCGAAGTCCATTAGGGTGACATCGTGGGTGCCTCCGCCGAAACTGAAAACCAAAATTTTCATTTCATGCTCAAGCTTGTCAATGCCGTAAGCGAGGCATGCAGCGGTGGGTTCGTTAATGATACGCATTACTTCAAGTCCAGCGATTTCACCGGCGTCTTTGGTTGCTTGACGTTGGTTATCGTTAAAGTGTGCTGGAACAGTGATAACCGCTTTGCGCACGGTTCCGCCAAGATATATTTCGGCGTCTTTCTTGATTTTCTGCAGGATAAAGGCGCTAATTTGCTGCGGCGTGTATTCTTTGCCGTAAGCTTGGACTTTAACGTCGCTACCCATTTTGCGTTTTATTTCAAAGAAGGTTCCTTCTGCGTTGGTGGTGGCTTGTCTTTTTGCGGGTTCACCTACCAGAAGTTGTCCATCTTTTGTGAAAGCTACTACTGACGGGAACATTTTTCCAGCCATTGTTGGGCCTTCCGCGCTTGGAATGACCGTTGCGTGTCCACCTTCAAAGATGGCGGCTGCTGAGTTGGTTGTTCCCAAATCAATTCCTAAAACTTTTTCGCTTGTTTTTTGAGTGCTCATTTACTTTTTTTCCTCCGTTTGGTTACTTTGATTTTTTGTTTCTTGTTTTGGTTTACATTTTACTGAAACTTTTACTATGCTTGGACGAATAACTCGACCTTTCATGCTGTAGCCTTTCCTGATGATTTTCAGGATGGTACAGTCTTCGCAGTCGTCACGTTCCTCTGTGAGTACCGCGTTTGCTGAAGTGGGGTCGAACACTTTCCCCTCTACACAGACTACTTCTGTGACTCCTTGCTGTTCAAGCACTTTTTTGAGTTTTTTCAGCGTCATTTCAACGCCTTCCAGCAAAGTTTTTTGGGGGTTCTCATGGTTTTTTCCTACTTTGACTGCCAATTCTAGCTCGTCAACTACGTCGAGGAGCTCGGTTACTAAGCGTTCGTTGCTATGGTTTTTGATTTGCTCAGTTTCCCGGTCAAAGCGGCGTTTAAGATTTTCAAAGTCTGCTTGCATGTACCTTAACCTGTTCAGGTAATCTTCTGAACGCTTCTTTTCTTCTTCAAGAAGTTTCTCGCAGTCTGCTTTTTCTGGTTCTGGTTGAGGTTTAGATTCTTTGTCGTCGTCCATACGTGTTTTTGCTCCTCTAGGCTAGTTTTATGTGATGTATTTTTCGTTTGTTGTCGTTTTTGGTTGGGGTTGTTGGGTTGGTAGGGCTGGAGGCGGTGTTTGATTTGGCTGGTTGGAGTTTGGTTCGCTGAGGCCTGCTTGTTCTACTAGTTTTCTAAAGATGATTTCTGCGACTTGGTCTCCGACTGATTCTTCTTTTAGTTCTGAGCTGAATGCGTGTTTTTTGAAGGATTCTACGATTTCGTTTTTGTCGATTGTGACTGTTGGTGTTTTGTTGTCAACCCATGCGGCTGTCATTAGTTTGTGTCCTAGTTCGATGAAGATGTTAACCATTGTTGTGTAGTCGATGTCGAGTGGGGCGTCTCCTGTGAGGAATCGTCCTTTGGTTAGTAGGATTTTTTTGTCGTTCTCGGGGGTTACTGTCAAGCTTCTGCGCATACATTCACCAGTGTAAAAGCGGCTTTGCACCGCTTCACCTAAAGCACACCTGTGCATGCCTGCTTATAAATATTTTCAGCACAAAAAACACATTTTATACTCGCACATTCAGAAAAAACCCCTAAAAAAGCAATCTTACAACCAAAAAATAAAATCCTAAGAGGGGTAGGTCCGTAATGGTTGAAAAACAAGCCATTAAAATGTTGAAACCCAGTTGTTTTCTTACTTTGGTTTTACCTCTTGGATAGCTCAAGAGACTCTCAACGCGATATGAATGCAATATGCTCCATAAACCGCTTGCACTATTTACAACCAACGTCATCCTGAGACATAACACAATCGCAAAAACAAGCCTTAATTAGGGATTAATGGCTCGAGAGCCTAAATGGGATAATATCGTAAACGTGACAATATATAACTTTAAAAAATAGCGGGTTGATGGGTCTTGAACACAAACGGGTTCGGAACCCACATCCACACTATTGTCTGAATGGCTAACAATCCCTTTTCACCTTGACCAACTCTCAGACTAACCATAAAAAGTATCTACCCCCACAAAGTGCTTATCACATTAAAGGGTACCGCAAAGTGACGTATCTTCTACACACATATTGAAAGCACATCAACAATCATTCTAACTCACTTTTTTGGATCCTTTACAAAAAAATCAATGTTGTCCTCTAGTGACTTTAACAACCTGTCTAGTTCTGTGTTGCTTAAGTCGCTTATTTTTTCCATTATTTTACGCTTGATGATTTTGTCAACCGCTTCAAGCACCCGTTTGCCTTCCTCAGTTAAATAAATGTCAATCTTTCGCCTATCCTTCGGGGAGTCCTGTCTACTTACCATTCCTAAAATTACTAGCTTATCGATAGATTGCGTCATTTGGGCTTTAGATATATTCAAAAGTTCACCAATCGCGTTCATATGTGTTCCCTTAGAGCCTTCAAGCGCTTTCATTATCAATAAATTTTGAAAGGTAATTTCGGCATTACAGTCTTTAATTGAGGAAACAACGATTTTTCTATCTATTTCTTGCTGTAATACAAAGCACAAACGAAGTATCCGATCAGCCACTAACTCAGGTTTACTTAAAGTATGGTTCATTGTTTTCTCTGATCTTAATTCTAATCTTGATACTTATTACCTTATTGTATAGAAAAATATATTGTATATTTTTATATACCTTTTTACAACTAACTAAAGCAATTCAAACTAAGCCGCTAAGAGATAGACCTCAAATGTCAAAACCAAAATACAACAAAAACAAAATCGCCCTCACAATTCTTTGCATCGCAATATTCATAATAGCAGTATCAGACACTGTGCTAAACTTGGCTTTGCCTACCATATCTGGAAACTTGGACGCCACGGCTACTCAACTGCTGTGGATAGTTGATAGTTATGTGCTTATGGTTGCCGCTTTACAAATTGTGTTTGGTTTAGTTGGCGACCGTTATGGTCGCAAACGCATGCTACAAACAGGATTACTCATCTTTGGAATAGGCTCGTTAGCTGCAGCTGTTTCAACCTCCGCCAATCTTCTGATTATTTTTCGAATAGTCACAGGATTAGGCGCAGCAATAATGATGCCCTCCACCCTTTCCATCATAACTGACATCTTTCGAGAACCAAACGAACGCACCAAAGCCATCGCCGCTTGGGCAAGTATGTTTAGCATAGGCGCAGGCGTAGGGCCTATAATTGGAGGTGCCCTACTTGCCCAATTTGAGTGGTCATCAATTTTCTATATTAACATACCTATAGTCATAGTCGGCTTACTCGGCAGCCACTTCTTTCTACCTGAATCGTGCGACAAAAATAGTCCTAAACCAAACATTTTAAACAGCATCCTTTTCACTGCTGCCTTGGTAACACTTGTTTATGCAATTATTAATGCAGGCGAGTACGGTTGGCTATGTACTAACGTTTTAGCAACATTTGTTATTACTGCTATAATTCTTTCGGCTTATATTTTGTGTGAACGCAGAACTTCAAATCAACTATTACCAACATATTTCTTCAAGAGCAAGTCATTTACAGGCGCAATTATTGCTTTAACTTTAAGCACCTTTATCTTAATGGGTTCTCTGTACTTTTTAAGTCAATATTTCCAATCTGTACAGGGGTATTCTGCGCTCCAAACAGGGCTATGCATGTTACCTTTGAGTATTTTTAGTCTAATATTTACTATGCTTTCTGTTCGAGTTGACGTCAAAATTGGCACCAAACTTACTGTAACATTCGGCCTTATAACACTTGGATGTGGGTTACTCTTTTTTGCGTTTACTGCTGGAATCAGCACATCTTATTTGATTACATTGGTGGCTTTTCTACTGCAGGCTATTGGTATGGGTTTAATTGTGAGTCCTGCTACTTCGGCTTTAATGAATTCTATCCCAGCAAACAGAGCAGGCATTGGTTCAGCAATGAACGATACTTCTCGACAAATTGGTGCAGCTTTAGGCGTGGCAGTTTTAGGCTCCATAGTAAATTCAACTTATCTGGGCAAAATTAACGCTTCGACAATAATAAGTGCCTTACCCACACAGATAAGTGAACTGATTCAAAAAAGTCTACAGAGCGCTCTAATTGCGGTTGCTCAACTTCCCGAAAGTACAGCTCAGCTAATAATTGATCTTTCAAAACAAGCCTTTTTAGACGGCATTTTCATTGCAGTCATTGTAGGTTCTTTGTTTCTTTTCATAGCAGCTATAATTACTGCAATCATACTGCCGAATAGGGCAAAAAGGTCAAGCGATCCATGAGCAAAAAATCGTTTAGAATGGAGAGGGGTTAAGAAATTAAAAATGTCTAATTCGTTTAAGGCTATCAGCAAACGACAAATCAGCCATAGCACGATCAGGCTTTCTGAGGGCCGCTTTTCCAGCACGATAAACATTGGGCGTCTCCATTTTCAATTTTTTGGCAATCCGATAATCACTCAGCCCCTCAGCATTCAACCGTAAAATTTGCCTCTCACGCTCAGTCAAAGCCAAAAACTACATCGCCTCTTCAGAAGCTCTTTGCAGACTAAACGCCTTCAGTTTGCAAGTCTTTCTCTGATGCTTTGTAGACGTCTACGCCAAAGCTTGTCATAGCCCAACACCAACCATGCCGCTCAACAACCGTCGAATCCAACTCCTTAGCCAGCCGCTTATTGGCCCCAAGGTTCCTTAGAGGGGTGGGTGTGTTTTGGTTGTTTTTTTGGGTTATTGGTATGTTGGATTTCAGTGTTAATGTTGCTTCTAAAAGATTGTATGAGCCTAATCTACTTGTAAAATAAGCATGATTTAAGCGTAAAATTGTTTATCAGGGGCCATTGGTTGCTATTTCTGCATTCGGAGGATGAAAGCCAAGTTTATCCAATCTTAATGGGTCATGCTAGAGCCCGAACTCATTTCGCTGTTCAGTGCAGTTCTTTTGCTTTCAGGTGCAGTTCAAGGGGCATATTTGGAGCCTATTAGAAACTATATGCACAGACCAATAGGGGGTAGGAAGAATCGCCGTCTATTTGGAGCCTAATATCCAAACTATGCAGAAAACCTATAGGGGGGTAGGTGCTATTGGCTCTTTTTCAACCCAAAAACGTCAGAAAAACTGTGCCTAAACTGGGGATTGCAGCTGTTTTTTATCGTTTTTCTGCGGTTCAGCAAGGAGGTCGGTATGTAGGAACTTGTGTTTACTTACGTGTGGATAAGCTAAAGCCAGTACTATAACGCCAACAATTATTGCCCAAAGCGAATTGCTCAAACCAATCAAGGGCGCGGTTGGAATAAACGGTGCATATCCAAGCCAATCAAGCCCTGCACCAATAATGACGCCACAAAGAACACAGGATAACACTGCAAGCCCAATAAACAATCCTAACTTTTTGAAGCTTCGTAAGTCCGGCTTTTCAGTGGTTATTTTTGACCAAAGTTTGTATGGAAGATACCCGATTAAAAAGTTACCAATAAACCCGGGAATGCTTGCCCAGTCTAAGCCGCCGGTGATTAAGTCGCGGAAAATGTTACCGATTGCTGCTCCCCAAGCCGCGGCGGGCCCAAACAGAAACGAGAAAGCCACTGGAATGCCAATGCCGACGCGTCCAAAATCTGCGTGACCTCCAAAAATGGTTAAGCCGTGTGAAGGAAAAATCAGTGCTTCATACAGGACTGCGGTGAGTATGACTAGGGCGGTCATTTTGGGTTTTTTCCACATTTCAAGCAAGTCAATCATGAAGGTCATAGTGAAAAAGGGTTTAATTGCTTAAAAAATTACTGCATCAGCGTTTCACTATACAATTGCTTAAATGTGTGCCTCAACGCTTTTATTTTTCTATTTGCTATTTAACCGTAAGGAGATAGTTTTCATGGATTTTAAAGGAAGCCAAACAGAAAAGAACCTGCTTGCAGCCTTTGCAGGCGAATCCCAAGCAAGAAACCGTTACACATTTTTTGCAAGCGCAGCAAAAAAGGAAGGTTACGAACAAATCGCAGCCATTTTTGAAGAGACAGCCGCCAACGAGAAAGAACACGCAGAACTATTCTTTAAGCATCTTAAAGGCGGAATGGTTGAAATCACAGCCGCGTACCCCGCAGGCGTTATCGCAACCACCGCTGAAAACCTTAAAGCCGCCGCGGAAGGAGAAAAAATGGAGTGGGGCCAAATCTACCCTGACTTTGGTAACATCGCCGAAAAAGAAGGATTCACCGATGTTGCCACAACTTTTAGGATGGTAGCTAAAGTTGAAGCTTACCATGAACGCCGCTACAATAAACTGCTTGAAAACGTACAAAACGGAACAGTCTTCAAGAAGGATACGCCGGTTAAGTGGAAATGCAGAAACTGCGGGTACGTTTTTGAAGGGCAAGAAGTACCTGATAAGTGCCCGACTTGTGCGCATCCAAGAGCGTATTTTGAGGTTTGGACAGAAAACTATTAGCCAAACCTTTTCCTTTTTTAGTTTCAAGTTAATGTTTGGTTCCAAAAAAACACTTGACTGTACGCTTGATTAATTTTTGTGTAGTCTAAACCGTCATCATAGATTACGTTAAAACGTGCGCCATAACGGCTTTCAAGCAAGTTGACGTCCCCCCAAATTTTAACTGACAACTCGTCAGCCTTAAACAGCCCCCAAATGGTATCATCAGAGCAGCGAAAACCAAAACCGTAATCTTTAGGAAGCACATACACTGCCTCAGCCCTGTTTTGGTTAAAGCTTTGGGGATCGTTTTGGATTGAATCCCAAAACCGTTTAAGCCCATCAAAGTGTTCCTCTGTTAAGGTGCCATAATCGCCAAGCTGAGGATAACTGAAAACCACCACGTATTTTGCTCCAGCCTCGTAAGCTAAACGCAAATCGCTATACAACTCGTCGCCTGATTCAAGGTATGGAGCTTGATCATACTTCCAGGTGACTATTACGCCCCAATCTTTGCCTTGTGTTTGAGCAGCTCCACGGCATAATGCTATCGGTGTTAAGCGGCTTTGATTCCAAACAAACTCTGCAAAGATCGCGTCATAACTGGCTTGGTAGTCGTACCAGAATAAACCATAGTCAGCTGTTAGGACGGAGATATTGTCAAAATAGAGATGGTAATAGTCAACGTGATAGTACATGTAGTTAGTGTACTGCTCGGCTGCGTCTGTGTAGTTCGCTGCTTCCGTAACCATGATGGAATACTTTTTGCTTGCGGGTTGATCCAGCTGGATTCCGCCAGGTTCATCATAACGGTAAATCCCCAAAAGAAGACTGCCATATTTTGCTTGTGCATTGCTTGTCCAAACTGAAGTGTTGTAATTGTATTTAGTGATGTCGGTAAACATGATTATGAGGTGCATTCCTGCGTCGGCTATGTAATCGCAGCTTTCAGTTAACGCGGACTCGTTAAACGTTAAATCTGATGAACCAAGTACAAGCAGGTTAGTGTAGCCTTTAACCTTATCAACAAGAGCTTTAACCTCTGCAGGGTCACTGCCGTAAGCGTATTCTGCTCCGACATAAAATTCACTATTCGGCTGTGGGGTAGTGAACCAATTTGGGGAAATGAAAATGGTTAAACAAACAAGTATCGCTGCAATTAACGCTAAAAACACATTTACATGTTTCAACAGCAGTTTCCCTTTAACATGACAAAACCAAAGTTAAAACATATAACCATTACCAAAAAATGGAGAAAAAAAACGTTTTAACGATAAAGACCAATAATTTCGCCTTCAGCAAGAATATGCCCTTGAATGGCTTTTTGTAAAGCGGCTTTTTTGCTTTTTTGGGGCAGATTCAAGGTTTGATCTAAAGCGTAAATTTTAAAGATGTACCGATGACTTCCTGACGGGGGGCAAGGTGGATAGTATCCAAGTTTACGTGCACTGTTTAAGCCTTCAATTCCAGGCGCTGAATTTTCTTCTATTTTGCTGCTTGAAGCGGGGATATTCCACATTATCCAATGGTCAAAAACTCCAGAAACGGCATCAGGGTCCTCAAAAATTAAAGCTAAACTTTCTGTTTGACTTGGGACGTCCTCGATAGTTAGGGGCGGATTTACGGCGTCTCCATCACAGGTGTATTTTTTGGGTAGCTTTTTGTTTGTTTCGAAGGCGGGACTTTTTATTGTTAGTTTAGTCATAAATTTTCACTCTCTAAGATAAAATACGGTAAATTAGTTGTGTAATAAATATTTTAATGAGTGAAGGTTTTCCAAAAAATGGCTGAGTTAAACGGGCACTGAATGAAGAGGTCCTTTATGTTTAATCATTCTGTGAACGCGTAAATCTTCTGGGGTGGAATATTCTGCTTTACAGATGGGGCATTTAAAAGTTTCAAACATTGGCTTCTGTTCTCTTTAGCCAACCTTTACGTTTAGCATTTAATAAAAGAGTTTGTTACTGCTTCAACACTGCAACAGAAAAGTTGCTATGGTTGGGTTTTCTCGTCTTCTTCATTCCATTTTTCTATAACGATTTTTTTATCGTTTGGTCTGAAGCTTACTTTTACTGGCATTGAATCTGAACCTTCACATTTTAACGGAAACATACTGTCATCAACTACTCTGACTGGTAAATAGAGAAGGTAGCGTGCGTCTTTTCGTCTAAAGATTGTCCCTTTTCCTTGATTGCCATCCAAGATCACTATTCTTATTGAGGTTAGCGTTAACTTGCTATTTTTAAACCTGTCTATTCTATACAGCGTTTTTAATGTTGAAACAATAACAGCAGAGGCTAAAAAGGTTCAAAATTAATAAAATGTTGCATTTTTCGATGTAATTATCCTTTTTTTATAGCAACTTGGAACTTGTTACACCTCGGCTTTCCGCAGAAAATCTTTTGCACTGTCAAGAGTAAACTTGTAAAAGAGGACTGCAATGACAATAGCGATTATGCCACTTATCGCCGTAGAGACAAACGGGTCTAAACTTGGAAAAGTAAAACCAAAGCCTCCTATCACTGACGAAAGCACATTTGGCGCAAGAGGCGACAATATTGCTAGACCAACAAGGAAGCATACTGCAAGGTTGATTAACGCCCAGTATTGACGAACCATGTGGGGTCTTGGAATTTCTGTAAAGTCTGCTCCTCTAAAGCCTATGTTCACTGAGATAGCGCCCAAAGCTATAATCAAGAAGAATGCTTCCAAGAAGGCTACTATTATCAGTGTTGATGAGGGCATATAGATTATTGTTCCAAGTGTTCCAGTAGCAGCTAAAATGATTAAACCGAATAGTATGGTGAAGAAGTATTTACTTTTGACAAGGTTTTTAGCGCTGATTGGTGAAGCGTAAATTCTCCATATTGATTGACCTTCTTCACCGATGATGAGGTTGCCAAGAGTCATAACCATCAATGAAGCTGGGAACAGGTAAATCATGCCCACATAGAACAGTGAAACCTCAGAAGGTACGCCAGCGCTTGTTCCACCAAAAGACTGCATTAATGGTATCAAAACAACCACTATTGGCGCAATAAATATTGAAATAAGTTCTCTGCGTCTAGTGAAGGCTTTAAAATCTTTACCGATTAAGGCTGCCTCAACGGTTGAAAAGCCAAGTCTGCCCAGAAGACCGGTTTTTGGCGCGTAAATTCCGCTTTTTTGAACCTTAATTGCTGGTGGTTCATAGAGACCAAAACGTTTGTTTAACAAGACAGCAACCGCGTAAAGAATGCCTATGAAGGCAATCGACAAGCCCAAGTAAGCAAGTCCCACAAGAAGGCTACCGCCGATGATGAAAAAGTTTGACAGCATAATGCCTAGCCAAACGAATGGAACGTAGAAAACTGAGCTTTGAATTTCAGTTAAAACTGTAACGAATTGATAACCGCCTGAAACTACATAGAAATATATTGCATAGAAGATTATGAAAAAGCCAAGTGACCCAGCGAAACGCACCCAAACGGCTGCACGACCGCTTGATTTGTAAACTGCGCCAATAAAACGTACTTGAAATACACGCAATATTTCCGTGATTACGCTTGCCATGAAAGCGGCTGCAAAAATCGCGACTGACGTTGCTAACGCTACAGTGAACATGTATATGCCGTTAAAGGCAGAGAACGCTAATATTGCCGAAGCAATGAGAAGTGTTGTACCAATTGGAAAGCCCAGCAAACTGGCAAAAATGGATGCTAAGGTGTGTTCTTGCCATGTGATGGGCAGCCAGTAAGGCGTTTCGCTTTGTACTTTAACACCACTGCGTTGAATTTGTTGAAGCAATGTCAGGACCAAATTGTATACGAGCACTATTGTTGGAAGTGAAACAAAAAGTCCGATTACGGCGTTTTGAATGTCAGCAAAACCAGTTTCGGCTGAAATCATGTTAACTAGGTAACCCACAAGAATGCCTATGGTAAGTCCAACGCCGATGGCTAACCAGTACGGCCAGTTAGCTAAGAAACTGTTTTCTTTATATTTTGTAGGTTTTATTCCTCTTAATAGTCTGCCTGATTTACGTTCAACACGCATCAGGTAGAGAACGTTTTTCCAGTTCATTTAACAAGGGCCTCAACAACAGCTTTCAAGTCTTCAGTTCCAGTAAGCTTGAGGAAGATGTCTTCAAGACCTGAACCGGGCAAACTTGCTTTTTGCTGAAGCTCTTCCATGTTGCCAAGCGCCAAAAGTTCTCCCTTGTACATGATTGCTATTTGGTCACTTAATGCTTGAGCTATTTCAAGAACGTGAGTGGACATGATTGTTGTTACACCTTGCGCTTTCAAGCCTGCAAGTATGTCTTTAACGATTCTTGCACTTCTGGGATCTAAAGCGTTAAGTGGCTCATCAAGAATTAACAGTTTTGGTTTATGGATGAAAGCGGAGATTAAGGCTATTTTCTTTTTCATACCATCAGAGTAACTGTTTATCATGTCGCCTTCGCGGCCTTCAAGCTGCAAAGCTTTCAGGTACTCCGTAATTCTTTGCTGTTTTTCGTCTGCAGGCATTCCGTAAATGTCGCCGATAAAGTCCAGATATTCAATGCCTGTTAGGAACTCGTAAATGTTTGGTGATTCTGGAACGTAACCTACAAGCCGTTTTACTTCAACAGGGTTCTGTTGAACATCAATTCCTAAAACGTTAACTGTGCCCTCTGACTGTTGAACTAAACCCATCAGCATTTTTAGCGTGGTTGATTTTCCTGAACCGTTTGGGCCAAGCAAACCGAAGATTTCGCCCTGCTGGATTTTCAAGTTTAGGTTGTTTACTGCAATTATTTCATTGTATCGTTTAGTGACGTTCTTTAGTTCAACTGCTAACTGGCTCATTTTTAACGCGCTCTCTTATTTTTCAAGATAGAAATGGTTACATATTTAAGTGTATGGCAAGTCACAGACTAAAAAAATGTTCTTTTTCAAAAATAAACTAAAAAATATACAAAGATTCGAAAAAGTGCAGAGTATTTTATTTTAAAACTCCAAAGTTATCCATTTCTTAAACTTATCCAGACTAATTCAAGAAAAAGCTATGGGGTTTGTTGGTGTTTAGCCACTATAACAAATTGTTAATAATCAAGAGATACCGTTTCAAACAGTAGTGAAAAAATGGAAAATACAGAACAAGACCTTAAAGACTCTCGGCAATTACTTATTAGCGGTTTATACAATCAGATGAGAAAAGTCTTAGATTCTTCAGGTCAACCAGTCTTTATTTATTTGGATGATACCCATAGAGCTTGTAATGAGCGGTTTGCCGAGTTTTTAGGCTACGAATCACCACAGGATTGGTCTAGCACTGAAGGCTTTCTTGACGTATTTGTTGACGATGAAGCAAGCAGAAACGCTTTCATGACAGCTTACTGGAGTGCCGTTAACAACATGAATGCAGCTTCAGTGCAGTTGACGTGGCGACGGAAAGATAACAGCAAAGTAAAATCAACAATGGTAATTATACCGATGATATATAACGGACAAATTTTATCTGTTCATTTCATAATCAGCGTTCATTAATCATATTCAAAGCAGGTGATACCTCTACGGTTGAGAGATTTTTGGTTTATGCGAAGGTTAACTCAAAATTTATCGGTACACCTTCACCCCAAGATTGCCTAATCGGACAAATCTTCTGCGCCATCTCATAAATAGTAACAGCTTTTTTGCGGTCCCACGCAGTGTCATTTTCTAAACCAACCGACATCACGAAATGAATATTAGTGAAAATCAGTTTTTCCATCCCTTCAACATTCATGGTTAGGTTTGCTTTGGTGTCCAGTTTTTTTAGGTTAAGATTACTTTTTTTAGCGATTAACAGAAAAAGCGTGTTCATGCACGAAGCTAAAGCTGCAGCGAAAACGTCTTCAGGTGAACAGTAACCTTCTGTTCCACCAAACGATGGGGGTGGACTGACTACAGCGATTTGTTTACCTTTAACCATTAATTCACATTCCATTCCGCTTTTCCATGAAGCGGTACCTTCAAAATTCATTTCAGGCATAAAAAAAGCACCAATAGGTTAAGGTTATCGGTTAGATTTAATGTTTATGCGTTTTAAAAAACTTGCTTGAAAGTTGAAAATATTCCATTATCCAAAGGTAACCTTAAATCCGACAACCATTTTCATGCTTAAAAGTGAAAACACAGAAATGGTTCACGTTATCCAAACGCATCAACTAACAAAAGTTTACAATTCTTTTAAAGCAGTAGACAATCTAAACATCAACGTTGACAGCGGCGAAGTTTTTGGGCTTCTGGGACCAAACGGCGCTGGAAAAACCACCACGGTTTCAATGCTTTGCACGATTCTTAAGCCCTCTTCAGGAACCGCCATGGTAGATGGGCACGACATTGTTAAAGAACCAGGTAAAGTCCGCAAATCTATTGGTATAGTTTTTCAGGACCCAAGTATTGATGACCGTTTAACAGGCAAAGAAAACCTGTATATGCACGCAAACTTGTACGGGGTTCCTGCATCCATGCAAAAGGAACGGATTAACCGTATTCTTAAGCTGATTGAACTTGAAGACCGCGCAGACGATTTATTACGAACTTACTCCGGTGGCATGCGTCGTAGACTTGAAATTGGCAGAGGCTTAATTCATCAACCCAAAGTCCTGTTTTTGGATGAACCAACAGTTGGTTTAGACCCGCAGACAAGAGACCACATTTGGCGTTACATCAAAGACCTCAAAGAAGCAAACGACATAACCGTAGTTTTAACCACTCATTACATGGACGAAGCAGATAGACTCTCTGACCGAATCGCCATTATGGACCACGGCAAAATCGTTGTGCTTGACACCCCACAAAACCTTAAAGAAACCCTGGAAGGCGACGTTATAACCATCAAATCAAACAATAATAAAACTCTCGGGGAACTCTTAACTAAATGGCTTGGCTTTACCAACAAACATTTTGAAAAGGATACACTGGAGATTAAAGTTCCAAGCGGCAAAAACGCTATGCCCCGCATCGTGGAACTTGCAAACCAAAACGGCATCTACATTGAATCAATCATACTGCGTGAACCCAACCTTGAAGACGTTTTTCTCCATTACACTGGAAACAGCATTCGCGAAGACCCAACTAAAGAACGGTATGGCTTATCAGCGATTCACAGGAGAGCAATACATTGACTGAATTAAGAGGCATCTACACGCTTTGGCAACGGGAAATCAAACGCTTCATCCGCGACAGGGCAAGAGTAATAATCAGCTTCATTCAGCCCCTGCTTTGGCTGGTCGTTTTCGCAGCAGGCTTTGGCGCACGCGTTGCTATACCGGGAATAAAATATCAGCAATTCCTGTTTCCCGGCATCATAGGGCAAACTTTACTTTTTACATCCATGTTTATGGGCATCAGCGTAATCTGGGACAAAGAATTCGGATTCATGAAAGAAATCCTAGTTGCGCCAATCTCTAGGTTTAGCATATTTATCGGCAAAATGTTTGGTGACAGCACAGCCGCGATGCTTCAAGGCGTAATCGTTTTCATGTTTGGCTTCATACTAGGCATACCCTTTGACCCATTAACACTGCTTGCGGCATTGCCAGTTATGCTTCTAATAACTTTCGGTTTAGTCAGCATCGGCTTAATCATAGCCAGCTTCATAGGCAGCCTAGAAAATTTTGGTGCAATTCAAACATTCATCACCCTGCCATTGTTCTTTTTAAGCGGCGCCCTTTTTCCAACCACAGGACCGGGCGTTCCAGAATGGATGCAGGTAGCCTCAACATTTAATCCCTTAACATACGGTGTTGACGCTTTGCGAACGGTGATTTTAGGGTCAGCTTGGACACCTCTTCATCCGCTTGCTCTTAATTTGGTAATCATCGGAGTGTTTGACGCGGTTATGATTGGTGTTGGAACGTGGGCGTTTAGCCGAATGAAAAAGTAACCATTTTGCGGTTTAACTCTTTTTCTTTCCATTTTTTAGGTCAATTGATGATTTCAATTTATAAAAAATGCTTTAAGTTACTTGTTACTATTTCCTGTTGGTGAAAAACATGCGAAGATTTGGACGGATTATATTCTGGTCTTTGTGTGGAGTAATAGCCATAATTGTTGCAGTATTAAACCCAGCAGTAATGCTTTTGGTGATGATAAGTATAGCCTCACTTATGATGGTTCTTAGGCAACTTAACACTTTCAGAATTGCATTGCACATAAAACGTTTCATACAAACCGCCTCCAAACTGCGATCAAAACTTAGGGCTAGCCTACGCATTGGGTTCCATGACTACAGCGACTTAACAGTTGAGCACGAAGATAAAAACTTAAGAAACGGTCACTGTGGATACGTTCGTTAACTATTTGTTGGTCATTTCGTTGATTTGCTGCTCCATCGCGTGACCCCGACAGAAAACCAACGCAGACTTTACGCCTTCAACAGATTTGGCGGCTGCTTTAATGTCGGCTGCAAGTTTAAACGCTATTGGGCAAAATGGGCTTGTGGGCACAAACTCGACGGTTACGTTGCCAGATTCGGTTTCTTTTACGCTTTCTATCATCTGCATTTCCTCAAACGTTTGTCCTGTTTCTGGATCAATTACCTTGCCGACTTCAGCGCGAACTTTAGTTTCTAAGTCAGTCATAACCATGAAAACCTCAATAGCGTATTGGGCAGGCATAAAATATAAACTAATGGTTTTGCTTACATTCGCATGCATGCACATTTAGCGGTGAAACAGTTTGAAGTTTGACGATAACTGCATCTTCTGTAAAATAGTCCAAAAACAAGCGCCCGCCAGCATAATCTACGAGGACGAATATGTGATGGCTTTTCTTGACATTAGACCTGTAAACGAAGGTCACGCACTGGTTGTTCCCAAAGACCATTACGAAGGCATATCCGACATACCAAGCGAACTGCTGGGAAAAATCCACCAAGCCTCCAAAAAAGTCGCCATCGCCGTAAAACAAGCCGTAAACGCAGACGGCATCAGCATAATCCAACAAAACGGCAAAGCAGCAAACCAAGACATCTTCCACCTGCACGTTCACGTTATTCCGCGTTACGCTGGACAGAAAATGAAGGCTTTCCATGAACTGCAGATTGTAGATGGCCGACACCTTGATTTGACGGCAGCAAAAATAAAGCCGTACATCTAAAGCATAAAACTGCCGACCATTGGGTTGTATTTTTTTGATTTTTAACTTTGTATCTTTCCGGATGTGTCGGTTTTGACTACAAAAACTCCGCCGTTATATTCTGGAGATTGTGTGTATCCAGCTGCCACATAATCGCCATCAAACGATTGTATGACCGAATAGCAGTAATCGTAACCCCATCCACCATAAGTGTTATTCCACAGTATGTTACCATACAGGTCAGTTTTAACCAGATAAACTCCAAAAATCACAACTGGACCTAACGGTGGAGCAGCCGCATAACCCGCTATGAGATAACCATCATTTACTTGAATAATAGACCTTGTTTTGATTTCACTTTCGTTTCCCAAAGACTTACTCCATTGCATGTTTCCATTGTAATCAGTTTTAATTAAACTGGAGCCGCCAGTTAAAATATAGCCTTCATCAGACGATTTAGCAACAGAGTATGCAGTAGTGTAGTCATTTGCTGCATAGATGTTGTCCCATGTCATGTTTCCATTTGAATCAACCTTAACTAAATATGCACTTGTCTGCGAAGCGGAATTTATGGTATAACCGGTGATAACATACCCCTCATCAGTAGAGGCTGCAATAATGCTGTAACCATATTCATCTGAATCTTTATCCCCATACGTTTTGGTCCATTGTAGATTTCCAGACAAATCGGTTTTTACCAAATAAACATCATAATTACCTTGAGAATAAGAGTACCCTGCAATCAAATATCCATCATCAGATTCTATCACTGAATTTCCAAGAACACCATCATAAGTTCTATTCCAAAGCATATTTCCAGCGGCATCTGTTTTAATTAAATAAACATCGCCTCCAACATTGTTAAGTGAGTTTGCCCAACCAGCTATAACAAAACCCCCATCCGATGACTCAATTACTGAATAACCAAAATCATCATACAGACCCCCGTAAGTCTTTTCCCACTGCAGGTTACCGAAGGCATCAATTTTTACAAGTAAAACATCCCATTTTAATGGTCCATCGGGAGTAATTGCGTAACCAGTTACGGCATAGCCTCCATCTGAGGATTGAATAATTGAATAACCTCGACCATCACGACGACTGTTAGAATTGTCTCCAGAGACACCATAATATGTTTTAGCCCATGTTTGTGGAGAAACGGGTTTTGAGGAAGAGGCAGGAAAAGCATCGGTTTGCATAGTCATAAAGTATGTTAAAGTTAAACTTGCACCAACAAGTATGAAAATAACTAAAATAGCTGTAGTTTTAGCGATTCCAATTTTAGAATACAAAAGCAAATCTTTCGCTTCCTGCTTGAACAAAATATCACCAGTTGCTAACTAATAATT
The DNA here is from genome assembly GCA_042296865.1 of Bathyarchaeia archaeon. Lineage (GTDB taxonomy): Archaea > Thermoproteota > Bathyarchaeia > Bathyarchaeales > Bathycorpusculaceae > Bathycorpusculum. The sequence goes on along the minus strand of CP170178.1, from coordinate 419,889 downwards.
TTTATTGAACTTTTCGTAAACAAGGGTTTGCTTCAACCTTGATTAACTTGTTTTTGACTTGATTTTCAGCCAATAGCACCCTACCCCCCTACAGGTTTCAATATAGAACCACTAATAGCAGCCTAATATGCAGCAAATAGGTTTGTTGTGACTGATTTTAAAGGTGAAGAAGGAAAAACTGCTCTTAGATTGTGTTTCACAAGTTAAGCCTTGAATAATAGTACAATTCGAGTAATGTAAAATATGTGATAAAAAGGAAGCTTTGTAAGAAGTTTATGGGTCCAGCGTGATTGGGCAGATTATTGTTGTGTCTGAAATGTTTAGTTCGTTGATGCTGTTTGTTTCGGTTGGTTGTGTTTCATGTAGGTTTTCGTTGTGTCGTGTTGCGAGGTTTTTTATTGTGTCGACTTTGTTCATTAGTTTGAGGTAGTTTACAAAGTAATCGAGGAATTTTGTTGCTTCCTCGTTTTCGAATATTTCAAGGGTTTGGGTCATTTTTGACGCCTCAGTTGGTTGACGTCTTATGTAGTAACTGTCAAGTCATAATGATTGCTAATATGCCTGTATATACGCCCCTGCTACAAACAGCCCTCCACAACCAACCGGCAGCAGCATAAAATAACCAAAAACAGCAAACCAGCCAATCACAAACCTTAAAGTTTAAACAAACCCTTAAAAAATAACCTCGAAAAACCCAAGTAGCCCTCGTAAATTTTGCCTCTCTTATGTTAAAAACACACATCCAAACCTGCTGACTTTTAGGTTTTAGGCGAGAAAAAACCTTAGCTTAACAATAAGAAAAACCTGATTTGCGCTTTGTTTTGCTTAAACGTTTTTGATTAATAACGCCTACTATACGCGTGTGAGAAAGATGGAGAAAGCCAAAGCCAAGTACACTTCAAAAGCACTCTACGAGTTAAGCGAAAGCTGCGTTGACCTGCACAAAACGGTAAATTCCACCACACAAACCGCTGCTCAAGCAAAAAAGCTGTGGCGTGAAGGCAACAAATCTAACCTCATAAAAATCGGCATGGCATGCATAATGTTCCCTGACCCTTCACCAGTAACAGAAATCATCGGGGCAGGTTTCCTAGTGGCGGGGGCAGTACAGAAGGGCATACAGAAAAGGACTCTTTACGTTAGCGATTTAAAGAAAAACATCATTAGCATTCAAAAAGAGTTGCGGGCAACTCAAGATTGCCTTCGTTATTGATCTTGAGTGTCCTCGGTTTTTTTGAAAATGTTTCTTTTTATTGGCAGCTTAATTTTTTGGGTTATTATCTTTAGGTTAATTGGCTTTTTAAAACTGTAGACAATTAGAATTGTGCAAGCAATAACTAGTCCTGACATTATAGCAAACATTGTATAGTTAACGCTGTATTCTAAGTTAAGTGGTAAACTACCGAAATCTCCTTTTGGCGTTTTAACTGCACAAATTTGTTCATCCCACGCAAAATAGGCTATACCGTTAACAATTGCTGGGGCTGTTTCAGCGTTTGAAAAGTTCCAGACGTTTTTGCCGTCATTTGCTTTAAACGCGTTAAGGCTTTCAGTGAGAACATGCACGTAAACAAGATTGTCAACAATAACGGGTAAACTGCATTTGCCATCAACGTTTGTGCTCCAAAGCATTTGACCGCTTGAAGTACTGAACGCGTAAACCGTGCCATAGGTATTCCCATAATTGTTAAGTGAAAAGTCGTAGGGAATTCCTGAGCTTGTAAAATACAATAGTCCGTCTACGGTTATTGGTGATGATGGATCAAAGGTTTGGTCTGTACTGGTTGGGGCCGTTACTTTTGGTGGACTCGTGTCATAACTCCAAATTTTTGAGCCATCAGTAGTTCTTAACGCGTACATGTAACCGTCGCTTGAACCTGCATAAATTGTGCCGTGATCAATTGCGGGTTTACCTTTAAATCCTTCTACGGCCTTGAAATTCCAGATTTTTTGACCATCTTCGGTGTTTAAAGCATAGAGGTTGGCGTCGTTTGAACCCACATAAACAACACCGTTGGATACAGCAGGCGAAGCAGCAACCACATCCTCGGTTGTGAAATTCCATAAAATGCTTCCTTCTATGGTGTCTAAAGCGATTAGTGAGTTACCGCTTCCAACGAAAATTTTTCCTTGAGCCACTTCAGGGTTTGACTGCCCAGTAGTGCAGACGGTTCTCCAAAGCAGGTTGCCGTTTGAAGCATTCAACGCTGTAAAGTAGTCTCCTGCACCAAAATAAATCGACCCCTCTGATACCGCTAACTCTGTAACAATGTTAATTGTATAGTTGCCCTGGTAACTCCAAATTTTTACTCCATTAACAGTATTGAAGGCATAAACATTTATCCAGCTGACTTGCGGGTTGCCGTAAGTGTTTAAGGTTACTGTAGACTTTACGGCGGCATATGCAATACCTTCAATTACAACGGGGGTAGTCCATGTTCTGGATTTGCTGTAGATTTCTGTTTCCCAATAATTTTGCGCGGGCGTCCCAGTTAGATTCCAAGGTATGTTGGTTTTCCAAAGTATTTCTTCATTGTTTATGGTTGGCGTAGGAGTTGCTGGTGTTGCTTCACTGATGATGAAGACCAATGTAACGGTGCTTTTTTTGGCGAATGTTTCAAAAACTGTTCTGTCCTCCTGAGAAATCAGCAGATATCCTCCTCCGCAACTGGTAACGTTAATGTGGTGTTCACCCTCTGGCACACCTGCTAACTGTATGGTTGTTTCAAAAGAATTCTGCGGGTTTAGATCGTCATCGTCAAGGTCTGCCGGGTTATTAATGCTCCATTGATAAACGGTGACTGCCTCGTTAAGCCAGCTTGCACTGTAAGATACATTATAAAGGAAAGCGCCTATGCTGGTCATGTCGTCAGGGGTGTTTTGAGAAGCACTAAATTTAACTGAAAATTCTTGTTGGCTGCTGTAGATTGTGCTTGCATTGTTTACTGAGAATCTTATTTCGTTCTTAGCTTTAACTAAATCAGTATATCCTGCGTCGCCGTTGTAGACTGGATTGTTTTGTTGAGCAACCGTTAACTGTATAAGTGGCAAAAATGCTGCTGTAAAAAAGATCATCAAGCAAATAGTTGCTGTTAAGGTTCTGTTCATGCCTGTTCAAGTATAAATTTAGGGCATGGTCTGCTTTTAATATTTAGTTGAAAACAATCTTTAAGGAGCAAAAAACGTTAGCTTAAATGTAAAGAAAGAGTGTTTACTCTTCCTCTTCCTTTATTTCGCACTTGAGCTTTTTAATTACTTCATCAGCTCTAAGCGGTTCAATTTTAAGCGTGTAAAGCTGGTTTGGAGTGCGAAGTTTCAGTTTAACGTTTTCTTTGTTTCTTTTTACTTGACAATGCTTCGCTTTGGCGCTCATCGCCACGAAACTTTCAACGTCAGTCATTTCTGATGGCATACTAAATTTTCCTCTTATTAACGCTTTGATGGATGCAAAGCCAGTTTTTATCTGTTTTGGTGTGTTAACTTTTTTATTTTGCTGTAAAACGGTTTTTTTCTTTTGGGCTTGATTTAGGGAATCCCTTAAATTATGTTTTAATCAATCTAGGTTTAGATCTGGTTGAGGATTGCTTAATCAGGTTTATTTTAACAAAAAAAGAGCGTTGAAAATGATAACACATATTCAAGTTTGGGGTCACAGGTTGTCATTAAAACATGTTTCAATTCTGGCGATTGCTCTAACTTTATTTATCAGCTTATTAACTGTAGCGTTTCTTTCACCCCAACTCATCAGTAGTTCTTCTTCAGAAAACACGTATGTTGGAGTTAGCTTCTGTGGAAACACCACACAAGAAGCCAAAATGTTAATCGATAAAGTGAAAAATTACACAAACTTGTTTGTTCTTCAATCAGGTCCGATAAGCTTAAACATGACTGAAACAACGGAAATTTGCGACTACGCCGCCGCTCAAGGATTAAACATTATTGTTTACTTTGGATGGTTTAACCCTAACTATACATGGCAGTATCCGTGGGTTCAAAATGCCCTTTTACGATATGGAGACAGGTTCTTGGGTGTTTATTATTATGATGAACCAAGCGGTGAACAGCTTGATTATGACTGGGAAGGCCACTTTTTGAACGTAACCAAACGTTTCAAAAACGGTTTCAACCCTAACTATACGGGTTATTACCGGTACTTCATGGATTCAATCAACGGCTACCTAAACGGTTCCATCAGAGACTATGACACTGAAGCACAAGCGTACATTGATTACATGCTGCATGACCGTGACCTTTCACGTCTAAGAAACAGTTCAATCCGAACTTTTGTTTCAGATTATGCTCTATACTGGTGGACATATCTTGGAGGCTACGATGTGGTGCTTACCCAGCTTGGAAATAACGCAAGCATAACTCAAGAAATCGACTTAGCCAAAGGCGCCGCACACTTGCAAGGCAAAGAATGGGGCGCCATTGTTACATGGAAATACGATGAGCCGCCATATTTGGATACAGGCGAAGAAATCTACAACCAAATGAGCCTTGCTTATCAAGCAGGGGCTAAATACATCGTTGTTTTTGATTACCCGTCAATTGAAGGCAACCCTTACGGTATCCTTACTGATGACCATTTTGAAGCGCTTCAGAAGCTTTGGCAGGACATAAACAACCCCGCAGTACCGCAGGATTCTAAGGCTGAGGCGGTTTTGGTGCTTCCAAAAAATTATGGGTGGGGCATGCGGCGTGTTGATGATCGAGTTTGGCTTTGGGGGCCAGATGAGAAGTGCCAGCAGATTTGGGATATATCAAGAAAACTGCTTGATCAGTACGGTATTAACTTGGATATAGTTTATGATGACCCACAGTTTCCTGTAGACGGCAAATATGACAAGGTTTACTTGTGGAACCAAACTTTTACATAAAAACTGGAAAACAAAAGAAAACAAGAAAAAAGTTGCGGTTTAAGCTTTCTTGGAACGAATGCCCAGTTTAACGTTAACTTCTACAGTATACTCCTCTTCGCTTTTTCCGACACTAAAATTCCAATCTTTAACGTCAACTTCCATGTCTTTAAACTGGTTAACCACTGCATCCTTGTAATCCTGAGCAGTTTGCCCTATTTTTTGAAGTTTCTCAGCAATATTTGTTTCAGGCAAAATTTTACACCTCCAACAAAAAGTTTCATGCGCTAATATTGCTTGAGTCCGCTAAAGGGTTTAAAAATTTGTGATTGTGCAAACACAACAGCAGACCCTCAAAAAGCCGCAGAAAACCCAGCCTGCTAAACCGTAAATATGCTGGCGGAAAAAGAAGTTATTTATTTTTGATGCTCCAAGTAATAGTGTGTTTTTTGTGACTTATTCAGTGGGCATTTCTGGTTCTTACGGCGGCTTAAACCTTGGCGACGAAGCCATCCTGCAAAGCATCATAAGCCAATTACGGGAATCTTTGCCGGTTAAAATAACCGTTTTTTCACGTAACGCAGAAGACACTCTTCATCGTCACCAAGTGGAAAAGGTGGTTTCGCCCAGAGAGTTAACCCTTATGGAGGTTACTCCTGAAATTGAAAAACTGGATCTATTCATTTTAGGAGGCGGCGGCTTGCTTTTTGACACTGAAGCCGAAATTTTTCTGCGAGAGCTAGAGGTAGCGTCTGACCTTGGCGTTCCAACAATGGTTTATTCTGTTGGCGCTGGACCAATAAGAAACGAGAGCACCCAAAAAAAGGTAAAATCAACGTTATGTAAAGCTGATTTGATAACCGTTAGAGACAGAGAAGCAAAAAAGCTCCTTGAATTAATCGGCATAAAATGCCCAATAATAGAAACCGCAGACCCTGCACTGCTTTTACAACCAGAACCACTCCCACCGGACGCTTTAAAAAACGAGCAAATCCATCCAGACCGACGTTTAATCGGCATTTCAGTTCGTGAACCCGGACCTGCAGCACCAGATATAGACCCAGTATTTTACCATGCAGTTTTAGCTAACGCTGCAGATTTCGTAATCACCCGTTTGGACGCTGACGTGCTTTTTGTTCCTATGGAACGACAAGCTTTAGATATTCAAAATGCTCACGCGGTCATTTCCATGATGCTTAAGCCACAGAATGCGTCAGTGCTTAAAGGCGAATACACTTCTGGGCAACTTTTGTCTTTTATGAAGTATTTTGAATTTGCAATTGGCATGCGTTTGCATTTTCTGATTTTTGCTGCTTTGCAGAAGGTGCCCTTTGTTCCTTTGCCTTATGCTTCCAAGATTGGCGGTTTTCTTGAACATTTGCGTGTACCAATGCCCGCTTTAAGCAAGGTAAATTCTGGATTAGTTAATGCGTTAATTGATCAAGCATGGGATGAAAGAGAATTAACCGTAGAGAAGGTTCAACAGTTGCTTCCAGACCTTAAAGACCGCGCTAAAGAAAACAACCGTTTAGCTGTTGAACTTTTAAAAAGAAACCAAAAAAGTAGCAAGTAAGGCGAATTTTATGCCCGTACTAAAACAACCCTCTGGCAGCATTGTTCTGCCTCAAAGGACCGCCCAGTTGATACCAGAAACTGATGTGCTTGTAGTCGGTGGTGGACCCTCAGGAATAGCGGCGGCGCTTGGAGCAGCAGATGCCGGTGCAAAAGTGGTTCTTGCTGAACGTTACGGTTTTCTTGGAGGGAACTCTACAGCTGGGCTTGTGTTAACTTGGGCTTCCTATTACACTCAAGATCAACAACCTGCAGAAATGCCTAAACGGGTCAATGAGTTTTCCATTTTTCCTACCGATCATGGTGCTGGTCGCCCAATAATTGCGGGTGTTTTAGGAAAAATCGTTAAACGTTTGGTTGAATTCGGGGGAGCTTTTGCGCCTTCTCGCCGTACAGGATTCATGGTCCCTTTTGACCCAGAACTTTTCAAACTAGTCACAATTGATATGCTCGACGCTGCAGGGGTTGAATTATTGCTTCACGCTTTTGCCAGCGGAACAATCATCGACAACGGGTTAAGGGGCGTAATCTTTGAAACCAAATCTGGCCCTTTAGTGGTTAAAGCAAAAACCATTATTGACTGTACTGGCGATGGAGATATTGCGGTTTCTGCTGGAGCACCCTTCGAGGTTGGCCGATTGCAGGATAGGTCGGTTCAACCAATGACGTTAATGTTTCTTCTTGAAGGCTTCGAACGTTCAAAGTTTCAAGATTTTGTAGAGAAACATCCTGATCAATGGAACGGCGTAGAAGGCCTGCGGGACCTCATGCGTGAAGCAATAGAAAAAGGTGAATTGCAAGTGCCCCGTGAAGACATTTTGTTTTTCGGCACCGTGCATGAAAGCCAAATCAGCGTGAATAGTACCCGAGTAACGAATGTGTATGGTGTTGACGTGTGGGATTTAACTTGCGCAGAAATGGAAGGCAGAAGGCAGGTTGCTCAGTTAACGGCTTTTTTCCGGAAATATGTTCCCGGATTCGAGCAGGTTTATGTAGCTCAAACAGCCGCAAACGTTAGTGTCCGTGAAACAAGAAGAATCATGGGGGAATACGTTCTCACAGAACAGGATGTTTTCAACGCTAACAAGTTTGATGACGTTGTTGCTTTAGGCTCTTACCCGGTTGATTTACATAACCCGTTGGGACGCGGCACTTTTCTTAAGAAAATCAAGGCTGGAAGCGCCTATGACATTCCATTACGTTGCCTTGTACCTTTAAAGGTTGATAACTTGCTTGTTGCGGGACGCTGTATTTCAGGAACCCACATAGCTAACGCTTCGTATAGAACGATGCCTATTTGTTTCGCAACAGGGCAAGCTGCAGGGGTCTGCGCGGCAATGGCAATAAAAAACGGTTTAAAACCAAGAAATACGCCTGTGTCTATAGTTCAACAGGAACTTCTTAGGCAAGGAGCGATATTGGAATTAAAAAAAATTGGTTAGTTAGACTAACCTTTTTTATTGGATTGTTTTAGACTCTGAAGGGCTATGTTTTTTGCCGCCTTTTTTGTAAGCGATAATTAATGTTATTGCGATTACTATGCTAAGTAAAGCGATGATGCCGATTTCGATTACTCCGAATGATCCCTGGGTTACTTGTGTTGGAGTGGGTGTCGCAGTTTTTGTTGGTGTAGGCTGGAGGGTTTGAGTTGGCGTTTGAATTGGAGTGTTGGTTGGTGTTGGTGTCGTGGTTGGGTTCATGTTTACGTTTGGAATTATCGGAGCATCCGCGTAAGGACTATCTAAGGCTGGCAGGTACTGGATTGTGCCTAGTGATTCATTGTTGTTTTTGTCGTATATGGTTTGATTAATTGTTGGTATATCTTGTGTTCCCCAATAATTGTAGACTGCTTCAAGATCTGTAGAGGTGGTTGTTTCAAAATTATATAGTGTATTATTCATAATGTTGTTGTAGCAGATTAACGATTGAGCAACTGTTTGATAGTAGATTCCGACGGTGTTGTTATAGATGGTGTTTTCTTGAATGTTTAATTGAGCGCCAACATCAATACCGTAAGTGTTATTCATAATCAGGTTAAACTCAACATTCACAGTAGCGCTTGAATTGACATTTCTTATTGCCACGTTTGAACCGTAAATCAGGTTTCCGTAAACCAGAATTGTTCCTTCGCCTTCACCGATTCCGATGCCCGTTTCACAATCTATAATTGCGTTGTTTTCAACATTTGCGTTGTAAGCATTGTCTGTATATCCATTGTTTAGCAGGTTAAAGCTGATTCCAACGGTTTTTCCCGTAATGGTGTTTGAAGTTATTGTTGGTGCACTTTCCTGTTGGATGTTTATAGCGTAAGTGGCGTTTCCTTCTGAAAGGTTATTATGCGTAATAGTTGGGGCTGCTTGGGTAATTGTGATTCCGCCTTTAATTTGGCACTTGGAAATTATTGGGGCAGAGCCATTGATTGATATTTCAGCGTTGATTTCAGCGTTCTCTATGATACAGCCTGAATTATCGTCGGCATTAAAGGGTGTGCTTGATGATTCAAAAATGATTTCTGCATTGGCGGGTTGTGATTCAAACTTTATAGGGTTTGAACTGTTGCCAACCGCGTTAAGCGTGCCTTCAACCTGTAAATAAAAACCGGCTAAATCAACAGTAACCCCCGGTTCGATTGTTAAAGTGACATTTTCACCCACAATAACATGTGATGATAAAACGTATGGACTCCCAGCGATGCTCCAAATGGTGTCAGCTGTAATTTCATCATAGATATCTGTTTGTGCGTTTGCGAAACTAGTTAAAGCGGCGCTGCTCAGCACCAGTGTGAGGGTGATGAACAGGACTGACCTTTTTCCCAAAATTATCTCCTCGCCCGCTATTCACACGGTTTTGTATATAAAGTTTTACCAAAATCGGTCTAATTAGCACCATTTTTCTTCTTGAACTTTATAATAATTAACGTTAACCCAAAAACTGCGAATAAAATTGCAAAAACTGCTGAAGTTTCAATCGAGAGTTCGAACGGCGCATTTACTGATGAATCTTCGCTGGGAGTGCTTTGAACTTCAGGTTCAACAATAACTGTGATACTTGTTTCTGCCAAGTTGCCCGCAACGTCACGAACTTTAACTATAACAGGGTATTTTCCTGGTTCAACGTATTCGTGGCTAACTTGACTGCCGCTTGTTGTTGTGTTGTCGCCGAAGTTCCAAGTGATGTTTTCAATGCCGTTTTGATCGTTACAGTCAGCTACAAAATCCACGCTTAAGCCTATGGTGACTGTACGGTTTTCGCCTATTTCAACAACTGGTTTAGTTGTGTCTAAAATGATAGAGGCTTCAAAATTCGTTATTAATCCTGCATTATCCATCATTTGGCAGTAAACGGTTTTTTCGCCGTCAGCGCCTGTTATTGTCCAACTTTTACTGTTTTGAATTGGTTCCCAACCATCTATATCCCAATTGCCGTCATTGCTTAAACGCATTTTTTGTACACCCGACAAAGCGTCAGTACATGTAAGGGTTAAAGTAACAGTGCTACTGGAGGTGAATTGGGTGTTCCCGTTGATTTTCATTGAACCGGTTGGTTGGGTTTTGTCCAGTTTGATATCTGAAAGTGTATTGTGTATTAACTCGATTGTGTCTTTGTCGTTTATCCAGATACCCCAGTATTCAAGAGTGTTGCCGCCGCTTTCAACCGTAATATGCGGTTGACCATCAAAGCGTACGGTTCGGTTTTCACCGGCATTAATTCTGTAATAGATATCTAAAACCCCTTCGCCGTCAACCGAAAGAGGCACATCAAAATCTTGGGATTTCCAATTACCATCGTAGAAAGCTAAAAGTTTAGGTAACTGTTTCACCGTAAACGTGAAATTATCGCCTACGCCGCTCAAAATTATTGTATGTTGACCTGCCGAAGCTTGGTTTGGAATTGTAAAGGTTGCGTTAAAAGTGCCGTCTTCACCAACAACAGTTGAACCCATACTGTAAATGCCATCATAAACTGCCGTTATTGTACCCGAGTTGAAGTTTCTGCCGCAAACAATCAAACTTTGCACTGACTGCACAAACGCTATGCTGGATAAGTCAGTGTTGTTTCCAAACAAACTTTCCGCTGTAGCGTCGCCGACAACTGTTAAGCCTTTTCTGTATTCAGCAAATGCTGTTTCGGAATTGAACTTGTAACCGTTTCCATTGTCAATAGCAGCAAAAAGTATATTGTCAACAGTTTGGGGGTGGTCGCCAGCGGGGTTTCCTATGTTTAAGTCTGGAGCGTTAAATGTGTAGGTGAAATTGTTTGTTTCTAAAACTGGTATGTTGTCTGCAATTTTTCCCCATTCGTTGGTTATTGGGTTGAGGTAGGTTAAGTTCACTGTGTTATCTGCAGTAAATCCTGTTCCTTGCAAAGTTATTTCTTGGCCTGCAAAGCCAAACCTTGGCGTAACAGTCAAGGCAGGTATTATTAACGTATGCGTTACAGAGAGACTTACTGTTGCATAGTTCCTTGTTCTTAGTGGCGTACTATAAGAAACGGAATCTCCAACAGCAAAATAGGTTACAGTTCCGGTTGTTTTTGTCAAATTATCATATATGTTCAGAAAGAAAGGTTGATTGTAGAAACTGGTCATTTCCTGTTTAAATTCGGTGATGTCAACTACAATATTGTTTGGACAAAATGGTTTATTGCCCCCCAAAATTACGGAGCTAAACAACTTGGTTGCTAACGGGTGCCCAGAGATTCCGCAGCCAAGGGTTATTGTGCATTCTCCACGGTATTTGTGTTCTATTTTAAAGCTGGCTGTTAACTCTGGTTGATAATTAATTAAATCATTAAACAGTATGACAGGGTTATCTTTGTTTATAAGTCGCAGCATAATCTCATAGGGCAACCAGTAACAACCGTCCTCTACGTTTTCCCATCCGCCAATGCCCCATGAATTGGCAATCTTGAAAGCTCCAAAATGCGTTTCACCATTTACCGTATAATTCAAGCTGTCATCATACCCAACGATGGTGTTAGCGTGATTTAATTCTTGGCTAAAGTTATAAGAAACTAAAACGTCTTGACTTGTAAAAGCATCAAACTGATATGCGTCAATCGCTAAAACAGCCAAATTCCCCGCTGCCAACCAATTCTTTAAACTAAGTAAACCCTCTTCAGTATCAGTATACAAGTACTCATAGTTAGGGCTGCTGCTAGTTCGGTAGTATGGCGCTTCGGTCCATGCAGCTTCAGAAGGCCAAGACGTTATGTCAGACGGTACATAGGGCATTTTTGCCCATGAACTAACGCCGATAGCTGCAACAAGATCTATTGCTTCTTCATAGTTGGCACCTTGATCAACGCCACCATTGATTAGTGAATAAATAAAGTCTGGGCTCATAATTTTGTCCTGATAGCTTGTGGTGGGGTGCCCGTAGGTTCCGCCTTCCCAGTTTGCTTCTGACAGGTCCCAATTGTGTTCTTTTGCTTCCTGATAGGTTTTAACGTAATAGCCGACTGCCCATGCAACACATGAGCCTTTGCCGTCTTGGTTGCCTATCGGTGGAAACCATGGAGTGGCTGTATTGTCAACAGAAGAATTAGTGCCAGTGTAGACAATGCTGTCGATGACGTAGGCGTTTTGGGCTATTTCCGCAATATCTTCCAGTGTTGGCGTGCTAAAACCTGTTCCGTGTCCATCAATTTTTTCTGTGTATTCCGTTTCTGGGTTTGATAGGCAATTTGTTTGTATTTGTGCAAGTTCTTGGCTGGTTATTTTGTGGTCGACAACAGTTACCTCGTTTAGAGAATCTGTTTGTGTTTGGCTGTTGTTTTGTGTTTCAATTGGCAAGCTAAAGGCTATGTTTGAAATAAGAACCGTGAGTATTAGTGCTGCCATTAAAACGCTGATTTTTTTGGTTTTAATATGCACTTAATGTTTCACCATACCTTAATGACTGCTTATAGCAACCGATGTTTGGTCTAATACTAAAATTTTTATCCAAATTAAGATTCTGTTTTGGTAATACACACTACTAAACCTTAAACAGATAAACGAAAGCAAAAATAATATAGCCTAAACAAAACACACATTAAACCACGGGTGAAAACAATCCCATGCAAAGATCATACACACGATTACTCGGTGTAATCGGCAAACCAAACACGGGAAAATCAACCTTTTTCAGCGCCGCCACATTAGCGACAGCTGACATAGCAAACTATCCATTCACAACCATTAAGCCTAACAGGGGCGTCGGCTACGTCAGAACCCCCTGCGTACATGAAGAATTCAAAGTAAAAGACAACCCCAGAAACTCTCTTTGTTTAGACGGTATACGCTTAGTCCCTGTTGAAATCATTGACGTTGCCGGAATAGTTCCGGGTGCATGGGAAGGACGGGGTTTAGGCAACCAATTCCTCGACGAAATCCGCCGAGCAGACGCACTCATCCACATTGTTGACGCTTCGGGCGGCACAGATTGTGAAGGCAAAAGCTGCAAACCGGGTGAGCATGACCCCTTGGAGGATGTGCAGTTTCTTGAACGTGAAATCACCATGTGGATGATTAACATTCTAAAGAAGGATTGGCCTAAAATTGCAAGAACCGCTGAAGCTGACAAGAAAGGCGTTGCAGCCCCTCTTGAGGAGCGTTTAACGGGTTTAGGCATTAAAAAAGTCAGCGTTGTTGAAGCAATTAGACGGTGTGGATTGAATGTTGATAAACCAACCCTTTGGAGCGACGATGACTTCTACCGTTTTGTTGACACACTTCGCCGTATATCTAAACCTATGCTTATCGTCGCCAATAAAATCGACTTACCCACGTCAAAGGTTAACCTTGAACGCCTAAAAAAGCTTGAATACACAGTGATTCCCGCGTCTGCTGAAGCAGAATTAGCCTTAAGGAGGGCTGCAGAAAAACAGTTAATCGATTACAAGCCAGGCGACAAAGAATTCAAAAGCTTAACGCCTGAAAAGCTTTCCGCTGGACAAATCAAAGCGTTAGAATCCATCCGTGAAAAGATTCTCGCATCCAACGGCTCCACAGGCGTTCAAGAAGCAATCAACACTGCCTACTTCAAACTTCTTGACATGATAACTGTTTACCCCGTGGAAGACCTTGAACATTTATCCGACCACAATGGACGGGTGCTACCTGACACGTACCTTGTTCCAAAAGGAACCACCGCACACCAATTTGCCTATGTTATCCACACGGAGCTTGGTGAAAACTTCATTTACGCAATTGACGCACGAGATAAACGCCGAATAGGCGAAGACGCCGTGTTAAAAGACCGAGACGTTATCTCGATTGTTAGCGCCAAAAAACGAGCTTAACCTTTTTTCTTTTACTTTCCAAATCTTCGCCTACGCTTTTGGTATGTTCTAATTGCTCTTAACAGGTCGATGAAGCGGAAATCCGGCCAGTAAACATCCAAAAAGAGCAGTTCACTGTAGGCTGCTTGCCAAAGTAGAAAACCACTTAATCTTTCCTCGCCCGAAGTACGAATAATCATGTCTGGATCCTGTTTGGTCATATGTGACGTGTAAAGATATTTTTCAAACAACGCCTCGTTAACATCGTCAATTTGAAGCCTATTTTCTTTTATTTCCTTAGCAATCTTTTTGGAGGCATCAACAATTTCCGCTCTGCCCCCATAGGCAAAGGCGAAGTTCCAAACGTAATTGTCATAGTTTTCTGTTGCTTTTTCAACATCAGCAATGGCTTGCTGAAGGCTTTGTGGCAAAAGATTAGTTCTTCCGATAACTTTTACGTGAACCTTGTTTTTGTGAACTCTTTCATTAGTTAAAAGTTTTTTAAATCTCTCTTCAGCTATCTGCATAATTTTTGCTATTTCCTCGGATTGACGGGAAAAGTTCTCCGTTGAAAAGGTGTAAAGCGTAACATATTTGACTTCAAGCATGCTACACCAATCCAGTAGCTGTTCAACTGTGTCGGCACCTTGTTTGTGACCCCATTTGTCTGTAAGCCACGGGCTTTTTTCCTGTTCGTTTGCCCATCTCCTGTTTCCGTCTAAGATTATGGCGACGTGTTCTGGTCTTTGACCGTTTTTAGTTTGATACCATAACCATCGTTCGTAAACTTTGTAAGCGCCGATTACTGAGAGTATTTTTTTAAGCACTGTTTAGCCCCATGTTAGACTTGGTAAATAGGTTATTTGTTTTTAATAATTATGTATGTTAAGTCCTGAGTTGGTAAAATTAAAGATTGCTGTTATCAACGTCAGCTCTAAGGATAACTTCTTTCTGTTCCTCGACCTCTTCTTCCGTTTTTCTAAAGAAACCCTTTGATGACCTGTTAATAATTGTAATCAGCAATATTGAAGCTATTCCAATCAGTATGCCAACAACGATTGACCAGATGAAGTTTGTAAAGAACTCGTTCTGGAAACCTATCGGTATAGGCTGCGTCTGCTGAAGCAGGCTTGCTGTGCTGTAAAGAATCCTGTTTGCCCATGCAACTTCCACAATCAACGCAATGGTTCTAAGCAGCTTGGGGTCGCGTTCAAAGTACAATCTTAAGCTTCTGCCAACCAAGACAAGTATGGCGCCCACAACTATCAGGTCCATTACACCTTTAATGAAGGATGCTGTTATTGCTGGAAGTAAACCAATCCACCCTGCCAAATTACCAGGGTCAGGCGGCAAATTAGCGATAACGTTTTGGATGCCTAAATAGACGCTTACGGCAATGCAGAGAATACCTGCTATGATTGTGTAATTAGAAATTTGCATAGGCAAAGGAGGTGGTGAGTATTCGCGTATCCAAGTGAAAAGGTTTTTTACTGCTTTATCAACGCCGAACCCTTTCAAGAGCAAAAAGCTACCGAGAATAACGACTATTGTAATCCCATAGTAGTACATGGCATCAGGATAAAAAATGCTTAGTCCCCAAAAAACTCCAAAAATAAGCACAAGCAAACCTGGCAAACCCAGAGCCATACGTGAATACCGTGGGTTATCGACAAGCAGCCGCATGTATTTTGTAAATACCGCCGCTGTTTCCTCGATTGATTCGCTGTGCTTGATAACTATGCGTCTAACTGATGAGACTGGAACGCGAGACTCGACGAGTGGCAGTACTGCTTCATCTGAGAAGCCATCCGAAACCAATATGACTTCGGTAGCGTTGAAAGTGTCAAGAAGATTGTTTAATTCGGCAACGAGTTTTCGGTCAGCTGTAACGCCGCCAAGTTCAGTGCCTGAAATCGTGGCTACTTCAAAGGTTTCGCCTGGCTTTTTCTCGCTTAAAAGACGGTCGTAAAGGCGGACGGCTTCAAACATCGCGTTAGCGTCAGGTTCTTCTGGATCCTTTAACGCCAAGGCAACTGCCGCGTCCAGATTGGCAACTCGGCCAAGCAGGGGCGTTTTGATGCCTGCTTTGACTTCTATATCGCCATCTCTGTCAACACATAAAATTAGAATACTATTTTGCGTTTGCTGCGGCAATTCCTTGTTAGCCATCGTAATTAATCCTAAATGTGCCACAGTTTAATTTATTTTTGCGTGTCAGTGTCCTCTGATTCCTCATCACTGGCAAGGAGCTGGAATTCGTTCCAGCTGAGTTTTTCTCCTTTGTTAAGTTTCTCTTTTGCTTGGGCACCAAGTTTCTCTTTAAGGGCTTGCTCGTCAAGTAGTTTCTTGTTTCTTTGAACTGTCATCTTTTCTTTTTCTTTTAATCGCAGAGCCATTTCTTTTTCTCTTAACTCTTTATTCTGTTCCCGTACAGTGTTCTGTAAGCCAAGCAATTGGCCTGTGAGGACAGCGATGTCGACGAGTAATGTTTTAATTTTTTCTTTATTTTCAATAAAGCCTTTGTGTAAAGTGTCAGCTTCTTCTTTTGCTTTTTTGCCTTCAGCAATTTTAGCAATCATACTTTCATGAAGCTCTTGGCTTTTCTTTGCCATCTCAGAAAGTTCTTTATGGAAAGCATCTGCTTGATGGTCAAGCACTTTTCGTTCCTGTATGTGCTCAGCGATTTTCTTGTTTTGTTTTTCAATCTTTTTGTAACCGCTAAGCTGAGTTTCAAGAAGTTTAACCTCGCCAACTAAGCGTTTTTCTTCCTGTAAATCCAAAGATTCAGTTTGAATCTTCCAGTCTATCTTGTTAATTTCTTCTTGAATGTCCTTTTGCCGAATGCGGGGCGCCTTCTTTTTCAACTCTTCCTTTTTCTCGTTAATCGCTTGGATTTCATCCATAATCGGCTTGATTTTAACCCTGACCTCGTCTCTTTGCTGTTTAAGGGCTTGCACCTTCTGGTTAATTTCATCCCGCTGTTTTTTAATATCACGAATCTCGAGGTTAATTTTTTTAGTTTGCTCGTTTAATTGGTCTCTTTTCTCAACCTGCTTTTTCGATTCTACGTCTGCTTTATTCACTTGATCTTTTAAAGTTGCGATCTGTGAACGCAAGTTAGCGATTTGATTGAGTTTATCTTGGGTTGACACGTTTATCCTCTGTGTGCAGTTTTGGATTATTAGTCTTGTAAATTACATGTTTATATTATTTTAACTTACTCTTTATGCCTTTTTCCCATGCCAATACTAATTTCAAGCATTATAAGTTTTAAATACATGCAGACACCATTTTTGGACTGAGACTCATTATGGACTTTCGTTATGATGATTTACTAAAAAGAGCCGAAGAACAAATGCCAGAGGTTTCCTTAAAAAAGGAACGACTTGAACTACCAAGACTCTACATTACAACGGTTGGTATGCGTACAATCATCTCAAACTTCGGCGAGGTAGCAGACGTTTTAGACCGCGACCCCCAGCATATCCTTAAATTCCTTACACGCGAAATGGCAACCGCAGCTACTTTTCACGATAACCGCGCAATCTTTCAAGGAAAATTCCAAAGAGAAAGCTTTGAACGCCTTCTGCAAAGATACATGGATGCCTTCGTAATTTGCCCAGTTTGCAAACGTCCAGACACTAAACTTGTTAAAGAGAAACGGCTATCCTTTTTGGTCTGCAACGCTTGCGGCGCAAAATCAGCAATTAAACAGATTTAGGGAGAAAACTATGGAAGTTTACGTTAAACTCAAACAGATGGGTAACAACGTTGTATTAGCTATCTGTGATGTTGAACTTCTTGGAAAAACTTTACGTGAAGGAAAAATCACTTTCAAAGTTAAAGATGAATTTTACAACGGCGGCAAAGCCAATGTTGAAGAAGCGGTGGGTATGATAGAAAACTCCACCATCGTCAATCTGGTTGGCAAATGTTGTGTTGAAAAAGCCATTCAAAAAGGATATGTTCACCCAGAAGCAGTAATTATAATTGAAGGAATACCACACGCTCAAATAATGAAGCTTTAGCAGAACGTATTATTTTTTTAAAAAAATTTTTTTTGCTTTGATTCAGGTTAATGTGTTTTGCTCTCGATAGGTGAGTGCGGTTTATAAACGGTTTCTATTAATTTGATTCTCTGTTGTTGAAGATTTATTCATCACCTGAAAGTGGGGTTGAGAGCGAAATGAGTGATCCTGTAGAACTTGATGCGGTTGACATAAAAATATTAAATATATTAATACATGATGCCCGAACTCGGTTGAAAGATATTGCTCAGGAATGCGGGACCTCATCGGTGTTTGTACTTAACAGGATAAAAGTGTTAAGAAACCTTAAAGTAATAAATGGATCAACCACCGCTCTAAAAAGTGAAGCTATTGGTCTTCCGATTATGGCTACAATTGGAATGATTGTTGACGGAAATAAAGAGCAGGAAATTTTAAAAGCATTAGAAGAGCAAGCCTACATAGTTGAACCTTCTCCAAGCATCGGCGAATATGACCTTTGCGCTTTTGTGTTCGCAAGAAGTATCAGTGAATTAGACAAAATAGCTTGCTCGATAAAGGAAACGTTTGCTGTAAGAAAAATAACCCTTAACGTTTGGTCAGGCGTTCCTCAATTGAACTTTGAAAATGTTAATTTACAGCCCATAAGAAGGAAAAAGTGATGGATGAACTTGATTACTTAATACTTAGCGAAATATTACTTGATGCTCAAGAATCTTTTCTGCAAATTGCTAATAAACTGGACGTCTCCTCGTTTACAGTAAAAAGTCGATACAACAAAATGGTTAAAGAAGGCATTATTCGTAAGTCAATTATCAGCATTGACCTTGCCAGGTTGGGATATCAGGGCAAAGTTTTTCTTTTAATAACTAATGTGCCAAATCAGACTAAACAAACCACGATAAGCGAACTGGGGAAGATACAAAATATTCTCTTGGTCAGCGAGATAATTGGGCCTTTTGACATAATCGCGATTGCGCCTGTTGTTGATATTAATGGCGTAAAAGAGCTGGTAAATCAAGTTAAAATGATACCGAGCGTTCAACGAGTTACCATTACTTACATTAATGATACATCATTTCCCATTAATTCTACCTACGGAAAAACATTAAGTAAATCAAGCCGAGTAACGGCAGCAAACCTGAAAAGATAGGGCAAACCTATCTCAACCATTGTTATTTTCTAATGTTGTGTAAAAAATTTTTTATAAAGTAAATTATTGTTGGCGTGAAAATAGAGAAAGCCGCGATTATGTAGTTTATTGGGTAAACAAAATAGCTTTCAAACAGGTTGCTACTTGGAGAAAATGACATGTAGATTGACAGTTGATATCCCCAAAGCTGGAAAAGCGACCATGCGGAAACAAAAAGCATTGCGCCAACTAACCTGGCTAAATATTTAGTTCTGTTGGTTAAGGACTGTTTTAGGTAGTACCCTGTGAAGACTTCTCCCGCTATAGCTCCCGCTGCGCCTGGAAAGAACATGTTAACTAAAATTTTTTCTGACAAGTTACCCGGAATAAAGTGGTCAATCCAGTAACCAGGCCAATTCAGAAAAGGTATAATTATGCTGCCAGTAGCGTAACGAATCGCAACCGGAATCAAGTAAATGATTAAGCCGGCCATCATCCAAGTCCAGAAACGTTTACTTTTCAATGTTGCTGCGAGGGCAAATCCAAAGCGCATACGCTTTATGGAGCGTTTGAATTTAAAAATGTTCTTAATTCAACCGGTAGGTAAAACCAGATTGCTTTGGGGCTGTTCAACAGTGATTTGTCTGATTTCAGCCACTAAAGGGGCTTTGCAAAAATTTTCTTCAATGCTTCCACCGTTAAGAATTACTTCTTTAGCTTGAGGTCCAACGTTGAAAAGTAAGTCAACAATTGACATGTTTGGTTCAAACCCTTCAAACTGTTGCTTATACTTTGGATGCCTGTAGTTATGCCATTGCACTTTAATGTTTGAGTTAAGGAAGGCTTTCTCTTCAATGTACGCTCGTCCTCCGCTGCCAGCAAGGTAAATGTCTGCGCCAAAAAGTTTGCACATAGAGACTAGTTTCTCGTTTTTATCTTTACCATAATATGAAAATTCAGAACTGGAAATCACTTCAACCTTTATACCTAAAATTTCAGTGATGTTTTCTAGAAGATGCAAGTTCAAGTCGATTAGCAATTCATGGTTGAAGTTTATGGCTTCTTCAATTAAGGGAAAATAATTTTCGAAATATGGGGTTTTTTCATAGTTATGTCTTAAAATTTGTAAATGCTCTTTTCGCCAGTTTCGCCCAGAAATTCGCACGTCCTTAATCATTTGAGGATGATTATGCACGATTGGTATCGTAAGCCAACGCCAACCATTTTGGGTTCGAATTCGGTTGCGGTTATGATACCCCCCGTGAACGTACTGTGCATCATCATAAACGACAAATAGGTCGCATCGTGCGAGTTTGTCAAAAAAACCTATCCATGGAATGTATTCCGGTTGATGAACAAAAATAATCATTTAATTCTCCTTTAAAGAACTAACTACGTTTAACAAGGGAAATTTTAAAACTTTAGAAAGTCTTGAACCATAAGCCTAATTATAAAGATTTTAAAAACATTATATAAGGACTAGTTATAGCCTCATGTAACCACAATCCATAGATGTGTCCTACCCAAAGCTTGATACTGCTTCCGCAAGCAGTTTCCGAATTGGCAAATGCTGAGGACATATTTCTTCGCAGGCTCCACAGTTTTGGCAGTGATTAGCTCTTTTTTCTTCAGGAATAGTTTCTGCATATTTACGTTTGATTTGTTCTTGAAAATCAGTATTCCCTCGTTTAGTGGCTGACTCGTTAAGTAACGCCAGAATCGCTGGAATATCAACACCCTGCTTACATGCGGTGCAGTAACGGCAGCAAGTACAGCCTATGTAACCCACTTCAAGGTAGAGGTCTCTTGATTTAGTGATTAAATCAAGCTCTTGAATGGTTAAACTGTTTGGCTCTGAACGGTCTGCGGTTTGCAGGTTTTCTTTTAGCTGCTGCATCGAACCCATTCCGCTTAAAGCAGTTGAAACTTCAGGGTGATTCCAAATCCAAGTTAACGCCCAATCCGCGGCTGACCGTTTCTTTGACGCTTTACTCCATTGTTCCTTAATTTCTTTTGGGGGGTTTACTGCTAAAAGTCCGCCAGCTAATGGCTCCATGATTGAAACTGCGATGGCTTTTGACGCAGCGTATTGAAGTCCACGTTTTCCTGCTTGATAGGTCTCATCTAAATAATTGTACTGGATTTGGCACATTGTCCAATTGTAGCTGTCAACGATTTCTTTGAAAACTTCAAAGTCGTCATGAAAGCTGAATCCTAAGTAACCAATTTTTCCTTGACTGATTTTTTCTTCAGCCCATCTTATAACATCTAAGTCTTGGGTTTTTTTCCATAGTTCCCGGTTTAACGCGTGAAGCAGGTAAAAATCGATAAAATTGGTGTTTAAACGTTTTAGTTGCTGGTTGAAATAGTAGTCTAAGTCTTCTTTGTTATTAACGTGAAACATTGGCATTTTAGTGGCTATTTTGACTTTTTCTCTGTATTTGGATGTGATGGCTTTACCGACTACCACTTCGCTTGAACCGTCATGATACGGGTAAGCCGTGTCAACGTAATTTACGCCTTGGTCTATTGCGTAATGTAAAAGGTTGATTGCTTGCGCCTCGTCTACGTTACTTTGGTCTTTGCCTTTAATGGGCAGCCGCATTGTTCCAAAACCAAGCACAGAAACCTTCCAGTTTAACCTGCCAAAAGAACGATACTTCAAAAAAAAAACACCTTACGTCTAAAAATAACATCTCAAACAGCAAAATAAACCCTGACGCACTAATCATCATAAAATTTAATTAACAATTAATCCTCTACATGGTAAACAACCGCGCCACACGGCACCTGTTGGAAAAGCCATGAAAATAGCATTATCTGGACGAGTTATCGGCTTAATCCTTATTATTGTATTACTTGCGACTGCGCTTAACACTTACCTTGTAGTTAGACAATACGGCATGATGAATGATGCTGGGCAAACTGACAGTTCCGGCTACGACTTTGTAGTCTCCCAAGAAGACGGTTTAACATTTAAAGCTAGAAACACGCTTACAAACCAGATAACTTACGGGTTTGCAACGGCTTCAATCGCTATCAATTACGTTTTAACCCATGGCAGCTCGGTTTACCTTGACAAAGGCACCTTTAATTTAACCTCTGATATAACAGTTAACAACACATGGAACGTTAAAATTGTCGGTGACGGGGCAGTTATCAATGGCAATGGACACAAAATCGTCATTCATGGCGATAACTACACAGCATGCAAATACCCGTATATTTCAGGTTTAATCATAAACAATGGCACCGTAAGAATTGAAAACACGTTTGGCGCAACCATAACCAACACCATATTCCAAGACAGCAATGTAGGTTTAGAATTTGTCAACAGCGACACTTGGACTGAAGGCACAAAAATCGAAAACTGCCACTTCATTAACTGCATTGAAGGCATTGCTTTCCGAAAACCTATTGGCACCGCAACAGGTTCATATGCCAGTTCTGAAATAAACCGGTGCTTCTTTAACCAGTATGACAACTCCGTAGCCATCAACGTTGAGAACCAAACAGAGTTTTCAAACAGTCAACTTCAAGATGTGCGTATCTGGATGGGTGAAGAAGGCAGCTTTAACCAAACAGGTTTACGGTTGGGTGGAACAATGTCTCAGTCTCTGCTTATCGGCGTAGTCTTTGAATCCTTCAGTAACGCTCCTGATCAAATATTTGGCATTGACATTCTGGAGTGCGCTGACGCAACACCAATAATTGATGGAGGGGTCAGTTTTCTTGGTAACTGGACATCAAGAATCCATAACCCACATCATGTTTGGATTTCAGGTGCTGGCAGCCTTTTTGACAGAGAAAACATGCCTGTTCCAGTAGGGTTAAACGGGGACTTCGGCGATAGCGTTACGATTATGCCTAAACCGTTAAAAATTGCAACTTTTAAACCTAAAATTGACGTTCAAGGCAGCTTTAGCCATAATGAAACAATAACTGTGCGTGTCCAACTGGAGTATTTGGATAACGTTTATTCGCCAGCGGTTGAGAAGGTTTTCACAAATAGTTCTACTGTTTGGCTTTCTGACGATGAGTTACTAAAACTGTTTCCATCTCAAAACATGGTTTGGGCAGTTATAATTGATGCTTCATGCAGTTCCAGCAGCACAGACGCCACCGTAAGAGTTGGTGGCTACGGGATTGCGGGTTAACTTTTTACCTCTTTTTTAACGCTTGGCGGTTTCTTGGTTAATTTTGACTTGTCAAGTGTAGCATGCTCGAAAAGTGCTGAACGTTTCACCGCCTTTTTCGGGCAAACATCCACACACGTATTGCAGAAAATACATTTATCCATCCTATACTGTGGACGCTTTTTTCCGTCAACCTCAATCATGTCTATGGCTTTTGATGGACAGTTTTTAGCGCATAAACTACATCCAATGCAAAGTTCGTAATCAAAAAGGGGTTCGCCACGGTAGTTTTCGCAAAGCTCAGGCTTAACAAATGGATACTTTGTTGTTGCCGGTTTTTTGAAAATGTGCTTAATAGCTTTTAATGCCCCTGTGTCACTTAGCCTGAAAACCATAAAATTACACTTGCTTTATGTTAATGGAATTAAGTTGTATATTTAATTACTCATCAAAAAGAATTAAAAATGAGCGTTTTTGATGAAATATAGATGCTGATATTGGTTACTCGTTAAGCAGGTTTTTTCTGCTAAAAACTTTTTCCAGTTGTTCGGGCGTAAGCAAACCCTTTTCTAAAGAAATCTCTTTAACTGAACGGCACTCTTTCTGGGCTTGCTTAGCCAGTTTGGCAGCTTCCAAATAACCAATGTATGGTGACAGCAAAGTCGCCATGGACGGGTTTTTTTCAAGGTAATCCGCGCATTTTTGTTCATTCACCGTTATGCCCTCCACACATCGTTTTCGGAATGCGGGCAAGTAATTGGTGAGTATTTGGATGGAGAAATGCATGTTATAAACTATAGCAGGGGTCATAACGTTTAGTTCAAGCTGTCCCGCTTGCACTGCTAAAGAAACCGCGGCGTCACATCCAACAACTTGGTAAGCTACCATGTCGAGGCATTCAGCCATAACTGGGTTCACTTTGCCGGGCATAATAGAAGAGCCCGGTTGAACAGGCGGCAACGTAACTTCGTCAAACCCAGTTGTTGGACCAGACGCTAAGAGCCTCAAATCGTTGGCGATACGAATAAGTTCCAAAGCCAACTCCTTTAAACCGCTTGAAACCGTCGCCGCTGCCCTGTGACTCTGCAATGCTTCAAAATTGTTGGCTGCAGGCTTTAACGGAAACCCAGTCATTTTGGTGAGTTCACCGATTGCAAGCCGCTTGTAATCTGGGGGCGTGTTGGCTCCGGTTCCCGTGGCTGTACCGCCTAAAGCTACCGCATAAAGGTTTTCTTGCCGCCGTCTAAGCTCTGTGCAGCAGTTTTTGATGGCTGAACCGTACGCGCTGAACTCTTGCCCACTTGTCACTGGTACTGCGTCTTGTAGGTGTGTTCTTCCTGACTTGATAACGTGAGCGTATTTTTTGCCTAATGTTTCAAATGCTTCACCGAGACGGTCAAGCTCGTTAAGCAGCGGCTGTAATGCCATTAATACTGAAACATGCAGGGCAGTTGGGAACGTGTCGTTAGTTGATTGCCCCATATTGACATGGTCGTTTGGACCAACGATTTTGTATTCGCCTTTCTGTTTGCCAAGTATTTCCAAGGCACGGTTAGCTAAAACCTCGTTAACGTTCATGTTAAAGGATGTGCCTGCGCCTGCCTGAAACACATCTATCACGAATTGGTCAACATATTTGCCGTTGAGAACTTCGTCGCAGGCTTGAATGATTGCGTCTGCGGTTTCTTTTTTAAGCCAGCCCACCTCTTTGTTGGTGACTGCCGCGGCTTTCTTAATGTAAACGTAAGCTTTAATGAAAACAAGGGGCTCTTTGATGCCGCTTACGGGAAAGTTTTCTGTTGCACGAAGGGTTTGTATGCCAAAGTATGCGTCTTTGGGGATTTCTTTTTCTCCAAGAGGATCAATTTCTTTTCGGGTAGACACGGCTTGCCTTTTCTCCTACACGTCTTGTTTTTCTTGAATTATTTTCTTCTTAATTCTAATTATCGCCTCAGTCACTTTAATGTTCTTTGGACAAACAAGCGTACACTTGTAATAATTCTTGCAGCCTAAAGCCCCATGCGGTTTCTCCAAAACCTCAAGACGCTCCCTGTCGTCGGTCGTTCGAGAATCAAAAACGTAACGTTGCCCACGAAGAACCGCTGCTGGACCAAGAAACATGCGGTCTTGCTCATTCAAAACGGGGCATACTCCATAACAGCAGCCGCAAAGAATACATTTCAAAGCATCCTCGAAAACTCCTCGTTGTTCAGGCGTTTGAATACGTTCTTTTTCTGGATAATCTTTCAGGGTTTTGGGTGGCGGTTGCGGATTTATCGTTTTTATCCGTTCAAAGAACGGTTCTAAATCAACAATCAGGTCCTTTACAACTTTAAAATACCGCAACGGTTCAATCAGCAGGGTTTTTGTGTAATCGTAGTCTTTTACCAGTTTTTGGCATGCCAAAGCTGCTTGATTGTTGATTGTTAAACCGTCAGAGCCGCAGATGCCATGTGCACAGGACATTCGAAAACTCAGGGTACTGTCTTTATGCCAACGGATTTTGTTTAGGCAGTCAAGTATGCGGTCATTTGGCTCTGCCTCAAAAGTGAAGGTGTCATAATGTGGCTGCTTATCGACTTCGGGGTTGAAACGGAAAATCTTCATGGTTAACTTCATGTTAGTACCTCCGTTTTTCTGGCGCAAACCTGCTAATAGAAACAGGTTTAAAACGCACAGTAAACCCGCTTGGAGACTCACGAATTAACGTGTGCTTTAGCCACCGCACGTCGTCACGTTCTGGGTAATCACTGCGAAAGTGTGCGCCGCGGCTTTCGGTTCTTTGAAGCGCCGAATAAACAATAACTTCCGCCACCCGAAGCATGTTAACTAATTCAAGGGCTTCCTGAAGTTCATAATTAAAAATTTTTGACTTATTACTTAACCCCACGTTTTGGCATCGGTTCCTTAGTTGCCTAATCTGTTCCAAGGCCCCTGTTAGGTTTTCTCTATTCCTGAAAACGCTGCATTGCTCCGTCATAAGCCCCTGCATGATCTCACGGAGGACGGCGGTTTTCTCGGTGCCTTTGGATTCAAGCAGACTGTTGATTTTGTCTGTCACTTTGTTTTCTGTTTGAAATTGAAGAGGCTGAAAATTTTTGCCAACTAAATCTTCATTCACTGTTAAACCTGTTTTTCGACCAAACACGACGAGGTCAATCAGGGAGTTGCAGCCTAAACGGTTTGCTCCATGAACACTCACGCAGGCGCATTCGCCGACAGCATACAAACCCTCAATATGCTTTTCGTCTGCATCAGCTAAAACGTGTCCATTGACATCCGTGGGGATGCCGCCCATAATGTAATGGCATGTTGGCGCTACAGGCACCAAGGATTCAGACGGGTCCATTCCCAAATAAGTCTTGATGAACGATGAGATTTCAGGCAGCTTCTGGTTTAAACGTTCTTTGCCGATGCCTCGCAGGTCAAGATGAACGTAATCTTTTCCGTTAATTCCCTTTCCGTCATTGATTTCTTTTAGAATTGCCCGTGAAATGATGTCTCTTGGCGCCAGGTCTTTAAGCGTCGGGGCATATCGCTCCATAAACGCTTCGTTCTTGTTATTGCGTAGGATTCCGCCTTCTGCTCTTGCTGCTTCACTAATCAGGATGCCTAAACCGTGAATGCCAGTTGGGTGAAACTGCACAAACTCCATATCCTCAAGTGGAAAAGAGGCATCAAGCGCCAAAGCCAAACCGTCACCAGTTGAAGCAAACCCGTTGCTAGTGGTTTTGTAGATTTTTCCGCAGCCGCCCGTTGCCAAAACGACTGCTTTAGCATGGAAAACTACTGGTGTACAGTCTGCAATACTGTATCCTGCGGCTCCGCAGCATTGGTTACCATAGAAAAGCAGGTTTTGAATGAAAACTTCATTGTAAAACATAACGTTGTTTTGTTGGCACTTGTCGTAGAGGGTATCCATTATGGTTCTGCCTGTCCGGTCTGAAGCGTAACAGGCGCGTTTTATGGGGGCTTCTCCATGGTTTCTGGTGTGTCCGCCAAAACGGCGTTGCTCTATTTTGCCTTCCCTGTTTCGGCTAAAAGGTACGCCCATGTGTTCAAGCGTATAAATTGCGTTTGGTGCCTCTTTTGCTAAGGCTGCTACGGCGTTTTGGTCTGCCAAGTAGTCGCTGCCTTTTACGGTGTCGTACATGTGCCATTCCCAATGGTCTTCTTCCTCGTTTCCAAGGCTTGCAGCTATTCCGCCTTGAGCAGCAACCGAATGAGAACGGGTAACATGAACCTTGCTGACCACTGCAACCCGGCATTTTTCTGTGTTGGCCGTTAACGCCGTGTAAAGACCCGAGATGCCGCCGCCGATAACTAATACGTCATACTTAAGAATCATAATAGAAACTTAATGTTAGGAAGATAAAAACTGTAACTAAATCTCAAATTTTTCGATAATTCGATTCTCCTTTTCGCCTGTAATCTCTGCAACTACATGGAAGAAATTTTCCAAGCCTGAATTAACTATTCGTGGTTTCAGTAGTTCATCAATTTGGAATATGCCTGCTGAATTGCTCATTTTTATGTGAATAACGATTGGTTTTGGCTGTTCATCGTCTGGCAGGTTTACAGCGACTTTTTCGATGGATAGGGCTGAGACGGCGTGAATGTCAATTTTTCCTGCTTGGAATGGGATTCGTGCCCTTCCTGCTTCCATGTCTAAGGCGTCGGCAATGCCTACTATTCCTGCTTCTTTAGTCAATATTTTGCTTGGGAGTTCTGGTGTTTCTGGTTG
Organism: Bathyarchaeia archaeon; assembly: GCA_042296865.1. GTDB lineage: Archaea > Thermoproteota > Bathyarchaeia > Bathyarchaeales > Bathycorpusculaceae > Bathycorpusculum. Next base: position 392,176 of record CP170178.1, on the reverse strand, counting down.
CTCATGCGAAACAATCGCGTGCAAGACTTCTGAGATGATGATTGTGCGTTCTTCTTCATTGTAGGCTGGCGTTAACAGGTTCTCAAGGACACCTAAAGCTAAGAAAACGCTGTATTTTTCGTGGTTGCGTCTTTGAACAATCATTCCTAAATCATGAAGTATAGCGCCCAGCACCACCACAACTTCAGCATCATCGGCGGTCATCCCGTAGTTTTCAACAATGCTTGGGGTGATTAGCTTTTTTTCTAAAAGCACTCTTAAAAGTTTAAGGGCAAGGTTTGCCACGATTTTTACGTGGGTTGGTCCATGATCTGTGTAGCCCATGCGTTCGATTGCCATAACGTTGGCACATCGCCAGTATGTTTGCAGTTTCTTGTCTTCTTTGACTTTTTCCATGACCTGCTTTAGTTTAATGTTGCTTCGATATGGAATATTGAAAACGTAAGACATTCTAATCAGTGCTCTAACAAAAGAGTAATAGACAGTTAAGCTTTAAACTTAGCCAATTTCCGACTTTTGGCTTTTGGCTGTTCCTGTTAAATCTGTTGATTTCAATGAACACGCTTTTAAGCAACGTGTTATCATTCATTTTAAAGATAATAGAGGTTTAACGTTTGGGAAAGAAAAAGGTTTTAAGTGAAGGCGAAATCGGCGAGTTAGTCTATCCTGGACAGGGCGAAATTTTAGGTGTAGTTACAAAACTTTTGGGTTTCGACCGTATTCAAGTTAAATGTCAAGACGGCAAAGAACGACTCTGCCGTATCAGAGGCAAAATGAAGCGACGCGTCTGGATTAGGGAAGGCGACATCGTAATTGTTGCCCCTTGGGATTTCCAAAGTGACACGCGAGGCGACGTGGTTTGGCGTTACACTCACGCACAGTCAGACACGTTAAGACGCAAGGGACTTTTAACCCTTTAAATTTTATCTCTTCTTTTAAATTGATTATTAGGCATTAAGGGACTACCTCTATAGGTTCTTGCATAGATATCCTAATAGGCGGCAAATAGGTTGGTGAAAACCTACCCCCTATAGGTTTTCTGCAATGATTAAATATTAGACTACAAATAGGCTGGTGAAAACTGGTTTCACTTAATTAAATCGGCAAGTTTGTCAGCGTGAGTTAAACTGCTAAACAACGGAACATTCAAAATGAAAGCTTTTGACCGCTCCTTTGCAGACTCCATAATTAAACCAGAAACCGCCACAACCGAGTCATCCATAAAACTTTGGGCTTCCTCAAAGTTTTTGGCAGCCACAATCTTATGAACAAATTTTTCATGCTCAAAACCCTCTAAAAAGGCGTAATCCAAATCTTCAAGATGCGGCAGAATTTCTTGAATGGTTAAACGTTTTTTGATGAATATGACGGTTTCTGTGCGGGGGACTGCAACAATTTTTTCTGCGCCTGCTTGGGCATAGCGGTCGGTTTCTGTTTGCGGCGTGTCAAGGGTTGGGATGCGGACCATTTCTTTTATTACGCCAACAGTGTAGCCGCGGCTTTTCAATTCTGTAATCAGGTTCTCAATTATGGTTGTCTTTCCAGAGTGTTTTCCGCCGACTACTGCGATTATTTTTGGCAAACCCTTTCCCTCTGACTAATTGACTCTTTAAAGAGGCGCTATAGAAGAAAAAGGTAATGACTAAAAGTAGAATGAAGGGAAGAGAGGGCATTGGCGCAAGCAACAATGACTCGCAGGGAGCTCGGGTAGTTGGAGGAGATCCGGGGTTGGTATCCCAGTTTTGGCATCATTGTTGCGCTGTAGCAACCTCTTGCTGCCTTCTTGAACACATACACGATATTACTATATAATCATATCGCACTGCTTTTCAAAAAACAAAAAGGCAAAAACAACGAAACAGGCAAGCGTTGACAAAATTTAAAAACAACGACGCAATGTGACTATTAAATAATATCGGTGACCTGGACTCCCATCTTTCAGGCAGTCGCAAATCCTAGTGATAATGGAAAAGACCAACGCAAATCCATAATCTTGCGCAAAAAAATCGCCTGAAAACGAGCCAAACAGGACAAAAAACAAAACAACATACAAAACCCAAAAAAGTCGCAGGAATTAACTTATAAAGCTAATCAGGTTGAAAGTTCAGCAGGAGCGAGCAAACAAGTCATGGTTTTAATCGTTGCAGCCGTAGGAAGAAGCGGTTCAGGAAAAACATTCACCCTCGAATACCTAACAGCACAGCTTTCTAAACAAGGATACAAAATTGGCACAATCAAACACGTACATCACTTGGGCTTCACGATTGACACTAAAGGAACAAACACGTGGCGTTATGCCCAAGCAGGCGCAAAAGTTGTAGCCGCAATTTCACCCGAAGAAGTATCCGTCATCAAAAGAACCAAACTGGAACTAAACAGCCTTGACCAAGTGATTGCAGTAATCGAACAAGAACCTTTAGACATCATATTCATCGAAGGATTCCATGCCTTGATCGCCAAAAGAGCAGACGTTTCAAAAATCATCACCGCAAAAGACACAGAGACCCTCCAAGAGACGCTACAGAGAAACGTTGAACCCATACTTGCAGTTTCAGGGGTCATAAGCAAAAACACAGACGCCGCATTAATCCAAGGCGTGCCAGTCATCCGTATTCCTGAAGAGGGTGAGCGACTTGTTGAACTTGTAAAGCAGCAGTTGGCTAAGACCCAAAAACAGGCTTAAGGAGACAACATTATGACGCGACGGGCTGCACTGATACTTTCAGGGGGAAAAGCCAGAAGGTTCCAAACTCAACAGCAAAGTTGGCAGGATAAAGCTTTGACAGAACTTGAAGGCAAACCATTACTGGTTCATGCCATAGAAAACGTGAAGGATGTAGTTGATGAGGTTGTTGTCTGCGTTAATAATGAGGAAAGAAAAGTAAGATATACAGAGCTTTTAGGAATACAGGGTTTAAAAGCGCATATCGTGGTTGATGAAAAAGCAGATATTAGCGGTCCTAACGTAGCAATTATGACAGGGCTAAAAGCCACTCAAGCGAAAAAGTGCCTAATTGTGCCTTGTGATATGCCGTTTGTTAAACCAGAAGTGGCAAATTACTTGTTTACTGCATCGGATGGTTTTGAAGATGTTGTGCCTATGTGGCCTAACGGCAGGCTTGAAACACTCATAGTGGTACTCCAACGCGAAATTGGTCTGGAAATTGTTGAAACCCTCTGCCAGCTTAAGCGACCCCGCTCAGACGATATACACAGGGCAGCCTCGAAAACCCTGCTGGCATCACCAATGAAAACCATCAGAACCCTTGACCCTGAACTTAAAAGCTTCATCAACATCAACACCCAAGAAGACCTAAAAAAACTGCAAACCCGACGCCTCAACGGTTCCGTCAAAGACAATATTATACTTAATCGCGGTGTCCCTTCAGTTTCTGACTTGCAACTTATGCGTAACGCCGTAGGGATGCTTAAAAAAGGCAATTTTGGAATGGCACAGAAAACCTTTGAGTTATGTAAAAGCCGTTTTGAGTTTGGTAGCAGCTTTTTCTGGGCAGGCGTAGCAGGAGAAGGCAAAGGCGAAACATTGTTGGAACATGCTAAGGGGCTTAAAGTGAGTGATTCCAAATTATCAGTGGCGCTTGATTTTGAGGGTAAAGAAACGTTTTTTGATGCCGCAAACTGTTACCGTAATGAAGCTGAGATTTACAAGAAAAACAGTTGCCTAATGCTTTTGGAGCGGGCTTTGGCGGATAAGACGTGGTGTGAATCGTGGGTTATGGGCAAAACGGGGCAGCCGCACAGGTATAAACTAAAAAATGCTTAACCCAGCGCTGTTCTATAGGGTTATGCGTTCGGGGCTTGTGTAGACGTTCATGCGTTTTCCACGCACAAAACCCACCAAAGTCACATTGGCTTTTTGGGCTGAAGAAACTCCCGAGTTGAGAACAGCCGCCACTGACGCCACAATAGGCAAACCAACCTTTGCAGCTTTGTAAATCATATCACCGGGCACGCGTCCAGTGATAATCATAAAACATTGCCCAAAATCTAACCCTTTAAGCAAACCTTCACCGATAACTTTGTCCACTGTGTTGTGCCTGCCCACGTCTTCAGAGAAAGCAACCATGGCTCCGTCAGCTGTAAAGATGCCGCTGTCATGCAAACCGCCGGTTTCCTTAAAACCCGTAGCTTTCTCATTCATCATGCAAATGACGTCCAGAATTGTTTGAGCCTTAATTTTTAAACCAGACTGGACAGAGGCGATTTTGTCGTCATGCTGGTAAGCGGAGGCGCTGTTTTTTATGAGCGGTACGATTCTTGCGCCGCGTCTACGGTTGTCCATGCGGTCATCAAGGTTTATGCCCGCTTTGAATTTTACGTGGCAAACGTTTTCTGCTGGGTCGGTTGTGATGCTTTCTATTTCGTCGATTGAGTAAAGGATGTCTTCGGCATAAAGGTGGCCTACGGCAAGTTCTTTGAATTGTGAAGGGGAACTCCAAATGACAAATGCGTAATCATTGTTTACAGTTATTTTCAGCGGCACTTCTTCTGCGACACAGTCATACATTTTGGTTGCTGTGCCTGTTGTTAAGTCGAGCCTAGTCATGTCTACTTGACGCATAAGCCAATCCTCAAATGCTTTTTTGAGCGGCGAATCTGATAAGTCATTCGGCAAAAAAACATTTAAACAAACAATAAAATCAAAAAAAGCGTAAAGCGTTCTTTAACGAATAAGAAAAATTAGAGGTATTTTTCGTAGGATTTCAGCGTTGGATTAGAAGCTTTTAGGGCAAATATTTTGCCTGTGCCGTGTTCTGCCATGTCGCCGAGAAAAACGTAGAATGGCCCTTGAGCGTTTTGTGTAGCGTCAACTTTGACTTTGGGTTTGATGCTGTCAATTGTGAATGTAGGCATCATTAGTTCCATTGCGCCGTTTATGATGATTTTTCCGCCGGTCATGCATGCGCCTGCACGAATGTCACAACCTTTTTCAAGGTAGATGGTTCCGTCGCTCATGTGGTAACCAAGGAATCTTCCAGCTGAACCTTTGATTTTGATGGTTCCACCCTGCATCCAAGTAGCTACGTCTGTGCCCACGTTTCCGTCAACAGTGATCACGCCGCCTTTCATGCCGGTGTTTGTGCCTCTGTATGGTGAAGCTAAGTAGTCGCCTGCGTCGCCGTGAACTTCAAGGACGCCTTTTTTCATTTCGCTGCCTGACCAGCCACCGATATTGCCGTTGACAACGATTTTGCCGCCGGAAAGTTTTTCGCCTGTGTGCATTCCTGCATCGCCATTGATGACGATTTCGCCTGTTTTCATGCCTTGACCGATACGTTTGACTCTTGAGAAGTCGCCGTTAAGGGTGATGCTTGGGGTTTCTACAGATTTGTCTTCGGTGATTTCGAATACGTCGCCGAGCAGTATGGTTTCTTTGCCTTCGGTTATTGGCATTGCTTTGATTTCTTCAACGGTTTTTCCTGCAAGCACGTCAACGCTGATGCATGCGGCTTGGATTGGAACGTCAAATGCTCGTTTAGGTGAGATTGTTATCATTTTTAGACACTCGCCTTTACTGTTAATTTTTCTGGAACTTTGACGTAATGGTCAGTGACTGGGTAATTGTCAAATTCCATAGTCCAGTACTCTTTGAATTTGCGTTTTATTTCTTCGTCGATTCTGCAGGGTTCTTTTGTTTGAATGTCAAGCCACATTGTTCTGCCGGGGGGTGTAGCAACAATTTCATAGTCTTTTACAACTATTTCTCCGTCTTTGATTGTGTAAACTGCGTTGCTGAAGGCTCTTCGTGCGGGCTTGTAGTTTTTAGCGATGTCTTGTGTTTCAGGGTTAATGTTGTATATTGAAACGTCCGCGTCAGCGCCCACGCCGAGGTGCCCTTTATTTTTTAGGCCTAAAGCTTTGGCTGTTCCTGCACGTGTAATAATTGCCAATTCGTAGAGACTATATTCACGGTCGATTGATGGAATTAGACTCTTTTTCTGGGCTTTCTTGTTGCATTTTTTAAATGTTGCTTCACGTGCTTTACGGCTAAATAGCCAAGCGAAAACCCGTGGATAATGATAGAATGGTCCCGCGTTAGGATGATCAGTAGTCATGTGCATTTTCCAGGGGTCCTTAATCAGCAGTGACAATTCAAGACCGATTGACCATTGTATCGCGTTTACAGCATTCTTTTTCTTGAAGTGGAACGGAATGATGCCGCCGCTTGTTTCAGTTTCAACATCACTGTTAACCCACTTGTTGTGACCGCCAAGCTCGTAAAGTGAAAACTCGAATGGTCCATCAGCAGTCATGGTTGTAGTGTCAGCAAAAGTAATTTGGCCAATATCAACGGTCATGTGGTTGTGAGCGTTAAGGTAGTTCGCAATTTCTTCCGCGCCAGATTTGAAGTGTGCCCAACCGTCGCCAGCAAAACTGCTGAATTGAATGTGAGTTATATGCGCGACTGGTTTATCACCAGTGTATAAGTGTTCAAAAGCCTTCATTGTGTCAAGTGTTGTCTTATAGTTTCCAGGTATACCCAGATTGTTAGTGTGCAAGTGGATTGTGTGAGGCAAGTTAAGCATCTTGTTAACTTTTGCTAAACCTGTAATGATGTCTCTGGGGGTTAAGCAGAAGTTTGGCACTTGGTCATCGAGGCTGTGAACGTTTTTGCCGAAACCCCAAGATTCTAAACCGCCGGGATTAACGATTTTAATCGCGTAGCTGCGGGTGTTGGTAAGCATCCAAGCGATGTGTCTTGCGCATTCTTCGATGTCGCCTTTAGCCAGGTTTTCAAGTGAAAACCACCAGTCACCAAGCAACGTGAATGATGCTTTGTCAATTAAGGGGATGTCGTTTAATTCTTCGTGAGCATGTTTTGCTTTCATAGCCGCCATTGACGGGTTCATTACTGTAGTGTAACCCATTTTTGAGTAACGGTAACCAGTAACGTAAGTTGAGGGAATAGAGTAGCCTGTGCCAGCGCGGGTTAAAGCAGTTTTCTTAACGACGTCTTTTATGTGGTCGTCGGGGCGAATCATTCTGCCAATGTTAACTTCGGAGCCTGCAATGTGACTGTGAATGTCTACACCGCCAGCCATGACAAGCAAACCGGAAGCGTCAATGATTTTGGCTTTTTTCTCGTTGACTTTTTCAACTATTTTGCCGTCTTTAATGGCTATATCCATTTTTTGACCGTCAATCTTTTGGATTGGGTCAATCACGAAACCGTTCTTGATTAGGAGTTCAGTCAATTAAGCAACCTCCGATTTTACGGTTTTCTTTCGAGGTTTTTTGGTAGCGACCGCTTTGGCGGTTTTTGGTTCTTGTGGCGCCTTACAGTCTTTTTCGGCTTTTTGAGCTTTAATAGCTCTGACCTCTTCAAGAATCCGTTTGACAATCACTTCGTCGCTAAGCACACCTTTTGGAGGTTCAACCACTTTTTTAAGTGGAATTGGAACGGAATCCATACGGTAAGCAGTGCCTGATTGTTCTATGCCACACCATTGAGTTGGAAACACTACGTCGCCTATTCTTGAAATTGCGTTCCAATCAGGGTTAATGGTGATTAAGGGGTGCTTCATCATGTTTTGTATTGCGTTTTTGGGGAAGTGAGCTGCTGGATCTGCTGAAATGATTAACGTTGCATCGTTGTCGCCGCGGCGTAGCAGGTCGGCTGCAGTGAATTCTCCAGGGTTGTATTGTGGGTAACCTTGAGAGAAATCTAACGCGTAAGGGTAACCTGTTTGCCAAGCGAAAACCGTGTTTGCGCCTGTAACGTTAAAGTGGCCTCTCATTGGAGAAATAACGAATTTTGTTTTGCGGTTAAGGTCACGTGCCAGTGCAATGGCGATTTCGATGTTACGGAATCTGCCTGCGCTTTGTGTTAAACCTAAACCGAAAAAGATGGCGCCAAATTCAGCGTTAACCATTGCGTCAGCAATATCTTTTAAGTAATCAACTGGGACACCGCCGACTTTGTCAACATCCAATTCTTGATCGTTAACTAAGCAACGCAACGCGTCAAATATTTCGTAATCACTGTTTGGTTCAACCTGAACAAAGTAGTCAGCTACTTCGGCAGTCATGGTTTTTCTCACGTCGAAAACAATCATTTTGCGACCCATTTTTGCAAGAGTTTGTGGGGGCGCATCGACAACGCATGTTTGTGGACGTGGAGGCGGCTGGTAACGAACTTGTGTGCGCCGGATTGTTGCAGCCACTTTTTTCTGGCTTGCTTTTGCTTTTAGTTTTTGAACGTAATCTTTGAATTCGCTTTTTTCGAAGCGCCCTTCAGTGAACGCTGTGTATCTTTCAACGTGTCTTGGGTGTGAACTCCAAGGGTTTGTTGCCCAGTACACGATTAAGTCTGCACGGTGCCGAATTTGGCCCAGTGTGGCTGTTGGGATACCGATTTCTTGGGTAGCCATGACTGATGGACCGTGGCAAACGCTGCAGCAGTTGTCTAATGCTGAACCTAGTTCTTCAGCTAATTCGACGCCGACATGTTGGGTTTCGCTTGTAGAGCTTGTCCACCCGAACAGCAGGGGATATTTTGCGTCAACTAGGATTTGTGCGGCTTTATGAATTGCTTCATCGATTGTGACAGGTACAAGTTTGCCGTCTTTTCGTATGTATGGTTCAAGGATGCGTTCTTCGCTTTTGTAGCCGTGAACCATTTTAGCTTCGCAGACTGCGCAACCGTTTTTCATTTTGACAATCTCGTTGTTTTCCACTGTTACTTCAAGATCGTCACATAAGCAGCCGCATATCGGGCAAACAACTGAATTAATTACTTTAGTCATAATAATTCCTTCCCAAATTGAGTTTTTAGAAGCTCATCTAAAGTTAAAACTGGCTTATTTGGGGCTGGTTCAACCTCAACAGTGAAACCTCTAAAGACAGGCATGCCCATGCTGTACGTGTCGTCGCCGCAGATGGCGTTTACCCAAAGTCCACAGGGCATAAAAATCATGCCGGGCATTGCTCCGTGAGTGTACTTTTTGGCTTTTACGACAATGGAGCCGTATTGGGATGTTACTTTTACGTTGGTTCCGCTTTTTAGACCAAGTTTTTTGATGTCAACAGGATCTAGAAAACAGACTGCGGCGCTGTCAAAGTATTCTTTTGAGCCTTTGCCCATTTCTTTGCCGACGCCTTGATCGATGGTTCTACCGGTAATTAGGGTTACACGTAGTTTCTGCTCTACCATGGTCTCCTCCAACCATTACAGTATGCAAATTGTTCAGTTATATTTAAGAGTAAGTTCATAAAAAACGCAAAAAACATCTGAAAAACGTCGAAATTTCATGTTGAGCTGTTAAAAGAGCCATAAACTGGTGATTTACCAAAGAAAGTTTGGGTCAAAAAAGCCTGCATCTCTTAGCGGGTTGAAAGTTTATTTTAGTTTTGCACGTTTAGCGGTAAATGATGCATTGTATGTTCTTTTTCCGTTTTCGCCAATTTGAAGCTTCACTTCACCGTTTAAAACTGTGCCTGTTAATTTTCTGAAATCGCCTGTCATTTCAGGAATTGTATCATCAAACCAGCACAGCACATAATGGTCACTTGTACCTTCCTGAGAACTCAAATAGTCAACGTCACCCATTAGCCTGAAGAAATCTTCAATTGACCCCGAAAAGGAATCACCAGATTGGTTAACCAAAAGTTTTCGTGCCTTAACAACCACGAAGGGTTCAACCTCAGGAGGGGAATTTCGCTCTTTGAAAATAGAAATCACTGGTTTATTCCAAACAAACATTGCCAAGCTAGTAACCTCAACAAGTAATAAGTTCTGGAGGATAATAACTTATCCAATGCACCCGTTTAGAGTTTTGCTTGTTTGGCTTCAAAAGCCGCATTGTAGGTTCTTTTGCCGCTTTGCGTGTAAGACAGTTTTGGTTGTCCTTTAAGCGTGACGCCTCTTAAACGCCTCAAGTCATGGGTCATGTCTGGTTGGGTGTCATCAAACCAGCACATCACGTAATGGTCGTCTTCTCCTTCGGGGGAAGAAAGATAATCAGCGTCACCCATAAGCGTGAAGAAATCCTGCATTTTACAATCGAATTTAGAGTCCTTTGTTTTGTTTAACGTAATTTTTTTGGCTTTAACCACTACGAATGGGTCAACTTCTGGGTGTACGTCGCGTTCCTTGAAAATACATACGACAGGTTTGTTGTAAACAATCTCCGACAAGCACAATTCCTCAAAAAATAAGTTAACATAAAGCAGCATTTAACCATATTGCAGAACAAATATGCCTGCTTCTTAACCCCGCTTGTCATACAAAACATGAAAAATAAAAGCATAGTTAACGCTTAATCGGAAATTATAAAAACCATTCATAGCCATTTTACCGTATGAAGTATTCTTTTAAGATGGGTTCAGTTTGGGGGATACCTGTTGAACTGCACCTAACCTTCATACTGTTAATCTTAGGAGTACTAGGTTTAACCCTTTTTTATCAAGAACTTTTTTACACATTTTACCTTGTACTGTTACTGTTTGTTTTTGTGTTTTTTCATGAACTTGCTCATTCAATAGTTGCCAGACGTTACGGCATTAAGGTTCGAAAAATTATTCTTTACCCGATCGGGGGGGTTTCCGAAATTGAAGAAATCCCTGACAACCCAGCCCAGGAATGGCGTATGGCAATAGCTGGACCTTTAACAAGCCTCATTTTAGGAGCTGCATTGCTTGGCATAGGCTTACTTATTTCTCCAAACCTCATTGGCAGTCTATCTGCTTCAGCCATTACTGGAAACTTTATAATTGATTTGGCAATCCTAAACTTGCTTCTTGGCGCTTTTAATTTGATTCCTGCTTTTCCAATGGACGGCGGCAGAGTCCTGCGGGCTTTATTAGCTACACGTCTAAAATATGCACAGGCTACAAGGTACGCTGTTTATTTGGGCAGAATCTTGGGTATCGGAATGATTATTGCCGGTTTTATTATTCCAGGTTATTTCTTGATTGTTTTAGTCGGCATTTTCGTGTATATTGGAGCCAGTGAAGAAGGAGAACAAACAATCATTTCCACTAAACTGGCGGGAATCCGTGTTAAAGACGTTATGCAAACCGATATTGGAACGGTAAATCCAAAACAAAACATCTCTGAAGCCTTGGAAGTCATGTTTAAGAACCGTTACCATGACGCCTTAGTAGAAAAAGACGGCTTTTTTCAAGGTGTTGTCACGTGGAGTGAATTAATGAAAGTTAACCCTGACCAAAGAACCAGCATGCAAGTTGAGCAAATGCCTTCAAAAAACAGGTCTGTTTCACCTGAAGACCCTATTTTGGAGGCAAATAAACTTATGAACCGTGAAAAAATGGATTTAATTCCAGTAATTGACCCAGTTGAACCCTCAAAGATTGTTGGGGTAATAACAAGTCAATGTATAAGCAGCCTGTATGAGGAAGCTAAAAACCGTTAACTTCCTGCAATATACTGTACAGTGAAGCTTTTGCCGTCAGTGCTGATTTGTGAAACCGTGGTTAATTGCGTGTTTTGATGGTCAGTTAAGTGGATTTGAGAAAACGATGTGTTTCCCATTGGCAAAATTGTGCCTTTAATGTTCACGTGAGCATCTGAAAATGTTACGTAACCAAAATTTGCTAGGTTACTTATTTGACCGTTAAGGGTAGGTCTTTCAACAATCCATTCAGCAGACAAGTAAGTTGAATTATAATTCACTTTTTTGCTGAAACTTTCACCAGTCGTTAAATCATTCAACTGCATAAGCCACAAGCCGGTATTGTTGTCTATCAAGTTTATGGAGGCATAAATCAAGTCACCCGCAGAAATTTTCAGGGGAACACTTATCGCGTAATCAGGCAACAACTCGTACCATGCAACAAATCTTTCCTTACCATCAACCGAGTCATGCTCGGTTCCCACCTGTATTAACGATTTATCAAATTGACCGCCTATCCCAATCCAAGCTGAAGAATAAGTGTTCCCAGGTGAAATGTTAACGTTTGGCACAATCCAAGAAGCATTCACGCCAACAACTTCAGGCTGGGGATTTGAAAAGTCAGAGGCAACAACATAACCAGACCATGTTAAACTCACTAAACTTTGAACCTGCTCGTTATTTGAAAAAGTATTCAGAAGCAACTCCAGCGATGACATTGAAAGAACAAAAAGCAGAACCCACACTAAACAAAGAAAAGCAGCCTTAACACGCAAGGTTTTAAAAAAACAGTCAAAACCCATATGCATCCTTCAAAAAGCAAGCTAGAAAACTATAAACTATTTAATTTCGGAACATAAAGCCGTTTCTATACATTTAATTGCTCAAAAAAACATAACCTTATTGTGTTTCAAGTTAAAGTATTGACTGTCAAAGATTACGGTTTTGCTGTTGATTTAGCTAACACTATGGATTGGGGCATGGAGGAGGCAGACTTTAGTTTTCATCAGTCTCTTGAACCTGAAGGCTGCCTTGTACTGTTTAAAGATTCAGAGCCAGTTGGGATAGCGACCTACATAAGCTTCGGCAAGGTAGGCTGGTTTGGAGACTTAATTGTGAAGCCTCAACACCGCGGGCACGGCGCGGGACGCTTACTGTTAGAGCACGCAATTAGCCACATGCAAAACAAAGGAGTAGAAACCATCGGGTTATTCGCGTATCAGCACTTAAAAGGGTTCTATGGCAAATCTGGTTTCAAAGCAGACATAAACTTGACAGTTATGCATAACGACAACGTTCAACCAAGCAGTAGGGGATTTCCCAAGTTTGAAAAACAACCGGACTTTTCAGCGTTAAACAGTTTTGACAAAAAATTTTTTGGCGCTGACAGGTCAAGACTCCTAAAAGCCATAATGCAAAAAGAAACCAACTTATGCATTGCTTCAATTGAGGGCAAAGAAGTAGACGGCTACATTTTGTCTAAAACGTACCAAAAAATGGTTGAAGTTGGACCGTTAGTCTGCAAACCAAACAAACCCAAAGTGGCAGTTGAACTTTTAAATGTAATGCTTAACAGTTTGAAGGGCAAACGTGTCGCGCTTTATTTGCCTCAAAACCAAAATGGCATAAACAATTTATTATCACAGGAAGGATTTCAAAAAGATTTTTCTTTGTCAAGAATGTTTTTAGGGGTGCCCAAGATTCAAAACAGTATTCACTTGCCAGAATCATTGGAACGAGGATAAGATCCATTTATGCCCGATTATTGTTACAGCTTAGTTAAAAGTTTTCTAGCCAAATCCATGCCTGCCGCTAAAGCGTTAGCTGAAGGAGCGCTAAACCGTAAAAAAGAAAAACACAATCAAAAAGTGACTCTGTTTCGGTTTGTTGACGGCAAAAAAACCAGTATTGTGTTTGAAGAGGACCATTTCTACTTGCGCGGTTCCGTCGAGTACACTGACCCTCAGTTAACCGCGGAAGAAATTCAAGGAATCATTGGAACACGCTTACTTCAAACCTGTGCAAATTATTGTTTGGAAACAGAAATGCATGAACCAACCGAAGATGATTACCGCAACCTGTGTGAAGAATTGAAAAATCCGCCAAGAGGCTACGTTGTACCTTTCCTGCTTAACACTGACGATGTGGAAGCTGATCGTTACTCAATTAACCCTCTAAGACAATCATTAATCGATAGCGAGCAAAGCGCTTTTCCAGCCGCCAACATCAAAACTGACCAACTTAAAATTGACAAAGCATTTGTAAAAAAATATGAGGACACACTAATCTCAAAAAATGAAGTCGAATTAATAAAAGAAGAACTACAACGCACCGATAGCTACATGGATTTTGTGGACGCCGTCAAGTTTAGGCAGCTTGAAGAGTTATCCAGAGTTTTCGGCATGAACCTTTCACTTTACGCGTTACGTATGCCATTGTCTACGCTTCAAGCGGAAAAAAAAGGTGACATACTTCACTACATTATCAGTCAAGCACACCAAAGCTTCCAATCAGTAGAGCAAGCATACAATTGCATGGGAAGAAGCATGACAAAACGAACCACCCTACTTACTGTTCCGCACTCAAAAAAGGGGTATGGTTCAAAACGTGCAGCCCACGGCAAGCTCCATTTCGAAGATGACAAACTTCTAAACGTTACAGTGAAATACAAAACCACATCGCTTTACCCAAACGGTATAGACCCTAAAGACGTATCTGCAGCTCAATGCGATGACGATATAACCGTAGATGGTGAAAAACTTGCAAATTACAGCTACAGCGAAACGCCTTCTTCACCACAGTTTTTCCTGTACGCTTTGGCTTCACCTGAAGATGCAGCGTTATGGCATGGTGTAGGCAAATTTGCAGCGCCACAGCTTGTCCAAACGTACATTTCAGCGCATAAAGCCTGCAACGAGGGATTGCTGGTTCCGGGGCTATCTGAAAAGTTTGGTTTACAATGCAAGGTTCCTTTACAGTTCAATTTGGTGCCTGACGGCATGTGGCGAAATTTTGAGCGCCAAAACATTGACGCCAGTATTGGCACAATAAAAAATATTGACTGCCTAGTTGGGATGGGAATGTGGCTTGAGCATCTTTCAGAATATAAGTAGGAGAAAAAGCAGTAGTTGACTTCAGCAGAAAGATTGATGGTTAAAATAATGCAGTTTTTGAGTAAACTTCCAGTTAATCCGCTGGATTTTGGAAACACAAAAGGTTGTTTTCTGGAGTATTTTAAAGGGTTTGACAAGGTGGAGGCGGTTCAAGGAATTTTTGGAGAAAAAACAACTGAAGTCCTAAGCAGCCTAAAAGTGGAGTTCAGTTGGCTCAGCGGTTACATGTACGTTGACGGCGACGATGGACATATAGTGATAAGCAAGAATTACTTGCGAAACGGCAACAAAACCGACATTTACCTTGACCTAATTCATGAACTCTGCCACGTTAAACAGCACATGGACGGCAAGGAACTTTTTGACCCAAAATACGAATACGTTGACAGACCAACAGAAATTGAAGCCTACTGTTACACTGTTCAGGAAGCAAGACGCATCGGATTACCTGAAGAGCGAATCTGTCACTACTTAAAAACTGAATGGATGAGCAACTCAGATTTTAGGCGACTTGCCAAGTCTGTTGGAGTTAACGCTCAAGCCATAAAATCTAAAGCTTCACGGTAAACGTTAAGCATCTTTTGGGCGCAAACATCCCAAGTAAAGTTTTCCACAACAAACCTACGTCCAGCAGAACCCATTCTACACCTTAAATCAGCATCACCTAAAAGTTTCAGTAAAGCTTCAGCCAACTCGCCGCTGCTGCCACGCTTAGCCAGCAAACCAGTTTCACCACTAAGGACAACCTCGTTTACTCCGCCAATGTCGAAAGCAACAACAGGCTTTTCGGATGCTGACGCTTCAAGCAGCACGATGCCTTGGCCTTCCTGAATTGACGGCAAAACAAACACGTCTGAACAGCGGTACATTGCGGTGAGTTCTTGCTCGTTTAAGTCGCTTTTGAAGACAAAATTGCCAGATAAGTTGGCTGCGGCTAAATCGGCGGTTAACTGTGGCTTCATTGGTCCGTCTCCCACAAGCACAAACTGCGTGGTTGGCTGGGTTTTGGTGACTTGCTTGGCGGCTTCAACCAGAAAACCAACACCCTTACGAGGTATCAGACTGCCCACAAAAAGCACTACAGGCGCGTCACCGAAACCGAGATGATGTTTAAGCTCAGCCGGGTTTGGCGCGGGTTTGTACTTTTCTGGGTCTACCCCGTTTGGCACTATTCGAACCTTCGACGGGTCAACACCGTAATGTTTCTTGATTTTCTCAAGCGAGTAGCAGCTGATGGTGACGATTACCTCGGCTTTTTGGGCTGTCTCTCCTTCCAGCCTCGCAAGACGCTGCATGAAACGGTTGGCTAAACTGCCGCGAAAAGAGGCGTAACCATTCTGTTTTGTCTGCTCAAACTCGTCCGCTAGAACGCCATGGATCGTGTGCACAAGCGGTTTTTTTATGCCCTGCTGGCTGAACGCTTTAAGGAGTCCATAGCCGTTGTCATTGTGGGCTTCGTAAACGTCTGCGTCAATTTGGGTTTTAGCGATTGTTCGGTTGAATGTCCAGTTATCAAGCGGGTAAACCCTGTCTGTTGAGTAAAGGGGCACACGATTCACGCCATCGATAACAACTGGGGTTTTGAAGCCTGCTTTTGTGCCGCTGTAAACGGTGACGTCGGTTTGAGCGGTGAGGCGGCGTGTGGTTTCGTTTATGCGTCTTTCCACGCCTCCCCTGTAAAGGTGGGGCGGCTGAGTGTTAAAAACGGCTAACCGAAACTTGTCCATGCAATACACTTCTTACATTGAAGTTTTTATGTTTTTATCGAGTTAAAGAAAATGCGTTTTTACTTTATTTGGCAAACCCTTTCTTTTTTGGATGACAAGCTTTAAGTTGCCAACAAACGGTTACTAAATTGATGACCCAAGCATCACAAGAGAAAGGAAAACAAAGTTTAACACGTTTCCATTACAGTCTTTTAGCCTTAGGCAGCTTCATTTACGCTTTTACAGCCATGAACGTTTTGCTTATAGCAGCAGTTTTAACGCCGATAATCATCGAGTTCGGATTAACCCAGCAACCGCTCAGTTCAGGTTTACTATTAAGCGCCGGTTACATAGGCATGTTCGTAGGCGCATTAACCTGCGGCGCACTTGCCGACAAAATAGGCAGAAAAAAAACCTTGCTGTTCACTATTTCAACCATGACCGTTTTTACTGCACTAAACGCAGTCGCCCCAGACCCATTAACCATGGGCATTTTACGGTTTATTGCCGGAATAGGCTTAGGCGGTTCACTGCCGCAACCAGGAGTCTACATTTCAGAGTACGTACCCGCCAAGTATCGTGGACGCTTTTTAGGTTTAGTTGAAGCTTCATGGGTTTATGGCGCGTTGCTTTCGCTTGCTTTTGCGTTTGTTCTGTTTCCAATTGTTGGTTGGCGTGTAACATTTTTAATTTCCCTATTGCCGCTTGTTTTGCTTCCAATCGTATACTTTTTTGCACCTGAATCCATACGGTACTTGCTAATTAAAGGAAAAAAGCAGCAAGCACAAAACCTGATTGATAAACACAAGCTATTCATTGAAGACTTCAAAGAAGAAACCACAACGGTACAAACCCAAGGGCTTTTACAGTCTCTAAAAGAGCTTTGGTCAAAACGGTTTAGAAAAAGAACTCTTATGCTTTGGGTGTCTTGGGCGGTTCTGGTTTACACTTATCACGGAATATTCACTTGGCTCCCAACATTTTATGCTGCCGAACTAAACTTGACGGTTGTAAGGTCAATCCAATGGGTTCTTATAGTAACTTTAGCACAGGTGCCCGGGTATTACACTGCCGCGTTACTGCTCGATAAAGTAGGAAGAAAAAGGATTGCCACGTTTTACCTCTTGTTTGCAGGCATTGGAAGTGCACTGCTCAGCTTAGCAATGGACACCAACTCCATTCTGTTTTGGAGTATAGTTATTTCCTTCTTTAATTTAGGCGCATGGTCAGCCCTCTACGCGTACACGCCAGAACTTTACCCCACCAGAATCAGAGGAACCGCCGCAGGCGCCGCCGCCAGCATAGGACGATTAGCCGGTGTGATTGCGCCCACTGCTACACCATTACTGTACTTTTATGGCGGTTTACCGGCGGCTTTTGCAGTTTTTGCTCTTGTTCACATCTTAGGCGCTGTTGTAATAGCGGTGCTTGGTGTGGAAACAAAAGGTAAAACGTTAGAAGAAATTTCAAAATAAGTAAGATCAACAAAACAAGCTTAGGAACAAACAACTAGTCAACTATACTACACTTTTTTGTTATGGTATTTTTTGAATTCTTCAAGAAGATTTTTGCCCTCTACAGATTGAACATAATCAACGAATTTTGAGAGTTCATCAAGTGTGGAAGCGTGAAGGATATGTTCAATTTTGCAGGCGTCTTCTTCGGCAACTTCCGCAGATACACCAAGCATGGTTAAGAACGCCTGAAGAGGTCTTTGCCGTTTACGCAGGAAAGATGCAAGGTCTTTACCATATTGAGTTAAAGTAACGTTGCGGTAAGGCGTGTATTTGACAAAACCTACTGAATCCAGTTTTTTTAGCATGCTTGTAACGCTGGGAGATTTAACGTTGAGTTCTTTAGCAATGTCCGTGACGGCGGCGTAACCAAGCTTTCGGATAAGCGCATCAATAGTTTCAATGTATGTCTCTTCGGTGCTGTTGAGCCTTGCTACTTGCTCGTTTTCGTTCACGTTTAACTCCAAACATCTTAACCTTCTTAACAGTTAATAAAATGTGCGCCTAAAAAATGCAGTTATTATTAAACAAGCAGGCAATCCAGAAACATCATTAACATGAAACCTACAAGTAAACCAAAAGTGGCTTGCCGTTCAAACCCTTTACGGTGGCTTTCAGGAATCATTTCGTCACTTACCACAAAAAGCATAGCGCCTCCTGCGAAAGCTAAACCGAACGGCTGAAAAGGCAGAAAAACTGAAACCAACACTAACCCCAACAAGCCACCTAAAGGTTCAACAAGCCCAGTTAATGTCGCGTAAGCTAAAGATTTGCGTCTACTGTAACCTTCACGCACTAGCGGCAACGCTACGGCTAAACCTTCAGGCATATTCTGCAAAGCAATCGCGACAGCAATTATAAGTCCCGCTGAAACGTCACCACTGCCAAACCCTAAACCTACCGCTAAACCTTCAGGGAAATTGTGAATGGTAATGGCAATAACGAACAGCCAAACTTTTGGCATTTTTGATTTTGGTCCTTCAGGTCCAGAAATGGGGTGAAAATGAGGCACGAAACGGTCAATCAGATGCAGTGTTAATGCACCTAATGCTATGCCAGCTACAGCGATTAATGGACCGCCCAAATCAACGGCGGGTACAAGCAAGCTAAAGCAGGTTGCCGCCAGCATTACGCCTGCAGAGAAACCAAGAAGTACATCAAGGGTTTTGTCAGAAATCTTTTTTGTAAACAGAATAGGCAAAGCGCCTAAACCGGTTGATAACCCAACAAGCACACATACTAATAGACCAAACCAAAATACATCCATACCGAACAGACCTTGACATGCTTGTTTAACTCTAACCTTTCACTATCTGGTTATTTTAGTGTTGTTTTTTTGAAAACCTGGAGCAGTGCTTTGCCTTGTTGAGTGTTCTGTATTGTTTCTACAAAGGCTGAGAGATTCTTCAAAGTGGTGATGTTAATCATGTGTTCAACTTTGCAGGCGTCTTCTTCAGCAACCTGTTCAGACATATTTAACAATACAAAGAAAGTTTTTAGAGAAAGCTTTGCTTTCTTAAGAAAAACAGCTAATTCTTCACCTTTAACGGTTAAAGTAACATTTCGGTAAGGTTGATAGTTTACGTAATCCATGTCGTCAAGTTTCCGCAGCATTTCCGTAACGCTTGAAGGTTTAATTTCAAGGACACGAGCAATATCAGTTACAGAAGCAGACCCCTGCATACATGTAAGACTATAAATGGTTTCCACGTATGATTCCTTAGCAAAGTTAAGTCGATGCATGCCGTTTTCACTTGCTGTTTATGTATTGTTTTCCCTTTTCCGTAACAAAAAAATTGGGGGTAGAGTTTTTGGTGGCTTTGCATGACCCGTGACAGCCTCGGCAGCTTGGGCAGAAATCAAGCGCTTCAGAGCCGCATGTAACTGCTTTAAGGTAACCTTTTGATTGCAAGATAGCAATTGCTTGATCCACCATTTGTGGGCTAACACCCACGTTTTGAGATATCTCGGAAAGGTTAACCACGCCATTTTGGTGGATTTGTTTTAGGACTTCTTTTATCATTGTTTTCGCTTCCGTGACAGCCAAGTAGTCAATGTAACGTACAAGCCAGGCAATGCGAAGATGTATAGCCAAATTCCTGCACGCAAATCGTCGATTGAAGCCCATTCAGCCCAGTCTGCAAAGATGTCTGCGTATGGTTCACTGCTGACATGATATATCGTTGAACCTAAAGCATGGGCGCCCATGATTGCCAAGTAAACCGCAAGGAATACTGAGGCTATAAGGGTACCAACCATTAGGAAGGATATAGCATTCTTCTCGTTTTTCCATTGAGCCTTAACGCCGAACAGGAAAATAGCACCGATTATTGCCAATGATACACCGCTGAACATGTCAGGGTACACAAGCATTGAGCTGATTTCCCATGTTGCTTCGAAGGATTCGCTGAATCCGCGTGCGAACTCAAGCAGTCCTAAGGCTAAGTAGACTGCGCCAACCAGTAGCGAGTATGTTGCAAGTTTTTTAGTTGTCTTAATGTTTGTACTCATTGTTTCCACCTTCTAAATGAATAGTCCTCCAATTGCCACTATTGCCAAAGCCGCAACGTACGCGATGACGATTTCAGATACCACTGCAAACAGCGTCCACTTCCAGGAGCCAGTTTCTTTCTTTATCACACCAACGGTTGCTAAGCAGGGCACATACAGCAACGTGAACACCATTAACGCAAACGCGCTAACAGGCGTTATTGACGCGATTAGTGCTGCTTGTATGCTGGCTTCACCGCCTACACCATAGATTACACCTAATGATTCTACAACCAATTCTTTGGCTAAGAATGCAAAGACCAACGATGAAACTATCTGCCAGCTAAAGCCTAACGGAGCAAAGACGGGCTGGAATGTTTGACCAATTAAGCCAATCAATGATTCACCACTGCCAGGTTCAACACCCCAAGGCAACACTGAAAGCGCCCAAAGGATTACTGCACCTAACAGCAGGTAGGTTCCAGCTTTTTTCAGGAAGGACACACCGTGTTCCCACATGTGCAGGACAGAGCCACGGAGGGTCGGCATCTTGTATGTTGGCAGTTCAATGATGAAGGGTGCCGGTTCACCTTTAAGTATGGTTTTACGGAGCAGCAACGCAAACAGTATTGCTACAAAGATACCTATGATATACATTGACCACACAGCGGTTGCAGCGTTAGCAGCGAAGAATGCGCCAGCAATGAGCACATAAACGGGTAAGCGGGCAGCGCATGACATGAAGGGCACAGTGAGGATGGTGATTAGACGGTCTTTTTTGCCTTCTACACTTCGTGCAGCCATGATTGCGGGCAGGTTGCAGCCGAAACCCAGTAGCATTGGAATGAATGAGCGTCCGTGCAAACCAAGTTTGAACATCAGTTTATCAAACACGAAAGCTACACGTGCTAAGTAGCCGCTGGCTTCAAGAATTGATAACGCAAAGAACAAAAAGAATATCGGTGCAGTGAATGTTAGTATGAAGCCTAAACCGCCGATAACACCGTCAGCAAGTAGTGACGCAACAACAGCATTAGGTATCTGAGCAGCTAACCCTTGGAGCCAAACGAAAAACATTTCGATAATGCCCATGAAGGGTGCGGAGGCTTCAAACGTAAACTGGAAAACCGCCCAAAGCAGAGCAAAAAACGCTGGTATGCCAATGTACTTGTTTAGGAAAACTTTGTCTAAAAGGTCCGTAACGGTCCATTTGCGTTCACCTTTTAAAAGGGAAACTTGAAGGATTTTACCTATCTGTTCGTACCGAGCGTCAGCTAAAGCTATGTCTGCGTCTTCTCCAAGAAACTTGTTTGTTTTCATGCGACGGCCTCCAAAAGTTCAGCTGAAACCATGCTTAATTTAACAAGTTCAAGTGCTTGTTCATCTTTTTCGATAAGCTTTATCGCCAACCATCGCAGAGGATACTTTTTGGCTAACGACTGGTCTTTCTTTAAAATTTGAACAAGATACTCAATTACTTCTTCAACTTTTTTATCATAAACGATTCCACGACTTTTTATTGGTGATTGAGCTTCCTGTAATATGGCGTCTTTTAGTTCAGTCAAACCTTTTCCTTTAGTTGCAACAGTAGCTACAACGGGCAAACCAAGTTTCTCTGAAAGCAGCTTAACATTGATTTTGTAGCCTTTCTCTTCTGCAATGTCAGTCATGTTAAGCACAAGCATAACTTTAGTTTCAAGTTCAAGCAGCAACATAGTAAGGTACAGGTTACGTTCAAGATTCGAAGCGTCAACCACATCAACAACAAGGTCAGGCTTCTCTTCAATGATAAAATTGCGAGAAACCAATTCGTCTTCAGCAGCAGCAGTCAAACTGTATGTACCAGGCAAATCTACAAGTTTTAAGGTAACACCTTTGTGTGTAAAGGAACCTTCCTTTTTCTCTACGGTTTTGCCAGGCCAGTTGCCAACGTGCTGCCGAGCACCAGGAACTAAACTGTTAAAGATAACGCTTTTTCCAACGTTAGGGTTTCCGATTAAGGCTATAGTATAGGAGGTTTTCATTGTTTATTCTTCCACGTAAATTTTAGTGGCAACTCCACGTCCAAGTGCAAGTCGCGTGTCACGTACTTCAATTAAAACAGGTCCACCAAAAGCGTCACTTACAACTTTGATTTTTGTGCCGTTGGTTAAGCCCATTTCTGAGAGACGTCTTGTTAGGTTGCAGCCGCCGAGGATTCTGGTGATTTTTGCTTCTGTGCCGAAGGTTAAGGTGCTTAAGGGTATGTCCATCAGGCTGGTTCCTCCGTGACAAAGATGTTTTCTGCTTCTCGTTTTCGCAAGGTTAGTTTGTAGTCGCGGATTTCGATTTCTATGGGGTCGCCGAGAGGGGCGCGGCAGATGATTTGAAGTCTTGAGCCTTTTACGAGGCCCATGTCCATTAATCGTCGCCGTGCCGGACCAGTTTCTTGTATTTGGGTTATTGTTGCTTTTTTTCCTGCTTTTAGTTCACTTAAACGCAAGTTAGCTCACTCTATTAAAGTTAGACAAACCTATCTTTATTAGGAATGACTAATAAACTTTGCCCTAAAAACACAAAAACCCAACAAAAAAGAAAAAACCTACCCTAACATCCTTTAAACTCTTACCACCATCAAGAGAAATAACCACATCAAGAGCATACACCTGAAAAAGATACATATGCATACCACACGGCGGTTTAGGCCCCAAATACTGGTATCTTCTAAAGCCATTCCTACCCAAAACCCCTAATTTACAATCTTCCTCAACATCCTTTAACGGCGGTACATTCCAAATAACCCAATGAATCCCTAACCCAAACGGAATACTAAGGTCAGTCAAAGTCAAAACTAAACTTTTAACTTGATAAGGCAACCCTTCAACATGCAATGGTGGACTTTCATCGCCGTAGCAGGAATATTTTTTGGGATAAAGCCGTTGTTTTCAAAAACTGGACTGCTAAGAACCATCAACGAATTCACGCTAATCACTCCAGCCAATTAGTAAAAAGTACCAAGTTAATTATTTTATGCACCAAAGATGAAATGAATGCCAAGATACTAAAAATTTGAGAACTTTTAACAGGTTTCTGGAGAAATAGACTTAAAGTTGACTTGAGGTATATTCTGCTGAAGTTTATATGCCGACAAACCTTCCGCCAGAAGCCATGGACAAATGGGAAGCAGTTGAAGCCGCCCGTACTCCAAAAGAAAAAATGGATGCGATGATTGAATTCCTAAAGTACGTTCCACATCATAAAGGCACAATGAAACTGCGCGGCGAAATGAACCGTAAAATTGCAGCCATTAAAATGGATTTGGAAGACAAAAAGCGCAAGGGCACTGGCAAAAGTAGCGGTGGACCAAAACTTTTCATTGAAAAGGAAGGCTCAGCACAAATAGCTGTAATCGGCATGACAAACGTGGGCAAAAGCTGCTTAATGACTGCCACTACAAACTCAAAGGTCCTTGTTACACCTACCCCATATAGCACACATGAACCAGTACCAGGCATAATGAATTACGGCGATGTCCAGTTCCAACTTATTGAAGCTCCAGCTGTTATGGAAGGCGCTTCAGACGGACGCGGAACAGGCAATGTTACGCTTGGTTTAGCTCGGAACGCTGACGGCGTTATTTTGATGCTTGATTTATCACGCAACCCTATTGAACAATTAGATTTGGTTTTGGCTGAGTTAGAGAAAAGTCGGGTTCTGGTCAACAAGCCAAAGGGTCGCGTGGTTATTGACAGGCGCCATGCAGGTTTGGCTTTAAGAATCATACTCGTGGGACACCTTATCGACTGCAGTATGCATGACGTGGAAGATTTACTGCGAGAATACAAGATTCATGACGCCATAGTGCGGATAAGCGGTGATGTCCGTCTTGAAGATGTGGAGAACGCCATTTTTGAAACTACCATCTACAAGCCAGCGGTAATAGTTGCAAACAAAATGGACCTAAAAGGCGCCGATTTAAATCTAAAGATACTAAACAAATATGTTAACGGCAAATTGCCTGTTGTTGCAATGTCTTGTGAACAGAAAAAGGGTCTTGAGGAACTGGGAAAAGCGGTTTTTGAAAGTTTGGGCGTTATTCGCATTTATACAAAAGAGCCAGGTTCCAAAGCAGAGACAGGTAGACCCTTTGCGCTTAAGCGTGGAGCTACAATTAATGATTTAGCAAAGAACATTCACAAGGAGTTTTTGTATAACTTTTTGTTTGCGATGGTTTGGGCGAAACGTTTGCCTTTTAGCCCTAAGAAGGTTGGTTTGAATTTTGTTTTGGATGACGGCGACATAGTTGAACTGCATACTCGTTCGGGCTAAACGGAACTGTTTTTTTGTTGTACTGTTTAGGGTCTGTTGGATTATGGGAATAACTGTTAAATATTGAGCGTCAATAAACACGATTTACTTTCTCATGCAAGTCGGCAAACCAGCAGACAAACATGAGCAGGTTTTGGCGTGGGAGTATTGGGGAATGCATGGCTAAAAAATGTGTAGTTAAAGTTGTTTTAAGCAAAGAACAAAGAGAAATCTTGTCAGAATTATCAAGACGTTTAGGAACAAGCGAAAGTGAAATGCTAAGAACCGCATTTATGGATTACGCAAAAGAGTTAAGTATGGTAAAAGAAAGGTTGCATCGAAAAACAGGTGGACAGCCTCATAAAAAAGTGAACTTCACCTCAAAGAATAAACAAAAAATAAAAACTGAGTTAGAGAGCATCTAACCAGTCTTTTACTGTGCAGTCGGTGTTTCAGTGCGTTTTCCTTTTCGCGTCAACAAGACGACAACAAACAATACTACTGCAACTAAAGCGATAACGCCAATAATAATCAGTGTGTAGTCTTGAATGCCTTGGTCAGGTGTTTCTGTTGGGGTTGAAGTGGGCGTGGATGTTAAAGTTGACGTCGGGGTGGGGGTTGGAGTTGTAGTGGCCGTAGGTGAGGTATCAGGCAGCTCTATGGTGCTTTGTACAAGGGTTGCATAGCTGGTTATGTTATCTGCAGGATAATTGTCTACTGGTGTTGCAACAAAATTTTCGGATGAGCCGGGCGCAAGCGAGGCGGATAAGACTTCAGTGTAGTTTAAACTGACGACAGTGCCGTTAGCGTTGTAGAAGGTTGTAACCACTCGGACATCGCCGATGGTTTCTGAGCCAGTGTTCGTAACTGAACCTATAACCTGGTATACGCCTGAATTGGTTTGGTCCTGAGATGAAACTGTTAAGCCTTGGTACATTTCTTCGTCTGTAGTTTCAGAATAGCCTGCACCGACAAATACATTGGTGACGTTTTCAACCCAACTTTGGTCACCTGTTTCGCTGTTTTGCGGCACGAAATCCAAGTAGAATGGAGCCTTTTGTCCAGGTTTAAGGTTGTTTCCGAAGATTTGACGTGAAGCATATGCAACTGCTGTGTCGTTAACGTATGCCGTGCCTAGTACGTTAACTGCTAACAGGTTAGTTGTTCCAACGTTTTCAATTTCGCCAACACATACTAAGTCGCCTTGATAAGCAGCCATTTCATTGCTAGGTGCCACATACCAACTGTAACTAAGGATTTGCACGTCTGATGAAGCGGCATATGCGGGATTTGTTGTTAACGCTGTGAAACCGGTTAAAGTTAAAGCGCACATTAGAAGTATAGTCAATATTTGTTTCTTCATTGATTTTCATCTTTTGCTAAAAGGCTTCCATTATGGTTTTAATTAACTTATTTCCAAATTAATTCCAGAACCACCCAAAAAAATGATAAAAAATCAATTAAAAAACAACCATTTGCCAATAAAAAAAGATAACAAATGATTAAAACAATAAAAGAAAAGAAAGTTGCAGTTTTATCTGCTGCTTTGTGCAACGCGTTCAATTTCGTTGCGTTTTGCTACACCAGCGCTCTTAATGTCTTTGTTTGCAGCCAAGATAAGTTCGTCTGCAAGTGTTTCTTGTATGCTACGTGGATTGTTTGCCGATGCTGCTCTTGCGCCTTCGGTTATGTGACGGATTGCAAGGTCGATTCTGCGTTGTGGTGCAACGTCAACTGATAAGTGGTAGACGACACCACCGTAGCTGATTCTTGTTGTATCCTCGCAGGGTGAAGCGTTTTCGACAGCTTTTACGAGAACTTCGATTGGGTTTTTGCCTGTTTTTACGTTGATAATTTCGAAGGCTTCTTTGACGATGTTTGTTGCTTTGGCTTTTTTGCCGCTGTTTTTGCCGCTACGCATGAGTCCGTTGATTAAGCGTTCGACAATGTTTACTTTTGCTTTGCGGAATCTTTGGTGTTCATGGCGACCCATACTGTGTGGGGCAACCATTGGAGTCAAATTTAGGTAGCGTTGCAGTCCAATGTCTGTTACTGAAATGTCTTTAAAGGCCCACTTTTGAAAGAGTAAGATTTCTTGTGGTTGTGCTACGGTTGTTTGTGTACTCATAAACTATTACCTTGATGGTTTTTGTTTTCGTCCGTAAACTAGTTCGTTTAAGGATACGCCGTTTACCATTACTACCTTCCAGCGTACACCGGGAATGTCTCCCATAGCGCCGCCTCTGGTACCGCCGATACCCTCAACGACGACTTCATCGTGTTCGTCGACAACGTTAAGAGCACCGTCACCGGGCAAAAACGCTGTAATGGTTCTGCCATTTTTGATTAGTTGTGTACGGACACATTTTCTAATGGCGCTGTTGGGCTGTTTTGATTCGACACCTACTTTTTCTAGAACGATGCCCCGTGATTGGGGTGCGCCCTGCATTGGGTCAACTTTTTCGTCTAGCATGAGCATGCGTCGGTTAAAGTAACGATCGTGCCAACGGAAGTTCTTCCGTTTTTTTGCTAATTGCCTTGCGGCAAATTCGCCTCTTGGAGACTTGGAACCCATACTTAAGATATTCCTCTTTAATGCACATGCATAGTTCAAACACCACTATATAAATTAAACGAAAAAAATACGTCGATAATTAACTGTTTCGGGGGAATCCTGACTTGTTTAATGGCTGGTTTTTGCGTTGGATTTACAATTCGGCGGTTGGCACCTTATTTTGGACAATATGAATATTGATTCTAAGTGCAGAAGGGTTATTAAATTAACTGAAAAAGTCTTGGCTGGCAGGATAGGTACAAGTTAAGACTTATACAACAAAACAGTTGCCTTAATGAGTCGTGAGCCACTAAAATGGAGAATTAAAATTTGACCTTAAACGAAAAAGACACCAAACTGTTCACGCTTGCGGTAGAAGTGTCTCAAGACGGCATAGTCATCGGTGATGCAAACACTGGAAAAATAACCTACGTGAACGATTCTATTATGCGGATGCTTGGCTACACGAACCGAGAAGACGTAATCGGAAAATGCATTCTAGATTTTGTTGCAGACACTGACAAAGAAAAAGCAATAAAACACTCGGTTGAATGCGTTAACACTCACCAAGGCTGGAAAGACCAATTTACTGTAACAAAACTCAACGGTGAACTTTTAAAGGTAGAATTAACGGCAACACCAATTAAAAATGAAAACGGTGACCAAATCGCATTCATAAACATCGTGCGAGATGTCAGTGACCGCACTAAAACCGAAGAAAGCCTCAAAGAAGCACGACAAAAACTGCAATTAGCCAACGATAAACTGCTGGTTGTAGGCGGTTTAGTACGCCATGACATCGGCAACAAAATAAGCAGTCTAAACGCAAACGCGTATTTAGCCCGCAAAAAGGGAAGTCTTGAACAACTGTTAGACGCTACTTCAGCGACGTATTTGCAAATTTGCAGGACTTTAGAGTTTTCGCGTGAATACGAGCTTTTAGGGCAGGAACCGCAAAGTTTTCTTGATGTGGGTCAAGTTTTCAATGAAGCTGTAAAATTGTTTCCAGAGTCCAAGTTGCAAATAATCAATCAATGCGAGGGTGTAATGGTGTTGGCTGATTCCCTGCTTAAAGAGGCGTTCTATAATTTGTTGGATGACACGTTAAAGTATGGCAAAACGGCACGGCAAGTTAAACTGTTCTTTAGCCAGCAAGACACACAGCTTAAACTTGTCTATGAAGATGACGGTCAAGGAATACCAGACGAGATGAAACCCAACCTATTCACCAAAGGCTATGGGCAAGGAAGCGGGCTTGGATTGTACCTGATTAAGAAAACTTTAGAAGTTTACGGATGGCAAATCACCGAAACAGGGCAGGCGGGAAAGAACGCAAGGTTCGAAATAACAATCCCCCAAAACAATTATAAAATAAATAATTTTTAAAACCTCACGTAATCAAACGGTGCTTAGCAGTTTTTTAGCTTATTGCTCAACTTTTTTTAGCCAATCCATCTGCGTTTTGATGTGTTCTTCGCGTTGTTTTTCGGTTTCTTGATGACTCATTTGTTCTTCCAGTTGACCTTGAAGTTTTTGTTGGCGTTTAAGTTCTTCCTTATAAAGATCCGACATTTCTTACGCCACCACGTAAATAGTGGAGGTTGCAAAAATTTATGACTTCTCAGGTTTCACCGCACCATAAGGTAACAGGCGCCACTCTAAACAAGCATTAGTAACTCAACCAAGAAAAGCCATTTTTGGTTAAATTGGGCAACCATTTAAACAACATAAGTTCAGTTTAGCCGTTAGTCACGTTTTATTCAACGCCTTTTTACAAAATCTTAAACATTTGCTGTGCTAATGCAAAGTCAGTCTATACTAAAGCTCATAGTTCTAAAGCAGATTGTAACTTCACAGCATTAGAATTTAACGTAGATGTATCAAAAGTTGCCAATAAGAATCTATTTAGCACATTTTTAGCAAAATTTATAAGCTGATTGTATCTGACAATGGCTTGTAAGGTATTAAACATAAAAGAGTTGAGCAGTAGGCAAAAAAATGAATAAAAAGACTAAAATCTTTTTTGTACTTTGTTTGGCAACGATTGCTTTGTTGGCCATAATTCCACAAGGCATTTGCCAAGAACCAGTTTTACACGATAAAGCTTTTCCGTTTCTTGAAAACGTAATAGGATTGGACATTGAAAAGTACACTATCATATCTTCAGACTACATCGATCATGGCAAGAACCCTTCTGACTGGTGGGATATAAAAAAAGGCGAAATAACAACCTCAAAATACGCCAACGACGAAACAATATACTACACTCTAAAACTAAATAACAAAACAGTGTCCTTTGACTTCACGTACCGCAACGGTACATTCTTATATTTATTAATAGACCCAAATAATGTTGGTTCTTTGGCGTCTGGTGCTTATGTTGATAGGTTGCCAACTGATTCTTTAGAAGCTACAAAAGAAATCCTCCAAAGACTAAAAATACACTTCAACGCCGCCTACATTCAACCAATAATCGACTCACTAAATCCCATAAAAGACAAAACCCAAATCAACGCAACCATTGATTCCGTAAAAAGACAAATAATAACCTACCCAAACAGTGAATCCTACACTTTTTCCTATATTCTAAACGACGCAGCAACCTCACCCAAAAGCGTAGTTATATCATTCTTCAACGGAGAACTAAAAAAAATTTCTATTCCGTGGAGCTCCCACGAGATAGCAACTGATAAGGTAATTATTACAAGGGAGCAGGCGATTGAGATTGCTAAAGAAAACGCTCAAAACGCTTCAACAGAGCCTTTGAAGTATCGTAGTGACCCTATCAAGGCTGAGTTAACATACATCACAACAGACGAGAATCCTTACCTAGCTTATCCTTTATGGTATGTTGAGTTGCCCCTAGATTATCCTGGTTCCACAGTTACTGGGTGGCAAGCAGGCATCTGGGCACACACAGGCAAAATAGCATACGGTCACCCCGCAGGAGTCCTAGGAACAATAGACACAAACAACCAACAACAACAAAACCCATCGCCAACACCAACACCGCTAAACCAAAACAACGACAACTGGCAGTTTACCACTTATGCAATCGCAGTTTCAGCATTGATTATCCTGGCAGTCACAGGAACATTAATGGTTAAACGGCGAACCAAAAAATAACCAACCCTCTTTTTTCATAACAGCCCTACTTTACCTAGCCAAAGTAGTTTACCTAAAAAATTTTTCTTTTTGTGTTTGTGTTGTTGCAGTCACACATGTTTATGATGCTCGTTTGCTCCTCTTTTTTGGTAGGGACTTTTTGGTTTAACAGCAGTTTTTTTGGAGGTGAAACATGATGGTTGAAGTTGAAGTGCGAGAAAACACTGTATGTGAATGTGAGCCTAAGAAGACAGAGCTTGACGTTAACGAAATCATTAACAAGATTGGTGATTTTGCATGCCGCATTAAGGAATTGTCAGGCGAGGGAAAACCGATGGCGGTGCGGCTGGACGGATTTAACTTTTCAATTAACAGGCAGCCGGACATGTATGATGTAGCGGTTAAGTTGAATTTGACGGTTAAACCTAAAACAGCAGTTGAGGCAACTATTGTGCCGCCAACATAAACCAGCACCCATTTTCTTAGTCACCAACCTATTAGAAGCATATTAGGATGCAAATAGAGACTCTATGCAGAAACCTATAGGGGGTAGGTCAGTAATGGCGTTTTTTCAACCCAAAAACAAGCCTGCAAAGTTATTTTTGCCGGTACAAAGCGTCAATTTCCGTTTGGGCCTGTTTAAGCAGGTCTTGCCGTTTCACCTTTAACGCTTCAGCACTCGCCGAATCAGGTTTGCAACTTAACACAGCGTACCGTTTGATTTGTGCGGGAGGTTCAAGCATCAAGTTAAGCTCTCCGACGGCTTTTTCTATGCTGTTTTCACATTCACTTTTTTGGCAGTCCACCCAGAACACTGCACAACAAAACGGTTGATTATCGCCTACCACAAGGCAGTCTTTGACATGAGGGGCGCTTTTTAGGGTGGCTTCTGTGTGTTCAACGGGCACTTTTTTGCCGTATGAGGTAACGATGATATTCTTTTTTCTGCCAAGTATTGTCAAGTAGCCTTGAGGGGTTACTTCGCCGATGTCGCCAGTTTGGAACCAACCGTCCCTGAAAAGTTGCCCAGCATTGCCGTGGAGGTAGCCACGCATCACTTGGGGACCTTTAACAAGAATTTCGCCGTCACTGGCAATCTTGACTTGAGTGTTCTTTAGGGGCTGCCCAACAGTAAAAGGATCGTTTGCGCCTATACGGTTAATGGCTACCAGCGGCGCCTCAGAAAGACCATACGCGTTGTACACTTTGATGCCTAACGTTTGAAAATTCTGTAGCAGAGCCCCGCTTGAACAAGCAGCACCAACAATTAGTTGAGTAGACTTGTCCAAACCTGATTTTTTAAGCAAGCCAAACCGTACCAGCCTGCGCAGTAACGCTTTTTTTGTTGGGTTTTTAGCGTTAAGGTACTTCTGCCCCACGATGGTGCTTGCCATGATTGCCCATAGTTTCTCGTAGAAACGGGGAATAGCAAACAAAACTGTTGGTTTAGACATTTTCAAGGCTTGAGGAAGGTTGTGGTAGTCTTCAAGAAAATAAAAGTTCATGGCAGCTGGAAAATAGTATGGCGAGTAAGTGGCGGTTATTCCTTCGGCAACGTGATTCATTGGCAAAAAAGAAAGGTAAGACGCTTTACCTGTGCGGGTTTTCCATGGAAAATTTGACGCTAAAGACTCTGCAACATAACGCAGGTTGCCGTGGGTTAAGCAGGCTCCTTTAGATTGCCCTGTTGAACCGTACGTGAAGCGGATGGTAGCTATATCGGAAAATTCCACTGGCGCCAAATCGGGGGTTGTGAGGGTTGCGGCTTTGGATAGGAAGGTTTCCCAAGAAATCACGTCGGCATTTGAGGCTTTACGGCTGAAATTGATTATTGGAATGTCTGTTTTAATGTTGTCTGTTTCAGAAAGAACTTTCTCGGTGCCTACAAAGAAAACCTTAACATCTGCTTCTGAAAGAATTTGGTTAATTTCCGAAATGGGACTTGTCGGGTAAAGCGGACAGGAAACCGCGCCAACTAAACCAACCGCGACATCAACCATTAGGTAACGTACAGAATTGTTACCGATAACCCCAACCACGTCGCCCTTCCCTATGCCCATGGCTT
Organism: Bathyarchaeia archaeon; assembly: GCA_042296865.1. GTDB lineage: Archaea > Thermoproteota > Bathyarchaeia > Bathyarchaeales > Bathycorpusculaceae > Bathycorpusculum. The sequence goes on along the minus strand of CP170178.1, from coordinate 359,967 downwards.
TTAGGGCAGCGGCAGCCTGCAGCATCTCCTGCTTAACCACCGCAGTGTCAAGGTCTGTAACTTTGCCTTCTACGATTTCGTGGTAACGAATGGGTTTGGTTTTGCTGTCCAGCCGATACAGGATTTGTTCATGCACGGTGCGTTCAGAACGGTGGAAGAAGCAGTAATAAACCGCGTATTCAAGCAGTTTGGAAAGATATTCCTGCCAGCGCAGCGTATATTTTCCTAGTAGTCTGTCAGTGTTTTCTCGACTGAATGTTTGGTTTTGGTTGAAGTATGGTGCAAGCGTGCTGTAGGCGTGGGCGGTGCTTTTAGCAGATGGACTGAAGCGGCTTTGAATTTGCATCAAAGTTTTAAGGGCTTTTGGTGAAAATGGAATAAACACGGGAGTTGGAAGATTTTGGCGCATCTGCTGTTTTGCCCAGGTCTGGACGAACTTGACCAATTCTTTTGCTGTTGGGGCATCCTCGTTGGTTGAGGTTAAATGGAAAGTTAAACTTGATGCGACGGGGTTAAAAGTTAAGCTGACTACGGCGTCGGCAACATAATCCACGGGCACAATGTTCAACTTCAGCCCCGCGGAAGCAGGAACAATTCTGAGTTGCCCAGTCAGGTACTGTTTAAGCATGTAGTAAACCGTGTTGAAGGTTTTAACTTCCCCAGTCCTTGAGTCACCAACAATCAGGCTGGGCCTGAAAACTGAAACTGACAAATCCGCTTTAGCTTGGGCAAGAAGTTGTTCGCTTTCAAACTTAGTTTGCTCATAAATGCTAGAAAAACCAGCCGCGTTCGACAGGTCAGTTTCAGCGATGACTCCGCCACGTTTTCCTGCCACGTAAGCTGTTGAAACATGCGAAAACCTGCTTAAGCCATGGCAGGCATTTGCGTCGCGTGCCAGTCGGATTATATTTTCGGTGCCGGTGACGTTTATGTTTCGCAGTTTGTCTATTGAACGGTTGGGTGTTGTGTCAGCGGCGCAGTGGATAATGTGGGTTATGTTTTTTGTTAACTTAAGATATTGGGCATCTGTAAGGTTCAAACGGGGTTTTGTTAAGTCGCCGGTTATGACTTGGATGCGGTCACCTATGTTTTGGTAAAGCTCAGGCCAATCCCACCATGCACGCTTAAGCCTCAGCACAGCTTCTTGGGCAGTTTTAGCGCGGATTAGAACCGTTATTTGGGAGTCAGTTTGTGTGAGTAACCGCCGAGCGATTTGGGTTCCTAAGAATCCTGAACCTCCAGTTAAGAAAACTGTCGCTGGCAAGCTATCGTTCCTCTCTCTTCTCCCTTGAATAAGTGAAATCTACATGTATTAAATGGTTGTTCCAGTGAGTGCTAGAAAAAACTTTTCTGTAATCATGTTAAATGATAAAGGGTGAGGTGGAATGTTTGGATAAGAAGTGCCCAGTGTGTAAGCAGAAGTTTATGACTTTTGACGCTAAAAAGAAGTATTGCAGTGACGCCTGCGCTAAAAAAGCTAACAAGGCAAAGTAACCTTTTCTTTTTTAGTGCATGGTTGAATCATGTTTTTTTGAGATTCTGCCAAACAGGTAAGTTAAAACTAGGGCGGCAACAATTAAGCCAATCAGTATAGCGTAATAGACTATATCACTTAATAACCCGGTTAAGTTTAGATAAAAACAGACACCTGCAACCACTAAGAAAACTATAAAAGTTATAGATGAAAGTTTCAGCCGGTAACTGGCAGTGACGCCATAGAAGGCATTATTAGCCATACGTACTTGTCCCCTTTAAGCAACTGTTGTCTGTTAAATCAGTATTTTAAGCAATATTCTGTTTCATTTACGCCATCAATAAGCGATATGCATGATAAATTGATAGATATCTATTTTTAGACAATTATTTAGACAACTAATTGTTATATGAAATAATATGGTTTTCAAAGATAAAAAGAGGTAGAGAGTTTAGAAGTTAACTTGACCAATCAAGCCAAGGTCATCTAAACTGTTGAGTTGCACTACACCGTTTGAAATAGTGTACAGAGTGTTGCCGATGTATAGTGAACGGGTTATTGCATCATCATTGTACCAGTACCAGTATTGATTGTTTGAAGGTGCCTGATGGGAAAGTTCACCCTGTAGTTTGAAGCCGTTTTCTGGAGACAGTTTAAAGACGTATGCGCCTTGCCAGAAACTACTTTCTTCAGGAGCCAATGAAGTTGTTGAATTGCTGGGAGTAATAACGTCTGTCTTACTGTTTTGGCTATCTGTGCCGTTGCGTGTAATTGTCTCAGGCAATGATTTTTCCGGTTCTGTAATGCCGTAGTTGGTGATTGATACTGGGATAACTAAGAGTTGTTTTTGCAGATCAAACAGGAAAGCTTTAGGTTCATACAACGCGGTTGATTCAACATAGTCAGCGTTTTCACCGATAACGTACTTGGCGATTTCTGTTGGGTTGCTCATGTCTGTGACGTCGAAGAGTGACAGTTTGACTGTTTGGTTTTCTTTGCCGATGCCTATGACGTAGTTTTCGTTGTATGGGTGTAAGTAACTGGAGTAACCAGGGATTTTTAGCTCGCCAGCAACTTTAGGCGATGTTGGGTCTTTGAGGTCAAGCACAAAGAAGGGGTCTACCTGTTTGTAAGTGACAAGGTAAGCTTTGTCGCCTGCAAACCGTGCTGAGTAGATGCGTTCGCCCTGCGCAAGGTTTTCCACTTTGCCGACTTCTTCAAGATTCATGTTTAAAACGTAAAGGTTGTTGTGTTGGTCTCTGTTAACCCAGCTGCCAGTTGAAACTGTGGTTGCAACTCGGAAGTAACTGTTGTATTCGTCCATGCTGTACTGGTTTAGAACGTAGCCGGGTACGATGCCTTTTGCTTCAAACGATAGGTTTGCACCGTCTATGGCTACGCGATAGATTTCTGTGGATTCGCCTGAGTTGTTTGGGAATGTAACGTACATGTTGCTTGTTGAAACGTACATGCAGCTTGAACCGCCCATGAGGATAGTCATGTCGGTTGGCTGTTCAGCGTCGTTGTTTATGTTTAAACCTGCAAAGGTGTTGTATGTGAAGTAACTGTCCTGTATGTCTGTGTAGTAAATGGTTGTTGCGGCGATGTCTTTGGTTACTGCGCCAGTGCTGATTGTTGGAAGAATAACTGTTTCGTTGTTTGCGTATGCGGGTTGGCTGACTACGGTGTAGATGTAGTTGCCTATCATGCGACTGTTGAAGTAGCTGCCGCTTAAAGTCAAGTTGCGAGTTAAAACTGGAGATGCTTTGTTAGAGACATCGTAAACGTAAATGAATGATTGTACATCGTTGATGTAATACGAGGTAATGCTGAGGTCACCTGAAGGAAATGTTCTTGGATAATATAGAAGGCCACCATAGTTGCTGCCTAAAACGGCGAGTTTGTTTCCGTTCTGACTAAGATACATGCCAGCAAGTGAAGTTGAACTGTTAAAAGTGATTTTGCCGACAACTGAGGGGTTCTGTGAATCTGCATTTATGATTTCAATTGTGTTTGAGGGTTCAGTAGTGTAGTTTACGTTTAGAGTGTAGATGTATTTGCCGTCGGTTTTTACTGTGTCTGCTTCGTCAACGCCTGTGACTTGCACGTTAGTTGTTGAATGTGATTGGGAATCGCCTGCAAATCCTATGCCTGATGTTGTGCTTTCTACTGCTTGGGGAGTTTTAATGCCAAGTGTAAAATCGCCATTTGTGCGTTGAGCGTCTAATGGTCCACCAGCATAGTAAGTGGTCCCATCGCCTTGCGTGTTGGCTGTCAAGTAACTCCTGAGTTCGTCGGTGGATGCAAAGTTTTTCATCGATGAAATGCCGCCAGTTAAAGTGTACATTACGGTTGGTGTTGTTACTGTGTAGATGGTTCCTACCAGTACAACTGCCATGAGCACTGCTGCTAAAGCGTAAAGTTTAGTTTTGCTTTTTAGTTCTCTTTGAACCATTGATTTCTTTTTCTCCTATTCACGGGTTAACTGCATGTTTTTATTTTATCCTAAGCCTTGGACAAGATGTACTAATTGTTAGAATGGACGCATACCCCAAACACGGTAAGCTTCATACCAAAAGACTCCACACACAATAGCTCCAAACAAGATAATGAACAGGTTATCACGGTTAAACTCGGTAACAAGCAACATGACATACGCCAAATAGAACACTGAAGAGAACAAGGCGTAAAAGAAGAACCGTGGAAACAACAATTTACCAAGTTTCACATAATGTTTCAGCACGCCAATCTTGACTTCACTAACCAAAACATAGTGTCCGCCCACTTCCTGTTTAGCCACTAAGCCAAGTTCGCGGAGTTGTTCTAAATGGTGGTTGGCGATGCTGGGGCTACTAAAATGCAATGCCCTTTGGACTTCACGTACGCTGACGGGTTCACCGTTTTTTAGTAGGAACCAGTAAACTTTCCATGCTTTGCCGCGCAGGGCATACTCTAACTCGGTGGTTGATTCAGTGTCCATAGATATCAGCTAATACCCTTGTTAGCATATGGTACACCCCAGATACATATAAGACCAATTATTAGTACAGAAAAAATAAAGCAAAATCACACTAAGGAGAATAAATTTAGTTAATTGACACTGATTTTTTCTTCCTTTTAAAAAACAATAAGAAAAGAATAACCAGAAGCAAGGCTATTGCTCCTAAAGCGGCAAAAGTGACAGAATCTGTTAGTGAATTAGACCATTGAGCAGTCTGAGTGCCAACTGAAAAAGCCGTTGTTTCGGAAATGGTTGTTGCAGGGGTTGAATCTTTTGGGTAAACCCACGTAAGATACGCTTTTAGTTCGTGGTTTCCAAGGAGCAATCCAGACAGGTTTCCTGTAAAAGTCAAGTTTCGGTTAACAACAGATAAACGGGGGACAGATAATTCATTGACAACTTCAAAGCTTACACTGTCAAGTGTGTAACCGATTGAAGTTACCTTCCCGTAAACAATATCATTAATGAACCATGCGTAGGGAATGCTTACATCAATTGAATAAGGAATTGTTGAGTTTACTTCAAAATTCTGATTGCCCGCAACGTTCAATGAAACAGTGGGGTTACCTGCCGTAAATCTGACAGTTTGACTGTTCGAGTGATAAGTTTCATTGAATTTTACGTACACCGTTAAACTGTGAACGCCATCAGATACACCAGAAACGGTTGCTTGACCAGTTACCAAAGAAAAAGGAATAACGCTACTATAAAAAACACCCTGATAACTTGAATTCATTAGCTTATGTTCACCCCCATCCAAACTATAAACAAGCGACCTGCGTTCTCAACCTGTGGAAGAATCATAGTACACTTTTACGGTCACATTTAACAAGAATTCGCCAGTAGTATACCCGTTTTCCCTTGGAGAAATTATTTCTATGTAAGGAGGGCTTGGGTGAAAGTTTGCGTTCACAAATAAGGGCTGCACTTCAACCACTAACAGCACAAGACTCAGAAAAGCTATTGCCACTTTGAAAGCTTTCATTTCCAACAAATCAGCTTAACAAAAATAGCCCTAAAAGCTTTTTCTTCAAACAATTAAACTAAAGCCTAAACTTAATTTTAGCAACCACCAACAAAAAACCGTTTGTATATTAAAAAAGAGTTACTGGTTTGATTGAGTATGATAAATTCGGAACCTTAACAGCGCCGCTAAGCCTCCAAGCGATAGAAGCTTTGAGCCTGCCTCATGCTCCGTACTAATCACCGTGACTTTAGCGTTCTGGCGTTCAACATCGCGCATTAAGGTTTCAAGTTTAAGCCTCTGCTCCTCCTCAGCATCCCGCAGTGCAGTGTCAGCAACAATCAACTTTTCAACGGCACCCATTTGCACAGCTTCCTCAACACCTGTCAAACCGTAAGTGATTGTTCCTTCACCTTTACCGAGGCGTTTCATGACTTCTTCCATGGCTTCAGTTTCTTCAACAACCCGCAGTTGATTGGTGGTTTTGAGCAGTACGCCTGAACGAAGTGCCTCGTAGATTCCTGCGGTTCCACCGTTGTTGACGCTTTTGATGTCAGCTACAGATTTGTTTAAGTCTTTAGATTCGTCGGCGAGGTAACGGGCAAAATCGTTTTTCACAAAGCCTGTGCCGATGATTACTATTGGGTTATGGTTTTGTGTCCAGAGTTGGCTGAGGCTGTTTAGGGCTTTTCGGAAGTAAGCTTTTGTGCCTTCTATGCGTTTGTCGGCTTCATGCTTTCCCGGCAGGCGCACGCGTTCTTCAACCTTCATTTCAACGCCATACTGTTTTGTTTCTGCAATTGCGAAGCCTTCATCGTCAATGGAGATGATGAGTAGGGGTTTTTCAGATTCGCTAGCTTGTGTTAAGCGGTCAATTAGGTGTTTTGGCCACTCTTTTTTGACTATGGTCATTTGCTGGTTTAAACCGATGGCGATGGTGTGATGAGCGCCAGTGGGGATAATGTCTGGGGCGTGGCAGATTAAACCGTGAACACGCAATTTACCAAGAAACTTGTCCCAACCAACAGACTCGACAGTGACACCCATGAAAGCTGAAACTCGTTCGGCGCTTTTGGGTCTTGACGCTTCAGAATCAGATTTTATTGCTCTTGAAGTGTAAGCGTAAACTTCGTCACCCTTATAGATGACGTTATACAAATGCCAAAGGTCGTCAGGTGTGTCAGGCACGACTTTAACAAAACCTTGATGCAGGTTTTTTTCAACGATTTTCAAAGCGTAATTTCATCTCTTAAACAGAACTAATACCAAATGTGTAAAGAGGTAAAAATATAATGTGGCGGCAAACCTGCAGAAACCGCTTGGTAAACAAGCATGCACTAAAATATTTTGAGAATATTTAAATTCCGTTGAGCCAAAATACTTAGTATGTCAATAAAATTTGAGAACTACATGTGCGATTATATCAAAACACGTATCGGAGTTTTCAAAAAATACATGCTTGCAGCACTCGACAACAAAGACGGTTATCTTTGGTACCTTGAAGCCAGCGAAGGAATGGTTATACCCAACTCTGACCTCAAAAACTGTGAAGTGCTACGCGATGCAGGAATCTTCCGTGAAGACATCAGAGTTACACGCAACGGCAGAAACACCTACAAATTCTTTTACCTAACAGATTACGGCAGAAAAGTCGCTGAAGAAATCAAAGCAGAAAGCATCATAAGCGAAGACGACAAACTGCTAAACCCAATCACTTACCTCGCACGGTAAAGGCAAAAACATTTTTTCCTTTTTGTTTCAAGTTAAAACAATTACTTTTTTATTCTAAAAATTTAAAAAAAAGTTTCCCCTAAAAACGGGGGGACTGTTTCTCAGCAGGTTTAGATTAAGCCTAGCAGGTTGAGGAACAATGGAATGAACACGATTGACAGGGTGCTGAGCAGTTTAATGAGCACGTGTAGGCTTGGTCCAGCGGTGTCTTTTAATGGGTCACCAACTGTGTCGCCGACGACTGATGCTTGGTGAGCTGGACTGTTCTTGCCGCCAAGGTTTCCTGCTTCAATGTGCTTCTTTGCGTTGTCCCATGCACCGCCGCCTGTGTTCATGAACAGGGCTAATGGAACAGCTGTTAAGGTGCATCCGATGACGAGTGCGCCAACTGCGATTGGACCCATCAGGACACCAACTATGATTGGGACAACGACGACGATGACGCCTGGAACAATCATGCCTGCAAGTGCCGCTTTTGTGCTGATGTCTACTGCTTTGTCGTATTCTGGTTTTGCTGTGCCTTCAAATATGCCCGGGATTTCTTTGAATTGTCTGCGTACTTCAGCGACCATCTTTGTTGCTGCTTTGCCAACTGCGTCGATTGCTTGGGCTGAGAACAGAAACGGAAGCATTGCGCCGATGAAGCCTGAAACTAGCACGACTGGGTTGGAAATGTCGATGATGATTATTTGGCCTGTTTGCAAGGCTACTTCTTCAACGTAAGTGTGGAACAGCAGTTGCGCCGCAAGCAGTGCAGAGCCGAGTGCGAAGCCTTTGGTTAAAGCTTTTGTAGTGTTGCCCACCGCGTCAAGGGCTTCCATTGTTTCTGCTGAGCCATGTTCGCCTGACATTTCTGCGATGCCAGCGGCGTTGTCAGCGATTGGCCCGAAACCGTCAAGGGCTAAGACGATGCCCATTACTGCAAGCATACCCATGGTTGCTAAAGTGGTGCCGTAGATGCCGCCTTCAAGTGTTGGAATGCCGTTAATTATTGCGTATTGTTGACCAAACACGTAGGAGACGATCAACGCGATGACGAGTGTGATTATTGGAAGCGCTGTTGTTTCTAAGCCGACTGCGATGCCGCTGATGATGTTGGTTGCGCTGCCAGTTTGGCTTGATGCAGCGATTTTCTTAACTGGGGTTCTGTCGCGTCCAGTGTAGTAGTCTGTAATGTAATCAATCAGAACGCTTGCAACTAATCCAGTCATTAAACTGCCAAAGATGTAGTACCAGCCTGTTGGGAAGAACAAGACTGAAACAATAGCGAACATTACTGCACAGGCAATGGTTGTTACTGTTACACCTTTACGCAGGGCTTTCATTGGATTCTTCATTTCAGACGGGTTCAGTTTGACAAAAGGCATGCCGATTAAAGTTGCAAAGATTCCTAAAGCGCGAATAATGAGTGGGAAAATCAGGAAAAGCAAGTTTCCAGTTGAGAAACTAAGTAAGCCACCGATAACCATGCCGCCGATGTTTTCACCGACTGCAGATTCAAAAAGGTCTGCACCTCTACCGGCTGAGTCACCCACGTTGTCACCAACGTTGTCAGCGATGCATGCAGGGTTTCTTGGGTCATCTTCTGGGATACCCGCTTCAACTTTTCCAACAATGTCTGCGCCTATATCAGCTGCTTTAGTAAAGATGCCGCCGCCAAGCTGGGCAAACAACGCGATTAGTGATGCACCAAAACCCATGCCGACAATGCCGCTTGCAGCGTTTCTGCCTAATTCGGCGGCTGCTGTGGCGTCAAGGGTTTGGTTGAAAAGTGCGCCGTAACCACCATAAATCAAAAACAGAATGGTTACCCCTAAAAGTGAAAGGCCAACAACGGCAAAACCCATTGTTGCACCGCCATAAAATGCGGTTCTTAATGCTTTATCAGCACTTACTTTGGCTGCAGCCACTGAGCGGACGTTTGCTTTTGTTGCGTTGTCCATGGCGATGTAGCCTGCTGCTAAAGAGGCGACTGCACCAATTAAGAAAGCAATTGCGGTGCCTATGCCAAGCGCTATGGCTAGAAGCACAAAGATTACAACCGTGATTATTGAGATTGTTCTGTATTGCCTTTTCAGGAAAGCGTAGGCTCCAATACGAATTGCCTGTGCAACTTCCTGTGCTTTGGGGGATCCGGCATCCATTTTGCCGATTTTACGCATGAGCAGTAGCGATGCGAGAACGGCGATGACGCCGGCGATTGGCGCAAGTATAAACGCGATTTGGGTTATTTGTGAACTGGAAAGTGATGTTAGTATTTGTAAAGGTATGATCATATGAATTAGCCTATAAGCCAAAACGGGATGTTATGATACTTTATATATTTTCCTGCATGCATGGACAAAAAGCGAAGGTTTACCCGTTATAACGCATGAATTTTAAAAACCTTCAATATTTAAGGGCTGGTTGCCTTTTTAAGCAAGCACACGTATCTCCAATAATAAATTCAACAAGTAACATTAAATCTAACGTGGTAAAGCATGCCTTCAAGATTAATCGTTGTCAAAGTTGGCACAAGCGGCATAACAACAAGCAAAGGCGAACTTGACGAGCAAGAAATGCAGAACCTTGCAGCACAGATAGCGCAAGCAACAAAACAAGGCGACAAAATCGTGCTGGTAACCTCCGGCGCTGTAGCTGCTGGAATTGCAGAGCTTGGAATCACGCCTAAAGCCAAAGACGTTGCTTTTCAACAAGTCGCAGCAGCTACTGGACAAAGCGTGCTTATGGCTAAATACCGCAAACAATTCGCGGAGTACGGCTTAAAAGTTGCACAGATACTCTTAACTGCGGAAGACCTGTCTAACCGGAAGTCTTACGTTCACACCTGCGACGTTTTGGCGTTGCTGCTTAAAATCGGCGTGATACCAATCATTAACGAGAATGACGTTACCAGCGTTGCTGAGCTTAAACGTACCAAAGGTTACAAAGTGAACTTTAGCGACAACGACATTCTCTCCGTGCTAGTTGCAGGAGCCATCTGCGCAGACTTGGTAATTATTCTTTCGGATGTTGAAGGCTTATACACTGCAGATCCTTCAGAACCCGGCGCTGAACTTATAAAAACTGTTGAAACTATTACGCCTGAACTGAAAAACTCGCTTAAGGGTAAAAGCAAACGGGGTAGAGGCGGAATTCAAAGCAAAATAAAAGCTGCTGACATCGCAACCAGCTGTGGAATCCCCGTTGTTATAGCTAACAGTCGAAGGAAAAACGTTATAGTTGACGTTTTGGAGGGTAAAGAAGTGGGAACTTATTTTAAGCCTCAAACCCGTATGCCTGCAGTGAAACGTTGGATAGCGTATGGAGCCGCAGTTAAAGGCGCAATTTTTGTTAATGAGGGCGCAAAAAACGCTATTTTGCAGGGGTCAAGCCTTCTTCCTGTCGGCGTTACTAAAGTGGTTGGCGTTTTTGACATCGGCGACGTTGTTAGTCTTGAAGATGAAAACCAGCGTGAATTCGCAAGAGGTAACCCGAACTTTAACAGTAACCAGCTTAACCAAATCAAGGGCTTACAGGTTTCAGAGGTCTTAGCGAAGTTGGGTTCCGATAAGCCTAAAGAGGTCATAGAACATAGAAATATTCACCTAAAAGAGGAATAACAAAAATGATGCTGGAAATATGCCAGAAAGCCAAAGCAGCCTCGGTTGAATTAGCCAAGTTATCAGCTGAAGAAAAAAACGCGGCTTTATGCCGTATGGCTAACGCCATTGAAGCTAACACTGGAAAAATAATTGGTGCAAACCAAATCGATGTTGCAGCAGCCAAAGGCAAAGGGCTCAAGGCATCATTACTTGACAGGTTGTGTCTTGACCAAAAAAAAGTTCAAAATATGGCTAAGGAACTCCGAGAAGTTTCCGCTTTGCCTGACCCAATCGGCCAGATTCTGTCCAGTTGGACATGCCCCAACGGTTTAATTATCAGTCAAATCCGCGTTCCCATGGGTGTGGTCGGCGTAATTTATGAGTCAAGACCCAACGTTACAGCAGACTCAGCAGGTCTATGCATAAAATCAGGCAACGCCGTCATCTTGCGGGGTGGCTCTGACGCTTTGAACTCTAACATTGCAATTGGCGAAGTTTTGCGTGAGGCATTGGCTACTACGAAAGTGCCAGCGGATGCTGTCCAAGTTGTTAATTCTCCAGACCGAAAAGTAGCTGAAGAAATGATGACCATGCGTCAATACATTGACGTGCTTGTTCCCCGAGGCGGCGCTGACTTAATTAACACTGTAGTTGAGAAAGCCAAGATTCCAGTTATCGAAACCGGCACAGGCAACTGCCACATTTACGTGGAAGAAGACGCTGACCTAGAGATGGCTACACCCATCGTCTTGAACGCTAAAGTTCAACGTCCAGGTGTTTGCAATGCAGCTGAAAAACTGCTTGTCCACAGCAAAATCGCCAAAGCGTATCTGCCCCAAATAGTTGCGGAACTGCACAAAAACGGCGTGGAAGTTAGAGGCGACGAGAAAACCCGCCAAATCGTGCCAGATGTTAAAGCTGCTACAGAACAAGACTGGTACACTGAATATCTTGACTTAATCATTGGTGTTAAAGTGGTTGAAGACCTCACTGAAGCTATCTCACACATTAACAAGTACGGCACAAAACACAGCGAATCCATTATCACCCGAGACTTCGCCAAAGCTACAAGGTTCCTTAACGAAATCGACTCCGCCGCGGTATACTGGAACGCCAGCACTCGCTTCACAGATGGTAACCAGTTTGGTTTAGGCGCCGAAATCGGTATTAGTACACAAAAACTTCACGCCAGGGGTCCCATGAGCGTGCAGCATTTGACCACTACTAAGTATGTGGTTTTGGGTAACGGTCAAATTCGCAAATAATGTTTTCTTTTTTGTTGCTCCCTTTTTCGGGGTATGATTGTTTGTTTTACGGTATAGTTTTGTTGTGTGGGTATAGCTTATTTGAGTATCGTGTGTACGATTACTTTATATTCATAGAAGCAACCGCTTCAATAAGTTAACAAAAAGTAGCATTACTAGAAGGCGCCAAAAAACACGAACACATTAGCATGGTTTTCACTCCTTACAAGCGGATTATGCCTTGCATTAGGCATCGCAGTATACCTCTTGAACAAGAAAGCTATGCTAAACAAACTGTTCATGGCAATCCTAATTTTCAACGCCTACTGGGGCGTTTCATTATTTATGATGTATCAAGCCGACAGCGCCCAAACCGCACATTTTTGGGTAAAAACGATGGTTATATGGCCATTCTTTTCAGCGTTAATGCTGCATTTTACGCTTGTTTTCACCGAAAGTAATCTACTAAAAAACAAAAAAATTTATGGTCTAATGTATTTGCCAGCAACGGTTTTTGCAGTAATTGACTTAACAACTAACTGGATATCTGCCGTGCCAGTGAAGCAGCCATGGGGATACGAGTTTGCCTTGCCTGAAAACATGACGATATCAACAATGGATAGCCTTTGGGCTTTAACATTAGCGGCTCTTTCAGTTGCGCTCTGCACAATGTATTATCAGCATACATCGAACCCAACAAAAAAACACCAGGCCAAACTAATAGCAGCAGGGTTAACCGTTCCAATCGTAATAACTATAGTCACAGATTCACTCTTGCCAATGGCAGGCATAAATTTTCCTAGCCTTGAAAATCTTTCATGCTGCATCTTCTCAATATTTATCGCCATTGCAATGTGGCGTTATGACCTTTTCTATTTAAATCCTGAAGTTGCAGCTGAAAACATTTTCGCTATAATCCCAGACTCCTTAATACTTGCAGATATAGATGAAAAAATTATACAAGTTAACGAAGCTCTCTTGAAAGTTTCAGGGTTCACCGAAAAAGAGGTAACTGGGAGGAAACTTTCTGAATTGTTTGCGAACCAAAAAACAGGTGAAGATATCGTTTCTCAATTGTGGGTTAATGAAGTAATAAAGAATTTTGAGACCCAATTTAAAACTAAAACCGGACAGATAACTGTTCTTTTTTCTGGTTCAATAGTAAAAAAGAAAAATGAACGGATTATCGGTTTCACCTGTACAGTGCACGATATTACCGAACGCAAAGAATTGGAAAAGAAGCTTGTTACTGCAGAAAGGTTTGCTTCAATCGGCGAATTAGCCGGCATGGTTGGGCATGACCTGCGTAACCCGCTAAGCAGCATGAGTGGAGCAACTTATTACCTTAAAACAAGATACGGCGATAAGCTTGATGGCAAAGGCAACGAAATGCTTGCAGCCATCGATAACAGCATCGTTTACTCAAATAAAATCGTTAACGACCTGCTTGATTATTCTCGAGAAATTAGGCTTGACCTTGAAAACGCTACACCCCAATATTTGGTTGGCACATCGCTAAATCTTGCCAACATCCCTTCTAACATTCAAATCCAAAACTTAAGTGAGAACAACCCAGCACTTTCAGTTGACACAGCTAAAATACAACGCGTATTTGTTAACATTATGAAGAACGCTTTTGATGCCATGCCAAACGGTGGAGTTTTAACCATCAAAACCCAGCAAGAAGGCCAAAACATAGCGTTTAGCTTCTCAGACACTGGCATTGGAATGTCAAAAGAAACTATGGATGAACTTTGGAAACCTCTATTTACCACCAAAGCCAAAGGCATGGGTTTTGGGTTACCTATCTGTAAAAGGATAGTTGAAGCACACGGCGGAAAAATCTACGTAGACAGTCTTGAAGGACAAGGAACAAAAATAACCATAATATTCTCAGTCAACCAAAACACACTAACAAGGCTTAAATAAGAACTAAAATTTTTGTTTTGGCTTTTCCTGTCTAAAAGGCATGCTGCTAAAGAAAAAGGGCTCTTAAAAAAGAAAAAAGGGTTAGAATAGTTTTGGTTTGTAGATTTTTACGTAAGCACCGAAAGCAATCATCATTGAAGCAACTGCAAAATATTGGGCCTAATGGAACTTCTGGAACATTATTGTGTATTTTGCATTCGGGTCCTTGAATTTCGTATTGGAAGTCGTAAAGGTCTTGAGAGCCTGCTTTTACATAGACTGTAATGGTGCCAACAGGCCATTCGCCGTCAAGTGTAAACCATACTTGTTTAGTTACTATATTGAGGATTGAAAGTTTAAAGCCACATGTTGCCTTCTCTAATTGTAGGCGGGTTGCCCTTTGAAAATTAGATTTTGGCTTTTGGACTTAAACCCAAAGATAGATAACTCTAAAACTGAAGTGCAACTTTGGGGCATAGACGAAAAAGGCAACCGCGTGCTTATAGTTGACAGAGGCTTTGTGGCATACTTTTACGCCGTACTCACTGAAGACATGGATGCCGCGGTTGTTGCAGAAAAAATCCTCAGCAGTTTCGGAGCTGCTGTTCCAAAGGTTGAGGTAGTGCAACGCAGGTTTTTTGGCAAACCTGTGGAGGCGGTTAAAGTTTACTGTAGCAGCACCAAACAGTTGCCCACCGTCGCTAGGACTGTAGGTAAGTTTAAGGAGATACAGGATTGTCTTGAAGATGACATGCGGGTGCCAATGCGGTACCTTTACGATAATGACATTGTGCCTTGCAGTTGGATGGAAACCCAAGTTCAAGAAGAACCAAACGACAAAGTTAATGCAGACAAAAGTTATGTTGCTGAGTCGCCGCCGAAACAGCTTGAAAGCCTTGTTAAGCCGCAGTTGCGTGTTTTAGGTTTTTCGATGATAAGTTACAGTCGGGAAGGCTTGCCTAAACCTGACCGCAACCCCGTCATCATAATCTCCACGGCTACAAATACTGGCGACGAACGCCAGTTTACCTCGAAAGACGCCGACGACCAACAAATAATTCAACAAGTCAGCAAGTACATGCAGGAGTTTGACCCAGACGTTATCGTCAGTTACGGCGGCAACAGCGCAGACTGGAATTACCTAGTAAAACGTTGCCGAATACTTGGACGAACCTTTAACGTTGACCGCGCAGGCAGTGAACCTCATACAAGCGTGTATGGACACGTGTCATTTACTGGAAGGGCTAACGTGGATTTGGCGGATTTCATGGATGTATTCGCTGACGTGAAGGTGCGTACGCTTTGGAATTTGGCAAAACATTTAGGCGTGAAAACGGAAAGGCAGCAGCCGATTGAAGATATCGAGTTTGCAGCTTACTGGGATAACCCACAAAAACGGAAGGAACTCAAACAGTTCAGCCTCAACAATGCCCGCCGAGTACAAGCCTGTGCAGATTTACTTTTAGACTTCGCCGTAGAGTTTTCACGTTTAACTGTGCTGCCGCTGGATCATGTCATGACTGCCGCGACTGGGTTTCGGGTGGAAAGTTTTCTGATTAAACAGGTGCAGAAAATCGGCGAGTTAACCCCTAAACGCCTTCAACAACCTTACGTGCCGTATGCTGGAGGGTTGGTTTTGGCGCCTAAACCAGGTTTACATGAAGACATAGCGGTTTTGGACTTCAAATCAATGTATCCAAACATTATGATAACCTACAACCTTTCGCCAGACACCTACATCCCGCCGGGTGAACAGAAGCCCGAAGCGGGAGTAAACGTGGCGCCAGAAGTAAACTACAAGTTCCGTAAAGCCCCGCCGGGTTTCTATAAAGAAGCTCTGGAATATCTCATTGCCGAACGTGAACAAATCCGTCGCCAAATGAAAACGTTAAACCCTAAATCCGTGGAATATCAAGTTTTGGATGCCCGCCAGAAAGCCACAAAAATTGTAACCAACGCCGCTTACGGTTATGCCGGCTGGATAGGAGCAAGATGGTACATTAAACCCGTCGCTGAATCCGCATCCGCATGGGGCAGACACATTATCCTTTCGGCATCTAAAATGGCTGAAGATAAGGGTTTAACGGTCGTTTACGGTGACACTGACAGTCTCTTCCTTAAAAACAGCCCTGACCACATTTTGGAACTCCAGAAAGAGATTCGGCAGCGTTGGGGCTTAGAAGTGGAGGTTGGCGAAGTTTACAGGCGACTGTTTTTCACTGAAGCTAAGAAACGTTATGCTGGACTGCGAAGTGACGGTAGCTTAGACATTGTTGGATTGGAGGTAATCAGGGGCGATTGGGCAGAAGTAGCTAAAACGGTGCAAGAGCAGGTTTTAAGAATTATTTTAAAAGAAGAATCAAAAAGTAAAGCGGTCAAGTACGTGCAGGAAGTCATCGCGAACTTGCGGACAAAGAAAGTGCCGTTTAGGGATTTGGTGATTTGGAAAACCCTGACTAAGCCTGTTGATGGTTACGCGGTTAGGGCGTCACATGTGGAAGCAGCAAAAATGCTTGCCGACAAAGGTTGGCGTTTAACCACTGGCGACAAAGTCGGCTACGTCATCCTAAAAGGTAAAGGTCGCCTGTATAGCCGAGTTAAACCTTATCAGTTCGCTGATTACAATGAAGTGGACACGGAGTATTATGTTACTAACCAAGTGGTGCCTGCCGCTGCGCGGGTGTTGGAGTTTTTTGGGGTAACAGAGCAGCAGCTTCTTAGCGGAGAATCAAAAATTGAAGAGACCAAAAGCTTAACAGACTATTTCTAAAAAAGGAAAAAAGGATATAGTTTTATTCCCATTCTCGAGAATTGATATCTACGTTGTCAAGGTAAACTGCTGCTGAGCGGCAATTCACTGATTTTACTATGCCAAAATCTAACCGTGTTATGGTATTGTAGACTATAGTGTTTTGTCCGGGAGTGTTTAATGTTTCAGTGCCGCTTCCATCGGTATATCCTACCTCTAAGTCGCAGCATGTTACGCCCCACATGTATTCAAACGGGTTCCAGTAAATTGTAAAATCTGCCCACTTGTTAAGTACAGGCGCGTTTGTTGAGTAAACTGTTACTGTTTCAGCGCCATCTTTGCGCTCCATGAACCACCGTAGTCCAGCAAAAGTTTTCTCGATGCCTGCAGCAATGATTTCAGTGTTTCCATCCCAAGCCCTAAACATGTAAAGTCGACCAAAATAGTTTATGTTGCATGAGGAAACATAGAAGCATCCGGTTGCCGTGAAAAGTCTGCTTCCCTCATCAAAGTTATCAATTAAAGCAATGTTTTTAGTACAGTATGCTTGTCCGTAATTGACGGTTGCAAACTTTGCACTGTAACTGCCAGTTTCAATGGGGTTTTGAACTGTGTAGGCTACTCCGCTTGAGGTTTTTACTTCACTCCAGCATTTCAGGTTGCCTGTTTCGAAGTTGTCGCTGTAATGGGTTACGCCAAATCCTGCGTATGCCCAAACTGGCCAAATACTGTCGCATGAGGTTTCCACGTTATCAAAGTAGACTGCTGTTTTTCCACAATAGGACACTGTTGGTAAACCAACACGTACCTCGCTTATTCCGCCGTAGGCTGCAGTGTTTAAGCCTGTTAATTGGCAAATTGGAGAGTCTATGTTACCGAAGTAAGGTTCTTGTATCCAAAGCAAGCTTTCTCCAGCTGTGGCATCCTGCTTCCAGTATAATAGGACAGAGTACCATTCGTTAACCACTGGAGAATTTTCAGAGCAAGATAACTCCCATTCACCGCCATTGTTTACTGCAAGGAACCATTTCACCTGCCCATCAACAAGTCGCCAACCAACACTTGCAAGCGTTGTACTACCAGACTGCAGCGCCATTAAATAGAAGCGGTCACCATTCTGAACAAGCCCTGACTGCGCTACATAAAATACGCCTCGAACATACAGTTCCGAGCTTGAGAATTGCTGGTAAGTGTAAGCGTACTCTACGCCTCCGCCTCCGTTTGTTGTTGCTCGACCGCCGTAAGCGCCAAGATAGCTTCGATAGGAACTTGCGCCTATGGTTTCGCCGTTTGAAGCACGGTATCCGCTCCAATTGGTTAAATTGCCTGTTTCAAAGTCATCTTCAAACTCTGCTGTTGCCGCATCAACGTTGGGAAATATTGGAATTAAACCGATTATCGCCGTTAAAAGGATAGTCAGCACTAATTTGTGTAGCTTCAAAAAAAGGTCATCTCCACCTTTACGGTGAGTTACCTCAAGCATTTATACGATTGCTGTAACAAAATGTTGTAACAAATACCGTTGATAAATATATTTATTTTAAATTAGAAACAAAAAGAATAAAAAAAATTAATCTTTTGACGCTTAGCGTAGAGCTTCTTGGAAAGTTACCAGTTCAACATTCGGTGCAGGCTTAACGGCTTCTGAAACACGTGATGCAACGATTCTTTTGATTTGCTGATTAGCCGCAATGTCAACAATCCTCTGAGTAATGATACCATCGAAAACAATTGAATCAACACCAGTTACTTGTTGGAGTTTTTCTGCAAGTTGACTTACTGGCAAACGTTCGATTTGTTCAAGTTTATCGTTAAGCAGTACTGCTTCAAGTGTGCCTTGTAGGGTTTTGACGCTTTCTTTGATTGGTTCGGGTATTGGAGCTTTGGGTGGACGCTGAGGTGCACGTTCGGGTGTTGGCTGGGGTTTTCTTTGCGGCGGCTGGATTTGAGGCTGTGGCTGCTGGGGAACCATTTGGGGTGGTGGTTGTTTGTGAAGTTCAGAGATTGGTACGCGGTTGTCGAGAGCTTCAGCGATTTCTTTGCAGTTGCATTCCTCGATTTCTTTTCCTCTTGGAGCGCGACCAACATATTTGACGTTGGTTACCTGCAAAAGCTCTTTAAGAATTAAGTCGCCGCCTCTGTCACCGTCCAAAAGCGCGGTTGCTTCACGTTCTTTAGTTAAACGTTTGATCGAGTCAGGAACTTTTGCGCCTTCAAGTGCAACAGTGTTTGTTAAGCCACAACGCATCAAATTAATAATGTCTGCGCGTCCTTCGACAACAATTATTTCACGTGAATTTTCAAGGTTGGGACCGGCTGGCAAGTCTTCGGGACCGAATTTTTCGACTTTGCCCACTTTCATGGTTTCACTGATTTCTTTGTAAACTTCGTCTACACTTGGCATTGACTCGATGTTCCATCTGTGGAGGATTTCTTTGGCTCTGTCGATGATGAGTTTTCGTCTTGCTTCTCGGATGTCTTCGATTTTGTCCAGTGTGACTTTTGCGCTGCATGGGCCGACGCGGTTTATGCTTTCTACACTTGCGGCGATTAATGCGGTGGATACGCGGTCAAGGCTGGTTGGTATGGTTATTTGTCCGTTTGTGCGGTCGTTTTTGCTGTGTAGGTCTATTTCTATTCTGCCTATTCTGCCGGTTTTTTGTAGTTCGCGTAGGTCAAGTTCGGGACCGAATAGTCCTTCTGTTTGTCCAAAAACTGCTCCAATTACATCAGGTTTTTCGACGACACCGTCGATTTCAAATTTAGCATGTATAACGTACTTAATCGTAAATGTTTGGGATGTTCCCGTAAATATGCACCTTCTTTAAATATTGTAAGTTTTATTTTTGATGAGTAAATTTCAAAGCGAGTTTTCTCGCCAAGGTAAATTATTACTCAATTACTGTTACTAATAGCAATTTAGTAGTGCGGCTACGTTATAACAGTTTTGGTGTACGACAAAAACAAACATCCATAAGAAAAGCGGCAAAATAAAGCAACTACAAAGAAAAAAAAGGAAAAAACAGCCAAAAAAGACGATTAAAGAGTTGCCGCTCTACGTTTAAGAAAAGCCAAGGCTAAAACCGAAACAGCAACCAACCCAACAACTACAGCAAAGGGGGCAAATTCGGGGGCAACTGGAAGAGGTGATTCGCTGGGAGCAAGGATAGTAGATGGATTTGACGGTTGAACGGGAGATTGTGAAGGCGAAGGTGAGGGTGCTACAGAGGTTAAGGAGGCTGGGGCTGAATAGGGCTTCATTAATGGGTAGTTGTCTTGATTTTGAGCATCGATATTGTATGCCGTGTCGCCGACTCTGTCACCGTTGCCGTCTTTGCCAGTGTAGTCGCTCCAGTAATTGCCCTTTTTGGCGCCGTCATCCCAAACGTTCGAGACAGGATTGCTGATTTTGACTTGAACACTGTTTTCTATGAAGTCGTTGTGGTAAAGCGTGTTACCCACAATATACTGGTTGGAAGCCGAAAGCTGCAAACCAACAGTGTTAGCGCGGATTATATTTTGGATAAGCTGGTCTGCAGTATGTGAAGCTGCACCGTTATCGCCGGTGGAACTGTACAGGGAAACGCCGACTTCATTGTTGGCGATGGTGTTGTTGATGATTTGGTTACCCCCTGTTGGGTGATAAGTTTTTGATGGTTCTTCAACGATGCCTGTTTGTCCATGTGAAATGATGTTTGCTTTTATCGTGTTACCGTAAGAACCAGACTGAATAGTTACTCCCCGTAATTGATTGTTTTCAACCACTGTGTTGTAAGCGGGAAATTCTGTTTTGGTGTTTCCGCCTTTAAGAATAACCATTTTAATTTGACTGTCAACAATCATGTTGCCGGTTCCACCGATAGAAAGTATTGAACCAACCTGAACATCACTTACAATGCTACCTGTAACGTACCCGTAAGCCCTGCCGTCTCCAAGCGTTAAATCACCAGCCACAGTTAAACTGGAAATTTTGAAGTTTTTAAGATAAAACAAACTTATAGCGCCATTGATTACTGTGCCCTCTGAACCCTGCAAGGTCACACCCGATTTAGGCTGAGACGACCCCGCGGCCACTGCTTGGGCGTACCCGTCGTAGTTGATGTTTTGGTTATAGGTTCCAGCGGCGATTTTGATGGTGTCGCCGTCTTTGGCTGCGTTAAGCGCGCTTTGGATTGTTGGGTAAGCTGGTGAGGGAACTTCGAGTGTTGTTGCGGCGTTGACTGTTGGCGCGTATATGAGGGTTGAGGTGACAGCGAGGGTTATGCTTAGCAGGAGGGGCAAGAAACGGTTTTTTATTTTTCTGCTCATGTTTACTTGCTACCTTTTAGTTAATGTTTGGATGAACAAAAAAAGCCCTGCGATAACTAAAAAGAATGTGTGATTACAGTTTGAACCCACAAATGCAGGCGAATATTCAGATTTTTCTGATTTATCAGAAAAGTATTAAAGTAATAAAGGCTTCAATGATGAAAGGTTATTTGAAATGAGCAACTGTGAATGCGAATCAGACACCTGCAAAATCGATGCAGTCATCTCAATAGACGCCAAAGGACAAATAGTCCTCCCAAAAGACGTCCGAGAAAAAGCAAACTTGAATCCAAACGACAAAATCGCCATAGTAACATGCGAAAAAAACGGCGAAGTCTGCTGCATCATGATGCTAAAAGCCGAAAAACTACAGGGTGCCGTAACAAAAACACTTGGCCCCTTACTCAAAGCAGTAACCCAGGAGAGCTAAAAATTGAAAGAAGAAAACGTTAAAAAAATCGTAAGAAACCGTTACGCCAAAGTAGCTAAAACCAATGGTTCCTGTTGCGCCTCCAACGTCAGTTGCTGTTCAGCCCCAACCAACAAGCAAGTAAGCAGCATGATAGGTTACAGTCTAGAAGAAATGGATGCTGTTCCAGAAGGGGCGAATCTGGGTTTAGGCTGCGGCAACCCTACCGCTTTGGCATCGCTAAAAGAGGGTGAAAGAGTTCTTGATTTAGGTTCCGGCGCAGGGTTTGACTGTTTTTTGGCTGCAAAAAAAGTTGGCGCTACAGGCAAAGTCATTGGGGTTGACATGACGCCTGAAATGCTTGACAAAGCCAGAGGCAACGTCAAAAAGGGCAAGTACACGAACGTTGAGTTTAGGCTTGGAGAAATCGAAAACCTGCCAGTCGCCGACAACGCAGTGGACGTAATAATTTCTAATTGTGTAATCAATTTGGCGCCCAACAAGAAGCGTGTGTTTGAGGAGGCGTTTAGGGTTCTTGCCCCAAAGGGACGATTAATGGTTTCTGACATAGTGCTTCTAAGAAAGCTTCCCGAGTCTATCCAAAGCAACGTTGAAGCCTACGCTGGATGCATTGCCGGAGCAGAACTTAAGGACAAATACCTTGAATTAATCAGAAACGCTGGATTTAGTGAAGTAACTGTCGTTGAAGAGAAAACTTATCCTCTTGAATACATCGTAAGCGAATCTACATTAAAAGAAGCCATTAAAATGGAAAACATGACTGAAGCAGAAATTAAGCAGGCAGCAAACAGCGTAGTTAGCGTTAAAGTTTCAGCCGTGAAAAGGTAGAATCACGCTTAACTTAGACTAAAAGCAGACGCAATAAAAGGAACGCTAGGTTAACCAAACTTTTACCAATTAAACAATGTTTTTTGGGTCTTGGAAATAATCGGTTATCCAAGTTCTGATTTCGTCTCTTGCACGGCGAAAAGTTGCAAGTTTTTCTTCTTCTGCACCCTCAACCTCTGAAGGGTCTTCAAAACCATGCACAACATACTTCTTTGTTTTGTGTAATTTTGCGTTGACTACTAATGGTCTACCCATTGACAGTGGGGATGAGCAGAGCGTGCATAGGGTTTTTGCGCTGCTCTGGCATACAGAAACCGCTAAATCGATTTCGGTTTCGCTGAATTCGTCTAAGGCTTTTGAGTACTGCTTTGAAATGTCGATACCTATTTCCGCCAGTACTTTAATGGCTAACGGGTTAACTTTGGTTGGGTTAGTGCCTGCGCTGAAAACCTCGTATTTTTCGCCATAAATGTGCCGAAGTAAGCCTTCTGCCATTTGGGAGCGGGCGGAATTGTGGGTGCAAATGAAGAGGATTTTTGGTTTAGTCATGCTTATGCCTTCTTAGTTGACAGTTTGTCGATGATTTTTTGGGTTTCTTCTTCGTTTGGGTGCGAGATTGCGCCGACTGGACATATTTCTTCGCAGCCATGACAGAATACGACGCATCGGTTTGGATTGACTACAGTTTTCTTTTTGTCACCATCTGTTTCGGTTCTAAATGCTTGGGTGTGGCAGAATTCTACGCATTTTCCGCAGGTTGTGCATTTGATGTAGTCTATGAGTGGGTCCCAAAGGATTTTGTTTCGGGGGATTCCTTTGTATTGGGTTTCGGACATGTGGTTTTTACCTTGTTTTACAATATATTCATAACAACTTTTAAATATTGTTATGAATAAATTAAGAAGACATGTCAACCCGTGACAACCAAAACAGATTCAAAGCCACCGTCTTTCACGCCCTCTCAGACCCAATAAGACTCGAAATAATCGCATACTTACGAGAAGGTGAAAAATGCGTCTGCGAAATCGTGCCCCACCTAAACCTCATCCAACCGCTCGTTTCAAGACACCTAAAAATCCTAAAAGACGCCGGCATAGTAAGATGCCGAAAAGACGGAACAAAACGCATGTACTCCACAGTCGACCAAAGAATCTACAACACCATAGACGCTTTAACCCCCGAATTGGTGCAAGCCCTTACAAAAGAAGCTTTTGAAAACATGACATGCAGCTAAAGTGAACTCAGCATGAAAAGCAGCAGTCAAGAGCACGTAAAGAAAGAGTTATCCTTGGGACTTTGGGAAAAATACCTCACCGTCTGGATAGCCATCTGCATCGTGGTTGGTTTGCTAGTTGGCAAATTCTTTCCAGCTTTCGGCGAATTCATGGATTCACTCAAATACGCTCAATTATCCATTCCCATAGGTATCCTGCTGTTTTTTATGATGTATCCAACCGTGGTTGGCATACGATTCAGCGACGTAAAACAGGCTACAAGAAACCCAAAACCCCTTATCGTCACCATAATTGCTAACTGGGTAATCGCGCCTCCTCTGATGACTTTTTTGGCAAACACGTTTTTGGCAGGCAACCCTGAATACATTCCTGGACTGATTCTTCTCGGTTTATCCCCGTGTACTGCTATGGTTATGTGGTGGATGTTTCTTGCAAAAGGCGACATGGCACAAGGATTAATCAACACCGCAGTAAACGCCCTGATTATGCTGGGACTCTACGCTCCTCTGGCCGCGTTCTATTTGGGCGTAAGCGGCATTCCAGTTCCTTGGGATTTAATCGCTGTCAGCGTGCTCATATTCATTGCACTACCAGTGACGGCAGGTGCAATCTCTCGCAAAATAATAATCGCCAAAAAAGGTGAAGAGTTCTTCAAAGACAAATTCAACCCTGCAGTAGGAAAAACATCCATCGTAGCTCTGCTGCTTACGTTGATTGTGCTGTTCTCGTTTGAAGGACAAACAATCCTCAATAACCCCTTACTGGTCGGCTACCTTGCTTTACCAAACCTGATACACTACGCTATCATGATTGCATGGACTTATCCTTTGGGCTACTTTTTAGGCTGGAAATATGAAAGCGCCATTGACACTACCATAATTGGTAGCAGCAGTCACTTTGAAGTTGCTATCGCTGTTGCAGTCACGCTTTATGGTATTGGTTCAGCCGCTGCTCTAGCAACAGTTATTGGGCCACTCTTTGAAGTGCCATTAATGTTATTGTTAGTAAAGCTTGGGCTAGCAACAAGAAAATACTTCCCCAGAAAGAAAGGTTAACAGCCGCCTACTGCTTCCTTTTTTAATTCATCCATGGGCGATTCCAGTATGAGGGCATTTTTAGTTGAAAACCAAGCTATTAGTCTGTTGATTTTTAGTTCGCTTGTTATTTCACGCGTTTTTTATCGTGTCTTTTTAATGCCAAAATTCTTTAAAGGAGACGCTTTGCTGCTGTTTTATTCATTGGAGCGTGAGAAATGCCTTAAGCGTACTGAATGGGTCATGCTAGTGCCCGACTGTATTTTGCTATTCAGTGCTGTCATTGCTTTTCTGTTGCTTTAAAAAGTAAACCAGCCTATTAGGATCCAAATAGCAGTTCTATGCAGAAACCTATAGGGGGTAGGTAAAAACTTGAGGGGTAGGCTCATCCTGCACCTTTCTGGTTTGAACGCTGTAAATTACTAAGGGGGGTAGGTCCTATTGGTTGAAAAATGCGTCATTAACATGTTAAAAACGGAGATTTGCCTCAAAAGTAGAGTTTAGCTGGTCAACCTAAGTTAGCTTTCTGCGAATGCTCACAAAAAATTTCAGGAAGAGAGAGGGGAGAAAGGGGGAATAAAACGGATTCGCAGGATTGCCAACTGTCGACCCGCCAAACCAGCGCGGGCTCACGCAAAATAATGGTAGTTTAGTAAAAATAAAAAAATATGTGACAGCCAATGCACAATCACACATGAAGCTTTGCGATTTTATGTTTAATTTTAAATATTAATTCATACATTGATGCTGTAGTTTGCAGGCGAAGACATGATGAGTTTACGTTTAAACCCTCAATATGAAAAGATGCTGCCGACAATGACACAGGAAGAGTTTGAGCAACTAAAAGAATCAATCAGAACCGAAGGCCAGCATTACCCAATCATCGCAAACGAAGAGCTTGAAGTCCTTGACGGACACCACCGTTTCCGCGCCTGCACTGAACTCGGGCTTGAACCTGATTTTGAAATACGCAAATTCGATGACAAACTAATTGAAAAAAAATTCGTAATCGAAGCCAACCTGCGAAGACGACATCTAAACAATTTCCAGCTTGTCGAACTCGCCGTTCCCCTGCTTGAAATCGAAAAAGCTCTCGCAAAAAAACGGCAAAGCGTCGGCGGAAAAAACGGCAGAAACAGCCAGTTGGGCATAGAGTCAGATGACGCACAGCCGCTCGAACCGCTAATTAAAGCTAAAGCGGCAGAAGTTGTCGCCAAAAAAGCCGGTGTATCCACACGCACTTTGGAGCGAGGCAAAAAAATTATTGAAAACGCCAGTGAAGAAGACAAACAAGCCCTGCGAGAAGGAAAAACAAGCATCAGCAAAGTTTACCGCGAAATCACCCCGCCCAAACCCAAACCAGTTGACGTTGAACCTGAACAGCCAGCATTTGACCTTAAAACAATTCGGAACAGGGAAGCTTTCGCAGTTCTCGTAAAAAGCCTAATTGCACAAGACCTGTTCTGCCCTGAATGCGGAAGCAAAATCTTCCAATGCAGCCAATGCCACAAACCCATTAGTGAACTGGCAAAAACTCAAGAACCACCACCAAAACAAGCCGTGGAAACCCCGCCACAACCGCAAATGCAGAAAAACAAGCAGCAAGAAGAACCAGAAGACAGTGAACCATTAGCAGACGAGGAAGGATTCAAAGACGAATTCTTTTAGCCTCTTCGTAATTCATCAATTTTTGCTTTAACACGGTACCCCAAAAGTACAACAGCCCAAACAGCAGCTAAAGGAACCGCCAAAGCAACCACAAGCCAATTCAAATTCAAAAAAGACCTATCCTGATTATCATCATTTTTTATTATGTTGTGGTCAACTGTTGGCGCCGGCGTTGAGGTGGGGGTCGGTTGAATTGATGGCGACGGCTGAGCTGGTTGGGTTGAAGGCGGAGGCGTCACGATTGGTTCAAGAAGCGCTGGAATTAGGGGTGCATCAGGGTTTGGTTCAGTTAAAATCGGTGTAAAAGTTACCTTGCCCCAAGTGGCGTCGTCATAATAGTCATAAATTGTCCAGTTAATAACGGCAAGATCGGTGGTGCCCCAATAATTGTTGGCGGCATCAACATCGGGCGTTGTTGCCGTGATGCTGTTTACCAAGTTGCCCACGATATTGTTGCCGCGTATGGTTGTGCCTATTGGCGGGTTGTGGATGCCGATTTGATTGTTGGCAATCGTGTTTGAGTCGATGTATGCTTTGCCGTTGCCTGTAATGCCGTATTGAGTGTTATTGTTTAGCAGGTTCTTTTGGATAGTTACATCCGCATTGTTGGATAATTCGATAGCGTTAATGCATTCGCTTACGGTGTTAGCGTTGATTAACCATTTACCTGCATTTACACTTACGCCAATACCGAAACGGGAAATGGTGTTACCTGAAATGGTACCTTCACCGCCAAAACAATAAATGCCAGTATTCCGACCTGACCCAACCAAAACATTGTTAGCAATTAGGGGTGACCCGCCAAAAATGTTAAAGCCGTTTGAAACGTTAAAACGGCAATTTGTAACAGTTGGGGAACCAGCGTAAAAACTTAAACCGCGGTCAGAGACAACATTTGAAAATTTAGCCGATGAATAAAATGAAACTTCAACCGAACGGAGAACTGCGTTTTCAACAATACTGCCTTGCCCAGTATACTCATTCCAACCTTGACTAAATTGAGTAAAATCTATTTGATTAACAATATACCAGTAAGAAGTGTTAGTGGCTTTTTGAAAAACAATTTTGTCGGTTTCTGTACCTTGGGCATTTAAGGTGCCGTTTACAATTAAGAAGTAATCATTTAAATTCACGGTTACACCGGGCTCAATCGTTAAAGCTGCATCAGCGGCTACGATGATATTTGAGGTAAAGTTGTAAGGGCTGCCAGCTTTTGTCCACGTTGTATCTGAACAGATTGTGCCATTTACCGAAGTGTAAGCCTGCGCAGGATAAACAGTGGTAAAGCAGGTTAGGAGACTTAAAAAGATAAGCAGCATCAGCGTTAAAGACACACATCCAAGTCGTCGCATGCAAACCATGAAAAAGCTAACGTTGGGGGATATAAAATTATTCAAAAAACAGGACTAAATGCATTAGCGGGCTACTGTTGCAGCTTTATAACGGTTTTGTACTGCGCAGATAAGGGGTAATCAGTCTCATCGTACACAACATCCAAATTGTAACCATAACTAGCCAACGCTGATTGAGATAAATCCCAAAGCTTACCACTAACTTCGTCAGCCTTAAACACGCCCCAAACAATGTCTTCCCGCCAACGCAAGCCTCCACCAAAATTTTTAGGCAAAACAAACACAGAATCCGCTTTAACTGACCCATGTGTTACAGAGGGATTATTAACCACGTTATTCCAAAAGCGTTCTAACGCTTCAAAATGCTCGTCTTTAAGTGTTCCGAAAGGATTAGAATTGCGCTCTTCATAATAGTTGAAAAGTACAAAGTATTTTGCTCCACATTCATAGGAAGTTTTTAGTTGATTATAGATTTCTTGGCCGCTGTCTAGGTAAGGTGGCTGATTGTACTTCCAAGTTATTACGGCACCCCAATCTTTCCCCTGAGCACTCGCTGCTCCACGGCAAAAGGCGATTTGCTGGTTTAAAGAAATATTCCAGCCAAGCTGTGCAAACATGACGTCATATCCTGCTTGATAATCATACCAGTAAAGGGCGTAATCAGAACTAAAAACGGTTGTAGAGTTTTTTAGAAAGTTTAGTTCTTTTTGGTTTTTGCTAAGGAATCTTGCCGCTGTTTCGTTAAAGTCTTGGAAGGGACGTTCAGTCATTAACTGTTGATAAGTACTTGCCGCCCCCATCAGGGAGTCTTTACCGTTAATTGTCCCGTTTGGAAAGTACGTTAAGTAAACGTCCTCTTGACCGTTAACGCCGGGCTGTAGCACGTTGATGTTGCCGTTAATTTCGTAATGCACTATTTCACCACTTTCTTTTTTGACTTCTATATCGCTGTAACGGGTTTTTGTTATAGTATCGCCAGAGGGGTCAGTAAATTCGGTGTAGTCGTCAAGCATTTTGCCGCCTAACTCGTCGCTATAATAAATTCCAAGCAGATGGTCACCCCACCGTTGCTTTGCAGAGTCAAGCCAAACTGAGAAGGTGGATTCAATATAGGCGCCGAAGTAAGGCAAAAAATACATTCCTGATGAAACCGCGTAGTCACCTAACTCATTTACAGAGTTAAAATCTCTCTGCAAGCTACCTGATTGTAGCACAAAAAGGTTAGTGTAACCTTTTACTTTGTCGATTAGTTGTTTTCCTTCAGAAACAGAGTTTCCCCCGTAAGATACGCCTATAAAAGCAGATGTGGTTACGCTGCTTTTGCTGTCTGATTGAACAAAAAGTAAAGTTGACAAAATGATGATTACTATTAGAGCAAATGAGGCAGCAATTATGGCTTTTTTGGTTTTACGCAGTTTTTGCATAAAATAGATTTGTTTGTTTAGCAAGTTAAATATTCTTGTTTTAGCGATGTTTTGTCAGAATTATCTAATGTTTACAGGCATTAACCTCAAAGTAAAGCCCAATAAACAGTTTAAGAGATAAAAAATGAATAAAAACCTACTTTCTTATTCAGATTGTGTGAAAAAATTAAAATAGTTTAAAAGCAACAAATAAAGTGGAGAGTTTAGCGTTTGCTAAATAAAAAAGTCAAGTTTCTATTAATAACAGTATTAGCGCTAGCGATCATCATCCCTACACAAATCAACCTAGTGCACTCATCCATAGGTGCCATCAGAATAAACAGAACCACAGCTAGCGCCTTAAATCAACAAGTTGAAGCCGGCGGCAACGTAAACCTATATTTTGGAGACCCAAGCATCATTTGGTCAGGCAACCAGTTTTACCTACTATTAAGCCACGACCTTTCAACCACAGTCTCATCAGGAGACTACATCTACTCAGCCAAATTTTCCGTAGCAAACCTACAAAACCCAACGTCCAAAACAAGTTACACTAACGGCGAAGGCACTTGGACTATTGGAAACAACTGGGTAAATGGGACATTTGCCAGCAATATGCCTGCAGGGGCATACTCGGTTAAAGCTTTTGACTTCGGCGAAGCAGGTTCCGATACAGACACGTGCACAGTCGCTGTAACTGACACATTTATCAATGTACTACCAAAAACTTACGAGACAACCTTTGAGATTAACCCCAAAGCGGGTCCAGGAGGCATCACTGCTCAATTCAGCGGCACAGGTTACGAAGCAAATAAAGTTATCGACGTTGCATATTATGATCCGACATACGGTGAATATCGGGCATGGAAAAAAACCTTAACAGACTCTTCAGGCGGCTTTTCTTTTTCTGCAGAAATTCCTGATTTAGGAAAATCAAACTATCAAGGAGACAACCCTGAAACATACAATCGGCTACAATACAAAACACATTATCAAGGCTTAGCTTACAGTTACGCGACATATGACCAGTATGCCAAAGGACTCAAAACCATTGGAAGCTACACGGCAAACGGATTATATGGAAACAGCAGCAATTTAGTATCATCAGTTAGAGTAAAAGCAGGAGAAACTTTTACAATAACGGGCAAATGGTTCCAACCAGGCACAATCTATGTTCTTCTTGATAGCGAAGCAACAGTTGGAACAGTTACCAGCAGCCAATGGAACAATGCAATGCAAATTGGAAATGCATTAGCTAATAGTCAAGGCTATTTTGAAGCAACAGTAACCATACCAAACACAATTGACGGCGGAGAACACTACATCGCAGTTGAAGACTCAGAAAGCACCCTGATAGTAAAAATACTGATAACATCTGGAACATTAGAGATTTCACCTTCAGCAGGCCCAGGAGGAGCAAATGTCCAATTTACTGGTTCAGGCTATCCAGCAGGAAGCGCTGTTGATATTAGTTACCGTGATGAGCAATATGGTTCATGGAATTATTGGACAACCCTTAATTCTGATTCATCTGGAAAAATCAACCTGAACGTTGAAATTCCTGATTTGGGGAAAGCCTGTTATTCAGGCGACTCATACAATGCATCTTCATTACTATCTTTCAGATCGGAAGTTAACGGAAGAGTTTTCGCTTACGCGGACTACACTCAATATGCTCGAGGATTAAAACAAGTTGGAACACAAACAGCATATTACCTGTTTGGCGATAACACAAACTTTGCTAACTATAACTTCCAAGTCAGGCCCGGAGATAGCTTGACAATTTCAGGACAATTCTTCCACCCCGGCGTTGTTTATATTCGGTGGGACGGAAAAGAAATTGTAGGAACGGTAACAGCAGACCAATGGCGAAGCGCCACTATTATTGGACAAAAAATCGCAAATGCCGTAGGCTCCTTTGAAACTACAGTGACAATTCCAACAGCAGATAATGGAAACCACTGGGTATCAATAGAAGACTCGCAAGAGAACCTTATAATCCAATTACAAGTTTCAGATTCAGCCCCACCTTTACCCACCCCAACACCCACGCCACCAACCCCAA
Organism: Bathyarchaeia archaeon; assembly: GCA_042296865.1. Lineage (GTDB taxonomy): Archaea > Thermoproteota > Bathyarchaeia > Bathyarchaeales > Bathycorpusculaceae > Bathycorpusculum. Next base: position 328,989 of record CP170178.1, on the reverse strand, counting down.
CACCGACAACAACACCAACTCCATCACAAAACCCAACGCCCACACCTACCTCAAACCCTAACCCAACACCAACCCCAACTACAACGCCAACACCAACAATCGACATTTCATGCAAAAGCACATCAACCACCAGCGGTTTCAAAGTAGAAATTAACGGCATCCTTTCATACAATAACACAGGGTTATCTGATAAGGCAGTTCAGCTTTACTACAGCAAAGACGGCGGCAAAAACTGGGAAAGCCTAACCTTAGTTAACACGGGTGGTGACGGCAAATTTAACGCTGTTTGGATTTCCCCGGCTTCAGGAATCTTTTTGTTCAAAGCTGAATGCGCCGCAGGCACAGGTTACAATCAAGCAACTTCAATAGTCAACTTTGCTATAGAACCAGCATTGACTGATAATGATGGAGAAACCGTGTTTACAATGACATCCAACTCTACTATTTCTCAGCTGGATTTCAAATCCGAAACAAGCGAATTGAGTTTTGTTGCGTCTGGCGATACAAACACGAAAGGGTATGTTAGCGTTAACATCCCAAAGACTTTGATAAGCGATATTTCTAATTTGAAAGTTTACCTTGATGGAAGCGAAGTTACTTTTAACTGTGCCCAAGAAACAGACTCATGGACAATCACTATAACATACTCGCATAGCATACACAGGATAGTTATGGCTTTAAGCAGCAATCCAAATCAGAACCAGCAATCAACAAACCAGTGGATATTCATCGGAGCAAGCATTATAGCATTAGCAATAGTTTCCGCTACAATCGTTGCAGTGTTAAATAAAAAGCGATTTAAACGCTAGATTTGATACATTTCAACTTTTTTCTTTTATTTTCATTTTAATTTGGCAAAAAAACTATATATCACATATAACCCTTCATAGCCAATGCCAAAGAAAATAGGATACATAATAATTGCTATGGTCGTCATTTTGGTCGTCGTTACAGCCGTTGCTTTCGTTGTATTTCAACCCAAACCCGTTGACATACAATATACCGTTGGCGTAAAATCTGGGGATACATTTACTTACAGTGTAAAAGGATTCGCGGAGCAATATGATTCAAATGAAATTATTCCGGCAAGCTTCTATGATTTGAACAGGACAGATTACGTTAAAGTAACGATAACAAACGTTGCCGGCCCAAATGTTACATTCAGTACCTTAACTCGATATATCAACGGTACCCAACACGAATACACAGAAACTCTTAATGTTATTGTCGGAAACGAAACCGCTTCTTTCTGGGGAATTTTTGCATCGAATTTAAAACAAGGAGACCTTGTTAGAGCATTGAAGACAGATGGCGGAGCATTCAACTCTACAGAAACAAGAACCTATGCAAGCGGCGACAGAGAAACCAACCGTCAAACATGGAATAAAGAATATTACAACGCTGAGGATACGACTCAACAGTTATACCGCAACAGATACGTTTACGTTGATCAAGCCACAGGAATGATGGTTGAACTGAAAAATATTGACATATACACGAGCCCCCAAATCATGGAAACCATTGAGTGGCACCTTATAGATTCAAACGTCTTCACAGTTTCTTCTTAAACGACCAACTTTTTTATTTTTTAAGAAAAACTTCCTTAAAAACCCAAGTTTGCTTCTGGTTTGTCATACAAAAAAAGAAAAAATAAGGAGATTGTTGTTTTTAGGCTCGTTTTCTGAGCAACAACAAAGACAGTATACCCATTATAACAACAACTGCAATAATTGCGCCAATTGCTGGAACAAAGTATTGCTCAACTGTTGATTGCTGGGTTGATGGTGTTGGTGTTGATGCTGCCGCTTGGACTACCATTGCTGTTTGGGCGTATGAGCTATAGTATGCTGCTGAACCGCCAAAGGTTGCGTAGACGGTGTATAGACCTGCTGTTTCGGGTGCGTAAACTAGACTGAATGTGCCGCTTGAATCGCTTGTTGCGTCACCGAGGTGTATGTAGTTGCCGTTTGGATCAACTGCGTCAATTGAAACTGGAACACCTGTAACAGTCATTGGCTGCTCGAATTGTTTGTAGACATAAAGCATCCAGTCGGATTGGCTTGCGTCAGCTACTGCTGCGACACCATTGGGGAACCTCATTTGGATTGAAGCATCGTTAGTGCCTGGTGAAATGTCTGTAACTGAACCTTGTATAACCATTTGTGTGCCCGCCATTGCCGCTGTTGCTGGTGCGGTTACAGTGGTTTTACTTGGGCCTTTTCCGATGCCGTAGATTTGTTGGTCGTATGTGTCCATGGTTGCGATGATACTGTCACCGATGATTGCGCGTCCACCCCAACGTGTCTGACGGAATAAGCCATCTGCTCTGAAAACCACTTCACCAGTTTCTGCATCAAGTGCAAAGAACGGTGTACCTCTGGGTTTAGGATCAAGTGCAGAGTGCTCTAAGCTACCGAAGTAGACCATGCCGTCAGTTGCAAATAAGGGTGCTAACCACCAAGTGTTACCTAAGTATGACTCTGTATATGTGTCTTCGGCTTCATAAGTCCATTCTAACTTGCCAGTGTTCACGTCATAACAGTATACTATGCCTGATACGCTTGCTGAAATAAACTTGTTGAATGCAATAATTTTGTCTGGACCGAAACTTGCTGAAACTGTGTCGCTCCATGCATCTTTGTAGTCTTGCTCTTCACATGTCCACATGTAGTCGCCTGTTGCTAGGCTGAATGCATAGCCTTGTCTGTTTTCTTTTGTCCAGTAAACGCCAACATACGGGTCGTTGCTCCATGCGCACCAGCCTGCTTGGGCAATGCTGCCAACCACAGTTAGGTCTTTCCAGACTGCTGGAGCATTCCATGTTTTTGGTCCGAAAAGCACTGAGCCTTCGTGTCCTGGTTGCAGGCTTAAGCCCCACAGGGTTACGCCTGAATTGCTAACATTTCCGCCGATAACTCTGTCATTTGGGAAAGCATAGAGTATGTTGCCAAAACTTGCAACACTTGCAGGTATTGAAACGTTTACGTCATAGCCTCTGTTTGCATCCCATGTTGTGCCTTGAACTGCGCTACCCCAGCTTTCTGACATGCCGGTTCTACCTTGCATTACAACATAGCTTGAGTTCCAACGGAGCAGTCTGTAGTTTGGATTTGTTGAGTTGCCAATGTTTGAGATTGAATACTTTAGAATTTCACCGTTTGGTCCATAATAGTTGGCAGTGCTTGGATAGTTAGTATAATTGAACACCCAGTTTCCTGTTTCTACTTCAAACGCCATAAGTGTTGTAGAACGATCGGGTTGTGCGGCTGTTGCAAAAATGTATGAGAATCCACCTCTATAGTTTAGACAGTCCCAGTAAAGGTTCTGTGCAAATGCAACTCTTAAAGTTGGATTGTTGTTTAATTGTCTAGACCAGAATATTTCGCCAGTGTGAAGATCCACGCATCTTACTTCTTGTGTTGGAACTGTTGAGTAAAATGGACTACCCATAACGTTGTAGATTAGTCTTCCGTCGATGATTACTGCACCTGAGAATTTGCCTTCATATGCGTCACCAATGCCATAGCCGTGGTCACCTGAGTCACCACCCATTAAACCGCCTGAAGTGTCACCAATATTCATGTTCCAGAGAATATGTGCTGTTTCTGGACCATCATTGTATGGTGCCAAAAGACTGTTTGGTTTTGCCAACCAGCTGCCTGCAACAGACCACCATTCACGAAGTTGTGAATCAATTGGTCTACTCCAGTACTCGGAAGGTAATGAGTGTCCTGGATAAACTGATGTGGGTTCTTCTGTTACTACAAGTTCGTATTCTTCGGTTTCGCTAGCTGCGTACCAGCCTCTTAGTGCTGCTGAGGATGCATTGTAGTATGCACGTTCAAAGCTGCATTTTAGAATATATGTGCCAACTGTTTCAGGTAGGAGGCTATAGCCGACTGTTCCGGTAGACCAAGTCATGCGGTCTACAGTTGTGACTGTGCCATCTGGGTCCTCAATTGTTAAGGTTACGTTCCAGCCGTCACCGTCAATTGCCAAGAAGTTCAGAAGTCCAAAGTTGATCAGTGTTCTTTGGTTTACCCCAACTGGGTTGGGGATGGCTTCGACAAATGGGTATGTCTTTTTATCAGTTGCTGTTTGTGCAAAAGCATTTGGTGCTGCAACGATTGTTAATGCCATCGAGACTATCAGTAGTATTGCGATTGTAGAAGATATTGCTTTTTTATTTAAAAGATTCAATTTTTTTCTCTTCTCTCCTTAATTTATAGTTTTTAGTTTTGATGGAAAATGTATATAATACTTACTTGATTCAGGTTTTTTTAAAATATTTTTTACTAAATTTTACTGAAAAAATTCTTATTATTACAAAAAAAATATTAAAAATAAAGTTTTTTGTAAGTAAATGATTAACTTACAGGAAATTATTTTTCAAAACCAGAAAAGACAGAAATAAAATAGAAAGCGAGTTTAAAAAAATTAAAAAATTTTCACAATACAATAAAAAAATTTTAAACAAAGAAAAAATGGCTGAAAAAGAAAACACTAAAAAATCAAACAAATAAAGAGTGCAAAGACTCATGAGCACACGATTTTTTATACATAAAAAAGTTAACAAAGAATAACCAACAACCTAATTTTTAACAGAAATAACAACTTTTTGTAAGAAAAAACGAAGATTAAAAATATCAAAATCAGTGACATATATTCCCAAAAAATCTTCACTTTTTTCAAAAAGTATGTAACCTTTAAATTGAATTTAAATATATGCATAATAAAACGGAGCTCAGACATGTCGCTAATACCCGAGTTATCAAACCCTTATCTAACATCATTTGCTTCAGGCTTACTCTACGGGTTAGTAGCCTGCACAGCAACATGTCTACCCTACCTTGCAAGCTACATTGCAGGTACCGGCGCAGACTTCCGAAAAGGTTTCTTCACCACATTAACTTTTAACTCAGGAAGAATAGTTGCCTATACATTAATTGGAGCAGTAATTGGTGTTTTCAGCGGTTTGATACACTTTTTCACTCAAGACTCAAACATTTCAATCTTTCAAGCATATTCAACCTTAGCCTTCAGCATAGTAACCATAGTAATTGGTGCAAGCCTGCTCTACAAGAACAGAAAACCCTGTGAGATTAACCACCGTGCAATCAAACCCAAAAGGTTTGCAGGCAAATTTGAAAAAGGCGCTTTCACGTTAGGTTTAAGCAGGGGACTGGTGCTCTGTCCACCGCTGTTAACGCTTTTAGTGTATTCTGTTCCCTTCGCTGGCCCAGTTGATAGTGTTTTGTTTGCGGTTTTGTTTGGCATTGGAACGTCTATTTCGCCTATGCTTGTGCTTGGCGGTGTTACAGGTTGGCTTCTTAACAAGGCGCCTCTATTGCGGACATATATTGCGTTCGCGGGAGCGGCGGTGCTTATTCTGCTTGGAGTCAGCACGCTAATCAGTTCAATATTATTACTTGCATGAGGAAGATAAAAATTTGAAAAACCATGTTGAACCCAAGAAAATCATGCCTGAAACCAATCAAAAAGAAATTGACCAACTAAAACGCAGCGTCAAAACTACCTCTGAACGCATAATCGCCGAAAACATTGAACAAATGAAAAAAACAGCAGCCAACCGTCCCAAAGAAATGGAATATTTTGACGAAATCGCAAATCTGTTTGGTAAACGTGCTAAAGAAATAGAGCAAGCAAAAAAAGAAGGCATAAAAATCGTTGGTTACACCTGTCTTTTTGCCCCTATTGAGCTGATTTTGGCTGCCGGCGCAGTTCCTGTGAGGGTTAACTCAGGCTGGTATGACACTTCAAAGCTTGGCGACCGAGTTGTACCCGTTGAGGTTTGTCCTACGATTCGTTCCACGATTGGGGCTAAAATGATTGAGCTTTCACCATTTCTTGAGCAAAGCGATGTCTTAATCACCGTTTTGACTTGTGATGGCATGACTAAGCTTAGTGAAATCTTTGGTGATTACAAACAGGTTTGGGGTATGTCAAACCCACGTATCAAAGACTCCACACAGGCGCTAAAATTTTGGAACGAAGAAATAAAACTCGTCAAAACTAATCTTGAAAAATTAACCGGCAATAAAATTAACCCAAAAAACCTCAAATCCGCAATACAACAAACACAAAAAGCCACCAAAGCGTTCCGTCGATTACAAGACCTCCGTAAAGGCAATCCAGTAATTTTAGGCAGAGACGCCATGCTTGTTAACCAAACTAGCATGTGGGATGACTTAACCCGCTGGACAGAAAAAACCGAAGCCTTATGCGACGAATTGGAACGTAGGGTACAAAGTAAAGAGTGGGTTTGCTCACCTGACACGCCACGTGTAATGGTTACAGGGACACCAATGTTTTGGCCTGACAACTGGAAGCTACCCAGTCTTGTTGAAGAAGGAAACCCCCGAGGAGTTTTGGTTGCTGACGAGTTATGCTCCAGCGAACGCCTGCTGTATGACCCAGTGGGGATTGACGAGTGGACAATGGATGACATGCTTAATGCAATCGGTGAACGTTACCTGATGGCTTCCACGTGCCCCTGCTTTACCAGCAAAGATGGCAATGAAGACCGTATAAACTGGTTGCTAAATAAAGTTAAAGAAGCCCGTGTTCAAGGCGTAATTTACTATGTTGTCAGAGGTTGCATGTTATATGCGATGGAGTATACAAGGGTTAAACGGACGCTGGATAAAGCAAACATTCCGGTTTACTATCTTGACACAGATTACACAAGAGAAGATGTAGGTCAACTAAAAACCCGTGTTGAAGCTTTCCTTGAAATGCTAAATGCACAAGTAGACTTCTAAGGTATATGCCATGATTACTGTTGGATTAGATTTAGGAACCCAAAGCGTCAAAACCGTAGTGCTAAGCGACGGTAAAGTCCTAGCTCACGCGCAAGCTTTCTGCGGGTTTGACCCAACAAAAGCCGCCCAAGATGCCGTTGAACAAGCCTTAAAAACTGCTGGCGTCACCCAAACCGACGTTACAGGTTTCACCGCGACTGGTTCAGGCGTTGAATTATCCCCTTATCCAGCAGCTAAAGTTAGCATGATGGGGGCAGACGCAAAAGCAGGAACCTACCTTTTCGCTAAAGCCCGCACAGTCATCGACGTTGGAGCGGAAGAAGCTAGAGCAGTTAAATGCGATGAACGTGGTATAATGATGGATTTTGTTGTTAACGAACGCTGTGCAGCAGGCGCAGGCACCTTCATCGAAGCCATGGCAAGAGCGTTAGAAGTCAAAATGGAAGACATGGGCGCATTGTCGCTTACGGCGGAACGTGCAAGCTCAATCAATGCATCCTGTGTAATCTTTGGCGAATCAGACGTTGTCTCACTCATTCACAAGCAAGAATCCAAAGCGGAGATTGCACGGGCAGTTTACGATGCGATGGCTGACCGCGTCTCTTCGATGGTTCGCAGGTTAGGCATAAACCCCGATGTTGTACTGGTCGGCGGCGTTGCAAAAGACGTGGGCTTCATAGCTTCTTTGAAACGCAAGTTAGGCGTTGAAGTGATGATTCCCGAGTTTTCCGAGTACGCTGGAGCATTAGGCGCCGCATTAATTGGCGCAAACAAAGCCAAGGTGAATCAAAAATGACCGAAAACAACATCGCCTTTTGGCGTTGGCAAGAATACCACCGAGTAATGCCCGGCAAGTCATGGACAAACAAAGACATTATCACCGCCGGCGTTGATGTCGGTTCGGTTGGTTCTAAAGCAGCAGTTCTAGTTAACGGAGAAATATACTCATGGGGGATAACAAGAACAGGCTCAAATAGTCCCGAAAGCGCAAAAAAAGCCCTTGACTGGGCACTTCAGGATACCGGGTTAAAACAGTCTGATATTAAATATGTTGTTGGTACTGGTTATGGCAGAGTAAATGTTCCCAGGGCAAATAAAGCCATTACCGAAATAGCTTGCCATGCAAAAGGTGCAAACTATATTTGGGGACCACAAGTTCACACGGTACTTGACGTAGGCGGACAAGACATTAAAGCTATCCGCTGTGATGACACAGGACGAGTAACCTCTTTTCTGATGAATGACAAATGCGCCGCAGGCACAGGCAGAGGAATGGAAGTCTTCGCTGACCTGCTAAAAATCCCAATTGAAGAAATTGGAGACATGAGCTTAAAAGTCGAGGAGGAACCGCCACCTGTTAGCTGCACTTGTGTGGCTTTTGCTAAGACGGAGGCTGTTGGTCTTTTGCGTAAAGGTTGGTCTAAAGAAAAAGTGCTTGCCGCCTATACACGGGCGATGGCGGTGAGAATGAGTACCCTAATTAACCGTGTTGGTTTAGAACCTGCTCTTGTAATTACAGGGGGGCAATCAAAAAACATAGGTGTGGTAAACCGCATAGAAACCGCTTTGGGTGTTAAATGTTTGCCGTTGCCTAATTGGCGAGAAAACGGGTTAGATCCCATGATTGCCGGCGCTTTAGGAGCAGGGCTTTTTGCTAAAGCGCTTTATGATAAAATGCAGAACGCTTAGAAGGTGAGAAAAGTGATTACCTATTATGGTTATACTGATGGTTCAGGCGAATTTTTTGTCACCATTGACTCTGACAAATGTAATGCTTGCGGAAAATGTGTGAAGCAATGCCCAAAAAACGTGTTGCATCTAGAGTGCACGTTTATAGATTTGGAGGACAAAATTGTAGCTATAGTCAAGGATGAGTATAGAAACAAGATTAAGTATATTTGTTCAGAATGTAAACCGGAGAGAAATGAGACACCTTGCGTTTTGTCTTGCCCTGTTGGGGCGATAAAGTGTATTTCTGTTTTACGATAGTATGGTTTATGTGAGGCACAGCAATCTATTCTTATTCAGATTCCGAATCTGTCTTAAGTCGTACGAAACAATTGATTCTAAATAAGTCTTGGAGATTCGCTATGTTTATTTATACTCTGCAATAATTCAGTAGCAATCAGTTAGGGATGATTAAATGTCAAAGAAACCTCAATCAAAAGACGAAGCATTAGAGGCTTTAGACTTCATAGTTAACGTGCTAAAAGAGCATGAAAAAGACCTTGACCGCCTAGTTAGCGAGTTGGGAAACGTAACAGACCAGCTAGGAGAAACCGGCCAATTAAACGAAAAAGTCGATCACATTGAGGAAAAAATTGGCAACCTGCAAGACGAAGTAACAAACCTACTGGATTACATGGCAAAAAGGAACAATGCACCAACTCCTGTAGCAACAGTCAATAACGAAGCTAAGAATCAAGCTCCACCCACTTTGCCAGCAGCGGCGCCTGTTTTAGCTGCACCAGTTTTTGCTCCAGCAGTACCATCCGGCACTTCTATAATTTTCAAGTGTAAGCAATGGGAAGATTTTCAGGCTTTAGCATGTCAGGCTCAAACTATTTCTTTCACATACAAGGAGGCTGAACGTATTTTTCAGGCGGATGCGTTAAAAGGTAACCAGATTGTTACTTATAGTGGTGAGTTGCCAAAGATGTCTTCTTTGTTAAAGATGTTTTTGTCTAAGCAGCTTGAAGTGCCTGAGCTTAGGGTGCTTGAAGGCGTTTTAACTATCAGTTAAACCCTATTTTATTTTCAATTAAGCTTTAGAATTCACAAACCTTATAACGTAATATATCGTAAGTCTTATTATTGTTGGAGGCAAGTTAGGTTGAAGGCTACACTAAACGCGCCAATAATACTTTTCCGTTTTCGAAGCCTTCTCCTTTCTCCTCGATTACGGATTGGCGTGAGTTAGAGCCAATACACTAACTCCTCCAACAAATCCCACTTAAAAGGAAACAGCATGACTCAGAATACAGCACAACGTTCAACGTTGAGTTGGAAAAATTTAAGAAAGTCATTCAAGAAGTCAACCTACCTAAAAGAATCTCGGAGGACTTGAAAAGTTACCTTAAATGGTATGAACAAAAATCTTCGTTTAAGCAACACCTTAACAGATAAAAATTTTATATACTCATATCAACCATAACTTTTATGGGGACTTTTTTGGTCAGCAAAACTGAAGCAATATTACCCTTCGTTAACATAGCCGCTTTCATCATCACCTTAATAATTAACGGATTATCAAACACCACACTTATTGGCGGTCGAACCACCGCAGACGTTTCAAACATGTACCCAACCCTTATCACGCCGGCTGGATACGTTTTCGCCATTTGGGGTGTAATCTACGTTTTATTAGCCATCTTTTTAGTTTATCAAGCCCTACCTAGCCAAAGAGGAAAACCGTTTCAAAAACAAATTAACGGCTTATTCATTTTAACCAATGTTTTCAACGTTTCTTGGCTTTTTCTTTGGCAAAACCTCTATCTTTCTTTCTCCATCATACTAATCATTGGCTTCTTGTTGTCTTTGATAGCCATTTATCTAAAACTAAACATTGGCAAATCAAAAGCGCCATTAAAAGAAAAATTAGCCGTCCATTTACCGTTTAGCGTATATCTTGGTTGGCTCACCATTGCCACTATAGCAAACATTACGGTTGCTCTAACTGCGGCTAACTGGGACGGTTTTGGCATTGCAGCTGAAACGTGGGCGATACTGGTTTTGGCGGTTGCTTTGCTGATTACTTTAGCGGTTATTTTGACACATAGAGACATAGCGTTTAGTTTAGTCGTTATTTGGGCTCTTGCCGGAATAGCCGTTAATCAAACTAACAGTACTGTTATTCTTACAGCTGAAATAGGCATAATTATTATTGCCGTCGTGTTAATTGCCGTACTGGCGGTTCAGCGTTTAAGAAAACGCAAGAATGATTCTAAATGAACCGCAAAATCTTTACTTACGAACTATGCGGCGCCGTCTTCATAATAATAGTTGGCAGTCTACTCCATTTTACCTTTGAATTTTCAGGCAATCAGCCGATTGTGGGCGTCTTTTCTGCAGTTAATGAAAGCGTTTGGGAACACCTAAAACTTGCATTTTGGCCGACGCTTCTTTTTGGTTTAATCGAGTTCTTGCCGTTACGGCGTGATGCCAACAATTTTGTTTTCGCTAAAACAGCAGGTGTATACTTAATGGTTGCTGTAATTCCAGCGATTTTTTATTCATACACAACTTTAACTGGAGAAAGCCTTCTTGCAGTTGACGTGGGTTCGTTTGTTGTTGCCGTTGTTTTGGGTCAACTGTTGAGTTACAAACTGTTAACAACTCGTCAGTTTAGAAGTGGGGTAAAGTGGGTTAGTTTGCTTTTTTATGTTCTTTTGGCGTTGTTGTTTGTTGTTTTCACATTTTACCCTCCTCAGGCACCGATTTTTCTTGACCCTGTATCAGGAGGTTACGGTGTTCCAAGTGGCAATTAGCGGCAAGTTGCTGAAAAGTTAAGTAGAGGCTTTTGAATCATTCTGTGAAGAAACATGGCGTATACACGTGAAGAAACGGAGAACGTTGAGGTTGACTACACAATAAAGCAGTTATGGTTAGGCATCCCAAAAGCCCTTAAAAAGCTGGAATGGACAATCCAAGAATCAAACCAAGAAAAATATCACTTGACAGTTAAAACTAAAGGCGCTTTCATGTCATACGCATCCACCATGAGAATAGATTTAGTTCCAATTGATGAAAAAACCACGCGTATGCTAATTGCCGGTGAAACACCGGTAACAACAATTACGTCGGTGCTTGATTTTGGCAGAACTCGGGAACGCATCGAAAGGTTTGTAGTTACACTTGCCCAACTGATGGAAAAAGAAAAGAAAAACTGAAAACGGGTTTACTCGTTAATTTGAGTTTTCTTAAACGCAAACCAACCAATTAACAAAAACACTATAATGTAGGCAAAAGCAGTTGCGAGTCCACGCAGGGCAATGTACCCGATGGGTTCAGTGTAAAGCAGTTCCGTGGTTGGCAAAGTTTGGTCTCCAACCTGTACCGACCAAATGTCTACACGAGAAAAAGTAACTTCTTGCCCAGGATACATCAAAGCGTAGGCGAAGTTAACACCTAAATTGTCAGTGCCCGTACTAATTGCGATTGTATTGTTGTCTGCTGTTGTTAAGGTTCCGCTGGCTCCGCTTCCGGGGAAACAATTCAGTGCAGGTGAAGGACCAGCAAAAACAGAGACCGTAGGTAATGCAATGAAGAGGGAAATAAACAAGCCTAAAGCTATGATTACAGTCAAGATTGTGTTTTTAGTGATTGCTCCCATCGCGAGCAGTATTGAAACCCAAATGAAAGTACTAATCAGATCTCCAAACAATACAAGTGGAACAAGACCAAGGTCGTTTTGTGGACCATAAATAAAAATTGAACCCAAAGTAGTGTAAGTGAAGATTATCGTAAATGAAACCAGAATTATGACAAAGGCAGCGAACAATTTGCCTAAAAATACAGTTGTCCGCGAAACAGGTTTAGTAAGTAAAGGAACGATTGTGCCACTTTCAAATTCGCTTGAAATACTGTTCATTGCTGTGGCAAGTGCAAACAAGAAGAAGCTGAATCCGCCGGCGCTGTAGGTAACGGCGAAACTGGCATTTTGTGGGATGTCGCTGGTTAACATAAGGGGCAATACTAAACCTAAGGTTGAAATCAGAAACGCTATCACTACTATGCCTATGAATTTTTTCTTGCGAAGATTCCAAATCATTTCATAACGGACAACAGCCAAGAAACGCCTAAACCAGTTAGCATTTACAGGGAATTTTTGCTGAACTTGCTGATTTGACCTCACTGTTTTCTGCCTCCATTGTCTTTCCCGATTAATTGAATAAACACGTCTTCAAGTGTTGAAGCTTTTTGGGTCATCCCAACGATTACGCCGCCGGCGCCTGTAACTTCCTTTGAAACCTTCGCACGCACATCCTCATGCGACGTAACCTGAACAGTTAAACTATAACCATCCTGGTACACTTCCGAAACAAAAGGCAAATTTTTAACAGCCGAAACAACGTTGCTAGTTAAGTCGGCAACTTCAAGGTGTATCATTGCTGGACCTGCAAGCATGCTTGAAACCGTTTGAAGTGAATCAGACGCTAAAACGGAGCCTTTGTTTATGATTGTAACGTGGTCACAGATTTGCTCTACCTCAAAAAGTAAATGGGATGAAAGAAAAACAGTCATGCCTTCTTTAGAGATTTCTTTAACAAGCTCGCGAACATCTACCATGCCCACTGGGTCAAGACCAATACTTGGTTCATCTAAAATCACAAGTTCAGGATTATTCAGAAGAGACTGAGCGATGCCGATGCGTTGCTGCATGCCTTTGCTGTATTTTCCGATGTAATCTTTTTCTCTGCCCTTTAAACCGACAAGACTGATAAGTTTGGGTATTTGTTCGCTACGTTGCTGGCTTGTCATGCCGTACATTCTGCCGTAAACATCCAAAAGCTCAGCGCCTTTAAGGTGCTTTGGAAACCTTGGCAACTCTGGCATGTAGCCGATTCTTAACCGTGAATTTGCCTCGTCAACATTAACTTCTCTGCCTAACACTTTTGCGGAGCCTTGGCTGGGTTTAAGCAGGCCAACAAGGATTTTTAGGGTTGTAGTTTTTCCTGCTCCATTCGGTCCCAGAAAGCCGTGGATGCTGCCTTTTTGGACCTTTAAGTTTAGCTTGTTTACGGCGGTTAGGTTGCCGTAGTTTTTTGTTAAATTGTCAGTTTCTATGGCGTAATCCATTGTTGGCAGCTGGCTCCTTTGCTATTTTATGATTTAGCTTGATTTTAATATAAGGTTATTCTTAGTTTAGAATGAAGCTTGTGCGGTGAATTGGTTGATACGGGTTATCTGTTTAAGTGACAGCAAAGAAGAACAAGTTAGCCCTGAAAAGCTTCCCAACCTTGATTTAAGTAATACTTGGCTGGAGCTTGTTGACCCGTCACCTCAAGAACTACAGGCAGTTTCAGCTGCCACACAGATTCCCGCTGAATTTTTGAAGCTCCCTAAAACCCGAAACGTAATAGATTTACGTTTAGAAATAGGCGTTAATATTATAACTTTTGTTGCTTTCCAAGACATCTTGAAAGCTAAGGACGCTTGCCCCGTGGTTATTGCGTTCTCCAAAGATTTCCTTGTAACAGTCGTGCCTAAAGAGGTTCAAAAAGTAATAGACAATGCAAAGGCGCGTATGAGTAAAACAAGAATTGACCCGCCAAGCGTTGTAGCCTACTTTATTGTAGACGAGATAGTTGCGGAGCATTTTGTGCTTTTGGAGCATCTTGACGATATTACGGCGCAAATTGAGGCAGACGTAGCTAATGGCGCGTCAGAGAAAACGCTTAAAAGAATATTTAACATTAAAACGAAAATGGTTAAGCTGACCAAGGTTCTCTGGTATGAACGTGGCGTTATTTCTAATCTTAAGCGTTGCAGTGACACCGCCTGCATGTCAACAAAAGCTCGAACTTTGTTTGAAACTTCACATGAAGAGTTAACGCGGCAAATAGACATTGTTGAAACATACAGAGAAATCCTCTCAGACGCAATCAACGTATACATGTCTTCAACATCAAACAAGATTAACAGTTCAATAAAAAATATGACACTGGTCATGTATTACTTAACGTTAATAACCTTGGTTACGTCTTTCCCTAACACCATCGCAACCTTCTTTGGTATTACCCAGTTCGGCAGCACCAACTCGTATGTAATTTTTGCGGCGATAGTGTTGTCTGTTGTTTTGCCTGTGGTGTGGCTATGGAGAAGCAAATGGCTAAGTGCAAAGAGGCTAGACTAACCCTTTTCAAAAGGCTGATTTATGGAAAGTTTTAAGGCAAATCCACACGTATTACCAACTGTAGGATTGATTTTGTGAAGAGCAAACAGGAACCAGTAACCATAAAGGGCAGAAGCTTAGGAATAACCACTTTAACCGTTGCACAAACCCTAATTGGAATAATACATGTATCGGCAGGTTTGATGCTTTTAGGTTCAGAACTCCTGATGGGTACGCAGGTTTCAATCGTTTATGACATTTACACTTTAACCTTTGGATTGCTTACGATAGTGTTTGCAGTCCTGATTTGGCAAGGAAAAAAGCTTGGATGGTTTGGTACAATAGCTATTTCTATTTTCGTTATTATAGCCGACACGTTAACGGTTCTGAATTTGCCAAGCATCCCGGGCATTCCACGGTTTGCCGCTGCAGGCGAAATACCATACAGTCTATTTGTTGTTTTTTACTTGATGCTTCCTCATGTAAGAAAGAAGTTTGGGGTTTAAGTTAACGTTAGATTGGCGGTGTAGGTTTTGCGTTTGCGGGTTAAAAGCAAAAATGCTGATGCAACAACAATTATTGCTACAATCACTATGAAAGTGTAAACGATAACTGGGTCAAGTCCGCTGCTTTGCCACATGTTAGTTGCAGATACCAAGCTGTGCATTGTGTAATCTTCACCTGAAGAAGTTCCTTCAACGCTTACTCCGGTTGCTTGATCCCAAACATACGAATTGCCAAGACTTGTAGCTAAAACAACTGTACGTTCTGCTCCCGCGTAACTGCGTTGAGCAGTATTGCTTATTGTTATGTTGCCGACCCGTGAATCATAGAAGTTGTCACCTGTTTTTAAGTTAGGTGGAATAATGAAGTCGTCAATGAGTTGCCCTGTTTGCAGGTTCAAAGTTGATTTTGTGGTTTCTTGTGTGCCATTTTGGTAGGTTGAAACTATGTTGACGTAAATCATTGGTCCAGAAACATCAAGTATTTCCATTCTGGCAAAAGTTACAGCATGGTCAGGCGAAGGTGTACCGGTGAATGTTACTTGATATTCAATCCAGTCGCCAGTTTTAACGCCCGCTGTTGGCTGAGCAGAAGCAATATTTGCCATGGTTAAAGCTA
The DNA here is from genome assembly GCA_042296865.1 of Bathyarchaeia archaeon. GTDB lineage: Archaea > Thermoproteota > Bathyarchaeia > Bathyarchaeales > Bathycorpusculaceae > Bathycorpusculum. Next base: position 313,251 of record CP170178.1, on the reverse strand, counting down.
ACACAATCAAGGCTAAGGAAGCGTAAGTGTACACTTGTTTCATCGAATAAGCCTTCATTACTTGAAAGCTATGTAACCTCGTTTTTATAAAATTTCCTCAATCGTTATTTACCGTTAATCAGCCGAGCTTTTTCTGTGACTAAAATATGCCCAAACCAAAGCAGCACCAATAATAAACGCTGAAACCCCTACACCTATTAAAATGAACCAGAAAAGCGGAGTCTCTGCTCTGTCTGTAACGTCAAAGTGCACGGTTTTTGATGCGCCTATATTGCCTGAATGGTCTATAGCGTAAACGGTTATAGTATGGTTTCCTGACTGAAGAGTTATTGTAGTATTGCCTACAACTGAAACCAAATATTGCTCATCAACGCCCAATTGAATACTGTATACAGGCTCATTTATCTTGAAATCAACTGTCACAGTTGTTGAACTGGTCTTGTCTTGGGGCGAAAGAACCAGAATTTCGGGTGCTTGCTTATCAATTGGCATGTCTTTTTGCGGCGTGTACTTTTCTACTAGAGCGGTTGCATGAGCATTGTTTTCAATCATAACGATGGAGCCCCCAACTGCATAAACCGTGTCGCCAACTGTGACTAAGGCAGAGTTGACTCGGGGGGTCTTCATCATAGTTGAAACTCGCCAACATGCTTGTGTGGAATCCCATGTTAAGCTTGTAAAGTTTGGTGGTCCAGCATCCCACCATGTACTGTCAACTCCGAAAAGCCAGATTCCTTGAGGTGAAGATGTGGCGGTTGCAGAGGCTAAAAGGTAGCCTTGAACAATAGGCGTCTGTACGGTCCAACTGTCAGTTGTGGGGTCGTAAACTTGGTGTGATACTGAGTAAGGTTTGGCGCCAAAAACGTGAATCTTGTCGTTAAGAACTGTTGAGGTGCAACTCCAAATAAACCTTAAGTCTGGTTTAAATGGCATTGGTGACTTGGTGGTCCAAGTGTCTGTTGCGGGGTCGTAGACTTCAGTAACGTTTGAGTCTCCACCTATCAAATAGATTTTTCCGTTGACCACTCCAGCTGTTACGCCAACGCGGGGTGTAGGCATGGCTGTTTTGGCTGTCCAAGTGTCAGTTTTGGGGTTATAAACTTCGTTAACACCTGAAACTTTTACTTGTCCATTCATGACGCCTGTGGTTCCGCCGATGCAGTAGATTTTGTCGTCAACAACTGCGGTTGCGAAGCTTGCTCTTGGTGTTGGCATGCTGCGTAGGATTGTCCACATGTTGGTTTGGGGGTTATATTTTTCGTTGGCTCCTGTGCATGTTACGTAGGTTTGGGGGTCGATGACTCCGCCGATTGCGTAGATTTCGTCGTTTACTTGGGCGGCTCCAAGGCTTGACCGCGCGGTATGCATGGACGTTTGGGTTTTCCAAGCGTCTAAGGAGGCTGCCTGTGTGGGGTTGACAGCGAAGCAAGTACATGTTAAGAATGTTATTAGCATTAAAGCAGTTTTAACTTGCACGTTTTTGCCTCTGTATTCAGTTAAGTGTTGATTTTGTTAAAGAATGTGTTGTTTGTTTTTGTTTAGAAGTTGTTGCTGCAGAGTCTCTTAGCACAACAACAACTAACGCTTTAATCTTCAGGCGGCTTTTTTTGGTCTGTCGTTGCTGGTGTTTGCTTGCTGGTTGTGGCGTTTTCTGCAAGCAGTAAACTTGGCGGTTTTGGGGTTTTTCTTTTATATGCTTGTTGGGTGGTTTTTGTAGGCAATTCTTTTTGTCGACACTGCGCAAACGCTTAATGACTTGACAGGCTAATGAGTACATTAATGCAGAAATGAAAAAAACAAAAGTCAAGAGCGTTAAACAAGCAGAATAAGCTCATTCTTTGGTTAATTTCTATTTTATCTTCAATTTTACCTCTTTTTCAACAAAGAAAAATTAAAAAATGCAGGTATGTTACAAAGAATGGTGAGTCCATTCCTACTTCACGACTATAAATCTTCAAATAATGGAGAAAAGATTCTGTTAATCGCTTCACAGGCGCTCCTCACCAAGAACATCTTCAACTGACAAGCTTTTAACACTATGTTGGTAGGACAAACAACAACACCAAAAAAAGAAAAAAAGAAAATCAATCAAAAAATTTTTCTTAGAGCAAGTCGATTGAGAGCCATAATTACGGGGCAGTTCTACAAGAGGCTTTGCGGCGGAAATCTATGGTTAACCTTTTTCCGTGTTGCTGTTGAAAACGATTATCTACTACGTTTGCGGTTTTGTTTTTGATTTGTATGATATCAATTATTGGCGCAGGGAAAGTAGGTTCAGCAGCAGCGTTTGCCATTTTACGTTACAAAATCAGCGACGTTACCCTGATTGACGTGTTCGAAGATTTGGCAAAGGGTGAAGCGATGGATTTAATGCAGGCAGCACCAGAAATCGAGTTTGACGGCAAAATCATTGGCTCAAACAATTTTGAAGACATGAAAGGCAGCGAACTTGTAATCGTCACTGCTGGGCAAGGAAGAAAACCCGGCATGACCCGAACAGACCTTCTAAACATAAACGCAAAAATCATCGCAGACATAACTAAAGAAGTCGCCAAATACGCGCCCGAAGCTAAACTTATGATGGTAACAAACCCTGTAGACGCTTTAACATACGTTGCCTACAAAACCACTGGTTTTCCACGTAACCAAGTGTTCGGCATGGGCAACATCCTTGATGCAATGCGTTTTCGTACGTATCTTGCTCAGCAATGCGGCGTTTCAAGAGAAGACACACGCGCCTTAGTTATTGGTGAACATGGCGAAACAATGGTGCCCCTTGTCGAGTACGCTTCAATCTCAGGCATTCCAGTAAAGGAATTTATGACTCAAGAAATGATTGACACAGCGGTTTGTCAAACAGTTACGTCTGGACAAGAAGTCATAGCGTTAAAAGGCGCCACCACTTTTGCACCGTCAACAGTTATTGCAGTTATGGCTGATGCAGTACTTTCGGGCAGAAACAGGGTTTTAAGCGCAACTACTCCGTTGGAGGGTGAATACGGACTTTCAGGCTTATCCATTGGCGTACCAGTAATCCTAGGCAAAAACGGCATCGAAAGAATCCTTGAACTAGACTTGTCACCTGAATCAAAAGAACGTCTTGACCTGTCAGCGAATAACGTCAAGGAAGCGTTGAAAACGTTGGGGTTAGCTTAGACTTTGCGTTTGGAACAATAAAAGTTCCCGTTTATTTTTACAAACGCAGGGCATTTTCCGCCGTCACAATGATTTAGCCATTGGCAAGGTGACCGGACATCGTAGACTCTTCGTAAAGTTTCACGTGAGATAGAAAAGTCCCTATTACGTGGACTTAATTCATCTAAAATTGTTCCCAAAACAAAAAACACCTCAAAAACTCTTTCTGAATTTTAAAACAACTTTGGCTAAAGAAGTTAATATAAGTGTGTTACACACGTTGGACAACAACAAAGGCATATAAGCACTGGCAAGCCCAAACATGCAGTTTTTTTAACAAAAAATCTAATATCCATAGTAAACACTACATACCAACATAACGAGGCAAAGAAGCATGCAGTTCCAAAACAGAGACGTAATCTCAATACAAGACTTCACAAAAGAAGAAATCAACTACATTCTGAAAACCAGTCAAACCATGGAACCCATCGCGAAAACAGGTGCAGACACCCTCAAAGGCAAAATTCTTGCCACACTCTTCTTTGAACCATCCACACGGACACGCCTAAGTTTTGAAGCCGCCATGCAAAAGCTCGGCGGAACAACCATCGGATTTAGTGACGCCGAAACAGCAAGCACAAAAAAAGGCGAAAACCTCGTAGACACAATCCGCACAGTCGAAAACTACGCTGACGCTATTGCATTACGTCACAGTTTAGAGGGCGCCGCAGTTGTCGCTGCCGAGTACTCCAAAATTCCAATAATTAACAGTGGAACTGGAGCCCAAGAACACCCAACTCAAGCATTAATCGACCTTTACACTATTCAAAAAGAAAAAAGTTCAATTGATAATCTTAAAATCGCAATCATCGGTGATTTGCGGTATGGAAGAACAGTGCATTCACTTGCAAGAGGATTAACCAACTATAACGTTGACCTTTACCTTGTTTCGCCTGACACTCTTCGAATGCAAGAAAACATAGTAAAGGAAGTTAAAACAAAAATTCCAGTAACGGAAACCCAAAACCTCGAAGAGATAATCTCCAAAATAGATGTATTATACGTAACTCGCATACAGCGTGAACGCTTCCCTGACCCAGCAGAATACGCTAAACTAAAAGGCGCCTACCGTGTAGACCAGAAAACTCTTAAAACAGCCAAGAAGGACATGATAATTCTGCATCCACTGCCAAGAGTAGATGAAATAGCGCCTGAAGTTGACCAGACACCCCACGCACGCTACTTCCAACAGGTTGGAAACGGCTTATTTGTAAGAATGGCAATCCTCTCCTTAGTGTTGGGAACAGCAAAATAGCAGCTTAGGTTGAGTTGAAGCGGTCAAAAGTTCCAAGCGTACTTATGGAACCGCAAGTTGGACATTTATGCAGAGTTCCAAACCAGCTTTTCTTACAGTTACGACAATAAGTTACCACGCGGTTATAAGTGAAAAACTCTAACGGTTGATGCGCCTCAACAAGACGCCGTGTCAAATCCAAAAGAGCCGTAGGCGAAACGTCAAAAGCGTCCAACTCCACAATACCTAAAGAGCCGCCTGCAGACAATCCAGATAATTTCTGAGCAAACTCTAAAGCTTCAGTTCGAACAGTTAAAGGGTCCACCTTAAGTTTTAACCGTTTAGACGTGGAATAAAACGGTTTCTCACGCGTTCCTGAAAACTTTACTTTTGCGATGCCATACTTTTCTATATCAAGCTGCGCTAAACGTTCAGAAGCTTCCGTGCGGCACAGAATTGCAGGGTAAAGACGTTTGCCATGTTTTCTGCCAATTTTATTTCGGAAAGCAGAAATGTTTTGGATTAGTTCGTCCACAAACGCTTGGCTTTCTGGGTCGTTTATGCTTTTTGAAGTGAACGCTTCAACGGCTTCAGTTAAACCGGCAAAATTGATAATTCTTGAACAGTTCTCAAGCCTAAAATAGGCGTCACCATACACGCTTTTAAGTAAAAACGGCAGAGAGTTTTTTCCATACTGCTTAACAGTGCTGTATTTTATGCCTAACGCTCGGGCGGCTAACTCGTAACGTTCCCTAAGCAAATCGAAAAACTTGTTTTTTTCTCTATCCGATTCCTGCACGATTCTAGGCAAATTTATTGTTACGTAACCTAAACAGCCAGTACGTAACGTGTCGGTTTCCCAGTCTCCAGTTAGATCAGGTGCAAATTTGGTTCCAGAAGAAGAAAAAACCGCGTTAGCATTTTCTTTTCCAACAAGGTTAGCAAAGTAAAGCATTCCCTGCTGAACCGTTAAGGCGTGAGCTTTTAGGAGCAAGTCTTTAGTATTTTCGTCGTTTAGAACTTGAGGATTTATTTTAATGACAAACCGTGGATTCATTAACGGTTTAGCCGTGGCGGCTTCACTGTAAACTTGAAGAATTAAACCAGCAAGGCGACGGGCTTCTTCTTGGTAATCGCCATATTTACTTTTAGGCTGACCTTTTGGAACCACAGCAGCTTTTTCTGCAAGCGATTTAGAAACAGAAAACTCCAGCTCTAACGTCACCTGTGCATGCTGGTTAATGTTTAAAATAAACAGGCTAAGGGCTTCCTTGATTGCGGCGTCCTCAACGCCCACAGTGTAAGGCGCGAGAAACACGTTAAAGTAACTATAAACTTGTTGATGACAAGTTTCGCGGTCAGAATGCAAAAGCACATTAAACGCTAATGCCAAAGCTGACTCAAAACTTTGCGGTGGCTCAAGCGAAACCTGGGCAAAATCGTCAAGTTTAACACCGTTTAAGAAGAAAAACCGCATGTCATGGACAACTTCACCGATTTTAAGAATCCATGTGCCTAAATCATCAATGTTAATAGCGCCTGAAAGATGCGCGTCAGCGATGTCTCTAGGAAAAACATTTAGAAGAGTGTACTCGCCTAAAACGTTTTGTCCAGCTTTTGAAAGCAAAGCTGAAGCGTCTAAACTGCGGTCTTTTGCCTCTATTGATGCGGTTACTTCATGAATCGGCATACCAACGCGGGTTAACTTATGGCGGTAATCTTCAAAGCCTTTCTCAACCAAGATGCCGTTAACCACTTCCCGAATCAGCGAAGCAGTAAGGTACTTGGTCTTAGATTTAAGCAGACGTTTTTCTGCTTCTTTAGCAGCTTTCTGAGCAAGGTCAGGAGGCACTTTTGCCTCTTTAATTAAAGAATTAGCGATTTTGTTTGAATCAAACTCTTCTAAAGTAAAATGTGAAGTGCGAACAAGCATGCCTTTTGGAGTGAAAGCCTTTTTCTCAACACGATCAGCAACATCAAGAACCATTTTGCCAAGGTCAGTTAGAAAATATTTCTTTGCTTCAACATCTGCTTCCACCAAGTCAGCTTTAAGAAGAAATTTAAGGTGATAGGCAAAGCGTCCTGCGTCTCGGCTGGGGTTCATTTTGAGGCAATTCATTAGTTCTGTGTAGGCTAATGCACCTTTGTCGAAGAGCAGGTTTAAGATTTGCAGCCTGAGGGGTGAAGAGACTGCTTTTAAAACTTTGACGCCTCGCGCCCTGTGTGGAAGAGTAACCATGCCCTTTTTCCCTCAGCCTTGTTATTGATGCTTTAACCTATAAGTGTAATGTGGAGGTAATAACTTAGCTAAGGTCATATTTATATGAACTCTCAATATCAGGGAAACGTCAAGTTAAGGCTTTCTTCAGCGTTGAATAAAGAACAATTAGAATAGAAATCCCAAAAATTATCAGGAAAAACAGGTGCGCCAAACCCATCAGAGGTACAGTCAAAAACAGGGGTGCATCAAAAGGGTAACCAACAAACGCAGGCAATAAAACCGTGGCTACAGGTATTAAGAGAACCAGGTTAGTTTTATCGTTTTTAAAAAATACTCTGTAATCACCTGTCTTTGCCATAACCGCTACAGCAGCAGTAAACAAGGTTAATTCAGCAGCAATATTCACTAGGCTATAGATGCCTATGTACAGGAAGCCGGCTTCATGAAAACCAAAATTGCTAGTTGAGAGGGGCCAAAACAGTTGAAGCTGTCCACCGATAAAGAAATCTCCGATTAGAAAGTGCGAAATGTAAGCTAAAAAGTATGGTACTGCACGTTTGCCGTAGAAGAAAAAAAAGGGCGCAAAAATGAGTAGAGAGAAAACCAGTGAATGTGTGGGTCCACGGTGCAGGGTTATGCCTGTTAGGGTTTGAACTATTATGTCTATATCAGGCAGTATTGATAGAACAAGGAGTACGGGTATGTTTGGAGTGACTTTTAAGAGTTTGGAGGATGCTTTGCCTAAAAGGTAAGCTATGGACATGTGGCCGACTGCAAACATAACGAGTCAACGTTTTAATCGAAAAGTCTTGGGAAATTATTAAGTGTATGGATTTTTTTATGGTTAAGGCTGGGTATCTGTCAGTTCCAGACTTTGTTTGTTTGGGATTAACTGACGATACGTTTGAAGTGTATTTGTGTTGGTCTTGTATTTGTATTGATTAAAAGTCAATAATGTTTATTAACTCTTAAGACTTGCTTCATCAGCAAGCAAGGGGGACAAAAACATAAAGACACCAAAAATGTCTGCAACAGTAATCGCACTAATTGTAGCAGGCATAATCCTTACATCCGCAACAACAGCCCTACTAACATTCAGCGTACCAATACCAACCAATGGAACAGTAACACCCACATCAACACCAACACCTACACCCACACCAACGCCAACAACCACGCCAACCATTCCGACACCACCGCCTAAAACTGTAGAAATAGCCGTATATTCAGACTCAGCCTGCACAAACGAGTACACAAGCATAACATGGGATTCAGTCGCACCAGGAGGAAGCACAACAAAAACAGTTTACGTAAAGAATGAAGGAACCGAAACAGTTACACTTCAATTGACAACTTCCAATCTGTCACCCGCAGAAGCAGTTGGAAAAATATCTGTAAACTGGAACAGGGAAGGACAAACGTTAGCAGCCGGTGCAAGCGTCAGTGCAACATTGACTTTAAATGTTGACGGTTCAATAAGCGGAGTCACAAACTTCGATATTGACGTTACAATTACTGGAGAAGCACCATAAACCCAAACTTTTTCCGTATCCTAGAAAACTTGGGCTACATGCATAACAACCGTCACTGCAAAAGCTAAACCGCAACCTATAGCGATCCAACGCAGAACTTGTTTATTAATAAAAAACTTTTCGTCATATCCTGGATAATACGCTAGCAACTCAGAAGTAGCCAAAAGAATAATCGATACTGCCGCAAGCCACAAACTTAAGTCATACAAAGATAAAGGAAAAACCATTAACCAACACCTCTAATCAAAATAAAAACAACCTCAACACCCGAAATGTTAGGCCAGAACTGTTGTTCTTTTATCATCACAGTTTTGCCGGACGATTTTGCTAAAGCGCAAGCAACAGCGCTCGTCACGGGGCAACCAAGCAAACTAACACTTTTAGGCATATCTTCAGGTTTATACAAGCCCTCATATAAGAGGCCAGCCATGTTAAGGCGTACGGTTGACTCATCCATAACTTGTAAATTCATTTCTTTGGCAAAATTGTAAAATTCCGTCATACATCTGGGCAGAACATTGCATAATTCTGCTGGAGGAACTGTTGAGAAGTCAATGTTAAGTTGATTCTCTATTTGGTTAAGTAAGCCGCTGCCGGGGGACGTGATGAAGACGCCTCTGTTTTGTTCGGATATGAATTTGCCTGAGGCTAACTCTTCAAGTGCGGGTAACCCGTTAAAGTTTTCGTCAGCGATGAAAACGATTGAGTCTTTAAGGCTTCGGTAGTATTCTGGCAGGTAAGCCTTTTGTGGGTATGAGGGTATGTAGTAGCCGTGTCCGTTGAATTTTAAATCGTTAATCATGCGGTCTAAAGTGGAATAAACTGTGTTTGCTGTGCTGTCTAAAATGTTGCCGTCCACGTACTTGCCGGGTTTAGCTAAAGAAAAAATGGCGCCCCATAACACGAAACCTAATCCGATGAAAGCTACAACCTGCCAATTGTACAACACTGAGAAAACAAGCAGTAACACTCCGACAGCAAAAAAACCTGTTGCCATTCCAACAGGGGAACGACTATTTTTATTAACTTTTTTCAAGAAAACAACTCCTAAAGTTTTGAAGCAGTTTTTGTGCTTCTTTAGTTTGAATGCTCGATGTTGCCAGTGCCTGCGTAGATTTCTTTGTTTGGTGGTTCTTTGCAGATTTTGCGCATGAGCAGAAAGGGAACTTCTAGTACCTTTGAGATTATGCCTAAGCCTGAAGTCATCAGTTTTAGGTTATCAATATCAACTCGGTTGATTGCGCCAATCATGGGTGCACTAATAAGGTAAACTGCAAGGAAAATTACTGCGCCAACAAGTAAGAGTACCCAGTAAGGTGCAGAGAAAACTGCTAAAAAGACGTAAGCAGCAATTGAAGCGGTTAATGAAGCAGCAAATACTTTTCCTGAACTTTTGAAGTCTGCTTTGACGTGATAGTTTTTCCATAGCCAAATCAAACCCCAAGCCATGCTTGGAATGGTTGAAACCATAACTGCCATTATGCCGCCGATTATTACAAGGACTTCGCTTGATGCTCCACCAAAAGTTCCAAAGTACGTTATTATTGCATACGAGAAAGGCAAACTGATTACCAAAGAAAGCAGGCTTTGCTTCATTATCTGTTTTGTTTTGCCGATGCCAGTTTGGAAGGTTGCTAAACTTACGTTGCCGAAAAGTACAAACAAGTTTACAATTGAAGAGGCAGCAAGAAACAGTGGAGCATACGGAAATTTAGGTTCGGCACCGACAACAAAGAGGGACTGAAGTATGCCATCTTGTGGGAAAAGCGTGTAAACCAATGGCACTGCCAAGGTTATAAGCAGCATAGTTATGGGGACAAGAAAAATTGCGGTGTACTTTACTGATGAAGCGAAAACTGTTTTTACAAGTTCAGGCTCGTTTTCTGGGTTTAGTTTAGAGAATGCAGGAAACAGGGCTGTTGAGATGGGAAAACTGATGAATGTAACTATTACCGAAAAGTATGTTGCAGCGTAATAGTTTCCCATTATGCTGTCGCTCACATACACTGCCATGAAAAAGGCGAAAATTTGCGGCAAAACACCAACAACAACGTTTGACAACGTTAAAGGTATGCCGTATTTGAGCATGGGGATTAATGTGCGTTTGATTTCGCATTTGTCAACTTTTGATTTGCGTAGTGGCCTAAACAGTGCAAAATAAACAAGCAGCAATCCAGTTATGCTGCCTACTACAACTGAGACGATAGCGCCTAAGACTGCGCCTAAAACGCTAAAGCCTAAAAAGACTAGCACTGGACCAAGCAGTGTTTTAATTACGGCTTGTAAGATTTGCGTGAAACTGTTAAGCTTCATTCTTTCGAAGCCGACAAAGATTGCTGAAGCCGCGGAAACGATTGAGCTTGTGAAAATGGAAATCGACATTAGGGCTATTAATGGTGTAGCTTCAGGACGGTTGAGAATTATCGCCAAGGGTGAAGCTAAAGCAAAACAAGCCAACGAAAGAAGTGTGCCACTTATGATTTCAAAGATTACTCCAGAAAGAATCACATCATGGATTTCGTTGGTTTTGTTGCTGTATCTTAGGTTGGCAATTCGCTGGGTCATCGCGGAGTTTACGCCCAAGTCCCTGAAAAACGCAATAGTAGTTGAAGGAATCAACACTATGCCGTACAAACCAAGTTCAGCGTCAGTTAACATGCCAGCCAGAATAAGGGTGCCCAACGCCATTATTACAGTGGAGCCAACAATGCCGATTAAAAGGAAAAAGCTTCCAGCAGTTGAAGATTTACCCATCTGTAAAGCTTTGTCATCCATCTGGCCCAGCACCTTAGCTGCCTATGTTAGAGTAATGGTGTTTTTATAGGCTTTGGAAATTGCTTCCAAATCACGCAAACCATCAAGTCCAGTAGAAACAGGCTTTTTATCGTCAACGATGCAGTCCACGAAATGTTGAAGCTCCGAAAGGTGTGGCACAAAAAAGTCGGAGATGCCGCGGGTGAGCATTTGGTAGGCTGTGCCGATTTGGCTGGGCGGCATGTGAAGGGCGGAAACGTTTCTAACGCTGCCAAGAAAATCAACTCTAAGCAGGTACTCCTGTGAAAACCAGCCCACATTAATTAAAGAGGTTGTTCCTGAAGTAAACTTGGCAAGACACATCGCTGAATCCTCAAACCCCATGTTAAAACGGTGCCCAAAAACCGATTTTATGTCTATGATTTCTCCAAAGAACCATCGTAAAAGGTTGATTACGTGGCATCCTAAGTCAATCAGGACGCCTCCGCCAGTGCTTTGAGTGTTAAACCACCATTCAGGAACAGGAACAGGCGAATACCCTTCAGCTCGATGGAAAAAGGGACCAGAGCTAATGTATGTTGCATGGGCGTTTTCCACGTCGCCGATTAAACCGTTATCATAATCTGCTTTTAGGTTTTCGAAGGTTTTATTGAACCGCAACGGGTAACCCATCATTAGTTTAACATTGTTTTTTTCTGATAATGCGATGATTTCTTCTGCTTCACTGATGTTGGTTGCTATTGGTTTTTCAAGGAAAACGTCTTTGCCTGCTTCGGCGGTTTCTTGTGTACATTTTAGGTGCAGATGTGTTGGCAGGGAAATCAGAACCGCGTCCACTTCAGACTCTTTTAGAAGGTCGGAGTAGTTGTTGAAGGTTTTTTTGACGCCATAGCTTTTGGCTTGTTCTAACGCTTTTGGTGACACGTCAGCTGCCGCGACAACCTCAGCGTTAGTCAATTTTAAGCTGTGCCTCAAATGAACCATTCCAATGTAGCCTAACCCGATAATACCAAGTTTAACGTTCTTCAAAACAGTAGTCTCCTAATGTTATTCTAAACCGAGCCGTCGTCCAAGCCCAACCTGCAGCACCATCTTGTAGGCTCGACCCATCACTTTACGCCGAACCGTCTTTTTTGGATACAACGCCTTAAACTCCACCAAACGGGCGCCGCGTTCAATAAACCAGCGGTTACCTACCCCTTCCGCTTCAGCTAAACGCAAATAAGGAATACTCTCAGGGTTTAACCAAGCAATTTGAGAGGCGGCAACATCAACTGCTACAGGGTCAGTGCTTGCCATCATTAAACCAATGCGGCGTGGCTGAATTCCTGAGGCAATGTTGCTGTCGATTAAGACAAGGTTAAAAGGCATGGCTTTGTTTAACGCTACAATTACGTTTCCTAAGTCGTTGTGGAGTTTGTACTTTTTTGTGTAAGGGTTGCAGCCGTAAAGGTTTTTGAGGGCACAGGTTATTTTGATGGGGTCAACAGTGTACTTAATTTTGGGTAGGTTAATGCGTAAGTCAGCTTCTTTGATGATTGAGGGTACCTGAAACTTGTAGGGTTTACCGTTAACAGTTACCTCCGTTTCATCGCTGGGTTCATCGGTAAGGTTAACTAAGCACACATTTTTTTCTGCGGCGAGCCGTTCAAACCCCAGCATCCTAAAAGCGTACTTGCACCGCATAGCCGACGCGTCAGACTCTACAATTGCAATCTCAACATCTTCCGAAACCTGTTCACGAAGGTAATCGATTAAGTCGCCCACAAATTTGGGGTCAGAAGTTTGCCCAGTGGTGCAGTCCCAATAGTAACACAGGTTAGGCTTAAGCACAATTTTTTTTATTGCGCCGTCAAAGGTGTAGTTTATAAGGTTTAAGGATTCAGCTATTGCCTGTTTAAAACGACTCTGCGGATTATTTTGGATTTTAACTAAGCTAACTGTACTCACAAATAATTCTTCCTTTATCAGTAAAACAAGAATTTTTGGTAATATGGGAAAATAAATTTCAGCGTTTCTTTAGCATTTGAAATAAAATTTTTGTCCTGCTGTAGATTGCTGGTTTTGTTTAGAGATTTTAAAAGGGCTACCTGAATTTTTAGGGCTTCAAGTTTTTTTAGGTCTTTTGAATAAACTCTGACAAGCCTGCCAAGAGATTGCTCAAGCAACTCGTTGTTTAACATGTAAGAATCAAGCTGTGATAAATACTGATCCATGTAGTCTATGTTAAGGTGTTTTGCGGGTTTGGGTTCTTGGACGTTATGATGGGCAGGCAATGACTGTAATAAAGCAGTTAAATATTTATCCCATCCAGGCGAACAATGTTCCTGTTTAATGTTTTCTTTAACAGTTAATGCTCGTTGACGACATGCTTGGGCATTGCTAATCATTAGGTTAAGTGTTCCTAAAAATTCGGGAACTGAGGAAGCATAGACTTTTAGTGGTTCAAAGGACACGTCATCTTCAATGCATAGATAAGGCAACTCTTCAGAATGTAACCCCACTATTGGAATACCATGCAGACCCGCCTCAAGCAGTGCAGTTCCACTACCACAAGGAAAACCTGGAACGTACAAGTCTGCAGCCGCATAAAAAGTTTCCAGCCTTTCCTGAGCCACAATTCCAACCGCCATAATCCGTCCATCAACAACCTCAGAGGCTTTTCTCCATTCACCCACACTAGCGGGTCCTACAGCGAACATTTTCAGTTTCGGATGCTTCTGAAACACCTCAACCATAACTTCAAGAAAATTGTAACCTAAAAACGGGTAAAACTTTTCAATACGCCCAACCGTAAGAAGCATTGTCTCATCATTTTGTAAACCTAACTCTTTTCGAGCTTCATCTCTGCCTTTGGCTGATTCTTTTTTTAGCAGTGGAATTGGAAGAGTCTTTGATTCATGCAAGCCGCGGCGTTCCTCACATAGAAGACGGCCATAGTAATGATAATTCGCCAAAACGTCTGTGACGCTTGCCCCCAACCAGAAGGCATGGTCTGCATGGTTGCAAAAAATCACTGGCGGCACATCTTTAACTCCGAACGCTACAATTGGCAACGGGTCAAATGGTTGAATTGAAAGAACCGACACGTCAGCCCAGTTTCTTGCAAGACTACGCAAATTTAAAGCTTGATCAGTTAAGCTTTGTGAGGTTTCAGGCAGTGAACTGCAAAAGCCTCCAGAAGCAGCAATAGATTGAACTAGTTTTTCTGGTATCGGTTTAAAGTTGGCGGTGCTTACTAAACTGTGTATTGAGTTGTGGCTTGTGGTTTTTATCCAGCGGTCTAAAAACGCAGAGTGCCCACCTGTTTCATAACATTCGGTGATGACATGAAGAAAACAGGTTTTTCCAGGCAGTTTTGTGTTAACCATGCTGGGTTCTGTTTGGTCTTGGATTTCTGATGCAACCCTAAGCAGCAGACTTTCTAATTTTGGGCTCACAAAAAACCCTGGATGCCTAACAAAGGCAAAGTGTGCAGCAATTTTTGCCCAAGCCATTACAGAATTGAAGTCGCCTTTTTCGTATGCACGGTTTGCTGTGTCAACGATTTTTTCAAATAGTTTTTGGCTTTCTAAAATCTGTTGGTTAACGTTAGAGGTCAAAATGCAGTCCTTCCGAAAGTCAGGTTACAGATATTTCGTACTGATCATACATGACTGAGTTTGCGCCAAAAGTTTCTTTGCGGGCAATCAAACCCTCGTTGAGCACTTGTCCAAAGTTTTCAGTTGAAATTCCAAAATCGTAGTAGGGTTTGTCTTTGTAGTAATTGTTGATTAAGTAATCCTCAATTAGGTCTTGAGCGCCAAGGTCCATGCCTTGCTTGCAGTTGGCGGCGTATTGGATATGGGCAACGTTTTTGCTTTCATAAACCAGCAAGCCCGAAAGCATCCGTTCACCCAAATAAGACGCGAAAAGTTTAATGTTACAGGGAAACCTGCCAGCTAACAGTTTGATTTCCTCGGTCGTATGCACCGGGTTTACGTTGTGACGTTCATTTAAGGTTTCTTTGAGCAGTTGCATGAAAGAATCCAAATCGTCCGTCTGCTTAACTACCAGACCGTTCTTGAGGGCTTTGTTAATACTGTATTTTCTACCGTCGCTAAACGGGTGGCTGCTATGCAGGGAAATGCAGGAGGAAGCGTTCCGTGCGACAAGACGGGCGTTGTAACGGAAAAGAGCATACAAGTCCTCGTTTGTTGGAACAGAATGGTAAATATAAGGAACCGCTTTGTAAAAGACTGTTTTGAAACCGTTTCTTCGGCAGTAACTTAACAGGGCATCAAAGATTTGCAGCATCGCCAAAGTTTTTGTGCTACAACCCACAATTACCCCGCCAAAAGTTAAACCGCCATGACTCTGCAACGCGTCGTCTTTAATGTTGGCGGGAAAGAGCCCTGCAAGCTTGTTTTTTCTGTAAAACATTAAGGAGTGGTCTTTAAAGCGGTCAGCGTGGTAATCCATGTAGTTGCGGTTGAAAAGAAAAACGCCGTTTCTGGATTGGTCAACATAACTGTCCCATTCCCTCTGGTGGTCTGGCGTGTATTGAAGTATTCTGACGGGGTCAGTTTGAATCGGCATTATTTTTCACAAAAACATTGTTAAAGTAAACGGTTAACGAAAGATTCAACCCCTTTATCTGGCAGCGGCTTAGCAGGGTTACCCACATAAATTTTTCCAGCCTCAGTGTCAGCAACAACAACTGCGCCAGCGCCGATCACCGAGTCTTTTGCAACTTTTACATGGTCAATTAAGCAGCTGTTTACCCCAAAAAAACAGTTCTCGCCAATGCTGCAAAACCCTGAAATAGCAACCTGAGAAGCAACAAAACAGTTAGCTCCAACAACCGTGTGATGCGCAACGGAGCTGCCAGTCCAGATGGTGACGTTATCACAGATTTTTGTTGCCCGCTGAATAGCAACGTTTTCGAAGATGAAGCAGTTTTCGCCGATTTGCACGTTTTCTCCAAGGAAAGCTTTCGGGCTAATGTACGAGCAAGCTTTGAAACCTTTATTTTTGGCTGTTTCAAGCAGTCGTGCTCTGACGCGGTTAAGCTCCGTAAAGGATACCGCTACAAAAACCCGAAAACTGTCCGGGTCAAAAGCCTTCTCCAAATCCTCTAAAGGTACAACTGGTAAGCCGTAAAGAGCCGTGTTTTTTATGTACCGTTTTTCGGCGCTGAAAGCTACAACCTCAAAATCGGTGTCTTTTGTGAAGTATTCGTATGCTATTTCGCCTGTTTCTCCGTCGCCGATTATTATTAGAGGCGTTTTATTTGGCGTCAACGTTTAAGATGCCCTTCTTGAAAACTTTGTAATCCCGTATGTAATCCGATTCATCGTAAACTGCAGAAACAAGCGACAACGCCACAGAATTCGATGAAAAATTTTCTAGTTCCCGCCAAATCCCCGGCGGAATATACAAGCCGTAATGTGGCCTGTTCAGGAAGTAGGCGCTTTTGGTTACACCGTCATCCAGCACCACGTCAAAACTGCCGCTTAACGCGATAATTATTTGCTGCAGGGCTTTGTGTGCATGTCCGCCGCGTGTGGCTCCGCTTGGCACATCATAAAGGTAGTAGACACGTTTTATCTGGAAAGGTATTTGGTTGTTTTCTTCGATGAAGGATAGGTTGCCGCGGAAATCAGTGATTTTTGGAAAATAAATCAGTTTACAATTGTCTAAACCCAAAAAAAACCACCGTAGAATCAAGTTTCAAGTAAAGAGGACTCATATTTTTCGGTTTCAAACATGAACCTGCTGATGCTCAATTTGGACGGTACCAAATACAAAGGCAAAGGAAGTTGTATTCGGACAAACCGTTCCTGTAGTTGCTGGGGCGCAATCTTCTTTTTTGCCCAATGATTTACCCGGTTACTCCAAAGGTACTTAAAATTTTTTAGGCTCCAACTTAAAGCGGAAAAATTAGCGAAGATAACTGGCAGATTACGTTTTTTAAGAAAAAACAAAGTGTTTACGCCGATATTAAACAGGTTAACAAACAAGCCTTTAGCCAAGTCGCCTATTGGGTAGTAGATGTCGAACATTAGGCAAATTTTGGCTTTAAGCAGGTTGTAGGTTGTGCGTTTAAGGTTCCAAACGTTAGTGGCGCCTTGAATATGACGAATTTTGCTTTGAGAAACCGTGACGACACGTTTGTTTGCAAGCCACACCTTAAAAGACAACAAAGTATCATCGTAGAAAAAGGGGATTGACGGGTCAAACAAGCCGATTTCATTAACCAAGCTTCTGCGGGTTATCATGGAAGCTCCAGACGCTACGGAAACCTCAAAAACCGGCTGCATCCTTAAGCTGCTGGTTTTGTTTTCAGCAAGCCCATGCTTCTGCACCAGATAATTGCTGTACAGCCAGCCGGCGGTTTGGATTTTTTGGCCGTCAATCATCAAAATCGTGCTTTGAGCCAGCCCGATGGAATCGTCGGTTTGCATTGCGTTTACAAGATGCGTTAACCATTCTGCGTCTACAATGGTGTCGTTGTTTAGGAAGACGATGTAGTCGCCTTTTGCGTGGTTAAAGCCAAGGTTGTTTCCGCCGCTAAACCCCAAATTCGTCACGCTCTGGACTAAACGCAGCCTCGAGTCGCCACCGAAGGTTTCTAAGGCATTTTTTACGCTTAAATCCGTTGAAGCGTTATCGACCAAGAGAATTTCGAAGTTGGGGTAACTGTTTTTGAGGACTGATGCGATGCAGTTGTCAAGGTAGTTTTCGCCGTTGTAGTTGAGGATAATGACGGATACGAGCGGCGTGTTTTCAAACGTTTTTTGTTTCACCTTGCCGTCTATTTGGAGGCTAATATTCAATCATTGCAGAAAACCTAAGGGGGGTAGGTCCGTAATGGCTGAAAAACAAGTCAATACCCCTCTGAAATGGCTTGTACCCTGAAAACACTGGTTTATTTTGCGTTACTCTTAGATTTTTGGAATCTTTTCAGGTCAACAAGCGGCGAATAGGGCACATTAAGGGTTTTGTAGATTACCCATTTTGCGCCGATAATGTTTCCAAAAAAAATGCCTTCAACCTTTCGCAGGTAATATTTCGAGTTTTCTTTCATGTGTTTAAGGCTATGAGCCGCTCGGACAATGTCTGAAACTAGTTTGCTGGTCAAAGAAAGTTCGGGTTCAACCCCGTACAGGCGGTAGAAGAGCATTTCAGCTTCCACAGCCCACAACAGGTCAGTTCGCGGATTTAAAAAGTCGCGGCTTGAAGTTCTTCCATGAACAATATGGTAAACTTTCACTTTAGGATTGTAAACCATGCCGTAGCCTTGCTTCCAAATTTGCCAGCCCAACATCATCTCCCAAGCGCAACCCAAAATCCAATCAGACGGCAAACAGATTCCGCGCAGAACATCGCCTTTTATCGCCATCGATGGCCCCCTAAGCAAGGCTTTGGCTGAGCCGCGTTTGCGGGAGTAAGCATTGTTACCTCGTTCATAAACGATACCGGAGTTGGCGATGGAGTTTTTAAAGTTTTCAAGCCCACGAAGCGGACGTCCCCACAACGCAAACTCATAATGTGAAAGAACCGAAGGAATCTCGTGTTCCTGTAAGATGTGTAGTTTGCCGCCGTTTAGAATCACTGGATACTGGTCGCCGGTAACGCCTACAACGTTTTGGTTTTGGAAGGCTTTCACGGTTTCCATAAGCCAGTCTTGAGCTGGGATTGCGTCGTCGTCAAGGAAAGCAACTATGTCGCCAGTGGAGTTTTTGGCGCCTAAAAAGTATGCGTCAACAATGTGCCCGTCTTGTTGGGGTATAACGGTTATTTTTAGGCTGTTTGAAGCCTGTTTTAAAAGTTCTTCGGTGCCGTCGTCTGAGGGTTTGACGACCATTATCAAGTCAAAATCTTTGAATGTCTGGTTTTTAAGCGCTGAAAGCATTACCGGAAGGATTTGTGCTCTTTTGTACGTGGGAATAACAACTGAAAAAGTAGTCATGACAATAAATCCTAAAAGTCGCCGTTAGGGATGACGAGCGTAAAACACGTGCAAACCGCCCATCATGTTCAAAACATACTGTTCAAACTTTGCAACCGAATTAAGCAGGTGCTCTTCAAAAGCGGTTTTTAGCCGCCAAAACAGGAACGGCCCCAGCCACAGGTTGTTTTCGGTGATTGTTAAAAGTGAACCGATGTCATAACTGTTGATTATTTGGAACCCGTTGTTTTGGAGTTCTTGAGCGATTTTTTTCTTGTCGAAATAAAACTGGTCAGGAGGAGTATGAATAAAGTATTTGGTAACTACATTTTGTCGCCAAAAAGCCACTGCCAAAAGGCCGCCTTGTTTAAGCACACGGTAATACTCGTGGAAAATTAAGTTTACATCTTTGAAGGGTATATGGTCGATTGTGCTTAAGTCAAGTATTAAATCAAATTTTTCAGATTTGAATGGTAAACTGTGACATGTCGCCTGAGCAACGTTAGTGTTTTCCAAACGGTGCTTTGCTAAGCGGCAAATTGTTTTTGAAAAATCGAAGCCAACAGCATCTTCCGCTGTAAAACCGCTAAGAATGTCTCTTGAGGTTTCAACGCCCTCATTCCATAAATCAACCTTCAAAACCCTCGGGTTTACAGTTTTAAGTTGCCCTAAAGCGCGGTTCACAAGCAGTTGATAGAAAGTTTTGATATACTGGTTGGTCCAGTCTTGGATGTTTCTGCGTTCAAACATATACGTGGCTACATTGTTGTCCCAATAGTTCATGCTGCCTAAACAAGCTGCCAAACTGTCACTAAGTGAAGGCTTAAAACGGTTAACCATAAACACGGCACCTTTTTAGCTGGGATTTTGTCGTACTTCACAGCCGCCGTTCGAGTAAATAACGTTGGTTTGATTAAGCAGCGTGTTTAAGGTGCCGTTCCAGCCCTGTTTTTCGTAGTTAATGCTGATGTAGCTTAGGTAAATGTATTCTTCAGGGTGCAGTATTGTGTCGTTTCTAAGTTCGGTTACGTACCCACGGTACACTAGGCCATAAGCGGTTAAAGACGTGAATAAACCGTTGTCGGCTGTGATGTTGTTCTGGTAGGGCACGTTGGAGTGAAGCCACTGGGCGCCAATAACGCTGTAGTCTTCAATGAATCCGAAGTCACCGTACAACCGCAGTGGATTCATGCGGTATCCACTTAAAGGAATTGACCAACTGTCGGTTCCTGCTGCTTCATACACGAAATTGGTTTGAAACAAGAAGTAAGGCACCAAAATAACCACCACCAACAAAGACACCAACAAAGGGCGTTCTTTTTTGGTTAAAAACTTTACAAACATCCATATGCCGATAATGCAGAAAGGCGCAAGCAGCATCAAAAGAATATGGTAAAACCGTGTCATGTTAAGAGTGTTTGCCAAGCCAGGAACAATCGTGAGAGCCACAAGAAAAGCCATTGCAACTAAGGCAAAAACGGCGTAGTCACGGTCAAAACTAAACTTTGTTTTTCGAGTAATTAAACCAACAATGCCTATCAAAATGAAAAGTTCAGTGAGGTAAGCAAAACCTCGGCTAACGGTATTTAGCAAGGACGGCGATTCAGACAGCCCCAGCCCAGTTAGAACTGATGAGCCTCGGGATAACGGATTAAAAAAGTCGCCCAGCTGGCTGTACACGTAATTAGTGAAAGTTACGAAACTGTCAAAAACAAGTGACCCTGAAGTGAAAATGTACCAGCTAAACATTGCAACAAAAAAGAACACAATCATGCCAAGCTGCAGGTTAACGCTGGGACGCCTAAAAAGCCACATTGAAGCAGCCCAAGCGGTAAAGATTAGCACAAGAAAAATTTCTGAAAGCGCATAATGAGAAAAAATCAAGCCAAAACTGAAAACCATGAAAGCAAAATATTTGGTTTGCATACGGATTTGCTTGTTTAGCAGCACCATGAAAAGCAGGACAAAGAAGAGTTCAGCGACTAGTTGCCGGCTTAATGCCATCATTTCCGTGTAAAAGGTGGATTGTGCCATGAACAGAAAGACGGCGAGGAAAGCGTATTTTTTGCCGATGTATGGTTTCCAGAGCAAGTATAAACCGACGGGTAGAAAAGCGAATATGATGGGGTAAATAATTTTGTAAACCCACGTAGCATCCAAACCCAGCATGTTAGAGTAAACCGTGGGCAGTATTGTAACGCTTAACATCGCGTTCATTCTGCCTAACGGTTGGTCTCCGATGGCAAAGGGCAATTCAGGGTACCAGTAAGAGTTAATTTGAGTGTTTCTGAAAACGAAAAGTTCAACCGGGGAGTCGCCGCCGTAAGGCACGATATAGCCGGATATAAGCGAGAAATGAAACAGCAATGCCAAGGCAATCATGAAAATAGCAACTGGATAGACTTTGCCAAGTCCAGGCCGATTGAGAAATGCAAGGGCAACAAAAAGCAGGCTTACGATGGTTATCATAAGCATTAGAATGCTACTGTTGCCGTTCACGTTTACAAAGTAGGTTCCGATGATGCTTAGAACGGGTATAAAAACAAGAATCAACGCCCAAGGCGAAAAAGAGCTTTTATCAACGCTGCTTTCAGGCGATATAACAGGTTGCTGCTGGAACTGTGCGATTGCGGCTCCTACCAGTATCAGGCTGTTGATGAATAAGGAGATAGGTAAAGTTGAAAGGGGCATACTAAGCCCGAAACTGGCGCCGAAACTGTTGATTATTAAGCCTGCAATCATCAAAAACGAAAGACTAAAACCCAAAGAAAACAAGACAGACTCAACAGTGCTGAGGCGGTCAAGTTTTAACAGTTTAAGCGCCACGAACCCTGGAATAAAAGTCAAGTAAGCGATTCCAACAATTACGCGTACAATAGACAGGTCAGTAAACAACGCAAAGTACATGATGAACTGTAACGCAAACACGACGGCAAAAAAATGCTGCGAAAACTTGCGTTGATAAAACTCCAAAGCGGCGTCTCCAACTATTTAAATTACTGACCTGTAAACCTGCGCCATTTTCGGTGCAACAGCGCGGATGTCGTATTCTTTTACTGTTTGAGCTCCGTTAAAAGCCAGTCTTTCTCTTAACTGCCTGTCACGCAGTAAACTGATAATTGCCAAAGAAAGAGCCTCTGGGTTTTGAGGTTTTACTAACAAGCCATTTTCGCCATTTCTTATGGTTTCAGTCATTATACCAAAATCTGGCGCTATAACCGCTAAACCTGCTGACCAAGCCTCCAAAGTTGCTATGTACCCAAAATTGGTGGCGATAAAAATGTCACTGCTCCACAAAAACTTGGGCACATCTGTCTGTTTACCCATCAACAAAACGGTGCCATCAAGATTTAACTCATTCACTAACTGTTTTAACTTTTCAAAAATACTGCCGTAACCAATAACGTGTAGTTTAGCGTTTGGAAACTCTTTATGAACACGCTCAAACGCCCTAATCGGCAAATCAGGGTTAGTTACAGGTTCAAGCCTGCCCACGTAAATTACAACCTCGCCATTTGTGCCGTTTGAACTGTAAGGGTTTTTGAAGTGCGGTGTATCAACAAAGTTTGTAATCAAATGGCTTTTACTTTCTAACCCCATGTCCTGCAGCGTGCCAAGGACTTCTTTTGAGTAAGTTGTGATTGCAGAAGCGTTATTGAAAAGAATATCCTTTACTAGCGGTGATTTGAGCGGCATTCCACCATTGAGTGGGTCGCCAACAAAACTGCCATGCAAAGTTACAACCAACGGTTTATGAAAATGTTGACTTAAATAAATGCCAAGTTGGATGTATTCAAGGTCAGCCCAGATTCCGTGGATATGAAAAATGTCTGCGGTCTGAGCGGTTTTCCATTGTGCTGCTTCACTGCATAGGCTTGCAAGTTTAAGTTTGTCTAAATATTTCGGTTGCCGTTTGGCTGCATACATGAAAAAACCGTTAATTAAATCTATGGGTCGTGGTCCAAGACGGTAAACTTGGATGTAGCCTGCGTCTTCAACTTTTTTTATGTTTTTTGTTACAAACAAAATTTTGGTTCTTCCAGTGATTAAGGAGAAGTCGATTTGTTGACTTTTCGATAGATAACTGGATAACCCCATGATGTAACGTTCTAAGCCGCCGATTTCTATTGGCCAAAAACGTTCCCAAACATGACAAACATGCAAACATAAAAACCTCAAAACGCTTCGTACTTAGAAAAAAGCTCCATGAATCTGCAAGAAAAATTGTTTATTGAAAACTGTTCAGCAATCTGCTTGGGCTCCACGGTTTTGTCTTCAGACCAACCACCGATTGCCGAATTGATAATGCCAGCAGCCTGCTCAACGGTTTCATAACGGTTTTCGGCTGGAACAAACTCAACCATACCGCCCGAGTTGTGGCTAACAGGGATACAACCTGACGCCATAGCTTCAACGATCGAAAT
Source organism: Bathyarchaeia archaeon (assembly GCA_042296865.1). Lineage (GTDB taxonomy): Archaea > Thermoproteota > Bathyarchaeia > Bathyarchaeales > Bathycorpusculaceae > Bathycorpusculum. The sequence goes on along the minus strand of CP170178.1, from coordinate 289,958 downwards.
CCCAAAATGCTCCCCAACCATCGTATGCAAGTACACTTTGGCGGTCGCCAACATTTGCAGTTTCTGCTTTGCGGGAAGGTCAGGATAAAATTTTACGCGTTCCGTTAAACCCAGCTTCTTAACCTGCGCCTGCAAATGTCCAAGAATGGCTTTGTCGTAAAGGCGCCCGATTACGGCGAATTGGACGTGGCTGCTTGTTTTAGCGGCAATTTTTGGGATTTTTTCAAGTTTTTTGTTTTGTTCAAAACGGGAAGTTGTCACTACAAGGTCCTGTTTTGTTTGGGCGACAAAGTTTTTGATGCTTGAAGTGTAAGGTGGGTAGAGTACGTGAGCTTTTTTTCCTGAAAAAGCCTCTATTTCATGGGCTGTGTAGTGACTGTTGGCTAAAACCAGTTTATCATCGTAAGTTGCAAGGTTTTTTTCCATGATTACTTGGGGCAAGGCGCCGACTTCGGTGTGGTGGATACTCTGCAGGTAAGGGAACCGTGTTCGGTAAGCAGTCCTGTTTAATGTTGGAAAATGGATGTAGCACACGTTTGTCCATGGAAAAACACAGTTTGAGTAAGGGTCAATGAAAACGGTTGTTTTTGTTTTGGCTATGTAGGAACGGAAAACGTTTTGGTAGAACCCCATTAAACCTTTAATGTTAAGGCTTGTTGGCTGAGTCACCGCCGAGATTTTGGGGTGCAATGTTTCGCCGAAAAAGTTTTTGACTGATTTTGCGTCTACAGGTTTTGTGGTGAAAAGTGTCACGTCATACCCGTTTTGGGCAAGCGTGTTGGCGATGGCTACCGAAACGAATTCTCCGCCGCCGTAATTGTGCAGGGTTGGGCAGAAGACGCCGACGGTTTTTGCCATGACAGAGCCCTTACGCGGCTGTTTTTTGGGCTATAACGCCAATGTTTGCGCCGAAGAAACGCCAAGACTTCTTGTTTTCCAACGCGTTAGAAACCAAAGTGACGACTTTGTCAAGGTGAAAGAGGTGGGTGATTTTTGGATGCAGATGCACGTAGTCGGTTCCTTTAATGTCAACTATGGTTAAGCGTTCAGAGTTTACGAGGCGTTTAACTTTTGGGTAATGGAAAATGTACTCTTTTTCTACGCTAAGAAACCTCTGCACATATTTTGGTTGCCCCATAACCTTGAAGAATACTATTTCGAAAAAAAGGCTGCTAAGCAGGTTGGGCACTGTAATGCAAATGTACCCTGACTGGTTTATTAATCGGGCAAATTCGTGAAACGCTTTCTCGTGCCCTTCAATGTGCTCTAAAACTTCAGAGGAAACAATCATGTCTTGACTACGGTCAACAAAAGGAAGATGCCTTGCATCGCTAACCACAAACTCCACTTTACCGCTGGCGCCGTACTGTTTGGTTAAGGTTTTGGCTTCTAAAATGGCGCTTTTTGAAATATCCAGTCCGATTGCTTCGCCCCCGTGTCGGGCAACATGCATGCAGAAAAATCCAATCCCGCAGCCGACTTCCAGCACCCGTTTGTCTTGGAAGCTTGTTACTGGTTTAATCATTTTTAGAAGCAGTTGATACCAAGGGTCGGATAGGTTTATTTTGTGGTCAAACCATTCCAGGAATTTTTCGTCAGCTTGACTGATTGTTTTTTGAACCAAAAAATCACCCAATTTAATGTAATGCACCTTTAAGGTAACCCAGACACCAAGCACTGAGTTTAAAAACAAATTGGAAAGGCAACAAAAAATTTTTTTTCTCATAAGTTAAACGGTAAGCAATAAATGAACGTTTGAGTCCCGCAGCAAAGCCGGCGACAGGAGTCATTTCATAAAGCGTTAACAAGTTTGGGTTTGCTTTGCAGGCTTCATGTAATCCGTAGCCCCAATTGTAGTATTTGTTCCAAAGTTTTCGCCAACTGGTTCTTGGGTACTCGTAAAAGATGGCGAGACTACGTTCAAGTTCCCATCCTGCAGCACCAATTTTTGAGGCGGCGTCATGGTCTTCACCTGCAAAACGTAACCGATTGTCAAAGTAGCCTACTCCGCGCAGAGCTTGGGTGCGGTAGATGCTGCCGCCTGTTCCGCATTCGTAACGGTAGTTTTCGCTTACAAAAGACATGTTTTCAAGCGACGCCACCAAGTTTGCGTCTTGGATTATGCCGTAGATGCCTTTGGCAATGCCGACTTTTCGGTTCTTCTCCATAAACGCGTATTGTTCCAGTATGAAACTATCTGTCAGCACCATGTCACAGTCTACCCAGACAATGTATTTTCCTTCAGCGTTTCGCGCAACAGTGTTTCTTGCTTCCGCGATTCCTTGCCAACGGTGCCGCAGAATCCGTACATCCATGTCCATGGCGTTAGCGAATCGGCGAACCACGTCGACGGTTCCATCCACGCTGCCATCGTCTACAACGATTACTTCAATTTGGGTATGGGGAAAATTTTGTGACATTACACTTTTTAGGGTTCGCCCGATGGTTTGGACCCCGTTTTTTACGCAGATGCCAACGGTTACAGCGTAACTCACCAAATCGCTCTCCAGTTAGGTTTGTTTGCGGCTTTTTAGAAACCCCAAAAACCATGCGACCCGTTTGAAAACGTAATGAAACGGAAGCAAAACCGCCGTTTTCTGTCTGGTTAACCTGTAAGCTTGGGGTACCCGTTTGAGTTCAGCCAGGACAGCGATGGGCGGCAACACTTTGCCAATGTTAACCATGTCTCGGTTCTTGTTAAGCAGTGACCGAAAACCGTAACCGTGCCAAAAATATTCATCCCACAGCGACCGCCAAGAATCCCTGCGACGTTCAACAAACATGGCGTCAGTTATGTAAAGCTTCCAGCCGCCTCTGTGTACGCGGTACTCGGCGTCCATGTCTTCGCCTACGCCTCGAAAGTTAACGTCAAAACCGCCCGCTTGCCGAATCGCTTCTATTCGGTAAATGCAGCCTGAAGTCCCAAGGTATTTGAGGTCGGTTTCTCCTTCAAAACGGTAAGTTATGAGAAACTCCATGTTTTCCAGTGAAGCAACAAGTTTAGCAGTTTTATCAACGCCATACCGTGCTTTCCCAATGCCCACCGCTGGATTTGCATCCATAAAACTGACTTGTTTACGCACAAAATCAGGCGGCAATTCCATGTCGCCGTCCACCCAAACCACGTAAGTTCCAGCCGCGTTTTCGATGACAGTTTGGCGTGCTTGACCTAAACCATGGTTTTCTGAAAAGAAACGGGTTTGCAATGCGGTGTTGGCGAGGCAGTTTTTGATTGTTTCAACTGTGTAGTCTCTGCTGGAACCGTCAACAACCAGAAGCTCCATCATGCTGGCAGGGTAGTCTTGAGTTATGATGCTGTTTACGGCGGCTTTAACGGTGGCTTGAGAATTTTTTACGCATAAACCCACAGTGACTTTGACGCCGTAAGCTTGAACCATCACTATGCACGCCTAGATTAAACCGTAAAAAGCCAAGTTTGCCTCGTTAAGCCACACGCGATCGTCAGGTTTTGACCATACGCTGAACTTTTTGCCAAACAGAACAGCAACAATGGAGATGAAAAGCAGTAAATTGTTTTCTACAAGCTGATAAGTGTAGAATCGAACTTGCGGAATAAGTAGAAGCCCACAAAAGGCAAACAGTAAAGGGTAAAGAGCCAGTAAATAACCAGTTAAGCCCAAGAAAACAAGAAAAGCAATTGGCGAGAAAAGGTAAAGCAGCGTGTTTGGAACAACGGTGGCTCGGGTGTTTTCTGCTTTTCCAGAAGCAAGCAAACGCAAATACCCCACAAAAACGTGCACAAGCTGAATGGTTCGGCGCAGCTTAATGCTGATTTTGCCGCGGAAAGTTGCTGGGAAGCTACTATAGAATTTGGCATCCACAACAAGCATTGCGCGAAAATCGTGCTCAATTACGCTTAAAACGGTGCCGCAGTCGTCAGAGCCTGTCTCGTAAGGGTCAAAGCGTTCCAGCGCTTCACGTCTAAAAGCGCTAAAACCGCCTTCAAAAAACAGTGTTGAACCAGCTTTGGATTCGCCCAGCCGCAGCATGTTGGCTGATTTTAGGTAGCCTTGTTCCATGCGGGTTATCCATGTTTGGTCATGGTTGAAAAGGATTTTTGGTCCGCCGATTGCACCGACGGTGGGGTCTGCAAGGTACGGGATGGCTTTTGTTAGGATGTCTTTGGGCCAGAAGCAGTCGGCGTCGGAAATGGCGACGACTTCTCCAGTGCATTCTGCGAGGGCAGTGTTTAAGGCGTGGGATTTGCCTTTTCTTTGCTGCTCCAAAACGAGCTTAATGTCTAATTTGGGGTTTTGTTTTTTGAAGTCTTCAACTATTTTTCCTGTGCCGTCAGTGGAGTTGCTGTCTACAACAATTATTTCCATCAAGCTTTGCGGGTAAGATAGGCGGCTGGTGTTTGATAGTTTGTAACGGATTATTTCTGCTTCATTAAAAGTTGGAATTATAATCGAGATTTTTGGGTTGTAGGCGCTGTCGATTTTTGTTGGCCAAGCCATTTTTGACTTGTTTTTCATGTACAGGTAAATGAAGGCTGGCGGGGCAAAGGCTAAAACTCCGAAAAGAAGCCAGAAAAAAAGAAGAAGTGGCATGAATTCGCCTTGAGCATTTATTGAACAGGTTTTTGGGTTGAATCTGCGTCATTAGAGCCTACCCCTCTATTTTTTACCTATCCCCTATAGGTTTCTGCATAGAACTGCTATTTGCATCCTAATAGGCTTCTAATAGACGACAAATAGGTTGGTTATTTTTCAAGAAACGGCGGCAAAACATCGCCTGACATGGCAGTGTAAGCTTTAACCAACTTTAACTGCAGGTCCCATGAAAGTGTATGCATACGGTGGCTGTAATGTGGAAATTGCCGTTTAACTTCAGCAAGCGTTATGCCGTCTTCAAACACGTTAATCTTTGAGACTATGCCGAGTTGTTCTTTTGCAGCCAAATTTATGTACGGAATCTTCATCGGGTTAAAACCCATAACTTTTGATGCAACATAGTCAGTGGACAATACGTTATCGCCAGCCATGACGACGCCAAGCTTTTTTGGGCAGGAGCCACGAACGATTAGACCGTCAACAACAGTAAGGTGCGATTTTGCTATTTTGTTTGCGGCAACTATTGTGTTGGTTATGTTTTTGTGGTACGAGTATTTTCTAGGTTTCGCTATTGCGCCAAACATGTTTTTCAAGCCCACAGTTGATCCTACAAAATTGTGAGTTTTAAGTTTAGGCACGTTAACGACTAAATCAGCGTTCAAAAAGTCCTCGTTAAACGGCAAGGTAATGTCTTGGTTGCCAACAGTGACGGTGCGTTCAACAATGTTGCCTTCGCTAAGATTCTGCAGAGGCACACTGTGCTTTTCACAAAGGTCCCTGTAACCAAGGATTCCAAACGCAAACTTGGTTTTCATCGCCGAAGCGTCAGCTTCAGCCACGGTAACTGAGACGTCGTTGATTTTCTTTTTTAGGTAACTGATTACTGCACCTACGACTCTGCCGTCTGTGGTTTCGCCTGTGGAAGCGTTCCAGTAATAGCACAAGTTAGGTTTGATGTAGACTGTTTTGACTTTGCTGAAATCGTAGTTTAACCTGTCAAGAGCCCGTGCAACTGCTGAATCTATATCCATCCCGAGAAAAGGCTGTTTAACCGAGGTAACTGTTACTTTCGCCATTTTTTTGTGCTCCATTTTGTTTGTATGCTGACTCGATTATTTTTATCACATCCAATTGTTGAGTTAAAGAAACTGGAAATTCGGAACCATTCTTGAGAGATTCAAAAAAGAGTTTCATGATTGTAAAGAATGATTCATAATAGTACGTGTAAGAGAGGTAGTTGGGTTTTTGGAAAGTAATTCTGCGTGCAATGTTTTTTACTCCTTCTTTAAACGCGTTCATTTTCGCGTCTGCTGGTATGTAACGGTCTGTTGAATCGAAACCCACTGTGCCATGAAGGTTAACTCTAAAATTAAAATCAGGAAAAATTGATTTAGAAAACCACCCAACATTCACTATACAGTCTAAATCGCAAACCTTGGAATGCAACACAATCGTGCCAGCATCCTCAATGGGCAAATTCAACTTGTGCCCCAACTTGGAAAAAGAAACATCAAAATCGCCCAGCATCCAAGTCAACAAATCAACCAAATGGTAACCTAAATCCAGCACGGCTCCGCCGCCAGCTAAATCCTTATTTAGCCACCATTCAGGAACCGGAACAGGAACCGCTCCATGTGAAATTGGACCGTTAAGCACAAGCTCTGACGTTGCAATCACAGCGTCGCCAAGTTGTCCACTGTCAAGCTTTGTTTTAAGCTTCTGTACGCAGGGAAAATAACGGTAATTAACGCCCACCATTAAGCGGGTGCCGTTATGTTGGGCTTTCTGCATTATTGCTTCTGCTTCCGCATAGTTTCGGGAAAACGGTTTATCCAAAAAAACGTCAAGCCCTCGCTCTGAAGCATAAAAAACGCCGTCTTTTTTTAGAAAATTCGGTAAAGAAACAATTACTGCGTCAAGCTCTTCAGAATCAATCAGTTTTGTGTAGTCATCGTAAGCTTTTATGTGGAAACGTTCTGCGAATGCACGGCTTTTTTTGTCTTTGTCTGCGGCAGCAACAACTTTAACGCCGTCAACACGCATAGCGTTTAGCATGTGCAGTTGACCCATGTGGCCTAAACCAACCATTCCAACTTTTATAGTCAAAAAACAAACCCCTAAAAAAACCCTAAAACAAGAAAAAACAAAAAAGAAAAAAATGTTAAGAAGTAAAGCCTTCAGCTACTATGCGTTTCATTATGCCCCAGCCGTCACGCATGCGAAGCTTTTTTTCGCCCAGTCGGCTGCGGTATTCAATAGGAATCTCAACAATCTTGTAGCCTCTACGCCCCATAATAGCGTTAAGTTCAGCTTCAATGTCGAAACCTTCGCTTTTCAGTTTCAAACCTTCCAAGGCTTCACGTCTTACCACGCGCAAACCTGACAAAGGATCATCAAGCTTAACTCCATTCATAACTTGCTGGGCAAAGGCGAGTAACCTGTTTCCGAAATAAAACGGGTTTCTAAAAGACTTGTTAAAACATACACTGAAACGGTTACCTATAACCATGCCAACTTTGGGGTCTTGCTCTAAAATATCAATCATTTTAGGAACATACTCAGCTGGGTAAGTATAGTCGGCGTCTGTGAAGACAATAAACTCGCATTTATCGCCGTACATGCGTAAGCCTTGAGACATGGCGTTTCCTTTGCCTTTACCTTCCTGCAAAAGCACGTCTGCACCCATGTTTTTGGCTATCTCTATTGTTTTGTCAACACTGTTACCGTCTACAACAATAAATTTTGAGTCTCGGAGTACGCTTTGCATTTCAAGTAGTGTTGGTCCTATTCCTTCTTCTTCATTAAGTGTCGCTATTACGACTGAAATAAAAGAGCGAAAATTGTCCATCGAAAGCGTCTCCTAAAAAACTTCGGGGGCTTCTTAAAAACAATGCAAAGAAACGTTGATTTAAAGATGTAAGGAGGATATAACCTAAAAAAAGAGGATAACTTCTAGAACAATCAAAAAATGTTAAATCAGAAGCAAACATGGAAATCCCCCTTAGCAAGCAACCAAACAAACCCGTATAAACGCCTCAAATTCAAAAAGGACCAATTAAAAGCTAAAAGTTAAAGTAAAAACATGAGCGATTTCGTCAGCCATTGCATGCAACAATTGCCAAGTTCGAAAACGATATAGCTTGTGAAAAACAAAACTTAAAGCAAATTTTTGTTTACTTTTACCGGTTGGTTTTACAAAGAGACGGTTATCCTGCTTAGTCACTATCCAACTGTGCACTTCTTCCCCATACAATAACTCGTTAAACCAAGTTGGGCACTGAATAAAACCATGCTCAGCCACACGTTTGAGCTCCAAATAAAACAAGCCTGGATAAGCAATATGTTCAAGCAGGTAATAGCTTGTGGCAAAACCAAACGCGCCATCCTTAAAAGGCAAATAGTAACAACTGCATAAAACAAAAGGTTTACCAGCGGTTTCTAAACGTTTCATGCTGCGGTCTTTCACTGGCAAAACGTTAAGGTCACAGACTACGTCGGCTTTTGGAAACGGTTTTGCTCCACATGCAACATCAAGACAAAACGGTGAATGCCCACCTGCGGAGTTAGCGACTTGATAATAGCTGCGTTTGCCAAACTTGAAGCGGTCAAGCTCAGATGTTCTGATTGGAAAACGTTTCAGCGTGTTATCAACAAGCACGGTTTCTCTAAGGTTCGGGTTGGTTTTATTCATAAATTGTACAGGCTATAATTCGTTTAAGGATGAAACAAACGCGTCCTTGATGTATTCGAGGTTTTCTTGTGTTAAATTTACATGCATCGGCAAACAAAGCACTTTTTGAAGCACCGCTTCAGCGACTGGAAACATGCCTTTTTGTGAATAATTCTCTAAATAGTAAGGTTGCATGTGGCAAGGGGGAGAGTAAACGCTGCCGGTTTCGACACCTTTTTCTTTAAGTTTTAGGGCAAGTTTGTCACGGTTTATTTCGTCTGCCAGTTTAAGGGGGTACTTGTAGTAACTATGCCGAATGTTGGGTGGAACGTTAAAAAATGAGACGCCGTTAACTTTTCCTAAATCGTTCATGTAAGATTGGGCAATCTGGTTTCGGCGTTCAATGAATTCTTCAAGCTTTAAAAGTTGACTTTTACCAATAATAGCGGCGACTTCGTTCAAACGCCAGTTATGGCCAAGCATAACAACTTCTTTCTGAACTGTCTGTCCACAATTACGCATGCAACGCGCCGCCTCAGCTAACCCAGTATTGTTAGAAATTATCATTCCACCTTCACAGCTTGTCATAACCTTAGTGGGGTACAAAGAAAAACAGCCAACATCACCTAACGTTCCAGCCATTTTACCGTCAATCATAGCACCGTGTGCATGAGAAGCATCCTCCAACAAAAACAGACCGTTCTCGTCACATAACTGTTTGATTTCGTTAATTTGGGGGCAAACAAGCCCGGCAATATGAACTACTATTACACCAGCGGTTCTAGAAGTAATTTTGTTTTTAACGTCTATTGGGTCAATGCAAAGCGTGTCTTGACGCATATCTGCAAAAACTGGTTTTCCGCCAGCAAAAAGCACGGAGTTAGGCGTAGAAACAAAAGTGTTTGTTGGAACAATAACTTCTTTATCTTTAACGTCTAAATGTCTAAGCGCAATTTCAAGCGACGCTGTTCCCGAGTTAACGCCGACCGCGTGTTTTACGTGATTGTACTCTGCAAAGGCAAACTCAAACTCAGCCAAGCGTGGACCACCAGTTAGTATGCCGCTGCGTAAAGTTGCTTCAACTTCACGTAGAATCGTTTGCAGGCTGTCCTCTGGAAAGAACGGTTGGGAAGATAAAAACGTGTTAGCCATTACTTGTTTCTCGATTCGTAAAGTTTTTTCCATTCCTTACCACCTGAACAAAAAAGAAAATCTACAACTGAAAGATTAAAAGCAAACTTGCCATGCATCTGCGGATAGTATGGATGCTGAAAGCTTTGAAAACACAATTTTATGCCTTCTTCCTCAAACCGTTGAGGTTCAATATAGCATTTTCCACCTAACCCTGCAAGCTGTGTGTCTCCGCCGACGGCTTTGCATTGAGCAATGATTAACTCGTTTTTTCGTCCAGACACACCTAAAGTGGAACCCATAACGATTGGCGTATTGATGTCAAGAAAACGCATTATTCCACGAATAAGATGCATGTTTAAATCAATTAGTTTAACCCATTTTTGGGCGTAAGTGTCTTCAAAAAATTGGCTGTAGTCACGCCAATAAGGTGCTTTGCAGTAGCTATGTTTAAGTGTTAACCAGTGCCTTGACGCCCAGGCGGGTTCACCCTCGTTAGAAATTTCCACATCCTTGATTTTCAAGGTTAAACTGGCATGCTTAATAGGAACGCTTAACCATCTTACGCCGTCAACAGTTTTAATCTTATTTCGACTGGTAAAACCTTGCCGTTCAAACTGTACCTCATCTTCAATAATAAACAAGTCGCTTGCCTGCATTTTATCAAAAAAGCCTAACCAAGGCAAATAGTTAGGCTGATGCCCTGATACAATCAAGGTAGAATCACAAACAGTAAAGCTCATGTCAGGTGCTCTTCTCAATTTTTTCAACATAACGGACAACTTCAAAAGCTTCAGCTGCCGGCACACTAACTTGGCTGCCTCTAAACGAAGCTAAATTCACCATCGATTCATACGTAATGTAACGTTTAGTCTTCTGAGAAAAATGACACTTTAAAGCATTCCACTTGTCACTGACACAGTTCGTAATATCTACAAAGTAGGTGGGAGAAAACGCTTGTGTAACTCTTGGAGTTTCGTAAGCCAGCAGTCGTGGCGCGTTGCGGAAAGCTGAAACTGAAAGCCAACCAACCTGGCGATGATCCTGATGAATATCGTTAACCGTATGGGTAAGCACCGTGTCAGGTTTGTTTGCGACAAAAAAAGCTTCTAAAAAATCAATCGCCTGCCGTGAACAGGGGATTTCGCTGTCAGGAAAATCTCCAAAATAAACTTCTTTAACGCCCAATAGTGACAGGGCTTCAATGCTTTCTTTAGGTCGGACTTCTGGGTTGCCGCTTTGTTCACCTTTCGAAAGGAAAACCGCTATTACTTGTTTACCAAGTTTTGAGGCGGCACTTATTGTTCCACCGCAGCCTAACTCTATATCGTCGGGATGGGCGCCGACGGCTAGAATAACTTCTGATTTTAAGACCAATCTAGCCCCTCCAAAAAGCGTGTTTTGTCAGCGTAGGTTTACCCATAAACTGACGTAACGTTGATGGTACTGATAATTGCCTGTGGAGTCATTGTAAAGGTACAACTCAAAAAAGACGTTACCTAAATAGGCGTCTGCTTCATAATCCCATGGTACTGGCAAGTTATCCATGTCAATTGATGTCTCGTTAACATCTATACTGTTCAGGTTAGCCTCACGAGAGCCAACACGGTAATCAAACGCCAAGTTAACCTGCAACTCAACAGATTTCCCGTTTTCAACCTTAAAGGTGAAGTCAGTCAAAGGCGGCAAACTACTCTGGGTATGATTAAAACTGTCAGGTCCAGACTGTTCTTGAGTGCGGAATTTTATTTCCAGCTTGTACTGTGCAGGGACGCCTAACTGGTTGCTGACGGTGAAATAAAGAGGGTAAATGTCTCCTGAAGTTAAATTGTAAGGGTAAGTAGCGTTATGGTAAGGACCAAGCACTGAAAGCTCCGTTAACGGTTCAGTTTTCGGCGCTGAAGCATACTGTTCAATCAAGGGTGACGCAACAGCTAAAACTAGAACAGCAGCAACAACAAAAAACAGGGCACGATACTTTTGAAAAACACTCATTTAGTAATCCCAGCCGTTTCAATTTTACATTGGAGAAAGGAAGGTTTAGAAGTTAGGAGTCGAGTTGGCATTATCGTGTTTTTTCCTCAAAAAAGTTACTGCGTGGCTGTTACGGCGTCTCTATAAGGGCACAAGTCTTCGAGTACACGTTTTTTGTTAGAAAAATCGTTAAGCCTTTTTTCTATGCTTTTGTTTGTTCGAGCGTACTCTTTGTAAGCGGAAAGGTAATCTTGGCCTTTAGAAGTTATAAGGTAACTTTGATTTTCACTTTGGAACTGTACAAGCGTTGCATCAGTAACCTCGCTTAGGTACCGTTGAAGCACCTTGTAACTAAGGTTAGCCTGATACATTATCTGAGTTTTTTTAGCTTCACGACTGGCAGCCTGCAGAATGTCCGCAATAATGTCCACTCGGTCACGATAACTGCCCAAAAATCTCCCTCACAAAATTTTAAGAAAAAAATTAGCTTACGTGTAGCCAGCCTCTGCCGCCCTTTTTTGGTTGCTTACAAACCTTTTTTTCGTCAACAACAAAATCGTGTCGTCTATTAGAGGAGGGCTTATTTGAAATGTTGTTTTTAACAAACTTGTTCCAGCCGCCAACAAAACGGTCAGGTGGAACATAGCGTTCAGCGTTTTCGACTTGATGTTGGTCAAGAATTTCTTTGAAATTTAATGCTTTGTAGGCTCTTGTTGCGTGAATGATTGTGCCTTTATCTACAAACAGTTGGGAATAATCGGTGACGGCGATTCCTTCCGCGCGGACTTTATCGTCACGTCTTTCCCGCCAAAGCTTTTTCCATTCAAGCTTTAATTCTTCAATCAACTCTTTTTGATTTGCAGCCATGTCTAGAAAATCCCTTCCTGACAGAAGTAGATGAGAAAAAAACGTTATTTTATTTTGATTAAAACAAGCGTGAGGCTAATCCTCATTCAAATATGGAACTTTAAAGCGATATTTAAACCGTAAGTACGATTAAATCATGTTTTATCTAGAATATGCATCAGTTTTCTGAAAAATATTCGTCATAGTTAAGGTAGAGTAGGAGATAATGCATAGAACTCAAAAGGATTTATGGATTAACTATTGCTGAAGCCGACAAAAACCTGTTGAATGCTTAAAGGAGTATTTGACGTTTCAATGGTTTAAAGGTTAAGGAGAAAACTGAACGCCAACAAAAAAGGCGAAAAAAGGAAAACAGGCTATTTTAATGATTCTTTTAACGCTGAAAAATACGTTAAAACCTGCTCAAACTCAGCTTTAGACATAGAAAGAATCGTCTGCACAGCATCCCGCTGTTTAGGTGACGATGAAACATTAATTGTCGCCAAAGCATAGTCTAAGTTAGTGAACAGTTGTTCCCAAGGAATATTGACCCTTTGCCCCCGCAAATTATACAATGTAAGAGTGTACGCGCTGGCGCGGCTTAAACTGTCCTTAAACGCTCTAAGGGCAGATGCAACAGTCAACGCGTCATAATCCTTCGCGGAAAGGCTGCTTTTGATTTGGCGGTAACTTTCCTCTAAATGAACAATCTCAGCAAAAAGGTCTTGTTTGATTTGTGTTTCAGTTCCTTCCGACATAACAATTCACCCAGTTGATAGCAGCAAAGCCACTAAATAAGACTTTAGCTGATTAAACATTTGCTCATCAAAACTTGTTAAAAATTTTAGCGGTAATTATAGAAGCAAGAAACACCATTTTACTTAACGGTTGAAGAACATGTCCAAGAAAACTTCATGCAACACAACAACTTACACTGATGGCTTCAAAATTACCGTAAAAGACGGAACTTTTGTTGCCAAAAAAGGCGAGACCACCCTAAAAGCAGGCAGCGCAGAAGAAATCAACGAATTAATAACGAAGTTTAACCAAACAAAACCCTCAACCGATAACGTAGAAAAAGGCTGCTGCCCATGAAACTCAACCAGTACTTCTTTGAAATCCACAGCAACCTCCCACGGGAAGGCCCAGGCGACAACAAGTCAACAAGACGAGCCTACCGCATGCTCACAGACTTGCCAGAAAAACCGCGCCTACTGGACATCGGTTGCGGTCCCGGCATGCAAACAATCGAACTGGCAAAAATTTCAAATGCCCAAATAACGGCGGTGGATAACCATCAACCATTTCTAGAGGAGCTGACGAAGCATGCTAAGGCTGAAGGGGTAGCTGAAAAAATAAAGGTTGCCAAGGGTGACATGACGTGTTTGGGTTTTGAAGATAACAGTTTTGACGTTCTGTGGTGTGAGGGCGCCATTTTTATTATCGGTTTCGAGAAGGGTCTGCGTGAATGGCGAAGGTTCCTGTCTGAAAAAGGGTACCTTGCTGTTTCTGAGCTTTGCTGGTTGGATCCTAATCCGCCTAAAGAAGTTAAAGATTACGTTACAATGATGTATCCACCTGTAAAAACTGTTAAAGAAAACCTGCAGATAATCAAAGACTGCGGTTACAAGATTGTAGGATATTTTGTTTTGCCTGAATCCAGTTGGTGGGAACATTATTACCTGCCAATTTCCGCTAAACTACCCGCGTTAAAAACTAAGTATAAGGGAAACGGTGAGGCTTTGGCGGTTATTAATGCTGAGGAGCAGGAGATTGAAATGTTCCGCAGACACTCCAAACATTATGGTTACGTGTTCTATGTTATGCAGAAAACCGTGACTTGAGGCGACTAGGTTTGCCTTATGTCGTGAACCGAGCGTTCTGTAAACAATGGAATCTGAACGCTGATTTGAAAGACCGCCAATATTGCCGGAAATGCGAAAGCCAACCATGTCAAGAATTGTGGGCAAAAGTTAAGGAGTTAGCAGCCTCCAACAACAATAACGGCATACAAGCCTATACATTGGCAAACCGTAAACCTTTTAGACTTTTTACTTCACAAAAGCAGGGAGTGAATCATTGCTTTTTACAGGTGTTATCGAGTGACCGTAAAGGTGTGGTTTGGGGGTTGCCTAAGGAGGATTTCTTGTATGTGCTTAAGGCGGGTGATGACCATACTCCTTCGCATACACGACAGAAATCGCATGTTGAATCAATAATCGCTTTGCTAAGGACGCGTCTGGGTGGTGAGGAATTGGTAAAGCGGATTCTTGAGTTTTAAACGGTAAAGCGATTTGTATTTGTGTTGGACGGGTTTACAGTATACTTTATTAGTATCTTATTACTTGCGATTTACTATATTGCTGGGAGAAGTAACAACCGATTCGATAGTTGTTAACTAAAAACATTGGTTGCCGTGCCAGTAAACAACTCATAAAGTAGAGAGCGTGGGAGAAAAAATGGAATTGAACGTTTCAGCATTAGAAACAACGCTAAACGAAATAAAAACAGCCTACCCAGGCGTTTCAAGCCTTATGGTTCTTGACGGCAGCAACCAAGTAATCGCAAGAGACCGCTCCACAAACGACGAATTAGTCCACCACGTTTCAAGCTCTTTTGAAAAAATAACAAAAAAATCAGCCATCACCGGCAGAATAGACAATTTAACATTCAAAGGAACCTATCAAAACATCTTTTTCAGCCGACACCAAGACATTTACCTGGCAACCGTAGCATCCAACCAAATAAGCCAAAAGGAAGTAACCCGGCTAACCAACATTTTATTCCCAACAACCTACAAAGTCATACAAGAAGTCGTTTCATTCAAACAAGAAAAGAAAACTCCACAATCAATCGAAGAGGCAAAACCAAAAACCATTGAACCACCCAGCACCCCACCACAGACACAACAACCCACCACCTACAATCCAAAAATTCCAACGCCTGAACCAGCACCGATTTCCAAACCGGCACCAATAGAAATTCTTGAGGCAAAGTTTAAGGTTGAAAACATTTCAGGGTTTAGCGTGGTTTCTTCATCGCTTGACTCGGTGTTTTTGGATCGAGCGTTAATCGGTGAATGGAGGGAACGTTATGGCGTTAACTCGGTTGACGAAGTGCTTGTTACCGCTGTTGAGTCAAAGAAGACTTCACGTTGCGCTTTTCAACCGATTAAGAATTCAAAGCTTGAGGGTGTGGGCGTAGTTCAAGTTTCTCACAAGGTGCAGGCAAGTTTAGGTGTAAAGAAAGGTTCACTTGTTATAGTAAAACCAGTGCTTAAGGAGTCATTGAAATGAGTAAAAGTTCACTTGAAACCATATACCCTTTCAAGACTGACGAAGTGACCCCTGACAGAATCGAAGTTGAACGGGACTTTGATAGCCTGCAGCTTATAATTGCTGAAGTGCAAAAGGTCCACAAGATTGAGGGGTATATCCTAAAAAATTCTGCTCGGGCTTTAATTAACCTCTGTAAGGCGGAGGATGTTTTTGATTTGGCTTTGTTGACTTCGGAGGTTTTTGATTCTTCAAGTCAATTGTTTGAGGCTACGAATGCTGGGCCGTTGAATAGTGTGGTTTTGGAGGGTAGTTTTCTGAGTGTTTTGTGTTTGAGTGTGGGGGAGAATCAGCTTAGTATTTTTGTGAATAGAAGTGTTGATTGTAATTGTGTTTTGGATATGATTGTTAGGCGTAATTTTTAGTTTTTATTTGTATTTTTGTTTTACATGTGTTCGCGAACATTTATTAGGTGCTTTATTAAGACTCACTACTTAATACACGTAAGTAAAATTTAACCAACTCACAGTTAAAGGTGAAAAAATGAAAATCCGACAAAAACTACTCATATCCTACTTAATACTAGTCGCATTATTCGTTGTAGCAGGAGCAGCCACTGCATACAACACCTCAAAAATGCAAGAATTAGAAACCCAAGTCAAAATGCAAGTAGACATCAACAACAACGCCTACGCCTACGCCCAAGGATTAGACCAAAAACAATTCGGCACAATAATGTACACAATGAACAATCCACAACAAGGCGAACAAATAATGGTTAACAGCGCCGAAATCATTGTCCAAGCCCAAGAAAACCTGCAAGCCGACTTAGCCGACGACCCAGAACTTTTAGCCAAGTTCAATGAGGTTGTAAACATAGACAAACAAACTGTCGACCCAGCCATCACAAAAATAAGCGAAATCATAAACAGCAATTCCCTGTCAGGTGATGAACAAGTCGCTCAAACCTGGGCACAAATCACAATCCTCATGAACGCAGTTTCCCAAGCTGACAATAAACTTGCAGAAGTAAGAACCACCACCATGAACAACGTTGCAGAGGCAACTTCAGCTTCCCAAAACTATGCCGCCTTCAGCACTATTCTGGCAGTAGTTTTCATTGGAGTTACTGCTGGAATTTCAGTTGTGTTGGCATTAACTATTGGTAACCGAATTACTCTTCCACTTAAGAAACTTGTTGATATCGCTCACAAAGTAAGCTTAGGCGACATGACACAGAGACATTACCTTAAAGAAGACATTAACCTGAAAACCGGTGACGAGATAGACGAGTTAACTGATGCTTTCAGAAGAATGATTAACGCCTTTAGACTACAAGAAGAATTAATAAATGAACCCGGGGCAGAACCAACCAAATGACCATGGAACAAGAAATCTTGGCGGTGATGGCTCAAGATTTAGGGCCAGCCGCTAAAGTCTTCCTTTACAGGACATGTAGGCAACAATTAGGTAAAGAGCCGTCTGCATTGGAAAAAACTGATATTCCACAACTTGCCGTCGTCATTTGTTCAGGTTTAGAACGGTCTTTGGGCATACCGTTAGCTGAAAAAGTAAAAGCAAACTTACTAACTATAAAGTAAGCAGCCTCACTTAATATTTCCTTTTTTTGTTTTCTCTGAAGGCGACTAGAAAGTTAGCTTTACAGAATTGAATGTAAAGTAAAAGAGAGAAAGTTAAACGTCAATAACTTCGTCTTGTTGAGGAATACAGACATCCGTCATTTCGCCGATTTTTTCAGCCAACAACTCTGCCTGTTCTAAATCGCCGTGAACAAGAACCGTCCGTAACGGCTTTAGTTTGCTAACGATTTCCACAAGTTCAGTTTGGTCTGCGTGCCCTGAAAGCTCAATCTGCTTAACAAGCGCGTTAACCGTAACGATATCGTCTTCAGTTTTAAAGAAGCCTTCCTCTTTAGCCGTTTTTAGTGGACTATCAGGCGGCAGGTAACCGCTGGTTAAAATGACTGAGTTACGTTCGTCGCCTGCCCAATCAGTTAAGAGGCGTAAGCTTGCGCCTGCGTGACCAAAACCGGAAGTGCAGATTACGATGGCTGGGTCTTCAATTTGGGCTGTTCGGTAAAGGTGTTTAACGTGTCGGTAGTTGAAGGGTGCTTTTTGGCATCGAATTTCTTTTGTGAATAACGGTTTACTTTGGTTGTAGTAACCGTTGATTTTGTGTGCAAGGTTAGAAATCGTGTAAACGTTGTAACGTGGCAGCAACCCGTTTTCGATAGCGGTGTCGATGCGTTTAGCCATTTCTTGACTTCGATGAAACGCGAAGGTGGGAATCAAAACGTTTCCTCTACGGTCAATTGTTTTTAGCAGTTCCTCCATGAACTCGTCGATTAGTTGACGTCTTGGCGGGCGCACTTTGCCGCCGTAAGTTGATTCAGAAATCAAAACGTCAGGCCTTTTCGGAAGCGTCTGCAGTTTGCAGCCATGCAGTATTTCAGTGTCATGAGTGCAAATATCGCCGGTGTAAACGATTCTTTTTCCTTCTGCTTCGAGGCTGGTTACTTTGGCGCCTGCAACGTGACCTGCTGATTGAAGATTAACTTTCATTCCCGGCAGAGCGATTGCGTCTCTTGTCCAGAAGCATTGACGAATTCGTTCAGCGTGCAAGTCTTGATAGTCGAAATTGCCTTTTTCGTTTTGAATGTTAACCATGTCATGTAACAGGTCAACGGTTACGTCTCGTGTGATTTCGGAGCCGACAATTGTAGGGTTATGCCTCGCTAAACTTAGCAAACTGCCTGTGTGGTCTAGATGTGCGTGACTTATTATTACAGCGTCAAAGTCTTTGGGGAACTTTTTTGGTTCACCTTCAAGTTTAGTACCGTAATCTAATGCAACCTTGCATGAGTCGCTTTCAACGGAAATGCATGAGCCGCCTACTTCTCGGGCTCCTCCGAGGATTTTAATTTCCAATTTTGTATTACTCCAAGTAAATGCAAGCTTTGTCTTCGAAAAATTGTGTTATAATCAAATTCAAAGCTTGACAGGTTAGTTGATTTTGTTTTAATCCGAAAAGGACAGTGGATAATATTAAGTTATTGACCATTTAAATTAAGTTGCCCATGCGAAAATGCTTTTGAAGAATAACAGTATGTTCTCGTTTAGAACTAAAAACATAAATAACATAACTGGCTACTGAGGGATGTAGAAGCAGGCGATTTTTTAGGGTTAAAACGCTTTTTTGCCTAGCCTTTTCTTGCATAAACAAACAAAGGAAGAATGTTTTGATGAATATTTTTTTAGAAGAAAAAAATGGTGACTTAGCAAGGCGCTTTGAAAATGTGCTTAACAGTTTGGTGGAGGTGTAGTCTTGCCCAAATTCTTTTGTCAAATGATGGCTGTAGTGTTCGTTTTGTTGGTAATGTTGAGTTTATTTTGTATTTTTCCCGTTCAATCCCAGACGAGTAGTTTAAACGTTAGTTACCCCAACCTGGGCGAAATTACCTACGCAAACTATAACAGTTCATTTATGCCGTGGACTCCCAAAGAAGACATAGTGCCCCTTTGGATAGATTTAGCTAACCAAACTGGCGGCACCTATGAAAGTATAGGAAACTCCAGTGCGGCTCAACAATGGGATATAGTTGCTTTCAAGTTTGGCAACGCAAGCAAACCTGCAATCCTGGTTAACTCGTACCTTCACGGCAACGAGCAGTACGGTTATGAAGTGCTTTACGCTTTAGCAAACTGGCTTGTCAGCAACGACACAACCGCAAAGAACATCCTTGAAAACAGTTACGTCATCTTTATTCCAGTGGTTGATTACCGTTGGGCAAGAACAAACTATAACTATCAAAACGTTTCAGAACCATACATAGATGTTGACGATAACCAGACAAGCGGTGTTGACCTTAACAGAAACTTTTCACCCTCATGGAACGATACTTTATTTGATCAAGAATACAGCGGTGTTGCGCCTGACAGTGAACTTGAATCGCAAGCTTTAATCAACGCGTGGACAAAATATCAACCCCGATTCTACTGGACGCTACATCACGGCAGCACTCGCATCTACACTGAAGCAATCGCAACAACTGACCAGCAAAAAGAAGACGTAGACAATCTAAAAACCCTGCTGCCATCAGTTGCCGAGAATCTTGGAATAGCAAACACTACGTTCAAAATGTATGTTCAGACTGTCTTCGGAAACTGTTACGGCGGTTCAGGCAAAGGTTTTGCTATTGACGGAGCTTCAAGCCATGGAGCAGCAGGATTAATGACAGAATTGAAAACAAGCTGGATATCCTCTGAAGACATCCATTCTGACTTAACAAGTGGTGAAACCTTCAATCAAACCAAAGCAATTTTCATCGCGATGGCTCAAGCCCTTCAAATGCCCCCTTCACAGAAAACCCCAGAGCAAACCACCCAACCATCAACTACGCCAACGCCGGACCAAAAATCCAGCGCATCTTCAACACCGACAGCCCCTGCAACCCAGTTACCTTCAGATACAACCAATCCCCAAACAACTCCAGAACCATCTAAAGCAGCGTCCACCTTTGGGTCAGCTAATTTAACCATTATTGGGCTCTTCTTAGTTGCAATAGTTGCTTGCACAGGATTAGCAGTGTATTTCCGAAAACGCAAAACCTAAAAGGGCACCTTCAAGTCTGGTTTGCGTCTTCCTTTTCTTCTTTTTTTCGGGTTATTTTTTTTATTTTTTGGTGAGGAATCTGTATTTGAATTTTTGGTATCGAAGCGAAAAGTGTAACGGCTCTTTCTTGTATAATGGTTTTTGTCTGAAGCGACGCTGAAGACTCGTTAAGTATCTTATCAAGCTCACTTTTTAGTTTTTCAAGCCTATCTTCAACTTCTTCATGAGAAATTTTTCCTTCCGCCTTCAACTTGTTAACTTCAACAATGGCTGCCTCTATTGCTTCAAAATTCTTGTGTAACTCGTTTTCTTTTGCTTCATCAAAAAGGGCAAGCTTATTTTTTGCGTATCTAAACAGCAATGGCACCTGAATCATTATCGAGATAAAGGCAACACCGAAAACCATCGTGTTAATCACGTTAATGTCGTTTTGCGTAATCACTGCAGAAGCCGTTATCGTTGCAGCCAACGCTATGGAAACGGCTCCTCGGGCTCCTCCCAGTAAAGCAATATGGCTCCATATAATTGAGGTTTTTTCGCCCATTTTATTTTGGAAGAAGCGAAGTATAGGGTACACTGTGGCGGCCCGTCCAAGGGTTACAGCGGCGTAAGCTGCAACAATCAGCAAAATAGACTGTGTAAACTCTAGCAGGTTTGCTTGGAAACCGATAAGCAGGAAAGCTACCGTGTTGCCTATGAACGCGACGATTTGCCAAAAAATGGTTACTGCATCTCGATCTTTTTGGTCCATGGCTGTACGCATCGTGTAGCTGCCGTAGTAAATACCTGCAGCAGAAACAGCGACAAGTCCAGAGGCGCCGATACCAGTGGCAAGCGCATAGGAACCGTACACTACGACTATTGTTAAGATTGTTTCTACCACTGGGTCAGTAAATAAGCTTGAAAGAACCTCTGCAGCAAAAGCAACCGCTAACCCAACTAATGCTCCTGCAATCATGACAAATGCAAAGCTAAATGCTGCATCCATCAACGTTACAGTTTGGAAGCTTGCAATTGACATTATTATTGTGAAGATGACGATTGCGGGGGCATCGTTAAATGCTGACTCGGTTTTCAGAAGCGTAGCTAATCTTGAGGGCACCTTTAGATGTTTAGACACTTCCAGCACGGTTACCACATCGGTTGGAGCGATAAGTGCAGAAAACAGGAATGCTACCACGGGTTCAAGCCCCACTATAAACCACAAAAATAATCCTCCAACCACTGTTGCGATTACAACGCCTACTGTCGCTAATGCTATAGCGGGGCGAATTACCTTGCGAAGGTCTTCAGCGCGTATATGTATCATTGCTTCAAAAAGCAGTGGAGGAACAATCAAGCCGACAAAAGCGCCGCCGTTTTCTCCTGCCACAAGCTGTGAGTAGGCTGAACGTGTCTGTTCAATAAGATACTGCGCCACTTCCTGAAAAGGCCCCTCAAAAGCTAGAATGCTAAGAATGATTGTTATTGTTACACCTAAAATCACCAGTGTTACAGTATAAGGAATTTTTAGACGTAGTGAAATAACCGCTGTTAAAGACACCATTAACAGGAAACCTGCAATGATTAAGTCTACACCGGGCGTCACAAGGGTCACTGGTTAATTTGGCTACAAATGGTTGATGGAGCTTTTAACTGTTATTCGCTAAACATTCAGGTATAACGTTGCTTATGTGGTTGTCAATGTGCAGTCACAAACAGTTTAGAGTACGACCCCCTGACTACATTAACAGAAAGATTGCCAGCCAAAAATTAGGCTTGATGCTAAACTGGCAAGAACACGTTTTTTGGAGATGAACAATTGCCTCCTTTAAAGGATGTACTAAAACAAATTCTTAACGAAGCAAAAATCGCTTTAGAAGAATACTTTCAAGAAACTGAGGTTGCCTTAAAACAGCGGTTGAAAAAATTTTTAATATTCAGTATTGTTTCAGCAATCCTGATGTCGGTGGGTATCTCTCTTATTGGCGCCGCATCATTATTCTTTCTTATTGGAGGTCTTCGATATCTTCAAACTTTTTTGCCGTCCTGGCAAGCTTGGCTTATTATTGCAGCTACAGCTGCCGTGGCTGCCGCAGCGCTTCTGATATCCTTGGCCCTGATTATTTGGCGTAAATTCCGTTCAGCTCAAAATAAAAATGTGGAAACTCAAAAACAGCAGCCGTGCGCTTCAACAAAAAGTAATTAAAAACTTCTTTTGGATTCAAAAAAAGGGGAAAAATAAATTATTGGGCTTTAATGTTTTCTTACAATAATTACTGTAGCGATTGCTATTGCTATTATGATTGCGACTACGCCAGCAATTAAACCGTAATACATTGTTGACAAGTCTGTGTTAGTAGTTGGACTTGTTGTGGTTTCAGAGCCAGTTGACGCTTGCCCAACAGAAATTGCAGTTGCGGCACCTGAACTGCCATAAGAGTCGTCTCCTTCAAAAGAAGCAATAATCTCGTACACTCCAGCGCTTGGTGGAGTCCATTCAAATCCAAAGGTGCCATAGTAACCGTCTGTTGTAACAGTGCCGATGGGTATTGCTGTGCCGTTGGAGTCCATTGCTGTAAGCGTTACTGGAACGCCTGTTATGGTTTCATTGTGCCATATTCCGTCAAGAGGCATTTGCTTGTGGATATGCTCCATCTGTAGCGACATTGACTCGTCAGAAACGCAGGGGGTACCCGGCTGGGCAGGTGACATGTCAAGAACGGTGCCTGTAATCATAACTGCAGTACCTTGCGGCATGGAAACGCCGGGTGCAGTCACGGTTGTTACGGTTTTACCTTTGCCGTAAACATACATGTATCCGTCGCTTCCTCCAACGGATAGGTAACCGTCAGCAATTGGTCCAATGTCTGTTGTGTGCTTGGAGCCGCCTCCTGGTAATCCGACTTTCCAGATGCCTTCGCCTGTGGTTGCGTTAATGCAGTGCAATTGCCAGCCTCTTGTGATGGGGACAGTGGCTGAATGTTCCGTGTTGTAAATGTAGTATTTTCCGTCAGCGATGGCGCCTCCAATGTTTGTTGAATAAGCAGTTGTACCGTTTGCGTCAACATAAGGTGTCTCGTAAGCGGCGGCTGCGGGGGCGGAATATTTCCAGGCAAGCGTTCCGTCATCCCAATTGAAAGCATAGATGCCAGTGTAAGCGTTTCTGTAGAGTAAACCGTAAGCTGAAAGGACATTGTAGCCTCCAAAGCCAGGTTCATCCCATGGGTAATCAAACTTGTCGCTTCTCCATGCCACTTGGCCATTGTTAAGGTCTAAAGCAAGGAAATATCCCTGTTCTGACAGCATGGCGAATTTTCCGTGGTCAGCGTAATCGGTGCTTGAACTGTATTCCCATTCAGGAACTGACACGTTCCAAATTAGTTGACCTGTTCTAATGTTAGCGGCAGCTATACTGGTTGAGTTAGGTGCGCCAGCAACGAAACTTTTCGAAGTTAAAACAGAAATACCAACGTTGTAATCGGTCAAGTCAGGTAAGCTGCTCCACGGCCATGTTATGTTGCTTTGTATCCTCGTGCTGAAATTGCCTGTACCAAACGTCGTCCAGTTAATTAGCCTGTACCTTGTAGATAACGAAAAGTTTGCTCCAAGATCTTGCACTCCTAAACAGTAACCGTTCATGTAGTAGGTTCCGCCTGTGCCAGTCATTGGTGCAATAGAAATGTTAGCAACCATAGCGCCAGTCCACGGGTCATATTTTCTTAGGAAACCACCGCTTATTGAAAGAAAATTAATTGAAGTCAATTGTTCAGCAGTTATAGATACTTGTCCACCTGGCAAGAATCCTCGGTTAAAGTATTCAATCACTGTAGGTGCAGATTCGCCGGCTTCTAAAGGTCTTTCCCAGATTAGTTCTCCCGTGCGGTAATCGTAGCATTGCCAGTAAGGTTGAGCTGTTTTGCCTGTTCCCGGCTGTGAAACGTTTTTTCCAGCATAAGAATCATAACCATTGTAAATGTATGCTCTTCCAGAGTAAACTATTGTTGGAAACCGTCCAACTCCGCTTCCTGCAAAAATGGTTACATCTCCAACGCCATAACCGAAATCGCCGCCTACAATTCCGCCTATACCGTACTGTTTTTTCCATGCAACGTGTGAACTGTTTGGTCCTTGAACCCAAGGAGTGAATGTTCCCCTCCATGGACCGCCGCTGCCAGCGTATTGATATCCGCCCCAGTACGGGTTAGTGTCTGGGTAAAGCAGGTCCCACATTGGTCCACCACTTGGGCCTCGCCATGGAAAGTCTCCAGCGATTGTCCACCATTCTCTGTAATCGTAGGGTATTGGTCTTGTCCAGTAATCGTTTGGAAGTGGTTGCTCTGGGTACGGATAAACAGGGTCTTGCTGTACAGTGATTGTCATTTCTCTGCTTGTAGAAGGCTCATAGTAAACAGAGTCAGTGTAAAGTGTGCCGCCTGTGGTTGCGTTTATGATGTAGCCGTCAAGGTATCGTCCAGCTGGGTAATAAACACCTGGGAAGTCAAGCTTAAACGTCCAGATGCCAAGTTGGCTTGCAACCATTTCAAACCATGCCGTTCCATCTGCAACGTAAGAGTTCATGGTTACTACTTGTTGGCTCATATCGGGCTTGGTGATTGTTACTTTTAAGTCGGGAAAGTTGCGGTTTGCGTTTGGTGCAGGTACTGGAAAAAGATTTACTAGAAAAGTTTGGTTTACACCTACAACTGCTGGTCTAATGCTTATGTAAGCTACCGTTTCAACAGTGAAGTTTGGTGTTAAGCCAGATTGAAGTGGTCCACTGATTCCTGAACCTGGTCCTTGACCTGTTCCCCCATGAGGCATATCATCTTGTGCTTGAACTTTCATTAATGGAGCTTCAGACATAACTGTTATAGTAGTCATCAGCAAAATTGCAATTATAGCCATTACGTTACTGTATTTTTTTAAAAAATTCATTTCTAATCTCCGTTTATTTTACTAGAAACAGCATGTACATTATAGGGAAAAGGGCTAATAAGCGTTTTCAGGACAAACACACTTAAAGCACGTTTACTTCCAAGAAACAAAGCTTAAAACCAATAAGAAGTCAACCAAAACATAATTATCAAACACTGCCTTGAAAAGAGTAAGGTGTAAAACGTTTGGCGTTACAGGGTAAACTTGAAGATTTAATCCAAGAAAAAAGAGCGTTTCTACGGGCTTCCGTTAAAGATTACGCAGCAGGCGGCAACGACATGCTTGACGATGTAGAAGCAAACCTAAACGAAGCAAAAACAGAAATCCTCAACCATCTAGAGCTTGCAAGCTGCATCCGTGAAGAATCCGGCGAAGCAGCCTACAGAAACGAATGCCTTGAAATGTTTAACAGTTGGTTTGACAAATGGTTTGGAAAAGCTTAACCAAGCTTTCCGTTTTTACAAAATAAAAAAATTGTTTGGTTTACTGACGTTTTATGGGTGAAAACGTTATTTCAATTTCGCCCCACGCTTCTTTCTGGGCTTCCGTGGTTGAAGTGGCTGCGGGTGTTCTTGTCGTGGTTGCCGTTGGGATGTCTTCGGGTTTGAAGGCTACTTTGACTTTGCTTGAAATGCTCAAGTTTTTCGTTACATCCCGTTCAAGCAATAAGCCCGTTCGTTTTGTTAAGGCTGTCCGTGCGTCGCTTGCTGTGATAGTTGGGGTTATGGTTGGAGCAGGTCTTGTTGCCTCAACCTTTTTTTCTGTTTCAAGGTTAAACTTTAAAGGAATCTTGACGCGTAGGCTTTCGATGCTTAGAAGTGCAGTGCTTTTTCCAAGTTCAGTGCCTTCCGTGGTTGAGACGGTGCTTATGTAGTCAAGGGCGCTTTGAACCTCGTTGTGGATTGACAGGATGGCTTCAGTTAGGAAGAACGCGTTTTTATCATTTGATGTTGTGCTCATGGTACCACCGTTTTGAATGTTATTTCAACCTCGCTTAAAACGTCTGCTTTAAGCGTTAAAAACTCAGGTTTAGTTGCGTTAACTGGTTGTGCAATGAGTTTTCGGATGCCTAAACCTGCAATCCGTGAACCCGTCGTTGCCTTTGTGCTTGTGGATTCTTGCGTTTCAAGTCTTAGCATCAGTTTTGATTTAATGTGCCCGTTGTCAACGTACACTCTTGGAATGCCCCTTGCAATAACTTGCCTAAGCAACGCAAGATGCTGAGTCGCCAACGCCAACTTAACTGCCGCATAAATGTTGTTGTAGCCTGCTTGATTGAAGTATAGTTTGTTTTGACTAGAAGTCAAATCTGTTTTAACGATTTTGTAACCCACTTTCTGGCTTACAGCGGGGGACTCGCCTGTTTCTTTGCTAACTGTATATGGTTCGCCAATGTCCACGGAGCTTTTATCCTCTTTACCAGTGACTGATGGAAAAAGCCTCAATACTTCTGCTCGAATAATGTCGTCGCTTAGGTTCTCTTTTGCATACTCTTCTGCTGAAAGCAGTGCCTGCTGCTCCAGTTCCGCGGCTTGTTTTTCCTGTGTTAATATGGATGTGACGACGGCGTTGAGGGTTTCAGAAATAAGTGTGGAGGCGAACTCAGCAAAGCCTAACTCGGTTGATTTAGCTATGCTGGCTGCCATATTTTTCCATCTACCTCTTAAGTGCCTAATGACTGGTAGTCTGTTTTGAAGTTGATTTGAACGTGCCCATAAATCTGTACTCGGCTGCCTGAAATGTCGCGGTTTGTTTCTTTAGCGGTAGAGATGTTCATTGAAGTGAAGCTCGTTGATGCTGAAGCTTTTACCCAAAGGCTGACTAACCCGCCGGTTTTTGCTTTTGCCCTAACAGCAAATGAACTCGAGTTGTAATTGTTTTTTGTTGATTCATAGAATGTTGAGCCGTAAGTGGTGAAGGTTAACTTGGTTTCTATAACACCTTGTTCAACGACTAACCGTAAAACACCCATCTTTACCATTTCTTTAAGCAAACTGTACTTGTCAGCTGCAATGCGGGTAGCAACTGCCGAAAGGATTTTGTCTAAAGCGTTTTGGTTGCTGATGGACTCTGCAGTTATGCCTGGCGTTTCTTGCACCCCTGGAACAACAAGTGCTTTGTTAAGGGCTTCAGCGTCTGTTGCGGACAGAGTGGAGCCGATTTTTACTTTGGTTCCTGTGTCGCTTGTTGGGTCGGGAAGTATTTTTGTAAGTAGTTGCAGTATCATGTCGCCGCTGATATCATCTTTGGTTTCGTTTATGTATTCTGAGACGGATTTTGAGACCGCTTTTAAGAGTTCAACATAGGCTTCTGTTTGGCGTATGTTTGCCGCGATTAGTGCGTCAAAAACATCAGTGATTAGTTTTGCCGTGAATTCTGGGAATTGTATTTCTCCAAGCCTTGTTGCTTCGCTGACTGCTACGGATGTGCCTGACATGTTAGTCCACCTCCAAACCTGAAGTTGTAAGTTTGATTTGTGGGTTGACTTTTACTTTTCTATTGCTCATGTGGGTTGGCATATTTATTACCAAGCGAGCAAATAGCAAGACAGTGCTAATAAGATTTGCGAATCAAATCTGAATCTGAAGATGTATACAACAGCAATACAGGAAAACCGCGTACTTTTTCTTAAAGATTGCAGTTGGCAGAATTTGAACCCCTACACGCGGGCGACATCGCCAATTCCGCCTTAATTCTTCGCAACTACTTTCGCTTTTTTTAGCTTTTGAAATTCACGTAAGCAAATATTTAAAGTGAGCATTAATCTGATTAATTAAAAGTTAAATACTCAGTCCAATCAATAGCTTGATAATAGCACCAGTGCAATTTGTTTTATAGCTGGAAATGAAAAATGCCTGATACAGTGAGTGTTAAGGAAGCGACGACAAAGAAAAGCATTATCACTGTAAACAATCTCTGCAAACGATATGGCGCAGTAACCGCCGTTGATAATGTCACTTTTTCTATAAATGAAGGTGAAATTTTTGGGATAATTGGCCCCAACGGAGCTGGCAAAACCACTGCTGTCGAATGCATATCAGGTCTTCGTGTTCCAGACTCTGGCTCAGTAACTATTTACGGTTTAAACCCTAAAAATGATCGGGCGAAACTAAGAAAATTCATCGGCGTCCAACTTCAAGAGAGCACGTTACCTCCGCGCATAAAGGTTTCGGAAGCGGTGAATCTATTTGCCTCTTTTTACTCAAATCCTCTTGACGCCCAAGAACTGCTGGAAACGCTTGGGCTGACTAAAAAACGAAACGCTATATTCAAAAAACTGTCAGGAGGCCAAAAGCAGCGGCTATCAATTGCACTTGCTCTTATTGGAAACCCGAAAATAGCCATTTTGGATGAATTAACTACCGGTCTTGACCCTGATGCCCGACGTGAAACTTGGGAGCTTATCGAGCGTATCAGGGATCAAGGTGTGACCGTTATACTTGTGACCCATTATATGGATGAGGCTGAAAGGCTTTGTGACCGAGTAGCGTTGGTTAATCATGGAAAGCTAATCGCATTAGACACACCTGTAGCTCTTGCAGCCAAAGAAGGAGGCGGCATACATATGCAGTTTGCGCCCTCTCGCCCAGTGGACGATAAAATCTTAACTGTCCTGCCTGGTGTAACTTCTGTTCAACACCGGGGAACAAGAGTAGTGGTTGACGGTTCAGGAGATATCACGACTCACGTGCTTTATGCGCTCATTAAAGCAGACATAACCGTCAAAGATATTCAAGTTAAAAGCGGAAATCTTGAGGACGCCTTCGTGAAACTCACACAAACAAACGGTAAAACCCCAAAAACTCAGGAGTGCCAGAGATGAGTATAAAGGACGCCACACCAAAAAAGGCTTCACCGTTTTGGGAACTCTTAAAAGTTCAAGGCAGACTTGCTCTTAGGGAGCCAGCAGGCTTAGTGTTTGGGATAGGGCTCCCATTGATTCTGCTGTTAATATTTGGCAACATACCAACTTTTAACGAGCCCATAGAGGGCAACTCATTTACGCTTTTCCAAGTATACATTCCAATTCTAATGGTTACTGTACTCATATTCATAAGCTTGTTTGGGTTACCCATTCCCCTTGTGCGTGACCGCGAGATCGGTTGGCTTAAGCGAATCTCCACAACCCCCATATCGCCAGCTAAGCTGTTGGCTGCACAGATAACAATCAATCTTATTCTTGCCGCAGTAGGCTTTACTATACTCGTAGCTGGGAGCACTTTGATTTTTGGCGTGAATGTTGCGTTTAATATTCCAGGGTTCATCCTCTCCTTAGTGCTAGCGACGCTTGCAATGTTTTCTTTGGGATTACTTTTAACTGCGGTTGCTCCCACGCAGAGCGCCGCAAACGGTATAACCATGGGCATTCTATACCCTTTGTTGTTTTTCGCAGGAATTTACGTTCCAATTCAAGTCCTCCCAAGCGGTCTACAAACAGCAGCCCTGTACACGCCTGTTGGTGCAGCCGTTAATGCCCTTAACAGCTCCATGAATGGGTCCTTTCCATCGTTTGTACCATTGCTTGTGATGGCTGCTTACGCCGTTGTCTTCAGCTTTGTCGCCATTCGCTATTTCCGCTGGGAATAAAGTGCATAAAAAACAGGAAGTAGGAAAGTAAGATACAATGGTGCAGGGGGGTGGGATTTGAACCCAAACTTATCGGTAACATTATTTTATGCTCTATTCGGGGATCAACTTTTTTTGACGCCACCTAAAAAACAGCAAGCTCAAAACAAATGCCGAAACAATTATGCCTAAACCGACAGCCACAGTAACCGTCAATGTAGAAGGCTGACTACCTGTTTCAGAAGCCGTTTGAAGAGTTGCAACGGGATTTAACAATATAATGTTCATATCAACCTGTTGGATAAATGGGTAATTGTCAGTGTTGTTTTGGTTAATAACATACGGGCCTTTATTGCTATAGTCGCTCCAGTAATTACCCTGCTGGTTAAAGTCCCAGTCATTTGAAAAACTGGCGTTTTCTGTTTCGATAACCGATTTGATTTCCACCATGCATACTTGCTGGGTATTGTTGATAAAACTGTTAAGGTAAAAGACATTGTTTATTGGTAAAACGTCTGCTAAACTATGTGAAGTATATTCAAAACTTACCGCTAAGTTGGAGTTTTTAATCGTGTTACCAACAACTTTATTGTTTTGGCTATTGAAAATATGAATACCCTCCTGATTGGACAATAATGAATTATTTATCAACCGATTACAACTAGAGAGGTCAAAGTTTACTCCATAATTATTATTGCATAGTTCACTGTTAGACACTTGAATGTCCCCGCTTTCCGCAAATTGAATACCACGATTGCACCCACTGACCGTTACAGCATTTATTGTACAATTAGCGGATTCGAGCAACCCCACCCCATAATTGAACCCAACAATCGCCACGTTTTTGACCAAAACATTGTAATGATACTTAATGGCTATTCCATACTCCAAAAGACCACCGCCACCACAATTAATGGAGTAATTGTTGCCGTCAAATACGATGTTGTCACATGTGATGGCTATACAGTAACCAGAAATGTCCTCAGTTAAAAAATACGTGTTGCCTTCCTGACGAATTAGGTCTTTAGATTCAGTTGGTACAGCACCACTTGAATAATACAGGATTCCTTCTTCAGAGATTGATATTAACGGATAATACGGGTGAGTGCTAAACGGGTTAGCCTCAATTAAAGACAGAGACGAAAAAATAAACAAAACCACAAGCGTTGAAACAATAATTGCGCTTAAAACTTGCTTCACAGGTTTCACTTCAAACATATTTTTCTTTGATTGCTTAATAATCTTTCAAGTAAAGTTTTCTTTAATTAATTCTTAACTAAAAAGCAGAAATTGAGAGACTGCATAAATCAAAGTTGAAGTGCAGAAGGTGACTTTTACGCCCCACAAGGAAAGAATCGCCCGCAATTCCTTGGGATGTCTTGCAGGGCTGGTTGGGTCTTGATTCATTTGAATAAAAGTCTTGCCACACTCTTTAGGGAAAAAATAAAACCATTTGAGGGTTACCTTTGCCCATTTCGAATATTACGATCAGTTTAGCAGTGCCCAAGTAATAAAATTGTTATTTCTTGGTATCCTCTCCATTTGAAACGGGAAAAAAAGTTTCAATCCTTTTACTGTAATGGTTTTTCTTTTTAACCTCTTTGGTTCTATAATCAAAGTTTGTTTTTATTTTTAAATCGTTAACTTTTGCTTTTTTCGATGTCATTTCCTTTCTACCTCTAAAGATTTTCTCTTCGAAGAATTTGATTTCTTATCGGGCAAGGAAACATTGTTTCCGTTAATATCTAATCTGAGGCGATAGTGTATTAGCAATTTCGATTTGCATACTTTTCAAGGAGCGGTTATCTTTTGGGAAAATCCACATCTCCACTTTTAACTGGTAACAATCAAGTGCCCGGTAATATTTTCCTTTTTTCACTCAGCGTTAGACGATTTTGCCCAAATTATGCTTCACCCAATCTTTTCTCTTCTCTTAGACGAGCTTTGATAGAATTACAGGTTTAGTTAAATCATAGCAATCATAAATCAATAGAGCCTGAACCGTTCTTTTAAATCATTCTATGCAAGAATATTATCAATAAAAATTCAAGTTTGTGCAGGTTGGCATTTAATTTTTCTTGTTCACACCATAGGCGAGCAAAGGCTGGCACCGAAACCTTAAAATAATTGAGTGGAACGCACCCCAAAAAACCGCCCTTTGCATATACTGGTGCAGGGGGTGGGATTTGAACCCACGAACCTCTGCAGGATAGGCTCCTGAAGCCTACGCCTTTGACCATGCTCGGCGACCCCTGCACACACCGCAGATAGGTTGGTACCCTTCAAGATAACTTTTACTGATAAATACGTTACCACGCAGGCAGATGTGATTTGTTGGGTTTAGCCCACGCCTATTTGCGATCTATTAGGATCCAAATAGAAACTCTATGCAGAAACCTATAGGGGGTAGGTAGAAACTGGAGGGGTAGGTCTGTATTGGTTGAAAAATACGCTATTATATGTTGAAAATCAATAATTATTTTTGGCATGTGGGACACAGAAAGACCTGTCCGCCACCGTGACTGATTTTTTCTATTCTGCTTCCGCATTCAGGGCAGTTTTGCTCTTTGAGGTGTGAACCCATCTTTGGCGTGTACGTGCCGGGTTTGCCATGCAGGTCAACAAACTGGTCTTTTCCGCCTGCTTCCAGTCGGTCAACAACCAAGTCAACAATTGCACTGTAAACTGCTTTTTTCTCGTCCTCGGTTAGGGTTCCTGTGTTGCGTTTGGGATTGATTTTGGCACGGTAAATAATGTCTTGAAAAGCACTGTTGGAAACCCCAACGATAACAGCGGTTTTACCGACCAAAGCGGCTTTAATGTTCTGTTTTTTCTCGTCAAGTTTTTCTTTGAAGCGTTCAAACTTGAAATCTGACTCCAGAGGGTTAAGAATATTGCTGAAGTCTCGCCTGTACAAGTAATTGGTTTTTAGCAAAGCATCTTCGACTGCTTGAATGCAGCCTATCCCCGTTAAAGTCACCGTTAAAACCGTGTCCTGCAAGTCCAGTTTTAAGTGAAATTTGGGCAGTTCTGTTTGTGGAGTGTGCAGCTGGATAATGCCGCCGTATTCAGGCGCTAAAACTAGGTTCCACCCGTTACTGAGCTTGACAAGAATGGTGTTGCCCCGCGACTTAACTGACAGTATCTTGCTGCCAACTATTTGGTCAAGGACTGCGTTTTTGCTGATAAAGCCCTTATTTTGAAGCTGACCTACATTCTGTATTTGGTAGCTGTTGATTGTTTTGCCCACGATTTCTCCGTTCATTTGCCCCGCAAGAATGTGGGCTTCAGTTAATTCGATACTCATACTGCTCTCACTTTCTAAAAAGATGTTAATGGTTAGAGCTTAATAACTAACCGTTAACTCATTTGGGAGTCTTTAACTTCATAAATGATGTCGCCGGCAAACCGCATGTTTTGAGAATCAATTTCTTGAATCATCTTGTTAACCATCCTACCCACAACAAGCACCAAAACGTTAAGACCCCGCGACGCAGCAATTGCAGCGGCATGACTGATGCCGAACTCCAAATCCGCTTTTAACCCCAACTTGTTGACGACTGCCCTGCCGACGGCGCCCATGACGCCTATGCGGTCAGGTTTAAATTCGTCGATTAAACGTTTGATTTTTGCGGTGTCTGCTGCACGGGAGCCGCCTTTGCGGATGCTAGGCAGTTTAATGATTAAGATTTTTCCTTGTTTAAGTTTGACTTTGCCTTTTAAATCTTTAAGGCCGATGTCTTCTCCGGGAACGGCATCGTTGGCTGCTATGCCGACGGCTTCAACGTCAGGGTCGTTGACGGATACAGTGTAAAAGATGCCGCCTTTAGTGATTAAGCCTACTTGTTCGCCGATTTTTACGGGGCGGGTTGCCATGGCTATCCAGGCGTGGTCAACTTTTAACTCGTTTTTGATGGATTTAACGTATAAGTCAAGGTTTTTTAAGTCTTCGCGGAGTTTGGTTACGCCTTTTGCGGTTAAACGGTAATCGGCACGTTCGGATCCGGCTTCAAGGAGGCCTTCTTTAGTTAGTTTTTTGAAGTATTTTGATATGGCTTGTATTGTGATGCCTAAGGCGTCGCTGATGTCTTTCTGTTTTACATGTGGCTGGTTTCTCATTACTTCGAGTAGAATTTGAAATTTTGTGAATTCACCTTTGTCTTTTAGCAGTAAGTCTTGAGTCTGTTTATGCATGTTTTCTATTCAACCTTTAGTTAACTAATGTTAAACATATCTTTATATTTCTATTGGCTGGAATATCCAGCAAAGGAGAACCAAAAAAACTTATGCATATAATGGAAGGTTTCCTGCCAAGTCCATGGTGGGAAATATGGTTCGCAATCTCAATACCAATAGTTGCATACGGCATCTACAAGCTGATTAAAGTAACAAAAAACGTTCCAGAATCAAAACCCCTCATAGCCTTAATGGGCGCATTCATTTTCGTGCTCTCAGCCCTGAAAATACCGTCAGTAACTGGAAGCTGCTCACACCCAACCGGAACAGGCTTATCAGCAGTAATCATGGGGCCCGGCATAACCTCTGTATTATCAATGATAGTACTTGTTTTTCAAGCATTACTTCTTGCTCATGGAGGCTTAACGACACTTGGTGCAAACCTTTTCTCGATGGGCATCGCAGGACCAGTCATTGCTTACGCTATATGGAAAATTTGCCAAAAAGCACAGGCTAAACCCGCAATCGGAATATTCCTTGCCGCGGCACTAGGCAACTTAACCACTTACCTTGTAACCTCAATCCAGCTTGCGTTAGCAATTCCAATCGGCAACGGCTTCATGGACGGTTTAATACTGTTCGGGGGGATCTTTGCAATAACTCAAATACCGCTTGCAATCGCTGAAGGCATACTTGCAGTAATACTATTTGACTTCCTAGCAAAATACAAAGCACCATTACTAGCCAAACTAAAAGTTATTACCTTACCAAAAATGGCAAAAACTTCGGAGTTAAAACAATGAACACCAAACATTACATAATACTGCTGGCAATAGTTGGAGTTATATGCGTAGCTCCCTTGATACTTGTGCCAAACGCAGAATTTGGCGGAGCAGACGGTGGAGCTGAGCAAGCAATTTCAGACACAGGCTATGAACCATGGTTTACTCCAATCTGGGAGCCACCCAGCGGCGAAATCGAAAGCTTATTGTTTGCACTGCAAGCAGCAATTGGCGCAGTTATCATTGGATACTTTATCGGGTATGAACGTGGCAAAAGAGTCAAAAAATAAATAAAGGTTTCAGCATAGTCAATAAAACTGGACGAAAAAACGGTATGGCTCACAGTGACTACTACTCGCAGATTGACCGTTATGCATACACAAACCGGTTAGCTAAAAGTAGTCCAGTTACGAAGTCTTTTTTTGCCCTTTCAACATTATTTATCACAGTATCTGCACAATCAATCTTTGTACCCATCGCAGTTTTTGCCATAATGGCGATTTTAACGTTGGGTTTAGCTAAAGTAAAAACCCGTTTCTATTTATGCCTCCTTCGTTACCCTACGTTAATGGTTGCGTTAAGCTGCATTATTATTGCTTTGTATCCTTTTGGCAGCGGTGAAGCTTTGACTCAACTATCCTTTCTCGGGTTTACTTGGACAATTCTTAATCACAGCGTCCAGTTAGCCCTCACAATTTTTTTCAGGGTGGAAGGCGCACTTTCCTGCGTATTCTTTTTAGTGTTAACAACCTCAATCACTGACCTTAGTTTGCTGCTTAGACGTGCGCATGTGCCAAAAACACTTGTGGAAATTTCCATGTTGATTTACCGTTACATTTTCGTGTTTATGGAAGTAGCAGAACAAATGACTATAGCTCAAGCATTACGATTAGGAAAAGGTGGCTGGCTAAAAAAAATTCGTGGTTTAGCATTGCTTGCCGGCAACCTCTTTATTCGAGCGTTGGAGCAAGCTGAACGCACTTTTACCGCAATGAGTGCCCGAGGCTACGATGGCACCATCCGTGTTTTGGAAGGTTACCCTAAACCTAACAAAATAGTTCTTGTAGCCATACTCGTCTTTGACGTGCTGCTTGCTATTGCTGTTTATTTAACTTTAAACTTTGGAGTCCTATAAAATGCTGTTCAAAATTGAACATTTAATACACCAATATTCCGATGGAACCATCGCCTTAGACGATGTTTCGCTGAGTTTTAATCGTGGTGACCGCATCGCGCTTTTAGGAACTAATGGTTCAGGCAAAACCACGCTTCTTAACCACCTAAACGGCATACTGAAACCCACTTCAGGCGCCATTTACTATGAAGACAAACCGTTAGGTTACGACGCTAAATCACTGCTTGAACTTCGACGGCGTGTCGGTTTCGTCTTCCAAGACCCTAACGACCAATTGTTTGCTCCAACAGTGAAGCAGGACGTAGCTTTCGGTCCGTTAAATCTTGGTTTGCCACCTGAAGAAGTGAAAAAAATTGTTGCTGACGCACTTAAAACGGTGGGCATGTCTGAGTTTGCAGAGAAACCGCCGCATTTCTTAAGTTTGGGGCAGAAGAAGCGTGTTGCGCTTGCAGGCGTGTTGGCTATGCAGCCTGAAGTTATCATTATGGATGAACCAACCTCGAATCTTGATCCAAGGGCAACCAGTGATATCTTGCATTTGCTTTTGCAGTTAAACAGGGAAAAGGGCATTACGTTGCTGTTGGCTACGCATGACGTGGATATGGTGCCGTTATTTGCAAATAGGCTTTTCATTCTTAAGAATGGCAAATTGATGTCTGAAGGCAAACCTAAAGACCTTTTCTCAAACGTTGAACTTATACGAGAAGTTAATCTGCGTTCTCCTCGTTTGACGCATTTGTTTGAAGTGTTAAAGAAAGAAAACGGTTTGCCGATACCTGAAGCTTTCCCGTTAACGATAAGTGAGGCGCGAAAAGAAATTTTACGTCTTCTATGTGAAGCTAAAAGGGAAGAGTGAGGGCAGGTTAAACGGTACGACTATGTTGATGTCTCGGTAATTGGTTTCTTTTGATTGGTTTGCTTCGCCGTCTTAGGGTTTTTGGATTTGCGAATGCTTGTTTTGAAAGTGTATGCTGACTTGACGGGTGGTAGATGGTATTTTAGTGATGGCATTTTTAGGGTTGGTTTGGGCTAATACGGACCTACCCCCCTATAGGTTTTCTGCATAGTTTGGATATTAGGGTACAAATAGGTTGGTTTTTCTTTGTTGCTCCAAGGGTTGACATGATTGTTTGTGGGCTTTTGTGTGGAGGGTATGTTTGTTTTTGAGGGTTTGTGGTAAAGTTTATATTACAAATTGTAAAGCATACTTTACATTGGAGGTTGGTTAAATGGAAAAACCAATCATCATAAACACACAAAACCTAACACGAGACTTCAACCAAACACACGCCGTAAACAACCTCTCCCTAAAAGTCCGCGAAGGCACAATCTTCGGATTCCTAGGACCCAACGGAGCAGGCAAAACCACAACAATCCGCCTACTCTTAGGCATACTCGAACCAACAAGCGGCAACGCCGAAGTCCTTGGAATGGACATCAAAAAACAGGCAAACCAAATCCGCGAAGCAACAGGCGTACTGCTTGAACACGACGGATTATACGAAAAATTAAGCGCCCAAGACAACTTGGAATTTTATTCTCGCGCATGGCACATAAAACCCATAGAACGCCAAGAACGCATACAAGAACTACTCACCCATTTCGGACTCTACGACCGACGAAAAGAACCAGTGGGCACATGGAGCAAAGGCATGAAACGCAAATTAGCCTTAGCAAGAACAATGCTGCACAAACCAACCTTGCTGTTTCTTGATGAACCCACCTCAGGTCTTGACCCGATTGCTTCCGCGACTTTACGGGGTGACCTTGCAAGTTTAGCCGTTAAAGAAGGCGTCACCATCTTTTTGACTACACATAACCTGTCTGAGGCAGAAAACCTGTGTAACCAAATCGGCGTCATAGCTAAAGGAAAACTTGCAGCCGTAGGTACCCTAGATGAATTGCGAAAACGTAACAGAAAAGGCACCGTTAAAGTTGAAATCACAGGTAAAGGATTCACTGAAAAACTAGTAGCACAGCTCAAAGCTCAACCAGAAATTGCAGAAGCTCAAGTCAGCAACGGAAAACTGATTGTAGAACTGCAACAAAACACCAATGTTGCTCCAATAACAAGCCTAATAATCGGTCTTGGCGGGTCAGTGGAAGAGGTTCACAAAAGCAATTTAGAAGAAACATTTTTGGACATAATGGAGGCACAGCAGCAATGATGGAAGATGTTTTTACTGTTATTTGGAAGGAATACAAGGAAGTATTTGCCCATAAAGGGATACGTGTTATTCCACTGTTTGTCATTCCCGTTTTGATTCTAGGCGTCTTTTTACCTTGGCAAATGGGAATCAGTTGGCTAAACACTCCAGTTGCAATTCTACTTTGGTCATGGTTACAAGCGCTCCTTGTAGTGAACATTGTTGCTGACTCTTTTGCTGGAGAACGCGAAAGACACACACTTGAAACTTTACTGGCAAGTAGACTACCTGACAGGGCAATATTGTTTGGAAAAATAGGTATATCAGTACTGTACTCGTGGTCAATGACGTTAGTAGGCATGGCGGTAGCGTTAGTAACAGTCAACGTGCTTTACGGCGGCAGCGGTTTACTGATGTATTCGGCAGACACATTTCTGATTGGAACAACAATAAGTGCCCTTATCGCGTTGCTTGTTGCTTCTGGAGGCGTCCTTGTTTCTCTGCGAGCAGCAACTGTACGTCAAGCCCAGCAAATAATCAGTTTACTGTTCATGATTCCATGGTTTACTGTAATGTTTGGCATACAAGTAGTTCCTGAAGACTGGGAAGCAAACATTATGGCTACTTTAGGGGGATTAAACACGGTAGGCATGATTGGGCTTGTAGAAGTAATAATAGTAGTTGTTGACGTGGGATTGATTACAGTAGCTGTTTCACGGTTCAAACGAGCAAAGCTATCGCTGGATTAAGGATAAAAAATGGTACAACAAATGGTTCGCCCCCTTTTTTGTCCTCTTTTTCTTTTATGTTAAACCAGCGGTTTGGCATTGAAGGTTTTTTGTTTGAGGTTTGCAATAATTCAAATAGTAAAGGTTAGTACAAAAAGAGTTTAAGCTGAATAAAAGGGTAAGTAACGCATGAAACGAGAAACAACATACAAAATCTGGCGCATGATAGTGACGCTTTTCATTTCTGCTGGTTTTTCATTTGGCATAATTCAAGAACAGTTTATAGTATCGTTGGCTTTTTTGGCTGCTGGCTTAGCAATTCTTCAAGTGTTAAGAACCAAATACAAGTCAGTTGTATTGTCAGATGAACGCACAAAACTCATCGGCGAAAAAGCTTCCCAAAACACAATACTATGCTTTATTGTTGGCAGCTCCATTCTCATATGTGTCCAGTTAGTTCTCACATCATTTGGAATTGAAATACAAGAACTTCAAGCATTCACGCAACCCTTAAGTTACTTGATATTAGCATTTATGTTGGTGTACAGCATCTTTTCATTTTATTATTCAAGAAAGATGTGACTTGCCAGATGAAAAACCGACTTAAGGTTTATCGAGCAACTCAAAACATGACTCAAGAAGAACTGGCAGAAAAAGCACATGTCACACGCCAAACAATCATTTCTATCGAATCCGGCAAGTATGAGCCGTCTATCCAGTTGGCGTTTAAACTCTCAAAAATCTTCAATGTTCATATTGAAGACATTTTCATTTACGAAGAATAACCTGTCACGTTTACGGTAGAGTTTAAAAGAATAAGTGTATAAAAGAATTATCTTATCCATTAAAGGAAGTTGTTGTATGCCTACTTTCCAGACAGTCCGCGGAATGCGCGATTTACTAGGCGAAGAAGCCCAAACATTCACATTCGTCATAACAAAAGCACGACAAACCGCTGCTCTTTACGGTTTTAAAGAAGCCATCACGCCACACGTTGAACCCCTAGAACTACTCAGCGCAAAATCAGGCGACGAAATACGCCAAAGAATGTTCATATTCGAAGACTTAGGAAAACGCCAAGTTGCCCTGCGCCCAGAGTTTACCGCTTCCATCGCACGTTTAGCCACTACTGCTCTGAGAAATGAACCTAAACCTCTTCGGCTGTTTTCAGTGGGCACGGTTTACCGTTATGATGAACCTCAACGTGGCAGGTACAGGGAGTTTTGGCAGTCAAACTTTGAGTTAATGGGTTCCAACAAGCCAGAAGCAGACACCGAAATCGTCTTGTTAACCAACCGTTTCATGCAGGCGCTTGGGCTACAGGGGTACTGTTTTAAAATTGGGCACATAGGCGTCATCCGCGGTATCCTTAGCCAAGATGGCGTTGACGAAAAAACTCAAAACGCTGTGCTGCAACGCATGGACAAAAAAGAATACGATTCGGCACTTAAACTGGTGGAATCTGAGAAATGCCGAAGTACGTTGCAGGGTTTGATTGATATTAAAGGTAAAGATTGGCGTGACACGGTTGAGCAAATCAAAACTTTGGTGGCTGGTTATGAGAAGGCTAAGGCTGCAGCAGAAAACCTCTCCGAAGTACTAACGCTTATCACTTCAAGCGCAGAGCTTTCGTTGACCGTTGAACCTGCTTTCGCCCGAGGACTTGAATATTACACGGGCATGATTTTTGAAATCAACATTCCTCAACTGGAAATTGCTCTTGGAGGCGGAGGAAGATACGACAAACTAATCGAAGCATTCGGCGGTGAACCAACATCAGCAGTTGGCTGCGCACACGGAATCGACCGCATAGTAATCGCGCTGCAAACACAAAACGCTGCACTGACAACTAAAGGAGAAAAACGAGCGGTGGTAATTCCTATCACGGATTCTGTGAAAACTGAAGCGTTAAAGATTGCCCAGTCCCTACGTGACGGGGGCGTGTCGGCAGAGTTTGAGGTTATGGGACGCAAAATGGGCAAAGCCCTAGAAGATGCTGACAAACGTGGTCTTGACTACGCCGTTATTGTTGGTGAACGGGAATTGAAAGGGGGAACAGTAGTTGTTAAGGACCTTAAAAAACGTGAACAATGCACTGTTCCAATCGCGGGTTTGCTTGAAAAAATCAAAAACTAAAAATAAAATTGTGGTGTAAGCCAAAAGGCTTACTTTTTTGGTTTTAGAGTCGTTTGATGTAGCGGTTAACTTCCCATTCGGTGACTTGTAGACGGTATGCGTCCCATTCACGGCGTTTTTCTTTAAGGAAGTTTTCAAACGCTGTTTGGCCGAGGGTTTCTTTCATTAAATCGCTGGTTTCAAACTCGTCAAGGGCTTCTTTTAGTGATTCTGGCAGTGAAACGATTCCGCGTTCTTTGCGTTCTTCATAGCTCATGTGGTAAACGTTTAATTCTACTGGGTCGCCTGGGTCAGTTTTGTTCTTTATGCCGTCAAGGCCTGTTGCTAAGAGTACTGCGAATTGCAGGTATGGGTTGCCGGCGCCGTCTGGGCAGCGGATTTCGCATCTTGCAGCGCTCTTTCTTCCGCCAAAGTTTGGTACACGGATGAGT
Source organism: Bathyarchaeia archaeon (assembly GCA_042296865.1). Lineage (GTDB taxonomy): Archaea > Thermoproteota > Bathyarchaeia > Bathyarchaeales > Bathycorpusculaceae > Bathycorpusculum. The sequence continues at coordinate 248,838 of CP170178.1, read as the reverse complement.
GGGCTACGGTTTTTGTGCGCCCATGCAAGGTAAACTGGCGCTTCGTAACCTGGGACTAAACGTTTGAAACTGTTTGGCCAACTGTTGAGGACAGCGCACATTTTTCGTCCGTGAGCAAGTTGTCCGCCGATGAAGTTACGTGCAAGGTCTGAGAGGTAACCGTTTTTGGCGTTTTCTGAGTAGAACAAGTTTGTTCCGTCTTGGCTCCAGAGGCTTTGGTGACAGTGCATGCCGCTGCCGTTGATTCCTTGGAATGGTTTTGGCATGTATGTGGTGACGTATCCTGCTCGTGCAGCTACAACTTTTCCGCACATTTTCATGGTGATGGCGCGGTCGGCTGTTTCGAGGGCTTCACCGTATTTGAAGTCAATCTCGTTTTGGCCTAGGGCTACTTCGTGGTGGCTGATTTCAATTTCGATGCCAAACGCTTCTGCGGTGTCAGCGATTTCACGTCTGATATCGTCTGTGAGGTCGCTTGGGTGGAAGTCAAAATAGCCTGCAAGGTCGATTGGTGTTGGTAAGCCGCCGTTTTCGGATTCTTTTACGATGAAGAATTCAAGTTCTGGAGCGCAGATGTAGTTGAAGCCTGCTTTGTTGGCTTTTTCTACTGCTCGTTCAAGGATGTAGCGTGGGTCGCCTTCGAAGCGTTTGTTTTGGGGTGTGTAGATGTCGCAGATTAGTCTGCAGGAGGATTTCTCTTTTGGACGCCATGGTAGAACGGCGAAGGTTGTTGGGTCAGGGTACAGTACCATGTCGGATTCTTCAATTGGCCTGTAACCGGTAATTGAAGAACCGTCGAATGATTGTCCATTTTCAAAAATACTTTCAATGTTTTTTGAGCTTACGGCAAGGTTCTTCAGCATACCGTTTATGTCGGTAAATTGAAGCCTGACGAATTTTATGTCTTGCTCTTGGATTTGTTTTACTACTTTTGTTACATTTTCTTTCCAAACTGCATCTTTGAAATTCTTCATTTAATTGCTGTCTCCCTTTTTATATAAGCTTGCTATCCCGTTTCCAGATGTTATGGAAAACATGTTAAACGTAAACATATATAAGTATATCGCCGATTGTGTTAGATAAATGTTCAATAGGTTAGGCTTTAATTGAAACAGTGTGCTATCCAAACAGCCGCAAAAGCACAGGCACAATAAATACGCAGCCAAACAATAAACAAACGCAAAACCTACAAACCACGTTCACGACGCAAAAAATCACCCAAATCCAACACGTTAGCCACCGCAACCACACCCTTACCCGCCTTCTGCTCCATCCCCGCCATGACCCTGCCAAAACCCAAACATTCACCAAACTCGTTAACCACCAAAACATGACAGTTCCGCTGAACCTGACCATGCGCACGGATTACGCCTTTTTTGAAGATGTCTCGTCTACAAATAAACAGCCAACCAGCTTTTCTGTCAACAACAACACGGTTAGCCCCCTGCAATGCAAGCATTGAAAGCAAATTAAAGCTTGGGAAAAATTTGCCGGCCTTAACTTTGCCCAGAAAAGTGCCAGCGTAAAAAAAGTCCTCTTTAACAAGCGGCTTAATCTTGCTGTTTAACAGATAGAATCTGCCATCCTGCTCAACAATCATGTCCTCGTTAAAGCTGATTTTAACCCCGAACTGCAACCCAAAATCCACAACAGCCTTTGCCTTCATGGGTTTTTCCTCACAAGTTTACAGACAAAAAAGCCCTGAGTAGGGTCAGGCCAAAACCTGCGGCAAAACGCAACCGACGCGTCCAACTGTTTACCGAAAACACTGGTCAACCCAGCTGCTCCAGGGCAATTTATTTCGGCGATTTTCAAGTTCAGTCTGTTTATTGCCCAATCCATGTTTAACTCGTCCTCTTCAGGCTCCAAAGAGCAGGTTGAGTAGATGATTTCTCCGTCTTCTGTTAGGCATTCAGCGGTTTTCATGAGGATTTCCCGTTGCACACGGGCGTTTCGTTCAACGTCCTGTAGGGTGCGGTTTTGGAACCATTCAGGGTCTGAAGCAAAGTTGCCGCTGCATGGAGCATCAACAAGTATACGGTTGAATTTTAAGCCCAGTTTTGGAGTGTTTCGGGCGTCAAGCTGGTAAACAACAGTGTTTTGGATGTGGCAACGTTCCAGATGGTTGCTTAAAGCGGTTAAGCGGCGTTTATTGATGTCTATTGCGATGATGCTGCCGGTGTTGTCCATGTTGTCAGCTAACTGCACGGTTTTTCCGCCTGGCGCCGCTGAAGCGTCAAGCACCGATTTGCCTTTCAGATTGCTAAATAATGTGACGGGGATTTGGGCAGCTGCCTCCTGAACTGAATACAAGCCCAGCAGGTATTCTGCGGTGGCGCCAACAGAAACCGTGGAGTCGCAAACCCAGAAACCGTCTGGCAGAAAACCGATTTTTTCAAGGTGCACGCCTAAACTGGACAGCCGTGAAACCAAGTCTTGACCTTTTATGTTGGTTTGGTTGAAACGGATGGCTTGCCGTAGCTTAACCTGCTTGTACTTCCAGCCTAACTGTTCATAACGGTCAGTGAAAAACTGTTTGCCCGACATCAGCCTGTAGATGGCTAAAGCGGCAATAAAAGCTTTCCAACATGATAGACGGTTGTAACACCAACCTATTAGGATGCAAATAGGAACTCTATGCAGAAACCTAAGGGGGGTAGGTGCTATTGACTGAAAAGCACGTCATTAGTATGTTGAAAAACAATAAAATGGTACTGGTTATGGTTTTTGGGCTTGTACTTCCAGCCGAACCATTTTCACATGCACTGTGCCGTCAACGTCAGCAGGATGCTTCTGGAGGTACCGTGTTGCCAGTTCCTCTACGAATTCTGTTTTAAGTTCATTGGGTAGTTTTTCTGTGAACGGCAGCCATGTTGTGCGCACCCACCCTGCTAAGCCTTCAGCTCCCTGAAGCTTCATGTCTTTAGGAAACAGTTCCAAACGCAAAGGTTTCAAATCAGCTTTTTCCAAAAAAGCCGCGTACTCTTTAGCGTCAAAGAAGCCATAAGGAAACTTGAAACCCGCAAAGTATTGCCGCCAAGGCTCAAGAGTCAACATTTCATCTAGAATGTTTAGGATGTTTTGGGCGTTGCCTTTGCCTGCCATTTGAAACAATAGTTTGCCTTGGGGTTTTAGGCATTTTTCTACGCAGAACAACACAGTAGACTGGTTGGGTATCCAGTGTAATGCCGCGTTTGAGAAGACTCGGTCAAAGATTGCTTGAAAAACAAAGTTTCTGGCATCTGCCAACTGGAAACTGAGGTTTGGGTAATCGTTTAATGGAAAAAGTGTCTGTGCAAGATTTATCATGTCTGGGCTGCTGTCTATGCCGACGACTCTTCCGTTTGGCAGGGCTTTTGCGATTTCAGCAGTGATTTTGCCGTCGCCGCAACCAATATCGAGCAGGGTTTCGTTTCCATGCAGGTTTAGTTTAGGTATTAATTCTTGCGCCCAAGCATACTGGTTGGTGCTGTTTTTTTGGTAGTCTTTTGCGTTCCAAACGTAATTTTTAGCCATGAAAGCCTCATCTTACTTGAACGTTAACTGTGAAACAGAATAGTACACGATTTCTCCGCGGCGGTTCATAACAGCTAAAACCAGCTCCTTCTTTTGGTTTTGGCATTGCTGCAGTACGTCAGCCAACACGTTGATGCCTAAAGGTTTGCCTTCTTGCGTTCCAAGCACCATGTAAGATGCGGAGTCTTTACCGTACGCGCCCCGTTCATAAACCCTGAATTCAGTGCCAACGCCAAACCCTTCCCGCACCACGTAGCCGCGGCTTCTAAGGTCACGGTAAACAAGATAGTTAACCCAAGCGTTCTCATCCAGCGCCTGATAAGCGTGCAACACGGTTTGAAAATCGACTACCACGTTTTCTTCGCCTTTGACGGTTAGCATGCCCTTGTCTTGCAGGTAAAGTGCTTCATAGAAGGTTAAGGTTAAAATTTTGTTTTCGGTTGTGCCGTATCCGCGGGAGGATAGTTGGTCGATGTTGCTTTGTTCGGTTACTGTGACGCCTTTTTTGGCTAGTTTGCCGCTGGTTTGAAATTCGACGGGTGCAACTTTTTTGGTGCTGGTGTCGCTCAAGGTTAAATCAACTGTTGATTTTTATTTTCGCTTTGCTCTTTAACGTTATGCCTTTTTGCTGCAAATTTTTAGTTGCAAAAGAGGTAAACTAGAAAATGTTTTCCTGAGGCAACCTTCTGTATTGTGTATTACTGGTTCATATGGTTTAATAATAAAATCGTCAACAATCAAATGATAATGATGGCTGACCAAAATGAGCCAAGAACAATAGCGGAATACCTTCAATGCTTAAGCACCCTCGAAAATGACACATACTTACTCTACAAAACTATCACAGAAAAAACAGACATGCCTCTTGTAAAATCTTTATTTCAACAAATAGCAATCGACAGCCAAACACATCACACAATCCTTGAAGGCATAAGTACAAGCATAACACAAACCAAAGTCAATCCTAAAGATTGCGGCAAAAAAATTGGGCAATCATGGGACATTATGGCTAAAGCTCAAAAAGAAATCGCTAAAATAGACAAAATAGACCCTGAAAACATACAATGGCTTGTTAAACAGTTAGCATATTTTGAAAGTATAATGGGTGAAGAATACTACATTTTTGTGCAGCTAAAAACTTTAGAAACCCTTGTTAACGAAATAAACAGCAAATACCATATTGACTTAGGCAGCACAAAAAAGCTTTTCACCAAAATCATCGCAGACGAAGACTACCACAGGGAAATATTAGAAACAATCAGAAACTTGGTAACACAAAAAGAAAAAGAAGCAGACAATTCGCCGGCAGTTAAGTATCAGAATCCTGACGCTTGGAACCGACCAATGCCAGCCACGTATTAATAAAAATTTTAAGGCGCTTTTTTGAAAGCCGCAAAATCTTTCGGATAGTAAACCTGCGTTTCACAAATGATTGCTGACACATACTTCAAAGGTGTAGCATCAAAAGCGGGGTTCATAACTTTAACGCCGTCGGGAGCAGTCTGCTGGCAACCCACTCGAGTGACTTCTTCAGGTTTGCGTTCCTCAATCTCCACATCTGCAGCTTTGCAGGTTAAATCAAAAGTGCTTTTCGGTGCAGCAACATAGAAAGGTATCCCATGCTCATGCGCAAGGACTGCAACGCCGTAAGTGCCAATTTTGTTAAAAACCGCATCCTGCACGATTCGGTCAGCACCCACAATCACTTTGTCGACGAGCCCTTTGCTCATAACGTACGCTGCCATGTTATCAGTAATCAATGTTACTGGGATACCGTCTCGTTTCAACTCGTAAGCTGTTAACCTTGCACCCTGAAGCAGCGGACGGGTTTCATCCGCGATTACCTTAATTTTTTTGCCTTGCTCCCAAGCAGCGCGAATAACCCCCAGCGCAGTGCCATATTCAACGGTAGCTAATTCGCCGGCGTTGCAATGAGTCAAAACAGTGTCCCCGTCCTCAATGAGAACGGACCCGTTTTTGCCAATCGCGTAATTCTGCGCTGCATCCTCATCCGCAATCTTCTGCGCTTCCAAAACAACTGCAGCCCGCAACCCTTCAACGTCTCCTTTGTAGGCTCGTGCCATGTTTAGGACGCGGTCGGTTCCCCAGAACAGGTTAACCGCTGTTGGTCTCTGCCGTTTAATCGTGGCTCCAGCGGCTTCGAGGTCGGCAAGCAGTTCAGGAGTTGTTTTTGCTTTTGAATTGTAAGCACCTAAAGCTACGCCAAACGCGGCTGCTGCGCCAAGGAGCGGTGCACCTCGAACGCGGAGAACTTTGATGGCTTCAGCCATTTGTTCGACAGAGGTTAATTTTAAGGTGACTTCTTCGAGAGGGAGTTTGGTTTGGTCTGGGGTGATTACGGTTCCGTTTTCCCATTTTATCATGCGCATAAGGGTGGCCTCGATGCAAATGATTGGCGAGGCTACGTTAAGAGTGTTACGCTTAAAAAAAGAATTGAATTAGGCTGTGTCAAATGGGGATTTTAAGTGAGTTACCACTTCAACTGGGGAGTCTTGCCCGCCTTTGAGGCGTTTGCGCCATTCTTCGCCGACTGCAATTAGCGAGAAGATTCCTGAAACCTCAGCTTTCGCCTTCTTAGTCAAGTTAACAAGGGCTTCCTGAGTTTCGCCGCTTTTAATCATGTCATCAACAATCAGTACGCTGTCACGTTTTTTGATGGCGTCTTTTGGAATGTACAACGTGACGGTTACGCCTGAGTCGCGTCCAAGGATGTAGGTTTCTTCAAGGAAGCCTTTTACGCCGACTTCTTTGTTGCGTTTAGCAACGATGAGGTTAACGCCGAGTGCGTTTGCAACCATTGTGCCAAGTGGGACGCCGTCAACAGCGGCGGTTAGGACTTTTGTGACTCGTTTTCCTGCAAAGTTTGCCAGTGCGTGGTTGGCGGCTTGTTGTAGTATGTTGTAGTCGCCGACGATTTCGGTGTTGTCAAAGTAGCCTCTTTCGTCGAATTTGATTCTGCTTCGAAGCTCGGCTTCTAAACCGACTAGTTTTGTGAGTACTCGCCAAAGTTGTCTTGCGCGGGTTGTATTTGGGAGGACGTGGCCTTTTGCGTAGCGGCTTAAAACGGTTACTGGCAAGCCGGTTTTTGAGGCTAATTCACGGTAGGTGATGTTGCGTTTGTATTTTGCTGTACGCAAAAGTTCGATAGTCATTAATCTTAGTTTTAGGTCCTCTGCGTGAGTGCTCAACTTTTACCCTTGCTCTCCTAGCTTTTTTTACATTTATAACTCAAATATTGAAACATTTACAATCTATATCAGGCTTAGAATTTATAGCTATCGTTAAAAATCCGATACGTAAGCTTAACTCAAAAACAAACCGATGCCTTTGGACAAATGCATCATGTTTTTTAACCAAAAAAGCAAATATAGCATCAAAGGGGAACAACAAACGCACCGACTAAAACGTATCTTCATAGCTTCACTGTTTGGCTCAATTATTTTCGTAGTAAACGTTTTTCTACCGCCGCCAATCAATTACATGTTCATTGCACTTCAAGCGGTGCTTTTGGCTCTCAGCGGCTTATTCATCAAAAACGTAGGCGCAACCTATGCGGGAGCAGTAGGTGGATTACTAACTGCGCTTGGCAGCCCAGGGTTAGGCTTGTTTACGTTTATTGCGTCAGTGCTTTTCGGAGCCTTAGTGGATATCGCCCTGTTTGTTTTTAAAATTAAAGGCTCATTCGATGGCGTTAACCGTAACCGTCTTATCGCTGCTATGGCTGTTAGTACAATGCTAATTGGCGTCATAACGTACAGTGCAAGCGTGATTGCCCCCGAATACGTTTTCATTCAAGCAGGCCTTCCAAACATGACCTTGATTATTCAGAGAAGCCTTGTTCTTGACGTAATGGTGATGTTTATGGGTCCCGCAACTGGAGCCACTGCTGGGTACGCTGCGGCTTACTTGTGGAATAGGTACCTCAAAAGCATAGCCTTAACTTTTTAGTCGTCGTTTTTGGAATATTTCGGTTTTGAAAATACTGCTTATAACCTCGCCAAGCTTTTTTCTTTTAGGAGAAAGGCAAGCAAAACCCGGGGAAAGGAGAAGGCTATTTTTGAGGCTGTTTCACAGAAAAAATCAAGCGGTAAAAAACTGGCGAAACAAGGCTTTACTAATCGATTTCAAAACCACCCATCTGACAATTATCGAGGATGAAAACAGTGTTCGAAAGGTGCCAGCTTGGGCATACAAGGAATTCGTGCATACTGACAATTAAGGAAATAGTTGACGGATTTTTGCGTCTGCCACTTTAGCAATCATTGCGCTGGAAACCAGCACGCATTTGACGCCTGTTAACTCTGCCAGTTCCGCGGGTTTAGCGTCCTGAGTAACCAGCAGCAAATCGTTTTTACGGGCGTATTCAACGATTTCCCGGTCTTTAACGCCTTTAAGACCCGCTTCCTGAGCAGTTAAAACAGTGTAGCCTAAAGCTTCAAAATACTCTTTCAAACCAGCATACATTTCATCAAGCAGAATCTTCAACATTGTCACCCAAAAATAAGAGTTAGGGTTTTTTGGTTAACTCATCAATTATTTCTTTAGCACGCTGCGCATTGACTTTTCGTTCCTTAGCCATGCGTTCAGCAACTGCTTCCACAAACTCTGTCGGCGCGCCCGCGTTAATGGCAACGTTTCTGGCATGCAACGACATGTGACCACGCTGAATACCCTCGCTGGAAAGTGCACGTAAAGCGGCTAAGTTTTGTGCTAAACCAACCGCGGCTAAGACTTCACCGAACTCGTTGGCTGATTTTACTGCAAGAATTTTCATGCAGATTTTAGCTATTGGATGAGTTCTTACTGCGCCGCCGATTAAACCTACCGCCATTGGCAGCTCAATTGAGCCTTCAAGGTCACCGTTTGCGTTTTTAACCCATTTGGAGAAGCTTGTGTATTGCCCGTTTATGGCTGCATATGCGTGGGCTCCTGCTTCGATTGCACGGTGGTCGTTTCCAGTGGCTAAGACGACTGCGATGATGCCGTTTAGGGCGCCTTTGTTGTGTGTTGCGGCTCGGTAGGGGTCTGCTGCTGCAAAAGCGGATGCATAAGCGATGCCTTCAACAGCTGCTTCTCCGCCAACTGCCTCTTTAGGAACAATGCAGGTTGCCCTCACCAAACGTTTGGTTGCAAGGTTAGTAAGGATTCTTAGGTAAACATGTCCGCCCGTGATTTCCTCGATTAACGGGGCGCAGGCTTCAGCCATGGTGTTAACAGCGTTAGCACCCATAGCGTCACGACAATCAACATACAATTCAACAATAAGCATCTGCCCCATGGTTGTGTCGATAACTCTTGCGCCAAGGTCTTTTGCGCCGCCGCCATACTGGTTAAGGATTGGGTCTTGATCGTTAGCTTTTTTGAGGATAACGGTTTTTGCAGCTAAAACTTTGTCTTTAGCTTCCTGAGCATTTACGAGTTTGACAACTTGGATTTGCCCAATCATGACTGGCGCGGTGCTGCTGGTGTGGAATCCTCCGCCTTCCCGCACCATTTTTGCTGCGTAACTGGCTGCAGCTATTACGCTGGGTTCTTCGGTTGCCATTGGAATAAGGTATTCGATGTCGTTGATTAGAAAGTTAGCGCCGATTCCAAGCGGTTCTGGGAAGACGCCGATGACGTTTTCTACCATGTGGTCAGCAACGTCAATTGGCAACGCGCCGGTTTGCTCGAGAAGGTGTGCTTCGTAGTCGTTTAAGCCTGCAAAGTCTTTCACGATTGCAAGGCGTTCTTTAGGGGTAAGCTTGTAGAAGCCGGGAATAACAGATGATTTAGCCATATCAAACACGTCCAATTTCTATAAGATGAATGGGATAATCCGACTTTACACTTTTAACCTTTATCGTAAAAGCTTAGACAAGTAACCATAAGGGGTAGGCGGTGGTTTCTGTTTGTTAATGGCGGTTTTTTAACCATTAGCACTTATCCCCTATAAGTTAAGAATCACCATTAGGATTATGGGTTTTCAGAATATTTTTGTGATTGTCCAGTGTTACCAGCAAATGTATTTTCCAAACTTGAACGAAAAGTTGTTGAGGTGTAATTATCATTCAAAAACTTGAAAAAATAGACATCGTAGACATTCTAAAAAATGAGCATAATTTAGTTCGAAATAACTTTAAAAAAATCTTGGAAAAAGACCCACAAATGAGAACCCTTTTTTCGCAGACCGCAGATGCAGTAATGAACCATTTTAACGGCGAAGAAAAACTTGTTTTCCCCAAGTTCGGCGGCGACAAAGAAACCCTCACCGTGGTTTACGCACTGCTTGAAGAGCACGGTATCATTAGGAAACAAATCAGTGAACTAAATGACCTTGCATCTTCAGATAATGAGCATTGGCTAGGAAAAGCAATCGTAATCAATGCATTGCTTGAATCTCATTTTGAGCTTGAAGAAAACAAGGCTTTTCCCGAAGCAGAAAACCTGCTAACAAATGATGAACGCGCCGAAGCAGGAACACTATACAAAAACAAACAATTCTAAAATCAAAATTTTTTCCTTCTTCCCTGTTGACCTTAGTTGTAGTAGGTAACTTCTTGCTTGAAATCATGTTAAAAAGCTAAAGTTGCATTCAATATGTCTGCTGAGGGAAGCAATTGATTGATGCCTCAAACTCGCTTTACGCTAAATCAAGGCTTGAATGGCGCAAATGGTTACAACAAAATTATGATGTAAAGAAATCTGTCTGGCTCATTCTTTCCCATAAAAACTCTAAAACTCCAAGCGTCACCTACGAAGAAGCAGTAGAAGAAGCATTATGCTTCGGCTGGATTGACAGTCGCGCAAACAAAAAAAATTCTGAAAGCTATTACCTGTTTTTTGCTAAACGTAACCCCAAAAGTTACTGGAGCAAATCAAACCGTGACCGCGCCGAGAAGCTTATACAACAGGGGTTAATGACTCAAGCGGGTTTAGACATGATTGACTTAGCCAAGAAAACTGGCACATGGAATGCTCTTGACAAGGTGCAAAATTTACAAATTCCTGATGATCTAGCAAATCTTTTTGAACAAAACAAGAAAGCCTTTGAAAACTTCCTAGCCTTTCCCAATTCTTCAAAGCAGATAATTCTGTATTGGATACTTGAGGCTAAACGGCCTGAAACACGCAAAAAACGGGTTGAAGAAACCGTGGCTTTGGCTGAAAAAAACATTAGAGCAAACCATTACCAGCAGGCTAAATAAACGGTGTTTTACTGGGTTTATTGGTCTTTTACTTCAATGGCGACTTCGTTTCTACGCAAAAACCCCGGTATGTACGGTGGATTGTATAGCATTGTAAATACGTTTCCTTTGGTTTTGATTCCTGCTTTTGATAGTTCATCAAGTAGTGTCTGTGTTTCTTTTTCGAAATGTTTCTCTGACCATCCACCTGAAAAGCATATGGCTCCAACGGTGTGGCTTGGTATTTCTTCAATTTTTATTCGGTTGTCTAAAGGTTCTGGGACTTTATCGATGGTTAGGTCTTTTGGCATTACAAACGCCATCGAGTTACTGTCTGACAACACGGGGGATGTCATTGCTATTTTTTCAGAAACAACAGGTGAGGTCATTTTGACTTTTTCTTTTCTGGCATTGTTTCCTGTTATGAAGTTGTAAAGAAGACTAAAGGCGTCGGCTTGTGGGTCGGTTACTTTGGCGACAACGATTTTTGGGTATCTTCTAATTTCAACGTTGCCTACTTTACAGGTAACTTCATACGTTATAGTTTCAACCAAAACATTCGCCTTCTTTTAAATATAAGATTAATTTAACTACTTTTACTTTTTACTGCTTAGGCGATTTCAAGCCTTTTTGGGTTTTCACCTTGTATAATTTCACTATCAGCATGTCTTGGTTTTCATTAAGTATTGACCAACCCGCTTCGCTATCAAAGCCATGTGCAAACAAGAAATGCGTGGAAAGCTTTTCTTTACCTGTCTCTGACATTTTTTCAATTACTTTTCTTTTTTCTTCTGAATCTTGCACTGTCTTCAAGTTTCCGTTTAGAATAACAAAGGAGTATTCGCTAAAATCAGGCGCATAATTTTCTATTTCAACGCAGACCGGTTTTTCTTGGTTGATAAAGCCTATTTTGTCTCCATAATTGGTGAAGTGAAAATACAGGTGATTGTCTATGAAAACGTATTGAAAAGGCGCTATTTGTGGACCATCTTTTCCGTTGAATGCTATTCTGCAGAGGTATTGTTTATGGATTGCTTCGTCTATTTCTTTTTTATTCATTGATGGCAGTTTTATAGGAATCATATTTTTTCCTCAACTAAACAATCAAATGCTACCATATTTTGTCGGTAAAAAATATAAGGAAGTATTGCTAAATTGTATAATTAAGGTTTTCTTGTTTAAATTGAATCTTATGAGGCTTTTTAATGGATTATAGGGAAAGGCAAGAAATAATCTCAAAGTCGCCTATCACTTTTAGTTATCTAAAACGCATTAACCTTGCAGCGGGAATTCTGCATTTAATACAAGGCTTGATTATGCTTTCGCTCGGCTTACTGATAAGCTGGACACAAGACATTTACACTTTCTATCTTGACTTCAACATTGTAAGTACAAATCCGTTTACGTTTTTGGTGGTTCCAAACCCACAAATAGTTTTTACCCTAAGCTATTTAGGTGTAATTTTAGCGTCTTTCCCATTAATTTCCGCATTAGCCCATTTCACAATAGCGTTTCCCAAAAACAAACAATACAACCAAAACCTCAAAAAAGGCATGAACCCTTACCGCTGGTGGGAATACGCGTTTTCAAGCACAATCATGATTGTTTTAATTTCAACTTTCGTAGGCGTATGGGACCTTTGGTCACTGGTGCTAATTGGCGTACTAAACGCGTCGATGATAATGTTCGGTCATTTAACAGAGAAAATAAACCAAACAACTGAAAAAACAGATTGGTCAGCATACCTGTACGGGTGCATAGCAGGCGGCACACCATGGATTGTTCTTTATGCCTATTTTATTGCCGCTTTAGGGTCAGCTGAAACACAGCCCCCAACATTTGTTTATTTGGCGTTGCTGATTTATTTTGTTCTATTTAACTCGTTTGCAGTAAACATGCTGTTACAGTACAAAGGTGTGGGTAAATGGAAGGATTACTTGTATGGTGAAAGAGCGTACATTATACTCAGCTTTGTAGCTAAAACCTTCTTGGCGTGGATAGTTTTCATTGGAATTTTCGCGCCATTCTAACATTTATGTTCAATTCCAACAATGTTCCAAGTCTTTTAGAACAAATGCGTCAATTGTGGTATGATTAGCGCTATTGAGTTGATATGCATATAACCATTAACAAAAAGTCTGGATTATTGCATGTTTTTTGTAAACTTGTTGAACGCTGTCTAAGAGTATTTGCCCATCACAAAATACGCTGCTAAACCAATACTTACAGCCACTAAAACAATCAAAACCATCAATGCAATGTTCACTGGTGAAAAAGTGGCTTCCTGTTTAGGTAGGGCTGATTCAGTTGAATTTGAATCTGGTGATGCAGTCCCTGTTGACTGCGCCAATGCTATAAAAAGCACTTTAGCTTGCTTGAAAGTTTCGCCGCTGTTAAGGTCTGCGCGTATTTCGTCATTATAGTTCCAACCTGTTTTTAGTTCGCTCATTAATCCTAAAACGCCATGGCTTGCTGCGCCATCGATAGCGTAACCTTTCCCGTAACCATTATAGCCCATTCCGTACGCTGTGTTAACAATGAAATTAAACAAGGGACCTGTAACGTTTAGGTTTGAGGTTACAGTTGGAAGAATATTTTTTAGTTTTTTAAGGGTTGCGTTTTCCTGAGCGGTTGTTGTTGTGCATTCGGTGTACACTCGGGTGCTGCCTTGATGCAGGTTCCAAAAGATTAGCGGTTGATACTTTTCCCATGCATTTATTAATGCTTGAGTTTCGGGTTCACTATCAGCTGCTATGCCACCATATTGGTTATGGTCTTGAAGAGTAAGATTGCTTGTCCAAGAAGGTGCAAAATTACGGTTAAGGTCAACACCGATGCTGTTAAGGTCCGAACCGTCATCATACTGTCCAGATTGATAATTATAGTTAGTTCTTGCCCAACGATAATCAACAACAGGTACAAAAATAACATAATTGTTTTCAAGTATACTCTTTGCGGTTGTATCGTTACTTACAAGCCAATTTGCCAAAGCATACATTACTTCGTAACCGTAATGCTCGTTGCCGTGAAGATGCGCGGTAATCATGATTCCAGGTTTGTTTGTGGTTCCAAACTGGAAAGCGATTATGTCCCAGTTTTGTGAGGCACTGGATTTGCCGATGCTCTCGTAGGTTCCCCCGTGTTGGTTAGCCAAGTCTATCCAGATGGGTATAATTGCTTCCTTTCGTGTCCAAGGCAAGTATAAGCTGTCAGTGTTTGCGTAAGCAATTTCGCCGTTTTTAGGATAACTAAGGCTCGACTCGGCGACTTGCGCTGTGGCTGGCGAAAAACTGATTAAGCCTAACAAGGTTATTAAAATGAAACCTAAGGCTGCCAATCGGCTAAAATTTGTCTTCATGTAACTACTTCCAGTTTAGCATCATGAAAAGTCAGGCAAAAACTACTGTTACCCTAAAAACCGCCTGCTTCCCTACTATTCTGTCAATAAACCTCTTATTTATGCTTTTATTCTAAACAAAAACCAAGCTAAAAACAGAATAAAAATGAAAAATGAATTCAAACAAGGATTATTATTTCAGCTTGTAAGGTTGTATCCTCTGGCTGTCACCATTTTACCATTAATGATTTTGGTTGCAGAGTTGCCAACGACTATGGTGGTTACCATGTCTACGTCGCAATTCAGCAGGTCTTTCAGTGTAGATAAAATGTAGCTTTGTCCTTCTCGCCCAGCCGACTTTACAATGCCTACTGGTGTGTCCGGCTTGATGTAACGCATCATTATCTCGTAAGCTTTAATGAAAGGTTCCGTTCTGCCTTGACTTTGTGGATTATAAAGCACAATGGACATGTCTGCCTGTGAAACCAACTCAAGGCGTTTTTCGATTTTTTCCAGCGGCGTTAACAGGTCGCTTAGGCTAATTACAGCAAAATCGCTAATCAACGGTGCCCCAAGGATGGCTGAGGCAGCTGTTGCGGCGGTTACGCCTGGAATAATTTCGACGGGAACCTTGGTTTTTTCTTGAGCAGCCACTTCCAAAACGACGCCTGCCATGCCATACACGCCGGGGTCTCCGCTGCTGACCATGACGACTCGGCGGTTTTCATCGGCTTTCATGACAGCGATTTTGGCTCGCTCCACCTCTTTGCCCATTGTTCCAGAAGCTACTTCAGCGTCTTTGCGGACGATGTCTTGTATCAATTTAATGTATGTACCGTAACCTACGACTACGTCAGCCTCTTCAATTACCCTGCGTGCTTTGGGCGTCATGTGCTCAAGGCTACCGGGGCCTATGCCGACTACACTTATTCGCCCTCGGCTACTGCCACAGTTGTCCCGTTTAGTTTGGTTTTCTTGAGTATCAGTTTGGACTCCTTTCCTGCTGTTATTAGTGCTGCTCGTTCGCATACTCCTCCGACACCGATTTTTTCTTGTACCAGTTTTGAGTCTGGCGATAAATCTGGGTGACTTAAACTCTGTAATGTTTCGACACTTAAAAATTCAAGCGGTGCACCAAACAGTTTTGCCGCATCAAGCATTGCAGCTGAATCCCGTTTAATGTCCACGCTTGCAAACTTGTCAATGCGTCCCGCTGGCAAGCCAACGGTTTTCATGGCTGCCTGTATGGCTTCGACTAGGTGGTCGCAGTGTGAATCTTTACGGCAACCCAAACCCACCACGATACTTCGGGCTTTAAGAATAGTGAAGGGTTTGCCGAAATAGTCAACTTTTAGCGGTTCCCGAGTTACAACTGCACCTGCCTCAAAACCATCCAAAATTCTAACCGCCTCCTCACCGTTGGCTGCCCGTTTAATTTCATAACCGTTAATCACATCAGCTGGAATCCTAACGTCACCAACCAAAACCAATACAACACTGTCACCGTTAACGATGGCAGCATTCACCGGCGCTAGGCTTTCAGGGTTCTCAATGGTTAAATGCAGAATTTTTGCAAGCTCATCAACGCTTTGTTTTCCCAACGCGTCAGAGGCTGTGGTAATCACCGCGGTTGCGCCGGTGCCTTTGGCTATTATTCGGGTCAACTCGTTAGCGCCCCCATAATGCCCCGAAAGTAGGCTGATTACAAATTTTCCTGCCGCATCCACGCCGATGACTGCGGGGTCAGTTAGTTTACTCTCCAAGAAGGGCGCTACTGCACGGATTGTTATGCCTGTAGCCATAACGGCGACGATGGCGTCGAGTTTGCCATAGTTTTCTTTAACAAAATCCCCAAACTTGGCTTCCATCTCGGTTACGCCGGTTTGGCTGTACTTTTTAGGGGCAAAAATAGTGCTGGTTAAGCCCTTTGCTTGGAGGGCTTTTTTGATGTTTAGGGCGGTTTCTACGCCACGCCGGGTTATGGCGACGACAGCTATGCCCTTAGGGTACATTGGCGTCTTCGCCTTTGCGGAAACCAGTGGTGAATGTGGGGTCATACAGCTTCGATAAATCATAAGCTTTTGGATTCATAACTTTTCCTACAAAAATCAAAGCCGTCTCAGTAATGCCCTGTGCTTTCACCTTTTCTGCAATGTCGGCGATTGTGCCTAAAACGATTTTCTGCTCTGGCCAAGTGGCTTTGTAGACAACAGAGACTGGGGTGTCTTTGTGGTAGCCGCCTTTTGCAAGGTCAACCATGACTTTGGCGATTTGTGGCGTGCCAAGGAAT
Source organism: Bathyarchaeia archaeon (assembly GCA_042296865.1). Classification (GTDB taxonomy): domain Archaea; phylum Thermoproteota; class Bathyarchaeia; order Bathyarchaeales; family Bathycorpusculaceae; genus Bathycorpusculum. The sequence goes on along the minus strand of CP170178.1, from coordinate 232,508 downwards.
ATGACCATTGTTGCTTGATGTTGCGCCAACTTGACGATGCTTTCGGCTTCGGGTACTGGGGTTCTGCCTGCGGGTCGAGTGATTATGATTGTTTGTGAAATGTTTGGCAAAGTCAACTCGCGGTTCAAAGCGGCTGCGGCGCCGAGAAGGCAACTAATGCCTGGAATACGCCAGTAACCAACCCCTTCATTGTCAAGTCCATCCATGAGTTCTTGGATTGCGCCAAAAAAGCTTGGGTCACCATCGTGGAGGCGAACAACGCTTTTGCCTGCTTTTACGCCTGCAACCATGACATTTAACATTTCTGGCAGACCCATTTTTGCGCTGTCATAGAGCTCCGCAGAAGATTTAGCGTATTTAAGGTATTCAGGGTTCAATAGCGAGCCTGTGTAGACGATGATGTCTGCTTGTTCAAGGTAACGTTTACCTTTCAAAGTAATTAATTCAGGGTCTCCGGAACCTGCACCGATAATTACAACTTTGTTCATACTGCTTCACCTTTAGTTTTGTTTAGAAGGTTTTTCTTAACAATTGCTATCGTAAAATAATCTTCACTTATAGTCCAGTTTAACGCGTCACAGAGTTTGCCAACGGTTACCTCCTCGTTTGGCATGCTGCAACGGCGGATAAGTGCGAGGGTGCTGTTTTCTTTAAAGCCTGCACGCTCCAGAACTGGAACCAACTCTTTTAGGCGGTAAGCGCATTTGATGAAAACCAAGTTTTCTGAAAGCTTGGCAACTTGCTCAACATGTTTCTCGTCAAGGTCTGAAGGAATAACCGTGATGAGCTCTTCTTTTTCAGCTAAAGGCAGCCTTGCGCTGGCGGCACATGCGTTAAAAGCGCTGACGCCAGGAATTATTTCAAGCTGCAGGTTTGGATGCCCTTTCTGTAGGCTCTGGTAAAGGTAGATGAAGGTGCTGTAAAACATTGGGTCGCCCAAAGTGATGAATACAACGCTTTTGTCGCCGTCTGCTTTTTCAGCGATGATATTGGCGTTTTTATCCCATAATGTCTGGTTGGTTATGTCGTCTTTGGTCATTGGAAAAATCAGTTCAAGCATTTCCGGTTGTACGGCGCGTTCGGCAAGAATGGGTTTAATCATTGTCACTGCAAGGCTGGGTTTGTCAACGTTAGATTTTGGGATGCAAATCACGTCTGTGGTTTTTAAGGCTTTTGCGGCTTTTAGCGTGATTAATTCTGGGTCGCCGGGGCCTACTCCGATGCCGATAAATTTGCCGGGCATTTAGTTTTCTCCATAAGTTTTTGAGGCTGAAACGATTGTTATGGGGTTTCTTGCAATCATCATTGTTCCACTTTTTATTTGCTTACCTTTTGACACTGTAACTTGAGTAACGTCAATATTTTTGAAGTCCAGTTTTTTGAGTTCATCAATTGCGGTGGTTGCTGTTTCTAACAAAATGGCGTTGACCACAATTCTGCCGTTTGGCTTAAGCTTGCTTTGAACAACTTGGAGAATTTCTCGTAGATTCATCGTTCCGCCAACCAAAACAGCGTCGGCAAGCGGAAAATCTGCTAAACTTCCAGGAGCTTTACCCTGCTTAACCACTGCGGTGTCTTGAACACCAAATTTTTCAACGTTACTTTGAGTTAATTTTACTGCAACTGGGTCTTCATCAACTGCGTAGACTTTGCCTTTGGGGGCAACTTGCATGGCAGTTTCAACTGTTAATCCGCCTGTACCACAGCCAACATCGATGACTGTGTCACCTTCACAGAGGCGGGCTTTAGATATGGTTAAAACGCGAACCTCTTCCTTGGTTGGGCCGGGAACGTTCTCGTCTGTAATGAAGTACTCGTCAGGTATGCCAGGGGTTTTGTATTTCCAAACGTTGACCATTTATGCATCTTCCCGTTTTACTTTGATAACCATTACACATAAACCGCCAAAATCAGCCGCCGAAAAGCTTTCCAAGCTGCCCTTTGTAACTTTCTCGTCACTCAAGGTCAAGTTCTCACAGATGTACACTGACGTGTGTGGGTCAAAACCTGCCTTCAACAGGTAAGCAGCGACTTCTTTAGAAGGAAAAGCCCATGCATCAGGCAACAACATCGCATCCCTGCCAGCTTTTAGGCAAGACGCCAATTCAGCTTTTTTTTCTATGCTTACATTTCCTTGGTGAAAAGTAAATAGGCAAACTTCATCCCAACTTAGCCCCAGTCTGGCAGCACAAGCTTGAACAGCGCTTACTCCTGCGACAACATTGATTTCTGCTGTCGTGATAATTTTAGTGTTTAAAACTGTTTTTAGCAAGCCTGAAAATCCGGGGTCGCCGGTTGACAGGATTGCCACTTTTTTGCCGTTTTTATATGCCTCAATTCCATACTTGAGTAGGTCGTTGAGGTTTTTTGCTGTTAACGCTTGGGCTTCTCCGTGGATGTCGCCGTTGAAAAGGTCAAGGCTTCGTTGTGCCCCAATAACAATCTCGGCTTGTGCTACGGTTTTACGTGCCGCTGGAGTAACGTAATCTGCCCCGCCGGGTCCAACGCCTACTATGTTAAGTTTAACCAAGGCTTATTGTCCCTCGCGTTTTGGTCCATTCCAAGAACTTTGCCATCCATAGAAACGATGACTATGCTTATTTTTATCTTGTTTTCAACTCTGTCACTTACACGTTGGTTAACGCGGACAGCAATTTTGTCATAAGTTTTCTCCAAAAAACCAGTTTGCCGCAGGATTTCTGAGGCTTCATCAGAAGTGTTCGCAGTTAAGAGCTGATTGATTGTTTGGGTTGATGCTCCAACAGCGCCCGCGTAAGAAGCGATAACTTCGTTTCTGGCATCGCCGACTTTGTGGTGAGTGTTGAAAATGTTTGCTGCCAGTTTGACGATTTTGCCTGAGTGACCGATGAAAATGATTTCTGTAACGTTTTTCTCTACGGCTTTGTCAAGCATGTAACCGACGAAATCGCCTGTTTGAACAATCGCATCCTCGGGAACATTGAATTTTTCTTTCGCGATACGTTCGCCAATGTTTCCGGGAACAAAAACCAACCGTTTGTAACCCCGCGCGATGGCTACGTCAATCTGGGGAACCATTGAACGTCGGCATGCTTCAAGCGACAACGGCTTTACCACGCCTGTAGTGCCAAGAATGGAGACGCCGCCTTTAATGCCCAACTTGGCGTTGGTGGTTTTTTTGGCAATGTTTGCCCCTTCGGGTGCACTTATTACTACTTCTGCACCTTTACCTGCTGGAAGGGCTTCTTTAACGGCTTGTGTTATCATGATTCTTGGTACTGGGTTGATTGCGCCTTCGCCGACGGGAACCTGCAAGCCCGGTTTAGTGACTACGCCCACGCCAACACCGCTTTTAATGACGATTTTGTCGTCATCAGTAATTTTTACGGTTGCTGTAATCTCCATTTTGTCAGTGGCATCAATGTCCTGCCCAGCGTCTTTCATGGCTACTGCTTCAGCGGTGTCTACGGCGAGTTTACGGCTGGATTTTACTGGAACTTCAAAACGTAAACCAATAGGCGTCGGGATTACCACGTGGTCTACTGGCTCTTTTAGGGCGGCTATTGTTGCGGCTTTTGCCGCTGCCGCCGCTGTTGCGCCCGTTGTTATGCCGTACTTTAGAAACCTCGCCAATCTTGTTCACCTTTAACCGTAAAGTTTGCCTTCCGCCATGGTTAGCAAAGCGTTGAAGACTGCAACAGCGATTGTGCTGCCGCCTCTGCGTCCCCTGCTTATTATGTAGGGGACGGATAGTTTTTCGACGACTTCTTTGGATTCGGCTGCTCCCACGAAACCGACTGGGACAGCAACGATTAATGCAGGTTTGACTTTACCCGCCCTGATTTGGTCAGCAAGTTCAAACGCTGCTGTTGGAGCATTACCGATTAGTATAACTGCTCCGTCTAAACCGTCCTGTATCGCTAAACGCATTGCAGCTGCTGCACGGGTTAAGCCTTCCTTTTTAGCAAGATCCATAGCCCGTTCATCATTCATGTAAGTGAAAATTTTGCAGCCAAACTTTTTTAGGCGGGCTTCGTTTATGCCTGCTCTGATCATTTTTACATCGGTTACAATTTTTGCGCCTGCTTTAATGGCGTCTACACCGGCTTTCACTGCGTCGTCGCTGATAACCATAAGTTTGGCAAATTCTGGGTCAGCTGTTGTGTGGACGACCCGTTCGACAATTGGGGCTTTGTCTTTGGGCAGTTTTGTTAAGTCTTCACCTATTGCTTGACGTATAAGCATCATGCTTTTATCCACTATTTTACCGGATTCAGCCACAGAGTAGGCATCTAAGATTTCGCCGTCTTTTTTTACTTGTTGACCTGTGGCTTTGAAGGCTTTTTCTTCCAATATGTCGGCAATACGTTCATCGCTGCCTAACGGTTCACCGTAGATTAGTTCTACGCCTTGAGCTTTTAGTTGAGGTTCTTTCTCTTTAACACCGATAAGTCCAGGGATATCTTCGGTTGTGTGGACCCCGGGGGCAAGAAAAACAGGTATAAGCACAATTTTTGAAGCTCCTCTTGCAACTATCGTATCAACTGCTTCGTTGACTGTGGGGACATCACGGGTCATGAAAGCGATTTCTACAAATTTGAAGTTGCCGCGACTTCGAAGTATAGCTGCAAGTTTTTCAAGGTTTTCTCGGTTGTGAGGCAGTTTGCTGCCGTGCCCAATCAGGATTAACCCAGTATTATCTAGTGTTGTCAAAACAATTTTTCCCCTTTTTATCAAATAGTTTTGTTGCTATATCAATTAATTCTTTATCGTTATTGCATGCTGCCGCTCGAAGGTTTTCGATGATTGGCAGAAAAGTTTGTTTAAGCAAAATACTTGTTAGGTCTTCGATGACTTTTTGCTGTTTATCATCTAACTTGCCTAACATATTAACGGCTTTAGTTAATTCGGTTTGCCTTATCTGTTCAGCGTCAGAAAGAAGCTCTGAAATAATAAGTCGAACTGACAGTTTCTTTAAGTCATAATCAAGAACAGCCAGTTCATCTTCAAGCATTTGAATGGCTTTTTCAACACATTTCTGACGTTCCGCCAAATTCTTCTCCGCAATAAGCTGCAAATCATCAATGTTGTAAAGCTTCACATTAGAAAGTTCCCCAACGGTTTTCTCAACATTACGCGGATTGGAAATATCAATAATAACTAAATCATTTTTGTTTGCTCGTTGGCTTACTCTTTCAAAAACAATTTCTTTGGTTAACAAAATGTGGGGTGCAGAAGTTGCACATATCACCACGTCAGCGTCAACAAGGATTTCCTGGAATTCTTCAAATTTTACGGCTTTTCCAGATAATTCTTCGGCTAATGTCACGGCGCGGGCATATGTGCGGTTCGCAAAAAAAATGGGGCTTAAACAACGCCTTGCCAACGCCTTCGCGACTAAGGTGCCAATTTCACCAGCGCCCATTACAAGAATCCGTTTGTCATCCAAATTACCAAGCAAAGTTGCAGCCAACTCAACTGCTGCTGAACCAACCGAAACGGCGCCCTTGTTTATGCCGGTTTCATCTCTGATGCGGCGCCCAACAGTCATGGCACGGTTGAATAGGTGTTTAATTATGGGGCCTGCTGTTTTGGCTTTTTCAGCTTCTAAGAAGGCGTCCCAAACTTGATTAAGAACTTGTTCTTCCCCGATAACCATCGATTCAAGACCCGTAGTTATTCGCATCAGGTGTTTGTATGCTTCATGGTCAAGCGCTGTTTCAATGGCGTCATAAGCCTCTTCATAATGAGGTAGGGAGCGTTCAGCCAAATATGCTTTAGCAGTGTTAAGCGTTTTTTCGCTTTCTTCACTTACAATAAACAGTTCAATACGGTTACAGGTTTGAAGAATCAAACATTCCTCAACATTTTCAATAGACCGCAACTCAGCTAACGCTTCAGGCTTGTCCTTGAACACTAAAGCCTCCATTAATGGAACACGAGCAGTCTTATGCGTAACGCGTATGTTGATAACGTGGTCGGTCTTTGCTGAGGCGTGCATGGTTGGATAAACCATGCGGCTTTAAATATAAGCTTTCCGTAAGTTAACGCTGGGGAACTTTTGGATGCCAATTCGACACAGAATAGGTTTAGCTTATCTTCCTGGCGCTTTGCCGTGTTTTGAAGACTTCGGAAATCTGCCAACTGATTTGGTACGTGAGGATGGATTGGTAGATGGGAAACCAGCCAGTGAAGTTTTAGACATGCTTATTATTCCCGGCGGAAGCCTTGTTGAATCTCAAAGCGTTAACCCAGTGTTTTCACAGGAAATACTTAAGATGGCAAAGGCTGGAAAGTTTGTGCTTGGCATCTGTTCAGGTTTTCAGGTGCTTGCAAAACAGACTGACGTTGGACGCTTATCAACCATTCCGATTATTCGTGAAGGTTTAGGTTTAATTGACGCCGAATTTAAACCATTTATCTGCACTGACCAAGTAACTGCTCATATTGTTGACAAAAGCTATCTCACCGACGCCGTTGGCATGGCAGTTTCAGGTTTTCACTGTCACACTTACGGCAAAGTAGAATTGCGTAATGACGCTAAAACCATACTTGTCTCGCATATTCAGCATGCGAATTACCGTAAAGCGCCCCAAGACCTTGTTTCAGGCATCGCTAACAAGCAAGGCAACGTTGTAGGCGTCTTTGTGCATGCACTGCTTGACCAAAACCCCATAATCCTTGAAGGCATCACAAAATCGTTAGGCATAGACCCGCTGGAACTGCAAGAAATACGCAACACCAACGCTAAACTCGTTTCACAAATAAAATGCGAAATAGGAATCAACACCAACTTTCACCCCCAAACCAAACCTAAACAATCGCCAGTAATGGTGCTAGTCACAGCTTTAGGCAGCGGTTCAGGCAAGACTTTTTTGGTCACTGGTATGGCGGGTGCCCTGAAAAAGAAAGGCTACAACGTGGGTTTAATCAAGCTTGGTGGCGATATTCGTGATTCTGTGCCTGCGCTTTATTTGGTTAAGGAACCGATCAAAAGTTATTCTTCCATTCAAATCAGCGAAACAGGTTGGACACCAATTCAGGAATCCATCACTCAAGCCAGCAAAGTTCATGATTTCCTCTTTGTTGAAGGCGCAATGAGTGCATTCACGGGGTTGCTAAACAGCAGAATTAAGCGTCCAGCTTCAACGGTGGAGGTTGCAGCTTCCCTTGGTGCTCCAATAATTGTGGTAGTTACCTGTGATAAGGAAGGCATTGAAGGCGGCTTAGTTAACGTTATCAACTATGTTAATGTGCTGAAAATTTTAGGTGTAAACCCTGTTGGCGTTATTCTTAACAAGATGAGCACCGGTTACCTCACTGAAGAAGACCAAAAAACCATTAAACAGGCACTTGAAAACGTCGGCGTCCAACTCATCGGTGTCGTACCAAGCATGAAACTGGAAAAACGTGGTATGATTCCAGAAGTCGAAATCTGCTACGACGAATTTGGCGCCCAAGCCATAGACGCTGCTGAACGTTACATTAACCTTGACAAACTAGTTGAGTTAGCAAGAGCTCCCGAAAATAACGCTGTAGACTATAACGTATTTTTGGAGAGATTCAAAAAACTCTTAACTGACTATCCATGTAAATTTTCCTAGAGGACAAACAAGGTGCTGTTGGATTTTAAGCTTGACGATAAAGTTGTGGTGGCTGTTGGCGGCGGCCTTGAGGGTTTTCGGAAAATCCGCAATTTTGTTGACGCCAACGCGGAAATTACTGTTGTTAGCAGCGAGTTTTCTGAAGGCATAAAATCTTATGCTGAACAGGGAAAAATCAAGCTGCATAAAGCTCAAATTAAAGACGCCAAAGCTTTTGTTGAACGTTTAAACCCAAAACCCGACATTCTCTTAGCTGTTACCGACAATTCAGAATTAAATGCACAAATAGTAAAAGCCGCCAAAACCGCAGGGTGCTTAACGTACTGCGTGACTGACCCAGCATTGAGCGATTTTAATTTGCCAGCGGTTGCGCGGGTTGGAGACGTTAAAATTGCGGTTTCTACAGGCGGCAAAAGCCCCGCTATGGCTCGGGAGTTACGTCAAAGAATCGAGAAGCTTGTAAGGCCTGAAGACCTTTTAGAGATTGAGTTGCAAGCGTTCTTGCGTAAACTGCTTAAAAACCGCGTTGTTGATCAACCTGAGCGATGCAGGTTTTTAAACGAGATGCTTAATAACGTTGACATTAAACAAGCATTAAATAACGGTAATCTAGATGAGGCTAAAAGATTAGCCCTCAAACTTATACAGCAAGAAGAGGCGTTAAAGACATGAGTTTTCCAACTGTACGAATGAGAAGACTCCGCAGAACAGAAGCACTGCGGGCAATGCTGAACCAAGTTCAAATTCAACCAAGCAACCTAATATACCCAATCTTTATCGACGAAACCATCACTAAACCTGAACCCATCAACGCCATGCCAGGCTACTTCCGCCTTCCACTAGACCAAGTAGTCGAGGAAGGCAAAGCCGCGCTTGAACAAGGCGTAAAAAGCGTACTCCTCTTTGGCATTCCAGCCAAGAAAGACGAAACTGGTTCAGGAGCATACGCAAAAGACGGTATAGTACAAAAAGCCGCATCAAAGCTCAAAACCCAGTTCAAAGAGAACCTTGTCATAATAGGTGACGTTTGCCTATGCGAATACACCAGTCACGGCCACTGCGGCATCATCAAAGACGGCGAAGTCCAAAACGACGAAACCCTCGAGTTGCTGGGCAAAACCGCCGTTAGCCAAGCAGAGGCAGGCGTTGACATCGTTGCACCCTCCGCGATGATGGACGGACAAATTTTTGCTATTCGTGAAGCCTTGGATGACGCTGGTTTTGAGCAAACGCCCATTTTAGCTTACGCTGCAAAATATGCGTCTGCGTTTTATGGTCCATTCCGTGAAGCGGCAGAGTCCACGCCAAAGTTTGGTAACCGCCGCAGTTACCAGATGAGTCAAGGCAACATCCAAGAGGCACTACGCGAGATTGAGCTTGACATTAACGAGGGCGCAGACATGATAATGGTCAAACCAGCCCTTGCTTACTTGGACATTATTAGCCTTGCAAAAGCCAATTTTGACGTGCCTGTTGTAGCTTACAACGTGAGCGGCGAATACTCGATGGTTAAAGCAGTCGCCTTGAACGGTTGGATAGACGAAAACGCCGTTACACTCGAAATCCTAACAGGTATCAAACGTGCAGGCGCCGACCTAATCATCACATATCATGCTAAAAACGTTAAATCATGGTTGAATCAGCCTTGAACGAAACAAAATCACAGAAACTCTTTGAAAGAGCAAAACAAGTTCTTCCCGGAGGTGTAAACAGTCCCGTCCGAGCGTTTGACCCGTACCCTTTCTTTGTTGAACACGCAGAAGGCTCCAAACTGTTCGACGCAGACGGCAAAACATACATTGACTACTGTAACGCTTACGGAGCGATGCTTTTTGGTCACGCTTACCCTGAAGTCATAGGCGCCGTTAAGGCCCAACTATCAAAAGGCACACTTTACGGAGCCCCAACAGAGCGGGAAGTAGAATTTGCCGAACTCATACAGAAAGCCTCGCCCTGCATGGAAATGCTGCGTTTAGTTAACAGCGGTACAGAAGCAACAATGCATGCTATCCGCGCGGCAAGAGGCTACACTGGACGCAAAAAAATCGTAAAGTTCGAGGGTTGCTTCCACGGTTCACATGATCACGTGCTTGTCAAGGCAGGTTCGGGCGCTGCAACTTTTGGCACTCCAAACTCGCTGGGGATTCCGGAGGAGACAACCAAAAACACGATTGTTCTGCCCTATAATGACGTTGCCGCGGTTGAAGAAGTGTTTAAACGTGAAGGCAACGATGTAGCCGCAGTTATTGTTGAGCCTGTTTTAGCAAATGTTGGCTTAATTTTGCCCAAAACAGATTACCTGCAAAATCTGCGCAAGTTAACCAGTCAATACGGGGTCGTACTGATTTTTGACGAAATCATCACTGGTTTCCGTCTTGCTTTGGGTGGCGCTCAAGAGTACTTTAACGTTAAACCTGACATGGCGACGCTTGGTAAAGTGCTTGGCGGCGGTTTTCCAGTGGCAGCGTTTGGCGGCAAAAAAGAAATCATGCAAAACATCAGCCCAGTTGGCAAGGTTTATCAGGCGGGAACTTTCAGCGGCAACCCAATTTCAGCAACTGCAGGCTTAACTGTGCTCAGCATTTTAGGCCAGAAAAAGTTTGACATTTACCCCCGACTTGAAAAGAACGCTAAGGAACTCTGCAAAGCTCTCTTTGACCTATCCAAAAACTATAAGCTGCCAGTTCAAATCTACAATATCGCTTCACTTTACCAAATCTTCTTTACAAGCCAATCCGTCACGGATTATGCCTGCGCAAAAAACTCAAACATTAAAATGTTCAACGCGTACTTCCATGAACTCCTCAAGCAAGGCGTTTTCATTCCACCGTCACAGTTCGAATCATGTTTTGTTTCAACGGCTCATTCACCTGAAGATTTAAACTGCACTATAGCGGCTTTTGATAAAGCATTAGCGGCAGCATCAAAGGAGCAATAAATGGATGATTTACACTGTAGGTACAAGAGGCAGCAAACTGGCGTTAGCCCAAACAAACCGCACGCTTGACCAAATCCGAAAGAAGCATCCAGAAGTGGATTTCAAACTTAAAATCATCAAAACCGAAGGCGACAAAGAGCACGGAAAACCGCTTTTCAGCATTGACTGCAAAGGAATTTTTGAACGCGAAATTGACCAAGAAGTTGTCGCTGGAGACATTGATTTTGCAGTTCACAGCCTAAAAGACGTACCCATCGTGGAGCAGCAGTCAGGTACAGTGCTTGCAGCGGTTCCGAAACGAGATTCACCCTGCGACGTTTTCATCTCCAATAACAATGTTAAACTTGAAGATTTGCCCGCCGGCTCGGTTGTCGGCACAGGCAGCCTACGACGTTTAGCTGAAGTCAAATACATCCGGCCAGACCTTGAAGTTGAACCAATCCGAGGCAACGTGGATACAAGAATTGGTAAAGTAAGAAAAGGCGAGCTCGCAGGCGTCATTATTGCTGAAGCAGGACTTGAACGGCTAAATATAACCAGCGAAATCACCCAGCAACTGCCACTTGACCAGTTCCCGTCCTCGGCAGGGCAAGGAACAATCGCCATAGTAGCTAAAGAAGGCAACACAGACCTGATAAAAATTTTACAATCAGTTGAAGACAAGGCTACACGCGCCGAAATCACTGCCGAACGCAGCTTAGTTTTGCAGCTTGAAGGCGGCTGCCGTGTACCCATAGGCGCTGTGGGTCAAGCAGTCGGCGACACGTTAACACTTTATGGCGCTATTTTTGCGCTTAATGACCGCAAAAAAATATGTGCATCCGCAAAAGGCAGCCTTGCCCAAGCTAAAGAGTTAGGGCGAAAGGTGGGCGAGGACCTGATAGCGCAGGGTGCAAAAGATTTTGAAAAGGAGTGGCGTGAAAAGTATGGCGTATGGTAAAGTTTATCTTGTCGGAGCAGGACCCGGCGACCCTAAACTGTTAACCGTTAAAGCAGTAGAAACCATCAAAGCTGCTGACGTTTTGATTTACGACCGTTTAGGCGTAAACGAAGAAGTACTAAACATGACTCCAGCGAAAGCTGAACGCATTTTTGTCGGCAAACGCACGGGCCTGCATGAAGTGCCACAAGACCAAATCACCAACCTAATCGTACAAAAAGCCAAGGAAGGCGGCGTTGTTGTGCGGCTTAAAGGTGGTGACCCTTTCATTTTTGGCAGAGGCGGCGAAGAAGCCGAAGCACTTGTTGCAGAAGGCATAGAGTTCGAAATCATTCCGGGCATCAGTAGCAGTGTTGCGGCGCCAATGTACGCTGGCATACCGTTGACTCACCGTGACTATGCAGCCTCCGTTGCCATCATCACTGGTCACCGTGCAGGTGACGCAGAAAAACCCGTGGATTGGGTAAAAATCGCAAACGCCGTAGACACTATGGTCATCTTGATGGGCGTTGAGTCCCTTGAAGGTATCGTGGAGAAACTGCTTAAAGGCGGAATCAGCCCACAGCGGCCAGTAGCGATGGTTGAGTCTGGAACGCTTCCGCAGCAACGCACTTTAATCGCATCTTTGGGCACAGTCATTGCTAAAGCCAAAGAAAACAATCTCAAACCACCCTCAGTCATTCTGATCGGTGAAGTAGCAGAATTAGGCAGGAAACTCGCATGGTTCAAACAGCCCCTTCCTTAAAAGGCAAAACCATAGCCTTAACTCGCCCTGTTGGGCAAGCTGAAGAAGCCGGCAAGCTCATCGAAGCCAAAGGCGGAATCCCATACTACATTCCAGCCATCGAAATTAAACCGCTCAGCAACCCTGAACCCGTAAAACACTTCATCACCGAACTGCAAGCCTGCCAAGTGGACTACGTTATTTTGATGAGTACAAACGGCGTCAAATACCTCTTTGCGGTCGCCGAAAGCTTATGCCAAGTTGCCGCGCTCAGGTGTGGTCTTGCTCGGTCGTTTGTTATTGGTGTTGGTCCAAGGACGGCGCAGGAGCTTGAAGCATACGGTGTACATGTTGATTTGGTTCCTGAAAAGTACAGTTCTGAAGGGCTGCTTGAAGTGCTAAAACCCCGTGACATCAAAGGCAAGGTGATTAGGATTCCAAGAACAACAAGCGCAACCCCCACTTTGACCGACCAACTTACCGAGTTGGGTGCTGACGTGCAGGAAATTCATGTTTACGAATCCGGTTTGCCAGTGGATGAGGCATTGAAAACCAAGTTTTATCAAGACCTAAAAGACGGGCGGATTGACGCGATTCTTTTCGGTAGCGGGCTTAGCGCAAAAAACATTTTCAAAATGCTCACTGAAAAGGCGTCGATGGAGCAGTTGCGCAAGTTGCTGGCTGAGAAGGTGACGGTTGTAGCTATTGGTCCAACCACCGCGCAGGCGTTGGAAGAACTTGCCGTGAAGGTTGATGTGGTGCCTAAGGATTACCTGTTTGAAGAAGCATTGTCGGCTCTTGCAGGGCACTGGGCAAAGAAGTGACCTTTTACTCGTTTATTTCTATGTCAATGTAACGTAGAAGCGGTATTGCTAAAATTGCGATGATTCCTGAAACGATGAAGCCTAACGCGAAGCCGAAGACGCCAATTATTAAGCCGCCAACCAAAGCGCCCGCAACGTTAGCAAGTGAAATAACGGATAATAGTTCTCCTTGTGTGGTTCCTTTTCTGCCGGGCGGAGACTGGGAAATGGCAAAGCACATTATTGTATACCACACTAACGCGTAGCATAAAAGAAAAGCGATTTCAAGGATTAAGGGTAAAATGAAAACGCCGCTGAACTGGTTTACAATGAAAAAGGTTAATCCTGCCCAAAGCATAATCAGCGTGCCTCTTGTGATCATCATGGTGGTGATTAGTTTTTTTTGGCTCATTTTAACTCGTGGAACAAGACGGTTAAAAGAATAAACTGTGGCTGCGTTTTCTGCAACGTTTATGCCTAGAATCATGCTTGATGATAAGCCGATTGCGGACATCAGGGGCACTTCTCCTACCCCGTAAGCGTACACGCCTGTCCAGTGGATTAAGCAAATAATAAACATTATAGTGATTGGTTTAGGTTTTTTTAGGCTTAGTAATCGTTTGAGTTTTCTTAAATCAAAATATTCTCCGAAAGCGTAAGCTTCCCGTTCAAGAGGTAACATTGGCTCTTTAGCTGTTTTCCAAAGTACCACCGCTGAAACTAGACATAAAGCGGCGGCAAGATAAAGTATCCAACTTAACGGAATAACCAGTGCAAGCAAAGTGTTTATAACAAGCCCAAGGATAACGCCGATGTTCAGGTAAGAGTTGAATCTGACTACTTCACGTTGCCAGTTTTTACCTTCCCGATATTCAACTGCGTACATTGAAGCTATAGGTTGAATGCCGCCAGTGAAAGCTGCAAGCACCGTGTACAAAACTGTCAATGAAAGCACCGAGTTAGATAAACCAATTAAAACATAAACTGGTCCAGACAACAAAAAAAGGAACAGCATGAATCTTTTACGTAAACCAAAAAAATCCGAGATTCGCCCCCAAAATAACGCGAAAACAATGGTTGAAGCCGAATTGAAGGCAACAAGCAACCCGATTTCAAACAAGCCTGCTCCCGCAGCAAGCGCAATAAGCACAATTACGATTCTTATTGAGCCAATTGCCATATTGATTGGGATAAGCGAAAAATACCATGCAGAATCATCAAAAGTTGGACGCTTAAAAAACCTCAAAGGCTACCACGCACTACAGCGTTAAAGGCTCTAATTACATTATTGTTAAAGCAGTTAATTTCTTTTAACAACTCGCCATGCTGTTTTGTTGTAGCGTTCTTGTAGTCACTATAGTTTAAGAAACAGGTTAATCTCTAAGGAAATAGCGCGAAAAAAACTTGTTTTTGTTTTAGGGCTAATAGGAGGTGGACGTTATCGCAGAGGACAAAACTGGCAAAATAAAATTCACTTTTGAAATGGACATAAATCCGCCGATGATGCAGTTAATCAAAGAAGACGTTAACATCATGACAGACTTGATGGCTCAAGGCATAGTAGAGGCACGAAAACAAATGCAGAAACAAAGAAACATACCAAAAGGCCCAATGACTTGGGCTCAAGGCAGTCAAGGTGGAACGGGTTACATGCATCACGGCATGGGCCAATAAAGGGTGGGTTACAGCTGGCTTGAGTCAAACGGTGGCTCAACAGCTACCTCATCAAAAAGCTTAACGGCAGCTTCTTCTTGCTCTTTAGACCCCGAAACTGCAAGGTAAACTGCTCCTTCAGCGCCACAGGTTCCGCCAGCAGCTATCAATTCTGCAGAGGCGCCAGTTAACTCTGTAACGGCGTCAATTTCAGTGAAAACTTGCCCTGAAAGCGGTAGCAAACGGTATCCGTCTGCTCCGGGAGCGTTGACTTTTTCTGCTATCGAGTTCAGGTCACCATTGACGCGTTTTTCAAGTCCAACTGCAATCATTAATTTTATTCTTCTTCCAACTACCACGGGGAGGGAGACGCCGATTGTTCCCGCTTTAGGATGCCCAATCAAAATTGCTGCTTGCCGTCGTTCAAGGTCAAGGGCGTTTGCGCCTTTAATTATGACGTCACCTTCTTTTAGGCTGTCAGCTACTTCAACAATGGTTTTGCCCCTCAGCCACTGCCCTTTAGTGATGACTACATCGCCTGGAAACTTGCTTTCGTCAACTAAGCGTCCCTCGGGGGATAACTGCATGGCAGGCGGCAGGGTTAAACCGCGGAAAAAGTGCCGTCTTGAGAATCCGGCTATGTTTAGGGTTTTGAAGAGTTCTTCAGCTATGTACCCGTTGGTGGTTCCAGCAATAATAACTAAGGTACCGTTTTTAGCCGCGTTCTGGACTGCTATGTTTTGCGCTAAGGCTTTGCCGATTAAACGTTTACCCGCCGATGAAGTAACAATAAACTGTTTCATTTTTCTGCTTCCTAATAGAGCTTAAGGGTTTGTGTGGTTAAAAAGTTAGCTTATGTCTTGCAAATTATACTTCTCAGACGGAAAAAGGCTTAGTCAAAGTTTCTTGACGAGAACCAATAAATACACTGTTCTGTCTGAAGATATTTTGAAGTTCAATGGGGATATTACTTAACTCTTCAACTTTCAAAAAGCCTTTAGCAACAATTTCTTTGGTAGCGCTGCTTTTGTTAGTCACTGTAGGCACGTTAGACTTTGCCAATGCGCTTCCTCTTCATGCAGGTGTCATCAGGATAACGCCCGAAGGCACAGTTGAAGGAACCGACAAAATAAGCCAAAACGGAAACACCTACACACTTACCGGGGACATTAACGGCGGCGTTGAGGATGGCGCAGTTTATATTTCCATCGAACGTGACGACGTAGTTCTTGATGGTGCAGGAAAAACCGTTCAAGGAACAAATGGCGGCACAGCCATAGGCATATACGGAAGAAGTGACGTCACGATAAAGAACCTGCGGATAGTCAATTTTGGAACAGGAATTGAACTTTACACTTATAGTCTTGATTCTAACACGATTGCTTCAAACAACCGCATAATTGACAATTATTTTGAAACTAAATATTGGGCGATTGACCTTCGCGGCGTCAAAGGGCTTGTTTCAGGAAACACGTTTGTTTCAAAAAGCAGCATTTACGGGGTAGCTTTCAGCGCCAACGAAACCAGTTTCACCGATAACGTGTTCAAAAATGGCGGTCTCACTTTTAACAAACCAGGCGTTTTAAACACTTTTTCAGACAACATCATTAACGGTAAACCATTGGTAGTTCTTGAGGGGCAATCAAATCAAGTAATTGATGACGCCAATCAAGTAATTCTCATTAACTGCAAAGACATGGTTATTCAAAACATTGTCTGTTTGGATTTACGGCAACCGATAATGCTTTTCGGAACAACCAACACAAAGATAACCGACTGCACAACTCGAAACGTATTGCTTCAGGATTCGCACAGCAACACCTTAATCGGAAACGAGTTTTCAGAAATAGCTTTCATGGGCGGTTACGGCACCGCATCCATAGAGCTTACGAACTCCCATAACAACATCATAACCCAGAACTCGATAACTGGCACAGGCTGCTACGGGATGATTCTTACTAGTTCAGGTTACAATAAAATAGAAAAAAACAATATAGTTTCAACCGGTTCTGACGGTAGAGGCATATCATTAGATTCTACTGGCTGTGAATACAATTATATTTTTGAAAACAACATAACCTCTGAAGCATACGGCATTTACCTGCAAACAGGGGCGGAACACAATGTTTTCTTTAAAAACAATGTTAACAACTGCCAAGACAGCATCATGATGAGTGGTTCACTGTTTAACGATTTTTTGGGTAACACCTTTTCTGGGGCAAGCAGATACGCCGTGTATCTTGGTGGTTCAGATTTTAACAATTTTGTTTGGAACGCTTTTGAAGGCAACACCGGAATCGTGGAAGCACATGAGATGTACTGGATGAGTTTCATAAACGGAAGCTACTATGCTGAATATACCCAGTGGGATAACGGCAAAGAGGGCAACTACTGGGGCGACTACACGGGCGCGGACACAGACGGCGACGGCATAGGTGAAGCGCCATATCACGTTTACGAAAACTTTACCGACAACTATCCCTTAACAAAACCTTATGACACAAACAAAATCAACGTCAACTTTAAAGAATGGGTTCCTACC
Source organism: Bathyarchaeia archaeon (assembly GCA_042296865.1). GTDB lineage: Archaea > Thermoproteota > Bathyarchaeia > Bathyarchaeales > Bathycorpusculaceae > Bathycorpusculum. The sequence goes on along the minus strand of CP170178.1, from coordinate 215,325 downwards.
GCAACAACTCCTACACCAACCCCAGACCAACAGGTTTCGCCAACTCAAACCCAAACAGAAGTCCAACCGCCAGATAGTTTTCCAGTGGTACCTGTTGCCGCCGTATCCGGAACAGCAGTGGCTCTTGCTGGTGTAGCCTTGTTGTGGTATTTTAAAAAGTTGCCTAAAATAAGGTCAATTTAAGAATTAAATAATAAAAAATTAAAAAAGAAATAAAAGATTAACGAAGTTAAAGATGCACAAGCTTACGCTTAGTATCTTCGTGGTGGTCTTCGTTTTGCGTAGCACTCGCGGCAGTAAACTGGCCTGCTACCGTCTGGCTTGAAAGGAACATCACATTCTTTTCCGCAGTCTGCGCAGGTTGCCTTGTGCATTTCTCTGTTACCGTATGACATATTCGCTATTTCAACTCCTACTATATTCGTGTGTAAGAATTTCTTCTTCCACGAATCAAATCATGTGGCAACGCCTCTTATAAACTGATGCCTTTAGAATATGAACATATGTTAAAGAAAAAACGGAAATCCAAAAAAAAGCCAGCTATAATCTGAATAATAAGCGAGGAAGCCCCAAACATTTTTCGAGCAGGTTTCAACGTGCCTTTTCTTAGTGTTTTCTGTTTTAACCTTAAATATTAGACATTGCAGATTTGATTACTATAGAGCTTTCGCCCACTTTAAGCCCGAAATGCATTTTTGGGTGACTTCAGGGCAAAAGCGTACGTTTTTAACAGTCACCCTAATATAGGAAGAGAAATAGATATAGTGTAATTGTTTGGATTCTTGAGAAAAGGAACGGAAAAACTTGGTTCACTTTTTCTCTGTTTCTAAAAAAGTTAAAAAATGGAGGGGGAAATTTGAGACAAAAGAAATCTACTTTGGGTGAACATCTTGCTCTTGTTTCAGTCAAATATAATGTTTACCCGGCTGAAGTTGTTCAAGCATTAATTGAGGCTAAAGAAGCTGGAAAAGCACGTTGCGGCGAACTCTCCGTGGAGTACCGTGGTAAAGCAAAAGACGAAATAATCTTTTTAATCAAAAAAGATGACTGCGTAGTAGCTCAATTTAAGGTTGACGAAGAATTCCTGTCTAGAAGTAACGATGCAACTTTCGAGAATTACATGAGCACAGACAAAATACGCAAAAAAATCGCTAAACAAAACACTGACACAGTCTTTAGCACTATTGCTGAATTACGTTCAGGCATGAAGCACATAAACCTAAAAGCAAAAGTTCAAGAAATACCAAAACCTGCCCAAGTACACACACAATTCGGCAACACAGCAATGGTTGTAAACGCGTTAATCGGCGACGAAACAGGCACCATTAAACTATGCCTGTGGGAAGGACAAATAAACACTGTAGCTTTAAGCGACAACATCGAAATCAGAAATGCACAAGTTTGTCTATTTAGAGGCGAAAAACAGTTACGGCTCGGCAAAAACGGTGCACTCACCGTGATTAACTCAACCCAAGCACCAGCAATCGTGGCAAAATAAACTCTGGTTTTTAGGCGGTAACGGGTTTTTCCGTTTGGCCTTTCCAGTTGTCTCTACGGCGAGACCACGCCTGTTTCGGGTTGGCTTTGTCTTGGTTTTTACTTTTTGTTTGTCGTGTATTTGTACGATGTTTTGTTAAGCATTCTTTGCAGTAAACCGGTTTTCCCGCTGTAGGCTTAAAAGGCACTGTGGCGGTTTTCCCGCAGTCTGAACATACAATTTCTGTCATAACCCGTTCAGTCATAAAAAAAACTCGAACTTTTTGTAAAAGTAGATTGTATTTTCTAGAGTTCCCGATTGACTTAAACGTTTGTGTATCCATTCTGCTGTAACGTGAAAAGCATGAAACCCACAATCATCAAAGCAAACAGCATAAACATGAAGTATACATCTGAACGTTGCTTTGTCGGAGAAAATTATGGTTCCAGCGACGGCAAAGTTTCAATTGCAGTAGCCACAGTGAAACCCGGCGTCACCACCGTTGCCCATCACCTTGAAGACATAGAAGAAACCTACATCATCACACAGGGAAAAGGCGTTATGGAAGTTAAAGGCATGGAACCCGCAGAAGTCACAGTCGGCGACGTAGTCGTTATTCCAGACGGGGTTTCTCAAAGAATAAAAAACGTGGGCAACTGCGACTTGGTTTTCTACTGTGTCTGCACGCCACGCTTTGTTGCGGAACGTTATTTCAGCGATGAACCAGCAGAAACATAAACATTTTCAATCAAGCTGCCAAGTTAGCTTTCAAGCTCCCTAACAAGCTTAACAACCTGCTCCACTATGTAAGCATTGATTTTTTTGCCCTTCTCAACTGTGGCAGCTGTTGGATCACCGTGAACGCCCGTTGGGAAATATTTTTCAGGATGCAACACCACCTCAAACCGTGGCATCTCATAACGGCTTGGCACACCCTTGGATTTTACCAGGTCAGGACGGATATCCAATACCCGTGAGGTTTCAACCGTGCCAGCGTGACCATCACCTGGGGCAGCCAACTCTGGGGACAGTTCATCGGCGAAATCGTAGTCTGACAAAACCATGATTCGTGTGCGTTGCTTGCCGTTTTCTTCCCCGTTTTGGCGGACAACTTCCTGCGCCGCAAGCTTAAGGGCAATCATGTGAGACGAGCCTGCGTGACCACTCATGACGATGATGCGGTTAAACCCGCTACGGGCAAGCTCAGAGAGAATGTCTTTGGCTACGTTAAGCAGCGTGTCAAACTGGATGGTTAATGTGCCTGGGAAGTTGCGTCCAGCGTTAACTATGCCGTAACGGAAAGGCGGCGCAACTAAGCAGCCTGTTCTTTTGGCAACTTCGAGCGCTATGTATTCGGGTTGGATGCTGTCAGTGCATAAGGGCAAGTGTTCGCCGTGTTCTTCTACGCTGCCGATTGGGAAAATGACGACTTTGCCTTGTTTGGCGGCTTGTGCGGCTTCGTTGGTGCTTAACTCGTCAAGCCACAAATGTCCTGTTTTGTCAGTGTTTGTCATAATATAGAAGGGTTAGCTGCCTCTTTTTCTATCTTGCGGAAAACCTGAATTTGCCGCATTTATACCTTGACGTTTTTTAATATCTTGAACCTTTACTAATGCCTGTTTGGGAGAGTTTCAACTGAAAAAACGTTTAATAATCCTAATCGCAGTAGTCTTAATCGGTGCTTTGGTTTTCTCTGTTTTCTATCATACCCTGAGCAGTCAACAATCCAAACAAACCTACGTTGGCGTGGCTTTCTGCGGAGACACCACAGAGCAAGCCCTACTGCTTATTGACCGCGTCAAAAACTACACTAACCTGTTCATTTTACAGTCTGGCCCCATAAGCATGGATGAAAACGCGACCAAGGAAATCTGCGATTACGCCGTCGATTCAGGCTTAAACATTATCGTGTATTTTGGCGATTTAGCCCCTCGAATTTTGGCGGAAAAAGGGCTTGAATGGCGAACAGACTTCACAAATGGCGCAAAGCAACGTTATGGCGAGCGCTTCTTGGGTGTTTACTATTATGATGAACGCGGCGGAATCTATCTTGACACGGACAAGCAGGCGCATAACTGGACTATTCCAGCAAATGCAACGTACTCTTCTGTTGCGCAAACATTTGTGAATGGTTTCTTGCGTGAAGGCGGCACCGTGAACCTTAAAGCTGCAAACGTTCCAATGTACGCTTCCGACTACGCTTTGTACTGGTTTGATTACCTTTCCGGCTATGACGTGATGCTTGCTCAAATCGGTTGGAACCACAGCTTAACCCAGGACATTGCGCTTCTTCGAGGCGCCGCCCGCATGCAGGACAAGGATTGGGGCATCATCATTACTTGGAAGTACAATCAGCCGCCGTACCTTGACACGGGAGAAACCATCTATCAACAAATGCTAACAAGTTACAGGGCAGGAGCAAAATACATCACCATCTTCAACTACCCCTACAACAACCAAACAATCTACGGCACAATGAAGGATGAACATTTTGAAGCGCTCCAGCGAATCTGGAACACCGTAAAAAGCGGCAACGTTGACCCGATTAAAGCTGATTCGGTGCTGGTTTTGCCAAAAGATTACGGGTTTGGCATGCGGCGTTTGGATGACACGATTTGGGGTTTCTGGGAACCCGACCAGTATACCGCACAAGTGTGGAATAGTGCCCAAACCTTGATGGCACGCCACGGTTACAGTTTAGACATAATCTATGACGACCCAAATTATCCGTTAAATGGTCAATACGCAAACGTGTACCTGTGGAACAGCACTGCTCTATAGGAAAAAAGCAATAGGTTTTTACATTTTTTAGCCATTTACTTTTGCAGGGTAGCTAAGTTGAGAGGAGAATTAAATAAACGAGTAGAAGCCTTAGGGCTTGACGAAGAAACTAAACAGAAAATTTTCAAAATTTTTGAGGAAGCAGGCGCCGAGTTTCCTTGCCTTGCCTGTTCGTCAAATGACACCTGCGAAAATTTCAAATGGTACCTTAAATGGTTCAGCAACAAAATAGACAACGACCCCTTCTAAACAGTTAAATACCAATTCAACTAACCCTTAGTTTAGGGAAGGCTGAATTTTTTGGGTCTAAAACAAAACAAAAAGGGTCTAGCGGCAATCCTAATAGCCCTCATAGTAATCGCGGTTGTCCTGATCGTTGTTGGAGCAGTGTTCGCGTTTATCATATTTTACTGGTCAACAGGCAACCCAACAACACGTGAATACACAAACACTGGTTTTACCTCAATTGACGTTGGTTCAGCCTTCCAAGTAGACGTAAAACAAGCAGACACGTTTAGCATAAAAATCACTGCAGGCGAACGCGTATTTGACCGAATAACCGTAACCCAAGACGGCGACACCCTAAAAATTGATGTCACACCCGGCTTGCCATTCTTTGGCGTTTTTGATACAAAAGCAGAAATCACCATGCCCACAATGGAAGCGGTAACGCTCTCAGGCGCCACCAGCGGCAAAATGGACGGATTTAGCAGCGACAGCCAGTTTACGGCAAAAATTTCTGGCGCCAGCTCTCTTGACATGACAAGCATTGCTGTTGGGGATTTGACTGTTGAATTGTCTGGTGCTTCACGCCTAACAGGGCAGGGAACTGGCGGCAACTTGGTCAGTGAAGTTTCAGGCGCAAGCAACATGGAACTTGAAAACTTTCAAGTTAACGATGTGAACGTCAATTTAAGCGGTGCAAGCCACGCCGTAGTCAATCCAACCGGTACACTAAACGTTGATGCAAGCGGCGCGTCGTCACTGCAGTACGTTGGTAACCCGACTTTGGGGACAGTTAACACTTCGGGCGCATCAACTGTTAACAGAAAATAGTTGACCCGTTTTTTGTTGTTTATTGTTTGCTGCTGATTACTATCCGTTCTTTTCTTATCAAGCATTCATGATAAAGGGCGCAGTCTTCACAAGAAATCACGCCATCCTTGTTCTGGCAATCGATAACTATTGTTTTATACACTTTTTTTGCACCTCTAAACGTTTTTTTATTGTTGGCAAGAAACCGTTAAGGATTCAGCAACAGTGCATGAAAGGTCTGATTTAACTGCTGCTTTGATTTGCTGCGGGTTTCTTGGTGTCTTTTCGTTATAAATCTGGATGAACAGGTTGCACATCATTTTTTCCTCCAAACATAGGAGGACAGAGCGGTTTTTAGAAATACCTAACATATACTATATAAAAAACGTAAATTTCACTTTTAAAAGAACGGCTAAGACGTCATTAAGAGGCAAAAGAAGCTAACTCGCAAGCTACACGTTTCCAAGCATTAAGCATGTTAATTGCAGCTTCCCACTCCATCCACCTGTCCTCCTGCTTGGGAGAAGCCTTTCCACGAATTTTTCGGGTAAACTCGTCAAAAGAACCATATTTTGCTTCAAACGCCCTAATTTTCCGCTCGTACTCACGAATCTTCCTTGCAGAAACATCTTTTACAAGATTGCTAACAAACGCGTCAGTAGACGCATAAATGCCGCTTTCAATAAAGGGCTTCGCAATCTGCTCAAGTGTTCTACTGTATTCGCCAGCCATCTAATTTACCCAACTAACTAATTTCCCCTCTTTAACTTAAATAACTATCCACCTTGAACTTAAAAAAATGATTTTTCGATAAATAATATACACTTCCCATGTCAAATAATGTTTTATGGCAATAATGGTAACTGGCAAAGGATACAACCTCACGACTAGAACTGCCAACAAATTATGACCCAAAAAGAATCGTAAGTTAATTATGCCTTTTGTGAACAGATACTAACCAAAATGATATATAGTTTTAACATGGTCATATTGAAGATATGCTAACCAGCGCTTCCTTTGAAAATTTTAAAAGCATAAAAAAACTTGATAAATTAGAGCTTAAACCTTTAACGATTTTAACAGGAACCAATGCTTCTGGGAAAAGTGCAATATTAGAAGGGATCGGTTTATTTGCTGATGCTGCAAGAGAGTCTTTGTTTGCTGACAGCAATAAGAACACTATCATCGGAGTTTTTACGGACCCTCAAGGACTTTGGAGGTATCCAAGAGAAGAATTACAAAAATTCGTAGTTCATAAAGGGGACAGAAAAAATAGCGCTAGTATTGAAATTGAGGTTAAAACTGACGATCAACTGCAGAAGTCAATTGATTCGATTGTTAATGGCTATCATATTTCAAGGTTTACAATTAATAGGGTAGAATATAAAATCGGATTCAATTTTTTGAAAAAAGAATATAGTCAAACTGTTAAAATAGAGAAATATGTGAAAGTTTCTGCTTATAAAACAGAAAATTCGTTAACAATTCAGAATGATTTGTGCGGTGAATCACATGCTTCATCTTATGATCCAATTGCTTTGTTTGATAGCCGATGTTTTACCTGCAATATTTCAAACAAAAATTTTGATTTCCAGCTTTTGGCTGCACGAACTTTATTAGATTACTTGCGGGATAGATTCAAAAATGTATTCCTGATTTCTGGTGAACGAGGCAGAATCGATTCGCAACTAAATATTGCTAACCCTCAAAGGCAAATCCAACATAAAACTTCACCTTTATGGGTGGGTTACAGAGGGGAACACGTAATCGAAATATTGTCTCGATATTTTACTAGAGAGCAAAAAATTGCACTTAAAATCCAAGAATGGGCTGACAAATTTCAAATCCCAGAAATTCATGCGGGATATGTTGGAAATGGAAAACTAGAAACAAACTTTTTTGACAAACAATTTGAGACTTCTTTAAATGCTTCTCTAGCAGGATTGGGTTCTCGCCAAATATTACCAATTATTGTACAAATTTTTTCAGCAGAACCTGAAAGTGTTATTCTAATAGAAGAACCAGAAATTAGTCTTCATCCTGAAAGTCAGGTACTCCTTGATGAGCTTTTTGCGACGGCTGTCTCGGAGGGAAAACAAATTATTTGCACAACCCATAGCCCGTTTATGATATTGGCGATTAACCGAATAGTAAAGAAAGGCTTGATAAAAGCTGAAGACATCGCGATTTACCACGTAGAAAAGGATAGTGAAGGGACAAAAACAACACAATTAGCGCTAAATAAAAATGGCTTTCTTGATTCTGGAATACCTAGTTTTATGAAAATTGAGCAGGAGCTACTTAGAGATTGGACTGACACAATTGAGGACTAAAAATGCCCTATGTTGTTATTGATACGTGCGTATTTGTGCGATTAACTGGAGAGCATTCAAATGCTCTTGATGGAGTAAGAATTAATCGAGATGTTATCGCAATTTCTAATCAAGCTATATCAGAGTATGAAGTTCATTTTAAACCTAGTAGATATTTACTTTTAATCTTTTTGCAGAAACTTGAAAGGGAGAAAATAATTAAGCGTTTCAATAGCTCTTTCATCGAATCCCGGCTAGAACGAATTTCAAAAAATGAAAAAATTCATTATCCGAAAGACAAGACCGATCGTAAATGGATTGAACTAGGAGTTGCCGTAGAAGCACGGTATATTCTTAGCATTGATTATCATTTGCTCGTTGTACCAAAAATTTTGGTAAATAAACACGAGTTAGAAGTGGTTGAACCATCTTCCTATTTGGAGCGAATAAATCAAATGATTTCAGATAAAATTAGCTAAATCACGGTTTAGTTGGCCTTTTTTTATTTTCCCTTGTTGGCTTTATGAACATTAGAACGCCGTCTACGCGGTCGTTTGATTTCTTTTGTACTTAGTGGATGATGATTATTTTGTTGTTTGGTCATATTTTGCTGGCGCCATTACCTTTTCTAAAAATGGTGCCCACCAAGACGCCTATGCTTTTTGTGAGTCTTCTATTCCTTTGAGAAGTTCTTTGCCTTCTTGTGTTATTTGGTAGAGTTTGCCTATTTTGTCTTGGGGGGTGAGGCATTGGATTAGGTTTTTTTCTTCTAGTTCTGTGATTGTTGCGGATGCTTGGGAAAGGGCGATTTTTGTTCGTAGGTGGATGTCATTTACTGTCAGGGGAACTGGGGATTTTCTGAAAACTTCTAGGGTTGTTTGTCGTCTTTTTCCTCGTTTTAGCCACGCGTATTTGGTCCAGTCCATAGCCTTTGTCAACGTAGCATTCAAGAAAGTCGTAAATATAAAAAAAGTTAAGAATAAGTTAAGAATATATTATGAAATAGGAGACCGATAAAATGTTAACTAAAAAGGCAGTTATTGAGGTAGAGTTAGGTTATGAGTCAAGTCAAACATCGAATGAGCAGATTGTAAAAGATATCCGCAAGGAAGCGTTGATTCCTTGGTGTAGCAGGATTCGTAAAATCGAAGTCTACTATAGCCAGTGACTTTGGGAGGGTTTTTGTTGGTTGCTTGCCCCTTTTGTGGAGGAACCGCGGCTAAACCGTTGCGAACGTTTGAGGCGCCTACGTTTAGGATTGCAGAGTATGAGTGCTGTTGTTGCGGTAAACGATTCAGAGACATCTGTTAACATAAAAGGCATGACGAGCCAACCTTACAAAAAATCTAACGGTTAATCTGGAGAACCAAAATGAACAGCAACTCATGGATTGTTCTGCTTGAAATCCTGTTTTTCATAGTGCCCTTGGCTCTTGTTGGGGCAGGCGCGGCAGTTTATGACTGGTTGCAGAGACGCAAAACCTGTATGGGCGGTAATTACCGATGCGGGCGGTGCGGGCTTGTTTTTCCCATGAAAGGCGCTTCAATCAGTGGTTACGAAAGCCACAGGTACGGCTTGCACATTCACTGCAGCCAATGCGGCGCGGTTGTAGAGCAGTTCGTAAACTAAAAACGGGGCAAGCAACACCAACCTATTAGGCTTCTATTAGACCTTAGTCGTTATTGTGGTTTGTGTGGGAAAACGTATTATTTTTGCTGTTAACCACAGACCAATCGACAAGTTTAATGTAAATTCACCTTTTAATTGCTACGAAATACGAAATAATCTTACGACCACATAATAACGACTAACATCTAATAGGTTGGTTTAAAAAGTAAAGCAGTGAACCCCAAAAGAAAACAGCAGAAAGCACTGAACAGCGAAATGCAAAGTCGGAAACTATCATGGCATATTAATGTTGATTTGCCTATTTTTTTGCGCTCCAACAGGCACACCAGCACCCGCAACGCCGCTTGTAACAATTTTAGCTTTTAAAAAACAGTAAAATAAAAAATCGAAGCGCCTAAAGCAGATTTAGGTTTGAAGTGAAGATCTAACTATTGTTTTCAAAATTTTGGCGCCGTCAGACAGAATTTTTAACTTGGACATACTATATTTTCTTCGTTCCACACTGATAGGTTTCTCTTTAAGCACAAAACCGCTGCAAAGAGTTTTAACAGTGATTTCTGTCTCAATCTCATAGCCATCTGAAGCTAAATTAAGTTGCTCCATAACTTCTCTTTTTATTGCTCTAAAGCCTGTTTGACTGTCTGTCACACGTTGGCCGGTAAGAGTCATTATGGCCGTGTTAAAGAGAAAATTGCCGATTGTATTTAGCTTTGTAGTGACATCAGGTTGTCTACCCATGAATCTGGAACCAGCAACAACATCCACGCCATTTTGGAGCGGTTCAAGAAGGTCAGGAATCTCTTTAGGTTTATGTTCACCATCTGAGTCAAGTGTAACAATTATTTCGCCTTGCGCAAGCTTTAACGCACGCCTTAACGAGTACCCTTTACCACGATTAACACTGTTTGTAAGAACTGTAACCTTGTAATTGGATGCAACAAAACCGGTTTTATCCGTTGAACCGTCATTTACAACTATAATTTCGTATGGTACATCAAGGTCATCAAGTATCCGAGTTGTACTAGTAATAACTGTGCCAATTGTATTTTCCTCATTGTATGCAGGAATAATTACTGAAACGGTTGCTCGCTGCAAGCCCTTGCTTCTCCTTTCCAAAAAACTACTCTGTAGAACTAAGATTTAAGCTTATATAGAGAAAATATATAGAACAATTATAAGCAACCTTTTTCTACTCCATAAAATACAGTTTTGAAAAAAGCTGACATAATCAGATTAAAAGAGCAGTTTAACCTTGATTTTGGAGTGAAAGAGTATAGAGCGAGGCAAAGATTTTTTATTGCTTTTTAAGCAATTACTTAAACTCTAGTCTTTTAATAGTATAACCGGTGGTATCCCGTAGTTTATAAGCTGGATTACCAACCACAACAGTATTTGGCTCTACATCTTTTGTTACAACTGCCATTGCACCAACTATTGAATTTTCTCCAATTGTAACGCCCTTAAGGAACATTGACCTCATACCAATCCAAACATGATTGCCAATTTTTATTGGTTTTTCAACTTGAGGGTTGCCATCTAATCCAAAACCATTATGGTCACTAATCAAAGCGTCGCGACTAATTATAACATCGTTGCCAATTTCCACTTTAATTGTTGAAATAATTGTTGCTTTGTCAAAATAGACATTGTTACCTAATTTAATCGCTCCATTTCCACGAGCTAACAATTTAGCTGAACCGCCAGCAAATGTGACGTCATCTCCAACACTGACTTTTCCGCTGAGTTCAATTCTACCGCCTATACGTAAATTTTTTCCTGCATAAAGAAAAGCCCTCTTATAGAAAACGGCCCGCAAACGCATGCTTAGTATTTCCAAGTCCATTTTAAACCATAATCCTGTAAGCAAAGAGTTTAGCACTGATTATTATAGCTATTTAAAAAATGTCATCCTAAAATGAGGTATATCGAGACTTAACAGTACCTTAAAAAAGTAATTTGTCAAAATGGAAAATGAAAAAAAGGGCTTAAACTACTTTTGAAATAATTTGTTCTAAACGTTCTTTCGACTGCATCAAAGTGTAGTTCTTTATTATTTCCGTCGATCTATCGCCCATCTTAGTTCTCAAAGCTTCATCACACATAATAGTTTTTAGAGCAAATGCCAAAGCTTCAATATCCCGAGAATTAACTATAAACCCGTTTCCACCATTTTCTACTAAATCAAAGGCACAGCCTACCGAGCGTGTTACAATAATGGGCTTTCCCACAGACATAGCTTCATTGATAGCAAGACCCCATTCCTCAGGAACGCTACTCGAATTTTTTGATGGATAAACAAAGAGAGCGCTCGCTAGAAAGTAGGGTATTTTATCATCGCCATATTTACCATTAACAAAAAAAACATTTTTCAAATCAAGGCTTCTCACTAGGTTTTGCAATGAAGATTTTTCTGGACCATCACCTACAATCAGAAGAACAGAATTATCTTGTGATTCAAGAGAAATTTTGAAAGCCTTGATTAAATTATCAACCCCTTTTAGAGCAACTAAACGGCCTAAAAAAAGAATAATTTTTTTATGCTTAAAATTTTCTTGAATCTTTTTTGATTCCTCGATTGCTTTTTTATCGGTTATTAGGTTACTGTAATAATAGTTATATAAACATATTCTCAAGCCCTTAACACCGGCTTTTACCCAGAAGGCTTTAGCTCTTCGACCAACGAGCGCCAAAGCGTTACAACTATTAGCTATCCGTTTTGACACAGGCCAAAGAGTTTTAGCATAAAGAGTATTAGGCCAGAACCAATGGCTATCAAGCACTAATGTCGGTTTTCTCAGTAGTTTACCAATAATAAAGGTCACATAATGTTCAGGAGTAGCAAGCCCGCAGACAAACAAGTCAGGCTTGCAACTAATCAACTTAAACGGTAAAGAAAGCATCCAAGTTATACCCTTTGGACTAAAATAGAATGTTCTTAAATGAAAATCATAACCTAAACCTGTGCTGCAATCATGATAACAAATGTTTTTTACATTATAATTTAAAAGAGACCATTCTTGATCGAAAAGTTCAGAAGAAATTAGGGCGCGAGCACTTGAACCGGGGACTCTAGGAGATAAAACGCGAACTATTCTTGCTCTTTCTTGTTTCACAGTATATACCTCAATTTCATAAACCAAATAAATAGCAAATGTACTTAATAACGTAGGCTAGCAAACGGAGATAAACCAGTTGTTTCCTAAGACACCTCTAACTTGGACAAAAGTAATTGCAATTTTCATTGCTATAATTGTGAGTACAACATTGGTAACTGCAATTTCAGTTTACACAATTAAAATTCCTTCAACAGGAACGATTAAGCAAACAAACTGGTCTATTGAATCTGTCGCTGTTTTTCCATTTAGCTACTATTATTCGGAACGTGGAACGGATAACCTGTTAGTGGAATTACGGAATAGATTACCAGAAATACATTATGTTGATATCCGGACATATTGGCAACCTGATGCCAGTAACCCTGACAACCTGACATTTTCAGGAGGACCAATTGGGTATATGGGAGAATATACTCATTCAATCTCTGAGCTTGAAATAATGATTAATAAAACAAGAGCCAATGGCCTAGACATAATGCTTTGGGCTTGCAAAGACCCAGGTGTTCCCGCCCCTAACCCTCAAAATTGGAGCGTATGGTTCGATAACTATGCAGAATACATTAAAGGGATTGCAGAATGGGCCGAATCAAAAAAAATACCGTTATTTGTTTTCGGTGCTGAATACGAAGCGTTCATGGGCGATTCTTTGAATGCTTTGTTAGGAAGCGGTTATACAAATGAGTGGAATCATGTGATTTCAGAGATTCGAAGCGTTTATAGCGGAAAAATAATCTATGGAATAAACTGGTGGTCAACCGCTGGACAATGGGATGTAATCTACAATCAAGCAACCTGGTTAGCCTCACTTGATTTTATTCAAATCGATTCATACCAAAGTCTTGGAAAAAATCTTTATGACAGAATAAATGCAACTGAAATCGCCAAATGTTGGAATCCCACGATACAAGACCTGATGGGAAATTGGACATCCAATCGTTATGGTCCAAACTTTAATTATCCGAACTTGTATCAGGCATTGTCAGACAAATACGATAAAAAAATAATCATTAATGTGGGGTTTAGAAATAATAATGGGACAAGCACTATGCCTTGGAAAAACGTACCAAACGTAGATTTATCAGGAAATCCAGTACCAGGTTGGGGTGCAGACACCGCTGAAATGTCAGACTGTTGGGAGGCATTTTTCTTAACCTGGGCGAACAATACTTCAATTATAGGCTTGGACTTAGAGCATTATTCTCAACCAGATACAAACGGTTTGAATGGAAGCTTCCGAGGAAAATATGACCCAGTTCGGCAAATAGGTGTTTGGGAGGTAATTGAAAAATACCTCTAATTTTTTAGTGATGCCTGAATAAAACCAATCCACCAGAAAAAATCTTTTATGGTTCTGTAAATTGGTAACAGTACGACAATTCTTTTATGGGAAAAATGATAAGCTTTTTTGATACCTAAAAAGCCGACAAAGAAATTCACAGGAAAAATTTTTGTCCAATATTCGCTAATGAGCGCATGTTTGTGAAGTAGAATATACCCCCCAAACCCATACCACTTACATTGTTTAAATAGACTTAACCAGGAGTCGCGATATTGTACTATTAGTTTACTTTCGTTTAATAAAAGGCTCCATCCGGCACATTTCATTTTAAATGTTGCGTCAATATCTTCTTGGGCACCTTTGATTGACTTGTCAAATCCTCCAACATTTCGTATAGCGTCAGTTCTGAAAATGGCGCCTAAGGTACTCAATGTTTTCTTTTCAACTATTTCATAATAGCGAATCTTGCTGGCATATTCCAATTCAGATAAATTAGTGGATTCAGCAGGTAACTCTATGCCTCTGGAAGCACCTACTTTTGAATTCTGTTCCATAAAAGAGACTTGCTCTCGTACATAACTGGGAGTTAAAAAAATATCGCCATCGACCCAAATAATATATTTTCCTTGTGCGTTGTCTACCACAATTTGCCTAGCTAAACCAAGACCTAGGCCGAAGTCTGAATAATACGAGACGTGGATTAGGGTCATAGATAAAATGTCTCGTATTAATTCAATAGTACTGTCGGTGCTTTGACCATCAACCACTATTAGGTCTATTAAATTGCTTGGATAATCTTGAACAAGTATGCTTTTTATTGTCTGAGATATAGTCCTTTCTGCGTTCTTCACGCAGAGACCTATTGTCACCAAAATTTTTTTTCTTTCAAGATTTTTTTCCAATGTAAGCAACTCTAGTATTTGTTGTGTACTACGCAATTTTTACAGCTTCACTATAACCATTAGTATAAATTGTCGATTGATCTTGCAAATTTATTTGAGACATATTCCAAGTATAGGTTTTAGTTATGCCAATACCGTCCAGAACATTCATTTGATTTAGGTAAATTATACTGTCCGCTTGGAAATGTGTAACATTCGTCAGATCCTGAATGTTCCCTCTATAAAACATCCCATAACTTACCAAAACAAATGATTTAGAAGGAGCATCAGCATATAGCAACAATTTGTTTACGTCAACATATCTTGAAACCCACTGAGTTGATTGCACATCAAATGGATTTATATGACCACCTTGATAGAGATCAACATTGCTCATCCGATATTTGCTTAAAGGCACAGACCAACTTTGAGTTTGTGCTGCTTCATAAACAAAGCCGGTTTGGAAAAGGAAATAAGGTATTAAAATAATTGCAATTAAAACTGGAGCTAGATACTTAGATTTTTTCTTAGATACTAGGCGCGCAATAAAAATTGTCCCAACGACAAAAAGTGGAGCGATTACAAACAAAGACAAATGGAAAAATCGTTCCATCCTCAAGGTATCTGCAAAATTAGGGAGCAATACACATATTGCAATTAGTAACATACCAACAGTCGAAAAAACAGCAAAAACTGCTTTTTGTTGCTTATACTTCCTCAGGACAATAGCTAAAATAAAGCCAATAAAAATCATAACTTCTACAGAGTAAGCAAATACCCTGCTAAGCATTTGAAGAGCTGACTGCGTAGCACTTATACCTAACCCGGCTAAAACGGCAGAATCGCGTGATGAAATAACAAAGAAATCGCTAAGACCTGAAGTAATATAGTCACCAAATTGCACTATTGCGGTAAAAGAAGATGCGTTTGAAATATACAAGTACCACAAAAACATAATACAGGTAAATATCATAATTAAGGGGAAAGGTAAGAGTGAAGCTTTTTTCTTCCAATATAGGTAGGTAAAAGCAGCTAAAGCAAAGAATAAAAACAAAATTGCGATAGCATAGTGGGATACAATAAGAGCGAAGCTAAAAATAATAAAACAAATTTTCCCATTCCTATTTTTTAATTTATCTTTTAAAACAAGATATAAAAGAAGAACAAAAAACAGTTCAGCAACCATTTGTCTGGTGAGTGCTAACATTTCACTATAGAATGATATTTCGCTCATAAACAAAATAACGGAAATTAATGCTATTCTTTCGCTGAAAAATCCTGACCACATTTTATACAATGCTAAAGGAACAAAGATGAAAAATAAAGGAAAAACGAAGAGCAAAACCGATATTATGTTTAACCCTAACGCATTAGAATAGATAGTCGGCAATATCGTTACACTAAGCATCGCATTGAGTCGACCGAAATCTAGGTCATTTATTGTCAACGCTGACCAGACACCATTATTCAAAGTGCTTTGAGCAACATAACTTTCAAGATGTATATCGTGACCCTGAAGAAAATCAGAAGTTAATGAGGTATGTATTAGAAGAGCAAATGCAACAGACAAAATAAAAACAGGATAATATTTTCGAGGTATTTTTTTAGTAAAAATAACCACGGCAAATGACAAGGAGAGAATTAAGATGGTTAGCAATAGAAAAGAAGTATTTCCTGTAAAGTTTGCCCAAATAGCACTTATAGCACTTAAAACTGGAAGCACAAGTACAAAAAGCACCGCAGGATATTTTCGGATACCGCTTAGATATTTTACTATTCCTAAGTCTATAGTAGTTCTTTTTAAAAATAATGTAAGAAAAGAAAAACATGAGACAAGCGCTATAACGAAAAGATCAAACGGAACTACTGAAAAGGGCTTTATCTGCAGAACAATGCCCAGTTCATTATAGAGTAAACCGCCAACCATAAGAAAAACTAAACTGAAGCCTATTGAAAAAAGGATTAACTCAGTCCTATCAAAATCCATTTTTATTAGGTTAGCTAAAAGATAGCCAGGTACAAAACTGAGAAAAAAAAAGCCAAGGACCTCACGCGCAACCGATAAATCAGTAAAATAGCTAACACAAAAAGAGATTGATAAAGCAACGATAAACAAGTTTTCGTAAGCGAATTTCATTAAATACAAACTCCCTCAAATGATTCTTTTAAAGTTCTAAGAGTATCTTCAGCGATTCTACCCCAGTCATATTGCTGGATAATAAAGCTTGCATTAACATTTACTTTGTTAGATACCGCTATATCAGAAAGTGACTTAATTATTGCATTTTTTAATTCGGACACATTTCCAGGTTCAATCAAAAAACCATTTACATTATTACGGATTAACTCTGGAATCGCTCCGATATTTGTAGAAATTACAATTTTGCCAATAGCCATGCTTTCTAGTATTGTTAAGGGGCATTCGACTTGGGGCCAAAACTTGAAGGGCAAAACAATTATTGTTGATGCTTGCAGGTATTGAATTAGTTCTGGTTGAGATAAGACACCGGAAATAACTTTAACATTAGCCGCCTTGGGAATTAGTTTACTTATTCTAGTTTCTTCCTCTTTGCCAGTATAGTTACGCGCTAAAATTACAATATTAATCGAAGGGTAAACCTTCAAAATTTCAGGCAAAGCCAAAATAAATGTGTCTGCACCACGAAAAGAAGACAATGGACCAAAATACAGCACGACAGGTTCTTTGTTGAACCCTAACTTCGCATTAATAACACTGATTTCTTCTGCAATAGCAGGATGGTATTTTGATGTGTCTACACCAGATCGTATAGTTACCACTTTTTTGTTAGTACCCAGTTTTTCAATATATTTTTGTGTACGTTCGCTTAATGTAGTAATAATTTTTAATTGGGGAATGTTAATCCATTTTTTAATGAAATATTTTGGAATAATAGCGTTCAAGAGGTTGTTCCAAAATTTGTAAAGTCTGAGCTTGTCTGAGATTGACAATGGTTCAAAATCTGAGAAGGATATTTTTCCAGAATGAACAGTCCAAACAATTTTTTTGTTTATCTTTTTTCTTAAGCGCCAAAAATGAAGGGCAGATAGTAAGTCGCTACCATGCCAGTTTATTACATCTACGTCAATAGCGTTCAAAAGCGTTAGCAGTTCTTGGGATTCAAAAAACAAGCCTTTCTTGACTCGATAAACGGGTACACCCAAGATTTCTTCTGTAATAGCTAACCCAGTTGCAGCATTGGAAATAATCTCAACGGTATCACCACTGCTTTTCATTCTTGTAGCTACTTCTATGACGTGCCGCCATGGTTGAGCAAGCACGGTTTTAGAACTTAATCCTTCACAAACAAGCAGTATTTTCATCAATAATCAACAGAGTGAAATTCGCTCTAACACTTCGTTACGGATAGAATTTTGGTTGTCAGTTAACTCTTTTGACGAATCTATAACCACAAATTTGAAACTATCAGCGTATTCTAATAATATTTTTTTTCTTTTAGCAAAAAAATCAAATGAAAAGCCCCGCCTTGTTTGATTTACGCTTTCAGGAGCAACCATAAGGAAAACAACTAAGGGTTTAGGTAAACTTCTTGGGAGAAAACGGGAAAAATTTTTTGAAAGCGTATCACTTAATTGCAGCTCCATTAGCAAATCGTAAAGATACCTATCACATAGCACCACTTTTCCAAGGAAAAGAGGCACTCTAATTTTTATAAGAATTTTTAGTTGGTAATCAAAAAAGTACATGACACGCATTATTTTGGCAAGCTTTTTAGCTACTAGTTTGGGTGCGAACTCTAAGGGATCGGTATAAGACTCTTTTTTTGTGTATTTCCAATAACCTAAAATTCGTGTGAACCCAAAGAAGTAGTATGCTAAAAAAGGCTTGTATGCTGCCCAAACGGAACTGCATTTGTAGCCTTTTTGCTCTAGATAAGTTTTAAGTAATTTTGCATGCGTGCTTTTGCCTGAACCGTCAACGCCAGTCAGACAAATTAAAAAACCAGTCAAGTTAGAGTCCGTTACCTTTTTGTATTAATCATTTGAGAGTATACTTGAATGTATTTTTTGACGTTGTTTTTCCAGTTATGGTCTTTGACGATTTTTTGGTGAGCATTATCGCCTATTTTGTTCCTTAACTGTTTGTCACTTAGCAAGAGGTTGATGGCTCTAGCAAGGGCTTTTACGTCTTTTGGCGGGACAAGATAACCTGTTTTTTGATGCTCAATTACTTCCAATATGAAAGGATATTTGAAAGCTATAACGGTTTTATGGGACGCCATAGCTTCCATAATCGCTAAACTGGCGCCAACTTCTATTAGTGAAGGAAAAACGGTAAGGTCGCTTTGTTGTAGTTCATACATTAAGCGTTCATATGAAGCGTAACCCTGCAATTTCACGTTGTTTTCGATACCGAGCGTTCTGATTAATTTTTCAAGTTGGGGTCGTAAAGGACCTTGCCCAAAAATGTTTAGGTGAACCTTTGGGTTTTGTTTGAGAACTTCGGGCATAGCCATGATGAGGTATTGTATACCTTTTGAAGTGAATAAGCGTCCGCAAGTGAAAATTGTTAAATCCTTTTTTTCTACAGGCTGGTCCGTTTCTTCGTATGCTTTTGCAGCTTTTTGAATCTTATCTAAATGGATGCTATTTGGAATTAACGTAGTTTTAGAATTGTCGATGTTGCTGAAGTCTACGTAATCTTTGTATCCGGTTAATCCACAGGCTATGTAGTGGTCAGCGTTGTTGAGTTCTGTTTTCGTAAAAACGCTAAATATTGGAAAGCCAACTGCGTAGAAGGCAACATCTCCGGGGCTTTGAGTCCATGGTTTTGAGTTAAAAAGCATTAGTAAACGTCTGACTTCATGGTCATGGAATGATACTACCCATGGTTTACCTACTCGATTTTTTAACAGGCCGTAAATTGAACCTGAGGAGTGTTGTGTGTGGACAAGGTCAAATTTACTTAATTGATCCTTGAATAAGGATTTATTTTGCAGTTGGAACCAAAGGTTGCGTGGGATTATATCACGGAAGGGCAATCGAGTGACGTTAAGATATTCGTTTTCGACAGTGTTTACTGGGTTTTTCGAGTAGCCACAGTATACTGTAACGTTTACTTTTTCGTCTGCTAATGCATGGGCTAAATCGTAAGATTGCACGTCTATGCCACCGTATTTGTAAGGTGGGTAGCCAGCAGAGATTAAAGCAATATTCATCTCGTTTAACTCTCAAGTTTTTTATGAAGGCAAAATCAGTTGTTTCAGTTGCATTTCGTCTAATTGATATTTTTCACGCAAAGCATCATATTTTTTCTGGGCGGTAGGCCAAAATCCGTCGTCATAAACTACTTGACCGTAGAGTATGGCATCTAATGCTTCCACGTCAAACTTTGATAGGCGAGCCAAGTATTCTTCTTTAGATAAACAAACGCTAGGTTCTATGCCCATATAGATTGGTTTATCTGAGAACAAGGCACTTATTTTTAAGGCATAAATTCGCTTGGAAATTGCGTTTACGCCTTTTTTGGGTAGACCACTGGCAATTATTGTCAGGTCTATATCGCTGGTTGGTTTCCATCTGCCCTTTACCCGGGAACCAAGAACCAAAATCGTGTGAAATTGAATCCCACGTGCTTTTAATAACTGAACATATTTTGTAATACCGGTTTCCACATCTCTGCCAAGGGTGTCATAGCCAAAACGTGAATTATGATATTTTTCTATAGTTACTTGGGGGTTTGAAAGAAGGGCTATAGATATGTTTCTTTGTATTTTTTCTAATAATCGCTTGACTTTTTTGCGGTAACCTTTTTTCATAGCTACTTTTGCATTCATCTTTTTATTGATTTGCAAAAAAATTTTTTCTTGATTAAGTGACATGTTAGGGTACCAATCAAACGTTATTTTCTTTAAATTAAACCAGTTTGTCTAAGCATTTCCTCGGTGAATAGTTGTCTATCGGCGGGTTGTTTCCATATCAAAAAGTTTCTTTTTAGAAGCACTGAGAATGAGCTAATGAAGAGCAGAATGTAATTTAGAAATACTTCTGCAGATAATTGTCTAACTTTAGGGATTAACAGTAGAAGTAATGATAGGGTTAACAAAGGATATAGAGCCAACATACCAACCGTTGCGATCATGAACAGTATAAAGAAGGATGGGCAAACCAGATAAACGAAAATGTTAGATAAAACAACTCTTGGGGCTGTTTTGACTTTTTTATGCCGGTATAATTCTAAGTATTTCATAAAGACTCTTAACAGTTGGTTGCCACGCCGAAGTTTTATGCTTAAACGTTCTTTCCAAGATATTGGGAATGTAGTGTAAAAGGCGGCTTCTGAGACAAAAAGAGCTTCATAAGAGTTTTCAGCTAATTTTATGATTGTACCACAATCATCGGAACCTGTTTTGTACGGGTCAAAACTTTCAAGCACATCTTTCTTGTAAGCGCTAAAACCACCCTCAAATAGAGGAGTGAAGCCATGTTTTGATTCGCCCAATTTTGCCTTGTTCATTGACGCTAAATAGTCTTTTTCGTTTTGGGCTGTTTTTGATGAGTTAAAGTTTAGTAGAAGCTTTGGGCCGGATATTGCGCCGACTTTAGGGTCTGCAAGGTAGGGTAAAGATTTTTTGAGAACATCACTTTGGTACAGGCAATCGGCGTCTGAAACAATGACTAATTCGCTTGTGACATGTTTTAGGGCTTGGTTTAAAGCTGCAGCTTTTCCTTTGCGGGTGCTTTCGGATAATACTTGAATGTTTAGTTCAGGGTGTTGCTGTATGAAGTCGTTAACTATATCGATGGTTGAGTCAGTTGATTTACTGTCAACAATCAGTATTTGCATAAGTTCTTTTGGATAGTCAACTTTTGCCATGTTGATAAGTTTGTATTTGATTACGGCTGATTCATTGTATGTTGGGACCAGAAAGGTTACTTTAGGTGAGTAAGTACTGTCAATTTTTAATTGCCATGGCTTATTGGAAGCACGTATCATTGAAAGAAAATGAAAACCAGTCACGCCAACGGAGAGAACGCCAAATGCAAGCCAAAGAGCAAACAGCCAGAGCATGAAGATACACTATTTTTTAAGCAACTGGTTTGAGAGGTTGAATATGTTGGTGTGTTTTTCTTTTGATATTCCTATGGCTACGCCTTTGATGTTTGGTAGTGCAGCGATGTATTCTAGGGCTTCTTTTGGTTCAATGTAACCTGAGGCAAGTACGCTCATTGCGATAACGTTTGGTGTTGGAAGCAGGCTTAAGGATTTTTCACATTCGGCGATTGACGGAGTAACTTGGAATCCAGCCTTGTTAAACGGCGTTAAAATTAAGACTTTGCCTATGTCAATATTCCATTCGTGGAACTTGTTTACTAAAACGGAGAAGTTGCCTGTGTTAAAGCCGGGGGTTATTTTTCTGTCTAACAAAAATTCTATGTATGATTTGAATAGCCAATCCATGTTTAACGCTAAACCCATGTCAGTTACCAGTTGGTGTAGCATGATTGAATCCAAGTTAATTTTGGAGTTGACGGCAGTTTTTATCCTTGTAATCTCGTATGATAGGTAAGTTTTCATTATCGCTTTAGGGTCAGTTGTTACTACGCCTTTTAATCCAAAACCGATTGCTTTGACATTTCCTGTTTTCATCATGTCAACGCCAAATTTTTTGGCTAAACCAGGTATTCCGCCTAACTGAGTAGCTAAACGTACATACTCAAACGCATAAGGTACAACAGGCAGCAAATGAAGTGTACCTAAGCCACCCTGCATTTCAAGCTCTTTGAGAATTTCAAGGGTATTTTCGCTAACCGAAAAAGTGAATCCGTTAGCCCCGTTGTTCATGGCGCTTAATATAAGAGTTGCAGCGTATTTAGGGTCGCTTGGGTCCACTGTGCGGTCTCTTGCGCGTTCCTGAGAAAGATGGCTAATGTTATGGAACGGGTTGTCGCCGACTAAAAACAGTTTCTCTGACTGACTTATCATGTTAGTTGGCCTTCTTTTGGATTGTTTCGATTAACTCGTCGACTTTTGCTGAGGTTGCAAAGCTTGGTTCAACTATAGCGCCAGTTTTTATGGCTTCTATGAATTGCAGGTCTTCCCTGTAATATTCAGGGTTACCCAGCCAGAAACCAACCTTGTCGTTAAGATCCATTCTAAACCAAGTATTTTTGCCTACACCGTTTTTTGTCAAGCTTACTTGGTCATCGTTAACTTCCATGATGCCGTTTGACCCTGTAACTTTTATGCCAACTTCAGGCATACGGAAGCCTTCCTTACACCAGGAAACCGAAAAGTCACCCTCTAAAGCTGAACCGTCTTGTTTAACCGTAAAGTTAACTGAGTCCTCAGCATCTTTGCCTGTTAAGGATTCGGTTTTTGCTGAAGTTATCTGGAAATCTTTAAAGAACCAAAATGCCATGTCGATTGCGTAAGAACCTAAGTCTTTTAGAACTCCGCCGCGTGCAATTGATGCTTCAGGGTCGTGAACTCCGACAAAATCAGCTGAGTAAGCGTTTATTTGAAATGATTTAGGTTCGCCTATGGCGTTTGAATCTAAGAGTTCTTTTGCTTTTTGGAATGTAACATAGAACCGTCGAAGATAACCAACCATGTTTACGCCTTTTATCTTATCGGCAAAATCTACGAGTTCTTTTGATTGGCTTGCGTTTCCAGATAAGGGTTTTTCTACAAAAACATGCGGAGCAATATCTTGTTGATAAACAGTTTTTGCTACTGCATAATGTGAAGAGATTGGCGTAGTTACGTAAACGGCGTCAACATTTAATCCTTTAAAGTCGCTAACGTCTTCGACTATTGGAACGTTTTGGATTACTTTTTTACCGATTTTTCTTGTAAAAGAGTTTTTTTCGCAGATAGCGGCCAATTGAACGTTTGGTAAAATGTTAAGAATGCTCGTGTGAAGCAACCCCATTTTGCCCAAGCCGACAACTGCAACTCGTATAGGCTTTTCGCTCATAAAATAATCTCCAAAAAATTTAGAATTAACTTTGTTTTTGTTATGCGGATGCGGTCATGTTTAACCGTAAATCTACAAATCGTTCGTGATACTGGAAACTGCTTGTGGTGCTATTGTAGAGGTATAATTCGAAGATTAGTTTTGCGTAGTAATCGTGGTTGGTGTTGTTCCAAGCGGTTGTGTACTCATTGATGTTTATTGGGTTGTTGTTGATGGTTAATTTGTTGAAATTGATTAAATCGTTTGATTGATGATAGGTGAAGGAGAAGTCAATGGGCACCTGTACTGTCTGTTCGTCAGCTACCACAATGTTAAAACTGTATAATGTTGGCAGACTGCTGGGGGTACGTTGGAAGCTGTCAGGTCCAGTCATGTTTTGGTTACGTAGTTTAACGTCAACACGATAATAGGCGGCAGAACCTAAATGGTCACTTAAACCTAAATAAATTTTGTTTTGCTGGTTTTGGACAATGTTGTAAGGGTAGTTTTCGGCTTTTTGGTTTGGTCCTAAGAGCCACATTTCCGTGAAGAACTCTGTTTGCGGATAAACAAGGAAATGTTGCATTGCTGGTGAAGCGACAAGCAGAGCAAGGATTACAGTAATTGTTATGTAGAGAATTTTGTGGTTTTCAAGCTGCAATTGTTTGTTCCTCCGCTTTATTTGATGCCTTGCGTGTTTGGATGATCCATACTACAGCGCTTATGCCAATGACAGCGATTGTTCCCGCGATTGAGGCAACCACGTTAATTAAGAAGCTTGTTTGTGTTTGTTGTGCTGCGGTGTCTCTGAGAGCGTTAGCTTGTTGAACAAAGCCGTTAAGCGTACTTTGTGCTTGTTGTGCGTAATTGTTGGCTGAGGAGGTGTCGCCTTGTGATTGGGCATACTGTGCTTTTGTTAGTTGTGCACCTGCAGTGTTTAATGTGTCTTGTAGGCTTGTTATGTTTGCGCCTGCTGCTTCTGCCTGTTTTGCTGCTTCATAACAGGTGTTAAGAGTGTTTTGTGCGTTAGTTATTGCGCTTGATTGGGCCGCAGCTAAGTGAGCGTTCATGCTAACTGACACGGTAATAAAGAAAGCTATGGTTATAGCCATAATTAGTTTTGATAGTTTTGTTTTCAAGCGTTTCTCACTGAGCATTATGGTTGTTTAGTAGAACATAATTCGTCTAGGGCTTTTCTTTTATCGTTTACTATTGATTGACGTTTTTCTATGCTCTTGTTGTTTTTGGAGTATTCACGGTATGTTTGAAGGAACTCTGTGCCCTTGGATGTTATAAAATAGCATTGGTCTGCAGGGTTAAATTGGAGCAAGGTTGCTTCGGACATTTCTGATAAGTATTTTTGAAGGATTTTGTAGCTCAGGTTTGCTTGATACATAATTTGAGTCTTTTTTGCGTTTTGGTTTGCTACTTCCAAAATGTCGGCGATTATGTCCAAGTGACCTCTGTAACTGCCCAAAACTATTACCTCAACAATGGAACGATTTTTAAAGCAACCGTTTTAGTAGTAACCTTTACTAAATCCCTTCCTGATGGAAGCGGACAATGAAAGGTTAATTTTAGCATGGTTTATAGCGGATTGCTCTCCTTTCCCTCTCCAACCAAACTATTTAAGACAAGCAGGATAAAACATCTATTTAAATTGTATAGAACAATAATCCATATTTTCCATACGAATTTATTCAGTCATCTGTTACATTATAAACAAAAAACAGCTTATTTGCCTCCAACCGCTTAAAGTTACTTTTGTAGAAATACTTATTTATTGACTAAAAGCAAGAATGTTATTTATGGTTGAAATCGCTGACTGGGTTATCATAGCTATACCTATACTAGCAGTGGCAGTCTTGGTTATCTATGCAGTACTCTTCAAAATATCAACAGCACGTTTTCCTAAAACAATAGAGTTTAACCAACAAATTAGCCCAAACCAAACCGTCACTATACTTTCAGTCGAAGGCATAGGCTCAATAAAAAAGATAATTGCCCAAACTATCGGAAGCGATAATTCATTAATAGATTTAACTCTTGACCAAACAAGCTATTTCATCCTTGATTTACTTAAAGACCAAAAAAACACTGAAAACGTTTCAATAAGCCAAAGCGGTTTAAAGTTTAATGTAAAATTGGACGCTTGGTTTTACAAAGGGTTTTCCCTATCAATCTATAACAAAAGCAACGGAAACCTCACAGCCGCAGGAAAAATCTATTACGAAGTAAAAAAACCAAAAATAGAAACCATAAAAGCGCTAATTAAAGAGTTTAACGGCGACAAACAATTAATGAACCAAAACTAAGTTCCCACAGCTAACTGCACATTTGTAATTACAGTTGAAACATCAAAATCACTTAACTCACAATGCATAGGCAGAGTTATTGTGCGAGCTAAGACTTCTTCAGCAACCCAAAGCTGTGATTTACCTGAATTTAGTTTTCTATAGAAAGGCTGCATATGGCAGGGTGGATAAAAAACGGTTCCAGTTTCAACCCCTTTGCTAGTCAGGGCTTTTACGAATTTTTCTTTGTCTACTTTACTGCTTAAGGTTAAAGGGTACTTGTAGTAGCTGCATCGGTTTTGTTTGAGGCATTTGACGGTATAAACGTCAGGTATCTGGTCGAATGCTTCATTGTATTCTTCAGCCAGCTTATTTCTTTTATCAATAAACGTTTCAATTCGGTTTAATTGGTAAATGCCCAGTATCGCAGAGATTTCAGGCATCATCATGTGCCGACCTAAACTTTCAAAGTTTGTTTTTCCAGCGCCTGAACCATAATAACGGTATAACCGTGCATATTCGGCTAGTTCGTCATCATTTGTTGCAAGCATTCCACCCTCGCTTGTTGTAATTAATTTGGTTGGGGTAAAAGCAAAGATTGAAGCGTTTCCGAAAGTGCCGACTATTTGGTTGCCGATTCTTGCCCCTAACGCGTGGGTAGCATCTTCAATCAAAAATAACCCGTTTTTTTGGCAAATCTCTTGTATCTCCTGAAAGTCAGGATTCGGGAAACCAGCTATGTGCGTTACGATTACTCCAGCGGTTTTTGGTGAGAGATTTTTTAGGAGACTTTCAGGATCCATTGAGAGGGTATCCTTTTTTATGTCGCAGAAAACTGCTTTTCCGCCGGAGTACAGGATGCTGTTGGGTATTGAAATAAAACTGTTAGTGCAAACGATTACTTCCTTGTTTTTAACGTTAAAGAATCGTAGCGTAGTTTCTAGAGCGCTTAAATCTGAATCTAAAGCTACACAATGCTCGATTCCAAGGTAACTAGCTGCTGCTTTTTCAAAATTTCGCAAGTTTTGGCCGTTTCTAAGTTGCCCATTTTCTAAAACTAAAGCTAAATCAGCAGTTATTTTATCAATGTCCTCTTTGGGAAAGAATGGTCTTGAGGAACGGATGTAACTATTACTCAAAAGTATTCACCAATCGATAATTCTATGAAAAATAACAATAATAATAGAAATGGTTGAAACTCTTATGCTTATTGCCTAAAGCGTTCTATACAAACGTTTAATGAGTTACCAGCGTAATTGGCGGTATCCTCTGTTATCCCTGGATGTACAGGCAAACATTAGACTTGTTTGAGCACTTTTTCAGAAACAGGTAAATCACCTTCATGAGTGCCAAAATTAACCTGTAGCGTCAAGACTAAAAAAGCAGGCTAAAGATTACTTATGTAACCAGCCTCTACCACTCTTTTTAGGCGTATTCTTCTTGTTTTTCGACTTATCGATTAATTCAGGCTTTTCTCGTTTCTTTGGCTTTTGATTAGTGATATTTGTTTTAACGAATTTGTTCCAACCGCCAACTTCAGGGCTAGGAGGAACATAGCGGTCAGGATTTTCGATTTTGTGTTGATCAAGGATTTCTTTAAAGTTTAAGGGTTTACAGTCTCGGGTTGCGTGAATAATTAAACCCTTATCAACAAACAGAGTTGAGTAATCCTTTACTGCTACACCTTCGGCTCGTACTTTGTCATCTAATCGTTCAAGCCAAAGCCGTTTCCATTCAACTTTAAGCTCGTCAACTAACACTTTTTGTTTCGTATAATCGTCTATTCTAATGCACACCCCTTAAACGAAAACAGAGCTATAAGGCCCTAATGAACGCCTAAAGCATCTGCTTTCTTTGTCATAGCATCCCTTAAGCGCTGGATATAAGTAATGCTGCATAAAACATCTATATATGTTATCTATAATTCCAATCAATTTTTATAAACAAGCCAACTAAAAACGGTTTAACTCAGAACTACTACAAACAGTAATTATTGCTGAACATAAAGGCACCCTTTTAAGTAAACAGCTTTAACTAATAACTATCGCTATCTTCTAATCTCATATTGGCAGGTTTCTCAAAAAGCATTTATACATACTGAGCAGATAATTTAAAAGGAGATATTCCTTTTATGTCAACCCAAATTTCTGCAAAAGAAATATACACCAAAGGCGTTAGCTCCGTCAACGAAAACGACACCTTATCCCGATGTCTTGAAACATTTAAAACTGAAATGCCACCAGTACTGGCAGTTTTAAATGAGAAAAGCAAATATTCAGGTGTAATTGCCAGACGCTGGATTTTGCGTTCAAGACTCGACTTGGCATCAACCAAAGTACGTAGTTTAATGCGGTCAGCACCTAAAATTTTGCCTGAATATGGAATTTCAAAAATAGCTAAATTAATGATTGAAAGTGGAGTAAGACAGCTACCAGTTTTTGATAATGATAAGCTTCTAGGTTTTGTGACCGACGAGAATGTTATTCATGCAGCTGTAGGTCAAGCATGGGGCAAAGGCAAAGTTAGCAGCGTCATGACCCGTGCACCATTCACTATAGACGCGAACAGGTCAGTGGGTGCAGTGCTAACTCTATTCAGAGAACAAGGTTTTTCACATGTTCCTGTTATGGAAGCGGGAAAGGTCGTGGGGATTATAAGCATTCAGGACATTTTAGAGAACATCTTTCAACCTACCGACCGACAAACTGTCGGAGACCGTGCCGGCGAAAAAGTTGAGACATTTAGTGTCCCAGCAAGAGGCATAATGAATAGCCCAGTCATTACCGTTGATGCAGACGCAAATCTAAGAGAAGCTGAGAAAAAAATGCATGACTATAACGTTTCATGTCTTGCAGCAACCTCCAATGATAGGCTAGTTGGAATTATTACTAAACTGGACTTTCTTGAACCAATCTCCCAGTTGGAAAAAACCCCGCCCCGACTAACTATCCAATTCGGGGTAAAAGACACAACTATCACCAGTGACCAGCAAGCGTTCATGATGGATGAATTTGACTCTTTCACACGCAAATATCAGGAAGCATTCCAAATAGGAACCCTTTTCGTATACATTAAATCGCACGGAACAACAAACAATCGCGGAACAACACCGCTTGTGCATTGTCGTCTACAATTCAGAACCATAAAAGGCACATTCTTTAGTTCCGGCGAAGGTTGGGGAGTAGAGTCAACTTTCCGAACTGCATTAGATAGAATGGACAGACGCCTACTTAGAAGCAAGGAGTTACTAGCGTACAATCCAAAATATGCAAGAGACTACCTACGTAAAATGGGTTTACCCGAAGAAGAACTTTAACCGCCTTCTTCTTTTTTACTTTTACAAAACACCTTTCGTATTTCATAACGTATTTTTATATTAACAATGCGCTTACTTGTTTGGAAAATTTAATAAAAACGCTAAAACCATTTTATAGCTTAATTCACGGAGAAAAGCAAAATTAAGCTAAAAGAAATTCCAGCTGTTGCAGTGTTCGTAGGGATTATTTTAACAATGGTTATGATGGTGGCTATACAAAACGCAGGTTACGCCAACAATGTTCCCGTTAATCCCTCTCCAAGCTGCACCCCTAATAGCCCAGAGCCAACCCCAACAGGAAATCTGCAAACACCAACTCCCACGCCCACTATTAACGAGCCAACGCCATCACCTCCCAGTGCAACCGTAAAAGTATATGGCAATGACGCCACAGTTGAGCTAAAAAATATTGATTGGGGCTTAGTTTTTGTTAACTGTACTAGTACTTACAGTATTTCAATTATTAACATGGGTAATCAACCAGTTAAGCTTGAATTTGCAGTGACAAATTGGACACCAGGTGTAAATGGAGCTGTTTTCTGGAATTATGACGGCAGAAATATTCAGGTTGGCGATAAAGTTACAATTACTTTATCGCTGAAAATTACCGATGCCACAACCACAACTTTCAGCAACGACATCATAATCATTTCGAGAACAACATAATGCTCAGACGCCTAACAAAAAAAGTTTCAACAAAAGAGGGCCAGATAATCAGCGAGAACAAATTTGAAATCTGCATTTTTTTCTAGAGCTGTTTTAGAATTTATACCAGTTGAAAAGTGATTGATGTCAGTAGACCTACCAACAAAGCATTATAAATAAAAATAGCCCCAGTCAGTCTAAGCGTTTCTTTTTTTAAGAAATCGCTAATTGAGGAGAAAAAAAATGATAAAATTAAAAAAATCAGTGAACACTGTAAATAAGACGAAGCTGGCATCAACGATTTTGATAATGCTTTTCATTACTTCAACAGTTTTAATCTTCAACAGTGCACCTGTCGAAGCTCAACCAGCAGCAGAACAACCAACAGTAACTATCCCAAACAGTGCCACCCCAGAAGTCAATGCTGAAACACTTGCACACTTAAGCTTTAGACCAAGAGTTGTCGGTTTAGGACAACCATTCATAGTTAACATTTGGCTTCAATCAGTCACCTTAGGCGCCAACTACAAATACTATGATTCATTCAAAGTAACAATAACCAAACCAGACGGCACACAAGACGTCATAATCAAAGACTCATACGTTGCAGACGCAACAGCATGGTTTGAATACACAGCAGACCAAGTAGGCGAATGGAGCATAAAATTTGACTTTCTTGGACAATACTTCCCCAACGGAACATACTTTGAAGGAGTAAACTATCCCAACGTGGCAGCAATCGGCCCCTATGAAGCAGGACAATTCGGAAGACCCGCATATTTCCGCTCAACATACTATCAACCAAGCTCAGACGGTCCATACAATCTTACCGTTCAGGCGGACCCAGTAAAATCGTGGCCCACGTCAGAATTACCAACTGGCTACTGGACAAGACCCGTCACAACACATAATCGTGAATGGTGGTCAATTCTAGGCAACTATCCTGCTACAGGCATCGTTGGAGGCGGAGACTACTGGCCACAAGATACAAACACTTACGCTCAACCAAGATACGGTTACCTACCTTACGTCACAGGACCAACATCTGCTCACGTACTATGGAAACGCCCATTCAACATCGGAGGCCTCGTTGGAGGCACAATGGGTACACAATCCATATGGGAAAGCGCCAGAGTCATCTATGGTCACCCAACATTGATTTATTCAGGCAGAGCCTACTGGACAACCACAAAAGTAGTTAACGGACAAACACAAAGCGTCTGGCAATGTTACGACATACGAACAGGCGAAGTTTATTGGGAAAAGTACCCAGCTGCACAAACACCCACATTTCTCATATATGACGCGGGTACGGCAGAAATAGTTGACGCTGTACCACACTTAGCCACAGTGTACCTTGGATACATAGGCAGCGTCGGCGGCAACGGCTACTTCATCAAGTATGACCCATGGAACGGAAACGTAGTAGGCAATTATTCTATAGCTCCTTTAACTACAAGCACATACTTTGCTGAACCTTACGCTTATGGTGTACAAAACCAAGGCGGCGGAAAATACGCACTAATAAAATGGGACACTTCAAGCACAAGTACCAACTTCACTTCCAGAATAGTAAGCAATGTCACTTGGCCAATCAGCAGTTTACCAGCAACCGTCGATTACGAAGCAGGATTAGCGGTTAGTGCAAGCGCATCAAGAATCGTTTCCTACAGCCTCGAGACAGGACAAGTTGTTGCTAACATCACCACTGGAATGGCTTATGCAACAGAAGGCACACCAGCACAAGTAGACCACGGAAAAATTGCACAACGCTACAACGATGGCTACTGGCATTGCTGGGACATAAGAACCGGACAATACCTATGGAAAAACGAGTTATCAAGCTACCCATGGGGCACTTTTGGAACTTATGGCTCATGCAGCTACGGTGGCATGATAATGTCCAACCAATTCGATTCAGTGACAGCAATTAACTGGACAAACGGAAAAATCGTTTGGACCTACTATGACACTGCATCTTCACCATATGAAACACCCTACACAGCAGGCAACGAAACAGTAAACCCCTGGCACGCTTGCGGAATGATCGCTGGCGGAATCTACTATACAATGAACGCTGAACATTCAGCAGATATGCCAATTAAACGTGGCTGGAGAATGCATGCAATCAATATAACCACAGGCGAAAAAGTTTGGAGTTTTGCAGGCACCCAGTCAGGTTCTACTGATGGTTCACGTGTCTTTCAGGGAGCGATTGCTGATGGATACTTGGCTTACTCTGACGCGTACACTTGTATGATGTATGTAATCGGTAAAGGTCAAAGCGAGACAACCATTACTGCGCCAGACGTAGATGTAACGTTAGGTTCTGGCTTAATGATCAGAGGCACTGTTCTTGACTTATCACCTGCACAGCCAGGCACAGCATGCGTTTCAAAAGATTCAATGACTACAGTTATGGAAAGCATACACCTGCAATTACCTATCACTGGAATATACAATGAACAAATCATAGAGGGTGTTCCAGTCTCAATTGACGCTGTTGACTCCAACGGAAACGCTATCCACATTGCAACAATAACTTCTGACGGCTATAGTGGAATTTTCGGCTACAACTGGAAACCAGAAACGGCAGGTCAATACACTATAACGGCAACCTTTGCAGGCGACGACTCATACGGCAGCTCCTACGCTACAACATACGTTAATGTCGCTGAAGCTCCAGAAGAAACACAAACACCAACAACCCCACAGACAACGCAGACACCATACGAACTATACACCGTTGGAACAGGCATCGCAGTGATTGCCGCAATTGCCTTAGCAGTACTGATACTTAGGAAAAAACCATAAAATAGCTTTCCTTTTTTCTTTTTTATTTAAAAGCAATTTTTTAAACTTAAAAGTTATTTTTGATTTTTTATGAAGAGTAATGAAAATTTAAAGCGCAAATCAATAAGCATCGAGTAAGCATAAATTGTTAGCCATATTAAACTTGGAATAATCAGCAACACTGATATCGATTCAGGGTTATACTGTGAGAACCAGAACAGTGGTCCAATAGTAGCGCCCGAGCACACGATGAGTAAGAAGTTCCGGTTTGACGGTTTAAAAAGCGTCTGAAGATCATTCAACTTATACATTAACACTAAACTGATAACGAACAGCGATAACTCAATTATGCTTATAGGTAAACTGTTTACTGCTATACCTTGCCCATAATCTATTCGAGATATTGGCCACAGGAATTCGGCGCCGCCGGTGAATAAGTCGCCAATAAACACGTGACTCAAAAGAGCTGCTAAATAAGGAAGCACAGCTTTTCGGTATCTAAAAATAAATGGAACCACAAGAACGCCAATCACAATTATTGAATGTGTTAAGCCACGATGCTGCATGAATCCACGAAAAAGCAGGTCCACATCAGGGATAACCGAAACGGCCAGAAGCAAAGGCAAATTTATTTTAACATGCGCAAACTTGGATGTGCCTTTTCCAATCAAATATCCCAAAGCAAAGTGGCCAATCGCAAACATTTCAGAACATCTATATGCGAAACGACTAAATCGCTTATAAACACAACCCATTTTGGCAGTCGAAAAATGTTCAAACAGAAAATTCATATCTGAACCGCCAACATATTTGGTGCCTATTAGAGATTGAATGTTAAAACCTATAGGGGGTCTACCTTTCCAAGAAGGGGTAGGCTCTACTCGCGCTTTTCTGGTGAGAGAACGCAAAACACTAAGGGGGGTAGGTGCTATTGGCGGAAAAACCAGTCAAAAAGGGGTTAAATGGGTATTCTGCTCCCGTCAAACCCCAGCTTTGAAATGCCAAGTTCATCCTTAATCTCGTTTAATTGCTGAGCGTTAAACACTGGGCCATCCCTGCAGACGCGGTATTTGCCGATGACGCAGCTTCCGCATAAACCGATGCCGCACCGCATAAGCCGTTCAAGACTTGCTTCCAAAGGCAGTTTACGTTGCTCAGTGAGTGCAAAGATTTTTTTAACCATAACTTCTGGTCCGCAAGTGTATATCATGTCGAATTTTTCGCGGTCTAAAAGGTCAGCTAAGGGTTCTGTAACCATGCATTGAAGGCCGTAGGTGCCGTCGTCGGTTGTTGTGATTAAGCTTTTTTCTTGGCAAACCTTGTTTAGTTGGTCAACAAACAAAAGTTCGTTTCTGGTTTTTGCGCCCACTACAAAGGAGAGTTTTTTTGTTTTGTCTTGCAGAGTTTTTGCGAGAAACAGAAGGGGCGCTGTTCCTGTTCCGCCGCCGACCAAAAGTACGTTTCCATGGTTTTCTGTAAAACTGTTCCCGAATGGTCCACGGATGCCGATGGTGGCGCCTGCTTCCATTGAGTGCAAGTGGCGTGTTGCGTCGCCGACTGCTTTTACGGATACACTGATTACTCCGTCTGCTGTCGCGTTTAGTATGCTTAAGGGGATTTCGTCTATGCCTGGTATCCAAAGCATCAGGAATTGGCCTGGTTTGGCTTTGGCGCATTGTTTGTCTATGAAAGTGTAGGTTTTAACTGATGGACTTTCAGTAACCACCTGAATCAACGTGGTAGTTCTTAACGTGTTAACTGCGGTGAGATAATCCGACAATTTCATTTACACTCCCAACATGTTTCTTTCGTAAATAAACCTCAATACCCCGATTAATTGCATCAAAAACCTCGGGACAATCATACGCGATTGCTGTACCAACCTGCACGGCGTTAGCACCAGCCAAAAAGAATTCCACAGCATCCTGCCAATCACTGATTCCACCGCACCCAATAATTGGTATTTCCGGCAGTTTTTCGCGGATGTCATAAACACACCGCAACGCGACGGGTTTCATTGCTGGACCCGATAAGCCGCCTTTGATGTTTGCTAAGATGGGTTTAGTTGTTTCTGTGTCAATTGCTATGGCTCTAAGCGTGTTTACTGCGGTCAACGCGTCTGCGCCTGCGTTTACTGCGGTGCTTGCTAGGTGTACAATGTCGGTTACGTTTGGGGAAAGCTTTACAAAAACTGGGATTTTTACGGCTGCTTTTACTGCTTTTACGACTTCGCTTAGAAGGTTTGGGTTTTGACCGATTTCTGCTCCGGTTTGTTTAACGTGCGGACAGGAAACGTTTAGTTCCAGCGCGTCGGCGCCGGCTTCTTCAGCTTTTTTTGCTACCTCCGAGTATTCTTCGGCTGAGTACCCAAAAATGCTCACAATTAAGGGCGCGTGAAGCAGGGTTTTTGTGTACCTGATTTCTTCCGCGTAAATTTTTATGCCGGGGTTTGGTAAGCCCATGGCGTTGATTAAACCGCTTTTTGCTTGAACCACCGTTGGGTTAGCATAACCGCTTCTCGGCTGCATTCCCACGGATTTTGTTACTACCGCTCCTGCGCCGCCTTTTATGACTCGTTTCATGGATTCAGCAGAGTAACCCAGTACTCCTGAAGCCAACATACCTGGATACTGCAGGTTTAAACCGGCGATTTGTGTGCTTAACAGGCTGCTTTCCAAACAAACTTCACCTCGTCAATAATCAACTAGTCTAGTTTACATTATAAAAGATAAAGTTTCGTCACAGCATTAAACAGGTACAGCAAGAAAAACAGTTTTTGGCTGGGCTATTACTGCTTGTTTTCAACATGCTAATGAACGATTTTTCAACAAATACTGGCCTACCCCTCATTTTTTTACCTACCCCCTAATAGGTTTTAACATAGAACCTCTAATAGGAGCCTAATAGATGGCAAATAGGTTGCTAAACAAGCAATTTACCTTTTTTTCTTTAAGTGGTTGTTCCGAAACATTAATTATAGTTTTAAACCACTGGTCTAAATGCAGAAGGCGCAAGTGGATGGAAGAAGATCGTCCCCGTTGCGAGAAATGCGGAAACTTTATCGACGATTGTAAATGTGTTTGCCCATACTGTGGTGAAACTGATGGTTGCACTTGCTGTATAGGCAACGACAAAACAACAGGCGGATAACCGCTGCAAAATGAAATGTTTGCTTCGGAGTGAAAAATGGTTTGACAATAGAGAGTATAAACTGGATGGCTGGCGGGCCTCAAGGCGCCGGTGTAGATACTGCCGCTAACATTTTCGGTAAAGCCTGCGGTTACGGTGGACTTTACGTTTTTGGCCGCAGAGAATACCATTCCAACATCAAAGGCTTGCACAGCTATTTTCACCTAAGAATATCCAAAACTGCAACATTGGCAAACGTTAACGATGTTAACCTGCTGGCAGCGTTTGACGCTGAAACAGTAGTTCGGCATCTTGACGAGGTAATGCCCGGTGGAGCAGTTATTGTTGATTCCCAACAAGTTAACCAAAAAGTGTTGAGTATACCCACATTGCCGTTTGAGTACAAAGACCAACTGGTAGCGTACATGAAAGAGCAGAATCTGGGCGAAACAGTAAACGATTGGCTTAGCCATACAAAACAGCGCAACATAGAAGTTTTTCAAGTACCCTATCTGGATTTAATTACGCAGCTTAGCAAAAAACTCGAGATACCTCAACTAAGCAAATTAACAAAAATGATTAACGTCTTAACAATCGGCATCTCCTTTGCTATGCTAAAGTACGACAAAGACCTTGTAGAGAAAGCAATCAGGGCAACCTTTAACGAAAAAATCGCTGAAATGAACGTAGCCGCCCTAAACATTGCTTACGAGTACACTTTGAATAATTTCAAAGGAACTTTCAATTTTAAACTGGAAAAACAAGACGCTTCTGAATCTAGAATTTTTGTAAACGGCAACCAAGCTGTCGCAATGGGCAAAGTGCTTGGAGGCTGCAGAGTACAAACATACTATCCAATTACTCCAGCAGCAGACGAAAGTGAATACCTTGAAGCCCACGAAATCCTTAAGACCAGCCAAGGCAACGAAAGCATAATTATAATTCAAACAGAAGACGAAATCGCCGCCATAAACTCAGCGTCAGGCGCCTGTTTAGCTGGTGCAAGAGCTGCAACATCAACTTCTGGACCCGGCTTCTCCTTGATGGTTGAAGGCTTAAGCTGGGCAGGGATGAATGAAGTTCCAGTTGTAATTTCCTATTATCAACGTGGAGGTGCCGCAACCGGTTTACCAACACGCCACGGACAACAGGATTTGCTTTTTGCAATACGTGCAGGTCATGGCGAGTTTCCAAGAATTGTCCTCGCGTCTGGAGACATTAAAGAATGCTTCTACGACGCCGCCAAAGTATTCAATTTAGCAGAAAAATATCAAGTGCCCGTAATTCATTTGATGGATAAAGCCATGGCTAACTGTTCACAAACTTATCCAATGTTTGATTACAGCGGCTTTAAGATTGAAAGAGGCAACATCGTTACCGAGCAGGACCTTGAAGGTAAAGATTACATGCGTTTCAAATTAACAGAGAGCGGCATTTCACCACGTGCGTTTCTTGGCACAAAGAACACTGTTTGCTGGTATGTCGGTGATGAACGTAACGAGGAAGGTCACATAAGTGAAAACCCCCTAAACAGGTGTAAAATGATGGATAAGCGTATGAGTAGAATAATGATGATTGACCGTGAAGTGCCACCTGAAGAAAAAGTGAACTTTTACGGTGACATGAACTCTGAAAACATTGTGTACAGTTGGGGGTCACCAAAAGGCGCCATAATTGAAGCTATAGACAACCTTAAAGAAGAAGGCTTAAACTGCGGTTTTATGCAGATACGCATGATTCACCCCTTGCCAGCAACAAAAGTTCGCTCAGTTTTAGAAGGCAAAAAATGCATAATCGACATCGAACACAACTATCTAGGTCAACTCAGCATAATAATTAAAGAAAACACAGGAATTAGCCCAACCCATCAAATCCTAAAGTACACAGGACGTCCAATGACTGTAACCGAAGTACAGAATGCTCTTAGAGCAGTTTTAACCGGTAAAGCAGTTGAAAGAGAGGTGTTGATGTTTGGGTCTTAAACCTTCAGATTTTCGTACAAACGTTTATGCAGACTGGTGTCCCGGATGCGGCGACTTCGCCATAATGAACGGTTTACAGATGGCTTTTGCAGACCTTGGATTGCAGCCACATCAAGTGGTAATGGTTTCAGGCATCGGTTGCTCAGGAAAAGAACCGCATAACGTTAAAACGTACGGTGTGCACACGCTTCATGGAAGGACTTTACCGTTTTCGTTGGGTATAAAAATCGCTAATCCCGACTTAACCGTGGTGGCTATAGGCGGGGACGGTGACGGTTTAGGCATTGGCGTCGGACATTTTGTTAGCGCTGGCAGACGAAACCTTGACATGACCTACATTATTCATAACAATGGCGTTTATGGTTTAACAAAAGGTCAAGCCTCCCCAACACTGCGACTTGACATGCAAACCAAAGCTTTACCTAAGCCAAACATTAACGAAGCGGTTAACCCGATTGCTTTAGCCATCATTGCAGGCTTCACTTTCACGGCGAGAGCTTACGCCTTTGATGTTATGCATCTTAAAGAAATGATTAAGCAAGGGATTCGGCATAAAGGGTTAGCGTTGGTTGAATGTTTGCAGCCTTGCCCAACCTACAACGACATCAACACTAAAGACTGGTATTCTGGAGAAGACCGCAAAGACGTCAACGGCAAACCGCAGACACGTCTTTACAAGTTGGACGCTGAAGGATTTGACCCAGTGGTTAAGTCTTGGGAAGAAGATTTCCAGAAAAGAACAGCAGCGTTGGCTAAAACGTGTGAATGGGGAGATAGAATCCCAATAGGCGTCTTTTACAAGAACGAGTTAGAACCTACTTATCAAGACCGCGTTGAACATCGCATACCGTTTTACCTGCAGAATCCGCCAGCTAAACAGAAACTTGCTGATGAAAAAGGCAACTCAGTTATTGATTTAAGCCAGTTCATGGATGACCTAAAAACCAGCTAAAATTTTGGGCAACGAATTAGCTGTCCCTTTTTCTCGGTAAGTAATATTAAAAATTTTTTGGGTTTATCCGACTGTTAGTTTGCCGAATTTGCCAGTGTTAAGTTGGATTTCGCCCTTGAAACTGGTAATGTAGCCGTTCTCAATTTTTATGTTGTCGCCAACGTTAACTTGCTCGATTTGTTCGTTCCACAGGGTCAACTTTATGCTGCCTGTTTCGTCTGCAATAACGGCGTCAACTATTTTGTAGGTTGCATCGCCAAATTTGGATCTTACTTCTCTTACGTCGCCTTTTTCTACAACTTTTGCTTCGACGTTGACGCGTTTAGCGCCGTCACGGAGGTCTTTAATTTGCATACTCACTTTTATCACCTGTACTATAGTTTAGCTGAATCTTAAGTTCACTTGCAATCTGTTCTCAAACAATATAAATCTTGCTAACAACCCTCAAGCAGTCTTAAGAAAAACAGAAGAAACGTGAGAACCCTTGCAATTAGAAAAACAAAAAAGTTTGGGTTGGCTTTCGCCTTTACCCAGCACCCTAAATTAAGCCTATCGCTGATAGCAGGCTTAGTATTAGGACTGTTAGGATTACTGCGCCTACTGCGGTTGCGATGCTTTTAGCGTATGAGAATCCTGAGACTGCTTTGACTGCAAAAGTGACAAGAACGACTTGCCAAACGTACATGATTACGGTAATTGCCGTGCTGATTGTGGTGTAGGTTGCTGTGGCTGCAACTATTGACTGGTATGTTGCTTGTGAAGCGATTGAAGTGCCGCTGACGTATGATTCAGGGTAAATCAGTGAAGCGTATGGCGGATAATCGTATGGGTAATAAACGGTTGGCAACGCAAGAGAGCCGAGCAGCGCGATTAATGCGGTGATAACAAGGGCTACGAGTGTGAAGCCGATTACAATAAAGAGTGGTCTCCAAACAATATTTGTCGCTTTTAATCCTTTAAGTATCAAGTAAGCTACAGCTGCAAGAATAATCCATTGGAACAAGGCTTGTATAACAACTGAGTAAGCTGCAAAACCCAAAAATGTTCCAACGCTTAAAGCTTCAATTTGTGTCTGATATAAGCCACGGAAGAATACGCCTTGCAGTAGAATTGTAATGTTTGAAGCTGCAGGGTAGGTTAAGTCAAGTTTTAACCCTGTTACTTGTGACCAGTCTGGCGAGTTGGTGCTTTGCCATTCTGATGTGCCAACGGGGATGGTTAGGTTGTTCCATTCGCCAAGGTTGCCTGTAAGCATCGAGGTAATGTCTAACGTGAAGTAGCTTGATGTACCGTTAGCAGTGTAGAGGGTTAGAATGGCTGATTGCGGAGCAATGTTGGGGGTAACCTGTTTAATGTTCATGCTTAGATTTGTGAAGCCGCCTGAACCGCAGTTTGCGGTGTACCCGAACTGTTCAAGGGTAGCCGTTAAATTGTTGCTGTTAGTTATGGCAAACTGCAAACTGTTATTTCCGTAATAGGTTTGATTAATAAAGTCAGCAGTATTTTGTGTTACAGTTGTGCCCTGAGTGGTTGCCCATTGCGTAGCGTTGGCGGTGGTAAACGCGCTTAACTCGCCCGCTGGAGGAACGGTTTGTTCATAATTAATTTTTGAATAATAATTATAGTAGTAAGTAGTTTGTAAGGCTACAAAAAGCACGATGATGATTGCTACGCCCAAATATTTGGGGTTTTCAGCAATTCTTTTGAATGTTTTATGGGGAGCGTAAATGACGCCTAAGATGTCCTTAATAACCAAAGCGGTAAACTCCGTACTCAAAAACAACTTGCCTATTTATAAGGATATACAATATTCTATTTTAAAAAATTTTAACGAAAGATTAAGCTTTATTTAAAACAAAAATGGGGGAAGGGCAAAACCCTTCAAAAAACAAAGTCTAAGTTATGTACTGGTCGTCTATAATGACGTCATCAACTGTCAAAACGGTTGTTCCACAATTGTATACTTCTGAAAGGCCAACACGCACATCTGTTGGATTCCCATAATTGCTCGTGTTATCGCCGGCAACTTGTATCGCTTGTAAACCATTGACCCACAGGGTTCCTCCACCGTTTGATGCAGAGTTAACCCACTGCAACTCTAACGTGAACCAGCTTGAAAAATCAACAGATGACTGCACATACGTTTCAACATAACTTGTGCCGTCTCTTGTCTCAAGCCATAAACGTAGAGTTCCGCTGCGCACTGCTAAACCTGCCGCTGCAACAATAGTGTTTCCTGAACGTATCTCGATAAGTTTTATTCGGTCACCGTTCTCCACTAAACCATTTTGCGTCAACCTAAAAGCACATTGAACATAAACTTCGCCAAGAGAAACCGGCAAAGTCTTTGTTACATATGCTTTTTCGTAGCCGCCGTCACCGCTTGAGTCAAAGCCTGCTGAATAGTTGCCCTCGTAAACTGGGTTTACGACAATTGATATTCCTTCATTTGAAGTGGCGCTTGAAGTTGTCCAAAGACTGATATCGCCTGTTTCGAAGTCGTCTTCAAATATTGGTGGTTGTTGTGTGGTTGTGAATTCCGCTGTTAAAGTTTTGTCGCTTGTCATTTGTATGGTTATTGACAATTCAGTGCTTGATGCATCGCCGATCCAACCGATAAATGACGCATCCGAGTTGGGTATCGCTGTCAAAGTAACGTTTGTTCCATTAGTATAGGTTGTTTGGTTGGGAATCCTGATTACTGCACCGTCACCGATAATGTTCACAGTTAAGGTGAATTCAGTTTGCGGTGATTGCTCGATGAATACTGCTGTCAAACTGTAGTTGCCATTCATGGTGACAATGTAGGGGTTTGTTGAACCAACATCTGTACCATTTAGTAGCCAATGGTCAAATTGCCAATTCTCCTCGATAGGTGT
The DNA here is from genome assembly GCA_042296865.1 of Bathyarchaeia archaeon. Taxonomy (GTDB): domain Archaea; phylum Thermoproteota; class Bathyarchaeia; order Bathyarchaeales; family Bathycorpusculaceae; genus Bathycorpusculum. The sequence continues at coordinate 173,886 of CP170178.1, read as the reverse complement.
TGCTTGTACTACAATGTTTGAACCGCTGGGGTACTGGCTGGTGCCTGTAATGCTTGTTGTTCCTGTCCCTGTTGTTAATACCGTTAATTGATAGTAAATTTCCGGTGTTTCTTCAATAAATAGCGGAGCTATCCCATGGAGTGTGTCCATTGTTATTTGGTAGGGGTTTGTATTTGGCATTGTTATGCCGTCAACTACCCAACCGTTCAAGACGTAACCAGGGGATGGTGTGGCATAAACTGAAACTACCGTGTTTTTCGGGTATGGGTAACCGCCTTTTGGAGGATTTGTTGTTCCATGTTCTGAATCTTCAATTATCAGGTAGACTATTTCGGGTTCTTGCGGTTCTGTATCTTGAGTGGTACTTACTGCTACGTCATCAATGTAAACGGTTGTGGCTGCACAGTTGTAAACTTCTGGTAAGCCAACTCTTGTGATGGTTGCGTTGCCATAGTTAGCAGTGTTTCTATCGGTAATTGAAGCAACTAAATCGTCGTTGACGAAAAGTTCCCCTAATCCTGCTGTTGCGTCTGCTTTCCAATGTAACTCAACAAGATACCAGTTATCAGTAGCTGGAGTAACTGTTGAGTATGCGCCTACAGTGTTTGTTCCGTCACGTACCATTATGTGCCAATGCAGGTTTCCACTAGTGTCTTGTCTCCAGCCAGCGTAAGCTAAAATGTTGCCGCCTGCCATCAACTGGATAAAGTAGAATCTGTCACTGTTATCCGCTATTCCAGAGGAGTCAACATAGATGTAAGCCTTAGCATACAATTCACCAAGGTTTAAGCCGCTGCGGGAAGCGTAAGCTCGCTCGTAGGTGCCGTCGCCGCTGGTAGTGAAGAGGGCACTGTTGCTGCCGCCGTGAACAATGTTTGAAACTATAGTTGTGTTTTCGCCTGTGGTTCGTGTTGTTGACGTCCAAGCGCTAAAGCTGCCTGATTCAAAATCATCCTCAAATACCGGTGTTTCCTGTGGCGGTATGGTTGTGAATTCTGCTGTTACGGTTTTGTCGTTTGTCATTTGGATGGTTATTACAGGTTCGGTGCCTGATGCGTCGCCGCTCCAACCGATAAATGATGCGCCTGAGGTGGGTGTTGCTGTTAAAGTGACGTTTGTTCCTTCAGTGTAGGTTACTTGAGTGGGGTTCTTAGTTACTGAACCATCACCAACAGTGTTTACCGTCAAAGTGTACTCTGGGGGTGTAGTTTGTTCCACAAATAATGCTGTTAAATTGTAGTTGTTGTCCATTGTTAACGTGTATATGCTTGTGTCAGCAACGTTTGTGTTGTTAAGTAGCCAGTGGCTAAATTCCCAGCCTGCTGAAGGAGTAGCTTGGACAGAAACTAAAGTTCCAGCGTTATACAGGTTATCACCTGTTGAATTAGTTGAGCCTAAACCGTCAACTTGAACATGAAGAGTATACTGCAGAGCTTCAATGAAAACAGCTGACAAATTATAGTTTGCATCCATAGTTAAATAGTATGGGTTAGCGTTGCCAACGTTAGTCCCGTTTCTTAACCAATAACTGAGTTGATAGCCACTGTTTTGAATTGCTTGGATTACCGCTTGATTGTATTCAGAGTAATTGTATGTGCCTGCGGTTGGATTGGTGTTGCCGTTTGTTGAGGGTTCAATAGTCAAAGTGTACTGTGTTGAAGGCCCAATGACTATTGTTTGGGAATTTGCGGCTCCACCATCTTGCCAAGAATCGTTGGGTATAACTTGGCATCGCCAAACTTCGCCAACAGTGGTTTCTTGGGCAACTATGGTGTTGCTGCTGCTTAAACCGTCTTTAGTCTCAGTGTAACGTTGAAGCACTTGACCTTCTGAAAGCGCAGTCGGGTAGATTCTTACTTCATCTAGCATTCCGCTAAAATCAGAACTGCCGCCTAAACCGCCGATATCTAAAATGCCATCTAATGTAGCGTTAATGTTCCCGGTGAACGGTGTTGTAGCTCTTAATGCGCCATCAACGTAAAGTTGTAAGCCGACGCCTGACTTGTATGTGCAGACAACATGGTGCCATAAACCAAAGTTTGTATAATCGCTGTATTCAACTGATGCTAAACCTGTACTGTTGTAAATGTACCAGTAAAATCGGTCTCTATTGGCGTAGGAACGAAAATCAGAACGGTAACCTATGCCGTAAGAAGAACTGCTGCTTGTGCTGTAACTTGTATCATGTTTTATAACTACGGATTCAGCACTTGTTATGCCAGACGCTTTAACCCAGTACTCAACAGAAAGTTCAGACCAGCTTCCATCGCCGCCTAAACTGTTGCCTTGCTCCTGAACTCTAATGTAATCATTGCCGTCAAAAGTTAAGCCACCACCAACTACGGCGTCTTGTATCCAGTAAGCTCCATAAACTGTACCGTGATTATTGTAGCCTGAATTGTCAAGCGTCCTTAGGTTTGTTGATATTATGGTTTGGGTTTCAGTGTCAAAGGGCATTTGCAGATTTGTTTGTGAGACACCATTTTTGAACCAATGGTAAATATTTGTTGTTTCGTCGCCGTTTGCATCGTAGGTTCCTTGAGCTGTGGCTACAAGATTGCCTGAGCCAGAAGTTAACAAGGGTGTATAGGTGATTGGTGCCGTGTTGCTTCTAATTATAACAGTAGCTGAAGTTGTCAGGGTTCCAACTGTTCCTGATGCATCCCGTGGTAACACTGTAAAGTACCAGTTTTGTCCAGCAATCGTGGCAGGAATAGTCAAGACGTCATTGTACTGTGTTTGTAATATACCGTTTAGGTACCAACGGATTTGTGTTCCAGACTCAATGTCACCATCTAAATCAGCGTATTGATATGCAGCTGTAAGACTCTCAACGTCTAATCTGTAATTCCGGTCTCGTAACGGATAAAACATCAAGTCAAAAGCCGTTGGTGGACTGTTTAGCAGAACCGCACTTGCAGACCTTGTCGTGCCTTCAACGTAAGCATCAGTTGGAATAACTTGGCAAGTTAAAGTGTCACCTGGAGACCCAATGCCGATTGGAATGAAACTAGCGCTACTGCTCGAACCGCTTGCCATGTTTTGGTAGGAATTGGCTATTTGCTGTGCTGGTTGAGCATACGGGTAGATTGCAACTTCATCGATTAACCCGTTGAATGGTTCAACAAGCCGTCCGATATAGACCGGTTCGCCGAAGCTTTCTTCAAGCGGACCTGAAACGCCCGTTCTTTCACCTACAAGTTGACCGTTAAGGTACAGTTTTAAGCCTTCACCGCTTTTGTAGGTAAAAGCAACATGGTACCAAGTGTTCAACTGCAAATCAACCGATGCAGTTACAGTTTCAGCATCATCTGAAGAAGCATGGTTATCATCATTGTAGTTTATTTCACCAGTTTTTGGCCACACAGAAGCCATCAAAGTATTGGTTGACCCGCTTCGAAAACCAAGTTCATAACTAGGAACCTTAGCTACAATCCGTGAACCAGTATTATATTCCTCAAGATTAATCCAGGCCTCAACCGTTAATTCTGTCCAAGTACCACCGCCGCCTAACTCAGGCTGATTGTCAGCGTAAGTTTTGTTGTCAAAGTAGCCTTTGCCGCCGTCACTAATGATTATTGCGTCATTTTGTCCGTCAAAACTGTAAGCGCCGCCGACTATGCCGTTTGGAACCCAAGTTGCACCTTGAACGATGCCGTTGTTTCCGTATGCATAGTCTTTGGTTGAAGTGGCACTTCTTAAATCAAAAGGCAACTGCAAATTAGCTGAGGGAACACCGTTTACGAGCCAACGGTAAATGTTTGTTACCGCATTGCCGTTTGCATCTGTTGTTGATTGGTTGACTGCAACAAAGTTTGAGGCGGTTGTGCCCACGCCGTCTGTTGGGGTAAGTATTGGGTTATCTTGTGTTGGTGCACTGTTTCCTGCTGGTGCTGGGGCGAGTTCAGTGTGGAACGTGTAGGTTTTGGTTGTGGTGTATGTTCCGTCTGTTGCTGTAACAGTCCACTTGTAAGTTGTGTCATAGTTTAGGCTTCCCGGATTAATGTTGACAGTGTAGGTACGCCAATTGTACGAGTTGCCAATGCTTGAACCAAACGTTGTTCCTATGTCCGGCGAAGTTGTCACGGTGTAGTTAACGTTTTGCCCTTGATGTTCACGCATGTTAAAGCTTAACTGAGTTGCAGTTATTGTCACGTTAAGAGCGTCATTTGCAGGCCAAGCAGGCGCAACAACTGGAGCAGTCCAATAGTTTGGTCCCCAAGGAGGAATCTCGTATTGAGCTACACCGTTACGTTTTTCACCATAATAAGTGACTTCTGAACGTATGCGCTGCTCTGGTTCTGGGGCTTGAGTATCAAAAGCATAAATGGTTCCTGAAGACGAATGTGTTACAAGCTCTAAAAGGCCGTCACCGTCAATGTCCTGAATCATCGGGTAAGCCAGTTGAGAACCGATTGTGTTGCCGTTGAAACGTGAAATGTTCTGGACGGATTCGAAGTTGCTGTTGAAAATCATTATTGCTCCACGCCAGTAACCTGTCTCAAGTGTTGTTCCGTTTGGTACAACGATAATTTCCATTCCCGGTTGAGTCGGTGAGATGTCAGCCACTATTGGAGACCACTTGGTATCGCCCCCTGCAAGGTTTAATTCCGCCTCAAGTTGACCAGTTACTAAGTCAAAAACGTCAGCGTAGGGGTCATCATCATGATCGCCGTCGCAGCATAATAGTTCCTGGTGGCCGTCGCCGTCTATGTCATAAACGGTGAATCCGTAATGAACGGACATGTCGCTGTGAAGCCATCTCTGCATTAATGCTCCATTGGTTGAGTTAAGTATACTCATTCCGTCTCTATTACCATACATTCCTGCAAGAACATCAAGAATTCCGTCACCATTAACATCTACAAGAACTGGTGCTTGGCTGCTACTTAGAAAATCAAGTCGCTGCCATATTATTGACATGTTTCTTGCCCAGTATGCTATTGTGCCTTTTCCGTAGTTGCCGTCGCCATAGTACATGTCTCGGTCGCCCATGTAAAGTTCAAATTCACCGTCATTATCCGTGTCAGCAAGTGAGAGCCCGCCTGAGCAGCTGCGCCAGTTAAAGTTTTGAGCAACAATATTGCCTTGGTAATCGAACATTGTTACCGTGCCGTCATAGCCGTCAGGAATTGGTAAACCTGTTTGACTGTTTTGGTTGTAAGCTGGTGAAACGTCTTGGCAGGCAATGTAAATTTCTGGGTGTCCGTCACCATCAATGTCTCCTGCAACTGGTTTTGACATGCAGCTTCCTGAACCGCTTGTGCCTTGGGTGTCTCGTACCCACAGTGCGCTTAACGTTGAATCGCCGTCGTATTGAACAACTGCTAAACCGGGTCGGCTGTATAATGGGACTACAATGTCAAGTATTCCATCGCCGTCAACGTCGTATAATTGTGGTTGGCAATATTGAGATATTCGAGAATTGGTGTAGGTAGCTATCGTGGTGCCAGTTGCACCATTTAGCACGTTGATTCTGTCACTGCCGCCTCCTGCATAAACGATATCTTCTGAACCGTCTCCGGTTACGTCGCCGATTACAAGGCCGCCTTCCCAGTTGGTTCCCATGCTGGAACGACTCCATTTTGCTGTTAGAACGGTTTCAGCCGCGTTGGCTGGTTGAGAATTAAGTATTAGTAGTGGTGTTGTCAGTAGGGTTATTAGAAGTAGACTTGTTATTGTTTTTTTATAGTAGTTTTTATGGTTTGCACTAAAAGTAAAAAGCATTTTTCTTATCTCCTAAAAAATAGACTAATGCCTGTTAGCTTGTCAGTTAAACGCTGTTTATAAACATTCTCTATCTTATGGAATATTCAAGCGTACATGGGAAAAAAGGTCTTGGTTTTTGTTTTCGCTATGTTTGCAAAATGCAGTTCGCATGTTTGAGAGGCATGTTAGCAGTTTTTAAGATTATAGTTCTCAAAAAGATTCAAACGGTATCTTGGCTATACGCCATACGAAGGATAAATTTAGAGAGGGATAAAGGATTCAATCGAAAAAAATACTTTCAGTGATACTATTAGTAGTACTGGCAATATCCACTTTTGCAAGCCTTGGACTACAAACACAAAATGCACAAGCAGCAACAACCTTAGTTTCCGGCGTAAACTACATGTCGTCAGGCAACGCATGGACAGAAAGCGACGCAACACTCAAAGCAGACTTTCAACGATTCGCCAACGATGGCGTCAAAGAAGTAAGCATACGAATAATGTGGAGCGTAATGATGCCTACATCTTCAGGACTTTCAAGCACTGCATTAAGCAATGTAAAACGTGTCCTAACGATAGCAGACAGTTACGACATCAAAGTAAACTTGGACTTCTGGACACAATACGGCTACACACTTGGCTTCCCCACGTCATGGGCAGGCACTGACTACTACAGTCTACTTTCAAACCCAACCAAAGGATACTACCTCAACTACATGAAAAACGTGGTAAACGAGCTTAAAGGCTACAATGCAATCAAATCTTGGTCAATACTAAACGAGCCATACTACAGCAGCTCAACCCAAAAAGTGCCATTCCAAACCTTGATGGCTGACTGTGTACAAGCAATAAAAACCGTTGACAACACACACCCAGTAGTCTGCAGATTCACCCTATCATACACTCCCGGCAGCGGCAAATACGACAGCAGCGTTTATGACCTTTTCGACGCAATGGCGGTAACAGAATATCTTGACCCATCAAACCCAAGCGACACCCGATATAATGGACGCTGGACGTACTGGGACAAAACCGTAGCAGACTGCAAAGCCAGAAACCTACCATTATGGGTAATCGAATTCGGCGATGACAACACAAACACAGAACACGTAAGACAACACTACCAACTTAGTCTTGAAAAGTTTGCTGCCGCAGGCGTAGTTAAAGCGTACGCTTGGGCATGGCAAACAAGAAGCGCAAGCAATGAAGCTTTTAACATTTACAGTGGTTCAAGCCCAGAGCCAGCATACTATGAATTAGCAAAGTATCCTGCAACGGGAAGTGAAACCACACCAACACCTACAGCAACTGCTACCCCGAAACCTACCACCACCGTAACCCCAACACCGACACCAACCCCAACTACGACAACGCCATCAACAGGTTCCTTAGCTTATCCAAAAGCAGGTGAAATCGCCTACGGAAGCACAACCTCAGCTTACAAGCCTTGGACACCCAAAGAGAACTGCGTTCCAGAATTCATTGATCTAGCTAACCGGTATGGCGGCTCCTATGAAAGCATCGGCAAAAGCAGCAACGGCAAATGGGACATAATCCTGTTCAAATTCGGTAACCCTGACGGCGCTAAAATCATGATTGACGCCCAAATGCATGGCAACGAATTCTACGGTTACGAAACACTCTATGCACTTGCAAATTGGCTACTGACAAGCAATGATCCTCAAGCTAAAGAGATACTGCAAAACAATTACGTTTTGATGGTGCCAGTTGTCGATTACAGGTGGGGACGAACAAACTATAACTCGCCCTCATGGATGACAACTAACGATCCCGGCATGGACGGCAGCAAATGCGGAGTCAACCTTAACCGCAACTTTAACCCCGGCTGGTCCAGCAGTTTAAGCACATCAAACACTGACGCATACTCAGGTGTTGCAGCAAACAGTGAATCAGAAACCAAGGCGTTAATCAACGCTTGGACAAAGTATCATCCACAAATCTACTGGAATCTGCATCAAGGTTCTTCACCGATGACTTCCTGCAGTGCAACAACTACTCAAGCAAAAGCTGATGCAAACGCAGTCAAAAGCCTTCTATCAGGAATACAAAGCAGTTTAGGTGTCACAAACGGATGGACATTCTCAGTTGGCAGCGGAAGTTCTGGATATGCAAAAGACGGTGCAGCGGCACAAGGAGCAGCAGGTTTCTTAACAGAAGTAATGTCAGGATGGGACAACTCAGCCTCAAAACTAACTGACCTTACCAGCGGAAATACCTTCAAACAAGTTAAAGCCATGTTCATCGCAATGTGCACAGCCATTTCAGACTCAGCTCCAACACCCACACCGACCCCTACACCTACGTCATCACCTACTCCTACAGCAACCCCAACTCCAACCCCAAAACCAACAGTCACCCCTACTCCCACACCTACACCAACACCTAAACCATCACCTACCGCTACACCCACTCCAACGGCAACACCGACCCCAACACCAACTGCAACTACCACCCCGAAACCAACAACAACGCCAACACCTACGCCTAAACCAACATCAACCCCGACTCCGACCGTAACTCCTAAACCAACTTTAACACCTAATCCAACCCCAACATCAACAACTCAGCCAACAGCAACACCCCAACTGACACCTACACCGACGCCAACAGGAAATAATCAAGGATGGAATTTCTGGCAGATGTACAATTTCTTCCGAAATTTCCATTGGATTATGCTACGATGCACTCTTCTTCTCTTTTTCTAATTTTTTTTCTTTTTTATTTAAAAAAATTTTTTCAAAACCTTAATTTGACAATAATAAGCCTATTGTTATGGTATTAATGGTGGATGCATCTGAATTTAAAAAAGTGCATAAAATAACAAGTTACTCAGTTTTAATTCTGCATGTTAGGCCAGAAATAAGTGAAACCGCAGAGTTCATGCTGTCTTACACGGTAAAAGAGAAGCAAAGTAAACAATTTGTTGCTGAAACGTTATCTGAAGCTTTCAAAACAGCTCATCCTTCATGGATAATAAAGCAGGTAATGGTAAAAGAAAACCTGTAGCGCCCCTAAAGGAGGGCTTCAAGCTTGCTTTTAATTGACGTACGGGTTTGGCACAGTTTTAACTCGTACTTAACGGTGTATCTGCCTATTAATTTGAGAAACCGTATTTTTTGAAGTATCAAATTAACCATTCTAAGTTCGTCTACAGTGACAATTCGGGTTAACGGCAACATAGTTAAGAAAGCCAATAAATACCCGCAAACACCCAACACCAACGTAAAGTAAACAGGCAAAGCAGCGAAACGAACCAAAACCAAAGGCGCCACACATAAAAGTGAAACAACGAAAATTTTTCCCGTGCTAACTAAGTCAAATTGAACTTGATACCTTCTTTTGGCAAAAACTGCTCCGTACGAAATGCCGACTGTGTTAGCGATTAAAAACGCGAGTATTAAACCTACAACACTGTAAGCTTGTGTAAAAAAGGGTGACAGGACTGCAACAAGCGTGAAGGTGATTAGGGATATTTTCATTGTGGCTTTGGTGTCGCCTAACCCGTTAAAGAAGCTTGACAGGTTAAGGTATCCAAGGGCTACCAGAAAGTAGAGCATGCAGTAAAGGGACAGGAAAAGCGCGGCGGACTGATATGTTGACCCGTAAACCACCTGAATGATTTCATTTGAAAAAACGATAAAAAGAAGAGTAACCGGAAAAATAATCAAAGCAGTGTACTTGTTTGAAAGCCTGAAGAACAGTTTTATCTTATCCTCTTTTGAGGAATCCAGTTTTGAAAAAGCTGAAAGCAAAGCGTTCGTTATCGGTATCGAAAGAACCGTCATAAGGGTTGCAAAGTTTGAAGCCGCCTTGAAATTGCCAACCTCAAAATCCGTGGTAAAATTAGCCAAAATAACGTTTTGAAGAAGCGGTACAATACCGATAAACAGAAACGAAGCGTAAAGCGGTGACCCGTAACTGACAAGGTTTTTTGTATGAACCTTAAACGTGTTAGCGGTCAACTTAATTTTTGCTTTTGGCAGCATAAGCCGTAAAAGAAGTATACCGCAGACTGCCGCAACCACAAAACCAACAATGTTACCTGCAACGGCTCCAAACAGGTTAAACCCCAGCAGAATAAGTATAATTGAAAGGGCTGTTTTGATGACTGCATCAATAAATTGAGTTAAAGCGCTGTATTCTGATTTGTCAATGCTTATGAAGGCTGAAACCGCGGTGCTGTAAACTGCTTGAAACAGGACAACAAACGCCATAACCTGCAGGTAGGGATACAAGTCAGCACGGTTCAAAAGAAAAACCGCAAAGGGTTCAGCAAAAACATAAAGGGTCACCGACAAGATGGCGCCAATTGCAAAGCGAAGAAAGAGTCCACTGTAAATAATGTTAGAGATTTTGTCGGTTTGTCCTTTTACTCTCATGTAGGAAATGAACTTGATTATTCCTTGGTTCACGCCTAGGTCAGTAAACAGGAAAAGAAGCGACGGAACAACCAGAATAAGCGTGTATTGCCCATAAAGTTCAGGACCAAGAAGCCTCCCTGCAACGATAGAGCCAACCGCTAAAACTGCAGTAGCCACTGCGCTTCCGAAAGCAAGAAAAACCCCGTTACGTGTCGAATCCTCTGCAGTTTTAAATAAATCATCCGACATCATGAACGCCTACGCCAAGTTTAGGCTATTTTCTTTGAAAAGCTAAACTGTCGCCATAAACCAACCGTAACAAAAACAAGTGTAAACATAAATAAACTCAGATTCAGAGACATCAATGTTACACCAATTGGTGTTAAATCAAGCATGAAAGCCGTCATCGAAACCACAACGATGCTCATCACCACACTTAATGCCCCCGTAAAAAGCCATCTATTGTGTCCTTTCTTTTCAAACTGTAAGGTTTTTGGCGGAAAAACTGCCTTCATTAAAGCATACCCCGGCAGCCCTAACGTTAATAGCAAGCCAGAAAACGCTCGCAGAAGGTTATCTGTGTTTTGTAAAACGAAAATTGAGGTCATGCTTGTAACGGCTAAAGTTAGGGTTAACAGGTAGTTTGAAGCGTTGGTTTTAAAGAAGGCTTGAAAACTTTGGGGCTTGTCCTGTTTAGATAGGGTTTCTTGGAGTGACTGGTTTTCTGCAGGTTTTTCAAGTTGAACGGTTTCTGATTTGGCTAAAAATGGTTTATTGTCGTTTTCTGTGTTCAAAATTAAACCTCAAAACTATGGTTGATTGCTATAGTAGAAGTATAATAGAACTTATGATAGCGCCCTCTTTTAAGAGTTACTACTTAGCTGTTTAAAAGCAAAGCTACAACCCTTAAAGCGATGGTAACCAAAAAAAGACCTGAAACCAGCAAGGCGGATTGGTGCAGTCTTGTCTTGTTTAACCGTACATCTGCTTTACCATAGTAATACATTAAGAGTTCAGAGGAAACAATCAAAGTAGAAGCCATCAAAGCCAGCATCAAACTTAACTGCCAGAGCATGCTAAAATCTAAAGGCAAAGACAGCATTAAGCAAGCTCGCTCCTTAGTCCAAGCAAAGTGTAAGTAATATGTAACGTTTTTTTGTCTTCACCAATTAAAATTTGATTTACGATTACTGGTTTGCCTGACGAGTTTGCTAAAGCATACGCGATAGCCCCCGACAAGGGAGACCCCGCTGCGTCAATCAATCTGTTTTGTTTTTCCGATTTTAAATAAACTTGAAGGTCATACGGGTTTTCTAAGGACACATTAACAGTGTCACCGTTGGCTTGAACAGTCATGTTCTGAGCTAACTCTAAAGATTCAACAAGCAGTTTGGGCAAAACAGTTTTAACCCCTAAAAAGCTTACTTGTGAAAAACTTTTGCCCAATTTTTGTTCTATCAACTGGAAAAGTTCATTTTCAGGCGCCATGTTTAGCTGTTCGGTTTTGAAAAGGGTTAATTCAACGTTTTGAATTTGTTGAACCTTCGATTTTGAAACAGCCTGAATCCTGCTCAGACCATTTGGGGCAACGTAAACCATGTTTTGATTGTCATTTGAGTTAGCCGTTTTTCTTAACTGGGAAAGGTACGTTAGGCTTGTTGCGTCTAAAACATCTTTTTTTATTAAACGTTCTCCAGAAATGAAAACCATGATGCTTCCCCAAAAAAGCAAAGCAAACCCGCCAAAAAAAGCCGCTAAATAATCATAAATTAAGGCGATGCCAATCAAGAGACTGCCTATTGATAGCAGGGTGGGAAAAATGATTTTTTGGGCGCTGATTTTGATTTTTGGTTTCTTGGGGTTAGATGAGAACAATGGGAAAGAGGCAGCGGTTAAAGCTATTACTGTGGCTTGTAAAATCACGTATTCAGCAAAGTACACTTGGTAAGAGCTGAACCAGGCACGATTGAATTTTAACCCGAAACTGTACATTTCACCATCAATCAAACCGTAAGTCAATAGAAAAAGTATCAAAGAACCAGCAGCGGCAAGAAGAGTTAAAACGGAAAATGTGGCGCTCAATTTTTTTGCTTGAATTGAGCTACGTTTAACGGCAACTGCAATGGCAGTTAAAGATAAAGCGGCAAAAACCATTGTTGCAGCAATCGTTGCAAGCGATAAATTCAGGTAAAGCCCGTAAGGGTTCGCCCATTGTGGATTATACGTTAAACCGTAACTGTAAAGCTTAGAATGCACCAGGTCTAAGTTCATGCTGTTTAAAGTAAAAAACGACAAAACAGCACACACCATTGACACGCTTAAAGCTGCCACAGTAAGCTTAGGTCTAAAATTAAGGGTTGAAGTCATAAAAAACGCCTAAAAACCGTTAAAATACCAACTATTAGGTAAGAAAACTGACGCTAATAACCTTTACTAACAACAGTCAGTCAAGCACTTATGCTGAACAAAAATTGTAAGAGCTTGTTTCAACCTTAAAACAGTTTTAAAATAAAAAAAGAATTTAGAAAGTTTATAATGCTACTGTTTTCTTTTTTTAACTGCTACGGCAGAAATTGCTATAACTGCAATTATAGTTGCTGCAATTCCAAGTGGGGCAAGCAAATCAGAAACTAAACCTGATTCGCCAGAGGTAGCGTTTACAGAAGAAGGCACAGTTTCAGTTGTTGAATCCTCAGAAGAACTGGTTCCGCCAGCTGCCATGTTGCTGTATGAAATGATTTCACCGGTGTTTGCCCAAATGAACGCTGTAATACCAAATACGTTGCCGGGAGCAGTTTCATCTAGAAACATCTCAACTTTCCAGTAAGGCCTAAGTTCATAATCACCAGTAAAAGTAACCATCGTAGCTATACTGCCGTCTCTGCTTACTTTAAAGTCTTTTACTACTGAACCGTCAGGCATCTTATAAGAGTAAAACTGCAAATTCTCCAACGCAATATCAATAGCCTGCTCCTCAGAAACATTTATCGAAGAATCAACAATTATAAAGACTGTTCGTGCATCATTCATCATCATAAAGTTACCGTCCTTATCAAAAGTAAGCGATAATGATGAATATTCTGCGCCGTTGATTATTTGTGACCATGCAAATGTTGTTTGGTCTACTCCAAAGAAGGTATTTGTTATGACGAGTTTGATGTTTTCGGTGGTTGTTGTGGAATCTTTAGTTATGTCAACATTGTCTAGCATTGCTATTAGGTTGTTTGAGTCGAGTTTGGTGTATGTTTGGTATCTTTCAAGAAAGGCTTTTACCGCATCGAGCTGACTAATATGTTGCTTACTGGTGATAATTTGTGCAGGACTCGGAGAAATATAACAAGCTACTATTGTGTCTTTTTCAATGCTAAACGTTATCGTTAAATTACTGCTTTCTGAATTCAACGCATAGTCTATGTAGGTTATTTCTCTATCGACACCAGAGGGCAAATCATCATTAGCAAGCGTATAATTATTGACCATTTCAATGCTGTACGTTGAAAAGTCTACCAATAACACATTTTCAATAAAGTCCATAGTTTCATCTTGAATGCTAAATTGAACCGCAGCACGCGTAGGTAAAGCAACCAAAGAAGACACCGCAAGTAGCAAAACAAGCAAAGGTACAATTCTTATCAAGTGTTTTTTCATATACATTTTCCTCCTAAGCAGAAGGCAGCCCCCTGTTCAGATTTCCATAAACTAATAGCCAATTGTATAAATCACCGCTAGTAAAAGTGGTGCCATAAATTGTGTTAGACACCTTGTTTAATGCTACACTCACTGTATCGCCTTGACACATATAAAGCCAGAACTGCTTAGCAACGTCAGCGTAGTTGTAATTAGTAGCGGCAATTTGCCATTCGTATTGAGGTGATGCAACTATATTCAGGGTTGTACCATTCCATAACACAAAATTTGCTCTATTCGCCCAGCCTAAGAAGACTTGAGTACCCGAACTGCCATATTCAACTAGATAGTGGTTATGCGTAAAGGCGTAAGGCATTCCAATAGCTCGCCCTAATGGATCGGTATTAGGTCCGCCATAGTTATAGTACTCAGCTGATTCGCAATGCCATATAAACGTCACCCGATTCTTGCTGTATGACGTTCTAGTGCCAATATCCAAATCATAGAAGTTCTCATTATAATGGTCAATAAGCGCTATATGAGACCCACCTATCCCTCGGTGTCCTTTTGAATAGAACACTACATAGTCATAATTGTTTTGTAGGTAGCTAGTAACAGTTCGATAATTGCTAAGCGTACAGGTAGTGCCATAAGCACTGAAATAACTACTAGGATATTTAGTGGCTAATTGGGCTGTTATGTATTGAGCGGTGGATAAAGATAGGGTAATTTCATTATCAGTATCAAAGGTGCCTTCTTCAGGATAAAAATAATTTGGTAAAAAGTTAACTGCCCCAGTAGAGGCTGAAGCAAAATTTGCTGAAAACAATGGAATTATGGATAATCCGAGCACACAACTTAAGAGTATACTTGCTGTTTTATTTTTTATCAAATTTTCAGTTCACCTTACATTTTATTTCCATAATATTATAATTAAGAAATTTTTTAAAAGCTTTTTCGTCAAACTTTATTGACTCACCTAATGGCATTAGTAAGGTCTTGACTAACCAGTAACGAGACTCATTAGTAATCAATTTGAATGTTGGCTCATGAGACAAAAGCTGCCGTCATCATAAATCCTGTTCATCACGTCCAAGTCAACCTGCTCCAACGGGTCTTCTCCCATGTAGAACAGGTAGAGGTTGTGCTGCAAATCTGAATGAATAACGTAATCTGCCGTTTTAAGTTCCTGGCTAAGGACAGTAGCGTTTGGAACATTGTTAAACGGTGACGACAAACCCACATCAAGCACAGTGTAGCTTTTCAAGGGGTCAAAATAGCGGATGTACAAGGTAAAGTCTCCAATGATTGTGCAGTTTTCAGGGGCATATTCAGCGATGAATGCGTTTCCAGCAAGCAGCCCCGGGGTGGCAAGTCGATAATTGTCCGAACCGTACTGGGCTGGAATATTTAGAAACATTAACGCTGCAAGAAGAACAATCAGAAGCTTAGGTTTATGCTCCAAAAAAGTAACCGCCAAAAAACTAAGCGGCAGCAACCCAAACATGAAAGCACGTTGATACGCTTCAACAGCTCCGTATTCACCAAAAAACGCGAACGCAGCAAACAAAAACAGCATAAAAACGTTAAACACTGCAAACGTTCCGTCAGGACGACGCCAAGTGCCTTTGCGTACCAGTTTAACCATTGAAAGCACACCAACAAAACCGCAAATGCCCACGATTGCCCATGAAGCAACAAAATTAAGCATCATAGCGTCCGAAGCAACATAACGGCTTGACTCGTTTGTGATTGTTAAGGCTCTTGAACCAGAAAATATTTCAGCAAAATGGGTTATTGCCGTATTAAAAAATGGAGCCGCAACGTAGCAGTTGTAAACTAGCCAAATTACTGTACCAAACAGGAACAGTTTGTTAAGTCGAAAAGGATTATTTTTATCGCTAATTTTAACTGCAAGATAAAACGCGAAGAAGATTGCCATCGACATAAACGAAGTCAACGGGTGAGTAAACGTGGTAATTACAAAAAGCCCAAACAGGACTGCGGCAAGCACACGTTTGTTGGCTTTTTTATCAAAAAACAGCATTGACGTAACCAGAAGCGTTGCAAGAAACAGGATGTAGGCGATTGCTTGGGGACCAAAATATTGCTGGCGAATAAACAGGCTTGCAACCACCAATGCTGAGCCCACGTAAGCTAGAGGTGGGCTAAGTTTGATTCGCAAGATAAGTAGTGAGAGGAGCGCGTACATGGAAACTGTGATTAACGGGAACAGTTTAAGGATGGCTTCTGTTGATAGCCCCGTTAACGTGGTGAAGCTGCTTGCAAAATAAAGGTACAAGGGCCAGTAACGGTAACTAACCATTGGCGCTTGCGGGTTATCGATTAAGTGCCCGTTTTGGTTAATCAACAGTGATTCACCGTACGGGTAATAACTGTTACTTATCCACACTGGACCACGAATCAACGCTGGAGCAACATACAAGTACGCAACCGTTAAAGCAAGCGCGACTGGTAAAAAACTGTGATGCCGAACGCCAATAAACCAGACACCGCCCAGCAACGCTAAACCCAAATAAAAAACGATTGGCAAACGGTTAACCAAACCATAATCGGTCGCTTCAATCCACAACACAGAGGTTGACGTTACCGAGTAAACTAGGCAAGCAATGCATAAAACTAGAATAGCTGCAAAAAGCAGTTTTTGATTCAGCGCTGAAAACTCCTAAAAAACCGTTAAAGAACTAGCGGGCTTGCAGCCTTTTAAAGAGTGCGGTTTCCATACTTGCAGGTGACAGCTTGGAAACGACAATGTTCAATTTGCCGTTTCTATCTAACGGGATATCGTCGACAAAGTTGATTTCAAAGCGGACACCTTGCAGGTTAAGAAGCGACGTTAAATGGTCAAAAAGTTGCCTACGCAGCAGGTCTTGGGGCAGCTTGTTTGATTTCAACTTTAAAACGAATTCGAAATCATCAAGGTCTTTCTGGATGATCCTGAATTTTTCTATTTCAGGGTAAAACTGAAAATCATGAATTGCATAGGTGAATGCGCGGGGGGTAAGCATTTGACCGTTAGGCAAAATCAGCATGGAATCTTTTCTGCCTTCCACCATCCGCATCAAAGGCAAACTACATCCGCAACTGCATTTGCCGTCTGAGGGAACGCCCATGTCACCAATCGCGTAACGTATCAGAGGCATTGCATAATTGAAAAGGCTCGTACAAACAACTTCGCCTGTTTCCCCTGCTGAGACTTCTTGCCCGTTTTTGTCCAAAAACTGCAAAATTACCCCGTCAGCGTCCATGTGGTACTCACCCTGCTTTGGACACTGCCAAGCCATCCGTTCAAACTCGACGCTTGAATACTGGTCATAAAACGGCACGCTAAAAACCCGTTCAATATACCGCCGTGAAAGGCTGTCGATTAATTCTGCGCCGCCGATTAGAAAGTTGGGGTTAAAGTTTTTTGTGCCTTGACGTACAATAGCTTGGGCTAGAACCAGAAGTGAACTGGAGTACCCGTCTAAAACGTTGGGTTGAAGTTTTTCCAGTTGCTGAAGTTGAGTGTTAACGTTATTGTACACTGACAGGGTGACGGGAACAAACATCCCCAAAAGACGCTGTAAACTGCCAGTTTTGTTAACGTGTTGAGGACCAACAAGTGTTACCCAACGATGCCAAACCCTTTGTCCAACACTAATGTTTGCACGTAAATGCTTCGCTTTTCGAAATTCAAGCTCTTTTTCTGACAAGTACAGAAACAAGGGTTCACCCGTGGAGCCGCTGGTTGAAACCTTGTGCAGTTTTTTAAAGTCGTAACCTTTGCAGAGTAGGTCCGGCGCGTTTTGTTTGATTTCTTTTTTACGGATAACGGGTAGCTTGTTTAAGTCAGCTTTCGTTTTGATGTCCGCAGGAATCACGTTGACTTCATGGAGTTTTTTGTGGTAAAACGGCACATTATCATATGCATGCTTAATCATTCGCCGTAAATGCTTGTTCTGGTATTCTTCAAGCTGCTTTGGCGACCAGTAGGCTCTCTTCATCAACTGGTTGAGTACAAATATTGCTCGTGCATAATTCATTTTCGACACCTACATCAAAATAGCGTAAAACAATTTTTTTCATGACATAACGAACGTTTCTTTGCCACTTTGGAATCTGCTCAGCCAGCGACGTCGTAATCTGCGCCTGGTGACTCCACGTGTTTTCGATTTTGTCTGCCAACCGTTCAGTTGAAACTTGACTGATATCTAACGTGCATTGAGTCATATCTAAACGTTGGAAAAACCCCGTTTGCTTATGGTCATAAACTATGCTTACAACAGGTACAAACGCTGAAACTGCCAAAATCGCAGGATGCATCTTTGACGAAATAACCATGCTCATCCTGTTAAGCAACGCTTTAAACTCGGACACGCTTTGAGTGACGATTAGTTTTGTTTTTTCTTTATGGTGCATTTGTTCAATTATTTTTTTACTTATTTCAAGGTCATCGCCGCTAAAACCGCTGATGTAATGCGGCAAGAAAGCGATTGTGAACCCGTGTTTTTCGATGGCTAAGTCGAGGGCTTTTGCATGTGCAGTAATGTAGTTTTTAACTTCCGCTTTTGACATGCTGTTGCTGTAAACGCCGGCTGAGATGCCTATGACGTGGTCACTTGGTAAACTAACATCTAAAGGTATGTTGGCTTTTTGATTAAACAACAATGCGGTGTCATAAGTTAAGATTTTTGTTGAGTTTAAACCCATTTTTTTGACGATGCTGTAACTGATTGGGTCACGGATAAGCAGGTAGTCGCAGCTGTCAAGAGCCAGTTTTGCCATGGAACGGCCAAGCCAAGTGCGGAAAGGCCCAACCGAGTTTGGGAACAGGAGGACGGGTTTGTGGAAGGAGCGTGCAACCATAATTTCAAGTGTTCGTGAAAACAGCATGCTCCACCATGTCACCGCCCAAACTGGGTTTAACGGCAGAGAAGACGCTGTTTCCTTGAAGCTTTCATCACTATGAGAAATGACAACGTCGCTTGATCGAACTTTTTCAAGTACGTCGCCGCGGTAAAGCGGTTTTAAACCAAACTTGCAGCAGATAACTGAAAAAAGCGACAGAACGGTTTGGATAGGCATTAAAACCATCAAGCTAACCGTCAAAAGCTTATAAAAAACACCGTTACGACCAATCCCCAACGTTTTTATGGTTTGGTCTGCGCGGTCATAAGGCAAATCCACCATGGGCGGCAAAACCTTGCTTAACGGCAGCTTCATTTTGTTAATGCCTTCAATGTCGGTTGTTGAAACTGAAACGTCAGCGTAACTGTCAACTTCTTTAATTATTGAGACGTCGCTGGCAAATAAGGCTTGGGTGCCCTTGTTGTTCATGTTGCCAACATGGATAAAATGCACTTTTAGTTTTCTCATCTTAATTTTTCTCCTTTCAGATTTTACATAATGACTTGTAGATGCCATAGTACAGTCGAATCACCGGGAAGGGAACATACGTTAGCAAACCGCGGAAACGGCTGTTTGAAGCGGCTTTAATGTTTGAGTAAACGTACATTGAACGAAGCGCAGAAATTGAAGAAGCAGATGGTTGCAGTTCAGTGTGGATAGGCGTGTTTTTGCCCATTGACGCCAAAAAAGACAGCCTACAGGACAAATCATTCTTTTTAAACCGCAGATTTACCAGTTGAGATTCTTCAACACGGCTAATATCCAACGGTGCTAAAGCAACCGTCTTAGCTGCAACTGCAGCCTCAAGTAACTCTTGCCCCGCCCTTGTTCGAGAAATCACAATTGACGCACCTTTTTTGTCCTTGCGCATTTCAGGAAGCCAAGCATCCCCAAACGATAAATCAGCCAGTTCCGCTGCTTGGTCAGGGCACATTGTGCAACGCATCGGCGTAAAAAAGAAAGAAGAAAACAATGGCCAGTACGCATGCCAACTGGCTACAAGGGGCACTGTTGTTTGGGTGTTGTCTTTGGTTTCAACAACAAGGTAGCCTGGCCAGCCTTGTCCGCGGTAACTCATTTTGCGGATTTGCTTTTCGGCGATACCAAGCTTTTTCAGCAGGAAAATGATGCCAGCAAAATCGACAGTGTGAGAACATAACAATCCAAACTTGAGCACTATCTTGTTTTCTAAAGCTTTGATTACAGATTCGGCTTTGCGTGCGCCAATGACGTGGCAGGGTAACCCGACAAGGGCGTATTTGCCGTCTTCTTTAAGCACTTGGTTTAAGCAAAGATTTGCTGCTACTGGGCAGTATTTGGATTTTGAAGCATCAAGCAAGTCCTCCTTAGTTTTGGCGATAAACGCTTGAGGTTCAACTGGATTGTTGGGGTTCATGCGGGTAACGATTGCGCCGTCAACGATTTTGTTTTCAAGCGCAAAAATCAGCAACTGCGTAATTATGCCGCCTGAAGCTGAATTGAAACGTATTTCATCATTTAAAGCGTAACCGCTAAAGCAGGCTTGATAATTGCCCATTGTGTTGCTGACTGGTTTTTTGCCAAATACCCTAAGTTGCAACTCGTTTAGGTTAAGGTTGCCTCCAGGGCAAGCGTTGACGCATAATTGGCAGTTGGTGCATAAAGTCAGGTTTACTTGGGGTTTAAACAGTCCCTTGGAAAGCGTCATGTTTATGGCGCCGTTTGGGCAAACACCTGCGCATGTTCCACAACCGCAGCATAAGCCTTTACTGATTACTTCAGACTGCAACCTCACTGTTAACCCTCTTCATGATTTTTCCAGCAACAAAACCTGCTGAAACCGCTGTAAGTGAAACAATAAGCGCCAGCAACTCGCTGGATTGTTTTTTTCTGTAAAAATGTCTAAGCCGCTTTGGAATGGATTTAGAGATTAAAAGTTTCAAATACGAGTTTTCAGTTGAAAGCACTTTTACAGAGCCAATTTTAGAACTTATAATGGCTTTAGAAATGCCCTCATAAAACGAGCGTGTCCAAACATACCTTAAGCTTTCACGGTTTCGGCGCACTTTATGATAAACAATCGCTGAAGGCTCATAGATAATTTTTGCATCAGGCAAACCCTTAAGCGCCCGAATAGCAAACTCTGTTTCTTCATTACAAAGCAGCATGTTGCCGAATCGGCCAATGTCTGTTCTAAAATTGCCTACTTGATCAAACACTGTTTTGCGGAAGGACATGTTGCATCCGATGGGGTTTCGGATTTCGGAACGTTTAGTGGGTAAGCCTTTGTATGAACACCCCACTATCCAATCCAGTTCTTCAGGAAGCCAAAGAGACCGCGTGTTTTCCCAGTCCGCACTTATAAAGCCGCCGACACCCATTACCTGCTCGTTTTCGTAATTAACTAAAGAATTTTCGAGCCAACGCGGGTCAGCTAACGCGTCGTCATCAATAAAAGCGACAATACGTCCTGAAGCATGTTTAATGCCCATGTTCCTTGCATGCGAAAGCCCCACGCCGCTGGAAACTATTATTTTAACAAACTCGGGTACACGTTTACGGTAAAATTCTACTAGTTCATTGTTTGGGTCTAAAACAAGAAGTACCTCAGTTGGCTGAATGGTCTGCTTCTCAAGTGAAGCAAGGCATTTTTGGATGTCAGGCAACCGTTTCTCGGTGAATGTTGAAACAACTATTGAAACATCAAGCAATCTCTTATTTTTCTCCCTAACTGAAAATTATAAAACCTGATCACAGACGCAGTTGCAGGCTACGCTTGCTTAAGCCTTCACGGAAAATTGTTTTTAAAATCTTAAAGCCGTCTTTCCAAGCGGAAAGGTTCGTGGTTCCATTTAGCCTTGGCGCTTCAACGCTTGGAACTTCTTTTATGTTTAAGCCTAAAATTTTTGCTTTCATAAAAATTTCTGTTTCAATGTCAAAGCTTGTTGACTTTAAGTGTGGACTCAATTTTTGAAGTGCATCTTTAGTGAACGCGGCGTAACCGTAACATAAGTCAGTATATTTAGTATGTAATAGCCGGTTAACAAGAAAAACAAATACTCTGTTTCCGAATTTGCGGAAAAGCGTCATGTCATTTGTGTGGCCTCCAATCATGAAACGTGAGCCTTTTACGACGTCGGCACCGTTTTTTAAAGATTCAAGAAACAGGGCGATTTCTTTAGGATTCATTGAACCGTCAGCATCCATCATTATTACCCAGTCACTTAGTTTTGCAATGTTGAATGCTTGCCTTAATGCTGTGCCTTTACCTTTTCCGTCTTGGTTAACTACGTGGACGCCCAGTTTTTTGGCTGCTTCAACCGTACAGTCGTCAGAGTTGCCGTCTATGACAAGAATGTTTGAGTACCCTAAACTTTGCAGTTCATTGATGATGATTTTGATGTTGGTTTCTTCGTTGAGTGTAGGAATTATTATGGTTGTGTTAGTGTTTTCAATGTCAGCATCGGAATTTAGAATATTTAAGCTAAAAAAATCGTCACTTAACAACTGTTTCTTACTTGACCCTAAAACGGGGTATTCTAAGAAACTCTCCGTTTTTACGTTATCATCGAAAAAGCGTTCGTTTTTATTAGAACCTGCCAAACTCATCTTTCCCTTCTTGTGTTGGTTAAAAAAAGCCTGCTTGAAACGCAGCCGCAAAAGGATTAATAAGAAAGCCCAGAAAAAGCGGTTAAGCCGCGTTTGACTTCATAAAAAGTAGTCAGGTAACCAATTAACGAGTATTCGGCGGCTATATTAACTTTTAGTTCACCCAAAAAAGCCCTAAAAACGCGATTTCAAGATGCAAACAGGACAGCGCAGACAACTCAAAGGACCTATTGTAGCTTAAACAACCTGAAAGAGATGGAAAAAGTATTATTTTTAAGCAGTCTACTAAGCAGTATTCTCGGATTCGGGCGTATGCTCATCAAGAAGCAATTCAATGTCATGAGTTGGAACAACTTTTTGAGTCAATCGCAAGAAACGTCTTTGAAGACAAACCATTCCACAATTTTCCTGCCAACGTTTGAGATTTATTTTTAAAAAAAGAAGGGGCAGTTTTGGGTTTTAGCTTTTTAGTTCTTTTATGTGTTCTTCTACTGCGATGATTTCTTTTTTGAGTTGTTCTGTGTAGTCTTCTAATTGTTTGATTTTTTCATCCTTGGTTAGGAAACGTCGTTTGTGCATGTGGCAGCAGTTTTGTGTATTGCAGCTACATTCTACCGTCATTTGTATGTGGCACCTCCTATCACATTCAAAGTTACTATTTAAAGTAAAGTATAAAAACTACAAAGTTTACAGTAACATAGCAGCTAACCAAAAAGGAAGTAACAAAATAACGACCAAAGAATGCAACCACCTATGCTTATGCCCAATCAAAGGAATAATAGACATAATAGGAAAAAAATGGGCACTCCTAATCATAAATGCCTTAAGAAACCAAGAAAAACTCCGATTCAACGATATCCAAAAACAGTTAGAAGGAATAAGCCCAAAAACACTATCAGACACACTAAAAGAGCTCCAAGCAGAAGGAATCATACAGAGAGTAGCCTACGCGGAGATACCGCCAAGAGTAGAGTATTCACTTTCCAATGACGGTTCAGAATTGGGAAAAGCTATAGTGCCGCTGATAAAATGGGCAGCAAACCGAGAACACCGAGGCACCTGTTTTTCAAAAACTTGTCACCAAAACAATTCTCACCACATTAAAGATTCCACCAAAGAAAACACCAAAAAACCCTAAAAATTCTTGCGAGCATATTTTTTAACCCCTAAATTTTCAATCATTTCACTGCACGACTAGAGTTCAGAACTTGTCTCTTGTCTGCTCTGCAACAGTTTGTAATGTGTTTATTTTAGTATTTTTTTAAGGCTAAAATTGTTTATAGGCAACGTTGGGGTGCTTGTTTGGCTGTTGAAGCGTGAAATATAGACAATTCAACATTAATGGGGCATAATAGTTGCTTGACGTGCATTTCGCTGTTATTGCTTTCTGCTGCTTTCCTTTGCAGTCTCTGTTTGCTTTACTTTTTAAACCAACCTATTAAGATGCAAATAGCAGTTCTATGCAGAAACCTATAGGGGGTAGGTATTATTGGGTGCAAAAGTGGAAAAAATTAAGCAGTAGGCTTTTTGAGCCCAAGCTTACTAACACACATTTTACCTTAAGAAATCGTCGAACATCCAGTAATGTTCTTCTTCTTGAATAATTATGTCTTCAAACATGCGTCTTGTTGTCGTGTCCTGTCGTTTTAGTGCTTCAGCAATGATTTGGCGGTAAAGTTGGATTGTGTCAGCTTCCAGTTTGTGATCTAAACGCATGAAATCGTCTACATTTTTTCCTATCACAGGTAACGGGTCAGGCTTGTATGTTGCTTCGCCTTCAAGCAGGTAGATGCGTTCGCTTACTTTTTCTAAGTGATCCATTTCCTGCATAAAGACGCCTTTGAGGAGGTCGCTGACAACTTTGGTTTTGTTTGTGCCTTTTACGGTTTCAAGCGGGGTATTCTTGGTTCTAAGTTCAAGAAAGGCCTGTTTCTCATGCTGATTGGTATACTGGATAATGCCTGTGATTTCAGCGGCAACCGCCTTGTTTAACAGTGCAAAGTAGTCATCGGTGTAGATTTTTCGCCATTCATCTACTGGCAAATTGCTTGCTTCTTCTTTTTCATCTTGGAAGCCAGCGTATTCTTGGAATTTAAAAAGATGTTCTTCTTCTTCCCTGTAAATTTTTCTAAAGATTTCTCTTGTTTTCCAATCTTCCATTTTTCGCGCCATTTGTATAATTTCCCGATAAAGTGCTAAGGCCTCTTCTTCTGCTTTGACGCCGTTTTTGGCGAATTCGCTTATGCTGTTGCCGATTTGTGGTGTGCCTGCTTTTGTTGTAGCTTCTCCGCCTAGGTAGTATATACGTTCCATGATGTCCGCTGCATGTTTCATCTCTGTTATTGAAAAATCGCGAAGAATCTTTCCGACAGCATCGTAAGTTGTTTGGTCTAATAGGATGTTTTCGGGGATTGTTTTTCGTAGTAGTTTTTCCATTTTTGCGTGCTGCAGAATATACTGTATTGATACTTGGATTTCACGTTCGACTGCCCGGTTTAAAAGGTCAATATATTCTGGCGTTATTTTTACTGCCATAAAATTCAGAACTCCAGTAAAAAAATAACAAGCACACAAATATAAGACTTATTATGTAAACGCTAACCCGTAGAATAGAACGTTAACTTATAAAATCAAGCAAGTTAAGATTTTTACCCGCAGACGTTAACGGGAAACTGATAGTGAATTTGGTGCCCACGCCTCTTTCACTTTCAAAACCAATCGTTCCATTTTGCGCTTCAACAAGCCGTTTAGCCACTGCCAACCCAAAACCTTGACCTTTGGATTTAGTCGTCATAAGCGGTTGAAAAATTCTATGCCTAACCTCAGGCGGGATACCGACACCTGTGTCTTCTACCGAAATTTTAAGGTTATAGGCGTCCATGCAAGTTTTTATGGTTAATTTGCCACCTTTAGGCATAGCCTGTATAGAATTAGTTACTAAATTCATCAGCACCCGTTTAAGCAGCATTGGGTCAAGTTTTATTTTGGGAATTTGCTTGTCAGTTTGCATTTGGAGGTGGATGTTTTTTGGAACCGTTATTGTCGAGATTGAGGTTTTCACAACTTCGTATACGTTTACTTCATCGAAATCGGGTCTTAAGGGTCTAGCGTAATCTTGTAGGTCGCTGACTATTTTGTTAATGTAATTTACTTGTTCCTCAATGAAGGCGATGCTTTCGTAAATGGAGTCTTTTATTTTGTCCTCAGCCATATCTTGGATTTCAGTTTTGGCTAAGTAGAGTTCACAAATGATGGCTTGCAGGGGGTTGCGGATGTCATGTCCAACCATGCCGGCGGTTTGTCCAATAGCGGCGAGTCTTTCAGCTTCTTTTAACTGCTTTTTTTGCCGTTTAACCATTTGTTCGAGTAGTTGTGTGTAATCTTCGATTTTTGGTTCGTTGTCCGGGGAATGTTTTGGCGGAATCACTATAACTAAACTGTCCTTGTCTAGAATGGGATGAGAAGAATTGTTAGATTGCATCTAAACCAAAACTCGTTT
Source organism: Bathyarchaeia archaeon (assembly GCA_042296865.1). GTDB lineage: Archaea > Thermoproteota > Bathyarchaeia > Bathyarchaeales > Bathycorpusculaceae > Bathycorpusculum. The sequence goes on along the minus strand of CP170178.1, from coordinate 148,168 downwards.
CTCTAATAATTTATCGTAAGGTATAAGAATATAAGTTTTACCTACAAATTCGTTTTAAATTGTTAACCTCGGGGTTTTTAGCTGCCTAATTTTTAGGCTTCGATGAATTTTTTTACAAATCTTGCTCAGGCAGGGGCTTGTGGAAATTCTTTTATAGGATGATGCAATGTAAAAACTTACACAACGATGCAAAGAATTACAAGGGAGAAGCAAAAATGAACCTAAAACTAACACCTAAATTGGCTACAAAATACGTTGCATTAATAGCAATATTCTCAGCACTCTACGCAATACTGCGATATGTTCCATTAGGTCCCATGATAGGTATGCCTGCTACGTTTTCATTCTCCGACGCGTTAGCGCCTCTACTGGGCATCATATTAGGGCCATTTGCAGGTGGGATAAGTGTAATAATTGGAACTTTTGCTGCAGCAGCGTTAGGCAAACCCTTAATGTTTCTTGGTTTAGATTTCCTTCCAGCATTTGTTAACTGTATAGCAATGGGTTTGCTTATAAAACGTAAATGGGTGCCTGTTGTTGCTTTGTATGCTGTTCTGCTTGGAATCTTTTTGGTAAGTCCATATACTCTGGTGATGGTTCAAGTTGGCTCTTTAGCTATACCTTTCGTGTGGCTTCATATTGTGGCGTTAATTGTATTGCTTTCACCGTTAAGAACTAAAGCAGTAGATAATATTAGAAAATTCAATATTCCCCGGTTAACTTTGAGCTTAGCCGTTTTAGTATTTATCGGAACAATGCTACAACATCTCACTGGTAATTTGCTCTTCCAGTTAATCCTAGGTCCTCCTATAGGAAACTGGACTATTAGCCAATTCGCAACAACTTGGACTTTAGCATTTTATGCTTACCCATTTGAACGAATGCTTATGGTCATTATCGCAGTGATTATCGGTGTACCTTTGATAGTTGCAATTAAAAAATCGATGCTACCCTTTGAAACACCAATGAGTGAAAAAGAAAAGGCGAAAAAAGCTTACGCCTAACCCTTCTTTAGTTTTTACTTGAATAATTCTTTATCTTGAATGTACTCTTTGCCTGTTTCTATGGCTATTTCGGCTTTTGATAGTTCGTTTCCCAAATAGGCGGCGTGGTCTAAACGGTTGACTAAACCAAGTTGAACAATTTTAGTGTAGATTGCTTCTGCAGTTTTGCCTTTGACGATTTTGATTGGTTTATTCATTGAAGCGTCAGCGTACAGTAAGGCTGCGATTAGACCGTTTTTGCGGTCAAGGCTAACTTTAAACATTCCAGCGCTGTCCAGTTCCTCTGGCAAGTTTTCACCCTCTGCCAAAGTCGCCGGTGTCTCTTTTTCCAAGTCAACGTTATATGGCTCTTCGCGTGACCGTTTATCCTTCAAAACCAAAAGGTCAATACCCAAATCTTTTGGCACTGACCCACGTTTCTTGGCAAGATACATCATTTTGGCGGCTGCAACTTCTTCTTTCACTGTTCCTTTTGCTTTGCAGCTTTTCTCGGTGGCGAGCATCATGCTTGCGTTTACTTCAGCTGATAGTCTTGCGAGCAAGGCGTTTATGCCGATGGAGTCTGCGTCAAAAAGCTCCGTAACGTTGGCCACTCCCACAAATAGGGGCACGTCTGGGTGTTTAGCGCCAAACTCTTTGAAAGCAATAAAAGACTCCAGAATGTTCGAGGGCTCCAAAATCAAGTCAGCCATAACTCGTTTGAATCCGAGCATTCTGGCTTTAGCGATTAATTCTTCGGTTAATTGTACTCGGTCTTGGGCGTTCTTGGGAAAGTAACCTTCACGTTGGTTAGTTGGAATAATCACAACTGCAATGTCCGTGGCAAAGGTGGCGAGTTGGTCAATGTTTCCCGCGTCCAAACTCAAAATCAAGTCAGCACCAGCTTGCACGGCAGCTTGGATTTCTGGGGGATTTAACGTGTCAATACTTACGGGCACGTCAACCACGGCTTTAACGGCTTTTACGATGCGTTGGGCAGTTTCAGGGTCACTTTTGCCTGCAATCATGCCAACGTCAATAACATGTGCACCTTGAGCAACGAATTTTTTGGCTAAAAACTGGATTTCCTCATCACCCATTAAGGCAGCGTCAACGATTTCAGCCATAACCCGCATGGGAAAGTCTTTTCCTACAGCCAAATTCTTAATCAGCATACTACCGGACTGTTTTAGGAGTTCTTCGCGGTTTTGTTCAGCGTTTTCGATTTCTTTAAGGGCTTTTTCAGTGAGTATGTCTCGTAGCAAGTCGCAGGCAGGGATAGTTGTTGAAAGCTGAACTTTGCAGAGTTCTTCAAGCACTGTTGGCAAGTCGGCGGCGTATCTTGGACCCTTAAACGTTGGCACACCCAAAGCGTCGGTGATGACTTTTGTGTCTCCACGGCTTAAACCCGGCGTCAATATCACGTCAAAACCTTTTAGGTCACGGTTTTTTAGTCCTGCCGTGATTGTTTCAGAATTAAGAAAAGCGGCAACAGGATAATTTAGGGCTACAATTTCCGTTTCTACAGATGCCTGTTTTGCGTAGTCTTTTACTGTTTCTTCTGCAAGTCTGCCAGTAACCAATAGTACCTTCAAGTTTAACCCCTGTTAATTTGTTATTTTTACTGTTGCGCCCCGATTGTTAGCTTTCGCAATGAACGCTTCTCCGCCAAAGCTGCCGGCAAGGTACGTTTTTAGTTTCTTTAAGGCTGGTTTTGCTTGTTCAGCCTTTACGATGCCATACACCGCTGGACCCCAAGAGCTTTGCCCAAACCCGTACACGCCTAAACCTTTAATGAACTCTAAAGTTTCAGCTACTTCCCTGTTTGAGTAGGTTCCACCCTGCACGTGAGCAAAATAGTTGCCTGTAACGATTTGAATGGCGGTTAAGGCTTCACCGAAACTTTCAATGTCTTTCTCAGCAAGCGCCGGCAAAAGCTTCAGCATGGTTAAACGACAAATTTTTGCAACCTCGCTCTCCTGCATTGGCGGCAGCTTTTTGAATGCGTTTGTTTCTTCGGAACTGCATAAACCCTTGTTAACGTTAGGCACTGCAATGACAAAACGCCACTCTTCGGGGAACGGTTGCCGATAAATTAGGGGTGGGAAACCTGTGTTTTCACCTGTTTTTTTGCCGCCGTCAACTACAAAACCGCCGTTTTCAAAAATTGCTGTGCCAACGCCTGTACGCCGTGCCCGTTCCATAGCAAGCGCTAGTTGGGGAACTGTGGCTTTTATGCCGTTCAATTTTGCAAGTGCAGTGGCGATGGCGAGTGCAAACTGGGTGCCTGAGCCTAAGCCGGTGTGGGCAGGGATTGCTTGTTTTATGTGGATGTGCACGTTTGTGTTGGTTGGGTAGGTTTTGAAGAAGCGTTGTGCCAGTTGGGTGGCTAACTGGGTTTCTTTGCCTGTTACAGTAAAGGTTTCTGCGGGTTCTGCTTCGATGGTTATTTTTGGTTTGTTGATGCCGACGCCTAAACCGCCGAACATTCTGCCAAGGTTCCCGTTTAAATCAATTAAGCCAAGATGTAATCGTGCAGGTGTTTTAACGATAACCTTCAAGTTTTAGCCCTCCACAAATCAAGTTTAACCTGTAAATCAGCCATCAATTCAGCGTAATGCGAATCTGGGGCTGAACGGTTAACCACGTCACTGCAGTTTTGAATTAAACTGTAAAGTTTAGCTACATGCGCCTGCTCGTTTTCGGCGCCGACTAAGGCTTTTATGCGTGTGGCGTGGATGATAGCTTCAAGAACCGCCGGCAACGCTCGGCAATAAACGTGAGGATACATTTTTTCGGCTTCAATCAGTTTTACGTTGCCCGTAACTTTGGTTCTTAACACGTCAAAAGGCATAAAATCGTCAAACTCCAACGCGATTGTAGCGTCAGCATTTTTTAGTTTTGGCGCGTTAACGGTGCAGGATTTTTCAAAGCAATCCTCAGGTAACTTGTCAACTTTTAAGGCTGACCTGTAGTAAACGTCGATGTCTCCTGTTAAGTTTAAAGTGGCTGCTTTGGTGGTTTGTAGGTTTTTTAGGGTTTCTGCTGAATTGTAAATGGTTAAAATGACTTGTTGGCTGTTTTGCAGTTTGGCACCCATGGGGGCAGCGTTTGGTGTTCCATCGGGGTTGAAGGTGCAGAGTATGGTTTCGCAGATTGTATTTTGGCGAAAGCCTAAATCAGCCAATGATACCATAGTTTTCCCGGATTTTGTTGTTTAGAGTTTTTTTCAATCGATTGTAAAATTTAACAATCCATAATAAAGTTTTTCTTAAATCAAACATCATGGAAAGATGAACTCGACCATTTTTGAAGTGTTCACTAAGCTGCATGGTTTTTTTGTTAAAGGTTTTTAAGCCCAGTTTTCTTCATTTAACAGTGGGACACTTGTCCTCAAAGCTGTTTTTTGTGGTTTCTAATGGTTACAGTTACCCTTGTTTATCCTTTCTTTCAACCTCAAAGAGACAACTCGATTTTCCGTTTCCCACCGCTGGGTTTAGGTTACTTGGCTTCCATGCTGCGAAAACACGGTTTTAGCGTCGCTTTGGTGGATTGCACTTTTCTAAACCATAAACAAGTAATCGAACAAGTCAAGTGTTCTAAACCCAAAATTCTCGGTTTTTACTCCATGTTTTCAATGAAGCAAACTACGATGCGCCTTGCCAAACTACTGCGAAACGATTGTCAACTACTTGTTGCCGGTGGACCACTGCCGACGCTTGACCCTGAAGGTTTTCTGGACGTTTTTGATGTTGTCGCTGTGGGTGAGGGTGAAGAAACACTTGTTGAATTAGCCGCCTGTGTTGAGCAGGGTTTAGATTTTAGTGCGGTTCGTGGCATTGTTTACCGACGTGATGGGCAGTCGGTTTATACAGCTAAACGTGAGGTCGTAGAGAATTTGGATGTTTTGCCGTTTCCAAGCCGCGACCTATTTGACAATCACAGCTACAAAGCCTACTACACAAAAAAGTTCGGTTACACAACTACACCGCTTATTTCTTCCCGAGGCTGCCCCTTTAGCTGCGACTTTTGTAGTCGACCAGTTTTTGGTCAAAACCTTCGTATGCGTTCGCCTGAAAATATTGTGGCGGAGGCTGATGAGATTGAACGTTTGGGGTATGAGCGGGCGTGGTTTGCTGATGACTGCTTCACGCTTGATAAAGCTCAGGTTTTGCGGGTTTGTGATTTGCTTGTTGAACGGCGTCTGCATTTAGGGTGGGAATGCCTGTCCCGTGTGGATACAATGAATTATGAAGTTGCTGCTCAAATGAAGAAAGCAGGCTGCAAACGCGTGTTCTACGGTATCGAATCAGGCAACGACCAAGTTCTGGAGCTTATGCGTAAACGTATTAGTGTTTTTCAGGCAAGACACGCGGTTTACGCTGCAAAAGCTGCAGGGCTTGAAGTTGGAGCTTTTTTCATCATCGGTTATCCGGGCGAAAATGACAAGACAGTTCTTGATACCATACGTTTCGCATCAAAGCTGCCGCTGGATTACCTGTCGTTTACGTTGCCCTACCCGATTCCGGGAACGCCGCTCCATGACCGCATCAAAGAAGCTGAGGGTTTGTCCGCGTTTGACTGGGAAGAACCTAAAAACTGGCGCCTAATTCGGCATAAGCTGTTGTGTGATTCAGGTTTTAGTGAAGGAAAACTAAAATTTGCCATCTACAAAGCGCAACTGCAGCATAAATGTAGAAAGCATGTTGGTGAAACTGGTTACAGTATTGTTGGGCGACCGTTTGAATACGTGACTGACTGGGCTTTCACAAAGCTTAACTAACCTGCACAGGGACATAGCATGCTTTTGGACTGATTTTGCGCCATTATTAACCTACCCCCCTATAGTTTCTGCATAGAGTTTCTATTTGCAGCCTAATAGGTTGGCTGATTTTGCTGATTTAGTCAAGGTTTCTTGACGGAAACGGTTTTATTTCAAAAAAAATCGTGTTGCCTTTAGGGAAGCATGATGAAACGGCTTTACACTCTGCTCTTGTCAATTGTTGTTCTTTGCATTATCAGTGGAACAGTTTTAGTATCCCAACACTTGGTCACAGTGCAATCGATAGATTCTGATGTTTCCAGTAATCAAAAAACTGTGCTTGGCTTTGTGGAGAATGTTTTGCCAATCGATAGTTCCCAATACAACATAACCCTTATCCCACCTAATGTACCGCCTGAATCAGGGGTAACCGAAAACGCTGAAGAAATATTAACCTATAAGTTAGCGTCAAAAGACAACATTTTGAACCTTATTTGTCACACGAAAAATGGCGTCCTCACATATTGTAGCCTCTATAATTTAAATGACAGCGTCGTCAGTGACTACCAATATGGCAACATTACTCAAGCAGCCGTAGCTTTCCTGCAGAAGTATCAAGAGTTTTCTGGGTTAAACTCCACCTTGCTAATTGACCTGCTAAGCGGTGTTGACCCAGCACAAAACACGACGATACTGTCGGGCAATCTTAAGCTGGAAGTTAAGCATTCAGATTTGACTGGCACTGCTTTTGGCGATTCGGTTAGTTTTCGTTGGATGCAATCCTTTAACGGTTGTGATTACCGTTTCGTAACCTTGGGTTTTAGGGATGGCTTTTTTTCCATGATAGGCGATGACCGACAAGTCTACACATTAGGCGACACGAGCGTGAACATTTCAAAAGAGCAAGCAGTAACCATTGCCCTAAACGCCATACAGAATTATTCTTACCGCATGTCCGACGATTGGGTGGTTGACAAGTTTGACGTACTTGAAAACCAAATCACTGCAGTTTTGATTGCTCAAAACAAAGGCGGTAATGTTTTGCTTCCTTCGTGGACTGTTACTTTACCTTTAAACGGGACTTATCCTGGCAGTGTCACTGAACTTTTGGTTATAATTTGGGCTGGCACAGGCGAAGTTGAAATGGTGCATCATCAAGCATACGCGCAACTGTACCCAAAAACCCCTGTTTATACTTGAAATTTGGGTAGTCAAACAAGTTTAACTAATCATGAAATTGGTTAGTCAAACTTTCTTGACGGAAACCATTATAACCGCTTTTAGCCAACGGATTTGGGGTAAGTCATGACTAAAAAAGCGGACTCAACGATTTTGCTTGCAGCTTTACTCATGCTGTCTTTATGCTTGACTAGTTGTGAGTTTGCAAATGCCCAACAATCAGAACCCGTTGTGATTAACGCTGACGGCTCAGTTACTGGCCCCAGCAGTTTAATCGCAAGAGATGGAAACATTTACACTTTGAAAGGAAACCTTTCAGGCGGCATTCAAGTTCAAAAAAGTTACATTACAATTGAAGGCGCCGGCTACACTATTTATGGCGCCAGTAAAGGGGTGGATCTTGGGAACGGTGTAGGTCAAGACCCTTCAAGAATATTGATTAATAATGTTACCGTGAGAAACCTGCAAATCATTAATTGCTATTGCGCGATAAGCAATGAAAACACTAACAATAACACTTTCATCGGTAACTATATTGAAAATTGTGACACCGGCTTTTGGATAATTGGAAGCTCAAACAATACTCTTACTCAAAACACGGTGACGAATTGCACAACGGGCATTTCAATAAACTATGGCAGCCAAAGTAACATTATCATTGAAAATAACATCATGAGCAGTTTCTTGGTTTGGCTTTCACCAGCCCCAATAGTCGACAGAAACTACTGGGGGGACTATGCAGAAAAATTTCCAGACGCTAATGAAATAGGCACCTCAGGGGTTTGGGATATACCTTACAATTTAGGCGATATCGTGATAGATAATCATCCATTAACCCAACCAGTGACCCTCTCAGCGCTGAGTATTTCTCAACAAGGCTTTGATAATTTACCATATACTTCGCCGTCAATTACTGTACTGTCACCTGCACCAAATGGAGTAGTAAGTTCTGAGGATGTTCCTTTGAACGTTACAGTGCAAGTTTTTGGTTTCTTTTATCACAACATTGAAAAAATCACTTCACTCAACTACAGTTTGGATGGTCAACCTGAGGTTCCATTGAATTTAATCGTGCCTAACGAGTTGTATCCCGGTTACACCGTTAATGCCGACACAGTCCTAACCGGTTTAGCCGAAGGAGCACATAATCTAACATTCAGCTGCGAAACAGTAATCAGTCAACTCACGCAGACAGTTAGTACAAGTTTTACTTTTACAATGGAGCTACCAAACGAAACCCCTCAATCTTACAACTTTTTTACATTAGCAGCTTTGGGAACGGTAACTGCTCTTATTTGTTTTGGAGCGGTTTACGCAAGAAAGCAACGGGAAGCAAGAAAAAATGAAAAAAATTAGGTTAACATCAGGTTTAACACTCATTTTCTTTATAGTTTTCGCTCTTTACGCAAATATGGCAAACGCCAACTTTACGCCCCTCCCAGAGTTGCCGCCGCCAATAATTATACAAAAAGACGGAAGCATCAATCCCTCAACAGCGCCGTTGGCTCATGTTGGAAACATTTACACCCTTACAGGCAACGTTAATAACACTATAGAGGTTCAATGTTCCAACATTGTGTTGGACGGTAACGGTTTTAGCATTACTAACCCACCAGTTAACACTCAGGGCCTTATGACGCCTGTTGGTTGGCTTCCCGGGGTTCACTTAAACGGTGCAAACAATGTAACAGTCACTGACGTGACATTTGAAGACTGCATAACAGGCGTAAGGGTTGAGGAAAACTCGACATATGTTACAATCATCAATAACAGGGTAAGAGGCACCTTGTCGGGAATCGTCGTTTTTTCTGCTTCACACGTTAACATTGTCGAAAACGACTTCGCATTAACTCAGCAGTCTTTTGCGTTAGCAATGCATTTCTTGCCTAGTAGTCCACAAGAAAATTACCCAAGCCACTTACAAATTGAAGGCAACCACATTTTAGGAACAGGGCAAGAAGCGCCAACTACTGTCATGCAGCCTAACCAGTATGGCGTTTGGGGCGGCTTTACTGACTCCAAAATGGTAAACAACAATTTCACTCGCATCCAAGGCATTGCACTGTACAATATAGGCGCCGACAACCAAATAGTTGGCAACACTTTTCAAGAGAATAATCAGGGCGTTACAGTAAACATGGATCCAGACGTTTGGCAAAACAATCACATTTACGGCAACAATTTTATCAACAACTGTGAAAACGCGGTGGTAGGGTTTATCAGAAATTGGCCCATAAATTTTTGGGATAACGGCACTGTGGGCAACTACTGGAGCGACTATAAGGGTGCCGACAATAACGGCGACGGCATAGGGGATTCACCTTACCTACTTGAAACCACCTATACCGATTACGAGCAAAACCGTAACGTTACAGTCGAAAACGGTCGAGACAATTATCCCGCCATGGAACCCTTCAATTTGCCATCAATCACTGTTCAACAGCCACAACAAACCACTCTGCCAACGTCAACTTTACCCTCAACAGGTACAGCAGAAGGGCAAGTGGGAACAACTGAACAGCCAGCGGGATTCTTGAATGTGTTGCATGCAGCAGTGATAGGTGTTGCAGTCCTTGTTTGTGCAAGTTTGTTCTTCCTTTTTAAGAGGCGTGACCATCCTGTTGTTTCTTTGGTTTAGCTAATTTTTTAAGTATGTACAGAGTCAATGTTTAGCATTCAACTTGGTGGATGAGGGCAGCATTCAACTATACGGTGTCAAGCATGGGGGATAAAAGGAAAGGTTCAGTTCAGATACGTTTTGAGGTACTGGAGTTCCTTTTCTTTAGCGGCAAAAACCAGCTGCGCACGCATGTTTGGCGAAAAGCAACCGACGTATCATATGACGACTTCTTAAAACACCTATCTTACCTTAAAGACAAGGGGTTTGTTCATGAAAACGAGCAAGGACACATCCTGCTAACAGACTCGGGACGAAAAATTTACACTAACCTTCGAGATTCACTGCCCTCGCTGCTCTAATGCGTTCACCAATGGTGCATCAACTATATAACACAAAAAAACCTCAAAAAAGATGACAAGTATGAGCGAAAAAGACGAAAACCAACGTGAATATCCAGTAAAGACAACGCACGAGTTCCTCTCAGAAATGAATCATGAGTGGGGACGCTTCAAACGCGGCGCAATCCTAAGCACTGTTATCTGCTTGGTTTTGCTGGTGGGTTTTGTTCTTGTTTATCTGCGTATTTCTAAAACTTACGGGTTTGAGGTTAGTGACTTGATTTTGGTTGGGTTGCTTGCTGCCTTTTTGGTTTACACGATTTATTTGATGACTACTCAGTACAGGTTCTTTAGGCGATGGGAAAACCGTATGAAACGCATTTACGGTTACGAAGAAAAACTGCTTGCCGATGAAAACGCGGATCAAGCAGGTAAACAAACTAACTAATTTTTTCCCAAAAATTTTTTATTTTACGCGTTCTGTTTTTTTGCCTGTTTTCTTAAGATTACATTTATGGTGTATGCGTTGGATGCGTTACCTCTTTTATTGTAAACGTTCCATGAACTAAATTAGTGAAACTCAAACGGTGAAAAAAAATGAACATAGACCAAGTAAAAAATAAAAAATTTGTGATTTCCTCAGTTACAATTCAAACAAACAAGTGCGGGAGGGGCAAGCCGTGAGGTTTTGGCCCCAGAAAAGGTGGAAAAAAATCATGCTAACCGCACTTCTCGTTGTTTTAGCAGTTTTCGCAGGTTTAGGCGTTTACCTTGAATACAGCGTGTACCGTGAGGTTACTTATACAGAAACCTTAAACTCTTCAGGCCAGAAAATAGCATTAGCAATATATCATCCAGGCTTAACCAGCTTCACAAAAGACGTTGCTTCAGCTTACACTGACGGCTTGGTTTCCAGCGGCTGGCAAGTAGAATTAACCACAGCAAGCAAACAAGCCCCAAGTAACCTCTCAAAGTATCAGTTGCTGGTGCTCTGCTGGCCAATCTACGACTTCAACCCCGCCCCAACCGTAACCAATTACCTGGACCGCGTTGGAAACCTTAACGGCATAAACACAACCATCATCACAGTCGGCGGCGGCTTAGACCCCTTTAACGCTCAATCGGCAATGAACAGAACCGTCCAAGACACAAACGGCGCAATCATCCAATCATTAACCATGTTCAGAAGCAACCGCAACATGGCAGAGTTAACACAGCAGGCAAGCAGCATACATCCATAGAAGGATAAACCGATGAACCCTAAAGCTTTAATCCCAAGCGGCATAAGCGCGCTACGAATTGCAGCTTTGCCCCTGTTTCTTTACTTTAACAGCGTCGGTTCCTCCTCATTGTGCCTGCTAACTTTCGCGTTAGCCGCCGTCACTGACTTGATTGACGGGTTTATAGCAAGAAAACTAAACGTTGCCTCTAAAGCAGGCGCGTATTTTGATGCCGTAACAGATTTTATCGTGATATTAGGCATTTTTTCGGCTTTCTGCTTGAACGGTTACTATCCTGTATGGTTGTTGCTGTTGATTGCTGGCTCCTTTGCGCAATTCGCGGTCACGGGCTATTTTGGGAAGCGCCTTTATGATCCGTTGGGAAAATACATTGGCAGCGCCCTTTACATTGGAATAACCCTGACTCTACTCTCGTCTACCGCTTTGATTTTCACGGTAGTTCAAGCAGGCGTGTTGACGTTCGTTTTATGTTCGTTTGTGACTCGTACGCTTGGCTTAGTAGGCATAACTAAAAAGCCGTTCATTATCACGCAAACTAAAATTCCGCAAGCAAACACCAACTCTGCAGCCAAAAAACCATAAACCCCCACGCATACTTTTTGGTAAGGTGCAAACGTGACCCAGTCTAATTTGAATCTGCCAGAACAAACACGCGTTTCGTTAGGCACCGCCATCGTCCTTGGTTTAACCAAGGGCAAACTGGACGCCGCTCCCACCACCGCCTACTTGATGACATACAAAGACGGCAAATGCACTGCAAACTGCGGCTTCTGTCCCCAAGCCAATGGCAGCAAAAGCAGCGCCGAAATGCTTTCAAGAGTGACTTGGCCCAGCTTCCCAACCCTGCAACTGATCCAAGCTTTAAGTACAACCGCCAAAAACGGTGGCATCAAACGTGTATGCATACAAGCCTTAAACTATCCAGACGTGTTTTTAGATCTTGAAGCCTTAGTCAAAGTAATCAAAAAAACCCTTGACATCCCAGTTTCCATCTCATGCCAACCCATAAACACCCAAAACATTATGCAGCTAAAAAACGCTGGCACAGACCGCATCGGAATCGCTTTAGATGCAGCCACCGAAAAAATTTTTTACAAATTAAAAGGCGCTGACGTCGGCGGCGTTTACAGTTGGAACAAAGAGTTTTGTTTGCTTGAAGAGGCTTTGAAGGTTTTTGGGGTGGGCAATGTTAATACGCATTTGATTGTGGGGCTTGGCGAAACCGAAAAAGAAGCCGCCGTGTTGATTCAGCGATGTGTGAATCTTAGTGTTTTGCCCGCTTTGTTTGCGTTTACTCCTGTCCGCGGCACAGCTTTAGAGAAACAATCCCCTCCTAGTCTGGAAGCTTATAGGCGGATACAGCTTGCACGGTTCTTTCTTGTTTATGGGAAAACTAGTTTAGAAAAAATGCAGTTCGACGAGGCTGGAAGAATCCTTTCTTTTGGCGTTGACAAGACTGTTTTAGAGGACGTTGTTAACAGTGGCAAACCTTTTCAAACTTCAGGATGCCCCAACTGCAACAGGCCTTTTTATAACGAAAAACCCAGTGGTCCACTATATAATTACCCTATTGAGTTAAACAGAAAAGAAGTAGAGGAAATAAAACGGCAGTTGACGGTTTAGATGTTTAGGTTGGCTTCTTTTTTTCTGAAGTCATCTTTGGCTTCTGTCTTGTCACTTGCTCTACAAGCCGCCAAAACTCGTCCATAGTGTAGCCTTTCTGAAGGTCCTTCATCAGCTTCTTCACTTGGTAATACGTCATTTGGGCTTCGCCCTTGTCTAAACCTTCATGGGGACCTTTAATGCGTCTGAAAAGCTCATCCATTTGTCTGGGTGAGGCTCGGATTCCGGCTTTTTCAAGCATTTCTTGAATCAGGTTTTGACCGGTGTTTCTGCCAACGAAAACTGAGGTTTCCCTGCCAACTATTTCAGGCGGGAAAGGCTCAAAAACCAAGGGGTGAGCCATCATTTCTTCAACTTCCTCTTCTACTTCGTGGGCAAAAATGTTTTCGCCAATGATTGGTTTATGGAATTGGATTGGCAGTGCGAAGGCTTTTTCGGCTGACTGGCTGATTCTTGATATTTTGCCTAAATCGATGCCTGTGTCAATGTTATAAAGTAACTCGGCACAGGTTACAACTTCCTCGAAAGGTGCAATGCCTGCGCGTTCGCCAAACCCTGCAATGCATGTGTGAACATAGGATATGCCTTCTTCCATTGCTGCCAGCGTGTTTGCTGTTGCTAAACCGAAATCGTTGTGGCAGTGGATAGAAATGGGGATTTTCTTTTTTATTGAGTCAGGCAAACCGTCGCGTACATGTGACATAAGGTACCGCATTGATAGGGGTCTGATGAACCCAACTGAGTCTGCGAGACCAAGCCTTGTTGCGCCGGCGTCTGCAGCTGCTTGGAAAACTTGCAGTATGTCTTCAATGGTGGTTCTTGTGCCGTCCATAAGCATAAAGTTAACGTTTGCTCCATGCTTCTTGCAGTATGTGATGGAATCAGTAATTCTTTGAAGGGCTTGTTCTTTTGTTATTTTGTATCGGTACTGCAGGTTTAACCCGTTGATGGGCGCTTCAAGGGTGACTTCTTTTATGCCGCATTCCAAGCAAGCGTCAATGCTTGGTTTGGTTGGTTCAGCGGATGCGGTGAGTTTTGTTTGCTCAAAGCTTTCGTTTACTATTCTGCTTACGTTACGTTTTTCTTCTTCTGATAACGCTGGGAAACCAACGTTGATGATGGCTACGCCTGCTTCATCCATTAGTTTTGCAAGTTTTACTTGTTCTACATAGGTTAAGTAGACTGTTGGAGCCTTGATTCCTTCACGGAAGGTTTCGTCCCAGACAAAGATGCGTTCTGAAAGTTTAGGCGGCAGATTCTTACGTAGCCTGTTGTAATTAGCAATTAGCCCCTGTGCTTCAAGCTTTTTAAATATGGTCTTTCTCATCCAGACACAGTCCAACAAGATAAGAGCTTTAAGTTCAATGTTAAATTACCCTTTCCTATATAAAAATAGCATCTATTTCAGATAAGTACGGTTTAGACTGTATTTTTAATTTTTTATTTTCAGGGTTCAGTGATACTTAATAAACACAAAATGCATGTTTAAAAAGGTTAAAATGCAAAAAACAACCAATAATTTACGTGGTGAGCATCATTTGAGTAGTTTTAAAGTTACAGTTGAGAAAAAAACATTAGAAACCGAAAGAAAAAACCTGCGAATCGAAATGGAAGAATTAAAACGCATGGCAGACGCTAAAGGCGAAGGCGCTGGAAAGCGAAATATCAATTCTCCGTGACGAAGTAAAATCCCTGCGTGTCCTGCTTGGCAGAGAAGAACCAGACGCTGACAGGAGCTTAAGAAGAAGCGTATTCAAAAAATTGGTCTCCGCCAACTAACTGCGATTTAGGCAAAAAAAGATGTTATAGCCATCCTATTTGGAGCTATTGGTGGTTCTATGTTGAAACTTATAGGGGGTAGGGTCAAAATCAGTCTATTTGCAGTCTAATATTCAATTTATGCACTGTACCTATAGGGGGGTAGGTGCTATTGGTTGAAAACAAGCGCATTAACATATTGAAAAAAGTAAAAAGAAGTGGGCAAAAAACGCCCAGTTTACATGCCTTGTTTTAAGCGTCGGTAAGTTGCGTAGTCAACGTATTCGACAAATGGGTTTTCGGCTAAGAATTTGACGTTGATTTTTTGGCGGCTGCGTTTTTCAAGTATTTGGCTTGTTGCACGTAACACGTATGCGTCACTGCCTGCGCCTGAACCATAACTGGCCACCAAAATGCGGTCTTCAGGTTTTGCAATGTCCAAAATGGCTGCGAGACCAACAAGGGATGCACCTGAATAGGTGTTGCCAAATTTAGTCATTTGTATCGCGGGCATGAACTGTTCGTCTTTAAAGCCTAAGTCTTTAGCTATCCGAACTGGAAAACTGGGGTTAGGCTGATGCGGCACGAAATAGGCGAAGTCGCTGGCTTTCATGTTGCATTTTTCCATCAGTTTGCTTGCGGATTTGCGGACATGCTTGTGGTATGCTGGGTCACCTGTGAATCTGCCGCCATGCATTGGGTATGGTTCACCGTCACGGCGCCAAAAGTCTGGAGTATCAGAGGTACAGCTGTACCAGCCTTCAACTTCAGCGATAACATCCTTTTTACCGAAAACAAACGCTGCCCCACCGTAACCTACAAAAGCGTCAAGTTCACCGCCTGGACAACCACGGGGTGCAGCTTGAGAATTATCCGCGCCAATAACCATGGCATACTCAATGCCTGAACGGGGATAACTAACCAGTGCACAAGCGTCTTTAAACATGCTTGAAGCCGCTTTACACGCAAACTCTGTATCTACTGCGTCTACGCCTTGCAAATCGCCGTCTTGCTCGCCAAGTTTTAACACTTGCGCAACTTTAGCAGCGATTGGTTTAACCGCATACGGGTTAGATTCCGAGCCAGCGTAAACTTTACCTATCCATGAACTGTCAAGACACGAATGAATCAATGCAAGCTTACCAGCCTCAACAGCAGCCGTTACCGAGTCTTCATCAATAAATGGAACCGCACGTTCGATACCGCCATCCTTTATGCGGAAACGGGAACTGTAAACGCCATAACCTACAATGCCGGGCAATTCATAGTCTTTGGTTGGCTGAATAACCTTGTATTCTTGATGTGGATAATACTCGTCAGCTAAGGTGAATGCTAAGGAGATTGTTGGGACAACTTCGCTTTTTCCTACTGAGTAGCGGCGGCGAAAACGTGGGGTAACTTCTCGGCCTTCTAAACTGGCAAGGTCCAAGTCGCCCCTGTTTAAGAGTTGATCGGTTATACGAGCTGGCACACGAATTTTGCCGTCATGAAAACTAACCATACCGTAAACGAAACGTTCAAGCTTACTGAACTTGTTAGTTGGTTCATCAATCAAAGTGCAAAGTTCAAGTTTACCCTTCTCGTAAAAAAGGTCAACGTTGTCCATTTTGCCGTAGCTTTTTCTGCCACAGTTACCACAGTAATCGCGAACTTCAAAGTATTCTTTTCCGCAAAGCCTGCAGCGGCTTGCACGTAAACGGTCACCAAGATAAGATACTCTACGTTCTATTGGTTCACTACTCAAAGTTTATTCTCTCCCAAAAATGTTAACATACGCTTTAGTGCCAAACCCTTCAAACTCCAAAGAGCCCCCAAACTTGGGCGAGGCGCCGTCAACTGTAACTTGACGCAGGTCAGCTTTTCCAGTTAACTGCCTGTAAATCTCGTAAATTTGCGCACCGCCAGTTGCACCCAAAGGATTGCCGTCAGCCTTTAAACCACCATCCATGTTAACGTATAATTCTTTACCGTCAATTTCATAGCAGCCTTTACTGTTTGGACAGGATTCAGCAATGCTTTTCCAAGCGGTTCCAGATGGGCAGTAGCCTAAGTCTTCAAGAGAAACCATCTCCATCATAGTGGACTGGTCGTTTACTTCCCAAAGCTTGATATCCCAAGGCGACAGACGACTGGTTTGCAGGGCTTTTTTCATAGCGATTTGTGCTGCTACAAAATGGCTTAATTCGTCTCGGGCTGAAAAGTCAAGATAGTCGGTTGCCGCGTTACAACCATAAATGTACACTGGAGCAGCACCCATTTTTTTGGCGACTTCTTCACTGGTTAAAATCAAAGCGGCTGCACCATCAGAAACCGGAGCGTAATCAAATAAGCCTAAAGCTTTGTTTGCAGTTTTTCGAGAATTTAACACTGCTTCCAAACTGATTTTACGTTGATACTGCGCATACGGGTTTTTAGCACCATTAGCATGATTTTTAATTGCTACTTGTGCGAGAGCATTGTATAGTTTGTCAAGGTTTTCACCGTTAATGCCGTGCTCTTTAATGTAAGCCCGCAACATAAGCTCATGGTTTGCTTCAGGTGTTCCACCAGCGTAATAACTCCAGGGGTCTTCCAGCAGCATGAGGTCGTCACGGATTTTGTCCCAGCGGTCAGTCATTTTTTCGATGCCGCCGACAAGAACTGTGTTGTAAACACCTGCTTGGATTGCATGGCACGCGGTTTTCAATGCGGCACTAAAGGAACGGGTTACTTCCATTGGCACGTGAAGTTCAGTTAATTCTGAAAGAAAACCTTCTTCGAGACCAAACTTGTTTGTTATTGGCAAGAAACAATCCGACATGTAGCATGCTTCTAGATTTTTACGTTCTAGATTACATTCATTAGAGGCTGCAAGCCAAGCTTCTTCAATAAGTTTCTCTGGCTCTTTGCCGTAATGTTCTCCGAATTTGGTTCTGCCAACGGCAACTATTACGGGACGGGTTTGCATAACTTTTTTTCTCCCCCTGTATATAGCATATCAAATTTTCAAAAAAGACTATTAAGTGTTTGCCAATTTTGATAATTAACATTTAAAAAGAAAAAGAAGAAATGGCAAGCAAGCGCTAAACACAAGCATGGTTATGGTTGGTTATTTCGTTTTCTGTAATCTTTTCACGTAACATTTTGATAAGGTCTTGCAGCTTATGGCTTAACTCCACGGGGTAAACATCGGCGTTAGTGAGAGCCTTGTGTTTCTCAGGCAATTTTAAAAGATTTTCAGCCGCGAAATCTTTAATCTGACTAAGCGACGGTAAAGTGTAAGTTAATTTGCCTTCAGACATAACTTTAACAAGCAAAGGTTCAGCATCCACCCGCTCCGAAGCCAAAGCAATAACATCCCGCACGTAATTGCCCTTTGAGTCCTTGTAACGGTAAACCTGCTTGCGCCCCGGCAAAGTTAACTTGTCAGTGCTCAGTTTCATGATAGGCGAATAAACGTTTGGCGCCGTCATGGTTTCACACAACTTGTAAATGACATCAAGGTAAGGCCTATCAGAAGAAGTCCCCATTTTCGTGCCAACGCCAAAAGCGTCAATTTTAGCCTCTTTACAAAGCAACTCGGCAATACGGAACTCATCCAAGTCTCCACTGACAAAAATTTTAACATAGCCCAACTCGTTGTCGTCAAGGATTTTGCGTATTTTTTTGCTGGATTCTGCTAAGTCTCCGCTGTCAAGTCTGACGCCGCCAAGCCGGAACCCTTTGGCTTCAAGCTCCTTTGCAACGATAACTGCTTTTTCAGCGCCTGCAATGTCATTATAAGTATCAATCAACAAGGTGGACTTGTCAGGAAACGTTTTAGCGAAGGCTCGGAAAGCGTCAAGCTCCTTGGGATAAGACATGATAAAGGAATGCGCCATGGTACCGAAAACAGGAATATCGTAAACCATACCAGCAAGCACATTGGAGGTTCCTTTGCAGCCTGCAATATAGCTGCTTCTTGCCACTTTCATCCCCGCATCAATACCATGCTCACGGCGTAAACCGAATTCGATAACGGTTTTTCCTCTTGCAGCGTGTATGACTCGGCTGGCTTTGGTTGACATGGTGGTTTGCAGGTTGACAGTGTTGAGGATGAAGGTTTCAACAATTTGGGATTCAATAATTGGCGCCGTAATACGAACTAGTGGCTCGTTTGGAAAGGCTACTGTGCCTTCGGGGACAGCCCAAACGTCTCCAGTGAATTTGAAGTCTTTTAGGTAATCAAGAAACTGCTGGTTAAAACCTTGACGTTTAAGGTAAATCAATTGTTGTGGAGTAAATTTGATGTTTTGCAGATAAAGCAGAATTTGTTCTAGCCCCGTAAATAGGAAGTAGGAACGGTTTTCAGGCAGGCGCCTAATGAACAAATCAAACGTTGCTGGTTCAAAGTTTTTGTTGTCAAAATACGCTGCGCACATTGTTAATTCGTAAAAGTCAGTAAAGAGGCTCATGTCTTCTTCTTTGTAGGCGCCAAGAAACGGATGCATACATGCTTAGAGGAAAGTTTACGATTTAATTCTTTCTAGCCAAAGCTCCATTCTTTTACCGCAATATATGGAAGGTTATGGGGGGATAACGCCCATTCGTGAGCATTCCTCTTTGAGGCTGTCACGGATGTGTTTCAAGTTTTGACGTTTCTGCACGTACTCGTCGCCTGTGATTTTTTCAGTCCTAAAGTCGCTGTCAAGCTGATTTAACTGGATACTGATTTCTGTTATTCGCTCTTTAAGGTGGTCAACGTATGAACCTGCATGTTCTTTAACAGTCACGTCAGAGGGAGCTAACGAAGTTTTGATTAAACCGTCTTCAATTCGCAGTATCCGATGGGAAGCACGGGCAACGTTTGGGTCATGAGTAACCATAATAATCGTTTTACCCAAGCCCTGATTAATTTTGACAAGGTACTCCACGATTAACCGAGCATTAGCAGTATCCAACTCGCCCGTTGGTTCATCAGCCAAAAGCACAGGAGCATCATTAGCCAACGCAGCAGCAATAGCGATTCTTTGCTGTTCACCACCACTCAACTCTTCAGGCTTGTGCTCGGCACGTTCTTGTAAGCCAACGGTTTCAAGCAGTTCTTGCACACGTTGTTTTCGTTTTCCACGTGGCACACCGGAGGCTACCATTGAGAACTCAATGTTTTCTTTAGCAGTTAATGTCGGGATAAGGTTGAGGTTTTGGAATATGTGACCAACAGTTTTTCTACGGAAATCGACAAGTTGGTTTACTGAATAATTGGTTATGATGTTATCTCCGACATATACAGTTCCCGCCGTTGCCTTGTCAAGACCGCCGATTATGTTTAGTAGCGTGGATTTGCCGCTTCCGCTTGGGCCAATAATTGAGATAAGTTCACCTGAGGTTATGTCAAGGTTTAAGCCGCGTAGGGCTTGTACTTCGATTTTTCCTGTCCTGTGCACTTTTACGAGGTCTCTGATTTTAATGTTTAAACCATTGTTCATCTTAATCTCACCATTTTATCAAGTTTCTTAACGTATTGTCGTGACATAATCAAAACCGAAAGAATAACTGAAGCATAAATCAACGCTATGTAGGTGGATATTGAAATTATGGCTTCAGTAGAGAAGGCAACATGTCTTGTTACAAGTGAAGCAGATAACGCTGAAGCAGTTACGGTGCCGTAAACCATTATTGCACCTATACCTAAACCAAGCAAAACAGCAAATGTAATCACAGAAATGTTCTCGGATAGGAACATCCAAACCAGTTGACGATAAGATAGACCTCTTACACTCATCAAGGTGGCTTCACGGTTCCTTTCCCGCAAGCTTACAAGGCTTACAAGAGTTGTTCCCACTGAAGCTGAAAGCACTGCAAACACTAAACCCATTCGTTGAACATCCAAGTTTTGAAGACTGCCATAAGTGTCGATGTTATTCATTTGCTGTGATATTCGCCACTGTTCATCAAAAGAGGTTACCCCTAAAATGTCAAGGTTCAACTCGCGGATTTGTTGAGCAACCAACGTTCCGTTGACTCCGTCTTCAAGTTTTATAAGTATCCGTTCATCGAACCTTTCAAGCTTGTAAGCATCGCTTTCCTCAGAGGACATGTTAAACATGTTCCGGGGTATATATGACCATGTTTGGTCTGCCATTTTTGGCAAACCGGGATATTGTTCTATTGGTTCAGGACCGAAAAAGCCCACTACAGTGAGTTTTCGTCCCCCTGAGGGAAAATTAATGCCCACTTCATCTCCGATTGTCAAGTTCAGATTTTGAGCTACGCTGCGTTCCAAAATGATAGTCATGTTGTCACGTCGTAAACTGTCAAATGCTTCCTCCATTGATACACCCGTAAACCATTGAGGCTCATAATAAGCAGCTAAAGCCCAAGAATTAGGGTCAATCGTATGCATTATTGTCATTTGCCCTTGCCCTTCAGATTCCATTGTCTGAGTAAGTTCGCACTCCAATGTCGTGTTTTTTATTCCTGACACGTTTGCTAAAATGCTTGCCAGAATCTTGGGGGTTTGAGTTGCATTGAACACGCTCACGGATATATCTGCACCTACCGACTGTTGAACCTGTCTTGCAATGTAATCTTGCTCACTTGACAGTTGACCACTTACTTGAACGCTGTATCCAACGATAAACGCTATCAAAAATGCTACTGCTGCTATGCGAGCTGGGTTTCGGCGGACATTCTTTACAGCTAAAGCACCTAAATCACCCATAACCCTTGAGAAGCCAGAGGTTAAATGCTGGAATTTTAAAGAGTTTTGAATCAAAAGTCTGGTTAAGCCCCAGAAGAAAAGAATCGGTCCAATATAGGTCATAATAAAATCAAAAATTGCGAAACCTTGGATTAAAAGCGTCGCGTAATAGTTACTGACGGACGTACTTAGTTGCTGCAAGGAAAATGACATGTTTATGCCTAAAGCAAAAACAGCTATTTTGTAACCACCAAGAATTAATGCTGCCCAAGTTAACTTTTTCCGATAAGCCTTATCCATGTCAGCGTCCACATAATCTCTTAGTGCCTCTATAGTGGGCAATCTTGAAGCTTTCCTTGCAGACATAAACGTTGAAAAGAGTGCCAGTATCATAGCTAAGATTACGGTTATAACCATCGTGGTTGGGCTGAAGTAGTAAGAATCAAAAAGCGTATTAATATTAAACTCGCCAAGAAAAACCTGATTCAAAATAATTCCACAGACAACACCTATTACTCCGCCGGCAAAACCAATGGTTAAGGCTTCAGTCAAAAACATTCGCTGTATTTGACCGCTAGATAAGCCTTTAGTTGATAGTAAACCGATTTCACGCCGTCGCAGGTTGTATGAAACAGCAGAAACGGTTGAACCAAGAAACCAAGCTACAAAAAACACTGGAAAAGAGATAAGCAGAAAATTAAGCAAGGTATCTTGGAAGTTATTTTCATAGACTTGCAAGGTGTTGCCAAGAATGTTACTTACATATCCTTGATATTCAAAGTTAGCTAAAATTGTGTTTCTTATGGTTTCGGCAACGATTTCAACGTTTTCAATTGATGAGGAGGTGTCCCAAGGATTTACAAGGGCATTATAGTCCAGGTTAATTAAGAAAGTTGTATCTATAGCGCCGTCGGTTACGTTAGACAACAGTTTTGGGATAGTGTTTTCCCAACTGACAATCATCATGTCCTCTTGGTAACGGTACCTATCCGTAGAACTTGAAATTCCGCTACTGCCACTACCCCAAACGTTACCGGTAAGAAGAGAATAGCCTTTATCAGTTATATTGGCGTAACCTGCCACCGTTAAGTTAACAAATACATTCTGGAACGTGTAATTTTTAGGAACCCAAAAAGCCATAGCTGTTGAAATATTGTCACCTACAGTGGTATACCTTTTGAAAGTTTGCCCAGAAATAAGATAAGTTTCGTTTTCCCCGATGCCGCCTTCTGGCTTGTTTAACCATTCATCATAAATTCGTGAAGTATTTGGGAAAGAAACTACCGGTCCATACCAGCTTGAGTTATAATCGTCAAATGGAAGTTTAAAGGGTTGAGAAGACCTAAACACAAACGCGACATCTTTAACCCCGTTTACACTTGAAATATTACTAACTACATTTTCAAGGTTTGTTAGATTAAATCGGCTATTGAAAGAACGGTACTCCAAATCAGTGACAAGGCCATCAAGACTTTGGTCTAAAGCTTGCTTTGCAACTATGTTTGCTTTAATATCCACAGCCGCAAAAAATGTTGAAGCTAAAATGATTCCGATTAGCAGTGCAACGAATAGTTTCCAGTTGCGGGTAACTCGTTTAAAGGGGTAAAGTAGAGGCATTAAGTATCAAGCATTAATCTATCAATTGCTTTTTAAGTCTACGCTTTAGGACACCTAAAAGAACAAAGAGAACACCGTTCCAAGCCAAAAATTTAATGAAAAACTGGAAAAGAAAACCAATTGTATACTAAATAGTAGCGTAACTCTAACAAAAATGGCTTACAAATTATACGTGACAAAAGAAAAAAAGGAAAGAGATGATTTAGTGTCTTCTAAGAATCAAAACGCCAACAATAGCTATTGCAATCACAATAATGATTACGCCGATAGCCATGTAAGTCATAAGGTCAGCTGTTGTAGCCACTGTGCCCCCGCCACCGTCTGTCGGCGTTGTTGTCGGTTGTCCACCTTCAGCTACATTAACAAACGCTGAAGAGAACGAGCTGCCATAGGAGTCATCACCCATAAAGGTTGCAATTATTTGATAGTCACCAGCTAATGAAGGAACAGTCCATGTATAACCGAAATTGCCAGCTGAATCGCTCATAACGTCTGTGACATGGTTAAAGTTTCCATTAGGGTCAACTGCGTCAATAGATATTGGAACGCCAGTTATTGTCACGTTATGGTAGTATCCGTCAATGGGCATTTGGTGATGTAGATAATCCATCCATGTTGACATTGAATCTGCTGAAACACACGGCGTACCAGGTTGAGCAGGAGACATGTCAAGGACTTTACCAGATATTACGACACCTTGCCCTTGAGTTAAAGCTGTCTGTGGCGCAGTCATAGTTAACGAAGTTGGTCCCTTGCCCAGTACGTAGAAGTATCCACTATAGCTACTTGAAGCCGTTAAGTAACCATCTGAAGCTCCACCTGGACCAAGGTTTGCACCGCTTAGCTTCCACATGAAGTCACCGTTAGTTACGTTAAGACAAATTAAACCCCAACCTCTTGTAGCAGGCTGAGTAGGAGTGTGTTCATTGTTTTGCACATAAACTTTTCCGTCAGCTACTCTGATTGTTTGAACAGCATAGCATTCTTCAGTGGCATTATAGTTGTATGGTGTTTCAAATGGGACTGCCGGGTCTACGTAATGCCAAACGATGTCACCATTGGTTTCATTGAATGCATAGACGCCTGTGTAACCGACACCCAATACGATGTCATTATATGCAGCAACGTCGTAAAGCCAGAATTCGCCCCAAGGATAATCGTCAAGATGAGTTTCCCAAAGAATATTGCCGTTTTGTATGTCGCGTGCTTGCACATAGCCGCGTTCCATTTCAGCTATGTATCGTCCATGTCTTGCCCAAGCGTTGGTTGGTCTGTACGCTGACTCCATCAAGTCCACAGGAGTTGTTACGTTCCAGATCAGTTGACCCGTAGTAACATCTACTGCCTGATATGTTGAACCGTAGTAGCCGCCGTGAATAAACCGGCTTTGAATGACAGTAATGCCGCTTTCCGGATCATAAGCACCCAAGTTGCCGTAGGATCCAACTTGGTAGAGTGTTCTGAGGCTTGTTGGAAGAGAAGTACTAATGTTGCTAACTATTCTGGAAGTGAAGTTAGTAGATGCCCCCTGAGAGGTCCAGTTTATCCAGTAACCCGTGTAAGCTGTGGTCACCGTGATGTTTGCTCGTGTAACATTAACTGATCCTGTATTTTGAAAAGCTAAATAGTAACCATTGCGGTAGTACATTTCTAAGTTACCAGGTGACGAACCCATGCTTGGTAATGAAATGTTAGCTGCAATAGCGCCTGTTAAGGGGTTAATTTTGTAAAGCCTGTTACCGCTTATCGTAATTAATTCTGCGCCTACACCTGCAGCTTCTCCAGCGCCTGGAACAGCTGTGTCAACTCCTCGCCAATATGCAATGCGGTTAGGTGTTATGCCACCTTGAGCAATTGGAATAGCATAGTACTGTTGTCCTGTTTGCAGGTCATAGCATACCGCACAACTGGTTGGAACACCGTTTATCGGCACTGTCTTTGTCTGGTAGCATCTACCCATGAAAATAACACTGGGCAATCCTGGAGCGCTAAGCGAAGAGTACTGTCCAGCTTCACCACCAATAATGCCTGCAACACCGCCAAGTTCTCTCCATAGAATGTGTGGAGTATTTGGCGCGGTAACGTATGGTCCATAATAGTTTTCTCTGTCACTTGCTTGGGTTGGTTGGCCTTCAAATTCCATCCAAGGATAATTGCCTGCAATAGTCCACCAGTCTCTGTTGTTGGGTAATATTGGCCGTGTCCAGTAACCACTAGGCATTGTTGACTGCCAAGAAAACACAAAATCTTCTTGGACAGTTAAAATCGTTATCGGAGATTCTGCGGGTGCAACGTAAACTGACGGGTTAAAGATTGCATTGCTAAAGTTACCAGTGCGTGTAGCTGAATATTGGCCGTCTCTCCAGTAACCTGCGGGGAACCATTCGCCTGCAAATGAGAACTGAAACTGCCATTCACCTACCTGGTCAACAATGTAAGAGAACCAGCTTGTACCGTCGGCAACGTAAGATTTTAGTTCGACAAGTTCGGTTTCGCCGTTTGGTTTAGTAATGTTTACTGTGTAGCCTACCATGTATTTGCCTTCGCCTGAAGGAAAAGTAATCCACACGTTAACTAGAAGTTCTTGACCTAAGCCGATAGGGTTAGGAGAAACACTAAGAAACGCTAAGGGTTCAATCGTGTAATCAGGTGTTTGTCCTGCGGGTATAGTAGCGGGTCCTTCATAGCCTGCGACTGGTTGACCTCCATGTGCGGTTACTCCGCCCACGATTTCTTCTTGTTGTTGTGCTTCAACTGGATGGGCAGTTGCAATAATAAACGTAGACATTAAAAGTATAGTTACGACTAGTAGAGATTCTGAAAAATTTTTTGTAGAATTCCTCATCATTTTTCACTTTTTTAAAAATTAAGAGCAAGCTTCCTATTTTTTATCAAATTTATACTAGAAAAATTGCTCAACAGATTACTATACAAAAACTAGCCTATAAAGTAATAGGTGAAAAATCAAGCATGACACCCAACCCCTAAAGACCAGAACAAACTACATTTAACATAGAAACCGTGGAGAAGGCCCAAGCAATTTACAGCGTTTGCTTTTGAAACTCTTATATACGTCAAGTGCTAATTCACTGATGAGTGTCATGGCTGAAGTTTGTTCAACGTGCGGGCTCCCAAAAGATTTATGCGTCTGTGGAGAAATTGAAAAAGAGCAACAAAGAATTCGCATAAGACTCGAAACACGCAAATTTGGAAGACCAACCACAATAATTGATGGCATAGATGATAAAAATTCTAACCTACAAAACATCGCCCAAAAACTAAAAGGCTACTGTGCATGCGGTGGAACACACAAAAACGGGCTAATCATGCTTCAAGGCGACCACCGAGACAGAGTACGCGAATTCCTAATAAAAACAGGTTACCCACAAGAAAACATTGAACTCCAATAAACCGCAACTAATCGCAAACTAATCAGGGTGTAAAATGAAAAAGTTAGATGGTTTCCGCGAAATTTTCAGTACGGTAAAACATAGAAAACCCTGCAAAATTTTTTGTCCACGATGCGCCAGTCCAAAAATTCATCTTTCCAGCGGCTTGGATTTATGGTTAACACCTCAATCTTACACTTGCGAGGACTGTGGATACAACGGTTTAATAGTAATGGAACTTGAAAAAGAAACCGAATCGAACATGAAAGAAAAAGAAGAGTAAACGCTTAAAAAAGGAAAAGTGCCCGTTTTAGTCAGGCAATTCAAGATTTAGCTGCTTTTTAAGGGTTTTGTAACGGTTTCGAACAGTAACTTCAGTTACGCCAGCAGCTTCAGCAATGTCTTTCTGCGTTTTCTTTTCATTATTCTGCAAGCATGCAATATAAAGGGCGGCAGCAGCAAGCCCCATTGGGTCTTTGCCGGCGGCAGCACGTTTTCGTCTTGCTTCACGAAGAATGTTGATTGCGGCGCCTTGAGTTTTTCCTGAGATTCCAGTCTTTTCTGCAATCTTTGAAACGTAAGTTAATGGATCCGCAATTGGCATGTGTACTTCAAGTTCGCGTAGAAGTAGCCTGTAGCATCTTGCAACATCTTTCTTGTCGACAAGGCTTGCCTCAGCGATTTCTCGCAGAGTACGGGGTGTTCCGCTTCCACGGCATGCAGCGTACAGGGCTGCGGCTGCGATGGCAGCGATTGATCTGCCTCGTACAAGTCCTTTGTCGAGTGCTTTTCTGTAAACGACGGCTGCTTTTTCTTTGATTGGTGGTGGAATGTAGACTTTGTCTGATAAACGGTCTAATTCAGCCATTGCTTGGGCAAGGTTCCTGTCGATGGATGAGTGTACTCTGCTTCGGATTTGCCATTTTCTAAGACGCCACATTTGCAGCCTTGTGGATAAGGGTAGTTTTCTTCCGAAAGCGTCTCTATCTACTTGGCTGATGGCTGTTGATAAGCCTTTATCATGAACTGAGTAAGATGTTGGAACACCGACACGGCTTCGGGATGCTTTTTCTTCTTGTGTGAATGCGCGCCATTCTGGTCCTTTATCCATCATTTGCTCGTAGAGGACCAGCCCGCAGTCTCCACACACGGTTTCGCCGGTGTCGTAATCGTGAACTAGGTTGTCACTTCCGCATTCGGGGCACTTGTCAGCTAAGCGCTGTGATGTCTTGGGTGCTTCTTTTTTGCTCAACTTTCTCTACTCCATTAAGGGTTTTGCGTTATGACCTTCACTGTTGGCCTTTTGAGGCTGAAAGAAAACTGTACATTCGGTCCGCGCAAACTAAGCAGATGAACAGTTTTAATATATAAATCTTGTGGTCTTATTAAACCTATCGCACACGTAATTTTACAAAAAACACCTCACACAAAAACAAGGCCATGGAAAAACTTAAAGAAAAATGTTTACTCCAGACCACAATTAACCTTAGGCTTCACTTAAAACTACGGGAACGCTTATTAGGAAAAAAAGCTTCCTTACAACTCCAACGGCATATAATGTGCCACCCAAAATTGATGGCAGCCCGGTGGTGTAGTGGTCAAGCATAGCGGGCTTTGGACCCGCCGACGAGAGTTCGAATCTCTCCCGGGCTACTGAACTTATTTTGATAATTGCCAGTTTTCTTGGATTGCTTTTTGTCCAAACTTGACTTTTATTTTAAACCACAAAATATGAAGCTTTTTTTGCAGGAAACAATCGAAAGCATAGAACACACAGCCAAATATTATTGTAACTGAAAAGTACCAAGCCATAGCCCATTCAAAACCATACCCGAATTGTATAGGCGGCAAGTAATGCAGAAACGCTGCATGAACCAAGTAAAGATAAAAACTCAGTGTACCAGCAGCAGCTAACCATGAGGGCGATTTAAAATCCAAATACAACCTTTGCTTTATGACATAAACACCTAGGGCAAACGTGAATAATTGACATAGTGGAAACCAATCGGTCATACCGGCGTATTGTGGAAAATAATACCATGCTACCCCTGTAGAAACCAGGTAAATTATGAAAAATGCTGTGAGGCTAATTTTTGGACGCCTTTTTATTGCTACGTATACTATTGGAAAAAGTAGGTACAAGGACACAATTAGACCGATGAACCAGAAGGTGCTGTTAAGTTTTTGCCAACTGTCATCAGTGATAAAGAACGTTTGGAACCCGCTAAAGTTCCTCCAGTAATCGGAAAACGTAAGAGGTGACGAGATAGGCATTGTAATTATGCTGAAAAGAACCGCGAGCCAATAAATTGGATAAATCCGCATTAATCTACTTGCATAAAAGGCACCCAAGTTTTTTAGTGAACTAAAATTATAACTTTTTAGGGCCAAAGAAGCGCCACTGGCAAAAATAAACAGCCAGATTCCAATGCTGCCGATGTCTAAGTGAAATGCTGCTCTTGGAGAGGGAAAAATATAGTCTGAATATAACCATGGGAAAAAGGTGAATCCACCGTTGTATTGAAGATGATGTATAATTACGAATGTGATACCGATTATTCGAAGAGCATCTATAAGTGACAGCCTAGCCATTGCCTGCTTAATTCGACGCCTAAAATTATAAATCTATGGCAAACACCCTACTAATTGCTTGGAAATTCATTTGGGATAAATATGCCGTTAACAATTGAGCAACAACAAAAAATCCGCGACTGGCTAGGCTCCAGAAACGCTAATCCTAAATGTCCAATGTGCAGCAAAAACCAGTGGGCATTCGGAGAAACCATCACTGCCAACATTGTCAACGATAAAGGCAAAACGGAACAGGACCAGTACAGTCCAGCCATGATCCAAATTATCTGCACCAACTGCGGTTACCTAAGACTGCACTTAATTCATAAAGACTTAAACCTCTTTTAAACCGGTTGAAAGACAAGGTATTTTTTGAGCAGAGAGTCTCCCTGCGATAAGGATTAAAGATGCTGTGCTTTGGAGCTTTTTGATGTGATTATTCTGCATTAGTATTTTGCAAAAGAATTAGGGCTTGGTTAAATTTATAAGTTAACAAAAATATTTTACAAGCGTGAAATAAATTGCCCTATTGCGAAAAATGTGGTAACCAAGTTAACCCTGAAGCTAACTTCTGCAGAAACTGCGGAGCAAAACTAAACCCTACCCAGGCACCAAGTCAAGTACAAACACCCGTTCAACCAACCGCTTATACGCCGCCACCCCCAGCGCCCGTGCAGCCACCCGTTCAAGCAGCACCAACACCCACATATCAACCGCCAGCACCAACCTATCAACCAATCCAAGCGCCACCAACGGCAATGTATCAACAAGCAGCACCTACACAACCTGCCCAAAATATTCAACCCCCGATGCCTCAACCAAGCCAAGTTATCGGAGTCATAGCGTTAAAAAGACCCAAAAATTTTGGAAGATGGGACAGCTATACAGGAGTAATAACAATTCAACAATTCATAATAGCCCAAATGACAAGCGACATGATCAAGGATGCGGCTATGCAGGCACGTGACCAAGCAAAATCGGATGGCAAAGGTTTTTGGGGACAATGGTCAGAGCAGCTTAAAGCGTCCTTTGGCTACACAAAACGATATCTCAACATGACACCGCAAGCAATCATTGCTGAAACACCGGGCAACTTTGCAATAGATAACAACACAATCACAGAAATTAAACTTAAAAGAAAACACATCAACAACGACTATGACAGCGTTCGATATGAATGGGAAGTGGAGATTCATTCATTGTCAGGAAAATACGAGTTTAAAATGGATGACAACAGTGAATTCGTTGAACTGCTGAAAAAGGTGTATCCAGACAGGACAAAAACGCCGTTAGGCTACAGTTCCAGAGGTATAAACATAAAACTGTTTTAAAAAAACAGCTTTTTCCTATTTTTCATTAGCAATAAATCTAAATATAATGAACCCTGAGAAATAATAAGAATAAGAAAACAAGTATCATAATCGGAAAAAAGAGTTAGAAACTGATTTTTTAAAAAACGTCAATCATAGCAGGCTGTTTAGGTAAATTATAGATTGCAATTGAATAGTCGATCGATTCCTGTTTTACCGAGGTGGTTGTGGGTGACGGTGAAGTTGTGTTGTCTGGGGGTGGACTAGCTTCTTGGCCTGGTTCCACTGGATGGACAGGTATAGTTGGCCCCAAGGAAATGCCGACCACCACTATAACAACAATAGCTATGACTAATAGAACAGCGTAGATTGATCTGCGTCTTCTATGCCAAGGAATGTTTGCTCGGTTAGGGTCATTATAATTCTCAGTAGTCAAAATCGTTCACCTATCACCGAATAGAAAAACAGATCAAGTTTAAACTTGTGTGATAGCAACGCCCCAATCACAAAAATGATTTTAAAATAAGCTAACTAAATACTATAATCCAAGCTCGGCGAATCTTTGACTATCGCCTTTTTTAGGCAAAAAGAAGAACATAAACCGCAAAAATCAGCTGTAACTTCATATAAACAAATTTCGTGGTTAACCAATCTTTCAGCGGTTTCTTGAGCCATTACCTGAATTTTAGGCAAAAACTCTTCAACCTGCGCCATACCCTTGTATGCCCGTTTACTGCTAAGGTACTGGCTTACCGCTGCTTGTGTTGTGCCAAGTTTTTTTGCTGTTTCGGTTTGTGATAGATGATATTTTTGTACTAATTCTTTTGCAAGCATTGACCTAAAAATCGGAAGAACATATTTTCCGATTACTTCGCATTGCGGATCCATGAATTATCGAACGATGTTATAACGTACTTATATTAATAAATTATCAAGCTACAAACCCGATAGCACCCTAAAGCATAAAACAAAAGAAGGATTATTTTAAAGAAAACTCGTTTATTGATTAAGGAAAGGATTGTTTTTTATAATCAAGTTTAAAATCAGATATACATAAACTGGAATCCATATAAGGGTAAATATAGTTTAAACGATTGCTTGAGGAGCAGACAGTTGACTAGCGAACAAACAATGGTGTCTAAAGAAATGGCTAACGCCAAAGCCATGAAAACTATCGGTTTAATTTCTGACACTCATATCCCTTCAAGAGCAAAATGCTTACCCAAAGAAGTATTCACCAGTTTTGAAAACGTTGATTTCATCATTCACGCTGGAGACCTTGTTGAACTGTCAGTCATCGATGAGTTGGAACAGATTGCTCCAGTTTTAGCAGTGCACGGCAACATGGATGGAGCGGAAACCAGCAATATCCTACCAAAACTTAACTCGCTAAAAATTTTTGACCGAAAAATCGGTGTAATTCATGACCCCGATATTCTTTTGGGCATGGATAAAATGAGAGAACTAGCAAAAGAGAATGGGTTTGACGTTATAGTTTATGGTCATACTCATAACGCTAATATTAAGTGGGAAGGTAAAACTCTTTACATAAACCCGGGAAGCCCCACAAGCCCCTCATCACTGCTGAATAAACCGTCAGTTGCTATACTAAAAATCACAAAAGACAGCATCACTCCAGAAATCATTAACATTTAACTTTTTTAGGGTTAAAGTCTCACCCCTGCTGCGACTGCAATTGTTGAAAATTGTAAAAGAGAGATTGTGGAAACAAAAAGGGCAAAATTCTCATAAAAATTTGTCTTCTAAACTACTATACAGTCACTTTTACTTTAACTCACCTCTCCCCAGAAGCTTTTAGCAGTTTAAACAGCCTCTTTAAAAGCAAAACAGTCACCATAGCGTTTTTTTGAGGAAAAAGTATGGAACATCAAATTGAACATTGTAGAAATCCTTGGGAAAATACCTGCCACAGTGAACAGATTAAACTATACATCCAAATCAAAGGCGAAATAATCCCAATCTGTGAACATTGCTGGAGCAAAATCGCCGACCAAGACAACGAATGGTGACCAAAACATGGAAAGCTTCAGTTTAAACAGTGCAAAATCTTACATCGGAAAAAACGTTAACCTGCATCTAAAAGACGGGGCAGTAATAGTAAACGTACAATTAACCGCCATTAAAAAAGCGGAACTGGGCAAAACAAACCTACTCGAATACATTCCGTTTGGATACATCAGCAGCGAAAAAATTCCGTTAAGAAGCGTTGCATACGCCGAGATGCTTAACAGAAACATCATGCTTATACAAAGCTAAATGCTCAAGTTTAGATAAAGCCTAAAATAACCTTTGGCAGAATTTAGGCTCTATGCGTTGTTCTCACTGTGGAATTTGCTGCACGGAAACAGAAATGCTGCTTTCAAACCAAGATATCAAACGGTTAGAAAAAAAGGGTTTTCACAAAAAATATTTCATGAAAATCGATAAAAACGGTTACGTCCAGCTTAGGAATCGCAATGGTTACTGTGTTTTTTATGATTTAGGAAATCGTCGATGCAGCGTTTATGCTGACAAACCTGAAGGTTGTGGAGTTTACCCAGTGATTTTGGACGAAGACGTCGGCATAATAGTAGATGATATTTGTCCAGATAAAAACACGAT
The DNA here is from genome assembly GCA_042296865.1 of Bathyarchaeia archaeon. GTDB lineage: Archaea > Thermoproteota > Bathyarchaeia > Bathyarchaeales > Bathycorpusculaceae > Bathycorpusculum. Next base: position 115,494 of record CP170178.1, on the reverse strand, counting down.
AACTCCCGAAGAAAAAGAGGAGAAAGGCAAAGAGGTAATCAAACTCCTTAAAATCATTGATGCAGAAGCAAAAAAGCGTCGTGACACATAGGGTGTTACCGTATAATTGTACAGTTATCAAGATAAACTATTGTTGACAGGCAATTGTTTATTTGAGTTAAACCAAAGCAAGCTTGCGTTGCGTTACCATATCTTGAAGTGTTCCTTTCAAAAACAGAAACGACGGGAACATCGTTGACTAGAAGAACGCCGTAGCCGTTTTGAGCATCTTTTTTCCAGTCAAGCTCAAGACTAAACCATTGATTAAGCTGAACCGTACTTGCTGAGTAAACTGTAACGGTTTGAGTGCCGCTGCGGATAGTAAGGCTCCATAAGAGGGCTCCGTTTACTTTGGTATAGCCAGCGGTGGCAACAATATTGCTGCCAGCTTTTAAGGTTATTAGGTTAATGTAGCCGGTGCTGCGTGTTAAGCCTAACTTTGACATGTAGAAGTAGCCTGTAGCGTTAAGTTGCGCTGAAGAGGACAATGTGCGATAACAGTAAGCGTATTCTGTTCCTCTGCCGCCGTTAGAGGTGAACCTGGCGCTGAACTGACCATCAAAACGTGTTGTTGTGGAGATTGACGCTGTTTCTCCTGAGGTTTTGCGTGTTCCACTCCAACCGTCAAATTTAGCTTCAAAACCGTTAAAGAACAGGGTTTGAATGGTTTGAGAGTTAACTGTGAAAAATGTGTTGGTTGTGCCCCAGTTTCCCGTTTTGTCCTTTGCGTAAACTGTCACGGTATGTTGTCCATTTGATAAGCCGGTTAAGGTTGTGTTTCCAGTTAATGTCACGTTTGCTTGATTATCAAGGCAATAACAAAGGTCAGCAGGAGTTTCGTTTACATTAATAGTCAATGGAACATTGCCTGAATTGTAAGTTTGTTTTTGTGGTGAAAAAATAGTAATTATTGGCGGTTGCCCATCTAAACAGTAAAAGGCTGGTCTTGGCGTTCCAGAAGTGTCTTTTGCCAAATTGTAGCCTGTTCCAGGCGGTTCAGGATTTGGAGAATTATAATCACCCCGCCACATCCATGCAATGCAGTCTTTTAAGCCAAGACTTCTTAAAAACGCCACATAGTTTTGGTACTGCTGAGCTTGCTGGTCGTCATTTGCAGCGTTTGCGCCAAACTCGCTAATCATTATATTTGTATTTTGGCTTGCTTGGTTAACTATTCGTGTAAGGTTGGCTCTTGGGCAGTGGAGTTCATACCAGTTTAACGCTAAAAAGTCAAGAACTTCGAATATTCTTGGGTCACTGTTAAAATGGTTGGGGTCTTCAAAGACTTGGGCAGCAAAACGAACAGTAACAGGCCGGTCTGAGTAGGCTTTGAAAACTGTTTTCATTTGAGACCAAAGAGCAAGGTATTCTTCAATGGAAACGTCGCATGCCCAAGCACGGCGTGCAGGCTCGTTCATCATGTGCCAGCTGTAAATGTTTTGTTGGCTGTCTAATCGGTTTGCCATGTGGTCAAGATAGTTAAGCCATGCTTGTCGTGCAGTGTTGTTTAGGAAGACTGTTTCGAATTTGCGGTTTGTTAACCATTCAGGCATTGTCCAACTGTTGTTGCTCATCATTGTGTAAAAGTCAATGTTCACTTTAAGGCCATATTTTTCTGCGTGTGTGCAAACTCGGATTAAATCGTTTATGGCTGCTTCATTGTAAACGCCTTGTCGCGGTTCAAGATATTTCCACACTGCCACTAAAGTGACGTATTTTAAGCCTTGCTGCTTGAACAGGGCGAAGTCTCGGTCCAACGTTTGGTTAGAAAGATAATACTCTTCATAATGAACATGAGTGGACAGGTAATTTACGCCAAACTGCATGCCATCCAATTCGCCGATTTGGGCTTGAGCAGGTTTAACAAAAGAAAAAACGCTTGTTGACAGCAACAGGCAAAGTAAAAAAAGCGTAAACGCCGCTTTATTATTCACAAAAAACACCACTATAGAAGGGTTAAAATCTTGTTTTTAAGGATTCACTTGACTGCGGCTCAAACAAATCAGCGATAAACAAGCATGTTTATGGTGTATTCAAAATGTCCGTCCAACAGTTTTAAATAATCCTAAAAAGAACCTTTCAAAGGTGAAATCTTATGCCTTGCACGGTTATTGTGGGCGCCTTCTGGGGAGACGAAGGCAAAGGAAAAATTATTTCGTATTTAGCACTTAAAGATAAACTTGACTTCTGCGTCCGTACAGGTTCCGTTAACGCGGCGCACACAGTTTGGAATGAAGGAAAAAAGTATGCTCTGCATATGGTTCCAGCTGGTTTTCTGTACGAGAAATGTAGGCTTCTTATTTCTGCAGGCGCAAACGTGCATGTGGGACAATTCTTTAAAGAACTCGAATTAACCCAAGTTGACAAAACCCGGTTAGGCATTGACCAAATGGCTTCAATCATTGAGCAAAAGCACAGTGAGCAAGATAAAGCCAGCGCAGTCAACAAAGGCATCGGCACAACTGGTTGGGGAGTCGGTCCAGCCTTAGAAGAACGTGTACGTCGAACAGCTAAACTTGCAAGAGACATTCCAGAACTCAAGGACTTCCTTTGCGACGGCATCGCAGAAGTAAATGATGGTTTAGATGAAGGCAAAAAAGTTCTTCTTGAAGGCACCCAAGGCTTTATGCTATCACTGTTTTTAAGCGGCGGTTACCCATACGTCACTGGACGAGACACTGGAGCATCAGCAATCGCGTCAGAAGCAGGTGTAGGTCCAACAAGAGTTGATGACGTGATGATTGTTTACAAGTCATTCATTACTCGAGTTGGCGGTGGACCATTGCCGGGAGAAATCAGCAGAGAAGAAGCAGTTAAACGCGGCTGGTTTGAAACAGCGGCAGGCACAGGTAGAGACCGACGTAGTGCGCCGTTTGATTTTGATTTAGCAAAGAAAACCGCTAAAATTAACGGGGCAACTCAGGCGTCGCTTACTAAACTTGACTGTTTGTTCCCCAAATGCAGTTCTGCTCGTAAGTTTGAGGATTTGCCGGTTGAAGCTAAGGACTTTGTTAAAGAGGTTGAAATAAGAACGGGTGTGCCTGTTACATTGATAGGTACAGGTCCTGACGCTTTAGACATTATTGACCGTCGCTAGTAGCAACTTTTATTTCTCTTTCTTTTTACTTGTTTTTAGGAAGGTTACGTATACATGAGTCTATTTAGGGGTCATAACAAAGCCATGACAAGCTTGCTGGTTATGCTTTTTGTTGCAGGCTTACTTGTCGGTGGTCTTGCAATCTTTTTTGTCACGGTAAGCGACACAAACGGTTTAGAAGCTCAAGTTGCAAGTTTACAAGCACAAGTTTCCCAACTGGAAGGGTCACAAAACGCAACATACCAAAACATCACAATCTACCAGAACGGAACGGCTCTTACAGAATTATACGAAAAAATCAAAGACTCAGTAGTGCTGGTTCAAGGGGCTACCAACGATGGAGCAGTGCAAGCTTCGGGCTTTGTCTACAACCACCAAGGACGCAAAATAGTAATAACAAACTATCACGTCGTGCAGGGAACCACCAGTTTAAGTGTCACTTTCCAGAACGGCAACGGTTACTCTGCAACTGTCCTTGGAACAGACCCATATGCGGACCTTGCGATAGTTTCAGTTAACGCACCAAACGAAGAGTTTAAGCCTCTTCAAATAGCAAGTTCATCCACCCTACGTGTAGGCGAACAGGTAATAGCAATGGGAAACCCCTATGGACTTGTCGGTTCCTTAACCACAGGAGTAATCAGCGCTCTTGGCAGAACAATCAGAGAAGACACGACAAGTTCTTTTTCGATAGCCAACATCATCCAGACCAGCACGCCAATTAACCCAGGAAACTCTGGCGGTCCAATGCTTAACGCAGCTGGTCAAGTCATCGGTGTAACAACGGCGGTGGTGTCAGATTCACAGGGGTTAGCTTTTGCGATTCCTTCAAACACGATTCTTAGAGAAATAGGCGCTTTGATAACCACAGGCACTTATAGTGGTCACTCATACTTGGGCGTAAACGGCGACGACATGAGTTACAATTCAGCCCAACAGACTGGTTCAAGCGTCACTTATGGCTGGAGAATCGCGCTTATTGTAAGCGGTGGACCCTCAGACGGCAAACTTGAAGTCGGCGACGTTATTGTAGCCTTAAACGATGTAAAAATCAAAAACAACGATGACTTAGCAAGCTATCTGGAAGAAAATACCTTACCAGACCAAACCGTGGAAATAACAGTTATGCGAAACAACGTTAATACGAAGGTTACAATTGAGTTGGGGCAAAGACCAGCACCAACAACCTAAACATTTTTTGATATTTCGGGAAATGTTTTAACTGTACAGTGCAGTTACCCTGAAATATAAGGGTTGAAAAATGTCAACGGCTTGGCGTGAACCATACCATGTTGTGCTTGAAGTTGAAAACAAACAATGCAAAATGGTCAAAAAACTTACCGCTTTAGGATTAAAACACCTAAAAGTTGTTGATGTACGCAGCGCAAACAAAGGCTCAGTTAAACACCTAATGGATTTAGGCGAGGATCAAGCCAAAAAAGTTCCAAAAGACCTTGTTGCGCATAAACGTGTGGAAAGCAAATCGGCTGTTTGGATGGAAAGTGAAGGCTGTGAAGTTTGTAACACAATTTTGGCTCATGATGCGTTTCTTGTTTCTGGTAAAAGTTTGGAAGATAACTTGATACTTTACAGTTTTATGGTGCCCACCTTTGAAGCGTACCAAGCAATCTTGGGTGAACTGGAAAAAACTGGTCATAAGGTGAATATCCGTAAAATCGGTAAGTTTGAGCCTCAAATTGGCATTTTAACGGAGAATCAGGAACGCATTTTTTGGTTGGCACTTAAAAGTGGCTTCTTTAACTATCCCCGACAGATAGACATGACTGAACTTTCCAAAAAACTGGGAATCAGCACTGCAACGCTCTCCGAAATTATGCGCCGTGGCACCCGCAGACTACTGGAACACTACTTCAAACAAGAACTCTAACATAGAAACAGTTTTCCAAGATTAAGCTGGACTGAAATGTTGAGCATTTTTAATGAAGCCCAAAGCGTAGCAGAGTTGCTGCTTACTACGGGTTTTTTAAGTTGGCTTTCGAGAAGCGGCAGTGCCTCAAAGGTTTGGAAGTTTGTGCAGCTTATAAAGACTGCTTGGGCAAGGGGTGAATCGGTTTTTGTGGCTATTGCTTGGGCATCTTTTGAGGAAAGGTTGCCGATTTTCAGGTTTTCTTTAATTCCTAAAGACTGGCTACTTACAACCGTGAAACCGTTTTTGTTTAGAAAATCAACCTCTTTAACTGTGACTTCTTCAATATAAGGCGTGGCTAACCCTGCTTTCTTGACCTTAAGAAAATTTAAGGCGCCTACTACAGCGCTTGAAGTAGTAACCGCTGGGCAATGGGCGGCTCGGACGATTTTTTCTGCAATAGCCTTATCGTAACCTAATCCGTTAATTAGACTGCCCGATGTGCAGGCAAAAGCAATTAGGTCAACCGCTGCGTCCGCCAAAAGTTTCGCGGCAGCCTCTGTCTCCTTTTCCATGTCTTGCAGGTCTTTGACGGTAACATTGTTTAAGGTTATTCTTGTAAAATGCAAAGAAACGTTTGTTTTGTTTAGGGCTTTTGAGAATTCGGGTTCAACTGTGGTGTTGGATGATGGGATGATTACGCCGAATCTTTTCATGAGCCTATAAAAGAGGGGTCTGGCTTGTTAATTTTTCTAGCCTTTTTGAAAACCCCGTATTAATTAGGGGAAATATCTATTTACAATTTTGCAGACAGTATTGTCAGTGAACTGTTATGAGTCAAAATCAAATGTTCTGTTACCAATGTGAACAAACAGCCAAAGGTCAAGGCTGCACCGTAATGGGTGTCTGCGGAAAAAACCCGCAAGTAGCAACACTTCAAGACCTTCTTGTTTACAAACTTCGAGAGTTAAGCCAGATTGCGCTTCAAGCCCGAAAAATTGGCGTTAAAGATGAAAAAACCGATGTTTTCACTGCTGAAGCACTTTTCGTTACTTTAACTAATGTTAATTTTGACCCAGACGCCATCGTTGGTTACCTAAGAAAAGCAGAGCAGCTTCAAGGACAACTTGAAAAGCAACTCAAAATAGAAACATCACATCAGCCTTTGGAAGCTTCAATGGAAGGCTTAAGTGCTCAAGGCAAAAAAGTTGGAATAAACGCAAACACAACCATTGACCCGGACCTGCATTCACTACAATGGCTCCTAACTTACGGACTAAAAGGCGTCGCCGCCTACACTTACCATGCCTACTTGTTAGGCAAAAAGGATGAAGCGGTCTTCAACTTTATCTATCAAGGCTTAGCTGCGCCACTTGACAAGTCACTTGGCGTTAACGATTTTGTCGGATTAGTATTCAAATGTGGAGAAGTAAACATCCGTGCTATGGAGCTTTTGGACGCTGGAAACACAGAAACCTATGGTCATCCGGTTCCAACCAAAGTGCCCCTTGGCGCTAAAGCAGGCAAAGCCATTTTGGTTTCAGGCCATGACCTTGCTGATCTTGAAGAAATCCTCAAGCAGTCAGAAGGCAAAGGCATCAACGTTTACACTCACGGCGAAATGCTCCCAACCCACGGGTACCCCAAACTCAAAGCTTACAAGCACTTCTACGGACACTACGGGACCGCATGGTTTAACCAACAAAAAGAATTCGCCCAGTTCCCAGGCGCCATAGTCATGACCACAAACTGCATCCAAAAACCCATGGACAGCTACAGCAGCAACATCTTCACTGTTGGACCAGTTGGTTTCCCAGGAGTCAAACACATTCAAGACAGAGATTTCTCGCCAGCAATCCAGAAAGCTCTCGAGCTGCCAGGTTTCCCAGTTGACACTGAAGGCAAAACCGTAATGGTTGGCTTTGGCAGAAACGCAGTCCTCAGCGTTGCAGACAAGGTAATTCAAAGCGTAAAAGACGGACACATCAAACGCTTTATCCTTGTAGGCGGATGCGACGGTGCAAAAGGCTCCCGTAACTATTACTCAGAACTCGTTAAAAAAGCACCCAAAAACACAATCATCCTAACACTTGCCTGCGGTAAATTCCGATTCTTCGACAAAGACCTTGGCACAATCGACGACATTTCAAGACTTCTCGACATTGGACAATGCAACGACGCTTACTCCGCAGTAAAAATCGCAATGGCGTTAGCAGATGCATTCCATGTTGGCGTTAATGACCTGCCGCTTTCAATGGTGCTGTCATGGTATGAACAGAAAGCCGTAGCGATTCTGCTGTCACTGCTGCATCTTGGCATTAAAGACATCCGCATCGGACCAAGCTTACCCGCATTCATCACGCCAAACATCCTAAAAGTGCTCGTTGAAAAATTCAACATTATGCCAATAACCACAGCAGACGAAGACCTAAAAGCCATCATGAAATAAACGCGAGCAGAGAGCTAAACGCTCCTCTATTTTTATTTTGATTTTTTTACAAAAAAGGAGATGGTACCTTAACAGTAGAAAGAGGCTTAAGCTTTAATTTTCTTTATAAGCCAAGCCATGTTTCTGCCCAAAGCTTCCATCGTTCTTAAGCCTTCCTCGTCCTGTTCGACTTCGCCAGCTTTGCGTCCGACGCCAATGTTCCAGTAGATGGAGCCGGGGACAATCATTTCGCTGATTAGAAAGAAATGGTTAATGGCGTCAAAGGTGGGCATGGCGCCTGTTCTGCGTACTGCAACCACGGCGGCGCCGACTTTACGTTTAAACAAGTGACCGTTATACATGCCAACATACCCTGCACGGTCAATTAAGGCTTTAAGTTCAGGAGTCATCATCGAAAAATATGTTGGAGAACCAAAGATGATGCCGTCTGCTTCAACCATCTTTTTAATGTACAGGTTGACATTGTCGTTTACGATTCTGCATTCTTGGTTTTGCAGTTTTGCGCAGGTTCCGCATGCCATGCAACCATGAATTAACTGGCCGCCAAGCTGGATATATTCGGTTTCTATGCCTTCCTCTTGGAGAATTTTCAGTACATGATTGATTAGGATGGCGGTGTTTCCTTCCGCTCGTGGGCTACCGTTAAAAGCAACAACCTTCAAGTTAGTCACCAGTTAACCTGATAAAAGCTGAAAATAAAAGGTTACCGCCCACTTTATTATTGCCTCTGTTTACGTATTTTAAGAACAATGGAAGCGACTAGAATAGCAATTATAGGAACAAATACAGCTACCAAGATTAATTCTATAGTCAACGGAGCATCATTAGCTTGAGGAAGAAGTGGATTCTGCATTAACGGATAACTATCTTGGTTTAGAATGTCCACCACATATGGCGTATCACCGATTCCATCACCATCCTTATCGGTGCCAGTGTAATCACTCCAATAGTTACCTTCTTTGCCGTCATCCCATGAATGACGCTCCTCTTCTAGGTTGTAATCTTTGCAGACGCATCCGCTGAGCTGCTGATTATTGCTTATGAAACTGTTATGGCTGATTAGAATGTCTGAGGGAATGTTTGCTATCTCACCAGTGCTTTCAAAACCAAAAAATAGTCCTTGCTGGTTTCCAGTGATGTTGTTGTAGGTTACATGGTTTCCTGAGCCTGAAAGCAGCACCCCGACAATGTTGTTGTAAATGTTGCAGGCGTACAGCGAATTTTCTTGGGAACGGAGATACGCACCGATTGAGAAGTTGCAAACGTTTAAGCCTTTTATGGTTACCCCTGACACGTCATCGTTAACGTCTATACCAATTATGTAAGGCACTGTTTCTTCGTAGTCAGGACCCCACCCTATTACTTGCCCATATTTGTGTTGTTTCTCTGTAAGTGGTCCTATAAGAGCGTGTCCTGCACCGTTGAAGGTTATGTTGCTTTTTTCGATTAGGATTGGGTCGTAAATGTCTTGCAGTAGAGTGTAGGTGTCGCCGTCTATTTGGATTGGTGTATCTGCCGGGAGGATTTTGCCGTTTTCTTGAATCAAGATTGTATGGCGGATTACTGTATCCTCACCTGAAACGGGTGCCGTAAAAACGGTTAAGCTTATACTTACCATTAACAAAACAACAAAAATAACACTTAGAGTTTTTTTGTTCATTAATCTGTCACTTTCCTATCAGACCGGTTCAACCAGTTACGCGATTTACAAACCGTTTTACCTGCAAACTTGAATTTAAGACAATCCTCATACGGACACATCTCCACGCACCGCAGGCAATAAATGCATTGAGAAGACGCGACATCGCCACTTTTCTGCTCATAAACTTCTTTGACCTGGGTAGGGCAGACGCGTTTGCAGATGCCACATTTGGTGCATTTCTCCTCTGTCTTTTCCAAGCGTACACCGCTTATCCATTTGAACGGTGGAAAACGGTTGAAGAGGGCTATTAAGGCGCCTAACGGGCAGATTTGGCACCATGAACGTCTGAAGAAGAACGCTGCCGCAGTGACAATGCCGAGGATGATGATGTTGGTTGAGGTAACATAGTAACCTAACTCGTAAAAAACTCCTGTTGTGCTTTCCACAAGCCACGCTGGCTGCATTAATCCCATGCTGGTTTGACTCAGTAGACACAGGGGTTTCATGGGGCACACTTGGCAGAATGGAGCGGCAAAATTGTTGTAGATAAAGCCGCCTTGTTCGGTGCCTTCGACGAGTTGTGTTCCCGTTAAGGCTTGAGAACCAAAAACGACGCAGAGGATTATGATTAAAGCTAATATGACGTAACTTAACTGGTGGAAACGTTGATTAAATTTGTCACTGAATTTTCTGGACCTAACTTTTAGGGCTTTTCGCAGCCGGGTCATCACGTCAGTGTATAACCCAAATGGACACACCCAACCGCAGAAGGTCCTACCAAGCAGCACTGCGGAAAGGATTAAGATGCCAAACAAGATTGCCAGCCTTTCTAATCCAGTGGAATCGTAGGTTACACCCCAGCCTTTGCCTATGTCCCAGAAGGGGTAAATGTTTGTTTGAAGCTCCCAAAGCGCGCAGGTTACGGTTTTACCGCATGGATAATAGCAACCATAGAAGGGAACTGGAATACCGTCAGGCAGTTGAACGCCAAATAGCTCATCAGCAATTAGCACTTCATGGGGGGAAATCTGTTCTGCAGGTATCGGCAAGTTTTGATGGTCAATAAAGATTCCTACGAAAATTAGGAAAATGAAAGTTACTTGTACAAACAAGCGAAGCCCACTAATTTTTCTGGTACGGTTTGTTCTGCCAAGTGCTAATGCCACTATTGCGCCTCCTATGCTGACGGAAGCTAATGTAATGACGGAGTAGTTGGGTCGGTAGGGTGGCAGAGGGATGGGTGTGGGTACTGGCGCGTCAGGTTGTGAAGGATCGTTAACAATGGCGTGTAGGCGGTCGCACATGTGTCCGTCAATAACAAACACGTTCCAGTAACCTATCATGTCGAGCTGTTGGGTGTAGGTAAAATTGCCGTTCTCATCGGTTGTTGTCCAAATGTCAATGTACGTGTAATCGGGACGAGTAAAATCGATGCGTACACTTTTATTGAACTCCGGAGGACACACCCAGCCAATAACGGTTATCGTCTCGTTTAGGTCTACTTCGGTTTTGTCAATTTCCCCCATAATGTGTGGACCGTAACAAGCGTTAGTTTGCTGGGCACTTGCTAAAAGTAGGCAAACCGTGACTGTAAGAGTTAGGTAGATGAACGTGCGTTGCCTGACGTGCCCCTTCATGGGCTATTATCACATTTTAAATCTTATAACATTTGCTTAAACTACCGAAAAAGGCTTCAACTAACCTGTTAAAGCAAAAAAGAGAACAAAAAAGAAGGGTTAGTCAAGTTGGTATGCTTCTTCACCGTGTTGACTAAGGTCTAAACCAGCATCTTCCTCTTCAGGGCTGACACGTAAAGGCGAGAACACATCAACCAACCTTAACAGCAGATAGGAGCCAACAAACGCAAACACAGCTATAACCACCACTGCTAAAGCTTGAATGCCCAACTGTGCAGGGTTGCCATAGAATAGACCAGAAACCACAGGGTTAATGAGTGCATTTGCAAAGAGACCAACTGCGATGGCGCCGATGATACCTCCGATTCCGTGACAAGCGAACACGTCAAGTGTATCGTCAATTCGGGACCTGCCTAAACGCCAGTTAGATATCAAGTTTGAAACTATACCAGCCACTAATCCGATGAGGACAGCCTCTGAAAAGTTGATGTACCCCGCCGCTGCTGTCACTGCTGCCATTCCGCAAACTGCACCAACAGATATACCGACTGCTGAAGGTTTGCCTTTAGTTACCCAGTCAACAAGCATCCAACTTACAGCTGCTGCTGCCGCCGCCAAATTAGTCGAAACTACCGCGGAAACTGCAATGCTGTCAGCTGCAAATGCACTACCCCCGTTGAAGCCAAACCAGCCAAACCACAGTAAACCTGCACCCAAAATAACGTAGGGGATGTTGGTTGGTTTAAACTCGGTTCCCAATGGCGGTGCTTTTGCGTTTTGGCGGTCGAGCGATTTTAGTTGATCTTTCCAGTAAATACAGTCTTTTCGTCTACCCACTACGAGTGCTGCTGCAAGCGCGGATAATCCTGCTGCTATGTGTACGACGATTCCTCCTGCAAAGTCGTAGGCGCCTAAAATGTGGAGCCACCCGTCGGTGTTCCAGACCCAATGGGATATTGGGCAATAGATGAATGTTGACCATAAAGCGACAAATATTAAGAGTGATTTAAAGCGTATGCGTTCTGCACAGGCGCCGATTATGAGTGCTGGCGTGATTGCCGCGAATTTAAGCTGGAACGCAAAGAACAGGGCTTCTGGTATGGTAGGCGCGTAGATGCTTGTGGTGTTTATGTTTAGGTGGTTTAAACCTAAAAGGTCTAAGCCGCCAATGATGCCGTAGAAGCTTGTGCTGCTGTAGACTAAGCTGTAGCCCCAGCCGAACCAGATTAGGCTGACTACTGCGAAAATTATTAGGCACTGAACAAGTGTTGATACGAGATTTTTCTTTCTGACTAAGCCTCCGTAAAAGAAGCTTAATGCAGGAGTCATTAGCATAACGAGTGCTGTTGACGTTAGGACCCAAGCGACATCTGCGGGATTAATTGCCATAGAGCTTTTCTCTCTTTTGATTGAATGTTTAACCAGTTTCTTGTGAAACAAGTATTTAAACTATACAGTTGCTCCGTTTATCACGATAAAACAGGACAAACATCTAACTTAGTATTGAATAAGTTAGTAATTGTTTAATATAAGAACGTATTTTTTAGTAAAAAAGAAAGAACGTTCAAAAATAAACCCAAAAAACAATTAATTGTATAGAAAACAAACTTCAAAAAAGAAACAAAAAAAGGAAAAAAGGGTTCTGTTAGTCGAGTTGATAGGCTTCTTCGCCATGCTCGCTGAGGTCTAAGCCTGCATCTTCTGCCTCTGCACATACACGTAACGGAGAGAATACGTTAACCAGCTTTAGTAAAGCGTATGAACCAACAAACGAGAATGGCACTACGACTGCAATTGCGATTAATTGTGCAACGAATTGTTCAGGGTTGCCAAAGAACAATCCGTTTACGCCGTTTATTGAAGCGGAAGCGAATAGACCAACAGCTATTGAACCCCAAAGACCGCCAACACCGTGGCAAGCAAATACGTCTAAACTGTCGTCGATTCTGGATCGTCCGGCTCTCCAGTTGGCCACCAAGTTGCTGATTATGCCTGCTGCTAAACCTATGATTAGGGCTGACGAAACGCTGACGTAACCTGCTGCAGGTGTAACTGCAACAAGGCCAACGACTGCCCCAACTGCTATGCCGACTGCAGATGGTTTGCCTTTACGTACCCAGTCACCAATCATCCAGCTTACTGCTGCTCCTGCGGCGGCAATGTTTGTTGTTACCAATGCTTGGACTGCCAAGTCGTTTGCTGCGAGCGCGCTTCCTGCGTTGAATCCAAACCAGCCAAACCACAGTAATGCAGCGCCTAAGAGTACATAGGGAATGTTGGTTGGTTTGAATTCTGCAGCGTTATCTTTGTGGTCAAGTGCTTGCATATGTTGTTTCCAGGGGATGGCGCATCCTTTTCGTCTGCCAACTACGAGTGCTGCGGCTAGTGCTGATATGCCTGCGGAAATGTGCACAACGATGCCGCCTGCAAAGTCGATTGCTCCCAAAGCTCGAAGCCAACCGTCTGGGTTCCATACCCAGTGTGCAATTGGCATGTAAATGAGTGTTGACCATAGAACCATGAAGACTAGTAGTGATTTGAAGCGTATGCGTTCTGCACAGGCGCCGATGATGAGTGCTGGCGTGATTGCCGCGAATTTAAGCTGGAACGCAAAGAACAGCATTTCTGGGATTTCTGTTGCAAGTAGCGGGTTGACTGTGCCTATGGCTAAGTTGTTCATTGCAAATAAGCCGGGGCTGAAACCGATTACTCCGCCTATGCTGTCACCGAACACGAGCGCGTAACCATAGAGTGCCCAGATTATGCTTATTACTGCAAAGATTGCGAAGCATTGTACGATTGTTGAGACCAGGTTTTTTTTGCGTACTAAGCCTCCGTAGAAGAAGCCTAGTGCTGGCGTCATGATCATTACTAGTGCTGTTGATGTTATTACCCATGCTATATCTCCTGCTGCCATTTTTCTTGTTACCTCTTGACAAATGTCACCTTATTGCCTTGTTACCTGTGCAATTATTTCATACAACTATATAAAAGTATCCACTTGCCTCACTAAACACTCATTCTTTGACCATATATCCACTTAACATTATTTATAGCCCATATTTGTTCAATCTAAACAGCGCCAAAACAACAATAACTAGAAAATCATCCAAAAATAACCGCCAAAAAAAACAAACATTACAAACGAACAAGAAAAAGCAAACTCAAACCAAATAGAAGGCGAAAAAACGGTTACGCTTCAGCAGATATAGTAACTACCGCAGACTCTTCTAACGATTGCGACGCAAGCATAGGACGTTCTTTGCCCCTTGTGAAAATGACAAGGAAGGAAAGAATTTCAACACGACCCATCAACATTAGGAACATAAATAGCCATTTTAATTCTAAAGCCAAACTTGGGCCAACAACACCTGCGCTTAAACCAGTAGTTGCTATTGCAGATGTGCAATCGAAAAGCGCATCTATAGGTCGGAATCCATAATAACTTACAATTAACGCTGAAACAAAGATTATAAGGGCTGTAAGAAAGACTAAAGCAGCACTTTGAATTACTTCAGAGTTTGAATATTCTTTACCTAGAACTTTTAATTTTTCATCTTTTCCTGAAACTGCATAAACTACACCTTTTTTTATGCTTTTGAGCATCAGCACCAAGCGGTAGATTTTGATACCGCCAGCTGTTGAAAAGCTTGCGCCACCGATGAACATTAAAGAAACTAAAAACAGTTTAAGAGAATCAGCCATGCTGTCTATAGGTATTATGTTAAAGCCAGTTGTTGACATTGCGCTTACAATATGGAACATTGAATCATAAATTGAAAGGTTAAAGAATTGATACAGTATGAAGGTTGACAAACCAGCTATTATCAGAAAAATAGTTAATTGGGAGTTAAAGAAGTCCTTGAATCTCTTTTTGTAGAGATACCCAAAAAGTAAAAAGTTTGTTGCGCCGAAAATCATCGATATAGGAATAATTATGTTCAATGGTTGTTGCGAGACAATAGCCGCGAAATCAACTACCGGCGAGAAACCCCCCGTGCTAATCGAAGAAAAAACAATTGAACTTAAACTAATCAGGTCACGATAGCCGCCCAAGTAACCAATTATAATCATAGCAATTGTAAAGGCACAGTAAAGTGAAATAATAAACAGGAAAGTTTTTTTAATTTTATAGTTTCCGTTCCCTAAACCCATACTTTTTGCAAATTCCCTTAGTTTAGCTTCAGGGTAGAAGAATGAGAGCAAAACGATGACGATTCCGATACCGCCGATGAACTGCGTCAGAGCTCTGTAAAGAATTATTGATTGAGGAAGCGCTGACAGGTCAGGAATAACGGAGAACCCAGTTGTTGTGAAACCGGAGACTGATTCGAAAATGCTGTCAGTTACTGTTTGGAGAATGTTTGCGCTTGGTAGACTTAGGTACAGGTAAGGTATTGAACCGATTAGACTCATGATTACGAAAACTGAGACAATTAGTATGCATGATTGCCGGTAAGTCATTTCTTTTTTCTCGCATAAGGCGTTTGTGCAGAAACCCAAAGCCATGAATGCGGTTGCAGCTATAAACAAGGCAACGGTTGCGTCTGTTTCGTTGCATAGGAAAGAAACGACTATGGGTACTAGTATGAAAATTCCTGATAATTGTAGGACAAAGCCCATGTTAGCAAGCAATACTGCGATAGAGGATTTCATTGCAAGTAAAATATTAGATTGAGGATTTAAGTTTTCGCTAATTTAGCCCTGTATTACCCATTAAAACTGTCAGAGATAGCATTAAACATAAAAAAGCTCAAGGTCAAATGGGAACATAGAAAAAAAGTGTTTAACATAACAACAATAACTTATAAAGAAAATATATAGTTACAGTGAGGCATACTTCCACTGCTGTCTCTTAAGTTTATGTGTTACTTTAGATGCAAATACTGAACTTACAAGAGCTGAAGCCACAAGTATCACAGCCCAAACGATAACGGTTGGTTCAAACAAAGCATAAACTGCAAAGTCAACAGCGATAAAGAGCAGTAAAAATGAACCGCTGTACAACAACGATGGGCTTAAACTGGTTAATCGCTTCATCACCAGTTTAAAGTATCGACCCTTGTTTTTCTCTTCAGCAATTACATCTTTGAAGTTCTTGCCTTTCTTTGTAAACAGACCCATTTCATCTGACACTTTTCCATTCAACCTCTTTGTTTTTTAGTTTATTAATTTTTTTACACCCAAAGTAGCCACAAAAGCAAGTTTGCAACCCCCACTGCAACCACTGAAAGAGGCAAACCTATTTTGATGTACTCTTTAGTGCTAACTAAACAACTGTTTTTCTCAAGCAAACCGCAAGCAAACACGTTTGTAGCTGCACCCATCGGCAGAATGTTTGCGCCGCTGCCGGTACCGATTAGGGTGCCAAATAATAGTGGAAATGCACTCATGCCTGTGAATGTGGCTAACTGTTGGCAAACTGGAATCATTAGTACCGTGTAAGCGTTGGGGTCAATAAAGGATGACAAGCCTACGGATAGCCAAACAAGGAAAGTTAACAGTACACCGGGGTTGCTGATGCCCATGCCGATGATGCCTTCAGCGAAATCTGTTAGTAAACCTGAAGTTGACAACGTGTAGATAACACCAAATATGCCTGCTAGAAAGATTAGGGAGTCCCAGTCGAACTCTTTAATCATATGTTTAGCTTTTTTATGCCCAATAATCAACGCGACAATGCCTACGGCTAAACCTACTACACCCAGGTTGAGGCCGATTTCTGGAGCCAACGCGAGCACGATTACGCCAATAATGAATAGGATTGTGGGCAGTTTGGTAACTTTGATTTTTTCTGGTTCAATTTCTATTTTCTTGTTCATTTTACGGAAGAGCACAAGCAATGTAAGTAAAGCGGCAACTACACCTACTACAGTTATGGCGCCTAAACCAAGTCTGCCCTGGAACAAGTAAAAGTCAAGAGGAGTCATGCCTGTTTGAATAGCCAAGATTAATGCTGGCGGGTCAGCAATCATTGTGGTTGTGGTAACCATGTTTGCACATACGCCAACGGAAACTATGTATGGAAATAGTGGTGAGCCAAGTTTTCGTGCCATTTGTATAGCGACGGGGGCCATAAGGAAGAGAACGGCAACGTTTGCCATGAAAGCGGATAGGAATGCTGCGACGGCGCAAAGTGCCAATAGAGCGTATTTTTCGGTTTTTATGTGGGTTAGGATTTTGTTTGCGATTAGTTCGGGCATTTTGCTTTCGGAGAATATGAATGAGACCATCATGAAGCCCCAGATTACTGCGAGAACGTCCCATTGTATGGCTTCGAAGATGGCGGATTGCCAAGATACTATGCCAAGTACGATTAAAGCTATTAGGGCGCCTATGGATGTGTAGGCTAGTTTGACTTTTCTGCTAAGTGCTAGTGCGTAGCAGGCTATGAATATTGGCAGTATTAGGATTTGTGCGTCTATTGGCAGGGTTTTCATTCCTCGGTATGGTTAATATTTGCTTGACGATGAGCCCTAGCCGATATAAAGGATGTTATGATTTGTTCATAACTTTTATGATAAACTGAAAAAATATACAGATAAATGTAAAATAAACACACGATTGTGCTATTGTCTAAAAGTTTATTGAACAGTTAAAGCAAAACATCAGACACAACAAGCAAGCGCTTAAAAAGACTAAACAAAAAAAAAGAAAAAAGGGCGATTACTCGCCTTTCTTTCGAGACACTTTAACCTCAAGCAACTCTTTATCTTGCGCTTCTGGAGACACCCATTCTTTAGCTTCAGGTTTCATTTGAATTTCTGGGTAAGCACTGAATCCGTGTTCTGTGATGTCTAAGCCTTCAATCTCTTCCTTGTGTGGAGCTCGCAAGCCGACTGTGTATTTGATTATGCCAAAGATTAGCAAGCCCATACCGAAAGCAAAGCCTGCAACTACCACTACGCTGATTAACTGTGCAATTAACTGTCCAACACCGTCAGCACCGTTTAATATTACACCGTTAACGCCGCCGTAAAGACCGTTTGCGAAGAGACCTACTGCAAGCAGACCGAAGAGACCGTTGATGCCGTGAATACCGAATGCGCCCACTGGGTCGTCAATTTTTAGTTTGCGTTCTATGAACAGGTTACCGTAGAGTGCCAATGGAGCGGCGATGACACCGATGATTAATGCTGCCCAAGGGTCAACGTAAGCACATGGTGCCGTGATAGCGACTAAGCCACCGAGAGCTGCAGCGCAGACTGCCTGAATGTCTGGTCCTGTGAAGTGTTTGCGGTCAAGATAACTGACGATTAAACCGACAGTCGCTGCGACACCGCCAGCAAGGTAAGTGTTTACTGCAACCAACGGGGTTACACCGTCAAGTGTTGTAAGTGTGCTGCCAGGGTTAAAGCCAAACCAGCCAAGGAACAATATCATGGTACCGATAACAATGTATGGCACGTTTGTGTAGCCGAAACTGCGGACTTCACCGTTTTTACCGTATTTACCGAATCTTGGCCCGATAAGCAAGCACGCTGCTAAACCTGTAAAGCCACCGACCGCGTGAACCACACCTGAACCTGCAAAGTCACGTACACCAACACCGAAGGGCAATGTTGCTAGCCAACCGCCACCCCATACCCAGTGACCATAAACTGGATAGATTAGGATGTTGATCAGTATAGTGTAGAGCAGGTAAGCTTGGAATTTCATTCGTTCTGCAACCATTCCTGCCACGATTGTTACTGATGTAGCTGCGAAGACTGCTTGCCAGAAGAAGAACACCAGCGTGTAAGTGTTTGTTGCTTCACCTGCGAGTAGGAAGCCACTGTAACCTATGAACGAGTTTCCTGCATCTAAGCCAGGTAAGGTAACGAAGATTTGTTCGCCTGCAGCGTTGAATCCTGCTGGGAATGCCATGCCCGAGCCGCCGAACATCAAGCCGAAGCCGACTAATGCAAAGATTACTACACCGACACTAAAGTCGAGGTAGCTTTTTGTCCAGTAGTTGACTTGGTTTTTCTGCCGTATAAAGCCGGCTCCGAGGAAGGCGAAGCCGAGCTGCATGAACCAGACTAAGCCACCCATGACTAATGTCCAGGCAATGCTGATTGCTGCGCCTGTGTTTACTAGTGGGTCGGCTGATTGTGCGAAGGCTTGTCCTACGCTGATTGCTAAGCATGTTAATAGTATGCCTGCGAGCATGAAGAATTTTCGTTTCATGAAGATTTCTGAGTGCTTGGTTAGCGCTTTTTCTGCTGTGTTTGTTATTTTTGTTAGTATTTTTTTGTTTCTCATGTTATTTTTCACCGTTTTAATGGAGGGTTGGCTAACGGGGGATATAAACTTGGTTGTGATTTGTTCATAACTTTTATGAATTATTGAAAAAATATACGAAAATATGTTAAAACAATTAGCGTATGTCACAAGAATAAAGTAATAACTAGACAATTGCAAAAAAAATTAAAAATTAACTAAATTGGAATTTTGAAATCTTCCTTCACAATATTCAAAGTAATATTAGTCAAAGTCCGCTTAACATGCGGAGTCAACAACAAATTCTTAATCAACACATTCAAACAGTCACGATCCCTAAGCTTAGCCACCGCAATAACATCAAAATCACCTGTAACCTCATACACCCCAATCACCCCAGAAGTCCGCGACAACTCAGCCTCAACATCCAACAAAAAACCACCCTCAACCTGAACATACAAAATAGCCGTCAAATCATAACCCAACTTCACCGGATCCAAAACCACAGAGTACCCTCTAAGGATACCTTTTTCTTCGAGAGTTTTAATGCGGCTTGCAACAATTACGCCGGACATTCCAAGTATTGTTCCAAGTTTTCTGTAGCTTAGTTGGCAGTTGTCTTGAAGGATGCCGAGGATTTTTAGGTCTGTTTGGTCGAGGCTTATTGGGGCTGGTGGGCGTTTGTAGTCTCCAAAAGATTGCGCTGGGGCAGTGGTTATTTGTGCAAAGTTTTTTGATTTTGTGTTTGTTTGTTGCAATCTTTCGCAGTCCTCTTTACGTTTGTCAGAGTTTACAATGTAATACTGCACAATCACTACACTCAAGTATTTAAAACTACCCGTTTGGACAACACATTATCAAAAAACTGAACAATAGTCCAACTAACAACAACATTTTTGAAAAATAATACAAAAAAACACCAGACAACCATTTTCAATCAAACGATTAATAACAAACACCCCAACCATACAGCAAACAAACAACCCATACAATACATGTTCACTATTTTCGCCGCTTTACTTTTCATACCAACCTATTAGGATACTAATAGCGGTTCTATGCAGTAACCTATAGGGGGGTAGGTAAAAACTGGAGGGGTAGGCTTATCCTGCGCTTTTCTGGTGTCCGAATGCAAAACACTAAGGGGGGTAGGCGCTATTGGTGGAAAAACGGGTCATTAGCATGTTGAAGACCAGTGAAAAAAGTTGGAGTTTAGTCGATTTTCAGCTTCTTGGTTTCTTTTGGCGCTTTCTTAGGTAGGACGATTTCAAGGATGCCGTTGGTCAGGTTTGCTTTAGCCTCTTCAGACACCACTGCTTCGGGAAGATGGATTTTGCGGTAGTACGTTTGGGCGGCTCTTTCATGGCGCACATAGTTCTTCTGCGTCTCCTCCGCAGTCTGAGACTGTTTTGCTTGTACAGTCACCACATCTTCAGTTACATTAACATCAACATTTTCTTTGCTAAACCCGGGCAAATCAATGGTTAAACGAAAGTCTTTTCCACGGTCCTCAACATCCACTGACGGTATCATAGTTTTAAATGGTCGCATGAACCGTTCATAATGAGCCTTTGGCGGCTGTCCCCAAAAGCTTTCAAACTCCCGCTGGAACCTGTCCATCATACGGTTAAAGTCCCGTTGAAAATCCCAAGAAAAATACGGAATCATTTCCTCTTCTTCAGGCTTCTTGATTTCGCCTGCTTTCTTTTCTTTTCCGCCATAGTAATAGTACATTTTTTTCTTTTTTTCTTCTTCAGACAAAAATTTCACCTCTATATTGGCGGTTAAACCTTTGTAAAAAACGTATGTTGGCGGTGTAGTGATGCAACAGCGTGCAAGATTACGGCAGAGAATATCCACCGTCACAAACGATACATTGCCCCGTAATGAAGTTAGATATATCTGAAACGAGAAAAAGCACAAGGTTAGCAATATCGGAAGGTTTTCCCATGCGTCCAACAGGCATCATCCTAACCACCTGTTCATACAAAGCCTCGCCAACTTGCCCTTCAGACACATCAATTGGACCCGGCGCAATAGCATTCACGTTAACACCTTGACTTGCCACCTCAAACGCCAAAGCTTTCGTAAAACCTACAATTCCAGCCTTGCTTGCGGAATAATGAACTAAATTCGGAAAAATAGCTGCAACACCTGAAACCGAAGAAATATTTACAATTTTACCGTACTTCTGCGCAATCATGCCTTGCAGAAATGTCTTTGTGCAATTGAACATGCTGTCAAGGTTTACGTGCAAAACTTTGCTCCAATCCTCTTGCGCCATTTCAACGAAGGGCTTCATCGGATAAATGCCAGCATTATTAACAAGAATGTCGACTTTTTTGAACTTTTCAAGAATCTTGGTTTTGGCTTGTTGCGCCTGGTCAAAACTGGAAACATCCCAATGCAGTGGCAACGCTTCAACGTTTAAGGCTTCAACTTGAATTGCCACTTCAAAGATTTGATCAGTAATATCTGAAACAACAACGTTTGCACCAGCCCGTGCAAGGGTTAAAGCAATTTCTTTACCTATACCACGCCCAGCGCCAGTTACTATTGCAACTTTACCATTCAAATCCTTCAACATTTATTCATCCCGGTTAAACCATCACACCAACGATTTTCATTCTGCCCATAACATCGTCAGCGTGTGGAGCGATTTCCATGTCTTCTGTTAAGTCTTTGCCAGCTAAATGTCCCATGTGGTCGCCGTCTGTCCATTGATCGGAAACGGAGACGTCGTAAACTTTTCCTTTGTAACACACGTAGGCGGGTTTACCGTTTTTACCATCAAACCCTTTCAACTCTTCCAAAGAAAACCTTTTTTGTTCCAAACATTACGCCTCTTCTTTTTCGGCAGAAGAGTAGTGGAATCAAACGTATAACTTGGTGTGACTGCCAAACAGCAACAACAATTACCCTAAACTTGAGAGAGCTTTTTGTGCCCACTCCGCGTCCCGCCATAAAGCCCTGCCAACCGCAACCAAATCCACCTTACCCTCCTGCACTAACTGGTTAGCATACGCAGGTTCTGTAATGCCGCCGACGCCGACCACGGGAACATTAACCGCCTGTTTAACTGCCGTTGCCTGCGGAATAAAGTAGCCTTTTACCTGTTTGAACTGTTTAGGGTTGCTGCCGCACATGCCGCCTGAAACATCCAAAATATCCACGCCTGCCTCAACAAGCTTTTGGGCAAAAACAATCGCGTCTTCAACATGCGTTCCATGGGGCGCTAAATCGTCTGAACCCAGCCTGTAAAGAAGCAGTTTATTTTTCTCAAGACGCCGCCGCACCTCTTTTGTTACCTCTAACGGAAAACGCATCCGTTTCTCCAAACTGCCGCCGTATTCATCCTCACGCTTGTTAAGTAACGGCGAAAAAAACTGGTTAAGCAAATAACCATGCGCACCATGAAGTTCAACTCCGTCAAAACCAGCTTTTAAGGCTCGTTCAGCGGCTGCCCCAAACTGGCCGGTGATTGAATGGAGCTCGCTAACTGTGAGCATGCGCGTTTTTCCTGTTGCGGATGGCCCAGCTGGTTGGTTATGAATGACTTTTTTGGTTGCAACTCCGCCCGCATGTGAGATTTGAACGATAGCAGGGGCGCCGGCGTCGTGAATGGCTGAAGCAAGTTTTTCGTACCCTGGGATTAGGGTGTCATCGTAGATGCCGAGTTGTTTTGGACCGATTTTGCCTAGTAAGTCTATGTAGGCGTGTTCTACTATGGGTAGTCCGATGTGTGTTGAACGGCGAGCGTAGAAGTTGATGAGTTTAGGCGTGATTGAGCCGTCAAAATCTGCTCTTCCGCTTTGCATTGGTGGAAAAACGATTCGGTTTCTTAGCGTGTATCCGTTGATTTGTATTGGTTCAGCTAGTTTAGGCAAGCTATGGGGGCTCCTTATGTTTTAATGACTGCTTAAGCGGGGTATAAGAAGATAACAGCAGAAACCGCGGTTTTTGCCTGAGGTGGAAATGGGTAAATTTTTTATTTCATAAAATGTTAGATTAGCGTATGTTTAGCGGTAAAACAATCACGGTTACCCAGCAAGCCTATAATGCCCTAATTAAAGAAAGAAAAGGCAATGAAACCCTCTCCGACACCATCCTGCGCTTAACAAAAAACGGTAAACCCAACAACAATATTGTGAAAAAGATGGGCAACCATGAAGGAGAACGCAGCACTTTTGACAATGGATGGTACAGCAGTTCTGACTTGTTTTAAAACGTTTTTTTGGTTAACTCTTTTGCCCAAATTCGAATTGCATTCCAGTCGCGAGTGTCGTAAACTCCGTGTTCAACCTGTTTAGCGGCTGCTTCAACTTTTGGCCTCTCAGCGTCCAAGGCCCGTTTAGCCCACCAAGGCACCTTATTAAAATTGTAAACTCCACCAAAAAAGCCCAAAGCAACCGGTTCTAAACCATACTTGACAGCCTTTTCCGTAAGATACTTGTCCTTCATTTTCTCAGCCTCTGCACCTGTTAAAGAAGAAGCTGAACCACAGCAAACAAAAAGTGCAAGTTTTTTGCCAGCAAACTCTTTTATGTGCTTCTTGATGAAGTCTTCCGGTTGGCTTGTCCAACGGTTGATTTGAATTCCGCTGCCAACAACAATTAAATCAAAACCGTTAATGTCTTTGACTTTTTCTTTTCGGGCATCCACAATCTGGGTTTCTATGCCTTCTTGCCGAAACACTTTTGCGATTTCTTCAGATGTGCTGGCGGCTGCTCCGTAACGGGTTCCGTAAACGACTAAAGCTCTACTCAATACTTTCACCTCCATACCGGGTTGATTTAGTATTCATCAGTAACGCTATCAATCCCCCTGCAATACCGAAAAATGGTGGAATAAGTCCGCCGCCGACAAGAAGCAAAACGATTGAAAGCATAATCAGGATTATGCCGCTAGTTTTGTGCAGGATAAACTTGGATGACCATACTGCTAAGAGGACGCCAAAAAAGATTGTAAAAGCGCCAGTGATTAGATAGCTTGGAATAATGGTCATTGCTGGTTCTCCACTTAACGCTGTTAGGCTGGGCCATGCCTGAATATACAAGTTACTTGGAGCAATGTGGCCTTGAAGCATTTCGCCTGGACCATGAGATGCACCGCCGAGCCCAGCAAAAATGCCTAACGCAGACGCCGCTAAGGCAAGTTTTCTCATGCTTTTTTCACCTCAACTGTGGTTTTTTGGTTTTTCTGGATTTCGTTTTCTTCAAGGTCTACTCGGAGTACACCGTCTTTTCCGGTAACTTCAAGAATTATGCCTTCTGCAAATTTTGCTGCAACAAATTCCCCGATGTTTCCTTCAAACAGTACGGTTTCTGCCGAGCCGCAATTTGTTAATGTGACGTTTTTTAGGTTTCTTTTGGATTTTAGCTCGACTGAAAAGCCTCGTGTTTTGAGGTTTAGGGTTTTCATTTTGTTTTTCCTCAAATTATCAATGGGTTTGAGTTGTGATTAGTTTTATTTGACGCGGCTGCTTAGTTGTTAGCAATGGTGTGAAATGTTTAGGTTGGGTGCTAAAGGTTTGGGTGAAGATTCATGTGTTGATAAACTGTTTTTTGAGCTTGCCAGCGAAAGCCGACTCAGCATTTTGCGGTTGCTTCAAAAAGAAACCTTGAAGATGCAGGAAATCGCCCGCAGATTAAACGTGACTGCAACTGAAGTTTTCAGGCAGCTGGAAAGGTTAAGCACCGCGGGGCTAGTTAAAAGGCAACCTGACGGCGCTTTCACGATTTCTGACTATGGAAAACTGGTCTTGCAGGCGTCTTCAACGCTGGATTTTATCTCAACTCACCGAGACTATTTTTCTTCGCACAATGTTATGCTGCTTCCTGCTCAATTCGTTAACAGGTTAGGTGAACTTTCAGGGGCAAAGTTAAGTTTAGACACGATTGCAAACTTGAACAGGGCAGAGCAAGCGTACGTTAAGGCTAAAAGTTTTGGTTTCGGCATAGCTGAAGGCACAATTCCTGAGCATATGGCGCCTAAGATGGAACAGAAAATGCTTGAGGGTTTAAAATTCAAATTCTTAGTCCCACAAAACCGATTGCCCAAGCCTGAAGAGCCTATTAAAACGGCAAACGTTGGAATTTGTGGAATCACAGAGTTGCCGTTGATTCTGGTTCTAACTGAAGAGTTTGGTTGTGTTTGTTTTTTGCAGTCTGATGGAAAAGTAGATTACTCAGGCTTTTTTTGGGATGATGCAACGTTTCTTGGTTGGGTTAGGGATGTTTTTAACTATTATTGGGATAAAGCCACAAAAAGTAAGGGTTAGACTGTTTGAATGTTAGGTTTAGCCTCGCCAGGTATGCCAAGTTTTAGGGCTTCGGTAACTTGGGTCATGCAGTCCACGCCTGAAAGCCCGTTAAACAGTTCATAGTCAACCTTTCTAAGAAAAGCTGCATCCACTGAAACTGGGGAGTCAGCGGCGAAAATGCCAACGTCACTCATTATTGGCGCGCCAGGACGTGGAAGACAGTCACAGTACTGAGTTATGTCTTTAGCAAAGCTAACGTATGAAACTTTTTTGGGCTTGAAGGTTTCAAGAACGCCAAAAGCGGCTGACGCGAGTGCCATGCAAATGTTTTCTTGGTTTACAAAACTGATGGCTTCCATGGGGCATTCGGCTTTGCATACGGGGCAACGCATGCATACTGGAGCAGTGTTGCGGGCTTTTCCTTCAATAATCTCGGGCACGTCAAAGGGGCAGGCGGTTTTGCATTTTCCGCATCCATTGCATTTTGACTGGTCAATCTCTAACTTGACGGTTCGATGCTGCCGCAGCTTTCCCAACTGTGAAGTGCAACCCATTGCAAGGTTTTTGATGGCTCCGCCGAACCCGCTGAGTTCATGCCCTTTGCAGTGTGAAACAACTATCATGGCATCTGCTTCAGCGATGGCTCCTGCAACTTCAATTTCGTCAAGGATGCCGCGGGTTTTAACTGTGCGTTGGTTTTCGCTTTTTAGACCATCCGCAACTATGAAGGGTGCCATGTTAAAGCCGTTCATTAATGCAGTTTGCATATGGTCGTAAGCGTTATGCCGTTGAGCTAAATAGTATGTGTTTGTGTCGGTGAGGAATGGTTTTCCTCCTGCTTCTTTGACTTTTTCGACTATGCTGTGGACAAAGAACGGTTGTACATAACTGGGGTTGCCTAGTTCGCCAACGTGTAATTTGACGGCTACTAAATCACCTTTTTCTATGCAGTCAAAGGTTCCAGCTTTCTTGTAGAGCCGTTCTGCCTCAGAAAGCAGGTTCTGGTCAGCATTCCACGGCGTAAAATAAACAGTCACGACAGTAGTCTCCTACGGGAAAGGAATACGAGAGCTTGTGACTTATAAAAATACGTCCAAAAATAAAGGCTGAAAACTATTAGTTTTTAACATGTTAATAGGCGAGTTTTTAGCCATTACGGACCTACCCCCCTATAGGTTTTCTGCATAGATTGAATATTAGAATCCAAATAGGCTAGCAATTATTGCAGCTTAACTCTCGTTTAAACTATTGTTACTATTTAGATTTGATTAAACAATCTATAGACAAGTCTTATTTAACATAGAAGCGCTTGCAGAAACAAAGAACAAAGATGTGAAACCATGCACTCTAAAACCTGGCGTCAACCAGCCACCTTAATCATTGTAGCAACAGCAGTAAACGCTGCCCTCTACGCAGTAGGCTCCCTAACAACAGCTTACATTCCGTCACCTTGGGGCATAGGACAGTTCCGTCCAGCCGTGGTTATTCCAAGCTTTTTCGCCACAATTTTTGGTCCATGGGCAGGAGGTTTAGGTGCTGCATTGGGAACCTTGATTGCAGATTCAATAAAGCATGGCGGCATTTACCCAGGCAGCCTGCTTTCAGCTGTTCCAGGCAACTTTATTGGCTTCTTCATAATGGGTTATTTTTTAAGGAAAAAATTCACTTGGTCAAGATTTATCACGTGGACAAACATTTCACTGCTTATCGCTAACTCACTGGTAGCGTTTTTGTACGTGTACATGTACAAGTTTCTTTATGCTCAAACTGCAACCTTCATTTCAGCATCCAACGACGCGTTAATTGTGCTTTCAGCTGGGCTTACAATATTTTGGTTTGTAACCATGTTGCCGTTTGTGCTGATCATTACGCCGCCTTTGCTGGCTGTTGTCAATAAAGCGTTCCCATCTATTGTCTCGCCAGAAATCAAAGAAGCAGGAATAAAACCAGTACCTAAACGCCTCTTAGGAACGTCAATGCTTGCTCCAGGCGTTATCATGATACTAATCGGGTTAACCATATCTTTTACGCCGTTAAACAGTTACATGTCAACAAACATTGTAGCAAGTTACTTGCCAATTACAACGCTTAACATGATTCAACTCTTACTATATGCAGGCGGCACTGTACTTACAGTATTAGGCGCTGTATTGTTTGTTAAGAAAAGCAACGTAACATAAGAAACAGAACGGCGGCAGGCTGCCACCAAAACTTCTTTACTGGTTTAATGGTCGAATCAGGTTTAAACGCCATTGTTGACCATAAGCGTTGATTGTTGTCCAGTAACATTCTTTCTGCAATACTTCCCCGCCTTGAGCGTCTAAAGTGAAACTGTAAGTTCCATGCCCAGAACTTTCAGCCGCAACTCTGTGACCTATAGCTAAAAGTTCAGTATAGCCTACGTAAAGTGGGTCGGTAAAAAGGTTCTTTCCCTGCTGAGCAGGGTCAGTGTCATAAAGAGATAACCCGTCAGTCTGCATCACCAAAGCAGAATATTCTTTGCCGTTTATCAGGGGTGCAAGTTTGGCGTTAATTATTTCGTCTGGATAAAAAATGACGCTTACTCTGCCGATTCGTTCATCGTTTGATTTGTAAACGGGGCAGGCTAAAGCTACACCCTGCAAGCCTTCGACAAGCGTCATCGCGGGAGTCATCATGGGCGTTAATTGCCCGTGTGGGTTAATGTTGAGCCATTCTTGTTCACCAATATTTTTGCCCTCAGAGCTTTGGTATTGGCTGGGTTCAACAATTATCATGATGTTGCTTAGATCCTGTGTTGCAGCGTCAATAATGAATGAACTATTTTGAGCTAATTCTTTTACTATGCCGCGGGCTTGAGTGCCAGAAATTCCTGTGGCTGAAAGCTGCTGGGAAGCATAAATTAGGCTGTCGCCGATTTGTTTAATTTCAGCGTCTATAGCTACTTGCGCTTGGGACAAGATTTGATTCATTTCAAGCTGCTTTTTAGCCGCGTTTTGGTTGCTGAAAACTAATGTTTGACTTGCAAAATAGGCGTTGAAACCTACTGAAACGATTAACGCGACCGTTAGTATGACTACTAAGAGTTTTAGCGTATTCACCTGATGTAAGCTCCACATAGATAACAAGCATACGACAATTTAGGGTTTGTTAACGACGGAAATTAATTAAAAAATAAGGTTGAAAAAATTATGCTTTTAAAGGTGTCTTAGCCGTCGCTGCAGGCCGCTTTACAACGACAGGTTTTTCGTCTGGTTTAACCGAATCTTCAATCTTAACTGGATACACCGAGTAACCTACACTCAACCTGTAAGGCGTCAAAAGCATACCCCAAACCTTACTTAACTCATCAACCGTGAACACATCGGGAATCACTTTTAAATCCTCGACAGTTTCTTTTAAACTACCTTGAAGACTGGAACCACGCAGAATAGGCGTTTCATGGAACAACTGCAGTATTTTCCCTAAAACAATTTGGTCATCTTCAGCATTTTGGGTTAACGGCGTGAGTAAGTAACGGAGGTTTAGGTATAGTGGCGGTTTTGAGGGGTTCTGTGTGGGTGTTGGCTGGTTGCGCATGCTGGCTATTTCGGTAACGTTGTAGAGGTAAACAGAGATTTGTGGCGGTTTTAATTCGGCAGCGTCTTTGGGAGAAAGGAAACTGATTTGTTCAATGCTTCTAATTATGGCGTTTGCTTGCTTGTCTTCCTTGAATGCGGTCCAGATGCGGTTTGCTATGGTTTTGCTTGCAGCGTTAATGTTGCTAAAGCTCACAAAAGGCACCTATGGTTATTTTACGCGTTGCATGGTTTCAAAAACGATTTCTAAGGTTTCAATGGCGACTTCGTTGGCTTTAGCGTTTAAGTCGGGACCTTTGTATTTGCTTGGCCAAGCTTCAGTGAATTCCCAGCGGGCTGCATCTTTTCCTTCCTCGTCAAGCAGTGTCACTGCGATGTTTCGACGCATGGAGCTTATTTTGCCTTGTTCAATCATTTTTCTCCAATTATACAATTCCATCGAGTTAGTCATTCCCCATTTTAACACTAACGGGTTGAATGTCGTAGTGCCGGGTTGTTTTTGAGTGACTATGGATGTACCTTCCTTGTGTTCAATAACTATACTTGCAGATTCGGGAAGGATTACTTCACAAAAGCTGGCTTGTGCAACACCTGCTATTTCAACTCTGAAACGGTCTTTCTGAAAAGGGTCTTTTCTTGCTGACATGTTAACGTTAACTCCAATGATATACTTACTCGGAGGCGGTAACTATTATGTTTTGCCAACCGTTAGGGCGCCGCAGGACAGGTGTACCCTTTAACTTTTTGTTATAAAATCTTTAAGAGCTTCTTTTACAGGCATATCAAAAAGCGCACGTAAACGGTTTAACGATTCCAAGCCACTGGGTGTAATAGCATAATATTTAGTGCGTCGCCTGCCCTTCTGAGTCCATTCGCCAACAATTAACCCCTCTTGTTCCATTTCATAAAGAAGAGGATAAACAATTCCAGAAGTCAAATGCTGCCCAGTTAAATGTTCAAGTTCTTTGACAAGTCCATAGCCGGACATGGGTTTCTGGTTTACAAGCCACAGAATAATGCCTCGGCTAAAGTTTGTAACAATGTTTCTTATCGCTTGCCTCTCAGCATCATCCAACTGCTAAAACGCCCCATATCTAATTGAATGGTTATTTATTCATCGTATTAAATCATTTTTCAGTGCTTAACCCAAAAAGGTTGATATATTAAAAAAAGAACCTTCATTATAGTGGAATAATGGTTGACGCTGTCTGTGCATTCCAAAGGGGATTAGATAAGCCGCTTATTCTTTGGTTAATCTCCAAAGGACCTGTTCACGGATATGAAATCAACAACGAAGTGAAACGGTTAACTGGCAGGCGTCTAAAACCTGCAACCTTGTATCCACTGCTTAACAAGTTGGAAGACGACGGTTTTCTGGCAAGTGAATTAACGGAAAAAGGCCGCAGAAAACTGCGATGCTACCGTTTGACAGAAAAAGGCGAGAAATGCCTAGCTAAAATGTCGGAACTGTTTAGATTGCCTCTTATTCAGATAATCGCGGACCTGCTCGGCGAGCAAAACTAAAAAAAGTGTTTTGGCTTCGGTTAGCGTTGTCTAAAATATCCTTAATTTTTGAGGCAATCAGGCGGTTGGCAGGGAAGCATATATATCGGAATTTAAATGATTGATAAAATGCAATATCAGAATATTTAACACAAGAAGGGTTGAAATTGGATAGAACACGAAACGGTTTCAAAATCGTTTTAACCGCAGACCGAACACTTATGAGCGAATACAACGGAGGCATCTTTCTTGGTTTTAGCGCCTGCGTTCCAAAAGGAGTCATACCTGACAAACTTTACTTTTCCCTGTTCTGCCCATCCGTACCCG
Source organism: Bathyarchaeia archaeon (assembly GCA_042296865.1). GTDB lineage: Archaea > Thermoproteota > Bathyarchaeia > Bathyarchaeales > Bathycorpusculaceae > Bathycorpusculum. The sequence goes on along the minus strand of CP170178.1, from coordinate 84,912 downwards.
TAAACAAGGATGGCTCAGCAAAGTACGCGCCCTGCGGAACCAGAAAAATGGAAGCAGAACTACTAAAAAACGGGTATACCCCAAACGAAGTCATAGTAGCACATCCTGACCATCTTGACAAAGTCATTGGTCCAAACACAAAAGCGCTATGCATAACAGAAAACGACCCGTTAGGCATGGGACCAGCAACTTCCACATTTAGAAACCTGTTCGGCGGACAATCCTATATGGAAATAAAATTCAAAGAAATCCTAAACAACCCTGCCGTCCAAAAATACAAACCAAAAATCATCGTTGGAGGAGCAGGAGCTTGGCAACTGGAAGAAGAACCAGTAAGAAAAACCTTAGGCGTGGACACCGTAGTAATTGGGGAAGGAGAAAAAGCGATTGACAACCTTTTTACCACAACAGCCCTTGAAGATGACTGGCCAGGAGTAATCAACACGCCCGTAGTAGAGGAACCAAAAATACCTCTTATTGTGAAAGGCACAATTGACGGTATAGTTGAGATTTCCCGTGGCTGCGGCAGAGGCTGCGCTTTTTGTGTACCTACCCTCCAACAGTACCGTTGCCGCTCCATCGAAAGCATCCTAAAAGAAGTTGATGTTAACCTTAAAGCTGGAAGACGCCCACTGCTTCACGCTGAAGACGTCCTACGTTACAAAGCTAAGGGTTTTGAAGTAAATGAGCCAGCCGTCCGAGAACTTTTTGAAACCGTTTATCATCTCCCCGGCGTTAAGGCAGTTGCAATTAGCCATTTTGCACTTTCTTCTGCAGTAAGTGCCCCCAACCTGATTAAAGATTTATCTCGAATTCTAGAGGTAAAAAGTGGCAGTTTATGGATGAGTGGCCAATGCGGCATTGAAACAGCAAGCCCCAAACTTATCAAAAGCATGATGGCTGGCAAAGCTAAACCGTTCACGCCTGACGAGTGGCCTGAAGTGGTTGAGAAGGGTTTTCGATTACTAAACGAGAATAATTGGGTGCCTGTAGCCACTTTAATCATTGGGTTGCCTGGTGAGGAAGAGGAAGATACGCAATTAACAATTGACCTTGTTGAAAGGTTAAGAGAACGTAAAAGCGTAATTGTGCCTTTGTTCATGGTTTGCGAAGGTGGTTTAAAGGGTAAAGCCGAATCCTTCACCATGGACAAGATGAATCGTGTGCAGTCGGAACTTTTCCTTAAATGCTGGCAACACAATTTAGACTGGAGTGACACGCTTATCAAGGAGTATTTTGTTGAAAGCATCACTCGAAGTTATGGCATACGGCTGATTTTTAAGTACGGCGCTGGAGAAGCAAACAAGCTTATCAAAAGGTGCAAAGATGAATACGATTATGATATGAATACAATGATTAATGAGGCTAAGGCAGGCAAAATAAGTATTGGTCCACTACCGATAAGACTGCTGTCTAAGGTTTTGAAACACTAATGCTTCACGCTTCTCTTTCTGATAAGTGTAAGTGCAACGATTGATTATCACCTTTCGTTTAAAAAAATAGTATAGTTTATTTCTAAGCTAACATGAAATATTAGAGTTTACGTAGGGCAGCTTTGTTTGACAAGCATTCAAACTCCAGTTTCAATCAAGAAATGGATCATAATTTCTGCAGCCATAGGATATGCCGCACTTATCATTTACCTGCTTTACTTTGTCGGGTTTTTCGAGTTAATCGAAACCATACAAAAAGTCAACATAACCATTTACCTTTTAGCCATCACATCCATAATCGTTTCCATCACACTACATGCTCTTGTCTGGTTCAGACTTCTGCATTACGTTGGCATCAAACTGAGTTTTAGAAGAACAAACGTGTTTTACTGGCTAGGCGTTTTCGTAGACAACTTAATTCCAGGAGGCTGGTCAGGCGACCTATTCAAAGCTTACCTTCTTGGCAAAGAACCAGGAATCGACGGAGGCAAAGCAGTAGCCTCTGTGGTTGCCAAAAACATGTATGAAGCCCTCTTCAACCTGGGAAATATAGTGTTGGGTTTGGTTCTGCTTTTGTTTAATTATACTTTTGAAGGCACAATCCTAATTGGAATAGCCGCAGTTATGCTGCTCTTGACAGTGCCACTGTTTCTCTTGATGATTATCAGTTTTAAACCAAAAGGCGCAAAAAAACTTGTTGCCATGTTTATCAGTGGCTTGGCACAATTCACTAAAAACAAAATTAACCTCGTAAAGTTTCAAGGAGAAATTAACAAGCTTCTTGATGATTACCATGAAGGCATGAAGATTCTGGTAAAAAACCCAAAAATGCTTGGGCAACCAATCGTAATTTCCTTTTTTGCATGGGCGTTTGAAATCTTAACGCTTTACCTGGTGTTTGCTTCGTTAGGATTTTTTGTTGATGCCGATAAAATAATTATTGTTCGTTCAATCGCTGGAAACGTTGAAGCTCAAGGGTACGCTTTTGCGGGTTACGCCCAAATAATCACTACCGCCTTATACACGGCATTAGGCATAGTTCCAGCCGTTGCAGCTTCAGTGGGCATACTTGGCAGTATCGTTATTTTTTGGTTAAAAACTGGAGTATCATCTGTAGCGTTTCACTGTGTGGTTTTTGCGGGTTGTGCAGGCTACTTATGCAGGGTAGTTAGAGCGTCTGATTCATGCAAATCAAACAGGGACAAATCCAAAGACGAAATATAACACAATTAAAAAGCAAACATCCAAGCGTTAAACTGTATAGCATTAGCTTAAATATTTGAAAACACGTTTTTAAGGTAAGCACTTAGTGGAAGTGTTTTTTATGGCAGAACATATTGAAGTTTCCTCAGACAGCATAGGGAAAATTAAGCAAGCCGCAAACCAATTCAAAGAAACCCTCATTGAATACTTCAAAGAAAACAATGTCGAAATCAAAGATTGGAAGGTAGGCGTTGAAAACAGTGAAGGCAGCTACGTAATTGATGCTTCAGTGAAAATCAAAATAAGCCCAAAAAAATAACCATTCCATTTTTTGGAGGAACAGCTGTGCAAAACAAAACTCAAGTCAACAAAGTGCTCTTAATAATGCTGTCAAAACTGTTCGCTAACCCTGTTGTCCAATTTTTTCTTGACCCCGTGATACCTAAACTTGTCATTTTTTACTTGCAACAGTACTTGAACAGGTGGAAAAAGAAGGGGCTGATAAAAAACTACAAAGTTGAAGTTCAACATTTAGGCAAATTGTACTACAAAATAGGTTTGCACGCCCAAGCAGTAGAAAAGCAGACAAACATTGCCGTTCTAAACTATATTTCAAGCACAATTGAAAAAATGTTAAAACAAGCAATAAAATAAAAAAGAAAAATCGCAGGTTTACTCAGCGTTAGCTGATATGTCAACAATTCTTTTGATTTCCTTGTTTAACACGTCTGGTAAACCTAAAATGCCCACATCCATAAACCCGCGAATAATCAGCGAGACAGCTTGGTCACGTGTCAACTTGCGAGTCATAAGGTAAGTGATTTCTTTTTCGCTGATTTTACCTACGGCTGCTTCATGAGTGATTTCTACGCCCTTCTTTTTGGCGATTAGCTCAGGTATCGACTGCATGACAGATTCGTTATCCATCAGCAACCCACGGCATTCCAAGTGTCCTTTGCATTCAGTGTTGTCGCCTTCAATTAAGCCTCGAATAATCATTTTTGAGCCTTCACGGGCAATTGCGCGGCTAACCATTTCAGCTTTGCTGTCTTTTCCTGTAAGCACAGCTTTTGAACCGATGTCTAAGAGGCTGTTTCTGTGACCGTAAAGGATGCTGTTAAAGCTTACTCGAGACTCGTTACCCTTGCAGTAGGCGACTGGATACATTTGCATGTCACGAACTGGACGCATACAAACATAGTTAGAAACAAACATTGCTTTATCATCTATTTGCGCAGCGCTTCGGGGGCGGACAAGAGTTTGTTCGCTCCATTGATGAATCATAGTAAAGTTAAGCATGGCACCTTTTTTAACGTAAATCTCGGAAATGCCCATGTGTGTGGCGTTTGGAACGTTATAGTGTTGCAGGCAACTGGTGATTATATGTGCTTTTGAGTCTTCTTCAGCGATAATTATGTTATGGACTTTTTGTTCAAGATTTTTCTGGGTAATCATAAGGCATGATTGCAGTGGAAAATCGATTTCTGCACCCTTTAAAATCCGCATGAAGTAGCCGCCGCTGTATTCTTCAGCAACTTTTTTTGTGTATTCATCCTTGTTTTTGTCCACCAGTTTCCAGCGGTACTCTTCAAGCCACGGATACTTTTTCAGGGCTGCTTTAATGTCCATTAACTCTATTTTTCCTTTATAAAGCTCGTTAACTTTAGCTGCAATTGTTTCTTGGTTTACATGGAAAAAGGTGCCTGAACGGTTTCTTTCGTCACTTTCAACCCCAGCTTTTTGGGCCTCTTGCAGAATCTCATGTGGAATTTTAGTCAAGTCACTTTCTTTGTTCATTGTTTTTCCATCCTTCTTCGGTTCTTATGCGGCAAGCAACACATTCCTCGTAGCCTAAACGTTTAATGTCTTCGTAAATACGCATAGGGTCTTTGAAGCAGTGAAATTGACCGTTAAGCAGAATGCAGCCATATGAAGCCTTAATATTCTCCATAATGTCACCCTTATGCGTGATAATTAAGGCTGAACCGCCTGTGCTTTCAACATATTTTTGGATTTCAGTTGAAATCAACCGTAAACTTTCAACGTCAACACCTGAATCAGGTTCATCAAGCAGTAAAAGTTTGGGTTTAAGGAAGATTAGTTGAAGTATTTCAGAACGTTTCCTTTCTCCACCGCTAAAACCCATGTTGACGTCACGGTTAAGAAAACCGGTTAGACGGAAGGCGTCAATTTGAGCCATTTCTTGGAGGCTAAATTCGTCATTAGCTGTTTTGCCAAGGCAAAGTTTCAGCAAATCACCAAGCTTTACACCTGTGATTTCTGGCGGGTTTTGGAAGCTCACGATAATGCCCATTTTAGCTCGTTCATCAACGTCTTTACTTGTTATATCGACGCCTTGGAAAAGTATTTGCCCAGTAACAACTTCATACCCGGGTAGCCCCATTAAGGTGCTGATAAGCGTTGTTTTTCCTGAACCGTTAGGTCCAAAAAGAATATGGCTTTTACCTTCTCTAAGGTTGAAGGTTAAATCTTTTAGAATAACTTTGCCCTCAACTTTTACAGTTAAGCCTTTTACTTCAAGCAACGACATAATAATCAAGAATGACAAACATCAAAGAAAAATAAAACCTTTTGATAAAAAAAACAAGAATATCATGGAAAACTATCAAGAATTAGTTCTGTTTCCTCAGTCCAAAAAAAGGTTTCACTTACCATTTCAGTTTTGTTTCAGCCCACTACTAAACCAGACGAGAGACAATAATATTTTTAAGGTGAAAAACAAAATGAAGAAAACATTAACAGTACTGCTTGCCGTCACATCAGTCCTTGTAATTGCCGCGTTGGCCGGCGTCGTCTTTGCTCAAAACGGGAACCCTCAAACCATAATCAACGCTAAAGGTCAAGTAAACTGTGTCAATGACAATGTTTGCCTCAATGAGAACAATGGTACTTGTAAAGGAAACTGCGCTGAAAATAGTTACTGCCAAACACAACAAAGCTGTATCGGCTATCAAGCAAACAATCAAAAACAACAGGGAATTGCACCTGTTTGTGGTTTCCAAAGGGGCTGCCGATAAACATTTCGAATATTCCCCTATCACTCTTTCCACTATTTTTCATCTTCTAACAACAACTGGAAAACTTTAAGCAACTATTCACAAAACAAAAAAATTCTGAATAAATTGAATCAAAAATTAGGAATAAACCCCCTTAAAATGCGCAAATGTTTTATTCTAAAACAACCCAAAATATCAGGTGGAGTAAAACAAAGTTGCCAAGTGCATATGTGTTATTTACTGTCACCCCAGGTTTTGAAGACACCGTTTTAGAAGCCGCGAAAAGAACTGGAGAAGTCGAAGAAGCCTTCGTTTCATATGGCGCCTACGACCTTATTGTTAAAGCAAAAGCAGATTCTATGGATGAATTAAAAGAGTTGGTGTCATACAAGCTGCGGACAATCGCTAACGTGACATCCACTTTAACGTTGATGATTGATCAAGAAAACAGAATAAAGCGATTAGAAGCGCCAATACCACATTAACCACGGTTTAAAACGGGGCGAAGCTAAAGCCAAGATTTGACAAACGGGTTAAGGGTACTTATTAACCATAACGAGTTTGAGATTTAAAGTCATAAACGTTTCATTGGTTTACAACACAGGACACTTCCAACTGCTTCTCAAACGCTTCATAAAAAGCGCGACTATTCTGCATGATGCTCCATTTTTCCATGCTGCAATCAATCTCTGAACTAAAAGAAAGCATAACGACATCATCCTGATTGCTTGTGAACTCTGCCTTCTTTATTAAACCACTGTGGCTGCGGTCAAGTTTTTCAGCTAACCTTAAAAAAGTTGAAAGAACAACAACTGCATTTTTAGATTCTTGACTTAGACGTACTTTTTTTAAGGCTTTACTGGTGGGCAATTTTTTACGGTGAAAACGTGCAACATTCGCAATTATAGCGGTTTCTTGGGATTCAAAACCGTAAAGCTCCGCATTACTGATTATGTAATAAGAATGTAAGTGATGGTTGTTAAAAGAAATAATGTCGCCAATGTCATGCAACGTTGCAGCGTAAGCCAACAGTTCCCTATACCGCTCAGAAAGAAAATGCAACCCCAGTTGTTTTGCGCTGTCAAATAATTGCAGTGCTAATGCTGAAACCGTTTCAGTGTGCTCCTCATCAAAATTGAAAGACCTCGCCAGATTCAAAACACTTCGTTTGCGCAATGGCGCTTTTTGCAGTTCACGGTAGCTTTCAAAGTGTGAAAGGTAATCAGCCAGCATACCGTCACGGAGTTCTTTATGGCTGACACGAATTTCTTCCAAACCGAAATCCTCCATTAACACCTCGACAATGGCTGCTCCAGCCACGATAATGTCTGCCCTGTAGGGGTTAATCCCCGGCAGTTTCCGCCGTTCTTCAAGTGTTAAAGAACACAACGTTGAAGCTAACCGTTTTAAGCTTTTTCTGTTAATTACAAGACCGCCACCACTGCTGTTTTTCTTGAACATTTTACCTGCGACTTCGGCAAGGTTTATGATTGTTCCCGAGGAACCCCAAGCAAGCCTTGAACCGCATTCTTGGACAATCGCTTGCACTGGGCGTGTACTGTGGTGTACTTGATTCTTCATTTTCTTGTAGACGGTGTCAGGAATTGATTTAGTCCAGCCTTCACCGATAAATTGGGTTGTAAGCCTAATCGCGCCAACTTTTATGCTGTACGTATAGTAAAGTTGGTATTGGTCTCCAATGGCGATTTCTGTACTGCCACCGCCTAAATCGATAAACATTGCTTTTTCTTCGCCAATGTCTAAGCCGCTTAAAATTCCCATGTAAATTAAACGAGCCTCTTCTTCTCCTGAAATAACTTTAACTTTCAAGCCTGTTTCGTTAAAAAGGCGCTGCAGAAAAACTGACTTATTGTCTGCTTCACGAATAGCTGAGGTTCCTGCAGCAAAAATTTTAGTTGCACCATAAGTTTTAGCTAAACTGGCAAATTTTCCGCAAACAAAGATGGCACGATCCATGGCTTCTGGCTTAAGCAGGTTATCATTAAATTCGTCTTCGCCGAGTCTTACAACCTCTTTCTCTTGACTGATTATTGAATAAGAAAAATTTGGGTTTATCCTTACAACAAGTAGCCTAATTGCGTTAGTGCCTACATCTATAAAGCCGATAACTTGACCTAAAATGGTTACTGTTTGACCCATGCCACCGTCACCTTCTTTTTAAAGTGCTTTTCAAACAGGTCCTTCTTCTTATCAAACGCCTGCTCAATTAATGAAGCATCAGAGCTAGAAAAGCATTCAAGTGTAACCTTTTTGGGCGCAATCTTCACTGTTGAAAGTTTAACGTCATTGTTATGCAAGTAATCAAAAGCGTCGGCAACTCGCAGAATACCCGATAAAGCCCAGATTGTGTTGATGGTTTTACTGTTTAAGGTTGCAAGATTGTAATGTTTCTGTTTTGGAAGCCCTTTTCTGTGGTAGCGGGCAAGGCTTGCGACGATTCGCCGCTCATCAGACGTTAAAGGCAATGTTGTATCATTTAAGATTAGATTCATTGAGGTTTTGTTGTGCCCTTTTATTCCCTTTGATAAGCCTATGTCATGCAGTAAAGCGGCGCATTCTAAAAGACCTCGTTCATAATCCCCTAAGCGGTGAAGAACCTTTAGGTTATCAAACAAGTTCAAGGCTAACTCTCGGACCTGTTCAAGATGCGCATTGTCCTGCAGGTAACTTTTTGAAAAGTCATGGGCAGCTTGGATTACTTTAGCCCATTCTCGTTTATCGCCGTCCTTTTTGGCTTTGTCCCCATTAACCACTACGTCTAATGGTACTCCGCGGAGCAGCATTTGAGAAAAACTTTCAGGCAACCCCTTCTTTCTTAAAGCTTCAGCAGCCGCTTCGACAGGATAATCTAACCTAAACAGTTCCACCCTAAAAGGGTCAAAAGTTAAAAATGCATAAGCAGTTTGAGGGTTACCATCGCTTGGACGCCCTACGCTTCCAGGATTAAGAAAAGAAACATCAGCCAACTGCCTAAGAAATTGCTCATGAGAATGCCCAATAATAAACAAGTCAGCATTCACCTCAGACGCTATTTGTTTCAACCGTGCATCAGGTGTATCATGTGTAAGATGTTCTGTTGGGGATAATGGGCTTGCATGCGTCATGAACACTTTTTTGCCCGCCAAGTCCTGTTTGAATTCAGCAGGGAAAGACTGAATGTAACTTGTGCAGGGTTTTGTTAACGTTTTTTTAGCGTATTTTATGGCAACCTTTTTGGCACTGTTGCCCTTGTAGGAGCCCTTTAGAACCTCTGCGTCAAAATTTCCACAAACACTTAACACGCCTTTATTGTGTAAGACTTGAAGTACCTCGTTTGGGAAGGCACCGTAACCAATCGAGTCCCCAGCGTTCAAAAACACTTGGGCACCCCTTCCGTGCGCATCCTGAATTACCGTCTCCAACGCATGCAGGTTAGCGTGAATATCCGATAAAACCGCAACCTTCACGTTAGGGTTTAAAAGCAAAGCAGAATCAAGCTTTTTCGCGTCCAAACCAGCCGCAGCGTTAACGGTTTCCTGTAAATTACTAAAAAAGTTTTGCGACATAGCTTCATCCCAACGTTTAACAAAGCAGGCGTAATTGCTTTTTTTGTGCTCAGTAACGTACATTGAAAAAGCGTTAGCTGCTTGTTTAAACTCGACAGTTTTTAGTGGTTTCTTTTGGTTACCTTTTTCAGGTTGATCAATGGTGAACTTGGAAAGAATACCAAGCCACACTTCACAATCATGCATTTCACCAAGCAAATCCTGTAAACCCTTCATCAACCCAATTTCTTGTTCTAACCCGTTCTTGTATAAGGAAGCAAACGTTTCCATTGTGTAACGTAGGTGTTTAGCTTTTATTCGCATTTCATGATGCTTAAGCGACGCTGACTCTTCATGAACGTACCTCGATAAAGACAGCAAGTCATCAAGCATGCAGGTTATATTCTTACAGGCTTTTTCTAATATGAGAGAATACAAAGGGTCATTTGACGATTCGTGGGTAGCCTGTTTTAAGTAATCATTTATTTCCTTTAAGGTACCGGAGCTTTGAAGTTTTTCTAAACCTTTGGTTACGGTTGCTTGAACGGTTTTTCTGCAGTTTTTATGGTGCTTTAACAGGGGCATTAATGCTTGGTGTTCATTATGGGATTTTTGAATGTAATCTTGCAGAAAAGCTGTTTGAACATCAAGGTCACGGGCTTCGCTTAATAGTTTTGTTACAGTTTTTATTTCTTTCAGCCAACGTTTGTACTTCTTTTTTGGGTAGCATTCCTTGAAAAGGGGCATAACGGCTCTTATTCTTCGTGAACTTACCCGCATTTTATGAACGCATTCAACATCTGTATTTTCAATTACACCTGCAATGTATGATTCAAAACCTTTCAAAAGCTTACCAAGCACGGTGAAGCCAAACTGGCAGTAACCTTCACCACGGTCGAGCGTTTGGTTTTTAACGGCTGCGTTCATGCCAGATACCCCTGTTTTGGATTAGCCAAAGTTGAGAATTTACCACTTCTTGACCATCTTTTGGCTTAACCATTTGGTATGTTCCATCAGAGAGAAGCCGTCGAGCTTTAACGTTATCTTTAAGGTGAGTCTTGAGCATGTCTTCAAAAATTGCTTTAGGCACGTTTGGGTCTGGCACACTAAAGAGCACTTCAATGCGTTCATTGAGGTTTCTAAACATTAAATCAGAACTGCCGATTAAGACTTCACCTTCGCCGCCTGCTTGAAAATAAAAGATTCTTGCATGCTCTAAAAAACGGCCAACAATAGAAACAACTGAAATGTTTTCACTAACACCTTTCAATCCAGGCCGTAAGCAGCATAAGCCTCGAACATTCAAATCAATCTTAACCCCCGCCATTGACGCACGGTAAAGCGCTTGGATAACTTCAGTTTCTTCCAAATTGTTCAACTTAAAAGCAAGGTATCCTTTGCCTGTTTTTTGGTGAAACGCTATTTCTCTATCGATACGTTTTAGGATTTCGCGTTTCAAGCTTTTTGGTGCTACAAGCAAATGTTTGAATTTGAACTCTTTATCCTGAAGCCCATTTTCCATAATGTTAAACAATGCTTCAAGCTCTACACCAACATCATGCCTTGCAGTCAAGTAACCTATGTCGCCGTAGATTTTTGCAGTTACCGCATTATAGTTGCCCGATCCAATATGAGAATATCTTACTTTGCCGCTTTTTTCTCGTCGAACAATGAGGCAAATTTTAGCGTGCACCTTAATTTTTGGAAAATTATATACAATCTTTACGCCTGCCGCCTTAAGTTTTGAAGCTAACAAAATGTTGTTTTCTTCATCAAACTTGGCTTTTAACTCAATAACCGCAACCACTTTTTTGCCGTTACCAGCAGCCTTCATTAAAGCATCAACAACAGGTGACCCCTCATCCATACGATACATTGTTAACCAAATTTGCGAAACATTAACGTCAACAGCTGCTTGTTTTAGCAAGTTAACTATAACTTCAAAACTGTCATAGGGATGATAAAGCACAATGTCATGTTTTGCTATGTTTTCGAAAACTTGTGTTTGAGAAGAAAGCGACTGCAAAGCGTATGGTATGAAAGATTTATCTTTAAGGTCAGGTCGGGAGATTTTATGCAGTTGCCAAAGGTCAACAAAACCAAGCGGTCCATCGGTTTCATAAATTTGGTATTCAGGTAATTTAAGAGAGAAGCCAAGTTCATCTCTAACAAAAAACGGGGTGCTTTTATCGAACTCTAGCCTGCTTGGAAAACCCAGTTTTCTTTTGGACAAACTTTTCTTTACGATGTTAATAAAATCGGAGGTTTCATCCATTAGAATATCAATTTCGCCGTTACGTGTCAAACGGAAAGGGTAAGCAGCTAACTGTGTTTGGTTTGGGAAAACAAGGTCCAAACTGTTTGCAATCAAATCCTCAAGGAAAACATAACGGTGAACGGTTTTGTCCACGTTTAAACTTGAAGAACGCAGACTATCAGGGATTTCAATTAACCTGCCAAAACGTTCAGTTGGAACATCCAAAATGTAAAATACGTTTTTCCCAGCAAAACCAGTAACAAAAAGGTTGACATGCAAGTTTTCAAGCGCAGCAATATTACAGCCTTTTGAAGGCACATATATGTGAGGCAAAATATTGTTTTGGAAAAGCATTCGCAACCCAGCTTTTTCTTGAGTCGACAATGCCTCAAATTGGTTGATGCAGATACCCTCTTTTGTCAACGCGGGCACAAGTTCGTAATGCCAACAGTCAGAGTGACGCTTGATAAGCGGAACGATTTCTTTTCTGGTAGCATGAATTTGTTCAATAGCGGTTAAGCCATCTACAGACCGCAAGTCAGAACCTTTATTGATCGTTTTTAGAAGCCGTGGAATCCGCGTCATAAAAAACTCATCTAAATTACTGCCGCAAATTGCAAGAAACTTTATCCGTTCCAACAATGGATGCCAAACATCACGTGCTTCCTCAAGTACACGAACGTTAAACCGAATCCAACTTAGCTCGCGATTGATAAAATAGTCTGGATTGTCAAGGCGTTTTTTTGAAATGTTAGGGTCGATATAAGTTGTGTCTAACAAGGTTACTTCTCCAGAATTATTTGGTGCGTAGTCAGCACTTTTCAGTAAGAAGCGTGTAATAGCAAACGTTAGTACAGAAACGACTTAAAATTTCAGTGGCTACGCTTTATTGCCCACTGATTTTCATCTTACGAGTTAGCAACTGCTGAAAGCATTAAGGACCCGCGAAAATAGACTTTGTTGTCGTCAATAATTTATAGCAAAAAATAAGTATAAAATGATTTACTAAGCCACTCTCAATAAATTGAAAGTCAACTGTCCATCAAACAGGGAAAATGAAAAAAGCAAACTTGCAGCAATCATGGAATCCGATGTATCAGCGTCTTTCTTTTAACCACGCCAGTGTACACAGAAAACGCTAAAACACCAACCAACAACACAACCCGATAAACAGTTACCACTTCAAGAAGAGACACAGTCACCAGCACCAACGGCAAAACACTCAGCAGCAAGTACGCCAACGGAAACAGCTGCAAAGCACGGCGGTTGACATTCACAACGGGTTTTTTGCTAAAGAACAATTCAGGCAGTTTACCCATGCCAATCGTGCACGTTTTACACAGGAAACATGAAACGCACCCGTGTTTTCCTATCTCAAAAAAGATTAGAAACGCAGTTGCCGCAAAAAACAGGATAGCCGTTAATGGAATAAAAAGGGCACAGCAAAGCGCGCCTAAAGCTATCCAGAGGACAATTGTCAAGTTGCCCAAAATCAAACTACTTTTTGAGTAAGTCTTCTGTTGGATGTTTGGGTTTTTTGCCATTGTTACTTCATCTGTTTGCCTTTTTCTTGAATAATTCTTCGGCTTACACGTAAAGACAACGCCATCGTAGTTAACATTGACGGTAAACCCTGAGACCGCGGCAGAAGGGAAAGGTCAGCAACCCACAAATTCTGGGGCAACCAGGAAGGATGCATTGTTTCAACGTCAGCCTTTGTAATGGGTACTGTTCCGCCGAGATGTCCCCCATGAATCAGTCCGTCAACAAACGGACCAGTTACACCTGACGCCTGCATTATCTGGATTGCTTCAATTCGGGCTTTGTCAAGGTTTTCATGGTCTTCCTTGGTTAATGTTTTGGTTACTGTGCCGTCTGCTGAGACCGTTCCTTGTTCTGTGTCGGCAAGTTTAATCATCATGCCAACCCTGTCCTCAGCGGATACTTTTTTCCATGGTTTGTGCAGCCAGAAAGAAAGCAAGTCAAAATAGGGGGAAAGTATGTATTTTCTGCGTTTTGTGTACCAAACCATTGGTGGCTCGTTTAGCATTTTGGAGCCCTTTGAGACTCCGCCGACTGTGAGAACCACGTCAACCCAAAGCTGGTCTTTTGCAGGCAAACCTGAAGCTTTCAGAATTTGGGCTGTTCCGATGCCGCCAGCTGACAAGACGACGATATCAGCATTTAATTTTTGGGTTTGCGAACCTTGGCTAACCATAACCCCAGTTGCTTTTCCATCTTCAATAAACACTTTCTCCACTTTAGTGTTAGTCAAAAGCGTAACGCCTTTACCGAGATAATCCTTGTAGACTCGTCTGCTGTCCCATTTTGCGCCCGTCAAGCAGCCTAATTCACAGTAGCCGCAGCCGACGCATTTGTTTAAATCCACTACTTTTGGGGTAGGCTCAGGATTGTATCCGAGGGCTTGTGCTTTGTCGAACATTTGTTGGCTTAGAGGGCGCCATCTTTCTCTTGGCGTGGGTGCTATTTGGAGCCTGCTTTCGATTTCAGCGTACTCTTTTGAAAGGTCAAGACCAAATTCGTTAAGTCCGCCTTGGGCTCGTACCATGTTGCCAGTCGAGATTGGAGTGCAGCCGCCTTCGGTGACGCCCCGAAAAATAACCAAGTCTTCACCTGACCGGACGACATTGTAATGTGGAAACACGCGGCGAATTGAGGTTGCATCACTTAGCGGCCATGATCCCCTAAAGGAGCTAAGCAGAGAAATTTTGTGTGTTAGTGGTTTGAAGGGTTTGCCTTCTTCCAAAAGGGTAACTTCAAAACCATTTCGGGCTAATTCACTGGCTGCTACTGATCCGCCTGTACCTGAACCAACAACAATTGCTTTCATGTCGTCGTCTCCTTGACGTTAAAGATGAGGTTTGCTTTGCAGTTCTCACATCCGCTTGTCATGTACTGATTAAACTTTAACCGCACATCTGGCTGTAAACCTTTAATGACGCCCTCGTCTGTGGCGCTTAAAACTTCACAGGTTAGCTTGGAATATTTTTTGGCAAGAGCACAACGGTCGATGGTAACTTCAACGTTGGTTCCATCTGCCTGCTCTATTCTGAAGTTAATACCTAACACGCGATAAAGAATCCGGGCAGCCTTGACCAAATCCCTTCGGTTATCACCGACACCGAGTCTGACGCGGGTTTGTTGACCCAAGTTTTCGCCCACTGAAAACAAAGCTGCCCTGCCAAGCCGAACCGCTTTTTCTTGTCCAACAGCCTTTTGAAGGGCTTCAACCATTTTAACATGAGTTTGGGCCATGTTTAATCTTTGCTCGTCAATGCTTTTTGATAATAATGGTGCCTGAATAGCGGGTTCTTTTGGTGCATACTTTTCTAAGAGGGCTTGAAGTGCCGCTGTCGTCTGGTTTGACACGTTTTCAAGTTCACGCCGGATGAAATATTTTGGAGTCCACCAACACAAAAACCGCAGCCTAAGTCCCATCTTTAATTCTCCTGCTTTTCAGCGGCGCCAACATGCACTTCACCCTCAGGTTTAGCATCATTGTAGAGGGCTTGAATGGTTTTCTCGTTTTTCTGCATGGCAACATTGCGTTTTAGTTTTAAGTTTGGAGTAAGGTCACCTTTTTCAATAGCTAAATCGTTAGGTAAAAGCGCCCACTTCTTTAGGTTTTCAGGGTTTGAAAGCCGTTTATTCATTTCTTCAATAGCCTTATCGATGACTGCAAGGGTGTCTTGATTGTAGTTTTTCTTGTCTACCCAGAGAAGCGCTGTGCAGTACGGTTTAGATTCGCCAACCAGCAACGCTTCGGAAACAGAGGGTAACTCGCGAAGCATGCCTTCGATTTTGCCGCTGTAAATACATTTGCCATAGGAGGTTTTTATGAGTTCTTTTTTGCGTCCATAAATGATTAAGCTGCCTCCACTGGTTAGTTTGCCTACGTCGCCAGTCATTAACCAGCCGTCACTTAAGGGTGCTTCTAGGGTTTTATCGAAGTACCCTGTTGTTACCTGCGGTCCTTTAACCATTACCTCGCCGTCTTGGGCTATTTTGACCTGAGTGTAAGGGATTGGTTCTCCCACGGTGCCTATTTGGTTTCTGCCTATTCTGTTAAGTGTTACCAGTGGCGCTTCAGTTAACCCGTAAGCGTTATAGATTTCTACGCCAAGGTCACGGTAATTCAAAAGAAGCGTCTCTTCGCATCTGGCTGAACCTACAATTAGTTGGGAGCATTTGTTTATGCCAGCGCGTTTAAGGGTCGCATTTTTAATTGTTTTACGTAGCAGTTTTTTTAGCAGTTGACTTTTGGTTTTAATGTATAGACGCCCAAGCGAGTTCTTTCCTATGGCTTCCCAGACTTTTTCGTAAAGGTGTGGAACTGAAAAGAACACGGTTGGTCTAACCTGAGGCAACGCTTCTTGGAGTTTTCGAAAGTCTTCAAGAAAATAAATGTCCATTGCCGCTGGAACGTAATAGGGCGCGTAGGTGGCAAGTATTCCTTCAACCACATGCCCCATCGGCAGAAAAGACAGATACCTGTTTTTACGGTTACGGGTCATCCATGGCGTAATGGAAACTATCGATTCAGCCATATACCGCAAGTTATCATGCCTAAAAATTGCGCCTTTAGGTTTACCAGTCGTGCCAGACGAGTACCTTAAGGTTGCAATGTCACCAAAACCAACGGGCGCCCTTGCCTTTTCAGGCTCAGATTTGGCTTTTGAAAGAAATTCTTCCCAGCTAATTACTGTTTTTTGCTGGTCCAACGGTGCGGTGGTTCGGCAGATTGAAACAATAGGCACCTTTGGAGATAACTCTTTGACGCGGGCTAAAAGGCTGGGTATGCCGATAAAGAAGTGTTTTGCGCCGCTTGCCTCCAAAACAGCGTTGATGTCCGCTGGCGGAGTGGTATAATACAAGGGGACGCTGACTGCTCCGGCAAGACCAATCGCTATGTCTAATGCCAAATATTTTGAACTATTTAGGCCTGTTAAAGCAACGCGGTCACCAATTGTGATACCTAAAGCTTGCAAAGCTCGGGTTGCCGCCAAAATCTCTTGGTGCATCGTCTGAGCGGTTTTCTTTACGGCTTTACCTTCAACAATGTCATAATAGGTTATGGGATAGCGTTTACTTTCTAACCTTAACAGTACCTGTTCATGGACAGTGCGGTCGGAACGATGAAAGAAACTGTTGTAAACCGCGTACTCAAGCAGTTTAGGCATCATTTGCCGCCAGTCAAAATCGTATTTTCCCATGAGACTGTCAAGGTTGTCTCGTTTGAAATAGCGGTTTTCGCTAAAATAAGGCGAAAGCGAAAGAAGTGCCTCTGAAACTCGGCGGTCCCCGGTGAAGGCGCGTTGCAGTTTTAGGGCAGTCTTCATTGGACCCGCAGACAACGACAGAAAAACGGGGCTGGGCAGCTTGCAGTTTAACTCTGTTTTTGCCCATTTTTGAACAAAATTAATCAATTCGCCAATCCGTGGCAACGATTCATTGGGAGCCAACACGTGAATGGTTAAACCTTCAGCTTTAGGCTCAAAAGTTAATTGAGCGATGACTTTTGCCACGTAATCAACTGGGACTATGTTGATTTTCAGGCTGTGGCTGACCGGCATGAAACGCATTTTACCAGTCAAATAAAGCCGAAGTGGAAAATAGAAGGTGTTGAATGTTTTTATGGCACCAGTTTTTGAGTCACCAACTACCATGGAAGGACGAAAAACTGTGACAGGCAACTCTGCTTTTGCTTCCTGAACAATTTTTTCTCCCTCGTATTTGCTGCGTTCGTAATCTGTGAAGAAGCCGTATTGGTCTGTTAATTGGTCTTCAGGGATTGTGCCTTTTGCGGCGCCTGCCACGTAAACTGTGGAAACATGTGATAACCGTTCTAAACGGTGACGTTTGGCTTCTTTTGCGAAAGCAACCACGTTTGAGGTTCCCTGCACGTTGGTTCTACGTAGCTCTTCAAGGGGGATGAAGCGCCAATCAGCTGCCGTGTGAATAATGTGAGTAGTTTTTTCTACTAATTCCAAGTACATGGGTTCATTTAAACCGAAACGGAGCAGGCTTACATCACCGGCAACCGCCTTAATTTTTGAACCTAAAACTTCAATCAGTTCAGGATAATCCCACCATTCCCGCTCCAACCTAAACCGTGCAGCCTCATCACCATCAGCCCTAACAAGCGCGTTAATGGTATAGTCTTTGTCTGCAATGAGGAGCCTGGCGATTTGGGTTGCAATAAACCCGTTTGCCCCCGTCAACAGAACCGTTTTCAAGGTAGCCACTCCAGATACTTCTCTTCCAAGAAACCGCGGAACAATTGGATGTTTCTTTTTTCCCGTTGGGCGTACTGTTGGTAGCCCCTTTGAAGCTTGTTTTGTAAGCTGCTATACTGGTTGAAGAGGGTCTCCACGTTGTCGCTTAACTTCTTGTAACGGTCGGGGTCTTCATGGTCCACAAACAGTTCAGGAAGTCCCAAGTCAGTGTAGAAATCTTTTATTCGAAAGTCGTGACCAATGGCGGTTTGCGGAACACCACTTGGCAAAGAAAGAACCCCCGCATGATAACGTGAAGAAACTAACATGTCTAAGCTTCTTAGGACACTTGTCATTTGTGAAGCGTTATAATGAATGGAACTGAAAACTTTTGTTCGATCAGCATGCGTCATGCGTTGCTGAATTTTAGTTGTAAAAGCAGTGTCTAAACCTTCCATGCTTAACAAAGCTATGTCCTTATCGTGTTTTTCAACCAACTCATCAGCCTGCACAGCCAACACATCAGCCAACAAATCGCTTTTTTCCCGGCAAGAATTTGAATGCTGATAATAATAGGGCCACCTGTAGCAATGCTTTTTTCTGCCCCAAGGCCGAATCTGAACTGGCCAAATGTAAATGTCTTCAGCTGCAAACCCCACCACGTGAGACGCTTCAGGCCACTCGCGCTTAAGCAAATCGATGTCTTGGGGTTTTGGTTTAAACGCGAATGCATTGTCAGCGGTAACTTCAATTGGGGCGTTAACTTGCCAGTTGCGTAAGCGTTCGGCTGCTTTGCTAGTTCTAGCCATTATCAGATTGGTTTTGCTAGCTTCACGGTGAATGAGCCAACGATTGAAACGTGATGCCTCACCGGCGTCAACTGAATAGGCTATGCAGGGTTTCTTCATTGAATACGCATATCGTGTGGCAAGAAGATAGGACCACAGCAATGCTTGCCCCCAAGTGTCCATGTAACAGCTACCTTCAACAAGCACGATTAAATCATTCTGTTGAACTAACCTGTAAATGTCGATTGGAAACAATGAGGGTCTGACTGGCTTGATTTTCAGGTTTGGATCTTCTTGCAGGTATCTTCGAAGGTTAGCCTCATTCAAGGAGGGAACCGTTAGTGTGGCGTCGGGGCCAAGAACTGAACGTATCTCATCAATGATGACAAGAAGTTTAGCCTCCGCTCCAGTGTTGTTTGCACCGTTATAACCTACAAGTAACACTTTTGGCTCCACTTAACAACCCCCTTAATTATAACATTCCGTTTTTTAGCGTATCAGAATAAAATTCGTTTTGTCTATTGTCTATTGCTTTTATAAAGAACATCAAGTGCTTTGTAAAGGAGTCTTGGTATAACTGAACAAAAGATTTTGACGTTCTACCGTACTCCACTAAGAAGTAGTAAGCAAATGTTTTCCAGAAAAACGACAAGAACTCAGAGGAAAGGACCGCTGGGTCAGCAGGAGCAATAAGTTCCTGTTTCATCAGTATAGCGAACACTGAAGCCCAAAATGTTTCACTTGCATCAATCAGTGCAGTAAAGGACTGGCTTATTTCCTTATTATGGTACAGTTCAATGTAGAAGATCCGCATTATTTTTACAGTGCTTGGGTCCAAAATCCAGCTTATGAAAACTTCGCTGCAATCAGAAATGAAGCCTTCAAACCCCATTTTAACGATGATTTGCTCTGTTGTGTCTTCTCTGGCTGCTATTGAGTACATTTTGGCTAGGGGGTACTGGATGATTTTTTGGAGGATCTGTTCTTTGTTTGTGTAGTGTTTGTAGATTGAGCTTTCTTTGATGCCTACTGCTTTGGCGATGTCTCTTACTGAGACGTTGTCGTAGCCTTGTTGTGCAAAGAGGTCTATTGCTGCGTCGAATATTTTTTCGGCTGTTTCTTTTTCGATTGGGTTTTTTGTGGGTCTGCCGGTTTTTGTTTTTTGTGTCATTTGACTTCGCCATTTAAGCTAACAGTTGTTAACTTATTCAGACATACTAAACCGCAAATTTAAAGCTAACGCACGTTAGCTTTTCCTTTTTAAAAACCACTAAGATAAATTCAAGAAATCAACTAAACATAACGGAGACGCCAAAATGAAAACCACCATCCTCTACATAGACAACCAAAACACCTCCCACTTCAAAAACCAAAACATAGAATTCAGCCCCACCGATTTTGCACCCCCAGCACCACCCGTAGGATTATCCATATACACAACCGCAACAAAACTAGTCTTCTTCCAAATACCCAAAGGCTGGTTTGGCGACTGGCATCCAGCACCCAAAAAACAGTATTTCTGCTGCCTAAAAGGTTCAATTGAAATTGAGGCAGGCGACGGTGAAAAGCGCACCTTTAACTCAGGGGACGTTTTCCTTCTTGAAGACACCATAGGCAAAGGGCACACTACAAGGGTTATGGGAGATGAGGATTTTGTGGCTGCAATCATTCAATTAGCCACTTGACTAGTTGAGTTGACAATCAAGCTCCAAGTTTATATAAAATTTCTTAGGTTTTTGATTGTAAAGCTGGCAATGATAAACATGACTAAAGTGAACACGCTTAACGCGGCTACTGAAACCATGAACCCCTGCAACCCAATTGAATACGAGTACCCAAAGGAAAAGAATTCTGGACCTATCGTCAAGTATCGCACACCGTTAATGAAGTAAGTCAACGGGTTAACGTAGCATAGAAATTTGATAGCAGAAGGTAAAGCTTCCACGGGGTAAAGCGCGTTGCTTGCAAAAAAGAGCGGAAGCGTCAATAACGCCATTATTGCTTGGCTGACGTCGTGGTTGCTGACTTTTAAGCCTATCATGTTTGATAAAAACATCAAACCAGCAGAAAACAGGAAAGCAAAAAACAGCAAACCAAACGCTGACACTATTATGCTCCCTACGGAAAAACCTGCGAAGAAGCGGGCACCGACAACGTAACCGAACAGGATGATTATTGCTGTTTGAATCAAACATTTGGTTATGCCGCTAAGTGTTGTTCCTATCAAAATTTGAGACCGCGGCATCGGAGAAACCACAATTTCTTTCATAAGACCATATTGGCGGTCGAACTGGAGGTTTTGTCCGGAATAAAGGCAAGTAAAAAGTATGGTCATGCCTATAACGCCTGAAGTTATGAAGGTCATGTAGTTGGCTGTTACAATTCCCGGAGGCGCAATGGTCTCTTGAGGGAAAAACATGCCCAAGTTGCTTGACATTGAAATACCATAGAAAACCAGCCACAAAACAGGTTGCAGTAATGATAAGAAAATCATTGCTTTTGAACGGGTGAATTTTATCATGTCACGCCAGTAAATCGCTAAAAAACCGTGTTCCATTACAAGTCAGCCCCTGTAGAATCAATTCCTCTGCCAGTATAATGAATGAAGACATCATCCAAAGTTGGCTTTAGCAGGTTCAAGTCTTTCAATCGAACATTTGCGGCTTGTAAAGTTTCAATAATTTTAGAAACTGATAAGTCACCATTTTTAAGGTAAAGGCAAAGGTCCTCAGAAGAGTTCTCAACACGATTAATTTCAGGAAGAACAGCAAGCATTTGGGCAGCTTTGAGGTTATCAGTTGTTTTAAGACGGAAAATGTCGTTGCCAACAGCGTTTTTAAGGCTTAAAGAGGTCCCGTTAGCCATAATTTTTCCTTTATCTATGATGCAAATTTCGTCGCTGTACTGGTCAGCCTCATCCATATAATGCGTAGTTAAAAAAACCGTTATGTTCTCTTCACGATTTATCAGTTTAATATAACGCCAAATGCTGCGTCGAGCTTTTGTATCTAAACCTATTGTTGGTTCATCAAGAAAAAGCACTTTAGGCCGCACAAGCAACCCTCGCGCAAGTTCCACACAACGTTTCATTCCGCCACTGAGATTCTTAACAAATTCGTTTCTTTTTTCCCCCAATTCAACTAAACCTAAAAGTTCATCAATTCTTGGTCTACGAATGTCCTTGGGGATTGAATGTATTTTTCCATGAAACTCGAGTGTTTCCCAGATTGTAAGGTCCCTGTCAAGCCGGTGGTCTTGGAAAACGACGCCTATGTTTTTCCGGATAGCATCAGGGTTGTTAGCAACATCTATGCCTGCTATGGTCACTTTGCCTTTTTGAATCTGCAACAGGGTAATTAGCAGGTTGATGGTGGTGGTTTTACCGGCACCGTTTGGACCTAAAAACGAAAAGATTTGGCCTTCTTTGACGTGGAAATAAATGTTGTTTACTGCAGCTATTTTGCCGTAGTTGTGGGTTAATCCTTCGACAGTTATTATTGGGTCGTTCATTTGCTCTGTTACCCCCCGTTTTGGGTTAGGCGGTTGTGGTTTTTTTAAGTTTTTTAGTAGACGAAGCTGCTCTAAGAGAGTTTAGAATGTTTTCTACAAATGTCAGGACACCATTGAATCCCATCAGTGGGCGCATTGTCAAAAGAATAGTATCGTAATATGGGAAAGAGAAAGGTATGAATTCAGGCGGTGAGTCAGCAAGCTTTGAAACTTTTTCTTCAACGCTGCTACCGAAAACTATTGCAGCCCCTGTTTTGTTCAAGATATCAAGCACTTCATACTGGTCAGGATTTACAAGAACAACCGTGTCCAAAGAGTTAACAGCCAAATAGCTCTGTAAGGAAGCGAAGCTTTTTGAGCCAACTTCTTTAACGCCAATAACCACAGGGTATATACCCAAGTATTCGTAAACAAATGGCACAACCGCAGCCACCTGGGAAGAATCGCCGAAAATTCCAAACGGAAGACCACGCAAATTATTATTTAAAGAGGTCGCCCGCAGAATCGCTGGGTAACATTTCATGCGTACACGTTTAGATTCAGAAGTAATGGCGTCTTTTGGTATCTTGAAGAAATCGGCAACTGCAGTGAACCATTGTTCTGACACAGTTAACCCGTAAGGTGCCTTCAAATCTAAAAAGGGTATACCGAACTCTTTTTCCAAGTAAGCCGCAATGGCGTTTCCGTATTCTTCGTTTACTACAAGGTTAAGTTCCGCTTGACTTGCTTTTTCAAGATTGATAAGTGATTCATCGACACAAATCACTGAAAGAATTTTAACGCCAAGAATGTTTAGCATGCGTTTGATTTCGACAACGTCGTTTTCCCAGTTGTAATGGAACATTGTGTAACCTATTATGTTAACGCTTTTGGGAATTTTTTCTTGATTTTTCTTTAGCAGGCTGTCAAGGATTTTGATGACGGCGTTTTGAAAACCATAAGCGAAGGTTCCAGTGAAACCAGTACTTTCAATAGTTACAGTTTTAGCTTTGACGTTTGCGGTTTTGATGAACCTGTTTAAGTCGTCACCGATTAATGCGGTGCCTGAATGGTTAACAACACCAATCAACAGAGGATTTTTAGAGTCTATCAGTTTAAGGGCTTCTACAACCTTTTGTTCAGTACCATAGACAAGGTCTTGCTGGTCAACGTAAGTGCAGGGTACTCTGCGTTGCCCAAAATAGAAGTTGCTGAATTGGTTGGATTCAATGGGGCTGAAACGCGGCGTTAACAGGTTTGCCATGTAGGACACGTAAAGTTTGCAGCCTATGGGACCGTTTAGAAGCGTTGCTGCTTCTTTGATTCCTTCAAAAGCGGCTATTGCACCCATTAACGAGTCGGGTCTGTGGGAAGTTTTAGAATAAGTGCTCATCTTGTCTCCATCCTTCACGGAAAGGAATTTTTAGTTTTAATTGTAGTTTTTTGGCGTATTCAAGCCCTGAGTAGAAACCGTAAGTGGGAGTAACAGGGAAAGTGTCACAGGGAACATTGGAAAACATGTCAATAGCGCCAGCGGTTAAAACAAAATCGGGGCGGGTTTCGCTTACGGCTTCACCGTACTTTTCAATTGGATAATTAGTTTCAAACTTTAGGTTGATGTATTTTAAAGAGTCCCGCTGCTTTGGGTAAAACAGGTTAGATTCACAAATTTTGAGTATTTCAACGTCTAAATCCAGCAACGTAGAGATTAGCCAGTCAATGTTACTATCGTAAGAATTGAAAATTAATGCTTTTTTACCTGCAAAAAACTTTTTCAAATCAACAGTTTCATTTAGGTATACTTCTTTTGCTTCTTTGATAACTTTTTCACCAAGGGTTTCTTTGCCGAAACGTTTTGCGACTAAGCGGACAAACTCGGATGTTTCTTCAAAAGCAATCGGCAAAGGAGCGTTAAGAGTTTCAGTGCCATACGCTGTGTTAAGAAACTGAGTTAAATCAAGAACTGCAGGGTCATGGTTAAAGGGAATGTTAATTTTTGCTTTTTTAAAGTTTTTAATTTCTTTAAGGTTTGTGTGCCTGACAAATCGACAGTTAATTTTGACGTCTAAAGCCTCGAGTATTTGATTTATTGCGTAAAAGTTTTGGTCGGCAGTTGTTGCTAAGGTTTGTTCGCCTATTAAATTGACTGAATCACCCTGTGGAAAAACAGTTGGGTCAATGAACTCTTTTGCAATCAACCGGTAAGCGTTAACCACCCCAGCGCAATAATCACCGCCTAAAACACCGTCAGAAGTCACATGCAAAATTTGATAATTATCACTGCTCAGTGAACTGATTACCGAATCGACATCATCCCCAATAATTCCTGCGGGACAAGAGGTTATGACGAACAGGGTTTTTGCAGGGAACCGTTTTTGCAGGCGATTTAGAGTTTCTTTTAGGTTTTTTGTACCGCCGAAAATAACGTCGGTTTCACGCATGTCAGTACAGAGCAGGTTGGTAAGGTATCTTGAGTCAGAATACAAGAATGAACTATGGTTTAGGTGAGTACAGAAACTGATGTATGAGCAGCCTTGTGGGGAATACATTATTGCAACCGCGTCTTTAAGTTGACTTACCACGTTAAAAGCTCCAGACAAAGAGCACCCCTGAACGGGTTCACGGTTAACTTTAACGGTACAAGCAAGCTTGGCAATGTCTGGTTGACAAGCAGGTACTAGTTCAGGGTTTGCTGGAACATCAAGGGTTTGTTTAGGTGGACTGCTTACAGGAGCTTGCCGAACGGTTGAACTTACAGCGGTTTTTGAGCCGTAACAATATTGGCGGAAAAACTCGTCCAGTTCTGCATCTGAAAGAGGCTTTGGAGTAACAGGGGTTTTTTGACTTTCAATTTGGTCAGCAATTGACCTGTAAACATCTGCTAATTCAGTGTCTGACGCAAATTCTAAAATAGTTTTTGAAGCAAACTCGGCGTTGGCTACCAGTTCGCTGCGTGGAATAAAAGCAACCATTTCTGAACCAATCCGTTTAGCAAAACCCTCAATTATTTCACGTTCATTTTTAATTCCTCGCTGGTTACCGATTATTCCGCCAAGTTTACCATGCCGTGAAGAGAATCTTAGCAGGCCTTTGGAAATGTTGTTAGCTGCGTACAAGGAAGCTATTTCACCGGAAGTTACAATGTATACTTCGTCAGCGTAGCCTTCACGCATTGGAACCGCAAAACCGCCACACACCACGTCGCCCAAAACGTCAAAGAATACATAATCGAACTGGCTGGTATCTAAGCCTTGGTCTTGCAGAAGCTGCAGTGTCTGAATGATTCCTCTTCCGGCGCAGCCTACGCCGGGTTCAGGTCCTCCGCTTTCAATGCATTTTACGCCGTTGTATCCTGTAAGCATAACTTGCTCAAGCGAAACCGCGCCGGTAGTGTTCAGTTGTTCTAGCACTGTTATCTGGGTGAAGCCGCCTAAAAGCAGACGTGTAGAGTCATGTTTTGGGTCACAACCGATTTGAAGAACCTTTTTACCTTTGACAGACAAGGCTGCTATAACGTTTGAAAGTGTTGTGGATTTGCCTATGCCGCCTTTTCCGTAAAATGCGATGGCTCTCAATTCTTTACCCCTTTTGAGATGGAAACTTTGTGTGAAGCTATTAATTTATTATCTGTAGAAACTAATGTTTTATCAATTGGAAGCGTCACGTTCAGACTGCTCAATGTCGTAAATAGGTCATGCTGGTTATCCACAAAAAATGCCCCCTTAGCTTTTAGCAAACCCATTTTTTGTTCAGCTTCCCCTTTAGTGAAGTCACGCAAACTGATCGGTGACTCGTTAAGCACTAAAGTAGGCACTTTGAGGTCTAAAGCGTAAAGAGCAGCATCCAAATTCTTAATGTTACCAAACCCGAATGGAATAGAAGTTAAAATGACAACGTTTGATTTACTGACGAAGTCTAAATTGGTTTTGTAAGCTGTTTCGCTAATTGGTGAAAGCGGCGCCTCACGGATAATGGGCACTTTTAAAAAATCAGCAGTTTCTTGGTCAGTATCCAATAAGTTAAGAACACCACTGGTCACGGCGTAACCGTCATCAACAAGAAGTTTCATCAAGGAACTGCCTGTTCCGGCACCACAGATTAAGTGAACAGTTAACCCCCGGTTTTTCTGCCCATGACTTACAGAAACCGGCAGAACATAAACTGACTTTGTAATCGGGTTTTCCTTAACCAGCGTTTCAATGCCGAAAATGGTTTTGATGTTTTGAGGAGTTAAAACTTTTTCTGATTTTCCAGCATCAATAATCTTGCCGTCCTTTAAAAGTATCAAGGAGTCACAGTAGTTGGCAGCTAAATTGAAATCATGAAAAACACCTACAACCAGCAGTTTGTTTTCATTACATAACTGCCTTAGAATGCTCATGATTTCAAATTGGTTACTCACGTCTAAATGGGTTGTTGGTTCATCAAGCAGCAACACCTGCGGTTCCTGTGCTAAAGCTTTAGCAATGATGACCCGTTGCCGTTCACCACCGCTTAATTCAGTAATCAACCTGTCAGCCAAGTTTAACGTACCAGTGTAAGCCATGCATCTTTTTGCGATTTCCACATCCTTTTCAGATTCAGAGGCAAACCGAGAAAGATGCGGTGAACGCCCCATCAAAACAACATCCAAAGCAGTAAAGCTGAAAGCAATAACTGTTCCCTGTGAAACAACAGACAACTTTTTGGCTAATTCTACGGGTTTTAAGGTGTAGATGTCTTGGTCTTCAAGCATGATGACACCTTTTTTGGGTTTTAGAATTCGGCTGATGCTCTTTAACAACGTAGTTTTTCCCGACCCGTTAGGTCCCAGTATGCCAACAAAACTGCCTGTTTTAACGGAGAAACTCACATTTTCAATTATCTTTACAGCGTCGTAGTAGCAGTCAACGTTATTAATGTTTAAGACAACCATTTCTTTTTAGCCTCAGGATACATCAAATTTTTTCTTTCTACGCATAAGATACAAGAAAAAAGGTCCACCACACATTGCAGTAATTATGCCAACGGGTAACTCTGCGGGAGCTACGAGCACACGAGCGGCGCTGTCGCAAAGTATCAGGAAAGTAGAACCCATGAGCATCGAAGAAGGTATCAGAACTCTATGGTCAGGACCCACCAACAATCGGGTCAAATGTGGAATGATTAAACCAATAAACGCGATTAAACCGCTTATTGAAACAGCAGCGGCAGTTACAAACGCGCTGGAGACAAGAAGCACTTTTTTCACTCTTTCAAGATCTACACCTAAATGTCGTGCTTCATCTTCACCAAGCGCTAACAGGTTTAGGTCACGGGAGTAAAGGTAGATGGCTGCTCCACCGCCGGCTATGAAGATTATAACGCTCCATATGTCGGTCCATTCAGTGTATGAGAAGCTGCCCATAAGCCAGAATTGGGATTGATGAAGTTTTTCTGGAGAAATAGTCTGCAGGTAACTAACAATCGCGCTAAGAAAAATGCTTACAGCTATGCCCGAAAGAAGCAATGTTTGAACTGGAACCTTGTTACCTACACGTGAAATAGAGTAAACAAGAAATACAGCTGAAATGCAACCGATAAAAGCGAAAAGCGGCAAAGTGGTAAAGCCCAAAATTGAAAAACTGATGCCTAAAACGATTGAGGCAGTTGCTCCCAAAGCCGCTCCCGCTGATGCACCAATTGTGTACGGGTCCGCTAGGGGGTTTCTAAACAAACCCTGATAAACCACACCCGAAATTGATAAGCCTGCACCTACCAGAGCGGCACACAGAATTCTTGGCAGACGAACATCAAATATTAATGTTGATTCAATGTCAGAAACCTGAAAGTAAGGTTGACCACCAAAAGAAAGCTTGTTAAAAAAAGTTTTGAATATACTTTCAAAAGAAATTGAGGAGTACCCAATGTTTAATGAAACAACAATTGCTCCTAAAAGGGCTAAAGTTAACACAGTTACCCAAAGACGCCAATGACGCTTATGCTCCAAAGATGTTGTTTTCTTTAGTACATTCAAAAAAATTGGCACCTCAAAAAAAGAAAGTTAGGGAGTCCCGAAAATTTCGGGATGAACAATTTTTGCCAAATCCTCTAATGCATCAACGAGCCTTGGACCAGGTCGTGAGAATTCGTCGTCATTGATTTGGTAAATTTTGTTGTTTACTACAGCGTTTATGCTGGACCATCCTGAACGGGAGGCTATGTCAGTGCTTAAGCTTAGGATAATGTCTGGGTTCTTTGTGATGACAGATTCGGAACTGACAACGGGCCATTGAGAAGCAGCGTCATCAAAAATGTTTTCACCGCCGGCAAGAGAGATTAAATCGCTGATGAATGTTCTTGGTCCTGCAGCCATTAATGGGTCGTTCCAGATTTCATCGTACACTTTAGGAATAGAGGAAGCGTTAGCGGCAAGGTTTGCTACTGTATCAATACGGGTTCTTAGACTTGTGACTAAAGCAGATGCTTGGTCAGACTGGTTTGTTGCTCTGCCAACCATGAATATGTCATTTAATACATCGTTGATGTTTTCAGCGTCTAATATCAGAACGTTATAGCCTAAGTTACGCAGTTTGCTTGCTGCTTCTTCGCTTGCGTCGCCGCTGGCAAATACCAAGTCAGGTTGTAATGCAATTATGGGTTCTATTGACGGGTTCCAGTAGTTGCCGATGCTGGTCATGTTGCCTGCTTCTATCCAAGCAGTGAAATTATATGGATAGTTACAATAGTCAGTGATGCCTACTACTCTGTCGCCTGCGCCTACTGCAAAAAGGATTTCAGTGTTACTTGGCGCTAAAGAAACAATGCGTTCTGGGTACGAAGTTATGTTTACCATATAACCTGCGTCGTCGACTAAGGTGATTTGTTTGTATTTTTCGATTTCACTGTTTTGTTGTGTGATGGTCTGGTTGTATTGGTTTAATATACTGTCTTGCTCTGTGATTCTTTGGTTGAATTCTTCGAGTTGACCTGCTTGACTGGTTAATAATTCGTTGTAGGAGTCGAGTTGGCTTGTTTGTGTGTTTATAGTGGTTTCTAGTTCGCTTATTTTGATGGAGGATACATATGCTGATGTTAGGATTGTTGCAATTATTAGTATTGTCATGATATATAGGGCTGGTTTTGTTTCCATTCTTTTCGCCTGTTTACCTGTTGGTTGGATTAACCAACTAAATATTTAAACTTTAGTTTAAACTAAGTTAACATAAGGTTGAACATAAAAATATGAAACTGCAAAAAAATGATTAAACCCCCAGCAACTCAAGTTAAACCAAAGTTTATAAGGAAACAAAACAAAAGACAATCCAGTGGACAACCACAAGGACTCTGAGTGCTAAATGCTTAAAAACATGTGTGAAACGTTGGAAAAAACAAGCAACAACTTCATTTACCCAGACTACAAAAAAAACTGCATCTCAAACATACCCCAACTAGTCACACAAGCACTAAGAGCCAACAAAAACCCGCAAAAAATAATGCTAAAACAAAACATTGAAGAAACAGACTGCGATGAACCAACCAACGTAGTACTCATAGTTATTGATGGGTTTGGATTCAACCAATTCCAAAAACACTACAAAAAAGACAAGTTACTATCACGCCTAACTCAGAAAGGCGATGTTTTCCCATTAACAAGTACATTCCCGTCACAAACAACAAATGCGTTAACAACCCTGAACACTGGATTAACTCCACAAGACCATGGACTCTTTGAATATTTCATTTACCTAAAAAACATCGGAGTCGTAAACACTCTAAAGTTTGAGCGCACAGAACGCAAACAGCAAAGCACCCTTTACGAAGAAGGATTTGACCCAAACATCCTTTTGTTCAAAGACAAAACAATTCATACAACACTAAAAGAGCAAGGAATAGATAGTTACGCACACATGAACGCGTTCAACGCTTTCTATGCCTGCTCAAAACTGCTTTTTCAGGGAAGTACAATTGTTCCAGGACTTAAATTGTCCGATACGGTTGTTGGTTTAAGGAAGAAAATAGAAAAAAATCGTGGCAACAAAGCTTACTTCTTTGTGCACCTAGACAGTTTAGACACAATATCGCACCAATACGGACCAGACAGTTACGAAGCACATGTAGAACTATCACTAATAACACATTTGCTCAACAAGGAACTGGTACAAAAAATTGATAAAAAAACGGCTAAAAACACGTTACTACTTGTTACAGCCGACCATGGCGGATTAAACGTTAATCCCCACCAAACAACATACCTAAATTTTGTCAACTATAAAATGCCCAACGCAAAAACCGAACAAAACCAAGAACCAATATCACCCACAGGCAGCCTAAGAGAAATCTTCTTGCACATCAAAGAAGAAAAAGTTTCAGAAACAAAACAGTTACTCGAAGAAAAAGTCGGGGACAAAGCTCAAATTGTTGAAACCAAGGAAGTAGCAAAAAAAGGGTTCTTCGGTGTTGGCGCCGCAAGTGAAGAATTTTTTGAAAGAGCCGGCAACCTAATGATTTTACCCTACACGAATGAGACAATCTGGTTTGAAAATTCTGAAGGCAGACGGGTAAACTTTTTGGGGCAACACGGCGGATTGAGCCAAGAGGAAATGCTGGTACCGTTCGCAGCAACCAATTTAGGGTCATTAAAAGCCTAAGCAATATATCAATTGAAGTAATAGTTACTATATCTTTAGTGGCTACAACTCTTCGGAATTAGTTGTCCTTTTATATTATGTTTATGATAAAACGGCATCTACCGCGTGAATCGTCAAGGAGACTGTTTTATGCGAAGTAATCGTCAGTGTAACCCAAGTTAAATTCTGCTCTATTGAAATGATTGCATCGTCAGGGGCATTGTTTTTAAGCATTGTGTGGAGCTGCATGATTGAGTTATTGATGTTGCAGTCACTACTGGTAAAGTTCATACTTATAGAATCAAAAGATGATTGCAGACAGGTTGTATTGTATTCGTTGAATTTGATTGCGGCTGCTCCAGAACCGCTTATTGTCCCAATATTTTTCCAAGTAATGTTGTATAAGTCTAAGCATAGCATGTTTTGAGCCCAGCGTATTTGGATGGGTGCAGGTATCGATGATGTTCCCGCTTCTAAGGCAGTTACCCCCCAAGGAGTAGCTATGTAAGAGAGGGGAAAACTGGTAGGTTTATACATTATTGCTCCCCGTGCAGAATAAGTTAAATCAGTATTATTTATTGCAAGGTATTGTATGAATAACATGCATGAAGAAGAATCTGTCTGGTACTCA
The DNA here is from genome assembly GCA_042296865.1 of Bathyarchaeia archaeon. GTDB lineage: Archaea > Thermoproteota > Bathyarchaeia > Bathyarchaeales > Bathycorpusculaceae > Bathycorpusculum. Next base: position 53,725 of record CP170178.1, on the reverse strand, counting down.
ATGCTAGAGGTTTGACTTAAGTCAGAGGCGAGACCATACAATGGTGAGAATAATTGCAGATGTAGAGAATCACCAGAAAACAAAGAGTAACCGTATGAAGAGGAACCGTAAGAACTTGTTATGTTAAGGAAAATCCTCATCACCTCTGTATTGTCGGTTAACGCGATTGTTTCTGTGTTAACTTCAACCACTATCTTCTGTTGGTTATGAGTAAAATTATAGTTCCCATAAAAGTTTTCAGTAACATTTTCGAAAGTCAAGGTGGCTTCAGATAGTTCTCGAATGGGAAAGTCACCTGTTTGATTGGCAAGCAACAGTTGAGTAGGGGTTAATTCGGTAACGTTGCTTAAGTCAACTTTAACCCGCGTTGAAGGTGAATAAGACAGTTGCCCTGGGAAGGATGCGCTCGAAAAGAACGAGGAACCCGAGTAGGAGAGGGAAAATGTTGAATACCCTTCAGAGTATAACCCCTCAAAACTCTTAAGCACATCCTGCGTATGTGAGAACGCAATTTGGCGATTCTGTTCTGGAACAATGAAAGCTTGGTAAGTTATGGCAACGGTTACGATAGCGGCAAGAATCAGCGAAGCCGCAACTACAGTTGCAATTCCTTTATTATTCATAGGTCGTTTCAAGTTTTTGATCAACCTCGGCGAGTATTTGGTCTTTTGAGCTTATGATGTAATGAATTAATCCTTGGGTTACTTGGGCGGATGATAAGTCACGGATATCTATATTTACAGAGAATTGTTGTCCAAACGTTAATTGAGAGAGACTAAAATCGCCATTTACGATAAGACTGTTGGCGGACAGTTTGATGTCTGTGTCTTGGGTGGTGCCGTTTGGGTACTGGAGAGTGCCATTTGGATAATGAAGAGTTCCGCTTGGGTAATTTAGTATGCCGTTGCTATATTGAAGAAACCCGTCTTTTAGGTACATGAGGATGCCGTTTGGGTACTGAAGGGTATCGTTTGGGTATAGAAAATATGTGTGTTCTGAGATGTCTGTTATTGCCGCGTTTTGGTATGTTAAAAATACGTGTCCTGAAATGTCAGTTGCGTCGCCACCTGAATGAATAGCGGTTATGTTTACCCAACCGTTTCTTGTTGAAGCCCAAACATGTACGGAAGATTGGTCTTTGTCTTGAATTTGCGATGTTACATTTCCCTGTAAACCAACTATAAATGCTGTAGCTAAGACCACGGCTATAGCAACCATCAATATTTCCGCGACTACCGATGATACTGCTTTGTTGTTTAATTTTCGTTTTATGGTTTCCACCCCATCACTATTATGGCGATTATTATCATGACTACACTGTGTTTTAGTCCTGAAAGAACGCTTCCTTCAGCCAAGGCGCCAACAAGCAAGCCTAACATTAAGGCAAGGAACAAGGCTACGTAGTATGCTTCAACCATAACTGGTGCAAAAGCTATGCCACTTGAAAAAGCAGCAACCCCTGAAAGAGACGGTATAAAGCTTGTTTTAAATGTATAATAAACATAAAGAAAAACCCCGAAGCAAACGTAGGAGGATATTATGTAACCTACAAGGTTAAGCGTTCTTTCTCGTCTTAAGCGTATATAGCTATCTGCATCTTCTGCCGCCATTACTAGGATGTCTTTCATGTTTTTTGTCGATTCTGAGGCGATTACAAGCAGGCTTAGGACTCTTTTTAGGACAACAGATGATGTTCTGTATTCAATCATCGTCATGGCACGTTTAAGGGAATACCCCAGATTTGTTGTACCGATGTCTTTCATTTCTCGGCCAAGAAGCCCTAACTTGCTTTGCAGCACGAGGTTAATAGCGCGAATTATCGAGCCTTCACGTTCAACGGTTTCTGCTAAACCTCTTAAAAAGGTAGGTACCCTGCGTTCTACGGCAAGGACATACCGTGATTTAACTTCATGAAAAATTAAAACGATTGAGCAAGAACCCAAAAATGAGCAAACGAAAAGTTGCTGATAGTCTAATCCAAAAAAGTATAAGCCAACTAATACGCTTGCTAAGATTGCCGCCCCTATGATAAAGTAGAACCAAGAGTAAAGGAAAAATATCTGTATAGGTTTTTTGAGAGCCTTTTTAAAAAGTAACCGTTTGTCAGTTCGCTCAAGCGTTTTTCCCGAAAGTTTAGACTGAGGGGTTTCAGAAACCGGGATGTTCTCCACTAGAGGCATCGGAAATACTGTTTTAGTTACGGATATGAGTTTTGGGGAGGGAAGAACTGCTCTCACATAAAAAAGCACCAATATTGCGGATAACGGCAGCACAAAGATCAGGTAAAGGTTAGAGATTGAAATCATGCTAGGGTTCATGACACCCAAGGAGAGACCGACTGCTAAAACCAGGGTCGGGGTCAACGCTACAAGTACAATGACTATTTCACCTATTAAATTCAAATTATTTATTAACGTTTCGCGGCCGCGTTTTTCTTTTTCAAAATATTCTTCAAACTTGAGCTTAAAATATGCACCAACTGAGTATGATTGTTCGGTGGCTAAAATGAAACTATAAATGAATTCTTTAAGGTTCTTAGAGCTGGTGGTATTGGCAACATATTTTAGGGCGGTGTTTAAACTTTCCCCGAAATATTTAACGCGTCTCACTGCCATCCCAAACTCTTCGGATATTAGGCCGTAAATGTTTTTTTGTTCAGCCAATTTTTCAAGCGCCTCCACCGGTTGAAGCCCACTTTTTGTCATGGCATAGAGAAAAGCGCTGGCGTGGTGAATGTTTTGGTCTATGTCTTGTCGGCGGGCATAATTGGCGTAGTACGGTTTCACGTAATAGTATATTGCAGTTAAGAGGAACCCGATTAGGGGCAGAAAGGGGAAAATATAAGTAATCATAAATGTGGGGCCAACTAGAAGACTGTTTAAGTGCGCTGTCAAACCAAATAGTTGAATTATTAAGTTGAAAACAAGGAACATAAAACCAGCCAGGATAGATTGAGTAAGAGCTTCACTTAGATACGCGTCTCCTGCAGTTTGAATTCTGGCTTTAGCTAATGCTTTCTCTATTGATACTGACAACGAACTAAATGGTCTATGTTTAAAAAGCCAACCAAACAAGCGGTAGCTTAGAGGCGGATTCATTATTGTGCCCCTTGTTTTTGTTGGTTAACAGTTTGTTTTTGATAATAGGTTTGCCTGAAGGATTCAAGTATCGTAATGAAATCGTTGTCTCCAAGCTGGCCTTTGGCTATTGCATTTTTCAGGAAGTCTTCGCGTCTTTTTATTTCAGCGAATACTTCTTGCTCAGTTTGTCCCGTCATAGCCATTATCTTTTTTATGGTTTTTCGCGGGCGGTTATTTTGGATTAACTGGTTAGTTTTGGCGTCCCAGGTATAGAGAGGATAGAATACTCCTTTGCGGTTTTCAATGTCCACCTTTTCAAGCTCTGCTATATAGATACATCGTCTGAACTCTTTGGTTTCTAGTCTAATGAGTGATTGGACCATAACAATGTCTAAGGGCAAAATCATTGCTGGTGGAACACTAATTGGCGGGTTGAATATTCGTATAAAAGCCTCATCTACGCTGCCAGCGTGGATAGTGGAAAACACGATGTGTCCTGTGTTCATGGCTTGGAATAAAATGGTTGCTTCTTCGCCTCTTACTTCTCCCACCAGAAGGTATTCGGGTCTTAATCGGAGAGCTCTTTTTAAAAGGTACATTTCGTCAATGCCGTTTGGTATGGTGTCGAGTTTTTTATCTTGACGTGTAACGAGTGGAACCCAGTTTGTGTGTACTAGCCTGATTTCTCTTGTGTCTTCAATACTGACTATGCGTCTGCTTTTGGGTATGAAAAGGCTTATGGCGTTTAGGGTGGTTGTTTTTCCTGAAGCTGTACCTCCGATTATAAGCATGTTTATGTTGTATTCAACAAAGAGCCATAACAGCGCCATCAGTTCAGTATTAAATGTCCCCAGCCTAACTAGGTCAACCGGGTAGAGAGGTGTGACGCGGGTTTTTCTGAGGGCAAAAGCGCTGCCTGCTGTGGATACCTCGTTTCTGTAGAAGGCTGTAAGTCGGGTTCCATCCTTTAATGTTGCTTCAACCACTGGTTCGCCTAGACAAAGGTGTCTGTCTGCCAGTTCAGAGAGATGTGAAGTGAAATCGTCTGCGTATTTTTCTCCAAAAACCAGGTTTGTTACTGTAAAACCATAGTTTGGGTGGTAAACATAGATGGGGAGGTCGGGACCGTTGCAAGTTATTTCTTCTAGGAAGGGGTCTTTGAAGAGAGGGTCAACGCTGTCATAACCTAGAGTTTTGCGTTTGAGATAGTAAATGATGACTTGTTGCCGCAGGCTGTCGATTTTGGCGTATGAGGATATTAGGCGGGTGGCTTCTTTTTCAAAAACGTCTTTGGGATTTTTTTCTATGATGCTGAGTCGGTCCACAAGCCGGTGATAGACCCTATTTAGAACTTCAAAGTCCAATTCTGATATTGCTGGTGTGACCACGTGGTAAAAGTAATTCACGTTATCTTTAATGATGACGGCAGCCGCAAAGGGTTTATCAAGCCAATACCATTCAATTATTTTAAGGTTCGATTCAGAAGGCGCTAACTTGGATATTTCTGCCTCGATTTGTTCAGAAATAATTTGTTGATTACTGGTTTTAGCTTTAGGTTTACGTTTTGCTATGGTTAGATTCGGTTTTTTGATTTTCAAACGCATGTTAGCTCCAACGCTAATGGTTTTAGTGCCTTCTTGGACGGTATATCCAACCTTAAATATTTATACCTTCGTTTAAATTGAGTTAAACGGAGGTTTAGTAAAAGGGAGGTACCTGAATTTTTTATATTTAAAAAGAAAAAAGAGTTGAATAGGTAGCTACTATAGCTCACGTTGTTTAAGCTTGCACTGTAATGGTAACGGTTGTGATTATTTGTTCTCCGCTGTAGAGTTCAACGATGAATTGCTGACCAATTTGGGGCGCGTACAGATATGGCCATTGAGAATACGGACCATCATACTGACCTAGCGAGAAGCTCTGGCTGAATGGCAGTACCAAAGTGTCTCCAGCTTGAATAGGACAACTGTAGACGCCAGTCGTCATATCCACATATCTATAACCGTATAGCTCATACAGCATACCATAGCTGTCTCGATAGTCCATTTGGGCTTTAAGTACCCATTGGTCGTTTTGCAAATGCATTGGAAGCTTTGAAAGGAGCAATGGTGCTGGCGGTGTTTCCACGGGATAATATGCCGCATATGGTCCGGTATTTTCGACCAAAACATAGGGCGCCTGCATTAGAAGACCTGACTCCTTTAATTGTTCGCTATACTCGTCCAACACGGCTTTATCAAGTCCCGTATTGGTAGGTATTTCATATCTGTATCCTTCGTATGATCCGGCAGGTATGTATGTTTTGAAGGTTATTGACTGCGTATGGATGGGGTCGCCACCTAAGTGTGTTAGCGTGATCTCGTTTGTGCTTACTGAGGCTGTGCCGCTCATTGTCAACTGTTGTATTGACTGGGTTTCAGTTGGTATTTGAAGCACTGTTGCGCCTAGAGCTACTGCAGCTACAACCGTCATTGCGACTATCAAAGCTGCAGCGATGATGGTTGAGATGCCTTTATTGTTCCGCTTAAAACTTTTTGGTTTCATCATTGTACCACCACGTCTCCTTGCCAAATAATTGAACTGCTAGGATTATACAAGATGTAGATTTTTACCACGTCACCTACAGCGATGTTACCCCAGTTTGAGATTAAAGCAAGGTTACTGTCGGTTCCATAGCCAGCGCCGAGACTAACAGATTGCAGTACTGTTCCTGGTTGAAGTATGCATTGTCCAAATGATGCGGCAACTTTGTCTGTGGGTATGGAGCGTGCTTCCCATAAGAAGGGACTATTGAATTCTGAAAGTCTAAAGAAGAATGCGTCACCTGATTCTAACCCTTCTCCGCGGTATCCGTTAGTATTTGCATTTTCGTCGCTTTTAAGATAAGTTACTGAGACCCCATATGGACTTGTAATTCTGACGCCAGTGTAGGTAGTGTTGTCATCATTGGGTATGTAGAACATCGCAAATTCACCATTTACATTATGCCAGGCATCTGTGTAGTTTGATATAGCTGGATATAGAACGCTGGATTTGGCCGACACCCATTCATTAGTAGCGCTGTTGAGGATATCTACGGTAATCCCACCTTCAAGCCAATTTTTAAGCGGGACGGGATCGTCTGCAGCCTGAGCATTAGTCAATTGTACGCCTATGGCTGTTACATTAAGTGGTTCACCAGGGTTTGCTGGGTCGAGAACACGGCCTGTTGTAAAGTTGAAATTGGTAGTCAGTTCTTTAGTTCCGACGGGGTTAGGACCGCTCAAGTAACCTTCGCCTTTATAATATTCCCCACTCGTAACATTATAAAGATAGTTTGTTGTGTTGGCAAATGGAGGATTAAACAGTACCCAGTTCAAATAGAAGGTGTTGTTTCCAGTTGGTTTAACGACTGTTTCGACGCCGTTGTAGATAGTTTTGATGCTCAATTCTTTTGTAGCGATTGAGTCACCACTTATTTGTTTGACAACTACACCGCTGTCGCTGTAGACGTTTACGTCGAATTTGGCTTGGGGGGCAGACGATATGCTGGGAGTAACTACTGATGCGGAGTATCCTACTGCTGCTACTAGAGAGATAGTGATTGCCAAGAGTAACGCGATTGCGATTGCAGGAGATAATGCTTTTTTGTTTTGCCTAAACTTGTTTATTAAGTAATTTTTTGTTTTTTTATCCATTTTTTTCTTTTCCTTCTCCCAATTTTGAGGATTTAGAGGATTGCTCGTTTGGTTGATTCAATCCTTAGGTTGGATTCTCCAACCAACAATATAAACTCTAGCTTAACTTAACTTAATCTCAAGTTTACTAATGAGGTTTGACTTCAAAAACACACAAAAGCAAACATTTCAAACCCAACCCAAAAAAGCTAAAAAGCGCATAAGAAAAACCAATAAACCCTCCGCCCTACAGCCTACGAGAAGAACTATGACGGATACCCAATCAAAGAAAGACGTGCCCTAAAAAAGAAAACTACCAAAACCATCCTTAGAATAGGCTCGAGCCCAAAACGGAGCCCAAAATAAAAGGCCCCTGTAAACCATTTTATTCATTTTACCAACTTTAAGGTGGGTTAAGAGTTACAGTATTTCTGACCATGTTGTGCCTCCAAACACACTTACCCAAACCTGCACATCAGATGAATTAGAATCCACCCACCCATCAACTAAAACCGTTTGTATAACATTTTGGTACGGCATTAAACACAGCAAATCATCGTTGCTAAGCCACACCGTGCATGAAGCGTTAAATGTTTTCTCCAACACCTCGGAGCCAATCGGGGCAAGGTTATCGAAGCATTGGAGACGAAAACGAACAGTGACAGACTCGTTTTGTTCAAAACAACCGTCAATCCGGATTTTAGCGTTAAAACCGGCAAACGTAGCAGGAGCCACCTGAATTGTCAAAGGCTGAGCAGGATAGGCATCAGCCGCCAAAGGAACAGTCATGTTTTCTCTTTTGAAAGCAACTGCAATACCATTGCCCTCAACTTGCGAATTATAGGGATTGTAAACCAGTTTAGTCCAGTTTCCCAGAAAAGTAACACCTTCTTGAATTATAGGTGTTTGAAAAGTCGTGTTTACATGCACCGCGTAAAGTGAGGTTGTGCTCAAATTTCCAACCGCAAAAGATTCAAAGACCACGCCATTCATTGCCGTACGGTACAATGAACCGCTAACTTGAAGGCCGGTTTGATTGGTTTGTTGCCCTGGAAAACATGCGGCCCATATGTGCACATTTTTCATTTGACCATCTGTAAAACCAGCATCTTTTTCAACTGAAATTGCGATGGAATTATCTGGCAAATTGAAGTAGCAACGGCTTATCATTGTGCATTGGAAAGAGCCAGTCCCTTCGTCTTCAAGGGAACGGAAAACTATGCCTTGGCTGCAAGAATAGAACTGTACATCATCAATTTTGCTGCTTTCAGTCCAAGTGTTAGTTGCAACTAATTCTATGCCGAGATTGCAATTTTGGAAAATCATGTTTGAAACTGTGGTCATGTATGAATTCTCAATTCGTACTCCACCGTTAAAAATTATAAATCCAGAAACGGTATTATATTTTGATTCATGACAGGTGTTACCGTAAACTATAATTTTATGCCCATCGCAAAGTAAGGTTGCATCGCCATCGCTTGTCAGCAATGCATTCTCTTTATTACGGATTATTACGTCGGAATTTAGTATGTATGAACCGCTTTTGGCGAAGACAAACTTTCCTGTTTCAAGTGCAAAGTTAAACACGGATGCCGCGTCGTTCGAAAAAAACTCTATGTTTCCATCGTTACCGTTCTTTGCATAGTAAAGAACGCTTGTTGAGTCGTTTTGGGCACCGTAAACGATGTAGTCATAATGCTGAATGGACAGATTACTACTTAAGTCGTAGATTTGTTTTTGCAAGTCATTAAGTGTATTAGCGTATTCAGCGTTCTTCTTTTCTTGTGCAGTAACCGTTACTCCCGTAAAAACTGTGGCGAACAAGATAACGGCTATTATGGCTAATCCAATGAGCATAAGTTTAGTTTTCATTTTGTCACCTGCTTATTGGGTTACTAAAATAAATATATAAACCTGACTTTACCAAAGTTAAATCAAAGTTGAATAAGAATTTTGTTAAAAACCACCAAGCTTCAAAAAAGCAAGTTAACGACGCAAAAAAGCCACTACATAATTTCAAACAATATTTTAAAAACTCGGAAGTAAAAAAGGAATAAATGCGTGAAACGCAAATCAAATTCAGACGCTATGGATACATGAAAACCCACTGATTTGAATCCACGCCAAAATATTTCTCAGTCATCTCTGCAAGCAAATCTGTCGGGTCAATATCTGAAAAGAGGTCCGGATGAAGAGACTTAGCAAAATAAAGCAACCCTATTGGATAACGCAAACCCTGAACAAGCGTATAGTCATAACAGTAAACATTCTTGTCTTTAACCGCAGGCACAGTATCAAAGCCCGTTCGAGAATTTATGTCACTTAAGACATCCTTGTAATAAGCAGAACTGGTTGGAAAGCCTTGGGAGCGGTATGTTAAAGAAAAAATATACTCTGGCTTTTTTTCTATAACGAATTCTGGATTGATTATGCCGCTGACAGTTGAGTTATCGACTATGTTTCTTCCACCAGCTTTGATCCCAAGAAGCCCAATCTCTGAATCTGGACCAGTATAACGAAAAGCAGACTCACCTATTCCCCTTTGGGTACCTCCCAAATAGAAAGTAGGTCTTTGGCTTTCAGAAAGACCACTAATCCGTGAGTCTACAAGTTCCATGTATTGATTCACCCAATCAATTATGGCTTCAGCGCCTGTTTCATTGTTTACTAGTTTTCCTAAGAACCGTATAGTAGATTCTATTTTGGTAAAGTTTGCAGTGTCTTGAAATAGAACAGGTATACCTGATGCATACCTAAAATTAAGCATTCCAGGGCTCATACCAGTTGTTATGGCGAGCACAACATCAGGGTCCAATTGCACAATCGCTTCCATGCTAATTCCATTGTAAGCGCCAACGTTGGGTACATTCATGATTGAAGGCGGAAAGGTACTGAAAGTGTCGCGGCCCACTATCAGGTCTTGGGCACCCAAAGCACAGAGCAGTTCAGTATGACCGTCGTCTAGACTTACAATTCGGGTCACAGGCAAGGGTATTGTAAAATTTTTACCGGTGTCATCCGTTACTGTGATGCTTTCACCATCATATGGAGTAGGTGAAGGTGTTTGTGGATTAGAACCAGGTGTTATGACATTGGCTAAGGTAAAAACGCCGTAAAAAGAGACTGAGAGTATTATTGCAATAAGAACGCCGGCAATGGCAATGTAGAGTTTGTTCAAGTTAGGGCACCTCTAAAGGATTGCGCAGTTGGTTTGATTTTGAAATCGTCACGGGGGGCAAACGGTTAACATAATTGAGCAGTTGCTGGAGTGAATTGAGCGTTTGTATTTTTTCTCCCTCTCTCCTTTGTAGGGAATATGAGCCCTCATATAAACATTAGTTTAACAAAAGTTAATTGCAAGTTGATTAACTCTTCTATGACAGTTTGCCATGCGACAAATAATTTCTTCGAATAGAATTAATAACATCCTCCACCAAGCCCAAAACACCATTAAAACCTAACAAAGGACGCATCGTTAGCAAAGCTTTTTCATAATAAGGAAAAGATACAGGTAAAAATTCGGCGGGTTCCTCCGACATGGTGGCAAGTTGTTCCTCAATACCGCTGCCGAAGAGCAAAACAGGAACATGCTCGTTTAAAGCTTCGATAATTTCATACTGATCAGGGTTAATCAATACAGCAGTCTCGAGCGAATTCGCAGTTAAATATTTTCTAAGTAAGCCATAGCTTTTTGGACCCACTTCTTTGAGACCAACAATAACAGGATACATGCCTAAATAGCCGTACAGAAATGCAATAAGAGGAACAACTTGAGAGGAATCTCCGAAAACCGCAAAACGTGCCCCTCGCAAAGCACTGTTAAATCGAGACATTCTTGAAAGGCCACGATAACATTTTATTCGAGTATGTTTGGATTTAATTTGTATTGGTTTAACGGGTAAATTAAAAAAGTTGGCAGCTAACCCAAACCAAGTCTCTGAAGCTTCTAATCCATAAGGTGCAGGTACGTCTAAACCGATGCTTGGTGTGCCATATTCTTTTTCAAGAAAATTAGCTATCGAATCGCCATATTCTTCGTAGACAACCAGATTAAGTGCTGCTTCGTTTACCCTTTCAAGATTCCTTATTTTTTCGCCAGCACCTATAACAGAAATTACCGAGATACCTAAGGCTTTCAACGTATGTTTGAGTTCAGAAACATCGTTTTGCCAGTTATACTGAAAAATTGTAGGGCCAATGATGTTAACACTATGTGGAAGCACTTCTTTTCTGTTTGTTGCAAGTCGCTCAAGAATTTTGATTGCACCTATTTTGAATCCATCAGCGTAGGTTCCTGTGAAGCCAGAACTGTCAACCACCATAGTCTTAGTTTTCACTCCAGATGACTGAATGATTCGACAAAGATCATCGCCGATTAAAGCGGTTCCTGAATGATTGATAACTCCAATCAAACCGTACCCCCGTGAATCTAAAATTTGGAGTGCACGAGTGATTTTTTCTTGCGTACCAAAAACAAAGTCTTGTTCATCAGTGAAAGTGCATGGAAGACGGCTTTGACCAAAATGGAAATCAGTCAAGGTTTTGAATTGCACTGGATTTACATGAGAAGACATTATATTTGATGTGTAACCTAAAGGAAATTTGCAGCCTATGGGACTATTGAGCATAGTGTAAGCGTCAGAGATGCCTTCGAACGCTGCCACAACGCCCGCAAGCGAATCAGGTCGGTCAGCAGCAATAGAATAGTTTTTTGTCATTTCTCCATCCTTCTATCGAGGGAACTTTCAGTTTTGAATATAAATGGTCAGCATAAACTAGTCCAGCGTTGAACCCGTAAGTAGGAAGAAAGGGAATCGATATGGTAGGGAGAATATCGCAGGGTATTGTATTGTAGGCGTTGATGTTGCCGGCGGTGAGCACAAAATCTGGGTGTTCACGAATTAGAACTTGTCTATATTCATCCAAAGGATAATCGGTGGTTACTTTAATTTTTGACAGATACTTTGACGAGAGGGCTTCTCTGGAGGGGAAATAGTCGGATGAATAAATTTCGGTTATTTCAACACCTAAATCTATCAATGTTGATAGAATCCAGTCAAGATTATGAGGTGCACTTAGAATTATTGTTTTTTTGCCAGTAAAATGCTTCCTAAGTTTTGACAAGTAGCGCTCATAGTTAACTTGGGCTTCACCGATGATTGCTTCAGCCTCAGAAGATTTATCAAATCGCTGACCCAGTGCCCGAGTGAATTCCGCTGTTTGTTCAAACCCTATGGGCAATGGCGTTTTTAGGATTTCAACCGAAAAATGGTTTTTCAGAAAAACTGAAAAGGCTTCAACAAGGGGGTCATGGGAAAAGGGGATGCTGACTTTTGCTTTCTTAAAATGTCTTATAGAAGTTATGTCTGTGCAGCTGGTAAAGCGGCAATTTACTTTAATGTTTAGCTTTTGAAAAATATAGTCAAGAGTATCACTTTTTTGTTTGCCTACAGGGTAAGCAGTTGGTTGTCCTAGAATGTTAATTGAATCATCGGTGGATGGAATATGGTTATCGATTAAGTTCTCTGCCAACACACGATAAGCATTGTACATGCCCATGTAGAAGTCGCCGTTGTTCATGACGCCATCTGTGGGAATAAAGAAAGCATTGACGCCATCAGCTTTTAAGTCTTCTACAACTTGATTGATGTCATCACCTATTATCCCCGCGGGGCAAGAAGTAATTATAAAAATAGTGTAAGACGGATGTTTTTTATGAATATTTAATGCTGTATCTTTGAGGAGTTTAGTACCGCCGAAAATGACGTCGGTTTCCTGCATATTGGTACAAACAAGATTCGGAGGAAAACGTTCGAATTTAGGCAAAGAGGCATCATTACTGAGATGACCAGAAAAACTGACGTATGCGCAGCCTCGGGGAGCATGCATTATCGCTACTGCATCTTTTATTTTTCTTACAGCGGCATATGCACCAGCTGGAGAACAACCCTGCACTGGCTCGCGAGGTTTTGAAGCAGAAGTAACTGCTGCACAATTGCCTGTAAAGTCAGGTTCTTTTTGGGTAGGCGGCAGGTGTGTTAGCCTGTTTTGTTCCTTCGGCGTATGGTCACTTTTAGTGGGTGAAGTGACGCTTGTTTGTCTTGCTGGGTTTGTATTGTAGCAGTATTCCCGTAGAAAAGTATCCAGTTCTTTGTCGGTGAGTGGTTTAGGTATAACTGGAGCTTGTTGGCGTTCAATATGTTTTGCTATAGATTGGAATACAGTGGCTAACTCGGAGTTTGGTGCATAGTCCATTATGGTTTTAGACTCATATTCTGCTTGTGCGATAAGTTCGCTTTTAGGTATAAAAGCAACCATTTCTGTGCCGATTAAACGTGCAAATGTAGTTATAACTTCGAATTCATTGCAGGTTCCTCGTCCATTACCGATTATCCCACCTAATTTACCTCGTGAGGTCGAGAATCGCTTTAAGCCTTTGGCAATATTGTTTGCTGCATAAATTGAGGCTATTTCACCTGATGTTACAATGTATACCTCATCTGCATAACCATCACGCATGGGCACAGCAAACCCGCCGCAGACGACGTCACCTAAAACATCAAAGAAAACGTAGTCAAACTTTTTTGTGTCTAAGCCTTGTTCTTTGAGGAGATTTAGCGTTTGAATAATGCCGCGCCCTGCACAGCCGACTCCAGGTTCAGGACCGCCACTTTCAATACAACTTATACCGTTGCATCCAGTTAGCATCAAAGAGTTTAGTTTAACGCTGCCTGTGGTGTTTAATTGTTCCAGTACGGTTGATTGCGTGAAACCGCCTAGAATGAGGCGGGTGGAATCATGTTTTGGGTCACATCCGATTTGAAGAATTTTTTTTCCGTTGCTGGATAAAGTGGCTGTTACGTTTGATAGGACAGTGGATTTTCCTATACCGCCTTTTCCGTAAAATGCTATGCCCCTCACGTTTTGCCCTCGATATGAGGGGTGACTAACCCAATCGCAAATAATAAACCTAACTTAATAAAAGTTAATCTCAGGTTTAATTACTGAATAAACCAGCAGCTAACCAACCAGCAAAAAACAAAAACAAGACAGCCCACCAAAAAGAAAACTCAAAAAAGCCACCTCTTTGATGCTGCCGTAATACTTCACTAATTCTCGATCAGGAAAACCCTTCAAATACAGCCATTTTTCAACTTAGTTATCATGTTTTATTAGGGCTTCTGTCACCGCAGTTTTTGCGGCAATACCGATTAATTCACCCATCTTTGTGTGTCCGCCTGTATGCTTAATTGTAATATTAGGGTTTACACCTGAAACAACAACCACATTATCTGTTCCTGTACCTGTGGCTTGCACCTGCGGGGTAGGAGTACTCATGTAACCGAGGTCTTGTAGGGCAGCTGTTTTGGCTTCTGTAGCCGTCACAATAGCCCGAGCCATGGCGCCCCAAGTCAATGACACATTGGTTAAAAGAAGGATGTTTATGGTACCTGACGCTGGCTTCATCTCCGTTTGGTTTTCAATCCAGTTGCCTGCATCCAACCCTGTCCGCAGAGCATTGTTTCTTGCTCCGCCTGTTGCGATACAGCAAATGTGGTAGTCGCCAAAGGTTTTTTCGCAGAAAGCCACTTTTTCCATGTCTACCCCTGTGCAGATGAAGGTTATATCTCCTCTGCGGATGCCTAAAGTTTTGGGTAAACGCCTCTCGAACTTGGCGTAATTCTGCAAGGTCATATGCTGCATCGATAATTTGCCAGGAACATACACGTTACCGACATGGTGAACTTCTCGAATGCCATCAAGAGTTGAAAGTACTCGCCGTTTTTCCTTAAAAGAGATTAAAGTAAGGTTTAGCCATGTTTTGTCGTATTTGTGGTAGATGACTCGTGCATCTGCATCTTTTAATTGTAAATTAAGTTTGTTCTCTTTATTTTTTTCATTAATTTCTGCCATTTTGTTTTTCCTTCTTTACTATGTTTTTTGAGAATGCTTGTTTGTTAGATAATTCAGTTGAGGCCAAATTTGTCGGTGTCTTGTTTATCGATGAGAATGTCGGTGTTTTTTTAGTATCACAGTGATTGAATGAGGAGTTGTTTATAGGTAATTTCAAAGTTTTTCTAGCTACCTCTTTCTTATTAAAAGATAAATGAAGAATGGAACCCCTAAAAGTGAAGTGACAATACCTACTGGAAGTTCAGCAGGCATAATAATTAAGCGTCCAATCGTATCGGCTGAAAGAAGCATAAGGGAACCAAGAACAGCACTGCAAAGTATGAGGTATCGGTGGTCATTACCAATTAACATACGAGCGATATGAGGAGCAATTAAATCTACAAAACCGATTATTCCAGTAAAAGCAATTATTGTAGCAGTTGCAATAGTCTCCAGTATCATGTTTGTAGCCAAAACACGTTTGGTATTGATTCCGAGGCTTACAGCGACATCTTCGCCCATGCTCATTATGTTGATGTTCCAGGCTTGAAATAGCATAAGCAGGACCGTTACGGCGACTATCGGGGCGCAAATAAGTATAGTGTCCCAATTAGCATTAAAAAGTCCCCCCATTAACCAAAAAGCGATAGCATTTAGAGCATTTGGTTGAGGTGCAAGATACTGCATTAAGGACAGAAGCGCAGAAAAGAGAAAACCAACCGCTACCCCTGCTAAAATTACTGTTTCAACTTTCATGCCGCGAATACGGGCAATTAAGTACACCAACGTCATAGCGAGTAAACAAAAGATGAAAGCGTTACCGATAACTAAATACTGGCCATAAAAGCCGACGAGCCCGATGCCGAATACAATGGCTAAAGCAGCGCCGAACCCGGCAGCGGAAGAAACCCCTAAAATGTATGAGGATACCAGAGGGTTACGTAAAATCCCCTGCATTGTTGCGCCTGCTACTGCTAGACCAGCGCCGGCAACTATGGCTAAAATAATTCGGGGTAACCGAAATAACCAGATGACTGTTTGATCTAATTCGGATCCTGGGGGAAGATTTAGGAAGGGCAGACATTTTGAAAGAATGACTTGTACTGCTGAGGGAAGAGTTGGGGAGGCAGCTCCAAGGCTAATGGAAACCAATGCTGTAAGCATGAGGGCTAAAACGAGACCGAGGATTATGAGAATCTTCTTTTTTTTGCTTTGACCATAGAGCTTTTTTACGTCAGTAACTGGGGTATTCATAGATATGCAAACGTTCCTTCAATATTATCGCTCAATAATTTCTGGCAGGGGCAACTGTAGAATTCGGAGAAAACTTTGACTTGCTTGTCAAAGGGCAAATCTAATGCGCGGTCTTTAGCGAGTTTGTTGTAACGCTGAGCCCACGTGATATAAGCGGTTTGATTTTTATGGTGACCGATGATCGCGGTAAAACGGGAGATGTTTTTGCGGGGCATTGCTTGCTACCTTCTTGGTTGATTAACCAGCATTCTAATAAACCTTATCTTAACTAAACTTAATAGCAAGTTGATTAAATTAGGGAGACCACAAAAACCTAAACGGCAACATAACACAAACCAGAGCACAATTAAAACTCATTCAAGAAACCCATTAACCAATATTTTGTGTCAAAGAATCGATGCTCTATTTGACAATGATTCGTCTACACCAGTACTCGACTGTACAACTTGATTGCAGTTGAATAGCTTTTACAACGCTAAAAAAATGTTCACTGCATTCCAAGTTACCACAAACGAGAAAGTAACGGATAAACCAGCAAGCAGCCACAGGAACTTCTTTCTAAAGCTTACAAAACCAACAAAAACGTTAGCTACAATCTTGTACACGGTTATGTTGAATAATCCTGCAGTGTTAACTATTGGATTGAGTTCCACCCCACCGCAGGCTTCAAGAATTATCACTGTTGTTACGCAGTCAAACACTAAAAGCGCTGTTGAGTAAACAAAGAGAAACCAGAATTTACCCATTGAAAACCGCGGCATAAACTTGAAGTTATTTAATTTCGGTTGAGTTAACATAAACAACAATTTAAAAACCTTTTATTATTTAGAATTTATGAAAACAAAATAAATATATAAAATATCACTGGAAACAACAAGCAACAACAAAACCCACAATCAAAGGGTTTACAAAACCGAAAACGATACTGCGCCATTGCCTTTTTTAACTCTATATTGAACCCCAAACAGCCGTTTTGTCGCAGTTTTGCATGGCAAGAGAATAAAAAAGGGTTAACTTAAACCTGTGATATTTTGTTTAGCTCCAATAGCATGGCTCCATAGGATTCTAGCAAGTGGCTTTTTTCGTGTTCTGCGTGGCCTTGGAGTTTCATGGCTTCACTTAAAGTTTTAAGGGCTTCTGTTTTAAGATTTGAGATTTTTTCCGCGATTTCAAGGTTTATTGGGGCTGTTAAAGGTTCAATTAAGGCGTGGATTGCTTTTAGTTGTTGGATGCAGTCTCGAATTTTTTGTACACAAAGCTCTTCTTCTTTTAGGTAGTCTTCAAGCCTTATTTCGAGTTTGCGTACTTCGCGGTAATAATTTTCTGGTTCTATTTTTGAGTCCATGCTTTTTCGCCATTTTTGTTAGTAGTTTGTATTTTGACTTGTTTAAACCTGTTGTTACAAATTTTGAGATTTGTAGCACTATTTTAGGATTGTTGTCATTGATGAAAAAAATGAACATTCATAGCAGCAACTGCCGTGAGAGTTAAGCAAAAAATTTGCACGTTCAAAAACCGCCTCGTTATCAAAAAATTTAATATTCACTATCAATTTTATTAATGAGCACTCGTGGGAACATGACTGCAAAAAAGTTAGAGTGCATCTTAATCACTGGCCGAACAATCGACCAAGGGGCAGGAAAAGAAAAAGGAAAAGGTTCCAAAGAATATTTTGAAGCCGCTGCAATCTGCCTCCTTGATAAAGTAGACATGAATAAACTTGGAATCAAAGGCGGCAACGTGCAAGTTACCTCCCAGTACGGTTCAGTAATTGTCAAAGCAAAAGAGTACCCCAGAGGCTCACATCCAGGAAGAGCTTTCATGCCTTGTGGACTTTGGGCTAACGCAGTTTGCGGTGACAATACCTACAGTATGGGGATGCCTATGTTCAAAGGCTTTCCAGTACAAATTGAACCCGCACAAGACAAGCCTGTCTTGACTCTTGACGAGCTACTAAAAGAAGAATACGGAAAGGAAGTACCATGACTATTATAAAATCAGTTGTTTGCCCAATCTGTGGCTGTCTTTGCGATGACCTCGAAGTTACCGTTGAAAACAACGAAATAGTGAAAATGAAAAACGGTTGCGCCGTCTGTGAAGCAAAAATGGTTTATGGTTACAAAGAAGAAAGAATCCTAAAACCAATGATACGAAAAGACGGAAAACTTGTTCCTGTTGGCCTAAACGCAGCAGTAAAAAAGGCGGCTCAAATCCTAACAGACGCCAAATACCCGCTACTTTTTGGTTGGGAATGCTGCACTAGCGAAGTACAAAGCATCGGCGTTGAGATGGCTGAAGAGTTGGGCGGCGCTTTAGACAATGTTTGCAGCATTTGCCATGGACCTTCAATGATGGCTACACAGGAAGCAGGTATCCCAACCTGCACTCTGGGACAGGTTAGACACCGTGCAGACTTGATAATTTATTGGGGAAGCAACCCTTGGGCTTCACATCCACGACATGTTGAAAGATACACCGCTTTTCCAGAAGGACGCTTTGAGAAAAGTGAATGGAAAAACTACATGCAAAAACTAAAGGCAGGGGCCAGCAAAAAGAAACTTGACGCATTATCTCGTCGAAAAGAGATTAAGTATCAACCGCCACCACGTCCACAAACGTGTGTTGTTGATGCTCCGCCGCAATCAATTAAGAAAATGGGGCGTAAACTGATAGTTTTTGACCCAATCAAAACAATGACTGCCGAAGTCGCTGATTACTTTGTTCAGGTTGAACCAAACATGGATTATGAGATAATGCAGACGTTAAGATGTCTAATTAATGACCAAGAAGTAGACGTTGAAAAAGTTGGCGGAGTCCCTGTTGAATACTTGAAAGAAGTTGCCGATGCAATGGTTAACTGTGAGTTTGGAGCCATATTCTTCGGTTTAGGCTTAACCGCCAGTGCAGGACGCTTTCGCAACGTTGAAGTCGCAATAAAACTAACAAGAGATTTGAATAAGAAAACCAAGTTTGTTGTTGCACCTATGAGAGGACACTTCAACATTACAGGAGCAAACGTTGCATTCGCTTGGGCAACAGGATACCCGTTCGCAATCGACTTCTCCCAAGGCTACCCACAATATAACCCGGGAGAGTTCACAGCAATTGACCTACTAAAAAATAACCATGTTGATGCAACCTTAGTAATCGGGTCAGACCCCGGCGCACACTTCCCAAAACCGTCAATGCAACAAATGATGAAACACCCCTTAATCGTAATTAACCCAGACATGAACTGCACATCTAAAGTCGGCGACGTACTCTTCCCTACACAATGGTGTGGAATAGAAAGTGAAGGCACAGCTTACCGAATGGATGGCGTACCCATCATGGTTAAGAAAGTTGTAGAAGCACCACCAGATGTCCCTAATGATGAAGAAATTCTTAAAATGATACTGGCAGAAATCAAAGCAATTAAAACCAAAAAAGCAAAAAACGCCGACAAAGCATTAGCAGAAAAGAAGCAAAGCTGACACCGACAAAAACGGTGAAAACATCAGAAAAGAAGCTTGTTAACCAAAAGGTTAGCACTTAACAGTTTTCTTTTTTTGCAGGCGATTTTATGCCAGCTGTGGACGATTTTGTTTTAAAGGTTGAAAGCATTTGTGGTGGAGAGGTTAACAGTGTTGCTGTTCTTAGACCTGAGAAGTTTGATCAAGCCATTGCGTGGATTTTAAGTAGAGGCGTTGTAAAAAAGAGGTCTTCTGATTATATGTGGGAAATTCGTTTTCTTACTGTTACTTTTAGGGTTTTTAAGAGTGGCAGGCTGGTTTTTCGCGGGATTAATAAAGATGAGGTAAACAGGTTTTTAATTGTACTTTTTATGTGATTTCATGATATCGCAAACTATCATCCTTTACAAAGTAACTTGTTTATCAATGGGTTAGATAGTACGCGTTTGCAGTGTACTGTTCATCGCCTTCATCGTGGTTACTGCTTTACTTTTTAAACCAACCTATTAGGATGCAAATAGCGGTTCTATGCAGAAACTTATAGGGGGGTAGGTAAAAACTGGAGGAGTAGGCTCATCCTGCACCTTTCTGGCCCGTAAGCTGTAAATTACTAAGGGGGGTAGGTGCTAATGGCTAAAAAATTGTCCAAAAGTATGTTGAAAATCAGTGTTTACCTGTTGCCAATGAGCGATTTAAGAATAAAACCGGTGATAGCTGAAACGTTTATAATATGGTCGTCAAGTGCTTCACCCAGCAAACCTTTCTCCTGCACCGCCGAACTAAAAGGCACTACACCGATGACATGTTCCTTGCCGATTTGAGCTGCGATTTTTTTAGCAACATTGGGCGTTGCTTTGTTTATTATGAAGTAAAGGGGTTTTTTGCTTTCTGCAGTCATTGCAGCAATTTTTTTAGATAACCTAATAGATTCATACGAAGGGTCAATTACTCCAAAAATCAAATCTACAGCCTCAGCTAAGCCGCGACCTAAATGTTCAACTCCAGCTTCAGTATCGATAAGAGCAATGTCTTTAACAGCCAAAGTCAAATGATTTAGAAAGTCTTTAGAAAGCACCCCCATGGGGCAAGCGCAGCCTTCATCGAAATGTTTGACTTTACCAATCTGCAACAGGTACAGGTTGCCTTTTTTCGAGAGACTTTCGATAGGTATGTCCTCGATACGCCAAGACGCTTCAAAAACGGGTGCCTTGTGACCGTCAATAACGCGGCCCATCTTGTTTTTAACCGCGTTTTTTCCGCCGATTTGCTCCATAAGCGCCTTAGGCTCAGCAACGCCAAGCTGCGCACTTAAGCCATAGTTGGATTCGTCAGCATCCACTACAAGTACGCGGTAGCCTTGGGTTTCAAGGTTTTTTGCTAAAAGTGAGGTGATGGTGCTTTTTCCGCTGCCTCCTTTGCCACAGACTAAAATTTTCATTTTACTTGCTCCTCTTGATAGTTACGAATTTAATTGCTGATTTAAGTGCTGGTGTGCCGCCGCCCTCGGATACTATTTGCAGCATTTTATCTGCGTTTGTTACTCTAGCGCCGCCGACAAGTGTTACTCCATGATCAAAAAGAACATCAGGCAAGATTCCAGCGGTTGCACCGATGATCGCGATTTCTCTGGCGTTTTTGGCGAGTTCAAGCAGGTGATCTATTGTTCCGTTTGCGATAGCAGTTCCCGTGATTAATGCTACATCAGCAGTTGGCAGTATATTGTAACAAGCAGTATCAGGCAGGATACCTTGATCGCGGTGGCTGGCAGTTCGTTCAAGAATGTAAAGTTTCTTAGAATTAGCCCGTAAACGTGGAACCAAGGGACAAATGTAACCAACCAAAACAACAGTATCGGTTTTAGTTAACGTAACATGGTCTATTATATCTCCGTCTACGATTTGATACCTTTGTGGATTTTGATCAATAACAATTTGGGAAAGAGCATTTAATACAGAAAATCCAATTATGTTTTCTTTAATATCCGAGGATTTAGCTTTTTCAGCAAGCTTAATGGCGGGCGAACCAGCAAGTGTTCCAGCTAAATCAGATACTTGACAGTGACTAGCTGCTTGCGCTATCTCTGTTTGGAAAGTGTAACAGAGACCAGCATGACCATCACTTAACTTGACGCCAGTATAACCAAGTCCTAGAACAATTTGGTCAACAAGTATGCTGTCAATGTTTGGTATGAGCGTTTTCACTTTTCCTAATGCTTCTTCAACTATTCGACCAGTCATGACAACGTTCCTTCTTTAGCTATTTCAGAATAATATTTGCCGTTAGCACAAGCACGACATAACGTTTTTTGATTAATAATTACAGCACGTCCATCCATAATTCTTTCGCCACAAACACTACAGCTTTCCCGTTTCTTAGGCAACCCAGGCAAATCCACTTCTGCAATAGACATTTTTACTTCTTGAAGTTTAACCACTTCACTATCAGGCAAAGCAGCCATTTTCTCAACCACATCCTGCGGAGACCCCTTGATTTCACAGCTTTCAAAAATAGTAGCACGAACAGCTTTACCTGTTGTAAGGTTAACGAAGGTTGCAGCGAATTTTCCGTAATCCACATGTTTTAGTGTTCGATGACCCAACGTGCACCCGCTAATCACTTGCACAGCATCGGTCATACAGCGGTCGATTTCAGCATACACGATTAGGTTCTTGTTTTTAACAGTGGGGTCTAAGCCGAGATAATGCATTGCGGCTAAAGTTATTTTTGTTCCCATAGCTATGCCGAAACAGACATGACCATGGTAATCGCCAACTTTTTTGATGTACATCTCAAACTCGTTCATAGATTTTTATCTCCGAATTATTCTCGCCAAATGGTACGCAAATTTTGCGGTTAACTCCTACGTTTACGTCAACTATTTTGACTTTAATTTTGTAGACTTTTTCTAGATTAAATTCGGTAATAATTTCATGTGGTGACCCAACGCCTATGAGTTCACCCCGTTTCATTAACGCCACCTTGTTGGAAACCAAAAAAGCATGGTCAGGAAAATGAGAAGTCATAATCACGGGCAAACCACTTTCAGCCAACATCTGCAAAGTCCCCAACAGCTTAATCTGGTTTCCAAAATCCAAATGAGAAGTAGGTTCATCAAGCAAAAGAAGAGAAGGCTGCTGCGCCAAGACTCTGGCAATAAGCACCATCTGACGTTCACCACCACTAAGCTGCGTGTAATAAGCATCAGTCAAATGGGATATGCCCATTGATTCTAACGCCTGCTTGGCAATTAAGACATCTTCCTTCTTTGGAGAATCCAAAAAACCAATATGTGGCGCACGACCAACCAGCACTGCATCAAGAACGGAAAAAGCAAAACTGGGTTGATGAAACTGCGGCACGTAACCCACAGACTTGGCAATTTCAACCCGCGACAATTCAGACAAGTTTTTGCCGTTAATCGTTATGCTACCACTGTGCAGCTTCATTAAACCGTCAATGCATTTTAGCAGAGTAGTTTTTCCGCAACCATTTGGCCCAAGAATTGACATAACGCCCGGCTGGTTTACCTCGAAACTGACGTCTTTAAAGCCATTATTTTTTTCGAAATCGTAATAGTACGCAGCGTTTTTTATGCAAAGTTTCATGCCCAACCTTTTCTCCTCCGACTAAGCATGTAAAGGAAGAATGGCGCACCAATCATCGCAGTCAAAATACCAAGAGGTATCTCTAAACTGGATGCAGTTCGTGCAATGTCATCAATTAGTAGAAGGTAACAGGCGCCCATCAAGAGGCACACAGGTAAAAGCCGTTTATGGTCTGGTCCAACAAGTAAACGGCTGATGTGCGGAATAACTAAACCTACCCAACCGATGATGCCGCTAAGACAAACCGCGGAAGCACTCATCAAAGTACAACAAACAACAATAATAATTCGCATACGGCCAACGTTTACTCCTAAAGCTTGAGCTTCCTCTTCACCCATTGCTAACACGTTAAAACGCCAACGCATAAGCAAAAGAACCACTGCGCCAGAAAGAAGCGGTATTGCTGCAATTAAAACGTCAGGCATTGTAAGGGAAGCTAAACTACCCATTAACCAGTAAATAATGGTCGGCAACTGGTCAGTTGGGTCAGCAATGTACTCCATTAAAGCTAAGGAAGCGTTAAACAGGGAAGATATCGCTAAGCCAGCTAAAACTAAACTAAGAGTACGATTACCCTTAACGACTTTGCTTACTGAATAAACAATCGTTACCGCGATAAGTGCAAAACAGAAAGCGAACGATTGAATTAAAAATTTGTCTCCCGAAATCAATATAGCTAAAGCTGCGCCAAACCCGGCTCCAGCAGAGACGCCAAGAATGTCTGGAGAAACCAAAGGGTTACGAAAAAGCCCTTGGAATGAACCACCCGCCAAGGAGAGTGCTGCACCAACAAGCATAGCAGCGTAAATTCTTGGCAGCCTAACGGTCATTACTACATGATTGGGGATAGTGTCTTGAGCGTGTCCAAAAAGGTTAGAAAATAGAATGTTAACTACGTCGCCAGGAGGCACAGGGTATACTCCTAAACCTAATGATATAACAGCAAGAGCCACCAGCAAAAAAAGTAAGAATACAGCCACAGGAAGACCACGAAATTTTTTCAAAACCTTCAATATTTTTAAAGAACTTGTTTGTTTCATGACAGTTTTTGTTTCGACTTTCATGCCCCTGCGCCTCATGGTGACTATTTTTTTAAAATAATGCTAAAAAAGAAAAGAAGGTTGGAGGTTAGAGGTTTCCTCCGCTGAGCAGTGTTTGAATTTGCTGGTCGGTTAAGTCGTAGTGGAAGAACTCCGAGTAGAATATCCGCACCTGAGCGTTAAGGTTTAAGTCTGCAGTTAAGCTTGGGTATAACGTGTGAACCATCCAGTACATACCAAGAATCTGTCCGGGACCTGGTGGACCGTCAAACCATGAGTAGGGATTATCTGGTCTGATTACTACTTTACCGTTTTTGACTGCATCCAATTGGTTCCAAGCGGTACTGCTCATGATTGTGTTGTAAAGTGATGCTTGGCTGCCGCGTCCAATAATGATCATGTCGGGGTTCCATTGATAGATCGCTTCCATAGAAGTTGAAGCCATGCCATAACCAGGCAAAAGTTCAACGTTTGCAACGTTTACTCCACCGCAGAATGAAATGAGCATTGTATGCATTGAGCCTTGAGGGTCAGTGTTAAGTCCAGTTGAACCTTCTGCATAGTATACTCTGACTTTGTCGTCGGGTTGAACGTTGAAGACTTTGGAGGTGACATAGTTCATTGCGTCTTGGTAGTAGACATTGAGTTTTTGTGCCTGCTCCTGCTCGCCTAACAAGTTTCCTATGAAAGTGATTTCTGCACCGTACTGTGTTAAGTAGTCGCCAGCTTTGCAACCTATTACTGGAACTGAACCAAACTGTGCTTGTCGTTCCTCAACTTGCTCAATAGTGCTGCAGGAACCATCTATAATGATTTCAGGTTCGGCTGCTAAGAAAGTTTCAATGTTACCTGTTTGTTGACCAAACCAGCCGCCGACTACAGTTAAGTTTGCGTATTGGGTTGGCACATATGCAGGATTGCCGTTGAATGTGAAGGGTATACCTGCAAGTTTGTCTGGTGCTATCATGTAAACGAATTCTGCTTCGATTGGTCCTGTGCATAATACGCGAGTAATTGTTGTTGGTACTGTTACGTTTCTTCCGTACATGTCAGTGACTACCTTGGTTGTTGGAGCAGGGGTTGGTGTTACAGTGGGTGTAGGTGTAGTGGTTGCTGTTGGAGAAGGCGTATTGCTAGTTGTTGGTGTTGGTGTAGCTGTTGAGGATGGCGATGGTGTTGTAGTTCCGCTTGGTGAGGGAGTTGATGTTGGCGATGGAGTCGGTTGAGGCGAACCAGTTAAAAGGTATGGCGAAACTAAAGCCGCAGCCGCTATTACCACTACAAGCACGATTGCAATAATAAGGATATTACGATTTTTATTACCATTAAGAGCCATAGTTTTACTTCCAAATATTTAAAAAGGCAAATCAAGCCGAATTCTATAAGCCTTGGTAAGCCGAATTGTTTACCTGATAACAACGACTAATTTCATTAAAAACCAAAACAACAAAACAATGACTTATGCCTTAAAAAAACGAAAATTATAGAAGCTGATAATAGGGACCTTTCAAGCAGGCTCTGCACAATACTTTGCCGTCTTTCTCAACACCCATCCCACTCATAATTTCTTCACCGCATTTAGAACAAACAACTGCGAGGTTATCTCTTGAAGAAATAAGTGGACTCTCCCAAGCTACTCGAACTGCTTGATATTCAAGCAATTCTTCAGGGGCCATCTTCATGAAAGCGTTCATTAACACTTTTCTTTCGAGCTTTGACATTGTTTCAACTTTTTCGTCAGGTTTTATGATGTTATCTTTAACTGCTAACAGTAAAGCCTTGGACATAAAATCTTTCCTAGAAAAAACCCGGTACCCCTTGCCAGTTCGTCCGTCAACAAAAGTGGCGGCGGATTTTCCATAATAGAGCATTTTAAATTTTCGGCTTCCAGCACTGCAGCCTGTGGCAATCTGAATACCGTCAGCAGGACATTTGTCGTTTTCCACAAAAACCACAAGGTACTCTCTTTTGTCTTCTTCAGACAAATTAAGAAGTTTTAGACCATATTTAGCCATCTTTATACCTAAAGGTAAACCTAAGCAACGGTGACCCCGCAGTTCAGCGGCTTTTTGGATTAATCCTTCAAAATCGTCAAAATTAACTGGTTTCTGCTCAGGATGGTGACGGGTTTCAGGGGATTGCAAGTTGTATGACTCCTGTTTGGTTGACGACGCTTACTCGCACTTAATTTATAAAGCTTCGTAAACCAAACAGATTACCTTTAAAAAAACCCATTTTGCTACTTGATAAGCAGTTTTCCATCGGGTTTTATTTTAATCGACAAAGGAGAAACCAGCCGGTAATGTCGCAATTTACCTTTTGATTTAACCAAAGACAATATACCGGTCTCGTCAACCTTAACCTTAATACCGAGTGCATCACCACGCAAGAAAATAAGGCGGGGAACATCATAAATGGAGGTTCGGCTGGGAACTAAAAACACGCCATCTTTATGCAGTGACTCGAAGGCTTCTATTGTTGCTTGAGCTTCCCAAACAACTTTGTAGGCATTACGTTCAATAATACTCACGTTTGCCCTGCTCGTTCCAAGCATTTTTGCCACTTTTTCTTGTGTAAAACCTCGTTTTCTCAGCAATAGAACCTCTATTTGTCTGGCCGTAAGGTTTGTGCGGCTTTTAAAGCCTAACCTAATTTTTATTTTTGAGTTTTTGGAAGGATTTCGAATAATCGAAGATTCAATTTCGGTCACCGTTTATCCCCCCCTTTTGTTTAAGATATTTTTGTATTATTCGGTTAGCTGCAAAAGACAGACTTAAACTGGAGTTTTTAGTGTAAAATGCGACTTGTTCAATTTCGTTTTTAGGTTTAGCCGCACCATTTATTTTAATCAGGTATACTTTATGAAAATCTTGAAAAAAGCCACCTTTAACGCTTTTTTGAATATGCCCACGACATTCAAAAAGAAAACAACAATCAACCGCTTTCAGACCAGTCTCTTCTTCCAGTTCGCGTATTGCAGCGTTTTTACGGTTTTCCCCATCCTTAGCCGCTCCTCCAGGCAGGTCAAATTTTTTGCCGTTTTCCCTTACAACAAGTATTCCTATAGGGGTTTCAACTAGCGCGGTTCCTCTTCTACGTTTGCGGAGACGCAGGCAATTAGTCCAGCGGGTTTTTTGTTGAGTAAGCTCGCAATGCTGACGTGGCGTTATTGGAGAACCTCCTTATTCGATGTTACTGGTCAATAACTTCGATATTAAGTTTTACGCCTAAAAACAAACTACCAAACATACAACACACCAAACAAACACAGACACCAACAACAATAAACAAAAAGTAAAAAGAGGAGCCACTGGTTTAAGCCAGTGTTCTTTGGGGTTTTAGACTACTGTTTTACAGTTTGAGCCAAAGCAAAATACCCATAATCAAACCGTAAATTGCCAACGCTTCAGCCAACGCGACAACCAAGAAGCTTTTAAAGAAAGTATCAGGCTTCTCAGCTAATGCACTGATTGCAGCAGTTCCGGCAGAGGAAATTGCGATACCAGCGGCTATTGCGGGTAAACTGATAGCTAGTGAAGCGGCGAATGCGATTGCGATTCTATCGTTAGAAGCAGCGGCTACAGGGGTTTCATCTTGAGTGGTGACTATGTTTTGAACTGTGTCTACGGTATATGCGCTTGCTAGACTCATTAGCGGAATAAGTGCCAAAGGCAATAGCACAAACAATAATAGTTTGCGATTCAAGATTGAATTCATCTCCAATTAAGCCCCCCTCAGCACGAAGTCAGCTATTAACTTTTTCTTTTTAACGCCAAGTTTGAAGCATTGAAAACATGCATAATTAACATTTTAACGAAATAAAGGTTCTCAATAGTGCGTCAAGTAAGCATAAAAACAGCAATTTTTATGAACAAAAGTTTGGGCTTAAGCAGTGTTTGTTACGTTAGACCGCGACTACTTTATCACTAGAACAGGACAAGGCGAGTATTCTATAACGCGTTGAGTAACACTACCCATCAGGATACGGTCTGTGCTTCTGCGTCCCGTTGTACCCATCACTATTAAATCCACGCTTTTTGTTTTAGCCAAATCGACAATCTGCTCAAACGGTTGTCCTTCAAGAATTATTGATTCAACAACGACTCCTTGTTTCTGAGCTAAATTAACGATATAGTTAACGTAGCTTTGTCCGCTTTCTTTAAGCTCTTGTTCAATACTTGAAGAAACTTTTGAGAATTGGTCAACTACAAAATGGTCAATTATATAAACAACCAAAATTTGGGCAGCATGAACCTTAGCTATACTTAGGGCATACTCAGCCGCGCGGACACTGTGGCCAGACCCGTCAGTTGGAACCAAAATCAATCTGATCGTTTCAGAACTAAACAATTTCTTTGTTTCCTGCATTTTTATCTCTCCTTAATCATTTTTTTAATCCTTTTTGTTCTTACGAATTCTTCACGGTCTTTTTCTTCTAAAACAAGTTCAATCCATTTCACGGCATCACGATATTTTGGGATAAGCACATATTTTAAAGCGTTCACTCGCCGTTGGGTTCGGTTGACGTCGTTGGCAAGTTGAAAAGTGGTGCCTTCAGCTTTTGCTAAGTCGCCTACCAGTTTAAGTACTTCATAGAATTGTTTAAATGCTTTGTCTAAATCTGCATTTGTGTTTGCAAACCCATAGTTGGGTTTTAGGTTTTTTTCGCTTTGAAACTTCACAAGGGGAACAGTAACACCCATTATACTTCTTTCGTCCACAAGATAGTTAGCCCTAAAAAGCGAACCTAACGCAACGTTAGAGATAGTTTCAGGACCTTTGGCAATGTTTGCTTCTCTAAGACTCTGATAAGCAGCAGTTAAAGCAGTTGTTAAATTTGCCCGTATTTGTTCCGCTTCGTAAATGCTTGTTCGTAATTCACGCAGCAAAATATCGCGTTTGCGTTCAAGAACTTCCCGTCCGGTCTCCGCTAGTTTAAGGGTCTTTTTTGTTTGAATGAGGCTAATTCTTGTTGGGCTAATATTTTCCATTGACATGGAACCAGTTTACCTCAGAGAGGTTTTTTGTAATATTTTTGGATATATTCAGGTTTTATGGCGGTTAATTCTTCAGGGGGCAAAAGAGAAAGCGCATTCCAAGCAATCGATAATGTTTCTTCTATGGAGCGGTTTTCGGCTTTGCTTTGCTGGATAAGATGCTTTTCGAAGTATTCACCGAAACGCAGGTAATCCTTATCTCTACTACCTAATCCTTCTTCGCCGATAATGGTAACCAGTGACTTCACCGAGTTATATTGTGCATACGCTGCATAAAGTTGACTTGAAACGTTAGCATGGTCTTCCCGAGTGCTGTCTTTGCCGATGCCATCTTTCATCAGTCTTGACAAACTGGTGGTTATGTAGATTGGCGGATAAATGCCCTGTTTTTCAAGCGAACGTGACAAAACAATTTGCCCTTCTGTAATGTAGCCTGTAAGGTCTGGGATTGGGTGGGTAATGTCGTCGTTTGGCATAGTTAAAATTGGCATCTGAGTGATTGAACCTTTCTTACCGTGGATTCTGCCTGCTCGTTCATAAAGGCTTGCAAGGTCACTGTACATGTAGCCAGGGTAACCTTTTCGGCTGGGCACTTCTTCCATTGAAGAACTGACTTCACGGAGAGCTTCACAATAGTTAGTCATGTCAGTCATTACAACCAGAACATGACGGTCCTGTTCATACGCTAAATATTCCGCCAACGTTAAACCCGCTCGAGGCGTAATAATACGTTCAACTGGCGGGTCATCAGCTAAGTTTAGAAACATCGCCACGTTTTTGATGGCGCCGGTTTCCTCGAAGCTTTTCTTGAAGAAAGCGGCATCATCATTCTTTAACCCCATAGCAACAAATATAACGTTAAAGTCTTCACCAGTACGAATCTGGGCTTGTCTAACTATTTGAGCCGCAAGCTCATTATGTGAAAGACCTGGACCGCTGAAAACAGGAAGTTTTTGGCCTCTGACAAGGCTGCTTAAGCAGTCAATGCCGGAAATACCGGTCTGTATGAATTCTCGGGGGTATTCACGGGCGACTGGGTTTAAGGGGTAACCGTTGACGTCCCGTTTTTCTTCTGTAAAGAATCGTGGGTGCCCATCGATTGGTTCGCCGAAACTGTTCATGACACGGCCAAGCATTTCAGTGGATACTGGAACTTCTAAGGGGTGCCCAAGGAAACGGGTGCGGGTTTCTGTTGGTGACAAACCGGTAGTGCCTTCGAATACTTGAACAGCAACTGCTTTTGGCAAAATCTGAATAACCTTGCCCAGTCGGTATTCGCCGGTTTGTGTTTTAATGGATACCAGTTCGTCATAGCCTACGTTTTGCACGTTTTCCACGACTATAATTGGGCCTGAAATGGATGCGACACCTTTATACTCTAACCCTGTTCTTGCCATCATAATCACCTCAAGTTTGTCTCCAACATTAAGAAACTTTCATGTATTCTCTTTTCTAAATCCTCAAACATTGACAGCTTATCATTTGGTATGCAGGTTTTGATACGCAGTATTTCTTCTGTTACAGGCAGCGAGGTTATTTTAGAGATTGGCAAACCCTTGCTAACAACGCCGTCAGCTAAATGATGAAAATCTACAACTATTTTTAGCATTTTGAACTGTTTTTGTGGTGAACAGTAAGTGTCAACTGGGTCTAACGCGTTCTGCTGCAGTATAGCGATACGGATGATTCTTGCCGTTTCTAAGATTAACCGTTGCTTATCAGGTAAAGCTTCAGGACCAACCAGTTTAACGATGTTTTTAAGTTCGTCTTCAGCTTGCAGGATACGCATAGCTTCATCACGGTAATTGGCCCATTCTTTATCAACTGTATTATGCCACCATTCAGCGAGTTCGCCAATGTAACCACTGTAACTGTTCATCCAGTTAATGGAAGGATAATGTCTTGCATCAGCTAATTCCGCATCCAATGCCCAAAAAACGCGCGTGAACCGTTTAGTGTGCTGTGTGACTGGTTCAGAGAAGTCACCGCCCGGCGGAGAAACAGCGCCGACTGCACAGATTGAGCCGACACGTTTATCTGAACCTAAAACTTCAACGACTCCTGTGCGTTCATAGAATTCCGCTAGTCTTGATGGGAGGTAGCTTGGGAAGCCTTCTTCTGCAGGCATTTCTTCAAGTCTGCCAGAAAGTTCTCGAAGCGCTTCAGCCCATCTGCTGGTGGAGTCAGCCATTAAAGCAACGGCGTAACCCATGTCTCGGTAGTATTCAGCAAGGGTGATTCCTGTGTAGATGCTGGCTTCACGTGCACTAACTGGCATGTTGCTTGTGTTTGCAATAAGGATTGTGCGTTCCATAAGCGGGTGACCAGTTGTTGGGTCAGTAAGTTTTGGAAAACTATCTAGCACATCAACCATTTCGTTACCGCGTTCACCGCAGCCGACGTAAATGATGATGTTTGCGTCTGACCATTTAGCAAGCTGCTGTTGAGTGACGGTTTTGCCTGCCCCGAATGGGCCTGGAATGGCTGCGCTGCCACCTTTAGCTAATGGGAAAAAAGTGTCAATGACGCGTTGACCTGTAATTAATGGTTTGAATGCGGAGAGTCGTTTGCTGTGGGGGCGGGGGAGTCTTACGGGCCATTTCTGGAGCATTTGAATTTCAGTTTTTTTACCGTTAGATTCCAATGTAACTATTGGTTCAGTTATTGTGTAATCGCCGTTTGATACAACTTTTACTACCGTGCCTGAAACGTTATGTGGAACAAGGACCCGGTGTTCAACCAAAGCCGTTTCTTGGACTGTTCCCACAACGTCGCCGGCTGTAACCACGTCGCCAACCTTTACTTTAGGTGTAAAAAGCCATTTTTTTTCTCTTGAAAGGGCAGTTACGCCTTGAGCGGGTTTGATAAAGGCACCGGTTAAGTCTTTAAGGGTTTGAAGTGGACGCTCGATACCGTCGAAAACGTTTCCAAGCAAACCGGGGCCTAGCTCTACTGAAAGGGGTGTACCTGTTCCGTAAACTGGTTCATTTAGTTTGAGTCCAGTTGTGTTTTGATATACTTGAATTGTGGCTTTTTCGCCGTCTATACGGATGATTTCTCCGATTAAGGCTGCATCGCCAACTTGAACAAGTTCATGCATAACTACTTCAGACATACCAGTGGCTTCTACTACTGGACCTGAAACTCTACATACATTACCTTTACCTGGCATTTTTAAAGCTCTCCAAACAGTTTTTTTGCTACCATAACACGTAAAATCGGTTTAAGTTCCTGCAACCTGTTGTCAATAGTTGCATCAAAAATTATTTTGTCATCAGCAGTGTGGATTTTACAGCCCCCAAGATAGTCTTCCGTTTTGTCGGATAATTTCAATTCGAGGTGCAGTTGGGCTGATAAATCTTTCAGCGCTTTTCTTGTTATCCATTCATAGTCTTTAGCGTTTACTTGTAGAATCAAGTTTTTCTGACCAAGCTTCTCAGCCGCATCTTTAACTATTTTTAGAAAATAATCGTGATACTCTTCACTGGCAACGAAGTTCTTGATTTTAGCAAGAGCTTTTTCGAAGGCAACATCAACCAAGTCTTCTTTAGCTTGAAGCAAACTGTTACGTATATCCACTTCAGTTACAGAAGCTATTTTCCGTTTTTCAACTTCAATCTTTACATTTGCCTTGCTAAGTACTTCTTGATGAATCTGCTCCGCTTGTTCTTTAGCTCTGCGCAAGATTTCTTTAGCGTTACTTTCAGCTTCCAAGATTACAGTTTCTGCTTCTTTTTGGGCAGCTCCAATTACTTCGTCTGCTATTGCTGAAACACCATTTTTGACATCCATCTTTTTTTCACCTTACTGTGATGCCTAAGATTTTGCTGATGATATCAGACAGTTGAGTCCTGTTTGATGTCCCCTTGCTTGAAGGCACCTCGACAATTAAGGGGTTCATACGTTCAAGACGTACTTTGTCTATTTTCTCGCGAATAGAGGGTTCTTTTGAAAATACGTCGCTAACAATTAAAACTGCTATGTCGGTTCGGTTGAGTGCTTCGTTTAGGGCTGTTTGTGTTTCTTCAAGAGTGTTTACCTCGACCCCTTCAACGCCTACTAAACGAAACCCAGTTAGCATGTCATTGTCCCCAATCACGTATCCATTCATCCTGTTCGCCACATATATGTTTAAATCTGTGAATTTTACAATTGAGATTGTCATAAAAATGTTGCTACCTGAAAGAATGACTTCAACATCCATTGTCTGCTTAAAAAGAGATATTGAAAAGATATTGGAAACGTTGAGTGACTTTGGCGAGTTTCACCTTATTGATGAAGCTCCAGAAGACAACATGGACCTGTCTGAATACAAAGCTAACATTCAGAGGCTTGAAGAAGCCATAACTAACGTTGACGCGCTAATGGAACAGTTTGCTAAAGAAAAAGCAAACCTGTTAGACCTATTCAAAGAAACACAGACAACAAAAACCGTTGTAACCGCAAACAATTGGCACACTCTAACAGAAGCAACTGTCCAAAAAATAAATACATTAGTTAACGAAACCACAACTGTAAAGGCTTCATTAACCAATTTGTACAAGGAAAACGTTCAACTTAACCACACCAAAGACATGCTTACAAGCATGGAGGCAATGAACGCAGACCTTTCAACCATA
Organism: Bathyarchaeia archaeon; assembly: GCA_042296865.1. Lineage (GTDB taxonomy): Archaea > Thermoproteota > Bathyarchaeia > Bathyarchaeales > Bathycorpusculaceae > Bathycorpusculum. The sequence continues at coordinate 20,129 of CP170178.1, read as the reverse complement.
AAAGAGTTAAACTTAATACACGTCACCTTTGCAAGCATTCCTGTTAGAAACATAGAAGGTTTACAAACAGCACTCGCAAGTTTTCCGATTTATTTTAGTCAACGCAAACTTGGAAAAGACTTCAACTTTACATGTATAGTTACTCCAAAAGTTCATTACGTTGAAGTTGAAAGAATCCTAAAAACATACCATGCAGAAATTTTTCAACCTCATAATTTGCCAGACAACACATCAGAGGCTATAAAAGAAGTAAACAACCAATTAAAAGCCAACGCTGAAAAAGAAAGAGAGCTAACCGCCAAGATAGACATGATAGGCGCAGAAAACAAAAAATACTTAGCTGCTTGGAAAGAAACAGCAGAAAACATTTTGGTTCTCTTGAAAACGGAAACAAAAATTTTGCAGTCAGGGCGACTGGCAACTATTAAAGGGTATATTCCTCAAGACAAGTTCAATCAGCTCAGTGACAAGTTAAACAAGATGCTCAATGGAAAAGTTGTAGTTCTTAAAAATGATGAATTACCGACTGCAATCGAGACACACGCAACAACTCACGCGCATGTTGAGCTGGCGCCGCCTACAAGAATATCCAACAACAAGTTTGTTCGACCCTTTGAAGAATTAACAAAGCTTTACGGGTTACCAAAATACAACGAAATCGACCCCACACCAATCATGGCCATAACATTCCCGATTCTTTTCGGGTTAATGTTCGGCGACCTTGGACATGGCCTACTCCTGCTAATAGGCGGGTTAACAGTAGGCAAACTAATCAAGAAAAACCAAGGCATGAAAAACCTATGCTATATCATGGCTGCCTGCGGCATCGCTGCCAGCGTTGCAGGCATATTGTTCGGCGAGTTTTTCGGGCTAAAGATGTTTGAGCCGTTATGGTTTAGCCCGTTCGAGAACATATTCACGTTTCTCATCTTCTGCATGTTCGTGGGTATAGCACAGATACTAGTTGGTTTAGCGATAGAGATGGGCAACTATATCGTGAACCACAAAATTGCAGACGCAGTACTTACATCAATACCAAAGATAGCCTTCTTCATAGGCGGCATCTATATCATCTACAACTACCAACTAAACTTCGGCGCATGGTTTAGTGGACCAATCCTTGCAGCAATAATCCCAATCGTAATACTAATCATCGGCAAACCAGCATACTTAGCTATAGCAAAACCAGCAAAGTACGAACCCGAAGAAGCAGACGGTATCGCAAACAGACTATTCGAAAGCGGAGACGTCTTCACAAGACTCCTCGGGAACACAATCTCTTACTCAAGAATCCTTGCGTTACTAATGGCACACTGGGCACTAATGCTTGTAGTCTACACCATTGCAGAGTTAATAGGCGTCCAATCGATTTTAGCGATCATCCTTACCACCGTCGTAATCATCTTTGGCAACATATTCGTGCTGGCACTAGAAGGCTTAATCGTGTTCATCCACACCTTAAGACTGCACTTCTACGAGTGGTTTAGCAAATTCTACACGGGCACAGGCACCGCATTCACACCACTCAAACAGAAACACACATACACTGACGTAGTCTTCGAAAAAGAAGCAACAGATAAACAATAAACAACCCCTTTCAGGGGTCTAAATTTTCTTTTAAATAGTTAAGAGGTTGTTTTGGACTTCTTCGGGCGTAAGCATCGCATCTAAACTTAAAGTCAGAGCAACCAAGTTATGCACGTCGGCTTCTTTGAGGGTGATAAACGCTAAAGGTGCACCAATGTTAAAGACGTCAAGAAGCACCCGTGACTTAGCATACTGCAGCGTTGCTTTCTTGAAGGCTTTTTCAGCGGCGGAAATGGTTTCTTCAGGGGTACCTGCTGGTGCAAAGTAAGTTTTGTATTCAGTGTTTCCAACAATTTTCATTGCCGCTTCATAATCAATAGCTATCAATAGGGATTCAATGACTTTTTTGTTAAGGTTAAAGCCGTTAGTCGGCAAGGATAATCTTAGCCAGTCAGAATCGTAACCTAAAGCTTTTCCACGCAGAATAGTAAGAAGCAGAAAACCATCAACACGTAATCTTGCATAAAACTTTGCGTGCGGTTTCTCTTTTTTAGGCAGTTTGTCATAAACACTGCAGAGTTTGTCAAAGTATTGTCTATCAAGCAATAGATCAAATTGAATGGCTGAGCCGGTTTCGTCATACTTTTTCAAACCCAAAGTCAAGCTGGAATAGTAAACGGTTTTTTTGAAGACTTGAACTATCTGAGATACGGCTGAAGCTTTGGCTGCATCTTCAAATATTGCGCGGTTGTTAAAGTAGTCTTCAACTGGCAAATACATTCTTGAAAGTTTTTCTTCTGAAGAAAGTTTTGCAAGGGTTGCCTTGATTAGAATTTTTATGTGTTCAATTTCAAAACGTTCCAAGTACAATTCAATGAATGGTTTAGCTTTTTTCGGCAAATTTTTCAATAATATAAGGTAAGTGTCAAGGAGGTTGTCGTTGAAGGCGCGTTCAAGTTTTCGTGTAGTAAAAGGTGTAGACACTTTGCTGACTTGCTCTTGATAGGCTGTGTCTCTAAGTTGAGCAATAAAATCAGAAAGACCCTTACTGTCAGAAAGAGCCTTCACTTTAACATCACTAAGTAGGTCTCTTCTTTCTACACCTATTTTGGGTAAAACCTGAGCGTACTCTTTTGATTGAATCAACTAGTTTTCCTCAAGCACTGCATTTACAATTAGTTTAACCGCTTGATCCATTTGTTTTTCTGCGTTAATCTTTAGCTTAGTTATTTGGTTTTGATTTGTTTTAAGCTGTTTTTCACGTTGCTCGTTAGCTTCATTGACCGCATCCTGGTAAAGTTTCTGTACTTCAACTTCAGCGTTGGTCTTGCTGTTTTCAATGAGCGTTTGTGCTTGCTGTTGTGATGTGGCGGTAATCTGTTTAGCTTTGTTTTGAGCGTCAGAGGTTATCTGGTCGGCTTGAGCTTCAATCTTTTTTAGCTCACTCCAAACGTTCTCCATAGTACCACAGCGGCATAGGTTGAGTATGGGCTTAAAGTCTTTACGGTTATTAAAACCATTAATTATACATCCAAACTCTAAATGTAACAACAGTTAAGCAGAAAACTAACAGCCAATCTTAGGAACGTTTTAAAAGTACCGCCCAAAATATTGGAAGGGCGATTTAGTTGAGTGTTTTTGAAAAGAGACGTGAACGAGCGCAGGCTTTAATGGTGGAAAAAGGGGTAGCCGCCCTGCAGGTTACCAGCCGCGAAAACTATTACTACCTAACAGGTGACATAAGAAACGTTGCAAGACTGTTTCTGCCCCAGCAAGGTAAACCAACAATAATTGTTTTTGATGAAGAGGTAGAAGCCGCCAAAAATGCGTCAGGCATCGATGACATCAAAGGTTGGCGAACACCGGCTCAGCTTATGCAAAATTTTTTCTGGTTAGTTAAAGAATATGGGTTATCTGACAAAAAGGTCGGTTTCTGCACACATTCAATCCCCGGTTTTCTTGTTTACAAATTCCTAAAATCTAACCCAAAAATGCAGGTGATAGAAAACGAAGAAGTCCTAATGCCAATGCGTTACGTGAAAGACCAACAAGAGTTAACAGCAATGAGACGCGCTGCTGAAGTTGCCGATAAAGGAATTGAAGCTGCAATCGTTGCAGTCAAGGAAGGCGTGACCGAGATAGATGTTGCTGCCGAAGCTGAGTACGCTATGCGGAAGGCGGGAGCTATGCGTTATGGTTCAAGCACTTTTGTTGACAGCGGGCCACACTCGATTTATCTCCATGGGGGAACTACTCAGCGTAAAATAGAGAAGGGAGATTTAGTGGTTATTGATGTTCATCCAGTGGTAGACATGTATTCCGCTGATTGTGCACGGACAACCGTTTGTGGTCAAGCCTCAAATCGACAAAAAGAACTCATAGAAACCTACCGTGCAATTCAGCAAACAATAATTAAAAACGTCAAACCCGGCTGGAAAGTAGACCAAGTCACAGCTGCTTTTACTGAAGCTTTTACGGCTAAAGGTTTTGGAGCCGCATGGATTCCTGGTCCTGTTCACGGTGTGGGGTTAGAGTTTGAAGAGTGGCCACATCCAAGCCATTATTTCAGCCATACGCAGTTGAAAATTGAGGAGAAATGGACTTTGGCGTTGGGCCACAGTATTCTTCCTGTGAAGGGTACTGGTGGCGTGAAGCTGGAGGATACCGTTCAAGTTACTGCTGAGGGCGGCGTAAGTTTAACCCGTGCTGAGCATGTGCCATCTTAAGTAAAACAAAGGTTAAACCCTAATTTGTTAGGGGATAACCCTAAATTTTTTAACAACTACACTGTACCTATGAAAATCGTTAAAGTAGAAAAAACAAAACCTTTCCAAAACGCCCACATTGTTGATGCAAGGAAAATCTATGAAAACTCAAACGCAGAAGTAATCCATATGGCTTTGCAGCCTGGACAATCGCTTAAAAGGCACACAAATCCTGTTGATGTTTTCTTCTATATACTTGAGGGAAAAGGCGTCGTTGAAATAGGCGAAGAACCCCAGCAGGTAGAGAAAGACGTTATAATTGACAGCCCAAAAGGAATCCCCCACTTGCTACGCAACATTGGCGAAAGCGTTTTTAGGTTCCTTGTAGTTAAACAGCGACAATCATCAAGTTAAGCTTCTTTTTTCTTTCAAGGCGTCTTGACGCCATCATTATCCCACAGAGTACAGCACAATCGAACCGTAAAAAACAGGGTTACTTCTGGGTGATGACACTGTCGTTTATTTGTATGGCCAAGGATAAATTACATGGAAACTTTGCAGATATCCGTAACCCAGTTGTTATCAACCATAAACTCTATTTTAGGTTTAACTGGCAACAAAATTGAAACAACAGTACCGTTAACTGCATCATTTCTTTTAATTGAAATTTTTCCATCGTGCGCATCTATTATACGTTTGCAAATTGCTAAGCCTAACCCCATTCCTTTAGCCTTAGTTGTTGTTAAAGGACTAAACACTTTAGACAAAATAGCGTCTGGGATACCTGGTCCTGAATCAACAAAAGAGATTTCAACCTCTGACTCGACTTTGCGTCCCGTTATTTCAATAAACCCTTCACCAGGAGTGGCTTCAACAGCGTTTTTCAAGAGTTTAACAAAGGCATTCTCAATGCGTTCATAATCTACATAAACAGTCAAGTCGGTTGGAATGTTTTTTAACACTTCTATTCTTGGAGGAACCTCCAACTTTTTGATTGCACTGGAAAGTATACTGTCTAAAAAGTAACTTGATGAATTCAACCGCAAGTCAGCAGAATATTCCAGTAGACTGTTGATTATTCTGTTTGAGTCATCAATTGCATCCTCAATTAAATGGATAGTCTTATTTTTAGTTTCTTGACTTAGATCCTTCTTCTTTAGCAGGTAGACTCCGCCTTTTATGCCTGTTAAGGGGTTACGTAAGTCATGCCCTACTTGACCAGCTAATTCGCCAATGGACGCCAAACGTTCGGATTTAAGCAGCAGCCCCTCCATTCTCTTGCGTTCAGAAATGTCAACAAAGTTTTCAACTAATATTGGCCTGTCATCAGCCATAATTTTGACCACGTTCTTTAGGACATGTTTCGGGTTTCCATTTGAGTCTAAAAGAATCCTTTCTTTATGCTCAACGTTTAATCCTAAATCAGTTATTGGGCATTTCCCTTTTTCTGAGGGGCACATGGATTGGTGACAGGTTTTTCCAAGCAATTCTTCTCTGGATTTTCCCACCATTTTTAGGGCTGCATCGTTTGCATCAATGATTGTATGAGTGATGCCGTCAATAATTAATAATCCAGACAGCATGGAGTTGGTTATTGTTTCAAGATAGCTTTTACTGTTAGCAAGCTTTTCCTCAGTTTCTTTAAGGTAAGTAACATCATGTAAAATACAGGTGAACCCTAAAGGCTTCCTCGTTTTGCTTAGCACAATAGAACAGGACAAAGAAATATTTTTAATTTGACCAGTTTTAGTTGCAATTTTAACTTCTAAATCAGAAACGCCTCGTTTCTCTTTTAGTTCATTTAAAATGGCGCTATAGCGGTTAAGGTCTTTTGCAAATTCAGAAATATGATGTCCAACAATTTCTTTTTCTGTAAAACCGAATAATTCAATGAATCTTCTATTTACCTTAAATATTCTTCCATTCAAGTCAGCAAGAACCAGCGGGTTTGGCATTATGGAAATTATGTTATCAGCAGCCAACGCGGCGTCAAAACTAAAAAGTTCATACTTGAAAATAGCGAATGCAACAAGTATACCAAACGCTAAAACAGAGATGTGACCAAGATTAGGCAATTCCACATTAACCAATGGAAACACTATGTTAGTTATCAAGTAAACTGCAATTGGAATTGAAAAGCCTAAAGTGACAAATTCGCTTTGAAGCTTCTTCTGCCTATCAACAATTCTAAAAGTAAACAGGGCACAGATGACCAAGGACATAATGGGTAACAAAGCAGTCCAGAAATCGCTAATGTATCCAACAAATGGTGGATTAGGCAAAGTGTCTTCCCAACCCCAGAAATGCAATGTTGGCGAACCATTAACTAATTCAGTTGTAATGTCTAAAAGGGCAAAAAGAGCGGCAGGCAAATAAATTAAAACGTATGTTATTTTAGATTTTAGCCAACTGCTTTCTGTGAAAAATAAAGAAAAATGAAGCACAAAAGCAGGAAAGAGAGGCCACAGAAAACCCATTTTGTTCCAGAAATAAGCTGTTTCGTAAGTGTTTGATTGCCACATCATGAATTCAGTAAATATCCAGTATGTCCCAGACAGGGTTGTTGCAAGAAACAATTTGTTTAACGTTTTCTTGCTGTTAAGCCTGTGAACTACTCCTAGTCCTAAAACTGCACAGAATATGCAGGATGCAAGGGATAGCCAAGGGTAAATATCCATTTAAAGCCTCTATTGTAGGGTATTAATATGTTCAGGTTTCACGTTTTTTATATGCCAAATTACTTATTGGATTATTAAAAACATCTGACTTTTGAATTCAGATAAAAAATATTCATAAAAAATGTGTAACATCACGAATTTTGCTTGAAAGTCAAGATAATTATAAGTCACAATGTAGTAGCAATATTGAATCACGGGGAAATATTTTTTGGGCAAAATAATTTTGGAACGCAAAGTTGCTGACGGGGTTGGTGGCGGCAAAGACTTTTTCGAAGATGAAGCCGTTAAGAGACAAATTAAAGAGAAAACAGGATTCACGCCTTACCCAGGAAGCTTAAACATAAGGCTCACAAAAGAAAGCCAAGAAAAACGCTTAAAGCTTCAAAGAGACTGTGAAGAACATATTCACCCTTAAGTAGGCACTTTTCCCGGCATACTAATCAAAGCTAAAATTAAAAATTTTGACTGCATAATTGCTCACCCTGACAATCCAGATTATCCCAGTGAAATACTTGAGATTATCGCGCCGGTTAATCTTCGTAAAGAATTAGGCTTGTCTAATGGAAGTAACGTTGAAATTTCAGTAAAAGAGCCTCCCTGCTAAAATCTTAAACTATCATCTATCAAGAAAGAAGGAGCCTATTCATGAAACCGATTGTTGGAATCAATTCTTTACTGATAAAAGAGATTTCAAACGGGCCAATCTATGCCAAGGAAGTTGACTTAATAGAAATAAACTTTGATGAATCTAAAATTCTAAATGAGGGCACGGTTAATTATGATAGACTTGAAGAGTTGAAGGCTCTTGGAAACAAGTTTTCAATTCATGGACCCTACACTAATTACTGTAGCAACATAAAATTCGGTTTAGGAATAGAATGTAAATGGAACATTGAAGGCATGAGGAAGGTTTTGGCTGCCGCTGACTACTTGAACGCTGACTCAATCGTTTTACATGGCGACGTTGTGACTGGTGACTACCGCGATTCTATGCTTAATGTCATTGTCAACCTTAAAGAACTTTCAAAACTGGCAAAGCAATACTCAATCACCTTGCTACTTGAAAACATGATTAGAGAAGCAAAGAACGACAGAGTCGGCGTTTTGCCTGAAGAAATATTGCAGATTCTGAAAATTATCGATGAGGAAAACGTCAAGTTTTGTTTTGACATGGGCCACGGGAACCTTTCAGCATCGCTTTACAAGTTTTCCATCTTAGATTTCATAGACTACCTTGCGCCTTACCTGTATGAGGTTCATATTCATGACAACGCTGGAATACCTGCAATTGTGAATAGTCAACACGGAGACGAACACTTGCCACTTGGTGAAGGCAAAATCAACTATGCAAAGATCTTGCAGGAAACTGCTAAAACTGATGTTAAAAATCTTGTTTTAGAACTTAACCCTCAAAGCAAAAGAGCAGACGTTTTAGAAAGCGTTTCAACCTTAAAATCTTTAATCGCTAAAAGTTAGTGGTTTAAGCTTCCAATGGTAATAGTAGTTTAATCTACAGGTTGACCCATTAAAAATGGCGGTTCAACCTCTAAGTTCGCTAAATGTTCAGCAAGTTTTCGATTAATTTTTTTCTCTTCTTCAGCGACACGTTTTCTCACGTTAATAACGCTGTCTGGATTTACTGAAATAGAATCAATACCTTGCTGAACCAAGAAAGCCGCAAAATCAGGGTAATCGCTTGGTGCTTGACCACAAATGCCCACCTTTCGCCGTTGACGTTGCCCATGAGCCGTAACTATCAGGTTTCTAATAGACTTCTTAACTGCTTCATTGCGTTCATCAAAAAGATACGCAAGCTCAGCAGAGTCACGGTCAATCCCCAAAACAAGCTGCGTCAAATCGTTAGACCCAATAGAGAAACCATCAAAAAACTCAGCGAATTTGTCAGCCAAAATAATGTTTGAAGGTATCTCCGCCATCACGTAAACTTCTAAACCATCCTTGCCCCGTTCCAAACCGTTTTCAGCCATAACCTGAATCACCTTTTCTGCTTCTTCAACAGTGCGGCAAAAGGGAATCATCACCAAAATGTTTGTTAAACCAATTACTTCACGCGCCCGCTTAACAGCTTGGCATTCAAGAGCAAAACCTTCTTTATACCTGTCGCTATAGTATCTGCTGGCGCCTCTAAACCCAAGCATTGGATTGTCTTCTTTTGGTTCAAAAGTTTTTCCGCCGATAAGATTCGCGTACTCGTTAGTTTTAAAATCACTCATGCGCACGATAACGGGGTAAGGATACTGGGCAGCTGCAAGCCGCGCTATACCTTTGGCTAAGTTATCAACAAAGTATTCAGTCTTGTCTTTGTAGCCTTTTGTAAGCTCATTTATACGGGAAACTACTTCGTTGTCTTTTAAACTGTCAAACTTTACCAGAGCCATCGGATGAATCTTGATAATGTTGTTGATGATGAACTCCATGCGTGCTAAACCGATTCCTTCACAGGGCAGCCGCCACCACCTAAACGCTGCGTCTGGACTAGCCATATTCATCATAATCTGCGTTTTAGTCTTAGGAATATCCTTAATGTCAACTGTAGACTTTTCAAACTTTAAAATGCCCTCATAAACGTATCCTGTTTCACCTTCAGCACAGGACAACGTGATTTCTTGGTCGGAATTAAGAATTTGAGTGGCTTTTTCGGTTCCAACTATTGCTGGAATGCCTAGTTCACGGCTTACAATAGCTGCATGAGAAGTACGCCCGCCATAATCAGTGATTATTCCTGAAGCTTGCTTCATAATTGTAACCCAATCAGGGTCAGTCATTTTTGTAACCAAAATGTCCCCCTTTCTGAATTTATCAATGTCTTTAACATCCAAAATCTTGTTAACTTTACCAGTAGCTATTGCTTGACCAATACTTTGGCCAGTGACAAGTTCTTTCCCTTTCTCTTTTAAGTCGTAAGACATTACCGCACTGGTTTCTTGTATTCGGCTTTGAACTGTTTCAGGTCTTGCCTGCACAATAAAGAGTTCACCGCTTTCTCCGTCTTTAGCCCATTCAATATCCATCGGTCGCTTGTAATGCTGCTCAATTTTTAATCCCCAACAGGATAACTGCAACATTTCTTTATCCGTTAAAACAAAAGCATCTCTTTCCTCTTGCGAAGTTTCAAGGTTTCTAGTGGTTTCCATGGCCTCTTCAGAATAGACAAGTTTTTTAGCTTTATCGCCTATCACCTTTTCTAAAATCGGAGTTTTGCCCTCATCATTTAGAGGCGTTTTAAAAATTACATAGCGGTCAGGGTTAATTTCGCCCTTAACAATGTATTCACCCAGCCCCCAACCAGCATTAATAATTATAGTTTTAGGAAACCCAGTTTCCGTATCTAACGTAAACATGACACCTGACCCCGCTTTATCTGACCGCACCATTTTTTGTATGCCACAAGAAAGCGCTATTTTCATATGTTGGAAACCTTGCTCTTTACGGTACGTAATTGCCCTGTCCGTGAAAAGTGAAGCAAAACATTTTTTGCAGGATTCAAGAAGCTGCTGATTCCCCTTAACGTTTAAAAAAGTTTCTTGCTGCCCCGCAAAGCTTGCACCCGGAAGGTCTTCAGCCGTCGCGCTGCTTCTAACAGCAACATCCACTTCTTCTTTTCCATACCGCTCGCATAGCTTACTGTATGCGTTTGTGATTTCTTGCGCCATATCCTCAGGGAAAGAAGCGTCAACAAACAAGGATCGAATAGTGGCGCCGACTTGTTTTAACGGTTTTTGCTCGTCAGCAAGCTCTCTAAGTAGTGACTCAATTCGGTTTTTCAAATTATTCTTTTCTACAAAATCCCAGTAAAGTTTGGATGTTGTTGCAAACCCGTCTGGAATGAGGATGCCGTCTTTTCGTAGCTGCCCAATCATTTCTCCAAGGGACGCATTTTTGCCCCCCACTTCCGGGACGTCTTTGATGGATAAGTTTTCAAACCAAACAATATATTCGGACATAGACTGTTCACCAAAAAATAGAAGATTAACAAACGAGTCGATAACCAATCAAGAGGCTTATATCTTATTGCTGTTGGCAGAATGCAAACACAATCATTTGCGTTAAGCTTATAAAAATAGGCAGTTATAGGTTGCTTGGTAGGTACCGCTATGATGAAATCAACGGGCATATTTAGAAAAGCAGTTTATTCTAATGATGGAAAAATCGGCGTAGTTAAAGACTTAATAATTGAAAATGGTCCAAGGGGACAGGAAAGCCTTTCACAAAAAGGGTATACTTCACCAGACTGGTGGATATCGCACCTTGAAATAGAGTTAGATGAAACTTTCAAAAAAGAGTTAATTGCCGCTAAAAAATTGGCTCCAACCGGACAAACTGCCACGTTTGCGCTAAAATTAACAGGTTTCGGTAAAGGCTCCGTTAACTTAACCGATAAAGGTGTAGAAATTAAAGTAACCAAAGCTCAAGCTGGCGACAACATTGGAACTTTAGACGCGTTGTTTAAGCCAACAACAATTACCAAACCAAAGTTACCCTAAAACGCACACTCTAAAAAAGCAACCAACACCTATTTTTTATCTGAAAAAATTAAACGCGAAAAGAGGGTTTGCTGGGGGTTTTCAATTTAATGGAGAAAAGAAAACTTCAACAATCGCTTGACATTAACAATCAAAGCCCATTCAGCCCCTCTTTTCAAGTTTAAAAAAGAGAGAAGGAAAGTTTGGTTTTTTGCTGCATTTTATGGTCGCTTCCTAAGAATCAGTACTGTGGCTATAGCAACTGCAATAATGATAGTTACGCCTAAACCTGCTGCAATTGTCATCAACGAATTATTGATTGAATCAAAGCTTACGGCTGTTGTTGATGGTGTTGTTTCACTTGCTTCTTCTACTGTTGCAAATGTTTCTGCCCAGCTGCTGCCATATGCATCGTCACCCATGAAGGTTGCAGTAATCTTGTAGTCACCTGCAATGGTTGGTATCCAAGTGTAGCTGAAAGAGCCACTCATGTCACTTGTAACGTCAGCAATATGCACATAGTTGCCATTAGGGTCAACCGCGTCAATAGAAACTGGAACGCCTGTTACATTTTCTGGAACTGATTTTTGCATGTGCAGGTATTCCATCCATGCGCCCATTGAATCTGCGGATACGCATGCGGTTCCTTCTTGAGCTGGAGACATGTCTAAGACTGTACCAGAAATTATTGCGCTGGTTCCGGCAGTTATAGCTAATTGTGGTGCTGAAACTGTTGTTTCGCTTTGTCCTTTACCGAAAACGTACATGTAGCCATCGTATCTGCTGTCAAATGTTAAGTATCCGTCTGCAATTGCACCAGTTACACCGCCGCCGCAAATATTCCAGATTTCTTCGCCACTTGTAACATTAAGACAGAATAATGTCCAGCCTCTTGTTAGTGGTTGTGTTGGTGAGTGTTCGCCGTTTGCTAAGTAGATTTTTCCGTCGGCAATCATTGCGTTAGTGAAGAATGACCAGGTTCCGTATGGTGTTTCGTAAGTTGAATCGCCTTCTTGTTTGAAGTGCCAAGCGATGCTGCCATCGGCCCAGTTTATTGCGTAAATGCCGTTGTATGATTGGTCAAAGAGCATTCCGTAACCGGATGATATTGTGTATGCACCGAAGTCTCCCCAGGGGTACTCTAAGGTTTCACTCTGCCATTCAAGTTCGCCTGTTTGCAAGTTCCAGCAATCCCACCATCCGCCTAGAACGCGTATTGCATATTTTCCGTGGTCTGCTACAGCTGTGGATGTGCTGAAGAAGACATCGTCTGTTGTTACGTTCCATAGTAGTTTACCTGTTGTTAGGCTGGCTGCCATTACATATTGACCGGTTGGGTGACCTGTTCCATTTAGTGTTATTGAACCTACAGTTACTGCTATCATTGATTCAAAGTCGCATGTGCCTAAACTTGAGAATGCATAGGTTATGTTGCTTTGTATGCGGGTTGTAAAGTTAGTGCTGCCTCCTGAGGTTGTCCAATTGATTAAGTAGTAGGAGGTACCGACTCTTTGTAAGCTTAGAACGTATGGTTCAGAATAGTAAGTGCTTGAACTGAATGTGGGTAATGTAGCGTTTAATGTTACTGCGCCATTCCATGGATTGTATTTTATCAGCCTGTTTGTACCAACATACATCAAAGAGTAAGTGTTAGTGCCTTGACCGGTTTGTTCTGCACCGGGCACTGAAGAAGTTACATCATTGTATGTCACTACTGTTGGTGGTTGAGTTATGCCTGTCAGTTCCCAATAGATTTCCCCTGTTCGTACATCATAGCATTGCCAAACGCTTTGTGTAACGCCATTGTAAGCTTTAGTAACGCTTTGATAACATCTGCCCTGGAAAACTATGCTTGGTGTTCCAGCGTAAGTGCCCTCACCTGGACCATAAGAGTTGTAGCCAAATTGACCGCCAACGATGCCGCCTAATGCACCTTGTCTTGACCAAACAATGTGTGCCGTCTCTGGAGCTTCAACGTAGGGTGTGAACTTGTAGTTGCTTGCATAAGTGTTTGTGTCTTCTGGCCAGTATGGACCGCCGCCAAGTCCAGAGAATGGATATTGTCCACCGATAACCCACCATTCCCTGTCTTCAATGTAAATTGGACGAGTCCAATAGTCTGTTGGTAATGGGGATTCAGGCCAAGATGAGACTTGCTCTGCTTGTACTGTTATTGTTGTTACGGGCGATTCTGACTCTTCATAGTATGCGGAGTTAAGATAAGTTACTCCTGAGAATGACGAGAAAGCTGCGTTAGGCTCTATTTCTAAAACTTCTGCAGTGCTGCCATAAACTTTACCGTTATACCAGTAACCTGCGGGATAATAGTTGGCTGCTGCGTTAAACTGGAAAGAATAATTGCCTTCTTGATCAACAACGTAATTAAACCATGCTGTGGCGTCACCTTGATATGAGTTGATTGGTCCTGCGACTTCCACTGTTCCATCGGGTTTTGTGATAGTTACAGTGAATCCAGAGTGATATCGACTGTAATGAGTTGCAGGCTCCATCCAAAGGTTCACAAGAACTGTTTGACCTTTACCTACAGGGTTAGGAGTCACGCTCATGAATGCGGTTGTCTCGACTGTAACGCTGGGGGTTACGCCTTCAGGAACTGTTGTTTCCCATTCGGGAAGTTCAGGGGCGCCGCCTGTGATTGTTGCTGATGTAGCTGCTTGCACTGGTTGCGATGAAAAGACGACTGCAATAAAGGAAAGCAATAGCATTACCGAAATCGCCAAAGGTTTTATATTTTTCATTTGTTTTTTCATTTTTTTTCTTCCTTTTATGGCAACCAAGATACACCTTAGAGTATTTAGAAGCTGTTTAGTGGTTTTTGCACTGAATGTACAAAAAACAGGAGAATCATGTTTAATAATGCAAAAAAACAGTGAAATATAGAAAAAAAATGATGCAAGGGGAAAATACTTGGTTCAAGAAAGAGAGGAAACCTTAAAACTTTTAGGATTAAGTCATACACAAGCACATGTTTACTTAACACTCATAAAAACAGGAAAATCCTGCGCAAAAACATTAGCCAATCAAACAGGTGTAGCATGCCCCGACATATACCGCATAATGGATATTTTTGAAAAAATGGGATTGATTCAAAAAACAATCGAACTCCCAAAAAAGTATGAAGCAATCAAAATTGAACAAGCACTCCCTATTCTAATAAAACATAAAATTGAAGAAACAAAAAAGCTAGACGAAGAAGTTCGAATTTTCATTAAAGAAATGAAACAAGAACAAAAACAAAACAAAAAAAATGAAACCGGTTCTGATTTGATTTTGGTTCCGGCAACACAAGTAGCAGTATTGAAAAGAAAAGAGAGTATCCGAAATACCAAAGATAGCATAGATTCCATTATATCTTGGAAGGGTCACAAAGAAATTCTATATCAAAATCTTAAAACAGAAACTAAAAAAGCAATAGAAAAAGGGGTAAAACACCGATTAATTATTGAGAATCCCCAAAAAATAAATTTACAGTTAGAGTCCGAAGTTTTAAGTCTGCTAATTAAAAAAGGAGGAAAAATAAAATATTTAACCAAATGTCCACCAGCCCTCGTAACTATTTATGACAAAAAAGAAGCACTAATATGCACATCCAACAAGGCAGGATTATGTGACACGCCAATAATATGGACAAATAACGATTCAATTGTTTCTATAGTGAGCAGTTATTTTGAATACCTATGGACAACAACAGAAACTCAGTAAAGCAACACAACATTCAACAACTTTAGTACATAAGCGCTATATCCAAATATAAAACGCAAAAATTTTTTACTTACTTGAAATTGTTTCGCATGATTTTACAATCCAACTTTTGTGGTGAAGTCATAAATTTAGCGCTAAGCGTTAGATCAGCTTAGTGCTTAAAAATAAGAAATAAAAACAAGAAAGGGATAAATAAATTACAAATCCAGAATTAAAGTTACGAAGGATGTTTAAATGATTACAAAAATTCTAATTCCGATTGATGGCTCTGAACCTGCAAATAAAGCATTAGACCTTTCAATCTATTTAGCTGATAAGTGTTCTGCCGAGATTTTAGTGTTAAGTGTAATGGAACCCAAAATTATACCAGTATTTACACAAACTTACGCTCAACCCATGGAAGTACCGCAAATACCGCCAGTTTCCCCGGCAGAAATGCAATCAATGCTAAAAAGGCAGAGAACCAGTTACGAAAATCTTCTAGCTACAGCGCTTAATAAATCAAGAAAAAATTATCCAAACCTAAAAGTATCAACCAAACTTGCTGAAGGGCAACCAGCCGATAAAATAATTGAAACTGCAAAAGAAGGAAACTTTAACATGATAGTCATAGGCAGCAGAGGCTTAAGCGGCATTAAAGAGTTCATTTTAGGAAGCGTCAGCAACACAGTAGCTAACAAAGCGAACTGTCCAGTTTTGATAGTAAAATAATCTAACGTTGAACCATAGGGTTCGATAACCCACTATATTTTTTTGGTGGGCACTTGGGTTATCCGATATTCTGTAAAGAAAAAAGAGTTGCCGTTATAGGCCTACTCGTATCTTAATGCTTCTACTGGTTTGAGTTTTGAGGCTCTCCACGCTGGATAAAGTGCAAAGATTACGCTCACACCTATACCGAAAGCAAGCGACCCTAAGAGCACCGTAGGTGTCAGCACTGGAGTTAAAGTGAAACCTCCGCCTCCGCCAAGAAGCCCTGAGCCTAAAACTTGTGCAACAATGACTGCTAACCCGTATCCAGCGATTATTCCGATGACTGCACCGATTAAACCGATGATAACTGATTCGCCGAGGAATATTGTTAGTACTGTTCTGCTTTTCATACCCAAAGCCTTGAGGATGCCGATTTCACGTGTCCGCTCAATTAGAGAAACCACCATAATGTTCATGATGCCAACACCGGCAACAAGTAGTGAAATGCCAGCTATACCTGCTAAGAATAACTGTAAAATGCTAAAGACGCTTGTTATTGTACTTAACATTGCAGTTGATGAAACAACGGACACTTGGTCGCTAAAGTGATCAGTGATTGTCTTAGTTACGGCTGTAATGGTTTCATTGTCACTGCTTTTTAGTTTGACAATTATCATGCTGCATTCTTGTGTTCCAAAGAAACTTTCAGCTTTAGTGATTGGTATATATACGCCATTATCGGAAGGTCCACTGGTGCCGAAACCGCCGATTGCCTGAAGTACACCTGTAACAGTTGCAGTTGATGTTTCATTTATAGGTGGCAGTACGGTTGCGTTTGTCCATGTTAAGTTAATAGAAGCGCCCGTTGTGAAGAATATCGTTCCATTTTGGCTTGGCTGATTTACTCGAGTACCGATGACAACATCGTTTTCTGATGTGTTAGGCGGTGTTGTTCCATCTTCTAATTTGAAAGTGCTGTAGATTTGGCTATACTGGTTGTAATCAACTCCGTAGATAGTGACTGATTGGTTAAGGGTGTCGCTTTCAAGATAACCACTGCGACTCATTATAGCTACAGAGGACTCGATATCTGATGATAAAGCGTTTATTTCGTCTGTATAGTTCGCGTATAAGGCAAAGCCTGAACTACTACTTGAGTCTCCGCTAATGCTAGTTCCTTCGGTTGCTCCACCAAAACCTCCACCACCCACCAAACCACTGCTGCCAGCAGTCACAATCAGGGTGTCGGCTGATAAGCCTTGATTTAATTGACCTGTTAAAGTTGTTTGTAAACCTTGTGTGATTGATAGAAGGGCAACTATGGCTGCGATACCGATTATTACACCTAATGTTGTTAGCGCTGCTCTAAGTTTTCGAAGTTTAATTGCGTTAAAAGAATACCCAAAGACGTCAATTGTTTTCATGCTAATTCACCATTTGTTCTGAAATGTTGCCATCAACCATTCGCACTGTTCGTCTAGCTTCATGAGCTAGCTTATTGTCATGCGTAACCATGATGATGCTAACTCCTTTTTCCGTGTTCAAAGTGTGGACTATATCCATAACCTCGCGCGCTGTCTTGGAATCCACGTTTCCGGTTGGTTCATCAAGCAACAAAAACTTGGGATTGTTTGCCAATGCTCTAGCTATGGCTACACGTTGCTGTTGACCACCGCTGAGCTCCGCAGGTTTATGGTGTATCCTGTCCTTAAGACCCACAGTTTCAAGAAGCTCTATTGCACGCTCTCGTCTCTGTTTTTTATCCGTATTGGTTATTGACATTGCTAATTCAATGTTATCATGGGCAGTTAATCTTGGAATCAAATTAAAAAATTGGAATACAAAACCGATTCTTAGCCTTAATCCTGCAAGTTGATTATCATTAAGTGTTGAAATATCCGCTCCATCAATCAAAAGTTTTCCAGACGTTGGTTTATCAAGTGCCCCAATTAAATTGAGCATTGTTGATTTGCCGCTTCCAGACGGGCCAAGGATTGAAATAAATTCGCCAGCTCTAATCTCAAGGTTAACTCCTCGTAAGGCTTCAACTGGCACTTTTCCAAGCATATAGGTCTTTTTCAGATCTATTGCTTCTACTATGGTTGTCATATATTTTTGTCCTCAAATCTAAATTTGTTAATGCATAGGTCTCATGAAGGCTTAAAAGGCAGACTCATTCGGAGGGAGTTACAAAATGTGTTAGGAAGGTCTGTTGTTAAATTCAAGTTACCTCATGAGTGTTATACTTTTGATTTGGTTTGATACTTCTTTAACTCAGCGATATGCAACTATACAGCATGTTTTTCTTATCACTGCTTGCATTGTGAAAAACCAATAAATCAGATTCAGCTTGAGTAAACTTGACTCTCTCCGAATGAGCCCAGCATATATTGCACTGGAATATATTGCTTGCAACAACATTTGAGAGAGGAAAATCTTCCTGTGGATAACAATAATATTATTGAAGTAAAGAACCTGACTAAAACATTTGGAAAATTCACAGCCCTAGATGAAATCTCGTTTAAAGTAAAGAAAGGCGAGATATTCGGTTTACTTGGACCTAACGGTGCCGGTAAAAGTACAACACTGCGCATACTATCAACATTGGCCAAACCGACTAGTGGCAAAGCAACAATTGGCGGACACGACATCGAAAAAGAAGCTAATAAAGTTCGCGAAATGCTAGAAATCGTTTCAGAAAAAATGATTATTTATGACAAGTTTACCCCGGAGCCATCAGTTGACGTACGCTTTAGATGTAATGCGAAAAGTAATGGTGCTATGTGCAGGTGTAGAGCAGATATCTACTGACTTAATTATACTGATTGTGTTTGGTGCAGTTATGCTTGCCATTGCAGTGCCACTCTTCAAGAAGATGATGAGCAGGTAAGAAGGCAAGAAGGTTTGAGCACACTCTGTTCAAAATCTTCCAACCTCCTTTCACTGCTACAAAGACGGAGCTCGCGAAAACGTTGTCATGTTGCACCTCAGCGTCAACTGCACTTATTTATTTATAAGTGTAAAGAATACCCAAATCGGTAACAAAAAACCTGTTTCTTGCAAATAAGAAGGAGTCAAACAGTGATTTATGGTCTCAAGTTCAGTCGCGGAAACTTTAGTTGCCCAACATATTTCATGATCCACTGGACTAGATCATCGTACGCTTTTGAGCCTTCCTTTGTTAAAACAACCATGCCATGCTCATCCGTAATGACAAAGCCACGTGCAGACATCCACGAGAGATACCACACTAATTTATCATATGCTAAGCCTGTAGAAGTTGCCAGGGCTGTTTTATTCATCCTGTTTTTCTCTTTCAACGCCTTGATTATACGGGCGATGACATATAGGTCAGGTTTAGAACTCTGCTCGCCCGAGTTCATTACTAAACCACCGTAACTCCCAAAGAAGTTTATCTAAAGCTCGAATTTCCTTGTAACGTACTGCAAGATCGTGTCTTGCCAAGAAATAAACTATTAGAATTGAAAACAGAAACAGAATGGGTCCAGCGAAAAACCCGCCTTGTGGATGGATTAAGAAGAAAATGGAATTACCAATAATGCCAATTATAAACAAGCTAATAATCCAATAAGCCGCCGCTTTCAACAATCCATACAATGCGTAGCCAACACGCCCTAAAGAAATTTCTTCGAATGTTTTATCCCAATCAATTTCCATTAAAATTTTCAAAGCTGATGGGAATCCTTGTTCAATCTCTTTCTTCCATTCACCTTTTTTTGCCGATTTAACTCTTTTCCTGATAAATAAAATGCCCACAATTATCCCTGAAACAGGGATTAATAACAACAGTATTGACAACAGAAAGAATTCAGGATTACCAGGAGTGACGGAGAAGTTCAAAAAATTTAATGAACCGCCAATTGCCAGAAAAACTGAAAGGGAACCTATCACAATCAAGGCAAAAGTTTTAAATGAATTGTACAGAGCGTTATATTCCTTGACGTGATCAAGAGTCTCCATTAACTCTGTGACTTTTTCAACTACTTTATCTTCTGTTAACATTGAGGCTTTCTCAACAATTTTTTCTGGCATAATGCTGTATTATGCTCCCAACGGTAAATAACAAGCATTACAGTTGATTCTAAGCAAAATATAAACTAAACTCACTCCGAATAAGTAACTATAAAAACAAACTATAGAATGTTCACCAATAACGCCATTATATAGACTTGATAGCACAACTAAAAGGCGTTTTTTCCTCGCTCAAAGCAACTAACAACTATTCTATAAAAACTCAAACACAAACTTAATTCACAGTTGGTCCCATACCAAGACAAATGAGATTTTATGGTGGGACT